>CAVSDT010000003.1:0-47055 GCA_963726825.1 uncultured Solirubrobacteraceae bacterium | reverse complement strand
ATGGGCACGGCTGGTTTCGAACCAGCGACCTCTCGCGTGTGAAGCGAGCGCTCTCCCACTGAGCTACGCGCCCTGAGTGCTGCCGTTCGCAGGGTATGTGGCGGTCTGACGGCGCCCGACGGCTGCGTCCCGTCGGCCGGCGAGGCAGTTTATCCGGAAGCTGTCCCGGTGTCCCCAGGGGCGGCGTCGTCGAGGGCCGGCAGGGGCGCACGGGCCCCGACGAACCAGCGACCGTCCAGGAACGGGACGCCTCCAAGCTCCTGGGCCAGGCCGTCGGCGGTCAGGTCCTCGCTCTGGTCGAGCCCCACCGCGTCCCCCGGCAGATGGCGTGTGAGGAAGCTCGTGCCGCACGCGACGTCCAGCGTCCTGGCCGCGGGCAGCGCTCGGGCCTCGATGAGCTGCGCTCGCTCCCCGTCCCAGCCGGGGCGCGCGAGATCAGCGAACCTGCCCCGGCTCGACCACCACTCGTCGTACTCGGCCGCGCGACGGTCGTAGTAGGCAGCTGTCCGGGGGTCGCTCGCGAACGTCATCTCAATGAGGCGGCGCGCTCGAGCAGGAAGGGCGCAAGCCGGCGGTGCACGACACCGACCACTGCCCACACCGCTGCGCCGGCTGCCGATCGTTCGTAGCGCAGGTGCGTCGTGATGGAGACCGTGCGCGGGGAGCAGCGCAGGACGAGGGTGCCGCGAACCAGGGGCCCGGATGCCTCGATCTGCATGGCGTGCTGATCGCCGGCCGTGATGCGCCAGCCCTGGATGTGCTCCGCGGACCGGCCGGGGCCGAGACGCAACCGCAGCACCCTCCAACCGGCGGCGGTGGCGATGCCGCCGACCCTGGGGCCCTCTTCGAGGGCGCGCCGGAGCACCCGCTCCGGGTCGCAGACGAAGCCGTCGGGCACCGCGAGCTCGAAGGCATCGGCGTAGTCATGCCAGCCCGAGTCCCGGATCGGGGGCTTGACGGCAGCGCGAACCGCCCTGTGGTCTCGCGCCTCCGGGGTCGTCATGCGGTCAATGTACATACCGACGTGCACGCATGTTGCCGACTACCGACCCCGTTGTCCAGCCCCGGCCCGCTGTATAACATGCGTGCATGCATGTTTCTGAGCGTCCCTTGCCGCCGGGTCAACGGCCCGTCGAGGGCTTCCCCCGCTTCGGGACCCATCTCCACGAGCCTCCTCCGGCCATCCCGTCCGCACCCGTCCTCGACGTCGTCGGAGCCGCCGGTGGCCGGGTGGTGCTGCGCGCGGACGCGCTCGGGGCGCTTCCCCGCCGCCGGCTCGCAGCGGACCTGCACTGCGTCGCCGGGTGGACGGCGGTCGATCTGGAATGGGGTGGCGTCGGCTTGCTCGACGTCTTCGAAGCGCTGGTCGCGCCCGTGCTCGACGGGGCGGACGCAGCCACGCACCTGGTGTTCGAGGGGCTGGACGGCTACCGCAACGTCGTCGCGGTCGACGACGCGCTGGGCGAGGACGTCATCATCGCCGACACCCTGGCGGGCGAGCCGCTGGGCGCGGACCATGGTGCGCCCTGGCGGCTGGTGATCCCGGCCGTGTACGCGTTCGCCAGCGTCAAGCACCTCTGTCGCATCGAGCTGCACGAGACCGAGCCCGACGAGAACTACGGTCCTGCCTCCGTGCTCGGTCGCCTGTTCATGCGTCGGCCCCTGTTCAGCCGTCACCCCCGCTCGCGCGTCCGCTTCGAGGAGCGCAACGCCTCGCTGCCCAACTGGGCCATCCGACCGATCTACCGGGCGATCACCCCACCGATCGCGTTCCTCAGCGCCCGACCCTTCGGCAAGCGGCGTTGAACGCCGTCCCGGAGCCAGCCCGCGCGACACAGGCCGAGCGGCGGGCCCGCTCGCGCGCGCGCCTGCTCGAAGCGACGGCGCGCCGCATCTCACGGGCCGGCTACGCCAATCTCGGGCTCGCCGCCGTCGCGGCGGAGGCGGGATACACCCGCGGAGCCCTGTATCACCAGTTCCGTGACAAGGACGAGCTCGTCCTGGCCGCCCTGCAATGGGTGCGTGACACCTGGTACGACGAGGTCGGCGCTGTGCTGGAGGAGGAGATGCCGCCGGCGGACGCGCTGGTCGAGATCGCGCGCCGCCATGCCGTCTACTGCCGCAGGGACATCGCCCGCGTCATGCTCGCCCTGCGAGTCGAGTTCGCCGCCGATCCCGGTCATCCCGTCGGCGCGGAGGTCCATCGTCAGACGGCCGACGTCGTCGAGCATCTGCGCCGCCTGATCATCGCCGGTCGTCGCGACGGCACGATCCCCGTGGGGCCGCCGGCGCGGGCGCTGGCGGCCGCGTCGATGGCCGCCGTCGAAGCGGCCGTGACCACGTTGGCCGGCCGTCCCGGACACGACGAGGACATCGCCCGCCGGACCATGGAGGGCATCCTCGGACTCTGACGCCCGCCCGTCCGTCCGACGGCTGTCGAGGGACGCGTCAACGCGGCACGGCGTGATGGGGGGACACGCCTCTTCCCGGCGCACCTGCGGGCGGCTGGCTCGCGGCAGGGGGTCGATCCGCCGCGGCAGGAGGGTGCGTCCCGAGCAGCCACACCAGCGCAGCAGCGGCGACGAGCACGCCGGCGGCGACCGCGAAGGCGAGCCCGAGCCCGTCGACGAAGCTGGCCCGGGCGTCGGCGAGCAGCTGAGCTCCGCGCGGTCCGAGCCGGTCCGCTGCCTCGGCCACCGCCCCGATCGAGTCGGCCGCCGCCGCCGAGACCGATGCGGACAGGCCGCGTGTCGCCGGCGCGAGGCGCGCCGCGTACTCGTTGGCGAGGATGCTGCCGAGTGCGGCGATGCCGAGGGCCCCGCCGACCTCCCGCGCGGCGTCGTTGACGGCGGAGCCGACGCCCTGCTTCGCGGGGGGCAGCGCCGCCACGATCGCCGTGGTCGCCGGCGCCGTCGAGAGGCCTGCGCCGACGCCGATGAGCAGCAGCCCGCCGAGGACGTGCCAGTAGGAGCTCGTCGTCCCCAGCTGCGACATCACGACGAAGCCGCAGGCCATGACGCTCAGACCGGCGACGATGACCGCGCGGGGCCCGAAGCGGCGGCTCAGCCGTGGGGCGGTCAGCCGGGAGTTGGCGACGAGCATCATCGCCATCGGCACGATCGCCGCGGCCGCCGTCAGCGGCGAGTAGCCGAGGACGAACTGCAGGTACTGCAACACGACGAAGAGGAAGCCGAAGACCGCGAAGAACTGCAGGGCGATGGCGAGCGTTCCGGAGCTGAACGCGCGCTCGCGAAACAGGCGCGGATCGAGCATCGGTGCGCGGCTGCGCAGCTCCCAGAGGACGAACGCCGTGAGCAGGCCGATGCCGGCGACCAGGCCGGCGACCGTGTCCGCACCGAGCCACCCGTGCTGGGGTGCCTCGATGACCGCGTAGATGATGGCCGTCAGGCCGAGCGCCGCCAGGACCGCTCCGATCGGGTCCAGCGGCGGGCCGTCCTCGTCGCGACTCTCTGAGACGACGCGCAGCGCGGCCGCAAGGATCGCGGCCGCGACGCCGGCGTTGACGACGAACACCCACGTCCAGTCACCGAGCTCGAGCAGGATCCCGGAGACGAGCAGCCCCAGGATCGCCCCGCCGCCGGCGACTCCGGCCCACACCGAGACCGCGTGCTCGCGTTCGTCGGCCGGGAACGAGGTCGTGATCAGCGACAGGGTCACCGGCATGATCGCGGCGGCTCCGAGGCCCGCCACCGCACGTGCACCGATGAGCACCCCGGTGGATCCCGCAGTGGCGGCGACGCCGTAGGCCACTCCGAAGACGACGAGCCCGGTCAGCAGCACGCGCCGCCTGCCGAACCTGTCGCCGACCGCCCCGGCCGGGAGCAGGAGGCCGGCGAAGACCAGCGCGTAGGAATCGACCATCCACTGCAGGTCCGTCTGCGAGGCCGCGAGGTCCGCGGCGATCGCCGGCAGTGCGATGTTCAGCGAGGCGACGGCGGACACGACCAGGGCGAGCGCCGCGCAGCAGACGACGAGGATGTGCCGTCGCTGCTGGACGTCGGGGACATGCGCGGGTGTCGGTGGGTGCAACATCGGGTGCCTCCTATTTCAACAACGTTGAAATAACTGTAGCCCGACACGGTGGCCGCATGGATCCCGCACGGGTGGCGTCAGCGCGATGTGACGTAAGGTCTGCGCGTGGCGACGACGGGGAGCTCGGTCGGGCGGGGGCCGCGCCGGGGACGGCGCACCCAGGCCGAGCGGACCGAGGCGACGACGCAGGAGCTCGTCGCGACCGCACACACGCTCTTCGCCGAGCGCGGCTTCGTCGGAACCTCGATCGAGGACATGGTCGTCGCCGCCGGGGTCACCCGCGGGGCGCTCTATCACCACTTCACCTCGAAGACGGACCTGTTCCGGGCCGCCTGCGCACTGGAGATGCAGCGGCTGGCGCAGGTCTACGTCGAGGCCGGTGCCCGCCGGCGCGACCCCTGGAAGCGGCTCGAGGTCGGCTGTCTCGCCTTCGTGGACGCCTGCCGCGAACCGGGCGTCCAGCAGATCGTGTTCCTGGACTCGCCGGCCGTGCTCGGCTGGGAGGGCACGCGAGAGCTGCAGCAGCAGCACGTCATCGCGCTGCTCGAGGACGGACTGCGAGAGGCGATCTCCGCCGGTCTGCTGCGACCCCGGCCCGTCGAGCCCCTGGCGAGCCTGCTGTTCGGCGCCATCAGCGAGGCGGGCATGGTCGCCGCCCGCTCGCCGGAGATCGACGCCGCCGCGCTGCGCGCGGAGCTCAAGCGGGTGTTCAAAGCGCTCACCGCCGCCTGAGTGCGAGCGGGGGCGGCCCGGGCCGGTGTGCGTCCGTGCGCGCACCGGGCGTCCCTTCCCAGGGCACTTACGCACCGGTAGTATGCGTTCGGAGTCCGCGGCGATCCGTCGCCAGACGGCGGCTCGCTCCCACCCCGTCCATGGCTGCCCCGACGACCCTGACCCCGCGCGGACCGCTGCGGCACGCATCGCACCTGCTGCGGCCGTCGGCACTGCCCGCCCTGAGCGTGGCGCTCGAGCGCGACGCGCGTTTGCGCGCACGGCGGCTCACGGCGGCCGCCGCGGATGCGATGCGCGAGCGCAGGCATCCGACCCGGGAGCGGATGCGCGCGCTGCAAGCCCGGCCGGGCGGCGAGCTTCGCTGGCGCACCGTCCCGGTCCCGCCGCCTCCCGGCCCGGCGGGCGCGCTCGTCAGACCGCTTGCCGTCGCGACCTGCGACCTCGACCGGATGATCCTGCTGGGAGCGTCGCCGTTCGCGCTGCCGCTGTGCGTCGGCCACGAGTGCGTGGCCGAGGTGCTGAGCGTCGGATCGGACGTGGCCACCGTCGCTGTCGGCCAGCGGGTCGTGGTGCCGTTCCAGATCAGCTGCGGGACCTGCCCGTCCTGCGCTGCCGACCATCCCGGCAACTGCGCTGCCGTGCCGCCGATCTCCATGTACGGCTTCGGCGTGGCGGGCGGGCACTGGGGCGGGGCCGTCGCCGACGTGCTCGCGGTCCCCTTCGCCGACGGCATGCTCGTGGCCCTTCCCGACGGGATCGACCCCGCGGCCGCCGCGAGCGTGGCCGACAACGTCGCCGACGGCTACCGGCACATCGGACCCTTCCTGCCCTCGCTGCTGGCTCGCGACCCCGACGCCCGGGTGCTCATCGTGGCGGCGATGGCGCGACACCTGGTCACGCCGAGCGTGCCGCTCTACGCCGGTCTCACGGCGCTGGCCCTCGGCGCCCGCGACGTGACGCTCGCCGACGCCCGTCCGGAGGTGCGCCGCATGGCCGACAGCCTCGGCCTGCGAGCGGTCACTCCCGCTGACGCGGCGCGCATGGCCGCCGCGCCGCTGGTCGTCGATGCCAGCGCGTCCGCGGCCGGGCTGCGGCTCGCGCTCGACCGCACCGCCCCGGATGGCACCTGCAGCAGCATCGGAGGCCTGTACAAGCACGTGAAGCTGCCGCTGTCGGTCATGTACGGCCGCAACGCCTCCCTGCACGTCTCACGCACGCACGCCCGCGCGTTCATCCCCGCCATCCTCGAGCTGATGGTGTCCGGCAAGCTGGCTCCCGAGCTCGTGACCACGCTCACGGCGCCCATGGACGACGCGCCGGCGGCCCTCGGGGAGCACATGCGCGGTGCGAGCGTGAAGACCGTGCTGACGGCCTGAGTCACGCGCTCAGGGCACCTGCGTCAGCCGATCAGGGCGCGCAGGGTGTCGCGCTGGGCGGTCCTGCAGCGATCGGGGCCCTCGCGGTCGGCGCGGTCCATCGGCCCGCACGATGCAGGTCGGCAGGATGCATGAGGCGTCCTCGCGACGAGCAGTCAGGACGACGGACGCCTTCGCCTCACTCGCCGCGGGCGTCGATCACCGCCTGCAGCGCCGGGGCGAGCGTTGCCACGAGATGGGCGGCGGGGGCGGAGGCGATCGGTTCGAGGCGCAGGATGTAGCGGGAGTAGACGAGGCCGAGGATCTGGGTGCCGACGGCGGCGGCCCGTTCCGGATGCGTGTCGCCGAGGCGCTGCCTGATGGGGTCGATGATCTCGCTGCGGGCGTACTCGCGGAGCATGTCGGCGAAGCTCTCCTCTCCCGCGGCGGCGCGGACCAGTGCGATCAGCGGCGGCCCGCTCGCCGGGTCGTCCCAGGTCGTGAGCACGCCCGTCAGCAGGCGTTCCCCCAAGCCGGCCTGCGGCCCGGCGAGCACCTCGCCGGCGACCTCGGCGGGACTCACGGTCAGCGACATCGTCTCGGCGAACAGCCCCTGCTTGCCGCCGAAGAAGTAGTTGATGAGCGCTGGATCCACGCCGGCGTCGGCGGCGATGCTGCGGACGGTGACCCCGTCGTATCCGTGGGCGACGAAGCGCGACCGGGCTGCGTCGATCAGCGCGGCCCGCGTCTGCGGGTTCCCCGGACGTCGGCCGGCGCCCGGTCTCGCGGCCCGCTCGTCAGGCACTCGACGGCTCCGGAGGCGGCGTTCGCGGTCGCGCGGGCACGGGTCGACGATAGGGCTGGGCGGGGGGCGTCCACTCCAGGAGACGGACGCGGACCCCGCTGTGCACGGCGCCGGTCGGATCGGGGTCGGCCCGTTATTCATGTATGGTGAATTAGATGACTCCACGGTGCTGCAGTCCCCTGGTGTCGGAACGGACAACGCTCCGGCTGAGGTCCTCTTGATCGTCTCCGTCCACACCGCCGAGCTCCCCGCGCCCGCGGCGCTGCGGTTCTCCCGGGCTCGTCGCCGCCCGGATGGGGGCGCCGGGCTGCGCTACGCCGAAGCGCTGCTGGCGGTGCCCTTCTCGGAGCGGGTCCTGCCGTCAGCGAGTCCCGGCCGCGTGGGCCTCGTCGGGGTGTGGGACGACGACGCGGCCCTCGACCGCTTCCTGGCGCACGATCCGCTCGCGCAGCAGCTCGCAGACGGCTGGCACGTCCGCCTTGCGCCCCTGCGCGCCAGCGGCAACTGGTCGATCTTCGGCGAGCCGGGCCGGGTCGACCACGATCCCGACGAGCCCGTCGCCGTCGTCACCTACGGGTACCTCCGCGCCCGCAAGGCCTACACGTTCCTGCGGACCAGCGCACGAGCCGAGGCGGCCGCGCTCGCCAGCCCGGCCCTGCTTGCGGGCACGGCGTTGGCGCGTCCGCCGCTGCTGGTGGGCACGTTCTCGCTGTGGCGCAGTGCGCGGGAGATGGAGGCCTACGCCTACGGCGGCGACCCTCACCGAGCGGCGATGGACGGCATGCGCGAGCACCAGTTCCACCGCCAGTACACGTTCGCCCGCTTCCGGCCCTACGCCAGCAGCGGCACCTGGGGCGCCGCAGACCCGCTTGCGGCGGGGGCGCCGCCCGCGTGAGCTCCCGGCCGTCGGGGCGTCGCGGGACCCGCTGAGGCCCCGCGCGGTCCGGCGCCGATGCGGCGCGCCACAACCGGACCGCCCCGGTTTGGCGACCCAGCGGGCCGCGTACCCCGTCCCGTGATGCGTGCCCTCCTCCGTGCCTCGGTCACCCCGCTGGCGTCGATCTTCGGCAGCGGGTTCCTCATCATCGTCCCGATCCTGACGCGCACGCTCGGGAGCCTCGCGGTGGTCGGTGCCGCGGCGGTGTGCCTGCTCGCGTGGCTGATCGGCGTCGCGATCCGCCACAACGTCCGCGTGGTGGAGGACCGGGCGTCGAAGGGGACGCTGGACACCTGGACCGAACGGCTCGAGCGGGCCTCGGACGTGGTGATCGTCGTGGCCTACGTCATCTCCGTCGCGCTCTACGTGCGCATCATGGCCCAGTACCTCGTCGACGCCCTGGGGTCGCCGGACGTGGCGCTCGAGCGGCTGGTGGCCACGGTCGCGATCGCGTTGATCCTGGTCGTCGGCGTCCTGCGGGGGTTCGGCGGCCTGAACGTGCTCGAGCGGGCCGCGCTGCTCGTGGTGCTGGCGGTGATGGCCCTGCTGTCGGTGGCCTTCGTCGTCGAGGACGGGTCGCGGATCGCGGGCGGCTCCTTCGGGTTGCCGGCGGCCGGCGGCTCGGGGCTCGTCGAGACGTTGCTCGTCCTCGGCGGCATCGTCATCACCGTGCAGGGCTTCGAGACGGTCCGCTACCTCGCCGACGAGTTCGACGCGTCACTGCGCATCCGGGCGTGCGCCGCGTCGCAGCTGCTGGCGGCGGGCATCTACATCGTCTTCACGGCCGTGGCGACGCCGTTGGTCGTCGGGCTGCAGCCGTCCACGCTGCTCGACATCGTCGACCAGGCCCTGCCGCTGCTCGCCGTGCCGCTGGTCATCTGCGCGGTGCTGTCGCAGCTGAGCGCGGCGACGGCCGACACCGCCGCCGCGGAGGGCAACCTCGCGGTCGTCAGCGGCCACCGGCTGTCGCCCCGGGTGGCGTACCTGCTCAGCGGCGGCGCTGCGATCGCCCTGTGCTGGATCGTGTCGACGGCGGCGATCGTCGCGATCGCGTCGCGCGCCTTCGCCGCCTACTACGCGCTGCAGTGCATCGTGGCGATGCGGACCTGCGACGGCCGGGCGCGGCAGCTGGGATACGGCGCGCTCGCCGTCGTCCTCGTCCTGATCGTGCTGTTCGCGCGACCCGCCGGATAGGGTCGGCCGCGATGCGCATCCTCTCGATCGACGGGGGTGGGATCCGGGGGCTGATCCCGGCCGTCGTGCTCGCCGACGTCGAGCGGCGGACCGGGCGTCCGACGGCGGAGCTGTTCGATCTGGTCGCGGGGACCTCGACGGGCGGGATCCTCGCGTGCGCGCTCGCGCGGCCGGGGGGTGACGGTGCACCGCGCTTCAGCGCCGAGGCGCTCATCGACCTCTACGTCAGCGAAGGGCCGCGGATCTTCAGCCGGTCGCTGCTGCGGCGGATCACCTCGGCGGACGGGGTGCTCGACGAGCGCTACGGCTCGCAGGGGCTCGCCACCGCCCTCGACGCGTACCTGGGGGATGCGACGTTGTCGGCGGCGCTCGTGCCGATCGTCGTGACCGCCTACGACATCGAGTCGCGCAACGCGTTCTTCTTCCGCTCCGAGCGCGCCCGTGCCGATCCGACCTACGACTTCACCCTGGCCGACGTCGCCCACGCGACCTCGGCGGCGCCGACGTACTTCGAGCCTGCCTCGGTGACCGATCTCGCCGGGGACCGGACCTACGCGCTGATCGACGGCGGGGTCTTCGCCTCCAACCCGTCCGCGGTCGCCTACACGGACCTGCTGAGCGCCGGACGCGGTCCGGAGCTGACCGTCATCGCGTCGCTCGGAACGGGCAGCGCGACGAAGGCGATCAGGGGTGACGAGGCGCGCGGCTGGGGGCAGCTGGGCTGGGCGCGGCCCGTGATCGACGTGCTCCTCTCCGCCCAGGCCGAGACGGCCGACTTCGAGCTCCGGCACCTCCTGGGCGCCCGCTACGTGCGCCTGCAGCGCCGCCTCGAGCAGGCGGCCGACGCCCTCGACGACGCGAGCGCGGGCAACCTGCGGGACCTGCGCGCGGAGGGTGAGCGGATCGTCCGCGACGAGGCCGCGGCGATCGACGCGCTGTGCGCGACCCTCGTCGGCGCCGACTGATCCCTCGCCGTCGGGCATGATCGGCCCATGGACCTCACGGGAACCGTCACTCTCGTCGCGGGCGGGGCCTCCGGCCTCGGGCGCGCGACCGCCGACGCCGCGCAGGCGGCCGGGGCGACCGTCGTCGTGCTCGACCTGCCCGCCGCGGCGGGGAAGCTCGACGGCACCGGCCTGACGTTCGTGGGCGCGGACGTGCGCGACCCCGACTCGGTCGGTGAGGCGGTCCGCACCGCGGCGCAGCTGGGCGAGCTGCGGCTGTGCGTCAACTGCGCGGGGATCGGGATCGGCGCGCGCACCGCGCGCAAGGGCGTCGCCCACGACCTCGACGCGTTCCGGCGCGTGATCGAGATCAACCTCATCGGGACCTTCAACGTCGCATCGAAGGCCGCGGCGGTCATGCAGGGCCTTGAGCCCGTCGACGGCGAGCGCGGCGTGATCGTCAACACCGCCTCGATCGCCGCCTTCGACGGGCAGATCGGCCAGGTCGCCTACTCGGCGTCCAAGGGCGGCATCGTCGGGATGACGCTGCCGATCGCCCGCGATCTCGCCCGCGACCTGATCCGCTGCATGACGATCGCGCCCGGCATCGTCGACACCCCGCTGCTGGGGTCGCTGTCGGAGGACATCCGCGCGGCGCTCGGCGCGTCGGTCCCGCATCCCGCGCGGCTCGGTCGCCCCGACGAGTACGCCCAGCTGGTCATGGCGATCGCCGCCAACCAGCTGCTCAACGGCGAGACGATCCGGATGGACGGGGCGCTGCGGATGGCCCCGCGGTAGCTAGCGCCCGGCGGCGGCCTGCGCGGCCGCGACAGCGAGCGCGTCGGCGCGGTCGTTGAGGGCCTTGTGCTCGTTCCCCCTGCCGGTCTCGTGGCCCTTGACCCAGTGCCAGCGCACGGCCTCGTGGCGCTCGATCTCGGCCTCGAGCGCGCGCACGAGGTCCTGGTTCTTGACCGGCTGGCCGCCGGCCGTCTTCCAGCCCTTGCGCTTCCATCCGGGCAGCCACTTCGTCATCGAGTCGATCATCAGCCGCGAGTCGGTGACGATGCAGACCTGCGAGCCGGCGGGGATGGCCCGCAGCCCCTCGATCGCCGCCGTGTACTCCATCCGGTTGTTCGTCGTCTGCGGCTCGCCGCCGGAGCGCTCGATCGGCTGAGCGGGGGGGTCGGCGTCGGGGACGGTGATCGCGGCCCAGCCGCCGGGCCCGGGGTTGCCGCTGCAGGCGCCGTCGGTCCACAGGAGGTACTCGCCCGCCCGGGTCTCGAGCGGGACCTCCGCGGAGGGCTTGCGCTTCGGTCGGCGGCGGGAGGACGATGGGGCGGGCACGCGCGGCAGCCTACGGTCCGGACCCGACGGTGGCCGCGGCCCGTGCGGCGGCGCTCGGGCACCCCGGCGCAGAGGTCGCGCTGCGTGCGGCGTCGCGCACCGCGGCGGCGGCGACCTCGGCGCACAGGACGGCCACGACGCCCGGGTCGCAGGCGACCGCTCCGGAGGCCAGCACCGCCGTCAGGTCCCCGTCGAAGGCCGTCGCGACGGGGGAGACGGCGCGGGCGACACCGGCCGAGGCGGCGCGCGACGCGAGCCCGGCCTCGAGCTTGGTCAGCCGCGCGTCCGTGCACACGCACACGAGGGTCGTGTTCGTCCGCAGCGGCGGCGCGGCGCCGGCGAGCAGGAGCTCCACGGAGCGCACCCAGCGTCCGGCCGCCGCGTCCCACGCGCCCGCGAGCACCGTGCCGTCCGCATCGAGGATGTCCCCCAGCGGGTTGGCCGCGGCGACCGCGACCGCCGTCACGCCGCCAGCCGTCATGCGGGCCGCGCCGAGCCCGGACTTGGTCGCCGCCCCGAGCTTGCCGGCGCTGCAGCCGGTGCCCGCCCCCACGCAGCCGCGCTCGACCACCGGCCCCGCCGCCGCGCAGGCGGCGGTGCCCATCGTCGCGTCGGGCCGCGCGTCGGCCGAGCCGACCCCCAGGTCGTAGACGACCGCGCCGCAGACGAGCGGGATCCGCCCGCCGGGCGTCTGGAACCCGCGGCCCTGGGCCCGGAGCCAGTCGGCAACGCCGTCGGCCGCGGCCAGCCCGCCCGCGCTGCCGCCCGCGAGCACCATCGCCTCCGGTCCTGGGGTGGAGGTCCACGGGGAGAGGAGGTCGGACTCGCGGGTCCCCGGGCCGCCCCCGCGCACCTCGCCGGCGCCCACGCTGCCGGGCGGCGCGAGGAGCACGGTGACGCCCGTCCAGCCGTCGGCGTCCGTGGCGTGTCCACACGCGAATCCGTCGGGAAGCTCGACCATGCCCGTGATCCTCTAGCATCCGCGCCGGACCGTGCTAGGCGGGGCAGTAGCGGAGCCCTGAACTCGCAAGCCGCTCTAGCGGGGCTGAATTCCCTCCCGAGGGTTGATGCCTCCCGGGTCAGCGCATCGCAGGTGGCGTTGAAGGTCGGGTCCCATGCGGTGTCGGCCCGTGAACCAGGTCAGGTCCGGAAGGAAGCAGCCTTAAGCGGTAACTGGCAGGCGCAGCGGGGTCGCTCGACTGGAGTCATCGACGGTGGACGCGCCGGGAATCACCATCTCGACGGCGGGTGCACGGTCCGTCTTCGCAACGCTTCCTCATGTTCCTGTGAGGAAGCGTTGATGTGCCGTTGACCCTGCTGGCGCATCCTGACGTCCATGAGCTCCGCGCACGAGATGGCCACACCGGCCGCGAACGCGTCGAGGGAGCCCAGCAGGTCGTCGTCGTCGCGTTCCCACCCCCGGACAGACCCCACGACTGACCCCGCGCGCGAAGCGGCGTAAACGGACCGCCGCTTCGGGCCTGCGACACCGGACCACGACCCGCCGGCCGACCCCCCTTCGGCCGGTGGGCGTGCGTCGCCCCTACTTCAGGATCAGTCGCACAGGGCGCCGGAGCGTCCGATCGGCGATCTGCGCCTCGAGCGTCGCGCCGATGCCGTGCCGGCGCGCCTTCAACACCCGCCGACCCGCCGCCGTCGGGCGCAGCCGCAGCGTCTCCGGGCCACGGCCGACCCGCTTGCGCGACAGCCGCGCGAGCGTGACCTTGCGCCGCCGGCCCCCGACCGTCACCCGCGCCGTCAACGCGAGGTGCACCGGCGCGGCCTCGTCGAGCGTCAGGGCGACGGGGATCCCGCGGGCGGTGAAGCGGCGCAGGCCGATCCGCCGGGCGACGGCGAGCCCGAGCGTCGGCACGGCCGGGGCCCGTGGCCCGCGGAACGGACCGGTGACCTCGTAGACGACGCCGGTGCCGAAGGCGCGCTGGGAACCGAAGTACAGGCGGGTGCCGCTCGGGTCGAACGTCAGGCCGACGGTCTCGGACTGGGCGGGGCCGGGGAGGAAGTGCTCGCTCCCGGTCAGCTTGAGGAAGCGGGAGACCTCGCGCTCGGGGGTGATGATGCAGACGTCCATCGCGTCGGGGTCGTTCTCGTAGGAGTCCTCCGCGACGAACAGGTCGCCGGAGCGGGAGACGTGGAGGTTGTCGACGCCGCGCAGGGGCGTGTCACCCGCGTCGTCGGCGCGGTAGAGGACCTCGATGGTCTCCGTGGCCGTGTCGTAGGCGTGCACGGTCTCGTCGGCGGTCGTGGCGAGGTAGACGGTCCCCGAGTCGAACCAGATGCCCTCGCCGCGAGCGAAGCGGCGGATGTCCGGGACCTGGCTGCGGGTCGGCGTGTCCCTGGCGAGCGGATCCGGAACCGCCTTCCAGCTCACCTGCGGGCCGGTGCCGCAGGCGACCTCGAGCAGGCCGGCGGCGAGGTCGGGATAGGCGGTGGGGGTGAAGCGGTACAGGCCGCCGTCACCGAGGTCCTCGGAGAGGTAGAGCCGGCCGTCGGGATCGACGCAGACCGCCTCGTGCTTGAAGGTCCCGAGCGCCGGGCGCACGACGGCGGCACGGGCGCCGGTCGGGTCGCATTCCCACACCTGGCCGTCGTCGACCTCCTCGCAGGAGAGCCAGGTCCCCCACGGCGTCGGGCCGCCGGCGCAGTTGACGTCGGTGCCGTCGAGGATGCGGTAGGCGTCCGTGATCGTGGCGTCGGGGGCGAAGCGGATCGCCGATGCGCCGCCGGTGCTCGGCACCTCGGAGTTGGTCACGAGGATCCAGCCGCCGTCAGGCGTCGAGAACGTCGCCTGGCCGTCGGGGAAGATCGGGAACGTGTACGGCGTGTTGCGCACCGGGACCCCCGCGCGGGCGATCACGCGCGAGGTGAAGCCCTCCGGCAGGCGGATGCCGTTGGCGTCGGGCGCCCGCAACGGGCCGTAGGGGCCGGGGCCCGGTCGGGCCGGCGTCGCGGCGAGCGCGTCGCGCCAGAACCCGGGGCCGAAGGAGAGGGCGGCGGCGCCGAGGAGGCCGGACTGCAACAGCGTGCGGCGCGAGACGAGCGGCATGGGGCGACGGTACCGGTCGGCGGGTGCCGCAGGTTGCGGGGTTCACACGACGATCACCGCCGGACCCGTGCTTAGACTCCGGGGTCCATGGCCTCGCTGTATCGCCGTCACCGCCCGCGCACCTTCGACGAGGTCGTGGGGCAGGAGCACATCCAGGAGCACGTGGTGCGCACGCTGCGCAACGCGATCGAGCAGGACAAGGTGCACCACGCCTACCTGTTCGTCGGCCCGCGGGGCACCGGCAAGACGTCGATGGCGAAGATCCTCGCGGCCTCGCTGAACTGCGTCAACGGGCCGACCGCCACGCCGTGCGGGGTGTGCGAGAGCTGCGTCTCGATCGCCAACGCCACCTCCCTGGACGTCATCGAGATGGACGCCGCGTCCAACAACTCGGTCGACGACATCCGCGACCTGCGCGAGAAGGTCGCCTACGCGCCGGTGTCGGGGCGCTCGAAGGTCTACATCCTCGACGAGGCGCACATGCTCACCACGGCGGCGTGGAACGCGTTCCTCAAGACGCTCGAGGAGCCGCCGCCGCACACGATCTTCATCCTCGCCACCACCGAGGCGCAGAAGATCCTCCCGACGGTGGCCGACCGCTGCCACCGCTTCGACTTCCAGCGGCCGACGATCAAGCAGATCGCCGGCGTGCTGCGCCGCTCCGCGGCGTCGGAGGGCATCACGGTGCCGGACGAGGCCGTCGCCCTGCTGGCCCGCTCGGCGACGGGCTCCTTCCGCGACGCGCTCGGGACGCTCGAGCAGCTGGTCGCCTACGCCGGGAAGGACATCGCGCTCGACGACGTGCTCGCGGTGCTCGGCGCCGTCGACGCGGATCTCGTGCTCGGCACGGTCGACGCCGTCGCGGCCGGCAGCGCGCGCGACGCGATCCTCGCCGCCGCCCGCCTGGCCGAGTCCGGCCGCGACGTGGGCCGCTTCTTCGCCGACCTCGAGGCCCATCTGCGGTCGCTGATGATCGTCCAGACGCTCGGGGGCGAGGTGCCCGCGGAGCTGTCGATGACCGCCGACGCCGACGCTCGCCTGGCGGAGCAGGCCGCGCGCGTGGACGGCGCCAGCGTCGTCCGCCTCCTCGACCTCCTCGCCTCCGGCCTGCGCGCGATGAAGGACGGCGCCGACGCCCGCACCCAGCTCGAGCTCGCCCTCGTCAAGGCCGCCGACCCGGCCCGTGACCCCTCCGTCAAGGCCCTCCTGGCCCGGCTGGAGCGGTTGGAGCGGGGCGTGGCGGCGCGGCCGGCGCCCGTCGCCACGCCGGCGCCGCCGTCCGCCGCCCCCGCGCAGCCCGCCGCCGCCTCCGCGCAGCCCGCCGCCCCCTCCGCGCAGCCCGCCACGGGCGATCAGGAGTCGCAGAACGGTCGCTCCGGCGACGATCGCGCGACTGCTGATCGGGTGCCGCCGGCACGGCCCGAGCCGCCCGCCCGCCCGCCGATGCCCGCGCTGGACCTGCCCGTCGTCCCCGCCCGCCCGCCCAACGCGCCCCCGGCGACGCCCCGCGCGCCCGAGCAGCCCGCCACCGCTGCCGCCCAAGCCGCTCGCGACGCCGCCCAGCCGGTGAGCACCGAGCCGCCGTCCGCCACGGACCGCGATCCGGGTCCCGCTGCGCCGGCCGCGCCCGCGCGGCCCGACCTCCCCGTCTTCGACCGCGGCTACGACTACGCCGAGGAGGACGGGGAGGACCCGTACGCCGAGCCGGCCGCGCCTGCCGCGCCCCGCCGCGAGCCCGCGCCCGAGCGGCCCGCCGCCCGCGACGCGGCCCCGACCTACGGCACGCCGCCGTCGCCCGACTTCGTCTACGGGGAGCCCGGCGCGGCCCCCGTCGCGGCTCGCCCGTCCGACGCCGACCCGATCCCGACCGCCGGGAGCCCCGCCACGGTCACGGTCAGCCCGGACGAGGACCCCGGCCATCAGGTCACGGTCTCAGCCACCACGCTGCCCGGCGGGGACGCCGCGGAGCCCGCCGTGGCCGTCGCGGTCGCCCCGGTGGACGGGGCGCTCGACGTCGCCACCCTGCGCGAGCTCTGGCCCGCCGTCCTCGAGCAGCTCAGCGGCACCCACCTCGGAGCGTTCCTCTCGGAGGCCCAGCCTGTGGCGGTGACCGACGACCGGCTCACCGTCGCCTTCTCCGAGTCGGCCGCCATCTTCATGAAGACGGCCGACCGGGCGGGCAACCGCGACGTGGTCGCCGCGGCGGTGCGCGCGGTCACGGGGCAGGCGCTGCGCCTGGCCTACGAGCTGCGCTCCGACGACGAGCTCGATCTGCAGGATGCCGCGGCCGCCGTGCCCGAGGACGAGCTGATCGAACGCCTCATCCACGAGTTCGACGCGACCGTGCTGGACGACCCCGAGGAGCCTCAAGCCTGATGCCGATGCCGCCCAACCTCAACAAGATGCTCGAGCAGGCCCAGAAGATGCAGGACGAGATGGCCGCCGCGCAGGAGAAGCTCAAGGAGGAGCGCGTCGAGGCCTCCGCGGGCGGCGGCATGGTCAAGGTCGTCGCCACGGGCGAGGGGCTGCTCGAGTCGATCACGATCGAGCCGGACGCCGTCGATCCCGAGGACGTCGAGCTGCTCCAGGACATGGTCATGGCCGCGGTCAACGAGGCGATGCGCCAGGCCGACCAGGTCCGCGAGAAGGCGACGGCCGGCGCGCAGGGGGACTTCGATCCCTCCGCGATGCTCGGCGACCTCGGCGGCCTGCTCGGCGGTGGCGGCGGCGCCCCCGGCGGCGGCCTCCCCGGCGGCATGCCCCCCGGCGGCGGCGCCGGCAACCGCGCGGCGCGCCGCGCGAACAAGAAGCGTTGACCGCCCGCCCGGCGGGCCGGCGGGCCCGGTTCGAGCCGTCGCGAGACGCGTAGGTGGAGTACGCGGCCCCGATCCAGCGGCTCGTCACGGAGCTGTCGAAGCTGCCCGGCGTCGGCGGCCGCACCGCCCAGCGCCTCGCGTTCCACCTGCTCCTGCGGGCCTCCGAGGAGGACGCGCTCGGGCTGAGCGACGCGATCCGCGAGGTGCGCGAGAAGATCGGCCTGTGCGAGGTGTGCTTCAACCTCGCAGAGGGCGAGCGCTGCGCGATCTGCTCCGACGCCCGCCGCGACGATCGCCTGATCTGCGTCGTCGAGGAGCCGGGGGACCTCGTCCCGATCGAGCGCACGAGCGAGTACCGCGGCCGCTACCACGTGCTCGGCGGTGCGCTGAGCCCGATCGACGGGGTCGAGCCCGACGACATCAAGATCGCCGAGCTGCTGCGCCGCGTCACCCACGCCGTCGAGCCCGTCGAGGAGGTCGTCCTCGCGACCAACCCGACCACGACGGGGGAGGCGACCGCGCTCTACATCGCCGACGCCCTGCGCCAGCAGTCGCCGCAGACGACCGTCACCCGTCTCGCCTCCGGCCTCCCGGTCGGCGCGGACCTCGAGTACGCCGACGAGGTCACCCTCGGCCGCGCGCTCGCGGGCCGGCGCTCGATGTAGCGGCTCTAGACTCCGCCGCCGCATGCCAGGCACCGTCGTCATGAAGTTCGGGGGCACCTCCGTCGCCGATGCGGACCGCATCAAGCGCGCCGCGAAGCGCATGGTCCGCGCCCACGAGGCCGGCCACCGCGTCGTCGGCGTCCTGTCCGCGCGCGGCAAGACGACGGACGAGCTGATCTCGATGGCGGAGGAGGTCTCCCCGACCCCCGATCCGCGCGAGATGGACATGCTGCTGTCCACGGGCGAGCGCATGTCCTGCGCCCTGTGCGCGATGGCGCTCAACGACCTCGGTCATCGCGCGATCAGCCTCACCGGCTCGCAGGCCGGGATCGTCACGGACACCTCCCACACGAAGGCGCGCATCGTCGACGTCAAGGCCGACCGCATCCGCACCGCGCTCGACGAGGACACGATCGTGCTCGTCGCCGGGTTCCAGGGCGTCTCGACCACCAAGGACGTCACGACGCTCGGCCGCGGCGGCTCCGACACCACGGCCGTCGCGCTCGCCGCTGCCGTCGGCGCCGAGGTGTGCGAGATCTACACCGACGTCCCCGGCGTCTTCAGCGCCGATCCGCGGGTCGTCCCCGACGCGCGCAAGCTGCCGGTCGTGTCCTTCGAGGAGATGCTCGAGATGGCGGCGTCGGGCGCCGGCGTCCTGCAGCTGCGCTCCGTCGAGTACGCGCGCAACCACGGCGTCAGCATCCACTGCCGATCGAGCATGACCGACGAGCCCGGCACCTTCGTCGTCGGGGAAGAGGAGACCATGGAACGTCCGCTGATCACCGCGGTGACGCACTCGACGGACGAGGCGCGCGTGACGCTCCTCGGCGTCCCGGACAACCCCGGCGTCGCCGGCCGCATCTTCACGGCACTGGCCGACCACAACGTCAACGTGGACATGATCATCCAGAACGAGCCCGTGTCCGAGGGCGCGGCGGCCGACATGTCCTTCACCGTCCCGCGCACGGACCTGCGCGAGGCGCACGCCGCCCTGGACCCGATCCTCGGCGAGCTCGGCATCGGCTCCTTCTCCGAGGACCCGGAGATGGGCAAGGTGTCCGTCGTCGGCGCCGGCATGCGCTCGCACCCGGGCGTCGCGGCCAAGGTGTTCCAGACCCTCGGAGAGCGCAGGATCAACATCGAGATGATCTCCACGTCCCCGATCAAGATCTCCTGCGTCGTGCACGCCTCGCAGCTGGAGGACGCGGTCCGCGCCCTCCACGGCGCCTTCGGGCTCGGCGAGGGCGACGTCCAGGCCGAGCATCCGTTCGGCAGCGGGGAGCGGGTCCGATGACCGGCTACCGGGTCGCGGTCGTCGGCGCCACGGGCGCCGTCGGCACCGTCATGCTCCGCAAGCTGCGCGAGCGGGACTTCCCCGCGCGCGAGATCGTCCCGTTCGCCTCGGCGCGCTCGGCCGGCCGGGAGCTCGAGGGCTTCGGCATCATCCAGGCGCTCACGGACGAGACCATCCAGGGCTTCGACCTCGCCATCTTCTCCGCGGGCGGGACGACCTCCGGCGAATGGGCCCCGCGCTTCGCCGACGCCGGCGCCGTGGTCGTCGACAACTCCTCCAAGTGGCGCCAGGACCCCGAGGTCCCGCTCGTCGTGTCCGAGGTCAACCCGCAGGCGCTCGAGGGTCACAAGGGCATCGTCGCCAACCCGAACTGCTCGACGATGCAGCTGATGGTCGCGCTCAAGCCGCTCCACGACCGGGCCGGCATCGAGCGCCTCGTCGTCTCCACCTACCAGTCCGTCTCCGGCACGGGCGTGAAGGCCGTCTCGGAGCTCGTGACCCAGACCCACGCGGCCCTGGCCGACGCGCCGCTGCCCGCGCCCGAGGTCTATCCGCACCACATCGCGTTCAACGTCCTCGGCGCCGCCGGCAACTTCGCGCCCGGCGACGACCACACCGACGAGGAGCGCAAGATGATGTTCGAGACGCGCAAGATCCTCGGTGACGCCGACATCGCGATCAACGTCACCTGCGCCCGCGTCCCCGTGATCGCCTCGCACTCCGAGAGCGTCACGCTGCAGACGCGCGAGCCGCTCGGCATCGACGAGGCGCGCGAGCTGATCGCCCGCGCGCCCGGCATCACCCTCGTCGACGACCCCGCGGCCCACGCCTACCCGACGGCGCGCGACGCCGCGGGTGCCGACGACGTCTTCGTCGGCCGCGTGCGGCGCGACCCGTCGCACGAGCGCGGGATCTGCCTGTGGGTCGTCTCCGACAACCTGCTCAAGGGCGCGGCGACGAACGCGGTGCAGCTGGCCGAGGCGCTCCACGAGCGCGGCCTGCTGCCCGCCCGCACGCCCGCTTAGCGGCCGCGGAGCACCGGCGCGGCCGCGAGGTCGCGCCGGGAGGCCACCCCGAGCTTGCGGTAGATCGAGCGCGCGTGGGTGCGCACGGTCTCGACGCCGACGACGAGCGCGAGCGCGATCTCGGCGTTGGACTTGCCGTGTTGGAGGAGCTCGAGCACGTCCGCCTCGCGCGGGGTGAGCAGGTCGGGGCCCGTGGCCGGCGCGAGCGTCCCCGAACCGGGCATCACGTGCATCCCCCGCGCGGCGAGGGAGAGCGACGTCAGCAGGTCGCCGCGCGTCGCGTCCTTGGGGATCACGGCCGTGGCGCCGAAGGCGAGCAGCTGATTGCACTCCGCGCTCGTGGCCCGCTCCGCGAGCAGCACCAGCCGCGTCTCGGGCTGGGCCTCGTGCAGCTCGTGCACCTGGACGGGGGAGCGCAGCCCACCGAGGTCGAAGACGGCGAGGTCGGGCTCGTGCTCGGCCAGCGCGGATCGAAGGGTGTCCGTCGGCACGTCAGCGGCGAGGATCTCGAGACGCTCCTCCTCCGCAAGCACCGCGCGCAGGCCGGCGGCGAGCAGGTCGGGGAAGCGACCGAGCACCAGGGTGACCATCGCCTCACCCTACACCTCACCCGGGCATCACCCGCCACTCACCCGGATCTCTCCCCCCGGGATCGTCCCCCCAAGGGGATGTGCCCGGACCCTCGGCCGCCGATCATGTGTCGTGCAACACCGACTCAGCACTCCGGCAGGAGCAGCGGTCGAGGATGAGCTTCCCGGGACGGACTGGGGTACGCACCACGGGATGGAAGATCGAGCGCCTGGCGGGGCGCTCGATCTCGTTAATGGTCGACCGTGACTAGGCTTGGCCCCGAATGGCCGACGATCCGGCATCCGTCCCCGACCTGCGTGCCTCAGACGCCGATCGTGAGCGGATCGCGGACCTCCTGCGCCACGCGGCGGGGGAGGGCCGCCTCGAGCTCGACGAGCTCGACGAGCGCCTCACGGCGGCCTACACCGCTCGCACGCACGCGCAGCTGCGGCCGCTCGTGGCCGACGTGGTGCCCGCCGGCGGCGCCGATCACGACGCCGTCGCCGCGCCCCGTCGCGGGATGCCCGTCCGTCCCCACGGGGGGAAGGGGACCGGCTGGGTCGTCGCGGTGATGAGCGGCGCCGAGCGGGCGGGCCACTGGCGCCTGTCGGACCGCCTGCGGGTGGTCTCGATCATGGGCGGCGCCGACCTCGACCTCAACGACGCGGAGCTCTCGGCGCGCGAGACGACGATCACCGTGTGGAGCGTGATGGGGGGCGCCGAGATCCGCGTCCCCGAGGGCGTCGACGTCCACGTGGCCTCGATCCCGATCATGGGCGGCAACGACGTCAAGCTCGGCTCCGAGCGCCCGGGCCGCGGGGGCCCCGTCCTCAGGCTGCGCCTGATCTCGATCATGGGCGGCTCGACCGTCCGCCGCGGGCCCAAGCTCGGCCGGCGCGAGCGCCGCGAGGCCAAGCGCCTCGCGCGCGAGGAACGGGGACGGCTCCACTGACCGTCTCCCGGACGCGCAGCTTCGTGCTCGTCGCGTTCGCCTTCCTCGTCACGATGATCGGCACGACGCTGCCGACGCCGCTGTACCCGATCTACCAGGCTGAGCTCGGGTTCTCCGGGCTGATGATCACGGTCATCTTCGCGACCTACGCGGTCGGGGTGATCGCGGGGCTGATCCTGTTCGGCAACCTCTCCGACGACATCGGCCGGCGCCGCACGCTGCTGCCGGGGCTCGCGTTCAGCGCGCTGAGCGCGGGCTGCTTCCTGCTCGCGCACGGGCTGCCGCTGCTGCTCGTCGGGCGCTTCCTCTCCGGGCTGAGTGCCGGCATCTTCTCCGGGACGGCGACGGCGACGCTCGTCGATCTGGCGCCGGAGGGAGACACCACGCGCGCGTCGCTGGTGGCCACGATCGTCAACATGGGCGGCCTCGGCCTCGGCCCGGCGCTGGCGGGCGTCCTCGCCGAGCTGCTCCCGGACCCGCTGCGGCTGGTGTTCGTCGTCCATCTCGGGCTGCTGGCCCTCGCCGCGCTCGGCCTGTGGGTCATGCAGGACCCCGAGGACGCCGACGGCCGCTTCGCCATCCACCCGCAGGGGCTCGCCGTGCCGTCGCAGGTGCGCCGCGTCTTCGTCCGGGCCAGCCTCGCGGGCTTCGCCGGGTTCGCCGTCACGGGGCTGTTCACCTCCGTCGTCCCGGCCTTCCTCGGCCAGGTCCTGGACGTGACCGATCACGCGGCGATCGGCTTCACCGTGCTGACGATCTTCCTCGCATCCATCGCGGGGCAGGTGACGCGGCGTGCCGTCTCTGACGACGTCGCCCTCGTCGGGGGCTGCGTCCTGCTGATCGCCGGGATGGGCCTGCTCGTGGCGAGCCTGCAGGTCGAGTCGCTGCCGCTGCTGATCGCCGGCGGGGTGCTGGCCGGCGTCGGGCAGGGCCTGAGCTTCGCCGCCGGCCTGGCGCTCGTCGCCGGTGGCGCCCCGCAGGACCAGCGGGCCGCGACCACCTCGAGCCTGTTCGTGGTCTCCTACGTCGCGGTGTCGCTGCCCGTCGTCGGCGTCGGCCTCCTGGCCCAGGCGACCGACCTCGTGGAGGCGGGGACGGTGTTCGGCGCGATCGTCGCGCTGCTCGCCGCGACGGCGATCGTCCTGCTCGTCCGCGACCGGCGCATGGGTCCGGCGGCGTGACCGGCGGGCCGTCGCGTGCGCTGCCGCATCCCGGGCTGCGCGGGGAGGTCGTCCACGTCGGCCGCAGCGACCCCGGCGAGGTCGTGGCCGTGCGGGGCCGGACCATCACCGTGCGCCTGGACCGGGACGGGTCGCAGCTCGACTTCGAGCTCAGCCGGCTGACGGCGCACTGGGTCCAGACGGGCCAGGCCTACTTCGGCCCGCGCTTCATGCCGCGCCGGGACTCGACGGACCCCGCCGCGCCGTGACCGGTCAGGCCGTCGCGGCGAAGGTCAGCTCGACCTCCGTGCCACCGGCCCGCGACTCGCCGTAGCGCATGTCGGCGAGCTGATCGCAGATGATCAGGCCGAGGCCCGCGCCGGGGGAGTCGTCGCGCGGGATGAGCCCGACGCCGTCGTCGGCGACCTTGACCGTCAGGCTCGCAGCGGCGTCGATCTCGGCGCAGACGGTGATCACGCCCACGCCCGGGGCGTCCCGGTGGGCGTGCAGCACGGCGTTCGTCACGATCTCCGTGACGGCGAGTGCGACGTCCTCCGTGCGGGGCTCGGGGACCCCTTGGCCGCGCGCGAACGCGCACACCTCGTGACGGAGCCGACGGACCTCGCCCGGAACCGCCGCGGCGGTCCACTGCATCCGGGCCATGCGGGAGGGGTTCCCGCGGGATCGGGCGATCACACGCGCGAGGTTCGCTTCGGAACCTCGCGCGTCAGATCACCTGACTGTGTGCGCTACTCGTGTTTCAGGCGGCGACGGAGCCGACGACGGACGCCGACCAGTCGATCACCGACGTGGGCTTGACCACGTGGCGGTTGAGCCCGAGCTCCTTGGGATCCAGTCCGAAGGCCAGGCCGACCATCTGCGGGAGATGGAGGATCGGCAGCCCCAGCTCGCGGTCGGAGTAGCGCGCCGCCAGCGGCTGCTGGAGGTCGAGGTTGAGGTGGCACAGCGGGCACGGCGTGACGAGGCAGTCCGCGTCGGCGTCCAGCGCGTCGCCGATGTGGCGGCCGGCCTGCTTGAGCGAGTTCTCCTTGTGCATCGTGATGATCGGGAACCCACAGCACTTGTGCGACCCGGCGTAGTCGACGACCGTGCCGCCGAGCGCCTCGATCAGCTGGTCGAGGTAGGTGTCGCGCGGGTGCTCGTCGGTGATGCCGACCCGGTCGGTCGGGCGCACGATGTAGCACCCGTAGAAGGGCCCGACCTTGAGGTCGGTGAGCGGGCGCTTGACCTTCGAGGCGATCACGTCGAGCCCGATCTCCTCCACCATCAGCCACAGGAGGTGCTTGTTCGTGATGCCCTTCGTGTACTCCAGGCCCTCAGGGGCGAGCGTCTCGTTGACCATCCCGCGGTACTCCGCGTTGGCGTCGAGGCGCTGCTGGCACTCGCTCTGCGCGCCCTGGCAGGTCGAGCAGATGTTCATCATCATGTCCGCGTCGGGGACCTGCTGGGCGAGCGCGAAGGTGCGCGCGTTGAGCGTGTCGGCGAGCTCCTGGTTGTGCTCGGCGATGACGCCGGCACCGCAGCAGGAGGCGCGGTCGAGCTGGACGAGCTCGATGTCGAGCAGCGGCGCGACCTTCGCCATGGAGCCGTGCAGCTCAGGGGTGAAGCCGCGGCTGACGCAGCCGGGCCAGTAGGCGACCTTCATGACGGGTTCGGGCTCCTCTCGGGCGACGAGGACGACGGACTGCCTTGCACGTCGCCACCGGAGGCGGAGTCGTCGCCACCGGTGTTCGCGCCGTCGCCTTGCGGCGCCTCGTCGTCGGGCTGGACCACGTACAGGTTGAGCTCGAAGCGCTCGTCCTTGCCTTCGATCTCGTCGAAGATGCGGCGCAGGTTCTTGTGGTCGGGGATCTTGTGCGGCTTCAGCGCGGCCATCGGCGTCACCTTGCGGCGCGCGACGGCGGTCACGATGGCCGGCAGGGAGGAGACGAGCTCGGCGCCGGCGGCCGGATGGAACTTGCCGAAGAACGAGTCGCCGCCGTAGGAGCGCGGCAGCAGCTCGGCCTCGTGGAGCAGGCCCCCCTGCTTGACCAGGGTGACGAACGCCTGCTCGTGGCGGTGGCCGTTGTTGGCGTCGACGATGTTGTGGTCGGCGCCGGCGATGCGCCGCAGGCGCATGATCTGGCTCATCGGGGCCACGCCCTTCGGGCACGCCTCGATGCAGTTGAAGCAGTGGGTGCAGTCGTAGATCCCGTGCGGGTTGTCCGACAGGTCCTTGAGCCGCTCGAAGTGCTGGCCGTCGCGCGGGTCGCCGACGAAGCGGTAGGCCTTCGCGAGGGCGGCCGGGCCGATGAACTCCGGGTCGACCTCCATCGAGAGGCAGTCCGAGACGCAGGCGCCGCACTGGATGCAGGCCATCGTCTGCGTGACGTCGACCATCGACTCCTTCGGCACGATGTACTCGCGCTCGGGGGCCTCGCCGTCGGGGAGCAGCCACGGCGTGACGCGCCGGATCTTCTTCCAGTGGACGGCGTCCATGTCCGTGATCAGATCGCGGATGACGGGCATGTTGCCCATCGGCTCGACGGTGATCGTGCCGGTCGGCGAGCGCTTGTGGGCCTCGTCGAGGTGCATGTGGCAGGCGAGCCCGGGGCGGCCGTTGATGCGCACGCCGCAGGAGCCGCAGATGGCGGCCAGGCACGAGCAGCGGATGCCGATCGAGCCGTCCTGGTCGGCGCGGGCCTTGAGGATCCCGTCGAGGACGGAGCGGTGCCCGTCGAGCTCGATCGAGAACTCCTCCCAGTAGGCGGCCTCCCCGCTCTCGGGCGAGTAGCGCCGCAGGCGAAGGGTGTATTCAGGCATCTAGTAGGTCCGCTCCATCGGCTGCCACTTGGTGATGGTCACATCGGAGTAGCTCACGGTCGGCACGTCCGAGCCGTTCGCATTGAGGTCGATGTGCTTGAGCCACTCGTCGTCGTTGCGCTCGGGGAAGTCCGTGCGGAACTGCGCCCCGCGGGACTCCTTGCGCTCGATCGCGCCGGTGACCATGCACTCCGCGCAGTCGAGCATGTAGCCGAGCTCCATCGCGCCGAGCACGTCCTGGTTGAAGACCGTGCCCTTGTCGTCGATGTGGGCGACCTCGGCCTCCTCCTTGAGGCGCCGGATCGTCGTGCGGGCCTCTTGGAGGCCCGCCTCGTCGCGGAACACGGCGCACTTCTCGTTCATCATCGTGCCGAGCTCGTCCTTGATCGCCGAGACGCGGCGGCCGCCGGCGTCGCGGTTGCCGATCGCGTCGATCGAGGCCTGCTCGTCGTTGATGCGCGAGACGGGGGCGCTCGGCATGTCGATGCCGCCGGCGGCGTTGGCGGCGTGGATGCCGGAGCGCTTGCCGAAGATCAGCGTGTCCAGCAGCGAGTTCGCGCCGAGCCGGTTGCCGCCGTGGACGGAGACGCAGGCGGTCTCGCCGGCCGCGTACAGGCCCGGGATGTTCGTCTGGCCGTCGTTGTCGGTCTTGATGCCGCCCATGATGTAGTGGCAGCCCGGCTTGATGTGGATCGGCTCGCGCGTGATGTCGACGCCCGCGAAGTCGCGGCCGATGTTGACGATCTCGCGCAGCGCCTCGAGCGTCCGGTTGCGCGGGACCTTCGTGATGTCCAGCGCCACCGTGCCGTCCGGGAAGCCGCGGCCCTCGTTGATCTCCGTCTGCTCCGAGCGGGAGACGACGTCGCGCGAGGCGAGCTCGAGCTTGTTGGGCGCGTACTTCTCCATGAAGCGCTCGCCCTCGGCGTTGTAGAGGTGCGCGCCCTCGCCGCGGGCGCCCTCCGTGATGAGGATCCCGTTGCCCGCCAGCGTCGTCGGGTGGTACTGGATCATCTCCATGTCCATCAGCGTCGCGCCGAGGCGGTAGGCCTGAGCGATGCCGTCGCCGGTGCAGATGATCGCGTTGGTCGTCGGCTTGAAGCACTGCCCGGCGCCGCCGTTGGCGAGGATGGTGGACTTCGCGTTGAAGACCTCGAGGCGGCCGTCCTTGATGGAGCGCGCGATGCAGCCGGTGCAGCGGCCGGTCTCGTCCTGCAGCAGGGAGGTGACGAACCACTCCTCGTAGCGGTCGACGACCTCGTGGTGCTTCATCAGCTGCTCGTAGAGGACGTGGAGGAGCGCCTGGCCGGTGATGTCGGCCACGTAGTAGGTCCGTGCGGCGGAGGCGCCGCCGAACGCCCGCGTGCCGAGCTGGCCGGCGTCGTTGCGGTGGAACGTCACGCCCCAGTGCTCGAGGGTGAGCACCTCGTCGGGCGCCTCGCGGCACATGATCTCGATCGCGTCCTGGTCGCCCAGGTAGTCCGATCCCTTGATCGTGTCGAACGCGTGGGACTCCCAGGAGTCCTCCACGTTGAGGGCGGCGTTGATCCCGCCGGCGGCCGCATTGGAGTGCGAACGGACCGGATGGACCTTGGAGAGGATGGCCACCGATGCGCCCGACTGGGCGGCTGAGAGGGCGGCTCGCTGACCGGCAAGGCCAGCTCCGATGATCAGGACGTCGTGCTGGGGCATGGGTCAGGGCCTGTCGACGATGGGCTCGATGGCGGCATCGTAACGAGGATCGCGCCCGCAAAGATGCCTGCTAATGACCGACTTCCGCGGTCGGGATTGACGATGTGTCACGTCAGCAGCGCTTTTAGGGGCGCCTAATGCGAGGTGCGGCATCGCACAGTTGATCCGAAAGCGCGGCCGGATACGTTCTTCGGTCGTGTCCAGCGCCACCGCCAGACCGGGATCGAGGCTCGCCTCGTCCCGGGTGCTGCGGTTGTGGCACTCCAGCGTGGGCAAGAAGACGATCGTGGCCCTCACGGGCTCGGTGCTCGTCGCCTACCTCGTCCTGCACATGGTCGGCAACCTCACGATCTTCGCGGGGCCGGGCTCGGACGGGTCCGGCGACGCCCAGATCGACCGCTACTCGGAGTTCCTGCGCCGCGTCGGCGGGCCGCTGCTGCCCAACGACTGGCTGCTGTGGGCGGTGCGGGCGCTGTTGATCGGCTCCCTGGTCGTGCACGTCATCGGCGTCGTGCAGCTGCGCCGGCGCAACGCGGCCGCCAAGCCCGCCGGGCACCCGCCGCGGCGCGTCGGCCGCTCGTGGTCGGCGCGCTCGATGATGATCACCGGCCCGCTGCTGCTGGCCTTCATCGTCTTCCACATCCTCCAGTTCACGACCCTGACCATCCAGGTCGACGGCCCGATGCGGCGGGGCGCCGTCTACGCCAACGTCCATCAGGCCTTCGAGGTGTGGTGGGTCGTGCTCCTGTACGTCGCCGCGGTGCTCGCCGTCGGCTTCCATCTGCGCCACGGCATCTGGAGCGTCACGCAGACGCTCGGGATCGACTCGCCGCGCCGCAACGGCCGGCTGCGCGCCGGGGCCAACGCCCTGACGCTCGCCGTCGTGGGTGGCTTCGTGTCCGTTCCGGTCCTCGTCTGGACCGGCGTCCTCGGAGCCCCGTAGGAGTTGCAGGTGGCCCTCGACGTGAACATCCCCGTCCTCGACGCGAAGGTCCCGCCCGGACCGATCGACCAGAAGTGGCACACGTGGCTGGACCAGCACAAGCTGCTCGGCCCGCGCAACCGCCACGGCAAGAAGGTGCTCGTCGTCGGCACCGGCCTCGCCGGCGCCTCCGCGGCCGCCTCGCTCGCCGCCCAGGGCTTCGACGTCTCCGTGTTCTGCTTCCAGGACACGCCGCGGCGCGCGCACTCGATCGCCGCGCAGGGCGGCATCAACGCGACGAAGGACTTCGCCAACGAGGGCGACTCGATCCGGCGCCTGTTCGTCGACACCGTCAAGGGCGGCGACTTCCGCTCCCGCGAGGCCAACGTCTGGCGCCTGGCGGAGCTGTCGACGAACATCATCGACCAGGCCGTCGCCCAGGGCGTCCCCTTCAACCGCGAGTACGGCGGCTCGCTGGCGACCCGCTCCTTCGGCGGCGTGCTCGTGCAGCGCACCTTCTACGCCCGCGGCCAGACCGGCCAGCAGCTCCTGCTCGGGGCCTACTCCGCGCTGCAGCACCAGGTCGCCCAGGGCCGCGCGCAGGTCTTCGCCCGCCACGAGATGCTCGACGTCGTGCTCGTCGACGGCGAGGCGCGCGGGATCATCGCCCGCAACCTGATCACGGGTGCGATCGAGCGCCATGCGGCGGACGCGGTCGTGATCGCCTCCGGCGGCTACACGAACGTCTACTACCTCTCGACGAACGCGATGGGCTCCAACGTCACGGCTGCCTGGCGGGCGCACCGCCGCGGCGCGCTGATGGCCAACCCGTCCTTCACGCAGATCCACCCGACCTGCATCCCGCAGTCAGGCGAGTACCAGTCCAAGCTCACGCTGATGAGCGAGTCCCTGCGCAACGACGGGCGCGTCTGGGTGCCGCGGGCCAAGGGCGACGACCGGCCGCCGGCCGAGATCCCCGACGACGAGCGCCTCTACTTCCTCGAGGAGCGCTACCCGGCGTTCGGCAACCTCGTCCCGCGCGACGTCGCCTCGCGCGCGGCCAAGCACGTCTGCGACGACGGCCTCGGCGTCGGCGCGACCGGCCGCGGCGTGTTCCTGGACTTCCGCGACGCGATCGCCGAGCTCGGCCAGGAGACGATCGCCCAGCGCTACGGGAACCTGTTCGACATGTACGAGCGCATCGCGGGCGAGAACCCGTACGAGCAGCCGATGCGCATCTACCCGGCGCCGCACTACGCGATGGGCGGGCTGTGGGTCGACTACGAGCTGCAGACGACGATCCCGTCGCTGTTCGCGATCGGGGAGGCCAACTTCTCCGACCACGGCGCCAACCGCCTCGGGGCCTCGGCGATGATGCAGTGCCTCGCCGACGGCTACTTCATCGTCCCGCACACGGTCATGCACCGCCTCGCCTCCGAGCCGCGCGATCCGGTCGACGCCGACGAGCACCCGGCCTTCGCCGAGGCGGAGGGCGAGGTCCGTGGGCGCATCGACGCCATCATGGCCGGCAAGGGCACGGAGGCGCCCCAGGCGCTGCATCGCAAGCTCGGCGAGGTCATGCTCGACAAGTGCGGGATGTCCCGCGACGCCGAGGGCCTCCGCTACGCGCTCGAGCGCATCGACGAGATCCGGGACGAGTTCTCGACCGGCGTCCGGGTGGACGGCCGCACCGACGAGTTCAACCAGAGCCTCGACTACGCGTTGCGGCTGCGCGACTTCATCGACCTCGCGCAGGTCATGTGCCTGGACGCGCTGCGGCGCGAGGAGTCCGCGGGGGGCCACTTCCGCGAGGAGCATCAGACGGAGGAGGGCGAGGCGCAACGCGACGACGAGCACTTCGCCGCCGTCGCCGCCTGGCAGTGGCAGGGGGACGGCAAGCACCCGGCGGCCTTCGACGAGCCGCTGGAGTTCGAGGAGGTCGCCCTGGCCTCGAGGAGCTACAAGTGAACTTCACCCTGGAGATCTGGCGTCAGGACGCTCACGCGGGCGGCTCGGGCTTCGAGCGCTACGAGGTCGCCGACATCGACTCCGACGCCTCCGTCCTCGAGATGCTCGACCAGCTCAACGAGGAGCTCATGGCCGCGGGCAGGCGGACGGTCGCCTTCGACTCCGACTGCCGCGAGGGCATCTGCGGCACCTGCTCGCTGACGATCGACGGCACCGCGCACGGACCGCAGCAGGTCACGTCCTGTCAGACCTACATGCGCAACTTCGAGGACGGCGCGCTCATCCGCATCGAGCCGTTCCGCTCCAACGCGTTCCCCGTCGTGCGCGACCTCGTCACCGACCGCTCCGCGCTGGACCGCGTGATCCAGGCCGGTGGCTACGTCTCGGTCACGACCGGGCCCCAGCCACACCCCAACGCCATGCCCGTCCCGCAGGACGTGCAGGAGGCCGCGATGGACGCAGCGATCTGCATCGGCTGCGGTGCCTGCGTCGCGGCCTGTCCCAACGGCGCGGCGATGCTGTTCACCGGTGCGAAGATCACCCACCTCAACCTGCTGCCGCAGGGACAGGCCGAGCGCGAGGAGCGCGCGCTGGGGATGGTCGAGCAGATGGACGCCGAGGGCTTCGGCGGCTGCACGAACTTCGGCGAGTGCACGCGCGTGTGCCCGCAGGAGATCGGCCTGGACGTGATCGGCATGCTCAACGCCGAGTACCGCAAGGCCGTGCGCGCCTCCCGCCCCGCCGGGCGGCTCGGGCAGGGCCCGATGCGGGCGCAGTAGCCGCCCGTTCGTGACAGGCTGCGGGGCCCGATGGCCACCGCCGCCTCCATCCGCGTGCTCGTGGTCGACGACTCCGAGGACGCGCGCTTCCTGATCGGGATCCTGCTCGACGAGGAGCCCGACATCGAGGTCGTCGGATCTGTCCCCGGGGCCGAGGAGGCCCTCGCCGCGCTCTCAGCCGGGGTGCCCGACGTCGTGTTGATGGACGCGCGCATGCCCGTCGTCGACGGGTTCGAGCTCACCGCGCACATGCTGGTGCTCCGGCCCGGCCTGCCGGTGGTGCTGCTGACGTCGCTCGTCGACGACCTCGTGCGCGAGCGCGCGCGAGCGGCCGGGGCCGTGGCGTGTGCGAGCAAGGGCGACCTCGACACCCTCGGGCTCGTGGTGCGGGCCGCGGCCGCCCCTGGGGGGATCGACGGGGGCTAGGTCCGGGCGGGGGTGAGGCGCCGCTCGAGCGCGCGCATCATCGCGTCGAACGTGACGACGCCCCGCAGGCGGCCCTCGGCGTCGGTCGCCGTGAGGGCGCCGAGGCGGCGCAGCGGCTCCGAGCCGACGAGCGCCTCGAGCGTGACGTCGGCGTCGACCTGGTCTCCCGCGTCGGCGGCCAGGCGCCGGGCCGGGAGCTCCGCGTTGGGGCCCTCGGCGGCCTCCATCACCGGATCGTGGAGGACGCGGCCGACGTAGCGGCCGTCGGGCTCGACGACCGCGAACCAGTCGTAGCCGTAGCGCAGGAAGAAGTCCTCGTAGGTGCGCAGCGCGCTCGTGTCGGCGGGGACGGTCACCGGCTCGGTGTCCATGATGTCGGCGACGGTGACGCCCTCGAGGCGCTCCGCGACGGCGGTCTGCATCGTGACGCCGCGCGCCTGGGAGTACAGGAGGAAGCCGAGGATCGCGAGGTAGACGCCGTCGGCGACGTCCCCCGACGCCGCGAGCGCGATGCCCACCCCGATCAGCGCGATGCCGAACCAGCGGCCGACGGCCGCCGCGGCGCGTGTGGCCTTGTGGCGATCCCCGGTGGCCTTCCACACCGCGGCGCGGGCGATCCGGCCGCCGTCGAGCGGATAGGCGGGGACGAGGTTGAAGGCCAGCACGACGATGTTCATCGAGACGACGACGCCGATGAGGAGCATCGGGACCGACAGGCCCCCGGCGGGGACGGTGAGCGTCGCGGCGTCGACGAGCCCCTGCGTGCCCTCCAGGGCGATGGCGATCGCGCTGCCGACGACGATCACGGCGAGGGTGGCCAGTGGGCCGGCGACGGCGACGCGGAACTCGGCGCCGGGGGTCTCCGGCTCGGAGCGCATGTGCATCAGGCCGCCGAAGAGGAACAGGTCGATGCCGGCCACGTCGATGCCCTCGCGGCGGGCGGCCACCGCGTGGCCGAGCTCGTGGAGGACGATCGAGCCGAAGAAGAGGAACGCCGTGGCGACCGCGGCGGCGTAGGCGACCGTGTCCTCGCCGTCGAGCACGATGACGAACTGGCGCGAGAGGAACCAGATCGCGAGGAACAGGATGAGGAACCAGCCGTAGTCGGCTCCGATGCGGATGCCCATGACCCGGGCGAGCTGGATGGAGCCGCGGCGACCCATGTGCCGGACAGGATCGCAGGTCGTCGGGCGGCTGACCGTTGCGTTGTGCATCAGTTGCGTGCCACGCCTGCCTCGCCTGCCTCGCCTGCCTCCGCCTCCCGCCTCCCCCGTCCCCCCCGGGGGTGGCGGAGGTTGACGGCACCAGGTCCCATCAACCTCCGCCACCCCGTTGCGGAAGAGGCACGTCCTGTCACGGACGGCCCGCAGGACACGCGCGGAAGTGCGCTGCGGCCCGCGCCCGCCCGACCCGCGCCGTCCGCCGTCGCGCTCGCCGTCCCCGGGGCCGCCCGCCTGCTCGGCGGGGCGGTCCTGTTCGGGCTCGGGAGCGCCGCGTTCTGGACCTTCGCCGTCGACCACGTCCACGACGCCGGCGGCCTCGACGCCACGACCGCCCGCGTGATGCTCGGGATCGCCGGCGTCGGGAGCCTCCTCGGGGCGGCAGCCGGCGACGTCGTGCACCGCATCGGCGCCCGGGCGACGTCCGCCGTCTTCGCCCTCCTGGCCGCCGCGGCCGTGGGGACGATCGCCCTCGCCCCGACGCATCCACCCGCCGTCTTCGCCGCCGCGCTGGCCTTCGGCGCGAGCTGCAACGCGGTCGTCGCCGTCCAGGCGATCGGCTCAGGCACCCTGTTCCCCGACCGCCCGTCCACGGGGCTCTCGCTCGCGATGGGCGCCAACGCCGCGGGCCTCCTCTGGGGCCCGCTCACCGGCGGCGCGCTCACCGACGCCGTCGGTCTCCGAGCGGCCCTGCTCGGCGCGGCCTCGCTGCTCGCGGCCACCGCCCTGCTCGCGCCCCGCGCCACCGGGACTGCGCCGCGCAGCCTCGCCCCATAGCCTGCCGGGCCATGGCGAAGATCGAAGTCAAGACCCCGCTCGTCGAGCTCGACGGCGACGAGATGACCCGGATCATCTGGTCCTTCATCAAGGACTCGCTGATCCTCCCCTACCTGGACGTGGACCTGAAGTACTACGACCTGGGCATCGAGAAGCGCGACGAGACCGACGACCAGATCACGGTCGACGCCGCGAACGCGATCAAGGAGTACGGCGTCGGCGTCAAGTGCGCGACGATCACGCCGGACGAGGCGCGCGTGGAGGAGTTCGGGCTCAGCCGGATGTACCGCTCGCCCAACGGCACGATCCGCAACATCCTCGGCGGCGTCATCTTCCGCGAGCCGATCGTGATGCAGAACGTCCCCCGGCTCGTCCCGGGCTGGACGAAGCCGATCGTCGTCGGCCGCCACGCCTTCGGCGACCAGTACCGCGCCGAGGACACGAAGATCCCCGGCAAGGGCAAGCTGCGCCTCACCTGGGAGCCCGCCGACGGCGAGTCCGGCGAGCCGATCGACATCGACGTCTTCGACTTCCCGTCCTCCGGCGTCGCGATGGCGATGTACAACCTCGACGACTCGATCCGCGACTTCGCGCGCGCCTCGATGCGCTACGGCCTCGACCGCGAGTACCCGGTCTACCTGAGCACGAAGAACACGATCATGAAGACCTACGACGGGCGCTTCAAGGACCTCTTCCAGGAGATCTTCGACGCCGAGTTCAAGAGCGACTTCGAGGCCAAGGGCATCACCTACGAGCACCGCCTGATCGACGACATGGTCGCGGCGAACCTCAAGTGGGAGGGCGGCTACGTCTGGGCCTGCAAGAACTACGACGGCGACGTGCAGTCCGACACGGTCGCCCAGGGCTTCGGCTCGCTCGGCCTGATGACGTCGGTCCTGATGACCCCGGACGGCCAGACCGTCGAGGCCGAGGCCGCCCACGGCACCGTCACCCGGCACTTCCGCCAGCACCAGGAGGGCAAGGAGACGTCGACGAACCCCATCGCGTCGATCTTCGCCTGGACCCGCGGCCTGCAGCACCGGGGCCGCATGGATGACACCCCGGACGTCACCGCCTTCGCGGAGACGCTCGAGAAGGTCTGCGTCGACACCGTCGAAGGCGGGCAGATGACGAAGGACCTCGCGCTGTTGGTCGGCGAGGACCAGGGGTACCTGTCCACGCAGGACTTCCTGGACGCGATCAACGAGAACCTCAAGCAGGAGATGAGCAAGAGCTGATGTCGAACGTCAAGACCGTCACCGTCACCGGCGCCGCAGGCGCCATCGGATACGCCGCGCTGTTCCGGATCGCCTCCGGGCAGATGCTCGGGCCTGACACCAAGGTCCGCCTGCGGCTGCTCGAGATCGAGCCCGCGCTGAAGGCCGCCGAGGGCACCGCGATGGAGCTCGTCGACTGCGCCTTCCCGCTGCTGGACGGCATCGACATCACCGCCGACGCGAAGGAGGCCTTCGACGGCGTCAACGTGGCGCTGCTGATCGGTGCCCGTCCGCGCACGAAGGGCATGGAGCGCGCCGACCTCCTCGAGGCCAACGGCGCGATCTTCAAGCCGCAGGGCGAGGCCATCAACGCCGGCGCGGCCGACGACGTGAAGGTGCTCGTGGTCGGCAACCCGGCCAACACGAACTCCCTCATCGCCCGCACGCACGCGCCGGACGTCCCGGCCGAGCGCTTCACCGCGATGACCCGCCTGGACGAGAACCGCGCCGTCGGCCAGCTCGCCGCCAAGCTCGGCGTGGGCGTCGACGAGATCCAGGACCTCGTCGTGTGGGGCAACCACTCCCCGACGATGTTCCCGGACCTGTTCAACGCCCGCGTCGGCGGCAAGCCGGCCGTCGAGGCCGTCGACGACATGAACTGGTACGAGCACGAGTACCTCCCCAACGTCGGCAAGCGCGGCGCGGCGATCATCGAGGCCCGCGGGGCCTCCAGCGCGGCGTCGGCCGCCAACGCGGCGATCGACCACATCCGCGACTGGGCGCTCGGCGCCGACGGCCTGCGCTCGATGGTCGTCCCGACCACGGGCGCCTACGGCATCGAGGAGGGCCTGCAGGTCTCCCTCCCCGTCCGCTGCGCCGGCGGCACCTACGAGATCGTGGAGGGCCTCGACGTCGGGGAGTTCGCGCAGTCCAAGATCGACATCACCGTCAACGAGCTCAAGGAGGAGCGCGACGCGGTCGCCAAGCTCGGGCTCGTCTAGCCGGCCGCCGCGCGGCTGACCGGGGCGCTCGCCTCGGTCGGCGGCGGGGCGACCCAGCCGAGGTGCAGCCCGTCCTGCCAGGCGTCGTGGCGCCACCAGGCGGCGCGCCGGGTGCCCTCGTGCTGGAAGCCCGCCGCGGCGAACGTCCGCAGCGCGGCCGTGTTGAAGCCGTAGGCCTCCGCCTGCACCCGGTGCGCGCCGCGGGCCGTCAGATCGGCCAGGAGGGCACGCAGGGCGGCCACGGCCACCCCGCGGCCCCGCAGCGCCGGGTCCACGAAGAGCGTGTGGACGTTCGCGCAGCGGTGGCGCTCCCACACGGACAGGTCGAGGCGCAGCATCCCGGCGAGCGCGCCGTCGGCCACGATGCACAGCACGCGCTGGTCGGGCTGGTCGAGGGCGGTGCGCAGGCGCGGCGCCGTGAGCCCCGACAGAAACGGCTCCACCTCCGGGTGGGCGGCCAGCGCCAGGAGCGCCGGAAGATCCGCCGGCCGCGCGTCGGAGAGGGTGACGGTCGTCAGGAGCGGATGTGCCAGCCGCGGCCGGACTTCGTGACGAGCCCCTGCTCGGCCAGGTCCGGCATCACGCGGTAGAGGTAGTTCTGCTTGATCCCCATCGACTCGGCGAGGTCGGGGATCGTGATGCCCGGCTGGTTGCGCACGAGGTCCAGCGCCTGCTGCGCCCGCTGGCCGGAGCCCTTCGGGCGGCCACGCCGACCGCCGCCGCCGCCGGCGGGCGCCGACGCGCCCGAGCGCTTGGCGCGAGCGCCGGGACGGGGGGTGGGCGCCGGCTTGGCGTCGACACCGGCGAGCGCGCGCTCGGCGGCCTCGAGGCGATGGAACTCCTCCACGAGGGGCTTGAGCTCTTCGAGGCGCGCGGTGATCTCCGTGCGCTTTGTTTCCAGGAAATCAGTCATTTCCTGAAACAGTGAATCACTTCTCGATGAGCGACTTCAACTTCTGGAGGGAGGCGTTGGCCTCCTTCTGGGGCAATCCACCCACCAGAACGCGACTGGCCGCTTTTCCGAGTAGTCCCCCCGGGGCGTTGAACTCGTTCTCGTAGTGGAAGTCCGTGCCGCCCCCGTTCGAGGGCGCGAGGGTGTAGGAGGTGCGGGCGGAGGAGCCGACGGGGCCCTTGCCCTCCCACACCGCTCGTGTCCCGTCCTCGCATTCGGTGAGCGTCCACTTCACCTTGAAGGACGCCCCTCGGAGGGAGAGGCACTGCTCCATCGTCATCCCCTCACGGGGCGGGCCCCCGTCGGCATGGAGCATCTTCTTGTGAATCGTCACCCATTCGGGCATCAGCTCGGCGTTCATCACCGCCAGCCACACCTCCTGCGGCGGGGCGTCGATGGTGATGTCGGCAGTGACGGCGTCGCTCATCGCGCTTTGACCTCCTCCGTGCGTTCCCACTCGCGCAGCGCGCGCTCCACGGCGGCGTCGAAGCGGTGCCTGCGGACCCCGAACGCCTCCGCCGCCGACGCGTCGCGCGCGAGCAGGTCGGTTTGCAGTGATTCCATCAGGGGCTCGATGAGCGCGACGTCCTCCCCGACGACCGCCGCGGCCACCGGCGCGGCGATGGGGGTGAGCGAGAAGCCCAGGGCGAGCTTCGGCCGCCCGACCATCATCAGATCCGCGATGCGCTCGATCATCTCGCCGTAGGAGACCTCGTCAGGCCCGGGAAGGTCCCACGCCCGTCCGCCGGCCGACGGGGGAGCCGTCGCGGCGGCCACGAGGAAGGCCGTGACGTCGCGCCCGTCGATCGGCTCGGTGCGGTTGTTGCGCCAGGAGGGCATCGGCAGGACGGGCATGCGCTCGACGAGTCGGACCAGGAAGCGGAACGAGCGCGAGCCGGAGGCGATCACGATCGAGGCCCGGAAGGCGATCGAGTCCGGCACCGCGGCCAGCAGCGACTCCTCGACCGCCAGCCGGGAGCCGATGTGGCGCGAGGGCACGTGGCCCTCGGAGGGCAGGGTGCCCCCGAGGTAGACGATCCGCCGCACGCCCGCGGCCCGCGCGGCCATGCCGAAGCGCTCGGCCGCCCGGTGCTCGGCGCGATCGAAGTGCCCGGCGGAGGCCTGCTCCATCGAGTGGATGAGGTAGTAGGCGACCTCGATGCCCTCCAGGGCCGCATCGAGCCCCGCGCCCGTCGTGGCGTCCCCCTCGACGACGTCCGTGACGGCGGCCGGGACCCTTGAGGCGTCACGGGTGAACCCGCGCACGTCGTGGCCGGCGGCGACGAGCGCCGGGGCGAGGGAGCTCCCGATGGAGCCGGTGATGCCGGTCACGAGGGTCTTCATGCGTGTCGTCAACGCTACGGGGACCCCCATGGGCGCGGATCGAAAAGCCCGAGGATGCGGGGTTCACCACCCGCTAACACCACAGATCGGGGGCCAAAGGAAGGTGTTTGCGGGAAGGGGTCGAAAAGCGCCCGTTTTGCGGCAATGCCGCTCGCATCCCCGCGCCGGTCGCGGTCTACTGCAGACGTCCTTCGACCAGGAGGACGTCGAGACAGCGATGGGGAGACGATGACGGGCAAGCCGGGCAAAGCGACGTGTGAGGACTGCTTCTTCAAGCGCAACGGGCTGTGCGCGCTGACGGAGTGTGGTCCCTGCCCGACGTTCCGCCCGGACCACCCCGACGGGCTGCGCCCCCCGCGCCAGATGCGGTTCGTCTTCCGCCAGGAGCGCCGCCGCCAGTCGGCCTGGGCGTTCCCCGACGCCGAGGAGCAGGCGGCGCTGCACGCCGCGTAGGGCGTAGGGTCCGTCCTCCATGAGGGAGGGCCCGTGGAGCTGACCGTGCTCGGCAAGTCGCCGTCCTGGCAGGACGTCGACGGCGCCTGCAGCGGCTACCTCGTGCGCGAGGGCGACACGACGCTGCTGATGGACTGCGGCAACGGCGTGTTCGGCAAGCTGCGCCGCTTCACCGACTACCTCGACGTCGACGCGGTGGCGATCAGCCACCTGCACGCCGACCACACGCTGGACCTGATCCCGTACGCCTACGGGCTCGTCTACGCCCCGCGCCAGCAGCCGGTCCCCGTCCACGTGTGGCCCGGGACCGAGACGCCGGCGCGGCCGGCGCTGCACGTCCCGCCGGGCGGGCGCGCGACGTTCCGCCGCCTCGGCGGCACCTGGGGGGACGAGGGACTCGTCGAGCGCGCCTTCGACCTGCGCGAGTACGACCCGGCGGAGACGATCACGGTCGGCCCGCTGCGGCTGCGCTTCCAGCGCGTTCCGCACTGGGTGCCGACCTTCGCGGTGGAGATCACGTCCACGGCCTCGGCCGGCCGGATCGTCTACGGCGCGGATTGCTCGCCCAACGACGCGCTCGTCGCCTTCGCCCGCGACGCCGACCTGCTGCTGCTCGAATCGACCCTGCCGCGGCCGGAGCGCAACGGCGTCCGCGGGCACCTGACGCCCCAGGAGGCCGGGGAGCACGCCCGCGCCGCGGGCGCCCGGCGGCTGGTCATCACCCACGTCTCCGACGAGCTCGGCGAGGCCTGGGCCCGGGAGGCGGCGGCCGCGGCGTTCGGCGCCCCGGTGGATGTCGCGGCGGAGGGGCGGACCTACGCGGTCTGAGCACCGCACGGCCGTCCAGCCGTACGCCGGGGTTCTCATCAATGGGGCCCGTGCGGTCGATGAGGGTCGTGGATGTTCAACCAGTCTCACCACGGCGACGGCGTGCGCCTCCTCTCCCAGCGCCCGAGCCTGCTCAGCAAGCTCGGGGACACCCATCAAGCCGGCGACCCCCTTCAACAGGGGCTGATCCTCCGCGGCCACGGGTGGGAGGACCGCCTGAAGGCCGCGATCGAGCCGCTGGCCCCCGCCGAGCGCGCCGGGGTCTTCGCCGTGCGCCTGGAGGACCCCACCGGCGTCCCCGTCCCCGTCGCCGTCGTGCTCGAGCGCCTGCGCACCGACTGGTTCCCCGGGTTCCTCTTCCGCGGCCGGATGCACTCGGTCTTCCAGCCGATCGTCGACCTGGCCGACGGCACCGTCTTCGCCCGCGAGGCCCTCGTGCGCGGCACGCTCGGGCGCGGCGAGGTGTCGGGCGCCGAGCTGCACGGTGCCGCGATCGCCCACGACGCCCTCTTCTCCTTCGACGCCCGCACCCGGGCGACGGCGATCGAGACCGGCATGCCGCTGCTGCCCCCGGGCGAGCGCCTGTTCGTCAAGCTCGACCTGCGCGCGGTCCTCGACGTCGAAGGCTCCCTGCGCAGCACCTGGCCGGTGGTGGAGCGCGTCGGCGGCCGGCCCGAGCAGCTCGGCCTCGAGCTGATGCAGGCCGATCACCACCCCGACCCGCACCTGCTCGGCGACCTCGCCGCGGCCCACCGCGAGCGCGGCGCGGTGCTCGCACTCGACGACCTGTCCGTCTCCACGGAGGCGGTCGCGGCGCTTGAGGCCATCCGGCCCGACGTCGTCAAGCTCTCCCGCCGGCTCCTGCAGGAGTCGGAGGGCTCGGCGGGCCGCCACCACCTCGTGGCGGCGCTCGTCGAGGTCGCACACGAGCTCGGCGCCCGGGTCGTCGGCGTCGGCATCGAGCGCGACTCCGAGCTCGATCACGCCCGCGCCCTGGGCATCGACCTCGGCCAGGGCTTCTTCCTCGGTCAGCCGACGCGCGAGATGCTCCCGGTGCAGGCCGAGCTCGTGGCGCGCACCGCCGCCTGACAGCCGACGCCGGCGGGCGTACCCTGCTCCCCCATGGGCTCCGACCGCGACCCCTTCGCGAACTTCGATCGCATGCGGCGCGAGATGGACGAGCTGTTCGGCGACGTCCTGGACCGCGGCCCGCGCCGCCGCCGGCGCGGCTTCTCGCCCGCCGTCGACGTCTTCCACCTCGCGGACCCGCCGCGCGCGGTCGTCCAGGCCGACCTCGCGGGCGTCGACCGCGCCGACATCGAGCTCGAGGTGCGTGGCCGCGAGCTCGTCCTGGCGGGCGTGCGCCGGGCCGCCGAGTCCGATGGGCGCACCTACCAGCAGCTCGAGATCGAGCACGGGGTGTTCCGCCGCGTCGTCGCCCTGGGCGTCGACGTCGACGCCGACGCCGTCAAGGCGGTCTACGTCAACGGGATGCTGCGCGTCGAGCTCCCGGTCCTCCCCGCGCAGCGCCGCTCGCGCCACGTGCCGATCGAGGGCGGGCGGGGATGAGCGCGTGATCGACATCGAGGAGGCCGCCGGCGACGACCCCGGGCACGTCGAGGTGGGGGCACCGCCCCTGCCCGCGACGCTGCCGGTCCTCCCGCTGCGCAACTCCGTCACCTACCCCGACACGCTGACGCCGCTGGCGGTCGGGCAGGAGCGCTCGATCCAGCTCGTCACCGACGTGCTCGGCTCCGACCGGACGCTGTGCATGGTCGCGGCGCGCGACCCCGAGGTCGAGGCGCCCGGGCCCGAGGGGCTCTACACCGTCGGCGTCGCGGGGACCGTCGCGCGGATGCTGAAGGTCCCCGACGGCTCCCTGCGGATCCTCGTCCAGGGCGGCCAGCGCGTGCGCATCACCGGCTGGGAGGGGGAGAGCCCCTACCTCGTCGCCCGCATCGAGGAGCTGCCCGACGTCGGTCGCGAGGGGCCGGAGGTCACCGCGCTCATGCGCAACGTGCAGGACACCTTCTCGAGCATCGTCGAGGCCGCCCCCTACCTCCCGGAGGAGCTGCAGCTGGCGGTCGCGAACGTCGAGGACCCGGCGTCGCTGGCGCACCTGATCCTCGGCGCCCTGCGGATCAAGACCGAGGACAAGCAGGCGTTGCTGGAGGAGCTCGACGTGGCCAAGCGCCTGCGCCGGCTCTCCGAGGTGCTGGCGGGCGAGCTCGACGTCATCGACATCGGCTCGAAGATCCAGTCCCAGGTCCAGTCCGAGATCGACCGCTCCCAGCGCGAGTTCGTCCTGCGCCAGCAGCTCAAGGCGATCCAGGAGGAGCTCGGCGAGCGCGACCCGGGGGAGGCGGAGCTCGCCGATCTGCGCGAGCAGCTCGAGGTGCGCGACCTCCCCGCCGACGTGCGCAAGCAGGCCGACCGCGAGCTCTCGCGGCTGGAGAAGCTGCCCCAGGCGGCGGCCGAGCACGGGGTCATCCGCACCTACCTCGAGTGGATCGCCTCGCTCCCGTGGGGCATGCGCACCGAGGACGACCTCGACCTCGGCCACGCGCGCGCGGTGCTCGACGCCGACCACTACGACATCGAGACGGTCAAGGAGCGCATCCTCGAGTTCCTCGCCGTGCGCCAGCTCAAGCCCGACGCCGCCGGCTCGATCCTGTGCCTGCTCGGCCCGCCCGGCGTCGGCAAGACGTCGCTGGGCCAGTCGATCGCCCGCGCCATGGGCCGCAAGTTCGAGCGCATCTCCGTCGGCGGCATGCGCGACGAGGCCGAGATCCGCGGCCACCGGCGCACCTACATCGGCGCGATGCCGGGAGTGATCCTGCGGGCGCTGCGCGACGCGGAGTCCAGCAACCCGCTGTTCATGATCGACGAGATCGACAAGATGGGCGCCGACTTCCGCGGCGATCCGGCCTCGGCCATGCTCGAGGTGCTCGACCCGGAGCAGAACCACGCCTTCCGCGACCACTACCTCGACCTGCCCTTCGACCTCTCCCGGGTCATGTTCGTCACGACGGCGAACACGCTCGAGACGATCCCGGCGCCGCTGCAGGACCGCATGGAGGTCATCCAGCTCTCCGGCTACACGGAGCAGGACAAGCTCGAGATCGCCAGGCGCTACCTCGTCCCGCGCCAGCTGGACCGCTCGGGGCTGAAGCGGTCGCTCGTCACCTTCACCGACACGGGGCTGCGCGCGATCATCACCGAGCACACGCGCGAGGCGGGGGTGCGAGCCCTCGAGCGCGAGGTCGGCGCGGTCTGCCGCAAGGTCGCCCGCCGGGTCGCGGCGGGCGACACCGCGCGCGTCTCCGTCACCGCCCCGCGCGTGCGGGAGCTGCTGGGGCGCCCGAAGGTCTCCCGCGAGCTCGGCCGACGCACCCGCGAGCCCGGCGTCGCGACCGGCCTCGCCTGGACGCCGGTCGGCGGCGACGTGCTCTACGTCGAGGCGGCCGCCATGCCGAACGGCTCCCGCCCGCCCGAGCTGATCCTCACCGGTCAGCTGGGGGACGTCATGCGCGAATCGGCCCGCACCGCCCTCTCGTGGGTCCGGGGTCATGCGCACGAGCACGTCGACGACCTCCCGGAGGACTGGTTCGCCACCCACGACCTCCACGTCCACGTCCCGTCGGGGGCGATCCCCAAGGACGGGCCGAGCGCCGGCGTCACGATCGCGACCGCGCTCGTCTCGTTGCTGACGGGCCGCCTGGTGCGCCCCGACACCGCCATGACCGGCGAGATCACGCTCACCGGCCAGGTCCTGCCGATCGGCGGCCTGAAGGAGAAGGCGCTGGCCGCGCAGCGCGGCGGCCTCAAGCAGATCATCGCCCCGAGCCGCAACGAGGCCGACCTCGAGGACATCCCCGAGGCGCTGCGGGAGGGCCTGAGCTTCACCTGGGCGGCCGAGGTGGCCGAGGTCCTCGACGCCGCGCTGGAGAACCGGGTGCGTCGATCTCGCCCAGCGGGGTAGTGTTCGCGCAAGCGGACTTTCCGACCGGACTGTGACCGGAGAAGGGTGAACATGGCATCGAAGAAGAAGAAGGCCACGGCAGCAGCCGGAGGCGCCTATGGCGCCGCGAAGGCAGCCAAGGACAACGCGTACGTGCAGCGCCTCGTCGACGACGAGGACCTGCGCGACCAGATCCAGGAGGCCTACGAGTCCGCGCGAGCGGTCTACGACCGCATCTCCAGCGGCAAGGCGTCGCCGGCGAAGCAGCTCCTGGACGACAAGAAGCTGCAGAAGCAGCTCAAGGAGGCGGCGGAGAACGTCCGCGACGCGTCCAACGCGCTGCGCGACAAGAAGGCCAGGAAGTCCGGCGGCGGGCTGTTCCGCAAGGTGGCCGTCCTGGCGGTCGCCGGCGGCCTCGCCCTCGCGCTCTCCGAGGACCTGCGCAAGAAGGTCCTCGACCTGCTGTTCGGCGCGGAGGAGGAGTTCGAGTACACCTCCACCACGACGCCGCCCGCCCCGGGTGGCGCCGCTCCCGGCGGCACGCCGGAGGCCGCGACCGCGTCCTGACGGCACCGCACCACGCTTGACCCGGAGGGCGCCCACGTGGCGCCCTTCGTCGTTCTAGCGGCCGGTGAGCCAGCCGATCGCGCTGCTGGCGACGAGCGGGCCGTCGGCCTTGAGGCCGTGGTCGCCGCGGACGACGACGACGGAGCGACCCAGCGCCGCGTCGGGCTCGGGGACCCCGAAGCGGTCGTTGGTCCCCTGCACCACGAGCACCGGGACGCCGGCGCCGTCGAGCTCGTCCTGGCGGGAGGCGCCCTTGGGGGTGATCAGCGGGAAGGCGAGGCACAGGACGCCGGCCGCGCCGACGGCCCCGGCGGTGCGGCAGGCCACGCGCGCGCCGGAGGAGCGGCCGCCGCAGACGACGGGGAGGCCCGCGAGCTCCGCGGCGCGCAGGTCGGCCAGCACCGCGGTCCAGGCGGCGTCGAGCTGCCGGGCGGGTGCGGCCGACCGGCGGCCCGCCACCCGGTAGGGCTGCTCGACGAGCGCGACGGCCCAGCCCGCCGCGAGCGCGGCCGTGGCGACCGCCTGCAGGTCGGGCGCGGTGATCGAGCCGCCCGCGCCGTGGCCGAGGACGAGGCCGCCGAGCGCGTCGCCCGCGGGCCGTGCGACGTGGGCGCGCGCCGGGCCGTGCGGCGTCTCGATCTCGCGTGCGACCATGGGAGCATCATGGCCGACGGCGATGCGGTGCGCGTGGACAAGTGGCTGTGGGCGGCGCGGCTCGTCAAGACGCGCGGCGACGGGGCCGAGGCCGCGCGCGGCGGGCGGGTCACGCTCAACGGCAAGGCGGTCAAGCCCGCCCACGACGTCAGGCCGGGCGACCGGCTCGAGCTGCGCACCGGGCCGCGCCGGATCGAGGTCGACGTCCGCGGCACCGCCCAGCGCCGCGGCCCGGCCACCGAGGCCCAGCAGCTCTACGCGGAGACCCCCGACAGCGTGAAGGCCCGTGAGCAGGCGGCACTGGAGCGCCAGGCGGGCCTCGCCGGCCCGGCGGCGCCGGAGCGCGGCGGGCGGCCGACCAAGCGCGACCGCCGCCGCCTGGAGCGCGAGCGCCGGCGCTAGCAGCCGGCCGGCTACTTCGGGTTCAGCACGGGGACGGGGATGTCCCAGTAGAAGATCGCGGCGATCACGGCCGCGACGACGAGGATCACGGCCAGGACGCCCAGCACGCGCTGCAGCGGGCTCGTCTCCTTCGCCTGCTCCGCGGTCCGCTCGGCCCGGGTGAGCGTCTTCTCCATCAGCCGCTCCGCCCACTCGAACTGCATCGCCAGCATCGCGAGGCCCAGCGGGATCAGCACGAGCGCCGGGCCCGGCGTGACGATCATGATGATGCCGGCGATCGTGACGAGGACGCCGACGAGCAGCCAGCCGGCCTTGTAGACGGGGCCCTTGGCCTCGTAGCGGTCGCGCCAGCCGTCCAGCCGGCGGCCCAGGCGCTGCGGTCCTCGGGTGCGGGCGCCTCGGTCACTCGGCGATGAAGTCTCGCACGGTGACGAGCGATCCGGGCCGGGTCGTCGTGTCGGCGCCCGCCCGGCGCAGGAAGGCCCCCGGGGCGACATCCCGGCGGCCCTTCCAGGCCGTCACGATCGGGTACGGATCCACCGACGGCGCCTCGATGCCGCCGGGATGGACCTCGAAGTGCACGTGGGGCGGGGTCGGCTCTGCGTCGCCGGTGTTGCCCGTGAAGCCCAGCACGGTGCCGGCCTTGACCCGCGCGCCGTCGACCGCTCCGTCCGAGAACGCGGACAGGTGGGCGTAGAAGAACGCGTCGCCGCCCGGGGTGGTCAGCCACAGCCGGTTGCCCGAGATCGGCAGCGTCCCGACCTTCGAGAGCCTGCCGTCGGCGACCGCCACGACGGGGGAGCCGAACGGGGCGAAGATGTCGACGCCCTCGTGGCTGCCGATCGGGGCCGGGCGGTTGGCGCCGTAGTTGTCGGACACGTCGGCGGAGGGATAGACGGGGAAGGCGAAGCCCGAGCGCGTCAGCCGCGTGGTGACCGAGGGCGCCTTCTTGCGCCTCGGCCTGGCCGTGGCGGTCGGCGTGGCGGTCCTGGTCGGGGCGGCGGTCGGCCGGGCGGTCGGGGTCGCGGTGGGGGTGGGCGTCGGCGTGGCGACGGCGGCACGGGCCGACGCGGTGACGGTGGCGATCTTGAGGTCGGTGCCCGCCCGCAGGCCGCCGGCGTCGGTGAGCAGGATGATCCGCAGGCCGGTGGCGCCGAGCTTGACCGTGGATCACGCCGGCGCCCGGGAGCGCGATACGGCGCGGCGTCTCGAGGTCCGGGTACAGGCGGCCGTCGACGCGCAGGCCCTGGACGCGACCGCCGCGGCTGAGCTTGCCGTCGCGCACCGTCGCGGTCCGGCGCACGCCGAAGGCGGTGACCCGGCCGCCGAGGAGGGTGACGCTGCGAGCGACCGCGGCGGCGGTGACCGTGGGGGGCGTCGCGTTCGTGCTGGTGCGTGCGGTCGCCTCCGCGGTGCCGATCCGCACGCCGGCTCGGCTGACGGTCCCGGCGCTCGAGCGCTCTTGGGTCCCGGTCGCCCGGGTGCGGATGCCCCCGCGTCCGAGACGCCGGAGACGACGACGGCCGTGCCTTCCGCGCGCGCGCCGCCCTGGGCGCCGGAGTCCGGCGCGGCCGCCACGGCGGTGGCCACGAGGACGGCGAGCGCGGTGGCGGCGAGACGGCGCATCGCCTCCAGAGGGTAAGCGGGTCCGGTCTCCCGAGCCGCCGGTGGGGCGCCGACGTACCCTCCCCGGCGTGCGCCGCCTCGGCTTGGGCGCCGCCGGGCTGGTGGTCCTGGTCCTGGTGGCTCAGCAGCTCGTCCTCCCGGGCGTCGCGAGCTGTCGCCTCCGTGACCGGCTCGAGCAGCGCGGCGAGGTGCGCCGGGTGTCCGTCTCCGCCTTCCCCGCGTTGAAGCTGCTGTGGGGCAGGGCGGATCGCGTCGAGGTGCGGATGGCGTCCGCGACCCTGTCGGGCGCCGGGTCCTTCGCCGCCGAGCTCGGCCGCGCCCGCGAGGTGGGGCGGGCCGACATCCGCGCGGACGTCTTCTCGGTCGGTCCGCTGCGCCTGCGCGACGCGCGCATCACCAAGGACGGCGATCTGGCTCCACGGCGAGGCGGCGCTCACCCGTGCCGACCTCGCCGCGGCGGTCCCGGTCGACCTCGGCCTGCAGCCCGTCGACGCGGGGGACGGCTCGCTGACGCTCGAGGGCCGGATCGGCCCCGT
>CAVSDT010000002.1:0-2323158 GCA_963726825.1 uncultured Solirubrobacteraceae bacterium | reverse complement strand
TGTGGCCCGGGACCGAGACGCCGGCGCGGCCGGCGCTGCACGTCCCGCCGGGCGGGCGCGCGACGTTCCGCCGCCTCGGCGGCACCTGGGGGGACGAGGGACTCGTCGAGCGCGCCTTCGACCTGCGCGAGTACGACCCGGCGGACGTCACGGTCGGCCCGCTGCGGCTGCGCTTCCAGCGCGTTCCGCACTGGGTGCCGACCTTCGCGGTGGAGATCACGTCCACGGCCTCGGCCGGCCGGATCGTCTACGGCGCGGATTGCTCGCCCAACGACGCGCTCGTCGCCTTCACCCCGGCGACGCCGACCTGCTGCTGCTCGAGTCGACCCTGCCGCGGCCTGGTGGAAGGAGCGCAACGGCGTCCGCGGGCACCTGACGCCCCAGGAGGCGGGGGAGCACGCCCGCGCCGCGGGCGCCCAGCACCTGGTCATCACCCACGTCTCCGACGAGCTCGGCAAGGCCTGGGCCCGGGAGGCGGCGGCCGCGGCGTTCGGCGCCCCGGTGGATGTCGCGGCGGAAGAGGCGGACCTACGCGGTCTGAGCACCGCACGGCCGTACCGACCGATCGCCGGGGTTCTAGTCGATGGGGCCCGTGCGGTCGATGAGGGTCGTGGATGTTTGACCAGTCTCACCACGGCGACGGCGTGCGCCTCCTCTCCCAGCGCCCGAGCCTGCTAGCAGGCTCGGGGACACCCATCAAGCCGGCGACCCCCTTCAACGGGGCTGATCCTCCGCGGCCACGGGTCGAGGACCGCCTGAAGGCCGCGATCGAGCCGCTGGCCCCCGCCGAGCGCGCCGGGGTCTTCGCCGTGCGCCTGGAGGACCCCACCGGCGTCCCCGTCCCCGTCGCCGTCGTGCTCGAGCGCCTGCGCACCGACTGGTTCCCCGGGTTCCTCTTCCGCGGCCGGATGCACTCGGTCTTCCAGCCGATCGTCGACCTGGCCGACGGCACCGTCTTCGCCCGCGAGGCCCTCGTGCGCGGCACGCTCGGGCGCGGCGAGGTGTCGGGCGCCGAGCTGCACGGTGCCGCGATCGCCCACGACGCCCTCTTCTCCTTCGACGCCCGCACCCGGGCGACGGCGATCGAGACCGGCATGCCGCTGCTGCCCCCGGGCGAGCGCCTGTTCGTCAAGCTCGACCTGCGCGCGGTCCTCGACGTCGAAGGCTCCCTGCGCAGCACCTGGCCGGTGGTCGAGCACATCGGGGGCCGGCCCGAGCAGCTCGGCCTCGAGCTGATGCAGGCCGATCACCACCCCGACCCGCACCTGCTCGGCGACCTCGCCGCGGCCCACCGCGAGCGCGGCGCGGTGCTCGCACTCGACGACCTGTCCGTCTCCACGGAGGCGGTCGCGGCGCTTGAGGCCATCCGGCCCGACGTCGTCAAGCTCTCCCGCCGGCTCCTGAAGGAGTCGGAGGGCTCGGCGGGCCGCCACCACCTCGTAGGCGGCGCTCGTCGAGGTCGCACACGAGCTCGGCGCCCGGGTCGTCGGCGTCGGCATCGAGCGCGACTCCGAGCTCGATCACGCCCGCGCCCTGGGCATCGACCTCGGCCAGGGCTTCTTCCTCGGTCAGCCGACGCGCGAGATGCTCCCGGTGCAGGCCGAGCTCGTGGCGCGCACCGCCGCCTGACAGCCGACGCCGGCGGGCGTACCCTGCTCCCCCATGGGCTCCGACCGCGACCCCTTCGCGAACTTCGATCGCATGCGGCGCGAGATGGACGAGCTGTTCGGCGACGTCCTGGACCGCGGCCCGCGCCGCGCGCCGGCGCGGCTTCTCGCCCGCCGTCGACGTCTTCCACCTCGCGGACCCGCCGCGCGCGGTCGTCCAGGCCGACCTCGCGGGCGTCGACCGCGCCGACATCGAGCTCGAGGTGCGTGGCCGCGAGCTCGTCCTGGCGGGCGTGCGCCGGGCCGCCGAGTCCGATGGGCGCACCTACCAGCAGCTCGAGATCGAGCACGGGGTGTTCCGCCGCGTCGTCGCCCTGGGCGTCGACGTCGACGCCGACGCCGTCAAGGCGGTCTACGTCAACGGGATGCTGCGCGTCGAGCTCCCGGTCCTCCCCGCGCAGCGCCGCTCGCGCCACGTGCCGATCGAGGGCGGGCGGGGATGAGCGCGTGATCGACATCGAGGAGGCCGCCGGCGACGACCCCGGGCACGTCGAGGTGGGGGCACCGCCCCTGCCCGCGACGCTGCCGGTCCTCCCGCTGCGCAACTCCGTCACCTACCCCGACACGCTGACGCCGCTGGCGGTCGGGCAGGAGCGCTCGATCCAGCTCGTCACCGACGTGCTCGGCTCCGACCGGACGCTGTGCATGGTCGCGGCGCGCGACCCCGAGGTCGAGGCGCCCGGGCCCGAGGGGCTCTACACCGTCGGCGTCGCGGGGACCGTCGCGCGGATGCTGAAGGTCCCCGACGGCTCCCTGCGGATCCTCGTCCAGGGCGGCCAGCGCGTGCGCATCACCGGCTGGGAGGGGGAGAGCCCCTACCTCGTCGCCCGCATCGAGGAGCTGCCCGACGTCGGTCGCGAGGAGCAGGAGGTCACCGCGCTCATGCGCAACGTGCAGGACACCTTCTCGAGCATCGTCGAGGCCGCCCCCTACCTCCCGGAGGAGCTGCAGCTGGCGGTCGCGAACGTCGAGGACCCGGCGTCGCTGGCGCACCTGATCCTCGGCGCCCTGCGGATCAAGACCGAGGACAAGCAGGCGCTGCTGGAGGAGCTCGACGTGGCCAAGCGCCTGCGCCGGCTCTCCGAGGTGCTGGCGGGCGAGCTCGACGTCATCGACATCGGCTCGAAGATCCAGTCCCAGGTCCAGTCCGAGATCGACCGCTCCCAGCGCGAGTTCGTCCTGCGCCAGCAGCTCAAGGCGATCCAGGAGGAGCTCGGCGAGCGCGACCCGGGGGAGGCGGAGCTCGCCGATCTGCGCGAGCAGCTCGAGGTGCGCGACCTCCCCGCGGACGTGCGCAAGCAGGCCGACCGCGAGCTCTCGCGGCTGGAGAAGCTGCCCCAGGCGGCGGCCGAGCACGGGGTCATCCGCACCTACCTCGAGTGGATCGCCTCGCTCCCGTGGGGCATGCGCACCGAGGACGACCTCGACCTCGGCCACGCGCGCGCGGTGCTCGACGCCGACCACTACGACATCGAGACGGTCAAGGAGCGCATCCTCGAGTTCCTCGCCGTGCGCCAGCTCAAGCCCGACGCCGCCGGCTCGATCCTGTGCCTGCTCGGCCCGCCCGGCGTCGGCAAGACGTCGCTGGGCCAGTCGATCGCCCGCGCCATGGGCCGCAAGTTCGAGCGCATCTCCGTCGGCGGCATGCGCGACGAGGCCGAGATCCGCGGCCACCGGCGCACCTACATCGGCGCGATGCCGGGAGTGATCCTGCGGGCGCTGCGCGACGCGGAGTCCAGCAACCCGCTGTTCATGATCGACGAGATCGACAAGATGGGCGCCGACTTCCGCGGCGATCCGGCCTCGGCCATGCTCGAGGTGCTCGACCCGGAGCAGAACCACGCCTTCCGCGACCACTACCTCGACCTGCCCTTCGACCTCTCCCGGGTCATGTTCGTCACGACGGCGAACACGCTCGAGACGATCCCGGCGCCGCTGCAGGACCGCATGGAGGTCATCCAGCTCTCCGGCTACACGGAGCAGGACAAGCTCGAGATCGCCAGGCGCTACCTCGTCCCGCGCCAGCTGGACCGCTCGGGGCTGAAGCGGTCGCTCGTCACCTTCACCGACACGGGGCTGCGCGCGATCATCACCGAGCACACGCGCGAGGCGGGGGTGCGAGCCCTCGAGCGCGAGGTCGGCGCGGTCTGCCGCAAGGTCGCCCGCCGGGTCGCGGCGGGCGACACCGCCCGCGTCTCCGTCACCGCCCCGCGCGTGCGGGAGCTGCTGGGGCGCCCGAAGGTCTCCCGCGAGCTCGGCCGACGCACCCGCGAGCCCGGCGTCGCGACCGGCCTCGCCTGGACGCCGGTCGGCGGCGACGTGCTCTACGTCGAGGCGGCCGCCATGCCGAACGGCTCCCGCCCGCCCGAGCTGATCCTCACCGGTCAGCTGGGGGACGTCATGCGCGAATCGGCCCGCACCGCCCTCTCGTGGGTCCGGGGTCATGCGCACGAGCACGTCGACGACCTCCCGGAGGACTGGTTCGCCACCCACGACCTCCACGTCCACGTCCCGTCGGGGGCGATCCCCAAGGACGGGCCGAGCGCCGGCGTCACGATCGCGACCGCGCTCGTCTCGTTGCTGACGGGCCGCCTGGTGCGCCCCGACACCGCCATGACCGGCGAGATCACGCTCACCGGCCAGGTCCTGCCGATCGGCGGCCTGAAGGAGAAGGCGCTGGCCGCGCAGCGCGGCGGCCTCAAGCAGATCATCGCCCCGAGCCGCAACGAGGCCGACCTCGAGGACATCCCCGAGGCGCTGCGGGAGGGCCTGAGCTTCACCTGGGCGGCCGAGGTGGCCGAGGTCCTCGACGCCGCGCTGGAGAACCGGGTGCGTCGATCTCGCCCAGCGGGGTAGTGTTCGCGCAAGCGGACTTTCCGACCGGACTGTGACCGGAGAAGGGTGAACATGGCATCGAAGAAGAAGAAGGCCACGGCAGCAGCCGGAGGCGCCTATGGCGCCGCGAAGGCAGCCAAGGACAACGCGTACGTGCAGCGCCTCGTCGACGACGAGGACCTGCGCGACCAGATCCAGGAGGCCTACGAGTCCGCGCGAGCGGTCTACGACCGCATCTCCAGCGGCAAGGCGTCGCCGGCGAAGCAGCTCCTGGACGACAAGAAGCTGCAGAAGCAGCTCAAGGAGGCGGCGGAGAACGTCCGCGACGCGTCCAACGCGCTGCGCGACAAGAAGGCCAGGAAGTCCGGCGGCGGGCTGTTCCGCAAGGTGGCCGTCCTGGCGGTCGCCGGCGGCCTCGCCCTCGCGCTCTCCGAGGACCTGCGCAAGAAGGTCCTCGACCTGCTGTTCGGCGCGGAGGAGGAGTTCGAGTACACCTCCACCACGACGCCGCCCGCCCCGGGTGGCGCCGCTCCCGGCGGCACGCCGGAGGCCGCGACCGCGTCCTAGACGGCACCGCACCACGCTTGACCCGGAGGGCGCCCACGTGGCGCCCTTCGTCGTTCTAGCGGCCGGTGAGCCAGCCGATCGCGCTGCTGGCGACGAGCGGGCCGTCGGCCTTGAGGCCGTGGTCGCCGCGGACGACGACGACGGAGCGACCCAGCGCCGCGTCGGGCTCGGGGACCCCGAAGCGGTCGTTGGTCCCCTGCACCACGAGCACCGGGACGCCGGCGCCGTCGAGCTCGTCCTGGCGGGAGGCGCCCTTGGGGGTGATCAGCGGGAAGGCGAGGCACAGGACGCCGGCCGCGCCGACGGCCCCGGCGGTGCGGCAGGCCACGCGCGCGCCGGAGGAGCGGCCGCCGCAGACGACGGGGAGGCCCGCGAGCTCCGCGGCGCGCAGGTCGGCCAGCACCGCGGTCCAGGCGGCGTCGAGCTGCCGGGCGGGTGCGGCCGACCGGCGGCCCGCCACCCGGTAGGGCTGCTCGACGAGCGCGACGGCCCAGCCCGCCGCGAGCGCGGCCGTGGCGACCGCCTGCAGGTCGGGCGCGGTGATCGAGCCGCCCGCGCCGTGGCCGAGGACGAGGCCGCCGAGCGCGTCGCCCGCGGGCCGTGCGACGTGGGCGCGCGCCGGGCCGTGCGGCGTCTCGATCTCGCGTGCGACCATGGGAGCATCATGGCCGACGGCGATGCGGTGCGCGTGGACAAGTGGCTGTGGGCGGCGCGGCTCGTCAAGACGCGCGGCGACGGGGCCGAGGCCGCGCGCGGCGGGCGGGTCACGCTCAACGGCAAGGCGGTCAAGCCCGCCCACGACGTCAGGCCGGGCGACCGGCTCGAGCTGCGCACCGGGCCGCGCCGGATCGAGGTCGACGTCCGCGGCACCGCCCAGCGCCGCGGCCCGGCCACCGAGGCCCAGCAGCTCTACGCGGAGACCCCCGACAGCGTGAAGGCCCGTGAGCAGGCGGCACTGGAGCGCCAGGCGGGCCTCGCCGGCCCGGCGGCGCCGGAGCGCGGCGGGCGGCCGACCAAGCGCGACCGCCGCCGCCTGGAGCGCGAGCGCCGGCGCTAGCAGCCGGCCGGCTACTTCGGGTTCAGCACGGGGACGGGGATGTCCCAGTAGAAGATCGCGGCGATCACGGCCGCGACGACGAGGATCACGGCCAGGACGCCCAGCACGCGCTGCAGGGGGCTCGTCTCCTTCGCCTGCTCCGCGGTCCGCTCGGCCCGGGTGAGCGTCTTCTCCATCAGCCGCTCCGCCCACTCGAACTGCATCGCCAGCATCGCGAGGCCCAGCGGGATCAGCACGAGCGCCGGGCCCGGCGTGACGATCATGATGATGCCGGCGATCGTGACGAGGACGCCGACGAGCAGCCAGCCGGCCTTGTAGACGGGGCCCTTGGCCTCGTAGCGGTCGCGCCAGCCGTCCAGCCGGGCGGCCCAGGCGCTGCGGTCCTCGGGTGCGGGCGCCTCGGTCACTCGGCGATGAAGTCTCGCACGGTGACGAGCGATCCGGGCCGGGTCGTCGTGTCGGCGCCCGCCCGGCGCAGGAAGGCCCCCGGGGCGACATCCCGGCGGCCCTTCCAGGCCGTCACGATCGGGTACGGATCCACCGACGGCGCCTCGATGCCGCCGGGATGGACCTCGAAGTGCACGTGGGGCGGGGTCGGCTCGGCGTCGCCGGTGTTGCCCGTGAAGCCCAGCACGGTGCCGGCCTTGACCCGCGCGCCGTCGACCGCTCCGTCCGAGAACGCGGACAGGTGGGCGTAGAAGAACGCGTCGCCGCCCGGGGTGGTCAGCCACAGCCGGTTGCCCGAGATCGGCAGCGTCCCGACCTTCGAGAGCCTGCCGTCGGCGACCGCCACGACGGGGGAGCCGAACGGGGCGAAGATGTCGACGCCCTCGTGGCTGCCGATCGGGGCCGGGCGGTTGGCGCCGTAGTTGTCGGACACGTCGGCGGAGGGATAGACGGGGAAGGCGAAGCCCGAGCGCGTCAGCCGCGTGGTGACCGAGGGCGCCTTCTTGCGCTTCGGCCTGGCCGTGGCGGTCGGCGTGGCGGTCCTGGTCGGGGCGGCGGTCGGCCGGGCGGTCGGGGTCGCGGTGGGGGTGGGCGTCGGCGTGGCGACGGCGGCGCGGGCCGACGCGGTGACGGTGGCGATCTTGAGGTCGGTGCCCGCCCGCAGGCCGCCGGCGTCGGTGAGCAGGATGATCCGCAGGCCGGTGGCGCCGCGGTTGACCTGGATCACGCCGGCGCCCGGGAGCGCGATGCGGCGCGGCGTCTCGAGGTCCGGGTACAGGCGGCCGTCGACGCGCAGGCCCTGGACGCGACCGCTGCGGCTGAGCTTGCCGTCGCGCACCGTCGCGGTCCGGCGCACGCCGAAGGCGGTGACCCGGCCGCCGAGGAGGGTGACGCTGCGAGCGACCGCGGCGGCGGTGACCGTGGGGGGCGTCGCGCTCGTGCTGGTGCGTGCGGTCGCCTCCGCGGTGCCGATCCGCACGCCGGCTCGGCTGACGGTCCCGGCGCTCGAGCGCTCCTGGGTCCCGGTCGCCCGGGCGCGGATGCCGCCCGCGTCCGAGACGCCGGAGACGACGACGGCCGTGCCTTCCGCGCGCGCGCCGCCCTGGGCGCCGGAGTCCGGCGCGGCCGCCACGGCGGCGGCCACGAGGACGGCGAGCGCGGTGGCGGCGAGACGGCGCATCGCCTCCAGAGGGTAAGCGGGTCCGGTCTCCCGAGCCGCCGGTGGGGCGCCGACGTACCCTCCCCGGCGTGCGCCGCCTCGGCTTGGGCGCCGCCGGGCTGGTGGTCCTGGTCCTGGTGGCTCAGCAGCTCGTCCTCCCGGGCGTCGCGAGCCGTCGCCTCCGTGACCGGCTCGAGCAGCGCGGCGAGGTGCGCCGGGTGTCCGTCTCCGCCTTCCCCGCGTTCAAGCTGCTGTGGGGCAGGGCGGATCGCGTCGAGGTGCGGATGGCGTCCGCGACCCTGTCGGGCGCCGGGTCCTTCGCCGCCGAGCTCGGCCGCGCCCGCGAGGTGGGGCGGGCCGACATCCGCGCGGACGTCTTCTCGGTCGGTCCGCTGCGCCTGCGCGACGCGCGCATCACCAAGGACGGCGATCGGCTCCACGGCGAGGCGGCGCTCACCCGTGCCGACCTCGCCGCGGCGGTCCCGGTCGACCTCGGCCTGCAGCCCGTCGACGCGGGGGACGGCTCGCTGACGCTCGAGGGCCGGATCGGCCCCGTGAGCGCGCAGGCGCGGCTCTCGGCGGCCGACGGCGCGCTCGTGATCGCGCCGGCCGGCCTGCTGGGCGGCTTCGCCGGCATCCGCGTCTTCGACGATCCCCGCCTGCGGGTGGACGCCGTCGGCGCGCGCGAGCGCCCGGACGGCTTCACCCTCACCGCCGACGGCCGGCTGACGGGCTAGGGGTGGGACGCTCCCACCCTTGTGGGGCTGTGTCGCCGCCGGATGGCGCACCATGCTGGGCCACATGAAGCTGCGTGCACTGACTCCGCTCCTGGTCGCCGTGCTCGCCGTCGCCGGTTGTGGCGGCGGGTCCTCGGGAGGCGGCGACGGGAAGGCCTCGGACTCGGGGTCTGCGGCGCCCACCGCCACGCCGACGCCGGACCCCGGCCTGGCGACGGTCGAGTACCAGGGCGGGGCGATCGCGCTCGACGGGTGGCGCGTGCGGATCGACTCGCTGCGCCGGTCGGGGCCGTTCATGACGCTCAACGCCACCGTCAGGTGCGTCAAGCCCGCCGAGGACAGCACCGACTGCACCAGCCAGTCCGCCTTCGCCGGCTTCGAGGGCGACAACAACGTGTTCGCCGGCGTCGTGGCCGTCGACACCTCCGGCCAGCGGGTCTACACCCCCGCCCGCGAGCAGGGCGGCGCGACCTTCGCGGCGCCGTACGCGTCCGAGCTCGAGCCGCGGATGGAGCCCGCAGGTCCCGCCCGCCGCGTCTGGGCGCGCTACGCCGCGCCGCCGGCCGAGGTGCAGGCGATGGACCTCCTGCTGCCGCAGGGCGGGCCGCGCATCGCCGACGTCCCGCTCTCCGACGGGGGCGTCGACACCGAGCCGGCCGTCGAGGGCGAGCAGGCCGCGACGCCGGCGGAGTTCGACCGGCCGCCCGAGAGCACCGACGCTGCCGGCCTGGACCTCGGGGACTACGACGTGATCGCGCGCAGGACGTCCAAGCGCAAGCAGACCGAGGACAAGCGGGGGCGGCGCGTCGTCACGCTCGCAGCCGACGTGCTGTTCGACTTCGACAAGGCGACCCTCGGGCCGGACGGCGCCCAGTCGCTCGACGAGGTCGCGGACGAGGTGGCCGACAGCGCCTCGACCGGCCCGATCGCGATCGACGGGTACACGGACTCCAAGGGCTCTGACGGCTACAACCGCGCGCTGTCGCAGCGGCGGGCCGACACCGTCCGCGAGGTGCTCGCCGGGCGGCTCGACGGGCGCGAGCTGCGCGCCGTGGGCCGGGGGGAGGCCGACCCGGTCGCGCCGAACACGAAGAACGGCGCGGACAACCCGGCCGGCCGCGCGAAGAACCGCCGCGTCACGGTGGGCTACACCCTGGCCCGCAAGGACCCGGAGCCGAAGGAGGAGGCGACGCCGACGCCGACACCGGACGCCGCGTCCGCGCCGCAGGCGGCGAGCTGGGACTACCGCGGCCAGGGGACCGACGACCAGGCGCAGTTCGAGGTGCGCCCGCTCGGCGTGCGCCGCACGGGCAACCTGTCGGTGCTCGACCTCGACGTCCGGTGCGTGCAGTCCACCGTCGACGACTGCGGCCGGCAGTTCGTGCTGGCCCGCGAGCGGGAGGGCGGCAACGACGCGGGCGCCGTGACCCTCGTCGACCCCGCGCAGGACACGACCTACCGCTCGGCGGTCTACCGGGAGGGCGGGCGCGACAGCCTCGGCACGACCGTGCTGTTCGCCCCCGGCGCCACGCGCCGGCTGTCGGTGTACTTCGCCGCGGTCCCCGAGTCGACGTCCGCCGTCACGGTGCAGCTGCCCAACGGCGGACCGCGCTTCACGGGCGTGCCCGTCGCCTAGAGGTCGCCAGGCGCGATCGCGCCGGTGCGGAAGGCCTCCTGCACCAGCGCGTGGCGCTTGCGGTTCTGCGGGAGGTCGGCGACGTGGAAGCGCTCGAACAGGCTGCGGACGTGCGTCTTGACGCCGTCGACGCTGAGGTGCAGCTCGTCGGCGACCGCCTGGTTGGTCGCCGGCGGGGCCGCCATCCCGTCGTCGCGGCACGGACGAGCGAGGGCGATCAGGACCTCCCGCTGACGCGGGGTGAGCGTCGGCGGGGCGGGCGTGCTCGTGCCGGGCAGCGTCGCGACGTCGTCCTCGGCGGGGTCGTGGAACGCGAGGGAGGTCTGGCCGAGGCGGACGACGTCGCCGTCGGCGAGCCGGTGGCGGCCATGGAGCCGCTCGCCGTTGACCCAGGTCCCGTTGCGGGAGAGGCCGTCGTCGGCGACGATCCACGCGCCGCCGACGCGCTCGAGCGTCGCATGGAGGCGCGAGGCGACCGGGTCGTCCGTGAGCGCGATGTCGTTGTGGGCGGCCCGGCCGACCGCGAGGGCGCCGGCGGGCGGCAGGGCGAGGATCACCTCGGGCCCCGTGTCGGTGCGTCGGGCGAGGAACGGGGCTCCGGCCCGCTGTGCGGCGATCAGGGCGGCGAGCTCGGCAGGGGTGCGCACGGACCCGAAGGGTCGCAGGCGATGGGGTGGGGAGGTCCACCCCTGCGGGGGCTGGTGACCCGCACCGTGGAGCGCGACGGTGGCCGGCATGGACCGCGCGACCATCCGTGCCGCTCCCGGGGCGCCCGTGCCGCTCTGGGCGGGGGTAGCCTCCGCCCGCGACGTGCGCCTGGTCCCGGACACCCTGATCGCCGGCCGCTATCGCGTCCGCCGCCGGCTCGCGGGTGGCGGGATGGGCGAGGTGTGGGTCGCGGTCGACGAGCGACTCGGCCGCGATGTCGCGGTCAAGGTCGTGCGGCCCGACCTCGCCGAGGACGGCGGCTTCCGCGCCCGCTTCGAGGCCGAGGCCCGCAGCGCGGCCGGTCTGGCGCACCCGGGCGTCGTCGCCGTGCACGACTACGGCGAGGAGGACGGGAAGCCGTTCATCGTGATGGAGCTCGTGGCGGGCGAGTCGCTGGCCCAGCGGCTGCTGCTGGGGGCGCCGCTCGGGGTCGAGCGCACGCTCGACGTCGTCTCCCAGGCCGGCGAGGCGCTGCAGGCCGCCCACGACGCGGGCGTCGTCCATCGCGACGTCAAGCCGGCCAACCTGCTGCTGCGGGCCGACGGCCGCGTGCAGGTGACGGACTTCGGGACCGCCCGGGCCCTGGGCGCGGCGGCCATCACCGTCCCGGGGGCGATGATCGGGACGCCGCAGTACGTCGCCCCCGAGCAGGTCGCCGGTGGCGACGCGTCCGCGGCGGGCGACGTCTTCGCGCTCGGCGTGGTGGCCTACGAGTGCCTCGCCGGCCGCCGCCCGTTCGAGGGCGACTCGATCCCGGCGGTCGTCGCGTCCCTGCTGCACGCCGACGCGGCCCCCCTGCCCCCGGACGTCCCGCCGGCGGTGGCGGCGCTCGTGTTCGAGGCGCTGGAGAAGGACCCGGCGGCCCGGATCGCCACGGCGCGCGAGCTGGCGGCGCGGGCACGCGCGCTGCTCCCGCCGGAGACCCCGGCCCCGCCGCCCCCCGTCCCGCCGTCGCCCCCGGCCCCGCTGCCGCCGCCCGTCCCGCCGCCGTCGTCGCCGCCCCCGCCGCCGTCGCCGCCGCCCGTCCCGTTGCCGCCGCCCGTGCCACCGCCGTCGCCCGTCCCGCCGTCGCCGCTCCCACAGGGGGGTGGTCGGGGAAAGCCGCGCAATCCGCGGTCAACCCCGACCACCCCGTCGCGAATCGGTGACGCGCGGGTGACGGAAGGCCGCGGCGGCCCTCCGGCACGGTCCGGTGACGCGCGGGTGACGGAAGGCCGCGGCGGCCCTCCGGCACGGATCGGTGACGCGCGGGTGACGGAAGGCCGCGGCGGCCCTCCGGCACGTACCGGTGATGCGCGGGTGACGGAAGGCCGCAGCGGCCGGCGGCTGCCGCTGGCGCTCGCCGCGCTCGCGCTGACCGCCGTGGTCGCCGCGGCAGCCGTGCTCCTCGTCACCCGCGGCAGTGACGTCCGAACCGGCAGGCCGCCCGAGCCGACCGCCGCCGCGACGACACCGGCCACGCCGAGCTCGACGCCGACGCCCACCCCGACCACGACGCCCACCCCGACCGCCACGCCCACCCCGACACGCACCCCCATCCCGGCCGCCCGTCGCACCGCCGGCCTCATCGGCGACCCCGCCTCATCGGTCGTCCGCCGCCTGCGCCGGCGCGGCTACGACGTCACCCTCTCCTTCTCCGCGAGCACCGCGGGAACGGTCACGCCCGGGGCGGTCTACGCGATCGACCCGTCGCCGCTGCCCGCGCGGGGCAGGGCCGTGCGGGTGATCGCCCAGCCGACCGGCTGACCTGCGCGCGGTCGCGTCGCACCCAGCGCCAGCGGCGAGGGCCGTGCAGCCCGCGGACCCCCGGCCGCCGGTCAGGCGAGCTCGACCGCGACGGGGTGCGGCTCCGCCGGGCGGCCCGTCGGCAGCCAGCCGCGGCCCACGGGGGCGACGATCACGGTGTGCCCCTTGCGGCCGCAGAACGCCAGGCCGCGACCCGAGGCGTCGATCCCGCCGTCCCACAGCGGCGCGCCTCGCGCCTCCCACTCGCGCACGGCCGCGGCCGGGTCCGCCGCGACGGCGCCGATCTCCGAGATCCCCAGCACCGCGTCAGGACCCGCCGGCCCGTGCTGGATCAGCTCGACGATGTTGCCCACCGGGTCGTGGAAGTAGATCGCCCGGGCCTCCCAGTCCGGGAAGGGGACCACCACGTCGTCCTGCCAGGACGGCGACAGCAGGCGCACGAGCCCGTCCACCCGCGCGCGGGCGGCGTCGAGGTCCCCCACGAGCAGGGCGAAGTGGTAGAAGGGCTCGCCGTCGGACGGCTCGAACGCCAGCACGTCCGGCCCGGCGGCGAACGCGCACGGGCCGACCTCCGGCAGGCCCACCGTCGACCCGTAGAACGCGCCGACGGCCTCCAACGCGTCCGCCGGCGCGGCGAGCGTCACCCGCGCGAGCCGCTCCACGGCGTCAGCCCAGCTTGGGGGACGTCCACGGCGCCGCGACCCGCTTGGCGAGCTCGTCGGCGAGCCCGTCGATCGGCACGCGGGTCTGCTCGCCCGAGTCGCGCTCGCGCAGCGTCACGGTCCGGTCCTCGAGCGTCTGGAAGTCCACCGTCACGCAGTACGGCGTCCCGATCTCGTCGTGGCGGCGGTAGCGCTTGCCGATGTTGCCGCCCTCGTCGTACTCGGCCGAGACGCGTTCGCGCAGCGTCTCGTAGACCTCGCGCGCGAGCTCGGGATGCCCCTCCTTGCGCAGCAGCGGGAAGACGGCGACCTTGATCGGCGCGAGCGCCGGATGCAGCCGCAGCACCGTGCGCTGCTCGCCGCCGAGCTCGTCCTCGTCGTAGGCGTCGCAGAGGAACGCGAGCATCGCCCGGTCCACGCCGGCGGCCGGCTCGATCACGTGCGGGACGTACTCGACACCGGCGTTGGCGTCCTTGTAGGTGAGCTTCTGACCGGAGTGCTCCGCGTGCTGGGTGAGATCGAAGTCCCCCCGGTTGGCGACGCCCTCGAGCTCGGAGAAGCCGAACGGGAACTCGTACTCGACGTCGCTCGTGCCCGAGGAGTAGTGCGACAGCTCGTCGGGGTCGTGCGGACGCAGGCGCAGCTTGTCGGGCCGGATGCCGAGGCGCTGGTACCAGTCCCGGCGCTCCTCGCACCAGTACGCGTACCACCGCTCCGCCTCCTCCGGCGCGACGAAGTACTCCATCTCCATCTGCTCGAACTCGAGCGTGCGGAAGACGAAGTTCGACGGCGTGATCTCGTTGCGAAACGACTTGCCGACCTGCGCGATGCCGAACGGCGGCTTCTTGCGCGAGGTCTGCATCACCGTCTTGAAGTCCAGGAAGATGCCCTGCGCGGTCTCGGGGCGCAGGTAGACGGTCGCGGCGCTGTCGGCCACGGTCCCGATCTGCGTCTGGAACATCAGGTTGAAGGCGCGCGGCGCACTCAGCTCGCCACCGCACACGGGGCAGCGCACGAGCGCCGGGTCCTCGCCCTTCTCCACCGCGGCCTCCTGCAGGTGGTCGAGGCGGAAGCGCCGCTTGCAGTCGCCCAGGCACTGCACGAGCGGGTCGCTGAAGCCCGCCAGGTGGCCCGAGGCCTCCCACGTGCGGGGGTTCTGGATGATCGCGGAGTCCAGCGCCACGACGTCGTCGCGGCGGAAGACCATCGCCTGCCACCACGCGTTCTTGACGTTGGTCTTGAGCAGGACGCCGTAGTGCCCGTAGTCGTAGGTGTTGGCGATGCCGCCGTAGATCTCCGAAGCGGGGAAGATGAGGCCGCGGCGCTTGCACAGCGCGACGATCTTGTCCATGGTCACGGCGTCAGACGGCATGGTCGGCGAGTCTACGGCGGGTCCTGCCCTACCCTCTTGGCCCCGATGCCGATCTACGAGTACCGCTGCGACAACGGCCACCAGTTCGACCTGATGCGGTCCTTCTCGGACCCGCCGCTCACCGAGTGCACCGAATGTGGTGCGCCCGTGCAGAAGGTGCTCCACGCGCCGTCGATCCACTTCAAGGGCTCCGGCTTCTACAACACCGACTACGGCACCAAGAAGCGCTCGCGCGAGATGGAGAAGTCCGCCTCCGACGGTGCCGACAAGAACGACCAGAAGCAGAAGGACAAGAAGACGGAGACGTCCACCACGTCCTCCTCGGACTCGTCCTCAGCCTCCTCGGGCGCCTCCAACGGCGGGTCCTCCTCGTCGTCGGACGCCAAGCCCGCCCCGTCGAAGACGGACTAGCCCGCGAGGAAGCGCTCGCGGGCCCGGGCGACCTCCGCCTCGGTCACGTCGAGGCCCGCGCCGCCGTCGGGCAGGGTCTCGGACCCCGTCGGCTTGAGCACGGTGTCCTTGGCGTTCCCGCCGGTCTGGATCGCGCCGAACAGGCCGAGCAGGGTCGGGCCGCCCATGTCGGAGCGGATCGCCTTCGGGGCCGCCCAGGCGACCCAGGGCAGGCGGAAGAACGTCACGGGGGAGATCGTCCGGCTCTTGATCGCGGCGAGGATCTTCTGCTGACGGCGCGCGCGCGTGAGGTCGTTCTCCGACGGCTTGCAGGCGTTCTTGCGCGTGCGGGCGAGCGCGAGCGCCTGCTTGCCGTCGATGTGGTTCTTGCCCGCGCGCAGCCGCAAGGAGTAGCCGCCGTTCTTGCGGCCCCCGTTGATGTCTGACTGCACGCAGCCGGTGGAGATGTTGATCCCCCCGAGCGCGTCGATGAAGTCGGGGAAGTTGCCGAAGTTGACCTCGACGATGTGGTTGACGTCGATCCCCATGAACTGCTCGACGGTCTTGATCGCCAGCGACGGGCCGCCGATCGCGTAGGCCGCGTTGATCTTGTTGCGGCCGCTGCCGGGGATGTCGACGACGGTGTCGCGCGGGATCGACAGCCGCGCCGCCTTCCCGCCGCCGGTGCGCATGAGCAGGATCGAGTCCGAGCGGGAGGGACCGCCGACGTCGGCCCCCGGCTCCTTGGAGCCCGGCTGGCGGGCGTCGGAGCCGAGCACGAGGATCGTGTTGGGCGTCGTCAGCGGGTTGCCGGCCTTCGTCAGCGCCGCGCGGGCGGCGTCGGAGGTGTGCTTGCGCTGCAGGGTCGCCGAGACCATGAACAGCACCACGGACAGGGCGATCCAGCCGACGACGGCGGTCAGGACCCACTTGGCGACGCGGCCCTTCGTGATCCGCCGCCGGCCGCCGGGGCGGTCCTGGCGGCGGCCGGGCAGCGACAGCCGACGCCGGCCGCCGGCGCGGTGGACCGCGTACTCGGGCTCGTCGCGGCGCCCGCGGGGCGCCTCGGATCCGGGGGGGCGGTCGCCGCCCCGCAGCTCGCGCAGGCCACCCGTGTCCTCGCCCCGGCCGAACAGCTTCGGCTTGGAGCGGTAGACCTTGTACTTCGGGGCCTGGCCGTCCTGGTCGTCATCACCGGCCATGGCCCGCGCACGGTAGGGACCGGCGTGTCGGCGCCGCGCAAGTACCGTCCCGGGGATGGAGGCCTTCTACGGCGTCGACCTCGGCGGCACCAAGCTGCTCGCCGGCCAGGTGGCCGCCGACGGCACCATCCTGCGTTCGGAGAAGCGGATCATCTCCGGTCTGCCCTTGCCCGAGCTGCTCGAGACGATCGACTCGGCGCTCGCGTCGCTCGACTACGACGGCGTGTCGCCGATCGGCTTCGGCATCCCCGCGCTGATCGACCGCCGCACCGGGATCGCGGTCCGCAGCGTCCATCTCCCGCTCGACGACGTGCCGTTCGCGCAGGTGCTGTCCGAGCGCGTCGGGGCGCCCGTGGTGATCGACAACGACGGCAACTGCGCGATGCTCGCCGAGTGGCGCGTCGGCGCCGCCCAGGGCTGCGACCACGCTGCGCTGCTCACCCTGGGGACGGGGATCGGCGGTGGGCTCGTGCTCGACGGCCGGCTCTACCGCGGTGCCACCGGCGCCGGGGCCGAGCTCGGCCACATGCCCGTCGACCTCGACGGCCCACCCTGCTTCGGCGGCTGCCCCGGCCGCGGCTGTCTCGAGTCCCTGTGCTCGGGCTCCGCGCTGGCCCGCGACGCGCGTCAGCGCGCCGCCGTGGTCCCGCACTCGCGGCTCGGGCGCGACCTCGCCGCCGGCATCGCCCTGACCGGCGAGCACGTCACGGCGCTGGCGCGTGACGGCGATCCCGACGCCCGCGGCCTCCTGCACATGCTCGGCACGCGGCTCGGCGCGGGCATCACCGCGATCGCGATGGGCCTCAACCCCGAGGTCGTCGTGGTCGGCGGGGGCGTCCTCGCGGCGGGGGAGATGCTGCTCGCGCCCGCCCGGGAGGAGGTCGCCCGGCGCGCGATGGAGCCCTCGCGCTCGGTCCGCATCGTCGAGACGGCCTTCGCCGACTCGGCCGGGATGGTCGGCGCGGCGTTCCTGGTCCGGGAGGAGCTCGCGGGGTGAGCGGCCGCCTGGTCGTCTGTCCCACCCCGATCGGCAACCTGGAGGACGTCACGCTCCGGGTGCTGACGGCGTTCCGCTCGGCGGACGTGATCGCCTGCGAGGACACCCGGCACACGCGGGGCCTGCTGCGGCGGCACGAGATCGACGCGCCACTGCTCTCCTACCACGAGCACAACGAGGCCGCCCGTGCAGCCGAGCTCGTGGCGCGCATGCAGGCCGGGGAGGTCGTCGCGCTGTGCTCGGACGCCGGGATGCCGCTCGTCTCGGATCCGGGGCACGTCCTCCTGCAGGCGTGCGCCGCGGCCGGCGTCCGGATCGAGGTCCTCCCCGGCCCGTCCGCCGCGCTGACCGCGCTCGTCGCCAGCGCGCTCCCCGCCGACGTGTGGCGCTTCGTCGGCTTCCTTCCCCGCAAGCAGGGGGCGCTGCGCACGGTCTTCGCGACGGGGGAGACGCTCGTCGCGTTCGAGTCGCCGCGCCGGGTCGCGGCCTCCCTCGCCGTCCTCGCCGAGCTCGACCCGGACCGGCCCGTCGCCGTCTGCCGCGAGCTGACGAAGCTCCACGAGGAGGTCGTGCGCGGCGGCGCCGGGGAGCTGGCGGCGCGCTACGACGCGGCCGAGCCCCGTGGCGAGGTCGTGCTCGTGATCGGCGGCGCACCGGTGGTCGCCGGTCCGCTCGACGAGGCCGTCGACGCCGTCGAGCGGCTCGTGGAGGCCGGTGCGAAGGCCCGCCCGGCGGCCCGCGTCGTCGCCGGGCTCACGGGACTTTCGGCCAACGCCCTGTACGAGGCCGCCGCGGAGCGGTAGGAATCCCCCATGCGCAGGGGACTCGTGTTGTGCGCAGCGCTGCTCGCGCTGCTGCCGTCGACGGCTGCCGCGGCTCAGACGCGGTACTCGCTGGTGAACGGCTGCTTCGCCGTCCAGGGGGCGGACGGCTCGAGGACCGGGCCGCTGCGCCTGCACGCCGCGGGCCTCGGCGCCTACGTCCTCTTCACCGCCGACGCCCGCTACGAGACGACGACCGGCGGGCGGATCGCGGCCGAGCCCACCGCGACGGTGTCCTCGATCTACCGCGTGGACAGCGGCCGCGGCGGGACGTTCCGCCTGCGCACCGACGGTGGCCGCACGCTCGGCATCGACGGGACCCCGGAGCCGGCCGCCGACGTCGGCGTCGCCGGTGGCGAGCTCCTCCCGTCGCCGGACGGGACGCGCGTGTCCTTCGTCCCCTCGAGCGGCTGCGCGACGTTCCCCGAGGCCGAGACGGACGCGACCGGCACGCCGATGCGCGGCAGCTCCCCCGTCGCCACGACCAGCGGGCTGATGGACTCCCACGCGCACCTGATGGCGTTCGACTTCCTCGGGGGCGACTTCCACTGCGGCAAGCCGTGGTCGCCGATGGGGGTCACCGTCGCCCTGCCCGACTGCGCGTCGATCCAGGGGCCCGGCGGCGCCGCGGCCCCCGTGCAGAACTTCGTCGACTTCGGCCAGCCCGTGGCACCGCACGACACCGTCGGCTGGCCGACGTTCAAGGACTGGCCGACCCACGAGAAGCTCTCCTACGAGCAGACGTACTTCAAGTGGATCGAGCGCTCGTGGCGAGGCGGGCTGCGGCTGATCGTCAACGACTTCGTCGAGAACGAGACGCTGTGCGAGCTGATGCCGCGCAAGAAGACCGACTGCAACGACATGAGCGCCGTGCGCCGCCAGCGCGCCGAGCTCTACGCGCTGCAGGACTACGTCGACGCCCAGTCCGGCGGCCCGGGCAAGGGCTGGTTCCGGATCGTGACCTCGCCGTGGGAGGCCCGGGAGGTCATCAACCGGGGCAAGATCGCCGTCGTCATGGGCATCGAGCTCTCGCGGGTGCTCGGCTGCGGCATCGTCAACGGGGTCTCGGAGTGCACCCTGCCGGAGGTCGAGCAGCGCCTCGACGAGGTGCAGCGCCTCGGCATCCGCTCCTTCTTCCCCGTGCACAAGTTCAACAACGGCTTCGGCGGGACGAAGATGGACGGTGCCGCGCTCGGACCGCTGGTCAACCTCGGCAACTTCCTCAAGACGGGCTCCTTCTGGGACGTGCGGACCTGCGAGGACGGCGTCGAACCCGACAACACGCAGCTGACCTCGCTGCCCGGCGGGATCGGCGCGCTGATCGGGCCGGCGCTCGGTGAGGCGCTGCCGGGCAACGGCCTCCCGGCGATCCCGGCATACGGCCCCGCGCCGCACTGCAACACGCGGGGACTGACCGAGCTCGGCGTCGGGCTGCTGAAGGCGATGGCCGCTCGGGGGATGATCGTCGAGATCGACCACATGGACAAGAAGACCGGTGCGGCCGCGCTCGACGTGCTCGAGGGCATCGGGTACTCCGGCGTCGTCTCCTCCCACACCTGGGAGCACCCCTCCGACGATCCCCGCATCCTCGCCCTCGGAGGGGTCGTGTCGCCGTTCCCCAAGCAGGCGGCCGGCTACGTGAAGCAGTGGCAGCGGCTGCGGACGCTGCGATCGTCGAAGTACACGTTCGGGATGGGCTACGGAGCCGACATGAACGGCCTCGGCGACCAGGCCCCGCCGCGCAAGCCCGGCGACTCGCCGGCGCCCGGCGTCACCTACCCGTTCAAGGCCTACGACGCCGGGGTGTCGATGGCGCGGCTGACGGCGGGGTCGCAGCGGTGGGACGTCAACGAGGACGGCGTGGCCAACTACGGGCTGATGCCGGACTTCTGGGAGGACGTGCGCCTGATCGGCGGGGACCAGATCCGGCGCGACATGCTCAACGGCTCCGAGGCCTACCTCGAGATGTGGGAGCGCGCGGTGGGCGCCCCGGGGCCACGGTGTCAGCCGGGGTCGGCGCGGGTGCTGTCGCGCGCCCGCGGCATCGGTGCGGTCCGGCTCGGCGCCGGGGCCGAGTCGGTGCTCCGGCGCGCGGGCCAGCCGGGGTCGCGACCGGGTCGCTCCCTGCGCTGGTGCGGGGGGACACGGGCGGTCTTCGGGGTCGGCGCGGTCAGGGGTGACCGGAGCGCTCGGAGCCGCCGGCTGGCCCGTGGCGGGTCTGACCGGGTCGAGCTCGTCGTGCGCCGGGGCGCCTCGTCGTCGCGGGCCGTGCGCGTGCCGCGCGCCCGCGCGCTGCGCCGCGTCGCGGGCCTGCGGGGGCGTGCCGGGGCCCGGATCCGGGTCTCCCGCCGCGCGACGGGCGGGCGCCGGGTGGTCTACGTGCTCCCCCGTGCGGGGGCCCGGTCGACCCGCACGGTCGCGGTGGCGGGCCGCTCCGCGCTGCGCTCCGCCTCGGCCCTCCGGTCGGCCCTGCGCGCCGCGGGCGTGCGGCTCTAGCCCCGGGGTCCCGCCGGCGCCCCACCACCACCGCGCCCCCACCCGCCACACCGCGCCCCCACCCGCCGGCGCCCACCCACCACGTCATGGCGGGGTCAGCGAGCACCCGTGCCCCCGGCCGGGGCTTGTGAGCTGGCTCGCAGGTCCCCGCTCCGACGTCCGCACACCCGGCCGCCGACGTGCGCGGACGAGTGACGTGCAACATCTCTGTGCCGTCCCTTCCGGTGGCCCTGGGCTCGGCGTAGCTTGCCGCGTCCGGTGCCTGCCGATCTCCCACCGCCACCCCTCCTGACCCGGCCCGTCCAGGCGCCGATCGTGCGCCGCTTCGAGTACCGCGGCTCGCCGTTCGCGCGTGGCCTGCACCGGGGCGTGGACCTGGCGGCGGCGGGCGGGACGCCGGTCCGAGCCCCCTGCTCGGGCCGGGTGTCCCACGCCGGGGCGACCCCCGCGGGCCGGGCCGTGACCCTCCGCTGCGACGGCTGGAGCGTGACCCTGCTCCCCCTGCACCCGTCGGTCAGCGAGGGGAGGCACGTCCACGCCGGGCAGGGCGTCGGCCGGGTGCAGGCGGGCGGCGACCACGCCGGCCTGCACCTCGGCCTGCGCCGCGGCAGCGACGCGTTCGGCTACGTGGACCCGGCCGCGAGGCTGCGGACCGCCCCGCCGCACGGCCCCGGGACCCCGGCGATCCGACGCATCCCACGCCCGGGCGCGCGCCCGTTCCCGGCCCCGGCGCCGGACGTGCGGCCGATCCCGGCGCCGGGCGCGCGGCCGGTCCCGGCGCGCGCGGCCGCCCGCGGGGTGCGGCCGATCCCGGCGCCCGGCCGGCGGCGGGCCCCTTCCGCGCGGCCCCGGTCGGTGCGCCTCGCACGGGAGTCGTCGCCGCCGGCACCCGCGTCCACCACGGCCCCGCCCATCCCGTGGCCCGCGTGGGCCGGCCTCGGGCTGCTCGCGGCCGGGTTGGGGGTCGGAGCGGCCCGGACGGTGGCCGGGCGGCCCGCGGCTACTGTCCAACGAGCATGGGCTTCTACGTCACGACGCCGATCTTCTACGTCAACGCGGCGCCCCATCTCGGACACGCGTACTCGATGATCGCGTGCGACATCCTGGCCCGCCATCACCGCCAGCTCGGGGAGGACGTGTTCTTCCTCACGGGGACCGACGAGCACGGGGAGCCGGTGGCGCTGGCGGCCGAGGCGCAGGGGGTCACGCCGCAGGAGCTGGCCGACCGCAACGCGGAGCGCTTCGCGGCGATCATCCCGCAGCTCAACGTCTCCAACGACTTCTTCATCCGCACCTCGGACCCGCGCCACGTGGAGCGCGTCCAGCAGGTCATGCAGCGCGTGCACGACAACGGGCACGTCTACAAGGGCACCTACGAGGGCTGGTACTGCCCCCGCTGCGCGGACTTCAAGGGCGAGAACGAGATCGGGCCGGGCAACAGCTGCCTGATCCACGAGATCCCGCTCCTGCGCGAGGAGGAGGAGAACTGGTTCTTCCGCCTCTCCGCCTTCCAGGAGCGGCTCGAGCAGCTCTACGCCGACAAGCCCGAGTGGGTCACGCCGAAGGTCCGTGCCAACGAGGCGCTGTCGTTCATCAAGGGCGGCCTGCAGGACGTGTCGCTGACCCGCGGCAAGTTCGACTGGGGCATCGAGGTCCCGTGGGACGACAGCCAGGTCTTCTACGTCTGGTTCGACGCGCTGCTCAACTACTACACCGCGCTCGGCTTCGCCGACCCGGACCAGGACCTGACCGAGCGGTTCTGGCCGGCGTCGCTGCATGTCCTGGCCAAGGACATCCTCAAGTTCCACGCCGTCATCTGGCCGGCGCTGCTGATGGCCGCCGAGCTGCCCCTGCCGCAGGCCGAGGTCATCCACGGCTACCTGACGATGAACGAGAAGAAGATGTCCAAGAGCCTGGGCAACGTCCTGGACCCCTTCGAGATCATCGAGCGCTTCGGCGCCGACGCCCTGCGCTTCTACTGCTTCCGCGAGGTCTCCTTCGGCGGCGACGGCGACGTGTCCGCCAAGGGCTTCGAGGACCGCTACACGGCCGAGCTGGCCAACGACTACGGCAACCTCGCGAGCCGCACCCTGAACATGCTGCGCCGCTACGCCGACGCGCAGGTCCCGGACGTGGCCTGCGACGCCGACCTGCGCACCGACTTCGACGGCGTCGTCGGCGAGGTCTGCGAGCTCCTTGGCCGCCACGAGGTCACCCAGGCGCTGGAGCGCATCTGGCAGCGCGTGCGGCGGCTGAACCGCTTCGTCGAGGAACAGGCGCCGTGGAAGCAGGCGAAGGACCCCGCGCAGGCCGACCAGCTCGCGATCGTCCTGCGCTCGCTCGCGGAGGGACTGCGCACCGTCACGGTGCTGCTGCATCCCTACATGCCCGAGAGCACCGAGAAGCTGCTCGACGCGCTGGGCGTCGGGGGCGCGGACCGCTTCTCGGTCGCCGCGGCCGGGTTCGGGGACGGGGCCGCCGGCACCACGATCGGCGAGCTCGCGCCGCTGTTCCCCAAGCCGCAGTGATCGACGCCCACACCCATCTCGATTCGACGCCCGGCGAGGACGACGAGATCGTCGACCGCGCCCTGGCGGCCGGGGTGCGGCGGCTGCTGACGATCGGCACCGACGCCGCCGGCAGCCGGTCGGCGCTCGAGCAGGCGAGCCGCTTCGAGGGCACGGTCTTCGCCGCCGTCGGCCACCACCCCAACGAGGCCGGCCGCTTCACCGACGCCGACGCCGAGTCGCTGGCCGAGCTCGCCCGCGACCCGCGCTGCCGCGCCGTCGGGGAGACGGGGCTCGACTTCTTCCGCGACGGCGCGTCCCGCGAGGACCAGGAGCGCGCCTTCGCCGCCCAGATCGAGATCGCGCGCGACACGGGCAAGCCCCTCGTCGTCCACACGCGCGACGCCGACGACGCGACGATCGAGACCCTCGCCCGCGATGCCCAGGGCGTCACCGTGATCCTCCACTGCTTCTCGATGGCCCGCCGCCTCGACGAGTGCCTCGAGCACGGCTGGTTCGTCTCCTACGCCGGCAACGTCACCTACAAGAAGAACGAGCCGCTCGCCGCCACGGCCCTGCGCGCACCGCTCGACCGGATGCTCGTGGAGACCGACGCGCCGTACCTGACGCCCCAGGTCGTGCGCAAGGAGCGCAACCAGCCCGCCTACGTCGTGCACACCGCGCGCTTCATCGCCGAGCTCCGCGGGATCCCCTACGAGGAGCTCGAGGCCGCGGTGACCGCGAACGCCGCCGGGCTCTTCGGCTGGTGAGCGACGCGCCGACGCCCCCCGACGACCCCGGCACGCTGCCCTCGCAGCCGAGCCTGCGCCGCCTGCGCCAGTTCGCCGTCCGCCCGCAGCGCGACCTCGGCCAGAACTTCCTCATCGACTCCAACATCCTCGACGTCATCGCGCGCGAGGCCGACCTCGGCGCCGACGACGTGGTGCTCGAGGTCGGCGGCGGGCTCGGCGTGCTCTCCGAGCACCTCGCGGCGACGGCGCGACACGTGCACGTCGTCGAGCTCGACCGACGCCTGGAGGCCCCGCTGCGCGACGCCGTGGCCCCGTTCGGGGACACGGTCACGCTCCACTTCGAGGACGCGGTGCGCCTCGACCACGCAGGGCTCGACCCCGCGCCGACGAAGGTCGTCGCGAACCTGCCCTACGGCGTCGCCGCCACCGTGATCCTGCAGACCGTCGCCATCCTGCCCACCGTCACCCGCTGGGTCGCCATGGTCCAGAAGGAGGTCGGCCAGCGCATGGCCGCCGCGCCCGGCACCCCCGCCTACGGTGCGCCCTCCGTGCTGGCGCAGCTCTCCTGCCGCGTCCGCGTGCTGCGCAACGTGTCGCGCACGGTGTTCCATCCGGTGCCGAACGTCGATTCGGTCCTCGTCGGCCTCGACCGCATCGCGCCGCCCGCCCCCGTCGCCGTGCAGACGCTCGTGACCGCCGGCTTCGCCCATCGCCGCAAGGCGCTGCCCCGGTCGCTGGAGATGGCCACGGGGCAGGCCGGCATCCGCGAGAGCGCCCGCAGCGCGCTGCGGGCGCTCGGGCTCCCCGAGGACGTGCGCGCCGAGCGCCTCGCGCCGGCGCAGTGGCGCGAGCTGGCAGAGGCGATGGCGTGAGCGGGACGCGCCTGCGGACGTTCGCGCCCGGCAAGGTCAACCTGTGCCTGCTCGTGGGGATGCCGCGCGCCGACGGCTACCACCCGCTCGCGTCGGTCTTCCAGGCCGTCGACCTCGCCGACGAGCTCACCCTCGAGCCCGCCCCGGCGGGCGCGACCGCCGACGAGGTCGTCTGCGCGGGGGTGGAGGGCCCCAACCTCGCCGGGACGGCCCTCGCGGCGTACCGCGAGGCAAGCGGCTGGGACGGGCCACCGGTGCGCGTGACGGTCGTCAAGCGCGTCCCGGTCGCCGCCGGGATGGGGGGCGGGTCCGGCGACGCCGCCGCGGCGCTGCGGCTGATCGCCCACGCCGCGGGCCACCCCGGCGACCCGCTCCTGGCGCAGCTCGCACCGGCGCTCGGCGCCGACGTCCCCTTCGCCCTCGCCGGCGGCCGCGCGCTCGTGACCGGCATCGGCGAGCACGTCGAGCCGCTTCCGCCCGGCCCGCCGGCCGCGCTCGTCGTCGTCCCCGCCCCGAGCGCCCTCTCGACCCCGGCCGTCTATCGCGAGGCGGACCGGCTCGCCGGCGTCGCCGACACCGGCCTGCGCTCGAGCGCCCTGCTCGCCGCCGCCGAGGCCGGCCTGCGCGACCGGCTCGCCATGGGCGGGGCGCCGCCCGCCGTCAACGACCTCGAGCCCGCGGCCCTCAGTCTCGACCCCGGCATCCGCCGGGCGCTGGAGGACCTCGCCGCCGCCGGGGCTCAGACGCCGATCGTGTCCGGCTCGGGGCCGACCGTCTTCGGGCGCTTCGAGGACGTCGCGGAGGCCGAGGCCGCCGCAGCGCGCCTCCGGGCCGTCCATCCCGCCACGGTCGTCTCCCGCCCGGCGCCGGCCGCCCTCACGCGCGTCGAGGTGCTCGGGTGAGGCGCTGGGGGCCACTCGCGGTCGCGCTCGGCCTGCTCGTCCACGTCGGCCTCGGCCTGCTGATCCGCGCGCACGGGATCCTCGGGATCGACCGCACGGCCTTCGACGTGATCGCCCCGCTGCGCAGCCCCGCCGGCCTCGACGTCGTCCGCGTCCTCACCGACATCGGCTACTTCCCCGCCGCCTGCGTGGCGACGATCATCGGCGTGCTCTTCGCGGTCCACCACCGCCGCGCGCAGGACGCGATCGCGCTGATCGCCGGGCTCTTCCTGCTGCTGGTGCTCGTCCGGGTGACCAAGCAGCTGTGGGACCGCCCGCGCCCCGAGATGCTGCTCGCACCCGTCGGCGGGCTGTCGTACCCGTCCGGCCACGCGGCCTACTCGACGGCCTGGATCGCGGCCGCCGTGGTCAGCGGGAGACGGCCGTTGCTGGTGCTCTCGGTGATCGTGGTCGTCGCGGTCATGGCCTCCCGCCTCTATCTTGGGGTCCACTTCCTCACGGACGTGGTGGGCGGTGTCGCCCTCGGCGCCGTGATCTACGGCACGGTGCTGCGCAAGTGACCAACCAGGAAACGACCTATGTCATCGGCGGGGGTGTCGCACTCCTCGTGCTCGGCGTCTGGCTGTGGCTGGTCGCCGTGCCGGCCTTCAAGAGCTACAGCGGCTGGTGGCAACGCACCCTGGCCCTGGTCATGAGCCTGTACGTGCTCGCCGCGCTGCTCGGTGCCGGCGGCCTCGTCGGGGCGCTCGTGCTCTGGAACTACGACCGGCTCGGGTGACCGGCGCGTCCCCCGAGGAGCCCGTCGTCGCGGACGGGTCCGCGACGGCGCAGGACTGGTCCGCGGTGCAGGCGGTGTCGGACGCGGTCGCGGCCGGTGCCGGGCTGCCCGAGGTCGTGCGCGTCGCCGCGCGCGCCCTCGAGGCGTCGATCGTCCTGCTCGACCACACGAACTCCGTGCTCGCCGTCGCGGCCCGCTCGAGTGCCGACGAGCGTTCCCTGATGGCCAACACGGCCGGCGTCGAGACCCACGACCTGCGCGTCGGCGGCCAGGTCGTCGGCCGGCTGCGGCTGCGGCAGCGTGCCAGCGCGGCCCCCAGTCCGGCGCTGCAGATGGTGCTGACGCTGATCGCGTCCGACGTCGAGCGCCTCCGCGCCCCCGAGCGCCAGTCCGAGGAGGCCCAGGGCGCGTTCCTGCGCGCGCTGCTGGACCGCGCCGTCACCGATCGGGGCGACATCGTGGCGCGCGCGTCCGAGCTCGGTCTCGACGTCGGCGCCGGCGGCGCGATGATCGTCGTCCGCGCCCATCACTTCGCCGTCTCCGAGCTCGACTGGCGCGGCCGCGTGCTCGCCGTCGCCGAGCGCTCGACCCGCGCGACCGCCCCGGGCGCGCTGATCACCGTGCTCGACCACCCGGCCGCCGGCGCGGGCACCGGCCTGGTGGTCATGCTGATCGCCGCCGACGCGCCCGACGCCCCGGAGCGCACCGCCGCCGTCGTCGCCCGCGAGCTGCACGCGGCGCTCAACGGCTTCACGTTCGCGGTCGGCCACTCGCGCGTCGCCGCCGACCCGGCCGACCTCTACCGCGCCGGCCAGGAGGCCCTGCTGGCCGCCAACGTCGCCGAGGCGGTCCCCGGCGGCGAGGACGGCGGCGACGACGGCCCGCAGGTGCTCGCCTTCGACGCGACGGGCGCCTACCGCCTGCTGCTGCCCGCGATGAGCGAGGACCCCGGCGAGCTCAAGCGCTTCTACGAGGAGACGATCGCGCCGCTCGTCGCCTACGACGACCAGTACGAGACGGACCTCGTCACGACGCTCGAGACGTTCCTGGACTGCGACGGCAACGTCGCCAACACGTCGGGGCGCCTGTTCACCCACCGCCACACCGTCCGCTACCGGCTCGTGCGCGTGCACGAGCTGACCGGCCATGACGTCGCCTCCACCGACGGCCGCGAGCGCCTCGGCCTGGGCCTGAAGGCGATGCGCGTCCTCGGCGTCAGCCCGTCCGGCGGCCCGGCGCGCGAGCGCGGCGCCGGGGGCGGGCGCGTGCCGCGGGGCGGCAAGGACCGGCCCTAGGCCCGTAGGCTCGGCGCCATGCGCGTCGGCATCATCACCGGATCCGGGACCTACTCGCTCCCGGGACTCGAGACCACCGAGCCGGAGGACGTCGAGACCCGGTGGGGGAGCGCCCGCCTGACGCACGGGACGTTCGCCGGCAGCGAGGTCGTCCACGTCTCGCGCCACCTCGAGGGGCACGTGCGCGTCTCCAACCACGTCGAGCACCGGGCCAACATCGCGGCGCTCAAGCAGGCCGGCTGCGACGCCGTCATCGCCGTCACCGTCTGCGGCGCCGTCGATCCGGCCGTGCCGCTGGGGTCGCTCGTGGTCTTCGACGACCTGCACTTCGTGGCCAACCGGCTGCCCAACGGCGAGCTGTGCACCTTCCACGACGAGCCGGGCGGCGCCGAGCGCGGCCACTGGATCTTCGAGGACCCCTACTCGCCGGGGCTGCGCGCGGCCCTGGTCGCCGGGGCGCGGGAGTCCGGCGTCGAGGTCCGCGACGGTGGCTGCTACGGCCACGTCGACGGCCCCCGCTTCAACACGAAGGCCGAGATCCGCGGCCTGGCCGCGTGCGGCGTCACCACCGTGTCGCAGACCGCCGGGCCCGAGACGGTCCTGTGCGGGGAGGCCGACCTGCCCTTCGGCCTCGTCGGCTACGCGACCGACTACGCCAACGGCGTGCAGGCGCAGGCCACACCGGTCGCGCGCCTCCTCGAGCTGATCGCCGCCTCCACGGACACGTTCGCGTCCGTGCTCGCGGCCGCGATCCCGCGCATCGATCCGACCGCACTGGCCGCCGCGGGCATGAACCACCGCTTCCACGACTGACCCACCGTCAGTCTGGCCGCACACGCCACGTTCTGTGGTCGAGGGGTGAGACGGGTAGGCAGGACCCCAGCGCAGCCCCACGCCGTCATGTCCCAGCCTCCCGATCCCGCATCCGCCCTCCGCGTCGTCGCCCTGCACGACCGCGAAGGCGTGCTGCAGCGGGTCCGGACGCAGCCCGAGCTCGTGCAGCCGCGCTTCGTGCCGATCGCCGACCTCAAGCGCGGGATCGTGGCCGGCTACGAGGTGCTGCTGACCCTCGGCGGCGAGGAGGCGCTCGACCCGCCGGGCTGGTCGAGCCGCGCACACGTGACGTCCGCCGGCACCATCGAGACGGCCCTGCTCCGCGTCGCGCTCGCCCGGCGTGACGCACTGCTTCCGAACACGTTCATGCTCATCAGCCTCTCCGCCGGCGCCCTGCGCTCGCAGGAGCTGCACGCGGTGCTCGCCGGGGCGGGCAGCCTCGAGCGCGTCGTCGTCACGGTCAGCGACCACGACGGCCACGACGGGACCGAGCTGCGGCGCGCGCTGGAGACCGCCCGCGAGGCGGGGGCGCTCGTCGCGGTCGACGACACCGGCTCCGGCTACGCGAGCCTGCGCCAGCTGCTGGCGATCCGCCCGGACTTCGTCCGCATCGGCGCGGACTTCGTCGCCGAGGTCGACCGCGACCAGGCCAAGGCCGCGGTCGTCGAGACGCTCGGCGCGCTCGCCTCGCGCATCGACGCCTGGCTGATCGCCGGGGGCGTTCCCAGCCGGCCGGAGCTCGGCGCGCTGCGTCGCATGGGCGTCCCGCTCGTCCAGGGCCCGATGGTGGGCCTGGCGGGGGAGACGATGGAGCCGCTGCGCGAGCTCGTCACCCACGCGATCCGGCAGGCCTCGCCCCCGGCGGAGGCCGCGCAGACGGTCGCCCCGCTGATCGAGGGCCGGCCCGCCCTGGAGTGGGGCGGTGGGCTGGAGGACATCGCCGACGCCTTCCTCGACGACCCGCGCAACGAGGTCGTCGTGCTGGTCGACGAGCGCAACCGGCCGCTCGCGCTCGCCGAGCGCGCCGCCATGCTGCGCGGCGAGCCCTTCGAGCGCCCCGTCATGCGCGTCAACCCGTCGAGCCCGCTGAAGGCCGTCGCGCGCCGGGCGGCGGCCCGTCCCATGCTCGAGCGCTACCACCCGCTCGTGGCCTGCGACCGCCGCGGGGTCTACCTCGGCCTCGTGCGCGTCGAGGCGCTGCTCGACGCGCTCGCCGCGGACTGACCCGGCGCTCAGCGCTCGGTGATGTTGGCCCGGACCCGGTCGACGACCTCGGGCGGGACCGACGCCATGCCGTGGTCGCGCTCGGCGTGCTCGGCGACCTGACGCAGGATCTCGTCCTCGCTGTCGGCCTCGAACGTGGCGACGCAGCCGGGGACGACGGCGCCGCAGGAGAACTCCTTCATCACATGCCCTCTCGCTTCGGGGGTGGTCAGCGGCGGACGCGGACGCGGGTGCGTGCCGTGCCGCCGATGCGGTAGTCGGGGTCCGTGTAGACGCGCGAGCGCGGCCGTGACAGCCGGACGCCGTCGTAGGTCTGCAGGGCCTTGAACGCCCGGGCGAGGCCCTTGACCGTCGCGGGGCCGGCGGGCCCGCTCGGCGCGTCGGCCTCCTCGTCGCCGGAGAGGTCGAGGACCAGGTCGTCGAAGAGCCCGCTGACGCCGCCGTCGGGCTCTGAGCCCTCGAAGGTGAGCGTCCGGCGGCCCGGCCGCAGCGTCGGCGGCACGGTCCAGGTGAACGCGATCCTGCGGGTGCCACCGCGCACGACCTTGACGACGAAGGTCCCGCGCACGCGCCGGCCGGGGCGGACCTGGCGGGGCAGCCGCACCTCGCGCAGGTAGCTCATCCGCTGCCCGCGGGTGACCTCGATCTGGGCCTGGACGCCGGTCACGTGCAGCTTCCTGCCCGAGAACGCGTCGAGGAGGGCGAGGGCGGTCGAGGCGTCGGCCGCCATCGACGCGCCGGAGGTCGTGACGAGGCTGCCGTCGGCGACCCCCGAGAGGCCGTCGGCGACGTAGCGGTTGCAGAAGCGCAGCGGCGCCCTGCGCTCACGGAGCCGGACCTGGAAGCAGAGCTCGCCCGCGTTGCGGATCGGGGCCGAGCCGAGCACCTGGCTCGGGGCCTGGACGATCGCGGTGGGGGCGCCGAACGCGAGGCCGGAGACGCCGGAGGGATTGCCGACCGCCGTCTCGTCGGCCGCGCGGAAGTCCGTCGCGAGCGTCTTGCCCGTGTCGGTGTCGGTCGCCTCGACGTGGACCGGGATCTGCGGCGGCAGCGCGCCGGTGGTCCCCGCCACCGCGTTGAAGCCGTCGCTCGAGAGCGTCCCGACGTCGCGCGTCGCCGCCCCGAGCTTGTAGGAGGAGCCGTCGGTCAGCGGCGTGGTCGGGTTGACGATGACGGTCGAGATCGACGCGTCCTGCAGGTACAGCGCGCGGCGGCCGACGCCCTCGAGCTGATGGCCGAAGGCCCAGACGTCGGCGCCGTCGACGTAGGAGATGGTGCCGATGCCACCCAGCGAGAGCTCCCCCGACGTGTAGGACGTGCCGACCGCGCCGCCCGGCCTGAAGCCTCCGAACGTCGCGGGCGCGTTGACCGTCGGGCCGGGGGACTGCAGCAGCGTGACGCCGCGCCTGGCGCCTGCCTGCTGCAGGCCGCGCAGGACGGGCCGCGTCACACCGCCGACGGTGAGCGGCGCGGTGAGTCGGTAGCGCCGGCGCAGGAGGCTGGACCGGGCGCGCCCGGCGGCCGACCAGCGCGACGCGATCTTCGGGTCGGCACCCAGCGGCGGCAGGACCGGCGTGCCGATGACCTGCTCGATCGGCGTCGCCAGGGCGGTCAGGTCGCCGTAGTCGCCGACGCCCTCGGAGGCGGCGCCCGCCACGCGGACGACCCCGTCGGCGCCCGGGCAGTAGATCGGCGAGCCCGAGAAGCCGCGGGCGATGCCTGTGCGCTCGATCTCGGCACCGTGGACGCGGAAGAGGATGCGCGGCTCGAGGCCGCCGGTCGCACTCGGGGCGACGACGTCCAGGATCGTGACCGCGAAGGGGTCGATCCGCTGGCCGCGGAAGACGGAGTAGCCCGTGCACTCCATGTCCGCTCTGACCTCCGACAGCGGCATGATCGGGTCGCCTGCGGCACCCGCTGCGGCCGGCCCCGCCAGCAGGCAGAGCGAGGTGACCAGCAGCGGAACCCGGAGACGCATGCGCCGGAACCTAGCGCGACCTGGGCGCCTGCGCGAAGGGGGCAGCTGGGGAGCCAGGACTCGAACCTGAAATGCCGACACCAAAAATCGGAGTGTTGCCATTACACCACTCCCCAAAGGGCCCACGAAGCGTAGTCTGAGCCGCCGTGCCTGAACTGACCGTCGTGATCATGGCAGCGGGGGAGGGGACGCGGATGCGCTCCGCGGTCCCGAAGGTGCTGCATCCGCTGTGCGGCCGGCCCCTCGTCGGCTGGCCGATCGCGGCCGCGCGCGCGGCCGGCGCCGAGCGGGTGGTGGTCGTCGACAACCCGTCCCGCCGCCTCGAGGACCGGCTGCCGGAGGGCGTCGAGTCCGTCGTGCAGGAGCAGCCGCTCGGGACCGCCGACGCCGTCAAGGCCGCGCGCGAGCGCTTCGCCGACTCCGCCCACGTGCTGGTGCTCTCGGGCGACGTCCCGTTGATCACGGGCGAGGCGATCGCGGCGCTCGGCGCCGCCCACGCCGCGGCGGGGGCGCTCGCCACCATGGCGACGATGATCCTGCCCGACCCCGGGTCCTACGGCCGGGTCGTGCGCGACCATGCCGGAGCCGTCCAGGGCGTCGTCGAGGCGCGCGACGCGTCGCCGCTGCAGCTCGCGATCGACGAGGTCAACACGGGCATCTACGTCTTCGACGGGCCGGCGCTGGCCGCCGCGCTGGATGCGGTCGGCAACGACAACGCCCAGGGCGAGTACTACCTGCCCGACGTGCTGCCGATCCTCGCCGCGCGCGGGCCGATCGAGGCGACCGCGATCGACCCCGGTCTGACGCTCGGCGTCAACGACCGCGTGGACCTCGCCGTCGTGCGCCGCCACGCGCAGGCGCGCATCCTGGAGGCCCACCTGCGGGCGGGCGTGACGATCGTCGACCCCGCGCAGACGTCGATCGACGTCGACGTCGTGCTCGGCTCCGACACCGTCATCGAGCCGGGCTGCGTGCTCAAGGGCCGCACCCGCGTCGGCTCGGTGGCGACGATCGGCCCGCACACGACGCTGATCGACGTCGAGGCCGGCAACGGCGTGACCATCCGCCACTCCTACGCCGAGGGCGCCACGCTGGCCGACGGTGCCACCGTCGGCCCGTTCGCCTTCCTGCGCCCCGGCGCGCGGCTGGAGGCCGGCGCGAAGGCGGGGACGTTCGTCGAGATCAAGAACTCGGTCATCGGCGAGGGGTCCAAGGTCCCGCACCTGTCCTACATCGGCGACGCGGACGTGGGCCCGGGCACCAACCTCGGCGCCGCGACCATCACCGCCAACTACGACGGCCGCCACAAGCATCGCACCACCATCGGAGCGGGGGTCAAGACGTCGGTGGACACGACGCTCGTGGCTCCGGTGACCGTCGGCGACGGCGCCTTCACGGGGGCCGGATCGGTCATCACCGAGGACGTCCCTTCCGGTGCATTGGGCATCGCGCGGGCGCGCCAGCGCAACGTCGACGGGTACGCGGACCGCAAGCCGTGAGCGCCGGCGCGACCGACCGGGTCCAGGCGTACACTCGGAAGCCGTGAGCGCCCTGGACCCGCAGATGGCCACCGCGACCGCGATCCCGCTGGATTACAACAAGCGGCTGATGCTGTTCAGCGGGCGCGCGAACCCGCAGCTGGCCAACAACATCGCGGACAAGCTCGGGGTCTCGCTCGGGCACATCACCACCAAGACGTTCTCCTCGGGCGAGGTCTACTGCCGCTACGAGGAGTCCGTCCGCGGGGCCGACGTCTTCCTCATCCAGCCGACCTGCGGCAACCCGGAGCAGGGCATCACCGCCAACGACGCGCTGATGGAGCTCATGTTCATGATCGACGCGGCGGTCGGCGCGTCGGCGCACCGCGTCATCGCCGTCACGCCGTGGTTCGGCTACTCGCGCCAGGACAAGAAGTCCGCCCCGCGCGAGCCGATCTCCGCCCGCCTCGTCGCCCGCATGCTCGAGAGCGCAGGGGCGGACCGCGTCCTCGCGATGGACCTCCACGCCGGCCAGATCCAGGGGTTCTTCCAGAACCCGATGGACCACATGACGGCGCAGTTCCTCCTCACCCAGTACTTCGACGACAAGGGCCTCGACGACCTCGTCGTCGTCTCACCCGACGCCGGCCGCGTGAAGCTCGCCAAGAACTTCGCCTCCAAGGTCGGCGCCGAGCTGGCGATCCTCAACAAGGAGCGCCCGGCCCAGCAGGTCGCGGAGATCTCCTACGTGATCGGCGACGTCAAGGACAAGACCGCGCTGATCGTCGACGACATGATCGACACGGCGGGGACGCTGAAGGCCGCCGGCCAGACGGTCATGGACGCGGGAGCCAAGCGGGTCTTCGCCGCCGCCACGCACGGCGTCTTCTCCGGCAACGCCTGGGACACCCTCGCAAGCGCCCCGTTCGAGGAGGTCGTGGTGACCGACACGATCCCGCTGCGCGCGGGCGCACCCGCCAACGTCCGCGTGCTCCCGTGCGCCGATCTGCTGACGGACTCGATCCGCCGCATCTTCACCGACGACTCCGTCTCCGAGGTCTTCGGGGGCGAGAACCAGCTGTTCTGATGGCGGTCCCGCCCGCCCAGGCGCTCCAGGAGCTGCTCGGGCTCGACGACGACGAGCTGATCCGGACGCTCGATGCGTCCGCGCTCGAGCTCCTGTCGGGCGAGCTCGACCACCGGCCCGAGCTGCCGATCCTCGAGGCGCTGCTGGCCGCGCCGGCGGAGCGCGTCGGCCCGGCCACGCTGCAGCGCTGGATGCGCGCGAAGGGCCCGCGCGGCCACCGGCCCGTGGACCTGCTGACGGCGCGCGACTTCCCGGCCTTCGAGGACGCGCTGGCAGACCTCGACGACCGCGGCTTCGTCCTGCGCTCGCGCTAGCCGCGCCCGCTCAGTCGACGGGCTCCGGCTTGCGCTCGCCGGGCCAGATGCCGGTGAGGTAGCGAAAGCCCTCGGCGCCGTAGCGGTCGACGGCCGCGCGGGTGGTCGAGAACACGACGCCCTGCAGCGCGGCCGCGGCGAGCACCTTGCCGACGGGGACCTCGTCGGTGGTCGGCGTCGGCGGCTGCTCGTCGTCGACGCGCGACCAGGCGAAGGCGAACAGGCGGCGCGAGAGCAGGCCCGCCAGGACCCCGAAGACGATGCCGAAGGGCTTGTAGATCAGCTTCATGCCCGACGGGTACCCGGCCGGGCGGACAGGCAGGCTGGGACGCGGGGCCCTCGCGTTCCGCCGCCGGATGGCCGATAGTCCGTCCAGGGTGAACGACGACTCCGCGGACGACCTCCTGCGCCGGGCGCTGGGTGCCCCGGAAGAGACGACTGCGGTCGCCCTGCGCGTCGGCGGGCTGCCGGTCTCGGAGTCGGTCACCGTCGTCTTCTGCGGCCGTCGCGACCTGGCCTCCATCCAGACCTACGTCGCGCCCGGCCGGCACGGATCGGGAAGCACGCTGTCGGCCGACACGCTGCTGCGCGTCCCGTGCGACCTCGACCTCGGCGACGCGGAGGACCGCGAGGCGGCTGAGCGGCTGTACGCGGAGCAGGCCTCCGTCCTGCGCGACGTGCTGGTCGGCGCGGACACGGTGCTCGACGTGTGGCGCGAGCCGCTGACGGAGATCGCCGGCGCCCCGGTCCAGGTCGACGGCCGCCCGCAGCTCGACCTCGACCTGCCGGCGCACCGGCTGCTGCCGACCGCGCTGGTCGCCCCCGACCGCGGCATCGTCGTGACCCCCGTCTGCGGCGCCCGCGCCCTCGCGCAGGGCCGGCCGCCGGCGGGCATCGCCTGCGTCCAGCAGGAGGTCGCCCGCATCTACCCGCTGATCGACGACCCGGCGGCCTGCCTGGAGGACTTCCTCGCCCGCGCCGCCGAGCACGCGCAACGCCTCGGGGCGGACCTCGACCGGCGCGCAGCCTCCATGCGCCACTTCCTCGAGCTCTCCGACGACGCGGAGGAGACGGCCTGACGGCCTAGCGGCCGACGCGGTGCGGCGTCCGGCCCGGAGCCGGATCGTGCACCGGGCGCCGGACGGTCCGGTGCCGGTCGGCCAGGCGACCGGGACCGCGGAAGCGCTGGGAGGACTGCTGGGCGTCGGGCAGCGGAACCCCGCCGGGCTTGGGCGGCTTCGGCGGTTTGCGCAGGCGGTCGTTGCCGCCGCCGCCACCGTCGGTGTCCTCGTCGTCCCCGGGCTCCCACGGGGTCACCGTCTCGGACCGCAGGAACATCCAGAACAGCCCGCAGCCCAGCAGCAGCGCCACGAGATGGAGGCCACCGAAGAGGAGGACGAGCTCTGTATCCGCCGCCACAAGGGGGAGACTACCCCTGTCGCGCGTGCGCGCAACCGGTCCGGTGGACGTCTGGCGCGCAACAGACGGTCGCTACAGTGGCGCGCCGTCATGCCCTCCACGGACTCCTCGACCCTCGCCCTCGCTCCCCGGACCGATTCCGGGTCTCGCGCCATGCGCCGCCTTCGTCGCGAAGGCCGCGTCCCCGGCATCATCTACGGCGGTGCCGGCGAGCCCGTCCCGTTCGAGGTCGACGCCCGCATCTTCCGCAACACCCTGCGCGACGCCTCCGCCGTCCTCGAGGTCGCCCTCGACGGCGGCAAGACCGAGAACGTCGTCGTCAAGGACGTCCAGCGCCACCCCGTGCGCGGCGACATCATGCACGCCGACCTGCTCCGCGTCCGCATGGACGTCGCGATCCAGGCGCCCGTCTCCATCGAGCTGATCGGCATCGAGGAGGCCCCGGGCGTCGACGAGGGCGGCATCATGAACCAGGAGAACCGCGAGGTCGTCGTCGAGGCGCTCCCCGGCGACATCCCCGACGTCATCCAGGTCGACGTCTCCAAGCTGCAGATCAACGAGACGCTGCTGCTCGAGACCGTCACGCCGCCGGAGAACGTCACCTTCGTCGACGACCCCGCCGAGTTCGTGGTCGCCACCGTCACCCCGCCGACCCTCGAGCCCGTCGAGGACGAGATCGAGACGGAGACCGCCCTCGTGGGCGAGGACGGCGAGACCGCCGAGGCCAAGGCCGAAGGCGACACCGCCGAGGAGGCCGAGTCGGCCTCCTCCGACGACGCCTAGCCACCGCCGGACGTGTTCGGCGGCGTCGCACCCGCCGACTGGCTGATCGTCGGGCTCGGAAACCCGGGGGGCGCCTACGAGCGCACCCCGCACAACGTGGGCTTCGAGGTCGCGCGCCGGCTCGCCGAGCGCTGGGAGCTCGGCAAGCCCAAGAGGAAGTTCCAGGGTGAGCTCTACGAGGGACGGACGATGCCCGGCGGCCCCCGCGTCGCCGTGCTGCTGCCGCAGACGTTCATGAACGAGTCCGGCCGCTCCGCGGGGCCTGCCCGCGGCGCGTTCAAGGTCGAGCTCGACCACCTGCTGGCGATCCACGACGAGATCGACCTGCCCTTCGGCGACGTGCGTGCCCGGCTCGGCGGCGGGCTCGCAGGCCACAACGGCCTCAAGTCGCTGCACCGCGAGCTGGGCTCGAAGGAGTTCCAGCGCGTCCGCGTCGGCGTCGGCCGCCCGGACTCCACGGACCCCGAGATCGTCTCGGCCCACGTGCTCGGCGCCTGGCGCCAGAGCAGCGCCGAGGTGTCCGATCTCGTCGATCGCGCGGCTGACGCGGTCGAGCGCAGCATCGCCTCGTAGAGTGGATTCCAGCACCCCGCCGGGCGGTTTCGCCCGGCCAGTGCCCGTGCCCGGACCCATGTCGCTGCGACCCCTCCTCCCACAGATCTCCGGCCATCCGGACGCCGTCAGGCTCCGCGCCGACGGTGGCCGCGCCTTCGTCTCGATGTCGCTGCGGCCGGCCCTCGTCGCCGCCCTCGCGGACGCCGATCCGGACCGCCCCACGGTCGTCGTCGCCGGCGACGACCGCCACGCCCGCGACCTCGCCGCCGACGTCCGCGCCTGGCTGGCGCCGCGCACCGTGCGCTTCTACCCCTCCCGCGGCGTCGCCTACGAGTCCCACCTCACCCCGCCGCCGCACCTGACGGGCCTGCGCATCGCCGCGCTGGACGCCCTCGCGGAGGCCGCGCCCGTCGTCGTCGTGTCCGCCGTGGCCCTCAGCGAGAAGGTGCCGGACCCGTCGCTGCGCCCGAAGTCGCTGCGGATCGCCAAGGGCGACCTCGTCGACCTCGACGAGCTCGCCACGGACCTCGTCAACGCCGGCTACGAGCGCGTCGAGCAGGTCGACGACCGCGGCCAGTTCGCCATGCGCGGCGGGATCATCGACCTGTTCCCGGCCACGGAGGAGCGCGCCGTCCGCGTCGAGCTCTTCGACATCGAGGTCGAGTCGCTGCGCTTCTTCTCCACCTTCACCCAGCGTTCGCTGGGCGAGGCGGACGAGATCGAGATCGCCCCGGCCGCCGAGCTCGCCCCCGAGCATCGCGAGGCCGCCGAGCTCGCCTCGATGGACGACGAGCGCCACGACATCGCGGACCTCCTGCCCCTGGAGTCCTTCCGCGAGCTGCTCGACCTGGTGCCGGATTCTGCGCAGGTGCTGGTCGCTGCCGAGGAGGACCTCGAGCCGAGCCTGCGCGATCACTGGCAGGACGTCTGCGCCGCCTTCCACGACGACGAGGCCGGCAAGCTCTACGTCAGCCCCGACCCGCTTCTAGCGGCGCTCGCGACGCGGGCGAGGATCCGGCTCTCCGCGCTGGACTCCGGCCAGGAGACGGAGTTCCGCGCCCAGGCCGCCGACATCGCGGCGCGCTCGCTCGCCGGGGCCGAGCCCGAGCTCGAGAAGCTCACCCGCTCCGGCTACACCACCGTCGTCACCTGGGCCAACCGCGGCACGGGTGACCGCGCGGCCTACAACCTCGGGCGCCTGAAGGCCGACTGGGGCGCGGACTCGCCGGCGCCGCTGAAGTTCGTCGAGAGCCGGCTGCGCGACGGGTTCATCGCCCCGGGCTTCAACCTCGCCGTCATCCCCGAGGGGCGGCTGATCCACCATCGCCGCCAGCAGCAGTCCCGCCCGGGGTCCGGTCGCGGCAAGGGGGCGCTGCGCTCCTTCGCCGACCTGCGCACGGGCGACATCGTCGTGCACGAGGACCACGGCCTCGCGCGCTTCGCCGGCTTCGACACGAAGACCGTGGCCGGCGTCACCCGCGACTACCTCAACCTCGAGTACGCGGGCACCGACAAGGTCTTCCTCCCCGTCGACCAGCTCGCGAAGATCTCGCGCTACGTCGGCGCGGGAGGGGCGCATCCGCCGCTGTCCAAGCTCGGCGGCACGCGCTGGGAGACGATCAAGTCGCGCGCCCGCCGCGCCGCGCAGGAGCTCGCCGGGGAGCTGCTCAACCTCTACGCGGAGCGCAAGCGCCGCCGCGGTTTCGCCTTCGGCGAGGACCCGGAGGAGCTGCTCGCGCTCGAGGCGGCCTGGCCGTACAAGGAGACGCCCGACCAGCGCGAGGCGATCGACCACGTCAAGGCCGACATGGAGTCCGAGCGCCCGATGGACCGCCTCATCTGCGGCGACGTCGGCTACGGCAAGACCGAGGTCGCGCTGCGCGCCGCGGTCAAGGCGATGGGGGAGGGCAAGCAGGTGCTCGTCCTCGTCCCGACGACCATCCTCGCCCAGCAGCACTACGGCACGTTCGTCGAGCGCCTGCGCGACACCCCGTTCGAGATCGAGCACGTCTCCCGCTTCCGCGACGCCGCGTCCCAGAAGGAGGCGATCAAGAAGTTCCGCGAGGGGACCGTCGACTGCCTCGTCGGGACGCACCGGCTGCTCTCCCGCGACGTGCGCGCCAAGGACCTCGGGCTGCTCGTCGTCGACGAGGAGCAGCGCTTCGGGGTCAAGCAGAAGGAGCTCCTGCGCCAGATGAAGCTGCGCGTCGACGTGATCGCCATGTCCGCGACGCCGATCCCGCGCACGCTGCAGATGTCGCTGGCCGGCCTGCGCGACATCTCCGTGATCGAGACCCCGCCCGAGGGCCGGCGGCCGATCAAGACCTACGTCGGCGAGTACGAGGAGCCGATGGTCAAGCAGGCCCTCGAGCGCGAGAAGGCCCGGGGCGGCCAGGCGTTCTTCCTCCACAACCGGGTCGAGGACATCGACGAGGTCGCCGAGCGGCTGAAGGCGCTGTGCCCCGGCATGCGCTTCATCGTCGGCCACGGTCAGCTCGAGCCGGAGGAGCTCGAGGACCGGATGCTGCGCTTCCTGCGCGGGGAGGCGGACGTGCTCGTCGCCACCACGATCATCGAGTCGGGCATCGACATCCCCGAGGCCAACACGCTGATCGTCGACCGCGCCGACGTCTACGGCCTCTCCCAGCTGTACCAGATCCGCGGGCGCGTCGGCCGGTCCCGCGAGCGCGCCTACGCGTACCTGCTCTACCCCTCCGCGGCGGCGCTGACGGCCGAGGCCGCCAACCGCCTCTCGGCCCTGTCGGACTACACGGAGCTCGGCTCGGGCTTCAAGGTCGCGATGCGCGACCTCGAGCTGCGCGGCGCGGGCTCGCTGCTCGGCGACGAGCAGTCCGGCCACGTCGCGGCCCTGGGCTTCGAGCTGTACATGCAGATGCTCGACGAGGCCGTCGCGACGATGGACTCCGAGGGCGAGGCCGGGGACGAGGAGGCGCCCGAGCCCGTCCGCCTCGACGTCAACGTCGACGCCTACGTGCCCGCCGACTACATCCCCTACGAGCAGGCGAAGGTCGACGTGCACCGCCGCATCGCCGCCGCCCGCGAGGTCGCGGACCTCCACGCGCTGCGCGCGGAGCTCGCCGACCGCTTCGGGGACCCGCCGGAGCCGCTGGAGAACCTCCTGCTGCTGCAGCAGGCCCGGATCAAGCTCGGTCAGTCGGGTGCCAACGCGGTGACCTTCAAGCAGGGCCGCCTTGCCGTGACGCCGATCGAACTCGATTCCGTCCGGGCCAAGAAGCTGCGCGCGCAACTGCCGGGGTCGCTGTATGAGTCCGGCAAGTCGCAGTTCTCGCTGCGGGTCCCAGACGATCCCCAGCATCGCTTCCCGGCGGTGGTCAAGGCGGCGGACGCGCTGCTGGCCGTGACCCGCGAGGCCGCCTAGGCACACCTCGGAGTTCCCTGCGCTGCGGGTCACTCCCTAGCCTCGGACCGACGTCATGAGATTCCATCAGCTGAGAAACCGACTCCTGGGCCTGGCAGGGCTCGCTGTGGTTCCCGTCCTCGTCGCCGGGTGCGGCGGGGTACCGGGCAACGCCGTGGCGACTGTCGACGGCGACGCGATCACCAAGACGGAGTACAAGCACTGGGCCAATGCCGTGCTGAAGTCCTCCGGCCAGAAGGACGCCGTCGCCCCTGATCCGCCGGACTTCACGAAGTGCGTCGCCGCCAAGAAGGCGAAGCTCCCCAAGCCCGGCAAGGGCCAGCCGGCCACGAAGGACGCGGACCTCAAGAAGCAGTGCAAGTCCGAGAACGACCAGATCCGCCAGACCGTCCTTGGGCAGCTGTTCCAGCTCAAGTGGCTCACGGGCGAGGCGAAGGACCTCGGCGTCTACCCCTCCAAGAAGGAGATCGCCAAGGGGATCGCCGACTTCGAGAAGCAGCAGTTCCCCAACAAGGGGGACAAGGAGAAGGCGATCAAGGACTACGGCCTCACCGCCGACGACTTCGACGACATCGCCACCGTCCAGCTGCTGTCGACCAAGATCCGCGACAAGGTCGTCAAGGGCGCCACGGTGACCGACAAGGACATCCAGGCCTACTACGACAAGAACAAGGCCCGCTTCGCGCAGCCGGAGCGGCGTGACCTGCTCGTCGTCCTGACGAAGACGAAGGCCAAGGCTGAGGAGGCCAAGCGCGCGATCGCCGGCGGCCAGTCCTTCGCCGCCGTCGCGAAGAAGTACTCGATCGACCAGGCCTCCAAGGCGCAGGGCGGCAAGCTCGCCGGCGTCGCGAAGGGCCAGCAGGAGAAGGCGCTCGACGAGGCCGTCTTCGCGGCCAAGAAGGGCGAGCTCAGCGGCCCGGTCAAGACGCAGTTCGGCTTCTACGTCTTCAAGGTCACGAAGTCGACGCCCGCGTCGCAGCAGTCGCTGGCCGCGGCCAAGCCCACGATCAAGCAGCTGCTGACCTCGCAGGGCCAGGACAAGAAGATCCAGGCCTTCACGAAGAAGTTCCAGAAGAAGTGGCGCGACAAGACCGAGTGCGCCCCCGGGTACAAGGTGCCGGACTGCAAGAACGGCCCGAAGGCCACCCCGACGCCGACCGCCCCCGCGGGCACGCAGCAGCAGCCGCAGCCCGCCCCGACGCAGTAGCACCCCCGGCGCGACGACCGCGGCCCGTCCGTGGTCGTCGCCCGCCGGACCCGCGCCTCGCGGTGACTACGGTGCGTGGGGTGTCCGATCCCCAGGCGAGCGCGGACGCCGTCCGCGCCCTCGACGAGCTGACGCGGCGGCTGCGGGTCGAGTGCCCGTGGGACCGCGAGCAGGACGAGCGCTCGATCGTCCCCCACACCGTGGAGGAGGCCTTCGAGCTGGCCGCCGCGGCGCAGGAGGGTGACGACGGCAAGCTGCTCGACGAGCTGGGGGACGTGCTCTTCCAGGTCCACTTCCTCGCCCTGCTGCTGGAGGAGCGCGGCGCCGGGTCCTTCGCCGCGGTGGCCGAGCACTGCCGCCAGAAGCTGATCCGCCGCCACCCGCACGTCTTCTCCGACACGGAGGTCTCAGACGCCGGGGACGTGCTGCGCAACTGGGACGCGATCAAGGCCACCGAGGCCGGTCGCGAGCCGGGCATCTTCGGTGAGGTCCCGACGAACCTCCCGGGCCCGCTGTACGCGCGCAAGGTCCAGCGCCGCGCGGCCACCTCGGGCCTCGACATCGACCACGTGCCCTTCGACGCCGTCGACGGCGAGCTCGAGCAGCTGCGCGCGGCGCAGACCCCCGTCGAGCGCTTCCGCGAGGTCGGCGACGTGCTGTTCGCGGCGGTCAACGTCGCACGCAAGCTCAAGGTCGATCCCGAGCTGGCGCTGCGCGCCGCGTCCAACCGCTTCCGCGACGCCGTCACGACCGCCGAGGACCTCGCGGCATCGGACGGGCGCGCATGGGACGATCTCGACCCCGACGACCAGCTCGGCTACTACGCCCGAGCCCGCCTCCAGGAGCCCCAGTGAGCCAGATCGACAGCGTCCACGCCCGGCAGGTCCTCGACTCGCGCGGCAACCCCACGGTCGAGGTGGACGTCGCGCTGCGCTCCGGCGCCTCCGGCCGTGCGATGGTCCCGTCGGGCGCCTCGACCGGCGAGTTCGAGGCCACGGAGCTGCGCGACGGTGGCGACGCCTACGGCGGCAAGGGCGTCCTGCAGGCCGTCGCCAACGTCAACGACGAGATCGCCGAGGCCGTCAAGGGCCACGACGCGCTGGAGCAGGCGGCGCTGGACAAGACGCTGATCGACCTCGACGGGACGCCGGACAAGTCGCGCCTCGGCGCCAACGCGATCCTCGGCGTGTCGCTCGCGGCCGCGCGTGCGGCCGCGGTCGAGGAGGGGCAGCCGCTGTGGCGCTACCTCGGCGGCGACCAGGCCCGCATCCTGCCCGTGCCGATGATGAACGTGCTCAACGGCGGCGCGCACGCGGACAACTCCGTCGACTTCCAGGAGTTCATGGTCGTCCCGCTCGGGGCCGACTCGTTCTCGAACTGCCTGCGCATGGGCACGGAGGTCTTCCACGCGCTCAAGGCGTGGCTGTCGGAGCACGGGATGGGCGGCGGCGTCGGCGACGAGGGCGGCTTCGCCCCGAACCTGAAGTCCAACGAGGCGGCGCTGGAGGCGCTCGTGGCGGGCATCGAGGCGGCGGGCTACACCCCGGGCCAGGACGTCGCCATCGCCCTGGACCCGGCGACGTCGGAGCTGTTCGTAAACGGCGCCTACGACCTCACCCACGAGCAGCGCAAGCTCAACGCGGCCGAGCTGGCCGACTACTGGGCCGACGCGGCGGGCCGCTACCCGATCGTCTCGATCGAGGACGGGATGGACGAGGAGGACTGGGACGGCTGGAAGGCGCTCACCGACCGCCTCGGCGACGCGGTGCAGCTCGTCGGCGACGACCTGTTCGTGACGAACACGGAGCGCCTCGAGCGCGGCATCGACATGGGCGTCGCGAACTCGATCCTGATCAAGGTCAACCAGATCGGCACGCTGTCGGAGACGCTGTCGGCGATCGAGATGGCGCGCGCCGCCGGCTACACGGCCGTCATGTCGCACCGCTCGGGCGAGACGGAGGACACGACGATCGCCGACCTCGCCGTCGCCACCGGCTGCGGGCAGATCAAGACGGGCGCCCCGTCGCGCTCGGACCGCGTGGCCAAGTACAACCAGCTGCTGCGCATCGAGGAGCAGCTGGGCGGCGACGCGGAGTTCCCCGGCCGCAGCGTCTTCCGGGGGCAGTAGCCGCAGGAACCCGTTCAGCAGGAAGGTCGGCGCCGGCGGCGAACGAAGGCGGCAAGCATGGCCGCAGCTCGCACCGCCCGGCGCCGTACCGCACCGGCTCCCCGTCGAGGCATCCGCTGGGACCGCCTCGGCCGCTGCGCGCTGCTCGGCGTCCTCGCCCTCGTCGTGTACCTCTACATCGGGCCGATGGCCTCGTGGGTGTCGACGTGGCAGGAGTCCAAGGACCGCAAGGCTCAGGTCGCCCAGCTCGAGGCGGCCAACGCGAAGCTGCGCGCGCGTCGCGCCGAGCTGCGCAAGACCGCGACCCTCGAGGGCCTCGCGCGGGCCCAGGGCATGGTCCGGTCCGGCGAGAAGCCGTACGTGCTCTCGGGCCTGCCGCGCGACTAACCTCGGCCTCGGTGCCGTACGAGACCGCCATGCCGCAATGGGACGAGGGCGCGCGCCGGCTGCGCACCGCCGAGCCGGACATGCGCCGGCTGCTCGAGCGGGTGACCGGCCGGGTCGTCGACGAGCTGCGCCGCCGCCTCGGCGGCCCCTTCACCGTCGACGAGCTCGTCGCCTTCTACGACTCCGGCACGAGCTGGGTCGTCGACGTCGCGATCGCCGCCGCGCCGGACGAGCCGGAGGCGTGGGACGTGCGCGTCGTGGGCGACGCCGCGTTCGCCCGCTACCTGCGCGAGGCGACGGACTTCGCCGGCGGGCGCCGCACCATGAGCGCCTAGGGCAGCTGCGCCTCGAGGGCGGCGCGGTCCTCCGCGGCCACGTCCTGCTCCAGCCAGTCGATCCCGCCCGCACGGGTCCACGTCCCGACGACGAGGCCGTCGACGAGGGCGACGCCGCGCACGATCCCGCCGCCGGGCGCCACGAAGCGCGCGTGCTTGGCCGCCACGGCGTGCTCGCGGGTGTGCCAGCCGGGCAGGTACGGGTCGAACGGGCCGAGCAGCCGGGGGTGGAGCACGTCCTGGTGGGTGGGGACCTTCAACGTGCCGCACCCCTCCAGTGCGCGGCGGGCGTCGGGGCGGTCAGTCCATGCAGCCACGGCCAGTCCTCGGCGCAGGTGAGATGGAGCGTCCCCCGCACGAGCCACGCCAGCACGACCTCGTCGCCGGGCGCGGAGGCGGCCGCGCCGCGGGCCCGGAGCGCCTGGTCGGCCGCGCGGCCGTCCTGCGCCTGGAGCGCCAGCAGCCGGGAGACGACCTCCCGCGCCGGCCGGGACGCCTCCCCCGCCAGCAGCTGAGCCGCGGCGCGGGCGTGCCGGACGGACGTCACGACGGCCGCATGCACTGGGTCGCGCGCAGGACGACCTCGAAGCCCTCGCGGCGGTACAGCGGGGTGGCGGGGCCGTCGTCGGAGGTCGCCAGCCAGACCAGGTCCGCGCCCGTCCCGTACGCCTCGGCCACGGCGGCGCGCACGACGTCGCGGCCCATCCCATGGCCGCGGACGGCCGGCGTCGAGTAGACGTCCTCCACCATCCGCTCCGGCCCGGCGCCGACGAGCAGCGCCATCGAGACGGGCTCGCCGGCCTCGAGCACCGCGAAGGCGCGGGTCGGCGTGGCGGTGAACATGAGGGCGTCCCCCATCGTCGCCTCGTGCAGGAACGGCTCCGGAAGGGTGTCCCCGCGCAGCCACTCGCGCCGGAGGTCGCCGAGCCGCTCGCGCGCGACGTCCCGGACGCGTGCGGGCCGCTCCGGCACCGCCCCGCGGTGCACGAACGCCGCGAAGGGCTCGCGCGACCAACCGGGCGGGCAGAGCCGGTCCGCGGACTCGGGCTCCCAGACCTCCACCACGCGGGTGGGCAGGCCGTCCAGCAGCTCGTCGCAGAGCTCGGCGACGCCCTCCGCGTCCAGCTGCGGCGCCGGCCGATCGATCACGACCATGTTGAGGTCGTGCCAGTGCGGTACGGCATCCGTGCGGACCGCCCAGCCCCAGGGGGCACGGACGACCCGCTCCGCCGCGGCGCGCAGGTGCGCGCCCGCGGCGTCACGGACGCGCGCGGTCAGCGACGCGTCCGGACCCACGATGACCTGCTAGCCGGCTGCGCGCCGGATGATGATCTGCTCCTCTTCGACGACGACCTCGACGGGACGGTGGCCCGCCCAGTGCTCGGCGTAGACCGGGTCGTCGGCGACCGCCGGGTCCAGCCAGAGGCCGTAGCCCTCCTCGCCGTGGTCGAACGTGCCCTCGAGCGGGCCGTCCTTCTTGGCGCGGGCACCGCGCCTGCCGCGACGGCGCGGCTTGGGAGCGTCGTCGTCGTCGGCGGGGGCGTCGTCGTCGGAGCCCTTGGCGTCGGCCTCCGCGGCGGCCTTGGCCGCAGCCTCGGCCTCCTCGGCCGCGCGCTTGGCCTCCTCCTCGGCGCGCCGCGCCGCTTCCTTCTCGAGCTCGGCCGCGATGGCCTCGTCGTCCTCCGCGCGGAGGTCGACCTCCTCGACGGCGGCGTCGTCGCCGGCCTCGAGGTCCTGCTCACGCTTGAAGGCCTGGATCTGCTGGACGGTGACCTCGAGCTGGTGAGCGATCCACGCGTCGGTGCGGCCCTGCCGGACCCAGGCCCGGATCTGATTGAGCTGCGGACGCAGCGATCTCCGGGTCATTGCGGCCAGACCGTAGCGGAGTCAGCGCCTCCGAGGTCCAATCGGCGCACACGAGCGCCGGAAATCACTAGTTTGGCCTGCGCCTCATGCTCGTTCTCACCCGCAAGGCCAACCAGAGCATCATGATCGGTGACGACATCGAGGTGTCCGTCCTGTCCATCATGGGCGAGAAGGTCCGCATCGGCATCCAGGCGCCGCGGGACATCCCCGTGTTCCGCAAGGAGGTCTACCTCGAGATCCGCGACGAAGGGTCCTCGGCCGGCCAGTCGGCGCGCGCCGAGGTCGACGACGCGCTGAAGAAGCTCTCCTCGCGGTGAAGCGCAGCGGCCTGGGCCGCTAGCCCATCACGAGGTACAGCGTCTGGAACATCGCGACCGTGACGAGCACCGCGGTGGCCAGCAGCACGGCGACCAGCAGCCAGAAGCGCACGGTCCCGCGCCGGTGCACATGGGCGACCTGACGCCGCTGGGCGCGGGTCTCGGCCTGGCGCACACGGGCCTCGGCCAGGGAGCGGTTGAGCTCGGCCTCCTCCTCGAAGGCCGACTCGAAGTCCGCGATGCTCTGGCTCATCCGCATGCACGCGCAAGCTTAGCCGGAGTTATGTCCCCGCGAGGAACGGGTCCTACGCGACGGTGACCTCGTCGTTGGCGTACACGTCCTGGATGGCGTGCAGGAGCGCGACGCCCTCGTCCATCGGACGCTGGAACGCCTTGCGGCCCGAGATCAGGCCGGTGCCGCCCGCGCGCTTGTTGATGACGGCGGTGCGGACGGCCTCCGCGAGGTCGGACTCGCCCGACGAGGCGCCGCCCGAGTTGATCAGGGGTGCGCGGCCGGAGTAGCAGTTGAGGAGCTGGTAGCGCGTGAGGTCGATCGGGTGGTCGGTCGTGAGCTGGTCGTAGACGAGCTGGGACGTCTTGCCGTAGGAGACGCCGTCGGTGTTGAGCGCGAGGAAGCCGCCGTTGTTCTCCGGCAGCTTCTGCTTGATGATGTCGGCCTCGATCGTCGCGCCGATGTGGTTGGCCTGCCCCGTCAGGTCGGCGGAGACGTGGTAGTCGGTGCCGTCCTTCTTGAAGGCGGGGTTGCGCAGGTAGCACCACAGCACGGTGAACATGCCGAGCTCGTGAGCCTCCTGGAAGGCCTCCGCGATCCCGACGATCTGCTTGCTCGAGGGCTCCGAGCCGAAGTAGATCGTCGCGCCGACGCCGGCCGCGCCGAGCTCCCACGCGCGCCGGGGCGAGGTGAACGCGATCTGGTCGAACTCGTTGGGGTACGTCATGAGCTGGTTGTGGTTCAGCTTCACGATGAACGGGATGCGGTGCGCGTAGCGGCGCGAGACGGCCCCGAGGACGCCGACGGTGGAGGCGACGGCGTTGCAGCCGCCCTCCAGCGCGAGCTCGACGATGTTGCCCGGGTCGAAGTAGTGCGGGTTGGGTGCGAAGGAGGCCGCGGCCGAGTGCTCGATGCCCTGGTCGACCGGGAGGATCGAGACGTGGCCGGTGTTGGCGAGCCGGCCGGAGCCGAACAGGTCGGCCAGGTTGCGCAGGACCTGCGGGTTGCGGTCGGTCTCCTGGTACACGCGCTCCACGAAGTCCGGTCCAGGAAGGTGCAGCAGCTCCTGCCCGACGCCCTCGCACGTGTGGGAGAGCAGGTCGTCGGCGTCGTCGCCGAGAAGGCTGGTGAGTCGGTCCGTGTCCAGGTCTGCGATCGCCATGGGCGAAGCCTACCCCGCGCCATAGAATCGAGCCATGGCCCCGAGCCCGGATCTGTTCGTCGTGTGCAAGAACTGCCAGGCCGAGGTCAGCCCGTACATCACGGAGTGCCCCTACTGCGGTCACCGGCTGCGCAAGCGCGCCCCGAAGCTGGAGAAGGGCGGGACGCCGAAGCCCGTGCGCGAGCGCCGGCCCAAGCGCGATCGTCCACCCCGCCTCGGCCGCCTGCGCGCGGGTGAGCTGCCCGGCGTCCGGGGGGACTCGCGGCCGTGGGTCGCCCTCGCGTTCGTGGCCGTCCCGGTCCTGTTCACGCTCCTGGCGACGGTCGCGGTGCTCGACACGTTCAGCGTCGTGATGCTCACCGGCATCCAGGGCGACCCCTGGCGCCCGCTGACCACCGCCTTCTACTACGGCTCGACCGGCTACGAGATCGTCGCCGTCGGCGGCTGCTTCCTGTTCGGCTGGCTGCTCGAGCGCCGGCACGGCTGGTGGGCGCCGCTCGTCGTCTTCCTCCTCGGCACCGCCGCCGGAACGGGGCTCGCGCTGCTCGGCGACCCGGAGGCGTTCCTCACCGGCGCCAACGCCGGGGCGCTCGCGCTGCTCGGCGCGTGGGTGGTGCGCGACGCGCTCGCCGTCCGCGCCAACGCCGAGACCGAGACGGACTGGCTGGCCGTCGCCGGGGCGGCGATCATCCTCGCGCTGCTGCCCGTCGCCTACGTCGAGGCCAACGCGCTCGCCGGCATCGGCGGCGCGGTCGCCGGCCTGGCGCTCGGCATCCCGCTCGCGCGCCTGCGCGAGCGCTAACGCACCACGAGCGTCCCGGGAGCGCCCGCCACGAGGCGGCCGACCACCCAGCCGTCGACCTCGCCCGCGCGCTCGGGCGCGACGGCGACGAGCAGGCCACCGGAGGTCATCGCGTCCGTGATCAGCCAGGCGTGCGCGTCCGAGACGGTGGTCCACGCGGTGTAGGTCCCGGCGTCGGCGTGGTTGCGCCGCGTGCCGCCGGCGATCGCATCGCCGCTCGCGAGCAGGTCGAGCACGCCGTCGATCGCCGGCACGGCCTCCGCCTCGAGCTCCGCGGCGACCCCGGACGCCTCCGCGAGCTCGTGCGCGTGGCCGAGCAGGCCGAAGCCCGTCACGTCGGTCAGGGCGTGCGCCCCTGCTGCGCGCGCCTGCGTGGCCGCGCGGGCGTTGAGCGTGGTCATGACCTCGACGGCCCGCTCGACGAGGTCCGCGTCGGCCAGCCCGCGCTTGATCGCGGTGGCGACCGTCCCCGCCCCCAGTGGCTTGGTCAGCACGAGCGTGTCGCCGACCTGACCCCCGGAGTTCGTGAGCAGCTCGTCCGGATGCACCGTCCCGGTGACGGCGAGCCCGTACTTGGGCTCGGGGTCGTCGATCGAGTGGCCGCCGACGATCGACGCGCCGGCGGCGGTGACGGCGTCGTGGCCGCCGCGCAGGACGTCGGCGAGCACGTCGGGGCCGAGGACCTCGAGGGGCCAGGCGACGAGGTTGATCGCGCACACCGGCTCGGCGCCCATCGCGTAGACGTCGGAGAGCGCGTTGGTCGCCGCGATGCGCCCGAACGCGTAGGCGTCGTCGACGATCGGGGTGAAGAAGTCAGCCGTGGAGACGATGGCCAGGTCGTCGGTGAGGCGCACGACGCCCGCGTCCTCGGCGCTGGCCGCGGAGGCGAGGACCCGCGGATCAGTGGGCGCGGGGAGCGTCGCGACGACTGGGCGCAACTGCGCCGCGCCGAGCTTGCAGCCGCAGCCGGCGCCGTGGCTGAGGGACGTGAGGGCGATGGGCATGTCCCGACCTATGCTGCCCGCACGTGGAGGGTCCTAGCCGTTACAGCCTCGAGCAGCTCGACGCCGCCGTCCAGGCGCTGACGGAGCCCGACCGCGTGGCCCAGGCGCTGCGCGACGTCACCGGCGCGGCCCCGCAGCTGCAGACGATCCTCAACCAGGCCCTCGACGAGGGCGGCTTCTTCGGCACCGTGCACGCCGACGAGGTCCGCAAGGCGCTCGCCACGGAGGACCCGGAGGCGCGCGACCGTGCCGTGCGCACCCTCATCGCGGAGGAGACGCGGCTCGGGATGATGATCGGCGTCGCCGTCGGCATGGAGCTCGCGCGGGAGCTCGGCCCACCGCCACAGACCCCCGCCCGGGAGGACGCATGACCCACGCCATCACGCTCGTGGAGGCGGAGCAGTCCGCCCTCGCCACCCTCGGCGAGGCGCTCGCCGGCATCGACGGCGTCGCCGAGGCCTACTCCGTCACGGGCGACTGGGACTTCGCCTGCGTCGTGCGCGTGAAGGCGCCCGAGGACGTCTCCCGCGTCGTGCAGCACCAGCTCAGCCAGTTGCCCGGCATCCGTCGCACCCACACGATGCTCGCCTTCGAGGTCTTCTCCAAGCACGACCTCGAGGCGCTGTTCTCCATCGGGTCCTAGTCAGAAGACCCGGCCGCCGACGGGGACGTCCTCGTCAGGCGCCAGGAGGATCACGCGGCCCTGCTCGTCGGGGGCGCCCAGACACAGGACCTCGGACATGAACGGGCCGATCTGGCGCGGCGGGAAGTTCACGACGGCCACCACCCGGCGACCGAGCAGCGCTTCGCGCTCGTAGTTGGTGATCTGCGCCGAGGAGCGCTTGACGCCGATCTCGGGCCCGAAGTCGATGAGGAGCTTCCACGCCGGCTTGCGCGCCTCGGGGAAGTCGTCGACGGCCGTGACGCGCCCGACGCGCATGTCGACCGCGAGGAACTCGTCGAAGGAGATCTCGCCCATGCGGGGCGAGGGTAGGGCGCGGCCCTACGGCGCGGGGGTCGGCGCCGACTCGGTGGGCGCGGGCGTCGGCGCGGCCGGCGTCGGCGCGGGGGTCTCGGCGGGCGCCGGGGTGGGGGTGGCGGCCGGCGGGGCGGTCGGGGCCGGGGTCGGCATGGCGGCGGGCGCCGTGGACGCCGGAGTCGGCTGGCCGGTCTGGTCGGTCGGAAGCGTGGTGGTGTCGGCGCCGTGGTCGAAGGCGCCGGGCGCGGCGGCCTTCGGGGCCGCCGTGGGCGTCGCGGTGGGCGTCGCGGCCGGGGTCGCGGCGGGCGTGGGTGTCGAGCTTGGCCTGGGAGCCGCCTTCGCGTCGCGGTGGTGCTCGGCCCGGGGCGCCTCGCGCTGCTCGGCGTCGGAGCCGGTCGGGGCGGGCGACGCGGGCTGCGGGGCACTGGCGACCGCGACCGGGGCCGGGGCCGAGGGACCGGCTGCGGACGTCGCCGGCGCGACGGCGGCGGCGGCGGGCTTGCCGACCGCGCGGGGGTGCGCGCGGTGATTGACCTCGACGGCGCCGGCGGTGACGATCGCGGCGGCGGCCAGGCCGGCCGTGGCCTTCGTGACGACGGTGGCGACGCCGGCCTGCATCAGCCCGCCGGCGGCGGCGCCGGCGGCACCCGCGGCGGTGCTCGCCCCGACGGCGGTCGCGGCAGTGCCGGCGGCGGCGCTCGACCCGCCGGCCGCGGCGGAGGTGCCGAGGTGGGCGAGCAGGAGCTTCTTGGCCATCAGCAGCGGGGCGACGGGGAACAGGGCCGCCAGGGCCTTGTTGTTGTGCTTGAGCTGCGAGCGAAAGGTCGAGCAGCGCTCGCATCCACGCACGTGGCGGCGCACCGGGGCGCTCGTGCGCCGCAGCCCCTCGGCGACCTCGCCGAGCTCGACCCGGACGTCCTCGCAGCTGAGCAGGCGCGCCTCGGCCGCCTCGGCCAACGACACGCGGGCCCGGACGAGCAGCGACTTCACCGAGGGCACCGTGGTGTCCATCACCACGGCGATCTGGTCGTAGGAGAGCGCGTCGATCTCGCGCAGCAGCAGGGCGGTGCGCTGCGTCTCCGCCAGCTCCCCGACGTCCTCGAGCAGGTTGCGGAAGTCCTCGCGCTTGTGCACGCGGTCGGCCGTCGTCTGGCCGTGCTCGGCCAGGTGGATGTCCATCGAGTCCACGCCGATGGCCGTCGCCTTGCGCAGGTGGTTCAACGATCGGTTGCGCGCGATCCGGTACAGCCACGGCCGCACGTTGATCGGCCGCTCGTCCGCGAGCATCGCGTTGAAGGCGGCGGCGAAGACCTCCTGGAGCACGTCCTCGGCGTCCTCGCGTGAGGACAGCATGTGCCGGCAGAAGGCGAGCAGACGCGACTGGTAGCGGCTGACGAGGGCCTCGAAGGCGTGGTGGTTGCCGCGCCGGATCAGGGCGACGAGCCGCTCGTCCGACTGCAGGCGCAGCAGGGGGGAGCGGCCGTGGGCGCCGACGGCGCCCGTGTGCTTGAGGGCAGAGACCTCCACGGGGGACCAGGGATAGCAACCGCCGCAGGAGGTTGGAGTTGCGGCAACGAAGCTCTCATGATCGCCTTAGAGTCCGGACGCGAGCGACTGCCCGGGTAGCCCAACTGGTAGAGGCGGCGGATTTAAGTCCCGCGCAGTGTGGGTTCGACTCCCACCCCGGGCATGGGCCGCGCCCTGCCCGCCGGCGCGGCGGGCAGGCGATCTGCCGGTTCAGGCGGCGACGGAGGACGTGCCGCGCGCGGCCTCGGCGGCGAAGGCGCCGACGACGGCGTCCGCGAGACCGCGGTCGCCGGAGTAGGTGAGATCCGACGTGTCCGCGTCCGGACCGAGCGCCGCGACCCAGGCGCGGATCTCCCCGGTCACCTGCGCGTCGGCGTCCTCCGGCGGCTGCTCGCTGATGGTGCTCGCCCCGTCCTCGACGGTCAGCACGTAGGAGCGATCACCGCCGCGGTCGCCCTCCACGACGAGCTCGACGACGCCACCGTCCGAGCCCGAGAGCTCCAGCAGCCCGGGGGCGGTGCGGAAGATCGCGCCGATGTTGATCGCCTCGCCCTTGCGGGGCGAGCCCCAGGTCCACTGGTAGCCCCAGCGGGCCAGCTCGCCGACGACGGGCGCCAGGGCACGGGAGCGCTCCGTGAGCTCGTAGTCGACGCGCGGCGGGACCTCCCGGTAGCGCTGGCGGGTCAGCAGCCCGTCGGCGACCATCCGGTTCAGGCGCGAGCGCAGCTGCTCCGTGGAGATCCCCGGCAGCGTCCGCTGCAGCTCGACGAAGCGCCGCGGCCCTGACGCGAGGTCGCGGATGATGAGCAGCGTCCACTTGTCCCCGACGAGGTCGAGGGCGCGGGCGTCAGGCGACCATTGGTCGTACGGGTGCCGTTTCTGGGGCGGTGGGCCGGGAATCGAGTTCCTCCGTGAATCCGGATTCAGGGTGCTGGAACGTGCATCTTGGCATATGGCACGACGAACAGTCTTTTATACGATCCCGTACCGGTCTAAACGCCGTCGCAAGGGCTGCTGAGCGTCGTCAGCGGCGACGGGGCAGCGACGCCGGCCGGGCCCCCTCGCGCCCGCTGTGGGCGCTCGCCTCAGGGAAAGACGAGCGCGGCGAGGATCTGCTCGTCGTAGCGCTCGGCCTCGACCGAGCGCTGCACCTCGGGGTCCGTGACGTACTCCGGCAGCGGTGGCTCGAGCAGGGCGTCGAGGTCCGCGTCGGCGTCGTGGAGCGCGATGCGCAGCGTGGGGGCGGGGTGGTCGTCCATGCTGTTGACGCTACGTCCGGATGGGCGCGGACGGAAGCCGAACCCCCCAGCCGGGGGGTCAGGTCTGATCCAATCCGCCGATGAGCGACGACACACCCCAGGCACTGCACGGCGGCCGGCTGGTCGCCAAGCGGCTGAAGGCCCACGGCGTCACGAAGCTGTTCACCCTGTCCGGCGGGCACCTCTTCTCGGTCTACGACGGCTGTCGCGCGGAGGGGATCGAGCTCATCGACGTGCGCCACGAGGCGACGGCCGCGTTCGCCGCCGAGGGCTGGGCGAAGGTCACCCGCAGCCCGGGCGTCGCCGCGCTGACGGCGGGGCCCGGGGTCACGAACGGGATGAGCGCGATGGCCTCCGCGCAGCAGAACGGCTCTCCGATGGTCGTGCTGGGTGGCCGCGCGCCCGCCTTCCGCTGGGGGCAGGGCTCCCTCCAGGAGCTCGACCACGTGCCGTTCGTGCGCCCGCTCACCCGGCTGGCCGACACGCCCGACTCGACGGCGGAGATCCCGGGCCTGCTCGACGAGGCGTTCGCCGCCGCGCAGGGCCCACCGTCCGGCCCCGCGTTCATCGACCTCCCGCTCGATCACGTCTTCGGGGAGATCGCGGCCCCGGAGGGCATCGAGGTCGCACCGGCTCCGGTCCGTCCCGCCGCCGCCGACGCCACCGCGCTGGACCGCGCCGTCGCCGTCCTGCGGGACGCCGAGCGCCCCGTCGTGATGGCGGGCACCGGCCTCTACTGGGGTCGCGGGGAGGCGGAGCTCCAAGCGCTCGCCGAGGCCCTCGGCATTCCCGTGTTCCTCAACGGGCTCGGCCGCGGCTGCTTGCCGGCCGACCACGAGCTCGCCTTCGCCCGCACCCGATCCGCCGCGCTCAAGGGCGCCGACGTCGCGCTCGTGATCGGCGTCCCGATGGACTTCCGCCTCGGCTTCGGCGCCGCCTTCGGCGAGGAGACCCAGCTCATCGTCATGGACGTCGCCGAGCCCGACCGCACGCCGCCGCGGCCGGTCGAGGCCGAGCTCTACGGCGAGCTCCGGGCGTCGCTGCGCGCCCTGCGCGAGGGCGTGGGCCCCGGCGCCGACACCGGCGCGTGGGTCGCCGAGCTGCGCGCGGCAGAGACGGCCAAGCGTGACGCGGAGCGCGAGACGCTCGCCGACGACCGCGCACCGCTGCACCCCATGCGGGTCTTCTCCGAGCTGGCCGACGTGCTCGACCGCGACGCGATCGTGATCGTCGACGGCGGCGACTTCGGCTCCTTCGCCGGCCGGGTCGTCGACTCGTTCGCGCCCGGGAGCTGGCTGGATCCGGGGCCGTTCGGCTGCCTCGGCAGCGGCCCCGGCTACGCGCTGGCGGCCAAGCTCGCCCACCCGGAGCGCCAGGTCGTGCTGCTGCTCGGCGACGGCGCGTTCGGCTTCCACGGGATGGAGTACGACACGCTGGTGCGCCACGGCGTCGGCGTCGTCGGCGTGATGGGCAACAACGGGATCTGGGCGCTGGAGAAGCACCCGATGGAGGCGCTGTACGGCTACAGCGTGATCGCGGACCTCCGGCCCGAGACCCGCTACGACAAGGTCGTCGAGGCGCTCGGGGGGCACGCCGAGCTCGTCTCGGCCCCCGGCGAGCTGCGCGGCGCGCTGGATCGGGCGTTCTCCAGCGGCCGGCCGTCGCTGGTCAACGTGCTCACCGACCCGTCCGTCGCCTACCCGCGGTCGTCGAACCTGGCCTGAGGTTGGTCGCACGCAGATGGGGTGTCGGACCCATGACGATTGAACGCTTGCGTGCAGTCGCCCGTGACATACTGGGGAGTGGTCCGGCTGACGGGTACGTGCAATCGCGCGTGCCAAGGGGCCGGACCCTCATAGGACCGGGCGTAGCCGAATCAACGGCGCCTCCCGCCGTCCGGTCCACCCAATCGGCCCTGTTACGGCACGTACCCCTGCCCGTCCTGACGGGGCCTTCGGAACAGCCCTCCACCCGCCGGAGGGCTGTTCCACTTAAAGGGCGCCTGCGGTTGCCCGTCCCGGCGCAGAAGGGGCTAACGACGCGATCGGGCGTTCGGATCAGGCCACGTCAAGCGCCTGACCCCACAGCACGTCGTGGTCTGACACCTCGACCGCACCGGCGCCCGTCACGGTCAGCACCTCGAGCAGGATGGCGAGCCCGGCGACGATCGTCGGGGCGCGCTCGGGGTCGAGGCCGACGGTGTCCTGACGGTCGGTGAGCGGCAGCGGCGCGAGCCGGTCGAGCAACCCCTGCAGCGTCTGGCGGTCGAGCACGTGGCCCTCGACGGCGTCGGCGTCGTAGGGCTCGAGCCGCAGGTCCATCGCCGCCGACATCGTGGCCGTGCCGGCGACGGCCACGACGCCGTCGAGCGTCTCGCGCACCGCGTCGGGGAGCGCGTCGGCCAGCGTCGCGCGCACATCGGCGGCCAGCGCGTCCAGCTCGCCCGGTCCGGGCGGGTCCGTGGCGAGGTGCCGCTCGGAGTGGCGCACGACGCCGACGGGGGTGGAGACGCGGAAGCGGACCTCGCCACGGCGGCCCGCGACGAGCTCGGTCGAGCCGCCGCCGATGTCGACCACGAGCAGGGTCCGGTCGGCGTCCTCACGGGCGGCGGTCGCGCCGGCGAAGGTCAGGCGCGCCTCCTCGTCGCCGCTGATGACGCGCGCGCCGACGGCGAAGCGCTCCTCGACGGTGGCGAGGAACGCGGCGCCGTTGCTCGCGTCGCGGGCGGCGGACGTGGCGACGCCCGTGCGGACCTCGACCTCGTGGGCGTCCATGGCCGCGGCGTAGCCGGCGAGCACGTCGAGGACGCGGTCCATCGGCGCCTCGCCGAGCGCGCCGTGGCGTTCGAGGTCCTCGCCGAGCCGGGTGACGATGGAGCGGCGCTCGAGCTCGATCACCCGCCCGTCGACCACGTCGGCGACGAGCAGGCGGGTGGAGTTCGTCCCGAGGTCGACGACGCCGACGCGGGTCATGCGGCGGGGTGGGGGAGCGCCTCGCCGGCCAGTCCCGCCTCGAGGTTCGCGACCGCGAGCTCGGTCATGGCGGCGCGGGCCTCGCGTGTGGCGGAGCCGACGTGGGGCAGGACGAGCAGGTTGGGCGCTTGCAGCAGCGGGTCGTCGGGGCTGATCGGCTCGGGGTCGGTGACGTCGAGGCCGGCGCCGGCGAGGCGCTCCTCCCGCAGCGCGTCGGCGAGCGCGACGGGATCGACGAGCGGGCCACGGGCGGTGTTGACGAGCAGCGCGTGGGGCTCGACGTGCTCGAGGGCGGCCTGGTCGATCAGGCCGTGGGTGGCGTCCGTCAGCGGCGCGTGGAGCGTGATGACGTCCGCGCGGGCGAGCGCGGCATGGAGGTCGCCGTCGCGGCCGAGCAGCTCGGGGCGCATCCCGAACGCCTCGCCGCGCTCCGCGACGGCCTGGCCGATGCGTCCCGCGCCGACGACGAGGAGGGTCTTGCCGCGCAGGCCCGTGCCGAGCCAGCGCGTCGTCTCGAACGTGCGCCACTCGCCGGCTCGGACGGCCCGCGCGGCCTCGGGCAGCTTGCGGGCGACGGCGAGGATCAGCGCCCAGGTGAGGTCGGCGGTCGCGTCGGTGAGCACGTCGGGCGTGCAGCCGACGGCGACGCCGTGGCGCGCGCAGGCCTCGAGGTCGACGTTGTCGGTGCCGACGGCGTAGTTGGCCACCACCTCGAGATCCGGGCAGGCGGCCAGGAGGTCCTCGTCGACCCGGTCGGTCAGCATGGTCAGCAGGCCCTGCGCGCCCTGCGCGCGCTCGCGCAGCTCCGCGGGTGACGGGGGGAGGTCGCCGGGGCGGACCTCCACGTCGTGGGCGGCGGCCAGGCGCTCGAGCGCGGGGCCGGTGATCCGTCTGGTGACAAGCACGCGAGCCATCGGTGCCCATTCTGGCGGCTCAGGGGTACTGTCGGTCGTGATGCGTCCGCCCGCCCGCCGTGTGCTCCCGCTCGCGCTGCTCGTGGCGGTGCTGTGCGCCGCCGCCGTGCCGGCGCTTGCGGCCACCCGCAACGGGGTCACGCCGGTCGCGCCGAAGGCCGGCGCGCAGCTCGCCGCCGGCAAGGCCGTCACGTTCCGCGGCGAGGTGTCCGGCGGCGGCTCCGTCTGGATCCGCGTGTGCGCCTCGCGCAAGACCGGCCGGGCGGGGCTGATCTGCGCCTCCGGGCTGCAGACGCGCGCGCGACGCGACGGCTCCAGCTGGCGCGCCACCCCGCCGGTGTACGACTTCCCCGCCTACTGGCTGAACTCGCCGGGCCGCTGGTACTGGCAGGCGCACCGCGTGTCGTGCGACCTGTCCGGGCGCAACTGCGTCAAGCCCGGGCCGGTGCTCGCCGTCAGGGTGCGGTGAGCGGCCCGGCGTTCCGGGCCCGCCTGGAGACCACGCGCAGCGCGCCGCGCCGCGGGATCGACCGCGTTCGCGCGCATCGGTTCGAGATCCTCCAGACCGCGCTGGCGGCCGGCATCGCCTGGGAGCTCGCCCTCCTCGTCCTGCCGGCGCCGTTCTTCGCCCCGATCGCCGCGGTCATCACCCTCGGCGTCTCGCGCGGCCAGCACGTCCGGCGGGCGTTCGAGCTGGGCTTCGGCGTCGCGCTGGGCATCGGCATCGGGGACGTCCTGATCCGCCTCCTCGGCACCAACGGCCTGCTGATCGGCGTGATCGTCGCGCTGGCGATCTCCGGTGCGGTGATGGTCAGCGCCTCCCAGCTGCTCGTCAACCAGGCCGCGATCAGCGCCGTCCTCCTCGTGACGCTCGGGACGCCGGCGGGGGTCGGGGAGTTCGACCGCTTCTTCGCGGCCCTCGTCGGCGGCGGCGTGGCCCTGGTGATCGGGCCGGTGCTGTTCTCGCGCGACCCGCTCAAGCGGATCGGCGAGGAGGCGGAGCGGCTGCTTGACCGCATGGCGGACGTGATCGTCGCCGTCGCCGACGCGCTGCGCGACGGCGACGAGGCCGCCGCCGACGCGGCGCTCGCGCTCGCACGCGGAACCGACACCGAGGTCGCCGCCTACGAGGAGGCGATCTCGACCGCCCGCGAGTCGCTGCGCCTGTACCGCCGCGGCAAGCTCCCGCGCCTGGACGTCTACGCCGAGGCCGCCGAGCAGGTCGACTACGCGGTGCGCAACACCCGCGTCCTCGCCCGCACCGCCCAGACCGCCGTGGTGCGCGGGGTCCCGGCCGACGCGGAGCTCGTCCACGCCGTCCGCCTGCTCGCCGACGCCATCCGCACCCTCGCGGTGGACCTGCGCGCGCCCGACGAGCCCTCCGAGGCCCGCAACCTCGCCCGCCAGGCCGCCGCGGAGGCCACCGCCGTCCTCGATCGACGCTCCGACCTGTCCTCCAACGTGCTCATCTCGACCGTCCGCTCGACCGCCGCGGACATCCTCCGCGGCACCGGCATGGACACCCAGGAGATGCGCGTCGTCCTCGGTCCCTACCCGGGCGGCAGGACCGGCCCCGAAGCCGGTGAAGGTCCGCCCTGACGCTGCTAGTGTCTTCGGTCGCGCCGCGGGGTGGAGCAGTCAGGTAGCTCGCCGGGCTCATAACCCGGAGGTCACAGGTTCGAATCCTGTCCCCGCTATACGGAGGCCCCCTCTCGCCAGGGGGCTTTCGTGCTTCTTGGGGGCCGGTTCTGCGCGTCCCGGATCAGACGACCCCGCCGACCAGCGTGCCGATGCCGGCGGTCACCGCCATCGCGGCGGCGCCCCACAGGAGCACGCGCAGCGTCGCGGGGCGCAGCGGGGCCCCGCCGAGCTGGGCGCCCAGGCCGCCGAGCCCACCCAGCGCCAGCAGCGTCACGAACGCGGTCACCGCCGAGCGGGCGCCGGCGGGGACCAGCACGATGGCCACGAGCGGGAGCGCCGCTCCGGCGGAGAAGGACAGCGCCGAGGCCCAGGCGGCCTGGAGCGGCTGCGCGCGCCGGTCGTCCTCGATGCCGAGCTCGTCGCGCATGTGCGCGGCCAGCGCGTCGCCCATGGTGAGCTCCTCGGCCACCCGGCGGGCGAGCTCGGCGTCGAGCCCGCGCTGCTCGTACAGGCGGGCGAGCTCGCGCTGCTCACCTTCGGGGTCACTGGCGAGCTCGCGACGCTCGAGCTGGATGTCGGCCTCCTCCGCGTCGCGCTGGGAGCTGACCGAGACGTACTCGCCGGCCGCCATCGACAGCGCGCCGGCGACCAGGCCCGCGATGCCCGCGGTGGCGATCGCCGCGCTCGAGGCGCCCGAGGCCGCCACGCCGAGCACGAGGCTGGCGGTCGAGACGATGCCGTCGTTGGCGCCGAGCACGGCCGCGCGCAGCCAGTTGGACCGGCCGCTGAGGTGGGCTTCGGTGACGGCGACGTCGGACACGGAGCGACCGTAGCGCCACGCCCCGGGACAGCGGCGGACGGGACGCCGGGTCCGCCTGAGCATTGGCTGAGGAGGGTCGCGCCTCGGCGCTCGCGGATCTACGCTCGTGCCATGAGCCACGAGCAGCCTCCGCGCACCACGACCGACTCGGGCATCCCCGCCGCGAGCGACGAGTTCTCGCTCACCGTCGGCCCACAGGGCCCGGCGGTCCTGCACGACCACTACGTCGTGCAGAAGATGCAGCACTTCAACCGCGAGCGCGTCCCCGAGCGCGTGGTGCACGCCAAGGGCTCCGGCGCCCACGGCGTCTTCACGGTCACCAACGACGTCAGCCAGTTCACGAAGGCGAAGCTCCTCGACGCGGTCGGCAAGACGACGCCGATGTTCGCGCGCTTCTCGACGGTCGCCGGTGAGCAGGGCTTCGCGGACACCGTCCGGGACCCGCGCGGGTTCGCGTTGAAGTTCTACACCGAGGACGGCAACTGGGACATGGTGGGCAACAACACGCCCGTCTTCTTCGTCCGCGACGCCTCGAAGTTCCAGGACTTCATCCACTCCCAGAAGCGTCAGCCGCACACGGGCATGCGCTCCAACGACATGCAGTGGGACTTCTGGACGCTCTCGCCCGAGAGCGCCCACCAGGTGACGATCCTGATGTCCGACCGCGGGCTGCCGGCGTCCTACCGGCACATGCACGGCTTCGGCTCGCACACGTTCTCGTGGCAGAACGCGGGCGGCGAGCGCTTCTGGGTCAAGTACCACTTCCTCACCGACCAGGGCATCGAGAACCTGACGGAGGAGGAGGGCGGCCAGCTCGCCGGTGAGGACCCCGACCACCACCGGCGCGACCTGCGCGAGGCGATCGACCGCGGCGAGGCGCCGGAGTGGACGCTGAAGGTGCAGGTGATGCCCTTCGCCGACGCGGCGGACTACCGCTTCAACCCGTTCGACCTCACGAAGGTCTGGCCGAAGTCCGACTACCCCCTCATCGAGGTCGGGAAGATGCGGCTGGACCGCAACCCGGAGCACTTCTTCGGCGAGGTCGAGCAGTCGTCCTTCTCCCCCGCCAACCTCGTCCCCGGGATGGGGCTGTCGCCGGACAAGATGCTGATGGGCCGCATCTTCAGCTACCACGACACGCACCTGCACCGCATCGGCGCCAACTACGAGCAGCTGCCGATCAACCGGCCCCAGTGCCCGGTGCACTCCTACAACCAGGACGCCCCGATGGCCTTCGAGCACTCGGGCGCGCAGCCGCCGTACGCGCCGAACTCCTACGGCGGCCCGACGGCCGACCCGGCGGTGTCGGATCTGACGTGGGGCGTCGAGGCGGCCGAGATCGGCCGCTACGCCAACGCCAAGCACGCCGAGGACGACGACTTCGGCCAGGCCGGGACCCTCTACCGCGAGACGATGGACGACGCGGGCCGCGAGGCGCTGCTCGAGAACATCTCGGGCCACGCGGGAGCCCCGGAGGTGACCGCGGACGTGCGTGAGCGCGTGGTGGCCTACTGGGCGTCGGTGGACTCCGACCTCGGCGCGAAGGTCGCGGCGAACCTCGGGGTCTCGAACGGCACGGGCGCGGCCGAGACGGTCGCCCAGCTGGCCAACCGCGCCTGACCCTGCCGGCGGGCGCCGCGATCCGCCCGGCCGGTCGGCCGGGCAGATCGTGACCCGTGCGGGCTAGCGCTTGACGTCGTAGCGGTCGAGGTCCATGACCTTCGCCCAGGCGGCGACGAAGTCGTGGACGAACTGCTCGGCGGCATCGGCGGAGGCGTAGACCTCGGCCAGGGCGCGCAGCTCCGAGTTGGAGCCGAACACCAGGTCGGCACGGGTGCCGGTCCACTTCCCGTCGGCGGTCGCGAACGTGTCGTCGCCCGCGGCCTGCCAGGTGTTGCGCATGTCGAGCAGGTTCACGAAGAAGTCGTTCGTGAGCGTGCCGACGCGGTCGGTGAGGACGCCGTGGCGGGTGTTGCCGGCGTTGGCCCCGAGGACCCGCAGGCCGCCGACGAGGACCGTCATCTCCGGGGCGCTGAGGGTCAGCAGGTTGGCCCGGTCCAGCAGCAGGTACTCCGCGCGCCGGCCCTGGTTGCCCGTGCTGTAGTTGCGGAACCCGTCCGAGGTCGGCTCCATCGCGTCGAAGGACTCGACGTCCGTCTGCTCCTGGCTCGCGTCGCCGCGGCCGGAGGTGAACGGGACGGCGACGTCGACACCGCCGGCCTTCGCCGCCTGCTCGATCGCGGCGTTGCCGCCCAGGACGATGAGGTCGGCGAGGGAGACCGCGATGCCCGACGCGCGCTGGACGCCGGCGAGGGCGTCGAGCACCTTGCCGAGCTCGGCCGGGTCGTTGACCGCCCAGCCGGCCTGGGGCTCGAGGCGCACGCGGGCGCCGTTGGCGCCACCGCGCTTGTCGGAGCCGCGGAACGACGCCGCGGAGGCCCAGGCGGCCTTGACGAGCTCCGAGACCGACAGGCCCGTGTCGAGGATCTGCTGCTTGAGCGTCGCGGCGTCCTCGTCGCTGAGCGGCGTGCCCGCGGGAACCGGGTCCTGCCAGATGAGCTCCTCCTGCGGGACCTCGGGGCCGAGGTAGCGCTGGATCGGGCCCATGTCGCGGTGGGTCAGCTTGAACCACGCGCGGGCGAAGGCGTCGGCGAGCTCCTCGGGGTGCTCGTGGTAGCGGCGGGAGATCGGCTCGTAGATCGGGTCGAAGCGCAGCGCCAGGTCGGTCGTGAGCATCGTCGGCTTGCGCGGGGGCGAGTCCGGCATCGGGCCGGGGACGATCGCCTCGGCGTCCTTGGCGACCCACTGCCACGCGCCGGCCGGGCTCTTCTCGAGCTCCCACTCGTACGCGAAGAGGAAGTCGAAGTAGTCGTTGGACCACTGCACGGGCGTGCGGGTCCAGGTGACCTCGAGGCCGGACGTGATCGTGTCCGCTCCGCCACCCGAGCCGTAGCCCTGCTTCCAGCCCAGGCCCTGCTCGGTGATGTCGGCGCCCTCGGGCTCCGCTCCCACGTACTGCTCGGGGTCGGCGGCGCCGTGGGTCTTGCCGAACGTGTGGCCGCCGGCGATCAGCGCGACGGTCTCCTCGTCGTTCATCGCCATGTTGCCGAACGTCAGGCGGATGTCGTGGGCGGCGGCGAGCGGGTCGGGCTCGCCGTCGGGGCCCTCCGGGTTGACGTAGATGAGGCCCATCTCGGACGCGCCGAGCGGCTTCTCGAGCTCGCGCTTGGCGGAGAAGCGCTTGTCGCCGGTCAGCCATTCGGTCTCGGGGCCCCAGTAGGTGTCCTCGTCCGGCTCCCAGACGTCCAGGCGGCCGCCGGCGAAGCCGAAGGTCTGAAAGCCCATCGACTCGAGCGCGACGTTGCCGGTGAGGACCATCAGGTCCGCCCACGACAGCGCGCGACCGTACTTCTGCTTGATCGGCCACAGCAGGCGACGGGCCTTGTCGAGGTTGCCGTTGTCGGGCCACGAGTTCAACGGGGCGAAGCGCTGCTGGCCGGACCCGGCGCCACCGCGCCCGTCGTGGATGCGGTAGGTGCCGGCGCTGTGCCACGCGAGGCGGATCATCAGCCCGCCGTAGTGGCCGAAGTCCGCGGGCCACCAGTCCTGCGACGTGGTGAGCACGTCCTCGATGTCCTGCTTGACCGTGGGAAGGTCGAGCGCGTTGAACGCCGCGGCGTAGTCGAAGTCCCCGCCGAGCGGGTTCGCGACCTCGGGGTTCTTGGCGAGGATCTTCAGGTTCAGCCGGTCGGGCCACCACTCGCGGTTGCCGCCCCCCTGCGTCGGATAGGGGAACCGGTCGTGGTCGACGGGGCAGCCGCCGCCGCTCTTGGACTGGTCCTGCGGGGCGTTCATGTCGCCTTCGACGGCGTCTCGGTTCTCGGACACGTGGGCCTTTCGGTGGGGGACGTCAGGAGGTGGTGGTGCCGGCGCACGCCGGGCAGAGGCCGTGGTAGACGACCTCGGCCTCGTCGATGACGAAGCCGTGGTCGTCGACGGGGGTCAGGCAGGGCGCCTCGCCGACGGCGCAGTCGACGTCGGCGATCGCGCCGCAGGAGCGGCAGACGACGTGGTGGTGGTTGTCGGCGACGCGCGACTCGTAGCGCGCGACGGAGCCCGCCGGGTGGATGCAGCGCAGCAGGCCGGCGTTCGTCAGCGCGTGGAGCACGTCGTAGACGGCCTGCTGGGAGACGGCGCCGAGGTCCGTGCGCACGACGCCGATGATCGAGCCGGTGTCGGCGTGCGGGTGCTCCTGCACGGCGGCCAGGACCGCGATCCGGGGGCGGGTGACGCGCAGGTCCGCGCGCCGCAGCTGCTCCTCGAGGTGCCCGGTCTGCGCCATCGGGCCCAGTGTGTCACATCTGGAATCGATCCAGAAACGCGAGGTCAGCCCCTGACACGCAAGCGCTGCTGTCGGATGTCCGTCATGCATCCGCATCGATCCCCGCGCCTCGCTGCGGCAGGATGCCGCTGGTGCGTGCCGCCGGCGTCCTCCTCTGCCTCGCCTCCGCCGCCGCCTTCGGCGCGATGGGGATCTTCGGCCGCCTCGCCTACGACGAGGGGGCGACGGTCGGCACCCTGCTCGCGTTCCGCTTCACCCTGGCCGCGGCCCTGCTCTGGTGCCTGCTCGCCGCCACGGATGGCCTCGGCCGGCTGCGGGTGCTCCCTCGGCGCGACCTCGGGGTGGCGCTCGCGCTCGGCGGGGTCGGCTACAGCGCCCAGGCCGGCGGGTACTTCTCGGCGCTCGAGCGCATCGACCCCGGGCTGCTCTCGCTGCTGCTCTACACCTTCCCCGCCATGGTCGCGGTCGCGGCGATCCGGCTCGGCCGCGACCGGGCGAGCCGCCGCACCGCCGCGGCGCTCCTGCTCACCTCGACCGGGCTCGTGCTGGTCCTCGTGGGGGCGGGCGCCGGGGCGCTCGACCCGCTCGGCACGCTGCTCGGGCTCGGCGCAGCCGTCGTCTACAGCGTCTACATCCTCTCCTCGGAGGCGATCGCCGGGCGGATCGGCCCGCTGGTGCTCAGCACGCTCGTGTGCACGGGGGCGGCGGTGACGCTGACGCTCGGCACCGCGGCCACCGGCCGGCTGGACCTCGGCGCCGTCTCGGCGGCCGGGTTCGGCTGGCTCGTGGCCATCGCCGTGGTCTCGACCGTGGCGGCGGTCATCCTGTTCTTCGCCGGCCTCGCGCGCGTCGGACCGACGGCCGCGTCGATCCTCTCCACGTTCGAGCCGTTCGTCACGGTCGCCCTCGCCGGGCTGGTGTTCGGCGAGGCGCTCAGCCCCGTGCAGCTGGGCGGCGGGCTGCTGATCCTCGCGGGCGTCGTCGTGCTCAACGCCCGCCGGCGTCGGCCCGAGCGGGCTGGGCGGCGTAGAGCACCACGGCGACCGCGGTGGCCAGGTTCAGGCTCGACACGCCCGGCCGCATCGGGATCCGCACCCGCGTGTCCGCGCGAGCGAGCAGCGCAGCGCTGAGCCCGGCGCGCTCGGTGCCGAAGGCGAGCAGGGCGCCCGTGGGGAGGGCGCCCGGCGTGAGCGGCTCACCGCCGGGATCGAGCGCGACGAGCGGCCGGTCACCGGGGTCGATCGCGTCCACGCGCGCGACGGGGAGCGCGAAATGGAGGCCGGCGGCGCCGCGCAGGGCGGCGGGGTCCCACGGGTCGGCCCGGCCGGTCGTCAGCACGCCCGCGGCGCCGGCCGCGGCCGCGACGCGGATCGCGGCCCCGACGTTGCCGAGCCGCCGCGGGTCCTCCAGCACGACGACGGGGCCGGTGCGGTCGGCGAGCACCGCCGCCGGGTCGGCGACCGGTCGGCGCGCCAGCGCGACCACCCCGGTCGGATGGGCGGCCGGGCCGGGCTGGACGAGCGCGGTGAGCGCGTCCCGCACGTCGGGCGCGAGCTCGGCGGCGAGCGCGTCGACCACCGCCGGATCCGGCGCCTGGGCGACGAGCACCTCCGCGCCGAAGCGCAGCGCGTGCTTGAGCGCGTGGAGCCCGTCGAGCTGCACCACGCCGGGCTCGTGGCGCAGCGCCGCGAGGTCGACGGCCATCGCGGGGCGCTCCCCCGCGGCCTACGCCTTCGTCTCGGTGGACCCCATGCCGACGCTCGACTTCCCGAAGTACGTGCCACGGGCGACCGTGTCGGCCTCCTGCTGGGGCACGGCGGTCTTGGCCTCGCGGCGGATCACCCAGTCGCCGGCGGCGGAGTGCAGGAAGGCCTTCAACGCGGCCATGCCGACCACGCTGCGCGGGACGTAGACCTTGCGGCGGCGGCGCTCCATGCCGTCGACGATCGCCCGCGCGCACTCCTCCACCGAGGTGTAGGCGCCCATCGGCCCAGGCATCTTGGCCAGCGCCTCCTCGAAGACCTTCGACTCGGCCTTCTGGTCGCGCACGAGGTCGGTGTCGATCCAGGTCGGGTGGATCGTCCCGACCTGCACGCCCTTGTGGGCGACCTCGAGGCGCAGGATGTTCGCGAACATCTCCACACCGGCCTTGGCCGAGCAGTACGTCGACATCCCCGGCAGCCCGGAGAAGGCCGCGGCGGACGCGGTGATCATCACGTAGCCGCGGCGCTCGGTGACGTGGGGGAGGGCTGCGGAGACCGTGCGGATCGCGCCGTCGAGGTTGACCGCGTTGACGCGCAGCAGCACGTCGATCGGGGTGACCGCGACGGTGCCGCTGGAGGCGATGCCGGCGTTGGCGAGGACGATGTCGATCCCGCCCAGGGCGGCGACGGTGCCGTCCACGGCGGCCTGGACCGACTGCTGGTCGGTGACGTCGCAGGTGAACCAGGGGGCGCCGAGCTCCCCGGCGATGGTCTCCAGCCGCTCGGGCTCGAGGCCCGCCAGCGCGACGCGGGCGCCCTTGGACGCGGCCAGGCGCGCCGTGTGCTCACCGATCCCTCGCGCCGCTCCGGTGATGAGGACGACCTTGCCTTGCAGCGACGTTCGACGAGCCATGGGCGCCATCGTATGGAGAACCGCCGGCTCCCGCCGCTCGCGGTCCTACAGGCCGGGCGGGTGGCGGGCGACGAAGCCCGCGGAGGAGCGCATCTCGCTCGTCCAGCGGGTCCCGCCGCCGGAGAGGGCGCTCGTGTCGTAGCGCCGGCCGTCGACGACCATGTAGGCGTGACCGCCGTTGGCGTAGACGGTGATGTGCCGGCCCGGACCCGGCTCGCCCCAGCTCATGAAGGCGCCGGAGGTCAGCGGGGAGGAGACCAGGCCGGCGGCGGCGAGGGCGTAGGAGAGCGAGCCGGAGCAGTCGTAGCCGCCGGACGCGCCGCCGTGGCCGCCGCCCCAGACGTACGGGGTGGAGGCGATCTCGTTCGCGGCGGCGACGACCTTGGCGACGGCGCTGCCCGCGTCGCCGGTGGCCGGCGCGGCGCTCGTCGGCGCAGGCGCGGACGGCGCCTGCTGGGAGGAGGACTGCGCGGCGGCGGCGCGGGCGGCGGCGGCAGCGGCCTCGCGGGCGGCGGCGCGTTCGAGCGTGCGGATCTGGCCGCGGACGGCGGTCAGCCGGGCCTGGGTCCCGGCGCGCGAGCGCAGCTGGATCTCCTGCCGGCGCAGCAGCGCGTTGCGGATGACGCTCGCCTGATCGCGGTCGGTGTTGGCCTCGTCGGAGAGCTTCGCGAACTTCGCGCGCAGCCCGCCGAGCATCTCGGTCTGGTTGGCGACCTCGCGCTTGGCCTCGCGCGTCGCGTCGAGGATGTTCCCGTTGCGGTTGGCGACGCGACGGAAGAAGCCGACGCGCTCGACGAGGTCCTTGAACCCGTTCGCGTTGAGGACGACGTCGACCATGTTCGGCTCGCCGGCCTTGTAGGTCTGGATCAGGTTCTCGCGCAGGGTGCGCGTGGCGTTGAGCGCCTTGCGCTCCAGCCGCGAGAGCCGGATGCGCGCGCGGATGAGCTTGTCCTGGGTGTCCTGCAGCTGGGCCTGGCGCTTCTGCGCGCGGGCCTCGAGCGCGGCGAGCCGCCGCTGGGCGTCGGCCAGGCCGGCGCCCGTCGCGGCGATCCGGCGGCTCTCGGCGGCGACGGCGGACTCGAGGCGGTCGGCCTGCGCCTGGCGCTCGGCGATCTGCGCGTCGCCGGACGGCGCGAGCGCGCCGAGGGAGGCGATGGCGGCAAGCCCGGCCAGGGCGATGCGACGCGTGTTGCGGGGGAGGACGTGCATGGGTCGTAGCGTCCGACCGGCACGTCGAACCGCTCCGGCGACCCTAGTGACGCGTTCTGCAATTCCTGCATCGTGCAGGGGATCTTGCAGAACCGCGCTGCCGGTCCCGCGCCGATGGCCGGCGGCGACCGCGGGCGCGGCCGGGTGATGCTGCGTACGCTGGGCCGATGACGCGCCGCACGATCGAGGCCTGGCTCACCGACATGGACGGCGTGCTCGTGCACGAGGAGCGCGCGATCCCCGGAGCCGACCGCTTCCTCGCCCACCTGCGCGAGCGCGAGCTGCCGTTCCTCGTGCTGACGAACAACTCGATCTACACGCGACGCGACCTGTCCGCGCGCCTGGCCGCGAGCGGCCTCGAGGTCGGCGAGGAGCACATCTGGACCTCGGCCGAGGCGACGGCGGCGTTCCTCGACGACCAGCGCCCGGGCGGATCGGCGTTCGTCATCGGCGAGGCGGGGCTGACCACCGCCCTGCACACGAGCGGCTACACGCTCTCCGATCGCGGGCCCGACTACGTCGTGCTGGGGGAGACGCGCACGTACTCCTTCGAGCGCATCACCCAGGCGATCCGCCTGATCGAGGGCGGTTCGCGCTTCATCGCCACCAACCCCGACGCGACCGGCCCCTCCCCCGACGGCCCCCTGCCCGCGACGGGCTCGGTCGCCGCGCTGATCACCCGGGCGACGGGCGTCGAGCCCTACTACGTCGGCAAGCCCAACGCCCTGATGATGCGCTCCGCGCTCAACCAGCTCGACCTCCACTCCGAGACCACGGCGATGATCGGCGACCGCATGGACACCGACATCCAGGCCGGTCTGGAGGCCGGCCTCGAGACCGTGCTCGTCCTCACCGGCAGCACGCGGCGCGAGGAGATGGACCGCTTCCCCTACCGCCCCTCGCGCGTCTATGACTCGATCGCCGAGCTCACCGACGAGCTCGAGGCGGACTGAGCCGCGACGATCGCGCGCAGCCGCGCCACGGTCTGATCGCGCCGGCGGACCTGCGCCCAGGTCACCGCGACGACGCGCTCGCCGTTGGCCTCCAGGTGCAGCCGGCGCTCGTGGTCGTCCTCGAAGGCGATCCTGGTGCGGTGGAACGCCCAGCCGTCGGCCTCGACGACGAGGTGCAGGTCCGGGTAGTGGAAGTCGACCTCGACCCCGTGGACCATCACGTTGACCGAGGGCTCCGGCAGGTCCAGCTCGCACAGGAGGTCCTCCAGCAGCGAACGGGTCGCGCCGTGCGCGCTGACGAGCGAGCGCAGCCGCGGCTGCGCTCGCAGGGCCTCCGGCTGGGTGAGATGGAGGATCTGGGCCTGGTTGACCGCGCGCCGCAGCTGGCGCCCGGTGAGGGACGGGGCGCAGTCGGCGATCGTCCGTGCGGGGGTGGTCAGCGGGATCCCGTAGGTGTGGTCCGGCGCGAGGTCGCGCACCCGGTGCAGGACGTAGCCCGCCCCACCGCGGCGGGACGTCGGCGCGCTCACGTGGACGGCGCCGGACGGCAGACGGCCGAGGTCCCACAGCCACAGCGCCCACCTGTGGCTGAGCAGCGCGCCGGGCCCGGCGGCGAGCACCGCGGCCATCGCCCGCGCGTGGGGCGTCGCCGGGGCGATCCCCAGGGCGTAGACGCCCCGATGCACCCGGACGAGCCGCCCGGCGGCGGTGGCGCGGCCCACCATCCGCGCCGTGCACCCGCACGCGGCGAGCTGCGCCACCGTCGCGAGTCCCCACTGGTCGCTCGCGACCTGGGCGGCCGCGGCCCACGGCGTGCTGCGAACTGCACCCATGCGGTCGACTTTGCCGCACGCGCCGCCGATCCGGACCGGCGACGCGTGGATCGTCGCACGGGCGCGGCGAAGACGTGACGTTCGCGCGGTCCCGTTACGCGCGGGCGAAGCGCGACAGCGTCTGCTCGGGGCTGATGCCCGGGAGGTGCTTGCGCCAGACGCGGTAGTAGGCGACCTCCTCCTTCGTGCGCAGCTGCGGCTCGACGGCCGCGCGCTCGGCGTCGAACTCGGCGTCGGAGACCGTGCGCGAGAGCTCGTCGCTGAGGACGTCGCGGGCACCGGACCCGTCCCCGAACTCGGCCTTGACGCGCCACAGGAGCTCGTCGGGCAGCCAACCGTCGAAGGCCTCGCGCAGCAGCTGCTTCTCCATCTCGCCCTCCGCGGGGATCTTGTCCTCCGGCGGGAGGCGCAGCGACCAGTCGATCACCTCGTGGTCGAGGAAGGGGACGCGGGCCTCCAGCGAGTGGGCCATCGTGACGCGGTCGGCGCGCTGGAGGTTGAGGTTGTGCAGCGACTCGACGGTCCGCTCGAGCTCGTCGTGGAGGACGACCGGGTCCGTGAGCTCCTGCATGTAGGCGTAGCCGGCGAACAGCTCGTCGGCGCCCTCGCCGGTGAGCACGACCTTGACGTGCTTGGCGGTCATGCGGGCGAGCATGTAGTTCGGCACGGCGGAGCGGACGAGGCCGGGGTCGAAGGACTCGATCGAGCGCACGACGCCGGGCAGCGCCTCGAGCGCCTCCTGCTCGTCGTAGACGACCTCACGGTGCTGGGTGCCGAGGAAGTCCGCGACGAGGCGGGCCGCGGCGAGGTCGGGGGAGTCGGCGGTCCCGACCGCGAAGGTCTGCAGGATCCCGCCGTGCTCGCGCATGTACGGCGCGGCGATCGCGGCCACGAGCGACGAGTCCAGGCCACCGGAGAGGAAGACGCCGACGGGGACGTCGCCCATCATCTGGCGCCGGACCGCGTCGACCAGCACGTCGCGGGTCCCGGCGATCGCGTCCTCCGGCGGGTCCGCGATCTCGGACAGGTCCGGGATGGCGGAGGCGAAGCGGGTCAGCCCGTCCTCGGGGGTCCACGCGCACCCGGGCGGGAACGGGCGCACCCACGGCTGCCACTCCGGCTCGAAGGCGTGCATCTCGGAGGCGAAGCGGACCGCGGGGCCGTCCGGCGTCCAGTACAGCGGCTTGATCCCGACGGGATCGCGGGCGGCGACGAAGCGCCCGTCCTCGGCGGCGAAGACGAACGCCCACATGCCGTTGAGCTTCGCCAGCGCCTCGGGGCCCTCGCGGTCGATCAGATGCAGCGCGACCTCGTTGTCGGAGCGCGTCAGCCACCGGTCGTCGCGCATGCCGTCGCGCAGCGCCATGTGGTTGTAGACCTCGCCGTTGCCGACCATGAACGCGTCCCCCGCCGGGGTGCGCAGCGGCTGCTTGCCGCCACCGACGTCGACGATCGACAGCCGCCGGTGGCCGAGCCAGGACCCGCGAACGTGCTCGGCGCCGACGTCGTCCGGGCCCCGGTGGGTGATGCGCGCGAGCATGCGCTCGAGCTCGGCACGGTCGGTTGACCCGTACTGGGCGACGATCCCACACATGCGGGCGACGCTACCCGTTCAGGATGCTGCGGGCGCCCGCGGTGGGGGCCGGGCGTCCGTAGGCCTCCGGCCGACGGTCGCCGAGGTGGTCGATGTGCACGCGCAGCGCGTCGATCTCGCCGCCGACGTCCACCGGGGCGACCGCGAGTCCAGCGCGTGCGCCCGTGCGCGCGCGCACGACCCCGTCGGGATCGACGACCTTGGACCCGCCGAGGAACCGCAGCGGGCCCCACCGGCCGGTCTGGTTCGTCGAGACCCAGGCGACCTGGTTCTCGATCGCGCGCACCTGGTCGACGACGTCGAAGTGGCGCGTCTGCTTGTCGGCGGCGATCCGGCGGGCCGGGTCGTGGCGGTCCACGCACCAGGCGGAGATCGCGCAGATCGTCTGGGCGCCGTCGAGGGCCAGCTCGCGCGCGGCCTCGGGGAAGAGCTTGTCGTAGCAGACGAGCATCCCCAGCCGGCCGACCGGCGTGTCGAACGCGGCGAAGCCGTCGCCGGCCGTGTAGGCGAAGCGCTCAGCGGGCGGGAGGTGGACCTTGCGCTGGTGGCCGAGCACGCCGTCGCCCGAGACGCAGACCGCGCTCGTGTAGATGCAGTCCGGGCCCTGCTCCGTGTACCCGGCGACGACGGTCATGTCGCCCGCCATGGCCGCCAGCCGCAGGATCTCGGGACCGTCGGGACGCAGTGCGGGCGGGAGGTCGAGGCCGCCGCGCGCGTCGGTGGCCTCACGCTGGTAGCCGCCGAGGATGCACTCGGGGAGCACGAGCAGCTGCGCACCGCGCTCGCGGGCCTGCTCGACCAGCCGGCCGATCATCGCCAGGCTCGCGTCGAGGTCGCGCACGGACGGCGCGGCTGCGGCGGCGAACACGGTCGGCGTGGCCATACGGCATCATCGGACCCGGGCAGCGGGCCGACAAGGTGCCGGATGTCCAGGATGCACGCCGCGGGTCTGGCCGACGGGCCGGAGTCAGCCCGTGTTGCGCAGGCCCGACGCGATGCCGTTGATCGTCAGCAGGGAGGCGAGCGCGAGCGCGTCGTCCTCCTCGCCGTCCGCGTCGCGCAGCCGGCGCAGCAGCTCGACCTGGACGAACGACAGCGGGTCCACGAACGGGTTGCGGCGGTCGATGGACTCGCGCAGGCGCGGCTCACCGTCGAGCAGCCGCTCGCCGTCGCCGAGGCGGACGAGCGCGTCGCGGGTGCGGGCGAACTCCGCCTCGATCTGCGGCCACAGCCGCTCGCGCACCTCCCCGTCGCACAGCGCGGCGTAGCGGGCGCCGATCTGCAGGTCGGCCTTCGCGCACGCCATCTCGGCGTTGGACACGAGGGCCGCGAAGAACGGCCAGTCCGCGCGCATCTCGCGCAGCAGGTCGACCCCGTGCTCCTCGGCGGCGGCCTCCAGCGCGGTGCCGAGGCCGAACCAGGCCGGGAGGACGATGCGCGCCTGCGTCCACGAGAACACCCACGGGATCGCCCGCAGGTCCTCGATCCCCGCGGCGCTCGAGCGCTTGGCCGGGCGCGAGCCGAGCTGCAGCCGCGACACCTCGGCCAGCGGCGTGGCGGTCTCGAAGAAGTCCACGAACCCGTCGTCGGCGACGAGCTCGCGGTAGGCGGCCTCCGAGCGCGTCGCCATCTCGGCCACCACGGCGCGGAAGACCTCGAGGCGGTCGGGCTCGGGACGGGGGAGGCGGTCGGACGTCGAGGCGAGCGTCGCGCTCGCGGTGAGCTCCAGCTCACGGGCCGCGATCGGCCCGACGGAGTACTTCGCGCTCAGCACCTCACCCTGCTCGGTCATCTTCAGCCGCCCGGCGACGGTGCCCGAGGGCTGGGCGAGGATCGCGACGTTCGCCCGGCCGCCGCCGCGGCCGACTGCGCCGCCGCGGCCGTGGAAGAACGTCCAGCGCAGGCCCTCCTCGCGGAACACCGCGCTGAGGTCGAGCTGCGCCTCGTACGTCGCCCAGCTGGAGGCGACGTAGCCGGCGTCCTTGTTGGAGTCCGAGTAGCCGACCATCACCTCCTGCACGTCGTCCATCGCGGCGAGCGCGGCGCGGTAGACGGGCTGATCGAGGACCGCGCGCATCGTCACGGCGGCGTCGTCGAGCGTGTCGCGGGCCTCGAAGAGGGGGACGATCCGCAGCATCGCGTCCCGCCCGCCCGCGCGGGCGAGGCCGGACTCCTTCATCAGCAGCAGCACCTCGAGCAGGTCCGCGGGGCCCTCGGTGTGGGAGATGACGTAGGCGCGCACGGCGTTGGCGTGGCGGCCGGTGAGGGCGGACTCGAGCATCCGGAACGTCTCCACGACGCGCCGCGTGTCCTCGCCGAAGCCGCTGATGTCGGCCGGGACCACGGGCCGGTGGTCGGCGATCAGCTCGGCGAGGAGCGTCATCCGCTCCGCCTCCGGGGCGTCGGCGTAGGCGGGGTGCACGTCGAGCTCGCGCAGCATCTCGTCGAGCGCGTCGCGGTGCTTGCCGGCGTTCTCGCGCACGTCGAGGCGGGCGAAGTGGAAGCCGAACACCTGCACGGCGCGGATCAGGTCGCGCAGGTCGGCGCCGGCGACGTCGGGCGCGCCGACGGCCACCAGCGCGTCCCGCACGGCCTCGAGCTCCGCGAGGAGCTCGCGGTGGACGCCGTAGCCCTCGGCCGCGTCGGCCTTCGTCGCGTCGATGCGCGCGCCGACGAGCGTGAGGGCGCGACGGAACGGCTCCGTCGGGTAGCGCTCCGCGAGGTCGGCGGACAGCGCGCCGAAGCGCTCCGCACCCGCCTCGAGCAGCTCGTCGAGGCCCTCGACCGGGCCGGTCACGCGGTCAGACAGCGACAGCCGGCCGGCCAGCACGGCCGTGCGCCGCTGCAGCATCGAGAGGCAGGAGGCGCGCATCGCGTCGAGCGTCTCGGCGGTGCGCTCCGGCGTCACGTGTGGGTTGCCGTCGCGGTCACCGCCCATCCAGGAGCCGAACTTCAAGAGCGGCGGGACGTCGACCTCGGCGCCGAACGTGTCGCGCACCGCCGTCTCGAGCTCGCGGTAGAAGGCGGGGACGGCGTCCGCGAGCGTGGAGGTGAAGTACGCCAGGCCGCCCGCGACCTCGCCGGCCACGGTCGGGGTCACGGCGCGCACGTCGTCGGAGCCCCACAGCTCCTGCACGACCGCCGCGAGCTGCGCCCGTGAGGCCGCGTCCGCGCGGTCCAGCAGGCCGGCGCCGCCGCGCTCGTCGAGGTCGCGCAGCACCCGGAAGGCGCGGGCGAGCTTGTCGATCGTCGTGCGCCGGCGCGCCTCCGTCGGGTGGGCGGTCATCACGAGCTGCAGCTCGGCGTCACGGAGCAGCGCGACGCACTCGTCCGCGTCCATCCCGCGGGCGGCCAGCCGGCGGACCTGCTCGCGCAACGACCCAGGGACGTCGTCCGCGCCGTCGCGCGCGGCGCGCCGGCGCAGGCGCCGCACCCGCTCGTTGTCCTCGGCGAGGTTGACGAGCTGGAACCAGCGCGTGAGCGACCGCACGAGCACGGTGATCGCGTCCGTGCCGAGGCCGCCGATCAGTGCGGCGAGCTCATCGGCGGCCCCGTCCTGGCCGTCGCGGGCGGCGCGCGCCAGCGCGACCGTCTGCTGCTGCAGGTCGAACGCGGCGTCCCCGTCGCCGCGGCGGATGGCCGCCTCGAGCAGCTCGCCCAGCAGGGCCTCGTCGTCGCTGAACGCCCGTTCGGCCCGGTCCTCGGTCATCGTCACGGGGACGAGCTTGCCCACATCGGCCCCGATCCACCCTGGCCGCGCGGCCGAACCGCCGTCAGCGCACGACGACGGTGTTGGCACCGCCGGCCGGTAGGGCCGCAAGCGCGTCAGGTGAACGACCACGCTGCCGACCGGCGATGCGCCAGTTCGAAGCAGATCCCGCGCTGCAGACGCACCTGCAAGAACGCGCCGCTCCGACGCCGACTTCCTTAAACGCCGTTCAGCTGTGTAGGGTTTTGCTCGTCTGTCGTGCGCCCTGACGGTGCCGGCGCCTCGATCGGGAGAACCACCTCACGTGTCACAGTCCACGCCGGACGCCGCCAGCCTCGAGTTCCGCGGCGTCACCAAGCGCTACCCCGGTTCCGCGGATGCTGCCGTGGACGACCTGTCGCTCGAGGTCAACGCCGGCGAGATCTGCGTGCTCGTCGGGCCGTCCGGCTGCGGCAAGACCACGGCGATGCGGATGGTCAACCGCCTGATCGACATCACCGACGGCGACATCCTCGTCGGCGGCGAGTCCGTCCGCGAGCGCAAGCAGTCCGACCTGCGGCGCGAGATCGGCTACGCCATCCAGCAGACCGGCCTGTTCCCGCACTGGACGGTCGGGGACAACATCGCGACCGTCCCCAAGCTGCTCGGCTGGGACAAGGACCGCATCAAGGCCCGCGTCGACGAGCTGATCGAGCTCATCTCCCTCGATCCCGAGGTCGTGCGCGACCGCTACCCGGCCCAGCTGTCGGGCGGCCAGCGCCAGCGCGTCGGCGTCGCCCGCGCCCTGGCGGTCGACCCGCCGCTGCTGCTGATGGACGAGCCGTTCGGCGCGATCGACCCGATCAACCGCGAGCGGCTGCAGAACGAGTTCCTGCGCCTGCAGGCCACGCTGCGCAAGACGATCGTCTTCGTCACCCACGACATCGACGAGGCGATCAAGATGGGCGATCGCATCGCGGTCATGCGCGCCCCGGGCAAGCTCGCGCAGTACGCGTCGCCCGCCGAGATGCTGCTCAACCCCGCCTCGGAGTTCGTCGAGCAGTTCGTCGGCGCCGACCGCGCGCTCAAGCGCCTCGCGCTGCAGCGGGTGCGCGACATCGACCTGTGGAAGGCGGCCTGGGCGAAGGCGGGGGACTCCGTGCGCGAGGTCCGCACGCGCATGCAGGACTCAGACCTCGACATCGCGATGCTCGTCGACGACGAGCACAAGCCCGTGCGCTGGCTGTCCGAGCGCGAGCTGCAGGGCGAGCGCATCGAGGATGCCCACGGCTCGGAGGCCAAGCCGCTGATCGAGCTCGACGACATCCTGCGCGATGCGCTCGGCTACCTGCTCAGCGAGGAGACGCAGTTCGGCCCCGTGGTCGACGACCGCGGCAAGATGGTCGGCGTCCTCTCGATGGAGGTCATCTCCCACGCGCTGCACCTCCCGCCCGAGGACGTGCCCTCGGCCTCCGAGCTGGCCATGAGCGACCGCGAGGACGAGCAGGCCAGGGACCTGGGGGAGGACGCGTGAGCGCAGCCGTCACCCCGTTGGCGAGCGCGCTGTTCGCCCAGGGCGGGCTCGATGACCTGATCCAGAAGCGCACGGGCCGCGGCTGCGTCGCCGAGAACGGCTTCTGCCCCAGCTGGATCGCCGACAACATCGGCAAGTACATGGACCCGCTGGTCCAGCACGTCCTGCTGACCGTCGTGTCCGTGGCGATCGGGTTCGCGATCTCCTTCGCGCTGTCGCTGCTCGCGCACCGCCGCCGCTGGCTGACCGGGCCGATCACCGGCGTCACCGGCGCCTTCTACGCGATCCCGTCCGTCGCGCTGTTCCTGCTGCTGCTGCCGATCACCGGCCGCGGCAACACGACGGCCTTCATCGCGCTGACCTCCTACACGCTGCTGATCCTCTTCCGCAACATCACGACGGGGCTGCGCAACGTGCCCGCCGACGTGGTGGACGCGGCGACGGGCATGGGCCTGACCGAGCGCCAGGTGCTGTGGCGGGTCGAGCTGCCGCTCGCCTTGCCGGAGATCCTGGCCGGCCTGCGGATCGCCTTCACCACCGTCGTCGGGCTCGCGACGCTCGCGTTCTTCGCCGGCGCCGGCGGCCTCGGGCGCCAGATCTACACCGAGAGCGCGGGCACGGGCGGCCTGTTCTTCAAGTCCAACGTCGTCGTCGCGGGCGGCCTGGCCGTCCTCCTCGCCGCGGTGGGCGACCTGATCATCCTCGGCTTCCAGCGCATCGCGCTGCCGTGGCGGCGGGTGAACCCGACATGAGCCTCCCCCTGCTGCTCGCCCAGGGCGGTGGCGGCCTCGGCTGCCAGGCCCGCCCGCAGGGCGATCCCGTCTTCATCGACGCCTTCAACTACATCTTCAAGGCCCGCGAGTCGGTCGGCGGGGGTGCCTGCAACGGCGGCCTGAAGGAGTTCGTCGACCTCGGCATCACCCACGCGTGGGTGAGCGTCGCGGCGATCGTGATCGCCATCGCGATCTCCGTCCCGGTCGGCCTCTACCTCGGCCACAAGGGCCGCGGCGAGTTCGCGGCCGTCTCGGTGTCCAACGTGGGCCGCGCCGTGCCGTCGCTGGCGCTGCTGGCGTTCTTCGTCGCCTTCGTGGGCGTCGGCTACGTCAACGTGATCCTCGTCCTGACGCTCCTGGCGATCCCGCCGATCCTCACGAACACGTTCGTCGGGGTCCGGCAGGTGGACCGCGACCTCGTCGCCGCCGGCCGCGGCATGGGGCTCACCGAGGGCCAGCTGATCCGCCAGATCGAGCTGCCGCTCGCGCTCCCGACGATCTTCGCCGGCCTGCGCACCTCGGCCGTCGCCGTCGTCGCCACTGCGACGATCGCCCCGCTGGCGAACGTCAACACGCTGGGACGCCCGATCGTCGAGCCGCAGAACTACGGCCTCGAAGGCCAGCTGGCGGCCGCCATCGTCGTCCTCGTCATCACCGTCGCCATCGACATCGCCTTCGGGCGCGGCGAGAAGATCGCCACGCCCAAGGGCCTGACCATCCTCGATCGGGAGGCCAAGGCCGCGCGTAAGCGGAACCGGGCCACGCCCATCACCCCAGCACGAACGGAGTCCTGAAAGCACCATGAGAAGCATGTTCCGGGCACTGACGGCGTTGTTCGCCGTCCTCGCCCTCTCCTTCGTCGTCGCCGCGTGCGGCGGCGACGACGCAAGCAGCGACAGCGGGTCCAGCAAGAGCTCCGGCTCGGGCGAGACCGCCAGCGGTACCGCGATCAAGAAGGACGCGGCGAACTCCGGGAAGACCATCACGGTCGGCTCGAAGAACTTCGCGGAGCAGTACATCCTCGGCGAGATCTACGCCCAGGCCCTCGAGGCCGCCGGCTTCACCGTCAAGAAGCAGCTCGACCTCGGATCCGAGCAGGTCGCCTTCAAGGCCCTCAAGCAGGGGGACATCTCCCTCTACCCCGAGTACACCGGCACGGCCCTGACCGCGTTCTACCGGGTCAAGACCGACAAGGTCCCGCGTGACCCGCAGGAGTCCTTCGACCTCCTCAAGGAGAAGGCGGCCAAGGACGACGTCATCGCGCAGCCGCAGACCCCGTTCCAGGACACGTTCGTGATCACCTCCACCAAGGAGACCGCGAAGAAGTACGGCAACGTCAAGACGATCTCCGAGGTGGCGGCCAAGGCCGGCTCGGACGCGTCCATCTCCGGCTTCCCCGAGTGCCGCCAGCGCACGGACTGCCTCCTCGGCCTCAACCAGACCTACAAGTGGAAGCCGAAGTTCGTCTCCTCCCAGGGCAAGTTCTCCGACCTCGACCAGGGGCAGGCGGACTTCACGTTCGGCTTCTCCACCGACGGTGAGCTCGCGACGGACAAGTACTACACCTACGAGGACGACAAGTCCCTGTTCCCGCCGTACTACGTGACGGCGCTGACGGGCCAGAAGGCCTACGACGAGCTCGGCGCGAGCGGCCAGAAGGTCATCCAGGACGTCCAGAACGGCCTGAAGGTCGAGATCATGCAGGAGCTCAACTCCCGCGTGACGCTGGACAAGCAGGAGCCCCAGGCCGTCGCCAAGGCCTACCTGCAGGCCGGCGGCTTCATCCCGAAGAACTAGTCAGTCCCACTCCGCCAGCGTGCGCTCGAACCGCGAGCGCACGTCGGCGGCGTGCTCGCCCATCGACGCCGCGGACCAGTCCGCGGTGTCGATCGGCTCGAGCACCCTCACGTCGACCCGACCGGGACGCAGCCAGAACGAGTTGCGCCACATGAGGGCCCCCGCGTCGCGGATGACGACGGGGACGACCGGCACGCCCGCCTGCATCGCGAGGTGGAAGGCGCCCTTCTTGAACGGCCCCAGGCGGGGCGAGACCGAGCGCGTGCCCTCCGGGGCGATCGCGATCGACGTGCCCTCACGCAGGCGTTGCACCGCCGGCGCCATCGCCTCCCGGGCCTGCTGGCCATCGGAGCGGTCGATGTAGGCCATGTCGACGAGGAACCCGAGCGGGAAGAAGCGCGGGTCCTTCTTGAGGCTCTGCTTCGCCACACCGGTGAGGTCGTGGCCGACGACCTTGCCGATCACGAGCATGTCCAGCCCGCTCTGGTGGTTGAAGACGAACACCGCAGGCCGGGCGGCCTCCACGTGCTCGGCACCCTCGACGCGGACGTCGACGCCGCCCAGGGCGAGCCCGACGCCGGCCCCGATGGCCGTGGCGACGTTCGCGCCCTGGCGCTTGTCGCGGTTGAGCAGCCGGACGCCGACGCCGACGCCGAACGCCGTCCCCATCGCGGTCAGCGCGGCGCCGGTCCGCATCGCGGGGACGAGTCCGAAGCGGCCGCCCGGCGGGCTGAACGCGGCGGTGGGCCAGCCCTCGCGGGCGGCGAGGCGCAGGAGGCCGTCGTCGGCGTTGACGGCTGTCGGGCGGCCGACGGCGCGCAGGAAGGCCTCGTCCTCGTGGCCGTTGCCGTAGCCGTAGGAGTCGGTCAGGCGCAGCTTGCGCCGGCGGCAGCAGTCCCGCACCGCGTCCGCCTTCGCCTTCCCCCACAGGACCTTGCCGTCGACGCCGCCGGTGAGGACGCCGCCGGCGTCGATCTCGGCCTCCGTGCAGAGCAGGTCGTCGACCTCGAGGTCGGCCGCGGCCGGGGCCACCTGGTAGCGGGTGGCGGAGGTCGCGATCACGACCTTGTGCCCGGCGGCGCGGTGCGCGCGGATCAGCTCGCGCGCACCGGGGAAGACGAGGCCGCCGATCGCGCCGCGGAACAGGCGCTCGCCGAAGGCCGTCATCTCCTCGTCGGTCTTGCCGGCGAGGCCCTGGAGCGCGGCGAGGATCAGCGCGTCGACCTCGTGGCCGCGCAGGCGCATGCCGCCGATCGCCGTGATCGAGCGGACCAGCTCGCCGAGGGAGATGTCGCGGCGCGAGAGCCGGTCGCGGTAGACGGCGGCGGCCGAGTAGCCGTCGATCAGCGTGCCGTCGAAGTCGAAGAACGCTCCGATCTTCGGCCCCTGGGGACCGGTCCGGATGCGCTCGACGAGAGCGTCGATGCCGTCGACGCTCACGCGGACTCGGCCCGCTCGCCGAGGTCGTCGAGGCGGCCGCACAGCGCCCTGACCTCGTCCAGCCACGTCTGGCGCCCCTCGGTCGCGTCCGCGCCGAGGAGGTCGCGGTTGTCGGCGAGGTCGAACGCGGTCCCGAGCAGCTCGGTCGAGATCGCGTCCGGCGACCCGATGCGGCCTTGGAGCAGCCGCTGGCGGGCCACGCCGAGGCTCGCCTCGGTCAGTGCGTCGCGATCGGCCGCACCGGCCGGCGCCGCTGCGAGCACCTCGGCGGCGATCAGGTAGGCCTCCGCGATCGGTCGCAGCACCCGGTGGGCGACGAGCGGCCGCGGCGCGCCCTCGAGCTCCGTCGCCATCTCGGCCTCGAACGGCTCGCGCGCGGCGAAGAAGAACTCGAACTTGAGCAGGTCGCGCACGGCGAGGGCGGAGGCCATCGGGTCCTCCGCGTCGAGCGCGACCTCGGCGATCGCCCGCACCACGAAGGCGTGGACGGCGGAGTTCGCGTAGAAGGCGGCCAGCAGGTGGCGCTCGGGGGCGACCCGGTAGACCGGCTCGGTGCCGCCGTCGAAGCACTCGACGACCCCGGACTCGCACAGCTCGGCGATCGCCGAGCGGGTGTCGCCGCCGACGCGCCGGACGCCGCGCTGGTCGGCGTGCTCGGCGAGCGCCTCGACGTCGCGCATGACCTCCGGGCGGGTGCGGGCCTTCTCCTGCGAGCCGAGCAGCGCGAGCGCGACGAGCGCGGTGTTCGTCACGGGGGTCGCGGTGTTGATGCGGTGGCAGACCTCGATGCCCGTCCGCTGCACGGCGAACTTGACGGCGTCGTCGTCCGCGGCGGGGTCGGCCGCGTCACCGAGGGCCGCGCGCAGGGCGAGCGGCTCGCCGAAGGCGACGTGCACCCGGCCCAGGCCGCGGCCCTGTGAGCGGGCGTAGCCGACCAGCCAGGGAAGGTCCTCCTTCTCCTTCTTGCCGCCGCGCGCCTGCTCGGTCATCTCACCGGCCTCGTGCAGCTGCTCGTAGGTGATGGAGGTCGGGACGAGGTAGGCGTCCGACTCGTCCTGGCGCAGCCCCTCGACGAGGTAGGAGAGGATCCCGTAGCGCGGCGGGCGCAGCTTCCCCGTGCGCGAGCGACCGCCCTCGATGTACCACTCGAGGTTGAAGCGCTTGCGCACGAGGTAGGCGAGGTACTGGGTCAGCGTCCACTTGTAGACGTCGTCACCGCGCATCTTGCGGCGGATGAAGACGTAGCTCGAGCGGCGGGTGACCGGCCCGATCGGCCAGAAGGAGACGTTGAGGCCCCCGAGCACGTGGTTGGGCGGCAGGCCGTGGCGCAGCAGCGCCGGGCGCAGGACGAGCGGGTCCAGGTAGGAGCGGTGGCTCGGGAGGAACACGAGCGAGTGCTTGCGGCCGAGCTCGCGCAGCTCGCGCACGCGCTCGTCGTCGACGTCGATGCGGTGCGCGCGGGCGAGGAAGTTGCCGAAGCGCTCCCACACGTCGATCGCGGCGCGGCTCTGGGAGGCGACCATCTCGCCGAGGCCCTCGCGGGCGCGCTCGAGGACCTCCTGGCGGTCGAGCCCGAGCCGGTCCGCGAGCGCGGCGGCGCCGTCGGTGAAGCGGCGGTCGTCGAGGATCTCGTCCTGGACGAGGTGGGGGACCTTGTACTGGACGCCGACGATCGCACGCTCGGCGCGCTCGAGGGTCAGGGTCGCCTGGCGGCGCACGAAGTCGTCGAAGCCGCCGCCCGGCCGGCGCTCGTGGCGCTCGCGCAGCTCCGTGGCGGTCGCGGGGTCCCCCACGACGACCTCGCAGCGGTCGGGCTCGTCGCGCAGGATGCGCCGCTGGGCCTTCTCGCTCGGGTGCCACGGGTCGCGGCCCGTGACGAGGTGGCGGACGCGGGCGCGGCGGTGGCCGCGGTGCTCCGGGGGGAGCCAGACCACGCCGACGGGGCACAGAAGCGGGTCGTCCCCGCTCTCGAGCCGGCTCGCCAGTCGCTCCGAGCGCAGATCGAGGGACTCGACGTCCTCGCCCTGGCGGTCGTCCTCGATCCAGCGCTGCAGCACCTCGTGCTCGACGGCGGTGCCGGTGGCCAGCAGCAGGACGCGCGGACGCGGGCCGTCCCCGGCGACGTCGGCGCCGATGTCGGGCGGGCTCTCCAAGCCGGCGCTCACGGCGAGACCACCGGGGGACCCACCTGCGCCGGCACGGCCGCGTGCGGGTGCTTCGGGCGGATGTCGGCCGGCTTCGGCACCCCTCAGCCGGCCTCGTGCTCGTGGGCGGGCTCGGTGCGCAGCAGGCCGCGGAACGCCTCGCGGGCGCTGCGCCCGTGGTTGACGACCTGGTCGACCTCGAAGCAGATCGGCAGCTCGAGGTCGTGCTCAGCGGCGAGCTCCATCACCGTGCGCGCGGTCCGGACGCCCTCGGCGACCTGGTTCATCCCCTCGATCACCTCGTCGATCGTCTTGCCCTCGCCGATCTGGAAGCCGACGGTGCGGTTGCGGCTCAGGGGGGAGATGCAGGTGGCCATGATGTCGCCCATCCCCGCGAGGCCGTTGAAGGTCCGCGCCTCCCCGCCCATCGCCATGCCCAGGCGCGTGAGCTCGGCGACGCCGCGCGTGATGCACAGCGCGCGCGTGTTGTCGCCCGTCCCGAGCCCGTCGGCCATCCCGGCGGCGATCGCGATCACGTTCTTGCACGCGCCGGCGACCTCGACGCCGCAGACGTCGTCGCCGACGTAGACGCGGAACAGGTGCGAGCGCAGGACGTCCTGCAGCTCCTCGGCGACGGCGCGGTCGTCCATGGCGAGCACCGCGGCGGCCGCGTAGCCGTCGAGCACCTCCTTGGCGAGGTTGGGCCCGGCGAGGGCCCCGGCCGGATGGTCCGGGAGGACCTCGGCGGCGATCTCGCTCATGCGCAGGTGGGTGTCCTGCTCGAGGCCCTTGGAGAGCGACACGATCGGGACGCCGTCCGCGACGTGGCCGCGCATGTCCTCCAGCGTGGCGCGGAAGGCGTGCGTCGGGACGCCCACGAGCACCGCGTCCGCCCCGTCGAGAGCCGCGCCGAGGTCCGCGGTGGCCCGCAGATCGGGGTGCAGCTCATGGTCCGGGAGGTAGTCCGGGTTGCGGTGCTCGGTGGTGATGTGCTCGGCGAGCTCGGGCCGGCGGGCCCAGAGCGTGACGCTCGTGCTGCGGGCGACGATCGACGCGACCGTCGTGCCCCACGAGCCCGCGCCGATGACGGCGACGTGCATCCCTTCTCCTCTCTCCTCGAGGTCCCGTACCCAGCCGCCGGGGGTTTCAGCGGCTCGGCGGCACGCCGCCGAGCTGGGCGAACAGGCCCGTCATCAGCAGCTCGACCAGCTCGTCGCCGTCGAGCAGGAACAGCCCGGGGCTGCCGTCGGCCTCCTGGCGCAGGCCGACCCGGATGCGCGCGAGGTGCATCGCCCCGAGGCTCTGGGTCCAGAGGAGGTTCGCAACCTTGTCGGGGTCCTCCACGACGAACTCCCCGGCCGCCTCCCCCGCGGTGATGACCCGCGTCACCGGCCCGATGCACGAGGCCATGCTCGTGCCCAGCCGCAGCCAGACGGGCTCGGAGATGTCGCCCTGCAGATGGTCGGACGGGCGCCGCATCAACGACAGGGAGCAGTCCAGGAACGCCGGGTACTCGCGGCAGAAGGCGAGGAAGTCGCGCACGACGCGGTCCAGGCGCTGCGCGGGGGCACCGCCGGCGGCGGCGGACGTCTCGAGGCGCCCGGCCAGCTCGTCGAGGTAGTCGGTGACGGTGACGACGAACAGCTCCTCCTTCGAGGAGAACTGGCGGTAGATCAAGCCCCGGGCGATCCCGACGGAGCGGGCGATCTCCTCGACGGGGGCGTCCTGCATGCCGCGCTCGTCGAACAGCGCGCGGGTCGCCTCCACGAGCTCGCGCTCCCGGCTCTCTCGCAGCGTCGGACGGGGCTCGGTGGCCACAGGAGGGGAGTGTATGTACGACTGCTGCCGACCGGGCGTTGACACTCGTTCTCAGGCGGGGCTAGGGTGGGGGCATGGCGGAGAAGGGAGCGGAACCCAAGGTTCCCAAACTGCAGCGGCGCGTCCTCAAGGCGATCGGGACGTGGACGTCACCCCTGCTCCCGGACGACTACCTCGAGATGTTCAACCCGTTGTGGTCCACCCGGGAGCTGCGCGGGGTCATCGAGGCCATCGACGAGGTCACCGAGGACACGGTGTGCGTGCGCATCAAGCCGGGTGCCGAGTGGCCGGGCCACCGCGCCGGCCAGTACGTGCGCGTCGGGTTCATCATCGACGGCGTCCATCACTGGCGCGCCTACTCGCTGACGTCCGAGCCCGAGCGCACCGACGGCTGCATCACGATCACGCCCAAGCTCGTCGAGAAGGGCAAGGTCACGACCTGGCTCGTCAACAAGGCGCGGCCGGGCGAGCTCGTCAAACTCAGCGCGGTGGAGGGCACCTTCCACCTGCCGGAGGACGTCGAGACCTACCCGCCGCTGCTGTTCATCTCCGCCGGGTCGGGCATCACGCCGGTCGTCGCGATGCTGCGCCAGCTCGACGACGAGGACCAGATGCGCGACGTCGTGCACCTCCACTCGGCCCGCGACGCCGACGACGTCATCTACGGCGACGAGCTGCGCGCCTTCGCCGACAAGCACGAGGGCTACACGCTCATCGAGCGCCACACGGCCAAGGAGGACCGCCTCAGCCCGGAGGAGCTCGACGACCTCGTCCCGGACTGGCGCGAGCGCCGTGCCTACCACTCCGGTCCCGCCGAGATGCTCGACGCGATGGAGGCGCACTGGGAGGCCGAGGGCGCCCACGACAACCTCTACATGGAGCGCTTCCAGCCCTCCGAGGTCGTCGGCGACGGCGAGAAGGGCAAGGGCGGCTCCATCAAGCTGCGTCGTTCCGAGACGACCGCCGAGTCCGACGGGACCGTCCCCATCCTGGTGGCCGCCGAGGAGGCGGGCGCCGAGATGCCCTACGGGTGCCGGATGGGCATCTGCCACACCTGCGTCGGCTTGCTGGCCGTCGGCTCCGTGCGCGACCTGCGCACCGGCGAGGTCTCGAACGCCGAAGGCAGCATGATCAGAACCTGCGTCAACGCGCCCGAGGGCGACGTTGAGATCGACCTCTAGGAGGGTCCGAAGAGCATGAGCGTCACCGAGATCGAGAACCCGCTGCACCGCCTGTCGGAGGAGCAGATCGAGCAGATCGGCAAGGAGTTCGACGCGATCCACGAGGAGGTCTACGACGACCTGGGCGAGCGCGACGCGCGCTACATCCGCTCCATGGTCGACCTCCATCGCAAGCTCGCGCTCGGCGGTCGCGTGATCCTGCTGTTCAGCGGCAACCGCGTCGCGTGGGTCGCCGGCACGACCGTCCTGTCCGTGGCCAAGATCCTCGAGAACATGGAGATCGGCCACAACGTGATGCACGGGCAGTGGGACTGGATGAACGACCCGTACATCAACTCGGCCACCTGGGACTGGGACACGGCGTCGACCGCGGAGTCCTGGAAGCACTCCCACAACTACGTCCACCACACGTACACCAACATCCGCGGCAAGGATCGCGACCTCGGCTACGAGATCATGCGGATCGACCCGCATCAGCCGTGGAATCCCGCCTACCTGGCCCAGCCGCTGGTCAACGTCCTCCTGATGGCCTTCTTCGAGTGGGGCGTCGCCCTGCACGACCTCGACTTCGAGGCGCTCAAGACGGGCAAGAAGAAGTGGCCCGAGGTCAAGCGCGAGCTCAAGGGCATGGGCAAGAAGGCCTACAAGCAGATCATGAAGGACTACATCGCCTTCCCGGCGCTGTCAGGCCCGAAGAACTTCAAGAAGACCGCGGCGGCGAACGCGACGGCCAACGTCGTGCGCAACTTCTGGTCCAACGCGATCATCTTCTGCGGGCACTTCCCCGACCAGACCTACACGTTCACCCAGGAGGAGACCGAGGACGAGTCGCGCGGTGCGCACTACGTCCGCCAGCTCCTCGGCGCGGCGAACATCGAGGGCGGCCCGATGTTCCACATCATGAGCGGCAACCTCGGCTTCCAGGTCGAGCACCACCTCTACCCCGACATGCCCTCCTCGCGCTACGCGGAGATCGCGCCGCGGGTGCGCGAGATCTGCGAGCGCTACGAGCTGCCCTACAACACCGGCCCGTTCCTGCAGCAGTGGCTGATGGTGCAGCGCACGATCCTGCGCCTGTCGCTGCCCGGCGGCAAGGTCCGCCCGAAGCCCGGCGCCTACAAGCGCGAGGAGCACCCCGAGCACCGGGTCGCCAAGCCGCGGCGCGAGCCGGTCGCGGCCTAGCCGGGCCGCCGGCCGGCGGCGACCAGCACGGCGCCGTCGAGCTCGATGCCGTCGCCCGCGGTGCGGGCGGCGGCCGAGCACGCGGCCATCGCCCGCGCGCCGATCTCGTCGCGCACGCCTGGCTCCATGGCGGCGAGCCCGACGGCGAGCGGGCCCGCCAGCGCCGGGACCCGCGCCCACCAGTCCGCGGGAGAGGCCGCCCACATCGGGGTGGTCAGTGCGCGGACCTCGACGTCCTCGAGGCCGCCGCCGGCGAGCAGGGCCCCGAGCGCCTCCGGATCGGGATGGGCGAACGGTCCTGGGACGCCGGGCGGCGGGAAGGGGACGCCGAACTGGGCGCCGACCGCGTCGAAGGCCAGGCCCAGCCACGGGTTGGCGTCGCGCGCCGCCCACGTCATGACGGCGTAGCGACCGCCTCCGCGCAGCACCCGGACCGCCTCGCGGATCGCCGCCTGCGGATCGGCGGCGAACATCAGGCCGTGCCGGCAGAGGACCGCGTCGAAGGTCGACGGGGGCGCGTCGATGGCCGCGAGGTCGCCGACGAGCGCCCGGGCCTGGGGCATCTCCGCCGTGCGGCGGGCGGCCACGGCGACCATCTCGGCCGCCGCGTCGGCGAGCACCACGCGCCCGCCCGTGCCGACCCGCGCGGCGGCGGCGATGCCTGCGGCGCCGGCGCCGCAGGCGAGGTCGAGCACCGCGTCGCCGTCCTGCACACGGGCGAGGTCGAGCAGGGTCCCGGTCGCCGCGCCGAGCTGGGACTCGACGAACGCGGCGTTGCGCTCCCAGCCGTCGGCGACCAGGTCCCACATGTCGGACATGGGCCGAGTCTGCTCCTCACCGGCCGAGGGGTCAAGCCGCCGACTGGCCGAGCGGCGAGGCCGCTGCCCCGCGTCTTCCGCCCGCGGGCCGTACGCGCGGCGGCCGAGGGGGACGATCCTGTCGGGCATGGGAGCGCGTGAGCCGCAGATCGTGGCCTTCGGTGGTGGTGGCTTCTCGCAGGAGGCCGGCAACCCGCTGCTCGACGACTACGTCCTGTCACTCACCGGCGAGCGACGTCCCAAGGTGTGCTTCCTGCCGACGGCCTCGGGGGACGCCGACCACTACGTCGTGCGCTTCTATCGCCACTTCGCGCGGATCGCCGAGACGAGCCACATCTCGCTGTTCCGGCGCGATCGCGGCGCCGGCGCCGTCGAGGCGGACCTGACCGCGCACCTCCTCGAGCAGGACCTGATCTACGTCGGCGGCGGCAGCGTCATCTCCCTCCTCGGGGCCTGGCAGGCCCACGGGCTCGACCTCGCGCTGACGCGGGCGTGGCGGGCGGGCGTCGTCCTGTGCGGGCTGTCGGCCGGGTCGCTGTGCTGGTTCGACGAGGTGGTCACGGCCTTCCACGGCGAGCCGCGCATCGTCGGCGGCCTCGGCCTGCTGCCGCACTCCAACTGCGTGCACTACGACAAGGAGCCCGAACGGCGCGAGGAGTACCTGCGCTTCGTCGGCGACGGGATGCGCGCGGGCTACGCCGCCGACGACGGCGCGGCGCTGCACTTCAGGGGCACGAAGCTGCACCGGGTCGTCTCCTCGCGGCCGGCGGCCAAGGCCTACCGCGTCGCGCCCACGCTGACCGGCGAGGTCGTCGAGGTGGGGCTGCCCGCGGAGTACCTCGGCGACGTCCAGCCGATGGCCGCGGTCGCCCCGTGACCGGGCGCCGGACCATCCTCGCGATGGGTGGCGGGGGCTTCACGATGGAGCCCGACAACCCGGCCCTGGACGACCTGATCCTCGACCTGACCGGCCGGCGCGAGCCGCGGATCCTGTTCCTGCCGACGGCGTCGGGGGACCCGGCGCGCCAGATCGCCGCCTTCCACGAGCGCTACGGCGGCCGCGCGTGCCGGCCGCGGGATCTGTCGCTGTTCCGCCTCGCCGACGAGCGCGAGTCGCTCGAGGACGTGATCCTGCGCCAGGACGCGATCTACGTCGGCGGCGGATCGATGCGCAACCTGCTCGCGATCTGGCGGGCGCACGGGCTCGACGAGCTGCTGGTGCGGGCCTGGGAGGGCGGGACGGTGCTCGCCGGCCTCTCCGCCGGGGCGATGTGCTGGATGCAGGGGGGCGTGACCCGGTCCGGGGGGACGCCGGCGCCGATCAGCGGCCTGGGCCTGGTGCCCGGATCGCTCACCGTGCACGCCGACGGCGAGCCGGAGCGGCTGCCGGCGTGGCTGGCCGCGGTGCGGGCGGGCGAGCTGCCCGGGGGATGGGCGGCCGACGACGGTGTCGGGCTCGTGTTCGACGGGCGCCGGCTCGACCGTGTGGTGACGTCGCGGCCGGGGACGACGGCGCTGCGGGTGGACTGCGTCGGCGGCGAGCTCGTGCGTGACCGCCTCACGCCGGAGCTGCTGGCCACGGCGCCCGCCGCACCGCCCGTCCGGGCCGCCGACACCGACGCGATCCGGGAGCTGCGCCTGCTGCGCGGCATGCACCGCCCCTGAGCCCGCAGCGATGAGTTCGGGGCGGTCGTGCCGTCTGCGGGATCAGATGACACCGACGAGCGAGGCACAGACCCAGTTGCGCGCCCCTGCGCCTCCCGCCCACAGCTTGGCGGCGAGCCGGTCCTGCTCGGCCTTGGAGGCCTGGTAGGCGTGCCGGGTGGAGCCCCCGAGGCCGGCCCAGGTCGCCGGCAGCATCTGGTAGTAGCCGGACGCGCCCGCGCCGTTGGGCGTGAGGTTCTGGCCGCCGGACTCGCACTGGACGATCGCGGCGGGGATGGCCCAGTCGCCGGAGGGCTTCGGCCCGACCGGCGTGGGGGTGCTGAAGCTCGTCGCCCGGGCCCGGGCGGCCCGCTCGGCCTCGAGCCGGGTCAGGGCCTTCTGCGCCTTCCGGCGCCCCGCGCGCGTGCGGGTCAGCGCGGCCTGGCGGGCGGCCCGGGCGGCGGCCAGCGCGGCCCGGCGCGCCTGGAGGGAGCTGAGGATGCCGCCGAGCGCGTTGCGTTGACGCTCGATCGCCTCGGCCTCGGCGTCGCGCCGGTCGCTCAGCTCGTCGAGGCGCGCCTCCTCGCGCTTGGCGTCGGCCCGCGCGGCGCGCACCACGTCGAGCAGCCGCGTGTCGGCGGTCTGCACCCGACGGACGTACTCGACCGTCTCGAGCAGGTCCTCGAAGCCCCTGGCGTTGACGAGCACGGTCACGACGTCCGGCTCGGGGTTGACGTAGCGCTGGCGCAGGAGGGCGGAGAGCTTGCGGCGGACCTCGGCGAGACGCCGTTGCAGGCGGGCGACGCGCGCCTGCTCCTCGGCCAGCGCCGCGGCTGTGGCGCGGGCCCGCTGCTGCGCGGCCTCGAGCTCGGTCTGGACGGCGTTCACGCGGCCCTGGAGGACGGCGACGTCCTTGGCCATCGCGGCCTCGAGCCTGGACAGCCGCGCGAGCTGGCCGGAGAGCCGTCCCTCGCGCGCCTTGCCGGACTCGATCCGGTCGCGCAACGTCCCTTCGCCCTGCGCGCGGGCGTCGGGCGGACCGCCACCGGCGACCGCGAGCACCAGCGCCGCCAGGGCGAGGCAGAGGACGAGCGGGACCGTCGCGCGGAGGAAGCGCATGCGCCGGGGACCGTAGGTCGCCCCTCGCGCCCGCCCTGCAAGGTCGCGTGCGAGGACCCGGGCCGCGGCCCGTCGCATCGGGCTCGGACCGCCGAGCCCGTTGACGGGTCGGTCACGTACGAATCCGTACGGCACCCTAGTCTCGCCTTCCACTGATGACCCGACTCGCCCGTTTCTGCTTCGCCCACAAGAAGCGCGTCATCGCCGCCTGGCTCGGCCTGCTGCTCGTGCTCGGCGGCGCCTCCGGTGCGGTGGGCTTCGGCTACACGGACTCCTTCACGCTCCCGGGCACCGAGTCCACCCGCGCCCTCGAGCTGCTCCAGGACAACTTCAAGCAGCAGTCCGGCGACCAGGACCGGATCGTCTGGACCGCGGGGGGCAAGCCGGTCACCGACGCGGCCGTGCGGGACCGGATCGAGCCGATGCTCGCCAAGGTCGCCAAGGCCAAGGACGTCGACTCCGTCGCGTCCCCGTACTCCAAGGCGGGGGCGGCGCAGCTGTCCAAGGACGGCACGATCGCCTACGCCACCGTCACGTTCGACGGCGAGGCGGGCACCGACGTCCCCATCGAGTCCTTCCAGGGGGTCATCGACATCGCCGAGGAGGCGCGCGGTGACGGCGTCCAGGTCGAGCTGGGCGGCAACGGCATCCAGTTCGCCTCCCAGCAGATGGGGAGCATCGGCGAGATCGTCGGCGTCATCGCCGCGGCGGTCGTGCTGTTCCTCGCCTTCGGCTCGCTGTTCGCGATGCTGATGCCGCTCGCGACGGCGATCCTCGCGATCGGCACCGCGCTGTCGGCGGCTGGCCTGCTCGCCAACGTGATCGACATCGCGACGTTCGCGCCGACCCTGGCCACCCTGATCGGCCTCGGCGTCGGCGTCGACTACGCGCTGTTCATCGTCACCCGCCACCGCAACGCGATCAAGCAGGGGGCCAGGCCGGAGGACGCCGTCGAGCTCGCCCTGGACACCTCCGGGCGCGCCGTGCTGTTCGCGGGCGTGACCGTCTGCATCGCGTTGCTCGGCCTGCTCGTGCTCGGCGTGAGCTTCCTCAACGGCGTTGCCATCGCCGCGTCGCTGACGGTGCTCTTCACGATGGCGGCCGCCGTCACCCTGCTGCCGGCCTTCCTCGGCGCGACGGGCATGAAGATCCTGTCGCGCAAGGAGCGCCGCCGCCTCGCCGCCGAGGGCCCCGCCGGTCTCGGCGACGGCTTCTGGGCGCGCTGGTCGCAGCGCATCCAGCAGCGCCCCGGCGTGCTGGCCGCCCTCGCGCTGGTGGTCATGGTCGCGCTGACGATCCCCGTCACGTCGCTGCGCCTCGGCTCGGCCGACTCGGGGACCGACCCGACGTCGAGCACCACCCGCAAGGCCTACGACCTGCTCGCCGACGGCTTCGGCCCGGGCTTCAACGGCCCGCTGCAGGTCGTCGCGGAGACGCCGGGCGGACCGCCCGACCTGCAGACCGTCGCCGGCCTGGGCAAGACGATCGGATCCGATCCCGGCGTCGCGTTCGCCTCGCAGCCCGTCCCGAGCCCGAACGGCAAGGTGGCGATCCTCAACGTCGTCCCCAAGACCTCGCCGCAGGACGAGCGGACGTCCACGCTGATCGAGCGCCTGCGCACCGACACGGTCCCGGCGGCCGTCAAGGGGACCGACGTCCGGGTCGAGGTGGGCGGCCTGACGGCGATCTTCGACGACTTCGCCGACGTGCTCACCGGCAAGCTGCCGCTGTTCATCGCCGTGATCGTGCTGCTCGGCTGCCTGCTGCTGATGCTCGCCTTCCGCTCGGTCGTCGTCCCGCTCGTGGCGGCGGCGATGAACCTGCTCGCGGCGGGCGCGGCGTTCGGCATCGTCACGGCGGTGTTCCAGCTCGGCTTCGGGGCGGACCTCCTCGGCGTGGGGGAGGGGCCGGTGGAGGCCTTCCTGCCCGTGATGCTGCTGGCGATCCTGTTCGGCCTGTCGATGGACTACCAGGTGTTCCTCGTCTCGCGCATGCACGAGGAGTGGGTCAACACCCACGACAACCACCGCGCCGTGCGCATCGGCCAGGCCGAGACGGGGCGCGTGATCACCGCCGCGGCGACGATCATGATCCTCGTCTTCGGCTCCTTCGTGCTCGGGGGCCAGCGGGTGATCGCCGAGTTCGGCATCGGCCTCGCCGGCGCCGTGCTGCTCGACGCGTTCATCCTGCGCACGATCCTCGTGCCCGCGGCGATGCACCTGATCGGCGACGCCAACTGGTGGCTGCCCGCGTGGCTGGACAAGGCGATGCCGCACGTGTCCGTCGAGGGCGCCCCTCGGACGGCGACGGGCGAGCTCAAGGTCCCGGCCTAGCCGGCCGCGCGGTGGCGGCGACCCGTCACCATGGGGGCCGATGATGACGACCGTCGCGGACCTCGAGGCCGATCCACACCAGCATCTGCACGCCCTGCGCGCGAGCGAGCCGGTCGCCTGGGCGGACGCGCTGGGGGGCTGGCTCGTCACCCGGCGCGACCTGGCGCTGGCCGTGATGCGCGACGACGCGACGTTCACGGTCGACGACCCGCGCTTCTCCACCGCCCAGGTGGTGGGGCCGAGCATGCTGTCCACCGACGGCGCTGAGCACGCCCGCCACCGCGCGCCCTACGCCCAGCCCTTCCGCCTGAAGCCGATCCGCGAGGCGCTCGGCCCCGTCGTGCGCGCGGAGGCCGACGCGCTGCTCGACGGGCTGGCGCCGCACGGGTCGGGCGAGCTGCGCCGCGGCTACGCCGGCCCGCTGGCCGCCGGGGCGATGCGTCACGTGCTCGGCCTGCATGGCACCCCGATCGACGACGTGCTCGAGTGGTACGACGCGATCGTCTCCGCCGTCGGCGGCATCAACGCCGGCCGGCCCGTTGACGATCGCGGGCGCGAGGCGTTCGACGCGCTGGCCGGGGCGATCGGGCCGGAGCTGGCCGCCGCCGACGGGCTCACCCGCGACGAGGCCGTCTCCAACGCCGCGATCCTGCTGTTCGGCGGCATCGAGACCATGGAGGGCATGATCGCCAACGCGCTGTGGCACCTCCTCGGCCATCCGGAGCAGCTCGCGCTCGTCCGCGCCGACCCGGGGCTGCTCGCGGGCGCCGTCGAGGAGTCGTTGCGCCTCGAGCCGGCCGCTGCGCTGGTGGACCGCTACGCGACGCGCGACGTCGAGCTCGGCGGTGCCCCGATCGCGGCCGGTGACCTCGTCTCGGTCTCCGTCGCGGCCGCCAACCGCGACCCGGGCGCCTTCGCGGACCCCGACGCCTTCGACGTGACCCGGCCGGACGCCAAGCGCCACCTGGCCTTCGCGGCCGGGCCGCACGTCTGCCTCGGCATGCACCTCGCCCGGCTCGAGGCGCACGTGGCCGTGGGGCTCGTGCTCGAGCGGCTCCCTGGCCTCGAGCCCGACGGTGACCTCGCGGCCATGGCGCCGCGTGGGCTCGTCTTCCGCAAGCCCCCGGCGCTGCGTCTCCGGTGGGAGCCGGTCCGCTGAGGACGATGTACGTTCGCTGACGGAGCTGCCCCGGCCCGGCGGTCGGCGCTACGCCCGGGGCGGCCGCCCGCCGATGACCCGGATGTGGACCCGGGGAGATGGCTCGTACGCAACGACTCCGATCGCGAGCGGATGCTCGACATGGATCGCCGCCTCGCGTCGCCCCGCCGCCAGGCCTTCGCCGTGCTCGCGATCGCGCTGCTGCTCTCGGGCCCGTGGATCGGCTGGTGGCCGCTCCTCCCGCTCGCGGCGTGCGGCCTCCTCTTCGCCATGGCCAACCGCCACGGGGACCGGCTCGCGCACCCCGAGCTGCTCTTCTTCGCGACCTGGGCGCTGTCGGAGCTCGTCGTCGCGATCTGCGTCGTGTTCACCGGCGGCCCCGATTCCGCATCCCTGTCCTGGCTCGCCGTTCCCATCGTGACGCTCAGCGCGCGCTTCTCGGCGCGCGGGACGGCGCTGGGCGTGGTGATCGCGCTCGCGATGCTGGCCGGCGTCTCGTTCGGGGTCGACAGCGCGAGCGTCCTCGCCGACCCCAGCCGGGTCCTGGCCGTGGCGGCGCTGATCGTCGCCACCGCGGTGCTGTCGACGGCCCTGATGCAGTCCGACATCGAGCACCGCGAGGAGGCCGTGCTCGATCCGCTCACGCAGCTGCTCAACCGCAAGGCGCTCGAGCAGCGCGCGAGGGAGCTCACGCAGCAGAGCCTGCTCGCCGAGGATCCGATCGGCGTCGTGATCGGGGACCTCGACCACTTCAAGCGCATCAACGACACGCTCGGACACGCCACCGGCGACGCCGTCCTGCGCGACGTCGCCTACCTGATCCGCAAGCAGCTGCGGGCCTTCGACCTCGTCTACCGCCTGGGTGGCGAGGAGTTCCTCCTCCTGCTGCCCGGCTCGAACGCCGACGACGCCTCCGACATCGCCGAGCGGCTGCGCGTCGCGATCGCGGCCGAGCCGCGCGGGGGCGTCCCGATCACGATGAGCTTCGGCGTGGCCGCGACGGAGCCGGGGGAGGCGTTCGACCTCGAGGACGTGGCCGCAGCGGCCGACCGGGCGCTCTACGTCGCGAAGGCCGCGGGACGGGACCAGGTCCGCACGGAGGACCCGCGGCTGCCGCCCGACGTCGCGCCCACCGCGCCGGACCACCGCGTCGAAACCCTCCTGTGAGGGTAAGAAACGCCAATGGCTTCGAATCCGACGTACGAAGAGTCAAAGCAGGTCGCCGAGGCGAGTCGTGAGGCCTCCTGGGAGCTTCCCTCCTTCGGCCGCGAGCTGTTCCTGGGCGACTTCCGCCTCGATCTGATCCACCCCCAGCCCAAGGTCGACCCCGAGCAGGAGCGGGAGGGCGAGGAGTTCCTCAAGCGCCTGCGCGCCTTCCTGACCGAGCGCGTGGATCCGCTGCAGATCGAGCGCGAGGATCACCTCGGCGACGACGTGCTCCAGGGCCTCAAGGACCTCGGCGCCCTCGGGATGAAGATCCCGAAGGAGTACGGCGGCCTCGGCCTCAGCCAGGTCTACTACAACCGCGCGCTGGCGATGGCCGGCACCTGGCACTCGTCGATCTCGACGTTGCTGAGCGCCCACCAGTCGATCGGGCTGCCCGAGCCGCTGCGCATGTTCGGCTCGGAGGAGCAGAAGCGCGAGTGGCTGCCCAAGGTGGCCAAGGACCACGTGTCGGCGTTCCTCCTCACGGAGCCCGACGTCGGCTCGGACCCGGCGCGCATGGGCGTCACCGCCGAGCCGACCGAGGACGGGTCCGGCTACCTGATCAACGGCGTCAAGCTGTGGGCGACCAACGGCGCGATCGCCGACGTCGTCGTGATCATGGCCCTCGTCCCGAAGTCGGACGGACACAAGGGCGGCATCACCGCCTTCATCTGCCCCTACGACGCCGAGGGCATCGAGGTCCAGACGCGCAACTCCTTCATGGGCCTGCGCGGGATCGAGAACTCCCAGACGAAGTTCACGAACGTCTTCGTGCCGAAGGAGAACGTGATCGCGGGCGAGGGCAAGGGCCTGCGCATCGCCCTCACGACGCTCAACACCGGCCGCCTGTCGCTGCCGGCGATCTGCCTGTCGCTGACGAAGTACTCGCTCAAGATCGCGCGCGAGTGGTCCGGCGAGCGCAAGCAGTGGGGCCAGCCGATCGGCAAGCACGACCCCGTGGCGCAGAAGCTGTCCTTCATCGCCGGGACGGCGTTCGGCCTCGAGGCGATGCTGGACGTCTCCAGCCGCCTGGCCGACGACAAGCGCAACGACATCCGCATCGAGGCCGCCCTGGCCAAGCTCTACGGCTCGGAGCTGGGCTGGAAGGCCGTCGACGAGATGGTGCAGATCCGCGGCGGCCGCGGCTACGAGACCGCCGAGTCGCTCAAGCGGCGCGGTGAGAAGCCGATCCCGGCGGAGCAGATGCTGCGCGACATGCGCATCAACCGGACGTTCGAGGGCTCGACGGAGATCATGCACCTGATGATCGCCCGCGAGGCGGTCGACCAGCACCTCTCGATCGCCGGCGACATCCTGCTCGGCGACGGCGGGCCGGCCGAGAAGGCCAAGCTCGCCGTCAACGCGGGCAAGTTCTACGCCAAGTGGTTCCCGCAGCTGGCCGTCGGCGAGGGGCAGAAGCCCTCCTCCTACGCCGAGTTCGGCGACCTCGCCAAGCACCTGCGCTTCGTCGAGCGCCACTCGCGCAAGCTCGCCCGGTCGACCTTCTACCTCATGGGCCGCTACCAGGCCAAGCTGGAGCAGAAGGGCGTCGCGCTGGGCCGCATCGTCGACATCGGCGCCGAGCTGTACGCGATGGCCGCGGCCGTCGTGTACGCCAACACGATCGCCACGGAGGACCCGTCCAAGCGCGAGCAGGCCTTCGAGCTGGCCGATCTGTTCTGCCAGCAGGCGCGCCGCCGCACCGACGTGCTCTTCACGGAGCTGTGGGCCAACGACGACGGCGACGCCTACGAGGCCGCGCAGAAGATCATCGAGGGCCGCTACCAGTGGTTCGAGCACGACGTGCTCGATCCCGCCGGGGAGGGCCCCCACCTGCCGAGCGCCGTCGCCGAGCAGCCCGCGGACGCCCTGTCCGCGGCCGAGAGCCCGAAGGTGACCGCCTAGGTCCGACTGCTGACCCGCTGGGTCCGGACGCCGCAAGTCCGGACCCGGCGGCGCCGTTCACGGAAGCAACCCCTCGAGGAGGCTCGTTTCCGTGCCGTCGTCCCGCCGTGTCCTGGCTGCGCTCACCGCGCTGCTGCTGATCCTGATCGCCGTGCCCGCCGTCCTGCTGACGCGCGGGCCCGGCGACGAGCGCGCCGCAGCCTGCACCGAGTCGAGTGGCGAACACGGCGAGCGCGAGCGGGAGGCCGAGCGCGAGCGCTCACGCGAGGGTCGCGAGTCGCGCGGCGCCCGCAGCGCGGTCGCCGGGATGTACGCCGGTCCCGGGGAGGCCGAGGAGGGGTGCGGGGAGGCCGGCGGCCGGCATCCCGAGAGCTTCGCGGACCTCGCGCGGGCCAACAGCGCGCAGGCCTCGAAGGCCGCCGCCCCCGGCACCCAGCTCAAGACGGGTGCGTATCGCAGCGCCGTCGCCGAGCGGGCCGCGCTCGACACCGCCGGCGGGCAGTGGAAGCCGTTCGGCAACACCCCCCTGGAGGCCTTCCACACCGACTACGACACGACGCGGGAGTCCACGAAGGAAGGACTGGGCAACCTCGCCGGCCGCGCGACGGCGATCGTGCGCGACCCGGCGACGGGGACGCTGTACACGTCGGCCTCCAACGGCGGGGTGTGGAAGAGCACCGACGGCACGAGCTGGACCTCCGTCGGCGAGCCGCTGCCCACGCAGGTGGTCTCCGGCCTGGCGTGGAGCCCCGCCGCGGGCGGCACGCTGATCGTCCTGACGGGCGACAACGCGTTCGGGGGCAACTCCAACGCCGGCCAGGGCGTGTACGCGACCCGCGACGGCGGCGCCAGCTGGCAGCACGCCTCCGGCATCCCCGACGGCCTGCTGGGCTTCAAGGTCGCCGTCGACCCGACGAACCCGAGCAAGGTGTACGCCGCCACGGGCGGCGGGCTCTTCCGCTCCACCGACGCGGGCACGAGCTTCGAGAACGTCGCGCTGCCGACGGGCCCCTGCGCGGGCAAGCCCGTGACCGCCGCCAACTGCTTCCTGGCCAACGTCGTCACCGACGTCGTCGTCCAAGGCCCCGGCAACGACAAGACGACGGGCGGGACGCCTGGCCGCGTCCTCGCCGCCGTCGGCTGGCGCGCCGGCACCAAGCCCAACGCCGCCGGCGTCCCGCAGTCGCCGGCCAACGGCCTCTACGCCTCTGACACCGGCGCCCCGGGCAGCTTCGAGAACCTCGACTTCGCCGACAACGCGACGGGCCCGGACCCGCTGACGCAGCCGAAGATCGGCCGCATCGCGCTCGGCACGGCCACCGGCCCCGACCAGGACCACCAGGTCGTCTACGCGATCGTGCAGGACGCCGTGAAGTTCAATGGCGGCGCCAGCGGCCTCGACGTCAACGAGAACGGCCTCACGAGCCCCGCCCAGAGCGACTTCTTCAACGCCGTCTGGGCCTCGACGGACTTCGGCCGCACCTGGCGCGAGCTGGACGGCTCGACGCGAATCGACGACGACCCCACGAGCCAGTCCGCCCTCGCCCCGCCGACGTGCAAGACGCCGGTCGTGATCGGCTACTGCCCGGGCGTCCAGGCCTGGTACAACCTCTGGGTCGAGCCGGACCCGACCCAGCAGACGGCAGCAGGCGTGCCGACCCGGCTCGGCTTCGGCCTCGAGGAGGTCTGGGACATGCACTCCGCGACCGGCCTCGACGGCACGACGCCGCAGAAGTCGACCGTCGTGGGCCGCTACTTCGCCTCCTGCACCCTGCTCACGGTCACGAACCAGCTGCCCGTCTGCCCGACGGCGGCGGGCGGCCAGGTCCCCGCCGACACGACGCACCCCGACCAGCACGGCGCGCTCTGGGTCCCGGACGCCACGGGCGGCGGCGTGACGCTCTACGTGGCCAACGACGGCGGCATCTACCGCCAGCACGTCGCCGCGGGTGAGCAGCTCTCCAACGAGGAGTGGGGCCAGGACGACCCGAACGGCCACTCCGGCGTCAACAAGGGCATGAACACGCTGCAGCCCTACGACGCGGCGATGGCCAAGGACGGCACGCTCTACATGGGCCTGCAGGACAACGGGGAGGCCAAGGTCCAGCCCGACGGCACCGCGTTCACGATCTACGGCGGCGACGGGTTCTTCTCCGCCGTCGACCCCGACCACAGCGACACCGCCTACGAGGAGTACGTCGGCGGGGCGATGTCCAAGACCCTCGACGGCGGCAAGACGTGGACCGACGTCGACCCCGGGCTGACGAGTCCCCTGTTCTCGACGCCGTTCGAGATGGACACCGCCGACGCGGCGCACCTGCTGATCGGCGGGCGCGACGTCCAGGAGACCACGAGCGGGGCGGGCAGCTGGACGACGGTCTATGACCTCGGCACCCGCGATCACCCCGGCACGGACACGGGGAGCTCCGGCGACGATCCCGACAACCAGCTCTCGGCGGTCGACACGCGGTCGTTCCCGGCCGGTGCCGGTGCCCCCACCGGGCCGCACACGGCCGACATGGCCTACACGGGCGGCGCGGGGACGGTGCCCGGCCTCGGGGACCCGACGGAGACCGAGACGTTCGTGCCCGGGACCTACGAGGACCATCCGTTCACGATCGGCGCCGACGACGGCGACGCGTCCGTGGACGTCACGGTCTCCTGGGCCGACGCCACCAACGACTGGGACCTCTACCTCTACCGCAAGGACGGCGGGACGCTCAAGCAGGTCGCGTCCTCGGCCAGCGGCTCCACCTCGAGCGAGCACCTCGTGCTGCCCAACCCGGCGGCCGGGGACTACGTCGTGCGGGTGGTCAACTTCGCGGCCACGGGGACCTACGACGCCAAGATCGCCTTCGCTCAGCGCACCAGCGGCGCCACCACCGCGGTCGGCAGCTACGTCGGCTACTGCGGCTTCTGCGACACGATCACCCAGGGGACGCCGTTCGGCAACGGCGTGGCGACCAACGTCGGCGGCTCGGTTCCCGGCAAGGCCCTGTCGGCCGACGGCTGGCACATCGCGGCCGCGCGCGGCCTGCCGGAGCGCTACATCACGTCGGTGCGGATGGACCCGCAGGACCCGCGCACCGTCTACGTGACGCTGGCCGGCTACGGGCGCAAGTGGGCGTTCCCCGGCGCGGTCGGGGAGGACACGAGCCAGGTCGGCACCGGCCACGTGTTCCGCTCCACGGACGCGGGCGAGACGTTCACGGACGTGACGGGGAACCTGCCCGACGTCCCGGCCAACTGGTCGCTGCTGCACAACGGGCACCTGGTGGTCGGCACCGACATCGGCGTGTTCGAGTCCTGCGACCGCGCCGGGGGCGACTACGCCCGGCTCGGGCAGGGGCTGCCGACCGTGCCGATCTCCACGCTGCGCCTCAAGCCGGGCGATCCGGACACGCTGATCGCGGCGACCAACGGGCGCGGCGTCTACACCTACCGCTTCGGGGCCGACGACGGCCGCTGCCCGGCGGCGGCCGGTGCCCCGGCTCCTCCCGCGGCCGGCGGCACGGCCGGTGCTCCGGCGACCCCGGCGGGCGGCTCGACCGGCACCGGCAGCCCGGCTCCGGCGGGGGCGGCTGCACCGGGCCCCGCCTCGCCGAGTGCGGCGAAGGCCTGCGCGGCCACGAGCGGCTTCCGGTCGGTGCGGGTGCGCCCGCGCGGCCACGGTCTGCGCTTCGACGTCAGCCGCCGCGTCAAGCGGGCCTTCACGGTGGACGTGTTCCAGTCCTCCCACGGACGGCGCGTGCTCGGCCAGCGACGGATCGCCCACTTCACCGGGCGCAGGCGGTCGTTCACCTGGAACGGCCGGCGGCGGCCGGGCATGCCGCGCGTGACCTCCGGGGTGTACTTCGCCCGGGTCAGCATGCGCGCGGGGGCGCAGACGGATGTCCGGCGGACGGCGCTGAGCCGCTCGCACGGGCGCTTCCACCGCCGCGCCGCCTTCCACGCGCCGGCCGGCTGTCGGCTGCTCTCCGACGCCAAGCTCAGCGGCCCCGCGTTCGGCGGCCGCACCCGCCGGCCGCTCGGGATCGCCCTGCGCCTGGCCCGCAGCGGCCGGGTGACGGTGACGGCCCGCCAGGGCGCCCGCCGGCTCAAGCGCTGGTCGGTGCACCCGTCCACCACGGCGTTCAAGCGGCTGCGGCTGCCGGCGCGGCTCGCGCGCCGCGGCGACGTGCGGGTGACGCTCGTCGCCCGCACCGGGACGACGCGCCAGACGGTGCGCCTGACCGCCCGGCGCCTGGCCGGCTAACGGCTCAGCGTGCGGCGCGTGCGGTGGCTCAGACGCCGCTGCTCGCGCCGCATCGTGTCGCCGATGAGCCAGAACATCGGCGGCCACAGCCCGACGAAGAGCGCGCGGCGCTCCGCATTGGGCCGTTCGTCGTCGTCGACGGTCTTGGCGCGGATCCACAGCGCGATGCAGAGCGCGATGCAGGACAGCGACGTCCCCTGCAGGAGCCAGTCGCGGATCCCCAGCCGGTAGAGCAGGTTCGTGAGCATGACGGGGACGCTATCGAGCCCGCCGACTGGGTACCTCCGCCCTCGATGCCGCGCAAGACCCCGCCCTGGCGCACCCTGACGACGGCCACGCGCTGGCCGATCGGTGTGCTGTTCACCTCCTTCCGCTACCTGTGGCGCACGACGCCCATCAAGCGCGACGAGGAGCCGGGCGACCTCGCCGTCGACCTGCCGCCCGAACTGCCCGACGACGTCTCCCACGAGGAGGTCCAGCGGGTCGGCGACGGCGTGGGGCCGCTGTTTCACCGCCGCTACCGCATCAGCCTGCGCGACTCCGCGATGGGGCCACGGGAGCTGATCGACTACGTCAGCGCCGACCTGGACCGCGTCGCCCCGACGGAGATGGCGTCGTTTCAGAAGGTGCTCGGCGAGCCGGGCGCCATGCGCGTCGGCGACGAGTACGTCGTGCGCATGCCGGGCCCCTACGACGGCCCGGTGCGGGTCCTCGAGAAGGCGGGCAAGCACTTCCGCCTCGGGACGCTGGACACGCACCTCGAGGCGGGGCAGATCGAGTTCCGCGCGCGCCGCAAGGGTGAGCTCGTCGTCTTCGAGATCGAGTCGTGGGCGCGCAGCGGGGACCGTCTCGCCAACCTGCTCTACACCCACCTGCGCATGGCCAAGGAGGTCCAGCTGCACATGTGGACCTCGATGCTGGAGCACGCCGCGAAGGCCTCGGGCGGCCGCCGGTTCGGGCCGATCGAGATCCACACCCGCCGGGTGGAGGCGTTCGAGTGACGAGGCTGCCGAAGCGGCTGACCGCGCTCGCGAAGCTCGACATCAACTACGACCCCGACGCCCCGCACGACTCGCTCGACGGCTGGCGCCACGACCTGTACCGCCAGACGCTCGGCCGCGAGGCGCCCGGGCAACCGGTCCCCGACGGCCTGTTCCACACGGCGCAGCAGCTGCTGCGCGACTACCAGGTGGCGGACCCGGACCTCGTCGAGGCCGTCTATGACCCCGACAGCCCGCTCGAGGGTCGCGACATGCTGCTCAAGATGCGCTTCCACAAGCTCTTCGGCGTCTACGGCGGCTGTCGCGTCGGCGAGATCACCGACGAGGTGCGCCAGGAGGAGGGCCGCGAGGCGCGCGTCTGGGGGTGGCCGTACATGACGCTCGAGGGTCACATCGAGCAGGGCGAGATGAACTGGGAGGTGTGGAAGTGGATCGACTCCGGCGTCGTCGAGTTCCGCATCCACGCCTTCTCGCGCGGCGCCTCCGACGGCAACCCGTTCGTGCGGCTCGGCTTCCGGCTGTTCGGCCAGCGCGAGCGCGAGCGCTACCTGCACCACGCGTGCGAGCGGATGGTCCGCTTCACCCGTGGGGTCGCCGGGTGAACCCGCTCGCGGACGCCACCACGCGCTTCGTCGCCGAGGAGGTGCTGCCCGGCGTCCGCGCCTGGGACCGCGCGGACGACCTGCCCGACGCGATCGTCGCGCGACTCGGGGAGCTCGGCGTCGCCGGCGCCCTCGTCCCGGAGGCCTACGGCGGCCCCGGCCTCGGCGTCACGGACGTCGTCGACGTCTGGCGCGTGCTCTCCCAGGGCTGGATCTCGCTGACGGGTGCGGTGAACCCGACCGGGCTGGCCACCGCCCTCCTCGTCCGCCACGGCACCGAGGCCCAGCGCGAGCGCTGGCTGCCGCCGATCGCGCGTGGCGAGGTGCTCGCCTCGTTCTCCATCACCGAGCCGCAGGCGGGCTCGGACCTCAAGCGGCTCGAGACGACGGCCCGGCCGCACCCCGACGGCGGGCTCGTGCTCGACGGGACCAAGCGCTGGATCGCCGGCGGCGCATCCTCCCCGGTGATCTTCATGCTCGTCGGCGTCGAGGGCGCAGACCGTCCGTCCTGCGTCGTCCTGCCCGCCGCGGGGCGGGGCGGCCCCGGCTGGATCGTCGGCGACCTCGACAAGGTCGGCTACCGCGGCGTCGAATCGGCCGCCTACCAGTTCGACGGCTTCCATGCCCGGGGCGCCGAGCTCCTCGGCGGGAAGGAGGACGGCCTCGGCCGCGGCGCCGCCCAGATGCTGGACGCACTCGACGTCGGCCGCGTCAACGTCGCCTGCCGCGCACTCGGGATCATCGACCGCGCACTGCACCGCGCCGTCGAGGAGTGCACGACGCGCGAGATCGGCTCGGGGATGCTCGGCGACCACACCCACGCGCAGCTGCGGGTGGGGGAGATCGTCGCCCGCCAGTCCGTCGTCGAGGCGGCCATCCGGCGCGCCGCGCTGGCGATCGACGCGGCGACGGCCGTGGCGGCGGGTGATCCACCGCCGCCCGGCGCCGAGGGCCTCCCGCCCGCCGGGCCGCTGGCGACCGCGGCGAAGGTCATCGCGTCCGACAGCGCCGTGTGGGCGGTCGATCAGGCGTCGCGGCTGGCCGCGAGCCGCTCCTACACCGCCGGCGAGGAGCTGGCCCGCCTGCGCCGCGATGCGCCGCAGACCCAGATCGGCGAGGGCGCCAACGACGCCCTGCTGTTCGCGCTGGCCAAGCCGCTGCTCGCTAGCGGGTGAGCGCCGGCGCGAGCTCGCGCCACTCGCGCAGCGGCAGACCGTCGCCGCCGTGGATGACCTGGACGCAGACGTGATCGGCGCCCGCCGCGCGGTGCTCGGCCGCGCGGGCGGCGATCGCGTCGACGTCGCCGTGGGCGACGATCGCGTCCACGAGCCGGTCGGAGCCGCCGTCGGCGAGGTCTGACGCCTCGAAGCCGTGGCGCAGCAGGTTGTTCGTGTAGTTGGGCAGCTTGAGGTAGATCGCCATGTGGCCGCGGGCCAGTTCGCGGGCGCGGGTGACGTCCGTCTCCAGCACGGCGGCGAACTCCGGGGCCACGAGCGGGCCGGCCCCGAGGCGCTCGCGCGCGGCCGCCGTGTGCTCGACGGGGACGAAGTAGGGGTGGGTGCCGCGCGTGCGCTCGCCCGCGAGGTCGAGCATCTTCGGGCCGAGAGCGGCGACGACGACGGCCTCCTTGGGCAGCCCTGCCGCGCCGGCGTCGATGCCGTCGAGGAAGCGGCGCATGGTCCCCAGCGGCTGCTTGTAGCCCTCGACCATCGGAGCGTGGGAGATGCCGATGCCCATCACGAAGCGGTCCCCGTGCTGGGTGCGCAGGGTGGCGGCGCCGCGGGCGGCCTCGGCCGGGTCGTGGGCCCACACGTTGAGGATCCCGCTCGCGACGACGACGGTGGACGTCGGGGCGAGCAGCCGCTGCGCCTGGGCGAACTCGTCGCCCCCCTTGCCGCCCGGGTACCAGAGGACGCCGTACCCGAGCGCCTCGAGCTCTGCGGCGGCCTCGGCCACCGCCCCGCCGTCAGGGTTGCGTGCGAGCTCGCCGCTCCACACGCCGGTGGTGGGGAAGGTCATCGCTCGACTGTCGCAGGATCCGCGCGGCCCGTGCGGGGCCGGACCGTCCAGCGGACCACGACCGGCGCCAGGAGGACCATCACGAGGAGCCGGATGGCCTGGACGGTGAGGATGAACGTCGTGTCGGCCTGGGCCCCGAACGCGATCGCCAGGACGGCGTAGAGGCCGCCCGGGGTGGTGGCGAGGTAGGCGTCCAGGAGCGTGACGTGCGCCCACGGGGCGAGCACGAGCGCGAGGCCGAAGCAGGCGATCAGCAGGGTGACGATCGAGAGGAGCACGGGGACGAGCAGGCGCCCGACCTGCTGCACGGTGTCCCGCGTGAAGCGCAGGCCGACCTGAAGGCCGATGCCGATGAACGCGGCCTCGCGCACGAGTCCGGGCACCGCCCAGTCCCCGAGCGCGCCCGACAACGTCAGCACGGCGGCGACGAGCATCGGGCCCAGCAGCGTGCCGGCGGGCAGCCGCACGGCGCGCCCGAGCACGATGCCGACGGGGGCGCAGCCGAGCGTGATGGCCCAGTCCTCGAGGTCGCCGATCAGCGCCTCCGGCGGCGGGCTGCCGCTGCCCGCCCCGGGGAACGCGAGCCCCGCGAGCACCGGGGTGACGAGCACGACGACCAGCACCCGCACGTACTGCATGAACGCGACGAGCCGGTCGTCGGCGCCGAGCTCCTCGGCCATCGCCACGATCCCCGACGCCCCGCCGGCCACGCTGCCCAGGGCGGCGGTCGGCTCGTCGATCTCGGTGGTCCGGGCGAGCACCTTCCCGCCGATCACGCACAGGCCGAGCGTCGCGAGCGAGACGGCCAGCACGGGCAGCCAGGCGCCGGCGACCTCCGAGAGCGAGGAGGACTGCAGGTACGCGCCGATGACGACCCCGGTCAGCGCCTGCGCGGCGAGGAACACGTCGGCCGGAACGGTGATCAGCCCGGGCCGGGTGAGGCCGATGAGCAGGCCGACGAACAGCGCGGCGAACAGGAAGGGCGAGGGGACGCCGAGGGCCGCGAACCCCAGGCCCACTCCCACCGTGAGGGGGAGCAGGACGAGCCAGGGCGTCAGACGGCGCACACGTACGGTCTAGGGGGTGGATGCCGCGCTCAGGGCGTGAGGACGGCCCGCAGCGCCGGCGCCGCCACGGCCCACGCCCGCCCGGGGTGCGTGTCGTCGGCGGCGAACAGCACGCCGACCAGCCGCCCGCGTGCGTCGAGCACCGGACTGCCGGAGTCACCCGGGCGCGCGGAGGCGGTCAGGCGCAGGACGGGGCGCCGGACGGCGCGGCCGGCCAGTGGGGTGAAGGTCGCCGTTCGCGGCTCGGCCCGGCCGGCGGGCGTGACGCTGCGGCGGCCGTCGTGCAGTCGCGCGAGTCGCAGGGGGCCGGCGGGCTCGCCGACCCGGACCGCCGGGCCCCGCGCACCGGGCACCCCCAGCAGGGCGAGGTCGGCCGTCTCGTCCACCCGCAGCACCCGCGCCCCGGTGGTGGCCCGTTCGCCGCGCCCGCCGAGGATCCGCACCCCGCGGGCGCCCTGGACCGCGTGGGCGACCGTCAGCACCCGGCCGGGAGCGACGACGATGCCCGTCGCGCGGTCGCGGCGCAGCCCGTCGGGGACGAGGACGGAGACGAGGGCGGGCGGAGCGGTCGCCGCGGTCGCGGCCCGGCCCGCCCCCGCGTCGGCGCGCAAGCGGACCGCGCCGACACCGCCCGCGGTCAGGACCGCGAGCGCGGCGGCGGCGATGACCGGTCCGCGCGCCGCACCACCCCCGGTCCCACGCGACGTGGTCCGTCCCGCGACCCCCTGCGGTCCCCCAGGCGCACCACGTCCCGCCGGGAGGGGCGTGGTCGGCCGCGCGGACCGCGCCCGCCGCATCAGCGCGCCGCGCGCTCGGGGGCTCGGCCCGCCGTGTCGCGCAGGATCAGCGTCGGCTCGAGCAGGTGGGCGACCGGGGTGTCGCGGCCCTCGATGCGCTCCAGCAGCAGCTCGAGTGCCTCACGGCCCATCGCGACGCGCGGCTGGTCCACCGTCGTCAGCGACAGCTGCCGCAGCCCCGCGATGTAGATGTTGTCGTAGCCGACGAGCGACAGGTCCTCGGGGATCCGCAGGCCCGCGCGCACGAAGGTGTCCATCATCCCCGCGGCGGTGAGGTCGTTGGCGGCGAACACGGCCGTCGGCACCGGGCCGCGGGTGAGGATCGCCTGCGCCGCCTCGATCCCCGCCGCCTCCGTGAAGTCGCCCGCGACCACGCGGCCCGGGCCGAGCCCCGCCGCGGCCATGCTCGTCCGGAAGCACTCCAGGCGCGCGGCCGCGCCCGCGCCGTCGCCGCCCGTCACGTGGAGGATGTCGCGGTGCCCGAGCCCGGCGAGGTAGTTGACCACCGCCCGCACCCCGAGCGGCTCGTCGATCATGAGCGTGTCGAGCGCGTCCGTCTCGAGCTGACGGCCGATCACGACGGTCGGGACGCGTCGGCCCGCGGCGACGAGCAGCTCGTCCTCGAGCCGGGGGGAGACGAGGATGAGGCCGTCGACCCGGTAGTCGCCGAACGCGTCGACGACCTCCTGCTCGCGCTCCGGGCGCCGCCGGCCCGTGCCGAGCAGCAGCTGGTAGCCGAGCTCGGACGCGACCGCCTCGATGCCGCCCGCGATGTCGGCGAAGAACGGGTTGTGCAGGTCGTTGAGCAACACGCCGATCGTGCCGGTGCGCGCCGAGGCGAGCCCGCGGGCCATCGCGTTGGGGCGGTAGCGCAGCCGCTCGGCGGCCTCCAGGACGCGCTGGCGGCGCACCGCGGAGACCTTCGGGCTGTCGCGCATCACGAGCGACACCAGCGCGCGCGAGACCCCGGCCTCCGCCGCCACGTCCTGCATCGTCGGGGGTCGACCCGGGACCGCCATCGCAGGCGAACGATACGGATAGCGCGCTCCAACATCAATCGCTTGACAGGGCCGTGTCAAGTGGGGAAGAATCCCGGCGGAGCGGAGTAGAGCGCGCTAACGCACAGCGCGCCCGTGACGAGAGAGAGACGGCTGTGAGGACCGATCGCCGCCTGGCCGCGGCACCCATCTCCTGGGGCATCTGCGAGGTGCCCGGCTGGGGCCGCATGCTCGGCGCCGAGCGCGTGCTGGGCGAGATGGCGGCCCTCGGGATCACGGCCACGGAGCTGGGCGCTCCCGGCTTCCTCCCCGACGACCCCGACGCCGTGCGGACGGCGCTCGACGCCCACGGCTTGCAGCTTGTCGGCTCCTTCGTGCCCGTCGTCGCCCACACGGGCGACAGCGCCGCGGCCGCCGCCGACGTGCGCGACGCCGCGCGCAAGGTCGCGGCCCTCGGTGGCGACGTCCTCTCGCTGGCCCTCGTCCGCGACCTCGGCTGGAGCGCGCCCGAGCCCCTCACCGACGCCGAGTGGGCCACGCTCGGCGCCACGGTCGACGAGCTCGAGCGCGTCGCCGCGGCCGAGGGCGTCACGCTGGCCGTCCACCCGCACGAGGGCACGCAGGTGTACACGGCCGACGACGTCGGCCGCGCCCTCGACGTGACGGGCGCCGGCTGGTGCCTGGACACCGGTCACCTCTTCCTGGGCGGGGTCGATCCCGCCGCGTTCGCCACGGAGCACGGCGACCGCGTCGTCCACGTCCACCTCAAGGACGTCGACGACGCGGTCGCCGGGCGACTGCGCTCCGGGGAGCTCACGCTCCTCCGGGCCGTGCAGGAAGGGCTGTTCGTGCCGCTCGGCACCGGCGACGCCGGTGTGGGGCGCACGATGGAGGAGCTCGACCGCGCGAGGTATGCGCGCTGGTTCGTGCTGGAGCAGGACACCGCGATCACCGGGCCGGAGCCGGCGGTGGGAAGCGGGCCGGTGCTGGACGTCAAGACCAGCATCGCGTTCATCGAGAACCTGGCTCCCACCGAGGAGGGAATCGCATCATGAGCATGGGTGTCTTCAGGAGGGGGCTGCCGCTGGTCGCAGCCGCGCTCGCGACGGTCGCCGTCGGCTGCGGCGGCAACCCGCCGTCCGGCGCGCCGGGCAGCGAGAAGAGCGACAAGCAGTCCGACGTGTCCCTGACCCAGGGCGGCGACATCACGATCGCCATGGTCACCCACTCCGACGAGGGCTCGTTCTGGTCCGTCGTCAAGAAGGGCGCCGAGGCGGCCGCGAAGTCCGAGGGCGTCACGCTCAAGTGGAGCCCGTCCGACAACGACCCCGAGCGCGAGGCGCAGCTGATCGACACGGCGGTGTCGGAGAAGGTCGACGGCATCGCCGTCTCCGTCCCGAACGCGGACGCGATCAAGGGGTCGCTCAAGAAGGCCGCCGACGCGAACATCCCGATCATCACGCTCAACTCGGGCGCGGACGTGTCCAAGGAGCTCGGGGCGATCACGCACGTCGGGCAGGACGAGGTCGTCGCCGGCCGAGCCGCCGGCGAGCGGCTGAAGTCCGAGGGGGCCAAGAAGGTCCTCTGCGTCATCCACGAGCAGGGCAACGTCGGGCTCGAGCAGCGCTGTCAGGGCGTCAAGGACGGCTTCGGCGGCGACGTCGAGAACTTCCAGGTCAAGGGGACGGAGGACACCTCGACCACGCAGACCGAGATCCAGTCCAAGCTGCAGGCCGACAAGTCCTTCGACGCGGTCATCACGCTGAACCCGGACATCGCCGACGCGGCCAAGACCGCGATCGATGGGGCGGGCAGCGACGCGAAGCTCGCGACGTTCGATCAGAGCGGACCGGTCATCAAGGCCATCCAGGCCGGTGACATCTCGTTCGCCGTCGACCAGCAGCAGTACCTGCAGGGCTACCTGCCGGTCGTGTTCCTGAAGCTGTTCCTCACGAACGCGAACACCGTCGGTGGCGGCCAGGCCGTCCTGACCGGGCCCGGCTTCGTCGACAAGTCCAACGCGTCGACGATCGAGAAGCTGGCGGCGGACGGCACCCGATGAGCGCCGCCGGCGTGACCGAAGCGCCCAAGCCGGTCCCGCCGGCGGACGAGCGGCTCGCCAACATCGGGCCGGCGGCGCGTCTGCTCCGCCGGCCCGAGCTCGGGGCCCTGATCGCGACGCTGGCGGTCGCGATCTTCTTCTTCATGCAGAACCGGACGTTCCTGAGCGGGTCCGGCATCGCGGTCTGGTCCGACACCGCGTCGACGATCGGCATCCCGGCCGTGATGGTCGCGCTGCTGATGATCGGCGGCGAGTTCGACCTCTCCGCCGGCGTCATGACCGGCTCCTCCGGCCTGCTCGTGGGCATCCTCGCCACGCAGGTGGGGATGAACGTGTGGCTGGCGATCCTCCTGACGCTGCTGGCCGCGGCCGCCGTCGGCTTCCTCAACGGCTACATGGTCATGCGGACCGGGCTGCCGAGCTTCATCGTCACCCTCGCGACGTTCTTCGCGCTCCAGGGGATCAACCTCGGCGTCACGAAGGCCATCACCGGGGTCGTCACGGTCTCGGGGATCGACGAGGCCGCGGGCTTCGGCGCCGCGAGCTCGTTCTTCAACGGGACCATCGCCCTCGGCGGCACGGACTTCCGCGTCTCCATCCTGTGGTGGATCGCCGTCGCCGCGCTCGCGACGTGGGTCCTGACCCGCACCACGATCGGCAACTGGATCACGGGCGTGGGCGGCGACGCCGTCGCGGCGCGCAACTCCGGCGTCCCGGTCAAGCAGGTCAAGATCGGCCTGTTCGTGGCGACGTCGGTCGTCGCCGCACTGGCCGGCGTGATCATCGCCATGAAGCTCGGGTCGGCGCAGGCCGATCAGGGCGTCGGCCTGGAGTTCACCTACATCATCGCCGCGGTCGTCGGCGGGTGCGTGCTGACGGGCGGCTTCGGCTCCGCGTTCGGCGCGGCGCTCGGCGCGGCCATCATCGGCATGGCCTTCATCGGGATCGCCTTCGCCGGCTGGAACACCGACTGGCGCTTCCTGTTCCTCGGCGTGATCCTCCTGATCGCCGTCCTGCTCAACACCTGGATCCGCAAGCGCGCGGAAGGGGTCCGCTGATGCCCGAGTCGCTCCTCGAGGTCCGCAACGTCTCGAAGTACTTCGGGAACGTGATCGCGCTCTCGGACATCTCCGTCGGCGTCGAGCAGGGCCGGGTCACCTGCGTCCTGGGCGACAACGGCGCCGGCAAGTCGACGTTCATCAAGATCCTCTCCGGCGTGCACCGCCACGACGAGGGGGAGCTGCTGGTCGACGGCAGGCCGACGCACTTCAACTCCCCGCGTGAGGCGAAGGAGCACGGCATCGCCACGGTCTTCCAGGACCTCGCGACGGTGCCGCTGATGTCGATCTGGCGCAACTTCTTCCTCGGCTCGGAGCCGACGAAGGGCGCCGGACCGCTCAGGCGCATCGACGTGAAGTTCGCGAAGGACACGATGCGCGAGGAGATGCGCAAGATGGGCATCGACGTCCGCGACCCGGACCAGCCGGTCGGCACGCTCTCCGGTGGAGAGCGCCAGGCGGTCTCGATCGCGCGCGCCGTCTACTTCGGGGCGAAGGTGCTGATCCTCGACGAGCCGACGGCGGCGCTCGGCGTCAAGCAGTCCGGCGTCGTGCTGCGCTACGTCGCGCAGGCCCGCGACCGTGGCCTGGGGGTCATCTTCATCACCCACAACCCCCACCACGCGTTCCCGGTCGGCGACCGCTTCGTGATCCTCAACCGGGGCAAGCTCGTGGGCGACTGGAAGAAGGGCGAGATCGACCGCGACGAGCTGGTGCTCAACATGTCCGGCGGGGCGGAGCTCGACGCGCTCGCGCACGAGCTGCAGCGCGCGCCCACGGGCGAGCAGCCGGTGGCCGGCACGTGAGCCGGCGGCGGGTCGGCATCGGCGTGATCGGACTGGGCTGGCTCGGCCACGCCCACGCCCGGTCGATGCAGCGGATCAGGACGCACTTCGAGGACCGGACGTTCGATCCGGTCCTCGCCCACTGCGCCGACACCGTGCCGGCCCGCCTGGACGAGGCGCTGGGCTCCTTCGACTTCGCGGCGGCGTCGCCGGACTGGCGCGCGGTGATCGACGACCCCCGCGTCGAGGTCGTCTTCGTGACCGCGCCGAACATGCTCCACCTCGAGCTGATCGAGGCGGCGGCGCAGGCCGGCAAGCACGTGTTCTGCGAGAAGCCGGTCGGCGGGACGCCCGCTCAGACCGCCCGCGCCGAGCAGGTCACGCGCCACGCCGGCGTGCTCACGGGCGTGGGGTACAACTACCGCTGGGCCCCGCTGGTGCGCTACGCCAAGCAGCAGCTGGACGCCGGCGCGCTGGGGACGCTGACCAACTACCGCGGCCGCTTCTTCTCGATGTACGGCGCCGACCCGATGGGGCTGCTCTCCTGGCGCTTCCGGGTCGAGGAGGGCGGCCACGGCGTCACGAGCGACCTCCTCTCGCACGCCGTCGACCTCGCCCACTTCCTCGTCGGCCCGATCACGCGGCTCGTGGGGACGACGGAGACGTTCATCCGCGAGCGGCCGATCGCGCTCCCGGGCGCCGGGCACTACGGCCGCGGCAAGCCCGGCGACCCCACCGGCCCGGTCACCAACGAGGACTACGCGGCGGTCCTGTGCGAGTTCGCCGACGGCACGCGCGGGACCTTCGAGGCCAGCCGCGCCATCGTCGGCCCCGAGTCCCAGATGGCCTTCGACGTCCACGGGACCGACGGGGCGATGGGATGGAACCTCGAGGACCTCAACCGGCTGCGCCACTACCGCCGCACCGACGACCCGTCGTCGGGCTACACGACCGTCTACGGCGGCGACCGCTTCCCCTACCACGGGGCGTTCGTGCCGGGGGCGGCCAACGGCATCGGCTTCGAGGACCTCGTCGTCATCGAGGACCTCGAGTTCCTGCGCGCGATCACGGAGGACCGGCCCTTCGAGGTCGGCTTCGAGCAGGCGCTGGACTGGGTCGCGGTCCAGGCCGCCCTCCTGCGGTCGGTCGAATCGGGCCGCTGGGAAGACGTCACCTCGGTGCGGGAGGACTGACATGGCCATCGCCACCGACACCCTGCGCGTCGGCGTCCTCGGCGTCGGCCGCATCGGCCGCATGCACGCCGACCTGCTCGCCCGGGAGGTGCCGGGCGTGGCGGTGACCGCGATCCACGACGCCCACCGGCCGTTCGCCGACGAGGTCTCCGCGCACCTCGGCGTCCCGGCCGCGGAGTCCGAGGCGGCGCTGCTGGCCGCCGACGACGTCGACGCCGTGGCGATCTGCACCGCCACCGACACGCACGCGGACCTGATCGTGGCCGCCGCGCAGGCGGGGAAGGCGATCTTCTGCGAGAAGCCGGTGTCGTTGAGCCTGGAGGCGGTCGACCGCGCGCTGGACGCGGTGCAGGCCGCCGGCGTGCCGTTCCAGATCGGCTTCAACCGCCGCTTCGACCCTGCGCACGCCGCGGTGGCGGCCGCGGTCCGCGACGGCGTCGTCGGCGCGCCGCACCTCGCGCGCATCACGAGCCGCGACCCGGCGCCCCCGCCGCTCGAGTACGCCCGCCACTCCGGCGGCCTGTTCCTCGACATGACGATCCACGACTACGACATGGCCCGCTTCGTCGTCGGGTCCGACATCGTGGAGGTCTACGCGCGCGGCGCCGTGCGGGTGGACCCCGCGATCGCCGAGTTCGGCGACGTCGACACCGCCGTGATCACGCTCGTGCACGAGAACGGGTGCCTGACGGCGATCGACAACTCGCGCCAGGCCCGCTACGGCTACGACCAGCGCGTCGAGGTGTTCGGCTCGGAGGGGATGGCGGCGTCGGAGAACCCGCCGGCGCACACCGCCCGCACGATGACGGGGGAGGGCACGCGCGCTCCCGGGCTCCCCCACTTCTTCCTCGAGCGCTACGTCCCGAGCTACGTGCGCGAGTGGCAGGCGTTCGTCGCCGCGGTCACGACCGGCGCGCCGACCCCCGTCGGCCCGCGCGACGCCCGCGCCCCGCTCGTCGCCGGGCTCGCCGCCTGGCAGTCCGTGCGCGAGGGCCGGCCCGTCCGCACCGCGGAGGTGACGGCATGACGACCGATCCGTTCGCCGCCCAGCGCCTGGACGGCCGCGTCGTGGTGGTCACCGGCGCGACCCAGGGGATCGGCGCATCCGTCGCCCGCCGCTGCCGCACCCTCGGCGCGAGCCTCGTCGTCACGGGCCGGGAGCCCGACCGCGGGGAGGCCGTCCGCGCCGAGCTCGGTGACGGGGCGATCTTCGTCCCCGCCGACCTGGCCGACCCGGAGGCCGCCCGGTCGGTCATCGCCGCCGCCGACGAGCACTTCGGGCGCCTCGACGGGCTCGTGAACTCCGCCGGGCTGAGCAGCCGGGGAGGGATCGAGGACGCCAGCGTCGAGCTGTGGGACCAGCTGTTCGCGGTCAACGCCCGCGCGCCGTTCGTGCTGCTGCAGGCGGCGGTGCCGCTGATGCGCCGCTCCGGCGGCGGCAGCGTCGTCAGCGTCCTCACGATGGCCGCCCACGGTGGCGCCCCGCCCCTGATGGCGTACGCGGCCTCGAAGTCCGCGCACGTCACGCTGGTCCGCAACGCCGGGCACGCCCTGACCGCCGACCGCATCCGGGTCAACGGCCTCAACATCGGCTGGACGGCGACGGACGGCGAGGACGCGCTGCAGCGGCGCGAGGGCGCCGGGGACGACTGGCTGGAGCGCGCTGACGCCGGCGCCCCGTTCGGCCGGCTGCTGCGGCCGGACACGGACATCGCCCCGATGGTCACCTTCCTGCTCTCGGACGCGGGGGCGATGGTCACCGGGTCGATCATGGACTGGGACCAGACCGTGCTCGGCCCGTCGTTGACCCCCGCGGGGGCGACGGAGTGAGGGTCCTCGTCACGGGCGGCGGCGGGTTCGTGGGCTCCAACCTCGTGCACGTCCTCCGGGCGGCGGGCGATGACGTCCTCGCACCCTCGCACGCCGAGCTCGAGCTCACCGACGCGGTCGCCACGCAGGCCTACGTGCGCGAGCACGCGCCGGACGCGATCGTCCACGCCGCGATCTGGAACGCCTTCGCCGGTCTGCTCAGCGACCGGCAGCGGGCCTGGGCGAGCTTCGTGGACGCCACGCACATCGTCACCGGCGCCGCCAACGCCGTCCGTGCGCGGATGGTCCTGATCTCCACCGACTGGGTCTTCGACGGCACCCAGGGCCCGGCGGCCGAGGACGATCCACCCAACCCGACGACGCCCTACGGCGTGCTCAAGCTCCTGTCCGAGCGGGTCGTCCACGACCGTGCCGACCGCGGCACCGTCGCCCGCATCGCGGGCGTCCAGGGCGCCCACCGCGCCCGCGCGAGCACCGTGCGCGAGCAGGACGCGGGCTTCGGCTACCTCGTGGCCTCCGTCATCGACGCGCTGCGCGCCGGCCGCCCGTTCACCGTCTGGGAGGGCCCGGAGGTCAACTGGCGGGCCTCGCCCGTCGCCGCCACGGACGCCGCCGCGCTCATCCGCCGCGCGATCGAGTGCGACGCCGGCGGGGTGCTGCACTGCTGCGGCGCGGAGGGGATCGACCGCGTCACCCTCGCCCGCCGGGCCGCCGCCGCGTTCGACCTGGACCCGGAGCTCGTCCGCACCGGCCCCGCTCCCGCCGAGGCGATCCCGCCCGGCGGTGCGCCGTTCGACACGACCCTCGCCACCGATGCCACCGCGGCCGCCCTGGGCGTGCCGCTCCCCGGCGTCGAGGACCTGCTCGCCACGCTGCGCACCGAACTGGAGGTCACCGTCTGATGGCCCACGACCTGATCACGCTCGGCCGCATCGGCGTGGACCTCTACCCGGAGCAGCTCGACGTCGCGCTCGAGGACGTCTCCACCTTCGCGAAGTCGCTCGGCGGCTCGCCCACCAACGTCGCCGTCGCGGCCGCCCGGCTGGGCGCGAGCGCGGCGGTCGTCACGAAGGTCGGCGACGACCCGTTCGGCCGCTACTGCCGCCGGGCGCTGCGTGACTTCGGCGTCGACGACCGCTTCGTCGGCACCCACCCGACCCTGCGCACCCCGCTGGCCTTCTGCGAGATCCACCCGCCGGACGACTTCCCGCTGCTCTTCTACCGCGAGCCCACGGCGCCGGACCTGACCATCGCCCCGGACGAGCTCGACCTCGATGCGATCCGGGCCGCCCGCATCCTGTGGACGACCGGCACCGCGCTCAGCGCCGAGCCCTCCCGCGCCGCGACCCTCGCGGCGCTGGCGGCCCGCAACGGCGCGACGGTCATCCACGACCTCGACCACCGGCCGATGTTCTGGGCCGACCCGGCCGAGGCGACCCGCTGGGCGCGCGAGGCCCTGCGCTTCGCCACCGTCGCCGTCGGCAACGGCGAGGAGGTCGAGGTCGCCATCGGTACCCGCGACCCGCACGAGGCGGCCGACCGGCTGCTCGCCCTCGGGCCCGAGGTCGCCGTCGTCAAGCAGGGCCCCAAGGGCGTGCTCGTGGCCACGGCCGACGAGCGCACCGAGGTCCCGCCCGTCCCCGTCGACGTCGTCAACGGCCTCGGCGCCGGGGACGCGTTCGGCGGCTCGCTCGCCTACGGCCTGCTGCAGGGCTGGCCGCCCGAGCGGGCCGTGCGCATGGCCAACGCGGCCGGCGCGATCGTCGCCTCGCGGCTGGCCTGCGCCGACGCGATGCCCACCCTGACCGAGCTGGAAGGAGCCCTCGCATGAGGCTCACCGTCGCCCAGGCCCTCGTCCGCTTCCTCGCCGTCCAGCACGTCGAGCGCGACGGCGAGCGCCAGCCGTTCTTCGCCGGCTGCCTCGGCATCTTCGGGCACGGCAACCTCGCCGGCATCGGGCAGGCGCTCAGCGAGGGGCACCTGCGCTACGTGCCGGCCCGCAACGAGCAGTCGATGGTCCACGTCGCGACGGGCTACGCGCGCCAGCGCAACCGCCTGGCGACCTGGGCCTGCACCTCCTCCGTCGGCCCGGGGGCGACGAACATGGTCACCGGCGCCGCGGTGGCGACGGTCAACCGGCTGCCCGTCCTGCTGCTGCCCGGCGACACCTTCGGCTCGCGGCTCCCGCACCCGGTGCTGCAGCAGGTCGAGGCCGGGCACGACGCGACGCTGTCGGTCAACGACGCGTTCAAGCCCGTCTCGCGCTGCTTCGACCGCATCACCCGCCCGGAGCAGCTCGTCCCGTCGCTGCTCGAGGCGATGCGCGTGCTCACCGACCCGGCCGAGACCGGAGCCGTCACGCTCGCGCTGCCCGAGGACGTGCAGACGGAGGCGTTCGACGTCCCCGACGGCTTCCTGCAGGAGCGCACGTGGACGGTCTGGCGCCGCCCGCCCGCGCGCGGTGCGATCGAGCGCGCCGCGGCCCTGATCGCGGGCGCGCAGCGCCCGCTGGTGGTCGCCGGCGGCGGCGTCGTCTACGCCGAGGCCCTCGACGCGCTGCGCACGTTCACGACCGCCACGGGCATCCCGGTGGGGGAGACGATGGCCGGCCGCGGCGCCCTGCTCTCCGACGACCCGCTGGCGCTCGGGGCGATCGGCGCCACGGGCTCTGCCGCGGCGAACGAGCTGGCCGCCGAGGCCGACCTGGTGCTCGGCGTCGGCACGCGCTGGAGCGACTTCACCACCGCCTCGAAGTCCGCCTTCCGGGATCCGGACGTGCGCTTCGTCAACGTCAACGTCGCCGCGATCGACGTGCACAAGCACGCCGGCCTGGCCGTCGAGGCCGACGCCCGCGAGGCGCTCGAGGCCCTCACGGCGGCGCTTGAGCACCACCGCGCGCCGGCGGCCTGGACCGCCCGCGCCGGGGAGCTGGCGCAGGCCTGGAGCGCGACCGTCGCCGAGCTCGTCTCACCCGGCCCCGCCGATCGGCCCCTGCGCCAGTCCGCGGTCATCGGCGCCGTCAACGACGCGGCGGGGGAGACCGGCGTGGTCGTCAACGCCGCCGGCTCGATGCCGGGGGACCTCCACAAGCTCTTCCGCGCCCGCGACCCCGAGTCGAAGGGCTACCACGTCGAGTACGGCTTCTCGTGCATGGGCTACGAGATCCCGGGCGGGATGGGGGTCAAGCTCGCCGCGCCCGAGCGCGAGGTGTGGGTGCTGCTCGGCGACGCCTCGTTCCTCATGGCCCCGGGCGAGCTCGTCACGGCGGTCCAGGAGCGGATCCCGATCCGCCTCGTGCTCGTCGACAACCACGGCTACGCCTCGATCGGCGCGCTGTCGCGCTCCCTCGGCTCCCACGGCTTCGGCACCGTCCACCTCGCCGGCCCCGACGGCCTGCCGCCCCGCGATGCGCCGGACGGCAGCGGCCCCGCCGACGCCGCGGTGCAGCCGCTCCCCGTCGACCTCGCCGCGAGCATCGAGGCGCTCGGCGTCCCCGTCACGCGGGTGGACACCCTCGACGGCCTCCGCGCCGCGCTCGCCGACATGCGCGGCGCCGCCGGCCCGACCTGCGTCCACGTCGAGACCGACCGCTACCAGGGCGTGCCCGACTTCGGCGGCTGGTGGGACGTGCCCGTGGCCGAGGTCTCCGACGACCCCGACGTCCAGCGGGCCCGCGCCGCCTACGAGGACGGCCGCGCCCATCAGCGCCAGCACGTCGCCCCACCCGTCGTCCGCACCCCCACGGAGGCCCCCTGATGCCCTCGCCGCTGCTCGTCCCGCCGTCGGAGCCCGCCGAGGACGGCACCGTCCACGTCGTCACCCCCGGGTCGGCCGGCTGGACCTACGTCGGCTTCGAGGCCCTGCGCCTGAGCGCCGGGCAGGAGGCCGTGCGCGACACGGGCGACCGCGAGCTGTGCGTCGTCGTCGTCGCCGGCCGGGCGGACGTCCTGTCCGGCCACGGCGAGTGGACCGGCCTCGGCGGCCGCGCCACGCCGTTTGCGGGGATGACCGACGCGGCGTACCTCCCGCCCGGCAGCACCGTCACCGTCCGCGGCGGCGAGGGCGGCGCCGAGGTCGGCCTGTGCTTCGCCCCCGCGCCCGGCGGCGGCGCGCAGGCCCGCGTGCTCCCCGGCGACCGCATCGCGCCCGAGGCCCGCGGCAGCGGGCAGACGGCGCGCGAGATCCACGAGATCCTCATGGGCGGCGAGGAGGCCGAGAGCCTGCTCGTCTGCGAGGTGCAGACCCCCGCCGGCAACTGGTCCTCCTACCCGCCGCACAAGCACGAGCGCGACGCCCTCCCGGAGGAGAGCCTGCTGGAGGAGACCTACTACCACCGGGTCGAGCCGTCGCAGGGCTTCGCCGTGCAGCGCGTCTACACCGACGACCGGTCCCTGGACGAGGCGATCACCGCCCGCGACGGGGACGTGGTCCTCGTCCCGCGCGGGTACCACCCTGTCGGCGTCCCGCCCGGGTACCGCTCGTACTACTTGAATGTGATGGCCGGGCCCAAGCGCGCCTGGCAGTTCCACAACGACCCCGACCACGAATGGCTGATGTCATGACCGCGACCGACGTCCAAGTCCTCGACAACTACGTGGGTGGCGCCTGGGTGGCGTCGGCCGGCTCCGAGCGCCTCGACGTGCTCAATCCGGCGTCGGGTGATGTGCTGGCCCGCGTGCCGCTGTCGACCGCCGGTGATGTCGACGCGGCGGTGCAGGCGGCGCGTGCGGCGCTGCCGGCATGGCGCGACGTGTCGGTGATCAACCGGGCGAAGGTCCTGTTCGAGCTGCGGGCGCTGCTGGTGGAGCGCCAGGACGACCTCGCCGCCTCCGTGACGGCGGAGATGGGCAAGACGCTCGTCGACGCGAAGGCCGAGGTCGGCCGGGCGATCGAGATGTGCGAGGCGGCGACGGCGATCCCGACGACGATGCAGGGGCGGATCCTCGAGGACGTCTCGCGCGGCGTGGACGCCGAGACGGTGCGCCAGCCCGTCGGCGTGTGCGCGGCGATCGCCCCGTTCAACTTCCCGATGATGGTGCCGTTCTGGTTCCTCCCCTTCGCGATCGCGTGCGGGAACACCTTCGTGCTCAAGCCGTCCGAGCAGGTGCCGCTGACCCAGCACCTGGTGTTCGAGATCCTCGACGGCCTGGGCCTGCCCGACGGCGTCGTGAACCTCGTCAACGGGGGCCGGGAGGTCGTGGACTCGATCCTCGACCATCCGGGCATCGACGCGATCTCGTTCGTCGGCTCGGCGCCGGTCGCGCGGATCGTGTACGAGCGCTCGGCGAAGGCCGGCAAGCGGGTGCAGGCGCTCGGCGGCGCGAAGAACCACATGGTCGTGATGCCCGACGCGGTGATGGAGAAGACCGTCGACGGCCTCGTCGCCTCCGGCTTCGGGGCCGCGGGCCAGCGCTGCATGGCGGGCTCGGTGATCGTCACCGTCGGCGACGCGCACGACAAGCTCGTCCCGCCGCTGGTGGAGGCCGCGAAGGCGCTGACGGTCGGCGACGGCACCGAGAAGGGCACCGACGTCGGCCCGGTCATCTCGTGCACGGCGCGTGACCGCATCCGCGGCTACGTCGACCGCGCGGAGGCCGACGGCGCTCGCGTGATCGTCGACGGCCGCACGCAGGCCAACGAGGGCGACGGCGCGTCCTACTTCGGGCCCACGATCGTCGACGGCGTCGCCCCCGGCGCCGAGCTCGCCGTCGAGGAGGTCTTCGGGCCGGTCCTGTCGATCGTCAACGTCCCCGACCTCGACGCCGCGATCGAGCTCATCAACGACAGCCCGTTCGGCAACGGCACGTCGATCTTCACCGAGTCCGGCGCCGCGGTGCGCAAGTACCGCCACGACGTGCAGGTCGGCATGATCGGCGTCAACATCGGCGTCGCCGCGCCCGTCGCGTTCTTCCCGTTCAGCGGCTGGAAGGACTCCTTCCTCGGCGATCTGCACGCCCACGGCCCGGACGCCGTCGAGTTCTTCACCCGCAAGAAGACCGTCACCAGCCGCTGGTTCTCCGACGGCCAGGGCCACGGCTCCTACTTCGTGGAGTCGTGAGCGTCGCCGTCGAGGACCTGACCCGCGTCCGCGTCCAGGACCCGGGCGCGATCGCCCGGGCCGCCGCGGAGCGGGTGCGGCCCGACGGCCTGCTCGGAGACCACGGCGGCCTCCTGATGGTCGCCGCCGACCACACCGCGCGTGCCGCCATGACCGCCGGAGGGCGGTCGATGGCCGACCGCAGGGAGCTGCTGCGCCGGCTGGCGCGCGTGCTCGCCGACCCCGCGGTCAACGGCGTCATGGCGACACCGGACGTGCTCGACGACCTGCTGCTGATGGGCGTGCTGGACCGCAAGGTCGTGGTCGGGTCGATGAACCGCGGCGGTCTCGTCGGCGCGGCCTTCGAGTTCGACGACCGGCTCACGGCCTACTCCGCCGCGGCCATCGAGGCCGCGCGCTTCGAGGGCGGCAAGATGCTCAACCGCGTCGCCATGGACGACCCGGGGACGGTGGCGATGCTCGAGACCACGGGCCGGGTCGTCTCAGACCTCGCGTCCCGCGGGCTGATGGCGATGCTCGAGCCGTTCATGTCGAGCCGGGGGGCCGACGGCAAGGTGGGCAACGACCTCACCGCGGACGCCGTCGCCACGTCCTGCGCCGTCTGCGCGGCCCTGGGGGACACGAGCGCCCACACGTGGCTGAAGGTCCCGTGGGTGGAGGACCTCGAACGCGGCCTGGCCGCGACGACCCTGCCGTGCGTGCTGCTCGGCGGCGAGGTCAACCAGGACGCGGAGGCCACCTACGCCCGCTGGGGCGCGGCGCTGGCCATTCCCAACGTCTACGGGATGGTCCTCGGCCGCGGCCTGCTGTTCCCGGCCGACGACGACGTGGACGCCGCCGTGGCGGCCGTCGCCGGCCTGATGGCCGCCGTCACGGCCTGACGGGCGCGCTGCGGTAGAGCTCGACGGGGCCGGCGGGGCCGGTCGTCGACTGCTCGTGGCGCAGCCCGATCGCCTCGGCGACGCGGATCGAAGCGGCGTTGTCCGGGTGGATCCGGGCGACGACCCACGGGGCGCCGAGGCGGGCGAGCGCCTCGTCGCGCACGGCGGCGGCACCCTCGCGGGCGTACCCACGGCCCCACGCCTCCGGCGCGACCCACCAGCCGATCTCGTGCTCGACGGTGATCATCCCGTCGGTCCCCTCGGGGGCGAAGTTGAGTGCGAGCAGCGCGACGGGGTCCCGGCCGTCGCGCTCGTAGGCGATCCGCCAGCCGAACCCATGCTCGCGCCAGTGCTCGAGCTGCGCGGCCGATCGCTCCTGCGCGCGCTCGCGCGGCCAGGTCGTGCCGTCGCCGACGAAGCGGACGACGGCGGGGTCGGCGCCCCAGCGCGCGAGCGGCTCGACGTGCTCGGGGGCCCAGGGCTCCAGCCGCAGCCGGGCGGTGCGCAGGACGCTCATGCGACGATCACGCGGCACCGGCCTCAGGGTCGCAGACGACCCCGGCGGGGGATGTCGCGCACCGTCTGCGCGCCGTAGCCTCCCGGCCGTGTCAGAGCTCGTCCCCCGCACCGTCGATCTCCTCCACCTCGGGCAGCCCAAGCGGATGTCCGCGCACCTGTTCGGCGACGTGATCGTCGACCCCGGCTGCGAGAAGACGGTGGGCCGGGTGCTCGAGGCGCTCGACGGCGCGACGCCGCGGGCGATCCTCCTCACCCACGTGCACTTCGACCACGCGGGCGGCACCGGCCGGCTCGTCGAGCGCTTTCCCGACGTCGAGGTCTGGGTGCACGAGCGCGGGGCCCACCACATGGTCGACCCGACGCGGCTCGTCGCGAGCGCGCGCCGGGTCTTCGGCGCCTACTTCGACGAGCTCTGGGGTGAGGTCGTCCCGGTCCCCGAGGCCAACGTCCGCGTCCTCCACGGCGGCGAGTCCGAGGACGGGTGGGAGGTCGCCTACACCCCCGGCCACGCCCAGCACCACGTGAGCTTCCTCCACGCCCCGACCCGCACGGCCTTCACCGGCGACGTCACCGGCATCCGGATCGACGGCGGGCCGGCGCTGCCGCCGACGCCGCCGCCCGACATCGACCCGCCGCTGTGGCACCGCTCGCTCGACACCGTGCTCGCGTGGGAGCCGCAGCGGCTGGTGTTCATGCACTTCGGCCAGACGACGGACGCTGCGGACCAGATCGCGATGACCCACCGGGCACTGGACGAGTTCTCGGCCGCGGCGCGCACGACCGACCCCGACGGCTACGCGGCCTGGATCCGCGGCTGGCTGCTCGAGCACGTGCGTGAGGAGCAGCTGCAGGACTACTACAACGCCGGCCCGTTCGAGGGCCTCCACGCCGGCCTGGCCCGCTACTGGCGCGGCCTGGGGGCTACTGCGGCTGCAGCCGCAGGCTGAAGCCCTCACCGGCCGCGGCGTCCACCTCGGTGCGCTCCGGCGTGCAGCCGTGGCCGACGAGCTCGAAGCCGCGGCGGTCGAGCTCCGGGAAGCCGTCGCCCGCGACCGCGGCGTCGAGCGTCAGCGCGTCGCCGGACCGCGTGACGGTCAGGGTCGTGCGGTAGCGCGCGCCCTCCAGGGCGGCGAACGTCTCGCCGTCGTCCTCCTGGAGCTGGGAGACGTGCGTGCCGTCGGCCTCCGGAGCGAAGACGTGCAGCTGGACGCGTTGCGGGCGGTGGCCGAGGGTCGTCTGCGGGGCCGACGGCCACGTCGGGATGACCGCACCGCCGCGGGCGAAGACCGGGATGCGGTCCGGCGGGGTGGGGACGTGCAGCCACCGCTCGCCGGCGTGGCGCTCACCCGTGTGCCAGTCGTACCAGGTGCCCGCGGGCAGGTAGACGGCGCGCGCGGTCGTCCCCGGCGCGACGACGGGCGCCACGAGCAGGTCGCGCCCGAGCGTGAACTGATCGTCGATGCCGCGCACCGCGCGATCGTGCTGGTGGTCGTAGACGAGCGGGCGCTGCACGGGCGCCCCGGTCTCCGCGGCCTCGACGAACGCCGCGTAGAGGTAGGGGAGCAGCCGGTAGCGCCCCTCGAGCGCGGCGCGCACGCCGTCGCGCACCGCCGCGCCGAACGACCAGGGGTACTGCTCGGCCTGGTCGATCTCGTTGTGGTTGCGACAGAACGGCGTCAGCGCGCCGTACTGCATCCAGCGCAGGAACAGCTCGGCGTTCGTGTCCCCCTGGAAGCCGCCGACGTCGGCGCCCACGAACGGCTGCCCCGACAGGCCCATCCCCGCAGCCATCGGCATGCTCACCCACAGGTGGTCCCAGCGCGACTGGTTGTCGCCCATCCAGTTGGCCGCGTAGCGCTGGATCCCGGCGGACCCGGCGCGTGAGAGGACGAACGTGCGGTGGTCCGGCCGCGCGCTCCTGAGCCCTTCGACGGTGCCCATGGCCATCAGCAGCGCGTACTGGTTGTGCAGCGCCTCGTGCGGGACGCGGCCGCGGTCGAAGCGCATCCGGCCGGGCGCGACGTCCCCGGTGGCCGGCTCGTTCATGTCGTTCCAGACCCCCGCGAGGCCGGAGGCGACGTGCGCGGCGTTCAGCTCGCCCCACCACGCGCGCGCCTCGGCGGTCGCGAAGTCCGGGAACGTCGTGTTGCCCGGCCACACCTGGCCGATGAAGTGGTCGCCGCCCTCCGTGCGCGCGAGCACATCGCGCGCCACGGCGTCGTCGTAGACGCGGTAGCCGGGGTCGTGCTTGACGCCGGGGTCGACGATCGTGATCACGCGCACGCCTTCCGCGCGCAGCTGCGCGAGCATCGCGGGCGGGTCGGGGAAGCGCTCGCCGTCCCACGTGAAGACCCGGTAGCCGTCCATGTGCTCGATGTCGAGCCAGATCACGTCGCACGGGACGCGCTCGTCGCGCATGCGCCGCGCGAGGGCGAGGACGTCGGCCTGCGTGTCGTGGTGCCAGCGGCTCTGGTGATGGCCGAGCGCCCACAGCGGAGGCAGGGGCGCGCGGCCGGTGAGGGCGGTGTAGGCGCGCATGACGTCGCCGAAGGCGGGGCCGGCGAAGACGTACTCCGTGTACTGGCCGCCGTCGAAGCCCAGCGTGAAGGTCTCGGCGTCCGTGAAGTCGTAGTGCCCGCGCCAGCCGTTGTCGACGAAGGACGACGCGACGTCCCCGGTGGCATGGGCGTGGTGATGCAGCAGCGGGACCGCGACGTAGTAGGGGTCCATCTCGATCGAGGTGCAGTCCGAGCGCGGGTCCTCGGGCGGGTACTGCGAGGTGAACTCGGCCTGGCCGCGGGGCTCGAGGACGTCGAGGTTCCACAGCGTGAAGGCGCGGCCCTTGCGGTCGCCCGCGCCGCCGCGCTCGCCGAGCCCGTAGAACGCGTCCTGGCGGTGGCAGCGGCGGTGGACCTCCCACTGGTCGTTCAGCGTCGCGTACGCGCAGGGGACGCCGTCGGCGTCCTCGGCCGTCTCGAGCACCGGCGTCCCGTCAGGCCGGTGGACGTCGAGGCGGAACGGGTCCAGCCCGACGGTCGCGACCAGGCCCGCGGTCCGCACCCGCACGACGCCGTCGGCGCGCTCGACGCCGAAGCTCGGGCGACCGGCCAGCGGGTCGACGCAGACCGCGTGCGTCGGCGTCTCGTCGAAGCGCCCCGCCCGGCTGATCTGCAGGCGCACGACGTCGTCGGCGACGACGTCGACGCGCAGCCGCTCGCCGTGGAGGTCGGCCTCGATGCCGTGCGGCGTCTCGCGAACGGCGTCGACGCGCTCGAAGCGGATGGGATGCGAGGGCTGGGAGGCGGCCGGCATGCGATCAGCGTGTCAGGTCCGCCCGCCGGGCCCGCCCGCCGCCTCAGAGCCGGCCGGCCTCCAGCAGCCGGCGCAGGAAGCGCTGGGCCTCGGGGCTCTGGGGGCGCTCGAGCACGTCGGCGGGCGCGCCCTGCTCGAGGATGCGGCCGTCGTGGAGGAAGCAGACCCGGTCGGCGACCTCGCGGGCGAAGCCCATCTCGTGGGTGGCGATCAGCAGCGTCTGCCCTTCGGCCTTGAGCTCGCGCACGAGCGCGAGCACCTCGCCGACGAGCTCGGGGTCCAGCGCGCTCGTGACCTCGTCGAGCAGCAGGGCGCGGGGGTGCGTCGCGAGCGCCCGGACGATCGCCACCCGCTGCTGCTGGCCGCCCGAGAGCCGGTCGGGGCGCACGTCCTGGCGGTCGCGCAGGCCGAAGCGCTCCAGCAGCGCGAGCGCGCGCTCGGCCGCCTCCGCCCGCGGCACCCCGTGCACGCGCACCGGCGCGAGCAGGACGTTGTCGAGCACGGACAGGTGCGGGAACAGGTTGAAGGCCTGGAAGACCATCCCGAGCCGCCGCCGCGCGGCGACGGGGTCCACGGCCGGGTCGGTGATGACCTCGCCGTCGAGCAGCACGTCGCCGTCGTCGATGGCCTCCAGCAGCGCGACGCAGCGCAGCAGCGTCGACTTGCCCGAGCCGGAGGCGCCGATCAGGGCGATCGCCTGGTGCTCCTCCAGGCGCAGGTCGATCCCGCGCAGGACGGGCGTGTCGCCGTAGGCCTTCGTCACGCCCCGGACCTCGACGACGGCGGTCATCGCCGGTCCTCCCGGGCCTGGAGGTGATCGACCCAGCGCGCCATCGGCACCGTCACGACGAGGTAGCACAGGGCCGCGGCCATCAGCGGCGTGTAGATGAAGTTCGAGGCCGCCTCGATCTGGGCGACGCGGAACGCCTCGATCGGGCCGAGGAGGGAGATCAGCGCCACGTCCTTCTGCAGGGACACGAAGTCGTTGAGCAGCGGCGCGACGACGCGGCGCACGGCCTGGGGGAGGATCACGAAGCGCATCGCCTGCCCCTCCGTGAGGCCGAGCGCGAGCGCGCCCTGGCGCTGCGTGTGGTCGACGGAGCGGATGCCGGCCCGGTAGACCTCGGCGACGTAGGCCGAGTAGGCCAGCGTCAGGGCGATGCCGCCGAGCAGCAGCGGGTCGGTCGGGACGCCCCGCAGCTGCAGGGTCGGCACTCCGAAGCCCAGCAGGTACACGAGCAGGACCACGGGGACGCCGCGGAGGACGTCGACGAAGACGACGGAGACGAGCCGCAGCGGCGCGAGCAGCGGGTTGCGCGACGTGCGCGCCAGGGCGATCGCCAGGCCGAGCATCAGCACGGCGACCTCGACGACGACGAACACCTTCACGTCGAGCCAGAAGCCCCGGAGCACGGCCCCGAACGCGTCCGCGAAGTCCCCCGCGTCGAAGAACGCCCGCTGCACCTCCGACCAGCCGGGGCTCGTGACGACGAGCGTCACGACGCCGCCGAGGACGACGACCGTGGAGAGGGTGGCGATCAGCCGGTCGCGGCGGCTGCGGCTGCGCGCCGCCGCGGCGCGGGCGGCGCGACGGTCCCCCGCCACGCCGCCGTCGGTGCTCAGCGCAGCTCCGGCGCGGAGTCGCTGCCGAGCCACTGCTCCTGGATCTTGTTCAGCGTCCCGGTGTCCGACAGCTTCTGGACGGCGCGGTCCACGCACGGGGTCAGCTTGGAGCCCTTGGCCAGCAGCGCGCCCCACTCGTCGCCACCGGGCGCGTCGAACTGGCCGACGATCTTGGCGTCCGGGACCTGCACGGCGGTGATGTAGAGGGCCGTCGGGAGGTCGACGACGATCGCGTCGACCTTGCCCGTCTTGAGCGCGCGGACGGTGTCGTTGGAGTCGTTGAAGACCTGCGCGTCAGACGACGGCTCGATCTGGCTCTCCGTCGCGTCGAGGGAGGTCGTGCCGAGCTGCACGCCGAGCTTGGCGTCCTGCAGGTCAGACAGGCCCTGGGCGTCGGCGGCGCCGGAGTCCGCGAGCGCGACGACCGCCTGGGGCGCGGTGAAGTAGGGCGCGGAGAAGTCGACCTGCTGCTTGCGCTTGGCGGTGATCGAGATCTGGTTGACGTCGAAGTCGAAGGCCTTGGGCCCCGGCGCGTAGGACGAGTTGAACGGGACCGTCGTCCACTTGACCTCGGACTTGTCGAAGCCGAGCTCGTCGGCGATCGCGTAGGCGACGGCGCTCTCGAAGCCGCGCCCGTTGGTCGGGTCGTCGTCCTCGAAGTAGGGCGGGTAGGCGGGCTTGTCCGTGGCGATCGTGAGCTGCCCGGACCTCGTCAGCGGCAGCGAGGCCTTCTCGCAGTTGTCGGCCGCCGACGTGCCGGCGGTGTCGGCGGAGGACGAGTCGTCGCCCCCGCACGCCCCGACGGTCAGGGCGGTGAGCATCAGGGCGAGCGTGGGGAGGATGCGAGACCGGGTCATGGGCCGCCAAAGCTACCGGGGGGACGGACAACTCGTTCGCTAGAGTAATTACCTATGCGAACCACTTCCTCCGTCGCCGCGCAGGCCGAGCATCTGCGCGTGAGCGTCGCCCGCACCGCGCGGCGGCTGCGGCAGGAGGCGGACTCGGGGCTGAGCCCGACGCTCGCGGCGGCGCTCGCGACGATCGATCGCCACGGCCCCATCACCCCCTCCGAGCTGGCCGACCGCGAGCGCGTCAAGCGCCCCACGGCCACGCGGCTGGTCGCCGCGCTCGAGGAGCAGGGCCTCGTGCTGCGCACCGCCGACCCCGACGACGGCCGGTCGTCGGTGATCGCCGCGAGTGCCGCCGGCCGCCGCCTGCTGTCGTCCACCCGCGAGCGCAAGGACGTCTTCCTCGCCCGCCGCCTGGAGGCCCTCAGCGAGGAGGACCGCGCGACGCTGGACCGGGCGGCGACGCTGCTCGAGGGGCTCCTGGACCGTTGACCGCAGGGCTCAAGCGCGCGGTCGACTCCCTCGCCGTCCCCAACTACCGGCGCTACTTCGTCGGGCAGGTCGTCTCGCTGTCGGGCAACTGGATGCAGACGGTCGCGGTCATGTGGCTCGTGCTGCAGCTCACGGGCTCCGGCGTCTCCGTCGGGCTGACCGCCGGCCTGCAGTTCGCGCCGATGCTCCTCCTCGGCGCCTACGGCGGCGTGCTCGCCGACCGCTTCGACAAGCGCAGGCTGCTGCTGCTCACCCAGGCGCTGATGGCGATCCCGTGCGTCGCGCTCGCCGCGCTGACCTTCACCGGCGCGATCGAGGTGTGGATGGTCTACGCCGCGGTCGCCGCCCGCGGCCTGGTCAACGCGTTCGACAACCCCGCCCGCCAGGCGTTCGTCTCCGAGATCGTCGGGGCCGACCGGGTCGTCAACGCGGTGTCGCTGAACTCCGTGATCGTGCAGAGCGCGCGGATCGTCGGCCCCGCCATCGCAGGCGCGCTGATCGCGCTCGTCGGCACCGCGACCGTGTTCGTGATCGACGCGCTCACCTTCGCCGTCATGTGGGTCGCCCTGCGCGGGATGGACCTGCGGGCGCTGCACACGGTCGCCCGGACGCCGCGTGCCCCCGGCCAGATCCGGGCGGCGTTCGGGGAGGTCCGGCGCCGCCCCGAGCTGTTCATCCCGCTCGCGATGATGCTCGTGATCGGGACGATCTCCTTCGAGTTCACCGTGCTGCTGCCGATCTTCGCGGAGGTCACCTGGCACGGGACCGCGACCTCCTACTCCCTGCTGGTGATCGCGATGGGCTTCGGCTCGATCGTCGGCGCGCTGCTCGCGGGCGCCCGCGGCCGCGTGGGCCCGGGGTTGCTGGTGCTGACCGCCGCCCTGTTCGGCGTCGCGGAGCTCGCCGCGGCCGCCGCACCCTCCCTGATCACGCAGCTGGTCCTGCTCGTCCCGCTCGGGGCCGTGAGCGTGACGTTCTCGGCGGGGATCAACGCGTCGCTGCAGCTCGCCGCCGGCGAGGGTCTGCGCGGGCGCGTGATGGCGCTGTACTCCGTCGTCTTCATCGGCTCCACCGCCGTCGGAGGCCCCGCGGTCGGGGCCGTCGCGCAGGGCTTCGGGCCGCGCGCGGGCCTGCTGCTCGGCGGCATCGCGGCGCTCGCGACGGCGGCGGCCGGCGCCTGGGCCTACGCGGCGCGAGGTCAGCTTTATGCCGGGGTGACGGTCGCCGAACTACCTTCGATGGCACATGGGACTGTGGACCGACTCAGAGCAGCGCAAGGGCGGTTACGAATGGCTGCACGTCCCGGACCGCCCGCCGGCCCCTGACGCGCCCCCGCCGCCCGAGCCGCCGCGCAGGCGCCGCACCGGCCGGCTGTTCGCCGGGATGGCCGTCCTGATGGTCCTCCTGGCCGGCGGATCCGCCTTCCTCGTCGACGAGCTGCGCAACCCCGGCCCCGACACCGTCGAGTCCGCCGCGCCGCTGAGCGTCTCCGGGGGCAAGACGGCCGAGACCCGGATCAACCAGATCTACAAGGCGGTCTCCTCCGGGGTCGTCAACATCCAGACGACCGAGTCGGGCGGCTCGGCCACCGGCTCGGGCTTCGTGGTCGACGGGGAGGGGACGATCGTCACGAACGACCACGTGGTCGAGAACGCGACCTCCGTACGCGTCTCCTTCGACGACAACGGGACCGTCGTGCGCGCCCGCGTGCTCGGCACGGACCCCTCGACCGACATCGCGGTCCTGCGCGTGAACCCCGGCAGCGTCCCGGCCAGGGCGAAGGCGCTGACGCTGGCGGACTCGCGCAACGTCACCGTGGGCGACAACGTCGTCGCGATCGGCTATCCGCTGGGCCTGGACCGCACGGCCACCGCCGGCATCATCTCCGGCCTCGGCCGCACCATCAAGGCGCCCAACGGCTACTCGATCGACAACGTGCTGCAGACGGACGCGCCGATCAACCCGGGCAACTCGGGCGGCCCGCTGCTCGACGACCGCGGGCGCGTCGTGGGCATCAACTCGCAGATCGCGACAGCCGGCAGCCAGGGCAACGTCGGCATCGGCTTCGCCGTCCCGTCCAACACGGTCAAGGACGTCGTCCCGCGCCTCGAGCGCGGGCAGAAGATCGAGCGCGCCTACCTCGGCGTCCAGACGACGGCGGTGCAGGGCCGCCAGGGCGCCCGCGTCGCGACCGTCAACGGCGGCGGCCCGGGCGAGCGGGCGGGCCTGCGCGGCGGCAACGGGCCCACCGCCGCCGGTGGCGACATCATCACGAAGCTCGACGGGCAGGCGATCGCCTCGCCGGACGACCTCGGCGCCGCGGTCACGAAGCACAAGCCGGGCGACAGGGTCAAGGTCGAGATCGAGCGCAACGGGACCAAGCAGACGCTCGACGTCACCCTCGGCAGGCGGCCGAGGTCGGCGACGAGCTCCCCCGGTTCGCCGTAGTCGCCGCACCCGCACCACGTGAGCTTCCAAGCCCCCCTCTTCCTCCTGCTGCTGATCGCGGCACCGGTGCTCGTCGCCCTGTACTGGCGCCACGAGCGCAACGCCCGGCGCGGCCGCAGCGCCTTCGCCGCCCCGGCCCTGCTGCCGTCCGTGGCGCCCGTGCTGCCGCGCTGGCGCCGGCATCTGCCGATGGGCCTCTACGGGCTGGCGCTGATCGCCCTCGTCGCCGCACTGGCCCGGCCGCAGGTCACCCGCTCGGTGCCGGTCGACCAGGCGCGCATCCTGCTCGTGACGGACCAGTCGGGCTCGATGGCCGCACAGGACGTCGCCCCGACGCGGCTGGACGCCGCCCGCCGCGCCGCGGGGACGTTCCTCGGCCAGGTCCCCAAGCGCGTGCAGGTGGGGGCGATCGTCTTCAACCAGGGGGCTCGCGTGCTGCAGGCGCCGACGACCAACCGCGCCGCGGTGCGCTCCGCGCTCGCGTCGATCACCCCCGCCGGGTCCACGGCGACGGGTGACGCCCTGCGCCTCTCGCTCAACGTGGCCACGCAGGCGGCCGCGGGGGCCGAGCCGCCCCCGGCCGCGATCGTCCTGCTCTCCGACGGCGAGTCCGTCCGCGGGCGCGACCCGATCGCCGTCGCCCGCGAGGCCGCGAAGGCCAAGGTCCCGATCTACACCGTCTCGCTCGGCACCGCCACGGGCACGATCCCCAAGCGCAACCGCGACGGCACGACGGGCACCCAGACCGTCCCGCCGGACCCCGAGACGCTGCGCCGGATCGCCGAGCTCTCCGGCGGCCGGACCTACGACGTGACCTCCGCGGGCCGCCTCGCCGACGTCTACAAGTCGCTCGGCACCCAGATCACCCGCAAGGACGAACAGCGCCAGATCACCGTGTACTTCGCGGGCGGCGGCCTCATCCTCCTGGCCGTGGGCGGGCTGCTGAGCCTGTTCTGGTTCGGCCGGCTGCCCTGATCAGGCCTCGGCGACGACGTCTTCCTGGCTGTAGTCGACAACGATCTCTATGAGCTCGCGTACGCTGGGCGAGCAGTTCTCGAAAGTCAAGAGGTCAAGCGCGTCGAACTTCTCCGAGCGAATGAGGTCGCTCACGAGCGCATGAACGAACGACTGCGTTACGAGATCGACGCCGTCGAAGTCGAGAACGACGGCATGGTGCTCTGCGAGCGCTGGGCGGATCAACCGCTCACGGAGATCGCGCGCGACGTCCTTGTCGCCACCGAACTCGCCAGCGTGGTCGATGAGCTTGATGTGCATCATCCGAATTTAGGCCGTCGACGGCGCCGATGCCCCCGACCGTCGGTGACGTTCAGTTGGTACGCCTGACGGATGTTGGAGAGCAGCTGGGCGAACTCCATTGTGGAGCCGACGTTGGCGTCGACGCCGATGACCGTCCCCGGCCAATAGGGAAGATCCTCCTCCCGGGTCGCGCGATCGGCGACCGGGTCGGAGAGCAGTTGAGGTGCGGTGTCCCGTGGACCTTTTCGGAGCTTGAACATGGCGTTCCCGCTGTAGACCACGAAGAAGTTGCGCGTCGTCCGAGCGATTGACTTGGTGAAGAACAGACCGGCCCCTGCGTTCTGCTCGTTTCCCCCGACTCGAGCCGTGGCACCGGTGATACCTGGTCGCAGAGCCAGGTGAATGGCGTCCATGTCAGTGCTGGCGTGGTGGTACTGGCCGATGGACGAACGAATGCCGACACCCATGTCAACGACGCCGAGGGACAGTCGTTCCGTCTGCGAGAAGTACTGCGCGCAGACCATCGCACCGATCGAGGAGGCGGAGTGCTCGAGGACGTTCCTGACCAGTTCGGTGATGACGTACTTGATCGGGCCGGCCTCGTCGGGCGAAGCATGCAGCAACGGGACCATCTGCACGATGAAGTCGTTGAGGTCGGACTGGTCCCGTATCTGCGTGACTGGAATGAACCGACCCTCAGCCGCGTGCTCGGTCATCGGCAAGCCGGGTTGGACGCCCAGGACGTCCGTCAGCTTCATCCGTGAGATGTACCGGACGGAACCATCGCTGGCCGCCAGGTCAGCAGTGACCTGTCCGCCCTGATCACGAACCAATCGAGCAGCGGCGGCGGCCATCGCTAGTGCCACCGGATGAACCGACACGTAGCTGGCGTTCATCGAGAACTCGAGACGGGTCGGGTCGGTGAGGTCCTGCTTGCGAGCGAAGCCACCGAAGTTTTGAAGATGCCCGCTGTTCGGGAAGTAGATCCTCACCTCGAGGAAGGAACCTACAGACGGACCCGGCGCCCGATGTCGGCTTTCAGAGGCGCTCGAGCGGCTCGACCCCGAGCAGCACGAGCCCCGCGGCGATCGTCGCCGCCGTGGCCTGGACGAGGAGGAGCGCGCCGGTGTCGACGCGGCCGTCGAGGCCGATCACGCGGCGCTCCTCGTAGAAGCGGTTGAACGCCTGGGAGAGCTCGAAGAGGTACTCGCAGAGGTCGTTGGGCGTGTAGCCCGTGGCGACGCCGGCGACGACGTCGGGCAGATCGGCGAGGCGGGAGGCGAGCCCGCGCGAGGCGCCGGCGAGCACCGGGCCGTCGACGTGCTCGGCCTCCGTGGCGGCCACCGCGCGCAGCACGCCCTGCATGCGGGCGTAGGCGTAGAGCAGGTAGGGCGCGGTGTTGCCCTGCATCGTGACCATCTTGTCGAGCGAGAACTCGTAGTTGGTCATGCGGTTGTGGGCCAGCTCCGCGTAGCGGACCGCGGAGATGCCGACCGACTGCGCGTTGGAGGCGTCGCCGTCGTGCTCGACGAGCAGGCGCCCGGCGGCGTCGACGGCCTCGCGCAGCAGGAGCTCGAGCGGGACGCTCTCGCCCGAGCGCGTGCGCAGCCGCTTGCCGTCCTCGCCGAGGACGAGGCCGAAGGGGATGTGCTCGACGACGACGTCGTCGGGGATCCAGCCCGCCATGCGCGCGACAGCGAAGACCATCGCGAAGTGCTGGGACTGCCCGTGGTCGACCACGTAGAGGAGCCGCTTGAGGCCGCTGCGCACGCGCCGGCGCACGGCCGCGAGGTCGGTCGTGTCGTAGTTGTAGCCGCCGTCGGCCTTCTGGATGATCACCGGCAGGGGCTCGCCGTCGCGGTTCTCGAAGCCCGGGGGGAAGACGCAGCGGGCGCCGTCGTCGAGCTGGAGCAGCCCGGCGGCGTCAAGGTCGGCGACGACGTCGGCGAGCTCGTCCTGGTAGGCGGACTCGCCGACCTCGCGGACGTCGACGCGCATCACGTCGTAGAGCGCCTGGAAGGACGTGCGCGACGCCTCGCACAGCGTCGCCCAGGCCGCGCGCGTGCGCTCGTCGCCGGACTGGAGGGCGACGACGCGCTTGCGGGCACGGTCCTTGAAGTCCTCGTCGGCGTCGAAGCGGGCCTTCGCGTCGCGGTAGAAGCCGTTGAGGTCGGACGGGTCGGCATCCGCGCCCTCGCCGGTCTCGAAGAGGAACTCGATCAGCATCCCGAACTGGGTGCCCCAGTCGCCGACGTGGCTGATCCGCTCGACGGTGGATCCGCGCGCCTCGTAGACGTTGGCCAGGCAGTCGCCGATGACGGTCGAGCGCAGGTGGCCGACGTGCATCTCCTTCGCGACGTTCGGGCTGGAGAAGTCGATCAGCACCGGCTCGGCGTCGGCGCGGGGCGACAGCGCGGGCGCGCCCGCGGCGACGGCGCCGACGCGGGCCGCCAGCCAGTCGTCGGCCAGCGTCACGTTGACGAAGCCGGGGCCGGAGGGCTCCAGCGCGGCGAAGGCCGGGCCGGCGTCGAGCTCCTCCGCGAGCGTGGCGGCGACGTCGGCGGGCTTGCGCTTGAGGGTCTTCGCGAGGGCGAAGGCGACGTTGACCTGCAGGTCGCCGTTCTTGCCCCCGTCGTTGCGGCGCACGAAGCGGGCGGCGTCCAGACCGGCCTCGGGGTGACGCTCGGCGAGGTGGCGCGCCAGCGCGTCGGTGAGTGCGGCGAGGGGCCCGTCGGTGATCACGCCTGTCAGCCTAAGTCTCGACAACTTGACAGCAGAAGTAGATGTGTAAAGCTCGTGGACATGAGCACGCACACTGCCCACCACGCCGAGGTCGCCTGGAGCGACCCGAAGCGCTTCCTGTGGCCGCTCGGCCTCGTCGTCCCGCTGCTGCCGCTGATCGCCTGGGGGCTGGCCGCCGCCACCGAGCTCGGGGTGTTCTGGTGGTTCGGCCCGTTCTTCGTCTTCGTGGTCATGCCGGTCCTCGACACGCTCGTGGGCAAGGACGCCGACAACCCGCCCGACTCGGCGGTGGCCTGGCTCGAGCAGGACCGCTTCTACCGCTGGTGCACGTACCTGTTCATCCCGCTGCAGTACGGCTCGCTCGTGCTCGCCTGCTTCCTGTGGGCCAGCGGCGACCTGTCGACGCTGGAGTCCGTCGGCCTCGCCACGACGGTCGGGATGGTGGCCGGCATCGGCATCAACACCGCCCACGAGCTCGGCCACAAGCGCGACGCGCTCGAGCGCTGGCTGTCGAAGGTCGCGCTCGCGCAGACCGGCTACGGCCACTTCTTCATCGAGCACAACCGCGGCCACCACGTCCGCGTCGCGACGCCGGAGGACCCCGCCTCCTCCCGCCTCGGCGAGTCCTTCTGGGCCTTCCTGCCGCGCACCGTCACCGGGTCGCTGCGGTCGGCCTGGGAGCTCGAGCACGTCCACGCCGAGCGGGAGGGCTACCGGTTCTGGGGCCCTCGCAACGACGTCCTCAACGCGTGGGCGATGACGCTCGTGCTGTTCGCCGGGCTGACCGCGGCGTTCGGCTGGGTCGTCCTGCCGTTCCTCCTGGTCCAGGCGGTGTTCGGCTTCACCCTGCTCGAGGTGGTCAACTACCTCGAGCACTACGGCCTGCTGCGCGAGACGCGGGAGGACGGCCGCTATGAGCGCTGCGCCCCGCGGCACTCGTGGAACTCCAACAACGTCTCGAGCAACGTGCTGCTCTACCACCTGCAGCGCCACTCCGACCACCACGCGAACCCGCTGCGCCGCTATCAGTCGCTGCGCCACTTCGACGAGGCGCCGGAGCTGCCCTCGGGCTACGCCACGATGATCGCGCTCGCCTACCTGACCCCCCTGTGGCGCCGGGTGATGGACCCGCGCGTGCTCGCCCACTACGAGGGTGACGTGACCCGCGCCAACCTCCAGCCGCGCAAGCGGGAGCGCCTGTTGCGCAAGTACGGTTCGGTGGCGTGAGCCAGACCCCGTACCCGGAGGCCGCTCGCGCCCTGCTGCGCGACACGCTGCTCGACGCCGCCGGCGCGCTGCTGGCGCAGCGGCCGTGGTCGAAGGTCTCGATGGGGGAGGTCGCGCGCCACGCCGGGGTGAGCCGTCAGACGCTCTACAACGAGCTCGGCGGCCGCCCGGAGCTGGCGGAGGCCTACGTCCTGCGCGAGGCCACGCGCCTGCTCGACGGCGTGCGCGAGGCGATCACGACCCACGCCGGCGATCCGCGCCTGGCGCTCCATGCGGCGTTCGAGCGCTTCCTGCTCGCCGCGCGCGAGACGCCGATGGTGCGCGCGATCGTCGCCGACGACGGCTCCGACGGCCTCCTGCCGCTGGTCACCACCCAGGGCGGGGCCGTCATCGCGATGGGCACGGAGGGCCTGACGGCGGTGCTGCTGGCCACCTGGCCCGGCGTCGCGGCGACCGACGCGCGCCGGCTGGCCGACGCCATCGTGCGGCTCGCCATCTCGCACGCCGCACGCCCCGGCGGCCCGCCGGCGAAGGTCGCGGCCGACGTCGCGGCGCTGCTCGGCCCGCACGTGGAGGCCGTCGTCGCGGCCGCCCCGGCCCGTACCCGCGCCGCCTGACCGCCCGCGCGCCCCGTCCCGCCCGCTTAAGGCTGGGTTCACGATGAGGGGGAACCATGGACCCATGCGTCCAGTCCTCGTCGTCGCGCTCCTCGGGATCGGCCTCTTCGGTGCCGGCCTCGGCGGCGTCGGACGTGTCGACCAGCAGGTCGCCGCCGCGGACCGTGAGGCGGCCAGGGCGGCGCAGACCCGGCAGGTCGGCTGCCCGGCGCACGATCGCGTCAGCACCGACCGCGAGCACCTCTAGCCGGCCGGATCAGCCGCGCTGGACGGGCGCCGCTGCGGCGCCGCCGTCCGTCGCGCCCGGCACCGTCTGCCCCGGGGCGCCGGGCAGCGTCACCAGCACGTCGAGTCCGCCGCCCGGGCGCGGGGTCAGGCGCAGGTCGCCGCCGTGCGCGGCCGCCACCGCGGCCACGATCGAGAGGCCGAGTCCGGAGCCCGTCCCGTCCGCGCGCCGGTCGAGGCGCTCGAAGGGCTCGGTCATGCGGGCCGCGTCGGCGGCCGACAGCGCGCCGCCGTCGTTGCCGACCGCGACGGTCGCGCCGGCCGCCGTCTGCGCGACGCGGATCTCGACACGGCCGCCCGGCCGGTTGTGGCGCACGGCGTTCTCGACGAGGTTGGCGACGAGGCGGTCCAGCAGCGCGGGATCGCCCGCGACCTGGGCGGCGCCCGGGGCCAGGCGGACGTCGAGATCGGCGGCGGCGGCCTCGTCGCGCGTCTCGGCGACGGCCCGCCGGGCCGCCGCGGCGAGGTCCGCCGGATCGCGTCGCATCAGCTCCGGCCGGCTGGAGGCCAGCAGCAGCAGGGCGTCGAGCAGGGCGTCGATGCGCTCGGTCGCCTCCAGGACGACCCGGCCCATCGCGCGCAGGTCGGCCTCCGTGGCACCGGGGTCTGACAGGGTCACGTCGGTCTCCGTGCGGATGACGGTGAGCGGGCTGCGCAGCTCATGGGAGGCGTTGGCGACGAACTGGCGCTGGGCCTCGACAAGCGCGGCCTGACGCTCGAGGGTCGCCTCCAGCGGGCGCAGCGCACGCCCGGCGACGACCCAGCCGAACGCCCCCGACACGAGGCCGAGGCCGATGGCGACGAGCCCGTAGGAGCCGGCGAGGCCGTTGAGCGCCCGCGCCGCGCCGGCGTCGCCGAGCGTGCGCTGCAGGTGGGAGGAGACGAGCAGCCAGCTCGCAGCGAGCACGATCGCCGTGCCGACGAGGAAGACCGCCCCGTAGGCGAGCGTCAGGCGCGCGCGGACGCTCACAGGCGATAGCCCGCGCCGACGACCGTGTGGATCGCCGCGGGCTCGCCCAGCTTGCGCCGCAGCGTCACGATCGTCATCCGGACCGTGTTCGTGAAGGGATCGACCTGGTCGTCCCAGACCTGCTCGAGCAGCTGCTCCGTGCTGAGGACGGCGCCGTCGGCGCGCATCAGCGCCTCGAGCACGCCGAGCTCCTTCGGCGTCAGCGCCAGTGGCTGCCCGCCGCGGGTGGCGGCGCGCGTCGCGGAGTCCAGCTCGAGGTCGCCGTGGCGCAGGACGGGCGGGCGGGCGGTTCCCGAGCGGCGGCCGAGGGCGCGGACGCGGGCGAGCAGCTCGGCGAAGACGAACGGCTTCGTGAGGTAGTCATCGGCGCCGAGGCCGAGGCCCTCGACGCGGTCGTCGACCGAGCGTGCCGCGGTCACCATCAGCACCTTGGTCTCGGGCTGGTCGCGGTTGAGCCGGCGGCAGACCTCGTCCCCGTGGACCTTCGGCAGGTCGCGGTCGAGCACCACCACCTGATAGGGGTGGATGCGCGCCTTGATCAGCGCCTCCGAGCCGTCCGGGGCGATGTCGACGGCCAGGCCCTCGCGGCGCAGGCCGCGGGCCAGGGCGTCCGCAACGCGGGGCTCGTCCTCGGCGATCAGCACGCGCATGTGACCAAGTGTGTCCGATCCCCGTAAGACCGGGGTAAGACGGCCGTGCACGGCCGCGACCGCTTATCGGCGCTTGACGGCCCGCTCCCTACCTTCACCTTCATGACCGACCCCTCCCGACTGAGCGCGGTCCCCGGCCAGCCCGGCGCCGTGCCGCCCCCGCCCGGCGATCCCGTGCCGGCCGAGGGTCAGGACCCGCGCCAGGCGCTCGAGTCCGTCCTCTACGAGACCAAGCGCGTCATCGTCGGGCAGGACAACATGCTCGAGAAGCTGCTCGTCGCCCTGCTGGTCGGCGGCCACGTGCTGCTCGAGGGCGTCCCGGGCCTGGCCAAGACGCTGACCATCCGCACGCTGGCCCGCGTGCTGGGCGGCTCGTTCTCCCGGGTGCAGTTCACCCCCGACCTCGTGCCGGCCGACCTCGTCGGCACGCGCATCTGGCGCCCGGACACGGGCCAGTTCCAGACGGAGCTCGGCCCCGTCTTCGGCAACCTGCTGCTCGCGGACGAGATCAACCGCGCGCCGGCCAAGGTCCAGTCGGCCCTCCTGGAGGTCATGCAGGAGCACCAGGTCACGCTCGGCGGGCAGACCTATCCGGTCCCGCAGCCGTTCCTCGTGCTCGCCACGCAGAACCCGATCGAGTCCGAGGGCACCTACCAGCTGCCGGAGGCGCAGCTGGACCGCTTCCTCTTCAAGCTCGTCGTCGACTACCCGTCCGTCGGGGACGAGGCCGCCGTCGTCGAGCAGTCGCTGACCGTGGCCCCCGCGGTCCGCGAGGTCATGCACATCTCCTCGCTCGACGGCTTCCGCGAGCGCGCGGCGCGCGTCTTCGTCGACCGCCGGGTGATCGGCTACGCCGTGCGCCTGGCCGACGCGACGCGCTTCCCCGCCCGCCACGGCATGCCCGAGCTGGCGTCCCAGATCGAGTACGGCGCCTCGCCCCGCGGCCCGATCGGGATGGCCCAGGCCGCGCGGGCGCTCGCCCTGCTGCGCGGCCGCGACTACGCCTCCTCGCGCGACGTCACCGACGTCGCCGCCGACATCCTGCGCCACCGCATCGTCCTGTCCTACGAGGCCATGGCGGACGGGATCTCGGCCGACGACGTGCTGGCCAAGGTGATCGCGAGCGTCGATCCCCAGGACGACGAGCACTCCGCGTTCGCGCCGGACCAGCAGGCTCCGCGCCGCCGGTAGCTCCGTGGCGTTCGTCCGTCCCGTCGCGCGACAGGGTCCGGGGCCGCTCCCGGACTCAGCCGTGCGCGCCATCGACGTCGCGATCTCGCGGCGCATCGAGGGCCAGCTCCCCGGCGAGCACCGCGCTTCCGGGCTCGGCACGGGGACGGAGATCGCGCAGCTGCGGCCGTACGTGATCGGCGACGACGTGCGCCAGCTGGACCCCGCGGCAACCGCCCGCACCGGCGAGCCCTACGTCCGCCAGCAGGTCCCCGAGCGGTCGCTGACGACCTGGATCGTCGTCGACGCGTCCGCCTCGATGGCCTTCGGCACGCAGGACCGGCTGAAGTCCGACGTCGCGGACGGCGTCGCGCGTGTCGTGACCCGCATGGCGCTGCGCCGCGCCGGCCGGGTCGGGATGCTCGCCTTCGGCGGCGCCGACCAGGTGCTCGTCGCCCCCCGCGGCGGCAAGCGCGCCATGATCGGCATCCGCCGCGCCCTCGAAGCCGGCAACGCGCCCGACGGCTTCGGCGACCCGCACGCCCTCGAGCGGTCCCTGCGCCGCCTCGGCCGCCTCGCCTCGCGCGCCGGGCTGATCGTCGTGGTCTCCGACTTCCGCGGCTACGTGGACTGGGAGCGGCCGTTGCGCGCGCTCGCCCAGCGTCACGAGGTCGTGTGCGTCGAGGTGTCCGACCCGCGCGAGCGGGAGCTGCCCGACGCCGGCACGACCGTCCTGGTGGACCCCGAGTCCGGGCGCCAGCTGACCGTCGACCTGTCCTCGAGGAAGCTGCGCGAGCGCTTCGCGGTCGCCGAACGGGCGCGAGCCCTGCAGGTCGCGGCCGAGATCCGCCGGGCGGGCGCCCGGCACGTGTCGCTGTCCTCCGGCGGCGACTGGCTGCGCGGCCTCGGCGCCGGCCTCGTCAAGCGGCGCGGGACGTGACCGTGCTCGCCGTCGCGCTGCCCGACCTCACCCTCCAGTCGCCCTGGTGGCTGCTGACGCTGCTGATCCTGCCGCTCGGCTTCCTGCTGCACCGGATCGCGCTGCGGCGCCGGCGCCAGTACGCGGTGCGCTTCCCCGCGCTGGGGACGCTGGCTGGGCTGATCGAGCGGCCGCCGGCCTGGCGGCGGCGCATCCCGGTCGGGCTCCTGGCCCTCGCCGTCATCGCGCTGGCCATCTCCCTCACCCGCCCCGAGCGCACCGTCGCCGTGCCGGTCGAGCAGGCCTCCGTGATGCTCGTGACCGACGCGTCGGGCTCGATGGAGGCCACCGACGTCAAGCCGGACCGCCTGACGGCCGCCACCGACGCCGCCGAGGCGTTCCTCGACCGCGTCCCGAAGGCGACCCGTGTCGGCATCGTCGCCTACTCGACCTCGCCGCACACGACGCAGGCCCCGACGACCGACCGCGAGCTCGTCCGCGCGACGCTCGGCTCGCTGTCGGCCGACGGCGGCACCGCGACGGGCGACGCGCTCGCCAACGCGCTGCAGGCGCTCGGCCGCAACCCGGACGCCACGCAGCCGCCCGAGGGCCGCCAGGCGCCGGCCGCGATCATCCTGCTCTCCGACGGCAAGGCGATGGGCGGTCGCAGTCCCGAGGAGGTCGCCAAGGTCGCCGGGCGGCTGAACATCCCGATCTACACCGTCGCCCTCGGCACCGCCGCGGGTGTGGTCCAGAGCCCCTACGGCGACCCGATCCCGGTCCCCCCGGACCCGCAGTCCCTGCGCCGGATCGCCCGCGAATCCGGCGGCGAGTTCTTCAACGTCAAGGACTCCCAGCGCCTGAACGCGGTCTATGAGCGCCTCGGCTCGCGGCTGGGCACCAAGCCGCGCAAGAAGGAGGCGACGGCGGGCTTCGCCGGCGCCGGCCTCGCACTGCTGGCGCTCGCCGCCCTGCTCGGCGCGCGCTGGCGCGGCCGGCTGACGTAGCCGGCCCTGCGTCCCGTGCCATTACGCTCCATGGGAGCACGCTCTGGTTCACAAGCCGGGAAGGACGGTCGCTCGATGGGAGACGCAGACGCGGGCAAGAGGTTCCCGTCGGCGTCGACGAGCGGGTTGGAGGCCCTGCTCGACCTCGCGCGCGCCGGGGGCAGCCGCCCCCTGCAGGCCGTGCTGCAGGCCGTGGCGGACGCCGTGCGCTCGGCGCTCGGCTACGCGACGATCGTGGTCAACGTCTACCGCCCGGCGTGGCACGACTACGAGGCCGTCCTCGTCGAGGGCAGCGCCGCCGCGCGGGAGGCGTTGCTGGGGACCACGAACAGCTACACGGCGTTCGCCGACGTCCTGATGCGGCCGGAGTTCGAACGGGTGCCGGGCGCGTTCTTCCTCCCGGAGGAGCACGCGGGCTGGACGGAGATCACCTCGTATCGGTCCAGCGACGTGCAGTCGGACTCCCCGGAGACCTGGGGCGCCGGCGACGCGCTGCTGGTCGCCCTGAAGGCCACGGACGACCGGCCCCTGGGGATCCTGTCGGTCGATGACCCGGTCTCACGCCTGCGGCCGGGCAACGACGAGCTGCGGCTGCTCGTGGCGGTCGCGGCCCACGCCGCGCTCGCGCTCGAGCGCGCCCAGGACGTCGCGGCGGCGCGGCGCCACGACGAGGCCGTCACCGCGCTGCTGGCGCTCTCCTCGCGCCTGCCCGACGACGCGTCGATCGAGCGCGTGCTGGGCGAGGTGTGCGCCACCGCCGCCCCGGCGCTCGGCTGGAACCGGGCGGCCGGCTGGCTCGCCGGCGACGGATGGCTGCACCCGGCGGCCCAGCGTGGTCACACCCAGGAGCTTCCCGACCTCCTCTGCGAGGCGATCGAGGGCTTCCTGCCGCAGGGGCGCGGCTGCGCGATGGTGCGGCGCGGGGACCTGGGCGCGGCGGGGGACCGGTTCCCGGCCTCGACCCGCAACGGCGCGGGCCCGCTGGCGTGGTCGGACCACCTGATGCTCATCGCGCTGCGACGGCGCGACGGCGACCTCGACGGGCTCCTCGTCGTCGACGACCCCGTCGATCGGCTGCAGCCGACGGCGATCCGCGAGCGCGAGCTGCTGCTGCTCGCCGACCAGGCCGCCACCGCGATCGCCCTGGCGCGGCGGCGTGAGCGGCTCGCTCACCTCGCCAGCCACGACGCCCTGACCGACCTGCGCAACCGCCGCGACATGGTCGGGACGCTCGATCGCCTCGCCACCCGCGACGCCGGCGTCGCGGTGCTCCTGTGCGACCTCGACCGCTTCAAGACCGTCAACGACCGCTTCGGCCACGAGACCGGCGACCAGGTGCTGCAGCGCTTCAGCGCGCTCCTGCGCTCGCACTCGCGCGCGGGGGACCTCGCCATCCGCTTCGGCGGCGAGGAGTTCTGCCTGCTGATGCCGGGCACCGGGCTCGACGGAGCCGTCGCCGTGGCCGAGCGGCTGCGCGCGGACACGCCGGCGAGCATGGCCGGGCTGGTCGACGATCAGACCGTGTCGATCGGCATCGCCGCGGTCGACGATCGGCGCACGGACGCCACGACGCTGCTCGCCGCGGCCGACGACGCGCTCTACCGGGCCAAGGCGGCGGGCCGCAACCGCTGCCTGCCGATGGCGAGCTAGCCGCCGCCCGGGTCGCTAGGCGGCCCGGTCCCGCGCCAACGCGCCCTCGCCCGGGCGCTGGGAGTGCGGAGCGACGCGGCGGGTCGAGTCGTAGACGACCTCCGTGCCGGCGATGCGGTCGTGCCAGCCCTGGCGCTGTGGGCTGCGGATGATCGCGAGCATGCCGAGGGCGGCGGGCAGGACCGCGATGGGGAGGGCGAACAGGCGCTTGACCGCGCGGCGGACGCCGATCTCACGGGAGCCGTCGGCCTCGAGGCGGATGGAGAGGAAGCGCATGCCCGGCGTCTGGCCGGTGAGGGCCCAGAAGGACGCGACGACGGAGCCTGCGGCGATCACGCCGAGAACGACGAGCGTGAGCAGCACGGGCAGCGAGACTCGATCGCCGGTGGCGAAGGGGAAGACGGAAGCGACGAAGGTGGAGGTCAACGAGAAGGCGACGGCCCCGAGCGCGACGTCGGTGGCGGCGGCCACGAGGCGGGTGACGAGGCCGACCTGATCGGTCTCGGCGTCGTGCCGGGCCCCGCCGATGACGCGCTCGAGCGCGTCGTCGAGCGCCTCCGTGATCTGCGTCAGGCGCGCGCCGACATCGGTGATGAGCCCGACGCTCTGCTGGGTGATGGCGGCCCGGACCTCGGGCGCCTCCGCGATTCGCTCCGTGAGCATCTGCGCCTTCGGGGAAGCGAGGATCTCGGCCCAGACCCGGTCGGCGGCCTCCGATTCGATCGCGGCGATGATCGCGGTGGCGACCTCGTCGCTCGTCAGGGAGTCCGCCAGCGCGTCCTGGATCGCGTTGCGGCGGATGACCCGGACGATCGCGCGCTCGACGCCGGGGGAGCGCAGGGCTCGCACGAGCGCCTCCTCCATCGCGTCGTCGAGGGCGCGGTCGACGCCGGTGGCGTGCGCGAGCCGATCGGTGGCCTTGGCCCCGGCGCCGAGCAGGCGGGCCAGGGCGCTGCGCGCCTCCTCGGCGCGCGCGTCCGGCGCGGACCCGTTGCCGGCGGACGCGTCGCGCCGGTCGGGGCCGTGCCCGTTGTCGGGCCGGGAACGCGCGTGCGTCGCCGGCGCGTCGTGCGCCTCGTCGCGCGCCGCGAGCTCGGAGAACGCCGCCGCGATCTCCGTCTTCTCCGCCTCGGTCAGGTCGTGCGGGTCGCTCACGCGCGCGCCTCCGACAGGGCGACCGCCCGGCGGCGGATGCGGCGCAGCACGAGCTTCATCGTGACCGCGTGCCCGCCCGTGCCGATCACCGCCGCCCGGTAGGCGCGCCCGAGTGGGCCGCCGGCGAACGCCGCCCAGGTGGAGACCGAGACGGTGCCCGCCGCCGCGTCGACGTCGAACTGGACGACGTAGCGCGCCAGCGCGTCCCCGCCCTCGAGACGCAGCCGCCGCGGCGGGTGGGCCTCCGCGACCCGGAACCCCGGCGTCTCGGCGCCGGGGCTGGGGACCGGGGGTCCGCTGGTGCGCCGCGGCGTGCAGCGCAGCAGCGCAGCAGCGGCGCGGGCGACCGGCCCGTCCGCGGCGGCGAGCGTCGTCGCCACCGCGTCCCACACCCGCGGGGCGGGCGCGGGGACGGCCAGGACGTGGCGGTCGACGAACTCCATCGCCACGGTGTACCCGTCTGCGGCGCAGACGGGTCAGCATCACCCTCGACTAGAGGGTGATGGCTTCGACGACCTTGGCGGCCTCGACGACCTCGAAGCCGTAGGTGACCCCTGCGGGGACCGCGTAGGAGTCACCCGCGCGGACCTCGCTGGGCCCCTCGTCGCCCACGTGGACCTTCAGGACGCCCGAGAGGACGTAGGCGACGTAGTCGTACTCGTTGGCGTGGTCCGGGGAGACGACGCCGGCCTCCTCGCCCTCCCAGACACGCACGCGCAGCTTGTCCGTGCCGGCGAGGAGCTGCTCACCGCGGTCACCGGTCTCGCCGTCGGCACCGTTGACGATCAGGGAATTGCTCATGGGACTGCGCTGCCCGTCTGCGCGCCGGCGCACTCCCGTGGAGGTCCTCCGGCGCGCCGCGTGGCGCGCCGGGAGGATGCCGCTCAGCGGCGGCGGCCGCCGGCCAGCGCCTGGTCGAGCTCGCGGTTGAGCGCGAGCTTCGCCGCGATCTTGCGCATGTCGCCCTTCTGCTCGCCGCCGACGAAGGTCACGCCGATGCCGGTGGCGCCCGCGCGGCCGGTGCGGCCGACGCGGTGGGTGTAGGTGTCGGCGTCGGCCGGCGGGTCGAACTGGATCACGTGCGTGATGCCGTCGACGTCGATGCCGCGTGCCGCGACGTCGGTGGCGACGAGCGTCGGCACCTTGCCGTCGGTGAAGGACTTCAGGGCGCGCTCGCGCTGGCCCTGGGTCTTGTCGCCGTGCATCGCCAGGGCCTTGACGCCCTGGGTCCCGAGGCGCTTGACGAGGCGGTCGGCGCCGCGCTTGGTGCGGACGAAGACGAGCGCGAGATCGCGCTTCTCGTCGTTGAGGTGCTCGACGAGCTTGTCGACGCGCGCCTCGCGCTCGACGAGCTCGAAGCGGTGCTCGATGTCGGCCTTCGTGTCGACCTTGGGCTTGTGGGTGCGGGTGACCGCGTTCTCGGTGTAGCGACCGGCGACGGTGCCGGCCTCCCCCTCGAGGGTGGCGGAGAAGAAGAGGGTCTGGCGATCGCGCGGGCAGGCCTTGACGATCCGGTCGACGGCGGGCTTGAAGCCCATGTCGAGCATGCGGTCGGCCTCGTCGAGCACGAGCATCCGCACCTCGCGCAGGTCGAAGGCGCGCCGCTGCAGCTGATCCTCGAGGCGGCCGGGCGTGGCGACCACGATGTGGGCCTTCGCCGCGCGCTTGGCCTGCTGGTCGAGGCCGACGCCGCCGTAGACGGAGGCGATGCGCAGCCCGCGGGCGGCGGCCAGCGGCTCGATCTCGGCGACGATCTGCGAGGCGAGCTCACGGGTCGGGGCGAGCACGAGGGCCGAGGGGGTGGGATCGCCGGGCTCGGTGCACTCGACGAGCGGCACGCCGAAGGCGAGCGTCTTGCCCGAGCCCGTGGGGGACTGGGCGAGGACATCGCGGCCGTCGAGGACGTCCTTGATGACCAGGGACTGGATGGCGAACGGGGCGACCGCGCCGCGACGCCGGAGGGCGTTCACGACGGGATCCGTCACGCCGAGGTTGGCGAACGTCTGCTGGGGGGACATGTGGGGTGGGCTCCTTGGGGCGGCCGTGGATTCAGGCCGCTCGCTTGCTGAGGAGACCGCCACCCGGAAGCATTGGGGAGCTTTGGGGAGCCGTCTCGCGCCCGGCATCGGTGCCGGACGTGGGGCAGACGCTAGTGGATCGTGATCTTGACCGGCGACTCCTGGTCGCCGGAAGCCGCCCGGGAGCGGGCCATTCGTGCGACGGCCTCGTCGTCTGAGGCCGACGCGCGCCCGGCGCGGACCCAGCCGTAGCGGAAGCAGAGGCCCGCGGTGAGGAAGGCGACGGACGCGAGGTGGTGCGCGCGCGAGCCGGCGGGCCGGTTGAGCAGGCGCAGCGCGACGCCACCGCGCACGAGCCACTTGGCCGCCGCGATCAATCGGCCCGAGTTCCCGTGCTCGAGCGGCGCCGCGAGCGCTCCTAGCCGCGCCTCGTTGAGCTGCGAGAGCAGCAGCTCGGCCGTCATCGCCCCGACCTCGACCCGGCCGAGCGCCTCGCGCGTCGGGTCGCCCGGCCGGCGGCCGGTGGCCACGAGCGCCAGACGGGTCGCGGACGCGCCCGTCGCCGTGGCCGTGCAGACGAAGATCGGGCCCAGCAGCAGGTGGCTGCGGGCCCACACGGGCACGGCGGTGGCCGCGAGCAGGACGCCGGTGTAGGAGCCGAGGTACCCGCCGAGCGTCGCCGTCGCCGCACCGAGCGCCTTGCCCGCGCGGTTGAAGCCGAGCAGGTCCGCGCCGACCGCCCCGGCGCCCGTCGTGGAGAACGCGACGAGGCACCACGCGCCCATCGACATCGGCGAGCGCGGCTTGAAGATCCGCAGCATGTTGAGGAAGCGGGCCGGGCGACCGAGGTCCAGGATCAGCAGCACCGGGCACGGGAGCACGGAGGCGAAGGACACCAGGCGGGCCACGCGGGCGGACTTCTCGTCACCGGCCACGTCGCAGGCCAGCGCGACGAACGCGGAGCCCGATGCGATCCCGCCGAACCAGAAGTACAGCGGCACCTCCCACGTCCACACGGCGGGCTTCATCATCGGCCCCTGGACGTGCTCGAGCGGATGGTCGGGCTCGACGCCGTTGGTCGCGGCGGCGTCGGCGTAGCCCGTGTCGTCCTTGTACAAGAACGACCACGTGGCGTCAGACCAGTCGTCGGACTGCAGCTCGACCCGGTCGCCCGTGCGCTCCCACGGCGCCGGCCCGCCCGGTGACCCGACGGCCGGGGTCATGTCGCGGCCCGTGGGTCGCTTGGGCCGGCGCCCCAACCGCATCACCGCGTCCCCTTGCGCCGGCGGCGGCGCAGCAACCCGACGGCGGCGTCGGTGGCGACGCCCACCGCTGCGAAGCCGGCCAGCACGGTGGAGTGCGGCACCCGCGGGCGGTCCCGGAAGGCGAGCGCCACGGCACCCGCGGCGACCGCGCCCGCGACCATGCCCATGCCCGTCGCCGGCCCGACCTGCTCCTGGATCGGCGAGTCGGCGGCGGCCGGGAGGCCGTAGCGCTCCGGCGCCTCCGTCAGGAGGAAGAACGCGCCCAGGCCGCCGGCCACGGAGTCGTCGGCGCCGTAGAGGTAGGCGCTCTCGATGCCGCGCTCGTGCAGGGTGGCCACCCGGGCCTCGGCGCGCTCGATCAGCTCGTCGCGCGGCCCGAACTGGATCGAGTCCGTCGGGCAGGCCTTCGCGCAGGCGGGCTCCAGACCGTCCTCGAGGCGGTCGTAGCAGAGGGTGCACTTCGCGGCGCGTCCGTCCTCGGGCTCGCGGTCGATGACGCCGAACGGGCACGAGGGGATGCAGTAGCCGCAGCCGTTGCAGATGTCGGGCTGGACGATCACCGTCTCGAACTCGGTGCGGATCAGCGCGCCGGTCGGGCAGGCGTCGAGGCAGCCGGCGTTGGTGCAGTGCTTGCACACGTCGGACATGAACACCCAGCGCGACAGGGTCATGGCGCCCGAGGCGACCGCGAGGAGGTTGACGTCCTCGGCGTCCAGCGGCACCGACACCGGCTCAGGCGTCGGGTCGAGCACCTCGACGAAGCGCACGTGGCGCCAGGTCGACGCGCCGAGCGAGCCCGTGTGGTCGTAGGAGCCGCCCTTGCGCAGCTCCCCGCCGTCGGCGGGAAGGTCGTTCCACTGCTTGCAGGCGACCTCGCACGCCTTGCACCCGATGCACGTGGTCGTGTCGGTGAAGAACCCCATCCGCTCCTCACCGGGAGCGGGTGCGATGGCGATCTCGGTCATGCCTCGGCGTCCCCGTGGTGCGGATGCTCGGACGGGTGGTCGCGGTCGGCGCGGGCGGTCCGTGGCCGCTCGTGCTCGTCCCGCAGGCGCTCCGTGGACTGGCCCCGGCGCCGGCCGGCCCGCACGTCGCAGGTCCACGACTTCGTGTCCTCGATGGAGACGTTGGGATCGGCGAAGATCGCGGTGAGGTCGTTGACGGTGTCGCCCGTCTCGTCGGGCCCTCCCGCGTAGCCCCAGTGCCACGGCAGGCCGATCTGGTGCACGGGGCGGCCGTCGACCTTCAGGGGCCGCATGCGGTCGGTGACCTTCGCCTTGGCCTCGATCTCGCCGCGCGCGGTCATGATCGTCATCCAGCCGCCGTCCTCGATCCCGCGATCGGCGGCGACGACGGGGTCGATCTCGGCGAACATCTCCGGCTGCAGCTCGTTGAGCCACGGCAGCGGGCGGCTCATCCCGCCGGCGGTGTGCTGCTCCGTGAGCCGGAAGGTCGTGGCCACGAGCGGGAACTCGCCCATCGGGTTCAGCGGGTTCTCCGCCCGCGTCCAGCGCATGGCGACCGGGTTGGCGCCGCGCTCGGGGTACAGGAGGTTGTCCACCGGGGTCTCGACGGGCTCGTAGTAGGTCGGCAGCGGGCCGTCGACGATGCCCGACGGCGCGTACAGCCAGCCCACGCCGTCCTCCATCATGATGAACGGCTGGTCGCCGCGGATCGCGTCCATGCCCACCGCGTCGTCGGCCGGCCGGTAGGACGGCGCCTTGTCGACGGGGTAGTCGGGGATGTCGTAGCCGGTCCACCTGCCGGCGTCCTCGTCCCACCACACGTACTTCTTGCGCTCCGACCACGGCCTGCCCTCGGGGTCTGAGGACGCGCGGTTGTAGAGCAGGCGGCGGTTGGCCGGCCACGCCCAGCCCCACTCGGGGGAGACGTAGCCGCCCTCGGCCTCGACGTCGCCGGGGTCGCGGCGGCGAGCCTGGTTGACGCCGTCGGCGAAGATGCCGGAGTAGATCCAGGCGCCGCAGGCGGTCGAGCCGTCGGCCTCGAGCGCGGTGAAGCCGGAGACGGGCTTGCCGTCGGCCACCCCGTAGCCGTTGATCTCCTTCACGACGTCCTCGACGTCGGGCTCGCCGTCCTCGTCGGCGTGCTCGGTGTAGTCCCACCGGAGGTTGACGACGCCCCAGTCGCGCTTGGCGGTCGAGCCGGCGTAGTGCGCCTTGATCCGCTTGATCAGGTGGTGCATGAACCACAGCTCGGAGCGGGCCTCGTCCGGCGGGTCGAGCGCCTTGTCGCGCCACTGGACCAGCCGCTGGGTGTTCGTGAACGAGCCGGCCTTCTCCACGTGGGAGGCGGCGGGCATGAGGAAGACCTCCGTCTGGATGTCCTCCGTGCGCAGCTCCCCCGACTTGACCTCCGGCGAGTCGTACCAGAACGACGCCGTCTCGATCTCGGACAGGTCGCGCACCACGAGCCACTTCAGCTGCGCCATCGCGCGGCGCATCAGGCCGGCGTTCTGGGAGCCCACGGCCGGGTTCTGGCCCATCACGAGCAGGCCGTCGAGCCCACCGTCGAGCGCGCGCAGCATCGTGGGGAAGTGCGAGTGGTTGCCCGAGATCCGCGGGATGGCGCCGAAGCCGTAGTCGTTCTCGGGCGTGGCGGCGTCCCCGTACCAGGCCTTCAGCAGGCTGACGATGTACTTGTCGTAGTTCGACCACCAGCCACGGCGCGCCCCGCCCGTGGCGATGTACTTCTCGAGGGTCAGGTCCTCCTCCGTCGCGCGCGGCATCGGGAGGTAGCCCGGGAGCTGGTCGTAGAGCGTCGGGATGTCCGTCGCGCCCTGGATCGTCGCGTGGCCGCGCAGCGCCATGATGGAGCCGCCGGGGCGGCCGATGTTGCCCATCAGCAGCTGCAGGATCGCGCAGGAGCGGATGATCTGGACGCCGCTGGTGTGGTGCGTCCATCCGACGGCGTAGCACCAGGCGGTCGTGCGCTCGCGGCCGCTGTTCTCGACGATCGCCTGCGCGACCTGGAGGAACTCGTCGCGCGGGACGCCGGTGATGCGCTCCACCATCTCGGGCGTGTAGCGCGCGAAGTGGCGCTTGAGGACCTGGAAGACGCAGCGGGGGTCCTGCAGCGTCTCGTCGCGCTCGACGGGGCCGTGGAGGCCCTTGTCGTCGGCGCCGCTCTCCATGTTGGGGTCCGCGTGCTCGCGCTGGCCGGCGGGGGCGGCGGGCTGGCCGCTCTCGTAGGCCCACGTCGTCTTGTCGTAGGTGCCCGTCTCGGGGTCGTAGCCGCTGAAGACGCCCGCGAGGTCCTCCGTGTCCTGGAAGTCCTCGCGCAGGATCGTCGCGGCGTTCGTGTACGCCTTGACGTACTCCTCGAAGAAGGCGCCCGTCTCGAGGACGTGGTGGATCAGGCCGCCGAGGAAGGCGACGTCAGAGCCGGCGCGGATCGCGACGTGCTGATGAGCCAGGGCGCTCGTGCGCGAGAAGCGGGGATCGACGTGGATGATCCGCGCGCCGCGCTCCTTGGCCTTCATCACCCAGCGGAACCCGACGGGGTGCGCCTCCGCCATGGAGGAGCCCATCATCACGACGCAGTCGGCGTTCGCGAGGTCCTGCTGGAAGTTGGTGGCGCCGCCGCGCCCGAGCGAGTTCCCCAGACTGGGGACGGTGCTGGAGTGTCATATGCGGGCCTGGTTCTCGATCTGGACGGCGCCCAGGGCCGAGAAGCCCTTCTTGATGAAGTAGTTCTCCTCGTTGTCGAGCGTCGCCCCGCCGAGGTGCGCGAAGCCGAGGGTGCGGTTGACCGTCCACCCCTCCTCGTTGACGTCCTGCCAGCCGTCCTCGCGCGCGGCGATCACGCGCTCGGCGATCATGTCCATCGCCGTCTCGAGGTCGAGGTCCTCCCACTCCGTGCCGCCGGGCCGGCGGTAGCGGACGTGCGTGAGGCGGCCGGGCTGCTGCACGAGCTGGCGGCTGGCGGAGCCCTTGGGGCACAGCGTCCCCTGCGAGATCGGCGACTTCGGGTTGCCCTCGATGCCGACGAGCTCGCCCCCGCGCGTGTAGACGAGCTGCCCGCAGCCGACGGCGCAGTAGGGGCAGATGGACTCCGTGGCCTTCAGCCCGGCGATCCGCGAGCCGGCCCGCTTCGTCTTGCGCGAGGTCGAGTGCGCGCCGAGACCCCAGTCGGCGGCGCGTCCCACTCCGGGGAGGTCGCGCAGCGCCTTGAAGCTCTTGGGGCGGGCCATCTGCCGCGCATACTGCCACGAATCGCGTCCGTAGAATCGCGATCAGGTGACCGGTTCGGCCGACATGGCGCGTCATGACCTCCTGCGCACCGTGGCCGCGGCGACCGCCGGCGTGGTGGGCGACGCGTACCTCTCGGCGCTCGTGCGGGCGCTCGCCGAGGCGTTCGGGGACGGCGCCAGCTGGGTCGCGGAGTGCGCGGAGTCCGGGACGGACGCGCGCGTGCTCGCGTGCTGGCCGCCCGACGCGATGCCGCTGGGGGAGGGCTTCGCGCCGTCGCGCACCTCCGACGGCGACCTGGTGCTGGCGGCGCCCGATGCCGCGGGCCGCCCGATCGGCCTCCTCGCCCTCCGGACGCCGGACCCACCGCTGCGGCCGTCGGAGCGGGCGCGCGACGCGCTCCAGCTGTTCGCGACCCGGGTCGGCGCCGAGCTCGAGCGCCGGCGCCAGGACAGCCGACTGCGCGAGCGCGAGACGGAGATCCTCGTGTCGCGCGCACGCGTGCTGCAGGCCGGCGACGAGGAGCGCCGCCGGATCGGGCGCGACATCCACGACGGCGTCCAGCAGCGGCTCGTCGCGCTGACCCAGCGGATCGACCTCGCGCGCCGGGCGGTCGAGGACGCGACCCCCCAGGCCGGGCTGCTCGACGACGCGCGCGAGCAGGTCACGGGCGCGATGTGGGAGCTGCGCGAGCTGGCCACCGGCCTGCATCCCGCGGGCCTCGCCGACCGGGGGCTCGCGGGCGCGCTGCGGCTGATGGGCGCGCGCTCCCCGGTCCCGCTGCGGATCATCGCCCTGCCCGAGCGCCGGCTGCCGGACCCGATCGAGCTGACCGTCTACTTCATCGTCTCGGAGGCGCTCTCGAACGCGGCGAAGTACGCGCGGGCGACCGAGGTGACCGTCGAGGCGCAGCTGCAGGCCCGCGCGCTGCTGGTCACCGTCGCCGACGACGGCGTCGGCGGCGCAGCGCTGGAAGGCGGCAGCGGGCTGCGCGGCCTCGGCGACCGCGTCACGGCGCTCGGCGGCCGCCTGACGGTCGACAGCCCGGGGGGCGGCGGGACGACGCTGGCCGCCGACATCCCGCTGGCGCCGTTCCGTGACGCGCGCGAGCCGTTCATCGAGTTCGGCTACGAGGGGGACGGCGGCCAGGGCGAGCGGATGATCGGCCAGGTCATGGACGGGACCAAGCGCGCCGCGATCTCACTCGCGCGCGAGTGGGACCTCGAGGGCGGCACGCCGCGGATCGGCACCCTGCTGCCCGTCCAGGACCACCACGGCCGCCGCCACGCCACGGTCCGGGTCACCCAGACGACGGTCGTCCCGTTCGTCGCCGTGGACGCCGCGATGGCGACCGCGGCGCTCGGCGAGCCGATGACCGCGGAGCGCTGGCGCGGGAACCGGCTCGCGTTCTACGAGGGCTGCCGCGACGAGATCGCGGTGCTGCTCGGCGAGCCCGACTGGCGGCTCACGGAGGACGAGCCGTTCGCCGTCGTGTGGTTCGAGCTCGTCGACGGGTAGGTTCGGTCCCGAGCGAGAGGGAGAGGGTTGGACATGCGGCAGTTGACGAGCCTGGACGCGCAGTTCCTGGCGATGGAATCGGCGAGCACCTACGGACACGTGGGTGGCCTCGCGCTGTTCGACCCGACCACCGCCCCGGGCGGGGTGCTGACGTCGGAGGGCATCAAGACGCTGCTGCGCGGCCGGCTGGACCAGCTGCCGCCGTTCTACCAGCGGCTCGTGCGCGTGCCGTTCCACCTCGACCACCCGTACTGGATCAACGACCCGGACTTCGATCTCGACTTCCACGTCCGCGACACCGCCGTCCCCCCTCCGGGCAACGACCGCCAGGTCGCCGACACCGTCGCCCGCATCTTCGCCCGCTCGCTCGACCGGCGCCGGCCGCTGTGGGAGCTCTACGTCATCCACGGCATCGAGGGCGGCCGCACCGGGCTGCTGACGAAGATCCACCACGCCGCGATGGACGGCGTCTCCGGCGCGGAGGTGCTCGGCGTGCTGTTCGACCTCGAGCAGGACACGCCGCCCGACGACGGCCAGGGTGACGGCTGGACGGCCGAGCGCCGGCCGGGGGAGTGGGAGATGCTCGGGCGCGGCGTGCTCGGCCTCGCGCGGATGCCGGTGCGCGCGCTCGGGTCCGTCCCGGCCGCGGTGCCGAACCTGCTCGACATGCCGGGCGCGGCGCTCGTCCCCGGCGTCCCCCAGCTGCAGCGGCTCCGCTCCCGCGTCGCCAAGGGGCTGCTCGGGCAGGGGGACGGGACCGGCCAGACGCTGCTGGACGTGCGTGCGTCGCGGGCGCCGAAGACGCGCTTCAACGCGCCGGTCGGCCCGCACCGGCGCTTCGCGTTCGGGTCGCTGCCGCTCGAGGACGTCAAGACGATCAAGAACGAGCTCGGCATCAAGGTCAACGACGTCGTCGTGGCCCTGTGCGCGACGGCGGTGCGCCGGTACCTCGACGATCGCGGCGAGCTGCCCGACGAGCCGCTCGTGGCGCTGATCCCCGTCTCGGTCAGGACGGACGAGGAGAAGGGGACGTTCGGCAACAAGGTCACCGGCATGGTGCTGCCGATCCCGACCGACGTGGCGGACCCGCGGGTGCGTCTCGAGCGCGCCCACGAGATCCTCGCAGAGGCCAAGGACCAGCAGCAGGGGCTGCCGGCGAGCCTGATGACCGACGTGTCCAACTTCCTCCCGCCGGCGCTGTTCACGCGCGCGGCGCGGCTCGCGCTCGAGGTCACGGGCCGGATGCGGCCGGTGCTGAACCTGATCATCTCCAACGTCCCGGGCCCGCCGATCCCGCTCTACTGCGCGGGAGCGACGCTGCTCGCGCACTACCCCGTGTCCGTCGTGACCGACGGCGTCGGCCTCAACATCACGGTGATGAGCTACCGCGACCACATCGACGTCGGCATCGTCGTCGACCACGACATGGTCGACGACGCGTGGGAGCTGCAGGACTCCGTCACGGAGGCGCTGACCGAGCTGCTGGAGGTCGTCGGCGGCACGCGCCAGGAGGGCGCGCCGACGTCCGCGACGACGTAGGCTCTCGCCCCGATGCGTCGCCCCGTCCTCGTCTCGCTGATCGCGATCGCCCTTGCGGCCGCAGGGGGGTGCGGCGGCGCGGACTCGGGGGGCGGCTCGGGCGGCGGCTCAGGCGCCTCGGGCAGCGCGGCCGGCGGCTCGAGCCCGTCCTCGGGCACCCCGCCCAAGGAGATCTTCGCCAACGCGTGCGGCTCGTGCCACACGCTCGGGGCGGCGGAGACCAAGGGGTCCTTCGGCCCCAACCTCGACGACCTCCAGCCGACCCAGACGGAGGTTGCGGCAGCGATCAAGAACGGCCCCGGTCCGATGCCTCCCGGGCTGGTCAAGGGCGCCGACGCCGCCGCGCTCGCGAAGTACGTGGCCGACTCCGCCGGCTCCTAGCACGCCGGCGCGGGGCCGGTGACGCACGACCTCGTCTCGGAGCCCGTCGAGGTGCGCGGGCGGGCCTTCACGCTCCGGCGCCCGCGCGACCCGGCGGCCCTGCTCGACGAACGCGCCTTCGAGCACGACGAGTTCCTGCCGTACTGGGCCGAGCTGTGGCCGAGCGCGCTGGCGCTCGCCGACGCGCTGGCGGCGCGGGCCGACGACACGGGCCTCCCGCCGGTGCACGAGATCGGGTGCGGGCTCGGGGTCCCGGCGCTCGTCGCGGCGCTGAGCGGCGCCGACGTGCTCGCGACGGACTGGTCCCCGGCCGCGATCGAGCTGCTCGAGCGCAACGCGGCGGCGGCGGGCGCCGGCGTGAGCGCCCGGCGCTGGGGCTGGGGCGACCCGGCGGACGCGCTCGGCCCCGCGCGGCCGCTCGTCGTCGCCGCCGACGTGCTCTACGAGCGGCGCAACGGGCCGCTGCTGCTGCGCGCGCTGCCGGGTCTGGTCGCCGACGGCGGCGAGGCGTGGATCGCGGACCCGGGGCGCGCCTTCGCGCCGGAGGCGCTGGAGGCGGCGGCGGACGGCTGGGCGCTCGACGTCATCGCCCACGCGGGGCCCGCCGCGGTCACGATCCACCGGCTGCGCGCCCGCGGGGACGAGTGAGCCCGGGCCGCTACGGCTTGGGCTGCAGGAACCCGTCGACGGTCGCGCCGACGCCGTCGAGGACGCCGCCGACGCCGTCGACGGCCTCCTGCACGGGCTGACCGACGGGGCGCGGGAGCGCGCCGGTGATGGGCGCGGTGACGCCGGAGAGCGTGTCGGAGACCTCCGTGGCGAGGCCGCTGACGCCGCTCGTACCCGATCCTGCGGGCTCGGGCGTCGCCGCCGTCGCCGCCGGGCCGGCGGCGGTCGTGGAGGTCACGGGTGCGCGCGTGGGCGCGGGGGTCGCCGTGGCCGCGGGCGCGGCTGCGGGTGTGGGCGCGGCCGGCTTCGACGCCGCCGCGCGGCTGCCCGTGCGCCGCTTCGACGTCGCGGCACGACGCTGCCGGGGCGCAGCGGCGCGCGCCGCGGCCGTCGGCGCGGGCGTGGCGACCGTGGGGACGGCGGTGGTCGTCGCGTGGGCCTGACGCGACTGGCGCGCGGCGGACTCGGCGGCGTCGGCACCGCGCCCGTCCGTGACGATGAAGGTGCCGCCGGCGACGGCGGCCACGGAGGCGGCGGTCGCCACGGCGCCGGTGACGCCGCTCGTGAGGGCGCCGAACACGCCGCCGGAGCTCGTGGCGGAGCTGCCGGCCACGGCCGACGCGCCCGCAGCGCCGCCGCCGAGCCCGGCGAGCTTGGCGGCCAGGATCCCCATCGGCTTGACGGTGAGCGGCCACGGCGCGAGACCGAGGCGCTGGTGGAGGAGGCGGCGCAGGCCCTGGGCCTCGCGGGCGCAGGCGCGGCAGCGCCCGCGGCCGGCGCCGAGGCGCTCCGCGGCGGCGTCGTCGCCGGTGGCGGCGAGGACGACGTCCTCGGCGTGGGTGGCACAGACGTGCCCGGCGACCTGGCCGCCGACGGCGGCGCGCAGCTTCGCGAGGCCCTCGCGGCGGTGGCGCGTGTAGTCGCGCGGGCTGAGACGCAGCGCCGCGCGGCTCGTGCGGGTGTCGTGGCCGGCGCCGATCTCGAGCTGCAGCACGGCGCGCTCGAGGCCGCCGAGGCCACGCTCGACGACGTCGGTGACGGTGGCGGGCGCGTCGGGCGTGGTCGGCGGCGCGTCCATCGCGCTCGGTCGGTGACACCACGCCACGTGGGCGGCGCGCAAGCGCTGCGTCAGGTCGTCGGCGACCGCGAAGCGGGCCGCGCGCGCGTCGTCGGCGACGCCGCGGGCGGCGACGTCGCGCAGGGCGGCATCGACCGCGCCCTCGCGGTCCAGCTCCGGGAGATGGGCGTACGTGCGCGCGGCCTGCCGCAGCGCCCACGGGCGCAGCTTGTCCACCGCGCGCCCGCCGCCGGCGGGCAGCAACCGCCGCTGGGGCGCGGTGTGCGCGGGGGCGTCAGTCGTGTCGGTGGGTCGGAGATCGGACAAGGCGCGGCGCTCGGGAGCGGCATCGGCGTGTCACACACGGAACTTGACGAGGGCGTCCAAGGCCGGACGGAGACGTGGTACCCGTCAACCTAGCTGGCGACGCCTCATGACGACGTCCGAGGGCAGCGCGCTGAGCGCGATCCCGGCGAGGATGGCGGCGGCGCCCGCGAGGCCGGTCGGCCCGAACGGGTCGTGGAAGACGAGCGCGCCGAGGGCCGTCCCGACGAGCGGCTCGAGGTTGACGAAGGCCCCTGCCACCTCCGCGCGCACGCGCGCCTGCCCCCACGCGTAGAGGGAGAAGGGGACGACGGAGCCGACGGTGACGAGGGTCAGGGCCGCGCCGAGCTGGTGGGTGGAGGGCCCGTGGGTGGGGAGGTCGCCGGCCAGCAGCGCGAGGGGCAGCGTGGCCACCGCGGCGCCCGCCATCTGCACGGCCGTCACGGCGACGGGGTCGCGACCCTCCAGCAGGCGGGTCTGGGCGACGATGGTCGCCGCCGAGAGGACGGCGGAGACGAGGATCAGCACGTCGCCGCTGGGCGACGAGGAGCCGCCCGCGCCGGCCACGAGCCCGATGCCGCCGAGGGCGACGGCGAAGCCGATCCACGCGACGGGCGTCGCGTTCCCACGCCCGATCGCGGCGGCCACGAGCGCGACGAGGATCGGGACGGCGCCGAGGATCATCGCGGCGTGGGTGACGCTCGTGCGTTCGATGCCGATGTTCTGCAGGACGATCACGACGCCGAAGCCGACGGCGCCCCACGCGGCGACGGCCGGCGTCGCGGCCGCCCGCAGCCTGCCGCGGGCGAACAGGGCCAGCAGCGGTGCGGCGATCCCGAAGCGCAGGACGGTCGTCCAGGCGGGGTCCAGCCAGTGGAGGACGACCTTGGACAGCGGCACGGTCAGACCCCAGGTGAGGCCGGCGACGGAGAGGGCGAACAGGGCACGACGCATGCGGCTGACGCTAGGTCTGCACCGACGATATCCGCTGTTGACCCGCCGTCTGTGCAACGATGTTGCGTGAGATGGCCGTCGAACTTGACGATGTTGACATCCGGCTGGCAGCCGAGCTCGAGCGTGACGCCGATCGCACGAACGTCGACCTCGCCCGGGTCGCCGGCCTGTCGCCCGCGGCGACGCTGCACCGCATCCGCCGGCTCAAGGACACGGGCGTGATCCGGCGCGTGACCGCCGAGCTCGACCCCGAGGCGCTCGGCTTCCCGCTGATGGTCTACCTCACGGTCACGATCGGGCGCCACGACCAGGCGACGCACGACCGGCTGCGCACGGTCGTCGAGGGGATCGATCAGATCCTGTGGGCCGACTGGATCGGCGGGGAGACGGACGTGCTGATGAGCGTCGTCGCGCATACGGTGGCCGAGCTGCAGCAGGTGCAGCTGCAGCTGTCCTCCAAGGGCGGGGCGCAGCGGATCACGACGCTGCTGCGCCTCGAGGTGCTCAAGTCCGTCTCGCCGCTGCCGCTGGCGCCCGCCGATGCGCGGCGGCGGGCACGGCGCCGTTGAACGCCGCGCGGGCCGTACCGTGCGGGCCATGGCCGATCTGACCCACACCGCTGTCGGCACCTGGAGCGGTGGCCGCTTCATGCACTTCGGGGAGCCGCTCGACGACGCGCGCCTGGAGGCGCTGGTGACGCCCGGCGGCGGGATCGGGACGGTGCTGACCGCCGACGCCTACGGCGCGGGGGAGGCCGACACGCTGCTCGGCTCGGCGCTGGCGGGCGTCGAGCGCGACGCCTACTGCCTCGTCGGCGCGATCGGGCACGACTTCTACACGGGCGAGCGCGAGGGCGCGAAGGGCTTCCCGCGCTTCACGGATCCGCGCCTGCGCGGGCCGGAGGGCTACGCCGACTACGTGCGCATGGCCGCGGAGCAGTCGCTCGAGCGCCTCGGCGTGGACCGCTTCGACGGCCTGCTGCTGCACAACCCCGACCGGACGGGCTACACGAGCGAGACGGTGTGGGACGCGATGGCCGCCCTGCGCGACGAGGGGCTCACGAACCGGATCGGCATCGCGCCCGGGCCCGCGAACGGCTTCACGCTCGACGTGATCGACTGCCTCGAGACCTTCGGCGACCGGATCGACTGGGCGATGCTGATCCTCAACCCGCTCGAGCCGTGGCCGGGTGAGCTCGCGCTGGACGCCGCCGCGCGCCACGACGTCGCGGTGATCACGCGCGTCGTCGACTACGGCGGGCTCTTCCACGACGACGTGCTCGAGGGCCACGAGTTCCCCCCGTACGACCACCGCCGCTTCCGTCCTGACGGCTGGGTCGAGCGCGGGCGCTCGAAGTTCGCGGCCATGCGGCCGATCGCCGAGCGCCACGGCCTGACGATGCTGCAGCTGGCGTGCCAGTGGAACCTCGCGCACGCGGCGGTCGCCTGCGTGGCGCCGACGCTGATCCAGGAGGCCGGCGCGGACGCCAAGCCGGTCGAGGTCAAGCGCGCGGAGCTCGCCGCGGTGTCGCCGCACGTCGTGCTCTCCGACGCCGAGGTCGATGAGCTCCGCGCGATCGGCGACAACCACGGGTCGATGACGCTGAAGGGCGGGGTGCCCGACGAGGCCGAGGTCAAGGCGGACCGCTGGCCGCTCGACGAGCGGCTCGGCGCGGTGGCCGCGCGCTGGGGCATCGAGCCCGCGCGCGACCTGGTGAAGTCCTCCTAGCCGCTAGACGGCGGCGAGCGGCCCGCAGGCCGAGACGTCGTCGGAGAGGCGCTGGGCGCGCTCCTCCGTCCAGCGACCGCTCTCCACCAGGTGGTGGCAGAGGTCCTCGGTGCTCTCGAGGGCCTCGCGCGCGCCCGGCGCGTCGATGCTCTCGGAGAACAACAGGGTGTCTGAGGCCTCCCGCAGGCGCTCGACCTCCTCGGGCTGCAGCTTCGCTGCGCCGAGGTCCTCGATCGTCGCGACGACCCGTCCGTAGGCGGTGGCTCGTTCGCTGTTCATGAGTCCAGTCTAGGTCCGGCACCGGCGTGACCCGGCGCCAGGCTCACGCTCCAGCGGCCCGGATCCTCGCGCTTGGAGCCGGGCCCGCAGGACACCGCGCGCACGACCCCGGTGGGCTCGTGCGCGACGCTTGCGGTCCACTCCCGGCCGGTCGCGTCCGCGAGGGTCACGGCACCCGCGGCCGACCCCGTCACCCGCACGTCGTCGAGCCCGTCCAGCCCGGTGCGCGCCCGCACGGCGATCTCGGCCACCTGGGCGGCAGGCGCCACCCCGGCACGCCCGCGCAGGTGCGCGAGCGGGACGCGCCCGGCGGCGACGGTCGCGACGACGCCGGCGGCCTGGCCCGCGCCGACGCGGCCGAGCCACAGGCCGTGGGGGAGGACGGCCATGGTCGGGGCGAAGCGGTGCCCACCGAGGTGTGAGCAATGCCACGTGGGCGTGCCCGTCGCCGCCAGCGCCCGTGCGAGGGGGAGACCGAGCCGCGCGCAGCACGCGTCGCGGGTCGAGTGGGTGCACGCGAGCAGCAGCGGCGCCTCGACGCGCTCCCCCGCGCCGGTGGGGCGGTCGGGCGAGAGCGGGAGGGCGAGCAGCTCCCGCGGGTCGGCCACCCTGAGGTGCTCGAGGAAGCGCGCGCCCGGCTCGAACCCGGCGACCCAGGCGCTTCTTCCGGCGGACACGTCGTAGCGGCGCGTCCCCCGGCGCACGACGAGCAGCTTGAGCCCCGCCCGTTCGGCGGCGGCCTCGAGCTCGCCGGCCAGCGGTCGCAGGCCGCTCTCGGACACGGCGTCGCGCCCCCACGGCCCGGGCTGCTCGACGACGAGCACCCCCCGCTCGGCCGGCGCGGTCCCGCCCAGGGGCTCCCCCAGGGCGATCCCGCGCTCCGCGCAGGGGAGCGCCGCGACGTCGACGGTGCTCATCGGGCGACGGGGGCGTGGAGCACGCGGTGGGCGGCGACCGCGGTCTGCGGGGGCACGGTGGCGCCGGCCTCGAGCACGACGCCCGGGCCGATGCGGGCCTTCGAGCCGATGGCGATCGGCGCGGTGCGGATCCCCTGGGCGCGGGTCGGACGCTCCGGATCGGCGTGGACGGGGAGCGCGTCGTGGCAGACGACGCCGTCGCCGAGCCGGCAGCCGTCGCCGAGGCTCACGTCGGCGTGGACGACGAGGGCGCAGCGCGCTCCGAGCACCGCGCCGGCGCCGATCGACAGCGTCCCGCCCCGCACGTGGAGGCGGCAGCCGTCGTGGAGCACGCAGCCGGCGCCGAGCGTCAGCCGCGCGCCGGGCGCGACCTCGATCCGCACGCCGCGACCGATCACGGGCGTTCCCTCGACCTCGACGCCGCGCCGGCCGACGAGCCGCAGGGCGCGCCAGCGGTGGAGGAAGGTCAGCCCCGCCGGGACCGGGGCGCTCGGCGGGGCGGCGGCGGCCGCGTCCCACGGGGGCTGCAGCCGCATCCGCGGCGCGGGGGGCGCTGGCGTGTCCGGCTGCCGGGACATGGCCAGCACGCTATCCGCCGGCCTGCCCGCCACCCCGACCCCCACCCCAACCCGCCGGCGCCCACCGGCACCGTCATGACGTGATCAGCCAGCACCCGGCCGCGGCAGGGGACGCTCGGAGCTGGTTCGCCGGTCACCCCGCCGCGCGTCGCTCGGTGATCCGGCGGCGGTGGTCGCGCGCCAGCTGGCGCGTCCACCACGCGCCGTAGCGCACCCGGGCCGCGAGATCCGTGCGCTCGCCCGCCGCGTCGGCCGGGCTGCCCGGGACCTCGACGCCCGCGGCGCGCAGGGCGCCCGCGGCCCGCTCGGCGATCGCGACCATCCCGGGAGCGGTGGGGTGGACGGCGTCGGGCAGCATGACGCGGGGGCCGCGCAGGTCCTCGAGGCCGCAGACGATCGCGCCGTGGGCGGCGGCCTGGCGGCGCAGCGCGGCGTCGGCGGTGACGACGTCGTGGCCGGCGGGCGGGCGGCCGAGATCGAGCGGCACGGTGAGGACGAGCACGTGCGTCGCGGCCGCGGCGAGCCGCCCGAGGAGCGTGACGACGTCCGCCTCGAACGCCGCGCCGTCGAGGGTCCCGCGCGCGTCGTTGGCGCCGATGTGCAGCGCGGCGAGGTCCCACGCCCCGGTCACGCGGGGCAGCTGGTCACGGACGAGGTCGGGGGCTCTCGCACCGTCGACGGCGAGGTTGAGCACGGGCAGATCCATCGCCTCGGCGAGCCACAGCACCCAGGACTGCGGGTGCACGCCGAGCGCCGGGGCGCCGCCGCGGCCGCGGGTGATGGAGTCGCCGAGCGCGACGATGCCGCGGGTGCCGTTCATCTCGGGACACGTTCTAGGACGCACGCGGCCGCTGACCGGTGCTGGATCGGGTCGGCGTGGCGCGGGTTAGCGTCGGGGGGATGTCCCAAGGCCCGAGAACCAGCCGCGTCCGCGAGGAGCTTCGCCGCCGCGAGGATCGCCCGGAGCCCGAGCCCACCGAGGCCGGCCCGGACCGGATCGAGGACCGCGCCCGCGAGATGCGCGACCGCGTGGAGCCGCCGGCACCCGCCGACGAGCCCGCCGAGGACTCCTGACGCGCCACCCGCCCGGACCTAAAGGCGCGTTTCTGCTGCTCCAGCGACAGAAACGCGACTTTAGGTCCCTCTGGGGGTGCGGCCGGCGGCCTCGGTCAACGCCCGCAGCCGTGCCGCGTGCTCCGGCGTCAGCGCGCCCCGGTCCATCCGCCAGCGCCACGAGCCGCCCTGCACGCCCGGGACGTTCATCCTCGCCTCCGAGCCGAGGCCGAGGACGTCCTGGGCCTGCATCATCGCCAGGTCGCAGCGGGCGGCGAGGGCCAGCTCGATCATCGCCCACGAGGGCTCGACGGCCGGGTCGGCCGTCACGCCCACCGCGTCGAAGGCCTCGACCGCCTTCGCCCGGCGCGCCGGGGAGCTGTCGGCCCACCAGCCGGCCACCGTGTCGTTGTCGTGCGTGCCCGTGTAGACGACCTGGTTGGCCTCCTGGTTGACCGGATCGTGCGTGCCGGGCTCGTCCTCGTCGGGATCGAAGGCGAACTGCAGCACCGCCATCCCGGGCCACCCGAGCGCGCGGCGCAGGGCGTTGACCGGCTCGTCGATGTCGCCGAGGTCCTCCGCCAGGACCGCCAGGGGGCCGAGCGCATCCTGCGCCGCATCGAAGAGCTTGCGGCCCGGGCCGGGCTCCCACGTCCCGTTCTCGGCCGTCTCGTCCTGCGCCGGCACCGCCCAGTAGGCCACGAACCCGCGGAAGTGGTCGAGGCGGACGAGGTCGAAGAGGGAGAACGTGCGCCGCAGCCGCTCGATCCACCACGTGAAGCCGTCGGCCTCGAGGGCGTCCCACCGGTACAAGGGGTTCCCCCAGAGCTGCCCCGTCTCGGCGTAGGCGTCCGGCGGCACGCCGGCGACCGCGTCGGAGCGGAAGAACTCCGGCCACGCGATCTCGTCCGCCGAGCCGGGCGCGACGTAGACGGGCACGTCCCCCATCAGCGCCACGCCCCGCTCCGCGGCGTAGTCGCGCAGCGCGCCCCACTCGCGCGAGAAGCGGACCTGATCGGCCAGGTCCCCGCCGTGGGCCTCCCACGAGGCGACCCAGTAGGCCTCCTGCTCGCGGAACGCCGCCGCCTCGGCGGCCGACACCGGCGCGTCCGGGTGCTCCAGCAGCGCGGGGGACGCCGCGAAGGCCGAGGGCGACTTGTAGGGCGAGCCGTAGGGGTCCGGGACGCTGACGGGGAGCAGCTGCCACACCGACTGCCCCGCGGCCTGCAGCCAGTCGACGAAGGCGCGGGCGTCGTCGCCGAGGCGGCCGGAGGGGAGCGAGGTGATGTGCAGCTGGACGCCGCTGCCGTGGGGGAGCTTCACGCGAGCGGGCTTCCACGTTTTCGCCGCGCGCAATCGGGCAGCCTCGAACCCGTGTCCGCCCCGACGCCGATCGACGCCCTGCGTGCGGGCCCTGCGCCGCCCCGGATCCGCATCGAGGTGCCCCATCCGGCCGTCGACGGCGGGTTCGCGGTCAAGTGCACCGCCGGCGACCGCGTCGAGGTCTCGGCCGACATCGTGCGCGACGGCCACGAGGTGCTGCGCGCCGCCGTCCGGGCCCGTCCGGACAGGGCCGGTGCCGAGTGGCGCGAGTGGCCGCTGACCCACATCGACGCCCATCTGCGTGGCGACCGCTGGGCGGGCGCCTTCGACGTCGACGACCGCATCGGCCCGTGGGTGTGGACGATCGTGGCGTGGCTGGATCCCTTCAGCGCCTGGCGCGAGGAGGTCCGCCGCAAGGCTGACGCCGGCCAGACCGACCTCGACGGCGAGCTGTCGGAGGGCGCGCAGTGGCTGCGCAAGGCCGCCGACCGCCCCGAGGCCCGCCACGCCCAGGCCCTGAGGGCCGCCGCCGCGATCGTCGCCGACACCGCCAGGCCCACGCCCGAGCGCGTCGACGCGGGCCTCCATCCCGAGCTGCACGCCTTCATGCTCACCGACCAGGACCGCTTCGAGGTCGCCGCCCTCGAGCCCCACCAGCCGCTGTGGGTGGACCGCGAGCGTGCGCGCTTCTCCTCCTGGTATGAGCTCTTCCCCCGCTCCTGGGGCGGCTTCCAGGGCGTGACGGAGCAGATCCCCAAGCTCGCCGCGCTCGGCTTCGACGTCCTCTACATGCCGCCGATCCACCCGATCGGCATCACCAACCGCAAGGGCAAGAACAACACGCTCGTCGCGGACGAGGACGACGTCGGCGTCCCCTACGCCGTCGGCCTGAAGGGCGTCGGCGGTCACGAGGCCGTCCATCCCGACCTCGGCACCTTCGCGGACTTCGAGGCGCTCGTCGCCAAGGCGCAGGAGCACGACATGGACGTCTGCCTCGACATCGCGCTCAACGCCTCCGCCGATCATCCGTGGCTGACGGAGCACCCCGAGTGGTTCCAGCAGCGGCCCGACGGGACCCTGAAGTACGCGGAGAACCCCCCGAAGAAGTACCAGGACATCTACAACTTCGACTGGGGCACCGAGCACTGGCGCGAGCTGTGGCAGGCCTGGTACGAGGTGCTCGACGGCTGGGTGCACCGCGGCGTCACCGCGTTCCGGATCGACAACCCGCACACGAAGCCGTTCCCGTTCTGGGAGTGGCTGATCGAGGAGATCCACCGCGACCACCCGGAGGTGATCTTCCTCGCCGAGGCGTTCACGAAGCGCAAGGTGATGCAGCAGCTCGGCAAGCTCGGCTTCACGCAGTCCTACACGTACTTCACCTGGAAGACCGCCAAGTGGGAGCTCGAGGAGTACCTCTCAGAGCTCGCCCACGGGCCCGAGCGCCACTACTTCCGCCCGAACTTCTTCCCCAACACGCCGGACATCCTCGAGGCCTACCTCGTCGACGGCGGCCCGGCCGCCTTCTACGTCCGCTTCGTGCTCGCCACCACGCTGAGCCCGTCCTACGGGATCTACTCCGGCTTCGAGCACTACGAGAACGTGCCGCTCAAGCCGGGCTCGGAGGAGTACCTCGACTCGGAGAAGTACGAGCTCAAGTCGCGTCGCCTCGACGGGCCCATGCTGCCCTTCGTGCAGCGCATCAACGAGATCCGCCACGCGCATCCCGCGCTGCAGCGGCTGGAGAACCTGCGCTTCCTCGAGACCGAGAACGAGCGCGTGATCGCCTACGCCAAGCGTTGGGGAGAGGACATCGTCATCGTCGCCTGCACACTCGACCCGCACGGGATCCAGGAGGCGGTCGTCAACGTGCCGGCCGACCTGGGGCTCGCGCCGGTCTTCGGCCTGGAGGACCTCCTCAGCGGGGAGCGCTTCGACTGGCACCTCGGCCGCAACTACGTGCGGCTGGACCCGGACTTCCGCGTCGCGCACATCCTCACGGTGCGCCCGTCGTGACCACCGGTGACGGCGCCTGGGCCCCGCGCTCGCCCTCGACCAACGCGCCCGTCGCGGGCCAGTGGTTCGAGTCCGACCCCCTGTGGTTCAAGAAGGCGCTCTTCTACGAGATCCACCTGCGCGGCTTCTACGACGGCAACGCCGACGGCTCGGGGGACTTCCGCGGCCTGACGGAGAAGCTCGACTACCTGCAGTGGCTCGGGGTGGACTGCATCTGGCTGCTGCCGATGTTCGCCTCGCCGCTGCGCGACGGCGGCTACGACATCGCCGACTACGAGCAGGTCCACCCCGACTACGGGACGATGGACGACGTCAAGGAGTTCCTCGACGCCGCCCACCAGCGCGGCCTGCGGGTGATCGCCGACCTGGTGATGAACCACACCTCCTCCGACCACCACTGGTTCCAGGAGTCGCGCAAGGGCGGCGACGAGAACCCCTACAAGGACTGGTACGTCTGGTCCGACACGGACGAGCCCTACTCCGACGCCCGCATCATCTTCACCGACACCGAGGTCTCCAACTGGACGTGGGACCCCGTCCGCGGCGCCTACTTCTGGCACCGCTTCTTCTCCCATCAGCCGGACCTCAACTACGAGAACCCGGCCGTGCACGAGGCGATGCTCGACGCGCTGCGCTTCTGGCTGGACCTCGGCCTCGACGGCTTCCGCATGGACGCGGTCCCCTACCTCTACGAGGAGGAGGGGACGATCTGCGAGAACCTCGACCGCACGCACGACTTCCTCAAGAAGGTGCGCAAGACCGTCGACGAGGAGTACCCGGACAAGGTGCTGCTCGCGGAGGCCAACCAGTGGCCGGCCGACGTCGTGGAGTACTTCGGCGACGGCGACGAGTGCCACATGGCCTTCCACTTCCCCGTGATGCCGCGCATGTTCATGGGGATGCGCCGCGAGGACGCCACGCCGATCTACGAGATCCTCGAGCAGACGCCCGCGATCCCGGACAACTGCCAGTGGGGCCTGTTCCTGCGCAACCACGACGAGCTCACGCTCGAGATGGTCACCGACGAGGAGCGCGACTACATGTACTCCGAGTACGCGAAGGACCCGCGGATGAAGATCAACGTCGGCATCCGCCGCCGCCTCGCGCCGCTGCTCGACAACGGCCGCGACGACATCGAGCTGATGCACGCGATCCTGTTCTCGCTGCCCGGCTCGCCCGTCCTGTACTACGGCGACGAGATCGCGATGGGGGACAACATCTTCCTCGGCGACCGCGACGGCGTGCGCACCCCGATGCAGTGGACGCCGGACAGAAACGGCGGCTTCTCCCGGGCGGACTTCGCGCAGCTCTACGCGCCGCCGCTGATGGACCCGGTGTACGGCTACCAGGCCGTCAACATCGAGGCCCAGCTGCGCACGCCGACGTCGCTGCTGCGCTGGCTGCGGCGCTTCATCGCCCTGCGCAAGGAGCACCCCGTCTTCGGGATGGGCACCTACGAGCCGCTGCAGCCCGACAACCACCGGGTGTTCGCGCACGTGCGCCGCTACGAGGACGACATCGCCCTGTGCGTGCACAACCTGGCCCGCTCCGCGCAGGCGGTCGAACTCGACCTGTCCGCGTTCGAGGGCCGGTTCCCCGAGGAGATGTTCGGCCGCACGCGCTTCCCGCGCGTCGGACAGCTCCCGTACCTGCTCACCCTGGGACCACGCGGCTTCTTCTGGTTCCTGCTCAAACAGGAGGACGAGGGACGTGGCTGATCCCGCTGAACTGCTGCGGTCGATCGAGTCAGACGACCTCGGTGCCTGGCTGCGCGAGCGGCGCTGGTTCGGCGCCAAGGCCGCCGACCTGACCCACTTCGGGGTCCTGGACGTCGTGCACCTGCGCGGCGGCGACCATCCGCTCGCGCTCGCGCTGATCGAGGCCCGGTTCAACTCCGGGATGCACGACCTCTACCAGGTCCTGATCGGCGCCCGCGACGTCGGGGCCGCCGGCCCGGATGCCCCCGGGCCGATCGGCGGCAACGGCACCTGCGAGGTCTTCGACGCGCTCGCGGACCCGTCCGAGGCGGGGGAGATCGTCGCGCTGATGGAGCGCGGCGCCGAGATCCCGAGCGCCGAGGGCACCGTGCACTTCCGCTGGACGGGCGAGCTCGAGTCGGCCGGCCCGGACGCCGTCTCGCGTCCCATGGGCGTCGAGCAGTCCAACTCCACGATCGTGCTCGACGAGCGGCTCGCGGTGAAGCTGTTCCGCCGCCTGCTGCCGGGGGAGAACCCCGAGCTCGAGATGCTGCGCTTCCTCACGACGCACGGCTTCGAGCACATCGCGGCCGTCGGCGGCTGGTACGAGCTGTCGGGCGGGCGGATCCAGACGACCCTCGGGGTGCTGCAGCGCTTCGTCGGCGACGCCCGGGAGGGCTGGGACTTCGCCCTCGCCGAGCCGGCGGCGTTCCTCGAGCGCGTCGGCGACCTCGGCCGGGTCACGGGCCGGATGCACGCCGTCCTCGCCTCCGACCCCTCCGACCACGACTTCGCGCCGGAGGAGCCGGGGGATGAGTACCTCGGGCTGCTGACGGCCACGATCGACGAGGAGATCGACCAGACCTTCCTCGAGCTGCCGGAGGACAACCCGGCGCTGGAGGCGATCATCGGCCGTGGCCAGGAGGTGCGCGACCGCCTGCAGATGCTCTCCCATCAGAGCGCGGGTGGCCGTCTGATCCGCCAGCACGGGGACTTCCACCTCGGCCAGGTGCTGCTCGCCCCCGAGGGCTGGATCCTGCTCGACTTCGAGGGCGAGCCCGCGCGCTCGCTGCCCGAGCGCCGGCGCAAGGTCTCGCCGCTGCGTGACGTCGCGGGGATGCTGCGCTCGTTCGCCTACGCCGCCTCCGCGATGGGCGCCCAGGCGCCCGACGGCTGGGAGGCCGCCGCCCGGCGCGCGTTCCTGGACGGCTACGGGGAGACGACGGAGGCGTCGCTGCTGCCCGCGGGCGAGGCGTCGATCGCGAAGCTGCTGGCGATCTACGAGCTCGAGAAGGCCGTCTACGAGCTGCGCTACGAGCTCAACAACCGCCCGGACTGGGCGGGCATCCCGGCCGCCGCGATCGAGCGGCTGGTCGAGGCACCGATCGACTAGGCGGCGCGTGCTGGGATCCTGGTCCCCATGAGGCCCTTCTCCGCGCTGCTCCTGGACTCCGACGGCACCCTGGTCGACTCGATGGAGGCCACGGAGGCCGCCTGGGGCGCCTGGGCGGGGAGCCGCGGCCTCGACGCCGAGGCGGTCGCCCGCAGCTGCCACGGCGTGCCCGGGCCCCAGCACATCGCCCGCTGGGCGCCGGGGCTCGACGCCGTCGCCGAGGCGCGCGCCGTCGAGCAGGTGGAGATCGACACCGGCGACCGGGTCAGCGCCTACCCGGGCGCGGCCGAGCTGCTGACCCTGCTCCCGCCGGATCGCGTGGCGGTCGTCACCTCCGCGCCGCCCGCGCTCGTCCGTGCCCGCTTCGCCGGCGCCGGGCTCACGCTCCCGGGCACCGTCGTCACCCCCCGCGACGTCGAGGTCGGCAAGCCCGACCCGGCGCCCTTCCTGGTCGGTGCGCAGCGGCTCGGGTTCGACCCCGCCGACTGCCTCGTGGTCGAGGACGCCCCGGCGGGCATCGTGGCGGGCATCGCGGCGGGCTGTCAGGTCGTGGCCGTCGCGACGACGCACGAGGCCTCCGACCTCGGCGCCGCGGACGAGGTGTTCGCGGACCTCCGCGCCGTCCTCGCGGCGATCAGGCAGCTCTGACGAGGCCGCTGCCGGCGTCGCGCGCGGCGTACAGCGCCGCATCGGCACGGCCGAGCAGGCCCGCGAGCGGCTCGCCGTCCCACGTCGTCACGCCCGCGGAGGCGGTCGCCGCGACGGTCGCCAGCGGCGTCGCGAACGGCGTCGCGCCGACGGCGGCGCACAGCTTGTCGGCCAGCGCGTTGGCGGCGGCGGCGTCCGCGCCGTCGGCGAGCACGAGGAACTCCTGATCCGACCAGCGGCCCACGAGCTCGTCAGGGCCCAGCCGGGTGGCGATCCGGTCGGCGGCGGCGCGCAGGACGGCGTCGGCGGTCTCGGCCCCGTGGCTCGTGATGAGCTCGCGGAAGCCGTCCAGGCCCAGCAGGACGAGCGACAGGGGGCGCGGCTCGCGGCGGGCGGCGGCGATCAGGCGCTCGAGCTCGGCGGTCAGGCGGTAGCGGTTCGCAACGCCGGTGAGGGCGTCCGTCGTCGGGATGCCGTCCGGTCCGCGGCCGGCCTCACGGCGCCCGACGGCGCGCAGGGCGGCGTCGACGCGGGCGACGAGCTCGGCGATGTCGAACGGCTTGCGGACGTAGTCGAAGGCTCCGAGGCGCAGCGCCTTGGCCACGAGCTCGGTCTCCGTCCAGGCGGTGACCATCAGCACGGGGATCTCGCCCAGACGCTCGTCGGCCTTGAGCTGCTCGAGCACGCCGAAGCCGTCCAGGCCCGGCAGGCCGAGGTCGAGGAGGATCACGTCGGGCTCGTGCTCCTGCGCCGCGGGCAGCGCCGAGAGGCCGTCGTGGGCCTCGACGACCGTGTGCCCCTGCGTGCCGAGGACCGCGCCGATGAGCTGGCGGATCTCCGCGTCGTCTTCCACCACCAGGATGCGTGCGTCAGCCATGCGTGGGTGCATCGTCGCACGCCGCGGCCATGCGCATCCCACATCCGTCCACACGGCCGCGGTGTTTCGGCCACCGCCACGCGGATAGAACGGCGTGGATGACCGCGACCGACCTCCTCGTGGCGGGCCGGCTCTCCGACCCGCACGCCCTCCTCGGCGCGCACCCGGACGGCTCAGGCGTCGTCGTGCGCGCCTACCGACCCGGCGCCGACAGCGTGACCGTGCGTCCCGCGGGCGCCAAGCCGGTCGCCGCCGAGCTGACCCACGACAGCGGCCTGTTCGAGGCCCGCCTGCCCAAGGCCGACCTGCCGCTCGACTACGAGCTCGAGGTCGCCTATCCCGACGGCAACGCCTTCACGCTCCGCGACCCCTACGCCTTCGGCCCGACGCTCGGCGAGCTCGACGTCCACCTCGCCGGCGAGGGACGCCACGAGACGCTGTACGAGCGCCTCGGCGCGCACCCGCGCGAGCACCAGGGCACCGAGGGCGTCGCGTTCGCCGTCTGGGCGCCGTCGGCCGCCGCCGTCAGCGTCGTCGGCGACTTCAACTCCTGGGACGGGCGCCTGCATCCGATGCGGGTGCTCGGCTCGAGCGGCATCTGGGAGCTGTTCGTCCCCGCGGTGGCGGAGGGCTCGCGGTACAAGTACGAGATCCGCACCCAGGACGGCGCCCTGCGCCTGAAGGCCGACCCCTACGCGCGCGCCGCCGAGCTGCCGCCCGAGACGTCGTCGGTCGTGCACCGCTCCCGCCACCGGTGGGAGGACGGGGCGTGGCTCGCCGAGCGCGACTCGCGCGACTCGCTGGCCCAGCCGATGTCGATCTACGAGGTCCACCTCGGCTCCTGGCGGCTGAACCCGCTCGAGGACAACCGGTCGCTGGACTACGCGGAGCTCGCGCAGGAGCTCGTCGCCTACGTCAAGGACATGGGGTTCACCCACGTCGAGCTCCTGCCGGTGATGGCGCACCCCTACGCCCCCTCCTGGGGCTACCAGGTCACGTCCTACTTCGCCCCGACGCCGCGCTACGGCTCGCCCGACGAGCTGAAGGCGTTCGTGGACGAGCTCCACCGGGCCGGCATCGGCGTGATCATGGACTGGGTCCCCGCCCACTTCCCGCGCGATGACTGGGCGCTCGCGCAGTTCGACGGGACCGCGCTGTACGAGCACGAGGATCCGCGCCGCGGCGCCCACCCGGAGTGGGGGACGCTCGAGTTCAACTTCGGTCGCAACGAGGTGCGCAACTTCCTCGTCTCGAGCGGCCTGTTCTGGCTCGACGAGTACCACGCGGACGGCCTGCGCGTGGACGCCGTCGCGTCGATGCTCTACCTCGACTACTCCCGCGAGGCGGGCCAGTGGGTCCCCAATCAGCACGGGGGCAACGAGGACCTCGAGGCCGTCGACTTCCTCAAGCAGCTCAACGAGGTCGTCTACGCCCGCCAGCCCGGCGCGGTCACCGCCGCCGAGGAGTCCACCGCGTGGCCGGGGGTCTCGCGCCCGACCTACCTGGGCGGGCTGGGGTTCGGCCTGAAGTGGAACATGGGCTGGATGCACGACACGCTGGCGTACTTCCAGCAGGACCCGGTCTACCGGCGCTTCAACCACCACGCGCTGACCTTCTCGCTCGTCTACGCCTTCACGGAGAACTTCATCCTCCCGCTGTCGCACGACGAGGTCGTGCACGGCAAGGGGACGCTGTACGAGAAGATGCCCGGCGATCCGTGGCGCAAGCACGCGAACCTGCGCACGCTGTACGCCTACATGTGGGCGCACCCCGGCAAGAAGCTCCTGTTCATGGGACAGGAGTTCGCCCAGGAGCAGGAGTGGAACGAGGAGCGCTCGCTGGACTGGCACCTGCTCGAGCGCAAGGACAAGCAGGGTGTGCAGTCGCTCGTGCGCGACCTCAACCACGCCTACCAGCGCTACCCCGCGCTGTGGGACAACGACTTCGAGGACTCGGGCTTCTACTGGCTCGAGCCCAACGACGCCGAGCAGTCCGTCGTCGCGTTCGCCCGCACCAGCAAGGACCTCACCGACATCGTGGCCGTGTGCCTGAACCTCACGCCCGTCCCGCGCGAGGGCTACCGCGTGGGCCTGCCGCGCCCCGGCCGCTGGCTGGAGGTCGTCAACACCGATGCCGAGTCCTACGGCGGCTCGGGGATGGGCAACATGGGATCCGTGGAGGCCGAGCCGATCCCTTGGGGCGGCCAGCCGTTCTCCGCCCTCGTGCACCTGCCGCCGCTGGCCGGGCTCTGGCTCGTCCCCGAGTAGGGGGCGGGCGGCTCAGGCCCGCGGCTCGGCGGCCTTGACGAGCGCGACGCCGCCGACGATCAGCAGCCCGCCGAGCAGCTGCGGCAGGCCGGGGAGCTGGGCCAGCAGCGCCCAGGCGAAGCCGATGGCGGCCACGACCTCCAGCAGCGCGACGAACGACGCGAGCCGCGAGCCCAGCCGCCGGCCCGCGGCGATCCCCGTCGTGTAGGCGATCGCCGCCGTCACGACCCCCAGGGCGAGCAACGGGATCCACCACGCGACGGTCGCGCCGTCGTAGGACGGCTCGGCGGTGGTGGCCCGCATCGGCAGCAGGCCGACGAGGCCGGCCAGGGCGAGCAGGACGGTGCCCGTGGCGAGCCCCGCGCCGGCCAGCGCGAGCGGGGGCAGCGCCGTCGTCGTGTCGGCGGACATGAGGAAGTAGCCCGTCGCGCCGAGCATCGCGAGCAGCGCCCAGACGACGCCGGAGAGCGCGAGGTCGCTGCCCGAGACGAGGTCGAGCACGAGCACCAGGCCGGCGCCGGCGACGGCCGCGCCGGCGAGCGTCAGCGGCGACGGCCGCTCCCCCTCGCGCAGCCACAGCCACAGCACGATCGCGGCGGGCGCCATGTACTCGATCAGGAGGGCGGGGCCGACGTCCATCTTCCCGACGGCGGAGAAGTAGGCGAACTGCGTGCCGGCGACGGCGATCGCGCCGTAGGCCACGACGAGCCTCGCGTGGGCGCGCAGCGCGCCCCAGTTGCCCCGCAGCGCCCTGCCGGCCAGCGGCGCGACGACGAGTGCGGCGATGGCGATCCGGGCGAGCACCACCGCGCCCGCACTCCACCCGGCGTCCAGCAGGCCGCGGGCGAGCGCGCCCGAGAGCCCGAACGACGCGGCGGAGACGATCGCGAAGCCGAGGCCCGCCACGGGGCTGGCACCGACCACTCGGGGAACGGACGACGACGCCATGGCGGCAACGTAACGGGACGAACGCGCCGACCGCCCTGCCGATCGGTCCCGGCTTGGGCCGAGTAGCCTCGGCGGGCAGTGCCGAGTGACCGCCAACCCTGGGAGCGCCGCCTGGGCGCCCACCCAGCCGGCCCCGGCCGCTTCGATGTGCGCGTCTGGGCCCCCGACGCCGAGAGCGCGTTCGTCCGCCTGGGCGACGTCGACCTGCCGCTGGCGCCCGTCGGCGGCGGCGTGTTCGAGGCCGAGGTCGAGGCTGCGGCCGGCGACGACTACTGGATCGTCCTGGACGGCACCGCCTGGCCCGACCCGGCGTCGCGCTGGCAGCCGGACGGCCTGCGCGGCCCGTCGCGGCTCGTGGACCCCGCCGCGTGGACCTGGACCGACGGCGGCTACGACCCGCCCGCGCTCGAGGACCTCGTCGTCTACGAGCTCCACGTGGGGACCTTCAGCGAGGCCGGCACCTTCGACGGGGTGATCGAGCACCTCGACGGGCTCGCCGACCTCGGGGTCAACGCCATCGAGCTGATGCCCGTCGGCGAGTTCCCCGGCGCCCGTGGCTGGGGCTACGACGGCGTCTACATCTCCGCGGCCCAGTCCTCCTACGGCGGGCCCGACGGCCTGCAGCGCCTCGTCGACGCCGCCCACGCACGCGGCATCGCGGTCCTGCTCGACGTCGTCTACAACCACGTCGGGGCCTCCGGCAACACCGCCCTGCAGGCGTTCGGGCCCTTCCACACCGACAAGTACCAGACGTTCTGGGGCGCGGCGATGAACTTCGACGCCGAGGACTCAGACCCCGTCCGCGAGTGGGTCCTGCAGTCGGCGGAGCAGTGGATCCACGAGCTCCACGTCGACGGCCTGCGCCTCGACGCCATCCACGCGATCTTCGACGGCGGCGCCGAGCACCTCGTCGCCGCCATCACCCGCCGGGTGCACGCGGCCAGCCACCACGCGATCGTGATCGCCGAGTCGGGCATGAACGACCCCAAGGTCATGCGCCCCCACTCCCAGGGCGGCTGGGGCTGCGACGCCGCGTGGGCGGACGACTTCCACCACGCCCTGCGCACGCTGCTGACGGGGGACCTCGAGGGCTACTACGCGGAGTTCGGTCGCGTGCGCGACCTCGTGAAGGCGATGCACCGTCCGCACGTGCACGACGGCACCTACTCGACGTTCCGCCGCCGCCGCTTCGGCGCGCCCGCCGAGGGCATCCGTCCCGAGCAGTTCGTCGTCTTCAGCGCCGATCACGACCAGGTCGGCAACCGCCCCTTCGGCGACCGGCTGCCCGACGCGGTCCGCCCGCTCGCGGCGCTCGTGACGCTTCTGTCGCCGTTCACGCCGATGCTGTTCATGGGCGACGAGTACGGCGAGCCTGCACCCTTCCAGTTCTTCACTGATCACATCGACGAGGAGATCGCCGTGGCGACCCGAGACGGCCGGCGCGCGGAGTTCGCGTCCTTCGAAGGCTTCAGCAAGGAGGACGTCCCGGACCCGCAGGACGTCGCGACGTTCGAGCGCTCCAAGCTCACCCGCACGGTCGACGCCGACCTGCTCGCCCTGCACAAGCGCTGCCTCGCGGTGCGCCGCACGCTCCCGCCCGGCGACGCGCTTCCCGCCGGCGACGAGGAGGGCCGCTGGCTGCGTGTGCGGCGCGGCGACCGCACCCTCGTGGCGAACTTCGGCTCCGAGCCCGTCTCGGTCCCGCTCGAGGCGCCGGCGGCGGAGATCCTGGTCGGCACCCACGTCGCCGACTCGCACGTGCGGGGCCGGCAGGTCACCCTGCCGCCCATGTCCGGGGCGCTGGTCCGATGAGCGCCCGCGAGGTCTGGCCCGGCCAGCCGTTCCCCCTCGGCGCGACCTGGAGCGGCGAGGGCACGAACTTCGCCCTCTTCTCCGAGCACGCCGAGCGCGTGGTCCTGTGCCTGTTCGACGAGGACGGCACGGAGGAGCAGATCGAGATGGAGGACGTCACGCAGCACCAGTGGCACGTCTTCCTCCCCGGCGTCGGACCGGGCCAGCGCTACGGCTACCGCGTCCACGGCCCCTACGCGCCGGACGAGGGGCACCGCTTCAACCCGTGGAAGCTGCTGATCGATCCGTACGCGAAGGCGATCGAGGGCGGCGTGGACTTCGCCCAGGGCAACGTGCACCCCTACGTCCCCGAGCCGGGCGACGAGGACGCCGACCTCGAGATGGACGACGCCGACGACTCCGACGCGATCCCGAAGTCGATCGTGGTGGACGAGGACTTCGACTGGGAGGGCGACCGGCCGCCGGCGCGCCCCTGGTGGGAGACGATCATCTACGAGACCCACGTCAAGGGCTTCACGAAGCAGATGCAGGAGGTGCGCGACGAGCTGCGCGGCACCTACGCCGGGCTGGCCTCCGAGCCGGCGATCGAGTACCTGCGCGACCTCGGCGTCACCGCGGTCGAGCTGCTGCCGGTGCACCACATCGCCGACGAGTCCTTCCTGCACGACAAGGGCCTGACGAACTACTGGGGCTACTCGTCGATCGGGTTCTTCGCGCCGCACTCCGAGTACGCCGCGGGCGGCAGGACCGGCGAGCAGGTGCGGGAGTTCAAGGGCATGGTCAAGGCCTTGCACAAGGAGGGCATCGAGGTCATCCTCGACGTCGTCTACAACCACACCGCCGAGGGCAACCACCTCGGCCCGACGCTGTCGTTCAAGGGCGTCGACAACAAGTCCTACTACCGCCTCGTCGAAGGCGACGAGCGCCACTACATGGACTACACGGGGACGGGCAACTCGCTCAACGTCGTGCACCCGTCGACGCTGCGGATGATCATGGACTCGCTGCGCTACTGGGTGATCGAGTGCCACGTGGACGGCTTCCGCTTCGATCTCGCATCGACGCTGATGCGCGGGCTCTACGAGGACGGTCGCCTGAGCGCGTTCCTGGACACGATCCACCAGGACCCCGTCCTGTCGCAGGTGAAGCTGATCGCCGAGCCGTGGGACGTCGGCCCGGGCGGCTACCAGGTGGGCAACTTCCCCGTCCTGTGGTCGGAGTGGAACGGCATCTACCGCGACCAGATGCGTGACTTCTGGCGCGGGGAGACCGGGCCGGACGACTTCTCCCGCCGCCTGACGGGGTCCGCGGACCTCTACCAGGACGACGGCCGCGATCCGTTCGCGTCGATCAACTTCATCACCGCCCACGACGGCTTCACGCTGCGCGACCTCGTCTCCTACAACGAGAAGCACAACGAGGCCAACCTCGAGGACAACCGCGACGGGACCGACGACAACCGGTCCTGGAACTGCGGCGTCGAGGGGCCGACGGACGATCCGGAGATCACCGCGCTGCGCGCGCGCCAGATCCGCAACTACCTCACGACGCTGATCCTCTCCGGCGGCACGCCGATGCTGCTCGGCGGCGACGAGCTCGGCCGCACCCAGGGCGGCAACAACAACGGCTGGTGCCAGGACTCCGAGATCTCGTGGTACGACTGGGACCTCGGGCCCGAGCAGCGGGCGCTGCTGGAGTTCACCCGCGACCTGATCAAGCTGCGCCGCGACCACCCGGTGTTCCACCGCTCCGCCTTCCTGGCGGGGGAGGAGGGCGAGTCCGGGCTGCCCGACGCCTGGTGGTTCCGCGAGGACGGCAACCGCATGCGCTCCGCCGAGTGGGAGTCCGGCCGGCCGGTGCTCGGGCTGTTCCTCAACGGGCAGGAGATCCCCTATCGCGCCGCCCGCGGGACGCGGATCGAGGACGACTCGTTCCTGCTGCTCGTCAACGCCCACCACGAGGACACGGTCTTCAAGCTCCCCGTGCGCCGCTTCGGCGACTGCTGGGAGGTCGTCGTCTCGACCTCGTCGGTGGACTTCGAGGCGGTCAAGCGCGGCGCCCGCCACGAGCACCTCGCCGAAGTCCCGATGCAGGCGCGGTCGATGGTCGTGCTCAAGCGGGTCGTCGAGTAGGGCCGCCACCCCGCCCGGCCGCCACCCCACCCTGGCCGCCACCCCACCCGGGGTGGCGGAGGTTGACCGCCCGGGCCGCCACCCCACCCGGGGTGGCGGAGGTTGACCGCACCCGATGCGGTCAACCTCCTTCACCGCGTCACACGCGTGTGACGCCGAGGTGCAGCAACTCCGCGGCGAAGCGGTCCGCGTCGACGGTGAGGTCCTCGTAGGTGCACTGGATCGCGCGCAGGCCGGCGGCCTGCACCAGGCGCGAGCGGCGCCGGTCGGCGATGAACGCCTCGCGATGGCGGTGGTTCTCCCAGTCGTCGACCTCCAGGACGAGCCCGATGTCCCACCACACGGCGTCCAGCTCGAAGTCGCCCCACCGCTCGTTGTAGGTCGGCTGGCGCAGGTTCCGCGCGTCGAGCAGGCGCCGCAGGAGCCGCTCGAGGTCGCCGCGCAGGAACGGGCTCCGCGCGAGGAGCAGGCGGTTCCCGCGACGGCCCGGGATCGGCTGCAGCAGCGCGCGGTCGAAGTCGTGCAGCCGTTCCGCCGACCGGATCGCCGACTCCAGCTCGGTCGCTGACGCCACCTCCGCCAGATCCACGAGCGTCCGGGCGAGCGTCGTGGTCGGGATCCCGTGCCGAACCGTCCGCGTCGATGGCTCGAAGCGGCGGGTCCAGTGAACCGCGATGCCAGGCCGCGGCCGGCGTGAGAGCTCGCCGGTGACATGGACGGGCCCTGCGTGGTGCGGCTGCAGCCCCCAGGAGGAGACGGCGGAGCGGTACGAGAGGACGGCGCCCGGGCCGCCGCCCAGCACCGCCCCGAGGTATCGGGTCGCGGGAGGTGGGACCCCGATGCCGAGCAGGTAGACCCCTCGATGCGGCCGTCGCCACCGTCCGGACGCCACGCGGTGCTGGATCTGGTCCGCGGTGAGCCCGAGCCGGCGGCACTGCGCGTGGGAGACGACGCCATGCTGGCGGGCGGCCAGCCGGCTGACGGCGAGATCAGGTGGAGGCTTCATCCTCCTCTTAGCCCGCGGGCCGAGGCAATCCGCCCCCCGGCCGCGGTCAATCGGCACAGAGGTGTCGTCCTTCCGTCACACCTCCGGCCGGGGTGGCGGAGGTTGACGGGACAGGTTGCGGTCAACCTCCGCCACCCCGGGTGGGGGGGCGCGGTGCGGGTGGGGTGGGGGCGCGGTGCGGGTGGGGGTGAGGCGTGGGGGGTGTGGGCGCGGTGCGGGTGGGGTGGGGCGCGGGCGGCGCGGCCCGGGTGGGATGGGGCCGCGGCGCGCGGTTGGGCCGGACGGCACGGCGGGTAGGGACCTCGGTCTCCCCATGACCGACCTTCGCGCCACCTACCGCCTCCAGCTGTCCCCGGACCTCGACTTCGCCGCCGTCAAGGCGCTCGCGCCGTACCTGCGGGCGCTCGGGGTCAGCCACCTGTACCTGTCGCCGAGCCTCACGGCCCGTGCGGGCTCCACGCACGGCTACGACGTCGTCGACCCCACCACCGTCAGCGAGGCGCTCGGCGGCGAGGAGGGCCTGCGGGCGCTCGCGGCGGAGGAGGGGCTCGGCCTGATCCTCGACATCGTCCCCAACCACATGGGCACGGGGGACGAGAACCGCTGGTGGAGCGACCCCGAGGAGCAGGCGAAGGTCTTCGACGTCGATCCCGAGACCGGCTTCTACCGGCGCTTCTTCGACATCGACGACCTCGCGGCGGTACGCCAGGAGGACCCCGACGTCTTCGAGCTCACGCACAAGAAGACCCTCGAGCTGATCGCCGACGGCATCGTCGACGGCGTGCGCGCCGACCACCCGGACGGCCTCGCCGACCCCGCCGGCTACACCCGCCGCCTGCGCGAGCACGGCGCCAAGCACGTGTGGCTGGAGAAGATCCTCCACCCGGGCGAGCCGCTGCGCGACTGGCCGGTCGACGGCACGGTCGGCTACGAGTTCCTCAACGACGCGCAGGCCGTGTTCGTCGACCGCGACGCCGAGGAGCAGTTCACCCGTCTGTGGACCGAGCTCTCCGGCGACGAGCGCGACTTCGCCCAGCACGCCCGCGAGGCGCAGATCGAGCTCGCGACGACGACCTTCCAGCGCGAGCTGGACTGGCTGCACCGCCTCGCTCCGCAGTTCGACACCGACACGCTGGCGCAGGCCCTCGCCGACCTGCCCGTCTACCGCACCTACGTGGAGCCCTGGAGCGGGACCGTGGCCGACCGCGACCGCGAGGAGATCGCCGCCGCCGGCATCCCGGACGAACTCGCGCAGGTCCTGCTCCTCGAGACCGGTGGCGACGCGACGACCGACTTCGTCACCCGCTTCCAGCAGACGAGCCCGCCCGTGACGGCGAAGGGCATCGAGGACACCGCCTTCTACCGCTACAACCGGCTGCTCGCGCTCAACGAGGTCGGCGGCGACCCCGGCCGCTTCGGCATCGACGTCGCCACGTTCCACCAGGGCAACCTCGAGCGGGCTGAGCGCTTCCCGCGCAACCTCCTCGTCTCCACCACGCACGACACCAAGCGCTCCGCCGACGTGCGCGCCCGCATCGGCGCCCTCACCCAGCCCGCGCTGCGCGACCCCTACGAGCAGCTCGCCCGCAAGTGGGTGCCGCGGGCGCCGGACGCCACGAGCGGCGTCCTCGTCCTGCAGACCCTCCTCGGCGCGCACCCGATCGAGGCGGACCGGCTCGACGGGTTCCTGGAGAAGGCCCTGAGGGAGGCCAAGCTGCGTACGAACTGGGTCGACGCCGACACCGGCTACGAGCAGGCCGTCCAGGCCTGGGCCCAGGAGCTGCTGGCCGACGACGAGTTCCGCCGCGACTTCGATCCCCTCTGCGAGCAGGCGGTCCTCGCCGGCCGCCACTCCGCCCTCGGCCAGCTCACGCTGAAGCTCACCAGCCCCGGCATCCCGGACGTCTACGGCGGCGACGAGCTCGAGTACCTCGCGCTCGTGGACCCCGACAACCGCCGGCCCGTCGACTTCGACGCCCGCCGGGAGGCCCTGCAGGGCGCCGGCGACGGCACGCACCCCAAGCTCGATCTCATCCACGCCGTGCTCGCGCTGCGCACGCGCCACCAGGACGTGTTCGAGACGGGCCCCTACGAGCCCGTCGAGGCCGGCCCGGGCGTCGTCGCGTTCACCCGCGGGGACGCCGTCCTCGTCGTCGTGCCCACCCACGAGGGCGCCGAGGGCGCGCTCGAGCGCGGCTTCGACGGCGAGTGGCGCGACGTCCTCGGCGGCGCGAAGGTCGAGCTCCACGCCGGGATGGCCCTGGGCGCCCACGGCCCGTCGGTGTACGAGCGCATCTGACCGCTGGGTAGGATCCGCCCCTTGCGGATCCTGATCGTCTCATGGGAGTACCCGCCGATCGTGGAGGGTGGCCTGGGCCGCCACGTGCGCAAGCTCGCCGAAGGTCTTGCCGAGCACGACGTCGAGGTCCACGTCCTCACCCGCGGCGCGCGCGAGCACGCCGAGGAGGAGCTGCGCGCCGGCGTGCACGTCCACCGGGTGCAGGAGCCGCCGTTCCCCCGCGACGACCTCGACCGCTTCGTCGGATGGGTGATGGCGATGAACGACCACATGCGCGCCGCCGGCGCCGAGCTGATCGCCGACATCGAGCCCGACGTCGTCCACGGCCACGACTGGCTGGTGGCGAAGGCGTGCGAGGCGCTCGCCCGCGAGGCCGGCCTTCCGTACCTGACCACGGTCCACGCGACGGAGTTCGGGCGCCACGCCGGCTGGGTCGGCAAGCATCCGCAGTCCTTCATCCACCGCACCGAGATGCGCATGGCCAAGCGCGCCGACGGCGTCATCTGCTGCTCGGAGTACATGCGCGGCCACGTCGCCGACGTGTTCGGCATCGCGGAGGACCGCATCGCCGTCATCCCCAACGGGATCGACCCGGACGACCTCACGGCGGTCGACGACCTCGACGGGCTGCGCGGCCGCTTCGCCCGTCCGCACGAGCAGCTCGTCCTGCTGATCGGCCGGCTCGTGCACGAGAAGGGCTTCCAGGTCGCGCTCGACGCGCTGCCGGACGTCATCGACCACGTCGGGGACGTGCGCTTCCTCGTCGCCGGCTCCGGCACCCACGAGGCGGAGCTCAAGCGCCAGGCGACCCGGCTCGGCCTCGACGCCCACGGCACGTTCATGGGCTGGATCGGCGACGACGTGCTCCACTCGCTCTACCGCATCTCCGACCTGTGCGTGATCCCCAGCCTGTACGAGCCGTTCGGGATCGTCGCGCTGGAGGCGATGGCCTCGGGAACGCCGTGCCTGGTCGCCGACACCGGCGGGCTGCGGGAGGTCGTCCCGCACGCCGACGTCGGACTGCGCTTCCGCGGTGGCGACGCCCGCTCGCTCGGGCGCACGATGGAGCGGCTGCTCACCGACGGGCAGCTGCGCGAGCGCCTCGTCAGTGAGGCGTCCGCGCACGTCCAGCGCTTCGACTGGGCCGCGATCGCCGCCGAGACCGCGGCGGTCTACCGCGGGCTGCTGCGCCCGGCCTACGCGTAGGCGACGGCGCGGCGCGCGACCGCGACGGCGGACGGCCCGCAGGCGGCGATGTCGGCGAGGAGCGCCTCGGCGGCCTCCTCCGACCAGCGGTCCGCGTCCCGGAGCGCGTTGGTGAGCGCGACGACGTCGAGGAGGGCGGCGGTGGCCGCGGCGTCGCCGGCGCTCGCGAACACCAGCGCGTCGGCCGCCTCGCGCACCCGCTCGATCTCCGCCGGGTGCAGCTTCGCGGGCCCGACGGCGGCCAGCGTGCGCATCACCCGTCCGTAGCTGTCGGCGCGTTCGGCGTTCATGACCGTCGTATCGGCACGGACGCCGGCGAGGCGTAGCCGCACAACCGTCCAGCCGGCTCAGCCGGCGTCGACGGCCACGCCCTCCCCGCCGAAGGAGACGAGCCCGGTGAGCGCCTGGCAGCCGTCGAAGGGCGCCTCGTAGCTCCAGGCCAGGTCGGGCGCGGCGTCGACGGACCAGGAGGTCGCATCGCCCTTGTAGGGGCAGTGCGTGGTCGTCTCGGTCGGCTCGAGCGCGGCGGCGACGTCGGCGCGCGGGAGGTACCAGCGCGGGCGCAGGCCCGTCTCGGACACCAGGACGGCGCGGGTGCTCGACGCGACCTCCGTGCCGTCGACGGTGACGCGCACCGACCGGGACGAGCGGCGGCAGTCGACCCGGTGGTAGGGGTCGCGGACGTGGCCGCGGATCGGCTCGTCCTCGTCCCACCAGGCGTCCATGCGGTCGAAGTAGGGCGCGACGAGCCCGTCGAGCCACGCCGCGGCGGCGAGCGGCGCGGGGTAGTGCCAGACCGCGTTCTCGACCGTCCTGCCGCCGGCCCGGAGGGTCCAGTAGGACGCGTCGCCCTTGAACGGGCAGTGGGTGACGTGGTCGGTCGCGACCAGCTCGGCGGTCACCGCCGCCCGCGGCACGTAGAGGACCGGAAGCAGGTTGGACTCGTGCACGAGCACGCCGTCGACCGTGTCGAGCACCGTCTCGCCGCCGACCTGCGCCCGCACCCGGCGGCCGAAGGGCTGCATGAAGAGCCGGTGCCCGGGCCCGTCGAGCGTGTAGTTGACCGCCTCCGGGACGGGCTTGACGGACAGGGGTCCGCCGCCGATCGTGAGGCTCATCCGACGAGCTCCGCGGCGCGGCCGAGGTACTCGTCGGCGCGCGCCGTGAGGCGGGTGAGGCCGTAGGCGTCGAGGATGCCGCGCTTGCGGCCGGCCTCGTCCGTGCGCGGCAGGCGCTCCATCAGCGCGGCGATCTCCGTCAAGGGAACCTCCTCCAGGATGCGTGGCCCGAGCTCGCGGATGCGGACGGGTGGGTGGTCGGGGAGACGCATGACGTCGCCCTCGAGCACGATGCGCGACTCGCGGGCCAGCCAGTGCGCGGCGCTCGACAGCGGCGTGCGGGCAGCGGTGGTGAGCTTCTTGCCGCCGGACGCGCGGTTGTAGAGCGCGAAGGCGCGCTGGGTGACGATCGGGCCCTCGACGGCGATGATCGCCTGCAGCTCGTCCATCATCCGCGGCCGCGGCGTGGTGCGCGGGTCGCCCGTCGGGGCTGCGGCCTCCCACGCCTCGTAGGGATCGAGCGCGACGGACGGCGCGGCGGCGACCGGACGCGGGTCGGGGGTCTGGGGGGACGGCGCAGCGGCGGCGCGACGGGGCGCGGCGGCGCGAGGCGCGGGCGCCGGGGCGGGCGCCGGCTCGGGCCGGAGCGCGATCCAGTCCGCGACGGGCCAGCCGCGGACCTCCTCGGCACGAGCGCCGGGCGAGTCGGGCAGCGTCAGCACGCCGGTGCCCGAGCCCTGGCCGATCAGCTTCCGCTCCGCGCGCTGCACCGCGTCGGGCTCCTCCGGCCAGCCCGTCAGCACGATCGCCGCCACGCGCAGGCGCACGGCCCGTGCGGCGAGCGTCGAGAGTCGCAGCACGTTCGCCGCGTCCGGCCCGATCCGGACCGTCAGCACGACGGCCAGCTCGAGCTCGACGGCGAGGTCGCGCACCGTCGCCCGGGGCGTCAGCGGGGCGAGCAGCCCGCCGGGGACGGCGGCGATCACCGCGCCGTCGCGACCGTGTGCGCGCAGCCGCGAGACGAGCGTGCCGGGGTCGATCGCCCGGCCCGCCTGGGCGGCGGCGACGGCGGGGGAGCCGACCTCGTCGAAGGCCTCGAGGGCGTCGGCGCTCCCGTCCCCGAAGGCCAGCACCCGGTGCGCCCCGGCCGTCACGCCCTCGCGGCGCAGCACGGCGGCCACCGCCGCCGCGACGCTGCCCTCACCCGCACCGTGCTGCAGGCCGATCACCAGGAGCCCGTCCATGCCCCACGACGGTAGACGTCGGTGCCATGCTCCGGCGATGGCCGACGGTGAACCGATCCACATCGACGACGTCCCCGCGCAGCCGCTCGCGGTGGGGGAGGTCGCCTCCAGCCGCAGGCGGCTCGGCGTCGCCGCCGGCGCCAAGCGCCTCGGCGTCGCCCTGATGGAGATCGCCCCCGGCAGGCGGGCCAACCTGCCGCACGCCCACGCCGACGAGGACGAGCTGTTCCTCGTGCTCGCCGGCAGCGGCCGCTGCTACCTCACGTCGGGCTCCAGGGACGTGCGCACCTATGCGATCGGCGTCGACGACGTCCTGTGGCATGAGGCCAACGGGGACGCGCACACGCTGATCGCCGGCGACGCCGGGCTGACCGTCCTGATCGTCGCGGAGGGCTCGCGCACCCACATCACCTTCCTGCCGCGCACGAAGCAGTTCTGGCTCGGCCCGCGCTGGTCGCCCGCCGACTCGCCACCGCCCTTCAAGGCCGACGCCGAGCTCGGCCCGCTCGAGCTGCCCGAGCCGACCGCCGAGCGCCCGCCGACGATCCGCAACCTCGCCGACCTGCCGCTCCGCGAGGGCCGCGACGGCGTGATCGCCTACGCCACCCGCGACGCCCGCTCGCTGGGCTGCGACACGCTCGTGCTCGCCCACGACGCGATGCCGCCCGGCACCCACACCACCGACCTGCACTTCCACTCCGCCCGCGAGGAGTGCTGGTACGTGCGCGGCGGAAGCGGGATCGCGCGCCTGGGCGACGAGGCGTTCGAGCTGCGGCCCGGGTCCTTCTGGCTGCGGCGGGAGAACACCGGGGTCGGGCATCGCATCGAGGTCGGCCCGGACGGCATGGACCTGATCACGATGGGCGACCTCATCCCCGGCGACGTCTGCGTCTATCCCGAGAAGCGCACCTTCAAGCCGGCACGCGGGCTCGAGCTGCCCTACTGAGCCAGCACGGCCACGGGCACGAACAGGTACTCGAGGAAGAACAGGCCCCACACGCGCATGTAGAACCGCGTGAAGGCGGCCTGGTCGGTGACGTCCACCCGCCCGGCGAGCGCCCACACGACCGCGAGCGCCCCGACCTGGGTGACGGCGAGGACGACCGGCTGGGCGCTCTCGACGAGCAGCGGGCCGAGCAGCGCCATGCCGGCGTAGGCGAGCGTCAGCGCCGCGAGGCCCATCCCGAACGCCGTGCGCTGGCCCAGCCGGACGGTGAAGGTGCGCACGTCGAAGGCGGAGTCGCCGGCCATGTCCGGCACGTCCTTGAGCACCGCGATGGCGAACGAGAAGGGGATCACGAAGACCGTGAGCGCCCACACCGCCTCCGGCAGGCGCTCCCCGGCCCCGAACGCCGTGGTGAAGTGCAGCGCGACGCCGAGGTTGACGACGAAGGACCGCACGACGGAGATGCTCGCGGAGGCCGCGACGGGGAAGCGCTTGAGGCGCAGCGGCTCGCACGAGTAGGCCCAGCCGATCGCCAGCGCGGCGGCGACGGCGACGGTCTCGATCCACCCCTGCGTGACCGCGAGGACCAGCGGGATGACGGCCGCGGCGAGCACGATCCGGCGCGCCGCCGGGACGGACAGCTCCCCCGAGGCCAGCGGCAGCCACGGCTTGTTGATGCGGTCGATCTCGACGTCGGTGAGCTCGTTGATCCCCGTGATGAAGACGTTGACCGCCAGGCCGGCCACGAGGGTGAGCAGCACGTGGAGCACCGCCCGGCCGGCCGGGATGCCGCCGAGGTCGTCGGCGGCGATCACGAAGATCCCGAGGACGCTGAGCGTCGTCCCGATCAGGGTGTGGGGGCGCCCGAAGCGCCAGAGGGTCCCGAGCGCGCCGCCGGCCGGCCGCGCACGGGCGGCGGAGCGGGCGCCGGCGGTCGCCTCAGCCACGCGCCCTGCGGCGCTGGACGAGGCTGGAGACGGCACCGATCGGGATGAAGACCGCGCCGGCGGCCGACCCGGCGGCCCAGCGGGCCCAGCGGCGGGCGGTCATCGGCTCGGTCACGGACTCGCGCGCGACCGCCCCGGCGGCGGGGGAGGGGCCGGCGGCCGGCTTGCGACCGGCGATCGCGATGCCGTAGGTCTGCGTCGTCCACTCGGGGGCGACGAAGACCGCCTCGACGTCGGCGAAGCCCGCCTCGTCCATCCACCGCCGGTAGTCGGCCTCCGGCGGGAACAGCATCCACGTGTCGGCGAACCAGCGCGCGAGCCGCTTCTCCGGCGGCAGCGGGCCGACCATGCAGGCGATCCCGCCCGGCTTGAGGACCCGGTAGGCCTCGGCGAAGGCGGCGGCCGGGTCGGGCCAGTACTCGATCGAGCCGCAGGACACGTAGCGGTCGAAGCGGTCGGTCTCGAACGGCAGCGCCTCGGCGTCGCCCTCCACGATCGTCGCCCCCTGCAGCGCGGGCTTGCGCCGCGCCCGGCTCAGCTGGTCGGGGCTCTGGTCGAGCATCGTCACGTGCGCGGGATCGACGTGGGCGACGATCCCCTCCGTGGAGAAGCCCGTTCCGGCGCCGACGTCGACGACGTCGAGGTCACGGCGGTCCAGCCGGGCGACCTCCAGCGCGCGCGTGCGCATGTCCGCCGTCCAGAACAGCGGGTTGACCCACCGGTCATAGAGCGGCGACACGAAGCGGTAGAAGTGCCGCGCCTCGGCCTTGTGCTGGATCAGTCGGGCCATGGAAGGCAAGCTATCCGTCCCGGCTGGGTAGCGCACGGTCAGATGCCCGTGGAGGACGCGATCGAGCGCTGGGCGCCCGACCCCCAGATCCGCAGCCGCCACGTGCGACCGTCGTCGGCCGACGCGGCCACCCTGTGGGACGCGGCGAGCTCCGTCCGCCTCGACGACACCCGCACCCTGGGGCGCCTCGTGCGCTGGCGCATCCCGGGCACGCCCGGCAGCCTGACGTTCTCCGAGCTCTTCGCCCGCTACCCCTTCACGGAGCTCGAGACCGGCCCCACGTGGTCGATCTCGGGCCTGTGCGGCCAGATCTGGACGCTGGCCCGCGACTACCCGCGCATCGACGGGCCGGAGGCCTACGAGGCGTGGGACGAGGCGGACACCGTGAAGGTCCTCCTGGCCCACTGGACCCGCCCGAGGGACGGGGGCGGCTCCGAGCTCGTGTCGGAGGCGCGGGTGGTCCCGATCGGTCGGCGGGCCACGTTCCGCATGCGTGGGCTGTGGGCGCTGGTGGGCACGTTCGAGCGCCTGATCGGCGCCGAGCCGCTCGGCGTGGCGATCCGCCGCGCCGAGACCTAGGCGGTGCCGAGCTCCAGCCCGGCCCGGTCGGTCTCCGCACGAAGCAGGATCCGCCGGCCGCGGCGGACCTCGACCCGGAGGTGCCCGGCGAGGTGCTGGCGCGAGCGCAGGTCCACGTCGCGGGCGCCCGGCACCGGGACCGGGAGGACGACCGCCGTGGCGGGATCGGCCTCCGCCTCGACCGTGACGGCGTGCACCGGCCCGCGGGCCTGGACGCGCCAGCGCCCAGGGGCGACCGCGGTGCGCATGGTCGCCAGCGGCGGGCCGAAGCGCAGGATGCCGCCGGGGGCCAGCGGGCCCACGCCGTCGGGCAGGGCGACGACCAGGGCGGTCGGGGCGCCCCCGTGGAGCCTCCCGCCGGCGAACGCCACCGCGGCGTCGGCGTCGGCGCCCAGGCCGCCCGCCTGGCCCCACCACCAGTCGCCGGCGAAGCGCGAACCCCAGTTCTTCTCCGCGTAGGCGTCCCAGCCGTCGACGACCACGCGCTCCCCGGCGAGCGTGACCGAGCCGGTCGCACGGCCGGCGGGCAGGTGCGGGTGCCAGTACTGGCCGAGGCCGGGGACGAGGTGGGCAGGGCCGAGGGCGCCGAACGGCCGCGCCGCCGGCCAGGGGTGGACCGGCGCGATGGCGACCTCGATCTGGAGGCCGTCGAGGCGCACGCGCAGGCGCCCGGCGTCCGCGACGAGCGCGCCGCCCGCCTTGACGGCCGGCCCGGCGGCCCCGACCGCCTCGCCGTCGGTCAGCGTCCACGCCACGGTCGGCGCGCGACCCGGGACGTGCGCGGCGGCGGCCACGAGCGCCCACGGCCCGGCCGGCCGCCGGCAGGCGCCGCACAGCGCGATGACGACGCGCCCCGAGCGCGGGTCGACGAGCCGCCAGTACGCGCCCTCCATGCCGAGGCCGTGGGCGCGGGTCGGATCGCCCCACGGGAAGTCCGCTCCGGAGCGGCGGTAGGAGTAGCTTGGCGGCATGGAGAGGGCATTCAAGACGTTGCAGACCGGCGGGGACTTCTACGAAGGCCCACGTTGGCACGAGGGCCGCTGGTGGGTGTCGGACTTCTACCGGCGCACGGTCCAGGCGATCGACCCCGACGGGCGCGCCGAGACGATCATGGAGGTCGACGGCCAGCCGTCCGGCCTCGGCTGGATGCCCGACGGGACGCTGCTCGTCGTCTCGATGACCGACCACCGGCTGATCCGGCGCAACGCCGACGGCTCCACCGGCGAGCACGCGGACCTGTCGGAGTTCTGCGGCGGCCACCTCAACGACCTCGTGGTGGACGAGCACGGCCGCGCCTACGCCGGCGACTTCGGCTTCGACCTGATGAACATGGGCACGCCCGGCCTGGGCTCGCTCAAGCGCGTCGATCCCGACGGCACCATCCACGTCGTCGCGGCCGACCTCTACTTCCCCAACGGCGCGGTCATCACCCCGGACGGCAGGACGCTGATCGTGGGGGAGACGGCAGGCAACCGCTTCACCGCCTTCGACGTCGCGGAGGACGGGGGGCTCAGCGGTCGCCGGGTGCACGCCCAGTTCGCCGACACGCCCGAGGTCGGGACGGACGCCGGCGCGCTGATGGCCGAGCTCAAGGTCGCCCCGGACGGCTGCACGCTCGACGCCGAGGGGCACATCTGGTTCGCCGACGCGCTCGGCTTCCGCGCCTGCCGCCTGTCGCCCGACGGCGAGATCGTCGACGAGATCCGCCACCCCGACGGCCTCGGCATCTACGCCTGCCAGCTGGGCGGGGAGGACGGGAGGACGCTCCTGCTGACCTGCGCGCCCGACTTCTTCGAGCACAACCGCGTCGGCAAGGGCGAGGGCGTCCTCGTCACGACGGAGGTCGACGCCCCGCACGCCGGCCGGCCGTAGGCGCGCCGCGCGGGACGCCCTAGGCGCCGCCGGGCGCGCCCGAGCCGGCGGTGCGCAGGGAGCGCCCCGGCGCCCGGGCGTGCAGTCCGTGGCTCTGGGGCAGCTCGCCCTCGCCGCGCACGGCGGCGGCCACGCGCTCGCCGAGCGCCGGCCCGTGCTTGAAGCCGTGGCCGGAGCCGCCGCCGGCGATCCACACGCCCAGCTCGCTCGGGTGCGGCGCGGCGATGAAGTTCGAGTCCGGGGTCAGCTCGTAGCGGCAGCAGATCGAGCCCCGCAGCGGCTGCTCGGCCAGCGCGGGGAAGCGGCGGGCCACGTAGGCGCGCGCCTCCGCCTCCCCCGCCGCCGACGCGGCCGGCAGGTCGGCGTCGGGCTCGAGCGACGGGCCTTCGACGTCCGGCGCGGCCTTCACGCCGTGGTCGTCGATGTCGCTCGTGCCGTAGGCGGCGAGGTCGTAGTCGATCCAGCAGGGGACCTCGGGGGCGGCCCAGGCCGGGCCGCCGTCGAAGAAGAACAGCTCCTGGCGGGTGACCCGCAGGTCGACCAGGCCGGGGAAGAGGTCCTTCAGCCAGCCGCCGCAGGCCCAGATGACCGCGCCGGCCTCCAGGCGGGTGCCGTCGTCGAGCACGACGGCCCGGCCCTCGGGGTGGGCGCGCCCGCGCTTGAGCCGGACGCCCTCCTGGCGCCCCGCCGCCACGAGCGCGCGGACCGCATCGGCGGCGCGGACCGCCCCGGCCTCCGGCTCATGGAGGGCGAAGGCGAGGTCGTCGCCCGCGAAGCTCGGGAAGCGCCTGGCGACCTCGGCGACCTCCAGCCGCTCGACGGGGATGTCGAGCGCGCGCAGCGTCTTCTCCGACTGGGCCTCCCAGCCGTCCTCGCGGTGGGCGAACCAGACCATGCCGCGCTCCACGAGCAGCTCGGTGCCCGTCGTGGCCTCGACCTCGCGCCACAGGTCGCGCGCCCGGCGGGCCGAGGCGGTGTAGTCCGCGTCCGCCCCGTGGCCACAGCGATACAGGCGCGTCTCGCCACCCGAGGTGGCCCGCGCGTCGCCCGGCTCGAACTGGTCGATGAGCAGGACCGCGGTGCCGGCACGGGCGAGATGCCAGGCGATGGAGGCGCCGAACGAGCCGGCGCCGACGACGATGGCGGAGTCCATCGCCTGTCAACCTAGACCAGTGATCGCCGCGCTGACGACCGCCGCCACCACGCTCCTCGCCGGGCACGCCGTCTCCGGGACCTCGATCAGGGCCGTCCACGCCGGCGACCCGGCCGCGGCGCGGACCGTCCTCGTGGTCGGCGACGTGCACGGCGACGAGCGCGCCGGCCGGGCCGTGGTGCGCGCGCTGCGCCGGACGGACCCGCCCGCGGGAACGCAGGTGTGGACGGTGGCGAGCGCCAACCCCGACGGGGAGGCCCGCGGCACGCGCCACAACGCCCGCGGCGTCGACCTCAACCGCAACTTCCCCACGCGCTGGCGCGGCGGCGGCCGCGCGTTCGACCCGTACTTCCCGGGCCGTGCCGCGGGATCGGAGCCGGAGACGCGTGCCCTCATGCGGCTCGTGCGTGCGGTCGAGCCGGACGTGACCGTCTACTACCACCAGCACCTGGACGCCGTCGTCCTGCCGCGCCGGGGCAACCGCGGCCTCGTGCGCGACTACGCGCGCCGCGTCGGCATGGCCACGCGCACGCTGCCCGCCTACCGCGGCACCGCGATCGGGTGGCAGAACGCGCGCGATCGCGACGGCACGGCGTTCGTCGTCGAGCTGCCGGCCGGCCCGCTCACCCGTGTCGCCGCCCGCCGCCATGCCCGCGCGGCGCTCACCGCCACGGGCGCGGTGGCCGCCCAGGCCCAGGCCCCGGCCCCGTCAGCCGCCCCCAAGCCGGCGATCACGTGGTCCCCGATCCCGTTCGGGGCCGACCGCATCCGCCAGATGCGCGCCTACGCCGGGCGCCACTACGGGCGGCGCACCGCGCGGGTGGACCCGAAGGTGATCGTCGAGCACGTCACCGCGAGCTCGACCTTCGCGAGCGCGTTCAACACGTTCGCCGCCAACACCCGCGACGCCGAGCTGGGGGAGCTGCCCGGCACCTGCGCGCACTTCGTCGTCGACACCGACGGGACGATCCACCAGCTCGTCCGGCTGCGGTACATGTGCCGCCACACCGTCGGCCTCAACGACCGCTCGATCGGCATCGAGCACGTCGGTCTCTCCGACGGGGCGCTGCTCGGCACCCCGCGGCAGCTGCGGGCGAGCCTGACGCTGACCCGCTGGCTGCAGGCGCGCTACGGGATCGCAAGGCGCGACGTCATCGGCCACAACGAGTCCCTGACGAGCCCCTATCACCACGAGCGCATCGCGCGCCTGCGCACCCAGACGCACGGGGACCTGCGCCGGAGCTCGATGCGCGTCTACCGGAGGAAGCTGCGATGACCGTCGTCCTGCTGCGTCACGGGGAGACCGAGTGGTCGCTCAGCGGCCGCCACACGGGCACCACCGACATCCCCCTCACCGACGACGGCGTGGTGCAGGCCCGCAGCGCCCGCGATCGCCTGCCGACGACGGACTTCGCGCACGTGCTCGTCTCGCCACGCATCCGCGCGCAGGAGACCGCGCGGCTGGTCGGCATCGCGGACGGTGCCGTCACCGAGCCCGACCTCGTCGAGTGGGACTACGGCGACTACGAGGGCCGTACCACCGACGACATCCACACGGAGCGCCCCGACTGGTACCTGTGGGAGGACGGCTGCCCCGGCGGGGAGTCCCCCGACGAGGTGGCCGAGCGGGTGGACCGGCTGCTCGAGCGCGTCGAGGCGCTGCGCGCGGACGGTGCCGTCGCCCTCGTGGCCCACGGCCACGTCCTGCGCGCGGTCGGTGCGCGCTGGCTGCGCAGCCCGATCGAGCTCGGCGGCCGCCTCAAGCTCGGCACCGCCGCCGTCTGCGAGCTCAGCACCGACCACGACCGCCGCGCGATCGAGGTGTGGAACCGCGCGGCATGATCGGGCGCGGCCGGCTCAGGGACCGAGCGGGGCGAGCAGCGTCGAGCGCCACGGCCGCAGGCCGTGGCGGCGGTAGAAGCGGACGGCGTCGCCGTTGCCGGCGATCACCGACAGCTGCAGGGCCGTCGCGTCCCAGTCGCGCAGCACGGGCGCCGCGGCGGCCAGCAGCGCGGTGCCCGTGCCGGCACCGCGGCCGTCTGGCAGGACGGCGAGCAGGTCCAGCTCGGCGCGGTCGGCGGACGTGAAGACCGCGTCGGTCCCGGCGCGGGCGTAGAGCGCCATCGCCGTCGCGGCGCCCGCCTCGTCGCGCGTGAGCAGCAGCGCGCAGCTCCCCGCGGCGAGCGCCTCGCGGTCCGCGGGGGCGCGGCGCGCCCAGGAGCGTGCCGGGTCGCTCGCGGGGGGCAGCTGGGCGGGCTCGACGCTCGCGTGATGCTCGATCAGCGCCGTCCACAGCGGCAGGACGTCGCGATCGTCGATCGTCGCCGCCCGCTGGACCGCGGGTGCGCCGGCCGGTGCGACGGGCGGCCGCCACGGCGCGCCGACGAAGTCGCTGAAGTAGGGCCCGAACCCCGCGGCGGCCCAGCCCGGCCCGGCGGCGTCGGCGGCGTCACAGGCGGTCAGCGCGTGCGAGGCGCCGAGCGCGCGGGCCGCGTCGCAGGCGGCCGTCAGCAGCGCGGGGGCGACGGTCCCGGCGAGCGTCAGCCGGGCGAGGCGGCCGGGCAGGTCGCGCTTGATCGGCGCGTCGGCGAGGCTGACGGCGACGTGGCCGTCCCCCGTGTCGGCGTCGAGCACCACCGCCGCCGCGTCGAGCACCGCGGCGTGGCGTTCCCACGCCGTTGCGGCCCCGAGCGGCGTCAGCTCCGGGGCGAGCGCCACGGCACGCTCGCGGGTGCGCTCCCAGGCCGCCCGCCGCGCCGGCGTCACGGCGCCCGCAGCAGGTCGGGGCCCTCGGCCTCGAGCCCGCTCTTGTTCATCTTCGGGTTCGCCGCGACGGACTGCATCCGCGCGGCGTCGAGCGGGACGAGGAGCTCCGTCGCGTCCTCCGGCGCGAGGCCGGGCGACAGCCACGCGTCCTCGGCGCCGGCGTCGGGCAGGATCACCGGCATCCGGTCGTGCAGGCGGCCGACCAGCGCGTTGGGCGTCGTGGTGATGATCGTCGCCGAGGCCAGCCACTCGCCCGCGGGCTTGGACCAGCCCCACAGGCCGGCGAACGCGAACGGCTCCCCGCCGTCGACGGTGAAGCGGAACGGGACGCGCTGGGCCTTCCTGTCCTCGGGCCGCAGCCACTCGTAGAAGCCGTCGGCGAGGATGAGGCAGCGGCCCCGGGGGGACGCGAGCCGGGCCTTGAACGGCGCCTTCGTCGCGACCGTCTCGGCGCGCGCGTTGAACATCGGCGGGCCCTTGAGGTCCGTCGCGTACCCCGGGACGAAGGACCAGCGCACGCGATGCGCCTCGCGGTCGCCGCCCTTGCCGTTGACGATCGCCACGGCGGTCTCGGTCGGCGCGACGTTGAAGCGGGCGAAGCCCTCGTCGCCGTCGGGCATCGCGGCGCCGAAGCGGGCGGCGAGCGCCTGGTGGTCGTTGGTGGTGAGCGTGTAGCGCCCGCACATGCCGGGCCATGGTAATCCGTACTGCGGTGGTAGGATTTCGGGGAGTGATCTTCACGACCAAAGCCGAGTACGGCGTCCGGCTGCTGATCCAGCTCGGGGCCCAGCCCGAGGCGCATCCCGTGTCGCTGAAGTCGGTCGCGGCGCGCGAGAACCTGCCGCTGGCCTACCTCGAGCGCATCGCCGCCCTGCTCAAGAAGGCCGGCCTGGTGACCTCCGTCCGCGGCGCGCACGGCGGGTACGTCCTCGCGGCGCCGCCCGAGGACATCACGATGGACCGCGTCGTGCTCGCGCTCGAGGGCGCGATCGCGCCGATGGAGTGCTTCGTCGACGACGTGCAGGGCGACGGGCGCGTCCAGTGCTCCCACCACACCGATGCCGACGGCACCTGTGCCACCAAGCTGCTCTGGACCCGGGTCCAGCTCGGCGTGATCGCCTCGCTGCAACGGACGACGCTCGCCGAGCTCGTCGCGTTCCAGCTCAAGGACGTCACGCCCGCACCGCTTCCGCTCCCCACCTCCTAGGACTCCACTCATGGCCGACCTGATCATCAAGGACCTCCACGTCACCGCTGCCGACAAGCAGATCCTCAAGGGCGTCGACCTCACCGTCGGGTCCGGCGAGGTGCACGCGCTGATGGGCCCCAACGGCTCCGGCAAGTCGACCCTGGCCAACGCGATCATGGGTGCCCCGTCGCTCGAGGTCACGCAGGGCTCGATCGGCTTCGACGGGCAGGACATCACCGAAGCCGAGACCGACGAGCGCTCGCGGGCGGGCCTGTTCATGGCCTTCCAGTACCCCGTCGCCGTCCCGGGCGTGACCGTCGCGAAGTACCTGCGCGTCGTCATGAACGCCCACCGCGAGGGCCGCGGCGAGCCGTCGGTCTCCCTGAAGGAGTTCCGCAAGACGGTCGAGGCCGCGATGGAGCTCACCGAGGTCCCGCGCGAGTTCTCCAACCGCTACATCAACGACGGCTTCTCCGGCGGCGAGAAGAAGCGCATGGAGATCCTCCAGCTCGCCCTGCAGGAGCCCAAGCTCGCCGTCCTCGACGAGACCGACTCCGGCCTCGACGTCGACGCGCTCAAGACCGTCTCGGCCGGCGTCAACGCCGTGCGCGAGAAGACCGGCCTCGGCGTCCTGATCATCACGCACTACCAGCGGATCCTCGACTACGTGCCGCCGACGCACGTCCACATCATGTTCGAGGGCCGGATCGTCAAGCAGGGCGGCCCCGAGCTCGTCACCGAGATCGAGGCCGAGGGCTACGCCGGCATCCGCGAGGCGGCCGGCACCGCGGCATGAGCCTCCTGGACGCCACGGACCTGCGCGAGCAGTTCCCGGTCATCGCCGACGGGAAGATCGCGTACCTGGACTCGGCCGCGACGGCGCAGACCGCTGTCGGCGTGATCGACGCGATGGACGCCTACTACCGCGAGTACCGGGCCTCCATCCACCGTGGCGTCTACGAGCTGGCCACCCGCGCGACCGACGCCTACGAGGCGGCGCGCGACACCGTCGCCGCGCTCGTCAACAGCACCCCCGCGGAGACGATCTTCACCCGCAACGCGACGGAGGCGATCAACCTCGCCGCCTACTCGTGGGGCGGGGCGAACCTGACCTCCGGCGACCTCGTGGTCGTCACGGAGATGGAGCACCACTCCAACATCGTCTCCTGGCAGCTGGCCTGTCAGCGCGCCGGGGCGGAGCTGGCCTACGTCCGGATCACCGACGACGGCGTCCTCGACCTCGACCACCTCGACACGCTGCTCGCGCGCAGGCCGAAGCTCGTCGGCGTCGTCCACGCCTCCAACGTGGTCGGGACGATCAACCCGGTCGCCGAGATCGTCGCCCGGGCGCACCGCGCCGGCGCCGTGACGATGGTCGACGGCTCCCAGGCCGTCCCGCACCTCCCCGTCGACGTGCAGGCCCTCGACGCCGACTTCTACGCCTGGACCGGTCACAAGCTCTACGGCCCCACGGGCATCGGCGTCCTCCACGGCAAGCGCGAGCTGCTCGACGCCATGCCGCCCTTCATCGGCGGCGGGCACATGATCAACAAGGTGGGCGACCAGACCTCCACCTACGCCGAGACGCCGGCGAAGTTCGAGGCCGGCACCGGCTCGATCGCCGAGGCGATCGGCCTCGCCGCCGCGTGCGACTTCGTCACGGGCATCGGCCTCGACGCCATCCGCGAGCACGACGTCGCGATCGGGACCTACGCGCTCGAGGCGCTCGCTCGGGTCCCCGGCATCAAGGTCCACGGCCCGGCCGGGATGGACGACCGCGTCGCGCTCGCCTCGTTCGAGATCGAGGGCGTCCATCCCCATGACGTCGCCGAGATCATCGGCTCCCGCGGGGTCTGCGTCCGGGCCGGCCATCACTGCGCCCAGCCGCTGATGCGCCGCCTCGGCTCACCCGCCTCCACCCGGGCCTCCTTCGCCATCCACTCGACGCCGGACGAGGTCGACCGCCTCGTGGACGGCCTCCATCGGGTGCGCGAGGTCTTCGAGCTGGACGCGGACTAGGGTCGAAGCCGTGGACGACCTCTACCGCGAGCAGATCCTCGAGCACTACAAGCGCCCCCACAACTGGGGCGAGATCGAGGACGCCGACCTCGAGTTCGAGGACACCAACCCGCTCTGCGGGGACGAGCTGAAGGTCCAGCTCAAGATCCGTGACGGCAAGGTGGAGACCGTCGCGTTCTCCGGGCACGGCTGCGCCATCTCGCAGGCCTCCGCCTCCATGGCCTCCGACGAGGTCGTCGGCATGCCGGTCGAGGAGCTCGTCCACCTGGACAAGTCCTTCGTCCTCGACCTGCTGGGGATCGACATCTCCGCCACGCGCATGAAGTGCGCGCTCCTGAGCCTCAAGGTGCTCAAGAGCGCCGGCCTCGGCTCGGCCGCGTCGTGGGACGACGCCTCGCCGAGCGCCGCCGAGCGGGGCGCCGCCGCCCCTGCGCGCGACACGCTCTAGGGCGTTCACGGCCGGCGCCCTGCGCGCCCTCGAAGCGGTGGGACTCGACGTGCGGGCTCGGGGGTACGCCCACAGACATGCTTCGCGATGGCGTCATCCCCCGCTTCGTCCACGGCCTCGTCGAGTACGTGGCGGGCGTGCTGCTGATCGCGGCGCCGTTCCTGTTCGACTACGGCGCCAACGCGGCGGTCGCCGTGTCGGTCGTCCTGGGCGTGCTCGTGATCGGCATCGCCGCCTCCACGGAGGGGCCGACCAGCCTCACCAACGCGATCAAGATCGACCTCCACGTGATCCTCGACTACGTGCTCGCCGTCGTGCTGATCGCGACGCCCTTCATCTTCGGCTTCTCCGGCGAGGGGGCCCCGACCGCCGTCTTCATCGTGCTCGGCGTCGCGCACCTGCTGATCACGATCGGGACCCGGTTCAAGCCGGCCCGCTAGGGGCGCACCTTCACGACGATGCCCATGTGGTCGGAGGCCCACAGGCCCTGCGGCGTCCGGGCCTTGTCCCCGGTCCGCCAGCCCTTGATGGCCTTGACGCCCTTGCCGAGCACGAGGTCGATGCGGTGGTCGATCGTCTCCAGTGAGTCGTCGTTGACGGTCTCCGACAGCCCGGAGGAGTAGCCGCGGCGGGCGCTCTTGACCTTCAGCCACTCGTCCGTGAGGCGGTCCACGAGCACGCGGTAGGCGGAGTAGTGCGGGATGTCGCCCGGCTTCACCGACGAGTCCAGCGGGTCGGAGTTGCAGTCGCAGGTCATCACGACGGGCTTCTTGCCCGCGCCCTTGATCGGGCCCTTGAGGAGCTCGCGGGCCTGCGCCAGCGCCGTGTCCGAGCGCGCGGACTCCAGGTGCGTGTTGACGAAGCGGAAGCGCTTCTTGCCCAGCGAGGCGTCCGCCCACAGGTAGCCGCGGGTGAACTTGAACTCGATGCCCGACAGGCTGACGGCGTAGTTGGTCTCGTACTGCTTGGACCGGGCCTTGGAGACCTTCACCTTGCTGGCCTTGCGGCGCAGGATCACGTCGTGCATGGTCAGGCGGGCGTTGAAGCCGCCGTCCTGCGTCGCGGTCGAGTTCGAGTTCGGGAAGGCGGGGGCCTCGACGTCGGCCTCCTCCTGCTGGCGCACGACCTCGTAGGGGACGCCGGCCTTCTTGGCCTCGGCGAGGAGGGTCTTGAGGAAGTCGTACTGGACGTCGGTGGCTCCCGGCGTGCCGAGCTTGTCGAGGGTGTAGGGCCGCGTGCGCCAGGTGGCGACCTCCTGCAGGCCGACGAGGTCGGGCTTGCGGTGCTTGAACTCGGCCGCGAGCAGCTTGGCCCGCGCCGGGAAGTCGGTCGCCTTGACCACGTTGTAGGTCAGGAAGTTGGCCTGGCCGAAGGCGTCGAGGGCGTCGAAGCCCGACTTGCCCATCGTGGCCTGCACGGGACGGAAGATGTCGCCGCCGAGGTAGATGTTGCGCGTCATGACGGTGACGTCCTTCGGCGCCTTGGAGGCCGCCTGCGCCGGATGGGGCATGGCGGGGACGACGGCGATGGCGAGGGCACCCGTCAGGGCGCGTCGCAGGGTGATGGAGGGCGGCATGCGCCGCTACACTTCCACAGGTAACTCCGACCTCGCAGGTAGGAGTTTCGCAACAGACCGCACGTGAGCCCCCTTGTCGACATCTGCCCGCTCTCCGAGCTTCCCCCCGGCACGCATCGCGTCGTCGAGCTCGAGGACTTCGAGATCGGCGTCGTCAACGTGAACGGGGAGGTCTTCGCGCTCGAAGACCGCTGCTCTCACGACAACGGGCTGCTGTTCGACGGGCCGGTGGATGCCGCGACATGCACCGTCGAGTGCCCCCGGCACGGGTCGAAGTTCGACCTCCGCACCGGCCGTCCCCTGAACCTGCCCGCCTACGTCCCCGTGGAGACCTTCGAGGTCACCGTGGAGGGCGACATGATCCGAGTCGAGGTGGATTGACCACATGGCCACTCCCGAAGTCATCGCAGAGCAGGATTCCCTCAAGGGCATCAACGCCGACTACAAGGAGAAGTACGGCTTCTCCGACGCGGAGAACTACCTGTACAAGGCGCCGAAGGGGCTGACGGAGGACACCGTCCGCCACCTCTCCGCGCACAAGCAGGAGCCGCAGTGGATGCTCGACTTCCGCCTCAAGGCGTACGAGCAGTTCCTCGCCAAGCCGCAGCCCACCTGGGGCTCGCCGATGCTGGCCGAGGTCGACTACGACAACATCCACTACTTCGTCCGCGCCTCCGAGAAGGCGTCCAAGACGTGGGACGACGTCCCCGAGGACATCAAGAACACCTTCGAGAAGCTCGGCATCCCCGAGGCCGAGCGCAAGTTCCTCTCCGGCGTGGGCGCGCAGTACGAGTCCGAGGTCGTCTACCACCAGGTGCGCGAGGACCTCGAGAAGCAGGGCGTCGTGTTCATGGACATGGACTCCGGCCTGCGTGAGCACGAGGAGCTCGTCAAGGAGTACTTCGCCTCGATCATCCCGTCCAACGACAACAAGCTCGCGGCGCTGAACTCCGCGGTCTGGTCGGGCGGCTCGTTCGTCTACGTCCCGCCGGGCGTGCACGTCGAGATGCCGCTGCAGGCCTACTTCCGCATCAACACCGAGAACATGGGCCAGTTCGAGCGCACGCTGATCATCGCCGACGAGGGCTCCTACGTGCACTACGTCGAGGGCTGCACGGCGCCGGTCTGGACGACCGACTCGCTCCACTCCGCCGTCGTCGAGCTGATCGCCAAGCCGGGTGCCCGCATCCGCTACACGACCGTGCAGAACTGGTCCCAGAACGTCTTCAACCTCGTCACCAAGCGCGCCGTCGCCGAGCGCGACGCGACGGTCGAGTGGGTCGACTGCAACCTCGGCTCGAAGCTGACCATGAAGTACCCGTCCGTCTACCTCACGGGCGAGCGCGCCCACGGCGAGGTCCTCTCCATCGCCTTCGCCGGCGAGGGGCAGCATCAGGACGCGGGCGCGAAGATCGTCCACGCCGCGCCGAACACGACGTCGAACATCTTCGCCAAGTCGATCTCCAAGAACGGCGGGCGCTCGTCCTACCGCGGGCTGCTCGAGGTCGCCAAGGGCGCCCACGGGTCCAAGTCCACGGTCGTCTGCGACGCGCTGCTGCTCGACGAGGAGTCGCGCTCGGACACCTACCCGACGATCCGCATCTCCGAGGACGACGTCCAGGTCGCCCACGAGGCGACGGTCTCCAAGGTCGGCGACGAGCAGGTCTTCTACCTGCAGTCGCACGGCATCTCGGAGGAGGACGCGGCCAAGATGATCGTCAACGGCTTCATCGAGCCGATCGTCAAGGAGCTCCCGATGGAGTACGCCGTCGAGATGAACCGGCTGATCGAGCTGCAGATGGAGGGCTCCATTGGCTAGCTCGGTCACCGCCGTGCAGGAGCCGGCCTGGATCGCGGAGCGCCGCTCCCGGGCCGCCTCGATGGCGGCCGGGCTCGACGTGCCCGCGTTCAAGGGGCACAAGGGCTGGGAGTTCACGGAGCTCAAGAAGGACTTCGGCTTCGACCAGTTCCCGCCCGGCGTGGGCGGTCCGCTGCCCTCCGTCACGCCCGCGCACGTGCTCTCGCCCCCCGAGGGCGCGACGGAGCTCCTGCAGGTCGACGGCGCCACCGGCGAAGGCGTCGCGGTCGAGGACGGTCCCGTCGTCCTGCCGCTCGACGTCGCCGTCACCGAGCACCCCGAGCTCGTGGAGCCCTACCTGGGCACCGTCGTGGCGCTCGACGACACCTCCGACCTGTTCGTGGCCACCAACGAGCAGGCCTGGACCGGCGGCGCGTTCGTCTGGGTCCCGCGCGGGGTCAAGGTCGACCTCCCGATCCTGCTGACGACCGTCTCGGCCTCGACCGGCAACGCGCTGCACCGGCGCACGCTGATCGTCCTCGAGGACGGCGCCGAGGCCGAGGTCTGGGAGCAGCACCTGTCCGCCGACGCGGACGCCGAGACGCTGTTCAACGGCGTCGTCGAGATCGTCGTGGGACAGAACGCGACGCTGCGCTACCTCAACGCCCAGGACCTCAACGAGTCCTCCCTCGTCTTCGGCAACCAGCGCGCCACCGTCGCCCGCGACGGCCGCCTCGAGTGGGCCGCGCTCGGGTTCGGCGGCAAGACGGGCCGTGTCCGCATGGTCACGACGCTCGCCGGCCCCGGAGCGGAGGCGCGCGTCACCGGCGCCTACGCGCCCCACAAGCGCCAGCACGTCGACTACGACACCTACCAGGAGCACGCGGCCGAGAACTGCGTCTCCAACCTCGCGTTCCGGGGCATCCTGCAGGACCGCTCCTCCTCCGTCTGGCGCGGGATGATCAAGGTCGACCCCGGCGCCCAGCAGACCGACGGCTTCCAGGACTGCCGCAACCTCCTGCTGACCAAGAAGGCCCACGCCGACGCGATCCCCGGTCTCGAGATCCTCGCCAACGACGTGCGCTGCACGCACGCCGCCGCCGTCGCCCAGATCGACGCGGAGCAGCTGTTCTACCTGCGCTCGCGCGGCCTGGCCGACGACGACGCGCGCAAGCTGATCGTCGAGGGCTTCCTCTCGGAGCTGGTCGTGCGCTTCGCGGAGGGCTCGTCCCTGCGCGAGGGCGTCGCCGAGGCGCTCGAGCTGCGCCTCGAGACGATCCTGGACTGACCCCCGGGCTAGGGGGTCTCGGGCAGCTTGCGCCCGTAGAGGTAGTAGTAGGCGCCGGAGACGAACACGGCGGCGCCGACGAGGTTGCCGAGGAACGCGAAGGCGAGGTTGTGGAGCACGTCGTCCCAACCCAGGTCGGGGACGCCGGCGAACACGCCAGCCGGGAGGAAGAACATGTTCGCCACGACGTGGTCGAAGCCCATCGCGACGAAGGCCATGATCGGGAAGAAGATGGCGAGGATCTTGCCGCCGATGTCGTCGGCGCCGAGCGCCATCCAGACTGCGAGGCAGACGAGCCAGTTGCAGCCGACGGCACGCAGGAAGATCTGCCACGTCGTCTCGTCGAGGCCCTTCGCCGTCGTGATGGCGGTCAGGCGCGCGAGGTCGAGGTCGGCGGTGAGCACGCCGCTCTTGACGGCGAGGAAGTAGGCGACGAACAGCGAGCCGAGGGCGTTGCCGACCGTGACGACGGCGAAGTTGACGGCGATCCTGCCGCCGCCGAGCTTCCCGCGCAGGGCGGCGAGCGGGAGCAGCATCATGTTGCCCGTCAGCAGCTCGGCGCCGGCGACGACGACGAGCACCAGGCCGAGGACGAACGCGAACCCGGTGAACAGCGTCGGCAGGGTGCCCCAGGTCTTCGGGTCAAGGCCTGAGGACACGGCGATCGCGACCAGACTCGCGAACGCGATGTACGCGCCGGCGAGGAAGCCGCCGACGAGCATGCCGCCGATGCTCATGTTGCCCTTGGTCACTCCGGCCGCGGACGCGGCCTCCGTGATCTCCGCGGGGGTCTTGTAGGCCATCTCGTTCCCTTTCGCTACCTGACGCTGACGGTCCGGGGGTGCCCGGATGCCGCGCACATCAAGCACGCTGGCGGTCAGCGTGCACGAGGGGTACCGTCTGGGGGGATGAGCTCACCTGCCCGCCGCTCCGGAAACCGCCCGACCCGCCGCCAGCGCGAGGCGCGCGCCTACAAGCTGACGATGGCCACCGGCGGGCTCGCGCTCGCCACGGTCGTGACCGCCGTGCTCGCGCTGATCACGTCCTTCTCCTGGGGCATCGTCTTCCTGCTGCTGGTCCTCACCGCCGTCGGCGGGTTCCTCACCAAGGGCGCCCTCGGCCGCTGACGGACGTTCGTCGCCCGAGCTTCAGGGCCGGCACAGGTTGACCTGATGCAGTGCGGAGCATGAACCTCACCATCAAGCGCAAGCTGGCCGTCGGCGTCGCCGGGCTCGCCCTCGTGGCGGGCGGCGGCGGGATCGCGGTCGCGGCCGGCGGCGGCGACGGCGCCAAGGAGCGCCAGGCCTTCCTCGACGACGCCGCGAAGGCGCTCGACGTCAGCCCGGACAAGCTCGAGGGCGCGCTGGAGCGCGCCTACGGGGCGCGGCTGGCCCAGGCGGTCAAGGACGGCAGGCTCACCCAGGAGCAGGCCGACCGCCTCAAGCGGCGCCTGGCCGACAAGGGGATCCCCGTTCCGGGCGTCGGTGGCCCCGGCGGCGGCTTCGGCGGTCCCGGCTTCGGCGCGTTCCGCCACGGCGGCTTCGCCGGCGGTCCCGGTGGCCTCTTCAAGCAGGGCCTCGACACCGCCGCCGACCACCTCGGCCTCACGAGCGACGCGCTCCGCAAGCAGCTGCGCGGCGGCAAGTCCCTCGCCGACGTCGCGACGGCGCAGGGCAAGGACGTCGCCGGCCTGAAGTCCGCGCTCGTCGCCTTCGCCAAGGCCGAGCTGGCCGAGGCGGTCAAGGCCGGCAAGCTCCCCCACAAGCGCGCCGACCGCATCGGCGCGAAGCTCGGCGACCGCATCTCCGACCTCGTCGACGGCAAGCGTCCCGCCTTGGAGGGCCGGGGGCGCCACGGCGGTCACGGCCCGTTCGGCGGCGGCCACGGCCGGGGCGGCTCGCGCCCCTAGGCGTCACACGCCGCTGCCCGGGAAGGGGAACCCTCCCGGCGGCGGCGCCTGCGGCGTCACGTGGGCGCGCATGCCGGCGTCGGCGGTGGCGTAGCCCCAGTTGACCAGGCGCCGCCGGCGGTCCAGGTCGAGCTCGCCGAGGCGCGTCGACGTCGCGGCCAGCTCGCGTGTGCGCCACTCCCGGCAGGGCATCGGGTCCGCCAACCCGAAGTGGCTGAGGGTGGAGCGGATCCCCCAGTAGGCGCCGGCGCGCGCTCCCGCGGCGAGGCCGCCGATCGCCTGGTCCTTGCGCAGCCGGCGGACCTGGTTGTCGATGACCTTCAGCACCCGCAGCGTCTGGCGCCCCCAGTCGTCGTCGGGCTCCGGTTCGTCGACGAACGACCCGCCGGCGTCGGAGACGAGCACCGTCGCGCACGACTTCCACGCCGTCTCGAGGCCGAGGTTGTCGTAGACGCCCCCGTCGGTGACCCGCAGGCGCATGCGGTAGGTCGGGTCGGTGAGGTCGTTGCCGGCCTCGGTCACCCAGCCTGCGCCGCGCAGGTCCAGCTCGAACGGGCTCAACACGGGCGGGAACGCCGACGAGCACGCGACGGCGTCCGCGAGCGCGATCTCGGGGGACGGCACCGTCCCCACGCGCCAGTCGGCGACCTCGCGCTTGGAGAGACGCAGCAGCTCCCCCGAGGCGAGGTTCGTCGCGCACAGGATGAAGCGCGGGCTGTCGGGGAGGTCCTGGAGCGTTGCCGTCCCGAGCAGGTGGCGGGCGTAGAAGCCCGACAGGCGGGCGCCGATGCGGCCGGGGAACGCCGCGCCCTGCAGGACGGCCCAGACGTCGAGCGTGTGGCCGGCGAGCTCGAGCACCGGGGTCGCGACCTCCGCCTCGAACGCCCGGCCCACGCCGTCGGCCCCGAACTCCAGCCGCTCCCAGGCGAGCCCGAGCGCCGCGGCGACGATCGAGCCGCCGGAGACGCTGCAGACGCGGTCCAGCCGCGGGAGCATGCCGAGCTCGTTGAGCCGCCACAGGCTGCCGAGGTGGAAGAGCATCGCCCGGTAGCCCCCGCCGGAGAGGCAGAGCCCGACGCCGGCCCGGGGCGTCTCGCGGGTATCGGTGGGGAGGTAGCGGACGGGGCTGTCCGGCGGCGGCGAGGCGGCCATGGCGCGTACCCTCCCACCGATGCGCTTCGCCGTCGAGCAGGCGCCCAACGGCGCGTGGCGCGTCGTGCTGGAGGGCGCGGACGCCCCGGTGTCGATCCACGACACGGAGGAGGAGGCGCGCGAGCGCCTCGCGGCCTACGTGCGTGGCGCGGCGGCCGCCGCGGCACCCACGGCGGTGACCGGCATCGCGCGCGGTGAGCGGGCGGTGCTGCCGACCGGCGCCGAGGTCATCCTCCGCGCCGTGGAACCGGCGGACCGGGCGCTGCTGCTCGACGCCTTCGAGCACGACTTCGGGGCCGCGTCGCGCTACGGCCGCTTCATGGCGCCGAAGAAGCGCCTCAGCCCGACGGAGCTCGAGTACTTCACCGACGTCGACCACGACCGCCACGAGGCGATCGGGGCGATCGACCCGGCGACGGGCGCCGGGGTCGGGATCGCGCGCTTCATCCGCGATCGGCCGGGGGCGTCGAGCGCCGAGGCCGCGGTCGCGCTCGCCGACGCGTGGCAGGGGCAGGGCCTCGGCTGGCTGCTGCTGCAGCGTCTCGCCGACCGCGCCGTCGCCGTCGGGGTGACGGAGTTCTCCGCCTCCCTGCTGGCCGGCAACCGGGCGATGCTCGCCCTCTTCAGCCGGCTCGGGCGGATGGAGGTCCGCCACGACTCCGGATCGACCATCCGGCTCGTCGTCGACCTCACCTAGCGCCAACGCGCCAGCCTCGCGGGCGGTGGGGGACTGCGCGCGGGCCCCGTGCCGTCACCTGGACATGGCGCGCCCCGACGACGAGCTCCTCGCCACCATCTCCGTGCACGCCGCCTCGCTGCTGCGGATCGCGCGCACGCACAGCCTGTGCGCCGACGACGCGCAGGACGCCTACCAGCGGACGCTCGAGCTCTTCCTGCGGCGCTTCGACGAGGTGCGGCCCGGGACGGCGGGGGAGTGGCTGCGCACGGTCTGCAAGCACGAGGCCATCCGGCTGCGCGACGCGCGCCAGCGCCTCGTGGCCACCGACCCGGCCGTGTGGGACGCCCGCACCGACGCCGAGGCGGGCGACGGCGCGGAGCGCGCGGTGGCGATGGAACGGGTCGCGCACGCGGCGGAGGCGCTGCAGGGCTGCAAGGCGGACGAGTCGACCGCGATCCTGCTCAAGGCGGGCGGGGCCTCCTACGCCGACATCGAGGCCCGCACCGGATGGAGCTACACGAAGGTCAACCGGGCGTTGACCGAGGGGCGCCGGCGCTTCCTGCGCGCGTTCGCCGACATCGAGTCGGGCGCGGCGTGTGCCTCCTACGCGCCGGTGCTGTCGCTCGTGGCCGACGGTGAGGCGACGCCGGAGGACTACGTCGCGTTGCGCCCGCACCTGCGCCACTGCGCCGGCTGCCGCGCGTCGTTGCGCGGGCTCTACGAGGCGCAGCCCGCGCTCGGGGCCCTCGTGCCGGCCGGCCTGCTGGCGGCGCCCGTGCTCGCGTCACCGGGCGCGGCCGACGCCCCGGCGCGCCTGTTGACCCGCGTGTACGAGGCGGCGGTCACCGGGGCGGGGGACCGGCTGCTGCGCGCGCAGGCGCTCGTGGAGGCGGTGACGACGTCGAAGGCCGCCGCGGTGGCGGCGACGGCCGCGGTCGCCGCGGGCGGCGTGGCGACGGTCGGTGGCGCCGGGCCGCCCCTGCCACCGGGCAACCCGGCGATCGCCCGCGCCGTCGGCCCGGCCGGCGCCGCGGCGCGCGAGCGGGCGGCGAGCCCGCTCCCGGCCGGCTCGGCCGCGGCCGCGGCCACGCCGAAGCGGCGCGCCGCCGTGGGTGCGCGCTCGGCCGGGGACGGGCGAGGCCGGACGGCGGCCGCACGGGCGGTCGATGACGAGCGAGGACGCACCACGGCCGCACGCGCGGCCGCCGCGACCGAGGGCCGGCGCGCGGCAACGCGACGGCCCGCCACGGCCGCGACCCGCACCGGGGTGGCGGGTCGCGGCGGGTCGGCGGCACGGCCGGCCCCGACGCCGGCGCCGGCCCGCACTCCCGTGCCGGCGCCCGACGCCGCTCCCGCGTCGTCGGGCCCCGTCACCGCGGCCGCGCCGACTGCGACCACCGCCACCTCGGGCGGCGGCGACTTCGGATTCGAGGGGTAGTGGTCACACAAGGCGCCGACCGGCGTTCGCCGGATGACATCGGCGGCGTGCGTCCGACAGGATCACGGTGGGCCGGGCGTTGGATGTCCGAATCCTGATGCCGCACACCACGCACACCGCCACGCTGGTCGCCACGCGCGTCCCGCTTCACCTCGCTGTCAACGTCGACGAGGGGTGGATCGAGGCGGTCGAGTTCGGCCAGGTGGTCGACGGCCGTCCCGACGAGCAGCTCACGCTCGTCGCGCCCGACGTCCGTCTCGTCCGCCACGTCGCCACGAGCGAGGTCGTCGGTTTCACCGTCCTCAACTACCCCACCGCCGACCTCGACGGGCTCGGGGACGTCGCGTTCGCCGGTCCGCGCTTCGCCGTCCCGGCGCTCGGACTCGACGCCGCCACGATCGGTGAGATCGTCCTCGCGGTCCGCGGCCGCCTCACGGAGTCCACGGCCGACGTCGCGTTCTTCGCCCGCGCGCTGCAGTGCGCCGAGGACGAGGGCGACCTCGCCGCCGCCGCGGCCAACTGGCGCTCCTGCCTGCAGGCCGGCGACATGCGCGGTCACTTCGGCCTCGGCTACACGCTCTACGACCTCGGCCACAACCGCGAGGCCTACGACCACCTGCGCCGCTACAGCGAGCTCGCCCCGCACAACTCGTGGGCGTGGTTGTGGCTCGGCCGCGCCGCGGAGGGCATCGGCGAGACCGCCGAGGCCGGCGAGGCCTACCGGGCGGCGATCCGCCGGGAGCGCGAGGGCTCGTTCCGGACCGACGCCCTCGAGCGCCTGCGCGACCTCGACGCCCGCGGCCCCGCCCGGTAGCCGGAGCCGGACGGCGACCCCGGCCACGCGCCCGGCGGGTCGCACGCGGGGCGCCGGGTGAGCGGCTGGGCGACCGGTCCGTCGCCGGTCCCCCACGCGTGCGACGATGGGTCGATGGTGCCAGGTCCTGACGAGCACGCACACGACGTCGTGCTCGCCACCGTGCGCGAGTTCGCCCTCCACTCCGGCGCTCCCCGCGTCGCGGTGCTCGTCGACCGGGGGCCGGACCACGTCCCGCCCCTGATCGAGCACGAGCCGGAGACCGGGCTGACCGTGACGGTGGGGGAGGAGTCCCACGCGGTGGACGACTTCGCGCTGATCGGCATCGAGGCGCTCGGCGTCGCCCATCCGCGCCTGCCGCCGGCGTCCGCGATCGCCGTCGACCCCATCACCGGGGAGGTCGAGGGCCCGATCGGCGCGCTGCCGGCGATCGCCGCCGCCGTCGAGGAGCTCGCGCGGGTGGTCGGCGGCCGCTCGGTCGCCATGGTCGACGTCCCCGTGCGCGACGGTCAGGCGCTCACGGTCGCCGCGCGCGAGGGGGAGCCGACGGTCCTCGCCCTGGGCGATCAGCAGTTCGAGCTCCCGCACTAGGCTGCGCGGCATCGTGGCCATCGACGATCAAGCGCACCCGAAGGACGTCGAGGACCGGGAGCGCGTCATCGTGCGTTTCGCGGGCGACTCCGGCGACGGCATGCAGCTCGCCGGGTCCCGCTTCACCGACGCGACCGCGGTGCTTGGCAACGACCTCGCGACCCTCCCGGACTTCCCCGCCGAGATCCGCGCCCCCGCCGGCACCGTCGGCGGCGTGAGCGCCTTCCAGATCCACTTCGCCTCGCGCGACATCATGACGCCGGGCGACACGCCGAACGTCCTGATGGCGATGAACCCGGCGGCCTTGAAGGCCAACCTGCCGGTGCTCGAGCGCGGCGCGACGATCATCGTCAACGAGGACGCGTTCACCGTCCGCGGCATCCAGAAGGCCGGCTACGACGTCTCGCCGCTGGAGGACGGCTCGCTCGAGCCCTTCAACGTCAAGCGCATCCCGATGACCTCGCTCGTCCAGCGGGCGGTGGAGGGGATGGAGGGCGTCACGACGCGTGACGCGCAGAAGGCCCGCAACCTGTTCGCGCTCGGTCTCGTCTCCTGGCTCTACGACCGCCCGACGGCGGTCACGGAGACCTGGATCGAGACGAAGTTCGCGCGCAAGAAGGCCGTGATGGAAGCCAACCTCGCGGCCTTCCGCGCCGGCTGGAGCTTCGGCGAGACCTCCGAGCTCATCGACGTCCAGACCCGCGTCGCGCCCGCGACCGACATCGAGCCCGGGACCTACCGCAACGTCAACGGCACCCAGGCGACGGCCCTCGGCCTCGTCGCGGCGTCGGTGCGCTCCGGTCTGCCGCTGATGCTCGGCGCCTACCCGATCACCCCGGCCTCCGAGCTCCTCCACGAGCTGTCCAGGCACACCGGCCTCGGCGTGCGCACGATCCAGGCCGAGGACGAGATCGCCGCCGCCTCGATGGCGCTGGGCGCCGCCTTCGGCGGCCACCTCGGCGTCACGAGCACCTCCGGCCCGGGCCTGGACCTCAAGACGGAGACGATCGGCCTCGCCGTCATGCTCGAGCTGCCGATGGTGATCATCGACGTGCAGCGCGGGGGGCCGTCCACCGGGCTGCCGACCAAGACGGAGCAGTCGGATCTGCTTCAGGCGCTCTACGGCCGTCACGGCGAGTCGCCGCTGCCCGTCGTCGCGCCGTCGAGCCCCGGGCAGGCCTTCGACGCCGTCTTCGAGGCGTGCCGCATCGCGGTCACCTACCGCACGCCGGTGATCGTCCTGTCCGATCTCTACGTGGCGAACTCGTCCGAGCCGTGGAAGATCCCGACCGCGGACAGCCTGCCGCGGATCGATCCGAGCTTCCGCACCCAGCCCGCCTCCGAGGACGCCCCCTTCCTGCCCTACGGTCGCGACGACCGTCTCGCCCGGCCGTGGGTCAAGCCGGGCGCGCGCGGCCTGCAGCACCGCATCGGCGGCCTCGAGAAGGCCGACGGGACCGGCAACATCTCCTACGACGGCGACAACCACCAGCGCATGACGGACCTGCGCGCGAAGAAGGTGGCCGGCGTCGACGTCCCCGACCTCGTGCTCAAGGGCGACGAGGACGCCACCCTGCTCGTCATCGGCTGGGGCTCGAGCGAGGGCGCGATCCGCGCCGGCGTGCGCCGCGTGCACCAGAACGGCGTCAAGGTCGCCCACGCGCACTTCCACCACCTCAACCCGCTGCCCGCCAACACGGGCGAGCTGCTGCGCCGCTTCGACCGCGTCCTGCTGCCCGAGATGAACTCGGGCCAGCTGGCGAAGGTCCTGCGGGCGGAGTTCCTCGTGGACGTGGAGTCCTTCACCAAGGTCAAGGGCCAGCCGCTGTGGGCCGCCGAGATCGAACGGGAGATCCTCGACCGTGTCTGACCCCGTCACGTACTCGAAGGCGGACTTCCAGTCCGACCAGGAGACCCGCTGGTGCCCGGGCTGCGGGGACTACGCGATCCTGTCCGCCGTCCAGAGCTTCTTCCCCGAGCTGGGGATCGCGCCCGAGGACGTCGTCTTCGTCACCGGCATCGGCTGCGCCGGCCGCTTCGCCTACTACATGGACACGTACGGGATGCACGGCATCCACGGCCGTGGTCCTGCGCTCGCGACCGGGCTCGCCGCCGCGCGCGACGACCTCTCGATCTGGATCGTCTCCGGCGACGGCGACGCGCTCTCGATCGGTGGCAACCACCTCATCCACGCCCTGCGCCGCAACGTCCCGGTCAAGATCCTGCTGTTCAACAACGAGATCTACGGCCTCACGAAGGGGCAGGCGTCGCCGACCTCCGAGCGCGGCAAGGTCACCAAGTCGACCCCGTTCGGCTCGATCGACTCGCCGTTCAACCCCGTCTCGCTCGCCCTCGGCGCCGAGGCGACGTTCGTCGCGCGCACGGTCGACACCGACAAGCAGCATCTCACGAGCGTCCTGCGCGCCGCCGCACAGCACGAGGGCTCCTCGCTGGTCGAGATCTACCAGAACTGCCCGGTCTTCAACGACGGCGCCTTCGAGGCCCTCCGCGACCCGAAGCAGCGGGCGATCAACGGCATCTTCCTCGAGCACGGGCAGCCCGTGACGTTCAACGGCGGCGAGCAGCAGGTCGTGCGCGGCCCCGACGGGGCGCTGCGCATCGCCCCCGCCGGCGAGGGCGAGGCGATCGTCCACGACGCCCACGCCGAGGACCCGTCGCTGGCCTTCGCGCTCTCGCGGCTGTCCGCGCAGCCGACGGGCCCCACGCCGCTGGGCATCTTCCGCTCGGTGCGGCGCCCCGTCTCGGGCGCGGACCTCCAGGCGGAGCTCGCGGCCAACCGGGCCGACGTGGGCACGGAGCAGCTGGACGCGCTGCTCACCTCCGGCGACGTCTGGACCGTCGCGTAAGCGACAGCACGCCGATGTTCTGCCGCCACAACCGCCTCGAGGCCAACTGCCCCATCTGCCAGCGCGAGAAGGCCGAGGCCCGCGGGCCCGTCTCCTCCTCGCGCCGCACCGGCTCCTCGACGCCCCGTCGCACCGGCACGGCCGCCCCGGCCTCCGGCGCCCGCCGCGGCGCGGGGACGCGCGGGGCGGGCCGGCTCGTGACGAAGCGGCTCGTCCGTTCCGCCGAGGACGGCTACACGACGCCGCTGGCCATGGGCGTGCGCTCCAGCGCGGACGCCGAGCGGCTCGCGACGGCCTTCGCCCTCGCCGCCGCGCGCCTGGAGCCGCCCGGGCCGCATCCGTTCCTCGCCGAGGCGGCCGACGCCGAGGAGGCCCACTGGCTCGCCTTCCTCCTCGCCATCGCGGGCCCCGACAGGCCGGAGCTGCAGGCGGCCCTGATCGCCGCCCGCCCGCCATGGGACAGCGGGGACGACTCCGGGCTCGGCCCCGAGCACGGCGCCACCATCGGCGCCTACCGCGCCTGGGTGACGCGCCACGGCGAGACGCAGGCCGCCGCCGTCAGGGGCGTCGAGTCCTGGACGCCGTCCAAGCGCTTCGCCCGCACCTTCGACCGCCTCAGCCTGCCCGGGTTCGGCCGTGCCGCGCGCTTCGAGTTCCTCCATGCGCTCGGCGCCGCCGGCCTGCAGGACGTCGAGGCCGATGCGCTCCACGTCGCGGTGGGCCGCGACGACGCCACGACCCTCGGCGCCAAGCGCGCCCTCGGCTCGGGCGACGCGATGCTCCTCGAGCGCCGCGCCGCCGACCTCGCCGCCGGAACGGGCGTCCCGATCGGCGCGCTGGACCGCGGCCTCGCGCTGTGGGACCGTCCCGGCACCCTGCCGGCACCGGACCCGGAGCGCGTCGAGCCGATCCGGGCCGCCCTCAAGCTGGCCTGAACCCCGCCCGCCCCGCCCCGGCCGCCCCCGCCCCGTCCGCCCCGCCCGCCCCCGCCCCCGGATCCGCCGGCGCCCACCGACCCCGTCATAGGGCGGTCCACCAGCACCGGCGCCGCGCGTGGGGCCTTCGGAGCTGGTTCGCCGGTGACCTCCGAGACGGCCTGCCGGCCAGCTCCTAACGCCCCGCCGGCGGCGCCGGTGCTGGCCGACCTCGCCATGACGTGGTGGGTGGGCGCTGGGGGGTTGGGGGGAACGGCGCCGGGGTGGGCGCTGGGGGTTGGGGGGACGGCACCGGGGTGGGCGCTGGGGGGTTGGGGGGACGGCACCGTCTAGCGTGCCGGGACGCCATGGCCGCCGCCTCGACGACGACCGACGCGGCCACGCCCGCGCCCGCCGGGCGCCCGTCGGACGGGACCGCCGCGCAGGAGCGCGCCGCGCGGGCCGCCGCCTCCGTGTGGCCGATCGTCATCGGGGCCCTCGTCGTGTCGGCCGTCTCCCTGCTGGCGCCGAGCACGATCACCTACGACCCGACCTCGTGGGTGATCTGGGGGCGCGAGATCGCCCACTGGGACCTCGTCACGACGGGCGGTCCCTCGTGGAAGCCGCTTCCGGTGCTGTTCACGATCCCGTTCTCGCTCTTCGGCGACAGCGCCCCCCTGCTCCTGTGGGCGTGGATCGCCCGCGCCGGCGCCCTCGCGGGCATGGCGATGGGCTACCGCCTCGCCCGCCGCATGGGCGGCCCCGTCGCCGGCGGCGTCGCCGCACTCGCGATCCTCGCGTCAGAGGGCTACGCCTACGGCGCGTGGCGCGGCAACTCGGAGGGGCTGATGGTCGCCTTCGCCCTCCTCGCCGTGGAGCGCCACCTCGACGGCCGGCGCACCGCCGCGTTCGTGCTCGCCGGCGCTGCGGCGCTGATCCGGCCGGAGATCTGGCCGCTGTGGGGCGCGTACGGCCTGTGGCTCTTGTGGCGCCGCCGCGACGCGGCCACCGCCCTGCTCGTGCTCGGCGGCGGCGGGCTCGTGCTCATGGCCTGGTTCCTGCCGGAGTACCTCGGCTCGGGCGACGCCCTGCGCGCCGCCTCCCGGGCCCTCGATCCCAACCTCGACTCTGCGGCGTTCGCGAGCTTCCCCGCCCTCGAGGTCCTGCGCCGCACCCTCGTCGACGCCCCGGTCGTCGTCGTCGTCGGCGCCCTGCTGGCGGTCGGCTTCGCCCTCAAGCGGCGCGAGGGCGCCCACGACCGGGTGGTGCTCGTCCTCGCCGCGGCCGCCGGGGCGCTGCTGCTCGCCGTCGCCGCCATGACCCAGGCGGGCTTCAGCGGCAACCAGCGCTACGTCGTCCTCCCGCTGGCCTTCGTCGCCGTGCTCGCGGGCGCGGGCTGGGTCGAGCTGGTCCTCCTGGCCCGCAGCCGGTCGCGGCCGCTGCTGGCCGCAGGGGCGCTCGCGCTGTTCGTCGCCGGCTGCGGGCTCTACGCCGCAGGGGAGGCCGAGGTGTGGGATCGCCAGGTCACGCGCGCCGGGCTGGAGGTCGAGTCCAACCGCACGCTCGCGACGGCGATCGCGCAGGGCGGCGGGCGCACGCGCATCGACCGCTGCCCCGCCGTCTACGCCACCCGCTTCGAGGTGCCGATCGTGGCCTGGACGCTCCATCGCCACCTCAACCGGACCCAGATCTTCGCCGTGCCCCCCGGCGCCGCGATCGGCCTGCGCGGCTCCGCCCTCTCGCGCGACCCGCGCTTCGCGGAGACGGCGGTGACCAGGCGCTGGGTCGTCCGCCACAGCGGGTGCTGAGCCTGACCTAGCCTCTCGACGATGGCCGTGGCGGCGACAGGCACCGGGCGACGGCTGCGCGTACGGGTCGCGGCCGGGTCGCCGTGGCTGACCGCCGGCGCGCTCGCGGTGATCGTCGCCTACTCCGTCTTCGTCTTGCGCGACACGGCGCTGGGCACGGGCTACTGGATCGACGAGGGGCTCTCCGTCGGCATCGCCGACCGGCCGCTGTCCGCCATCCCCGGCGTGCTGCGTCTCGACGGCTCACCGCCCGCCTACTACATGCTCCTCCATGTCTGGATCGCGCTCACGGGCGGGACCGGGCCGCGCAGCACGCACGCCCTGTCGCTGCTGATCGCGGCGGCGGCGATCCCCGCGACGTGGGCGCTGCTGCGTGTCCTCGTCGGCGTGCGCGCGGCCTGGATCGGGGCCGTCCTCGTGGCCGGCGTGCCGTTCCTGACCCAGTACGCGCAGGAGTCGCGCATGTACGCGCTCGTCGTGCTCCTCTCGCTCGTGGCGTGCGCCTGCTTCCTCGGCGCGTTCGCCCTCCGGGAGGGCTCGCGTCGTTGGGCCGTCGCCTACGGCGTCGCCCAGGTCGCGCTCCTGTACACCCACAACTGGGGCCTGTTCCTCGGCGCCGGGCTGACGGCCGCGTGGCTGGCGCTGCTCGCGCTCGCGCCCGCCGGTCCCGGCCGCAGGGGGCTCGTGCGCCAAGGCCTGCTCGCGGCCGCGACGATCCTCGTCCTCTACGGCCCCTGGCTGCCCACGCTCGCCTTCCAGGCCGCCCACACCGGGGCGCCCTGGGCCAACCCGCCCGGCTTCGAGGACCTCTACAAGGCGCCGCAGCGCCTGTTCGGCAAGGTCGGGATGTACGTGCTGGTGCTCGGCAGCGCGGTCGGGCTCGGGGTGCTGTGGCGCGGCGACCCGCGCCGCTTCGGCCCCGAGGGCCGCGCCGCCCTGGCGATGGTGATCGCTGCCGTCGTCGGGCTGACGGTCCCGTGGCTGATCTCCCAGTCCAACCCCGCCTGGGCCTACCGCTACACCGCGATCGCCGTCGGTCCGCTCGTCCTGTTCGGGGCCCTGGCGCTCGCCCGCTCAGGAGCGACAGGACTCGCCGCCCTCGCACTCGCCGTGCTGGCCTGGAACGCCATGAGCCCGGCGCCGACCGCCAAGAGCAACGTCTCCTCGGTCGCCGCGGACATCCGCCCGTCCCTGGCGCCGGGCGACCTCGTGATCTCCACCCAGCCCGAGCAGGTCCCGGTCCTGCACCACGACCTCCAGGGCGTCGGCGAGCTCAGCTGGGCCACGCTGTGGGGTCCCGTCGGCGACGTGGGGGTCACCGACTGGCGCGACGGGGTCACGCACCTGCGGGAAACCTCCCCCGAACGCGACCTCGCGCCGCTCCTGGACCGCGTCGAGCCGGGCGGGCGCGTCGCCCTGGTGCTCCCCATCACGGCCAACCTCGCCCGCTGGCGTGCCCCGTGGACGGCGTTGGTGCGCCAGCGTTCCAACGCCTGGGCGTCCTTCATGCGCAGTGACGGCCGCTTCCGGGTAGTCGCACAGACGCCAGCGGTCGAGACGGCGCAGCTGCCGAACTCGGTCAAGGTCGAGCTGTGGATCCGCAAGCCGATACCCTGATCGACCTCCCCTTCGCTCATCGGCGTCTCATTCGGCGCCGGTGAGGATGTCGCCTTGAGCACCTTCCAATCCGACACCCACGAGTTCGATCGCGTCGATGATCGCGGCGGGCACAGCAACTCCAAGCCGGTCGTCGTCCTCGGGGGCGGCCCCGCCGGCCTGACCGCCGGCTACCTCCTCGCCCAGCGTGGTCGGCCCGTGATCGTGTTCGAGGCGGAGGATCAGGTCGGCGGCATCGCGAAGACGGAGGTCCGCGACGGCTTCCGCTTCGACCTCGGCGGCCATCGCTTCTTCACCAAGTCCCAGGAGGTCAACGACCTCTGGCACGAGGTGATGAAGGAGGAGTTCCTGCTGCGCCCGCGCCTGTCGCGGATCTACTGGAACAAGAAGTTCCTCGCCTACCCGCTCGAGGGCATGGACGTCGTCAAGAAGCTCGGCCCCGTCGAGCTCACGCGCGCGCTGTTCTCCTACCTCGTCGCGGCCGCCAAGCCCAAGGGCAAGGAGGAGGACCTCGAGTCCTGGGTCTCCAACCGCTTCGGCAAGCGGCTCTACCAGCTGTTCTTCAAGTCCTACACCGAGAAGGTCTGGGGCGTCCCCTGCACCGAGCTGCGCGCCGACTGGGCCGCGCAGCGCATCAAGGGCCTGTCGTTCTTCTCCGCCGCCAAGGCCGCCTTCTTCGGCAACGGCGACAACGAGATCAAGTCGCTGATCTCGGAGTTCCACTACCCGCGCTTCGGCCCGGGGCAGATGTGGGAGACGATGGCCGACGAGATCATCGCCCACGGTGGCGAGGTGCGGATGAAGACCCCCGTCACGCAGATCGACTCCGCCGACGGCGTCGTCACCGCCGTGTGGGCCGGGGGCGAGCGCATCGAGTGCTCGGAGGTCATCTCCTCGCTGCCGCTGCGCAACACCGCCGCGATCGCCGAGCCGGTCCCGCCGCCGGCGGTCACCACCGCGGCGAGCTCGCTGCGCTACCGCGACTTCCTCACGGTCGCCCTCGTCATCGACGGGGAGGACCTGTTCCCGGACAACTGGATCTACATCCACGAGCCCGACGTGCAGGTCGGCCGGATCCAGAACTTCCGCTCCTGGAGCCCCTGGATGGTCCCGGACCCCAAGAAGGCGTCCGTGGGCATGGAGTACTTCTGCTTCCAGGGCGAAGGGCTGTGGGTGCGCTCCGACGAGGAGCTCATCGCCATGGCGACCGAGGAGATCCACCAGCTCGGCCTCGCGGACCGCTCGCGCGTCGAGCGCGGCTTCGTGACGCGCGTGCCGCTCGCCTACCCGATGTACGACGAGGGCTACAAGGCCCACGTCGAGACGATCAAGGGGTGGCTCGGGACGTTCGAGAACCTGCAGCAGGTCGGCCGCAACGGCCTGCATCGCTACAACAACTCCGACCACTCGATGCTGACCGCGATGCGCGCCGTGGAGAACATCTGCGACGACGCGAGCCACGATCTGTGGGCCGTCAACGCCGAGTCGGTCTACCACGAGGAGTCCTCCACCGCCCCGGTGGACGAGGACCCCTACCCGTACAAGCGGGCGCCCGAGGCGCCTGCCGCGCGCGGCTCGCACGCTGAGCGCTGACCGCCCGGTGAGCGCTCCGTCGTTCTGGTGGGCGCGCCTCGGAGGCGCTCCCGCCGCCCGGCCGCCGCTTCCCGGCCCGACGACCGCCGACGTCGTGATCGCCGGTGGTGGCTACACCGGGTTGTGGACGGCCTGGCACGTCAAGCGCGCGCGTCCTGACTGGCGCGTGGTCGTGCTCGAGCGTGCCTGGGCGGGCTTCGGCGCCTCCGGCCGCAACGGCGGCTGGCTGTCGGGCCTGCTGGCCGGCTCGCGCGAGGCGTGGGAGGCCGAGCACGGCCGGGCCCCCGTCGTCGCCGCCCAGCGCGCGATGTTCGACACGGTCCACGAGGTCGCCGACTGGACCGTCGAGCACGGTGTCGACTGCGACCTCGCCGTCGACGGCCAGCTGGACGTCGTCACCACCCGCCCCGCCCTGGCGCGGATGCGCGAGCGGCTCGCCTGGCAGCGCTCGTGGGGCTTCGGCGCGGAGGACTGGACGGAGCTCACCCGCTCCGAGCTCGGCGAGCGCGTGCACGTCCGGGGCGCCGTGGGCGGCGGCTTCACCCCGCACTGCGCCCGCGTGGACCCGGCCAAGCTCGTGCGCGGGCTCGCCGCGGCGTGCGACGCGGCGGGCGTGGAGATCTACGAGGACACCGCCGTCACCGACCTGCGTCCCGGGGTCGCCGCGACGGACCGCGGGGACGTGCGCGCCCGCTGGGTCGTGCGCGCCCTCGAGGGCTACACCGCCGGCCTCAGGCGCAGCCACCGCGCGCTGCTGCCGATGAACTCCTCCATGGTCGTCACCGAGCGCCTGGACCCCGCGGTCTGGGCGGCGATCGGCTGGGACGGCGCCGAGACGCTGCGGGAGGCCTCGAACGCCTACTGCTACCTCCAGCGCACCGCCGACGGCCGGATCGCGATCGGCGGCCGTGGCGTCCCCTACCGCTTCGGGTCGCGCACGGACACGGCGGGGGAGGTGCCGGACGCGACCGTCGTCGCCCTCCGGGAGCGTCTCCATCGGCTGTTCGGCGACCTCGGTGGCGCGCGCATCGACCACGCCTGGGGCGGCACGCTCGGCGTCGCGCGCGACTGGAACCCGTCCGTCGGCGCCGACCCGGACACCGGGATGGCCTGGGCCGGCGGCTACGTCGGGGACGGCGTCTCGACCGCCAACCTCGCCGGCCGCACGCTGCGCGACCTCCTCACGGGGGAGGACACCGAGCTGACCCGGCTGCCGTGGGTCGGGCACCGCTCGCCGCCGTGGGAGCCCGAGCCGCTGCGCTGGGCCGCCGTGCACGCGGTCTACGCGCTCTACCGCCGCGCCGACACGGCGGAGGAACGCAGCGGGCGCCCCTCGCCGCTGGCGGCCCTCGCGGACGCCGTCGCCGGCCGCAACCACTGAGGCAGGGGTTCGTCCCCGCGACGGCGGGTACCGGGGGGCCATGGCCCCCGAATCGCCTGAGGACCTCAGCACCGGCGGCTGGAAGCACACCCTGCAGCGCACCCTGCGGGGCTTCCAGGCCGACGACATGATGACGTGGGCCGCCGCGCTCACCTACTACGCCGTCCTGTCGCTGTTCCCGGCGCTCATCGTCCTCGTCGCGCTGCTCGGCGTCTTCGGCCAGTACCCCGAGACCTCCGACGCCGTCCTGCGGATCGTCGCCTCGATCGGCCCGCGCAGTGCCGTCGAGACCCTGCAGACGACCATCGAGGGCGTGGTCAAGGACTCCGGTGGCGCCGGCGCCCTGCTCGGCGTCGGCCTCGTTGGCGCGATCTGGTCCGCGTCGGGGTACATCGGCGCGTTCTTCAAGGCGTCCAACGCGATCTACAACGTGGAGGAGGGCCGCTCGTTCCTCAAGCTGCGGCCAGTCCAGCTCGGCCTGACGATCCTCTACCTCGCGATCGTGGCCTTCGGGTCGGTCGCGTTCGTCGCCAGCGGCCCCATCCTCGAGTCCGTCGGCAACATCGTCGGGCTGGGCGGGACCGCGACGACGGTGTGGGCGATCGTGAAGTTCCCCGTCCTCGCGATCGCCGTGATGGCGCTCATCGCGCTGCTCTACTGGGCCGCGCCCAACGTCGAGCAGCCCAAGCTGCGCTGGCTGTCGCCGGGCGGCTTCGTCGGCCTGCTCGTCCTGGTGCTCGCGTCCGGGCTCTTCGGCGTCTACGTCGCGAACTTCGGCTCCTACAACAAGACCTACGGGACGCTCGCGTTCGTCCCGCTGTTCCTCACCTGGCTGTGGGTGGCCAACCTGGCGATCCTGTTCGGCGCGGAGTTCGACGCCGAGCTCGCCCGCCAGAAGCAGATCGAGGGCGGGATGCGGCCGGTGCAGGCCGACCCGTTCCTGCCCCATCGGGAGGAGCCGGAACCGGCGAAGACCCCCGGGGCGATGGCGTTGCAGCAGACGCAGGCCGAGCGCGGCGAGCAGCCGCCTGAGGCCGCGGCCGAGAACGGCACGGCGACCGTCCCCGATCCCCAGGACGACGCGCCGCCCGCCACGATCGACCAACCCGACGACGCCGAGCCGGTGCGGACGCAGACGACCGTCGTGCGCCGTCGCACGGGCGGGCTGCTCGGCCGTCTGCGCCGCCGACCCTCCGGGTAGGGGCCTGCAGACCAACGGGAGCGCTTGGAGGCGACATGGCAGAGGATGAGGACGGCAAGAGCGAGGCGCAGGAGCTCGCGGAGAAGCACGAGGAGCAGGACAAGGAGGCGGAGAAGGAGATGGAGAAGATCGCCGACGATCCGCCCCAGCGCCTCGAGGACTGGCCGGGCGGCAAGGCCAAGTACAAGACCTACGGCGGTCCCGACGGCGAGGCCGACTACCACGACGGCCCGACGAAGCAGCTCGGCCCGACCGACCTCCAGTACCACGAGGACGGCTCCGTGACGATCGAGGGCGAGGAGGTCGACGACCCCGACGAGTACAAGGGCGAGCCGATCCCGGGCGGCCCGACGGACCCGGAGGCCCCGAAGGAGCCGGGCGAGCCCGGCAGCGAGGACGACGGGCCCGAGGCGTCAGACGACGACGACGGGGACGGTGCCGACGAGGACGACACCGATGCCGAGCGCGACGACGCCGACGGAGACGACGCCGACGAGGCGAAGCAGGACTAGCGCAGGACGGGACGGCGCTTGACGGTCACGGCCTTGCCCTTCGCGGGCTTGGCCTTGACCGTCACGACCAGGCGCGCGCTCGAGACGGCACGCAGCCGGCGCATGCCGCCGCGGGTCAGCTTGACCCTGACGCGCACCGCGCCCTTGCGGCCGGTCTTCGCCCGCACCGTGCGGGCGATCGCCAGCGGCACGAGCCGCCCCTTGCGCTTGCCCGCGGTCGCCCGCAGCCGGATCGAGGTGCGCACCTCGAGCCGTGCGGGCCGCGTCGTCGTGACGACGAGGGAGAACCGCTTCCGGGTCCGCAGGCGCGCGAGCGTCGAGGGGAGGGCCAGCCGCGCACCCGCGCGGAAGCGGGCCTTGAACGGCTCGGTCGCGCCGGGGGTGGGGACCATGACGGGCAGCTGGGACTCGACCGCGCCGGCGGTGCCGGAGACGTCGGGGTCCGGGGCGGGGTCCGGCACCGGGGTCGGCGGCGGGTTGCCCGTGCCGTCGCAGCCCGTGCGCTGGCCGGCGGGCGCGGCGGTGGGCACCGGGTCGGCGTCCGCCTTGGGGGTGTCCGTCTCCCTGCTGCCGGCGGTCAGCGCGCCCGGGGCGTCGACCGCCACGCCGGGGGGCACCAGGCGGACGAAGCGCGAGACGGAGGGCGTGCCGGTCGCGTCGAGCACGAAGAGCATGTACCAGCTCGGCGGGGCGACGTCCGCCGAGGCCGGCAGCGTGACGTTGAGGCCGCGGCCCGCGACGCGCGTCGCGTCCAGCGTGACCACCCGCTGGCTCATGTCGTTGGCGTGGGTGGCCGCGCCCGGCGCGACGAGGACGGCCTTCCTCGCGCTCGCGGAGGTGCGGACCCCGATCGTCGTGCCGTAGGTCGCCGAGCGCGGCGTGCCGGCGATCACCGGCCGGGTGCGCAGGGAGCCGTCCGCGTTGAGCAGGTACGGGGGGGTCCAGACCTCGGCGGTGTCCGTGCACACGCCCGACCCGGCCCCCATGCGCTGGGCCGCCTCGAAGGTCGCGCCGCCGCTGTACCCCTGCGGGTCAGCCGCCGTCGGGTTGCCGAGCGGTCCGTTGATGTCGTCGCCCGCCGACCACACGCGGGCGTCGGGCAGCAGCAGCGCCGTCGAGTGATACGCCCGGCCCTCGGCCTGCTGGTTGCCGGCCACGGGGGCGGCGGTCGGGTCGGCCGGGTCGGCGATCTCGACCCGTCGCTGCACCGCGGTGGAGATCCAGCGGTAGTAGCGCTGCTTGGAGTCCTCGCCGGCACCGCCGCCGACGACGGCGACCTTCCCCGTCGGCATCAGCACCGCGTTGGCGAAGGCGCGCGCGAAGTTCAGCGGCGCGCCCTGGCGCCAGCCGAGGTTGGGGTTCGCCTCGTCGTAGTAGGTCGTGGTCGCCAGCGCCGGGGAGACGGGCTGCGGATCGGCGTCCGTGCGGTCCGCGCCGCCGAGCAGCATCACCTTCGCGTCGCCGCCGACGCCGACGGGGGAGAGCACGCCGCCCGCCCACTCCTGGTTGCCGCGCAGGGTGCCACGGCGCTTGAACGTCACGCTGTTGGCCGCCCCGGCCTTGGGCGCAGGTGGGCGATCCATGACGAAGAAGTCCGCCTTGAACGGGCCCGCGTTGAGCAGCGTCCCCGAGGGCATCCACCACTGGTGCGGGTACTGGCCCGGAGTGCCGGGGCGGTCCGCGCCGCCGTAGCGGCCGAACGGCTCGACGACGCCGGCCGCGGTGTCAGGGGTGTAGAGCTCGATGTCGGCGTTGAGGCCCGCGTTGTCGGGATCGTCGCCCTTGTTGGACTGTCCCGAGGAGAGGACCGTGCGCCCGTCGGGCAGCAGCGTCTGGGTCGGGTACCAGCGACCCTGGGCCATGCGCGGCCCCTCCGTCCAGGGCTGCAGGCCCCGCTCGGCCTTCTCCGGGTCGAAGGTGTAGATCGTGTTCAGCCCGTAGTTGGCCTTGTTGGCCAGCTTGTCGCCGCTCGGGTCGCCGACGTTGCCGCCCGTGACGAGGACGCGCCCGTCCGCGAGCAGTGACGCGCCCGCGCAGAAGAGCTCGACGCGCTTGCCCGTGTCCGGGTTCACGGGCGGCGGCATCTGCCTGGAGGCGCCCGTCGCCGGGTCATAGAGGTAGGCCGTCGCCGTGTCCCAGTCCGTCGGCGTGCCCGGGGTGCCGGTCGCCGGGTCGAGCTCCGTCGCGCGCCAGGGGTAGGCGAAGTACAGGATCTTGCCGGTGTGCAGCATGATCGCGTTGATGGCGACGATCGGCAGCTGCACGCTCTGCTCCCAGCGGCCGCCGACGTTCGGCGGGACGAGCGTGTTGACGGGCTGCAGCTCGTCGGTCCAGGCGCCGAGGGCGTTGGCGCGCCGTCCCGTGGAGTCGCGCAGGCCGCGCACCAGCGCACGGCCCTGCGCATGCTCGAGGGCGTGGTCGTCGCCCAGCGACGCCGTCTCGATCGCGCGCTCGCGCCGCTCGACCGCACGCGCCTGAGACCCGGCCCGGCCGGGGAGGCCGGGGTAGTGCGCACGGGAGGCGCCGTGCTCGCCACCACCGTGCGCGCCTGCAGGCCCCGCCGCGATCCCTCCCGCCGCGAGCGCCACCATCGTCGCGATCACTCGCCGGCGCATGCCGTCGACTCTAGGGAGCGGAGCTTGAGCGCGGACGGGCGCGCGCGGACGGATGTTCGATGCCGGTGCCGGGGGTCGAGCTATGCTGACGGCGCGACCGCGCGGGGATGGGAAGGACACCGACTCGGCGCGTCGGTCCCCTGTCTCGATGAGTCTCACCGCCCCGAACACGCGGGCTGCACGCCCAGCCACGAAGCTTCTCGCCCGGTCGGCGCTCACTGAGCGCACCCTGGCCCGGGGCACCGTCGTGCTGTGCGCGCTCGCCGGGCTCGTGTACCTCGTCAGCCTCGCCCGCTCGCCGATGTTCATCGACGAGGTGTTCTCCTGGAACGCCGCGCGCGGGGACTGGCGCAGCATGGGCATCTCGCTGCACTACGCCGAGGTCACGCCGCCCCTGTACTACCTGCTGCTCCACGCGTGGATCGCGGTCACGGGGGAGTCCGAGATCGCCATGCGGCTGCCGTCCGTGCTCGCGGCGCTCGCGCTCATCGCCGCGACCGGCTGGCTCGGCCGCGTCGTCGCCGGCGCCCGGGTCGCGCTCATCGCCGCCGCGCTGACGGCGCTCAGCCCGCTGGTGCTCACCTACGCGCAGCAGGTGCGCGCGTACGTGTTCGTGATGCTCGCCGTCACGATCGCCGCCGCCGCCGTCGTCGAGTGGACCCGCGCGCCCGCGCGCCGCCGCTGGCCCGTGATCGCGGCCGTGGCCGCGGGCAGCGCGATCCTCCTGCACTACACCGCGGTGCTCGCGCTCGTCCCGCTCGTGCTCTGGACCGTCACCCGGCCGGAGCTCGACCGGCGCCGCCGCGTGCTGTTCGCCTGCGGCTGCGCGCTGCCGGGCCTCGCGCTGCTCCCGCTGCTGCTCCTGCAGATGGGGATGGGCAACCACGACGGGGCGGAGGAGTACGCCCGCATCACGAAGAACAACCTGTTCGCCGTCGTCGGCTCGCCGTTCGACTCCCGCGCCGCCCGCGGGGTGGAGCTCTCCCGGCAGCTCGGCGCGCTCGTCGTCGCCGACGCGCTCGCGCTGCTCGCGCTCGCCGCGCGCTTCCGCGCCGTCCGCGCCCGCGGTCTCCTGCTCGGCGGCGCCCTGTTCCCGCTCGGGACCGTGATCGTGGCCTCCGTGCTGATGCACCCGGTCGCCCTGACGCGGTACACGACGGTCGCCGTCCCGTTCATGATCGTCGCGATCGCCGTCGCGATCGCCCTGCTCCCGCGCGCGCTCAGCATCGGCCTCGGCGCCGCCGCCGCGATCGCCTGCGCCGTCGGCGTCGGCGCCGCGCTGCTCTCCGGCGGCCTCCAGTCCGACACGCGCGGGGCCGTCGCCACCGCCGCGAAGGACTGGCAGCGCGGCGACGCGCTCTACTCCCTCGGCTACATGGGCTTCAACGGCGCCCTGGACTACTACGCCAAGCGCGACGTCGCCGCCGACCCGGACCGCTGGACCGCCGGGCGCGCCTGGGTCCCCGGCTTCCCGACGATGGCGGAGGCGCTGGCCGCCCCTGGCGTGCGCGGCAAGCTCGCCGACGGCCGCCGCCTGTGGTTCGTCAGCGACCCGGTGCTGCCGGAGGCCTACCTCAAGACGGTCCTCGGCCAGGTCGGCTACGAGCCCCGCGAGCACGTGGAGTTCGACGGCATCACGCGCGTGCAGCTGGTGCTCGCGGGGCCCAAGGAGTGAGCCACGCCCGCCGCTTCGACGGGTACCCCGACCCGCGCCGCATCCGGCTCGCGCGTTCCGCGGCGGTGCTCGCGTGCCTCGGCGGCGCCGTCTACCTCGGGTGGCGCTCGACCCAGCTCGACGAGGTCAGCCCGCTCGGCTGGATCCTGTTCGCCGCCGAGGTCCTCAACTGGCTGACGCTCGTCTCGGCCGTGCCGCTGATGTGGTCGCCGCGCCCGCGTCGCTGGGCGCCGCCGGCCACCGGCACGCTGGACGTGTTCGTGACGGTCTGTGGCGAGGACGTCGCGATGGTCGAGGAGACCGTGCAGGCGGCGCTCGCGATCGACTACCCCCACAACACCTACGTCTGCAACGACGGCCGCTTCGCCCGCCGCGACAACTGGCAGGCGATCGAGCGCATGGCCGACCGGCTCGGCGTGCCCTGCTTCACGCGCACCGACGGCTACAAGGGCAAGGCGGGGAACCTCAACCACGCGTACGCCCGCACCGACGGCGACTTCATCGCGATCATCGACGCCGATCACCTCGCGCGTCCCGAGCTCGGCGACGACCTGCTCGGGCACTTCCATCCGCGGGTCGCCCTCGTGACCACGCGCCAGAGCTTCCACATCGATGAGCAGGACACGCTCGGCAACCAGGAGGCGTTCTTCTACGGCGTCATCCAGCCCGCCAAGGACGCCGACAACGCGGCGTTCTCGTGCGGCAACGGCGTCGTCTACCGCCGTGCCGCGCTCGCCGACATCGGCGGCTTCTCCGAGTGGAACCTCGTCGAGGACCTGCGCACCTCCTACGAGCTGCACGCCCGCGGCTGGCACTCCGTCTACGTCCCGCGTCCGGTCACCCGCGGCACCGCGCCCGGCACGGCCGCCGAGATGGCCTCCCAGCGCCTGCGCTGGGCCACCGACAGCCTGCGCCTGTTCTTCTGGGACAACCCGCTGCGCAAGGAGGGGCTGACCTGGCGCCAGCGGCTGCACTACGCGCAGACGACCGGGGTCTACTACCTCACGACGGCCTCGCACGTGATCTTCCTGCTGAGCCCCGTCGCGTCGCTCGTGTTCGGCGTGACCGTGATGGCCCCGAGCTCGCCCGAGGCCTACGCGATCACGCTCGGGCTGTTCCTCGTCCCGCTCGCGGTGATGCTCGTCGCCTTCGCCGGCCCGCGCGGCGCGATCCGCCTCGCCCAGATGCAGACGTTCCTGGCCCCCGTGTTCTGCGTCGCCGCCTGGCGCGCCCTGCGGATGCGCCCCGGGAAGGGGGAGCGCGAGGGCTCCGGCGTGACGGAGAAGGGCCGCCAGTCCAAGCTCAACGGGATCACCGTCTTCCAGCACGCGACGTTCGCGCTCCTGCTGGTGGCGATCGGGGTGGGCTTCGCCTCCCCGGACGGCCCGCGCTGGGCCGCCCTGCTGTGGGCGAGCCTGATGGCCGCCGTGCTCGCCACGCAGAACTCGATGGTCTCGCTGCGCCGCGAGACCGCCCAGACCGTCCGCATCGCCCTCACCGCCCCGGCGATCGTGGCGGGCGCCGTCGTCGTGCTGGCCGCCTGGGCCCCGGTGCCGGGCGGCGCGCCCGCGACGCTGGCCTCGAGCGCGACGACGGAGGTCGCCGGCCTGCAGCCCGTCGCACGCCGTTCGGCCGGCGCCGGCAGGGCGCCCGTCGCGCAGGCGCGCCCCCAGAAGCTCGTCGCACCCCGCCGCGGCGCCTACCTGGGCGCCTACAACATCGACTTCGCCGACCCGAGCAGGCGTGCCGCCGCCGCGCGGCGCTACGGGCCCGACCTGCGGATCCTCCATCGCTTCCAGAGCTGGTTCGGTGCCGGCCGCCTGCTCGACCGCGGCTGGCTGGACGCGGTCGACCGCCGGGGCGCCGTCCCGATGATCACGTGGGAGCCGTGGCGCAAGCCGAAGGGGGCCGACACCGCGCCGAGTCAGCGCCCGGGCCTGCTGCGCAAGATCGCCCGCGGCGAGTACGACCCCTACATCCGCGTCTGGGCCCGCGAGGCGGCCGAGTTCCGCCGCCCGTTGATGATCCGCCTGATGCACGAGATGAACGGCTCGTGGTACCCCTGGCGCGTCGCGGGCAACGGCAACACGCCGGAGGACTACAAGGCCGCCTGGCGCCACATCCACGGGGTCTTCGACGACGCCGGGGCGACCAACGTCTCGTGGGTCTTCTCGATCGACTCGCTCGCGGGCGGCCCGCCGACGCCGCGCTCGACGCTCGACCGCTACTACCCGGGCAGGGCCTACGTCGACTGGGTCGGCATGTCGGGCTTCAACTGGGGCTCCGACGGCGCCTTCCCCGCCTGGCGCTCCTTCGCCGGCACCTTCCGGCCCTCCTACGACGTCCTCAAGGGCTTCGGGAAGCCGGTGATGGTCTCGGAGGTCGGCACCAGCTCCCGCGGCGGGGATCCCGTGTCCTGGATCTCCGACGCGCTGGCCGCCCTCGACGACCTGCCCGACCTCAAGGCCGTCGTGCTGTTCGACTCCGACTCCCAGTCGGCCGACTTCCGGCTGGGCAAGGCCGCCGTCCGCAGCCTCCGCCGGGGAGCTGCCGCGCACGACCTGGACCCGCCGCTGCGGGTCCGCCGCGCCCCCGAGCAGGTCGGCTCGCTCGTCAGCCCTTGAACGCGGCGGCGACGTCGGCGTCCGGCGCCGCGCGCCAGTCCTCCTCCTTGTCGACGTCGAACCAGACGATGGCCTTCAGCTGCGGCATCCGTGCCGCGGCCTTCCACATGTCGCGCACCCAGGCGGCCTTGTTGCCGCCCTCGGGGGCGCTGCCGACCTCGGCGATCCAGATCGGCTGCGGGCCGAGCTTCGCCAGGCGGTCGTAGGCGCCGCCGAAGACCTGCTTGAAGGAGCGCCAACCGCCGTTCTGCGGCTGCTTCGCGCCCCAGTTGTACCCGTCGAGGGAGAGGACGTCGACGTAGCGCGTGCCGGGGTAGTAGTCCTCGATGAGGTTGCCGGGCTTGTTCGGGACGGAGTCCACGAGCGGGCACCAGACGAACCTCACGTTGTCGGCGCCGCGTGACCGGAACAGGTCGACGATGTGGCGCCAGGCGGCCTTGTACTGCGTGGCGTCGTTGCCGTTGACGCCCGTGCCCCAGGGGTACCAGCCGCCGTTCATCTCGTGCATCGTGCGCAGGAAGACGGTCGTGCCGGTCGCCTTGAGGCCGTCGGCCCACTCGATGATGTAGTCGTCGTAGGCGCCACCGGCGAGGCGGCGGAGGCTGAAGTCGGACTGCTCCTGGCCGTAGCGGTCCGGGTTCCACGGCTCCCACGTCAGCAGCGGCGTGCGGCCCGAGTCGGCCACGGCCTTGATCAGCTCGGGATGGACGGCGCGGATCCAGTCGCCGCCGCCCCAGTTCTGGTACCAGTGCGAGATCGCGATGCGGCGGCCGAGCTGCTGCTCGAGCGCATCGGTCTTGGCGAGGTTGCCGCCGTAGACGTCACCGTCCACGTGGGCGCCGAAGAGGGGGACGTTGGTGGTCGTGGCGGGGGTCTTCGCCGCGGCGGGCCTGCGGCCCTTCCTGCTGCGCCCGGCGTGACGACGGGCGGCGGCGGCGAAGGCGCCGCCGGCGGCGGGCGCCTTGTGCGTGCCGCGCACGAGCTTGCCGACCTGGGTGCCGGGCCGGGAGGGGCGGGCGTCCGCGCTGTGCGGGACGAGCAGGGCGAGGAGGACGAGGCACGACGCTGCGAGGAGCGCTGCCACCGATGCGGGGGGACGGGTGGACACGACCGCTGCATCGGGGGGGTCGGGCACGTCGCGGACGCGGCGTCCAGGATCGTGGACGCATGTGCGGCGAACGGCGACGGCGGCATGGACGCGTGTTCGAGGAGGAGTCTGGGTACGAACTCGCTGCCGCCGAGGACCGCGCTATGGTCCCGGAGCCCACCGTGGGAAGGCAGTCCCACAAGGGTGGAGCCGTTTCACAGCGATCCGACCTGAGGTTGGCAGACCTCGAAGGCCAGACCGGGAGTCCCATTGCGCTTGACCGTCCAGATCATCCGCGCGTTCGCGTGCGTCATCGTCCTCGGTGCCGTCGCGGCGCCCCACGCCGTCGCCGGCCCGGGCATGAAGTTCGGCGCCTACACGGCCGGAGCTGCCTACGGCGGCAACCTCTCGCCGACCAACGAGCTCGAGTCCACCCTCCAGCGCCGGATCGAGATCGTGTCCTGGTACACGAACTGGACCGACTCCGCGCCCATCAACTACAACGCCGGCAAGGCCGTCCGCGGCGTCCGCCGCTCCGGCCGCACGCCCCTCATCACCTGGGAGCCCTGGCGCGCGGAGTCCAACACCGCCTTCCAGCCGGACTTCGAGCTCACGCAGATCTCGTCCGGCCGCTACGACGGCTACATCCGCCGCTACGCCCGCAACCTCAAGAAGACCCGCACCCCCGTCTACCTGCGCATGATGCACGAGATGAACGGCGGCTACTACCCGTGGGGCGGCATCACGAACAACAACAACGCCACCCGCTACAAGCGCGCCTGGCGTCACATCGTGGGCCAGTTCCGCAAGGTCGGCGCGCGCAATGTGCGCTTCGTCTGGTGCCCGCTCAACATCGACGTCCCGGCCTCCCGCAAGAACCGGATGGAGCGCTACTACCCGGGCAAGCGCTACGTCCACGTGCTCGCGCTCGACGGCTTCAACTGGGGCATGGACCAGCCGACGTGGGGTGGCTGGCAGTCCTTCAAGAAGGTCTTCGGCCGGGGCTACCGGCGCATCTCGCGCCTGGGCAGGCAGCCGATCTGGTTCACCGAGGTGTCCTCCGTCGCCAACGGCGGCGACAAGAGCGCCTGGGTGCGGGACATGTTCGCCACCGCCCGGCGGATGAAGCGCCTCAAGGCGATCGTCTGGTACGACGGCAAGTCGGCGATGGACCGCAACAAGAACGAGTTCTCGGCGACCTCCGTGGCCGCCGCCTTCCACTCCGCCCCGTAGGACCGGGCGCGGGTCGCCGGCCTAGTGGTCGGCGACCGTGCCGTCCTCGGGCTCGAGGGGCAGGCCCTGACGGTCCCACTCGAGGATCCCGCCGCGGAGGGAGTAGGCCTCGAAGCCGGCCTGGCGGAACGCGTCCGCGGCCATGCCCGAGCGTCCGCCGACCCGGCAGTAGAAGACGATCGGCGTCGCGCGGTCGAGGCTGCCGGCCGCGCCCTGCAGGTCGGCCATGGCGACGTGGCGGCTGCCGCCGAGCCGGCCCGCCTGCACCTCGTGGTCCTCGCGGACGTCGACCAGCTGGGCGCCCTCGGCCACCAGCGCTCGGGCCCGTGCGGTGTCGATCTCGATCGCGTCGCTCATGACCGCAGCTTCGCAGCCGTCGCTCCGAACACCCCGATTCCTCCTTCGTGGCGCGTTGGCGCTCTTGAGGCCTGGTGTGCAAGCGTTCGCCCGGTAGGCTGCCACCGTCCGCAGTACAACCTGCCGAGTCTGCCGGGGTCTCATCCCGGCGGAGCGGGGGAACCAGTTGGGGCCAGCACGGCCCAGGGGGCGAATCGCCGGCATGTCCGGTGTAGCGCGATCTCAGCGCGAGCCCGTCAGCTAACCCCGTAGGCGCACGAGATCGAAGGGGTTGTCCTCCGCTTGTCCCGAGTCCGCCGTCCGTCGCTGTACCTCGTAGCCATGCTGGTGGGGCTCCTCGCCCTGCTCCCGGCCGCGGCCGAGGCGAAGCGCGCGACCCCGTTCGGCGCCCGGGTCCTCAAGCAGGGCACGTCCGGCAAGGACGTCAAGACGCTGCAGGGCTACCTGACGCGGCTCGGCCACGTCACCACGATCGACGGCCAGTTCGGCAAGGGCACCAAGCGGAGCGTCCGTGCGTGGGAGACCGAGGCCACGCGCCTCGTCGACGGCCGGGTCTCGAAGGCGGACGCCCGCGCGCTGGTCGCGCAGGTCGCGAAGCCCGTCGCGGCCCCGACCGAGGAGCCCGTCGACGACGCGACGACCGGCGGCACCACCTTCTCCGAGACCAGCCTCGCGCCGACCGCGCGGGCCACGCTGAACCCCGACGGCACGGCCACCGCGCCCGCCGACGCGCCCCAGGCGGTCAAGGACATGATCGCCGCCGGCAACGAGATCGCCTTCAAGCCCTACGTCTACGGCGGCGGCCACGGCAAGTGGAAGGACCGCGGCTACGACTGCTCCGGCTCGGTCTCCTACGCGCTGCACGGCGCCGGCCTGCTGGCCACCTCGATGGACTCCTCGTCGCTTGAGTCCTACGGGCAGCCGGGCCCCGGCAGCTGGGTGACGATCTACGCCAACAGCGGCCACACCTACATGCTCGTCGCCGGCCTGCGCTTCGACACGAGCGCCGCCAAGGCGCAGTCCAACGGCTCCCGCTGGACCGACGAGGCACGCCGCAACGACGGCTACGTCGTCCGGCACCCGCCGGGCCTCTAGACCGGGCCTCGCGGCGCGCCCCACGGGGCGTACGATCGTCGGATGACGACGACGCCCTTGGACTCGCAGTACGACCTCACGCAGGAGCAACGGGACTTCCAGTCGACCATCCGGCAGATGGTCGTCGAGCGGGTCGCCCCGCGCGCCGCCGAGATCGACGCCAAGGCGGAGTACCCCTGGGACCTGCGCAAGCTCTTCGGCGAGCTGGACCTCTTCGGCCTGCCGATCGCGGAGGAGTACGGGGGGACCGGCACCGGCACGCTGATGCTCAACGTCGCGATCGAGGAGGTCTCCAAGGCCTGCGCCTCGTCGGGTCTCATGCTCGCCGTGCACGAGCTCGCGACGCTGCCGATCAAGCTGTTCGGCACGGAGGAGATGAAGCAGCGCGTGCTGACGCGCTGCGCCACGGGCGAGTGGACGGGCGCCTTCGCCCTGTCGGAGCCCGACGCCGGCTCGGACCCGGGCGGCATGCGCACCCACGCGGTCCTGGACGGGGACGAGTGGGTCATCAACGGCGCCAAGAACTGGATCTCGAACTCCGGCGTGGCGGACTTCTACGTCGTCTTCGCGGTCACCGACCGCGAGACCGACCGCAAGACCGCGTTCCTCGTCGAGAAGGACCGGCCGGGCTTCTCGATCGGCAAGCTCGAGCACAAGATGGGCATCAAGGGGTCCCCGACGGGCTCGCCGGTGCTCGAGGACGTGCGCGTCCCCGTCGAGAACGTCATCGGCGAGGTCGGCCGCGGCATGCGCGTCGCCCTCGGCACGCTCGACCACTCCCGGCTCGGCGTCGCCGCCCAGGCCGTCGGCATCGCCCAGGGCGCGACCGACTACGCGGCGGCCTACGCCAAGGAGCGCGAGCAGTTCAAGCAGCGGATCTTCGACTTCCAGGCGATCCAGCACAAGCTCGCCGACATGGAGACCCGCACCGCCGCCGCGCGCGAGCTGCTCTACAAGGCCTCCAGCAAGGTCGACCGCAACGACAAGGACAAGGGCAAGTACTCCGCCATGGCCAAGGTGTTCGCGGGTGACACCGCGATGGCCGTCACGGTCGAGGCCGTCCAGGTCCTCGGCGGCTACGGCTACGTGACCGAGTATCCCGTCGAGCGGATGATGCGCGACGCGAAGATCACGCAGATCTACGAGGGCACGCAGGAGGTCCAGCGCCTCGTGATCGCCCGCTACCTCTGACGACGCAGCACGAGGGCCCGGCGCATCGCCCGCAAGCCTGAGCGCGTGACGCGCAGGCGTCTGAGAACTATCCTCAGGGGGTGCGCCCGCCGAGCCTGCGTCGGACCCTGATCGCGTCCACCGTCGCGCTGTCCGTGGCGGTGCTGTTCATCACCGCCGTGCGCGGCCTGGCGCCCGACTACCCGATGCGCCTGATCCAGGGCGTGCTCGCGACGATGGGCGCGCTCGGGCTCGTGGGGTACGGCGTCGCGTGGCTCACCACGCGCCTCGGCGACTACCGGGAGCCGGCGGACGAGGCCTCCTTCGAGCGGCTCGTGCGCCGTTCGGAGCGCCTTGCCGCCGACGACCTCGCCGCGGAGCCCGAGGAGACGGACTTCATGGAGCTCGACCCCTACAACCCGCGGGACTTCGAGGAGCTCATCCAGGACGCCCTCGACGACCTGCCCGACGTCCTGCGCAGCTCGCTGGAGCGCAACGTGGCGGTGCTGATCTCCGACCAGGGCCGCCGGCACCGCGCCTACGGCCTCTACCAGGGCGGGACGGTCGCCCGCGACGCCGGCTCGGCCCGCATCGTCATCTTCCGCGACACCCTCCTGCGCGACTTCGGGCACGACCCCGATGAGCTGCGCGCACAGGTCCTGCGCACGGTGCGCCACGAGCTGGCCCACCACCTCGGCGCCGACGAGATCGGCGTCCGCGAGCTCGGCCTCTGAGGGTGGCGACCGCCGGACGCGACCGCGCCCTGGGCGCGGCCACGGTCGCCGTCGGCATGCTCGGCCTGCAGGCCGTCGCCCTCCTGGTCACGCTGCCCGAGCTGGTGCGCGGGATGGCGTCCAACGCCGACCTCGCGTCGCCCCTGGTGATGGGGCACGAGGCGGCGAGCTACCCCCGTTCGGAGCTCGTGACCGGCAACTACGCCTGGTGGAACGGGCTGTGGGCGACCCAAGGGCTCAGCCGCCTCCCCGGCTACGACGTCCTGGCTGCCGTGCTGCCGCTGGCGGCCACGCTCGCCGCCACGGGGGTGCTGGCCTGGGTCGCGGCCCGGCTGTGGCGGCCGCGGGCGGGCCTGATCGTCGCGCTGGTCGTGCTGGCGACCGGCCCGCAGGCCCTGATGACGTTCACCGCGTGGTCCTCCCGGGCGCCGACCTGGTGGGCGATGGCGGCGGTCGCGGCGGTCGTCACCCTGGCCGCGTCCGGCCGCACCGGGCGCTGGTGGTGGGTCGCGACCGTCCTGGCGGTCCTCTGGGCCGCTGCCGCGCTGGCCGGGGACAAGCTCGCGTGGCTGGTCGTCATCGTGCCGCTCCTGGCCTCGGCCGCGTCCGCCGCGGGCGCCCGGGCGTGGCGGGTCGCCGGGTCCGCCGCCGGCATGGCGGCGGCGATCGCCGTGCTCGCGCCGGTGATCGCCGCGCTCGCCCGCGCCGCCCACTACCGCTTCGCGCCCGCCCCGCTGCCCCTGGTCGAGCCGATCGCGGTCTACTCCGGGCTGCTGAACGCCGTCGACGGCCTGGGGGAGATCTGGCAGGGCCCCGGGGGCGGCACCGTCGCGCACGCGCTCGGTGTCGCCGGGGCGGTCCTCGCCCTCACCGCGCTGGTCGCCGGCGTCATCATGCTCGCCGTGCGCCGCCGGTCGCCGGCGCCGGGGGAGGACCCGGGGCTCGAGACGGCCCGGCGCGTCTGGGTCGCGTTCTTCGTCGCCGTGCTGGCCACCTCGATCGCCGGCTTCGCGGCGACGGAGGCCTCCGGCCCGCTCGGCGCCCCCGTCGTGCGCTACCTCTACGCGGCGCCGTTCGCCGTCGGCGCGCTCCTGGCGGCGCTGTCGGGCGCGCCGGTGCCCGCCGCGCGGCTGACGCTGCCCATCGCCACCGGGCTGGGCGCCGTGGCCGCCCTCGCGCTGCTGCTCGGGTCCATCCCGGAACGTCCCGCGCTGCATCGTCCCGCCGTGGCCGCCATCGAGCGCGCCATCGATCGCTACGACCTCGATGTCGGCTACGCCTCCTACTGGACCGCCGCGCCGCTCGCGCGGGCGCTGGGCTACCGCCACGACATCCAGCCCGTGGGCATGTGCGCGACGGCAGGCGGGGAGCCTCCGCGCGTGTGCCCGGCCCAGCTGCACTACGTCCGCAAGGCCCTGGAGCCGCGCCGGGGCGCCCGGTCCTTCCTGCTCGTGGACGCTCGCTCGTTCGCCCGTGACGGCTACGCCCCCTCGTGGCTGACGCGCCTGCCCGCGGGCGCGCGGCCGGAGCGCACGGTCGACGTCGGCGACGGCCTGCGCATGGCGATCTTCGCGACCGACGTCGCCGCGGCGTTCGGCCCCTTCAACCCCTACGTGCGCTAGTGGCCGGGCACGCGGTCCCCTGGGTCGTGGTCCCGACCTACCTCGAGGCCGCGAACGTCGCTGCGGTGGTCGCGCGCGCCTGCGCCGCCCTCGGCCCGGTCTGCCCCGACGGCTTCCGCGTGCTGGTCGTCGACGACGGCTCGCCCGACGGCACCGGCGCGATCGCCGACGGCCTGGCGGCGGCCGACCCCGCGCACATCGAGGTCCTGCACCGCGCGCGCCCTGAAGGGCTCGGCCGCGCCTACCTCGCCGGGTTCGCCCGCGCGCTCGCCGCCGGCGCCTCGCACGTGCTCGAGATGGACGCCGACCTCTCCCACGACCCTGCCGACCTGCCGCGGCTGCTCGCGGCCTGCGAGGACGTCGCCCTCGGATCGCGCTACGTCCCGGGCGGCGGGATCCGTGACTGGGGCGTCGTGCGCCGCGCGATCTCGCGCGGCGGCTCGATCTACGCCCGCGCCGTGCTGGGCCTCGACATCCGCGACCTCACCGGCGGCTTCAAGTGCTTCCGGGCCGACGTGCTCCGCGCGATCGAGCTCGACACGGTCCGCTCGCACGGCTACGCGTTCCAGGTCGAGCTGACCTGGCGGGCCACCCTCGCCGGCTTCACGGTCACGGAGGTGCCGATCGTCTTCTCCGAACGCACGGCCGGGGAGTCGAAGATGAGCACCCGGATCGCGCTGGAAGCGGCCGTCCTCGTCCCGCGACTGCGGCGCTCCGGTTGGACGCCGCCGCGGCGGGGGTAGGTCCGGGAGATGGACCTCGGGATCGCCGGCCGCACCGCGCTCGTCACCGGCGGCACGTCGGGCATCGGCGCCGCCGTCGTGGCGCGCCTGGAGGCGGAGGGCGCGCGAGCCATCGCCGCGACCCGCTCGACGGGCGTCGACGTCACCGCGCCGGACGCCCCCGAGCGCGCCGCGGCGCTGGCGGGCGGCCACGTCGACATCCTCGTCAACTGCGCCGGCACGTCGACCGTCACGCCCCTGGAGGCGCTCACGGACGCCGACTGGGAGCTGCAGTGGCAGCTCAGCGTGCTCGGGCCGATGCGCCTGATGCGTCACTTCGCCCCGGCGATGGCCGAGGCCGGGTGGGGCCGGATCGTCACCGTGGCCTCGTCCTCGGGCAAGCGCGCGTCGCTGTCCTCGGCCGCCTACACGGTGGGCAAGACCGCGCAGCTGTCGCTCTCCCGCGTCTTCGCCGACAGCTACGCCGGAACGGGCGTGCTGGTCAACGCCGTCACCCCGGGGCCGACGGACGGGCCGCTGTGGATGGACGAGGGCGGGATGCTCGACCAGCACGCCGCCAGGCAGGGCATCTCGCGCGAGGAGATGCTCGAGCGCCAGCGCGCGAAGGTGCCGATCGGGCGCCTGCTGACCCCGCAGGAGCAGGCGGACACCATCGCCTTCCTGTGCTCCGAGCGCGCGTCCGGCGTCACCGGCGCCGCCTGGTCGGTCGACGGCGGCATCGTGCCGTCGATCTTCTGACGCCGCCGCGGGCGGTCGACCCGTCCGGGCCTAGGCGAGGTCCAGGGCGCCCTCGCCCTGGTCGCGGGCGACGAGGCCCGCGTAATGGCCGCCGTGCGCGAGCAGCTCGTCGTGGGTTCCGCGCTCGACCAGCTGGCCGCCGTCGAGGACGACGATCTGGTCCGCGTCGCGCACGGTCGAGAGGCGATGGGCGATCACGATCGTGGTCCGCCCGGAGGCGAGCTCGCGCAGGGCGTCCTCGACGGCGCGCTCCGTCTGCACGTCCAGGGCGCTCGTGGCCTCGTCCAGGACGAGCACCGGTGGGTTGCGCAGCACGGTGCGGGCGATCGCGATGCGCTGCTTCTCGCCGCCGGAGAAGCGGAAGCCGCGCTCGCCGACGACCGTCTCGTAGCCCTCCGGCAGCGCCGCGATCATGTCGTGCACCTGTGCGGCGCGGGCGGCCGCCTCGACCTCGGCGTCCGTCGCCCCCGGCCGGGCGAAGCGCAGGTTCTCCCGCACGCTGGCGTGGAAGAGGTAGGTCTCCTGCGACACGACGCCGACGGCGTCCGAGAGCGACTCGAAGGTCGCGTCGCGCACGTCGGTGCCATCGACCAGCACGCGGCCGCGCTCGGCGTCGTACAGGCGTGCCGCGAGGTAGCCGAGCGTCGTCTTGCCCGACCCGGTCTCGCCGACGATGGCGGTCTTGGTCCCCGCGGGGACGGTCAGGTCGATCCCGCGCAGCGTCCACGTGTCCCCGCCGCCGTAGCGGAACCACACGTCGTCGAAGCGGACGTCGCCGGCGCCGCGGGGAAGGGCGACCGTCCCCGGCTCGATCTCCACCGGGAGGTCGAGGTACTCGAAGACCCGGTCGAAGAGCGCCATGGAGGACTGCACCTCGACGCCGACGCCGAGCAGCTGGTTGACGGGGAAGAACAGGCGGGTCTGCAGCGTCGTGAACGCCACCACGGTGCCGATCGTGACCGCGCTCGGCGACAGGCCGGCGAAGAGGTACACGAGCGCGGGCATGACCGCGAAGGACGTCTGCACCGCGGCCATCGACCAGCGGCCCGCCATGCGCGAGGAGACCTCGAGGTCGGCCAGGCGCCGGGACTCCCCGCTGAAGCGCTCCGCGAGCGCGTCCGAGCGGCCCATCGTCTTGCCGAGCAGGATGCCCGAGACGCTGAGCGACTCCTGCACAAGCGAGGAGATGTCGGCCATCGCGCCCTGGCGCACGGAGGCGATCGCGCGGCGGCGGTTGCCGACGCGGCGGGCGACGCCGACGAAGAACGGCAGCACCGCCAGCGAGAACGCGGCCAGGCGCCAGTCGAGCAGGAACATCGCCACGGTGGTGGCGATCACGGTCGTGACGTTGGAGGCGATGGACGTCGCCGTGGTGGTGACGACGTTCTGCACGCCGCCGATGTCGTTGGCGATGCGCGACTGCACCTCGCCCGTGCGGGTGCGGGTGAAGAACGCCAGCGAGAGCCGCTGCAGATGCCGGTAGACGTCGGCGCGCAGGTCGTGCATCACGCGCTGGCCGACGGAGTTGGACAGGAAGGTCTGCACGACGCCGATCGCGCCGGTGATCACCGCGACGGCGATCATCCCGCCGACGAGCCAGGCGAGCAGCGTCTCGTTGCGGTCGGGCAGCGCGACGTCCAGGATCTCGCGCAGCAGGAAGGGGGAGACCATGCTCACGCCCGCCGAGACGACGATCAGCGCGAGCACCGTGCCCAGCGGCCGCCGGTACGCCCTGAACAGGGACGTGATCCGGCGGCCGCGGCTCATGCGGGCCAGGCTAGACAGGCGTCGGCGCCGTCCGCGCCGGCTCGAGCGCGACCTCGAGCACCTCGTCGATGCTCATCGCGGGATGGAACGTCATCGCGTCGCGGACGTCGGCCGGGACGTCGTCGAGGTCACCGCGGTTGCGCTCGGGGAGCACGACCTCGGTGAGCCCGGCGGCGTGGGCGGCCAGCACCTTCTGCTTGAGGCCGCCGATCGGCAGCACGCGGCCCTGCAGCGTGACCTCACCGGTCATGCCCACCGTGTGCTTGACGGGGCGCCCGGACAACAGCGACGTCAGCGCCGTCACCATCGTCACGCCGGCGCTCGGGCCGTCCTTGGGGATCGCGCCCGCCGGGACGTGGACGTGGAAGTCGCGGTCCTCGAAGGCCGCCGGGTCGACGCCCAGCTCCTCCGCGTGGCCGCGCACGTAGGAGAGCGCGATCCGCGTGGACTCCTTCATCACGTCGCCGAGCTGGCCGGTGAGGACGAGCTCGCCCTTGCCGCCCTTCATGGCGGTGGCCTCCACGAACAGGACGTCGCCGCCCGTTCCCGTGACCGCCAGGCCCGTCGCCACACCCGGGACGGCCGTGCGCAGCGCGGCCTCCTGCCAGACCTTCTGGCGGCCGAGCGCGTCGCGGATCGATGCGAGATCGATCTCCACCGGGACCGGGACCGTCTCGGAGGCGATCCTCGTCGCGGTCTTGCGCAGCAGCTTGCCGAGCTCGCGCTCCAGGTTGCGCACGCCGGCCTCGCGGGTGTACTCCGCGATCACGGTCCGCAGCTCGCCGTCGGAGATGTCGACCTCCTCCTCGCGCAACCCGTTGCGCTCGAGCTGGCGCGGCCACAGGTAGCCGCGGGCGATCGCGAGCTTCTCCTCGACGGTGTAGCCGTCGAAGGCGATCACCTCCATGCGGTCGAGCAGCGGGCCCGGGATCGTCTCGGCCTGGTTGGCCGTGGCGATGAACATCACCTGCGACAGGTCGATCTCGACGTCGAGGTAGTGGTCGCGGAACGCGTGGTTCTGCGCCGGGTCGAGCACCTCGAGCAGGGCCGAGCTCGGGTCGCCGCGCCAGTCGGCGCCGACCTTGTCGACCTCGTCGAGCATGATCACCGGGTTCATCGTCTTCGCGTCGCGCAGGGCACGCACGAGGCGGCCCGGGAGCGCGCCGACGTACGTGCGCCGGTGGCCGCGGATCTCGGCCTCGTCACGGACGCCGCCGAGCGACATGCGGACGAACTCGCGGCCGGTCGCGCGGGCGATCGACTCGCCGATCGACGTCTTGCCGGTGCCGGGAGGGCCGATGAGGGTGAGGATGGTGCGCGTCTTGGCGTCCGCCTCGATCGCGCGGTCGCGGCGCAGCTTGGCGACGGCGATGGACTCGACGATGCGGTCCTTGACGTCGTCGAGGCCGGCGTGGTCGGCGTCGAGCACCGCACGCGCAGCGACCGGGTCCAGGCGCTCCTCGGACCGCTCGTTCCACGGCACCTGGAGCAGCCAGTCGAGGTAGGAGCGGATCGTGCCCGCCTCGCCGCCCTGCTCGCCGAGGCGCTCCAGGCGGCTCAGCTCCTTGTCGGCCTGCTCCTTGACGGCCTCCGGCATCCCGGCCGCATCGATCTTGGAGCGGTACTCCTCCACGACGGAGGCGTCGTCCTCGTCGAGCTCGCGGCGGATGGAGTCCATCTGCTTGCGCAGGAAGTACTCGCGCTGCTGCTTCTCGGCGCCGGACTGGACGTCGTCGCGGATGCGTTGGCGCACCTGCAGCTCGGCCAGCCGCTCCTTCTGGAGGGTGACGGCGAGCGCGATGCGCTCCGTGACGTCGAGCTCCTCCAGGACGGTCACCTTCTCCGCGAAGGCGACGTCGGGGGCGTAGCCGATGGTGTCGGCCAGGGCGCCCGGCTCGCGGATGGCGCGCAGGAACTCGGCGATCTGCGGCGCGGCGCCGCGCAGCTCGAGCAGCTCCTCGACCACGGCGCGGTACTCGCGCTCGAGGTCGCGCGTGCGGCCGTCGACGGGGACGTCGTCGGGGTGCTCGGCGACCTCGACGCGGAGGTGGCCGAGCTCGTCGGTCGAGCCGGCGCCGACGATGCCGCGGGCGACGCCCGACAGCTGCACCGCGCGGCCGCCGCCCGGGATGCGGACGGTGTCGCCGACGGCGGCGATGGTGCCGACCTTCGCGTACTCGCCGTCATGACGCGGGACGAGGAGGACGCGCTCGTCCCCCGCCGTGTCGACCGGCAGCGTGACGTCCATCGTGGGGAAGACGACGGTGTCGTCGAGCGGGATGAGGAGCAGGGGGGTCATGCGGGCAGGGCCTCTCGGGGAGTGACTTGCGATCTGGAAGTCACTGTAGCGCCACAATGCTTGCGGCCGCAAGTGTGTGGGAGCGGAGATAGCCTCCGCTCCCCATGGAACGGGTCTGCGTCTACCTCGGATCGTCGCCCGGCGCGGACCCGGCGTACGCGCGGGCGGCCGAGGCGCTGGGCGCGGAGCTCGTCGCCCGGGGGCTGGGCCTCGTCTACGGCGGTGGCCGAGTGGGGTTGATGGGGACGCTCGCCGACGCGGTGATGGGGGCCGGCGGGACGGTCACCGGCGTCATCCCTCAGGGTGTACTCGAGCGTGAGGTCGCGCACCGCGGGCTCTCGGAGCTCCACGTCGTCGGGTCGATGCACGAGCGCAAGGCGCTGATGGCCGACAGCGCCGATGCCTTCGTCGCCCTGCCGGGCGGCCTGGGGACGCTGGAGGAGCTCGCCGAGGTCCTGACCTGGTCGCAGCTCGGCCTGCACGCCAAGCCGATCGGCCTGCTCGACGTGGGCGGCTTCTGGGGCCCGTTCCTCGCCTGGCTCGACAGCGCCGTCGCCGCGCGCTTCATCCGGCCCGAGCATCGCGCGCTGCTCCTGGACGCCACCGAGCCCGCACCGCTGCTCGATGCCCTGGCGGCATGGGAGCCGCCCCCCGTCGCGAAGTGGCTCGACCGGGGCGAGACCTAGCGCAGGAGGACCTCGGTCACCCGGTGCGCCCCGCTCTTGTTGAGGATGACGTCGGCGCGGGCCCGGGTCGGCTCGATGTTGCGGCGCAGGTTGGGGGCGTTGATGCGGGCCCAGATGTCGGTGGCGGTCGCGACCGCCTCGTCGTCCGAGAGCCCGGCGTAGCGGTGGAAGTAGGAGTCGGGGTCCTCGAACACCGAGTCGCGCAGCAGCAGGAAGCGCTCGACGTACCAGCGCAGCAGGTCCGACTCGTCGGCGTGGACGTAGACGCCGAAGTCGAAGAAGTCCGACACGAACACCGGCGGGTCCTGCGGTGTGCGCTTGGACGGGGTCTGCAGCACGTTGAGCCCCTCGACGATCAGGACGTCGGGGTGGTCGATGACCTGCTCGCCGCCGGGGACGACGTCGTAGACGAGGTGCGAGTAGGTCGGCACCTTGACCGCGCGGCCTCGGCGCACCCGCGAGAGCGCGCGGATCAGGGCGGGGTGGTCGTAGCTCTCCGGCCAGCCCTTGCGGCTCATCAGGCCACGGCGCTCGAGCTCCGCGTTGGGCAGGAGGAAGCCGTCGGTGGTGAGCAGGTCGACGACGCGGCCCTCCCGCAGGCGCCCGAGCATCGTCTGCACGAGGCGGGCGGTGGTGCTCTTGCCCGCCGCGACGCTGCCCGCGATGCCGATCACGAACGGGCGGGCCGCGATCGCGCCGTCGCCGCCCCGGCCGGCCCGGAGCCGGTCGCGCTCCTCCCGGCCGCGCAGCTCGAGGTCCAGCAGCCAGCACAACGGCCGGTACACCGCGTCGATCTCCTCCGTGTCGACCACGTCGGAGAGCGTCGTCGCGCGGCGCAGGTCGCGCTCGTCCACGAGCCGGCGGCTCGAGCCGTCGGGCGCCATGCGCGCCCAGGCGTCGCGCCCGAAGGGCTGGAACAGCAGGCGCTGCCACTGGTCGTCGGCGGCGATCATGCGAGACGTGAACCTAGGGGGCCAGCGCCGAGGCGACCGCGACCGGGTGGCCGAGGTACGCGCAGTGGCTGCCCGGAACGATCGTCGGATCGGTGATCCCGAGCCGGTCGCGGTAGAGCCCGCGCATGAACGCCAGCGGGAAGAAGCGGTCGTCGGCGAACAGCACGGCGCGGGTGGGGACGTCGGGCCAGGCGTCAAGCGGCCAGGGCTCGGCCATCGGCGTGGCGGACTGCTCGCGGGCGTGCGCGAGCGCCTCGGCCGCCAGCGCGGGGGAGAGGTCGGCCATGAAGGCCTGGACCGCGTCGTCGCCCTCGTCGGCCACCGCGTGGCCGGTCGCGGCCCACCAGTCGCCGGCGGGCTCGCCCGGCCGGGGGATCATCGCGGCGGCCAGCACCAGGCTCGCGCCCGGGAGGCGCGCCGCCACCAGCGGCCCCGTGAAGCCGCCGAGGGAGTGGGCGACGACCACCACGTCGGAGCGGCCCCCGACCGCGTCGACCACGACGTCGGCGTAGTCGCCGAACGTCATCGAGTCGTCCTCGCACGGCAGGTCGCGGGCGATGACCTGATGCCCACGGGCCTGCAGCTCGGCGGCGACGAGGTGCCACTCCCAGGCCGAGCCGCCGGCACCGTGGACGATCGCGAAGGTCGTCACGAGGCCGCCAGCACCTGCACCTCGGCCAGGGCCTCGTCGAGCGCGGCGGCGACGACGTCGAGGCCCGGGCGCAGCCGGGCGTCGGCGAGCAGGCCGAAGCCGACGCTGCCGTCGTAGGACAGCACCCCGACCGAGAGGCCCTGGTTGGCCGGGTTCAGCGGGACGGCGGGGACGACCTCGAGCATCCGCGCGCCGGCGATGTAGAACGGCTGCTGCGGGCCGGGGACGTTGGACACGACGAGGTTCATCGCCCGCACGGACCCCATCGCACGCACCAGCACGCCCCCGACGAGCGGAGGGACGATCCCGCTGGCGCCGACGAGCACGGCGCCCGCGCGCACGGCCGCCGACCCGCGCAGGTCGGCCATCGTCGCCGCGACGGCCGCGATCCGGTCGGCGAGGTCGGGCAACCCGACGGGGAGATCCACGAACACCGTCGAGATGCGGTTGCCGCCCTCGGGGTCGTCGTCGCGGCGCACGGAGACGGGAACGAGCGCGACCGGCTCGCGGCCGCGCAGGTCGGTGCCGGCCGCCGCGAGGAAGCGGTCGAGCGTCCCGGCGACGGTGGCGAGCACGACGTCGTTGACCGTCCCGCCCGCAGCCTTGCCCGCCGCCTTGATCACCGGGAGCTCGCAGGAGCGCATGGCGAACGCGCGGTTGGGCGAGATCGGGTCGTTGAGCGGCGTCATCGGCGCCTGCGGGCGCTGGCGGGCGAGCTCCGTGGCGAGCTCCGTCGCGCGCCGCAGGTCCGTCGCGGCCTGCCGCGGCGAGGTCTCCCACACGCGCGCGGTGCTGTCGAGCACGAGCCGCTGCGCGCGGCCGAGCGACCCGCGGGCCACGCTCGAGAACAGGTGCCGGCGGCGGTCGAAGCCGCGCGGGCGCCAGCCCTCCGGCGGCGGCTCGATCTCGAGCGGCTCGGGGGTCGGGTCAAGCAGCACCATGCCGATGCCGACCGCGGCGACGCCGTCCACGAGCGCGTGGTGCATCTTCGGCAACAGCGCGACGCGGTCGCCTGCGAGGCCCTCGATCACGTGGAGCTCCCACAGCGGGCGGGTGCGGTCCAGCCGCCGCGACATCTCCCCCGCGACGTAGGCGGCGAGCGCCTCCTGGGTCGGTTCGGGCAGCCGCGCATGGCGCAGGTGCCAGTCGAGGTCGAACGCCTCGTCGTCGACCCACACCGGGTTGGCGATCCCGAACGCCGGGTCCTCCAGCCGCTGGCGGTAGCGCGGGACGAGATGCAGGCGCTCGCGCACGCGGGCGCGCATGACCGCCGACCAGTCGCTGCGACCGGCTCGCTCGAACACCATCAGCCCGGCGACCGCCATGTTCACCGGGCCGCGCTCGGCCTGCAGTGACCCTCGGTCGGCGGCGGAGAGCGGCTCTGCCGACACCGGTCTACCTGGAGACGAGGCCCGCGTCCCGCGCCGCGGCGACGGTCTCGGCGAGCACGTCGAGCCCGTCGTGGGCGGGGCGCCAGCGCAGGAGCTTGCGGGCCTTGGCCGTGTCCATCAGGACGGGCTCGGTGAAGACCGCGATCCAGTGCGCCTCCGGCGGCAGGCCCGGGACGCGCTCGACGAGGGCGGCCGCCGCCTTGGCCGACACGGCGGGGACCGGCAGCGACAGCCAGCCGAGCTCCTTGGCGAGGTCCGAGAGGGCGACCTCGCCGTCGGCGGCCAGGTTGTAGACGCCGGGCTCGCCGCGGCCGGCGATGGCGGCGCGCAGCGCGAGCGCGACGTCATCGGCGTGGACGAGCTGGAACGGGACGCCCGGATCGGGGATCACGGGCCGCGCGAGCGGGATGGTGCCCAGCGCCTTCTTGACCACCCCGGGCAGGCCCCGCGTGAGCCCGACGAACGGGATGCTCTCCACGAGCAGCAGCGCGTCGGCCCCGGCCACGATGCAGGGCCGGAAGACGTAGGCGTCGGTGCCCGTGCCGTCGAGCTCGGCGGCAAGCACGCCCTCGAGCTCGGCCTTCTGCGCGGAGTAGTAGTGGCTGTCGGTCCCGCGCGGGTCGACGTCCTCGGTCAGCGGGCTCGGGTTGTCGGCGTGGAAGCCGTAGGCGGCGACGGACGACGTGTAGACGACGCGCTGGACGGACGCCGCCGCGGCCGCGGCGGCGAACACGTTGCGCGAGCCCTCGAGGTTGATCGAACGGGTCTCGCCCTGGTCCCCCATGATGATGAAGGCGAGGTGCACGACGACGTCGGCCTCCGAGAACAGGTCCTCGAGGGCGTCGCGGTCGAGCACGTCCCCCTGGCGGTAGGTCGTCTTGCGCAGCCCCGCCGCGGCCGGGTCGAACGGCCGGCGTGCCATGCCGAGCACCCGCTCGACCCGCCGGTCCTTGTCGAGCGCGCGCAGGAGCGCGCGGCCGACGTCCCCCGTCGGTCCCGTCACCGCGACCGTCAGGCCCTTGACACCCTGGCTCCCCATCGGGCGAACCTACACCGGGCGGCGCTCAGGTGCGCAGGCGGTAGCGCAGCAGCAGCTCGTCCTCGTGGCGCAGCACGGAGTGCAGACGGGCGCGGACCGGGTCGGCGAGCTCGTCGCCGGCGAGGATGCGGCGCATCGCGTCCCCGCCCGCCAGGAGCGGGTCGAGGGTGAGGCAGAGCTCGTCGACCAGCCCGCCGGCGACCATCGCCCGCAGGAGCCGTGGGCCGCCCTCGCACAGCAGCGCGCGCACCCCGTGGTCGCGCCGCAGCGCCGTCAGGGCGGTCGCGATGGAGAGGTCCTCGAGCTCCACGAGCTCCACGGGGGCGGCGATCCCCTTCGGGGGCTTGACCCGGCCGGGGGTGGAGAAGACGACGACGGGCTGCACGTCGGCCGCGAACAGCGGCGCGTCCCACGGCAGCTTGCCCGAGCGCGAGATCAGCACCATCAGCGGATCCCCCGCCAGCCCGAGCGCGCGCCGGTCGCGACGGCGCTGCGCCTTCGCGGCCAGGCGCCCGTAGCGCTCGACCGCGACGGTCCCGGTGCCGGCCAGGATCGCGTCCACGCTGCCGCGCAGCGCGCCGAACATCGCGGCGTCGCCCGGGCCGCCGAGGGCGGTGGAGCCCCCGTCGATGTCGGCCCGGCCGTCGAGGGTGGCGATCATGTTCGCCAGCACGTAGGGCCGGTCCGCGGGGGCGCGCTCCCACGGCCGCTCCGTCGCCAGCAGGTCGCTCGGGGTGACGGGGCCGCCAGGCGGGAAGAGGCGCTCGAGCTCCATCGGAGGCACCCTATGGATAGGGTCCGGCCGCGTGAGCGCCGCCAAGCCAGACCGCAACCTCGCCCTCGAGCTCGTCCGGGTCACGGAGGCCGCAGCCATGGGCGCGGCCCGCTGGATCGGGCGCGGCGACAAGATCGCCGCCGACCAGGCCGCCGTGGACGGCATGCACGCCGTGCTCGCGACGGTCGGCATGGACGGGATCGTCGTGATCGGCGAGGGCGAGAAGGACGAGGCGCCGATGCTCGCCAACGGGGAGGCCGTCGGGGACGGCACCGGCCCGCAGATCGACATCGCCGTCGACCCGCTGGAGGGCACGACGCTGTGCGCCCGCGGCATGCCGAGCGCGCTGGCCGTGATCGCCCTCTCCGAGCGCGGGACGATGTTCGACCCCGGGCCCTGCGTCTACATGGAGAAGCTGGCCGGCGGGGAGGACATCGCCGACCTGCTCGACCTCGACCGTCCGCTCGGCGAGACGGTCGGGCTGATCGCCGAGCGCCGCGAGGTCGACGTCAACGACGTGACGGCCGTCGTGCTCGACCGCCCGCGCCACGAGGCGGGCATCGACGCCATCCGCGCCGCCGGGGGGCGCGTGCGCCTGATCACCGACGGCGACGTCTCCGGCGTGCTGCTGGCGACGTCCGCGCGCTCGCCCGTCGACTTCCTCTGGGGCATCGGCGGCACGCCGGAGGGCGTCATCTCCGCCTGCGCGGTCAAGTGCATGGGCGGCGGGCTCGTGGGCCGGCTGTGGCCGCGCGACGACGAGGAGCGTCAGGCCGCGGTGGACGCGGGGTACCAGCTCGACCGCGTGCTGACCCAGGACGACCTCGTCAAGGGCGACGACGCGTTCTTCTCGGCCACCGGCGTCACGGACGGCGACGTGCTCCAGGGCGTGCGCTACCAGGGCGCTCGCGGCGCGACGACCGAGTCGCTCGTGACCCGGTCGCGCTCCGGCACGGTCCGGCGGGTGCACTCCCGCCACGACCGCCAGAAGCTCGCGCAGCTCAACCGCGCGCAGTCCGCGTAGTCAGCGCTCGGAGCGCAGCGCCCAGGCGAGGGCGCCGGCGACGAGCGCGAACGCTGCGGCGAGGGCGCCGATGACGCCCCAGGGCGTGTCGCCGATCGTCACGTCCTCGTCCACGAGCTGCTGCTCGGGCCGGGTGTCGGCGGGGCCGGCCTCGTCGACCGCGAAGCGGCCCACGGCGGACTCCTCGAGCTCCAGGCGCGCGAGGTGGCGCAGGAAGCCGTGGGTGACCAGCACGTGGATGCGCGACTGGGTGTTGACGTAGAACCAGCGGAACGGCAGCGCCAGGCGCGGGTAGAAGTTCGCGACCTCGACCTCGACGTGGATGCGCACGAAGCCCGGGTGGGTGGACTCCGAGCGCTGCACCTCGATGCGCAGGTGCCCCTCGCGGCGGCGGCCGACGAGCAGCCCGTCGAGGATCTTCCACAGCACGACGCCGCGGTCTGACGTGAGCTCGTACTCGGGCGGCTGGAAGCGCAGGAGCACGAGGGGGCGCCCGATGAGGACGATCGCGCGCTCGTCGGGCCCGTAGTGGACCCGGATCAGGCCGAGCGAGATGCGCGACAGGTACCACCAGTAGGTCCGGGCGAGCCGCTCGAGGTGCATGCCCGACCAGATCGACTCGAGCTCGGCCTCCGGCATGTCGACGTTGGCGGCCTGGACGGAGCGCGCGGCGCCCTCGTCGGTCATCGACGTCCGCTGCTCGGGGTCGGCGATGACGGCGTTGGCGATGCGCTGCTCGCGGCGGCGCTTGAAGAAGCCCACCTACAACGCCGCCTTGACGGCGTCGTCGTAGCCGAGCGGGGTGTCGTTGATGCCGGGCGGGGGCGGCACGCTGACGAGCATCTCGGCAGCCAGTCCCTGCACGAGCGGCTTGATCAGCCCGAGCTTGACCGGGGTCACGAGCGCGACCCAGTAGGACGAGAGCTGCGGGGTGAAGAAGGGCACTTCGATCAGCGGCGGGTTGCGCTTGCCGGCGATGGCGGCGTAGCGGGCCATCATCTCACGGTACGTCAGCACGTCCGCGCCGCCGAGCTGCACGTCGTCGGGCACCTCGTCGAGCTCGGCGAGGGCGGCGAGCGCGCCGACGGCGTCCTGCAGGGCGATCGGCTGCGTCCTCGTGGTCACCCAGCGCGGCGCGATCATCGCGGGCAGGCGGTCGACGAGGTGGCGGACGATCTCGAAGGAGGCGCTGCCGCGCCCGACGATCATGGCCGCGCGGGCATGGACGGTGGGGGGACCGTGCTCGGCGAGGACGTGGGCGACCTCCGTGCGCGAGCGCAGGTGGGCGGAGATCTCCTCGCCGCCGAGCCCGCCGAGGTAGACGACGCGCTCGACGCCGGCCGCCTTGGCCGCCTCGGCGAACGTGCGGGCCGCCCGGCGGTCCTCCGCCTCGAAGTCCTCCGACTCGCCCATCGAGTGGACGAGGTAGTAGGCGGTCCGGCAGCCGTCCAGCGCCTCGGCGAGGCCGGCGCCGGAGGAGACGTCGCCCTTGCGCAGATCGGTCCCGCGCGGCAGGTCGGCGCGCTCAGGGCGCCGGGAGAGCGCGCGGACCTCGTGCCCTCGTTCGACGAGGGTGGCCAGCAGGCGCGCGCCGACGTACCCGGACGCGCCCGTGAGGAGGATGGGGTCTGCGGGACGTGTCATCGTGCCGGGTACGGAGATGGACAGCAGTTGGGACGATCCGTCATGCGACCTCGACCGTACCGGCCTCAAGTGATGAGGGGACTAGCGATACGAGAAGTCGCGGAGCAGACCGGCCTGACGGCCGGGACGATCCGCGCATGGGAGACCCGCTACGGCTTCCCGGCACCCGAGCGCACCGCGTCGGGCTATCGGGTCTACGGCCCCGACGACGTCGAGGTGCTGCGCCGCGTCGCGGCCCTGCGCCGCGACGGCGTGTCCGTGGCCGCCGCCCTCGAGAAGGCCAAGGCCCGCCCGCCGCAGACCTCCGTGGCCTCCTTCTTCGGCGCCGTGCCCCACGACGGACGCGCCCGCGTGCTGCGCAAGTCGACGCTGATCGCCCTGTCGCGCGCCATCGAGGACGCCGCCATGGCGATGTCCGACGCGCCCATCGTCCTCGGGGCCTTCCAGCGCGAGCGCCACTACCGCCGGGTCGAGCACCGCTACGCCCGCCTCTCCGGCACCTCCGAGGCGGCCGTCGTCTTCGCCGACTTCGCGGAGGTGCAGGACGCGCCCGGGACGCCGACCGAGGTCCCGATCGGCGAGGGCGTCGCCGCCGCGCACGAGTGGGCCGTCGTCGTCGACGCGCCCGGGTTCGCCGCCTGCCTCGTCGCCTGGGAGCCGCCGGTCAAGGTCGCGCCCGACGACGATCGCGACCGCCGCTTCGAGGCGTTCTGGACCCTCGACCCCGAGTCGGTGCGGCGCGCGGCGCTCGCCGGGACGGCGGTGGCCGCCGACCGGGCGCCGCAGGTCGCCGAGCGCCTGCGGGTCGCGCTGGAGGACCGCCCGCTCCCGCAGGAGCCGCGCATCGACGTGCTCGAGGGTCTGACCCAGCGGATGGTCGCCTACCTCGAGCCGGCGTAGGCGAGGCCGCCGCGCCTACGGGCGCGGCAGGCGCTTGCCGATGCCCTTGAGCACCGACGCGCCGGCGGAGACGCCGAGCGCGGCCAGGTCGCCGGCGGCCTGCACGACCGTGGCGGCGACGCCGCCCTCGTCCTCGCGCTGGTCCGGGCGGTCCTGGGCGGACCGGTCCGCCAGGCCGGGATGGCCGGCGCGCACGGGGCGCGGCTTGCGGCCCTCGGCGATCGGCGTCGGCGAGGGTGTCGCCCCGGCCTCGACGGTGGGCTTCGCCGCGGCCGGCTTCTTGCGCGCGGCGGCCTTGGCCTTCGGCTTCGCGGCGGCCTTGGGCGCGGCCTTCGGCTTCGCCTTGCGCGCGGCCGGCTTGGCGCTCGCCGCGGCCGGCGCCTCCGCTGCCGCGTCCGCCGCGGGGCGGGCGCGCCGTCCCATGCGGTTCGGGCGCGTCGCAGGCAGGCCGGCGAGGACGCCGCCCTCGGGCTCGTCTTGCGACGCGGTCTTGCGGGTGCGCTCGGCCATGACCGCGGGATTCTAGAGCGCCCTCCGATCGGTCCCCACAGCCGCCTCCGGACCCGCTACGTTCTCGCCCGAGTCCGTTGAGGAAGTGCCTAGACTTCGCCGTCAGATGGAGCACCTATGTCCGTAGTTGAGCTGCAGGAACTCGAAGAGGTCAAGGGCCTCGTCCTGAAGGGCACGACGCTTGGTGTCCTGACGTTCGCCGAGGTCGCGAAGGCCATCGGTGAGCTCGACATGGACGAGTCCGACGTCGAGGAGCTCCACGGTCTGCTGGAGAAGTCCGAGATCGAGCTCGTCGAGGAGATCGATCCGGCGCACACGGCGGCGCAGGAGGAGCGCGCGGTCGACAAGAAGTCGCGGCGCAAGAAGGCCCCGGGCCTGGACCTGCGCGCCGACATGACGACGGACTCGCTGCAGCTGTTCCTCAAGGACATCGGCAAGGTCCGCCTGCTCACCGCCCAGGAGGAGGTCGATCTCGCGCGCCGCATCGAGCGCGGCGACCTCGACGCGAAGCAGAAGATGGTCGAGTCCAACCTGCGGCTCGTCGTCTCGATCGCCAAGAACTACCGCAACCAGGGCCTTCCGTTCCTGGACCTGATCCAGGAGGGCACGCTCGGCCTGGTGCGCGCCGCGGAGAAGTTCGACTACCGCAAGGGCTTCAAGTTCTCCACGTACGCGACGTGGTGGATCCGCCAGGCGATCGCGCGGGCGCTCGCCGACAAGGCGCGGACGATCCGCATCCCCGTCCACGTCGTCGAGAAGCTCAACAAGATCGGCCGCGCCGAGCGCAAGCTCGTCACGGAGCTCGGTCGCGAGCCCACCCCGGAGGAGATCGCCGACGTCACGGGCATCGAGCCCGAGGAGGTCGACTCGATCAAGCGCTCCGCCCAGGCCCCCGTCTCGCTCGAGAAGCCCGTCGGTGACGAGGAGGAGTCCGAGTTCGGCCAGTTCATCGCCGACGAGCGGGCCGAGTCCCCCTACGAGCGCGCTGCGGAGATCCTCACGAAGGAGGCCCTGCGCGAGGCGCTCGAGAACCTCTCCTACCGCGAGCGCCGCGTCCTCGAGCTGCGCTACGGCCTCGGCGGCGAGCACCCCCGGACCCTCGACGAGGTCGGCCGCACGTTCAACGTGACGCGTGAGCGGATCCGCCAGATCGAGAACCAGTCGCTGAAGAAGCTGCAGTCCCTCGCGGAGGCCCAGAAGCTCCGCGACGTCGCGTAGCGGCCGCCGCCCCGCGCGCCGCCGGCCGAGCCGCCCTCGGCCGAGCCGCGCCCCCCCGCCGGCCCGAGCCGCCGTCGGCCGAGCCGCACCCCCCGCCGCCGCCCCGCGCCGCCGCGGTCCGCCCGCCTTCCCACGCCCGCCGCTCGGAGGGCGTGGTCGTCCTGGCGGTCCCCTGCGGTCCGCGCGCCGCACCACGGGGTCGCGGCGGACGGCGTGGTCAGCTTCGCGGACCGGCGAGCAGGACGGCTCCGAGCCGCGCAACGACCGCGTGGGACTCGTCCAGCAGCTGCCGGCGCGTGACCCGCATGACCCGGACGCCGGCCGCCAGCAGGTCGGCATCACGCCGGCGGTCGCCCTCGAAGCGCAGCGGGGTCGAGTGCGCCGCCCACCCGTCCGTCTCGACGACGACCCGCTCCTGCGGCCACCAGAAGTCGACCAGGTGCCCGGCGACCCGCCGGTTGGTCTGCGGCCGCTTGAGCCGCGCGGCGGCGAGGATGCGGAAGAAGTCGTCCTCCAGCACGGAGTGCAGGGCCTCCGCGAGGGGCAGCATCCGGCGCAGGAGGGCGACGCCGTGGCGCCCGTCGGCGCCGGCCACCGCGGCGGCCATGAGCGCGACCGTCGTGCGGCGCCGGAAGAGCGCCTCGTTGAGCGCCCGCGTCGTCGCCCACTCGCCTGCGGTCTCGGCGAGGTCGAGCAGGACGTCCGTGATCGGGGCGGTCGGGATGCCGTGCCGCAGCGTCATTGCGACCGGCCGGCGCGAGCGCCGCACGTGGACGCCCTGCAGGACCCGGGTCGACGGCGCCCGGAGCACGACGACGTCCGGCCACGGCCCGAGGTCCCACGCCGCACCGCCGCTCGCCCCGGTGAGGACGGACCCGGGCGCCGCGAGGGTCGCGGCGAGGTGGAGGGCCGGCGCGTCCAGGCCTGGATGGCCGACGGCGTAGACCCCCGGGTGGATGCGGTGGAGCCGACCGGCCTGGACGCGCCGCGTGATCATCCGCCGGCTGACGCCCGCGTCCGCCAGGTCGTCGAGCGTGACCAGGCCGCGGCGAGCCGCCGCCCTGGAGGCAAGGGCGCGGTCCGCGGGACCGCCCACCCCTTCGCGGCGCGGGCGTGGCGCTGCGGGCGACCCGTCACGGTCCCCCAGGACGACCACGCCGCCGGTGGAGAGGGGTGGTGCGGATGAGGGACCGCCGGCCCGCGCTTGGGTCATCCGACCACCCTCACCCGCGTCGGTGTGACGTCTCAAGACGCACCTGCGCTCAAGGAGTCACGCAAGCGCGCCGATCCAGACTTCGATGCTCGAGGTCGACGACGCGCTCCGCCACCTGATCGCCAACGAGGGATCCGACCTGCACCTGAAGGTGCCGGCCCCGCCGATGGTGCGCGTCCACGGCCGGATGCGGCCGATCCCCGGGCTGGCGAAGCTCACCTCCGAGGACACCGAGCACGTGCTCGCCCAGATCCTGCGCGACCCCAGCAAGACGAAGGAGTTCGAGCAGTCCGGCGAGGTCGACTTCTCCTACGAGATCGAGGGGCTCGCGCGCTTCCGCGTCAACGCCTTCCGCCAGCGCGGCTACGTCTCGCTCGTGCTGCGCGCGATCCCGGTGGACATCAAGTCCGTCGAGGAGCTGATGCTGCCCGCGGCGATCACGAAGCTCGCGGAGGAGGAGCGCGGGATCATCCTGCTCACCGGCACGACCGGCTCGGGCAAGTCGACCACGCTCGCGGCGATGATCGACCACATGAACCGGACGATGGACAAGCACATCGTCACGATCGAGGACCCGATCGAGTTCCTGCATCCCGACCGGCGCTCGATCGTCAACCAGCGCGAGGTCGGCCAGGACACCGGGTCCTTCAAACAGGCCCTGCGCCGCGTCCTGCGCCAGGACCCCGACGTGATCCTCGTCGGCGAGATGCGCGACGAGGAGACGGTCCAGACCGCGCTGTCGGCGGCCGAGACCGGCCACCTCGTGCTGAGCACGCTGCACACGGTCGACGCCACGGAGGCGATCAACCGCATCATCGACTTCTTCCCGCCCCACCAGCACGGCCAGGCCCGCGCGATGATCGCCGGCACGCTGAAGGGGATCATCTCCCAGCGGCTCGTGCGCACCGCGGGCGGCAACGGCCGCATCGCCACCTGCGAGATCCTCACCATGACGGGCCGGGTGCACGACTACATCCTCGATCCCAAGATGACCGGCCAGATGCACGAGGTCATCCGCGAGGGCGAGTTCTACGGGATGCAGACGTTCGACCAGCATCTGCTCAAGCACCTCAAGGCGGGTCGCATCACCTACGAGCAGGCGATGACGGCCGCCTCCACCCCGCACGACTTCAAGCTGATGGTGCAGGCCGATCCGCGCCTGCGCGATCTCGCCAGGGCGCCGGTGCCCGAGGACTCGGAGCCCGTCGTCACGTCGCGCCCCGCGGCCCCGGCCGGCTTCGACGCCCCCCCGGTCGCGCCGCCCGTGCCGTCCTCCGCACCCCCCGGCGTGGGCTCCGCGCCTGCGGGCCCCCCGCTGGAGCCGGCCGTCGCGGCGGCTGCCACGGGCGCGACCTCGAGCGCCCCGCCGCCCGGCTTCTAGCCCCGTGGACCGACGGCGCTAGACGAAGTCCAGCGGCTCGTCGTCGCGACCCGCGGCGACGGGCTCCGCGCAGCCGTCGCACCACCAGACCGCTTGCAGCGCCGTGCCGCACGCGTCGTGGCGCAGCGGCTCGCCGTCCCCCTCGCGCGCACCCCAATCGGCGAGCAGCCGCAGGGCGCCGGCGAGCTCGCGCCCCGCCGCGCTGAGCTCGTAGACGACCCGCACGGGACGCTGCTGGTACGGGCGGGAGACGACCAGCGCGTGCTCGCCGAGCGTCTTCAGCCGGGCGGAGAGGATGTTGGGGGCGATCCCGCCCAGGGCCTCCTGCAGCTCGTTGAAGCGCTTCGGCCCGTCGAGCAGCGCGGCCACCGCGAGCAGGGTCCAGCGGTCCCCGACGCGATTGAGCGCGTCGGCCAGGGGCGAGGCCGGCGGGGAGGGGGCCGAGGACGTCATCGCGGCCCGTAGACTAGCGACTTGCATGGCGCAAGCGACCCCCGATCCCGCGCTGGGCGAGGCGACGGCGACACCCGCCGGAGCCGCCCCCGCGCCCGCCGCGCCGGGCTCCCTGACGGCCTACGGCGCGGAGGTCCGCGCACTCGCCGCCACGGTCGGCCCGTCCGTCGCCGGCCTCGGGCGCGGCTGGGGCCACGGGTCCGGCGTCGTCGTCGCACCCGGTCTGCTGCTGACCGTCGCCCACGTGCTGCGCGGGGCCGACGTCGCCGTCACCGTCGGCGGCCGCCCCGCGGTGCACGGCCGGGTGGCGGGCGTCGACGCCGACCTCGACCTCGCCGTGATCGCCGCCGACACCGGCGACGCGCCGCCCGTCGACTGGGATCCCGAGCAGGCCTCCGCGGCGGCGATGGGCGACCCCGTCGTGGCGCTCGCCGATCCGGGTGGCCGCGGTCTGCGAGCGACGCTCGGCCTCGTCTCCGCCGCCGACCGCTCCTTCCGCGGTCCGCGCGGGCGCCGCATCGCCGGGGCGCTCGAGCACACCGCGCCGCTGCCGCGAGGATCCGCCGGTGGACCGCTCGTGAGCGCCGGCGGCGGCCTGCTGGGACTGAACTCCATCCGCCTCGAGGGCGGCCTGATCCTCGCGGTGCCCGCCGACGCCGCGTTGCGCGAGGCCGTCGACGCGCTCGCCGCCGGGCGTGCCGCCGCCGCGCGGCCCCGCCTCGGCGTGGCCCTCGCCTCCCAGCCGGCCGCGCGCCGCCTGCGCGCCGCCGCGGGCCTGAAGCCCCGCGACGGCCTGCTCGTCCGCGCGGTGCAGCCGGGGTCGCCGGCCGCCGCGGCCGGGATCGAGCCCGGCGACCTGCTGACCGTCGCCGGGGGCGAGCCGCTCCACGTCGTCGACGACCTGCTCGACGCGCTCCAGGGCGACCCCGAGACGATCGAGATCGGCGTGGTGCGAGGAGATCGCGCGGCGACCGCCGTAGCTCACTTCACGAAGTGAAGTAGACTTCGTCGCGTGCCTGACCTGTCTTGTCCCGTCTGCCGGACCGCCGAAGTGGTGTGCGGGAAGTGGACGCTGCTGATCATCCGCGACCTCGCCGAGGGTCGCTCCAGGTTCTGTGAGCTCGAGCGCTCGCTCGACGGGATCAGCCCGCGCACCCTCTCCCTGCGCCTGCGCGCCCTGGAGGAGGAAGGGGTGCTGGAGCGCCAGACGTACCCGGAGGTCCCGCCGCGCGTCGAGTACGGCCTGACGGACAAGGGCCGGGCGCTCGTGCCGATCGTCGAGGCGATGCGCGAGTACGGCACGAGCTGGCTCGGAGCCGCAGGCGACTGCTCCGAGACCCGCGAGCTCGTCGTCGTCTGATCCGCACCGGCCGGGCCGGCGACGGTCAGCACCCGCTCCGGACGGCCTGCAAGCGAGCGCCCAGCGCAAAGGGGCGGACCCCGCGGCGCCGTAACTGCGCCGCATGCACAACCGCGCCCTGCACGACGCGCTGGCGTCGTTCGTCGAGGAGGCCGCCTGGCAGCTCGCCGCCGAGGTCTCCGGTGGGGCCGAGGTCCCCTTCGAGCTGATCGAACAGGGTCGGTCCACCGCTCCGCTGTACTGCTACCGCCCGCTCACCGGTGGCTTCATCACCGAGCGTCGCACGGAGCTGATGAAGCTGCCGAGCTACCCCGCCGCCCGCCAGGGCCTCGAGCTGCTCGGCGGCCTGGACGACTACCTGCGCCTGCGTGGCATCCGCCACGTCCCCGCCGACAGCCGCGAGCGCGGCGAGGCCGCCATCCAGGCCTTCGTCGTCGCGGTCTGGGCCGACGCGACGGACTTCCTCTTCGAGCGCGAGCGCTTCGAGGCCGCCTTCCGCGAGCTGGAGCGCACCGTCTACGCCGACGTCACGCTCACGACCGTCCTGGCCCCCGTCGACGGGCTCGTCATCGACGCGGAGCGCGTCGAGCTCGGTGCCGGCCTGGCGCTGGTCCGCGCCGGCACGCTGCGCGAGGCACCTGAGGAGCTGCGCCTCGACGGCTGGGCGACGGTCGCCGCGATCGCCGTCGAGGAGGGCCCGGACTCCCCGCCCGTCCTGGAGCAGGCCGGCGCCCGCCTGCGTCGCCTGCAGACCGCGCTGCGCCTGTGGGACGACGGCGAGCCCGCGGTCGGCCCCGGCGCCTGGGCGCGGACCGGTGCCGGTCCGTGGCTGCACGTCCCGCTGGCCTCCGGCGTCCGCCGCGCCCTCGACGACTGCCTGCTCGAGCCGGAGGAGGAGGACCAGCTGCGCGCCTTCTGCGCCCTCGTGGACCGCCGGTCCCCGCGGGGCGGAGAGCTCGCCTGGGCCCTGCGCCGCTTCGAGCTCGGCTGCGAGCGCCCGACGGCGCTCGAGGCCCTGACCGACTGGCTCCTCGCCGCCCGCGCCCTCCTCGGCGACCCCGCGCAGGTCACCCACGAGGGGCTGCCGCAGCGCCTTGCCGCGATCTGCGCGCACGCCGACGAGCGGGCTGAGCTGGAGGCCCGGCTGCAGCGCGCGATCGCGCTCGAGCGCGCCTCGATCGCCGGCCTCGTCCGTCCCGAGCCCGAGGTGGAGGGCCTGATCGCCGCCCTGAGCGGCTGCCTGCGAGCGGTCCTGCGCGACGTCCTCTGCGGCCATCTGGACCCCGACCTGCGTCGCCTCGCCGACGAGCTCATCGCGGCGGCGAACCCGCCGGAGACCGAGCCCGCGGCAGGCTGAACGCCGCCGGAACGCCGGACCCGGACCGCCCATGGGAGGACGGTCCGGGTCCGGTGCCTCCGGCCCCTAGTCGCGCCGCGCGTGGCGCGGCAGCCACCACGTCACCGTGAAGGCGGCGGCGAGGAGGCCGACGGAGACGAGCACCGCCTGATCGGCGGCCGCGACGAAGGCCGCCGGCCCCACGCCCGCGACGGCCCCGAAGAGCACCGTGCCCGCGGCGGCGATGCCGACGGACATCCCCAGCTGCTGGACGGCCTCGAGCAGGCCGGACGCCGAGCCGAGCTGCTGCGGCGCCACCCCGGCGAGGATGACGTCGAACATCGGGACGAAGACCATCCCCATGCCGAAGCCCGCGACCGTCAGCGGCAGGGCGGTCTCCCAGGCGCTCAGGCCGCCGCCGGCCTGGTGCAGCACGACGTCGCAGGCCACGAGCCCGAGGGCCATCGTCGCCGTCCCGAGGTGGATCGTGGTGCGGCCGAGGCGCGCGAGCGTCGCCGACGACGTGATCGAGCCGAAGATGGCCGCGACGGGGAGCGCGATCGTCGCGACGCCCGATTCGAGCGGGGAGAAGCCGAGCCCGGTCTGGAACATGACGTTGAGGACGAGCACCACCCCGCCCATCGCGCCGATGAAGCAGACGACGAGCGCGAGCCCGGCGACGTAGGCGCGGCGCTGGAAGATGGACGGGTCCACCAGGGGTGAGCGGCCCGTCCCGCGGCTCAGCGCACGCTGGCGCACGCCGAAGAGCCCGAGGGCCACGACCCCGCCGCCCAGCAGGGCGAACGTCCAGGCCGGCCAGCCGAGCTCACGGCCCTGCACGAGCGGATAGACGAGCGCGAACGTCCCCACCGCGGCCATCAGCACGGAGACGAGGTCGAGGCGCGTCCGCTGCGCCGCCGGGCGCGTGCGAGGAAGCACTCGCCACCCGATCGCGATCGCCGCCCCGGCGACGGGCACGTTGACGAGGAAGATCGTGCGCCAGCCCCAGCCGGCGAGGTCGAGGTCGACGAGCCCGCCGCCGACCACTGGGCCGAGCACCGCGGTCAGACCCATCACCGGACCGATGACGGCGAAGGCCTTCTGCTGGTTGGCGTCGCCGAACAGCTCCCGGATCAGGCCGAAGCCCTGCGGGAGCATCACGGCCCCGACGGCGCCCTGCAGCACCCGCCCGGCGATCAGCAGGTGGATCGTCGGCGCGAGCGCGCAGACGACGGAGGCGACGGCGAAGGCCCCCATGCCGACGAGCAGCACCTGCGCCCGGCCGAACAGGTCGCCGAGCCGGCCGCCGGCGAGCAGCCCCACGGCCATCGCCAGCGTGTAGGCGGCCGTGATCCACTCCAGGGCGGTGAAGCTGCCGCCGAGGTCGGCGCGGATCGCCGGCGCGGCCGTCTGGGCGATCGTCGCGTCGAGGAGGTCCATCACCGAGGCCGCGATGACCACGAGGAGGCCGAGCCAGGCGGCTCGTGGGAGGGTGGGTGGCGCGTCGGGCGGGGGCGGGGCGAGCTGGACGGTCATGCTCCGCAGCCTCCCGACCCTCGCGGTCAGCTTCTGTCCTGGTTCGGTTCTATGCGGTCAGCAATGGTCCGCATGGTCTGCCAGGCTGTGTCGCATGCTCCAGACCTCGGCACGGCTCCTCGCGCTGCTGTCGCTGCTGCAGCAGCGACGGGAGTGGACGGGCCCGGAGCTCGCAGGACGGCTCGAGGTCGGTCCGCGCACGATCCGCCGCGACGTCGACAAGCTGCGCGACCTCGGCTACCCCATCGAGGCCGCGCCGGGCGTCGCGGGCGGCTACCGGCTCGGTGCCGGCGCCGAGATGCCGCCGCTGCTGCTCGACGACGCGGAGGCGGTCGCGGTGGCCGTCGGGCTGCGCACCGCCGCGTCGGGCTCGATCGCCGGGATCGAGGAGACCTCGGTGCGCGCGCTGGCCAAGCTCGAGCAGATCCTCCCCGCGCGGCTGCAGCGCCGCGTCCGCGACCTGGGGGACGCCACGTCGGCCTTCACCACGGAGGGCCCGCGCATCGACGCCGACGAGCTCGCCCTGATCGCGGGCGCCTGCCGTGACGGCACCCGGCTGGAGTTCGCCTACACGGCCAAGGACCAGGCCGACACGCAGCGGCGCGTCGAGCCCGCGGCGATCGTCCACAGCGGCTGGCGCTGGTACCTCGTCGCCTTCGACCTCGAGCGCGACGACTGGCGCACGTTCCGGGTCGACCGGATCGCCGGCGGGTGCCGACCCGCCGGCCGCGGCCGGCGGCGGGAGGTCCCCGGGGGCGACGCCGCCGCCTACGTCAAGCGCCAGATCCGCCGCTCCGACGGCCCCGAGGCCGTCCCGGGCCGCATCCGCGTCGCAGCTCCGGCGGGGCTCATGGAGCCGCGCGTCCCGGCCCGCTACGCCACCGTCGCACCCGACGGTCCCGACCACTGCATCGTGACCACGGTCGGGCGCTGGCGCCGCGAGTTCCTCGTCCACATGGCCCTGATGGACGTCGAGATGACCGTCCTCGACCCGCCCGAGCTGGTCGCGGAGGCGGCGACCATCGGCCGTCGGCTCACCGCGGCGTAGGCGGCGGGCGACGTCCGCGACCGTCGCGCGGTGTGGCGGCGGTCCTCAAGCGACGTGCGCCGGTTCCCCGAACAGCGCGTCGCGCACGTGGGCGAGTCCCTCGAGGTCGTGCACGTCGCCGGCGAGCTGCGGGACCTGCACCGTCGGCGGGTCCCCCAGGGCGTCGCGGAGATGCTCGATGCCGGCTGCGTCCGTCGCCGCGAGCCGCGCCGCGTCGGCCGCGCTCTCGCCGGCGCGCTGGGCGAGGTCGCCACCCAGCTCCGGCGTGAGCGCCTCGGCCAGCGCGGCGGCGTCGTCGGCGGAGACCTCCGGCTTGACCCGGTTGAGCACCAGCCCGGAGAACGGCAGCCCCTGGTCGCGCAGGCGCTCGTGGAAGTAGATCGTCTCCTCGACCGGCTCGCGCTCGGCGCTCGTGACGAGCAGGAAGGCGGTGGCGGGGTCGCTGAGCAGCGCCTTGACGTGCCGCGAGCGCTCGACGAGCTCGTCGATCATCCCGCCCATCGACCGGAAGAACACGGACAGGTCGTTGAGCAGGTCCACGCCCGTGACCTTGCGCAGCACGGAGAACACGACGCCGGTCCCGGCCCCGATGACGCGCCCGCCGATCCCAGCCGGGCGCAGGAACATCCGGATCGCGCGGCCCTGGAAGAAGCTCGTCAGCCGGTCGGGCGCGTCGAGGAAGTCCAGCGCGTTGCGCGACGGCGGGGTGTCGAGCACGATCAGGTCGAAGTCCTCCGAGCGGTCGAGCTCGTAGAGCTTCGCGATCGCGGTGAACTCCTGCGAGCCGGCCACCGCACCCGAGAGCTGCTGGTAGATGCGGTTGGCCAGCACCTCGTCGCGCGCCGCCTCGTCCGGCGCGATCTTGTCGATCAGCGCGTCGAAGGTGCGCTTGGAGTCGAGCATCAGCGCCCACAGCTCCCCCGACCCGATCCCACCGACACGGTCGAAGCGCGCCGGATCGACCTGGCGCGGCTCGTTGCCGAGCTGCTCGAGTCCGAGGGCGTCGGCCAGCCGGCGGGCCGGGTCGATCGTCACGACGGCGACCTTGAGGCCGCGCGCGGCCATGCCCGCCGCGAGCGCCGCGGAGCAGGTGGTCTTGCCGACGCCTCCGGGGCCTCCGCAGATCGCGATCCGCTTGCCCTCCAGGAGCACGTCGACGGTCGTCATGGGCGGGGACGGTATTCGTGCGTGGGAAGGAACGTGCCCGTCTGGCGCGAAAGGGCGCTGCACGATGGCTTCCACCCGAGCGAAGGTCATCGCGTTCGCCAACCAGAAGGGCGGCGTCGCGAAGACGACAACCACGCTGAACCTGGCGGCGGCCTTTGCCGAAGAGGGCCACCGCGTCCTGTGCGTCGACATGGACCCACAGGGCAACCTGACGATGTCGCAGGGCATCGATCCGGACAACCTCGAGCAGTCCATGTACGACGTCCTCGTGCACGACCTGCCGATCGTCGAGGTCATCCGCCGTCGCGAGATCGACGTGGCGTGCGCCTCGATCGACCTCGCCGGGGCCGAGATGATGATGTCCACGAAGATCGGTCGCGAGCGCTCGCTGGAGAAGGCGCTGCGCCCGATCCGAGAGGCCTACGACTTCGTCTGCATCGACACGCCGCCCTCTCTGGGACTCTTGACGATCAACGCCCTGACGGCGGCCGACAAGGTGATCGTCCCCGTGCAGTGCGAGTATCTGTCGATGCGAGGGCTCATCCAGCTCACGAACACCCTCTCGATGATCCGCGAGAACCTCAATCCCGACGTCGACATCGAGGGCATCCTGCCCACGTTGGTCGACTCGCGGACGATCCACGCCAAGGAGGCGATCGAGATCCTCGAGGAGAACTTCGGAGACCGGGTCTTCGCATCACGCATCAGAAAGACCGTCCGGTTCGCCGAGGCCCCCGTCCGGGGCATGTCCGTGCTCAAGTACGAGCCCAACGGCGTGGCGGCCGATTCCTATCGCAAGCTCGCCCGGGAGGTGCTGTCCAATGGCCACGCATAAGCGCGCCAGCATGCGCGAGGGACCGCTCGCACAGCTGTTCCGCAAGACGGAGACGGAAGGGCTGTCCGACGCGACGGCGCCGACGCCCGATCCTGCGCCGGCGCCCGAGCGCACCCCCGTCCTGTCCGAGCCCGTGGCCGAGCGCCGCGCGCCAACCCCTCAGGAGCGCCTGCGAGCGGCCTTCTCCTCCGACGTCCCGGATGATGTGATGACCCCGCCAGACCACACCCCGCCCTTCCACGACCCCTACGCCCGCGCCTCGGCGGACCGGCCGTGGGACCAGCCGGAGATGACGGGCCAGCCCGTGCTGCGCGTCGTCGGCGTCGGCGGTGCCGGCGTCAACGCCGTCAACCGCATGGTCGAGGCGCAGGTCACCGGCGTGGAGTTCCTCGCCCTCAACACGGACCTGCAGTCGCTGCAGCAGTCCGCGGCGGACCAGACCCTGCACATCGGCGCGGACCTCACGCGCGGCCTCGGCGCGGGGGCCAACCCGGACCTCGGCCGCCAGGGCGCGATGGACGACTACGACAAGATCAAGGCGATGCTCCGCGGTGCGGACATGGTCTTCATCGCGGCCGGCGCCGGTGGCGGCACGGGCACGGGGGCGGCGCCGATCGTGGCGCGCATCGCCCGCGAGCTGGACGCCCTCACGGTCGGCATCGTGACCAAGCCGTTCGGCTTCGAGGGCTCGCGCCGGATGGCGCAGGCGGAGGCGGGCGTCGAGGCGCTCGCCGCCGAGGTCGACACGCTGATCGTCGTGCCGAACAACAAGCTCCTGTCCGTGATGGACAAGGCGACGTCGATGGTCGAGGCGTTCACGATGGCCGACGACGTGCTGCGCCAGGGCGTGCAGGGCATCTCGGACCTGATCACGCTGCCGGGCCTGATCAACCTCGACTTCGCCGACGTGCGGACGATCATGTCCGACGCGGGCGACGCGCTGCTCGGCATCGGCATGGGCACGGGCGACAAGCGCGCGATCGACGCGGCCACGCAGGCCGTCTCCTCGCCGCTGCTCGACACGAGCGTCGACGGCGCGCGGTCGATCCTGCTGTCGATCACGGGCGGCAGCGACCTGTCCCTGTGGGAGGTCAACGAGGCGGCGAAGGCCGTCCAGGAGGCCGCCCACCCCGACGCGAACATCATCTTCGGCGCGATGGTCGACGACCGTCTCGGCGAGGACACGGTCTGGATCACGGTCGTGGCGACGGGCTTCCAGGACCGCGACCGGCGGCCGGTGGGCCGCACCGATCGCGGCTCGAGCCTGCTGCAGGAGCCCGTGGGCGAGCCCCGCGTGCGCCGCAGCGCCCCGTCGCGCGAGCCGGTCCGCACCGGCGGCGGCTACGCCGACGTCGACGTGCCGGAGTTCATCCCCCGCGGGTGACGTCGCCGAAGGCCGGCCGCGACGCTGCGGCCGGCGCCGGCATCCGCGCCCGCGGTGGCGGCCGGCCTGGCAGGCGAAACCGGTCTCCGAGCCCATGAGTCACGGCGTCGTCGCCGCCGGCCACCCCCTGACCGCCGAGGCGGGCGCCGACGCGCTGCGCGCCGGCGGCAACGCCGTCGATGCCGCGCTGGCGGCCATGATGACCGCCTTCAGCGCCGAGCCGCTGCTGACCGGCCTCGGCGCCGGCGGCTACCTGCTCGTCGGCACGCCGGACGGGCGCGATGAGCTGCTGGACTTCTTCTGCGCCGCCGCCGGGACGGGCCGGGACGAGGACCCCGCCCACCCCGCCTCGCACGCCGAGCTCGTCCCGGTCGACGTCTCCTTCGGCGACACCGAACAGGCCTTCCACGTCGGCGCCGCGTCCGTGGCGACCTACGGGATGCCGGCCGGGATCGTCGCCGCGCACGCGCGCTGGGGGACGCTGCCGCTGCCCGAGCTGGCGGCCGCCGGGGTCGCTCGCGGCGCGCGACGGGGTCGTCGTCAACGCCCAGCAGGCCTACCTCGCCGACATCCTCGCCGGGATCGTCGCCTCCGACCCGTCGGCGCGCGCGACGTTCGAGGTCGACGGCCGCCCGGCGGTCGAGGGGGACGTCGTCGCCTACCCCGAGCTCGCCGTGGCGCTCGAACGCCTCGCGGCCGAGGGCGCCGAGCCGTTCTACACGGGGGACGTCGGCGCGGCGGTCTGCGCCGACGTCGCGGCGCGCGGCGGCCTGCTGACCCCGGCGGACCTGGCCGCGTACGAGCCGGCGCTGCGCGACCCGGTGCGGGTCGGCTACCGCGGCCGCACGGTGGTGACCAACCCGCCGCCGTCGGCGGGCGGCCGGCTGATCGCGCACGCGCTCGCCGAGCTGGACCGCGCGACCGGAACGCCCGGCGTCGTGGCGATGGCCGACGCGCTGCGCCACGCGCAGGAGCTGCGGGGGGACTTCGGCGGCGGCTTCGCATCCCGGCTGGGCTCCACGACGCACGTCTCGGTCGTGGACGCCGACGGCTGGGCCTGCTCCGTGACGGTCTCCAACGGCGAGGGCGCCGGAGTCGTCGTGCCCGGCAGCGGTCTGCACCTCAACAACATGCTGGGGGAGGAGGACCTGTCGCCCGCCGGCTTCTTCACCCACCCGCCCGGCGTGCGGCTGCCGTCGATGATGAGCCCGACGCTGCTGCGCGGCGGGGCGGGGGAGGTCACGGCGGCACTGGGCTCGGCGGGCTCCAACCGGATCCGCTCGGCCGTGGTCCAGGTGCTGTCGCGGCTCGTCGACGAGGGGCTGGACGCCGGGGCGGCCGTCATCGCCCCGCGCGTGCACTGGGAGGCGGGGACGACGTTCTGCGAGCCCGGGATCGACGCCGCGGCCCTTGCCGCCGCCGGCCACGACGTCCTGCCCTTCCGCGCGCTGAACCTCTTCTTCGGCGGCGCCCAGTGCGTCGCGCGGCAGCCGGACGGCACGCTGGTCGGCGGCGGCGATCCCCGCCGCGGCGGCGTGGCCGTCACCGCCTGAGCGTCAGGCGCCAGCCGTCCCCCTCCGGCTCGACGGCGAACGCGAGCGCCGCGTCCGCGGCCAGCGCCGCGAGGTCGATGCGGGCCTCGGGGTCGGTCGTCAGGACCGCCAGGACGTCGCCCGGGGCGAGATCGGGGAGCGCCGCGCGGGCGCGCAGCAGCGGGATCGGGCAGCGCAGGCCGCGGACGTCGAGGACGTGCTCCATAGGATCGAGCCCATGCTCGCAGCCATCCTCGAGTCGGGTGCGCCGGGGCGCCTCCACACGGGGCTGTCGCTGCTGGTCTGCACCGCGGCCGAGGGCGAGCCGGCCCGCGGGCTGATCTCCTTCGAGGCGCTGCCCGTGCTGCTCGACGGCGAGCTGTTCGGCGACCGGACCCTCCGCGAGCTGTGGGCCACCGCCCGCGAGCTGCCCGACTGCCGCCTGTGGGCGTGCTCGGCCGCCGTCGACGCGGCGGGGGCGGACCCGGCCGCCGTCGAGGCCGTCCTGGAGGGCGTGATGTCGACCCCCCGCTTCCTGCGCGAGACGACCGGCGCCCGCCTCGTGGTCGTATGACCGCGAGATCGGTTTCGAGCCGCCAGAGCCGGTTGGAGACCGATCTCGCGGCGAGGAGCGGCCCGCGGACGATCGTGACGGCCGGCGTCACCGCACTCGCTCTCCTCACTGGCTGTGCTGGTGGCGGTGGCGCGGCAGCCACCGCCGACGGCCAGGCCGCGGCGAAGCGAGGTGGGCAGGCCGCCCGAGCCAGGCCACCCCTCTGCGGCCCCATCCGCACGACCACCACCGGCCGCGTGCAGGCGAGCGACCTCACGGAGCTCAGCGGCCTGGCCGCCAGCACGCGAGCGCCCGGCCGGCTCTGGGCGATCGAGGACTCCGGCGCCGGGGCCACCCTGATCGGCCTGCGCCCCGACGGCACCGTCACGACCCGGGCCACGGTCACCGGCGCCCAGAACACCGATTGGGAGGACGTCGCCACCGTGCGCACCCGCGCGCGCGGCCCGGAGGTCGTCGCGGCCGACATCGGGGACAACGCCGGCGCCCGCGACGGCATCCAGGCCTATCGCGTCCCCGAGCCGGACGCCGGCGCCACGGCCACCGCGCCGGCCACGCGCCTGGACCTGCGCTATCCCGACGGCCCGCACGACGCCGAGACCGTCCTGGCCGATCCACGCAAGGACCAGCTGCTCGTCATCACCAAGACCCTCCGCGGCGCCCGTGCCTTCATGACGAGGCTCGGCGGTCCCGCCGGGACGCGCACCCTGCGAGCCGGCCCGCCCGTCCCGCTCACCCTCGCGACCGGCGGCAGCGTCAGCCGCGACGGCCGGACGGTCGTGGTGCGGACCTCCACCGGCTTCGTGGTCTGGACCCGGCGCGGCGGCGAGCCGCTGTTGCGCACCCTGCGCCGCGCCCCCGACTGCACCGCCCGTCCCCGGCTCGACCGCGAGGGCCAGGGGGAGGCGATCGCGTTGGATCGTCACGGCCGCGCCGTGGCGACGGTCCCGGAAGGCGCGCGTCCGCCCCTGCGCCGCTACGCCGCGCGGGGCTAGAAGCGGACCTTGCCGTTGGACTTCGCCCGCGCCTCGGCGCGGCCGGCGAGGTCCAGGCGCCGCAGCGCAGCGCGCAGCAGCCGCAGCAGCAGGTCAAGGCGTGCCTGCTCGGAGCGCAGCTCGAGCAGGCCCTGCTTGGCGTCGAGGCCGAACTCGACGGTCGCCGCCATGTCGTAGGCGCCCATGGCCGCGATCTCGGTGAGGTCCGGCTCGGTGTCGGTCGCCTCGCGCACCAGCTGCGCGTAGGCGTCCTGGCAGTGGCCGAGCAGGTCGGGGTCGATCTCGTCGTCGTCGTCCTCGAGCCCGACGACCGTGCCGGCCGGGTAGGGCAGGTGCTCGGTGGCGGACTCGATCCGGATCACCCGGGTGCCACGCGCGACGAGGTTCAGGCGGCCGTCGGGCAGGCGCTCGAGGACCTCCTCGACCGCGCACGCGCAGGCGATCGGGTGCAGCCCGTCCTCGCCCGCCCAGACGATGCCGAACTCCGTCGGCTCCTCCAGGCAGCGCGTGATCATGGCCTTGTAGCGGTCCTCGAAGATGTGCAGCGGCACGAGCTCGGAGGGCAGCGCGACGACGCCGAGGGGGAAGAGCGGGAAGTCCGGCACGGCGGCCATCCGCGCAGCGTAACCGTGCTGACCGTCCTCCCGGCGGATGACGGCGCGCCCTCACTCCGGGGGAGCCGCAGATCATCGATGCGACCGACTCAGGACCGTCCCCGCGCCGGACGCCGCCCCACACGGGGGCGGACAGCATCCGGCCCATGTTCACGCACGTCTCCCGCAACGCCGCCATCGCCCTCGTCCTTGCCTCAGCCGGGCTCGCCGGCACCGCCGCTCCGTCGCTGGCGGACAAGCCGTGCGACCGACCGGTCCCGCCGGAGTGGTGCTCCGAGCAGCCCGACCCGGACGTCAACCACACGCCGTCCGTGTCGATCAAGGCGGACAAGCTGCAGGTCGTCCGCGGCGAGACGGTGCACTTCACCGGCACCGCCGACGACCTCGACGAGGGGACGCCGTCCTTCGCCTACGACGTCAACACGGACGACACGTTCGACGACTTCGCCAACCAGCTCGAGTTCGACCACCGGTACGCGACCCTCGGCGACAAGGTCGTCCGCATCCGTGCGACCGACATCGAGGGCGCGTCGGCGACCGCGTCGGTGACCATCAAGGTCGTCAACCGGGCGCCGACGCTGAAGATCGAGGGCCCGACGACGCTCCTCACCGGTGAGACGGGGACCTACGAGGCGACCGCCTCCGACCCGGACGGTGACCCCGTGACCGTCTCCTGGGGCAGCGCGTCCTGCCGCGACATCATCAACGGCGAGGGCACCGGGCTCACGAAGGAGCTGACCGCGCCGACGTTCCCGACCGAGACGCTGCCGGTCTGCGCCATCGCGACCGACGGCCAGCCGGGCGGCTACAGCGCCAAGGAGCAGCTCTTCGTCAAGGTCGTCAACCGCAGGCCGATCGCGGCGATCGCCTTCGCCCCGGCCGCTCCGATCGCCGGTGACACGGTCACGTTCGACTCCTCGGCCTCCAGGGACGAGGACGGCACGATCGTCTCCCGCGCCTGGGACACCAACGGCGACGGCGCCTTCGACGACGGCACCGCCGTCACCGCCCAGCGCGCCTTCACGGCCGCCGGCACCTACAAGGCCGCGGTGAAGCTCACCGACGACCACGGCGACTCGACCGTCAAGGAGATCGCCGTGACCGTCGCGGCCAAGCCCGTCGACAGCGGTGGGAGCAAGCCGCCCGAGACGCCCGGAGGCGGCACGGCGCTCGAGACGCCCGGAGGCGGCAAGGCCCCCGAGACGCCGGGCGCCCCCAGGGTCCCGGACACCCCCGTGCCGTCCGGTGCGACCGCCAACGCCTCCACGCTGAGCGCGAAGCTGACCCGCAAGGGCAAGGTCAAGACGCTGAAGGTCAAGGGCGCCCAGGGCCCCATCGCCGTCGCCTGCACGGGCAGGGGCTGCTCGTTCACGGCGAGGACCGTCACGCACGCCAACCTCAAGGGCCTGTTCCGCAAGGCGCTCAAGCGCGGCGCGAGGATCACGATCGTGACCGGCGACGGCACGACGGTCGCCACGCGCACCTTCACGGTGAAGGTCGGCAAGGCCGGGAAGGCGAGGGTGGCCATCGCGTAGCCCACACGGTCCGTACCGAGGGCATGGGGCACACCGCCCTGGTCCTCGGCGACCAGCTCTCCCACTCCAACCCGGTCCTCGACGGCGCCGGCCGCGTGCTCATCATCGAGTCGCGGTCGGCGCTCTCGCGTCTGCGCTACCACCGCCGCCGCCGGCACCTCGTGCTCAGCGCCATGCGCCACTTCGTGCAGGAGCTGCGCGACGCGGGCATCGAGGTCGACCACGTCCGGGCCGCCACGATGGCCCCGGCCCTGTCGCGCCACGCCGACGTGCGCGTCGCCGCCCCCAACGACGCCGGCGCCCGCCGCGCCCTTGCCGCGAAGGGCGTCACGCTCGTCGCCTCGACCCAGTTCCTCACCGACCCCGACGCCTTCGCGGACTGGGCCCACGGCCGCGTCAGGCTCAAGATGGAGGACTTCTACCGCGACCAGCGCCGCCGCTTCGACGTCCTGATGGATGACGGCAAGCCGGCGGGCGGGCGGTGGAACTACGACCACGACAACCGCCGCCCGCCGAAGGACGGCCTCTCGCCGCGCCCGCCGTACCGGCCGCAGGAGGACGCCATCGACGCCGAGGTCCGCCGCGACCTCGACGCGATGGACCTCCCCGAGATGGGGGAGGACGGGCCGCGCGAGCTGCCCGCCACCGCCGCCGAGGCCCAGCGGATGCTGGCCGACTTCGTCGAGCACCGGCTCGCCGGGTTCGGGACCTGGCAGGACGCCATGGTGCCGGGCGAGCGCTGGCTGTTCCACTCGCTGCTGTCGAGCTCGATGAACCTGTGGCTGCTCGACCCGCTCGACGTCGTGCGTGCCGTCGAGCGGGCCTACCGCGACGGCGACGCGCCGATCAACGCCGCGGAGGGGTTCATCCGCCAGGTGATCGGCTGGCGCGAGTACGTGTGGGGCATGTACTGGCTGCGCCGGGACGAGTGGCGCACCGACAACGCCCTCGACGCCCGCCGCGCCCTTCCCGCGGTGTTCTGGACCGGCGACACCGACCTCAACTGCCTCGGGAACGCGATGACGGACGTGCTCGAGTCCGGCTACGCGCACCACATCCTGCGCCTGATGGTGCTCGGCAACCTCCACCTCCTGCTCGGTGTCAGGCCGTGGGAGAGCGTCGAGTGGTTCCGCGCGGCCTTCGTCGACGGCGCCGAGTGGGTGATGGCCCCCAACGCCGCCGGCATGGCGACCTGGGCCGACGGCGGCGAGATGATGACCAAGCCCTACGCCGCGTCGGGCAACTACATCGACAAGATGTCGCACTACTGCGGCGGCTGCCGCTACACGCCCCGCAAGCGCACGGGGGAGGACGCCTGCCCCGTCACCCAGCTCTACTGGGACTGGATGGCCCGCCACGGCGAGCGCTTCGCGGACAACCGGCGGATGCGACACCAGGTCGGCGCCGTCGCCCGGATGGACCCGGCCGAGCTGGCCGAGATCCAGCGCGGCGCCGAGCGCCACCGGCAACGCCTGTCCGGCGGCTAGGGGTCGTCGCCGCGCGCGAGCCGTGCGGGCAGGTCGGCGGCGAAGTGGCCGAGCCCGGTCGCGGCGATCGCGCCCGCGCCCTCGAACCAGGGTCGCCCGTCCTCGCGCAGCACCTCCGGGTCGCGGCCCGCGCGCATGTCGCGCGCACATGCGGTGCAGGCCTGCACACGCTGCTCGTTCCAGCGGCCGTCCTTGGTCGCGCGGCCGTGCAGCGGGTCGAAGAAGCACAGGCGCCGGCCGGCACGGTGGCGGCGGCCGGCGCCGAGGTCGGCGGCGGCGCGCAGCTGCTCGCGGGCATCGTCGACGAGCACGAGGACCGCGGCGAGCTCGACGATCCGCCGCGCCCGATCCAGCAGCTTCGACGCCGCGGCGGCCGCGTCCAGCGCGCGCTCGTAGGCCGCGACCGCCCCGGGATCGGACGGCCGGCGCGCGGCGTCGACGGCGCCCGCGAGCGCCACGACCTCGTCGCGCGCACGGTCGTGGAGCTCCTCGCGCTCGGCGCGGCGGGCGTGCTCGAAGACGCGGTCGGGCAGCAGCGGCGGCGCGTCCGGGGCCGGGCCTGCAAGCCGCCGTCGGCCGAGGACGCCCGCCACGAAGGCGAGGGCCGCCGCGCCCAGGACGACCGCCAGCCAGGCCGGGAACCCGCCGTCCGGCGGTTCAGGGGCCGGGGTGGGCGTCGCCGCCGGCCGGTCGAGCACGCCTTCGGCGCGGTCGGCGCGCGCCCGCACGTCCGGATCGTCGAGCGCGTCGAGGAAGGTCGTGAGCTTCGCGGCGACGGGCGCGTCGTAGTCGCCCTCGAAGGAGCCGACGGTGGCCGCGAGACGGACCCGCTCGTCCTGGGCGGGGTCGGTGGAGGCGGCGCTGATGTAGTCCGCGTAGACGACGTAGATCCCCGGGCGGTTCGCCCGCGCCTGCAGGGCGGCGAGGAAGGCCGATGGCTGCCCGTCGAAGCGGTCGCCGCGCACGACGGGCACGACGGCGACGACGGTCCGGTCGCCGCGCGCCCGCAGCGCCCTGCGCAGGCGGGCGCGCTCCCCCGGGGTGACCAGGTCGTCGAGCGCGGGGTCGACGTAGAGCGGGTCGCTGCGCAGGGCCCTCGCGATCGCCGCGGTGTCGACCGCGGCGCGGGCGGCCTCCGTGGCCGTCAGGACGCCCGCGAGGACCACCAGCAGGCAGACGATGGCCCTACGTCCGGGCACGCGGCCCGCTCGTCAGTCGTGCGGCCCCGAGGCCGATCCAGTACAGCGCCGTGCCGGCCAGCAGTCCGCCGACCACCGCCACGGCGGCCAGGGACGGCAGGTCGCCTGCCCGCCTGCGGTTGAGCTCGGGCAGCGGCTCGGGGTCGTAGGCGGTGTCGAAGGACTGGGGTTCGGCCGCCGCCGACCCGTCGACCGCTGCGCTGATGGCGCGGATGCGCCGCGCCACGTCGGCCGGGTCGAGGCCCCCGGGCGCGCCGGCCGAGCCGTCCCGCAACAGCCGGAAGGGCAGGACCGGATCCCGGGCGACGTCCGCGAAGCCCGGCTCGATCCTGCCGTCCTGGTCGACGACGAGGTAGAGGCCGGGCTCGCCGAGGCGCTCGTGCAGCGTGCGCAGCTGGCGCATCTGGTCCCCGCCGGACTCGTCCTCGTCCAGGGCGGAGAGGACCGCCACGTGCACCGGGACCTCCGCCTCCCGCAGCCGGGCCTGGAGGCGGCGCAACGGGCCGGCCGGCAGGAGCCAGGTCAGCTCCGGCTGCACGGCGACGGGCGCCTCGCGGAGCCCTCCCACGAGACCGGCGATGCGGTCGGGCGGGGCGTCGGCGCCGCGGGCCGGCGCCGCGACGAGCAGCGCGGCGGCCACGACGGCGAGCACGAGACGGCTCATCGGTCGCCCGCCAGCACGTCCCGCGCGACGTCGGCGTCGAACGCCCCGAAGCCGGTGCGCGCCCACACCGTGTCGCGCTCCCAGTAGGGCTTGCCGCGATCGTGGAAGCTCTCGGGACTGCGACCCGCCCGCATCGCCTGGGCGCAGCTGCGACACGCAGGCAGCTCCGTCGCCTCCCGGCCGTGGGCGTAGCGGACCCGCTCCGTGGCCCACGGATGCAGCGGGTTGAAGAAGCACGGCCGGGGATCGCGGCCGTGCAGCCGCTCGAGCCCGAGCCGGGCGAGGACGAAGGCCCCCACCTCGTCGGCCCCGCCGCGCCGGCGGCGCGCGAGGGCGGCGGACGCGGCCTCCCGGGCTTCCAGTGCCGCCGCCGGCGGGGCGTCGGCGCGCTCGATGGCGGCGTCGAGACGAGCCAGCGCCGCCACGATCTCGTCGCGTGCCGGCGGGCCGGCGCTGGGGCGACGGCGGCCAGGGGCCCCGCCGCGCCGCGTTCGCCGGACGAGCAGCCCGACGAGGGTCAGCACCGTGGCCGCGCCGAACACCTCCAGGGCCGTCCCGCCCGCCCGGTCGTCGCGGTCGAGGTAGGCCTCGCCGTCGCCCTTGGTCGGCCGCTTCCCGGTCCGCGCGTAGTCGAGCAGGTAGACGATCCGGTCGCTCGGCGGCTTCCACGTCGGCACGTCGTCGAAGGTGTCGTTGCCGGCGCCGAGCGGCTTGATCGGCAGTCGCACGCCCGTGGCCTCGAGGTCGACGGAGCCGTCCTCGTCCGCGAACACGAAGGCCCCCGGCCGGCCGACCTGGTCGCGGACCTGTGCCGCGAGGTCGCGTGACGTGCGCACCCCCGGCTCCGCGAAGTACGCCGGCGCCCAGACCACGAAGACCGGCTCGTCCCAGCGGTCCATCGCGGCCCGGATCTCGGCGACGTGCGCCGGGGTGGCGACGCGCGCCAGGTCCGAGGAGACGAACAGGCCGTCCCGTCGCAGCTCACGGGCGATCAGCGCCGCGCGCTCGCCCGCGGCGTGCGCTGACGCGGGCGCCGCCAGGAGGCTCCCGGCCACGACCAGGGCGGCGAGCCGGCGCACCGCCTAGTCCGGTTTGCGGGCGGCGACGATCAGGTTGTAGAAGATCGACGCCGGCAGCCGCGGCTCCAGCAGCGCGCGATCGACGTGCTGCAGGGCGATGTAGCCGCGGTAGGCGTACTGGCGCCACGCCCACGGCACCGACTCGGGGACCGCGGAGGCCTCGAGCGTGCGGTTCGTCCAGCCGAACCAGTTGGCCAGCAGCTCCTCGCCGCGCACCTTGACCGCCTCGAAGCCCGCCGAGGCCACGTAGGCGCGCAGGCTGCCCGGGTCGAAGGCGTGGACGTCGACGAAGGGCTCGAGTGCGTGGCCGTCGGGCCCGTCGCCGTTGCCGGCCGGGTGCTCGTGCTCGGGCTCGTCGGCCAGCGCCTTGGCGCCGACGGCGCGGCGCCACAGCGGGGAGGCGCGCCACGCGACCCGCTTGGGGACCGCGGCGATCCGGTCGCCGTGCCGCGACGGCTCGCCGGCGAAGACGACGACCCCGCCGGGCTTGAGCACGCGGGCGAACTCGCCGAAGGCCTGATGGAGGTCGGGGAGGTGATGGAGGACGGCGTGGCCGAAGACGATGTCGAAGCTCGCGTCCGGGTACGGGAGGTGCTCGCCGTCGGCCTCCGTGGTCGAGACGCGGTCGGCGAGGCCGAGGCGGATCGCGTTCTCCTGCAGGGCGCGCAGCATCCCGGGCGAGATGTCGGAGCAGACGGCCTCCCCGAGCACGCCGGCCTGGAGCATGTGGAGGGAGAAGTAGCCCGTGCCGGATCCGATCTCCAGGCCGCGGCCGAAGTGCGGCAGCGCCTTGACCCCGAGGGCCTTGCGGACCTTGCCGAGCACCTGGCCGGCGCCGATGTCGCCCCAGTCGATGCCCCACTTGCCGTCGTACTCGAACGCGGCCGCGTCGTGGTAGCGGACGTTGACGTCGCGGATGGCGTCGGGTGTGGCGGGCGCCGGCATGCGGCGCGAGGTTAGCGCCGGGCCGTAGGCTGCGCCGCCATGACGGACCGCTTCCAGCAGCGCGACCAGCCGCCCGGGGTGCCGCCGCTGGCGCTGACCGGCGAGCGCACGCTCCCCGACGTCCCCGACGAGAACTACTGGTACCGCCGCCACCTCGTCGTCTACGAGTGGATCGCCGAGCGGGCCTGGAACCGCCGTGTCGTCGACCTGGCCTGCGGCGAGGGCTACGGCTCCCGGATCCTCGGCCGCACCGGCGCGAGCGTCGTCGGCGTCGACGCCAACCCCGAGGCCTTCGAGCACGCCCGGCTGAAGTACACCGCTGACAACGTCTCCTTCGAGCGCGACATGATCGAGACCTGGACGGGCGACGTCGACTGCGTCGTGTTCCTGCAGACCATCGAGCACGTCCAGGACCCCGGCGCGGTGCTCGACCGCCTCCGTCGCCTCGTCGGGCCCGGCGGGATCGTCTTCGTCTCCACCCCCAACCTGCGCACGCTCGCCGGGCCGGGCAAGGAGAAGTCCGACAACCCGTGGCACGTGAAGGAGTACACGGCGACGGAGTTCCGCGAGCTGTGCGCCGCCCACTTCGCCGGGGTCGACATGTACGGCCTCTACCACGCGAAGAAGCTCGCCCTCCATGCCCTCGCGCTCAAGCTGGGGTGGGACCGCATCCACGCGCTGCTGCGCATCACGAAGCCGTTCTACGATCGCTTCACCCCGGCGATCGCGGCGAGCGACTTCCAGCTGCGCCACGAGGCGGACGCCGACCTCAACCGCGCGCTGGACTTCGTGGCCGTCCTGCGGCCGTGAGCCGCAGGCTCGCCCTCGTCCTCCACACCCATCTCCCCTACGTCGAGGGGTTCGGGACCTGGCCGTTCGGCGAGGAGTGGCTGTGGGAGGCGATCGCGACGTCGTACCTGCCGCTGGCCGACGCGCTGGACGCCCAGCCCGGGCGGGTCACCCTGTCGGTCACCCCCGTGCTGGCCGACCAGCTGGCCGTCGCGGGCGTCGGCGGGCGCTGCCTGCAGTTCCTGCGCGGGATGCGGGAGGAGACCCACCGGCTCGACCTCGAGTCCCACCCGGAGGTCGCGGGCCCGCTGACCTGGTCGCGCGACCGCTACCGGGTCGCGGCCGACGCGCTCGAGCGGCGCGGGGGAGACGTGCTCGACGCCCTGGCCCCGCACGTGACCTGGACGTCCGCGGCCACCCACGCCGTCCTGCCGCTGCTGGCCACCGACGCCGGCGTCGAGCGGCAGGTGCGCATCGGCCTGGAGTCGGGCCGGCGCCGCTTCCGCGCCGTGGCGGGCGGCTTCTGGCTGCCGGAGTGCGCGCACGACCGCGTGCTCGACCCGCTGCTGGCGGCCGAGGGCGTGACGGCCACGTGCGTCGAGCTGCCGACCGCGAGCGGCGACGCCGTCCGCGCACCGGGCGGCCCGCTGCTGTTCCCGATCCACCGCCGCCTCATCGACCGGGTCTGGGGCGCCGCCGGCTACCCCTCGCAGGCGGCCTACCTGGACACGCACCACCACACGGACCGCCGCCACCTCGCCTGGGCCGTCGACGGGGCGCCCTACGACCCGGAGCGCGCGGCCGCGCAGGCCCGCGCCGACGCGGCCGACTTCCTCGCCGCCGTCCCCCGCAGCGGGCACACGACGTTCGCGATCGACACCGAGCTGCTCGGCCACTTCTGGGCCGAGGGCATCACCTGGCTGGCCGAGGTGCTCGGGCAGGCGCCGGAGGCCGGCGTCGAGATCGCCCCGCTGCGGGCGGACACCTACGCGGGCCCCGTCGCGGCGCTCGAGGGGGACGCCGTGACGAGCTGGGGGCATCCGCCGACGCTGGCCACCTGGAGCGCGCCGCCGGCCCGGGGCCTCGCGTGGACGCAGCGGCGGGCGGAGCTGCGGGTCGCGGCGGCGCGCGGCGAGGCCGACGACCGCGCGATCCGCGAGCTGCTGGCCCTGCAGAGCTCCGACTGGGCCTTCCTGGCCACGACGGGGACGGCCGGGCCCTACCCGCTGGACCGCGCGGCCGGCCACGCCCGCGAGCTCGAGGCCGCCCTCGCCGCGCCGGGGACGCGGCCGCCGGCGGTCCGCGGCCTGGCCCCGCGCCTGTGAGGACGTTCCGTCCGCCGACCCCGTAGGCTGTCGCTTCGTATTCGACGTAACGCCGAATCCCCGGGCGCCTCGCGGCCGGGGAACGGGGGACCCAACGGGACGCGGAAGGTCGTGTCCCAGGGGCGAATCGCCACTGTCCGGTGGCGTAGCGCAGGTTCAGCGCGAGCCCGTCAGCTCACCTCGTAGGCACCGAACCCAGGAGTGCAATCCGTGCCGTCCCCCCAGTACGAGGTCCCCAGACGCCTGTCCGTGCGCGCCACCGCCCTGACGGTGCTCGCCCTGCTGTGCTGCGCCGCCCCGGCAGCCGCGCAGGACGATCCGGGCGGTGCCAGCGCCGACCCCGCGACGGCGCCGGCCGCGACGCCGACGCCCGCGCCGGCGGCGACGACGGCCGCCCCGGCCGTCCGGACGCTGCGCCGGGGGATGCGCGGCGCGGCCGTCAAGCGGCTGCAGCGCAAGCTGCGCCTCAAGGCCGACGGCGCCTACGGCCGGCGGACCGCCCGCGCGGTCAAGCGCTTCCAGCGGCGCCGGGGGATCCGCGCCGACGGCGTCGCCCGTCGCGCCACGCTGCAGGCACTCGGCCTCGTGCGGGTCGCCGCGCAGCCGGCGAGCGACGCGGCGGCCGTGCTCGAGCGCATCGCGGCGTGCGAGTCCGGCGGCGACCCGACCGCGGTCTCCCGCTCCGGCCGCTACCGCGGCAAGTACCAGTTCGACACGGCGACCTGGAAGGCCGTCGGCGGCACCGGCGACCCCGCCGCCGCCCCCGAGACCGAGCAGGACGCCCGCGCGGCGCAGCTCTACGCCGAGCGCGGCACCGCGCCCTGGCCCGTCTGCGGGCCCAAGGCCACGGCCTAGCGGCCGCGGCGGGCCTACTCCCAGCGCAGGGTCTGCGGCGTCTCGCGGCGCCGCAGCACCCGCACCGGCGCGCCGGCCGCGACCGCGTTGGCCGGCACGTCCTTCGTGACGACCGACAGCGTCCCGATCACGGCGTTGTCGCCCACGGTGGCGCCGCGCAGGAACGACGTCCCGTAGCCGACCCAGACGTTGTGGCCCAGCCGCACGTCGCGCTTGTAGATGCCCTGGTCGCGGATCGGCCGCTCCACCTCGACGACCCCGTGGTCGAAGTCGATCAGCATCACGCGGTCGGCCAGGATGCACTCCCGGCCGATCGAGACGTGCTGGAAGGCGGAGATGGTGCACTCCTGGCCGAGCACGGTCTTGGCCCCGATGTCGACGACGCCCTCGTGCGCGCGGATCTTCGTGTCGTGCCCGAGCCAGGACCAGCGGCCGAGGCGGACGACCGCGCCGCGCCCGATCTCGAACGAGACGCCGGGGCAGATGAAGCACACGCCGTCGGTCTGCAGGCGACCGCGCCAGCGCAGCTTCAGCCACCCCCAGCGCATCAGCAGGCGCGCATAGCGGCGGTTGAGCATCCCGTTGCGACGGGCGAAGCGCAGCGCCGTCAACGGGCCGCCGTGCAGCGGTGCTGGGCCCAGGCGCGGCGGGGCGCCCGTGCGGGCCGGGGTGCGATCGGCGACGGCCATCAGCCCGGCGACCCTACTCCCCGCATCGCGTTCCGCCTCCGCGCCCTGCGATGATGCGCGGCCCGTGGCCGACCGCTCCAAGCCCCTCATCGACCGGCTGCTGGCCGGTGACAAGCGCGCGCTCGCGCGTGCCATCTCGCTCGTCGAGGACGACGAGCCCGAGGGCTGGGACCTCGTCCGCGCCGCCTACCCGCATACGGGCAGGGCGTCCGTCGTGGGCTTCACCGGCCCGCCCGGCGCAGGCAAGTCGACGCTGATCGGCGCGCTCGTCAAGCACCAGCGCGGGCTCGACCGCGACGTCGCGGTCCTGTCGATCGATCCGTCCTCGCCCTTCCGCGGCGGGGCCCTGCTCGGCGACCGCATCCGGCTGTCGGACCACTTCCTCGACCCCGGCGTCTACATCCGCTCGATGGCCACGCGCGGCGCGCTCGGCGGGCTCGCCGAGGCGGCGCTCCAAGCCGCGCTGCTGATGGACGCGGCCGGCAAGGACGACGTCCTGCTCGAGACCGTCGGCGTCGGTCAGGCCGAGATCGACGTGATCGACCACGCCGACACCGTCGTGCTGGTGCTCGTCCCGGGCGCGGGGGACTCGATCCAGGCGCTGAAGGCCGGGGTGATGGAGATCCCGGACGTGATCGTCGTCAACAAGGCCGACAACCCGCTGACCGACACGATGGTCCGCGAGATCCGCTCGGTGCTCTCGCTGGCGCCGCACGAGGGCTGGCGCGTCCCGATCGTGCGCACCCAGGCCTTCAAGGGCGAGGGCGTCGTGGAGCTCGCGGGCAAGCTCGCCGAGCACCGCGAGTACGTCGAGACGGAGGGCCTGCTGTCCGAGCGCCGGCGGCGCAACCTCCAGGCCGAGGTCGTCGGCATCGCGACCCACCGGCTGCGCAAGCGGCTCGAGGCGGCGCTGGCGGAGGACCCCGAGCTGGCGACGCTCCTCGACCAGGTCGTCTCGCGGTCGCTGGATCCCGCCAGCGCGGCGAGCGCCGTCCTCACGCGCGGCGGCTTCGACGCCGCCGACGCCGCCCGGCCGGACCAGCAGCCCGATCCCGCCGCCTGAGCCGCGGCCGCGGCGCGGGGCGCCGCCCTCCCGCGCCGCTCAGCGCCCGCGCGCGGCGGCGGAGAGCGTCGCCTCCCGTGCACGCCACTCCCACACGGCCAGCGCGATCAGGGCGACGAGGAGCGCCACGCCGAGCGTCACGGGCCACCAGCCACCCGCGGCCACGTCCGGGAACGCGCTGTCGAGCGGCCCCCACGGGGCGCGCAGCCCGGGCCCGGTCCAGCCGGCCGCGTCCCCCGTCAGGAGCGCCACGGCAGCCCACGCGCTCGCCCCGGCGGTCAGCAGCGCGGGGAGCACGGCGGCGCGGGATGCGCGGCGCAGGCCCCAGGCGGCCAACGGCGCCGCGATCGGCAGCGCGACGAGCGGCGCCGCGGCGGCGAAGGCGCTCGTGATCACCGTGGCGAGCAGGACGCCGCCCGTCAGCAGGCCGGTGGCCTCCACCTCGGCCCGGTCGGGAACCAGCCGGGCGACGCCGTCGCGCAGCGACCGCCACAGGGCGAAGGCGCCGACGAGGACGAGCACCAGCACGGGCGCCCAGCGCAGCACGCCGTCGCCGCGGTCCAGCAGCACGCCGAGGAGCGGGAGCGCCCCGCCGCCGGGCGCCGCCGCGGGGCCGGCCGGGAGGCCGACCTCGTAGAGCGACACGCCCGAGGCCAGGCACGCCTCGGCGCAGATCAGCGCCACGACGGGGCGGCCGCGGCGCATGGTCCAGCGGACGAGCGCCACCAGCGCGACGCCGACGGCGACCGCGTGCCCCATCCCGAACCACGGCACGACGGCCAGCAGGACGGCGGCGCCGACGGCCTCCGCGCGACGCGGATCGGTCCGGCAGCGCGCGGTGAGGGCGATGCCGCCGGCCAGCAGCGCGGCCGCGAACGGGTCGGGGCCGATCCGCGTGGCGAGTGCGAGCGCGGGAGGGGAGAGGGCGACGAGGAGCGTCGCCCCCGTCGCCCAGGGATCCCCCGTCACCCGGCGGGCGGTGGCGGCGGCGGTGGTGAACGCGAGCGCGGTGAGCGCGGCGCCGAGCGCCTGCAGCCCGAACTCGCCGAGGGCGCCGCGCAGGCGGTCGATCGCCCAGGGCAGCGGCGGGGCCGCGTCGGCCCCGCCGGCGAGCACGGCCAGGACGTAGACGCCGGTCAGTCCGAGCCAGAGGCCGAGCGCGCGCAGCACCCGGCGCAGCGTACGGGCGGGCCTGCGAACCAGCTCCGAGGGCGTCCTGCGACGGCCCGGTGCCGGCCGGACACGCCATGGCGTGTCCGGTGGGCGCTGGCGGGTTGGTGGGGGCGCCTGGGTCAGCCGCGCGCCGAGGTGGCCGCGGTCACCCGCACCGGGCCGCGGCGGTCGTGCTCCATCAGCTCGGCGATGCTCGTCGCGAGCTCGGCGCCCCACTCGCGCTCGACGAGGTGCAGCGCGAGGTCGAGCCCCGACGTGACCCCGCCGCAGGTGAGCAGGTCGCCGTCGTCGACCACCCGCGCCTCGCGGTCGACGAGGGCACCGGTGGCCGCGAGGTCGTCGAGCTGGCCGCGGTGGGTCGTCGCCGGGCGCCCGGCGGTCAGCCCGGCCCTGGCCAGCAGCAGCGCGCCGGTGCAGACGGAGGCCATCACCGCGCCGCCCGCGGCGAGCTCCGCCAGCCGGGCGGGCAGGACGCCGGAGTCGTACTCGCGGCGCGCGCCCTTGGCCCCGGGCAGGTCGGACTGCCAGCCGCCGCCGGGGACGAGCACGAGGTCGGCGGCCGCCGAGAGCGCGGCGTCGGTCTGCACGCGCAGGCCGTGGCCGGCGATGACCTCGCCGGCGCCGTGGGCGCCGACGAGGACGACCTCGAGGTCGCCGACGACGTTCGCGGCGTTGGAGAGGACCTCGAACGGGCCGACGGCGTCGACCTCGTCGAAGCCGGTGAAGAGCGGGATCTCGATGCGCATGGGTGCAGCCTCACGGAGCGGCGGACTGGACGGCCAGTGGCAGGAATGACATGCTTCGCAACGATGCTGCCAACTCCGCATCGGGTCGCCGTGCTCGCCTTCGACGGGGTCGTCCTGTTCGACCTCGCCTCGGCCTGCCACGTGTTCGGGACCGCCGGGGCGTCGCGCTACGCGGTGACCGTGTGCGGCCCGCCGTCACCGGGCCCCCTGCACGTCGCCGGCGGTGACCGCACCGCGCCGGTCGGGTTGCACGGCGCGGCGGGCCTCGAGGCGCTGGCGCAGGCCGACACGATCGTCGTCCCGGGGGTGGGGGACGTCGCCGCACCCGTGGACGGGGCGCTGCTCGCCGCCCTGCGGGCCGCCACCGAGCGGGGCGCGCGGGTCGCCTCCATCTGCACGGGCGCGTTCGTCCTCGCCGCCGCGGGACTGCTGGACGGGCGCCGCGCGACGACCCACTGGAGCGACGCGGCGGAGCTCGCCCGCCGCTTCCCCGCCATCCGGGTCGAGCCCGACGTCCTCTACGTCGACGAGGGGCCCGTGCTGACGTCGGCCGGCGTCGCGGCGGGCATCGACCTCTGCCTCCATCTCGTGCGCGCCGACCACGGCGTCGAGGTCGCCGGCCGCGTCGCGCGCCGGATGGTCGTCCCGCCGCACCGCGACGGCGGCCAGGCGCAGTACGTCGACCGCCCGCTGCCGCCGGCCGCCGACACCGGCCTCGCCGCGACGCGGACGTGGATGCTCGACCGGCTCGCGGCGCCGCTGACCGTCGAGGCGATGGCCGCGCACGCGAGCGTCTCGCCGCGCACCTTCGCCCGCCGCTTCCGCGCCGAGACGGGGACCACGCCGCTGCGCTGGATCGTCCGCGAGCGCATCGCGGCGGCCCAGCGCCTGCTCGAGACGACCGACCTCGACGTCGAGTCGGTCGCGACGCGGAGCGGCTTCGGCACCGCCGCCGGCCTGCGCGAGCACTTCCGCCGGGCCTGCGCCACCACGCCGACGGCGTACCGCGCGACCTTCCGCGGTCCGCGCCCTGCGCCCTAGAGGCTGCGGGCGAGCTCGACGATCGCCCGCACGCCCCAGCCCGACGCGCCCTTGGACGCGTACGGGCGGCGGCGGTCGTAGGTGGCGGCGGTGTCGAGGTGCGCCCAGGGGACGTCGCCGGCGAAGCGCTTGAGGAACGTCGCGGCCGCCGCCTGCAGCGCGTGGCGCGGGTCGGGGGAGTTCACCACGTCCGCCACCCGGCTCTCGAGCAGCTTCTCGTGGTCGGGATGCAACGGCATCGGCCACGCGTCGTCGCCGGCGCGCTCGCACGCGGCGAGCACGGCGGCGCCCCACGCCGCGTCGGTGTCGAACAGCGCGGCGTGGGTGCGTCCGAGCACCGCCGGGCCGTAGAGCGTCCCGAGGTCGAGCAGCCGCTCGGCGCCCATGGCGCGGGCGTGGAGGAGGCAGTCGGCCAGCACCAGCCGGCCCTCCGCGTCGGTGTTGGTGATCTCGACGGTCGTCCCGTCGCCGGCGCGCAGGACGTCCCCGGGACGCATCGCGGCGGGGCCGAGGACGTTCTCCGTCGCCCCGAGCACCGCGACGACGCGCACCGGCAGCCCCAGCGCGGCGATCGCGCCCACCGCCTCGAGCACCGCGGCGGCGGTGGTCATGTCGTACTTCATCCCCACCATCGAGGCGCCCGGCTTGATCTGCAGCCCGCCGCCGTCGAACGTCACGCCCTTGCCGACGAGGCCGAGCACCGGGCCGGCCGCCTCCGGGCCGTCGTAGCGCAGGGCGATCAGCTGCGGTTCCTGCGCCGACCCCTGGGCGACGGCGGCGAACAGCCCGTACCCGAGCGCGCGCAGCTGCTCCCGGCCCAGGACCTCGCAGTCGAGGCCGTGCTCGTCGGCCAGCTCCCGCGCCCGCCCGGCCAGCGCGAGCGGGGTCATCACGTTCGGCGGCGCATCCCCGAGCCGGCGGCAGCGGTTGACGGCCTCGGCGACCACCCCCGCGTCGGCGACCAGCCCGGCGACGTCGTGGTGCGCGGACACCACCAGCTCCGAGAGCGCCGACCCGTCGGCCGCTGCGGGATCCACCGCGTGGGCGGCCATCAGGGTGCCCTCGACCAGGCCGCCGACGACCGCGTCGGGGACCTTGTGCGGCAGCTCCCAGCACAGCGTCCGCGTCGCGAGCTCGGTGCAGCGCGCCGCCACGGTCGCCGCGGCCACGCGGGCCTCCTCGGCGCCGAACGCGTCGCGTGACCCGCACCCGACGAGCAGCCAGCGCTTGCCCTCGGCGTGCGCGAGCGCGAGATGGCGGGGCTTGGCCCGCGCCTCCCCCGACGCGAGCAGCGCGCCCAGCGGCTCGCCGTCGAGGTCGTGGGGGATGCCCTTGCCCTCGAAGACCCCGATCGCGACGGTGTCGGCGTCGCCGTCGCGCGGCGCCCCGGTGGTGGCAGAGACCCGCATCGTCGCCGGAAGATACCCTTCCGGCATGGCCAAGACCGTGGTTCTCAGCGCAGCTCGCACCCCCGTCGGCAAGCTCGGCGGCGGCCTGTCGTCCCTGCAGGCGACGGAGCTGGGCGGTGTGGCGATCAAGGCCGCGCTGGAGCGCGCCGGCGTCGACGGCGCCGACGTCGACCACGTCGTGATGGGCACCGTCCTGCAGGCCGGCCAGGGTCAGATCCCGTCGCGTCAGGCTCAGATCGAGGGCGGCATCCCCGAGGGGGTCTCCTCCGAGACGATCAACAAGGTCTGCGCCTCCGGCGTGCGGGCGGTCGGCATGATCGACCAGGCGATCCGCGCCGGGGACGTCACCGTCGGCGTCGGCGGCGGCATGGAGTCGATGTCCAACGCGCCCTACATGCTGCCCAACGCCCGCTTCGGCATGCGCATGGGCGACGGCCAGGCGCTCGACGCGATGCTCAAGGACGGCCTCACCAACCCCTTCAGCGGCAAGCACATGGCCCAGGAGGCCTCCGAGGTCGCGCAGGAGTTCGAGATGACCCGCGCCGACATGGACCAGTGGTCGTTGCGCTCGCACGAGCGCACGATCGCCGCCACCGACGACGGCCGCCTCCTCGAGGAGCTCGTGCCCGTCACGGTCAAGGGTCGCAAGGGCGACACGGTCGTCGAGGTCGACGAGTCCCCCCGGCGCGACACGACCCTCGAGGGCCTGTCCAAGCTCAAGCCGATCTTCCTCAAGGACGGCTCCCACACCGCGGGCAACGCCCCCGGCGTCAACGACGGCGCCGGCGCCCTCGTGCTCGCCTCCGACGAGTGGGCGGAGGCCAACGGCAAGGAGGTCCTCGCCGAGATCGTCGCCCAGGCGCAGATGGCCAACGAGTTCCACATCCTCGGCACGACGCCCGCCCGCGCGGCCATGAAGGCGCTCGACAAGGCCGGCCTGCAGCCCTCCGACATCGACCTGTGGGAGATCAACGAGGCGTTCGCCTCCGTGACGCTCCACTCGATGCGGATGCTCGACATCGATCCCGAGCGCGTCAACGTCAACGGCGGCGCGGTCGCCATCGGCCACCCGATCGGCGCGTCCGGCGCCCGCATCCTCGGCACGCTGATCATGGAGCTCAAGCGCCGCGGCGGCGGCTACGGCTGCGCCGCGATCTGCTCGGGCGGTGGGCAGGGCGACGCGGTGATCGTGAAGGTGTGACGCAGCCGGGCTACATCACGGAGGCGCCCGGAGGCGGCGCCTCCGGGCGGGGTCAGGTGGGCACGGCCGCGGCGTTCTTCGACCTCGACCGGACCCTGATCGCCGGCTCGAGCGCCTTCGAGTTCGGCCGCGCGGCCTACAAGGCGGGCATGCTCAGCCGCCGCCAGCTCGCTCAGGACGCGCTGGAGAACGTGCGCTTCCGCCTCCAGGGATCCACGGACGAGCGCACCGACGCCCTCAAGAAGCGCGTCGGCGAGGCGCTCGCCGGCACGGAGGTGCGCGACCTCCAGCGCCTCGCGCCCGCCGTGCTCGCGGGCGTCCTCCCGCGGCTGATCCCGCAGGTGGTCGAGATCGCCTACGACCACCAGGACGCCGGGCGGCCGATCTTCATCTGCACCGCGGCCTCGCAGGAGATCGCCCAGCTGATGGCGGTCGTGCTGACCTTCGACGGCGCCGTCGGCTCCGTCTCGGAGGTCGTCGACGGCCGCTACACCGGCCGGGAGGGCGGGCCCTTCACCTACCGCGAGGGCAAGGCCCAGGCGATCCGCGAGCTCGCCGAGCGCGAGGGGATCGACCTCGCGGCGAGCTTCGCCTACTCCGACTCGGAGTCCGACGAGCCGATGCTGCGCCTCGTCGGCCACCCCGTCGCGGTCAACCCCGACGTGGCGCTGAACGCCATCGCGACCCGGGAGGGCTGGCAGGTGCTGCGCTTCGACCACATCAACCGGCGGCTGAAGATCGGCGGCGCCCTGGCCGGGGCCGCGCTGCTCGGCGGCGCCGGGGCCCTCGTGGCGGCGGACCGGGCCAAGTGAGCGGACGGGTGGGCCTGCCCTTCAACAAGCGCGACCTCCTCGTGCACGAGGCGGAGCCCTTCAACGCCGAGACGGCGCCCGCCGCGCTGGCACAGGACGCGATCACGCCGACGGACGTCTTCTACGTCCGCGGCCACGGGGACGTCCCGCTCGTCGCCGCCGACTTCAAGCTGCGCGTCAGCGGGCTGGTCGAGCGCCCGCTGGAGCTCTCGCTGAACACGCTGCGCGAGGCGTTCGTCGAGCAGACCGTGACCGCGACGCTGCAGTGCGCCGGCAACCGCCGCGCCGGCCTGATCGCGATCCGTGACATCCCCGGCGAGGCCCCGTGGGGCCCGGGCGCGACGGGCACCGCGACCTGGACGGGCGTGTCACTCGCCGACGTCCTCGCGCTCGCCGGCCCGACGGCCGCAGCCGCCCACGTCGCCTTCGTCGGCGCCGACGAGGCGCTCGACGCCAAGCCGCTGCAGCCGTTCGCCGGCTCCATCGGGCTCGACAAGGCGCTGCGCCCCGAGGTCCTGCTGGCCTGGGCGATGAACGGCGAGCCGCTGACCCCCGTCCACGGCGCGCCGCTGCGCGTCGTCGTCCCGGGCTACATCGGCGCCCGCTCCATCAAGTGGCTCGAGGAGATCGAGGTCCGTGCCGAGCCGTGGGCGGGCTACTTCCAGCACGTCGTCTACCGCCTGCTCGCCGAGGACGAGCGGCCCGGCCCCGGCAACGGGATGCCGCTGGGGCTGGTCGCGCTCAACGCCGACGTGCTCACCCCGGCCGACGGGGACACCGTCGCCGCCGGCCCCCTGACCCTGCGCGGCTACGCGTTCGCCGGCGGTGAGCGCCACGTCGCACGCGTCGACGTCTCCGTCGACGGCGAGTCCTCCTGGCGCCAGGCCGAGCTGGGCGCCGACCACGGCCGCTGGGCCTGGCGCATGTGGGAGGCCACCGTCGAGCTCGAGCCCGGGGACCACGAGATCGTCGTGCGCGCGTGGGACTCCTCCGCCGCCACCCAGCCCGAGCAGGAGGCCGGGCTGTGGAACCCCAAGGGCTACGTCAACAACGCGCGCCCGCGGATCCGGGTGACCGCCCGCTGACCCGCCCGCTCCTCATCGACCCGATCGCGGAGGCACGGCGCCAGTGGGCCGGCCACTGGCCGACGGCCCCGCTCGCGGCGATGGAGGCGGTCACCAGCGTGATGCGCGCCCAGCAGGTCCTCCTCGCGCACCTCAACGACGCCCTGCGCCCGTTCGGGCTGACGTTCCCGCGCTACGAGGCGCTGATGCTGCTCCTCTTCAGCCGCGACGGCGCGCTGCCCATCGGCAAGGTCGGCGAGCGCCTCCAGGTGCACCGCACGAGCGTCACGAACATCGTCGACAAGCTCGCCAAGGACGGCCTCGCGGAGCGGGTCCCGCACCCGGAGGACGGCCGGACGACGCTGGCGCGGATCAGGCCGGAGGGCCGCCGGGTCGCGCTCGCCGCCACGGAGGCGATGCACGCGATCGACTTCGCCCTCGGGGCGCTCGAACCGGACGCGCAGGAGCAGCTGACGGCGCTGTTGCGCGGATTGCGTGTCGCGGCGGGCGACTTCCTGCCACAATAGGTGGAAGTCCACCTATCTGCACGAGGCGCGCACCCCATGGCCGACAGCACCACGACGGATCCCGCGTACGACGAATGGCGCGAGCGCTACGACGCGACGCCCGAGCTCGAGCGCGAGTTCCGCACCCTCTCCGGTGACCCGGTCAAGCCGCTCTACACCGCCGCGGACCTCCCGGCCGACATGGACGAGGCCGTCGGCCTCCCCGGCCAGTTCCCCTACACCCGCGGCGTCTACCCGTCGATGTACCGCGGCCGCATGTGGACCGTGCGCCAGTTCGCCGGCTTCGGCACCGCGGAGGAGACCAACGAGCGCTTCCGCTACCTGCTCGCCCACGGCCAGACGGGCCTGAGCACGGCCTTCGACATGCCGTCGCTGATGGGGCATGACTCCGACCACGTGCTGAGCCTCGGCGAGGTCGGCCGCGAGGGCGTCGCCATCGACACCCCCGACGACATGGAGACCCTCTTCGACGGGATCGACCTCGGCCAGGTCTCCGTCTCGATGACGATCAACGCGCCCGCGGCGATCATGCAGGCCTTCTACGTCGTCGCCGCCGAGCGCCAGGGCGTCCCGCACCACGCCCTCGCCGGCACGATCCAGGCCGACATCCTCAAGGAGTACATCGCCCAGAAGGAGTGGTGCTTCCCCGTCGATCCGGCGATGCGCCTCCTCGGCGACCTGATCGAGTGGACGAGCAAGGAGATGCCGCGCTGGCATCCCGTCTCGATCTCGGGCTACCACATCCGCGAGGCCGGGGCCACGGCCGCGCAGGAGCTCGCCTTCACGCTCAAGGACGGATTCACCTACGTCGAGCAGGCGCTCGAGCGCGGCCTCGACGTCGACGACTTCGCGCCCCGCCTGTCGTTCTTCTTCAACGCGCAGATCGACTTCTTCGAGGAGATCGCCAAGTACCGCGCCGCCCGCCGCATCTGGGCGCGCGAGCTGCGCGACACCTACGGCGCGAAGAACCCCAAGTCGATGCTGATGCGCTTCCACACCCAGACGGCCGGCGTGTCGCTGACCGCCCAGCAGCCGCAGAACAACATCGTGCGGACCGCGATCGAGGCGCTCGCCGGCGTGCTCGGCGGGACCCAGTCGCTCCATACGAACTCCTACGACGAGGCGCTCGCGCTTCCGACGGAGGGCGCGGTCAAGATCGCCCTGCGCACCCAGCAGATCATCGCGGAGGAGACGGGCGTGGCCAACACGATCGACCCGCTGGCCGGCTCCTACGTCGTCGAGTCGATGACCGACGAGATGGAGCGCCAGGCCTACGAGTACTTCGCGAAGATCGACGAGCTCGGCGGGATGGTCGAGGCGGTCAAGGCCAACTACCCCCAGCGCGAGCTGGCCGAGGCGTCCTTCGAGCTGCAGCAGCGCATCGACGGCGGCGAGCGGATCGTCGTCGGCGTCAACAAGCATGCGGACGAGTCCATCGACGACACCGAGCTGCTGCACATCGACCCCAAGCTCGAGCGCAAGCAGCTCGACCGCCTGCAGGCCTCGCGCGCCCGCCGCACCGGCACCGACGTCGAGGACGCGCTGACGCTGATCAAGACGGAGGCCGCCAAGGACGGCGTCAACCTGATGGAGCCGCTGTTGACCGCGGCGCGCGCCGGCACCTCCGAGGGGGAGATCATCCAGGCGCTCCAGGAGGTCTGGGGCGACTACCGGGAGACACCCGTCTTCTGATCTGAGAGGCTTGGGCGATGCGCAAGCTCGTCGCCCTCCTCGTCGTCTGCCTCTGCGGTGGCCTCGCCGCCACCGCCTACGCGACGACCCGCAGCGTCAAGATCGGCGACGACTACTTCGTCACGGCCGGCAAGCCCCGCACCATCACGATCAAGCGGGGCACGAAGCTGCGCTTCAGGTGGACGGGCAGGGCGCCGCACAACGTCACCACGCAGAAGGGACCGATGCGGTTCGCCTCCCCGACCCAGACGAAGGGGACGTTCTCCAAGAAGCTGTCCAAGAGGGGCACCTACGTCCTCTACTGCACGATCCACGGCCTCAGCGTGCAGCGGCTCACCGTCAAGGTGAAGTAGGAGGCGCGCAGCGGGGCTCCGCTGGGCGTATCATCCGGGCATGGCCGAGTCCCGCAAGATCCGCGTCGTCGTCGCGAAGCCCGGCCTCGACGGCCACGACCGCGGCGCCAAGATCATCGCGCGCGCCCTGCGCGACGCGGGCATGGAGGTCATCTACACGGGGCTGCACCAGACGCCGGAGCAGATCGTGGAGACCGCGCTGCAGGAGGACGCCGACGCCGTCGGCATCTCGATCCTGTCGGGCGCGCACATGACGCTCGTGCCCAAGATCGTCGAGCTGCTCGAGGCCCAGGACGCGGGGGACATCCTCGTCGTGGTCGGGGGGACGATCCCCAACCAGGACATCCCGGAGCTCAAGGACAAGGGCGTGGCCGAGGTCTTCACCCCCGGCGCTCCGACCCAGGCGATCGTCGACTTCATCCAGGGCGCGGTCGGCGACCGCGCCACCGCGTAGCCGCGCGCCCTGCCGGCTGTCCTCGCCCACGTCTCCGACGTCCACTTCGGGGCCGAGGACCCGGCCGTCGTCGCCGCCCTCCAGACCGCGCTCGTCGCCCTCGCGCCCGACCTGATCGTCGTCTCGGGCGACCTGACGCAGCGCGCCCGCCGTGCCCAGTTCCGCGCCGCCCGCGCCTGGCTGGACGCGCTGCCGGCGCCGTCGCTCGTCATCCCCGGCAACCACGACGTCCCGCTGTATGACCTCGCCCGCCGCGTCCTGAGCCCGCTCGGCCGCTTCCACGGCATGATCACGAGCGTTCGCGCGCCGCTGGCCACCGCCCCCGGCGTGCGGGTGCTCGGCCTGGACTCGACCCGGCGCAAGACGACCGGCCGGCTGCGGCCGGAGCGCCTGACGGCGATCGCGCGCCTCGACGACGGGTGGCCGGGGGACCTGCGGGTGCTGGCGGTCCACCATCCGCTGACCGAGACGCAGACGGCCGGGTTCGAGGACGCCCTGCGCGCCGCGATGGCCGCCCACGTGGATGTCGTGCTCTCCGGCCACACCCACCTGACGCGCCGCAAGGTCGTCGACCACGACGCCGGGCTGGGCGTCCTGCTCGTCAACGCCGGCACCGCCACCTCGACCCGCCGCCGCACCCTCGAGCCCTCCAACGGCTTCAACGTCCTGCGCTGGAACGGGGAGGCCCGGCTGGACGTCGAGTCCTGGCGCGCGGAGGGCGGGCCGTTCGTCCCCGTGGCGTCGCACACGTACGAGCGCGCCGCACATCGCTGGCGCCCGGTACCATCGCCGTAGGTGACGGGATCGATTGACTCGTCAGTCAACTCGGTACCCTCGTCGCATTCCCCCAGCCTTGAGGAGGCTCGAACGCCAGTGAAGATCTGCGTCCTGGTCAAAGAAGTCCCGGATGCCGCAGTCCAGAAGCGCCTGAACAACGGGCGCATGGATCGCGGTGGGGAGAAGAACCTCAACCCGTACGACACGCACGCCATCGAGGAGGCCGTGCGCATCAAGGAGGCCGGCAACGTCGCGGTCGACGAGGTCGTCGCGGTGTCGATGGGCCCGGAGTCCGCCGACCGGGCCATCCGCAAGGCCATCTCGCTCGGCGTCGACCGCGCCGTGCACCTCTGCGACGAGGCCGTCGCCGGCTCCGACGTCGCCGCCACGGGCCTCGCCCTGGCCAAGACGCTCGAGAAGGAGAGCCCCGACCTCGTCCTGCTCGGCCAGCAGTCCGACGACGGCGAGTGCTACACGATCGGCGCCGTCGTGGCCGACCACCTGAAGATGCCCTCGCTCACGCAGGTCATCAAGCTCGACGTCGTCGAGGGCCAGCTCACCGCCGAGCGCCAGGCCGAGTACGGCTACGACACGGTCGAGATCACGACGCCCGCCGTCATCTCCGTCGGCGACGCGATCAACGAGCCGCGCTACCCGTCGCTGAAGGCGATCATGGGCGCCAAGAAGAAGCCGGTCGACAAGGTCACCATCGGCGACATCGGCCTCGAGGCCTCCCAGGTCGGCGCCGACGGCTCCAAGGCGCGCTGGTTCGAATCCCACGAGCCGCCCGCGAAGTCGGCCGGCACGATCATCGAAGACGAGGACACCAACGAGACGGTCGAGAAGATCGTCGCGTGGCTCGACGAGAGGAAGCTGATCTGATGGCCGACATCCTGGTCTACGCCCTGCACTACGAGGGCTCCATCAACAAGAACTCCCTCGGCGCCGTCTCCGAGGCCGCCAAGCTCGCGGCCGAGATCGGCGGCGAGGCCCACGCGGTCGTCGTGGGCGAGTCCGTCCCCGACGAGCTGGCCGCCTCCCTCGGCGCCTACGGCGCCAAGAAGGTCTTCCGCGTCGAGGGCCCCGAGGGCCTCGCGCAGCCGGTGGTCGACGCGATGGCGAAGATCATCGACGACCACGGGCACGGCTACGCCCTGTTCGGCGGCGGCCTGCTCGGCTTCGAGATCGGCGCCGGTCTCGCCGCGCGCAAGGGCGCCGGCGTGGTCATGGAGGTCACCAACGTCAAGGTCGACGGCGACAAGCTCGTCTCGGAGCGGCCGATCCTCGGTGACTCGTCCGTCTCGCAGGTCTCCTACGAGGGCGGCCTCGGCATCATCATCGGGCGCCTGAACGCGTTCGAGGCCGCCGAGTCCGGTGGCACCGCGGAGGTCGAGGACGTCGCCGTGGAGTTCAGCGACTTCTCCACCCGCTCGAAGATGGTCAAGCGCGGCGAGCAGCGTGGCGCCGACATCAACATCGAGGACGCCTCGATCCTCGTCGCCGGTGGCCGTGGCCTCGGCAAGGAGGAGGGCTTCCAGCTGCTCGAGGAGCTCTCGAGCGCCCTCGGCGGGGCCGTCGCCGCCACCCGCGCGGTCGTCGACGCCGGCTGGTTCCCCTACGCCGGCCAGATCGGCCAGACGGGCAAGACCGTCGCGCCGAAGCTCTACCTCGCGGCCGGCATCTCGGGCGCGATCCAGCACAAGGTCGGCATGCAGGCCTCCGAGAACATCGTGGCCATCAACAAGGACTCGAACGCCCCGATCTTCGAGTTCTCCGACCTGGGGATCGTCGGCGACCTCAACAAGATCGTCCCCAAGCTCACGGAGGCGGTGAAGGCCCGCAAGGGCTAGGTCCAGATGGCTTCCAACGGTCACCACCCCGCCCCGCTCGACTTCCCGCCGGACGTCGACTCGGGCCAGGAGTTCATCAAGCGCGAGATCGATCCCGAGGACGAGGTCATCGAGGTCGGGGTGGCGATCGTCGGCGGTGGCACCGCCGGCCTGGCCACCGCCAACCGCCTCCTGCAGCTGCTCGCCGACGACCCCGAGCTGATGGAGCAGCTCGGGGAGGTCCCGGTCGCGATCATCGAGAAGGCCAAGACCTGCGGCGGGCACAACCTGTCCGGCGCGGTCATGCGCCCCGAGCCGCTCGAGGAGCTGTTCCCCGACCTCACCCGCGAGGAGTGGCGCAAGCAGGGCTTCGCCTTCGGCGAGGTCAAGAAGGAGGCCGTCTACATGATGCCCTCCAAGAAGCGCTCGCTGCGGATCCCGACCCCGCCGCCGTTCAAGAACCACGGCAACGAGGTCGTCTCGGTCTCCGCCCTGGCCCGCTACCAGCAGGAGCAGGCGGAGGAGGGCGGAGCGTACGTGCTGACCGAGACCGCGGCATCGCAGCTGCTCGTCGAGGACGGCGTCGTCCGCGGCGTCCGCACCGGCGACAAGGGCCGCGGCAAGGACGGCCAGCCGCTGGGCAACTTCGAGCCCGGCACCGACGTCGTCGCCAAGCACACGGTGCTGGCCGAGGGCTGCTGGGGCCACCTGACGGGCGCCGCGATCAAGGAGTTCGACCTCGCCAAGGACCGCGAGCCCCAGGTGTGGGAGCTCGGGGTCAAGGAGGTCTGGAAGGTCCCCAAGCCGCTGGACCGCATCATCCACACGATCGGGCCGTGGCCGCTGAAGCTCGCGTCCAAGTACCACCACATCGGGGGCACCTGGCTGTACCCGATGCGGGACGAGAAGACGGGCGAGGACCTCGTCTCGATCGGCATGGTCGTCGACCTCGAGTACGCGGACGCGACGACCTCGCCGCACGACCTGCTGCAGCTCTTCAAGACCCATCCGCTCGTGCGGGGGATCCTCGAGGGCGGCGAGCGCGTGGCCTGGGGCGCGAAGGCGCTCCCCGGCGGCGGCTACTGGTCGATGCCGAAGCTCTCGATGCCGGGCGCGCTCCTCGTGGGCGACTCGGGCGGGATGGTCGACACGGTGTCGCTGAAGGGCGTGCACCACTGCATCAAGTCCGGGATCCTCGCGGCGGAGCAGATCTACGCCTCGCTGAAGGCCCAGACGCACGACCTCACCCCGTACGAGCAGGCGATCGACGAGTCGATCGTCGGGCAGCAGCTCTACCTCGTGCGCAACACCCGCCAGCCCTTCTCGAAGGGCTTCATCCAGGGCGGGCCGATCGTCAACCTGGCGATCGCGACGAAGGGCAAGCTGCCCCCGGGCAAGCTCGAGTGGCATCGCAACGACGCGATGGAGATGTTCATCGGGGACACGAAGGACTCCTATCCCAAGCCGGACGGCAAGTACACGTTCGACAAGCTGTCGAGCGTCTTCATCACGGGCAACGCGACCCGCGACGACGCGCCCAACCACATCCGGATCCAGAAGAAGGTGCCCCGCGAGGTGGCCGAGACCTGGAAGTGGATGTGCCCCGCCGGCGTCTACGAGATCCCCGACGACGCCCCCGAGGAGGGCTTCGTCGACGTCACGGTCAACTACACGAACTGCGTGCAGTGCGGCGCCATCACCGCCAAGGGCGGTCGCCTGACGACCCCCGAGGGCGGCGACGGCCCCCTGTACCAGGTCACCTGACGGCCCGGCCCGGTGCCCTGCGGGGCGCCGGGCCGAAACTTCCCGCGGCCGAGGGCGTTCCTTGGGCCACATGGCTGCCCGCCTCGGTCTCCTCGCCGTCCTGCTCGCCGCGCTGCTCGCCGTCCCCGGGACGGTCCACGCGGCCGCCTCCAAGGGGCCCTCGGTCAAGCTCGCCGACTGCGATGAGGACGCCCACTCGGCGACGTTCCGCTCGACGATGCGCACGATCCCCTCCGCCGAGCGCCTCGCGATGCGCTTCACGCTCCAGGCGCGCAGCGACGACCAGCCCGCGTGGGCCGCGGTCCACGCCCCGGGGTTCGACACCTGGCTCTCGGCGCGGCGGGGGCGGTCCGGCTTCACCTACGCCAAGACCGTCCGGGCGCTGCCGGCCCCCGGCGAGTACCGGGTCATCGTCCGCTTCCGCTGGCGTGACGCCGACGACGCGACGCTCGCCCGCAGGCGGCGCACGTCGAAGGTGTGCGAGCAGCCCGACCCGCGCCCCGACCTCGAGCCCGCGGGCCTCGTCGCCAGCGGCGACGGCTTCCTCCTCACCGTGGCCAACGTCGGCGCCGGCCGGGCCCCGGCGTTCGCGGCGACCGTCTCGGCCGATGCCGGGCCCGCCACCCGGATCGTCGACACCCTCGCCGCCGGCGAGACCACCAAGCTGCGCTTCGACGGCCTGCGGTGCACGCCGGGGTCGGCCGTGATCGCCACGGTGGACCCCGCCGGCGAGGTCGACGAGGCCGACGAGGCCGGCAACGTGCTCAGCGTGCCCTGCCCGTCCGGGTCCTAGACTTCCAAGTCGAATGAAGACCGAGATCCACCCCGAGTACGTCGAGGCCCACGTGCGCTGCACGTGCGGCAACGCTTTCACGACACGCTCGAACAAGGCCGAGATCAACGTGGAGATCTGCTCGAACTGCCACCCGTTCTACACGGGCCGGCAGAAGCTGATGGACACGGGCGGCCGCGTCGAGCGGTTCCAGCGTCGCGCCGCAGCCCGGCGCAACGCCCAGAAGTAGCCTTCCTCGGCTCACGGCCGCCGCGCGAGGGTTCGACCCCTCGGCGCGGGCGGCCGGGTCCGCCTGCGGCCCCGCGCCGGGGAAGTACGGTGAGGAGCGATGATCGAGTCGCTCGTGGAGCAGATCGAGGTCCGGTTCGCGGAGGCGGAGCGGCAGATGTCGGACCCCGACGTGATCGGGGACCGTCAGCGCTACGCCGAGGTCGGGCGGGCGTACAGCTCCCTGGAGCCGGCCGCCAAGCTCGCTGAGGAGTGGCGGGTCGTCGCCTCCGACGAGGCGGGCGCGCGGGCCATGATCGACGAGGGCCTCGACGACAGCGACGTCCGGGCGATGCTCGCCGACGCGCGCACGCGCCTGGCCGAGCTCGAGGAGGAGCTGCGTCTCGCGATGGTCGACCCCGACCCCAACGACGCCAAGGACGTGATCGTCGAGATCCGCGCGGGCGCGGGCGGGGACGAGGCCGGCATCTGGGCGGGCGACCTGTTCCGGATGCTGACCAAGTACGCGGAGCGCCTCGGCGACAAGGTCGAGACGCTCGCCGCGGGCGACGGCGCCTACACGTTCGAGATCGCCGGGGACGGCGCCTACTCGCGGTTCAAGTTCGAGGGCGGCACCCACCGGGTCCAGCGCGTCCCCGAGACGGAGTCCCAGGGCCGCATCCACACCTCCACCGCCACGGTCGCGGTGCTGCCCGCGGCCGAGGACGTCGACGTGCACGTCGACCCCAACGACCTCCAGATCGACGTCTACCGCTCCTCCGGCCCGGGCGGCCAGTCGGTCAACACGACCGACTCGGCGGTGCGCATCACGCACAAGCCGACGGGGATCGTCGTCTCGATGCAGGACGAGAAGTCCCAGCTGCAGAACCGCGACAAGGCCATGCGCGTCCTGCGCGCCCGGCTCTACGAGGCCGAGGTCGCCCGCCAGCAGGCCGCGGTCGCCGCCGATCGCAAGTCGCAGGTCGGCACGGGGGAGCGCGCGGAGAAGATCCGCACCTACAACTACCCCGAGCGGCGCGTCACCGACCACCGCATCAAGCTCACCGAGCACAACCTCGACGAGATCCTCGGCGGCGCCCTGGAGCCGTTCACCAACGCGCTGCAGGCCGACGAGAAGCGCCGGCTCCTCGAGGACCAGACCGGCACGACGTGACGACCTTCGGGCTGGTCCACGGCGCCGGCACCGTCGGCGCGAGCTGGGCCCCGGTGGCCGCGGTCCTGGAGGCCCACGGCCACCGCTGCGTGGCTCCCGACCTGCCGATGGAGGATCCCGCAGCGACGTTCTCCGCCTACGCGCAGGTCGTGCTCGACCGGCTCGCCGACGCCGGCGACGACGTCGTCCTCGCCGGGCACTCCATGGGTGGGATGGTCGTGCCGCTCGTGGCCGCGCAGCGGCCCGTCCGCGCGTGCGTCTACGTCGCGGCGATGGTGCCGATCCCCGGCCAGCGGCTCGTCGACGTGATGCGCGACGAGCCGATGGTGACCGCCGAGGCGTCCGCCGCCATGGTGCGCGGCGACGACGGGCTGATCCGCTGGGACCACGACGGTGCGCAGGCGCTGCTCTTCGACGAGCTCCCGCCCGAGCGCGCGCAGCAGGCGTGGTCGACCCTGCGCGCCCACGCCGTCGCGCCCTACCGCGAGCAGTGCCCGCTGACCGCGTTCCCCGAGGTCGCCGCCACCTACGTCCCGTGCGCCGAGGACCGCGTGATCTCCCCGTCCTGGGGCCGCGACACGGGCGCACAGCGGCTCCGTGCGACGGTCGTCGAGCTCGCGGGCGGCCACATGCCGATGCTCACGCGTCCCCGCGAGCTGGCCGCGCTGCTCGAGCGCCTCGCCGGCGCCGCGCCGGAGGCCGCAGGATGACCCGCCGCGCCGTCGCGACGACCTCCGTGCGCGATGCGCTCGGGTCGGCCGTGATCCCGCTGCGCGCCTCGGGCGTCGACACGGCGCAGCTCGACGCGGAGGTGCTGCTGGCCCATGCGATGGGCCTCGATCGGGGCCGGCTGCTCCTCGACGCCCAGCAGGGGGTCGAGCCTGCGGCCGCCCGGATCTTCCAGGACCTCGTCCGCCGGCGGGTGCGCGACCGGGTCCCGGTGTCGCAGCTGATCGGCTCGCGCGGCTTCCGCCACCTCGAGCTGACCGTCACCCGCGACGTCCTCACCCCGCGCCCGGAGACCGAGCATCTCGTCGAGGCCGCGCTCGAGCTGCCCCCGAACGCGCGGGTGATCGACGTCGGCACGGGGTCGGGCGCGGTCGCCCTCGCCCTCAAGGACGAGCGGCCCGACCTGCGCATCACCGCCACCGACATCTCGCCCGCGGCCCTCGACGTGGCCCGCGCCAACGCGGCCCGCCTCGGGCTGGAGGTCACGTTCGCCCAGGCCGACCTGCTGCCGCCGGGGCTCGGCGCGATCGACGCGGTGATCTCCAACCCGCCCTACGTCGCCGACGGCGCGCGCCTGCCGCCCGAGGTCGCCGACTGGGAGCCGGGCCTCGCCCTCTTCGGCGGCCCCGACGGCCTCGACGTGCTCCGCCGCCTCCCGTCGGTCGCCCGCGCGGCCGGCGCCACGTGGATCGGCCTCGAGGTGGGGGAGGGCCAGGCGGCCGCCGTCGCCGCCCTCGTGCACGAGGCCGGCTTCACCCGCACCGCGGTCTCGCCCGACCTCGCGGGCATCGACCGGATCGTGACCGGCGCATGCTGAACGCCTTCGAGCGCTGCATCGAGCGCGGCGGCGTCGCCGTGTTCCCTGCCGACACCGTCTACGGGCTCGCCTGCGACCCCGGGCGCGCGGATGCCGTCGAGCGGCTCTACGCGCTCAAGGGGCGCGACGCGGACAAGCCCGCCGCGGTCATGTTCTTCTCCCGCGAGCACGCGCTCGAGGCCCTGCCGGAGCTCGGCCCGCGCACGCGGGAGCTGCTCGTGCGGCTGCTGCCCGGGGGCGTCACCCTGCTCGTCCCCAACCCGGCCGGGCGCTTCCCGCTGGCAGGGGGCGGAGACCGGCTCGGGGTCCGCGTCCCGGCCGGCGGCCCGCTCGCCGGCGCCGGGGTCGCGGTGCTGCAGTCCAGCGCCAACGCGGCCGGCGAGCCGCCCGCCCGGCGCCTGCAGGACGTCCCGGCCCCGATCCGCGACGGGGCCGAGCTCGTGCTCGGGGCGGGCACGCTGCCGGGGACGCCCTCGACGGTCCTCGACGTGCACGCCTACGAGGCCGACGGGAGCTGGCAGATCGTCCGTCCGGGCGCGGTGCCGGCGTCCGCGATCGCCGCCGCCGCGAGCCCCTGAGCCGCCGCGTCAGGCTCTAGCCTCCAGGCCATGAGCGACCTTCCCGCGGACTTCTTCGAGCGCCCCCTCGCCGACGTCGACCCGGAGGTCGCCGCGGCGGTCGATGCCGAGCTGGTGCGCCAGCAGCGCACGCTCGAGATGATCGCGTCGGAGAACTTCGTCCCGCAGGCGATCCTCGAGACCCAGGGCTCCGTCCTGACGAACAAGTACGCCGAGGGCTACCCCGGCAAGCGCTACTACGGCGGCTGCGAGCACGTCGACGTGATCGAGCAGCTCGCCATCGACCGCGCGAAGGCGCTCTTCGGGGCCGAGTACGTCAACGTGCAGCCGCACTCGGGCGCGCAGGCCAACGCCGCCGTCTACCACGCGCTGCTGCGCCCCGGCGATTCGATCATGGGCCTCTCGCTGCCCCACGGCGGCCACCTCTCCCACGGGATGAAGGCCAACGTGAGCGGCCGCCTGTACGAGATCATCCCCTACGAGGTCTCGCCCGAGCTCGACTACCGCATCGACATGGACGAGGTCGAGCGGCTCGCCAGGCAGCACAAGCCCAAGCTGCTGCTGGCCGGCTGGTCGGCGTACCCGCGCCAGCTGGACTTCGAGCGCTTCCGCGCGATCGCGGACGCGGTCGGGGCGATCCTGATGGTCGACATGGCCCACTTCGCCGGGCTCGTGGCCGGCGGCGTGCATCCCAACCCCGTCCCGTACGCCGACGTCGTCACGACGACCGTCCACAAGACGCTGGGCGGCGCCCGCGGCGGCATGATCCTCGCCAAGGGCGAGTACGAGAAGGCCCTGAACTCCGGCATCTTCCCCGGCCAGCAGGGCGGGCCGCTCGAGCACGTGATCGCCGGCAAGGCCGTGGCGTTCAAGCTCGCGATGACCGACATGTTCCGCGAGCGCCAGGAGCGCACCATCGCGGGCGCGCAGGCCGTCGCGAGCGCGCTGCTCGGCGCCGGCCACGGCGTCTCGGTCCTCACGGGCGGCACCGACGTGCACCTCGTGCTCGTCGACCTGCGCGACTCGGAGGTCGACGGCCAGCAGGCCGAGGACCGCCTGCACGAGATCGGCATCACGGTCAACCGCAACGCCGTCCCGTTCGACCCGCGCCCGCCGATGGTCTCGAGCGGCGTCCGCGTCGGCGCCTCCGCGCTGGCCACCCGTGGCCTGCAGCGGGAGGACTTCGAGGAGATCGGGCAGATCATCGCCACGGCGCTGACCCCGGCCTTCGACGCCCAGCGCGGCGAGCTGGCCGAGCGCGTCGCCGCGATCGCGGACCGCTACCCGCTCTACACGCACCTCGGGACCCCGGCCGCCGCCTGATCACCGGCCCGAGGGCGGCGAGGGCGGCGGGGTGATCGGCGACAGCCTCTACGGGCTCGTCGTCGCGTTCCTCGTCGCCGTCGTCTTCACGCCGCTGGCGGCGCGCCTCGCGGTCCTCGTCGGGGCCGTCGACGTCCCCCGCGCCCGCGGCCTCAACGCCCGTCAGACGCCGCTGCTCGGCGGCCTGGGGATCTTCGTGGCGGTGATCGTCGCCGGGCTCATCGTGCTGCCCGACGGCGAGCGCTACCACTCGATCCTCGCGGGGGTGGCGATCGTGACCCTCGTCGGCGCGATCGACGACATCCGCGAGCTGCCCCCGGGCGCGAAGTTCGCCGGGGAGATCGTCGCGGCGCTCGTGCTCGTCCGCGGCGGGGTCAGCGTCGACGCGTTCACCTTCCCGTTCCTCGGCCGGGTGGAGCTCGGGAGCCTCGGCGACCCGGCGACCCTGATCGTGCTCGTCGGGCTGATGAACGCCGTCAACTTCATCGACGGCGTCGACGGGCTCGCGGCCGGGGTGTGCGCGATCGCCGCGGCCGCCTTCGCGATCATCGCCTTCAGCCGCGGCCGCGACGCCGCCGGCGCGCTGGCGCTCATCTCCTGCGGCGCGTCGCTGGGCTTCCTCGTGCACAACTTCCACCCCGCCAAGGTCTTCATGGGCGACACCGGCGCCCTGCAGCTGGGCCTGCTGCTCGGGGCGACGATCGTGGAGGGCACGCTGAAGACCAACGCCGTGATCGCCCTCGCCGTGCCCCTCGTCGTGCTCGCCGTCCCCGTGCTCGACACGACCTTCGTCGTGCTCAAGCGGATGAAGTACCGCCGGCCGGTCTACGCGGCGGACACCAACCACTTCCACCACCGCTTCGCCCGGATCGGCTTCTCCCAGCGACGGACGGTCCTCTACCTCTACGGCTGGACCGCGACGATGGCCGGGCTCGCGGTGGCGCTGCGCTACATCCCCTACTCCGACGACCACGGGAGCTTCGACCCCGGGTGGAGCGCCGTGATGGCGGGCTGCGTGCTGGTGGCCGCGGCCGCGTCGGTGTTCGTCGTCTACACGCTCGAGATCCTCAAGTTCAAGCGCTTCCGCATGAGCGAGGCGGGGGAGGGGGCGCTTGCGGCCGAGGTGGAGGCGCAGATCGAGCGCGACATCGAGACGGGCGAGTTCGGCTCCCTGCAGGGTTGACAGATCGTGGGTCAGCCTTCATGGTCAACGCCGATGACCGTTGCCCGCCCACACATCCAGCTCGCCCTGAGCACGAAGGCCGCCGCCGGCGCCTTCGGTGTGCGCATGCGCGATCTCGCCAGGCCCATCGGCTAGCGCCTCAGCGCGACGTCGTGGGCCACCGCCCACGACGATCCTCCTCCCAGACGGCTCCTCGTGGACGGTCACCCGACCACCACCACCCGAGGAGCCCCACCATGCAGTCACTGCACCAGGCCGTCGCCCGCACCGTCGTCGAGGATCGACGCCGCAGGGCCGCGGCCTCCCGCGCCGTCGCGCCGTCCGAGCGCGGCGCGAGCCCACCCGGGCTGCGGCGCCCCGCCGCCGTCCTGGCCGTGCGCGTCGCCCGGCGGCTGGACGCCGACGCGGCCTGCGCCGAGCTGACCCGCCTGGCCTGAGTCCGTGGACCGCCCTGCACACCCCCACCGGGTGTGGAGGGCGGCCGGACCCGCCTGCGTGACCGGTACCCTCCGCTCGCCGTGCGCCGCCCTCTCGTAGCCCTCCTCGCGGCGTGCCTGCTCCTCGGCACGGCCTCCGCCGCGCGCGCGCAGGACCCGGCGCCCGCCCCCGGCCCCGTGTCGGCGCCCCGGCCAGCCGTGCCGGCGCCCCGCGGCCCGTTCAGGCCCGCCGTCGGGATCGGCGAGCAGGACCCGGCGGTGTTCTCCAACCGCTGGTTCACCCGCCTCGGCGTCCGCCAGGTCCACCACCTCGTCGGCTGGGACGTGCTCGACGTCCGGTGGCAGCGCGAGCGCCTGAGCGCCTTCCTCTCCGCCGCGCAGGCGGAGGGGGTCAACGTGCTCGTCGCCTTCGGCGTCTCCGCGCGCGAGCGCCGCCGCCACGTCGCGCCGTCCCCGCGGACCTACAAGCGCGCCTTCCGCGCCTTCCGCAAGCGCTACCCGCAGGTGACCGACTTCGTCATCTGGAACGAGGCCAACCACTGCTCCCAGCCCGTCTGCCACCGGCCCGAGCGCGTGGCGCGGTACTTCAAGGCCGCCCGCTCGGTGTGTCGCCGGTGCAAGCTCGTCGGCGCCGACGTGCTCGACTCGGCGAGCATGCGCGGATGGATCACCCGCTTCAAGCGCGCGCTCGGCGGGGCGCGGCCGGACGCGTGGGGGCTGCACAACTACGTCGACGCCAACCGGCGCAGGACGGCCAGCACCCGCTGGCTGCTGGCGAACGTCCGCGGCGCGGTGTGGTTCACGGAGACCGGGGGCCTGGTCAGGCGCCGCACGACGTCGCCGATCAAGTTCCCGCAGGGCCTCACGCACGCGACGAGGACGACGCGGTGGGTCCTCACGCGGCTCGGCACCCTCAGCCCACGGGTCCAGCGCATCTACCTGTACCACTTCGTCAACCAGGGGGCCGACCAGTCGTGGGACTCCGGCCTGCTGAACCCGCTCGGCTCCCCGCGCCCCGCCTACCGCGTGCTCGAGCGCTGGCTCCGGCGCGCCCACCGCCTGCCCGCGCAGCGTCCGGCGCCGTGACGGGCGCCGCCCGCCCGCTCGCGCTGCTCGGGGTCCTGCTCGCCGCCCTCGCCGTCGCCGGCTGCGGGCGCGACTCGACCGCCATCGTGGGCGGCGGGCGCGTCCCCGGCGGGACCCTGACGATCGCGACGATGCTCCCGCGCGAGGGGCCGCGCGCCGCGGCCTCGCAGGCGATCTCGCTGGGTGCGAAGGTCGCCATCGCCGAGTCCGGCGGCCGGGTCGGGGCGTGGGCGATCGCCTACACCGCCTTCGACGAGCCCGCCCGGCCGGAGCCGCTGGCCGCCGTCACCCAGGAGGCGCTGCGCGACATCTCGCTCATCGGCGTGATCTCCGACCTCGACGACGCCACCGCCGCCGTCACCGTGCCGCTGTTCAACGCCGCCGGCATCCTGCAGGTCTCGCCCGGCGTCACGACCCACGCGCTGCCCGGGGAGGCGCGGGCGATGCCCTCCGGCCGGCGCACCGCCTCGACGCTGATGCCCTCCTCCGACCGCGAGGCGGCCGCCCTGGTCGCCGCGGCCCGCGGCGGCGACGTGGCGGTCGAGGCCGAGTCCGGCGACGCGCCGGCGGAGGCGCTCGCCGCGTCCGTGCAGGCGCGGCTGGACCGCACGGTGACGACCGAGCGGGCCCGCACCGTCATCTACGCGGGCACGGACGCCGACACCGCGCTCGGCGCGATCGAGGGCATCGCCCGGGAGAACCCGCGGGCGCGGCTGCTGGCTCCCCAGGCGCTGTGGGGGACCGACCTCGCCCGGCGCCTCCCCGCCAGGGTCCGCGCGCGGCTGCGCTTCACGACCGCCGTCGGCGGGCCGATGGACCCCGACTTCGTGGCGGCCTACCGGGCCGCCTACGGCACGGGCCCCACCTCGCCCTGGGCGCAGGTCGGCTGGGAGGCGGCCAATCGCATCCTCGCCGCGCTGCGCACCGCCGGCCCGCGCGCCAACGTGCGCCGGGCGGTCATCGACGCGTACTTCGCGGCCGACCCGGCGGCCGCCGCGCGGCGGCGGCCGTACCGGGTCGTCCCCGCGGCCTAGCGCTCAGACCTCGACGGTGAGGTCCAGCGTGATGTCCTTGACGCCCGCGAGCGCGCGGGACACGGGGCAGCCGGCCTTCGCGCCGTCGGCGGCCTCGCGGACCTTCGCCTCGTCGGCCCCGGGGGCCTTGACCGTGGTCGTCAGGGCGGAGGTCGTGATGGTCGGCTGACCGTCGACCATCCGGACGCTCACCTGCGCGCTCGTCTCGACCGTCTCGGGGTCGATGCCGGCCTCGCCGAGCTGGGCGGCGGTCGCCATGGAGAAGCAGGCGGCGTGCGCGGCGGCGATGAGCTCCTCGGGGTTGGTGCCGGTGCCGTCCTCGAAGCGCGACTTGAAGGAGAAGCTCCCCTCGGCGGCGCCGCCGCCGAGGGCGAAGTGCCCGTCGCCCTCCTTGATCGCGCCGGTCCACTTGGCCGTTGCGGTGTTCTTCGCCATGTCTGACACTCCTGGTTGCGGATCGCTACTGCTCAGGACAGTGCCCCGGACGCCGTAGATTCAACCCCGTGTCGTCACACGCCGGTCACGACCACGGCGGCCGCAGCGGCCACTCCCACGCGCCCTCGCCGGACGCCGACCGCGGGCCGCTGCTGATCGCCTTCGGGTTGATCGCCGCGTTCATGCTCGTCGAGGTCGCCGCCGGCCTGATCGCCGGCTCCCTGGCGTTGCTCTCGGACGCCGCGCACATGCTCACCGACGCGGGCGCGATCCTGCTGGCGCTGATCGCCGGCCGCCTCGCGGCGCGGCCCGCCGCCGGCGCCTTCACCTTCGGCCTGCGTCGCGCGGAGATCCTCTCGGCCCAGGTCAACGGCGCGGTGCTCCTGGCCCTCGGCGTGGTGATCGCCGTCGACGCGATCGGCCGCCTCGCCGATCCGCCGCAGGTGCAGGGCGGGCTCGTGGCCGCCGTCGGCGCGCTCGGGGCGCTCGTCAACGTCGGCGCCGCCTGGTCGCTCGCCCGCGCCGAGCGCCGCTCCCTCAACGTGGAGGGCGCGCGCCAGCACGTCCTCACCGACCTGTTCGCCTCCGTCGGCGCCGTGATCGCGGGTCTCGTCGTCCTCCTCACGGGCTTCGACCGGGCCGATCCGCTCGTGGCGCTGCTCGTCGTCGCCTTGATGCTGCGCTCCGCCTGGAGCCTCCTGCGCGAGTCCGGGCGCGTGCTGCTCGAGGCCGCTCCGCGCGGGATCGACCCCCAGCTCGTCGGCCGGGCCCTCGCCGGCCACCAGGGGGTCGCCGAGGTCCACGACCTCCACGTGTGGGAGGTCACGTCGGGCTTCCCGGCGCTCGCCGCGCACGTGATGGTCGCCGCCGGCGCCGACTGCCACGCGATCCGGCGCGAGCTGCAGGACCTCGCGCAGGAGCGCTTCGGGATCGAGCACGTCACGCTCCAGGTCGACCACGCGCCCCTCGACGAGCTCGTGACGATCGACCGGCCCGCGACCAGGCCTTAGGCCCCACCCCGCCGTAGTTCGATCAGTGACGAACTAGACTGGGGGCATGTCCCTCGCGCGCCTCTCGATCCTCGACCAGACGCCGGTCGCCGAGGGATCGAGCGGGCCCCAGGCCCTGCAGAACACCCTCGACCTCGCCCGCGCCGCCGACCGTCTCGGCTACCACCGCTACTGGGTCTCCGAGCACCACGGCGGCGCGATGCTCGCCGGTCCCGCGCCCGAGGCGCTGATCCCCGCGATCGCCTCCGTGACGAGCCGGCTGCGCGTCGGCTCCGGCGGCGTGATGCTCCCGCACTACTCCGCCTTCAAGGTCGTCGAGACCTTCTCGCTGCTCGCCGGCCTGTTCCCCGGGCGCATCGACCTCGGCATCGGCCGCGCGGCCGGCACCGACGCGTACACGACCTTCGCGCTGCAGCGCGACCGCCGCCAGGCCGGCCCCGACGACTTCCCCGAGCAGCTGCACGAGCTGCTCGCCTTCCTGCGCAAGGGCCTGCCGAACGATCACGTGTTCAAGCGCCTGGAGTCGGCCCTGCCGGGTGGCGAGGAGCAGCCGCAGCCGTGGCTGCTCGGCTCGTCCGCGCAGTCGGGCATCTGGGCCGCCGAGCTCGGCCTCCCCTACGCGTTCGCGGACTTCATCAACCCCGACGGCGACGGGATCGCCCGCCGCTACCGCGAGACCTTCGACGCGCGCGCCGGCGGCTTGCACACGCCGCGCACCGCCGTCGCCGTGTGGGCGCTGGCCGCCGAGACGGAGGCGGAGGCCGAGCGGCTCGCGCTCTCGTCGAGGATGAGCTTCGCCGAGCTGCGCCGCGGCAACCTCATCCGCGTCCCCCCGCCCGAGAAGGCCGAGCGCTACCTGCGCGCCACGGGCGGGGTTCCGGCCGGCCGGCGCACCGTGCTCGGCACCCCCGAGCAGGTTCGCGCGGGCCTCGAGACGGTCGCCGAGCGCTACGGGGCGGAGGAGGTCATCGTGGTGACCATCACGCACGACCACGCCGCGCGCGTGCGCTCCTACGAGCTGCTCGCGGAGGCCTTCGGGCTCGAGGTCGGTCAGCAGGCGGTCACTGCGGCCGCGTAGCGGTCCGGAGGTCTCCAAGCGGACTGTCGCGTTCGCATCAGCACGACTGTCACAAAGTTGTCACAAAGTCCCCTGGGTGCACTACACTCCGCCGCCCCAGGGGGCCACGGGCCGTCCGGGGACCTCCATCGATGTCCGCTCCCTCCGTGCCAGCCGCCGCCGTCCCGTTGCCGATCCGGTATCTCGACGTCCTGCTGATCGTCGCCTTCGCGCCGTTCGCGCTGCTCGTCGGCCTCCCGGCCCTCGGCTACTTCGTCGGCGGCGCCGCGTGGATCGTGCAGCGCATCGCCGCCACGGCGATCGAGTCCAAGTCCCGCGCCGCGACAGACCCGAAGAAGGCCGTCGGCCTCGGTCTCGCGGGGGTCATGGGGCGCGCGTGGCTCATGGGCCTTACCATCCTGCTCGTCGGGCTGCTGGGGGCGCGGGAGGACGGCTTGACGGCCGCCATCCTCGTTCTCGTCGCCTTCACGATCTACCTGGGCCTGACCGTCATCCTTCGACCGCAGAGGAACTCCGCTTGAGCACCACCCGCAAGGCCGTCTTCGGCGGCCTCGGCGTCTACGCGCTGGTCCTGATCGTGCTGTTCGTCGTCTTCGGCTCCGACGGCAAGAACACGGAGTTCCAGCCCCAGAACGAGTTCCGCCTCGACACCTGGTTCACGATCGTGGGCCCGCTCGTGATGAACAAGGCGGTCCTGTACCTCCTGCTGGCGACCGGGCTCACCGTCGGGACGCTGCTCTACGTCGCCAACCGCATGCAGGCCAAGCCCAACCGCGTCCAGACCGCGGTCGAGACGCTGTACGCGCTGATGCGCGACAACATCACCAAGGGCTCGATGGACGACCGGATGGCCCGCAAGTGGTTCCCCTTCATCGGAGCCCTGTTCCTCTTCATCTGGTACTCGAACCTGATCGGGTACATCCCGCTGCCGACCAACACGGAGCACAAGGTCGGCATCTTCGGTCTCCAGATCCCGTCCTTCGCCCTGTACGCGGCGACGGCCAACGTGTCGATCCCGCTCGTGCTCGCGCTGCTGGTGTTCATCTCCTACAACGTCGAGGGCATCCGCGCGAAGGGCCTGGGGGGCTACCTGAAGGCCCTCGTGCCCTCGGGCGTGACCGGCGGCATGGCCGTCTTCATCTTCATCCTCGAGTTCCTCTCGAACTTCATGCGGCTCGTGTCGCTGAGCGTCAGGCTCTTCGCGAACATCCTCGCGGGGCACCTGATCATCCTCTTCATGTCCGGCGGCCTCGCCGTCCTGCTCGGGATCACCGGCATCGCCTGGTTCCTGCTGCCGATCGGCGTCGCGCTGTTCATGTTCGAGGTCGGCCTCGTGGCCACCCTGCAGGCCTTCATCTTCGCCACCCTGTCCGCCATCTACCTCGGCGGCGCGGTCGCCGACGACCACTAACACCAGGAGAACTCCATCGTGCTTGCGACCCTGCTCACCCTCTTCGCTGCCGCTTCCGACGGCTCTGACGCCGGCAAGGCGATCGCCCTGGGCGTCGGCGGCGGCCTCGGCGCCGTCGGCGCCGGCGTCGGCATCGGCATCATCTTCGGCAAGGTGATCGAGTCCGTCACGCGCCAGCCCGAGATGCGTGACGAGATCACCTCCATCCAGTGGCTCGGCTTCGCCCTCACGGAGGCGTGCTTCTTCTACGGCCTCGTGGCGGGCCTCATCGCCTTCTTCCTCTAGGTCGATGGTCGCGTTCGCCGCAGAAGAAGGAGGCTCCGGCAGCTTCCTGGTCTCGCCCAACGGTGGGCTGATGATCTGGACGCTGCTGGTGTTCGCCATCTCCTTCTACGTCCTCGCCAAGTTCGCGTTCCCGCGCATCGCCGAGGCGCTCGACAAGCGCCAGAAGGCGATCGAGGACTCGATCGATCACGCGGAGCAGACGCGCAAGGAGGCCGACGACCTGCTGGCGGAGTACCGCGAGCGGCTGTCGGAGGCCCGCTCGCAGGCCGACGAGATCGTCGCCCGCGCACGCCGCACGGGTGAGAACGTCGAGGCGGAGGCCGTCGCCGACGCCAAGCGCAAGCGCGAGGAGATGATGGACCAGACGCGGCGCGAGATCGAGGCCGAGACCAACCGCGCGCTCGGGGAGATCCGGGCGCAGGTGGCCGACCTCACGGTCCTCGCGACCGAGAAGGTCACGCGCAAGTCGCTCGACGACGACGACCAGAAGCGCCTCGTCGAGGACGCGCTCTCCGAGCTCGACTTCACCGCGCTCAGCCACGACAAGGCCGAGGCCTAGGCCCAGATGGAAGAGCTCGCCTCGGTCTACGCCCGGTCGCTGTTCGAGGCTGCCGACGACGCCGACAAGCTGGACGAGCTGCGCGAGCAGCTCGGCCAGTTCGCGGACGCCCTCGACGCAGATCGCGACATGCAGGTCTTCTTCTTCTCGCCCCACCTCACGGCGGCCGACAAGAAGGACGGCGTGCAGAAGGCCGTGACGGGCGCCGACGACCTGTTCGTCAACTTCCTCGGCCTGCTGATCGACAACCAGCGGATGCCGGCGCTCATGCGCATCCGCCGCGAGTACGACCTGCTCTGGGAGCGCGAGAACAAGCTGCTCCCCGTCCAGGTCGTCTCCGCCGTCGACCTCGATGACGCGATCGTCGAGCGCATCGGCGACCAGATCGCCGAGCAGACCGGCCAGAAGGTCGAGCTCTCCTCGGAGGTCGACCCCGACGTCATCGGTGGGCTCGTCGTCCGCGTCGGCAACACCGTGCTGGACGCCTCCGTCCGCAACCGCCTGCAAACCCTCAGACGAGAAATCGTCAGGAGCTGAGACCTTCCCCATGCAGATCAAGCCCGACGAGATCACCTCGATCCTCAAGTCCCGCATCGAGGGGCTCGACACCGACCAGTCCGACACCGCCGAGGTCGGCACCGTCCTGTCCGTCGCCGACGGCATCGCCCGCATCCACGGGCTCGACGGCGCCATGTCCTTCGAGATGCTCGACCTCCCGCACGACGTGACGGGGCTCGCGCTCAACCTCGAGTCCGACAACGTCGGCGCCGTGCTGTTCGGCGACTGGACGAAGATCGTCGAGGGCGACACCGTCAAGCGCACGGGCCGCCTCCTCGAGGTTCCCGTCGGTGACGAGCTGCTCGGCCGCATCGTCGACCCGCTCGGCCGCCCGCTGGACGGCAAGGGCGAGATCAAGACGACGCGCACCGCGCCGGCCGAGCTCAAGGCCCCCGGCATCGTCGAGCGCCAGTCGGTCAAGGAGCCCCTGCAGACGGGCATCAAGGCGATCGACTCGATGATCCCGATCGGCCGCGGCCAGCGCGAGCTGATCATCGGCGACCGCCAGACGGGAAAGACGACGATCGCGCTCGACACGATCATCAACAACCGCGACTCGGGCCTGATCTCGATCTACGTCGCGATCGGCCAGCGCATGGCGACGGTCGTGAACTTCGCCAAGACGCTCGAGGACAACAACGCGCTCGAGAACGCGATCATCGTGGCCGCCCCGGCCGACGAGGCCGCCCCGATCAAGTTCCTGGCCCCGTACGCGGGCGCCGCCATGGGCGAGTACTTCCTCCACGAGGGCAAGCACGCCCTGATCGTCTACGACGACCTCACCAAGCACGCCTACGCCTACCGGCAGATGTCGCTGCTGCTGCGCCGCCCGCCGGGTCGCGAGGCCTACCCGGGCGACGTCTTCTACCTGCACAGCCGCCTGCTGGAGCGCGCCTGCAAGCTCTCCGACGACGAGGGCGCCGGGTCGCTGACGGCGCTGCCGATCATCGAGACGCAGGCCGGCGACGTGTCCGCCTTCATCCCGACGAACGTCATCTCGATCACCGACGGGCAGATCTTCCTCGAGCCCAAGCTCTTCTACTCGGGCGTGCGCCCGGCCATCAACGTGGGCATCTCGGTGTCGCGTGTGGGCGGCGACGCGCAGATCTCCCCGATGAAGAAGGTCGCCGGCCGCCTGAAGACGGAGCTGTCGCAGTACCGCGACCTCGAGGCCTTCGCCCAGTTCGGCTCCGACCTCGATCCCGAGACCCAGCGCACGCTGGCGCGCGGCGAGCGGCTCGTGAAGTCGCTCAACCAGGGCGAGCGCGCGCCGATCGCCGTCGAGGAGCAGGTGGCGATGATCTTCGCCGCCACGCGCGGGTTCGTGGACCGCATCGACGCCGACCGCGTCGAGGAGTTCCACCTCCAGCTGGTCGAGCGCGTCCGCTCGGACGCCAAGGAGGCGATGGACAAGATCCGCGAGGGCGACTGGTCCGACGAGACCCAGTCCAAGCTCGAGGAGACCATCAAGCAGTTCGCCGAGGACTTCGGCTACGACCTCGACGAGGAGGGCCAGCCGCTCTCCGACGACGCCGAGGACGCGGCCACCTCCCGCTCGCGCGGCAAGTCCGACGACGACAAGTCCGACGACGACGGGTCCGACGAGGACACGTCCGACGACGACGGGTCCGACGACGACACGTCCGACGACGAGGAGAAGGAGGCCGCGGCCTAGCGCCGCGCGCCGCCGCCCCAGCTCATGGCTCAGAAGGACGTCAAGCAACGGATCTCCTCCGTCAAGAACGTGCAGAAGATCACGCGCGCGATGGAGATGGTCGCCGCCGCGCGCCTGCGCCGGGCGGAGGCGCGCATCCACGACCTGCGCCCGTACGCCGAGGCCATCCGCCGGATGACCCGGCAGGCCGCGGAGGCCGCCAACAACCTCCCCAACCTCCCGATCATGGAGGACCGGGAGAACCCCGAGACCGTGGCGATCGTGATCATGACGGGTGACCGCGGCCTGGCCGGCGCGTTCAACTCGCAGATCCTCCGCGCCGCGCTGCGCGGCGCGGTCGAGCACGAGAAGGAGGGCCGCAAGGTCGTCTTCTACGCGTCCGGGCGCCGCGGCGTGTCCTCGCTGACCTTCCGCGGCCGCGAGGCCGTGGGGGAGTACACGGGCCACACCGACCGGCCGTCCTACGCCAACGCGCGGGAGATCGCCGATGACGTCGTCGCCGCCTACGTCGACCACGAGGTCGACCGGGTGGAGGCGTACTTCAACCGCTTCGAGTCCGCCATGACGCAGTACGTCACCAAGGAGGTGCTGCTGCCGATGCAGCAGGCGACCGTCGAGGAGGCCCAGCAGCTCCAGGACGACACCTCCGAGGATCACGGCGAGGAGACCGGCCACACCGCGCTGACCGAGTACGAGCCCGACCCGGGGGAGATCCTCGAGCGGCTCGTCCCCGACTACGTGGAGATCTCGATCTTCCGCGCCCTCCTGGAGTCCACCGCCTCCGAGCACGGCGCACGGATGACCGCCATGCGCAGCGCCTCCGACAACGCGTCGGACATCATCGACGACCTCACCTTGCAGCTCAACCGCGAGCGCCAGGCCGACATCACCCAGGAGATCATGGAAGTGGTCGCCGGGGCAGAGAGCCTTTCCTAAGGAGCCACCTTGTCCGTTACCGACACAGAGCACACCGAGCAGTCCTCCGACGGCGAGAAGAACGTCGGCCGCATCGAGGAGATCCAGGGCGTCGTCATCGAGGTCGTCTTCCCCGACGACCTCCCCGAGATCTACTCCGCGCTGACCGTCGAGCGCTCCCAGGCCGATGGCGCCCCCCAGGACGAGGGCGACCAGGGCGGCGGCGTGGTCCTCGAGGTGCAGCAGCACCTCGGCGACGACCGCGTCCGCTGCGTCGCCATGGACTCCACCGACGGCCTGGCCCGGGGCATGGAGGTCGTCGACACCGGCGGCCCGATCACCGTCCCCGTCGGCGACGTCACCCTCGGCCGCATCTTCAACGTGCTCGGCGAGACGATCGACCGCGCCGGCGACATCGAGGTCAAGGAGCGCTGGCCGATCCACCGCCAGGCCCCGATCGCGACGGACCTGACCCCGACGCAGGAGATGTTCGAGACCGGCATCAAGGTCATCGACCTCCTCGCGCCCTACGCCCGCGGCGGCAAGGTCGGCCTGTTCGGCGGCGCCGGCGTCGGCAAGACGGTCATCATCCAGGAGCTCATCCACAACCTCGCCCAGGAGCACGGCGGCCTGTCGGCCTTCTGCGGCGTCGGCGAGCGCTCCCGCGAGGGCAACGACCTGTGGGTGGAGATGAAGGAGTCGGGCGTCATCGACAAGACGATGCTCGTCTTCGGCCAGATGAACGAGCCCCCCGGGGCGCGCATGCGCGTGGCCCTGACCGGCCTGACGATGGCGGAGTACTTCCGCGACGAGGGCCAGGACGTGCTGCTGTTCATCGACAACATCTTCCGCTTCGTCCAGGCGGGCTCGGAGGTCTCGGCGCTGCTGGGCCGCATGCCGTCCCAGGTCGGCTACCAGCCCACGCTGGAGTCCGAGATGGGCCAGCTGCAGGAGCGCATCACGTCCACCCGCAAGGGCTCGGTCACGTCGGTGCAGGCCATCTACGTGCCGGCCGACGACCTGACGGACCCGGCGCCCGCGTCCGCGTTCGCGCACCTCAACGCCACGACCACGCTGTCGCGCTCCATCTCGGAGAAGGGCATCTACCCGGCCGTGGACCCGCTGGACTCGACGTCGACGATCCTCAAGCCCGACATCCTCGGCGACGAGCACTTCAACGTCGCCAACGAGGTCAAGCAGGTGCTGCAGCGCTACCGCGAGCTGCAGGACATCATCGCCATCCTCGGCATCGACGAGCTCTCCGACGAGGACAAGGTGGCGGTGCAGCGCGCCCGCAAGATCGAGCGCTTCCTGTCGCAGCCCTTCCACGTCGCCGAGCAGTTCACCGGCACCCCCGGCACCTACGTGCCGGTGGCCGAGACCGTGCGCTCCTTCCGCGAGATCCTCGACGGCAAGCACGACGACATCTCGGAGGGCACCTTCCTGCTGAAGGGCTCCATCGACGACGTCGTCGAGGCCGCCAAGAAGCAGTCCGGGGATGACGAGGACGACGACTGATGGCGTCCACGCCGTTTCCGGTCGAGGTCCTCACCCCTGAGGGCGAGGTCTTCAACGAGGAGGTCGTGCAGATCTCCACGAAGACGACGGTCGGCTCCCTGGGCATCCTGGCCAACCACCAGCCGATGCTCGCGATGCTCGACCCGACCGAGCTGCGGCTGTACCGGTCCGACTCCGACATCGTGACCCTGATCCAGGGGGAGGGGTACCTGCAGGTCCAGCGCGACTCGCGGGTGCTCATCCTCGTCGACGAGGCCGGCACGCCGGACTCCTTCGACCGGTCCGAGTGGGAGGACCGGCTCAAGCGCGCCGAGGACGAGCTCTCCGAGGCCGAGGAGCAGTCCCACCAGGCCGAGACGGCCGCGCGCGACAAGCGCCGCGCGGAGGCCGTGCTCGAGGTCCTGGACCGCAACTAGCGGTCCGGGCCGCCCGTGGGCGGTCCCACAGCTGCAGATGGGTCCCGCGCCCCTTTCGCGCGGGACCCCGCCGCGGCACCCTCCTCCGTGTGCACGGGAGGGCGCGACAACGAGGCCAGACGGCCGTCGAGTACCTCGGCGTCCTCGTCCTCGTCGCCTCGCTCGTCGCCGTGCTCGTCGCATCGCCCGTGGGCGTGCGCGTGCGCGACTCGCTCTCCACCGTCGTCTGCTCCATCGCCGGGGGAGCGTGCACCGCTCCCGCGGACACCGGCGATGGAGCCGACCCGCCGATCGAGCGCGCCGCGCACGCCCTCGCGGCGCTCCGTGACGCCGGCGCGGCGCCGGCCGACGTCGCCGCGCTCTTCCGCGGCCTGGACCCCGCGACCGCGGCCGCGCTCACCGCGGCCCACCCCGACCTCGTCGGCAACACCGACGGCGCGCCGATCCCGCTGCGCTTCGCGGCCAACGCGGCGCGCATCCGCGCCGCGGGCATCGACCGCCTGGACGATCCCTCGCGGCACTTCCTCCTCTTCGATCCCGCCGGCGACGGCCGGGTGGCCGAGGTGTTCGGCGACTTGACCACGGCGACGAACGTCGCGATCGTGGTGCCCGGGGTCGGCAACGACCTCCCGACCTTCTCCGGCGGCGACGCGGCGCGCCTGCAGGCCGCGGCCGAGGGCCTCTCCGACGGCGGCACCGCCACGGTGCAGTGGCTCGGCTACGACGCGCCGGACTCGATCCCGGCCGGCGTGTCCAGCGACCCGGCCAGAGCCGGCGGGAGCGCGCTGCCCCCGCTGGTGCAGGGCATCGAGGCCCAGCGACCCGGGGAGGACCTGCACACGACGGTGATCGGGCACTCCTACGGCTCCACCGTCCTCGGCCGCGCGCTGGCCGACAGCGGGCTCTCGATCGACGACACGGTGGTGGTCGGGTCGCCGGGGATGGACGTCGACTCCGCCGCCGACCTCGGCGACGGGGCAGGGACGGTCTGGGCCGCGATCGCGGCGTGGGACCCGATCGTGCTCGGCCAGGTCCACGGCCCGCAGCCGGCCTACGGGGGCTTCGGCGCCACGCGCTTCGAGACCGGGGACGTCTCCGGCCACTCCTCCTACTTCCAGGAGGGCTCGCTGTCGTTGCACAACCTCGCCCTCATCGCCGCCGGCCGCCCGCAGGACGTGGTGAAGTGACGCGCGTGCGGATCGCCGTCCTCCTGCTGCTGGCCGTCGGCCTCGCCGCGTGCGGGGGCGAGGAGCCGCCCCGCCCCGCCGCCGCCCCGTCCCCGGACCCACCGGCGGGGCCGCGCTCCGGCGGGCAGCAGTCTGCGGCGGTGCGCGCCGCAGAGGCGGACCTGCTGCGGTCGCTGCGGGCCGTCGCCGCCCCCGTCGGCGGGTCGCCGGACTTCGAGCGCTCCCCGGCCACCCCGTGCCCTGAGCCGCCGGGGCGCGTCACGGCGGGCGCGGCCCAGCGCCTCGCCGTCACCGACCCCCACACCGCACTCGAGGCCGCCGCGCAGGCGTTCGAGGCCGCCGGCTGGGCCGTCCGGAAGACCCCCACGGCGGTGTTCGCGACCCGCGACGGGGCGAGCGCCTCGCTCGTCATGCAGGCCGACGGACGCACCGCGCGGTTGTCCGGCGGCACCCCCTGTCTGCCCGGCATCGCCGAGCGCTAGCCGCAGGTCCGTCTAGGCTGGTCCATCGGATGGACGAGCGCGGGCTGGCCGAGAGGCTCATCACCTACGACACGTCGTCCGGGGACGGGATCCGCGCTGCCGCCGGCTTCGTGAAGGGCTGGCTGGAGTCACAGGGCGTGACGGTCGACACCTCGGACTTCAACGGGCTGCCCGTGTTGACGGCCACCGTCGGCGATCGCGCGCCCGGGGTCCCCGCGGTGATCCTGCACGGCCACATCGACGTGGTGCCCGCCGCGGCGGGCCAGTTCGAGCCGCGCGTCGAGGGTGACCGGCTGATCGGCCGCGGCGCCTACGACATGAAGGGCGGCCTCGCGGGCATCATGTGCGCGCTCGGCGACCTCGGCGACCTCAAGGGCGCCCAGGTCAAGTTCGTCTGCGCGCCCGACGAGGAGTCCGAGCACTTCGACACCCACGCGACCGACGAGCTCGTCGCGCGCGGGCTGACCGGCGCGTTCGCCATCACCGGCGAGCCGACCGACCTCCACGTCGGCGTCCAGGCCAAGGGCGTCTGCATGGCCCGTCTGCGGGTCAGCGGCCGCTCGGCCCACGGCTCGACGCCGTGGCTCGGGGACAACGCGATCCTGAAGGCGATCGACGTGTTCCGGCGAATCGAGTCGATGCCGTTCGCGCGCGAGTCCAGCGAGATGTTCGACCGTCCGTCCATCAACCTCAGCCGCATCTCCGCGGGGGACGCCGTCAACAAGGTCCCCGACAGCGCGACGGTCGCCGTCGACATCCGCTACCTGCCGGGGCAGGACCCGGGGGAGATCCTCGAGGCGATCCGCGGGATCGGCGACGTCGAGATCGAGCGCACGTTCCTGCGGCCGCCGGCCAACGTCGCGCGGACGAACCCCTACGTCCTCGCCCTGTGCGGCGCCGTCCGGCGCGCCGGGCAGGCCGAGGCCGTCTCCGTCGGCCGCGACGGCGCCTCCGACGCGATCTCCTTCCTCGAGGCGGGGGTCCCCGCCGTCGAGTTCGGCCCCGTCGGCGGCGGGCATCACGGCCCCGAGGAGTGGGTGTCGCTCCAGTCGCTGACCACCTACCGGCGGGCGCTCGTGGACTTCATGCACGCCGTGCCCGCGCTGGAGGCCGACCCGCCGCCGCTGCGCGCCGTCGAGGGCGGCCTGGCATGACCACCGCCCCCTTCGACGAGCTCGACGACCGGCCGCCACGCCACGGGCGCCGGATGGTGCTCAAGGCGTCCGCCGCCGCGATCGTGATCGTCCTGGCCGTCGGGGCCGCCGTCGCCTCGATCGGGTTGCTGCAGCTGTCGAAGCTGACCGACATCATCAAGATCGAGCAGGCCAAGAACGGCGGCTCGGTCGTGATCGACGAGCTGCCCCCCGTCGAGGCCGGCAAGCCGCAGACGATCATGATCCTGGGCACCGACGAGCGCAAGGGCGCGGACAAGTCCGAGCTCGCCGACGCGCGGTCGGACACGATCATCCTGGCGCGGCTGAACGCGGACCGCAGCGCCATCTCGCTCCTGTCGATCCCGCGCGACCTCAAGGTCGACTTCCCCGGCTCGGTCCCGGACAAGATCAACTCCGCCTTCACCCGCGGGGGCGCGAACCTGACCGCCAAGACGGTCAAGAACCTCCTGTCGCGGCCCGGCGCGCCGTTTCGCATCAACCACGTGGTGCAGGTGTCCTTCTCCGGCTTCCGCGAGCTCGTCGACTTCCTCGGCTGCTCGTGGGTGGACGTCGACCGCCACTACTTCAACGACCGCGGCGGCCCGACGGGCTACGCGACGATCGACATCGACGAGGGCTACCAGAAGCTGTGCGGCACCGACGCGCTGTCCTACGTGCGCTACCGCCACACCGACAACGACCTCGTGCGCGGCGCCCGCCAGCAGGACTTCGTCCGTCAGCTGCTGCGCCAGCCCGGCGTCCGGCGGCGCCTGAACTTCGACCAGCGCGAGAAGCTCGCCCGCATCGCCGGCCGCTTCACCCGCACCGACAAGTCGCTCGAGACCAACAAGGGGATCATCACGCTCCTCAAGCTGGGGCTCGGCGTCGCGAACAAGCCCGTCGTCCAGGTCCCGTTCGGCGACGGCCGCATCGAGGACGACGGCTCGTTCCTCACCGCCTCCGACGACGCGATCGCCGCCACCGTCAAGCGCTTCATGAACCCGAAGGTCGAGACCGGCAGGGCCGAGTCGACCACGAAGCGCAAGCGTCCCGCCGGCTCGGGAACGAAGAAGCGCTCCGGCAAGAAGCGCAAGGCGGCCGCGGACGCGTGGAAGGACACGGCGGGGATGCGCAACGTCGCCTCGACGGGCGAGACCTACGCGATCGCCCAGCAGCGCAAGCTCGGCTTCCCGTTCTACTACCCCACGCTGATCCCGTCGATCGGCACCTTCGTCGGCAACGACGGGCCGCGGCGCTACTCCCTCCGTGCCGGGCGCAAGGTCTACCGGGCCTACCGCACCGTCATCGACGTCGGCGGCACCAACGGCTTCGGGCAGTTCCTGGGCGTCCAGGGCATGGAGTGGAAGAACCCGCCGCTGCTCCAGGGCCCGCACGACACGATCACCGTGGACCGGCGCAAGCTCGAGGTCTTCTGGGACGGCCGCAAGGTCCGCCTCGTCGCGTGGCGCACCCGCAACGGCGTGTACTGGGTCTCCAACACGCTGACCCGCACCCAGCCCTACAGCCGCATGGTCGCCACCGCGCGATCGCTCACGCACCTGCGCTGAGCGTCCCGGGGGTGGGACGGCCGACCGGTCGCCACTAGTCTGCGGCGTTCCATGAGCAGCCAGCGCGAGACGATCGGTGTCATCGGGACGGGCTACGTCGGCCTGGTCACGGCGGCTGGGTTCGCGGAGCTGGGCAACGAGGTGTGGTGCATCGACATCGATGCGGCCAAGATCGAGGGGCTGAAGGCCGGCAGGGTCCCGATCTGGGAGCCGGGGTTGTCGGAGCTGGTGCTCAAGCACCAGGGCCGGTTGCACTTCTCCACGAACATCGAGGACGCGCTGGAGCACGCGCGGTTGCTGTTCGTGGCGGTCGGGACGCCGCCGTCGTACTCGGGGGATGCGGATCTGTCGGCGGTCAACGCGGTGGTGGCGTCGATGCCGGCGTCGGACTCGCACGCGCTGGTGATGAAGTCGACGGTGCCGGCGGGCACGGGCGACAAGATCAAGCGGCGGTTCGCGGAGACGGGCAAGGCGGGGCTGCGGTACGTGTCGTGTCCGGAGTTCTTGAAGGAGGGGTCGGCGATCGCGGACTTCCTGAAGCCTGATCGGGTCGTCGTCGGCGACGACGGTGACTGGGCCGGTGATGCGGTGGTGGAGCTGTACGCGCCGTTGAACGCGCCGTTGGTCAGGACCGACATCAAGTCGTCGGAGATGACCAAGCTGGCGTCCAACGCGTTCCTGGCGACGAAGATCTCGTTCATCAACGAGATCGCCAACGTCTGCGACGAGCTCGGCGCCGACGTCGTGGAGGTCGCGCGGGGGATGGGCCTGGACAACCGGATCGGCCCGAAGTTCCTCCAGGCCGGGATCGGGTTCGGCGGGTCCTGCTTCCCCAAGGACGTCACGGCGCTCAAGCAGCTGGCAGGCAACTCGGGCTATCACTTCCAGCTGTTGAACTCGGTGATCGAGGTCAACGAGCTGCAGAAGCGCCGGGTGATCGGCAAGCTGCAGAAGCACCTCGGGCCGCTGGTGGACAAGCGCATCGCCCTGCTGGGGCTGGCGTTCAAGCCCAACACCGACGACATGCGCGAGGCGTCCTCGCTGGTGCTGAGCGCGCGGATGCTCGCCGACGGCGCGACGGTGAAGGCGTATGACCCGGTCGCCGCGGAGGAGGCGGGCAAGCTGATCGCCGGGATCGAGTACGCCGGCACGGCGCTGGAGGCCATCGACGGGGCGGACGCGCTCGTGCTGGTGACGGAGTGGCCGGAGTTCGCCGAGCTCGACCTCGCCGAGGTCGCCGCGCGCATGAGCGGCAACCTCGTCGTGGACGGCCGCAACTTCCTGGACCCCACCGCCGTCGCGAACGCCGGCCTGCGCTACGAGGGCATCGGACGCCCCGGCGCCGGTGTCGCCTCCGCCTGAATGCAGGCGCTGATCCTCGTCGGGGGCGAGGGCACGCGGCTGCGGCCGTTGACCGTGGGGACCCCGAAGCCCGTCGTGTCGCTCGTCGACCGGCCGTTCATCGTGCTGATGTTCGAGTGGCTCGCGCGCCACGGCGTCGACGAGGTGATCCTCTCCTGCGGCTTCCGCGCCGACCGGATGCGCGAGGTGCTCGATCCGCTGCCGCTGCCGGTGTCGGTGCGCTACGTGGAGGAGCCGCGGCCGCTCGGGACCGGCGGCGCGCTCAAGTACGCCGAGGAGCACCTCGACGACCGCTTCTTCATGCTCAACGGGGACTCGCTCACCGACCTCGACCTCGGCGCCCTGCTCGCGCAGCACGAGCGCACGGGCGCCTCGGGCACCCTGATGCTCGTCCGCGTCGAGGACCCCTCGGCCTTCGGCCTCGTCCGGCTGGGGGAGGGCAACGAGGTCGTGGAGTTCATGGAGAAGCCCTCCGTGGAGGAGGCCGCCGGCGTCGACACCGTCTCGGGCGGCGCCTACGTCCTCGACAGGCGCGTGCTCGACCTGCTCGAGCCGGGCAGGCCCGCCTCCATCGAGCGCGACGTCTTCCCCCGCCTCGTCGGTGACGGCCTCCACGGGCACATCGGGTCGGGCTACTGGCTCGACATCGGGACCCCGGCGCGCTACCTCGACGGGACCTTCGACCTGCTGGAGGGCCGCATCGCCTCCGCCGTCAAGGACCGGCTGGGCAGCGACTTCATGTTCGTGGCCCCCGACGTCGTCAGCGACGGCCGCATCGTCCCCGCCGCGCTCGTCGAGGCGGGATGCCGCATCGGCGCCGGTGCCCAGATCGGCGGGCGCGCGGTCCTGCAGCGCGGCGTCACCGTCGGCGCCCGGAGCACGGTCGAAGGCTCCGTCGTGCTCGAGGGCGCCGAGATCGGCGCCGGCTGCGTGATCCGCGACGCCGTCATCGGCGCGGGCGCACGCGTCGGCGACAACACGCACGTGGAGGGCCACGCGATGCTCGGTGAAGGGGTCCGCGTCGGGGCCGACAACCAGATCACCAACGGCGCCCGGCTGTTCCCGGGCGTCGCCATCCCCGACGGCGGGCTGCGCTTCTAGTGCCCGCCCTCGACGCCGCCGCGGTCGCCGCGGTCGACTCCACCGGCCAGCTGGGCGAGGTCCTCGACCTCCCGGAGCACCTCCGCGACGCCCTCTGGCGGGTCGAGTCCGCCGGCATCGCCCGCGGGCGCTCCGACGGCCTCGTGATCGCGGGGATGGGCGGGTCGGGCGTGGGCGGGCTGCTCGCACGCGCCGCGCTCGGCGACCGCGAGCGCGCGCCGATCGTCGTGTCCCGCGACTACCTCCTGCCACCGTGGGTCGACGGCACCTGGACCGTGCTCCTGTCGAGCTACTCCGGCTCGACGGAGGAGACGCTGGCCGCCTGGGACGCCGCCACCAGCGCCGGCGCCCGCCGGATCGTCTGCTCCACGGGCGGGCCGCTGGTCGAGCGGGCCCGCGAGGCGAAGGTGCCCGTGATCCCGGTGCCCGGAGGCTTCCAGCCGCGCGCGGCGGTCGGCTACGCCACCGTCGTCGCCCTCGAGGTCGCGCGCCTGTCCGGCGTGGCGCCCCCGCTGCGCGACGAGATCGAGGCCGCCGCCGATGCGATCGCCGCCCTCCGCGAGCCCTGGGGCGCCGACGGCCCCGACGACGCCGACCCGAAGGCGCTCGCCCGCGCGATCGGCAGCGGGGTGCCCGTGATCCACGGCGCAGGCCTCACCACGGCGGCCGCGTACCGGTTGAAGTGCCAGGTCAACGAGAACGCCAACCGCCCGGCGTTCTGGAGCGAGCTGCCCGAGGCCGACCACAACGAGATCGAGGGCTGGGCGTCGGACGCGCCGCTCGTTCCCGTCCACCTCGTCGACCCGGTCGACACCGACCCGCGCCTGCTGCGCCGCTTCGACCTCACCGACCGCGTGGCGGGCGGCGGGGCGATCCGGGTCGAGGCGTCGGGCGGCTCGCGCTTCGAGCGGTTGATGCGCCTCGTGCACCTCGGGGACCTCGCGACGATCTACCTCGCGGTCCTCGACGGAAGCGATCCGGTCGACATCCCGGCGCTTCAGGCGCTGAAGTCGCAGCTCTGAGTCGTCAGCATCCTGACACCGAAGGTTTAGCGCTGCGATGGGCGGCTTCGATGGACGGTCGCCGAAGATCCCCGCAAAGGGACCCTTTTGTGCGGTAAGGGTCGACCGGAGGTTGATCCCTGCTCTCCCGATGACAGGGATGACAGCGCCGGACTGCGGCGGTTTGCTTCCCGCGCTGTCGTTCTATGACGACCGAGTCAGGTCCGCGGTCACCCCTGCAGACCCGCCCCGCACGCGCGCATGCCGTCCTTCACCACCAGAACCGACACCAGGGAGCCCCTCCACCGCGGCCTGGTCTTCCGCACGCGCAGCCGCGCCATGCGCGCGGTCGCCGTCACGGGGCTCGCGGCGCTGACCCTCGGCTGGTTCTCACCGATCGCCGCAGCCGCAGCCGCCGCCGCCGACGAGGTGGCGCCGATGACCCCGCTCGCGGTCCCGGCCTACGGCTTCCCGGCGTTCAAGGCCCAGGACGTCAAGGGCGGAGACGACGGCAAGGACCGGCAGGCCGCGACCGCCGACGGGGGGGACGCGGCGAAGGCCGACGCGCCCGCTGCGGGCGACCCCGCACCCGCCACGGGCGGGCATGACGCGGTGCCCGCCGCCCCGAGCCCCGGCCAGGCCGCCGATCCGGCTGGACCCCAGCGCCGCACGACGCGGACGGTCGCCCCCGGTCAGAAGGAGGACGTCGTCGAGACCTCCTACGGCGACGACGCGGGCAAGACGAAGGACACGCCGGATCCCTTCGCGGACGTCCCGGTCGTCGACTCCGAGACCGGCCCGCTGCCCGACCTCGCGACGGAAGGAAGCGCCGGCTACACGCAGGACGCCCCGGGGCCGCTGGACACCGGGTCGCTCCCCGCGGGCTCGGGCCCGTCGCTGACCGACGCGCAGATCGACGCCATCCTCGCGCAGACGCGCGCTGCGGCCGCCGCGCGCGCCGCCGCCGCCAAGGCCGCCGCCGCCGCGGCCGCCACCGCGGCTGCGCCGGCCGCGGCCAGCACGCCGACCGTCTCCTCCTCCGTCCCGGTGACGACGAGCCCCACGACGAGCTCCGCACCCGCCGGCGCGCTCTCGAGCGGCGGCACCGGCACGATCGGCACCGCCGGGTCCATCGCCTCCGGGCCCGAGGACGCCGAGCCCGCGGCCCCGGCGCCTGACGGGGCTGCGCCGTCCGCCGCACCCGACGCTCCGGCAGCACCCGCCGAGCCCGCGTCGCCTGCCGAGCCCGTCGCCGCGGCGCCCGTCGAGCCCGCGCCCGCCGAGCCCGCGCCCGCCGAGCCCGCGCCCGCAGAACCCGCGCCCGCGCCCGCCGGCGCCGCCGAGCCCGCTCCGGCCCCTGCCGAGCCCGCCGCGGACGACAGCCCCGCCACCGACGCGCCGGCCGTCTCGAGCGGCGAGCCCACGACGACCCAGGCGCCCGCCCCGGCGCCCGTGAGCCCCGCCGCCCCGGCGCCGGCACCCGTCGCCGCCGCCCCCGTCGCGCCCGCGCCCGCCCAGACGATCTCCTCGGGCACGCCGGGGCTGATGAGCTCCGGCGGCTCCGCCACGATCGCCTCCAACCCCGCGCCCTTCGTCGCGCCCGATCCCGAGGTCCCCGCGGCGCTGCTGGACGCCACCGCCGTGACCCTGACGGACGGACCGACGACATCCGACCTCGACCTCGCCGTCAGGGCGCCGGCGCCCGCCGCACCCGCCGACGCGGCCGGCGCGCCGCTGGCGGGCGACACGGCTCCGGCCGTCGACGCGAGCGCCCTCGCCGTCACCGCCGGCGGCGGCGCGGCGGCCACGACCCGGTCCTCTGGGTCCGACGGCGAGCAGGGCGTCGGCTCGGCGCCCAGCGCGGCCTCGGCCGCTGGCGTCGGCGGCGGCGCGGCCGCCCAGTCCCAGGCCGCCACCGCGATCGCCACCGTCGCGATCGCCGCGCCCGATGCGGCCGGCCGCGCGCTGCTCGTCGCCCTCGGCGTCGACCCCGACCGGGCCCGCGACGGCAGCGGTGCCCGCGGCCCACCGGCCGGCGCCGCCCCCGCGCCCTCCTCCGGCGCCCTCCCCGCCGCCCGGCGCAGCAGCGACAGCCGCCGCGAGGCTGCTCCGATCACCGCCGACGTCGCTCCGGCGCCCGCCCCCGCCCCCGGGATCGCCGGGTCTGCCGCCCCGGCCCAGAGCCCCGCCGGCCTCTCCTCCGCCGTCGCGGCCCGCGCCCTCACCCGTGGCCTGGACCTCGACCAGGCCGGTTCGCCCGAGATCCCAGTCACCACGCCGACTGCGAGCGCTCCGACCCCCGGCAGCGCCCCCGGCGCCCCACCGTCCGCTGGTGGCGACGAGACCGCCGCCGACCTCGACGGCCTTCCCGGCGCCACCGCCCCGACGGGCGGCGACCTCGCCGAACTGCAGCCCGGCACGGGCACCGGCGGGCTCGGCTCCACCGTCGTCGCCTCCGGCACGAGCGCCGGCGCGCTCGCCCCGGCGGGCACCTCCGGCGCCGCCACGGCGACCGGCCCGGCACTGCCGGCGAGCTCCGGCCTCACCGGCACGATCGCCTCCGGTCCCGCCGACGACCTGGTCCTCTCCGCCGCCGCTCCCGGCCAGCCCGCGCGCGGCCCGCCGGCCGGCGCCGTGCTGATCTCCGCTGCCGCCGGCGGCACCCTGACCTCCGGCGACGCCACGCTCACGTTCGCCCCGGGCAGCCTGCCCGCCGACGCGTGGGTGTCCATCACCCCGGTCGCGGGCATCGTCGACCTCGAGGCCTTCGACGCCGCCACGGGCGAGCGCATCTCGACCTTCGCGATCGCGCCGGTCCTCTCGCTCTTCGCCGGGCCGCTCCTCACCGACGCCCCGCAGATCGTCTACCTCGATCCGGTCACGGGCCCGACCCCCGTCGCCGGCTCGGCCTACGACCGCCGCACCGGCATCGTCAGCGCCCCGCTGGCGCACTTCTCGCCCTACACGGCGTCGGGCCCGACGGGCGGCGTCTGGTCGATCACGCTGGACGGCGACAACACGGTCACGGTCTCGGTCAGCGGCGGCAACCTCGTCGTCACCGTCTCGGGCGCCCCGGTCGCCGCCATGCAGCCGGTCGGCAGCGTCACCGAGCTGCGCATCATCGGCGGCCTCGACGGCTTCAGCGGCGCCGTGACGACCCACCGGGGCAAGGACGACCTCACGATCGACCCCACCGCCGCCTCCTTTGCGGGCAAGATCACCTTCACCGGCAACGGCGGGGGCGACACCGTCGACGTGCGGCTCCCCGACACCGGCGGCGCCTACACGCTCAAGATCACGCAGGACGCCAAGCCGAAGCTGTCGCTGACGACCGGAGGCGGGCTGCGCGAGTTCGTCGCCGGCGACCTCGACGCCTTCACCATCACCGGCGGCACGGGCAACGACGAGCTGACCCTCGACACGACCGCGACGAGCTTCTCCGGCGACTTCACCTTCGCCGCCGGCGGCGGCACGGCCGACAAGCTGATCGGCCCGGACGAGGACGCCCGCTGGCACATCGTCGGCCACAACGCCGGGAACCTCCAGACCTCGCTCACCAACGGCTTCGCCTTCACCGACACCGAGAGCATCACGGGCGGCACCGGCGTCGACGCGTTCGACTTCGCGGACGGCGCGGCCCTCGACGGCACCATCGACGACAAGGGCGGCTTCAAGGAGCTCGACCTCAAGGTCGTCTACCTCAAGGGCAACTTCACGCTGATCAAGCGCGACGGCAAGATCACGGACTCCGCCGGGGTCGAGCGCGACGCCACCTTCCGCGTCATCGGCGTCACGGCGGGCGAGGTCTTCATCGGCCTCGGGCGCGGGACGGCGGGGGAGATCGGGTTCCGCGGCACCGTCGGGTCCGCCGGCCTGGTGCTCGTCGTCGCAGCGGCCGGCGGCGAGACGTTCGTCTCCGCCAAGGGCCTGGACATGAGCGTCCAGCTCGTCGGCATCCCCGGGATCAAGCTCGCGGCCACCACGCTGGACTTCGACTACAACGGCACGAACGCCGCCGGCACGTACCTCAAGTACACGACCTACAAGCAGGGCGGCGCGGCCCACGACTTCGACGTCGCCGGCGCCGGGACGATCACCAAGCTCGACTACGCCGCCGACGTGCGCAAGGTCGAGGCGACGGGCGCGACGCTCGACCTGTTCGGCTTCGTGGCCGGGACCGCCGACTTCGGCGCCTCCTTCGAGCGGGTCAAGGTCGACACCGACGGCAACTTCGCCAACGGCGGCGAGCAGCTCACCGACGCCTCGCTGCTGCTGCTCGGCGTCAGGAACCTCAACCTGCACCTGGGCGCGGCGGGCATCGGGATCGACGTCACCGGCGGCAGCCTCGGCCTGGCCTCCGTCGCGGCGCCCGAGGGCAGCGGCGACACCCGCCGCTGGACCGCCGTCACCTCGCGTGACATCGCCTTCGGCCTGACGTTCCCCGGGTTCGTGGGGACGGTCACCGACGGCCTGTTCCGCATGAACACCGCCTCCGGCGACGGCCCCGGCGGCCCGGCCAAGGCGCTGAAGTGGGCGTCCTCGATCGATCGCGACGCCACCGCCGGCGCCGACCCGATCGACCCGGGCGCGCTCGTCCCCGCGACGAGCCCCGACCCCGACCTCGCGATCACCTACACGACCGAGCTGAAGGTCATCGAGGCCACGCTGCGCGGCGCGCTCTTCGGCTTCCTCACCATCAACGCGAAGCTCTCCTACGCCAAGCGCGCCGTGGCCGTCGACCTCACGCCGGGCGACGCGGCGACGACGGGCAATCCGGCCGACGCCTCCCTGCTGACCTTCGGGCTGGAGATCATCCCGGCACTGCCGTCCGGCCCCGGCCTGACGATCGGCGACCCCGGCAGCGTCCACCTCTCGGCCGCGAGCGGCAAGCTCGTGATGGCCACGGTGACGGGCGGCGGCACCGACACGCGCAAGTGGAGCGCGCTGACGGGCTCGCTGCAGAGCGCCACCGTCGGCGGCATCTCCGCCTTCGACGTCGTCATCGACGCGCTCAGCGTCGAGCTCAACCAGGGACCCGCCGACGATCAGCCCGCGCTGAACTGGACCACGATGCTCGACCTCGACGCCGACGGCACCTTCGGGGACGCGCTGGAGGTCGGCGGCACGCCGGTCACGCTCACGCGCAAGCTCAAGCGCGCCAGCGGCCGGATGACGATCAACTCCATCGCCGACCTGCTGACGGGCACCGTCGCCTTCCTCTACGAGCAGCAGGACGTCAAGGTCAAGCCGACCAGCGACCCGGCGGTCGACGCGAAGATGACGACCTTCGCGCTCCAGGTGCTCGCCGACGACGGCAACGCCGCCAACGGCGTCGAGCGCGGCCTGACCGTCGGCCCGGCCTCCTCCGTGCACTTCACCGTCGGCGCCGGCTCGCTGCTGCACACCACGATCGAGCCGACCGCCGCCGGCGACCTCCGGTCCTGGACGGCGATCACGAGCACCCTGACGAACGCCGAGCTCGTCGGCGTCCCGGGGGTCAGCGCGAAGGTGCTCGAGCTCGGCGTCGAGGTCAACAAGGCCCGCAAGCAGGACGGGACGGAGGCCGACGACGCCCTCGACTGGACCACGATGGTCTTCCAGGACGGCGACAGCACGCCGGACACCCCGAGCTTCGAGGTGCAGACGGGCGCCGGCACGACCACCACGCTGAAGATCGAGTACACGCAGAAGCGCTTCGGCGCGCGCGGCCACGTGCAGCTGAACCTGTTCGACTTCCTCACCGGCGAGGCCGACTTCACGTACTCCGCCACCCGCGAGGACGTGCTGGTCAAGACGGGGGAGACGCTCACCGGCGCCCAGGTCACCCGCCTGGCCCTGCGCGTGCAGACGCTGTTCGTCGGGGTCAAGGACGGCCCCGGCTTCGCGCTGACCGAGGGCGCGATCGTGCTGGCGACGGTCAAGGCGAGCCCGACGGCCGTCGCGGCCGGCGACTCGCGCGCCTGGACCGCGATCGACGCCACCCTCGGCGCGGCCGAGCTGCTCGGCATCCCCGGCGTGACGTTGAAGTTCACGACCGGTTCGCTGCAGGCCAACCGGTTCTCCGGCGAGAAGGGCGGTGTGAAGGCCGAGGCGCTCAACTGGGACACGGCCTTCCCGGGCGACTTCAAGGTCACCGACTTCTCCGGCACCGCGCACACGATCGCCTTCACGGTCGAGCTGCTGCGCCTGCAGGCGACGGCGAACCTCAACGCGTTCGACTTCCTCGTCGCTCCCGAGGTCCGCATCACCTACACGAAGGAGACCGTCAACGCCAAGGTCTCCGACGGCGGCGACCTCGCCACGCTGCGCGAGCTCAAGGACGCGCAGCTGGTCACGATCGCCATGGAGATCAACCCCAGTCACCTGGCGGCGAACAACCTCTTCATCGGGGCCGGCGGCTACGGCTTCTCCGTCGCCGGCGGCACGCTGCTGCTGGCGACCCTGCGGGGCAAGGCCCCCGTGCTGGCGACCGACGTGCAGGAGCCGGGGACGTGGACCGCCCTGTCCTCGCACCTCACGACGGCGACGTTCGTCGGGCTGCCGAGCAGCTTCCAGGTCACCGTCGACGCGCTCGAGCTGCAGGTCAACAAGGCCACGAGCACCAAGCAGCCGCAGCCGGACCCGCTGGACTGGACGAAGAACCTCGACCGCGACCACGACAACACCTACGGCGAGGCCGCCGACGACAAGCTCGCCAGCGGCACGGGCGTCGACTCGGTGGCGATCGCCTTCGCGGGCAAGCTCCTGCGCGCCGCCGGCACCATGCACCTCGTCGTCGCGGACTTCATCGCGGTCTCCGGCTCCTTCTCCTACGAGCGCGGCGCGGACGTCCTCGTCACCACCGTCGACGAACCCGGGGTCACCAAGCCGGTCGAGGTGACCAAGCTCGGCTTCTCCAACGCGACGCTGTTCGCCGGCCTCGGGCCCGCCGACAGCCCCGGGGCCATCGGCGTCAAGCTCACCGGCGTCGAGGTGGGCATCGCGATGATGCGCAAGGCGCCCCCGCACCCGGGCGAGACGCCCGTCGCACCGCTGTACGCCTACACCGCGCTGAAGGCGACCGGCGCAGCGGAGCTCGTCGGCATCCCGCAGCTGACGCTGAAGGGCACGCTGACCGTCGAGTACAACGCGGGCACCGAGGACGGCGCGCCGGCGACGAAGAAGCCGGCGGTCGACTTCACCAAGCTCGCCGGCGGGGTCATGAGCGTCCCGACCGGCCCGGATCCCGACGGCGCCGACGGCCCGCTGGGCGTCCCGACCGTCGACCTCGACTTCTCCGCGCCGCTGCTGCGGGTCACCGGCAGCGCGACGCTGGCCATCAGCGACTTCGTCTTCGTCACGGGCGAGTTCGCCTTCGAGCGCAGCGAGACCCCGTTCGATGTCTCCACGGCGGCGCCGAACCCGATCACGGGCAAGGTCACGGCGCTCAAGGTCGGCGCCCAGCACGCCCACGCGTTCTTCGGCTCCGGCGCCGCGAAGTACTGGGACTCCAACGGCGACGGCGCCGTGGACGCCACCGACGCCGTGCCGCCCGCCGACGGCGGCGGCGCGATCGGCCTGGCGCTCGCCGACGTCACCATCGGCGTCGCCCTGATGAAGCCCAAGGACGACCCGGTCGGCTCCAACGCGCTGACGACGGCCGGCTACACCTCGTTCCTGAGCCTCACGGCCTCCGCCGGCAGCGCCCAGCTCGTCGGCATCCCCGCCGTCACCGCGAAGGTCAAGGACCTGCGCGTGGTGGTCAACCGCGGTGCCGGGCCGGCCATCCCGAAGGGGCTGGACTTCTCCACCACGAACCTCACGATCCCCGTCGGCCCGGCCGTCGGCGGCGTGCTGCCCACCGTCACGATCGACGCCAAGGGCACGCTGCTGCGCGCCGCCGGACACGTGACGCTGCTGATCAGCTCGTTCCTGGAGGTCACCGGCTCGCTCGTGTTCGAGAAGGGCGACACCCTGCTGCAGCAGGACGTCGTCGCGACGAACGGCACCGTGACGAAGGAGGACCTGTCGCTGCTGAAGATCGGCGCGAGCGGCCTTCATGCCTTCGTCGGGACGGGCGGCCCCTACTGGGACGCCGACGGCGACGGCGAGATCGACACCGACCCGGGCGCGGCCGGCCGGCGCGCCGACAAGCTGGGCCTCGCCATCGCGGACATCGAGCTCGGCCTGGTCATGGCCACGGCGCTCAAGCCCGACGGCACGCCCAAGCCCGGCAAGAGCTTCCTGGCGCTGAAGGCGACCGCCGCGGGCGTCTCGCTCGTCGGCGTCGACCTCGTGACGCTGTCGGCCACGACGATCTCGATCGAGGTCAACACCGGCAGCGACGCCACGGTCGCCGCCCCGGCCGTCGCCCCCGTCGTGAAGTGGAGCACCCGCCACCTCGACGTCACGACCGACGCCGCCACCGGCCGCAAGGTCACGCTCGACTACGCCGGGCGGGTCATGCGCGCCGCCGGGCACGTGACGCTCGCCTTCGAGGACGTCGTCTCGATCGAGACCGACATCAGCGTCGAGCAGGTCGTGCGGGCCAACGACGTGAAGCTGACGAAGGTCGGCCTCGCCAACGGCAACCTGCGCTTCGGCACCGTCGCCAGCCCGCTGTTCACGGTCACGGGGGTCTCGGGTCTGATCCTCCTCACGCCCGACGGTGCGGCGATGAAGCTGACCGTCGCCAGCACGGCCTTCTCCTTCGGCAGCGACCTGACCTTCACCACCGGCCTGACGCTGGCGATGAACAAGACGACGAAGGCGGTCAACGAGACCTTCACGCTCGTCGGCGGCGCCACCGACACGCTCGTGCTGCCCGCCGGCCCGTACCTGCGGGTCGAGGCCACGAACGTCGACCTCAAGCTCAAGGGCTTCGACTTCCACGCGGACGCGATCGCGATCGAGTTCCTCACGAAGTCGCCCGGCCCGCCGCCCGTCAAGCTCACGCGCTTCGTCGCCACCGGGGTGACCTCCACCTTCACCGCCGGCGGTACGGGCTACTCGCTGACCAACGGCCAGATGGCGCTCGTCCTGTACCCGGGCGCCCCCCCGGTCGGCGGCGCAGCGGGCATCGTCAGCGGCACGATCAAGCTCGCGGCCGGCGGCGGGGACGTCTTCAACGCCCAGACGGACGCGATCCTGCAGGTCAACCGGACGAACGCCCAGCGCACGGAGTCGATCCCGGCCGGCAGCGGCACCGTCACGTTCGACCTCGCGCCCGACACGTTCACGGTCGTCGCGCGCAACACGTCGATCCGCATCCTCGACCTGTTCGAGCTCACGGGTGACTTCTTCAAGGACGAGAACGCCACCCGGATCGTCTACGGCGCCCGCAACGCGACGCTGTTCCTCGGCTCGCGCGGCTCCACCGACGTCACGGACTTCACGAACGCCGTCGGGGTGCGCATCACGGGGGCCAACGTCGGCGTCGTCCGCTACAAGGACGGGGCGCCGGACGCCTACGCCGTGACCGCCTACGGGAAGGCCGAGCTCGTCGGCATCCCCGGGCTGACGGTCACCGGGACCCTGCGCGTGCGGGTCAACAAGACGGGCAAGGTCGTCGCCGAGTCCGTCCCGCTGCCCGGCGGTGCCCCCGGCGACAAGGTCGACGTCAACTTCTCCTCCAGCGCTCCGACCGAGGTGTTCGAGGTCGGCGTCAACGCCCAGGGCAGCGCCGATCCGGACGCCCGGCTGACGATCTCCGCCGCGGGGATCCTCACGATCAAGGGCATCCTGCGCTTCTCCAAGGCCGCTGACGGCCGCCTCGACATCGAGGCGCCGGTCGCGTCGGTCACGGTGGCCGTCCCGCTCGGCGGCGGCAACCTGCAGGAGGTCATCGCCGTCGACGGCTTCGCGCGCTTCTCCTTCGGCGGCCCCGGCGGCTTCCAGCTGCAGGCGCTGCAGGTCAACGGGGCGAAGCTGTTCGGCCACAAGATCGTCGACTTCGTGCCGGCCAACCCCGCCCAGCTGCTGCCGCCCGAGGCGGACCTGGCGGGCCCGTTCGCCGGTCAGAAGGTGTTCGCCGCGACGCTGAACTCCGCCGCCGACCCGCACATCGACGTCCTCTTCCGCGACGCCAACTACACGGGGATGGACGCCGGCTCGATCACGGACCCGGGCCTCGAGTTCGTGCTGCTCGGCGCCGCCGCCGCCAACGTCCAGATCAACGGCGCGCCCACCCTGGTGGACCCGGCGAACCCGTACCTCTACCGCTACAGCCTGTCGAAGAAGAACGCCGCCCAGCCGCTGTGGGGGACGGGGGGCGCAGCCGACCCGCAGAACTCGGTCACCGTCCAGTTCGTCGAGAACACCTACACCGCGCAGGGGAAGTCCAACGGCGCAGACGCCGAGACGTTCTTCCTCTCCTACGCCACGCCCGGCTCCTCCGGCGTCGCCGCCGACCCGATCCCGCCGCCGGTGGCGACCGGCATGCTGCTGAGCCCCTTCGCCGGTGCGACGCTCAACCAGCGCTCGGCGAGCGCGCGGCCGTGGGTCGACGTGGTCTTCACCCCCGTCAAGGGCGGCAAGATCGTCGGCATCAGCGGCGACGAGGTCCGCCTCACCGGCCCGGGCACGGCCAACCTCCTCCTCACACCCGGCAAGTCCTGGGCGCAGCTGACCGGGCCGACCCCCATCGCCCCGAACACCTACCGCTACTACGTGGTCCCCAAGGCCGGCGTCGCCCTCGCCCAGACCTGGGCCAACGGCCGCGTCGACGTGCAGATCGTCGGCGTCGACGAGACCGGCGCGCCGACCTGGTGCGAGGTCGCCAAGACCTCGAGCGCCACCGACTGCGCCGGCGTGACCGCCGCCGTGGACAAGTCAGGCAACACGACGTCGTCGTTCACCGTCGACTCCACGCTGCAGGACGCCGGCACGGCGAACCAGTCCACGGTGCTGGGGCCGCTCACGCTGACGAACTTCGCCGTCTCGCTCGTCGGCACGACGTTCAAGGACGGCTTCCTGTCCCTGACGATCGGGATCGGCGCCGACGCCGCCGACCTCGCCTTCGGGCGCACGAGCAGCGCGGCCGCCAACGCCCCCGGCGCCAGCACCGCCGCGGGCGCCAACCAGTCCAAGAGCGGCGTGAGCGCCAACCTCACCGGCCTGCTGGGCACCTTCGACGTCCGGGTCGACGTCGCCAAGGCCGCCGCGGCCCTCAGCGACCCGGCGAAGCTGCTCGCCGCCTTCGACGTCCCGGCGAAGTTCTCGCTCGACGTCGCGTCCTTCATCGCCACCGTCCCGAACGTCGTCGTCGTCGAGGGCACCGGCCTGCGCGTCAGCTACGACGAGAACTACGACGCGAGCAAGAACGGCGGCAAGGCCCAGGAGATCCTGCGCCTGAACACCGCGTCGGTGCGCTTCCCGCAGTTCGGCATCTCGGGCCTCATCCAGCCCTACTTCGACGCGGGCGGCCCCGGCTCGAGCGACGACAAGCTCGTCCCGGGCCTCGTGGTGACCACGGACGGGTTCGCGATCGGCCGCGCCGAGCTGCGCTACAAGCCCAACGCCGCGGTGGTCAACCAGACCCCGGACGGCTCCGCCCAGGTCGCACCGCTCAAGCCGGGCGAGCGCGCGCAGGGCGTCCCGGCGGCGCCGGCCACCGCGCCCGCCACGATCGGCTTCGCCGGCATCCTCGAGTTCGACGACCTGCGCGTCGGCGTCGTGAACTTCTCGCTCTCCTTCTCGGGCCCCGGCTCCTTCAGCGGCGAGATCTACTTCGCCTCCGGCGGCGTGCGCTTCCTGCCGGGCAAGCCGGTCTCGGCGACGATCGTCGACCGCCTGACGACCGAGCCGGGAGATCCGAACACCGAGGCCGTCCGCGCCGGCGTCGTGTTCGCCGACGGCGAGTTCAAGTCGCTGAAGTTCACCGCGGACACCCTGAAGATCACGCTCGGCTCCGTCCTGACGCTGACCGCGGTCGACTTCACCATCGACACGGGCGCGGTCAACACCGACGCGGACCTCGTCACGTTCGGCTCGGTCGGGGCCGAGGTCAGGATCGGATCCGTCGTCATCGGCGGCTCGGCGCAGAACTTCGGCTTCAGCGGCAAGGGCGAGTTCCGCACCCGCACCGGCTTCGGCGTCGCGCTGAGCGTCGGCGGCGCCGGCGGGGACACGTTCAAGTGGCCGACGTGGCTCCCGATCCGCATCGACGGCATCGGGATCCAGTGGCCCGACATCGCCGCCGATCCGAGCAACTTCGTCCTCACGCTGTCGGCGAGCGTCACGGGCATCAAGGGCATCCCCGGCCTCGAGTTCTCCGGCGCCGTCGAGGGTGTGCGCATCGACGTCGGCAAGCTCCTGGACGGCAAGTTCCCGATCATCGGGATCGACTCCATCGCCGTGTCCGTGAAGGGCAAGGTGTTCGGCGGCGAGCTCGAGGGCACCCTGCTGGGCGGCCTGCTGCGGGTCTCGGCCGCGGGCACCCCGATCGACTCGCTCGACCTCGTCACGCCCGTCGCCGACACGGTCTTCTTCGCGGGCGTCGAGGGCGGCTTCAAGTTCGCCGGTCTCGGCGGCATCAAGATCCGCTTCGGTCTGTCCGAGCTCGGACCGCTGACGGTCCAGCTCGAGGCGAGCCTGCCCGGCGGGATCCTGCTCGAGCCCACGAGCGGCCTGGCGATCAACGACTTCGTCGCCGGCGTCGAGTTCTTCAAGACCCTGCCGTCGATCGACCAGCCGATCGAGCTGCGCGGGCCCGCCTTCAGCCTGCCGGCGCAGGTCACCGCCGACCAGTGGCTGGCCCAGATCAAGTCCCAGGTCGCGCGCCAGTGGCAGATCCTGCAGGCCAACCCGTCGCTGAACGGCTTCACGGCCGCCTTCACGTCCCCCATGACGATCACCGGCTCGGCGAAGCTGTTCTCGATCTACGCCTCCCAGCAGGTCTTCAACGGCCAGGTGATCATCAAGATCTCCACCGACGGCAAGTTCATGATCGCCGGCAAGCTGAACTTCGCCGCCGACAACGTCTCCGTCAGCGCGAAGCTCTACGCCGACCTGTCGAAGGTCAGCTCGGGCGAGGTCACCGTCCTGTTCCTCGCCGACGTGCCCGATCAGGTGCGGGTCCTGACGCTCTACGGGCGCCTGAAGACCGGCTTCCGCAACGCCTCCGGCCAGGAGGTCACCTTCAAGGTCCCCGACGACGCGCCGCTCGTGCCCACGCCGCGCCTCGTCGGCCCGCGGGCAGGCGACCTCGTCGGGCGCAGGCAGCTGAACTCGCGCGGCTTCATCGACGTCACCTACGGGGCGAACACGGCGACGAGCAAGCTCGACAACGCCTCCGTCGTCGACCTCGGCCGCGAGTTCACCCTCACGAAGTCGGGCGGCTCGGGGACGGTCAAGCTCGACGACTCCCAGGCCCCGGTGCTCATCAACGCGGCCGACAACACCTACCGCTACTGGACGATCACCACCGGCAACGTGAGCGGCATCGCGATCGCACCGCTGACCGGGACCACCGAGGCTCCGGGCTGGGTCCGCGTGAACCCGACCACGGGGACGCTGACGCCCAACGGCGGCACCGTCGCCATCCGCTCGGGCGACAGCGACGTCGTCGTCCAGGCCAAGCTCAACTCGATCTACTTCGACGTGGAGCTCGCCCCGACGAGCGGCCAGACCGTCGTGCCGAGCACCGTGCAGGGCTCGGACCTGCAGCTCAGCGAGGGCCCCGCCGCCAGCTCGGAGGCGCCGACCAACCTGCCCGGCGGCAACGTGTTCCGCTTCTACCGCGCCTCCGGCGACTTCTCGAGCACCGCGAAGACGATCGTCGCGACCATCGCCGACGGCGCGTTCAGCGACACCGCGGGCGCCAGCGTCAAGGGCGGCGGCACGTTCACGCTCATCGACGCGTCCGCCGCGAGCCCCGGCCCGTTCGGCACCGACGGGGTCCTGGACGTCGACACCGCCAACGCCGACCGCGACCAGACCTCGACGGATCCGACCAAGCCGCTGTACCTCGACGTGGACTTCGTCCTGCCCTCCGGCAGCCAGCTCGACTACGCGTCCGTGCTCACCACGGACGCGACCATCACGCTCACCGGGACCGGCGTCGACGCGGCGGGGGGGACCTTCACGATCACGGCGAAGCCGATCGCGATCGAGCTCGTCGCCGACCCGGCCTCCGGGGTGCTCACGCCCACGAGGATCGCGACGTCCACGCCGCTGACCGACCTCGAGAAGGACCAGCTGCGCACCGCCGGCGTCACCCGCGTGCGCTACCGGCTGATCGGCTTCTCCGGCTACAAGCCCGGCGCCGTCAAGATCGAGGTCGACGGGGCCTTCAAGGACACCGCCGGCGACGCGATCGCCGTCGCCGACCGCGACGTGCGCGTCGACGGCCCGACCGCCGCGATCCTCAACCCGTCCGAGACCGCCGGCATCGACCGCGACGTGCTCGACCAGCGGACCTGGCTCGACGTCACCTTCGACGCCGTCGGCTTCGATCCGGCCAGCACCCCGGCGCTGATCACCGACGCCGCGCCGGAGTTCACGCTCTCCGGCGACGGGCTCGGCACGATCGCCCTCGACCCGGCGCAGAAGCCGACCTTCGTCAGCGGCACGACCTTCCGCTACTGGCTGACCGGCGCCTACGCGAGCACCGGCGCGGTCCGCCTGCGGATGCTGCCCGGCAGCGCCTACGGGACCCTGCCGGCCGACCGCGACCTGACGCCGGCCGAGAAGGCCAACGACCGCACCTACCTCGACGTCCGCTTCAAGGGCACCAACGGCACGGCACTCGACGAGGGCTCGGTCACGGACGGGCCCGCGGAGTTCACCGTCCCGGGCCTCACCGCGGCCGGCGTCGTCGGCCTCGGCGGCGGCGTGTTCCGCTTCCTGTTCACCGGCACCCTCGCGATCGGGACCGTGACCGCGACGTTCCTCGCCGGCGGCTTCCGCGCCGGCACGCGCGACAACCTCGCCTTCACCCGGACCTTCTCCGTGCGGGGTCCCACCGCGACGCTCGTGGACCCGATCGACGGCGGCACGACAGGTGCCGCCAACCTCAACGGCCGCGGCTACATCGACGTCGGGATCTCCGCCCCGGCGGGCAGGACGCTCGACCTCGACAGCGTCTACGACGCCGATCCCGAGTTCGCGCTCACCGGTCCCGGCGCCGCCGGCCTGGCCCTCGACGCCGCCCAGCGCCCGCTGCTGCTGCGCAAGGTCGGCAACACCTGGTTCCTGCGCTACTTCACCCGCGGGACGTACGGCTCCGGCGCGATCACGATCGACTTCGCCCCGGGCGCCTACGCCTTCACCGACGGCACGCTGACGGACGGCTCCGGCACGACGACCCCGACCGACTTCACCGTCGGCGGGCTCGCGACCCCCAACCTCGGCTACCTCGACGTGACCCTGTCGCCGACCGCCGCGACCGCGATCGACGCGGCCTCGGTCACCGACGCCGCCGATGAGCTGACCTTCTCGGGCACGGGCCGCGGCACCGTCGCCCAGGTCTCCGCCGCCGCCCCGACCCTCCTCGCGGACGGCACCACCTGGCGCTTCTACCTCGCGGGCGACTTCGGCATCGGCGACGTCGTGGTGAGCCTCGCCGCCGGCGCGTTCACCGCCAACGGCACCGGCAACCTGGCCACGACCGCCTCCTTCACGGTCGCGGCCCTCACCGCGGGCCTGGCCGACCCGGTCGCCGGAGCCATCCTGAGTGCCGACGACCTCAACCGCCGCGGCTGGTTCGAGGTCACCTACACCGTCCCCGCCTACGCCAAGAGCCTCGACGTCGCATCGGTCACCGACCTCGCCCCGGAGCTCGAGATCACGACGGCCGGCGTCACGCTCGACGGCAGCCGCGCGCCGGTGCTCGTGTCCTCCACCGCCACGACGTGGAAGTTCCGCTACTTCTTCACCGGCCCCAAGACCGCGTCGATCGCCTACCGCTTCATCGGCGCCAGCGCGCGCTTCACCGACAACGCCGGCAACAGCGTGCCGCTGCTGGCCGCCTTCAAGGCCCCCGTGGTCAACACGGGCGGCAAGCGCTACATCGACGTCGACTTCGGCTCCCTGAGCTCCCTCGACACCGCCGCGATCACGGCGACGACGATCACGGCCAAGGCGGGAGCGACCACGCTCGCACTCGGCGCGCCCGTGCAGAGCACCGCCAAGCCTGGGGTCTTCCGCTTCGAGATCACCTCGCCGGCCACGGCCCTCGACGGCGCCACCGACGTCGACGTCACCTACTCGGGCACCTTCAACTACGGCGGCTCCGCCCGCGTGCTCGCGCTCGACGGCAGTGCGATGCCGAACGCCGGGACCTTCGTCGAGGTCCGGCTCGACCTGCTCGGCGGCTCGCGCATCGACCCCGCCAGCCTCGGCACCGGTGACCTCGCGATCTCCGGTGCCGGCAAGGGCTCCATCGCCGTCGGCGGCCCGGCTCCCGAGCTGCTCGCCGACGGCGCGACGGTCCGCTACTACCTCACCGGCGCCTGGGGTGCCGGCCAGGTCAGCGTCGCCTGGGCCGCCGGCGCCTGGACCGACAAGGCCGGCAACGCCAGCCTCGCCGGCTCGGAGCGCTTCAACCTGATCAAGGCCGTCGAGCCCGCGCAGCCCGACAAGGTCTTCTTCATCGACATCTCCGGCGGGATGGAGCTGCGCCTCGCCGACGTCTTCGACGAGAACATCCTCGAGATCCGCGGCAAGGTCTCCCTCGAGGTCGGCAACGTCACCGTCGGCAGCTCCACGGTCTTCCGCCTGCGCGTCGCCGCCTCCGGCACGATCAAGGTGATCAAGCTCGGCAACATCGCCTCCGGCGCCGCGCTGTTCATCCTCCAGCGCGACACCGCCACGGGCGAGCTCGCCACCTGGGGCGTGGCCACCTTCCAGGCGAACCTGACCTTCCTGGAGCAGGTCGGGATCTTCATCGGCGGCGCGGTCACGCTGCAGTTCAACTCCACGAGCGCCGTCAAGACCGAGACGCTGTCGCTCGAGGGCATCCCGGGCGGCACCGCGTTCGTCCTCGCGACGAGCGGCCTGCCGGCGCTGCCGACCACGACGTTCTCGCCCGTCGCGCTCGACCCGGCCTGGATCACGAAGCTCAAGGCGGTCAACACCGACCGCAACCTCGACGGCACGCCCGACTCCCCGGCCGGCGCCGCGACGGAGTACGTCCTCAACACCGGCCAGAAGTACAAGACGCTGCCCGGCGTCACGAGCCTCGACCTCACCGGTCAGGACGCGACGATCGAGGGCATCGTCAGCGGTTCGAAGTGGCGCATCAAGACCAAGGACGGCCGCCAGTTCTTCATCGAGCGCCAGACGCTGCAGAACGGCACCGCCGTCTACGTCGTGCGCACCGAGGACCAGGTCTACGACCTGCAGCCGCGCTCGGTCACGTTCGAGATCGTCGGCGGGGCCAAGATCGCCGACCCGTCGGACCCGACGAAGGTCTGGTTCCAGCTCGCGGGCGGCTACTCCGTGCAGATCGGGACGAAGATCCAGATCTTCGTCGCCGCCTCCGGCTCCGTCGGCGCGATCGGACTCAGCGGCCGTGTGATCGGCCTGCTCGTGGCCGACTTCGACCCGGCGCACCTCGGCATCGCCGGGCTCGTCGAGGTCGAGCTCGGCGTCGGCCTCGACCCCTCGGTCCCCAACCAGACCTCGATCACCGACCTCGACGGCTTCTCGTTCCAGGCCAAGGTCAAGGTCACGTTCAACTCCACGCTCAAGCGCCAGACCTACGCCGTGCCGCAGACGTTCCTGAACGTCCTGCCGCCGACGTTCCCGACGAACCTGACGATCTGGGAGGGCACGCCGAACATCGACGGCTCCGCGCTGCTTGACCCGAGCGCCGACCCGACCGTCTACGTCCAAGGCGTCGTGCAGGCCGCGATCAAGCTCGGCGGCGTGCTGACGCTGACGGGCTTCATCTCCCTGACGCTCAGCGGCGACACCGTCCGCCTCGCCGGCGCGGTGACGGGTCAGATCGCCTTCATCGGCTCCGTGTCCGGGTCGCTGGACCTGATGTTCCACACCGCCGGCAGCGGCGCGCCGTACCTCGTCGGGCGCTTCACGCTCTCGATCAACGTCAGCGCGTTCCCGGGCGCGACGCTGACCGGCAACCTGCTCGTCGCGATGAACACGAGCGGGTCGAGCAAGGACTTCGACACGTTCAAGCTGCGCTACGACCAGCCCGGCACCAGCGCGGAGGACCCGGACGCGTTCGCGGTCGTGCCCGGCGAGACGACCACCGCCCACGTCGACCCCGGCCTGCAGGTCATCCTCGCCGGCCGCCTGACCGTCGGCCCGCTGCAGATCGCCGGGCGCTTCTCGCTCGTCATCAGCCCGACGAAGGTGGAGATGACCGCCAAGGCGACGGTCACCATCGGCGCGCTCGGCGGCATCAAGCTCGACGGCGCCATGCGCGTGTCGAGCGCCGGCCTCGTGCTCGGCGCGACGGCGACGCTCGGCCTGGGCTTCGGCGGCGCGACCGGCCTCGGCTTCAGCGTCTCCGTCACGTTCGGGCTCAACACGACGGGCGCGAGCCAGACGATCGCCGTGCCCGGCAGCCCCAGCCTGAGCTACACGGTCGACAACGGCTTCCGCCTGCGCCTCGCCGGCACGGTGACGTTCCTCGGCTTCGCCTCCGCTCAGGGCGTCGTCGACATCCGCATCAACGACAACGCCTTCGAGCTCTACTTCGACGTCTCGCTCGGTCTCGGCCCGATCACCGTGCAGGCCACCGGGTTCGCCGGCCTCTACGGCAACGGCGTCGTCCTCTACCTCGACGTCTCGATCGACGCCAACGTCCTCGAGATCGTCAAGTTCAAGGCCTCGGGCAAGCTGCAGATCAACACGACGTCGACCTCGCGCTCGCCCGTCGCCGGCGTCACCATCACCGCGAAGTCGTTCCTGCTGCAGCTGCACGGCCAGCTCTCGATCCTCGAGGTCATCAAGTTCGACGCCGACTTCCTCATGCGCGTCGGCGGCGACGGCACCGAGCAGGAGGTCTGCCCGACCTGCGACGGCGAGATCAAGCACAAGGAGAAGCTCAACGAGGGCGACTGGTCGATCGCGATCTCGGCCAAGGCGGACTTCTTCGGCCTCGCGGAGATGCAGGCCTCCGGCTGGATCGACTCCAAGGGCCACTTCGGCCTCAGCCTCACCGGTGAGCTGGTGCTCGGTTCGCGCTCCTTCGGCCTGGTGGGCGAGTTCAACTTCAAGGTCAAGCTCGCCGAGGAGCCGACCGGCCCCGGCGGCATCGACGAGTACGTCTTCTTCGTGAAGTTCCACGCGAGCGTGGACGCCCGCCTGTTCGGCATCTCCTTCGCCGGCGTCGGCATCGACGCCTCGCTTGGCGCCCGCGGCTCCGGGGGCACCGTCGACCTGATCGCCTCCGCGACCGTGCGGATCACGATCCTGTTCGCGACGATCAAGAAGACCGTCCGCTTCAAGATCGGCACGATCCAGCTGCCGAAGATCGTCTTCCTCGCCGGCGACGCCGGCGCCAACCCCGCCACCGCGGGCGTCGGGACGTGGGGCGGCACCGTCCAGTCCCCCAAGGCGCTGTACCTGAACATGGGCCTGCGGGCGAAGGCCAGCGGCAGCTTCCCGGGCCGCGGCATCGGCGACGACGACGCCGCCGAGATCTTCATCGTCGAGCACGTCGGCGGCGCAGCCGGGGCGGAGACGGTGCGCGTCAAGGGCATGGGCCGCGAGAAGACCTACGTCGGCGTCAACGCGATCTTCGCCTACGCGGGCAACGGCGCGGACACGATCATCGTCCGCGAGGGGGTGCTCTCCCGCGTGCACCTCGAGGGCGGCAACGGCGTCGACACGATCCTCTTCAACGGCTCGGGCAACGCCGTCATCTGCGGCGACATCTGCGACGGCACCCCGCTCGCCGCGCTGATGGACCCCGTCACCTACAAGGACCCCGAGACGAGCGCGGACGAGGTCGAGACGATGGACGACGCGATCGAGATCGGCGCGCTCACCGCCGCCGGCCCCGACAACCGCCAGATCGAGGTCCACGGCAACGGCGGCAACGACTACCTCTCCAACCTCTCCACCGCGCGGGTGACGTTCACCGGCGACGCCGGCGACGACGTGCTGATCGGCGGCGCCGGCAACGACTCGCTGTCGGGCGGGGTGGGCTCCGACGACATCACCTCCGGCGGCGGCGCCGACACGATCGACGCCGGCGACGACGACGACATCGTGCGCGTCGGCGTGGGCGCCTCCGGCTTCCCCACGATCAAGGGCGGCGCAGGCGGCGACGACTGGCTGATCGTCACGGCGACCGGCGGCGCGGACGACCTCGTGATGGACAAGCCCGGCGACGCAGACGTGCGCGTCGCCACGGCCGGCGGCTCCGGCCCGGCGCTGAAGGGCACCGGCTTCGAGAACGTCCTCGTCGACCTCGGCACGGGGGCGGACACCCTCCTCGTCAAGAGCCTGTCCGGCTCGAGCGCCAAGCACATCGAGATCGACGCGGGCAAGGTGCGCATCCGCGCCGGCGACGAGACCGTCGCCGACCCGGCGAACCCCGGCAAGACCATCACGCGGCCGAAGTACCTCGTCTCCGACGACAAGGCCGCGGACACGATCACGATCGAGGGCCGCAACGGCGCCGACGACACGTTCCACCTCGCGGGCGCCGTCTCGTCGGCCTCCGCGACCCCCGGCACCGTCGACCAGATCTCGATCACGCTGACCTCGACCACCGCGCTGCTGACCGACTACCTCGTCAGCAGCACGGTCCGCAGCGAGGGCGACCGACTGACCATCAAGGGCCTCAGCGGCAACGACACCCTCGATGCCGCCGGCCTCGGCGACAACGACGCGGCCGCCGCCCCCGTCTTCCCGGACCTCGTGGCGCTGACCCTCGACGGCGGCGACGGCAACGACACGCTGATCGGCTCGCCCTTCGACGACACCCTCAACAGCGGCAACGGGTCCGACACGGTCACGGGCGGTCTCGGCCGCGACACGTTCATCGACTCGAGCGGCGCCGCCGACGTCGACACCCTGATCGAGACCTTCAACAGCGACATGACGCTGTTCCGCAACCGCTTCATCGTCGGCACGATGGTGCTCGGGACCGGGCCGTGCGGCAGCGTCTCCTACGGCTCCGAGGACGACCTGATCGCCGCGATCAAGACCCAGGTCAACCCGTGCTTCCGCGACTTCGGCGCCCCCAACCGCTTCCTGGCCGGCGCGACCGTGGAGAACCTCGACGGGATCTTCGAGCAGGCCGTCCTCAACGGCGGCACGGGCAACAACACCCTGGCGGTCAACGACCCCGACGGCCTCTTCTACGTCGGCGGCGTGGCGCAGTCCGGCGCCGCCTGGACCGGCCGCGCGGTGCTCGACGCGAAGAGCTCGACCGGCGGCGCCTACGAGAGCTACGTCATCACGATCGCGCTCGGCAACGCGGGCCAGGTCGAGATCGCCGACTCCGGCGCCGGCATCGGCATCGACCGGCTGATCGTCCTCGGCACCAACCAGGCCGACCAGTTCTCGCTCAACGCCACCGGCGGCGGCGGCTTCCGCGTCGGCATCATCCAGGCCAGCGGGGTCTCCCAGCAGCGGGTCACCTACCGCGGCATGGAGCGCGTCGAGGTCTACACGCTCGAGGGCAGCGACCGGATCCTCTCCGACGACACCGCCGCGACGACGATCGTCGACCTCGGCGGCGGCGACGACGAGATCGTCGTCGGCACCGTCCCGCTGATCCCGGACAAGGGCAACCGCACGCTGGAGTTCCCCGACGGCGTGCCGATCGCCGACACCGAGAACATGACGAACGGCAACTCCAACCCGCTGTTCGTCCTCGGCGGCAACCAGAACGACCGCTTCGAGGTCAACTACAACCGCGCCAAGCTGTGGCTGCACGGCGGCAACGGCAACGACCGCTTCCTCCTGAAGACCTTCCTCGTCCTGCACGAGGACACCGACGACCCCAACGACGTCTCGAACCTGGCGACGCTGTTCGGCGGCGAGGGCTCCAACCGCTACGACTACCTGCAGAACGCCCCCGTGTTCATCAACGGCGGCAACGGCACCGACACCGTGGTCGTCACGGGCACGCCGATCGGCGACGTCTTCGTCATCACCGACACGTTCGTGGCCGGCGCCGGGCGGCTGGTGACGTTCAAGGACATCGAGGTCGTCGAGATCGACGGCGGCGCCGGCAACGACACGATCTACGTCCTGGCCACGGGCAACGCGTTCGAGACGGTCGTCAACGGCGGCTCGGGCGACGACGTCATCCACGTCGGCGGCGACGCGCCGGTGCTGGTCTTCGATCCGCCGCCGTTCGAGTACACGCCGCCTGCGATCCGGGTCCCGCTGCCGGCCGTCATGCAGTACACGGACACGAACGTCAACCTCGGCGGCCTGGTCCTGCGCGTCGGGCTCGACGAGTGGATCGCGCGCGGCGGCGGCGTGCCCGGCTTCCCGCTGTTCGGCAGCGCCCAGGCGGAGTCCGCCGGCCTGTCGGTGGCCCAGAGCTTCCTCGCGGCCTGGGCTGCGGCGCTCGCGTTCCTCGGCAACAGCGTCCAGCTGCAGCTCGCCCAGATCGGCGACATCTCCGCGCGCCTGCGCTGGAACCTCCTCGCCGCCGGCGGCGTGCCGACGGTCGAGGTCAAGGTCGGCCTGCTCGACGTCAACCTCCGCGTCGGCACGCTGGTGCAGCAGACCCAGCTGATCCAGCCGCCGAAGGTCACGATCGACCCGCCCCCGTTCGCGCTGGACGCCGGCCGCAACCTGGACATCTCGAAGATCCTCAACCGCCTCACGATCAAGGGCGGGGACCAGTTCGAGTCCAAGGGCGACACCGTCGTCATCCACAACGAGGAGGGCCAGGCCGGCCTCGGACGCCTGCGCATGCGCCGCACGCAGCGCTTCGTCTCCGCAGGCGAGGTCTTCGCGCAGGGCGCCACCGAGGGCACCCCGGTGTTCAAGCCCGAACGCGACAGCGCCGGCAACCTCATCTACGACGACTTCCTGTCCTTCGAGGGCTCCGGGCTGGGGATCAACGCCACCGGCGAGACGGCCGCCGACGGCTCGACCTTCCACGGCATCGAGATGGCCGGCATCGAGCACCTCGACGTGCGGCTCTCCGACAAGCCCGCGACACCGGACCTGTTCACGATCGTCGGCACCCCCGCGGGCCTGGACCTCGTGCTCTACGCCGGGGCTGGCAACGACGCCATCACGGTCGAGGGCATCGGCGGCCCGACCAAGCTGGTCCTCGGGCTCGGCGACGACGTCGTCAACGTCACCACCGTCGCCGACGGCATCGACAACAACGGCAACGGCACGGTCGACGAGGCGGAGGAGCTCGACGCCATCACGGGCATCCTCAACCGCCTGATCGTCGACGGCGACAGCGGCATCACCGAGACCCCCGTCGCGCTCACCGATCTGGACCCGATCGCCGCGGCCTACCTCAACAAGCCCTTCCTCGTCGCCCGCACGGGCGCCAAGAAGTCGTTCATGTCCACCTCGGGCAACGTCGACTACTACGAGGGCGACTTCGTGTCGATCCTCTACGACCCCGATCCGGCCACCCCCGGCACGGCGCTGAAGGTCCGCACCGTCGTGATCGGGTCCGACGGGTCGGTCACCGAGGTCAAGATCCACGAGCGCGGCGTCCCGCGGACCGGCGCCCAGAAGACGAGCGGGTCCACGCCGCTGTGGTACGACACCGACGGCAGCGAGACCACCGACCGCGGCAAGACCGGCGTGCCCGTGATCATCGCCGGCGGCGCACCCGTCTACATGGGCCTGGACCAGCAGCTCTACCTGGACCCGTGGGGCGCCAACGTCGTCAAGAACAGCCGCCTCGACCAGTTCGTGCTCTCAAACGGCGGCGACGGCGGCTGGTCGTCGGCCAACATCGACGCGGCCGGCGGCTGGGGCACGTTCTCCGAGGGCGGCTACTTCATCCTCAACTCCAACGGCGACGCCGGCACCAACCCGACGCTGTCGCAGACGCTGACCGGGCTGACTCCGGGCGTCACCTACCGGGTCACGGGCCACATCTCCACCTACTCGCCCAAGGGCGACGACTCAAACAGCGGCTTCCGCGTGCAGGTCGGCAGCTTCACGTGGGACAACCCGGCCACCGTCGCCGCCGGCGGCCAGCGGGTGTTCACCCAGACGTTCGTCGCCAACGCGACGTCGATGGTGCTGCGGCTCTCCGCCGAGGTCGCCAACGACCACGCGTTCTACGTCTACGACGTCGCCGTGGAGTCCCAGAACGTCATCGCCTACACGACGTCCTTCGGCCCGGGCAGCGTCCTGCTCTACATCGACAACGCCGGCCGCAAGGTGACCACGAGCGCGGGGACCACCCCGTCGGTCGTGCCCGTCGACGACACGCAGCTGACGCCCTACACCCGCACGGCCGACGTGATCGTCGCCGGTGGCGGCCGCGACGTGCTGACGGTCAACTCGGCCCGCGCGAGCACGAAGCTCGACGTCACCCTCGATCGCTACTTCGTGCCCGTCGCCGTGCTGGCCGGAGGCAAGCCGGTCGCCTACGGCACCAACCTGGCCGCCTACCACCTGAACCCGACCGCCAGGACCTTCCTCGGCGGCGAGCTCGTGCTCGACCCGCTCACGGGCACGCCGATGGCCTACGACGCCGCCTTCGACGACATGCGGGTGCGCGATCTGTTCACCGGCCTCGTCGTGACCGATCCGTTCGGCAACCCGCTGATGCACACCGACGGTGAGCTCAAGCGCCACATCGCCGGCGACCCCGTCGTGCACGCCACGGGCGAGCAGCAGCGCTACATCGGCGGCGAGCCGACCGTCGACGAGAACGGCAACACCGTCTACAACAGCCGCGACCCGTTCCTGCACGCGACCGACCAGGTGAAGCTCTACACGCGTGGCGAGCAGCTCTACGCCGTCGACGGGACCAAGGCCTTCGCGTTCAAGGACGGCGCGGCCTCCGGCCAGACGCTCGACCTCACGAGCCTCGCGGTCGCGACGGGCGATCGCGTGTGGGTGCTCGTCTACACCGGCACCCGCGTCACCCGCCTCGCGCTCGGCGGCGACTACACGGCCTCGACGACCGCGGTCACGTTGCAGCACGCCTTCGCCGGCCCCGTCCGCTTCGGGGTCGTGATCGAGCGGCCCCTGCGCTACGCGGCGGGTGACGTGCGCTACTACGACGGGAGCGAGCTCGTCCTGGCCGGCGATCCGATCCTCGATCCCCAGGGCAACCCCGTCCGCAACGCCGCCGGCGTCCTGCAGCGCTACGACGCGACCACGCGGCTCGTCCGCCACAAGGAGTACTTCTCGTTCAAGCCCGGGGTCGCGACGAGCTTCACCCTCGAGTCCGACGTCACGAGCGGTCTGACCGTGACCGTCGGCGGTGTCCTCACCACGAACGTGAGCCGCACCGGCCGGACGCTGACGATCAACTCGAGCCACGCCGACGGCGCACAGGTCATCGTCACCTACATCGCCCCGCGGCTGCACAAGCGCGGCGAGCCGATGTACACCTGCACCGCCGCCGACTGCACCGCCGTGGCCGCCGTCGCCGGCGCGGGTCGCAAGGCCCTCGGCAACGAGGCGCGCACCTTCGTCGGCGGCGAGCAGGCGGTCTGGGGCGCCTCGGACCTCAAGACGGTGGCGGGCGAGTTCCTGCGCCTGACCATGACGGGCGCCGAGGGCATGGCCGGCGACGTCCTGTTCACCGGCATCGAGGCGGTCACGATCGTCTCGGGCGGCGGCGACGACGACGTGACCATCGCCCGCACCCACGCGGGGGAGACGACCGTGGTGACCAACGCCGGCAAGGACCGCGTCGCACTGCAGACGATCGACGGCGACACCCTCGTGCGCACCGGCGCCGACGACGACACCATCCTGGTCGGCACGGGCGCCGGCTTCTGGCCCGCCGGCTTCTACGCGGCCAAGGGCCTGCTCGACAAGATCGGCAACCCGTCGACGGGCCCCCCGGGCACCGGCCGGCTCACCATCGACGCCGGGACCGGTCTCGACCACCTCGGGGCCGACGACACCCTCGACACCACCGGCGACGTCGGCACCCTCGAGAACGTCCTCGGCACGATCCAGCTGCGCGGCCTGGACATGGCCCAGGGGATCGACTACCTCGGCGTGGAGACCGTCGACATCGCCCTCGGCTCCGGCGACGATCGCTTCACCGTCCGCTCCACGCACGTCCACGACGGCGCCAACGGCCTCGTCCTCGAGGGCCGCGGCGGCAACGACCAGCTCTTCGTGCGGACGATCGACACGCCGACGCGCGTCGCGGGTGACGGCTTCACCCCCACCGTCGCCTACGGCACCGACCTCCTGTCCACCGGCGCCGGCAACGACCTCGTGGTCGTCGGCTCCGCCGCCCCGGCCCTCGGCACGGGCGTCCTCGACGGCATCCACGCGCTGCTCGAGCTCCACGGCGCCGACAGCGAGGACACGCTGCGCGTCGACGACGCCGGCGACACCGATCCGAACGTCGGCGCCCTCGACGCCCGCACGATCGCCGGCCTCGACATGACGCTCGGGACCTACGGCACGCGGCCCGATCGCGTCCAGGTCGTCGGCATCGACAACGCCGTCGACGGCCGCTTCACCCTCGCGCTCGGCGGCGAGACCACCATCGAGCTGGACTTCGACGCCACCGCCGACGAGGTCCGCAGCGCCCTGGAGGCGCTCGCGGCGATCGCCCCGGGCGACGTCGAGGTCGTGGCGACGGGCGGGCGCTTCGTCATCACCTTCCGCGGGACGCTCGCCCGCGACGCCGGCTGGGCGGCGAACCGCACGATCACCGCCACCGACGTCTCGCTCGTCGGCGCGGGCCACACGATCTTCGTCCGCCGGCTCAGCGCCGGCCGCATCGACTACCTCGCCTTCGAGCACGTCGAGCTGCGCCTCGGGTCCGGCGACGACGTCCTCGGGGTCGACAGCACCCACGCGGGCACGACCCGCATCGACGCCGGCCCGGGCAGCGACCGCGTCACGGTCGAGACCGTCTCCGGCGCCACCGAGGTCAACGGCCAGGACGGCGACGACCGGATGCTCGTCAACGCGCGACTGACGCCGAACCTGCCGTCCGGCCTCGAGGCCCAGGCGATCCTCGCCCCGCTGCGTCTCGACGGCGGCCGCGGCGCCGACACCACGACGGTCAACCTGTTCGGCAACGGGGACGCGCTGATCACGGTCACCGACACGGGCCTCGACGGCGCGGCCAACCGCTTGATCGTCAACGCGACCGCAGTCGCGGACACGTTCCTCCTGCGCCGCGACCTGATCGCCCTCCTCACCGTTCCGACCGTCGTGCCCGGGGGCGCCTTCGAGGGCTGGACCCGCGCCGAGCGCGTCCGCTACGACTCGACGCTGAACGCGGGCGTGGTGCTCAACCTCGGCGCCGGCGACGACCAGGCGGCCTTCGACGACACCTCGGCGCAGCTGACGGTCAACGGCGAGGACGGCAACGACGCGTTCCAGATCGGCCAGCTGCTCGGCAACCCGCTCGACTTCGCGGGCAACATCGCGCCGCAGCTGACCGACACGACCCGCGGCCGGCTCACCAACGGCGTCTCGCTGCCGACCACGATCAACGGCGGACGCGGCGACGACCGCTTCAAGGTCTTCGCCAACCGGGCCACGCTGACGCTCAACGGTGAGCAGGGCGACGACGTCTTCGTCATCCGCACGTTCATCCTGACCGACCAGCAGACCGCCGTCGACGCCGGCGACGGCCGCGACTTCGTCGAGTACGCGATCAACGCGCCCGTCACCGTCAACGGCGGCAGCGGCTTCGACCGCCTGCTGCTGATCGGCACCGAGAACGACGACAAGTTCGTCGTCACCGCCGGCGGCATCTACGGCGGCGGCCGGTTCGTCGCCTTCGTCGCCGTCGAGACGGTCGAGATCGACGGCCAGGAGGGCGACGACCGCTTCTGGGTGCTCTCCACGCCCGCCGGCGTCTCCGTCCGCCTCTTCGGCGGCCTCGGCTCCGACACGGTCAACGTCGCCGGCGACGCGCCGGCCGTCGAGGCCGACGACCTGCTCGGCCACTCCGGCCTGATCGAGCACCTCGTCACGAGCGCGGACGCCTTCTGGGCCGGCATCGCGGTCGATGGCGTCGCCGCCGACATCACCGACGACGACGCCCCGGCGATCAAGCTGACCCAGACGGACGGCACGACCGTCGTCTCCGAGCGCGGCCAGACCAGCGACACCTACACGCTGCGCCTCAGCCGCCAGCCGACCACCGACGTGATCGTCTCCGTCACCGGCCCCGCCCCGTCGCCCCTGTCGGAGCTGATCCGCTCCAAGGGCGTCGAGGTCTCCCTCGACGGGGTCACCTGGGCCGCCTCCGTGGACGTCCGCTTCACCGCCGCCGACTGGCAGACCGCCAAGACGGTCTACGTGCGGGCGGTCGACGACCTGTCCTCCGAGACGACCCAGCCGCTGCTGCTGACCCACCAGGTCGTCGGCCAGGTGCGCGGCACGGTCGGCTCCGCGGGCGCGGCCACGCTGACCGCCGCCGCGCTGACCGGCCACGGCAACCTCGTCGGCAGGACGATCGTGATCACGGGCGGCGCCGGCGCCGGCCAGACCCGCAAGGTGGTCGCCTACAACGGCTCCGACACGGTCACGCTCGACCTCGCGTGGGCCACCGTCCCGGCGGGCGGCGACGACTTCGCGCTCCGCGGCGTCGGCGAGTACGACGGCCTCAAGCTCCCGGACATCAGCGTCCGCGTGCTGGACTCCGACGCGGCCGGCGTGGACCTCTCGCCGCTGACGCCGGTGCCGGGCGCCGAGAACCAGACCTCGACCTACACGGTCACGCTGACGCGCGCTCCCCGCAGCGGCCAGACCGTGACGATCAAGCTGACCCCGACCAGCGGGCAGCTCGCGATCGTCGGGTCCACGACCCTGACCTTCACCGCCTCGGGCCCGCTGTCGCAGACCGTCGTCGTCCGCGCCCTCGACGACTCGGTCGTCGAAGGCGAGACGCTCGCCTACGTCACGCACGTCGTCACGAGCTCGGACGCCGTCACCGGCCAGGTCGTCGCCGTCGCCACGCCGCGCGCCGACGAGGTCAGGCTCGCGCAGTCCTTCGCCACCGACGACCTGCGCGGGTACCTCGTGCGCATCGTCGGCGGCAAGGGCGCCGGCCAGGTCCGCTTCATCCGCTCCAACACGGGCCAGACGCTGGTCCTGCAGGAGGACTGGGACGTCACGCCCGACGCGTCCAGCACCTACGTCGTCCAGGGGTACAGCGCCCCCGCCGCCAGCGACCAGGTCACCGGGTTCGTCGATGGCCCGGTCCTGGCGACGGGCACCACGCTGACGACGCTCACGCCGCTGCCCGCGCTGCTCTCGGGCGCGATCGTGCGCATCGTCGCGGGCGCCGGCAAGGGCACCGTCCGCACCATCGCCGCCAACACCGCGAACGCGATCACGGTCATCGGCGCCTGGGGCGTCGCGCTGGACAGCTCGAGCGTCTTCCTCGTCACCGACCTCGTCGGCACCGTCGTCGGCACCGCCGCGGTGCTCGTGGCCGACAACGACGCCCCGGGTGTGCGGATCACCCAGTCCGACGGCTCGACGCGGGTGATGGAGGCGGGCGACACCGACACCTACACGGTGGTCCTCACCCGCGCCCCGACGCAGGACGTGCGCGTGACCGTCCGCCCGAAGGCGACCCCGACGCTCAACGGCACCGTCCGCCACGACGACGTCCAGCTGCTCGTCTCCGCGCCGGGCGCGACCGCCGGCGGCGACGGGTCGATCACCCTCCTCTTCACCGCCGCCAACTGGAACGTCGCGCAGACGGTCACGGTCACGGCCGTCGACGACGCCTACGTGGACGGCTCGGACCTGCAGGCCTTCGCCGACAGCGCCCAGCGCCTCAACGGCATCCAGGGTCCGCTGTACGTCTTCGGCGGCAACAACCCCGACCCCGACCAGCAGGACTACCTCCTGCCGCCCGCCCGGATGCTGCCGGGCGAGTCCTCCGGCACGCTGCCCACCCCGACCGCCACGTCGCTGAAGGCGCTCGAGGACCACCAGGTCGACACGCTCAACGTCTTCAACGGCGACTCCGTCTCCGCCGACGACGGCGTGCTGACCGCGACCCGCCTGACGGGCCTGGGCATGGGCGGCGACCAGCTGATCGCGGGCCGCCTGCTGCAGGGCGGCATCACCTACACCGACCTCGAGGCCCTGGACATCGGCCTCGGCCACGGCGCCGACCACCTGCTGGTGCAGACCACGCACCGCGGCAGCACCCGCATCACCGGCGGCGACGGCGCCGACGTCATCGACGTCCGTGCCATCGACGGGCCCACCGTCCTCGAGCTCGGCGCCGGTGACGACCGCGTGGCCGTCGGCACCGCCGCGGGCACGCTCGTGCCGGGCACGCTCGAGGCCATCGACGCCCTCCTGCTCATCGACGGCGGCGCCGGCGCGGACACCGTCACCGTCGACGACCGCGCCGACGCCACGAGCGACCTCGCGACGCTGACCCAGACCGCGTTGACGGGCATGGACCTCGTCGCCCGGGCCGGCTCGGACGCGCTCTACACGCTGACCCGCCCGGCGACCGGCGGCTTCACCGTCACGATCGTCGGCGTCGGGGCGGTCCACTTCGCCGGGACCGAGACGATCGCCCAGATCGAGCAGGCGCTCCAGTACCTCCTGTTCCCGCTCACCACGCCGGGCACCGGCGAGTCGCGCAGCTGCGGCAGCACCGGCGTCACGCGCTGCGCCCGCTCCGTCTACGTCCGCGGCTACGGCAACGACCTCGTGATCGGCTTCCGCGGTGAGCGCAACGCGGCCGTGGGCGCCACCCCGCAGATCCTCGTCACCGGGGACGCCAACGACGCCGCCGTCGCCGTCGAGCGCCTCAGCGTCGAGGGCATCGGCTTCCACGGCCTCGAGACGCTGAACGTCCTGTTCGGCTCCGGCGACGACGTGCTCGACGTCCGCGGGACCCTGCCGACGGTCAACGCCGACCTCGGCGCCGGCGACGACCGCGTCTACGTCTCCGACCGCGCGGCCGTCGGCCTCCTCGAGCGCCCCGACCACCTCACGGGCACGCTCGACGCCATCCAGGGCGCGCTCAACCTCGCGCTCGGCCGCGGCCGCCACACGCTGATGATCAGCGACGAGCTCGCCACGGTGGGGGACCCCAACGTCCGCATCACCGACGCGACGGCCCTCGGGGAGATCGAGGTGTCCGGCCTCGCCCCGGCCCCGATCACCTACGGCGCGGACCCCGATCGGGGCGACTTCTTCGACGGCGTCACGATCTGGACGGGCTCCGGCGCCGACACGATCCGCATCGACGGCACCGTGCATCGCGCCACGACGAGCTGGTGGAGCATCACGGCGCTCAACACGGGCCTCGGCGACGACCGCGTCACCGTCGACCTCGACGCCACGAAGGACGGCTTCCTCGTCCTCGACACCCAGGGCGCGTTCAACCACCGCCTCCACCTGGCCGGCGACCTGCGCGTGGGGGACCTGCCGCTGCCCGCCGACCGGCTGACGGTCCGCGCCGACGGCGTCCTCGTCGACCCCGACCGCTACGTCGTCGATCCGGCCTCCAACACGATCGGCCTCTTCGACGGCTTCGCCCCCGGTGTGACCTTCACCGTCGCCGTCACCCGCTCGGACCTCGTCTCCGCGACCGGCAACGGCGCGCGCACCGCCTTCTCGGTCGGCGGCGCCCGCGCCACGGCCGCCGTCAACGGCGTCGCCGCCGCCGGCACGTTCGCCGGTGGCGTCTTCACCTTCGCCCTCGCGCCGGCCGCAGGGAGCTTCGTCACCTTCGTCGTCGAGACCGAGCAGGCCGTCGAGACGTTCGTCGCGCCGCAGCTCGACCCCGACCGCGACACGGTCGACGCCGCGACCTCCACGCTGGCGCTCGTGATCTTCGGCGGCCAGGACGCGGACGTCATCACCGGGGGCGCCGGCGCCGACGTGATCTTCGGCGACCGCGGCCGCGTGCTCTACCTCGACGCCGCCGCCGGCGCGCCCGTCGCGGGCGCCATCCCCGACATGGCCGCCCTCGAGGCTGCCGCCAGGACCGTGCTCGGCCACGGCGGCCCGGGCGACCGCTCCGACGGCCGGCCCCGCGGCATCAGCGTCCTGACCAGCGTCGACCCGGCGATCGGCGGGGCCGACGTGATCGTCTCCGGCGCCGGCGACGACGTCGTCATCGGCGGCCTCGGCGCCGACGCCGTCACCACGGGCGACGGCCGCGACGTCGTGCTCGGCGACAACGGCCGGATCTTCGCCGGCGACCGCGCCGCCTACGCGGTCCTCCTCGCGCCGCTGCCGGTCATCCTCGGCCTCGTCACGACCCTCTCGCCCGAGGAGGGTGGCGACGACCGCATCGATGCGGGCGCCGACGCCGACGTCGTGCTCGGCGGCACCGGGGGCGACACGCTGGTGGCCGGTGCCGGCGACGACCTGGTGCTCGGCGACAACGGCGCCCTCGTCTTCGACGACACGCGGCCCACGCTCGCCGACCGCCTGCGGCTCGTGCGCACCTCCGACTTCAACGACGGGGGACGCGACCGGCTCGAGGGCGGCACGGGGGAGGACGTCCTCATCGGCGGCGCCGCGGGCGACTCGATCGACGGCGACGCCGGTGACGACCTCATCTTCGGCGACCAGGTGAGCCTGCTGCGCCGCGTCGGCGACACCTCCAGCCTGCGCTTCCAGACGCTCGGGGGCGCCGAGCTCTACGGCCCCTCCGGCGCCTTCGTCGACGGCAACGCCAAGCCGTTCGCCGCCACCGACGGCGTCGCCCCGAGCTGGGCGCTGCTCCAGGTCCTCGACCTCTTCCACAGCAGCGCCTGGGCCAACGCCGCGGTGCCGACCGGCAAGGTCCAGACCTACGGCGACGACTACGTCACCGGCGGCGCGGGCGACGACATGATCTTCGGCCAGCTCGGCGACGACGTCCTGCTCGGCGACGGCGCGCTCGAGGACGGTCCCGTGGTCGCCCGCCGCATCCCCGGCCCCGGCGATCCGCTCGGCCCGCTCGTGCTGACCGGCACCGTGGAGCGCCTGACCGACGGCGACGACTACATCGAGGGCGGCGGCGGCAGCGACGTCGTGTTCGGCGGCCTGGGCCAGGACGACCTGATCGGCGGCTCCTCCAGCCTGTTCACGCTGACGACGCCCGATCAGCGCCCCGACGGCGACGACTACCTCTTCGGCGGCGCCGGGACGCGGACGGCGATGAACGCCACCACGGGCGGGCTGACCGACCCGCACGTGGCCGACGCCGACGTGATCGCCGGCGACAACGCCAACGTGGTCCGGATCGTCGGCGCGGCCTTCAACTGGGACAGCACGAGCTCGACCCGCCGGATCGCGGTCCGCGGCGTGACGCTGCTCGACGGCGCCGGCGCCGACGAGGTCCACGGCGAGTCCGGCGACGACGTCGTGTTCGGCGGGGCCGGCAACGACCGCCTCTTCGGCGACGCCGAGGACGACGACCTGATCGGCGGCCAGGGCGCCGACTGGATCTCCGGCGGCACCGGGACGGACGGCATCCTCGGCGACGACGGCTTCGTCCGCACCGCCCGCGTCGGCGTCGCGGAGCCGCTCAACGGCCTGAGCGCCCCGTCCGGCCCCGCCGGGGCGATCGTCAAGGTGCTCGCGCCGACCGGCGATGCCGGCGCCGACGACATCCTGTTCGGCGGGCTGGGCGACGACGTGCTCGACGGCGGGGCCGGCGACGACGCCGTCTCCGGTGCCGAGGCGCGCGCCGAGGGCTACGCCGCCGACGTGGTCGACGGGGCCGTCACCGCCGTCGTGCGCACGGACTTCACCCGGCCCTGGAACCCGGGCGGCCTGCTGCACTACGGCCTGCACCGGGCCGGCGCCACGCTCCCGTTCTTCGCCCTCTACGACGAGGCGCATCCCTACACGCGGATCACCATCAACGGCCGCGAGTTCTTCCTCACCAACGAGGCGTCCGTCGGCCCGAAGGACCCGGCGGTGGCGACCGACGGCAACGACGTGGTCTCCGGTGGCGCCGGGAACGACTGGCTCGTCGGCGGCACCGGCCGCGACATCATCATGGGCGGCGACGGCGACGACCTGCTCGACGGCGACGACGACAAGAGCACGGCCAACGGCACGAACGTCACCCCCGACACCGACGCCTCCTACGCCGACCTGCTCACGGGCGGCGCCGGGCGCGACGTCGCCCTCACCAACAACGCCGGCGATCGGGTCACCGACTCCGATGCCGGTCCGTCGACGGGCACCACGACCTCGCCGCAGGACACGCCGATGCCCGTGGCTGCGACGATCGCCTCGATCAGCACGGCGCCGCAGGTCCAGACGGCGTCGGGCAGCTTGAACCCGCTGCTGGACAAGGCCAAGAGCAAGAAGCGGGCGAAGTGCAAGACGAAGAAGTGCAAGGCCAAGGCCAAGGCCAAGAAGCGCAGGGCCGCGAAGAAGAAGGCGGCGGCCAAGCGCAGGAGGGCCCGGGCGCAGAAGCGCAAGAAGGAACGCGAGCGGCGGCGCAAGGCCGCGTTGAGGAGGAGCAAGTGAGCATGCACGCAACCCCCAGGTGGCGCCGGGCCCTGGCCGGCGTCGCGCTCGTCCTCGCCGCCTGGCCGGCCGCGGCGGGCGCCACCGCGCTCGAGGACCCGGTGCGCCAGTGGCTTCCGAGCGCCGACGGCGCGAGCTGGACCTACGCCTGGTCGAACTCGACCTACGCGCCCACGCCGCGCCGCGAGACCTACACGGTCACCGGGCGCGACGGGGAGGGCTTCACGATCAACTGGGCCGAGACCGGCCTGCCCGCCTACGAGACGCCGACGGCGGGCGCGATGAACTTCCGCCACACCGACGCCGGCCTGGTCAGCACCTCCTACCAGTCCACGCCCGCCCCGCCGCAGTTCCCGCTGCTGTGCGCGAGCGCGACCCGCTGCGGCAACTCGCTGGCCGGTTCGCTGTTCATGGTCATCTGGGGGACCCGCTCGTCCGTCCTGCCCGAGCCGCTCGTGCAGGGGACGCAGTGGTCGGCCACGGGCGGGGCCGACAACGACGTGGCCTCGCGCAATCGCTACGCGCGCGTCGAGCGCGTCGTGGTCCCGGCGTTCCCCGGCGGGGTCGACGCGGTCAAGGTCGTCTCCGACGTCACGCAGACCGGGGCCATCGGCGACCCGTTCGGGACGGGCACCCGCACCGTGTGGTGGGTGTACGGCATCGGCCCGGTGAAGGTGCTGCTCCAGCACGCCGGCGGGGACACGAGCCTGGCCGCGCTGCAGTCGACGACGCTCAAGGAGCGCGCCATGCCGTCCCAGATCAACGCGCTCCCGCTCGCCGACGGTGCCAGCGCGACGTTCCGCTGGCGCAACTCGCGCCGGATGCCCTCGTGGTCGCGCCAGCGGTTCACCACCATCGGCGTGCTCAACAACACCGCGCGCATCGAGGTCGAGGACCTCGCGGGCCCGATCGACGTCGACGCCTCCTACGTGCTCTCCAGCCGGCTGAGCGGCACCCGCCTGCTCAACTCGACGCTGCGCCGCGGGCGCGTCCCGTCGGGCCTGCGGCGCCACCTCGCGCCGAAGGGCGGCAAGGGCTGGCACCGGCGCTTCGTCACCCCCTACGACCTGCTGACCTACGGCTTCAGCCCGGTCCTGCCGGCCTACCCCCGCAAGGGCATGGCGTGGCGATCGTCGATCGACAGCCGCGACTGGCGCACCTACCACGTGCTGGGCGACTCGAAGGTGCTGGGCCGCCGCACGGTAAAGACGCCGGCCGGGAAGTTCCGCGCCGTCGTGGTCCGCTCGCGGCTGCGCCAGCCCGGCGTGCCCTACGGCAGCGGCGTCCGCACCGCGTGGCTGGCGCCGGGCACGGGGCTCGTCAAGCTCGTCTTCAGGCACGGGGACGGCAGCGTCTCCCGCGTGGAGCGGCTGCGATGAGCGGATCGCGTCGTCTCGCCGGCGCCCTCGCGGTGGCCGCAGCGCTCGTCGCGCCGGCCGCGGCCGGCGCCCAGGCCGCGGCCCCGAGCCTCACCGTCGACACGAGCTACGCGTTCGCCGGTGTGTCGGCGTACGACTTCACGCCCGGAGCGGGCGTGTCGCCGGACGTGGCCGCCGGCGCCGCCGCCGACGCGGGGCTCGACCGCCTCTACGCGGTCGGGACCACCGCCAGCGGCGCCACCGGCACCGCCGTGGCCATCGTCGCGCGCACCGCCGCGGGCAGCCTCGACCAGACCTTCGCCGGTGACGGGTCGCTCGCGCTGCCGGTGCGGTCCCCGGCGTCCGCCCGGGGCGCCGACATCGTCGTCCTCCCCGACCATCGCCTCCGTGTCGTGGGCACCGTCGACACCGGCGTGCCCGGCCTGCCCGACCTCGACGTCGTCGTGCTCGGCCTGCGCCCCGACGGCAGCCCGGACACGGACTTCGGCACCAACGGCGTCGTCACCTTCGGCGTCGGCCCCGCGGGCACGCCCGACGTCGCCACGGGCCTCGCCGTCGACGCCGCAGGCCGGCTGGCCATCACGGGTGGCACCGGGACCGGCGCCGCCGAGACGACCTTCGTCGCCGTGCGCGAGCCCGACGGCTCCGCCGCGGCGTTCGGCACCGGCGGCGTGGTCCCGGCCGACGCGCCGGGCGATGCCGACCGCGGCGCCGACGTCGTCTGGGGCCCCCGCGGCCCGCTCGTCCTCACCGCGCTCGGCTCCCAGGCCGCGCCAACGGGGGCCGTCGTGCAGGCGTTCACCGCGACGGGCGCGCCGGACGGCGGGTTCTCCGGCGACGGGGTCCTCCCGCTCGACACGGGCGGCACCGCCACGACGGCCGGCGCGCTCGCGCTCGCGGCCGGGCGCGTGTGGGCCACCGGCGGCTCGGTCGTCGGCAGCGACACGGACGCCTACCTCGTCCGCGCCGACCTCGACGGCGGCGACGTGCAGCTGCGCCGCTTCGACATGCGCGGCTCGACCTTCCCCGCCTCGACCCAGGTCGCGACCGCCGGCACGGCGCTGACCGCCGTGCCGGGGGATCCCGAGACGCTCGTCGTCGGCGGCGAGACGGCCACCGACAGCGGCACGGAGGTCTCGGCCGCGGCCTTCAACCTCCTCGACGGGCCGGTCGCGGGCATGCAGGCGACCGACGTGGTGATCCCCGTCGACGGCCAGGGCTCGACGACCGGCATCGCCCCCGCCGGCGCCGGCAGCGTGGCGCTGACCGCCGCGCTGCGCGACTTCTCGACGCAGACCGGCTCGGGGTCCAACGACACGAGCATCGGCATGGGCCGCCTCCTGGTCGACGCGGAGAAGCGCTGTGACCTGCGTCTGACGATCACGGGCCCGCTCGAGCTGCGCCTCCGCGGCCGCAACCCAGGTGCCGTGGCCCTCTCGGTGGTCAACACCGGGCAGCGCGCCTGCTCGGGGACGATCGCGGCGACAGCGCCCTTCGCGCTGGCGGGCCAGCCGGTGGCCACGGGCCGCGTCGCACCGGGGGCCACTGTCGCGCTCCCCGGCGCCGTCACCTACGCCCCGACCGCGCTGCCGGCGCGCGGCCAGCTCGAGCTGGTCCTCGACGCACCCGGCGACGTCGCGCCCGGTGACAACGTCGCCCGGGTCGGCGTGCGCTTCGCCTACTGCGACCTGCGCCTGCGCCGCTTCAGCGGCCCGGCCTCGTTGCCCACGGAGGGCCGCACGACGCTCGGCTTCTCGATCGCCAACCGCGGGACGGCGAAGTGCCGCACGGCCGGGATCACCGTCGCGCAACCGGGGGTGCGGACCGACAAGCGCACCGCCTACACCATCCCGGCCGGCCAGAGCGTGACGGAGGACGTCACGGTCAGGCTCGCGCGGCGCACCCGCCCCGGGCGCAAGCTCGCGCTGGCCTACACCGTGCCGGTGGCCGGCGACGCCCGCCCGGCCGACAACGTCCGCCGCGTCCGCGGCGCCGTGGTCCGTCCGGGCGACACGGACGCTCGCACCCCGACCGGCCGGCGGCTGCTCAGCGGCCGTGCTCGCGCCGGGCGCGCCGCAGGCGTCCCACGACGCACCTTGCGGGTCCGGCGCGTCCAGGTCGCGCTGCAGTTCGTGGCCAAGCGCGGCCGCAAGGCGCGCAGCTGCCGCTGGCTGGCGGCCGCCCGCGGGAGCACGCAGCGCGTCAGGCCCGGTGCGAGGGGCCGTTGCGACACGCCCGTGTGGGTCACCGTGCGCGGGACGAAGCGCTGGTCGCTCAAGCTCCGGCGGCGTCTGCCGGCCGGCCGCTTCAAGCTGCTGTCGCGGGCGATCCTGGTCAACGGCGTCACCGAGAGCGTCTTCAGCCGTCGCGACGGCAACCAGCGCACCTTCACCGTCCGGGCGCGGACCACCCGCAAGCAGGGGTAGCGACAGCTCCGGCCCTCCCGGCGCGTTCTGTGGTCGCGATGGCACGGACCGTTCGACATGTCCTGTTGTGCGCGGTCCTCGCCGGGCTGTGCGCGGCCACCCCTGCGGCGGGCCAGGCGACCGATCCCGCACTGACGGTCGACCAGCGGTTCGCCCCGCCGGACGGCGTCGCGCGTGACGACCTCAACACGGGGACCTCGACGGACATCCCGGCCGCCGTCGCCACCGACGGCGCGCGCGTCTACACGATCGGGGAGACCCGTGACAGCGCGGGCAACTCCGACGTCGGCATCGTCGCGCGCCGCCCCGATGGCACCTACGACACCGCCTTCAGCGACGACGGCAAGCTGATCCTGCCGCTCGCGGCGGGGACCGACAAGGACTCGCCGTCGGATCTCGTCGTGCTCCCGGACGGCCGCCTGCGGGTGCTGGCCTCCACCGACATCGACGCCACCGCGGCGACGGACACCGCGACCGCCGTGCTCGGCCTCAACCCCGACGGCAGCGTCGACACGACCTTCGGCACCAACGGGGTCACCCGCTTCAAGGCGTCCGCGGGCACCGGCCCGGACGCGCCGACCCGCATGGCGCTCGGGGCCGACGGCCGCATCGCCGTCACCGGCGGCGCGACCGGCGCCGGCGGCAAGGAGGACACCTTCCTCGCCCTCCTGAGCCCCGCCGGGTCGCTGCTGACCGCCTTCGACGGCGACGGGATCCGCACCTTCGACCGGGCGCCGGGCGGCCTCAACGACCGTGGCGTCGACATCGGGTTCCGTCCCGGCGGCGGGCTGATCGCCCTGCTGCGGGTCGAGACCAACCCGGCGGACGCCGTCAACGACTACGTCGCGGTCCTGCGCGCGGTCGACGACGCGGGCGCCGACGACGCGCGCTTCAACGGCACGGGCGACCTGCAGCTCGCCCCCGGCGACCCCGACACCGTCGCAGGCGGCCTGCTCGTCTCCGGCGACCGGCTGTGGGTGTCGGGCTCGACGCGCACCGGCCTCGACACGGACGCGTTCGTCGGGCGCCTGAACGCGGACGGCAGCGGTCTCGAGACCCGGCGCTTCGACATGCGCGGGGACACGATCCTCGACGACGAGCTCGTCACGAGCGCCGCCAGCGACCTCGCGATGGTCCCCGGCCCGCCCGAGACGCTGATCGCGACCGGGTCGATCAACTACTCCAGCCGGCCGTACTGGGCCGCGGCCGCGTTCCAGAACCTCGGCGGGCCGGTGGGCGCCTGGCGGCTCGGGGACGTCATCGTCCCGACCGCGGAGTACGGCGCCCTCGTCGGCGTCACAGCCCTGGGCGACGGCTCACTCGCCGTGGCCGGCTCCCTCGTCGACACCCAGTCGAACTTCGACACCTCCTTCGGCACCGCGAGGCTGCTGCTGGACGCCAAGAAGACGTGCGACCTCGCGGTCGAGGTCGTCCGCCCGCTCGAGTTCGCCTTCCCGTCCGGCGCCCAGCAGGCGGCGGAGATCAAGGTGAGCAACGCGGGCGACCGGCCGTGCGCCGGGCGCGTCACCGTCTCGGAGCCCTTCGCGCTCACCGGTGGCGCCACGCTGACGCCGCTGATCGACCCGGGGGCCGCCTTCACGCTGCCCGGCCTCGCGCTGCAGGATCGCGGCGCCCGCCGGGTGGACGACGTCGCGACCTTCACCGTCGCCGGCCAGCGCGACGGCAACCAGGCCAACAACACCGACCCGGTGCGCGTGCGCTTCGAGTACTGCGACCTCGCGCTGCGGCGCGTCGGCGCCGCCCCGTTGATGCCGTCCGAAGGCGCCCGCGTCGTGCGGCTGTCGGTGCGCAACGGCGGGACCACGCCCTGTGCGAAGGTCGGCGTCCTCGTCGGCGGCAGCGGCCGCGCGGCCGCCGTGTTCGACCGCTTCGCGCTGGCGCGCGGCCGGTCGGCCACCGTCGACACCGCGGCCCGCCTGCGCAAGCGCACGAAGGCCGGACGCTTCGCCACCGTGACGTTCACGGCCGCCGCGACGCAGCAGGCCAACCCCGACAACGACGTCGTCTCGGCACGCATGCGCGTCGTGTCCCCGCCCGACAGCCGCATCCGCGCCGCCGGCGCCCGGGCCGTCCGCGGCAGCGCCCGCGCCGGGTCGGCCGGACGCAAGGCCCCCAAGAAGGCACGCCGCGCCGTGCGGCTGCGCGGCGTCCAGGTCGCGGTGCAGCGGCGCGGCAAGCACTGCGCGACGCTCGCCGGGCGCTCGGGCAGGCTGCGCGCCGCCAAGGGCCGGCGCTGCGGCGCCCGCACCTGGATCGACGCGTCGGGCGCCCGCCGCTGGAAGCTCAGGCTCGCCCGCAGGCTCCCCGCCGGCCGCTACGTGGTCTACTCCCGGGCGACCGCCCGCGACCGTGGCCTGCCCGAGGCCGCGTGGTCGAAGGCCGACCGCAACACGACGACCTTCCGCGTCCGATGACCCACAGGAGCGCCCCGATGCCGTCCACCCCTAGGCCCCGAGCCCTGCTGCTGGGCGCGCTGCTGACGCTGGTCGTCGGCCTGGGCGTGCTGCCCGGCGTCGCGGCCGCGGCGTCCCCGGGTCTCGACGACGTCACCGATCAGTGGCTGCCGCGCTCGGACGGGGCGGAGTGGACCTGGGCCTGGTCGGACTCCGACTACCAGCCCACCCCGCGCAAGGAGCGCTACGTCGTCGCGGCCCGCAACGGCACCTCCTTCCGGCTGAAGTGGGACGAGGTCGACCCCGCGCCGTTCGACACCCCGACGGCCGGCACGATCGACTTCAAGACCTCCGACGCCGGCCTGGTCAACCTCAACTACCAGAGCACCCAGCCGCCGTCGCAGTTCCCGATCCTGTGCGCCAGCGCCAACGGGTGCGGCAACAGCACCATCGGCCCGATGTACATGCTCATCTGGGGGACCCGCTCGCCCGTCCTCGCCGAGCCGCTGCTGCGCGGCACGCGCTGGAGCTCGCTGGGCGGGGCCGACAACGACGTCGCCTCCACCAACCGCTACGCCGGCCGCGAGAAGGTCACCGTCCCGGCGTTCCCCGCCGGGATCGAGGCGGCGAAGGTCGAGTCCGTCATCACCCAGGCCGGCGCGATCGGCGACCCCTACGGCAGCGGCGTGCGGACGGTCTGGTGGGTCCGCGGCGTCGGGCCGGTCAAGATCGTCTTCCGCCACGCCGGCGGCGAGATCAGCCAGGCCGAGCTGCAGACGACGAACGTCAAGCCGCTCCCGCTGCCCCCCGACGCGAACCTGCTGCCGCTCAACCGCGGCGAGACCGCCACGTTGCGCTGGCGCAACTCCAAGCACATGAAGCGCTGGTCCTCGCAGCGCTTCAGCGTCGCGCAGGTGGTCAACAACACCTCGCGGGTCGACGTCAAGCACCTCAAGGGCCCGATCCGCGTCGCGGGCGGCTACGTCTTCTCCACCCGCCTGGACGGCGTCCGCCACCTGTCGGGCACCACGAAGGCGGCGTCGAAGGCGAGGTTCCCCAGGCTCGGGCCGCGCGCGGGCGACCGGCGCACGTTCTTCACGCCCTACGACCTGATGGTCTACGGCTTCGGCCCCGTCGTCCCGATCGACCCGGTGAAGGGGGAGAGCTGGCGCTCGTCGCGCGACTCGCCCGACTGGAGCATCTTCGGCGTCAGCGGCGACTCGCGCGTGATCGCGATCGGCCGGCGGGTCAAGACGCCGAGCGGGACCTACAAGGCGACCGTCATCCGCTCGCGCCTGACGCAGCGCGGCTTCCCGTTCGGCAGCGGCACCCGCACGAGCTGGTTCGCGCCCGGCAAGGGCCTCGTCAAGCTCGTCTTCCGTCACGCCGACGGCAGCGTCTCGACGGTCCAGCGGACGGGCTGATGGCCCCGGCGCGCCGGCGCGCCGGCCTGCTGCTCGCCGTCGCGGCAGTCGCCGCGACCGGCTGTGGCGGCGGCACGCCCAAGGACCGTGCCCGCGAGCGCGTCGAGGCCTACAGCGCGCGCGAGAACGCGGTCGTCGGTCGCCTGCGTCCCGACGTGGACCGGGTCAACCGCACCTACGTCGCGTTCTCCAAGGGCAAGCTCGAGCCCGCCGCCGCCGTCGCGCAGCTGACGGCGTCCGAGCGCGTCATCCGCGCGGTGCGCGCCGACGTCGGCGACCTCAAGCCGCCGGCCGAGGCCCGCGAGTTGCAGCGGCGGCTGGAGCACTACCTCGGGCTGACGGTCGATCTCGCCGTGCAGACGCGCCTGCTGGCGAGCTACCAGCCCGCGGCGCAGGCGGCGTTGAAGCCGCTTCCCGCCGTCAACCGCCGGCTGCAGCGCGAGCTGCGCAAGACGAAGGACCCGCAGGGCCAGGAGGCCGTGCTGGCGCGCTTCGCCGACGGGCTGGGCGGCGTCATCGCCGACCTGCGGGCGGTCGAGGTCCCGGCCGTGCAGGCGCCGGCGCACCGCGACCAGGTGCGGCGGCTGCAGCGCACGCGCGCCCTGGCGGGCCGGCTCCGCCGGGCGCTGGGGGACCAGGACGCCGAGCGCGTCGCCATCCTGCTCGGCCGCTTCCGCCGTCAGGCCCAGAGCGGTGCCGACGACCGCCGGCTCACGCGGGCCGGTCTCGCCGCCTACGGGCGCCGGGTCGACGCGCTCAAGGCGGCGTCCGCGGATCTCCAGCGCGAGCAGATCCGCGTGTTCCGCGCCGTGGACTAGGGCAGGGTCCAGTAGGCGTCAGCGCCGGCCGGCAGGCACTCGGCCACGGCGGCGAGCTCCGACCGGGCCTCCTGCTCGCTCACCTCCATGATCGCGATGACCTCGGCGGTGGCCAGCGGCACCTCGGCCCACTCGAGCAGCTCCGTCACCGATCGTGGCTTCGGGCGCCGCGGCAGCGACGGATCGAGGTTGGCGATCACCGCCTCGTAGGCCTCGACGGGGCTGAAGCCGGGGACGGCCACGGTCTGCCCGGACGGCCCGACCAGCTCGTAGCTCGGCGCGCTGTAGCGACGCTCGCCCTCCGGCCCGCCGAGCTTGTGGTCCAGGGCGCGGGCGGCAGGGGAGGGGTCGCGGGCCGCGGTCACGTCGGCATGCAGGCCCGCCGCGACGTCGGCGCCCGCGGACCAGCGCGTCACGTCGGCCGGGTCCAGGCCCGCGTCGTGCGCGGCGCCGGCCAGCAGCTCGGGGTCATCGAGCAGGCCGCCGGCCATCACCCGCACCCGCAGCGCGCGCAGCATGCGCTCCTGGGCCTGCGGGGCGTGCAGTCGCGCGGCGACGACGGCGCGGCAGGCGGGCTCGCCGGAGGCCGGGCGCTCGTACGGCCCCGGCCGGATCGGCATCCCGTAGGTCCGCTGCAGGCCGCTCGCGCCCTTGGCCAGGTCGTCGGCGTGGCCCGGCTCGAGCGTGAGCAGGATCATCCGCGTCTGCCACCGCAGGCCGTCGCCGTAGTGCCAGCGCAGGCGCAGCCGCGCCGGCTCGGCGGAGAACGCGAACGGGCAGGCGGGGTCGGTGAAGAGCGTGACGTCGACCATCGTGGCCTCGACGCTACGCGCTAGGCCAGCCCGAGGCGGTGCGCCACGCCGGCGGCCTCGGTGCGCGAGCGCACCTCGAGCTTGGCCAGGATGCGCGACACGTGCACGGACGCCGTCTTCTCGGCCATGAACAGCTCCCCGCCGATCTCGCGGTTGGTGCGCCCGGCGGCGACGAGCGCGAGCACCTGGCGTTCGCGGGCGGTCAGCCCGAACGGGTCGGCGGGCGTCCCGTCCGCGGAGGCCGGCCCGGTGGCAGCGCCGGCGTCGGTCGCGTCCAGCCGCAGCCGCGCGCGGGTGGCCAGGCCCGCGACCTCGGCCTGGAGCCAGGCGGTGCCCATCTGCGCCGCCGCGTCGCGGACGGCGGCAGCCAACCGGGCGGCCGTGTCGCGGTCCCCGCCGGCGAGCGCGGCCTCCGCGGCGGCGAAGCGCGCGAGGGCCGCGTCGTAGCGCCAGTCCAGCGCGTCCCACGCCGCTGCGGCGCGCTCCCAGGTCAGCGGGGCGTCCGCGCCGGTGGCCCGCAGCAGCGCCGCGCGGGAGACGAGCGCGCGCGCCCGCTCGACCGGCTGCTCGTCCGCGGCGATCGCCTGCACGCGGGCGGACAGGTCGTGGGCGCGGGTCACGGCGAGCGCCTCGGCCTCCGCGTCGGCCAGATCGCGGGCGCGGAGGGCGGCGTCGGCCTCCACCCGCACGCCGGTCGCGGCCACCATGGCCACCCGGGCGCGGTCCTCGGAGCAGAACTCGATCCGGTCCAGGCCCTCGTCGACGGCGTGCCGCGCCGCCTCGAGGTCGCCGAGGCGGCGCTCGAGCTCGGCCAGCGCCGCCGCGTGGGCGGCGATGAACTGCGGCTGGCGCGAGTCGGCGATCGGCCCGCGGACCTCGTCGAGCAGCGCCCGGGCCTCGTCGTGCCGCCCGAGCCCGAGCGCGAGGTCGGCCCGGCGCTGGGTGTCGTTGAGGTACGTGTTCGTCATCGACGGACGCGCGCGCTCGGGCAGCGCGTCCTGTGCAGCCGGCCAGTCGCCGGCGAGGAGCGCGAGCTCCGCCACGAGGAGGTCGAGCCAGTGGTTCTGGTGGCCGATGGCGCGCGCCTCGCGCTGGGCCTCCGCGGCGACCTCCCGGCCGAGCGGCAGCCGCCCGGCGATCGTGGCCGCGTCCGCCAGGTTCGTGAACGCGGTGAACATCGTCGTCGGCATGCCCTCGCGGCGGGAGAGCTCCACCGCGTCGCGCAGCATGTCGAGGCCCTCGTCGTGGGCGCCGATCGCCGCGAGCGAGACGCCGAGGGCGTCCTGGGCGGTGACGAGGGCGAGGGTCTCGCCGGTGGCCCGGGCCTCCTCCAGCGCGCGCCGGGCGACGGCGGCGCTCTCCCGGTAGCGGCCGATGAGCATCAGCTGCTTGGACTCCGTGGCGAGCAGGCGGGCGCGCTCCCCGCGGGGCTCGCCCGCGGGGCCGAGCAGCTCGTGCGCCTGCGCGCGCGTGAGGTCGGACTCCTCGATGCGGCCCTGCGTCCACTGGGCCGCGGCGAGCCGCTCCAGCACGGCGGCGGCGAGGAGCGGGTCGGCCTGGGCGTCGACCTCCGCGGCGGCGGACCGCAGGAGGGCGACGGCGCGGCCCGGCTCGTTGGTCGTGCGGCGGCAGTAGGCGGCCGCGCGCAGCACCTCGACGCGGCCCACCCCGGCGAGGCCCTCGGCGTCGGGCACGAGGTCCCACAGCTCGAGCGCGCGCTCGTAGTGGGAGGCGGCCTCCTCGTAGGCGTGCGCGTCCTCGGACGCCTGGCCGGCGGCGACGGCGGTCCGCAGGGCCGCAGGACGGTCGCCGGCGGCCGCGTAGTGGTTGGCCACCGCGACGAGGTCGTCCTCGCACGTCGTCTGCGAGGCCTCGATCGCGCGCGCCAGGCGGGCGTGCGCGTCGGCGCGCTCGCCGGGGAGCAGGTCGTCGAGGACCACCTCGCGCAGCAGGGCGTGGCGGAACAGGAAGCGGCCCTCGCCGTCGACGGTCAGGATCTGGGCGGAGACGGCCTCCCGCAGCCCCTCGCGCAGCACGACGGGATCGGCCCCGGCAACCGCCGCCAGGATGTCGTGGGGCAGCCGCATCCCCGCGGCGAGCACCCGGACGATCTCCTGCGCGGCCGACGACAGGCGCTCGATGCGCAGCATCAGCGCGTCACGCAGGGTCGGCGGGAGCGCGCCGCGGCCATCGGTCCCCGCGGCGAGCAGCTCCTCGGCGAACAGCGGGTTGCCCTCCGAGCGGGCCCACAGGCGGTCCAGCAGCGCGCGCTCGGGGACGGCGCCGGCGATGTCGGCGAGCTGCTCGGCGAGCTCCTCCCGCGTGAGCCGGTGCAGCTCCAGACGGCGCGCGCAGGGCAGGCGCTCGAGCTCGGCGAGCAGCGGCCGCAGCGGGTGGCGGCGATGGAGCTCGTCGGCGCGGTAGGTGCCGACGACCAGCAGGCGCTCGTGGTGCAGCGCGGCGCCGAGGAAGCGCAGGAACGCGCGGGTGGAGGAGTCCGCCCAGTGCAGGTCCTCGACGACGAGGAGCAGGCCGTGCTCGGCGCCGAGGGCGTCGACGAGCTCCAGCAGCGCCTCGAACACCTGCGCGCGGGCGCCCTCGGCCTCGGAGGCCGTCGTGCGGCGCCGGCCGGCCTCGCCCAGCCCGGGAAGCAGGGAGGGGAGCGCCTCGCGGGCGCCGGGGGAGAGCCCGGCGAACGCTGGGTCGCCCGCGCGCACGAGCGGTCGCAGGGCGGCGGTGAGCGGCGCGTAGGCCAGCTCGCCCTCCCCGAGCTCGACGCACTCGCCACGGAGGACGCGGACGCCGGCGGCCAGCGCCTCGGCTTCGAGCTCGGCGGCCAGGCGCGTCTTGCCCACGCCGGACTCCCCGGCCACGAAGGCCATGACGGGAGCGCCGTCCTGAGCGGCGGTGAGCGCGGCGCGCAGCTCGGCGAGCTCGCCCGCGCGGCCTACCAGCCGTGCGCTTGAGACCCTGGACGCCACGTCCACAGGATGCCATCCCGGCCGAGGGTGCGATGACGCACCGCCCGGCGGGTGGCCTGGCGGCGGTTCCGGCGCAGGGCGGCGAGGCGGCTGCGGCGGGCGCTGCCGCGGGCGATGTCGGCCTGGGTGGCCCGGGCGAGGAGGGGGCTGAGGGCGGAGTTCATGCGATCCATGCTGGTGCTGCGCCGGCGCCACGGCATCGGGCGGACGGTGCCGGCTCCGGCGCGCGACCCCTCAGGGCGCGGCGAGGGCCCCCTTACCCCGGCGATAGCGTGTCCCTCATGCCCGCCGTGACCCGCGAGACCAGCACGCTCGCCTCCATCGTCGACGGTCGCCCGCGCGAGGACGCGCCCGGCGGCCGCCTCTCGTCCACCAACCCGTCCGACGTCTCCGACGTGGTCGCCGACGTCGCCCTCGCCGACGCCGCCACCGTCGTCGAGGCGGCGCGGGCCGCACGCGCCGCGCAGGCGGCGTGGAAGCGCGTCCCCGCCCCTGAGCGCGGCCGTGTGATCGCCAACGTCGGCCGCCTCGTGGAGGCCAACAAGGAGGCGCTCGCCGCGATCGTCACGCGCGAGATCGGCAAGCCCTACCCCGAGGCGCTCGGCGAGGTCCAGGAGATCATCGACACCTGCGACTTCTTCATCGGCGAGGGCCGCCGGCTGTACGGCCAGACGGTCCCCTCGGAGATGCCCGACAAGCAGCTGTTCACCTTCCGCGTGCCCGTCGGCGTGGCGGCGATCATCACCGCGGGCAACTTCCCCGTCGCCGTGCCGTCCTGGTACCTCGTCCCCGCGATCGTCTGCGGCAACGCGGTCGTGTGGAAGCCGGCCGAGTACGCGAGCGCGTGCGCGGACGCCCTGACGCGGCTCTTCCACGCGGGCGGCGTCCCCGGCGGGGTGCTCAACCTCGTGCAGGCCGACGGCGAGCAGACCTTCCAGGGCCTCTCCGACGCGCTCGACGCGGGCCTGGTCGACAAGGTCGGCTTCACCGGCTCGAGCGCCGTCGGGCAGGAGATCGGCGCGCTCTGCGGCCGCCACGTCCAGTCCCCCTGCCTCGAGCTCGGCGGCAAGAACCCGATGGTCGTCATGCCCGACGCCGACATCGACCTCGCCGTGGAGGGCGCGCTGTTCGGCGGCTTCGGCACGGCCGGCCAGCGCTGCACCTCGCTCGGCACCGCGATCGTGCACGCCGACGTCCACGACGCGTTCGTCGCCAAGCTCGACGCCCGCCTGCGCGCGGCCAAGATCGGCGACCCGTTCGACGGCGAGGTCCTCTACGGCCCGATGATCGACCAGAAGTTCGCCGACCGCTTCGAGGACTGGCTCGGCCTGATCGAGGACCACCACACCGTCCACGGCTCCGACCACCGCGGCCGGGTCACGTCCGACGCGCCCTGGGGCGGGGAGTTCGCCGGCGATCCGGAGCGCGGGATCTTCTACCACCCGGCGATCGTCGACGGCGTGACGCTCGAGGACGAGATCTACCGCACGGAGACGTTCGGCCCGATCATCGGCGTCGCGACCTGGACGGACTTCGACGACGCGATCGAGCTGGCCAACGCGCACGGCTACGGGCTGTCGTCCTCCATCTACACGACCAACGCCCTCCATGCCTTCCGCTTCCGCGAGCGGGTGACGGCGGGGATGATCTCCGTCAACAACTCCACCTCCGGCGCCGAGGCCCACCTGCCCTTCGGCGGCAACGGCAAGTCCGGCAATGGCTCGCGGCAGTCGGGGATCTGGGTCCTCGACCAGTTCACGCGCTGGCAGAGCATGAACTGGGACTACGCGGGCAAGCTCCAGAAGGCGCAGATGGACAACGAGACCATCGGCGGCGACCCCACGTTCCGACTCGAGGACTGACCCATGCCCGGATTGCTCTCCAAGCTGGCCCGCTTCGCGTCCTCGCCGCAGGGCAAGCGGGCGATGCGCAAGGCCCAGGCCTACGCGTCCTCACCCGAGGGCAAGGCCAAGATCGCCCAGGTGCGCGAGAAGGCCGCCTCGCGCGGCAAGGGCGGCACCGGCCCGGGCCGCAAGGGGCTGCGGTAGGCCGGGGTGCGCCTGACCAGGTTGATCGGTTGGGCGGCCGCGGGCGCGGCCGTGCTCGGACTGCGCCGCGAACACGAGCAGCTCGCGCTCGTCACAGCGTCGTCTGAGCACCAGCTCGCCGACGCCGCGCGCGAGCGCGACCGCCTCCAGGACGAGCTCGAGCGCACCAAGGACGCGCTGCGCCGTCGCGAGGCGCACATCGAGCGCCTCGGCCGGGCGCGTCGTGCCGAGCGCGGCTTCACCCTCGAGCTGCGCGAGCAGCTGGACCGGGTCCGCCGCGGCCACGGCGCCCACAACGACCACGAGGACGTGCGCGAGCTCGTCCTGCGCGCGGCGATCAAGCTCGTGGGGGCGGAGAAGGGGCTGCTGCTCTCCCGCGACGACGAGGACCGCGACGGCGACCTGGACCTCGTGGCCACGGAGGGCTTCGACGCCGACCCCGAGCACGGCGCGATCGTCCAGCGCTTCGCCTCCCGGGTGCTCGAGCGCGACCAGATCGTGCGCGAGGACTCGCCGCGGCACGCTGCGGACGGCTCGTCCGCCGCCGACGACGAGATCGAGAACCTCGTCGCGATCCCCCTGTACCTGCGCGACGAGTTCGACGGCGTGGTCATCTGCGCCAATCGCGAGGGCGGCTTCGCCGACGTCGACGACGACCTGCTGCTCGCGCTCGGAGACCACACGGGCTCCGCGCTGCAGAGCGGCCGGCTGCGCCAGGACCTCGACGGCGCGCACCGCGCCACCCTGCGCGCGCTCGCCGAGGCGCTCGAGTCGCGCCACCCGCTGCTGGCCCGCGAGGCCGGGGTCGTCGCGATGCTCGCGCGCCGGCTGGCGCGCCACCTCGACGTGCCCGCCGCGGAGCAGGAGACGATCGCCTCCGCCGCGATGGTGCGCGACGTCGGCTACCTCGGGGTGCCGGACCGCATCCTGCTCAAGCCCGGCCCGCTGCTGGCGCAGGAGCGCGCGGTGATGGAGATGCACCCGCGCGTAGGGCACGCGCTGATCTCGAAGGTCCCCGCACTCGAGCCGATCGCGAGCACCGTCCTCGCCCATCACGAGCGCTGGGACGGCAGCGGCTACCCGCACGGCCTGTCCGGCGAGGCGATCCCGCGGGCCGCCCGCCTGCTCGCCGTCGTCGACGCGTTCGTCGCCATGACCCACGAGCGCCCCTACCGGCCCGCCCGCACGGCGCAGGAGGCGCTGGACGAGATCATGGTGGGGGCCGGCCGCGAGTTCGATCCCGAGATCGCCACGGCCCTCTCGGAGGAGCTGGCGGGCGACGAGGCGGGCCTGGACCCCGGCGTGGCCACCGCCGTCGCGACCGCGCTTGAGGGTGGCGGCCCCGCGTCCCTGGCCGACGAGGTGCCCCTGAGCGACCCGCTCACCCTGATGGCGGGCCACCGGGCGTTCCACGAGGACGCCGAGGCGGCCGCGCGCGACGCGGCCGACGCCGGCGCCCGGGTCGTGATCGCGCTCGTCCGCCTCGAGGACCTCGAGACGATCAACCACCAGGCGGGCTACGCCGCCGGGGACGAGGCGATCATGACCGTCGCCCGCGGCGTCCAGCGGGCCGCGGCGCGCTGCGGCGGCACCGCCTACCGGGAGAGCGGCCGGCGCTTCGCCGTCCTCGTCGAGGCGCCCGCCGACGTCGAGCTGCGCGACCCGCTCCACGAGCTGCAGCTGGAGCTCGCGACGGTCGATGCGCTCTCCCTCGCGTGCGTGGACTGCGCGCCCGGGGACCGCATGGCCGACGTGGTGGCGCGGGCCCGGGCGGAGCTGGACGCCTGACCCGCCAACCTTGACACAACCGTGTCAAGGTTGGCTATGATGGTCGGCAGATGGACGCCCTGACCATCCACGAGGCAGCGGAGACGACCGGTTGGTCGTCACGCATGCTGCGCTACGTCGAACGCGTGGGACTCATCGAGCCCCAGCGCTCCGACGGTGGCTACCGCCTCTACGGACCCGCTGAGCTGCAGCGGCTGCGCACGTTGCGCGAGCTGCTGGACCAGCACGACGTCGGCCTCTCCGACGTCGCCTTCGCACGCCGGCTCCGCGAGGAGCCGTCACTGCGCCGGGCGACGGACGGGTGGCTGGAGGCCGAGCCGGAGCGTCCGGCCGACGTCCCCGCCAGCGACTGGCTGCGCTGGGAGCAGGCCAAGCACGAACGGTTGCTGCAGCTGGCGACCGCAACCCCCGCCTAGGAGCGACATGAGCACCACTTCCCCCAACGTCCTCACGGACTCCGACTACAAGGTCAAGGACCTCGGCCTCGCCGAGTTCGGCCGCAAGGAGATCCGTCTTGCCGAGCACGAGATGCCCGGCCTGATGAAGACCCGCGAGGAGTTCGCCGACTCGCAGCCGCTGAAGGGCGCGAAGATCGCCGGCTCGCTGCACATGACCATCCAGACGGCCGTGCTGATCGAGACGCTCACCGCGCTCGGCGCCGAGGTCCGCTGGTGCTCGTGCAACATCTTCTCGACGCAGGACCACGCGGCTGCCGCGATCGTCGTCGGCCCCCACGGCACCCCCGAGGAGCCCACGGGCGTCCCCGTCTTCGCCTGGAAGGGCGAGACGCTGGACGAGTACTGGTGGTGCACCGAGCAGATGCTGACGTGGCCCGACGGCGGCCCGAACATGATCCTCGACGACGGTGGCGACGCCACGCTGCTCGTCCACAAGGGCAAGGAGTTCGAGGGCGCCGGCGCCGTGCCGGACCCCGCCTCGGCCGACTCCGACGAGTTCCGCATCATCCTCGAGACGCTCGAGCGCTCGCTCCAGAACGACGCGAAGAAGTGGACCACCATCGCTGACGGCATCAAGGGCGTCACCGAGGAGACCACCACCGGCGTCCATCGCCTCTACCAGCTCGCCGAGACCGGCGACCTGCTGTTCCCGGCGATCAACGTCAACGACTCCGTCACGAAGTCGAAGTTCGACAACCTCTACGGCTGCCGCCACTCGCTGATCGACGGCCTCAACCGCGCCGTCGACGTGATGATCTCGGGCAAGACCTGCGTCATCCTCGGCTACGGCGACGTCGGCAAGGGCTGCGCCGAGTCGCTGCGCGGCCAGGGCGCCAAGGTCATCGTGACCGAGGTCGACCCGATCTGCGCGCTGCAGGCGTCGATGGAGGGCTACCCCGTCCAGACGCTCGAGGACGTCGTCGAGACCGCCGACATCTTCATCACCTGCACCGGCAACAAGGACATCATCACGGCGCAGGACATGAGCCGGATGAAGCACCAGGCCATCGTCGGCAACATCGGCCACTTCGACAACGAGATCCAGGTCGTCGCCCTCGAGCAGTGGGAGGGCATCGAGCGGATCAACATCAAGCCGCAGGTCGACGAGTGGGTCTTCCCCGACGGCCACTCGATCATCCTGCTGTCCGAGGGTCGCCTGATGAACCTCGGCAACGCCACGGGGCACCCGTCCTTCGTGATGTCGAACTCCTTCACGAACCAGACGATCGCCCAGATCGAGCTGTTCACGAAGACGGAGGAGTACGACAAGCAGGTCTACGTGCTCCCCAAGCACCTCGACGAGAAGGTCGCCGCGTTCCACCTGGAGGCCGTCGGCGCCAAGCTGACCAAGCTCTCCGACGAGCAGGCCGCCTACATCGGCGTGCCGGTCCAGGGCCCCTACAAGCCGGACCACTACCGCTACTAGTCGCCGGGGGCGGACAGCCCCATGGCTTCGGCCGATCCGAGCCTCGTCGCCGACCGCGGCGAGGCTCGCATCGCCTGGGTCGACGGGCAGATGCCCGTCCTGCGCTCCATCCGGGAGCGCTTCGGCGTCGAGCGCCCGCTCGACGGCGTCCGGATCGCCGCGTGCCTGCACGTGACGGCCGAGACGGCCACGCTCGTCCGCGCCCTCGCGGCGGGCGGGGCCGAGGTCGCCCTGTGCGCGGCCAATCCGCTGTCGACGCAGGACGACGTCGTCGCGGCGCTCGCCGCGCCCGGCGTCACCGTCCTCGCGCGGCGGGGGGAGGAGGCCGACGAGTCGGCCGAGAACGTCGCCGCGGCGGTCGCCGGGGGCGTGCAGGTCACCCTCGACGACGGCGCGGACCTGATCGCGTTCCTGCATCTCGCGGGCCGCACCGCCGGCCTGCTCGGCGGCACGGAGGAGACGACCACCGGGCTGGTGCGCGTGCGCGCGCTCGAGGCCGAGGGGCGCCTCGCCGTCCCCGTGATCGCCGTCAACGAGGCCCAGACCGAGCGGCTGTTCAACGACCACTACGGCACGGGGCAGTCGACGCTCGACGGCATCCTCCGCGCGACGAACCTGCTGCTGGCGGGCAAGACGATCGTCGTGCTCGGCTACGGGCTGACGGGGCGGGGGATCGTCGACCGCGCGCGCGGCGCCGGCGCGCAGGTGATCGTCTGCGAGGTCGATCCCGTGCGCGCGCTGGAGGCGCGGATGGCGGGCTTCGAGGTCATGCCCGCGCTGGAGGCGGCGTCCCGCGGCGACGTCTTCGTGACGGTGACGGGCTCGCGCGACGTCCTGCGCGGCGAGCACTTCGCCCGCATGAAGGACGGCGCCGTGCTGGCCAACGCGGGGCACTTCGACGTGGAGATCTCGCTCGCGGACCTGCGCGCGGCCGCCGTCGGAGGCTCGGAGGAGGTCCTCCCGCTGGTGGAGTCCTTCGACCTCGGCGACCGGCGGTTGAACCTGCTGGCCGCGGGTCGCGTGGTGAACCTCGCCGCCGGGCAGGGGCACCCGCCGGAGACGATGGACATGTCCTTCGCGCTGCAGGCGCTGGCGGTCGAGCACCTCGTCCGCTCGGCGGGGACCCTCGACGCGCGGGTGCACCCCGTGCCCGCCACGGTCGACCGGGAGGTCGCGCGCCTCAAGCTCGCGGCGCTCGGCGCGCGGGTCGACGACATGACCGACGACCAGCGGGAGTACTTGACGTCCTGGGGGTAGGTTCGGTCGCGATGAGCGAGACCGGACTGCAGCACAGCCTCGAGAAGATGCGCGCCGACGGCCTGGCCGACGCGGCGATCGACACCTTCCGCCACTACTACGAGCTCCTGGAGGCGGGGGAGACGGGCATGATGCCCGAGGCCGACCTGGACCCCGTCGAGTCGTTCCCGCGCTTCGAGGACCTCCCCGACGACGCCGTCGCGACCGAGCTGCTCGACCAGGCCGTCGTGATCAAGCTCAACGGCGGGCTCGGCACCTCGATGGGGATGACCGGCCCCAAGTCCCTCCTCCCGGTCAAGGACGGCCTCACGTTCCTCGACGTGACCGCCCGCCAGGTGCTCGCGCTGCGGCGCGCGTCCGGCGCCCGGCTGCCCCTGCTGCTGATGCACTCCTTCGCGACCCAGGAGGCGTCGCTGGACGCGCTGCAGGCCTACGACGACCTCGAGGTCGACGTCCCGCTGGACTTCCTGCAGAACCGCGAGCCGAAGCTGCGCGCCGACGACCTCGAGCCCGTGCAGTGGCCGCCGGACCCGGCCCTGGAGTGGTGCCCGCCGGGCCACGGCGACCTGTACCCGGCGCTCGTGGGGTCGGGCACCCTCGAGCGGCTGCTCGACGAGGGCTACCGCTACGCGTTCGTCTCCAACGTCGACAACCTCGGCGCGACGTTCGAGCCGCGCATCCTCGCCTGGTTCGCGGGGTCGGGCGCGCCGTTCGCGTCCGAGTCCGTCGACCGCACGCCGGCCGACAAGAAGGGCGGGCACCTCGCCGTGCGCAAGGCCGACGGGCAGCTCGTGCTGCGCGAGACGGCGCAGGTCCCGGAGGACGACCAGGCGTCGTTCATGGACACCGATCGCCACCGCTTCTTCAACGCGAACAACCTCTGGATCGACCTCCGGGCGCTGTCGGAGGTGATGCGGGCCCGCGGCTCCGTCCTCGGCCTGCCGATGATCGTCAACCGCAAGACCGTCGACCCGGGGGACAAGGCGTCCCCGGAGGTGCTCCAGATCGAGACCGCGATGGGCTCGGCGATCGGCGTCTTCGAGGGCGCCGTGGCGCTCCACGTCCCGCGCGAGCGGTTCGTGCCCGTCAAGACGACGAGCGACCTGCTGCTGCTGCGCTCGGACGTCTACGCGCTCTCCGACGACGCCCGGCTGTCCCTGGCCGCCGGCCTGTCGGGCGCCCCCCTGGTCGACCTCTCCGACGCCTACAAGCTCGTGCGCGACTTCGACGAGCGCTTCCCCGACGGCCCGCCGTCGCTGGTCGAGGCGACGTCGCTGACGGTCTCCGGCGACGCGGTGTTCGGCGCCGACGTGGTCGTCCGGGGGGACGTGACGGTCGACGGCGACGAGGAGATCGAGGACGGGACGATCCTGGCGGGGTGAGGCCGCGGGGCGGGTGCGGGCCAGGTTCGCCAGGCCTGCCACGTCGTCCGCGGGGAGGCGTGGTCGGGCCGGTGAACCGCATCGGTCCTTGCGGCTGACCACGGTCTCGGCGGGAGGGGGTGGTGCGTCTCGCGAACCGCCCTCACCGCCCGCGGCGGACGGCGCTCAGCCCGACGCGGCCGCCCGGTCGCGCGCCTCGCGCGCGTCCTCCAGCTGCTCCTCGCGCCGGTTGGCGTTGTCGGACTCCCGCAGCATGCGCGCGAACAGGTAGGCGAGGCCGATCCCCATCACGAAGGACTGCTCGAGGCCCATGATCGCGCCGGCGACGTGCTGGTCGTCGAGGGCCGACATGCCCCAGTGGGTCGCGCCGTCGATGTCGTAGGGCGTGTAGAGCAGCGAGGGGTAGAACGTCAGGAGCACCCCGAGGCCGCCGACGAGCAGCTTGGTCGAGGCCATGTAGGCGACGGGCGCCATGCCGCCGAGCCGCAGGCGCGAGCGGATCGGGGAGATCAGGTGCCACCAGTAGATCGAGCCGGCCGCCAGGAAGGTGATGTGCTCGAAGACGTGGACCGCGCCGTTGCTGAGCGTGAGGTCGTAGAGCGCCGGGACGTGCCAGGCCCACATCACCCCGACGTAGGCCAGCACGCCGAAGACGGGGGAGCCGAACCAGCCCGCCTTGCGCTCGATCGCGTTGATCACCCGCGTGACGGGTCGCAGCATGATCTTGGTCAGGCCGAGGATCAGCGCGATCGGCGCGAGGTCGGCGAGCAGCAGGTGCTGGACCATGTGGGCGGACGCGAGGTCGGTCGCGATCGCGTCGACCGGCGAGCAGAGGGCGAGGAAGATGCACCCGAGGCCCGCGAACCACAGGACGAGGTGGCGCCGGCGGGCGCCGCGCGGGCCGTGGTCGGCGCGCACCGTGCGCCAGCGGTACACGTACGCCCACCCGTAGACGACGATCGACAGGAGGACCGTCGGGGCGAGGTCCCAGGAGACGTCGACGGGCAGGGAGCGTTCCGGCACGGCGATGTCACAGGCTAGGCACGATCCGGTCTTGTTCCGTCACGGCGGGCGCCGTCAGGCTCAAGGGCGCATGCCACTCGCCACCCTCACCGCTCGCGCGCTGGCGCTCGTCGTGCCGCCGCTGTGCGTCAGCTGCCGGGGGCCGCTGCCGGCCGCGGACGCGCCCGCGCTGTGCCCCGCCTGCCTGCGCGCCCTGCCGTGGCTCGGGCCCGACGTCTGCCGCCGCTGCGGCCTCCTGGCCCACGGGGGCCGGCGGTGCCGGGAGCGGGACGGGCCGCTGGCCTCGGCCTGGGCGCCGCTGGCCCACGAGGGTCCGGCACGGGATCTCCTCCACGCGCTGAAGTTCCGCGGGGCGCTCCCGGTGCTCGACCTGATGGCGGCACAGGTCGCCACGAACCTCCCGGTCTGGGCGCGCGGGGGCGCGACCGTCGTGGTCGCCGTCCCGGCCGCGGCGGCGCGACGCCGGCGCCGGGGGTTCGATCCCGCCGGGGACCTCGCCGCGGGGGTCGCGGCGCGGCTCGGGCTGCCGCTGCGGCCGGCGCTGCAGCGGGCGGGTGGCCCCCGCCAGCTCGGGGCGGGGCGCGCGGAGCGCCTGGCGACGGGGCGCCTGCGCGTCGGGGTGACGGCACCGCTCGGGGCCGAGCGCGTGCTGCTGGTCGACGACGTGCACACCACGGGGGCGACGCTGCGCGCGTGCGCCGAGGCCCTGCTCGCCGCAGGGGTGGCACAGGTCAACGCGGTGACCTACACGCGGGCCAGCTGACACTGGACGGGTGTCGCTTGCCCTCTCCTCGTGCAGATCGATACGATCGACATGTCAGCGACAGTCAGGAACCCACGAAAGGGGTCCCATGCAGATCGAGGTCCACGGACGCAACCTTCCCGTCACGGAAGAGCTCCGAGAGCTGATCACCCGCCGGTTCGACAAGGTGTCGAGGCAGGTGAGCGACCTGGCCGTCCTGCGGGTCGAGCTCTGTGAGGAGCGCAACCCGTCGAACCCCCTGTCGCAGAAGGCCGAGGCCACGCTGCACCTCAAGGGCGCGACGCTGTGTGCGAAGGAGGCCGCGCGCGAGATGCCGCGGGCGATCAACCTCTTGTCCGAGGACCTCTCGAGGCAGGTCAAGCGATTGCGCGACAAGCGCCGCGGACCGCGCGCGGGCAACGGCACGGGGCCGATGCCCTACGCGCAAGCGCACACGTACGAGCAGCCGGCCGCCGGGCTCTAGCGAGCCGGCGGCCCGCCTCCCGGCCTGGGCGTCCTAGACGCTCAGGCGGGGGAGGTTGCAGCCCTCGTCGTGGCAGACGGCGGGCGCGTGGTCGGGGCCCTGGTGGAAGTGCACCTGGGGCTCGCCGGTGGCGGGGCGGCGGAGGATCTCGAAGATCCGGCCGATGGTACGTTGGGCCATGGGGGAGGCCTTTCTTGGGGAGTGGACGGCACCGCGCGGGGGGACGCGGCCTCCATCAGTATGCGTCAGACTTTGTAACACGTTTGTGACACTGCACACGGCGGCTCGACGCGCGTGCAAGGATGCCTCCCGGGAGAGAGGGAGACACATGAGCAGCAGGACCGATCCACGCGCCGGCCAGGCGCCCGAGCCGAGCGACCTCGTCGACGTCGACGCGCTGATCGCCGCCTACCACGACCGGACACCGGATCCCGGCGACCCGGCGCAGCGGGTGTCCTTCGGGACCTCCGGCCACCGCGGCTCGTCGCTGGACGGCACGTTCCAGGAGGCGCACGTCGCCGCCGTCGCCGAGGCGGTGTGCCGCTTCCGCCGCGAGGCCGGCACGGACGGCCCGCTCTTCCTCGGCGCCGACACCCACGCCCTGAGCGCCCCGGCGGCGCGCACGATCGTGGAGGTGCTGGCCGCCCACGGCGTCGACGTGGTGCTCGCAGAGGCCGACGCCGCGACCCCGACACCGGCGATCTCGCACGCGATCCTCACCCACAACCGGTCCGGCGGGCGCGGGACGGCGGACGGCATCGTCGTGACCCCGTCGCACAACCCGCCGCGCGACGGCGGCGTCAAGTACAACCCGCCGCACGGCGGGCCGGCCGGCACGGACGTCACGGGCGCGATCCAGGACCTCGCCAACGAGCTGCTCGCCGCCGGCGGCGCGGGGATCCAGCGCCTCCCGTACGAGCAGGGGCTGCGGCGCGACTGCGTGCATCGGCGCGACTACGTCAGCGCCTACGTCGACGACCTCGGCGCGGTGATCGACCTCGACGCGATCCGGGAGGCGGGCGTGCGCCTGGGCGTCGACCCGCTCGGCGGCGCGAGCCTCGAGTACTGGCGGGCCATCGGGGAGCGCCACGGGCTCGACGTCACGCTCACCTCCGACGCGGTGGACCCGACCTTCGCCTTCGTCCCGCTCGACTGGGACGGCAAGATCCGGATGGACTGCTCCTCCGCCCACGCGATGGCCCGGCTCACGGACCAGGCGGACCGCTTCGACCTCTGCGTCGCCAACGACCCCGACGCCGACCGCCACGGCATCGTGACCCCGTCCGCCGGGCTGCTGAACCCCAACCACGCCCTCGCCGCGGCGATCGCCTACCTCTTCGGGACGGACGGGCGGGGCTGGCCCGCCGCCACCGGGATCGGCAAGACCCTCGTGTCCTCGAGCGTCATCGACGCCGTCGCCGAGGACCTGGACCGCACGCTCGTCGAGGTCCCCGTCGGCTTCAAGTGGTTCGTCGACGGGCTGCTGGACGGCTCGCTCGGCTTCGGCGGGGAGGAGAGCGCGGGCGCCTCGTTCCTGCGCCGCGACGGCGGCCCGTGGAGCACGGACAAGGACGGGCTGATCCCCTGCTTGCTCGCGGCCGAGATGCTCGCGCGCACGGACGTCGACCCCGGGCAGCGCTACCGCGGGCTGATCGAGCGCTTCGGCCTCGAACCGGCCTACACCCGCATCGACGTCGCCGCGGGCGCGCGCGAGAAGGCGGCGCTCAAGGCCCTGTCGGCCGACGACGTCTCGGGCGACGCGCTGGCGGGTGAGCCGATCACGGCGAAGCTCACCGAGGCTCCCGGCAACGGCGCGGCGATCGGCGGCCTGAAGGTGGTCGCCGAGCACGGCTGGTTCGCGGCCCGCCCGTCGGGGACCGAGGACGTCTACAAGGTCTACGCGGAGAGCCTGGACGGGCCGGATCGGCTCGATCGGATCGTCGAGGAGGCGCAGGAGCTCGTGGGCGCGGCGTTGAAGGCCAGCGCATGAGTGCCCGCGACCAGCTCGACGTCCTCGCGATCGTCCTCGCCGGGGGCGAGGGCAAGCGGCTCGCGCCGCTGACCGCCGACCGCGCCAAGCCCGCCGTGCCCTTCGGTGGCAACTACCGGCTGATCGACTTCGCGCTGTCGAACCTCGTCAACGCCGGCTACCGCAAGATCGTCGTGCTCACGCAGTACAAGAGCCACTCGCTGGACCGCCACCTGTCGACGACGTGGCGGCTGTCGCCGCTGCTGGGCAACTACGTCGCGCCGGTGCCCGCGCAGATGCGCCGCGGCCCGCAGTGGTTCCAGGGCTCGGCCGACGCGATCTATCAGAACCTCAACCTGATCACGGACGAGCGGCCGCGCAACATCGCCGTCTTCGGGGCCGACCACATCTACCGGATGGACCCGTCCCAGATGGTCGACCAGCACATCGCCACGGGGGCGGGCGTGACGGTCGCGGCGCTGCGCGCGCCGCTGGACCAGGCCGACCAGTTCGGCGTCGTCGAGGCCGACGGCACGCGCGTGACGGCGTTCCGGGAGAAGCCCACCGACGCGGTCGGCCTCCACGACGCGCCCGACATGGTCTACGCCTCGATGGGCAACTACGTGTTCAAGACCGAGACGCTCGTCGACATCGTCACCCGCGACGCGACGGCGGGCGGCTCGGGTCACGACATGGGCGGCGACATCGTCCCGGCGCTCGTGGCCACGGGCGACGCGCACGTGTACGACTTCTCCACCAACGACGTCCCCGGCGCCACCGAGCGCGACGCCGGGTACTGGCGCGACGTCGGGACGCTCGACGCGTTCTACGACGCGCACATGGACCTCGTCTCCGTCCACCCGGTGTTCAACCTCTACAACCGCGAGTGGCCGATCCTGACGCTGCCCGAGCCGCTGCCGCCGGCGAAGTTCGTCTTCGAGGAGGACGGACGGATCGGCACGGCGCTGGACTCGATGGTGTGCGCCGGCGTCGTGGTGTCCGGGGCGACGGTGCGCCGCTCCGTCCTGTCTCCGAGCGTGCACGTGCACTCCTACGCCGAGGTGACGGGCGCCGTGTTGTTCCCGGGCGTCGACGTCGGCAACGGCGCGATCGTGCGCAACGCGATCCTCGACAAGAACGTCGTCGTCGAGCGCGGGGCGCAGATCGGCGTCGACCCCGAGGCCGACCGGGCGCGCTTCACGGTGTCCGACGCCGGCGTCGTGGTCGTGCCCAAGGGCGTCACGGTCACCGCGTGAGGGTCGCGCTGCTCACGCGCGAGTTCCCGCCCGCCGTGTACGGCGGGGCCGGCGTCCACGTCGAGTACCTCGCCCGCGAACTGCGCCGCGAGGTCGACCTCAGCGTCCACGCCTGGGGGACGGGCGACGTCGCACACGAGCCGTGGGAGGGCCTCCGCGACGGCGCGCTCCAGGCCATGTCGGTCGATCTGGCGATGGCCGACCGGGTGGACGCCGACGTCGTGCACTCCCACACCTGGTACGCGCAGCTCGGGGGGCACCTCGCCGCGCTGCGGGGCGACATCCCGCACGTCGCCACCGTCCACTCGCTCGAACCGCTGCGGCCGTGGAAGGCCGAGCAGCTCGGGGGCGGCTACGCCCTGTCGAGCTGGTGCGAGCGGACCGCGCTGGAGGCGGCCGACGCGGTCATCGCCGTCTCGGACGGCTCGCGCGCGGACATCCTCGACTGCTACCCGGCGATCGACCCTGCGCGGGTGCGCACGATCTACAACGGCATCGACGCGGACGAGTACGCCCGCGACGAGGGGACCGACGTCCTGGACCGCCTCGGGATCGATCCCGGCCGCCCGTCCGTGGTCTTCGTCGGGCGCATCACGCGTCAGAAGGGCGTGCCGCACCTGCTGCGCGCGGCGCTGGAGTTCGATCCCGCCGCCCAGCTCGTCCTCTGCGCCGGCGCGCCCGACACCCCGGAGATCCTCGCCGAGGTCGAGGCCGGCGTGGCGGAGCTGCGCAAGCGCCGCGACGGCGTCTTCTGGATCCAGGAGATGCTGCCCAAGCCGGACGTCATCCAGCTGCTCAGCCACGCGACGGTGTTCGCCTGCCCGTCGATCTACGAGCCGCTCGGGATCGTCAACCTCGAGGCGATGGCCTGCGAGGCCGCGGTCGTGGCCACCGCCACCGGCGGCATCGTCGAGGTCGTCGTGGACGGCGAGACCGGCCTGCTCGTCCCGTTCGAGGCGGCGCCCGGCACGATCGAGCCGGCCGACCCGCAGGGCTTCGCGGCCGGCATCGCCGCCCGCGTCAACGCGCTGATCGCCGATCCCGCCCGCGCCCGGGCGATGGGCGAGGCGGGCCGCCGCCGTGCCGTGGAGGCGTTCGACTGGGCCGCGATCGCGGCCCAGACCGTCGCGCTGTACCGCGAGCTGACGGGCTAGCGGCGATCCCCCCGTGGTTCGGGGCGGTGCGTCCCGACGCGCGTCGGAGTACAACACCGGCATGGAGATCGTCCCCGCCGCGTCCGCCGACGTCGTCCCCGGCCCCGCCGACTGGTTCACGGGGGAGGTGCGCATGGAGCGGGTGGTCGGCTCCGGGTCCGCCACCGTCGCCCTGCGCGTCAGCTTCCAGGCCGCGGCGCGAACGGCGTGGCACACCCACCCGCGCGGCCAGACGCTGCTCGTGCTGGAGGGCGTCGCGCGGGTCGGCACCGACACCGAGGTCCGCGATCTGCAGCCGGGCGACAAGGTCACCTTCGCGCCGGACGAGCGCCATTGGCACGGTGCGGGGCCTGGCGGCCCGATGACCCACATGGCCGTGCAGGAGACCGGTGACGACGGCGCCACGACCCACTGGCAGGAGCACGTGACCGACGCCGACTACGCCTCTGGGGGCGCCTCGACCTGACCGGCACGCTGCCCGCCGCGCCGTTCTAGGCTGGAAGACATGCCGAAGATCCTCGACAAGGCGCTGCGGCTCGGAGAGGCGCGCCAGTTCAAGCAGTACGAGAAGCGCGTCGAGGCCATCAACCGCTTCGAGCCCGAGCTCGAGCTCCTCGACGACGACGAGCTGAAGGCCCAGTTCGCCGAGGCCCGTGAGCGCGCCGCTGCGGGCACGCCGCTCGACGACCTGCTCTCGGAGGTCTTCGCGATCACCCGCGAGGCGAGCCGCCGCACGATGGGCATGCGCCACTTCGACGTGCAGATGATCGGCGGGATGGTCCTCCACGGCGGCTCCATCGCCGAGATGCGCACGGGCGAGGGCAAGACCCTCACCGGCACCCTTCCGGTCGTCCTCAACGCGATCGCCGGCCGGGGCGTCCACGTCGTCACGGTCAACGACTACCTCGCGCGCCGCGACGCCGAGTGGATGTCCCCGATCTACGACTTCCTCGGGCTGACCTGGGGCGTGCTGCAGAACAACATGGAGACGGAGCCGAAGATCGCCGCCTACGCGGCGGACATCACCTACGGCACCAACTCCGAGTTCGGCTTCGACTACCTGCGCGACAACATGGCCATGTCGATCGAGGACAAGGTCCAGCACGGGCAGCGACTCGTCGACGGCAAGCCGATCGCGACGCACAACTTCGCCATCGTCGACGAGGTCGACAACATCCTCATCGACGAGGCCCGCACCCCGCTGATCATCTCGGGCGCCCCCGAGCGCGCGGCCGACTTCTACGTCCAGTTCGCCAAGCTGGCGCGGACCCTGACCTCCGGCAAGAAGCCCGAGGGCATGGATCCCAAGACGAAGAAGGAGTTCATCGCCGACTACGACTACGAGTTCGACGAGAAGCACAAGACCGTCGCGGTGTCCGAGCAGGGCGTCGAGAAGGCCGAGCGCTTCCTGCGCATCGGCAACATGTACGCCGCCGAGAACGGCCACCTCGTCAACCACCTGCAGAACGCGCTGAAGGCCGAGTCGCTGTACAAGCGCGACGTCGACTACGCCGTGGTCGACGGCGAGATCAAGATCATCGACGAGTTCACGGGGCGCATCCTGGACGGCCGCCGCTGGTCGGAGGGCCTCCATCAGGCCGTCGAGGCCAAGGAGGGCGTGACGATCCAGGAGGAGAACCAGACCCTCGCGACGGTCACGCTGCAGAACTACTTCCGCATGTACGACAAGCTCGCCGGCATGACGGGCACGGCCCTCACCGAGGCGACCGAGTTCATGAAGATCTACAAGCTGGGGGTCGTCGAGGTCCCGACGAACCGGCCGATGATCCGCAAGGACAACAACGACCAGATCTACAAGACCAAGGACGGCAAGTGGGGCGCGCTGGAGCGCGAGATCGCCGCCCGCCACGAGAAGGGCCAGCCGGTCCTCGTCGGCACGATCTCCGTCGAGGTCTCCGAGCAGATCGGCGAGCGCCTCAAGCGGCGCGGCATCCCGCACACGGTCCTGAACGCCAAGCCCGAGTTCGCCGAGAAGGAGGGCGCGACGGTGGCCGAGGCCGGCCGCCCCGGCGCCGTCACGATCGCGACGAACATGGCCGGCCGTGGCGTCGACATCAAGCTCGGCGGCAACCCGGAGCACATGACGGAGCTCGAGCTCGCCAAGCTCGGCCTGCGTCCGGGCGACCCCGACTACACCGACCACTACGCGAAGGTCCTCCCGACCATCGAGGCCGAGATCGCGGTCAACCGCGAGAAGGTCCTCGAGGCCGGCGGCCTGTGCATCATCGGCACCGAGCGCCATGAGTCGCGCCGCATCGACAACCAGCTGCGCGGCCGGTCCGGCCGTCAGGGCGACCCCGGCGAGACGCGCTTCTTCCTCTCCGCCGAGGACGACCTCGTGCGCCTGTTCGCGGGCGACCGGATCTACAAGATCCTCGACCGCTTCAAGGTCGTCGACGACGAGGGCAACGAGGAGCCGATCGAGGCCTCGATCCTGTCGAAGCAGATCGAGAACGCGCAGCGCAAGGTCGAGGAGCAGAACTACCTGATCCGCAAGCGCGTCCTCGAGTACGACGACGTGATGAACCAGCAGCGCGAGATCGTCTACCGCTACCGCGACGACGTGCTCGAGGGCCGCGACATGGGTCCCGTCGCCCGCGAGGAGATCGCCAAGGTCATCTCGCGCAAGGTCGACGAGTACACCCAGACCGACTACATCGAGGACTGGGACCTCGAGGCGCTGTGGACGCAGGTCGACGAGATCTTCCAGGTCGACTTCGGCCCCGAGGAGCTCGACAAGGCCACCACCGACCGCGAGTCGCTGAAGGCGCTGCTGATCGAGGACGCGCAGAAGCTCTACGACGAGCGCGAGGCCGAGCTCTCCTCCGACCTCATGCGCCAGCTCGAGCGCTACCTGCTGCTGCAGATCATCGACGACCACTGGCGCGAGCACCTCTACGACATGGACTACCTGCGCGAGGGCATCCACCTGCGCGGGTTCGCCCAGATCGAGCCGATCGTCGCGTACAAGAACGAGGCCTTCGCCCTGTTCGAGGACCTGATGGCGGCGATCTGGGCCCAGTTCGCGCGCATGGTCTACAACGTCGAGGTCGAGATCGAGGGCGACATCCCGGATCAGCCCCACGGCGGCCCGGCGGCCCAGGGCCTCGAGTACTCGGGCGGCATCGACCCGTCCTCCGGTCCGCACTACGGCATGGAGGACGACGGCGGCGTGGCCGTCGAGGAGGCGCCCGCACCGGTGGAGCAGCGCCGCGTCGACGCCAACGAGCAGCTCGGCCGCAACGACCCCTGCTGGTGCGGGTCGGGCAAGAAGTTCAAGAAGTGCCACGGCGCCGCCACCGCCTAGAGCGCACGCCGGCGCCCTAGCCGACGGCGAGCGCCGCGCCCACCTCGGCCGCGGTCGCCGCGCCGTCGCGGGTGACGTCCCACCAGCCGTAGCGGAACGGCAGTCGCCCCTCGAGGATGCGGCGCCGGTCGCGCGCCCGGTCCTCCCGGTCGCGGTGCTCGTGCCAGCGGCGGCCGTCGAGCTCGACGACGAGTCGGCTGCCGGGCCAGGTGCAGTCGAGCAGATCGCCGCCGGCCAGCGTCCCGTTGACGAGCGGCAGCGGCAGGCCGTGGCGACGGCAGAGCCGGACGAACCGCGCCTCCAGCTCGCTCATGGTGTGGGCGAGCTGGGGGACGAGCTGGGCCACCTCGGCGCGGAAGGCCTTCGCCCCGCGGCGCCCGCGCATGCGCTCGACCAGCGCCTCGATCGCGACCGCGTTGCGCAGCAGCCACTGCAGCGCCTGGCGCAGATGCGCGGGCGGGAGGTCCATCGCCGCGCGCGCGGGCGTCACGCACGCGAGGCCGCGGACCACGCCGCGGTCCGCCGCGTCGAGACGGTCGACGTGCCGGACCACCCCGGCGGGGCTGCGGCCCCGCGCGGCGGGCACGATCAGGTGGATCGGCCCGCGCCACGGCTCGGTCATCCCCCGCCAGCTCGCCGCGCTCGGCCCGCTCAGCTGGGCCCCCGGGCCGGCGGCGGCGAGCGCCAGCGCCTCGCGCTGCCCGGGGACGCCGGAGCGGTGGCCGACGAAGAAGACCCCCCGGCTCGCCGGGCGCAGCTGCCCGTCCGCGATGCGCCAGTCGATCTGGTCCGCGGAGAGGCCCAGCGCGAGGAGCTTGCGCCGCGAGATGAGCCCGTAGTGGCGCTCAGCCCAGGCCCCGATCTCGCGAGAACCGATTTCGCCGGCTGACAGCCGGGCAATTCGGTTCTCGCGGGGCGGAGGCGGCGGCGGGACGGCGGGTGGCGGTGGCGGTGGCGGTGGCGGGCATCCTCGGCCACGTTGCGGGACCCCGCGCGGTTCGGGAAGGGGCGTTGCGGTTTCGTCACGCGGGGGGCTCGAGGCCGATCGCGGCGGCCTGCTCGCGCAGGGCGTCCACGACCGCCACCACCGCGGGCCGCTGCGCCGCGCCCTGGCGGGCGATCACGAGCAGGGACCGGGCGAGCGAGCCGCCCGCCAGCGGGCGCACCACGACGCCCTCGACCGCCTGGGGCTGGCTGAGTGCGGGGACCATCGCCACCGCCTGCCGGTTCGCCACGAGCTGCAGCAGCAGCTGGACGTCGTTGGCGCGGTGGCGCACCCGCGGCTCGAAGCCGCCGCGCGAGCGACAGGTCTGCACGAACACGTCACGGAACAGCGTGCCGGGCTGCGTCGTGGCCCACGCCTCCCCGGCAAGGGAGCGCAACCGCACCGGCTCGCCGCTCTCCGCCGCCGGATGGCCCTCCGGGAGCGCGAGGACGATGCGGTCCACGGCGATCTCGAGGCGCTCGAAGGCCGCGTCGATCGCCCGCGGCGCCCGCGGGTACTCCTCCACGATCGCGAGGTCGATCTCGCCGCCGCGCAGGAGCGGGAGCGCCTCCTCGGACTCCATCTCGTCGAGCTCCACGCGCAGGCGCGGGTGCGCCTCGCGCAGCGACCGCAGCACCGGCAGCAGCAGGGAGCGGGCCACGGTCTGGAACGCCGCGGCGAGCACGCGGCCACGCACCTCGCCGGCGGAGGCCTGCAGCTCGGCCTCCGCGCTCTCGAGCCGCATGATCACCGACTCCGTGTGGTCGGCGAGGCGATGCGCGGCGTCCGTGAGCTTGACGCCACGGCCGACGCGGTCCAGCAGCGGCACGCCCGCCTCCTTCTCCAGCTGGGCCAGCTGCTGGGAGACGGCGGACGGCGTGTAGTTGAGCGCGTCGGCGACGGCCGCGATGGTCCCACGGTCGCGCAGCTCACGCAGGAGGCGGAGACGGCGCAGGTCGAGCATCAGCTGAGCTTATGGAAAAACCCAAGAAGGTCGACTGGGACTGGATGGTTGCGTCAGTCATCATGTGCACCATGACCTCCCCCTCCATCACCATCCGACCCGCCCGGGAGGCAGACGAGTCCCTCGTGCTGCGCCTGGCCGCCCTCGACTCCCGCCCCGTCCCCCGGGGCGAGGTCCTCCTGGCCGAGCGCGACGGCCGCCCCGTCGCCGCCGTGGGCATCGCCGACGGCCGCACGGTCGCCGACCCGTTCACCGCCACCGCCGACATGACGGCCGTGCTGCGCATCCGCGCCAAGCAGCTGCGCATCGCCGACCGCGCCGCGACCGCCGCGACGTTCAGCCGCATGCGGCTCGGCCACGCCGCCTAGCACCACGCTTCCTCCCCCCAGGACCCCCCGGAGCGGACGAATCCTCCACGGGGCGGCTGCTCGGCTCGTCGTCGTACGATGAGCCCCATGGCAGCCGCCTCGTCGTCCGTCCCGACTCCGCAGCGGATCACCACCATCCGCGCGCAGCTCGAGCAGCTCGCCGCCTACCTCGAGCCCGCCGCGCTGCAGGCGACGGCCGACGAGCTCGAGGCCCAGATGGGCGAGCCCGGCTTCTGGGACGACCCCGACGGCGCGGCGAAGGTCAGCGCGGAGCACTCGCGCGTCTCCCGCCGCCTCGAGACGTTCACCGGCCTGCAGGCCGACGCCGCCGACCTCGATGACCTCGTCGCGATGGCGGGCGAGGACGAGGAGCTCGCGACGGAGCTCGAGGAGACGCTCGACTCGATCGAGGCGCGCCTGGAGGAGCTCGAGCTCGAGCGCCTGTTCTCCGGCCGCTACGACGCGGGCGACGCGCTCGTGACCGTCAACGCCGGCGCGGGCGGCACCGACGCCCAGGACTGGGCGGAGATGGTCCTGCGGATGGAGAGCCGCTGGGCCGAGAGCCGCGGCTTCAAGGTCGAGCTGCTGGAGGCGAGCCCGGGGGACGAGGCGGGCATCAAGTCGGCCACGTTCCAGGTCTCGGGCGAGAACGCCTACGGCCTCTACGGCGCCGAGAAGGGTGTCCACCGACTCGTGCGGATCTCGCCGTTCGACGCGCAGGGGCGTCGTCAGACGGCGTTCGCCGGTGTCGAGGTCGCCCCCGTCGTGGAGGAGGCGGGCGAGATCGAGATCAACGCGGACGACCTGCAGGTCGACACCTACCGCGCGTCCGGCGCCGGTGGCCAGCACGTCAACAAGACCGACTCGGCCGTGCGGATCACCCACCGCCCCTCCGGGATCGTCGTGCAGTGCCAGAACGAGCGCTCGCAGACCGCCAACCGGCTGACCGCGATGAAGATGCTGACCTCCAAGCTCGTGGAGAAGGCCGAGCGCGAGCGCCGCGAGGAGATCGCGAAGGAGCGCGGCGAGGCGATGGACGTCGGCTGGGGCTCCCAGATCCGCTCCTACGTGCTCAACCCGTACACGATGGTCAAGGACCACCGCACCGACTACGAGCAGGGCGACGCGTCGAAGGTCCTCGACGGCGATCTGGACGGCTTCGTGCGCGCCTACCTCCTCCAAGCCGCGGGCACGTAAGGTGCGCGCGGTGAGCGAGCAGCCCACCGCCCCCTACCTCGACGCGCTGGTCGCCCACGGCTTCCGCGGATCCACCCGCTTCCACGTCCCCGGCCACAAGGGCGGGGCGGGCGCCGACCCCGGCCTGCGCGCCGCGATCGGCTGGCAGGCGCTGCAGCTCGACGTCCCGCAGGACATCGAGGGGATCGACCTCGGGCCCAAGCCGACGCCGTACGAGCTCGCCGAGCACCTCGCCGCCGAGGCGCACGGCGCCGTGCGCACGTTCTTCCTCACCAACGGGGCGACCCAGGGCAACCACGCGCTGTGCCTGGCGCTCGCACCACTCGGCGCGCCCGTGGTGCTGCAGCGCAACGCGCACGGCTCCGCCGTCGACGGCCTCGTCCTCTCCGGGGGCGTCCCGACGTTCGTCGCGCCGACCTACGAGGAGGAGCTCGGCATGGCGCACGGCGTCACGCCCGAGGCGCTCGAGGCGGCGCTGGAGCAGACCCCCGGCGCGACGGCGGCGATGCTCGTCTCCCCGACCTACTACGGGCTCGCAGCCGACGTCGAGGCGCTCGCCGCCGTCTGCCACGCGCGCGGCGTCCCGCTCGTCGTCGACCAGTCGTGGGGCCCGCACTTCGGCTTCCACCCCGGCGTGCCGCCGAGCGCGCTGCAGGTCGGCGCGGACGCGGCGCTGACCTCGACGCACAAGATCGTCGGGTCGCTCACCCAGTCGGCGATGCTCCACGTCGCCCCGACCGGCCGGATCGACCCGGAGCGCCTCGCCCGCTCGGTCCGCCTCACCCGCACCACCTCGCCGAGCGCGCTGCTGATGGCGTCCCTGGACGCTGCGCGGCGCCAGCTCGCCGTCCACGGCGAGGCGCTGCTCAGCCGCACGCTGACCGCCGTGCGCAAGCTCCACGCCGAGATCGACGCCATCGACGGCGTGGCGGTCGTCGGCGAGGGGCTCGTCGGCCGGCCCGGCGTCGCCGCGTGGGACCCGCTGCGCGTCGTCGTCGACGTGCGGGGGACCGGGCGCACCGGCTACGAGGTCGCCGCGTCGCTGCGCAGCGTCAACGACGTCCAGGTCGAGCTCGCCACCCACGCGACGTTCGTCCTCGTCCTCGGCATCGCGCAACCGACGGAGGACCTCGACCGCTTCTCCCACGACCTGGCGCAGACCGTGGAGCGCATCCAGCGCCCCGGCGAGTCCGCCGCCCTGACGCGCGCGATCCAGGCCCTGCACAACGAGGTCGCGATGACCCCGCGCGAGGCGTTCCTGGGAGCGTCGGAGGCCGTCGCCGTCGACGATGCGGTGGGCCGGGTCTCGGCCGAGTCGATCGCCGGCTACCCGCCGGGCATCCCGGCCCTGCTGCCGGGTGAGCGGGTCACCGCCGAGGTCGTGGCCTACCTGCGCGAGCTCGTCGCCGCCGGCGCGCGACTGCACGGCGCATCGGACCCGACGTTCGCCACGCTGCACGTCGTCGCCTGAGCCATAGCCTCGGCGCTGATGCCCGCCTCCGGATCCGTCCTGCTCGACCTCGTCGAACGCGCCCTCGCCGAGGACGTCGGGGACGGCGACGCGACCGTCGCCGCCACCATCGACGCCGACGCGCGCGCGGTCGCGACCGTCACCCAGAAGGCCCCCGGCGTGCTCGCCGGGATCGAGGCCGGGATCGCCGTCTTCCGCCGGCTGGACCCCGGGTGCGAGGTCACCTCGGGGCAGGAGGGCACGTGGAGCGGGCCGGGGACCGTCGCGCTGCGCGTGGAGGGGCAGGCGCGCGCGCTCCTGACCGCGGAGCGGACGGCGCTGAACCTCATGCAGCGGCTCTCGGGCGTGGCCACCACGACCGCGCAGGTCGTCCGGGCGGTCCGCGAGGCCGGCGGCACCGCCACGATCCTGGACACGCGCAAGACGACCCCCGGCATGCGGCAGCTCGAGAAGCAGGCCGTCGCGCTCGGCGGGGCGACCAACCACCGCGGCGGCCTCTTCGACGCGATCATGGTCAAGGAGAACCACTCGGCGCTCGGCGGCGGGGTGGAGCGCGCCACGCGCGCGGCCAAGACGGCCCGCCCGGATCTGCAGGTCACCACGGAGGTGCGCGATGCGGCCGAGATCGACGCCGCCCTCGCCGGCGGCGCGGACCGCCTGCTGCTGGACAACATGACCCCGGCGCAGGTCGCCGCCGCGGTGGCGCAGGTCGGCGGCCGGGCGGAGCTCGAGGCCTCCGGGGGGATCACGCCCGAGACAGTTGTGGTCTATGCGACCATAAAGGGGCTAGACTTCGTCTCGATCGGGTGGCTCACGCATTCCGCGCCCGCGCTGGACCTCTCCCTCTCCCTGGAGGCACTGCCCTCATGACGCTCCTCGCGCTCGAGAACACCATCGCCCTCGCCGACGAGGTCCGCAGCCTCGCCGCCGAGCGCAACGCCGTGATCCTGGCCCACAACTACGAGCTGCCCGAGATCCAGGGCGTGGCCGACTACGTGGGGGACTCGCTCGGCCTCTCCCAGCGCGCGGCGGCCGCCGACGCCGACGTGATCGCGTTCTGCGGCGTGCACTTCATGGCCGAGACCGCCTCGATCCTCTCGCCGGAGAAGACCGTGCTGCTGCCCGACCTCGACGCCGGCTGCTCGCTGGCCGACTCCATCACCGCCGCGCAGCTGCGCGAGTGGAAGGCCAGGCACCCGGGCGCGATCGTCGTGATGTACGTCAACACGACCGCCGAGGTCAAGGCCGAGACCGACTACTGCTGCACGTCGGCCAACGCCGTCCAGGTCGTCGAGCACATCTACCGCGAGCACGGCGCCGACACCGAGATCCTCTTCGGCCCGGACATGTTCCTCGGCGCCTACGTGGAGAAGCAGGTCGGGCGCCCGATGCACGTCTGGGACGGCGAGTGCCACGTGCACGCCGGCATCCGCCCGTCCGACATCGCCGCCACGCGCGGCGAGCACCCCGGCGCGGACTTCCTCATCCACCCCGAGTGCGGCTGCTCCACCTCCGTGATGGAGTACGTCGCCGCCGGCGACGTCGAGTCCGAAGGCGTCCACCTGCTCTCCACGGGCGGGATGCTGGCCTACGCGCAGAACGCCGCGCCGGGCTCCACCGCCATCGTCGCGACGGAGACGGGGATGCTCCATCCGCTCCAGATGGCGGCGCCGGACGTCACCTTCGTCCCGGCCAACCGCACCGCGGTGTGCCAGTTCATGAAGATGATCACGCTCCCGAAGCTGCGCGACGCCCTGCGCGACCTGGACCCGGTCGTGAAGGTCGACCCGGTCATCGCCGAGCGCGCCCGGGTGCCGATCGAGCGGATGGTCGCCATCTCGTAGCGGCGGGGAACATCACCGTTTCCCACTAGTCTTGACGGCATGCCCAACGCCGTCATCGTCGATGCCGTCCGCACCCCGGTCGGCCGCGCCTTCAAGGGATCGCTCGCGGGAGAGCGGCCCGACGAGACCCTCGCCTTCATCGTCGACCAGCTCCTCGAGCGCAACCCGGACGTCGATCCGGCCACGGTCGAGGAGCTCGTCGCCGGCTGCGGCATGCCCCAGGGCCTGCAGGCCAACAACATCGCCCGCATCGCCGTGATGCTGTCGGGCAAGCTCGGCCAGACCACCAACGGCCTGACGGTGTCGCGCTACTGCGCCTCCGGGCTGGACGCGATCAACGTCGCGGCGTCCAAGATCGCCGCCGGCCAGGGTGACGTCTACGTCGCCGGCGGGGTGGAGTTCGTCTCGCGCTTCAACGAGGCGGCCGAGGCCGCCCGCCCGCAGGACCAGCACGAGGCGCTGCAGGGCGCCGAGCCCGGCCAGCCGGACGTCTACATCGCGATGGGCGAGACGGCCGAGAACGTCGCGGAGCACTACGGCGTCTCGCGCGAGGACCAGGACCGCTACGCGCAGCGCTCGCAGGAGCGCGCCGTCGCCGCGCAGGAGGCGGGCGTCTTCGACCGCGAGATCGTCCCCGTCACGCTCGCCGACGGCACCGTCGTGTCCACCGACGACGGCCCGCGCGCGTCCTCGACCTACGAGAAGCTCGCGTCGCTGAAGCCGGCGTTCCGCGAGAACGGCACCGTCACGGCCGGCAACGCCTGCCCGCTCAACGACGGCGCCGCCGCCTCGCTGATCATGAGCGAGGACAAGGCCGCCGAGCTCGGCCTCAAGCCGCGCGCCCGCATCATCACCGCCGCCACCTGGGGCAACGAGCCCGAGTACATGGGCGTGGCCCCGATCGGCGCGGTCAAGAAGGCGCTCGACCGGGCCGGCATGACGATCGCCGACGTCGACGTCTACGAGCTCAACGAGGCCTTCGCGGCCCAGGTCCTGCCGATCGCCGACGAGGTCGGCTTCGACATGGACAAGCTCAACCCCCACGGCGGCGCGATCGCCCTCGGCCATCCCTTCGGGATGACCGGGGTGCGCATCATGACCACGCTCCTCAACGACCTCGAGACGCTCGGCGGGACCATCGGCCTCGAGACCATGTGCGTCGCCCAGGGCCAGGGCGAGGCCATGCTGATCGAGCGCCTCAACTAGGGCTCAGCCGACGAGGTCGACGCTCCCGCCGCGGGTCCTCGCCGCTCAGGCGGGAGTGGGCAGGAGGTCCAGGCCGTGGTCGAGCGCCGCGCGCAGGACGGGCAGCTGGTCGGCCCGGCGCTCGAACTCCGCCGGGGTGTAGGCGTGGACCTGCGCGCGGTCGCCCATCGCGTAGGCGTCCCACAGCGAGGCGGTCTGGTGGACGCGCTCGAGCCACGGCACCCCGTCGAAGTGCTCCGAGACGAACACGACGACGTACTCGGGGCCGCGCTCGCGCTGCTCCGGCGCCCCCGCGAGGTCGTCCACGCGCGCGCCGGCCAACAGCGCCCGCTCGACGGGCCAGCGGTCCAGCACCCGTCGCACGTAGCGATCGAGCTCCCGGCGGTCGAGGGCCGCGTCCGTCACAGGCGGATCATCGCGCCTGGCGGCTACGCCGGCAACTCCGCGCGGGTGGGCGGCGTGGCCCCGGCGCGCTCGCACGTGCGCGCGGCCACCCGCACCCCGTAGTCCGTCGCGGCGCGCACGAGGGCCGGATCGGCGAGCGCCTCCCGTCCGTGGCCGTCACGGTGCAGCCAGGCGAGGAAGCCGCCGCCGAACGCGTCGCCGGCCCCGATCGCGTCCACCACGTCGACCTGCGGGGCGGCGACGTCCTCGCTGCCGGCGGCCGTGACGATCGTCGCGCCCGCGGCGCCGCGGGTCACCAGCACCACCGTCGGCCCGCGCTCCAGCAGCACCCGCGCGGCGTCCACCGGGTCGGCGCCGGGGGAGAGCCACGCGAGGTCGTCGTCGGAGGCCTTGACGACGTGGCAGTGGCCGAGGACCCGAGCGAGGCGGGCGCGGTAGGCGTCCTCGTCCCTGATCGCGGCGGGCCGGCAGTTCGGATCGCAGAACACGATCCCCGGCCCTTCGAAGCCCGCGACGACCGCCTCGACCGCGGTCGCCAGCGGCTCGAACACGAGCCCCAGCGTCCCCACGTGCAGCGCGCCGGTGCCCGACGGCACCGCCGCCAGCGCGACGTCGGCGGTCAGGCCCGCGGCCGCCGTCTGCGCCGAGTAGAAGCGGTACGCCGCCTGGCCGTCCGCCCCCTCCACGAGCGCGAGCGTCGTCGGGTCGTCCGTGGCCACGAGGGCGTCGGGGAGGACGCCGTCCGCGTCGAGCGCGGCCCGCAGCGTCGCCCCGAACGCGTCCGTCGACAGGCGGGTGAGCAGCGCCGCCGGCGCCCCCAGCCGGGCCATGGTGCGGGCCGCGTTGAAGGGCCCGCCGCCGGGGTGGGGCACCAGCCGGCCCTCGTCGTCGGGGACGAGGTCGACCAGCGCCTCCCCGGCGACCAGGATCACAGGGCGAACTCGTCGGCTGTGTGTGGGCCGACGCAGGCGACGGCCAGCTCGTCGGGCACCGCGCGGGCCATCGCCGCCACCTCGTCGAACGTGACGGCGTCGATCGCCGCCACGGCCGCGTCGGGGTCGACGTCGTTGCCGAACACGATCGACTGGGTGGCCGCGTGGCGCGCGACGGCGTTGGAGTTCTCGAACGCCAGGACGAGGCGCCCGGCCGAGTAGGCGCGGGCCCGCTCGAACTCGGCCTCCGTCGGGCCGTCGTCGCGCAGCTCCGTGACGATCTCGCGCATCCGGGCGTAGGCCTCGAGGCACTTGGAGGAGTCCAGCCCGGCGGACAGCTGCAGGATCCCGACGTCCGCGAACGCGTGCACGAGCGAGTGCACGGAGTAGGCGAGGCCGCGCTGCTCGCGGATCTCGTCGAACAGGCGCGAGCCCATCGAGCCGCCGAGCAGGGTCGAGTAGACGCTCAGCGCCGCCTTCTCGGGCCAGGAGCGCACGTCGACCTGCGGCCGGTAGCTCATGCGCAGGTGCGACTGCTTGGAGTCGCGCTCCTCGACCATGACCTTCGGCTCCAGCGCGGGGGCGGGCTCGGCCGCCCCGTTGGGGTCGAGGGTGGGGAAGCGGCCGAACCGCTCCGCGAGCTCCCCCGCGTCCGGCACGTGGTCGAGGTTGCCGACGAGGAACGCCCCGCCGCGCGCGCCGGCCCACTGGCGCTCCCGGAAGGCCACGATCGCGTCCCGGGAGAAGGTGCGCAGGTGCTCCTCCGGCCCGAGCACGGGCCGGCCGAGCGGGTGATCGCCGAAGGCGGCGCGGTCGATGAGGTACTCCGCGAGCATCGACGGCTGGTCCTGCGCGCGGGCGATCTCCTGGATCACGACGCCGCGCTCGCGGTCGAGCTCGTCCGCGTCGATCTTCGGGCGCCCGACGAAGTCGGTGAGGAGGTCGATCGCCTCGCCGACGACCTCCGCCCGCGACGTGATGTGGAACGCGACGAGGTCGTGGGAGGTGTAGGCGTTCAGCACCGCGCCGAGGCGCTCGGCGGTCTCGTTGACCTTGCGGTAGTCGTCGTAGATCTCGCCGCCCTTGAACACGAGGTGCTCGAGGAAGTGGGCCATCCCGTTCTCCTCCGGGCGCTCGGTGCGGGCCCCCGCGTCGAAGGCCACGAGGACGGTGACCGCCCGCGTGCCGGGGAGCGCGAGACGGGTGACTTGCAGGCCGTTGGAGAACGGCTCGGAGGCGGTGACCAGCATGGGGCGAAGATACCTCCTGCCTGCAAGGCGCTGTGCATGCACGAGGTCTTGCCGGGGTTCTCGCGACCCCGGTCTAGCGTGCGCCGTCGCATGGCCGCAACCGAGCGACACCTCCGCCAGCGCCGCCCCCGGCAGGCGCCCCTCGAGTCCCGCCCCGCGGGGCCGGCAGCGCAACGGCCCTCGGCCGTCGGCGCCGTGATCGACTTCCAGGACGTCGTGAAGCGCTACGACTCCGGCGACTTCGGCCTCAAGGGCGCGACCTTCGCGATCCACCCGGGCGAGTTCGTCTTCGTCGTCGGCGCCTCCGGCTCCGGCAAGTCGACGATGATGCGCCTGCTGATCAAGGAGCTCGACGCCACGTCGGGCACCGTGCGGGTCGCCGGCCGCGACCTGTCGGAGATCTCGCGCAAGAAGGTCCCCTACTACCGCCGCAACATCGGCATGGTCCACCAGGACTTCAAGCTGCTGCCCAACCGCACCGTGGCCGACAACGTCGCCTACGCGCTGCAGGTGACGGGCGGCACCCGCCGCGACGTCCGCGACAAGGTGCCGGACATCCTGCGCCTGACGGGCCTGTCGCTGAAGCTGCACAACTACCCCGACCAGCTCTCCGGTGGCGAGCAGCAGCGCGTGTCGGTGGCGCGCGCGTTCGTCAACCACCCGCCGCTGCTGATCGCGGACGAGCCGACGGGCAACCTCGATCCCGAGACGTCGATCGGGATCATGCAGCTGCTGTACCGGATCAACCAGACCGGCACGACCGTCGTCGTCGTCACCCACGACCACCAGATGGTCGACAAGATGCGCCGCCGCGTGATCGAGCTGGCCGACGGCAAGGTCGTCCGCGACGAGCGCCGCGCCGGCTACAACACCACGGGGGAGATGGCCGCGATGCTGCGCACGGACGTGCACGAGCAGTTCGGCCGCACCGAGCCGCAGCGCCGCCGCCTCTGGGGCGAGGGCCAGTAGATGCGCATCGGGTTCTTCATGCGGGAGTCGCTGCGCTCCCTCAAGCGCAACGCCGTCCCGTCCTTCGCCGCGATGGCCACCGTGCTGGTCACGGTGCTCGTGCTCGGCGTCTTCATCCCGATGGTGCAGGCCACCACGGGTGCGGCCAACGACGTGCGCGGCCGCGTGATCGCCGACGTCTACCTCAAGTCCGACGCCAAGCCGGCGGACGTCAAGCGCGTCGGCGGCATGCTCGCGGGCCTGCCGCACGTCAAGCGGGTCCAGTACATCTCCAAGGAGCAGGCGCTCAAGACGCAGAAGAAGCGCTTCGCCGACGCCTACCAGCTCCTCGGCTCCAACCCGCTTCCCGACACCTACCGGATCACGCCGACGTCGCCCGACGACATCGCGAAGGTGCGCGACGCGATCACCCCGGCGGGCCCGTCGGGCGGCCGCGCCCCGATCGACAACGCGATCGACGAGGTGCGAAACCGCGAGGACGACACGAACAAGATCCTCACCGCCACCCGGATCGTGAAGCTCACGACCGCCGGCCTGGCCATCCTGCTCGTGCTCGCATCGATCCTGCTGATCGCCAACACGATCCGGCTGTCGCTGTTCTCGCGCCGCCGGGAGATCGAGGTCATGAAGCTCGTCGGCGCGACCGACTGGTTCATCCGCTGGCCGTTCGTGCTCGAGGGCGTGATGATGGGCGCCCTCGGCGGGCTCGTCGCGATCCTCCTGCTCGCCGTGGTCAAGGTCGCGCTGGTGGACCCGCTGGCGGCGGACTTCGCCCTCATCGCGGCCCCGGACACGATCAACTTCGGCGTCCTCGTCGGCGTCCTGCTGCTGATCGGGATCGGCGTCTCCGCCGTCGGCTCCGGCCTCAGCCTCCGCCGCTTCCTCCGGGTCTGAGCCCGGAGGGCGGCGCGCCGCTAGGCGGCGGCCGCCGCGGGCTGGGCCGCGAGGAAGCGGTCCACCGCCCGGGCGCAGCGCCGGCCCTCGGCGATCGCCGTGACCACCAGGGAGGCCCCGACGCGGGCGTCGCCGCACGCGAACACGCCTTCGACGCTGGAGACGTAGGCGGCGTTGGCCTTCACGTTGCCGCGCTGATCCAGCGCGACGCCGAGCGCGGCGAGGAGGCCCTCGTGCTCGGGATGGGTGAAGCCGATCGCCACCAGCACGAGCTCGGCCGGGGTGGTGAACTCCGAGCCGGGGACGTGCTTGAGGTCGCGCGAGGAGGTGCCCTCGACGCGCCGGCCCTCGGCGGCCACGACACGGCCGTCCTCGCCGACGAGGCGGATGATCTCGGAGCCGAACACCCGCTCGCCGCCCTCGTCGAGCGCGTAGGTCGTCTCGGTCCGGCGCGGCTGCAGCGGCCACGGCGAGTCGGGGTAGCGGCCCGAGGCCGGCAGCTCCGGGTAGACGTCGTGGATCGTCACCGACGCCGCGCCCTCGCGGTTGGCGGAGGAGATGCAGTCCATGCCCGTGTCGCCGCCGCCGATCACGATCACGTGCTTGCCCGCGGCGGAGATGACCTCCGCCTCCGGCACCTCGGGCGCCGGGCGGCCCTCGGCGCGGGCGACCGCGCGGTTGCGCTGGTAGAGGTAGTCCATCGCGGTGTGGACGCCGGCGAGCTCGTTGCCGGGGATCGAGACCCCGCGCGGGACACGCGAGCCGGTGGCGACGACGATGGCGTCGAACTCGGCGCGCAGGTCGGCGACGGTGACGTCACGGCCGACGTCGACGCCGTAGCGGAACTCGATCTCCTCCTGCTCGAGGACCGCGACGCGGCGATCGATCATCCACTTCTCGAGCTTGGCGTCGGGGACGCCGAAGCGCAGCAGGCCGCCGGGGCCCTCGTCGCGCTCGAACACGACGACGCGATGGCCGGCGTGGTTGAGCTGCTGGGCGGCGGCCAGGCCGGCCGGGCCCGAGCCGATCACGGCGACGCGCCGGCCGCTGCGGGTCTCGGGGAGCACGGGGACGACCCAGCCCTCCTCGAAGGCGCGGTGGATGATCGCGTACTCGACCTGCTTGATCATCACGGGGTCGTCGTTGATCGCCAGCACGCAGGCGGATTCGCACGGGGCGGGGCAGATCAGGCCCGTGAACTCCGGGAAGTTGTTCGTCGCGTGCAGCTGGTCGATCGCCTCGCGCCAGTTGCCGCGGTAGACGAGGTCGTTCCAGTCCGGGATCAGGTTGCCGAGCGGACAGCCGTCGTGGCAGAACGGCACGCCGCAGTCCATGCAGCGGGCGCCCTGGCGCTTGAGCTCGTCCTCCGCCAGCACGCCGTAGATCTCGCTCGAGTCGCGGACACGCTCGGCCGGATCGCGCTCGGGCATGGGAACGCGGTGGATGTCGAGGAAGCCGGTGGGATCGCCCATCGTGAAGAACCGTCCCGGGGAGGGCAGGACATCGTAATGCCCCGGGACCCGACGCGCCCGGGGGCCGAAGCTGACGCTCCGCTGACACGCGGATCCCTACCGTTGCCACGGTGCGTCGCGCCCTCGTGCTCCTGGCCGTCCTGGTCGCGCTCGTGGGCGGGATCGCGCTCGGCGGGCACCCCGCGGTGCTCCCCGACCCGGTGCGCGACACCCTCGTCGGCGACTCGCGCGGCCAGGTCTTCGAGCAGGTGCTCGACAAGATCGACGCCGACTACTACAAGAAGCCGTCTGAGGACAAGCTCCTCGACGTGGCGCTGACCGCGGTCGTGGACTCCCTCGACGACCGCTTCTCCCACTACCTGACCCCGCGCCTGAAGGACGCCAACGACCTCACGCGGGTCGAGCGCTTCGAGGGCGTCGGCCTGATGGTCGACGAGATCCCGGCGGGGCTCGCGATCGTCACCGTCTACGAGGGCGGGCCGGCGGCGCGCGCCGGTCTGCGGCCGGGCGACCAGATCGTCGGGGTCGGCGGCATGTCGCTGAAGGGCAAGCGCTCCGCCGAGTCGACCGCGCGCATCAAGGGCAAGGCCGGGACGGAGGTGCGGCTCACCCTCCGGCGCAAGGGCAGGACGTTCAAGCGCACGATGCAGCGCGAAGCCGTCTCGGTCCCGATCACCTCGTCGCGGATCGTCGACCACGAGGGCGAGCGCTACGGCTACGTCAAGCTCGACCAGTTCCGCGCCGGGGCCGGTCGCGCCGTCTCCACCCGCACCCGCAAGCTGCTCAAGGCCGGGGTGGAGGGGATCGTCCTCGACCTGCGCGGCAACGGCGGCGGCCTGCTCGACGAGGGCGTCAACGTCGCCTCGGTGTTCCTCCAGGACGGGGTCGTGGTCTCCACGAAGGGCCGCAACCGGCCCGAGCGCCGGTTCGAGGCCGAGGGCGACGCGATCGCCAAGGACGTCCCGGTCGTCGTGCTCGTCGACGGCGGCACCGCGTCGGCGTCCGAGATCGTCACGGGCGCGCTGCAGGACCGCGGCCGCGCGACGGTCGTCGGCACGCGCACGTTCGGCAAGGGCGTCTTCCAGGAGGTCGAGTCGCTGCCCAACGGCGGCGCGCTGGACATCACCGTCGGCGAGTACTTCACCCCCAAGGGCCGCAACCTCGGTCCGCGCGACGGCAAGCCGGGCGGGATCACGCCGGAGATCAAGGCGGTCGACAAGCCGGCCACGCCGAAGGACGAGGGCCTCGACGCCGCCCTCACGGCGCTCGCGGGCAAGGCCCCGTAGGTGGCCCGCCAGCGCCCGCCGGCCCCGCCGGCGGAGGCTGTGGTCGGCGTGCTCGCCAAGCGCGGCCGCTTCCTGGCCGCCGCCCCGTTCTTCGAGCGCGGACGGGCGATCGACGTCGAGCGCCATGACCGCGCCCGGCTCGGCGACCTCGTCCTCGTGGGGCCGGGCAAGCGCGGCGGCAGCGGCCGCGGGCGCATCCTGCGCCGGATCGGGCGGCCCGACGTCGCGCGCGACGTCGTCGAGGCCCACCTGCTCGCGCGCGGGATGCGGCGGCGCTTCGACCCGGCCGTGGACCGGGCGGCGCGGGCGGCGGCCGAGTCCCCGCCCGACCCCTTCTCCGCGTCGCGCCTGGACCTCACCGCGCTGGCGACCTTCACCATCGACCCGCCGACGGCCAAGGACTTCGACGACGCGATCTCCGCCGAGCGCCACGACGACGGCACCACGACGATCTGGGTCCACATCGCCGACGTGGCGGCGCACGTGCCGGCCGGCTCCGTCGTCGACCGCGAGGCGCACCGTCGTGCGACCTCCGTCTACGTCCCGGGGACCGTCGAGCCGATGCTGCCCGAGGGGCTCTCCAACGGCGCCTGCTCGCTCAAGCCGGGGGAGGACCGGCTCGCGGTCACGGTCGAGCTGACCTTCGAGGGCGACCGGGTGCGCCGCCGCGCCTTCCACCGCACGCGCATCCGCTCCGACGCGCGGCTGGACTACCCGCAGGTCGATCGCGTGTTCGCCGGCATCGAACGCGCGCAGGCGCCGTGGGCCGCGCCCCTGGAGGCCGCCCGGGCCGTCGCCCGCGCGCTGGCCGACCGGCGGGCGGCGCAGGGGGCGCTTGAGGTCTCCACGTCGGAGCCGCAGTTCGGGTTCGACGACGGCGGCCACGTCGTGCGGATGGAGCGCGAGAGCGCGACGGAGTCCCACGCGCTGATCGAGCACCTGATGATCGCGGCCAACGAGGCGGTCGCCGGCCTGCTCGAGGACCGCAAGCTGCCGGCGCTCTACCGCGTCCACGAGAACCCCGACGGCGCGCGCGTGGTGCGCCTCGTGCAGCAGCTCGCCGCGCTCGGGGTCCCCACCCCGGCCGTCTCGGACACCCTCTCGCGCGAGCAGGCGGCGGAGGTCATCGGGGAGATCTCCCGACTGGTGGCCGCGCACGCGACCGCGACGGGCCACGGGCGCCAGGGCTGGACCACGCTGGTGCTGCGGGCGCTCAAGCAGGCCTACTACGCCCCGAAGAACGTCGGTCACGCCGGTCTGCGCTCCGCCCGCTACTGCCACTTCACCTCGCCGATCCGGCGCTACCCGGACCTCGTCTGCCACCGCTCGCTGCTCGCGGCGATCGGGGCGGGGGAGGAGACGCCGGACCGCGGCGCGCTCGACGAGCTCGGCTCCTGGTGCTCGGCCCGCGAACGTGACGCGATGACGATCGAGCGGCGTGCCGACGACATCGCCGCGGCCTTCCTGCTCGAGGCGCGGCTGTTCCGCGACGGCTGGGAGCAGGAGTGGCCGGGGGAGGTCGTGTCCGTCATCGGCGCGGGCGCGTTCGTCGCGTTCGCCGACGGGCTGGACGGCCTGCTGCCGGTGCGCAAGCTGCGCGGCGAGTGGTGGGAGCTCGACGAGCTCGAGGTCATGCTCGTCGGGGCCTCCGGCGGCCGGCGGCTGCGGATCGGCGACCCGGCGACGGTCCAGGTCTCCAAGGTCGACGTGCCGCGCGGGCGCGTGGACCTCGTGCCGGTCGCGGTCTAGCCTCTCCGGCATGGCGAAGGGCGGCAAGAAGAAGGCGATGCCGGGCGACGTGGCGACCAACCGCCAGGCCGCCTTCCGCTACCACCTGCTCGACACGTACGAGGCGGGCATGATGCTGACCGGCTCCGAGGTCAAGTCGCTGCGCGGCGGCAAGGCCCAGATCAAGGACGGCTACGCGTCGATCGACCACGGCGAGCTGTGGCTGCACAACGTCCACATCCCGCCCTACGCCCCGGCCTCGCGGGAGAACCACGAGCCCGAGCGCCCGCGCAAGCTCCTCGTCCACCGCGCCCAGCTGGACAAGCTCGACGCGCGCGAGAAGGGCTTCACCATCATCCCGACGCGGATCTACTTCTCCGACGGCAAGGCGAAGGTCGAGATCGCGCTCGCCAAGGGCAAGGACGCCGGGGACAAGCGCCAGACGATCAAGGAGCGCGACATGCGCCGTGACGTCGAGCGCGAGATGTCCGAGCGCCGGCGCTAGACGTCGGAGAAGTCGCGCACCACGTGGGTGAGGTCCATCCCCACGGCCAGCGCGGCGATCAGCCCGACGTAGACGGCACCGACGATCAGCCGGTTGCGGGGCGACACCTGGTAGTAGGCGGCGTTGCCCTCCTCGCCGTTCTTGCGGCTCTTCCAGCGGCGGTAGACCTCGAAGGCGCCCAGGAGCGCGAACAGGATCAGCACCGGGTTGGGGCGGACGAAGACCAGGCCGATCATCACGAACAGGCCGACGAACCACATCCACGGCGCCATCGCGGCCATCGCCCGGCCGCCGTCGAGCGGGACGACCGGCAGCAGGTTGAAGAGGTTGAGGAAGAACGCGGTGAACGCGAGCGCCTTGAGGAACTCGGAGTCCAGCGCGAACGCGGCGACCGCGACGCCAGCGGCGGCCAGCGACCCGAGCACCGGCCCCGCGAGGCCGACCCGCGCCTCGGCCAGCGCGCTGCCGCCGAGCGACCGGGCGCCGACGGCGGCGCCGAGGAAGGGGATGAACAGCATGCCGCTGGGCTGCACGCCCTCCCGGCGCAGCTGGATGAAGTGGCCCAGCTCGTGGAGGAACAGCAGCAGGACGAAGCCGGCGGCGAACGGCCAGCCCCAGATGAGGGAGTACGCCGCGACCGACACGAGCATGGAGGCCGAGGTCGTGAGGAACTTCGCGCCCTTGAGCCCGATCAGCGCGACCTTGCCGAACTTCAGCACCAGCAGGCCGAGCGCCGCGGCCGCGCCGCCCACCCGCTTCCACACCGGCTCGTCGCCGCGCGGCGGCTCGCGTCGCGGCTGCGCCGAAGGCGGGGGTGGGGCGGGGGCCTCGGAGGGCTGTGGCCGAAGCCACTCGGAGCTGCTCATCGGTTCCCCCAGTGTCGCAGCCGTGTCACCGGCGGACTCTCGTGCGGTTTGCCGCAAACTCCGCGATCTTCGTGTGCGGGGCCCTTGCCAGCCATGGGGTGCTGTTGCAGGATCCATCTCGACGCAGGGCCCGGTCGTGAAGAGCGAGGCCACCGAGGTGGAAGGTCCGCCGCCCGAGCCGCCTGGCGCTTGCGCCGACGGGGAGGGACCTCAAGGCGGCCGTGCCCGCGTCAAACGCTTGAGCGCCTCGTCTCCGGACGGGGCGCTCGCGTTTAATGCCCCTGATGGCCCCCCGCCCTGACAGCCGCGTCGCGATGCCCCTCGGGGCGCTCGACCTCTTCGCGCAGGTCCTGTCGGAGGCCGACTCCGGCCCGGGAACGCTGTACTCGCGCATCGCCGAGGCGGCCTGCCAGCTCGGGGCGATGCGCCGCGCCGTCTTCTTCGCCTACGACGAGGACCGCCGGGAGGTGCGCGCGATGGGCGCCCACAACATCGCGATCGAGCTCTTCGACGGCGCCAACCCGACCACGCGTCAAGCCGCGCTCGCCCGCCGCGCGCTCGAGGAGGACGCGGTCGTGGAGGTCACCTCGAGCGTCGAGGCCGAGCTGCCGGAGGAGTTCCACCACCTGCTGATGGACGGCCTCGTCGTCTGCGTCCCGATGACCGCCGGCGGCCGCGGCCGCGGGGTGATCGTGGCCGACCGGGACGCCGCGCACGGGCCCCTGAGCGACGCGGAGCGTCACTCGCTGTGGTCGCTGGGCAAGGTCGCGGCGCTCGCAGCGGGCGCCCGCAACGCCGCGCGGGAGTCCGAGCGCTCGCGGCGGCTCACCGATCGGCTCGACTTCGCGCGCGACCTGCACGAGGCCGTGGTGCAGCGGCTGTTCGGCGTCTCGCTGGCGCTCTCCCGTCCCGGCCCGCTCGACGAGCCCGAGCGCGAGCGCGCGGCCGAGGAGGTCTCCAAGGCCCTGAGCGAGTTGCGCGCGGCGCTGCAGCGCCCGCTCGCGCGCTCGGCGCCGCCGACCGTGCGGACGGTGCAGGAGGAGGTCCGCCGCCTCGCCCGTGCGCACGCGCCGCTGGACGTCGGCCTCGCCGAGGGTGAGCGCGTGCAACTGCCCCCCGACGTCGAGCCCGTCGCGCAGTCCGTCCTGCGGGAGGCGGTGCGCAACGCCGCCAAGCACGCCGAGCCGACCCACGTCGAGGTCCGGCTGCGCGCCGAGGAGGGCGCCGTGGTGCTCGAGGTGTGCAACGACGGTGTGGCCGAGCAGCCCGTCCGCCGCGCCGGCATGGGCCTGCGGCTGGCGGCCTTCGAGGCGCTCGAGCACGGGGGCGTGGTGGAGTTCGGCCCCGACGGCGACCACCGCTGGCGCGTCCGGCTGACCGTCCCGACCGAGGACGCCCCGGCCCCATGAGCGCCCCGGCCGCCGACCGCAAGCTGCGCGTGATGGTGGTCGACGACCATGACGTCGTCCACTGGGGCTTCCGGCTGATGCTGGGCGAGCAGCCGTGGGTCGAGCGCTTCCTCTCCGCCCGCTCGGGTGCGGAGGCCGAGCAGCTCGCGCGGCGCTACTCGCCCCAGGTCGCGCTGGTGGACCTGTTCCTCGGCCAGGAGTCGGGCGCCGAGCTGTGCGAGCGCCTGCGGGCCGCGTCGCCGATCACGCGGGTGCTGCTGATCTCGGGCGCGGGCCGGCTGTCGGCGAAGGCGGCGCGGGCCGCAGGCGCGTCCGGCTTCGTGTCCAAGGACTGGGACGCGGGCGACGTCGCCCGCGCGGTCCGCATGGTCGGCCTCGGGATGACGGTGTTCGAGCCGGCCCCCGCCGACGGCCCCGCCAACCCGCTGTCCGAGCGCGAGCTGGAGGTGCTCGGGCTGGTCGCCGACGGGGCCACCAACCGCGAGATCGCCGAGCGCCTGTTCCTCTCGCCGCACACCGTCAAGGAGCACACGAGCACCCTCTATCGCAAGCTCGAGGTGCGCAATCGGGCCGAGGCCGTGCAGCGCGCCCAGCGGCTCGGCCTGATCACCTGACGGACCACCTAGGCTCGCGTCCCATGAGCCTGGACGACGACACGCTCGCCGCCCTGCGCGGCGCCACCCTCATCGCCACGGACGCCGAGGTCGGCGAGATCGAGGAGGTCTACGCGCACACGGGCGAGGACCGCCCCGCCCTGGCGCTCGTGAGCGCCGCCGCCGGCCCGGTCCTCGTGCCGATCGACGAGGCCGACATCGACACGGACGAGGAGGTCGTCACGGTCGCCTTCGCCCCCGACCTCGTCGAGAGCGCCCCGTCGCCGGCCGGGGAGGCCCTCACCGACGACGAGTTCGACGCGGTCTACGCCCACTACGGCGTCGAGGACGCCGAGCTGGCCGACTGACCGTGTCCGCGGCCGCCGTCCTCTTCGACCTCGACGGCTGCCTCGCGGACTCGCGCCGCACCATCCTCGACGGCATGAACCACGCACTGGTGGCCCACGGCGTGGCCGCCCGCTCCGACGCCGAGCTCGAGGGCTACATCGGCCCGCCGACGCGCGTCGCCTTCGGGGACATCCTCAAGGCCGATCCGGACTCGCGCGTCGTGGACGCCGTCGTCTCGACTTACCGCAAGCGCTACGACGACGACCTGCGCCGCACGCCGACCTTCCCGGGCATCCCGGAGGCGCTCGACGCCCTGCGCGCGTCGGGCATCCGCCTCGCCGTCGCGACCTCCAAGCCGAAGCACTTCGCCGTCCCGGTCCTGGCCGCCATCGGCCTCTCGGACCGCTTCGAGGCCGTCGCCGGCCCCGAGCTGACCGGCACGGCGGGCAAGGCCGAGACGATGGGAGAGGCGATCGCGGCGCTCGGCCCGGACGTGACGCCCGTCGCGATGGTGGGCGACCGCCGCCACGACGTCGAGGGCGCCCGGGCGCACGGGCTGCTCGCCGTCGGGGTCCTGTGGGGCATCGGCTCGCGCGCGGAGCTCGAGGCCGCCGGGGCCGACGTGCTCGTCGACGCGCCCGCTCAGCTCGTGCCGGTGCTCGAGGACGCGGTCTCGGCCTTGCGGGCCAACCGTCCCATCAGCACCGAGCAGACCGGCCCGTAGGACAGCGCGATCGCGCGATCCAGCGGCCCGGGCGCCTGCAGCGTGATGGAGACGCGGCTGCCGCCCCCGGGCAGGGGCGCGACGGCGTGGACCATCGTGACCGGGCCGACCTTCCAGGTCCAGGACCGGTCGGTGCGGGCGACGATCCGCGCCGGCACCGGGGCGACGCCGAGCAGGCGGGCCGCCCCGAGGCGTCCTTCCTGCACCTCCGGCTCGCCGAGGTTCCACGCGCCGCGCACGTGCGGCGACCACTCGTGCCAGCGGTCGGGGCGGGCCATGAGCGCCCAGGCGGCCTCGGGTGGGGCGGAGGAGTCGGCGCTGAAGGTGTGGGGCACGGGGAAGAGGTACCCGCGCGCCCGACCGCACGTGCGCCGGATCGGCGTCGGTCCGTCGGCTGACGGATCTGTGCCGATCGGCACGAGCGCCCCCGTCGCACCCCCCGAGCCCTGACGCCGCACCCCCCGACCGGGGGGTCTGTGGGCCTGGACGTGTGACCTACCCCCGCGGGCGGTGGAAGGTAGGAGCAGATGCCGACCGCGATCCTCTTCCCCGGGCAGGGCTCCCAGCAGCCCGACATGCGCGACCGGGTGCTCGCCCTTCGCCCCGACCTCGTCGACCTGGCCGTGGAGGCCGTGGGCGAGGACCCCTTCCCGCGCGCCGACGAGGACACGCGCTTCGCGCAGCCGGCCATCCTCGCTGCGAGCCTCGCCGGGTGGTCCGAGCTCGAGGTCACCGACGCCACCGCCGTCGCCGGGCACTCGCTCGGGGAGCTCTCCGCGCTCGCCGCCGCCGGCGTCCTCCAGGAGGCCGACGCCCTGCGCCTCGCCGCCCTGCGCGGCCGCCTGATGAGCGAGTCGGGCCGGCGCACGGGCGACGGCACGATGCTCGCCGCGCTCAAGGGCGACCTCGGGACCGTCGAGCCGATCGCCACCCGCCACGGTGTCGTGGTCGCCAACGACAACGCGCCGGGGCAGCTCGTCCTGTCGGGCGAGCGCGCTGCGCTGGCCGCCGCCGGTGAGGACCTGCGCGGCGCCGGGGTGCGCACGATGGAGCTCAACGTCGCCGGCGCGTTCCACTCGCCCTTCATGGCCGACGCCGTGCCGGAGTTCGAGGCCGCGCTGGCCGGCGTGCAGCTGCACGAGCCGCGCCTGGAGGTCTACTCCGGCGTCACCGCCGCCCCCGTCGACGACGTCCGCCGTCGCCTCGCGGAGGCCCTCACCTCGCCCGTGCGCTGGCGCGAGACCGTGCTGGCGCTCCACGCCGCCGGGATCGACGACTACGTCGACGCCGGCCCTGGCCAGGTGCTCGCGAAGATGCTCAAGCGGATCCTCCAGACCGACCGCGAGGCCTCGCGTGCCTGAGAGCGCCCCCGCCGTCGCCCCCGCCGAGCGGGCCGCCAAGCCGTGGGGCGCCGCCGTCGCGGGCCTGGGCACCGCGCTGCCCGCCACCGTCGTCACGAACGCGCCGATCGCGGCGCGCATCGGCGTCGACGACGAGTGGATCACCTCGCGCACCGGCATCCGCCAGCGCCATCACCTCCAGCCGGGGGAGCCGCTGTCCGAGCTCGCCGCCGAGGCCGGTCGCCGAGCGCTCGTCGACGCGGGCGTCGACGCCGCCGACGTCGACCTGCTCCTGATCGCCACCGCGACCCCCGACGACCTCGTCCCCAACCTCGCGCCCGCCGTCGCGGGGCTGCTCGGCGCGCCCGCCGGCGCCCTCGACGTGGGCGGCGCCTGCGCCGGCTTCCTCGCCGCGACCGACATGGCCGCCGCGCACCTCGAGAGCGCCCGCGCCGACGCGGTGCTCGTGATCGGAGCGGAGAAGCTCTCCCAGTTCACCGACCCCGACGACAAGCGCACCGCTGCGATCTTCGGGGACGCCGCGGGCGCCGCCGTCTTCACCCGCGTCGCCGGGGCGGGCGAGGTGCACCCCGTGGTCCTGCGCTCGGAGGCCCAGCGCGACCTCCTCTACGCCGACCGCGAGCGCGGCCTCATCACGATGGAGGGCTACGAGGTCTTCCAGCACGCCGTCCGCAACATGATCGCCGCGACGCACGAGGCGATCGAGCTGGCCGGCACCACGCTCGACGAGATCGACCTCTTCGTCTACCACCAGGCCAACTCGCGCATCATCCGCTCCGTCGGCCAGAAGCTCCAGCTCCCGCCGGAGCGGGTCGTGGACTGCATCGCGAGCTTCGGCAACGTCTCCGCCGCCTCGATCCCGCTGGCGCTGCAGCGCGCCCGCGAGGAGGGCCGCCTCCCCGACGGCACGAAGGTGCTCATGAGCGCCTTCGGCGCCGGCTTCGTGTGGGGCGCGACCGTGATCGACTGGCGGGCGTGCGCATGACCGAGCGCCAGGGCTGCGCCCTCGTGACCGGCGGCTCCCGCGGCATCGGCGCCGCGGTCGCCCGCGCCCTGAGCGCGGACGGCTGGCCCGTCGCGCTGACCTACAACGCCAACGCGGACGCCGCGGAGGCCGTCGCGGCCGAGCTCGGCACCGGCGTGGCCATCCAGGGCGACGTCGCCGACCCCGCCAGCGCCGACGCCGTCTGCTCCGCCGCCATCGAGGCGCTCGGCGGCCCGGTGCTCGTGCTCGTCAACAACGCCGGCATCACCCGCGACAACGTCTCCACCGGCCTCAAGGACGACGACTGGGACGCGGTCATCGCCACGAACCTCTCCGGCGCCTTTCGCATGACCCGCAAGGTCCTGCGCCCGATGGTCAAGGCGCGCTTCGGCCGCATCGTCAACGTCGCCTCCATCGTCGGCCAGCGCGCGAACCCCGGCCAGGCCAACTACGCCGCCGCCAAGGCCGGCCTCGTCGGGTTCACGAAGACCGTCGCCGCCGAGGTCGCGCACCGCGGCGTCACCGTCAACGCCGTCGCCCCCGGTCTGATCGACACCGACATGACCGGGGCGGGCGTCGGCGACCAGCTTCTGCAGCACATCCCCGCCAAGCGGGCCGGCACCCCGGACGAGGTCGCGCACGCGGTGCGCTTCCTCGTCTCCGAGGACGCCGGCTACGTCACGGGATCCGTCTTGACCGTCGACGGCGGCCTGTCCGCCTGAACCCCAAGGAGTCACCATGACCGACCAGACCATCACCCGTGAGGCCATCGAGGCGCGCGTCGCCGAGGCCCTCGAGGAGTTCGGCGCCGAGCCGGCCGACATCAGCAGCGACGCGACGTTCGAGGCCCTCGACGTCGACTCCCTCGACCTCGTCGAGCTCGGCCAGATCGTCCAGGAGGAGTACGGCGTCGAGATCAAGGGCGAGGACATGCCGAAGATGAAGACCGTCGGCGACGCCGTCGATCTGATCGCCGAGCGCGCCGGAGTCTGATGCAGACCCGCGTCGTCATCACCGGCGTCGGCGCCGTCACGCCGCTCGGCGTGGGGGCGCGGACCCTGCACACCCGCTGGTGCGGCGGGGACTCCGCGATCGAGGACGGCCGTGCCACGGCCGACTTCGAGGTGACGGAGTTCCTGTCGCGCAAGCTCGCCCGCCGCTCGGACCGCTTCACGCAGCTGGCGCTGATCGCGGCCGCCGAGGCGCTCGAGCAGGCCGGCTGGGTCGACGGCGAGCTGCCGCATGACCCGACCCGGATCGGCTGCATCGTCGGCACCGGCATCGGCGGCATCGGCACGCTGATGCACGGCTACGACGTCCTGCGCGAGCAGGGCGAGGGCAAGGTCTCCCCGCTCGCGATCCCCCTGATGATGCCCAACGCCGCCGCCGGCGCGCTGGCCATGCAGCACGGGCTGGAGGGCGTGTCGTTCGCGCCCACGTCCGCGTGCGCGGCGGGTGCGCACTCGATCGGCGAGGCCGCACGCGCGATCGCCGCCGGCGACTGCGACGCGGTCGTCACCGGCGGCGCCGAGGCCGCCCACCACCCGATCTCCCACGCGGCGTTCGGCCAGATGGACGCGTTGTCGACCTCCGGCATCTCGCGGCCGTTCGACGCGCGCCGCGACGGCTTCGTCATGGGCGAGGGCGCGGGCATCCTCGTGCTCGAGTCCGCCGAGGCCGCGGAGGCGCGCGGCGCGACGATCCTGGGCGAGGTCGTCGGCTACGGCGCGACCTCGGACGCCCACCACCTGACGGCCCCCCGGGCCGACGGCTCGGGCGCGGCCCGGGCGATCACCCTCGCGCTGCAGGACGCGGGGCTCGCGCCGGAGGACGTCGACTACGTCAACGCCCACGGCACGTCCACACCCCTCAACGACGCGTCGGAGACGCAGGCGATCAAGGCCGCACTGGGCGACCACGCCGCCACCGTCCCGATCTCGTCGACGAAGTCCGTCATCGGCCACCTCCTCGGCGCGGCGGGCGCCGTCGAAGCCGTGGCCACCGTCAACGCGCTGGCCGAGCGGGTCGCCCCGCCCACGGTCGGCTGGGAGGAGCGGGACCCCGATCTCGACCTCGACTACGTGCCCGACGGTCCCCGTCGGCTGGACGTCAACGGGAAGGCGCCCGTCGCCATCTCGAACTCGTTCGGCTTCGGCGGCCACAACGCCGTCCTCGCTCTGAAGGGAGCCCCCGCCTGATGGCCCTCGCCGTCCCCGAACCCACCACCCTCGGTCCGCTCGAGCGCCTCGAGGCGCTCTGCGACCCCGGCTCGCTCCACGTCATCCGCTCCGGCATCCACTCCCGCCGCATGGGGGAGAAGTCGCGTGCCGGCGACGGCGTCGTCGGCGCCGCCGGCCGCGTCAACGGCCGGCCGATCTTCGCCTACGCACAGGACACCTCCTACATGGGCGGCTCGCTCGGCGAGGCGCACGCGGACACGATCGTGCGCGTCCTGCAGCTCGCCGGCCAGGCGCGCGTCCCCGTCGTCGGCTTCGTCGCCTCCGCGGGCGCCCGCATGCAGGAGGGCGTCGCCGCCCTCGAGGGCTACGGCCGGATCTTCCGCGAGCACGTCCGCCTGTCGGGCAAGGTCCCGCAGATCTCCGTGATCGCCGGCGCGAGCGCCGGCGGGGGCTCCTACTCGCCGGCGCTGACCGACTACGTCGTGATGACGCGCGAGGCCTCCATGTTCCTCACGGGACCGGGCGTCGTGAAGGAGGTGCTCGGCGAGGACGTCGACGCCGACGGCCTCGGCGGCGCACGCGTGCACGAGCGAAACGGCGTCTGCCACGCGGTGGTCGAGGACGACCTCGCCGCGGTGCGCCACGTGCGCGACCTGCTCGCCTTCCTGCCCCAGCACGCCGGCGAGGACCCGCCCTACGCGCTGCCGACGGCACCCCGCCCGGGCGATCCCGGCGCCGTGGTGCCCGACGAGGCGCGCCAGGTCTACGACGTGCGCCACGTGGTGGCCCGCGTCGTGGACGGCGGCCACCTCCACGAGGTGCAGCCCCGCTGGGCGAAGAACCTCGTCGTCGGGTTCGCGCGCCTGGACGGCCGCGCCGTCGGCGTCGTCGCCAACCAGCCGAAGTACCTCGGCGGCGTGCTCGACGCCGACTCGGCCCAGAAGGGCGCGCGCTTCGTGCGCACCTGCAACACGTTCAACCTGCCGCTGCTGGTGTTCGTGGACACCCCGGGCTTCATGCCGGGCTCCCGCCAGGAGCAGGCCGGCGTGATCCGCCACGGCGCGAAGCTGCTCCATGCCTTCGCGGAGGGTGAGGTCCCCAAGCTCACCGTCGTGCTGCGCAAGGCCTTCGGCGGCGCGTACATCACCATGAACTCGCGGGCGCTCGGCGCGCACCTGTCGTTCGCCTGGCCGGGTGCCGAGCTCGGGGTCATGGGCCCCAAGCAGGCGGTCAACATCGTCCACCGGCGCGAGATCGCGGCCGCGGACGACCCCGAGGCCACGCGTGAGCGGCTCTCGGCCGGCTACGCGGACGAGCACCTGTCCGCCAGCGTCGCCGCCGAGGACGGCCACGTCGACGAGATCATCGAGCCGCACGAGACGCGTGAGCGCCTCGCCTGGGGCCTGTCGACGCTCGCGGGCGGACCTCGCGGCGACTCGAGGGGGAACCTGCCGCTGTGACCGCCCTCTTCTCCGCCCCGTTCGAGGCGCTCGAGCCCGGCACCCGGTTCGAGACGCGCGGTCGCACGGTCACGGAGGCCGACGTCGTCGCCTTCGCGACCCAGACGGGCGACTTCCACCCCCAGCACGTCGACGCCGAGTGGTCGGCGCAGTCGGCCTTCGGCGAGCGGATCGCGCACGGGATGCTCGTGCTCTCCTACGCCGCCGGCCTCGTCCCGTTCGACCCCCGGCGCGTGATCGCGCTGCGCAAGGTGCGCGACGCGGTGTTCAAGCGCCCCGTCCGCCTCGGGGACACGATCCGGGTCCACGGCAAGCTCGCCGACCTCAAGCCGATCGACGAGCGGGCCGGCCTGGTGGCCGTCGCGCTCGACGTCCGCGGCGCCGGCGGCAAGACCGTCATGCGTGCGACCGTCGAGGTCGTGTGGGCTTCAGACCACGTCGAGCAGTCCGTCGAGGACGCGTTCGACGCCCTCACCTCGGTGCCGCTCTGATGGGCGCGATGCTCGCCGGCAAGCGCCTGCTCGTCACGGGTGCGCTGACCAAGGACTCGATCGCCTTCTCCGTCGCCGCCCGCGCGATGGAGGAGGGCGCCGAGGTCGTGCTGACCTCCTTCGGCCGGGCCAAGCGCCTGACCGAGCGCGCCGCGAGGACGCTGCCCGCCACCCCGGACGTGCTCGAGCTCGACGTCCAGGACCCGGCGCACTTCGAGGCGCTCACCGTCTCGCTCCGGGAGCGCTGGGACGGCGTCGACGGGGCGCTGCACGCGATCGCGTTCGCGCCCACCGATGCGCTCGGGGGCAACTTCCTCTCCGCGCCGGTCGGCTCGGCGCAGACCGCGTTCCACGTCTCCGCCGTGTCGCTGCGCGACCTCGCCGTCGCCGTCAAGCCGCTGATGCCGTCCGGCTCGGCGATCGTCGGGCTCGACTTCGACGCGCAGGTCGCCTGGCCGGTCTATGACTGGATGGGCGTGGCGAAGGCCGCCCTGGAGTCGACCTCGCGCTACCTCGCCCGCGACCTCGGGCCGGAGGGCGTGCGCTGCAACCTCGTCTCCGCCGGGCCGCTGGGCACCGTGGCCGCCAACGGCATCCCGGGCTTCAACACCCTGGCCGACCGCTGGCGCGAGCAGTCCCCGCTCGGCTGGGACACGAGCGATGCCGGCCCGGTCGCCGACACCGTCTGCTTCCTCCTCAGCGACCTCTCCCGGGCGATCACCGGGCAGGTCCTCCACGTCGACGGCGGGTTCTCCGCGGTCGGCTGCCCGGCCGTGCCCGCCCCCGCCGATGCGGACGCGGTGCCGGCGTGAGCGTCCTCGTCACCGGGGCGACGGGGTTCGTCGGCGGCTACGTCGTCGCCCGCCTGCTGGAGTCGACCGGCGAGGAGGTCACCTGCGTCGTCCGCGGCGCCGACCCCCAGGCCCGGCTGGACGCCGCGCTCGCCCCGCTCCTGCCGCCGCACGTGCGCGGCCGCGCCCGCGCCGTCGCGGGCGACATCGCCACGGGGACGCTCGACGTCGACGTCGCGGGGGTGACGCACATCATCCACTCCGCGGCCAACGTGCAGTTCGATCAGCCGATCGAGGCCGCCCGTGCGACGAACGTCGTCGGTGCGCGCGCGGTCGCCCAGCTCGCGCTGCGGGCGCCGCGGCTGCAGCGGATCGTCCACGTCTCCACGGCCTACGTCGCCGGCATCACGGACGGGACGTTCGCGGAGTCCGACCTCGACGTCGGCCAGCGCTTCCGCAACGCGTACGAGCAGTCGAAGTTCGAGGCGGAGCGTGAGATGCGCTCCCACGGCTCCCTGCCCCTGCGCGTCGTGCGGCCGTCGATCGTGGTGGGGGAGAGCGGCACCGGCTGGACGTCGTCCTTCAACGTCCTGTATCCGCCGCTGCGGATGTTCTCGCGCGGGCTCGTGGACCGTGTCCCGGCCGATCCGCTCGCGATCGTCGACGTCGTCCCGATCGACCACGTCGCCGACGTCGTCATGGCCGCGCTGGAGCCGGACGCCCGGACACCGGGGGACACGCTCCATGCCGTCGCCGGCGAGGACGCGCTCACCGCCGGGGAGCTGTGCGACCTCGTCGCGGGGCACATGGGCATCACCGCGCCCGTGCTCGACCCCGACGACACCGCGCTGCCGCCCGGCGGCCTCGAGGTCTACGCGCCGTACTTCACCGTGCGCGGGCGCTTCGGCGCCGACCGCGTGCGCGCGCTCGGCCTTCGCGCCCCGGGCTTCGCCGAGTACATGCCGCAGCTGCTCGACTTCGCCGCGGCCGCCCGCTGGGGCAAGGCGATCCCGCCGCACGCCGCATCGACGGCGACGCGGCCCCTGGCGGCCTAGTCCGGGACGAACAGCCGGCCCTCCAGGTTGGCCTCCGTCTGGGGGTTGAAGTCCCACAGGGCCTTCAGCCGGTCGCGCATGTCGTCCGGGAGGCTGCCCGGGCCGCCCGCCTGGTCGATCTCCACGAGGTTGCCGGCCGGGTCGCGGACGTAGAGCTGGACGACGTCGCCCGGCAGGAGGACGAGGCGGTTGCCGAACGCGGTGTCGTCACAGGCGCCGCGCTTGTCGGCGGCGCGGTAGACGGGCTCGAGGTCGTCGACGGTGATCCCGAAGTGGTGGTGGCTCGTCGGCGTGATGTCGCGCTCGAACAGGTGCAGCTGCGTGCGGCCGAGGGCGAGCCACTGGACGGGGATGCCGAAGTTGGGCGTCGCGATGCGCTCGGCGTCGAGCAGCTCCTCGTAGAAGCGCGTGGAGTCCTCGAGATCGACGGCGTTGACGCTGACGTGGTTGATCCTGGCGGTCACGGACGGGTGCTCCTTGCGTAGGGTGCGGGCTCCATCGAGAGGAGCGTCGCATGTCTGAGGTCGTGGTCGTCGGAGCCTTCACCGCCCTGCCCGGCAAGGAGCAGGACGCACGGGAGGCGTTGGCGGCGCTCGTGGAGCCCACCCACGCCGAATCCGGCTGCATCCTGTACGCGCTCCACGTCGGCGCCGAGGACCCGGCGCGGCTGACGTTCGTGGAGCGCTGGGCCTCGAAGGCCGACCTCGACGCGCACCTCGCATCCGCCCACATCGCCGCCGCCCTCGCACGCCTGGACGAGCTCATGACCGACCACCGCGACATCACCGTCTTCGACGCGCTGCCGGGCGGCGAGCCGGCCAAGGGCTCGCTCGCGGGCCACGCCGCCGGCTAGCCCGTCCCGCCCGCCCCGCCCCGCCCCCCAACCGCCCCCCAACCGCCAGCGCCCACCGGACGGGTCATGGCGTGGTCCCCCAGCACCGGGGCGGCCGACGGCGCGTTCGGAGCTGGCTGACCGGTGCACCTGCGAACCAGCTCCGAGTGGCCGGCCTGGGCCGCCGGTGCTGGCCGACCACGCCATGACGTGGTCGGTGGGCGCCGGGGTGGGGTGGGGTTGGTGGGCCGCTAGCGCTCGTGCGGTCCGTAGGACTCGAGCAGCCGCAGCCAGATCTCCGAGCGGGTGGGGAAGGCGGGGACCGCGTGCCAGAGCTGGTCCACCGTGAGCTCGCTCACGACGGCGATGGTGAACGGGTGCAGCAGCTCGGCGACCTCGAAGCCGGTGAGGGTCGCGCCGATGACGACGCGACGCTCCTCGTCCACCACGAGCTTCGCGGTGCCCGGGGTGTTGCGGCCGTAGAAGGACCCGGCGGCGTTCTGGGACACCTCGACCTCGACGCAACGGACGGCGATGCCGGCCTCGCGCGCCGACGCCTCGCTGTGGCCGACGGCGGCGACCTGCGGGTCGGTGAAGATGATCCGCGGCGAGCGGGGGCCGTTGGCCGCCTCCTTGTGCGTCGTGTCGCGGCCGAGGAGGCAATCGGTGGCGATCGAGGCCTGGTACTTGCCCATGTGGGTGAGCTGGGCGACGCCGTTGGCGTCCCCGATGACGTACAGCCACGGGTGGGTGACCGACTGCAGGTGGTCGTCGACCTCGATCGGCTTGCCCGGCTCGAAGCCGAGCCCCTCGACGGCCTCCGTGCGGACCTCGCGGCCGGCGCCGAGCAGCAGCTGCTCGCCCGTGACGCGCCGACCGTCCTCGAGCTCGAGCACGGTCAGCCCCGCCTCCCGGAAGGTCCTGACGGCCTTCGCGCCCAGGAGGACCTCGACCCCGCGGGCCTGCAGCGCGTCCAGCACGTGCTGGGAGGCGAAGGGCTCCTCGCGCGCGATCAACCGGTCCAGCGTCTCGACCAGGGTGACCCGGGCGCCCAGGGAGGCCCAGGCCTGCGAGAGCTCGACGCCGACCACGCCGCCGCCCAGGACGATGAGCGACTCCGGGACGCGCTTGGACGTCGTCCCCTCGCGGTTGGTCCACGGCTCGACGTCGGCGAGCCCCTCGATCGGCGGCATCGCCTGCCGGGTGCCGGGGGCGAGCACGACGCCCCTGGTCGCCACGAGCTCCTCGTCGCCGACCGTCACCCGGTTCTCGGCGGTCACGACCGCGTCGCCGCGGAAGATCGACACGCCCTGCTTCTCCAGCCAGGGGGTCTGGCCGGCGTCGTCGAGGTCGTGGATGACCTCGTCGCGGCGACGGAGGACGGCGGTGACGTCGAGGGATCCGGTGACGGCCTCCGCGGCACCGGGGACGCGCCCGTTCTCCGGCAGGAGCTCTCCGGCGCGCAGCAACGCCTTGGACGGCATGCAGGCCCAGAACGCGCACTCGCCGCCGATCAGCTCGCGCTCCACGATGGCGACGGAGAGTCCGGCCTTGCCGAGCCGGCCGGCCGCGACCTCGCCGGCCGGGCCGGCGCCGATGACGATGGCATCGAAGGTCTGCATGGTCACCTGCCGTACCCGTGGAGCGCCGGTTGAAGCCGCGCGGGCGAGGACCGGGCGCGCCGGGGTCGAATCCGCAGCCATGGCCGACCGCCCGCTCTCCGGCATCGAACGGCCCTTCGACCGCGTCAAGGACGGGTACGACCCGGCCGAGGTCGACCACCACCTCGAGATGGTCGCGGGCTGGTTCCGCCAGGGCGGACTGCGGGCGGCCGCCGGCCGGATCGAGACCGCGCTCGCCGAGCGCGAGGCGGTCGTCGCCGAGGCGGAGGCCCGGATCGCCGCCGATCGCGACGGCGCCGAGCGCGAGGCCGAGGCGATCGTCACCGGCGCGCGGGTCGAGGCCGAGGCCACGCTCGAGGGCGCCCGCCTCCGGGCGGACTCGCTGCTCACCGACGCCAGGCTCGCCGCCGCGGCGTCCGAGACCGTCGCGGCCGCGCGTGCGGAGGGGGACGGGATCCTGACGGCCGCCCAGGCCGAGGCGCAGCGCCTCACGGACGCCGCCCGTGCGCAGGCCGACGCGCTGCTCGCCGCCGCCCGTGCGCAGGCGGCCGAGCTCGAGGCGTCCGGCCGCGCGCGCCGCGAGGCCCAGCTCGAGGCGATCGGCGCGGAAGCCGCGGCTCACCGCAGGACGCTGCTGGCGGAGGCCGAGCAGGCGGCCCACGAGTACGAGCAGCGCCGCCGCCGCGAGGCCGACCGCCTCGTCGAGGGCGCCCGCCGCGGCCGCTACGCCTGAGGCGACACCACGGCCGCGACGCCTGGCGGCTGCGCACGGTCACGACCGCCGTCGTGGTCGACCGTCCGACATCCCGGCGAGGACCCGGGTGCGCGACGTCGAATCCCCCCGCATGCCCAGCACCTTCGCCCTCGGCATCCAGCGCGGCTTCCCGGAGGTCACCGGCGGCTACGACCCCGAGGAGGTCGACCGGCACCTGGAGCTCGTCGCCGCGTGGTTCGCGGGTGAGCGCCAGGGAGAGCTCGTCCGCCGCAGCGAGGAGGAGGCCGCCGCCGTGCTCGCCGCCGCCCGCGAGCAGGCCGCGGGCATCGTCGCCGCCGCCCGCCGCGAGGCCGCCCGCGAGCTCGCCTCCACCCGCGCGCAGCTCACGGAGGAGCTCAGCGCGCTCGAGGCCGAGGTGGCCGAGCAGGCGCGCATCCGCCTCGCCGAGGCCGACGCCGAGCTCGAGGCCTACGAGGAGCGCCGCCGTCGCGAGGCGGACCGGCTCGTGGCCGAGCCGCGCAAGCGCCGCTTCGGCCGCAGCCTCCTGGGGTAGGATGAGGCTGTAAGGCAGTCATGGGGACGACAGGCTTCGACGTGGCCGGTCACGTGTCTGCAGTTGCGAGTCGAGGACGCCCGGTTGGCCTCGTTAAATGATCCGGTGCAAAACACAAGTGCGGAGTCTCACGACTTCCGTCTCGCCGCCTAGTTGAACTAGACCGCGAGATCATCGGCCCCCGCAGCCTGCGGCGGGGATGTCCGGTGTCAAGCAGCAGGCTTGCCCGGGGCGGACCGCCCACGCCAAACCGGGGACCTCAAAGTCGGGCTGGCGCACCGCAACCTCGCCAGGGTCAGCGAGCGGCGCGCGAGACACAGAGCCCTGGACACACTCGTAGACGCTGCATTCGCGCGGTTGCGGACGTGGGTTCGATTCCCACCGTCTCCACTGCACCGAGGGGCCCCGATCCGGGGCCCCTCGTCTGCCGCGGGAAGGGGAGCCGCACGCGCGATCCCCGGCCTGGCACCATCTGTCCCGATCGTCTCGAGGCGGCGGGGACTGCCCCACGGCCCACACCCGTTGACCTTGACCCCCCCGGACCCGGCCACCACTCTGCGTACGACGCTCGCCCGGGCACGGCGCGAGATCATCGAGGACCCCGCCGGCGCGATCGCCCTGACGGAGGAGGCCGAGGCGGACGCGCGCGCCATGGGCGACAGGATCGGCCGCGTCCGCGCGCTGGTCCTCCGCGGGCTCGCGATGCTCCAGGAAGGCGACCTCGCGACGGCGTTCCGCCTCTGCGCCCTCGCGGAGAACGAGGGCGCGGCGCTGCGCAGCCCCGACCTCGACGTCGAGGTGGCGGGCTTTCGCGCGCAGCTCGCGTTCTTCACCGGCGGCTATCGCGAGGCGCTCGAGCACGCCCACGCCGCGATCGCGGCCGCCGACGCCGCGGCGGACGCCTGGCTGGGCGTCTACGCCCGCCGGAGCGCCTGCATCGTCCTCGGCAACCTGGAGGACCCCGGCTGGCCGGACGAGGCGCGCCGCATGATCGCCCTGTGCGAGACCATCGAGGACCCGTGGGAGACCGCCGCGTCCCACAACGACCTCGCCACGATGGCGCTGCTGGGCGGCGACAGCGAGGAGGCCCTGGCAGCACTGGACCGCGCTGACGCCGAGGCCGCGCGCGTCACGGGCCACAGCGACGTCCTCCGGGCGCTGCTGGGCGTCACCCGCGCCCAGGTCCAACTCGCCGCCGGCCGGCCGGACGACGCGGTCGCGACCGTCACCACCGCGATGGAGCGCCTCGCCGCGCTCGCGTTCCCGAGCCCGTACCTGCTCGGGATGACCGTCCTCGTCCGGGTCCAGGCGCTCCTCGCGGCCGGGGACGTCGCCGCGGCCGCCGAGGCCGGGTCCGCCGGACTGGCCCGGCTCGGGGACACGACCCCGCACGCCCGCGCGATGGTCCTGCGCGAGCTGGCCGAGGCGCTGCGCGGCGCCGGCCGCCTCGAGGCCGCCTACGAGGCGCTGGCCGAGTGCGCCGAGCTCGAGCGCGTCGTCGCCGCCGAGTTCGCCGAGCTGCGCCTGGAGGTCGAGCGCGCCACGGCCGCCGGCGCCGCCGCGCGGCGCGAGGCCGATGCCCTGCGCGAGCAGGCCGAGCGCGACCCCCTGACCGGCCTGCACAACCGCCGCCACCTCCTGCGCGTGTTCGCGGCGGCCACGGCGGGGGAGACGACGGCGGTCGCGGTCATCGACCTCGACCGCTTCAAGACCGTCAACGACCGCTTCGGCCACGACGTCGGCGATCACGTCCTGCGCCGGGCCGGGCTCGTGCTGCGGGCATCGGCGCGCTCGGGAGACCTCGTCGCCCGCCTCGGGGGGGAGGAGTTCGTCGTCGTCATGCCCCACACCGAGCTCGCGGCCGCCGCCCTCGTCTGCGAGCGCCTGCGCGCGCAGATCGAGGGGGAGGACTGGAGCCGCTACGCCCCCGGCCTGACCCTGACGGCGAGCATCGGTGTGGCTGCCGCCCCGCTCGGCCTCGATCCGCTGATGCTCCAGGCCGATCGCCACATGTACGCGGCCAAGCGGGCCGGGCGCAACCGCGTCGCCTCCGACTGAGGCGGACGTCACCCTCGGGGCGATCCGTGCGCCGCCCGCGCGCCGTACTCCTCGACGATGCCCACCGAGCGCAGACCCCCGACCTCTCGCATCGGCCGCTCGGCCAGGTTGGGCGCCCTCGTCGCCGGCCAGAGCGCCCGCGCCGCCGGCGGTCGCCTCACCGACCGCACCCGCGACGACGACGGCAGGCGGGTCGCGCAGAGCAAGCGCTACGCCAAGATCGCCGAGGAGGTCGTCGACCAGCTCGGCCGCATGAAGGGCGCGGCGATGAAGTTCGGGCAGGTGCTCTCGACGGTCGACCTCCCCAACCTCGAGCCGGAGGACCGCGAGCGGCTCAAGACCAAGCTCGCCGCCCTGCGCGACGACGCCCCGCGCGTCTCGTTCAAGGACGTCGAGAAGGTCATGCGCCAGGACTGGGGCCAGAACCCGGCGACGGTGCTCGCGGACCTCGATCAGGAGGCCGTGGCCGCCGCCTCGATCGGGCAGGTCTACCGCGGCGTCACCCGCGATGGGCGCGACGTGGCCGTCAAGGTCCAGTACCCCGGCATCGCCGAGGCCGTCGACGCCGACCTGCGCGCCGCTCGCGCGCTCGTGCCGCTGATCAGGCGGCTGGCGCCCGGCCTGGACGGCAAGGCGCTCGTCAACGAGCTGCGCGAGCGCATCTCGGAGGAGCTCGACTACGAGCTCGAGGCCACCAACGGCCGCCGCGTCGCCCGCTACTGGCGCGACCATCCGCACGTCCTGGTCCCGGGGGTCGACACGGAGCTCTCGACCCGGCGCGTCCTCGTCACGGACTGGGTCGACGGCGACGGCTTCGCCGCGATGAAGGCGCTCCCCGATGCCGATCGCGACCGGCTGGGGGAGACGATCCTGCGCTTCTTCTTCGCCACCGCGAGCGAGCTGGACCTCGCGCTGGGCGACCCGCACCCGGGCAACCTGCTGCGCAACCGCGCCGACGGGCGGCTCGTGGCGATCGACTTCGGGCTCGTGCGCGCACTCGACAAGGGCTACGTCGAGCGCGAGGCCGCGATCTACCGCGCCCTCACCGCCGAGGACGCGCACGGGCTCGCGACGCACTTCCGCGACCTCGGCTACCTCCGGGGCGAGGTCGACGAGGACCTGCTGCTCGCGTACATGCTCATCACGGGCGAGTGGATGTGGGAGCTCGAGCAGCCCTTCCGGCTGACGGGCGACTACGCCGTCGACCTCGCGGAGCGCGTCATGCGCCTCGGCCCGGAGTGGCTGTCGATGGTGCGCTCCTTCGACGTCCCCCCGGAGGCGCTGCTGCTGCGGCGGATGGAGAACATGAGCTTCTCGGCGCTGTGTGACCTGCGCGCCGCCGCCGACTGGCATGCGCTCGGCGACGAGCTGCGGGCCGGCCTGCCGCCCCGCACCGAGCTGGGCATCGAGCACGCGGCGTGGCGCGACCGCCGCTGAGCTGAGCGGGCGCCGCACCCCGCTCTAGGCTGGAAGCGAATTGTCCGCCACCGTCGCCCTCGGGCTGGTCCTCGCCCTCATCTGCTCGGTGGTGGCCATCCTCGGCTTCCTCTACAAGCAGCGCGGCGCCGCCGATGCGCCTCCCGTCGACTGGCGCCACCCCTGGCGCTCGACCAAGAACCTGTTCGCCAACAAGTGGTGGACGCTCGGCATCCTCGTGGCGATGGCCGGGTGGGTCTTCCACGCCGCCGCGCTCGGCCTCGCGCCGATCTCGCTGGTGCAGGCGACGATCGCCGGCGGCCTCGCGCTGCTCACGGTCGTGGCCAACACGCTGTTCGGCTTCGAGATCCACCGGCGCGAGTGGATCGGCGTCGGCCTCACCGCCGTCGGGCTCGCGCTGCTGGCCGCGACCATGGGCTCCACGGCGAGCTCGTCGCACTCCGACTACGCCGTCGCCGAGCTCGCGCTCTACGCCGGCCTGCTGACCGTCGTGGCCGTCGGCTGCGTCGCCGTCGTCCGCGCCGAGCCGCCGTCCGCCGGCCCCGTCATGGCCGCCGCGGCCGGGCTGCTGTGGGGCGCCTCGGACATCTGCATCAAGGCCGGCACGGGCCACCTGCTCGAGTTCGAGAAGACGATCCCGCTGGCGATCGTGATCACGGTCCTCAGCCTCGCCGGGCTCGTCGTGAGCGCCCGCTCGCTGCAGATCGGCCCGGTCGTCCCCGTGATCGCCATCACCTCGGCCGCCGCCAACGTCGTCTCGATCGCGGCCGGGCCCGTCGTCTTCGGCGAGCCCATGCCCGACACCGCGGGCGGGACGATCATCCGCGCCGGAGCCTTCGCGCTGGTCCTGCTCGCCGCCGCGCTGACGCCCGGCCCGCGCGACCCGCAGAAGCAGCCGGGCGGCGCCGTCGCCGCGGGTGCCGCCCCCGCGCGGACCTGACGCGCCCGCGACCTCGCCGGCGGACGCCCGCCGCCCGGCCGGACGTCCTCACCCGGATGCGCGGCCTGCGGTGACGAGCAGCTGCGCCGTCGCAGGGTCGGTCGCGAGCCGGTTGAAGTAGCCCGCCCGGGCGCCGGCGACGATCGCGGCGACCTTCTCCTCCCCGGCGGCGACGGCGATCGACGCGGGGATCGCCCGCAGCGCCTCCAGCTCGACGGCGAACAGCCGATCGGAGCCGGGCCAGGGGACCTCCGTGCCGTCGGCGTCGTAGAAGCGCGACATCACGTCACCGACCGCGTCACGCAGCGACGCGGCCTCGACGGGGACGAAGGCCGGGATCGACGTGCGCGTCAGCGGCGCCGCGCCGACGCCGACGATGGCGCAGCGCGCCGACGCCCACAGCTCCAGCACCCGCTGGATCGGCAGCTCCTCGCGCAGCACGGCATGCAGGCCGGGACCGGGGAGCGCGGGGGCGTAGAGGAAGACGGGGCTGCCCTCGAGCTTGGCGGCGAACTGGCGCATGATCTCGTTCGTCGCGTACCAGGCCTCCGGCTCGTCCTGGCCGCCCAGCATCGGCGCCAGGCGCACGCCGGGCAGGGGCGGCAGGTCGCCCTGGGCGACCTCGAAGAGCGTGCGCCCGGACGCGATCAGCAGCCCGTCCCCGGGGCGCAGGTCGACCTCACGCAGCAGCGTCGCCACGGCGGGCGCCAGCGCGGTGCCGGGGGCGTCGCCGGGCGGGAGGCCCGACAGCTCGACGCGCGCCAGCCCGAGCGCCGACTCGACGGACCGGGCGAGCTCGGCGACGTCGGGGTCGACGGGCGCGACGACCTCGATGCGCACGATGCCGCGCCGGCGCGCCTCGGCGAGCATGCGCGAGACGGTCGCGCGGCTGACGCCCAGGCGCTCCGCGACGGTGCCCTGCGTGGCGTTGTCGAGGTAGTACATGCGCGCCGCGGCGTGCATGGCCGCGTCGTTGAAGCGCGTCATCGGGTCGGGCGCCACTGCCATCCCGACCACTATGACGAACGGGAGCGTTCCGCGCAAAATTGTTCTGGACGTTGTTGCGGGCGGCGTCTACGCTCTGGCCGTCGCCGCGGATGCACGCGGCGCGCCGAGAGAGGAGCAGTCGTGCCAGAGACCATGCCGGCGGTCGTGTGCCACGGGCCGGAGGACTACCGGATGGAGGACGTGCCCATCCCCGAGCCGGGGCCGGGGGAGGCCCTGGTCAAGGTGGAGGCATGCGGGATCTGCGCGTCCGACCTGAAGTGCTACCACGGCGCCACGAAGTTCTGGGGCGACGACACGCACCCCGCCTGGGCGGAGACGAACGTCATCCCGGGCCACGAGTTCGTCGGCGAGATCGTCGCCACGGACGCGGCGGCGGAGCGGCGCTGGGGCATCGCGGTCGGCGACCGCGTCGTGAGCGAGCAGATCGTCCCCTGCTGGACGTGCCGCTACTGCCTGCGCGGCCAGTACCACATGTGCCAGCCGCACGACATCTACGGCTTCAAGCGCCGCACGCCGGGCGCGATGGCCCGCTACATGCTCTATCCCGCTGACGCGCTGGTGCACAAGGTCTCCAAGGACCTGCCCGCTGCGCACGCCGCGTTCGTCGAGCCGCTGTCCTGCGCCCTGCACGCCGTCGAGCGCGCGGGGATCACGTTCGAGGACGTGGTCGTCGTCGCGGGGGCCGGGCCGATCGGGCTCGGCATGGTCGCCGGGGCCAAGGCGAAGGGCCCGGCGCTCGTCGTCGCCCTCGACGCGGTCCCCCACAAGCTCGAGCTCGCGTCCAAGTGCGGCGCCGACGTCGTGGTCAACATCATGGAGGAGGACGCCATCGGCGTCGTCCGCGACCTCACCGGGGGCTTCGGCGCCGACGTCTACCTCGAGGGCACCGGCCACCCGTCGGCGGTCGGCCAGGGCCTGGACATGCTGCGCAAGCTCGGCACGTTCGTGGAGTACTCCGTCTTCCGCGACAAGGTCACGGTCGACTGGACGATCATCTCCGACGACAAGGAGCTCGACGTCCTCGGCGCGCACCTCGGCCCGCACTGCTGGCCCGCGGCGATCAAGATGGTGGAGGACGGCAAGCTGCCGATGGAGGAGATCTGCACCCATCAGCTCCCGGTGTCGGAGTTCAAGCAGGGCCTCGACCTCGTCGAGGACGGGACCGCCTCGATCAAGGTGTCGCTGATCCCGGAGTGACGACGGCCTTCAAGCAGGTCGGATCGGCGAGGGCGTCCAGCGCGGCGCCGTAGCCGTCCAGGCCGAAGCGGTGGGTGATCAGCCCGTCCGTGCGGACGCGGCCGGAGCGCAGCATGGCGAGCGAGCGGTCGAAGCAGTTGACCTGGGCGAAGGAGCCCTTGATCGTGAGCTGGCGGCGGAAGAGCTCGTAGGGGGACCACGCGACGCGGTCCTCCTCGTCGCACATCCCGTAGACGAGCACCGTCCCGTCGTCTGAGACGAGGCCCGGGAGCTCCTGCACCACCGCGCTCGCGCCCGTGGCGTCGATCACGACGTCGTAGCCGCCGGGGGAGAGGGCGAGCAGCTTCGCCGCCGTCCCCGGCGCGTCGCGGCGCTCGACCTGCACCGTGCGGTCGACGCCGAAGCGCTTGGCGACGTCGAGCTTGAAGGGCGTCGGGCCCGCGACCGTCAGCCGCGACGCGCCGCCGTGGATCAGCAGCTGGGCGAGCAGGATGCCGGTGGTGCCGCTGCCGATCATCGCGACGTCGGCGCCGGGCGCGAGGTCCAGGACGTCCATCCCGTGCACCGCGCAGGCGAGCGGCTCGGCGAACACGGCGACGTCGAGCGGGAGGTCGTCGGCGGCGAAGACCTTGTCGGCCGGGGTCAGCACCTGCTCGGCCTGCCCGCCCGGGCCGTTGACGCCGAGCGAGGCGAAGTTGCGGCAGAAGAGCGGGTCGCCGCGGCCGCACTCCGGGCAGTGCCCGCACGCCGACGCGTTGTCGACGGCCACCTGCTGGCCGACCCGGACGTGGTCGACGCCGTCGCCGAGGGCGAGCACCTCGCCTGCGATCTCGTGCCCCGGGGTGAGCGGGTAGCGCGAGAAGAAGCCGCCGCAGTGGATGTGGTGGTCGGTGCCGCAGACGCCGACCATCGTCGGCCGCACCACGACCTGGCCCGGGCCGGCGACGGGATCCGGGACATCGCGGACCTCGAACGCGTTGGGCGCCTCGTAGACGACGGCCCTCATGCCGACGCCTTCGCGAGCCCCGCGCGGATGAACGCGTTGGCCTTCGAGCCGAGGTCGTCGGAGTCCTCCCAGAGGGTGCGCCAGATCGCGAGCATGGTGGAGAAGTCCTTGTGGACGACCGCCGAGGAGAAGGACTCGAACACGAGGGGGCCGTCGTAGCCCGACGCGACGACCCCGGCGAAGAAGCCGTCCCAGTCGACGGTGCCCGTCCCGAGGTAGCCGCGGTGGCTGTCGCCGGCGTGGAGGTACCCGAGCCGGTCACCGGCCGCGATGAGCGGTGTGCGGTGGTCGGACTCCTCGATGTTCATGTGGTAGGTGTCGAGGTGCACCGCGAGGTCGTCGGACCCCACCTCGGCGAGGAAGTCCAGGCCCTGCTGCGCCGTGTTGAGCAGGTTGGACTCGTAGCGGTTGACGATCTCGACGTTGAGCTTGACCCCGAGCTCCGACGCCCGGTCGGCCAGCCGGGCGAGGGCCGCGACGCTGTTCGCGCGGCCCGCCGGCGTCGGCGGCCCGGGGTACTTGGCCATGGCGCAGGCGATCACGCCGCACAGGTGGGTGCCGCCGACCTCCGCGAGCACCTCGATGGCACGGCCGAGGTGGGCCTCGCCCCGGGCCGAGACCTCGGCGTCGGGGCTCGAGACGTCGTACTCGGGCTTGAGGCCGAGCGACGCCGTCGCCTGCAGCTCGTGCTCGGCGAGGCCGGCCTTCGTCGCCGCGACGTCGAGGTCGTCGGGATCCATCAGGGGGATCTCGATCAGGTCGAAGCCCGCCGCGCGCGTCCTGGCCATGGCGGTGGCCATGCCGGCACGGTCGAACTCCGGGACCCAGACGGACCCGTGGCAGCCGATCTGCACGTGCGCCTCAGCCCTGTGCCGGGTGGATGATCGCCTTCATCGAGTCGTCCACGTGCTGGCCCAGCACCAGCGCGTAGCCCGTCTCGGTGAGGGGGAAGTGGTGCGTGATCATCGGCTTGAGGTCCACCTGGCCGGAGGCGACGAGCCCGATCGCGGTCGGCCACGTGTGGGCGTAGCGGTTGATCATCGCGATCGTCAGCTCCAGCGGGTTGAGCTGCGCGAGCGGCAGACCGACGAGCTCCTCCTTGCTCATGCCCACGAGCGAGATGCGCCCCGCGGGGTTCAAGCGGTACATGGAGCTCGCGAGGACGCCCTTGGCGGCCGAGCACTCCAGCAGGACGTCGAAGCTGCGGTCCTTCGCCGGCGCGTCACCGCGCTCGGTCTCGAAGCCCATCCGCTGTGCGAGGTCCAGGCGGAACGGGTCGACGTCGGTGAGCACGACGTCGCGGGCGCCCAGCGCGCGGGCGGCGAGCCCGGAGACGATGCCGATCGGGCCCGCGCCGGTCACGAGGACGTCGTCGCCGGCCTGCAGGTGCGCCCGCTGGGCGGCCCAGAGGCCGACGGACAGCGGCTCGATCAGCGCGCCCTCCTCGAAGGTCATCGAGTCGGGGAGCGGGAAGCAGTTGCGGCTGTCGATCACCAGGTGCTCGAGGAACGCGCCGTCGTAGGGCGGGGTGGCGAGGAACTCGAGGTCCGGGCACAGGTGGTAGCGGCCGACGAAGCACTGGTGGCAGTCGCGGCAGGGGACCCCCGGCTCGATCGCGACCCGGTCGCCGGCCGACACGTTCGTGACGTCGGAGCCGACGGCCTCCACGACACCGGCCACCTCGTGGCCGAGCACGATCGGGCCGTCGACGACGTAGTCGCCGATGCGGCCGAGCTTGAAGTACGCGGTGTCGGACCCGCAGACCCCGACCGCCTCGATCCGGATCACCGCCTGCCGCGGCCCGGGGTCGGGCAGCGGCCGCTCCTCGATCGAGAGCTCCTCGATGCCCGTCATCACCGCTGCGCGGTTCGCCATGGTCGATCTCCTCTTGCCTCCGCGGCTTTGAAACGATTTACTCCGCGGGTGATGGGACCGTATGCCGCCGATCACGGGGTGTCAAGCCACCGCCCCCCGGGGGTGCGCCGGGTCGGCGTCAAGGACGTCGCCGCCGCCGCCGGCGTCTCGCCCGGCACGGTCTCGAACGTCTTCAACCACCCGCAGCGGGTGCGCGACGACAAGCGCGAGCGCGTCCTGGCGGCGGCGGAGCGGATGGGCTTCGTGCGCAACGAGTCCGCCCGCACGCTGCGGACGGGGTCGGCGCGCACCCTCGGGCTCCTGTCGCTGGACGCCTGGAACCCGTTCTTCGCCGACATCGCCCAGGGCGTCGAGGCGGAGGCGGCCGAGCAGGGCTGGGCGCTGCTGCACTCCTACAGCGGCCGCAGGCCCGAGCGCGAGTCGCTCTACCTCGACCTGTTCGCCCAGCGGCACGTCCAGGGCGTGATCGTCGTGCCCGCCAGCGCCTCGGCCGACCGGCTCCGCGCCCTGCGCCGCGCCGGGGTCTCGACGGTGATGCTCGACGCGCACGACCCGGGCCCCGGCGCGATGAGCGTCACGCTCGACGACGCGCGCGGCGGCGAGCTGGCGCTCGGCCACCTGCAGGACCGGGGCCACCGGCGGGTCGCCTTCGCCGGCGACCCGGACGCGGTTCCCCAGGTCCGCGAGCGCCTCGCCGGCGCCCGGCGCGCCCTGCGCGGGGACACCTCGCTGGAGGTCCTGCCCGTCGCCTTGTCGATGGACGGCGGCCGCGAGCTGGCCGACGTCCTCGTCGCCCGGCCGGCCGGCGAGCGTCCGACGGCGTTGTTCGCGGCCAGCGACATGATCGCCATCGGCGTCCTGCAGACGCTGCTGCGCCACGGCATCCGCGTGCCCGAGGACCTGGCGATCGTCGGCTACGACGACATCGAGTTCGCCCGCCAGGTCGCGATCCCCCTCACGACGATCAGCCAGCCCGCGCACGCCATGGGCCGCCTCGCCGCCGAGATGCTGATCGGAGCGCTGACCGGGGCCCCGCCCGCCGAGCGCCACCGGGTGTTCCAGCCGGAGCTCGTGGTGCGCGACTCCACGGGCGGAATCGCACCCACCTGAACATGATTGCTGGACATCTGTTCTCGCACGCTCTACGGTGCGCAGCGTCGGCCGGAGAGGAGCGGAGTGCGCGCGTCCGTCGTGCGCTCCCGGAAACGCAGGACCAGAGGAGAGAACTGTGCGTACACGTTTGAAGACCGTCGGGATCGTGGGGGTTGCCGCACTCGCCTCCGTCGCCGTCGGCTGCGGTGGCAGCGACGGCGGCAGCAGCGGCTCCGGCGGGGGCGGGGGCGGTGGCGACGCCAAGAACGCCAAGATCGCCTTCCTGATGCCCGATCAGGGCTCCACGCGGTACGAGCTCCAGGACAGCCCGTTCTTCAAGAAGAAGATGAAGGAGCTGTGCCCGGGCTGCGAGGTCATCTACCAGAACGGCGACGGCGATCCGGCCAAGCAGCAGCAGCAGGCGACGTCCGCCATCACCCAGGGCGTCAAGGTCATGGTCGTCGACCCGGTCGACGCCGCCTCCCTGGGCTCGGTGGTCGAGCAGGCCAAGTCGCGTGGCATCAAGGTCATCGCCTACGACCGCCCCTTCCCGAAGCAGCAGCTCGACGCCTACATCTCGTTCGACAACGAGAAGATCGGCGAGCTGATCTCGACCTCCCTCATGGACCACCTGAAGGAGACGGGCGCTGACTCCAAGGGCGGCGTGCTGCAGATCAACGGCTCGCCGACCGACGCCGCCGCCGGACTGATCAAGAAGGGCGAGGCCTCCGGCATCGCCGCGAGCGGCATCAAGAAGCTCGCCGAGTTCGACACGCCGGACTGGACCCCTGCGAAGGCGCAGGACTGGACCGCCGGCCAGATCTCGAAGTACAAGGACCAGATCATCGGCGTGGTCGCGGCCAACGACGGCACGGGTGGCGGCGCCATCTCCGCCTTCAAGGCCGCCGGCCGCAACCCGGTCCCGCCCGTCACGGGCAACGACGCCGAGCTGGCCGCACTGCAGCGCATCGTCAACGGCGACCAGTACAACACGATCAACAAGCCGATCAAGATCGTGGCCGACGCCGCGGCCGAGGCGGCCTACGCGTTCCTGCAGGGCGACACGCCCAAGACCGACACCGAGGTCTTCGGCACGAAGGCGCAGCTGTTCACGCCGGACGTCGTCACGCAGAAGAACCTCAAGGAGCAGATGATCGACTCGGGGCTCACCAAGCCCGCGCAGCTGTGCACCAAGGCGTACGCCGCCGGCTGCAAGAAGCTCGGGATCGCCGCCAACTAGTTCCCCGCCCGGACACCCCCGCCGGCCCTGCGCGGGCCGGCGGGGCGTGCCGGCGGCCGTCCTGAATCGACTGGAGGAGAGCCATGTCGTCCACCACCACCACGCAGCCGGTCCTGTCGCTGCGCGGCATCAGCAAGACCTTCGGCGCCGTCGCGGCGCTCACCGACGTCGACCTCGAGGTCGCCCCGGGAGAGGTCGTCGCCCTCGTCGGAGACAACGGCGCGGGCAAGTCCACGCTGGTCAAGGTCTTGTCCGGCGTGCACGCCGCGACCTCGGGCACCGTGACCTTCGCCGGCGAGGAGGTCCACATCACCACCCCGGGCGAGGCCCAGCGCCTCGGCATCGCGACGGTGTTCCAGGACCTCGCGCTGTGCGAGAACCTCAACGTCGTCGAGAACCTGTTCCTCGGGCACGAGCTGTCCCCCGCGCGTCTGGACGAGGTCACGATGGAGGTCCGCTCCTGGGAGCTCCTGCGCGAGCTGTCGGCCAAGATCCCGACCGTCCGGATCCCCGTCGCCTCCCTCTCGGGCGGCCAGCGCCAGACCGTGGCGATCGCCCGGTCGCTGCTGGGCGACCCGAAGCTGGTGATCCTCGACGAGCCCACCGCCGCCCTCGGCGTCGCGCAGACCGCGGAGGTGCTCAACCTGATCGAGCGCCTGCGCGAGCGCGGGCTCGCCGTGATCATGGTGTCGCACAACATGGCCGACGTGCAGGCCGTCGCGGACAAGGTCGCCGTCCTGCGCCTCGGGCGCAACAACGGCACCTTCGACGTCGAGAGCGTCGCCACGGAGGACATCGTGGCGGCCATCACCGGCGCCTCGGACAACGTCGTCGCCCAGCGCTCCGCACGCCGCGCCGCGGCCGCCCAGCCCCCCACGACCCTCCCGGAGGCCTGAACATGAGCGACGTCAAGGACGCCGGCGCCACGCCGACGCCGGCCACGGCCTCCGACCTGCAGGACGAGCGGCTGATCGCCTCCAAGGGCTTCGGCGGAGCGGTGCGCGTCCTGCGCGACCGCGTCTCCTCCGGCGAGCTCGGGGCGCTGCCCGTCATCGCGGGCATCATCGTCATCGCGGTCGTCTTCCAGGCGCTCAACTCCCTGTTTCTGTCCTCGGACAACCTCTCCAACCTCCTGCTGGAGTGCGTGCCGACGGGCATCATCGCCCTCGGCATCGTGTTCGTGCTGCTTCTGGGGGAGATCGACCTCTCCGTCGGCTCCGTGTCGGGTGTGACCGGCGCGATCATGACCCTGCTGTTCGTCAACTCCGACCTGCCGATCGTCGTGGCGGTGGCCGCGGGCGTCGGGACCGGCGTGCTGATCGGCCTGGTCTACGGGCTGGTCTTCAACCGCGTCGGGGTGCCGTCGTTCGTCATCTCGCTCGCCGGCCTGCTCGCGTTCCTCGGCCTGCAGCTCGCGCTGCTGGGCAACCAGGGCGCGGTCAACCTGCCGTTCGACTCCGCGATCGTGAAGTTCGCCCAGCTGGACTTCGTGCCCGAGGTGCTGGCCTACGTGCTCGTGCTCGTGATCGCCGCCGGGATGTTCGCCACCGGCTTCCTCCAGGCGCAGCGGCGGCGCAAGGCCAACCTGTCGGGCACCTCGATGGTCTTTTTGATCGTGCGCAGCGTCGTCATCGCCGTCGCCGGCCTGGCGTTCGTCGCCTACATCTACTCCGGCACGGGCCGGGGCGTGGGCTGGATGTTCGTGTTCTTCCTCGTGCTGGTCGGCGTGATGCACTACGTGCTGACGCGGACGCAGTTCGGCCGCTCGCTGTTCGCGGTCGGCGGCAACGAGGAGGCCGCGCGGCGCGCCGGCATCAACGTGCGCCGCATCTACACCTCGGCGTTCATCCTCTGCTCGACGTTCGCGGCGGTGGGCGGCATGCTCGCCGCGGCGCGCCTGGCGGCCGTCAACCAGCAGTCCGGCGGCGCCGACGTCAACCTCAACGCCATCGCGGCGGCCGTCATCGGCGGCACATCGCTGTTCGGTGGCCGCGGCTCGGCGATCTCGGCGCTGCTCGGGATCGTCGTCATCCAGGCCATCACGAACGGCCTGACGCTGCTCAACCTCGACTCCTCCTACCGCTACATGATCACCGGCGGCGTGCTTCTGCTCGCCGTCGCGGTCGACTCCGTCGCCCGCCGCAGCCGGCAGTCCTCCGGCCGCGCGTGATCCCCAGGCTGTCGCCGCGACCCGTTCTCTCCGCCGGCTTCGCCGGTTCGGGTCGCGGCGGCACCCCATCTCGTCTACGGTCGGGAGGGTGACGGCACGCGGAGAGCACCTGCTTGGTCTCGACATGGGGACGGGGAGCACGAAGGGCGTCCTCACCGACCTCGAGGGCCGGATCGTGGCCCAGGCGGCGCGGGAGCACAAGATGTCGCTCCCGCGGCCGGGCTGGGCCGAGATGGACGCCGAGCGCGACTGGTGGGGTGACCTCGTCGCCGTCTGCCGCGAGCTCGTCGAGGCGTCCGGGGAGACCCCGATCGCGGCGCTCACCGTCTCCGGCCTCGGCCCGTGCCTGCTCGTCTGCGACGAGGACACGACGCCGCTGCGGCCGGCGATCCTCTACGGCGTCGACATGCGTGCGACCGCCGAGATCGCTGCGCTGGACGAGCGCTTCGGCCGTGACGAGATCCTGCGGCGCTGCGGCAAGCACCTGTCCTCGCAGGCGGTCGGCCCGAAGCTCAAGTGGGTGCGCGACAACGAGCCCGACGTGTGGGCGCGGACCCGCCGCTGGTACTCGTCGCACTCCTTCGTCGTCGCTCGGCTCACGGGCGAGTACGTGCTCGATCACCACACGGCGTCCCAGTGCGACCCGCTCTACGACCTCGCCGCCAACGCGTGGAACCGCGACTGGGCCGAGGAGGTCGCCCCCGGCCTCGAGCTGCCGCGCCTGGCGTGGAGCGGCGAGGTGGTCGGCGAGGTCACGGCCGCCGCGGCGCAGGCCACCGGCCTCGCGGCCGGCACGCCGGTCACGGCCGGCACGGTCGACGCGTGGGCGGAGGCGTTCAGCGCCGGGGCGCGCCACCCGGGCGAGCTGATGCTCATGTACGGCTCGACCGTCTTCTTCGTGCAGCTGCTGAGCGAGATGGCCGCCCACGGCGGGCTGTGGACCACCGCCGGCGTCGCGCGCGACTCCTACACCGTCGCCGCGGGCATGGCGACGTCCGGCTCGCTGACGTCGTGGACGCGTGAGCTGACGGGCAACGTCGGGTTCGGGACCCTCGTGGAGGAGGCCGCTGCGGTGCCGCCCGGCTCCGACGGCCTTCTCGTGCTGCCCTACTTCGCGGGTGAGCGCTCGCCGATCTTCGACCCGCGCGCCCGCGGGGTGATCGCTGGCCTCACGCTGCGCCACCAGCGGGGGCACCTCTTCCGCGCCGTCTACGAGGGCATCGGCTTCGGCATCCGCCAGGTGCTCGACGTGATGGCCTCCTCCGCCGGCGCGCCGTCACGCATCCTCGCCGTCGGCGGCGGGACGCAGGGCGGGCTGTGGACGCAGATCGTCTCCGACATCACCGACCGCCCGCAGGTCGTCCCGACCGAGACGATCGGCGCCTCCTACGGCGACGCGCTGCTGGCGGGGATCGCCGTCGGGCTCCTCGCGGAGGACACCGACTGGTCCTCCGTGGACGTCGAGGTCACGCCCGACGCGCGCAACAAGGGGCTCTACGACGAGCTCTACGGCGCCTACTGCGAGCTGTACCCGGCCACGAGGGACCAGGTCCACGTGCTGGCCGAGGTCCAGGAGCGCGCCGGGGTCGACGCGCTCTCGCCCTCCTAGGCGATGCCGCCCGCGCGCACCCGCGCGGCCATGTCGGAGGACTCGGCGCGGTAGACCTCGCCGTCGGCGAGCTCGAGCACCGGGAGCTTGGACTGGCCGCTGAGCTTCTCGACGTCCGGGCGCGAGCCCTTGCCGTAGCCGTGCTTGACCACCTCGTACGGGATGCCCTGCTCCTTCAGCGCCTTCTCCACCTTCCAGCACGCGTCCATCTCGACGTGGAGGAAGGTCCAGGAGCAGCGGTGCAGCTTGACGGTGGCCATGGGGTGACCGTACCCCGGTCCGGGTGCGAGGATGCCCGGAGCCGATGGACGTGTTCGACCTGCACGCGGAGCTGGAGCGGCTCGGGCGCCCGTTGCCGGCGTCGCACCCCGAGGACGACCGGGTCGAGACGGATCCGCCGGCCCTCGCGACCTCCATCGACCGCGGCATGTGGACGCGGCGCCCGTTCGAGAGCGTCGACGCGGTCTGCCGCTTCTGGCTGACGCGCGAGCTGCTGCAGCGTCCCGCCGTCCTCGACGCGCCGCTACCGGGACCGCCGCTGGGGCGGCCCGACGGGGCGGTGGTGCCGGTGGCGCTCGCGTCGGCCGGCGGGCCCGGCCCCCGGCCGGCATGGCGACGCCCGCTCGCGCCGCTCAGCAGGGTCGTCGCACGCGGCGAGGGCCTCGTGGTGGTGGCCGACACCGCCGCGCTCATGGCCCACGGCGCCGGCGCCGTCCTGCACGCGACGGCGCTCGAGGTCGCGTCCGGCGCCGAGCGCTGGTCGGTCCCCCTCCGTGCGGGCGCCGGAGCGTCCTTCGCGGTGGTGGGCACGACGGTGCTGGTGGCGACGCTGCGCGAGCTGTTCGGGCTGGACGCGGCCACGGGCCGCGAGCGGTGGGCGATCGCCAACCCGCTCGCGGGGCAGCCGGGCGTCGGCGAACCCCCTCAGCGGGAGTCGGTCGGCCGGCATCAGGTCCGGCTCCTCGCCCAGGACGATCGCCACGTCGTCCTCGCGCCGTGGGTGCAGCGCGAGTCGCAGGCGGGACCACCCCTCGCGAGCGTGGACGCCGCCGCGGGTGCCGCGGCGTGGACGTCCCCCGTGCAGGCGTGCATCTGCCAGGACCCGCAGGCCGCGGTCCCCCGGGCGTCCCGCCTCCTGCACGCGGCGGTGCGCGACGGAGAGCTCGGGGTCTTCGAGGCGCGCCACGACCACAGCCGGGTGCAGCTGCGGGCGCGGACCGCCGCGCCGCCGGACTTCGACGCCGGAACGCTGGTGGTCGCGCACGACGCGCTCGGTCCCGAGGACGGCTACGCGGTGGTCCGGCTGTGCAACCGGTACGGCGCCGGGCTGGCGGACGCCGTCGTGGTGCCCGGCGTCCCACAGCCGGTCTACGTCTCGCCCGACCGGGGCAAGGCGTACCGCGGCGCCCGGGTCGAGGGGCTCTCCGGCCCGCGCTTCGCCGTCCGCGACCGGAGCGCGGGGACGATCGAGCTGCGTGACCTGGCCGGCAGGGTGACGTGGTCGGCGCCGGGCGACCGCGGGCCCTGGGACTGCGGCCCCCACGGCTGCCTGATCGAGTGCGGCGCCCACCCGAGCGGCGTGGCCGCGGTCATCGCCGACGACGGCACGGAGCGCTGGCGGCGCACGGCGGTCCGCGTGCTCGCGGTCCGCGGCGACGAGGCGTGGCTGTCGGAGTACCGCGGCGACGTCATCGGCGTCGGCCTCGCCGACGGGGTGGAGCGCTGGCGCGGAGCGCTGCCCCACCCGGGCCCGAACCTCCCGCTCCCGCGCCCGCCATTGGGGCCGGCGGCGGATGGGCACCACCTCGCCGTGGCCGACGACGCGCTCGTGGCCTGGGCCATCTGACGGACCTCGGCGAGCTCGACGCCGAGCTGCGCCGCCTCGGCCTGCCGCCGGCGGTGCGGGGTGACATGGGCTGGGAGGGGCGCGAGACCGTGGCCCTCGACCCGCCCCGGCTGACGATGCTCCCCGAGCGCGGGCCGGCGACCGAACGGCGCTTCGACAGCGAGGACGCCCTGTGCCGGTTCCTGCTCGTGCGCGCCCTGACCCGTCAGGGCGCCCCGATCCGCTGGAACGGGACCGCCCCGGCGCCCCGTCCCGGCGGGGCGATCGAGCCCACGCCGGCCCCCGGCGCCGATGCCGCCCCCGCCGACCGGCGGCCGCAGCAGCGTTGGAGCTGGCCGGTCGCGCCCCTGACCGCGATCGCCGCGCGGGGCGAGGGGCTCGTCGTGCTGCGCGACACCGCGTCGCTGGACGCCCACGGCGCCGCCGGGGCGCCGTGGCTGACCGCGTTGGACGTGGCGACCGGCCGCGAACGCTGGGCCCTGCCGCTCCCGGCCGCCGAGGTGCCCGTGATCGCGGTGGCCGGCACGGTCGCCGGGACCGTCGTCCGCGAACGCGACGTCACGTCGCAGCTCACCCTCGTCGGCGACGACGGCCGCGCACGCTGGACCCGCCCGGCGGCCGAGCTCGTGACCCGGCGCGGGGACGTCCTGTACGTCCGCCGCGGTGACGGGCTCAGCGGCCTCGACCGCGCCACGGGCCGGACCCTGTGGACCACCGGGTCCGCCCGGCCCGCGACCCTCACCCGGGCGATGCGGCGGCTGCGGGGGGCGGCGGCGCGTGGGCTGCCGGCCGGGCCGGCCGACGTCGCACCCCGCCCGGCCGGCACAGGCGGCGTCCGCGAGGACGACGGGCACGCGGTCGCCGTGCGCGACGGCCTGCTCCTGGCCTGGCGCTGCTGATCCCGCCCGTCCGGGTACGGCGGCGCAATGAGCTCCGTGCAGCTGTACCCGACGACACCGCGCGCCCGGCGCCGGACGATCCTCCTCGACGTCGCCGTCCTGCTGGGGGTCGTGGTGTTCGGTTGGGCGGGGATGAAGGTCCACGACGGCGTCGCCGAGCTCGCCGGCCTCGGTCGTGGCCTGCAGGACGCCGGGTCGGCCGTGCAGGACACGGGCAACACGGTCGGCGGCGCGCTGCGGGACGGCTTCGGCGGCGCCGGCGGCGCGGTCGGCGGCGCCCCGGTCATCGGCGGGACCCTCGAAGCCGCGTTGCGGGGCGCGGGCGACGATGCCGGCAGGACCGTCGAGCAGGCGGGCGCGGACTCCGGCGGCAAGGTCGTCGCCGCCGGCCGCGACGGGGAGCGGCGGGCCTACGGACTCGCCAACCTGCTCGGCTGGCTGACCTTCCTGCTGCCCGCTGGGCTGCTCCTCGCCCGCGTCGGCCCGACCCGGGTGCGCGGCGTCCTCGGCTGGACGGCGGCCGCGCGGGTCTTCGGCGCGGCCGGGGCGCCCCCCGGCGCGGTCCCGCCGCCCGCGGGCGCGGTCCCGCCGGCCCCCGGCGCGGTCCCGCCGCCCCCCGGCGCTCGGGCCGCGGACCCCACCGACACGGCGTGGTCGGGGTTGGCCGCGGATATCGCGGCCAACCCCGACCACCCAGATGCGCGACAGGCACACAAGCGTGCCGGAAGTGCGGCGGGCGCGGCCGACCGCCGGCGCGTGCTCGCCGCCCGTGCGATGAGCACGCTGCCCTACCGCGACCTGCTGCGCCACTCCTCCGACCCGGTCGGCGACCTGCTCGCGGGCCGCCACGACCCCCTGCTGGCGGCGCTCGCGGAGGCCGACGGGGTCGACGCCCGCCCGGCGCTGGCTAGCGCCGCTTGAAGTAGGCCCGCTCCTCGTCGCCGACGAGGTCGACGAGGTCGTCGAGCGCGATGTTGGCGTCCAGCAGGTGCAGGCCCCAGGTCGCGTCGGGGGAGGACCTGGGCGTCGGCGCGCCGCCGCGGGCGGTCACGCGCAGCACGTTCGCCCCGCCCGCGCGAGAGCAGCGGCCGCTGAAGCTCGCGGGGACGGCCAGCCACGGCGTGTCCGCGGTCGGCAGCTCGAATCCGACGAGGCCGATCCCCAGGGAGATGGTGGTGCCCGGGGCGAACGGCTCCGACGGGAAGGCCGGATGCAGGCGGGCCTCGCCCCCGCGCAGCGCGGCGGGGTTGGTGCACAGGACCTCCGTCCTCCTCGTTCCCTCCGTTCCGGCGAGGCGGTCCAGCCGGCCACCCGTGCGGCCGAAGATGGAGTCGGCCGGCGGCTGCTCGCCGTACGTGGAGAAGGCGACGACGCACCCGAGCTGGGAGGGCCGCCGGCAGGCGGGGACGTGCCGGAAGTCGCCGCCGCGGTCGGCGCCGCGCCGGACCGTCACGTTGCCCCCGAGCAGGATCGCCGACAGCATCCGCTTGCGCAGGGCGGCGTCCTTGTCGATCTCCTCGTGGACGAGGCGGCGGCCCATCGCGGCGCCCTGGGAGTGCCCGATGACCACGAACGGGCGCCCGTGGTTGCTCTTGCGCAGGTACTCGCGGAACGCGGCGCGGACGTCGCCGTAGGCGGTGTCGGCGGCGCGGGCCTGCGCGGCGGGGTCGACGCCGCCGCCGATCCCGGCGAGGGTCAGCTGGCGGTAGACGGGCGCGAAGAGCCGGCAGCGGCTGCCGTAGCGGGCCGCCTGGAAGCGGGCGATGGAGCGCAGCTCGGGCCGGACGTCGCGCGACGCCTGGATCCCCTTCTCGTCCGACACCGTGGGGTAGACGTAGAAGCAGTCCACCCGGCGCGGACGCGCGCGGACCGGGGAACGGTCGTCGAGCGGCTCGAGCTTCGGCGTCAGCCGCGTCGTCGCGGTCCCGACCGCACAGGCGTCGTCGGCCAGCCCCGGCTTGCAGAGCCAGGTGGTGGCCGCCTCGGCGGATGGCGCGGCGACCGCGATGGACGACAGGGCCAGTGCGCAGGCACCGGCGAGCAGGGCTCCCCTCATGCGGGTGAGCCTACGGTGCGGTTCGCGCGGCGCGCCTGCGGGAACCCATCGAAGCATGAGCGCAAAGTGGACCGCCGACCGCATCCCCGACCAGACGGGCCGCCTGGCCGTCGTCACGGGCGCCAACAGCGGACTGGGCCTGATCACCGCGCAGGAGCTGGCCCGCAAGGGTGCGCGTGTCGTCCTGGCCTGCCGCAACCTCGAGAAGGCCGACCGCGCGCAGTCCGAGATCCGCTCCGCGGTGCCCGGAGCGGACGTCTCGGTGCGTGAGCTCGACCTCGGCTCACTCGCCAGCATCGAGGCCTTCTCGGATGCGCTGCACGCCGACGAGGGCTCGCTGGACCTCCTGATCAACAACGCCGGGCTGATGGCGCCGCCGCGGCGCGAGACCGCGGACGGCTTCGAGGTCCAGATCGGGACCAACCACCTCGGCCACTTCGCCCTCACCGGCCGGCTGATCGACCTGCTGCTCGGCGTCGACGGCGCCCGCGTGGTGACGCTCTCGAGCGGCGCGCACCGGATCGGGAAGATGACCTTCGACGACCTGCAGCGCAAGGAGCGCTACTTCCGCTGGACCGCCTACGGGCAGTCCAAGCTCGCGAACCTCCTGTTCATGTTCGAGCTCGACCGGCGGCTGCGGGCCGCCGGCTCGGACGTCCTCAGCGTCGCCGCCCACCCGGGCTACGCCGCGACGAACCTGCAGTCCTCCAACGCGCCGCTGGTCGACAAGGTCGTGATGGCGGTCGCCAACAAGGTCATCGCCCAGTCCGCCGCCATGGGCGCCCTGCCCACGCTGTACGCCGCGACGGAGCCCGGCCTGGTCGGCGGGACGTTCATCGGCCCCGACGGCCCGGGCGAGCAGCGCGGCTTCCCGCAGCCCGTGGGGTGCACGGACGCCGCCCGCGACGAGGTCGCCGCCCGGCGGCTGTGGAGCACATCGGAGGAGCTGACCGGGGTGACGTTCGACCTCGGTGCCGGGGCCGCAGCGTGAGCGACCTGATCCTCGCCGAGGCGCTGCTGCTGATCGCCACCGACGACGACAGCGGCAAGGACGAGTCCTCCTGGGGCGGCGACCCCGGGCTCGCGGGCGCGCTGCTGATCGACCTCGTCCGCGGCGAGCACCTCAGGGAGGAGGACAAGCGGCTCGTCCCCCAACCCACCCCGCCCGCGCACCCGACGCTGCGCGCCGCCCACGAGGTCATCGCCGCCGACGAGAAGCGGCGCAAGCCCGACGGCTGGATCAGCCGGCTGCCGTCCAGGCTCAAGCCGTTCCGCGAGCGCGTCGCCGAGCCCCTGGTGCAGCGCGGGGTCCTCGAGGAGGAGCGCCGCAAGCGCCTGGGCCTGTTCGAGACCGTGCGCTTCCCGACCGCCGACCCCGCACCCGAGCGGGAGCTGCGCGCCGGCCTGCACGACGTCCTCGTCACCGGCCGGGAGCCGACGGAGGACGAGGCGATGCTCCTGTCGCTGCTCGTCGCGCTCGACCTCGTCGGCAAGGCCGTCGGGAAGCACGATCGCCGCGCGGCCAAGAAGCGCGCGAAGGACGTCGCCGCGCGGACCGCGTCCGGCGACGCCGTCAAGCGGACGGTCGACGGCATCCAGGCGGCGATCATGGTCTCCGTCATCGCGTCGACGACCGCGGCGACCACACCGAGCAGCTGATGCACGTCGTGGTCGACAACCGCTCGGGCGCCGACGGCCAGCTCGCCGACGACGTGGCCGCCGGCCTGCGCGATCGCGGCGTCGAGGTCGAGGTGCGCCAGCCCGATCCCGCCCGCCGGCACGACACCGCGGTGCACCTGCTCTCAGCGGGCCTGGTCCTGCGGGTCGGCGAGACGCCGGCGCCGGAGGACCTGCGCGTCGTCGAGGACGTCGTCCGCGGCGCCCTCGGCAGCCGCCGCAGCCTGCGACGACGCACCCGCAGCGTGCCCGTGCACCTCGGGGAGGGGGCGCGCGTCCTGCGCTGGATCGACGTGTTCGATTGACCACCGGCAGCCCGCGGCGGTGGTCGATCGCCTGCGGGAGCCCCACGGCGGGCACGTCGAGCGCGAGCTGCACGCCTGTCAGGTCGAGGGGATCACGGACGTCTGCGGCTCGGCCGGCGAGGCGGTCGCCGCGCTGCGCCGCCTGCGCGGCGCGGTGCTCGACACGGGCGCCGGCCTGCTGGCCTCCGGCACGCACCCCCGTGCGCTCGAGGGCGAGTCGGCGGTCACGGACAAGGCGCGCTACGAGCAGGTCCGCGCGCTGCTGGGCGACGGTGCGGCCGACCCGGTCGCCGGCCTGCACATCCACGTGGGGATGCCTGACGCCGAGCACGCGGTGCGCGCCTACAACGGCCTGCGGCGCGACCTGCCGCTGCTCCAGGCGCTGGCGGCCAACTCCCCGTACCGCCACGGCCGCGACACGGGGCTGGCGTCGGCGCGCGACCTGACGATGCGCGGCTGGGCGCGCTCCGGCGTCCCCCGCGCGGTGCGGGACTTCGAGGACTTCGCCGCGATGGCCGCGCGCCTCGCCCGCGCCGCCGAGGTGCCCGACTACACGTGGTTCTGGTGGAAGCTGCGGCTGCACCCGCGGCTCGGGACCGTCGAGCTGCGGGCGCTCGACGTGCAGGCGTCCGTCGCGGACCTCGAGGTCGTCGTCGCCCTCGTGCACGCGCTCGGGCGCTTCCATGCGACCGCGCCGCCCGGGGAGGATCCGCCCGCGGAGCTCGTGGAGGAGGGGTCCTTCCGTGCCGGCCGCTTCGGTGTGGCCGGGACGCTGCCCGGGCCGGACGGGACGCCGCGACCCGTCGCCGACCTCGCCCACGCCGCGGTGGCGCGCGCCCGCGAGCACGCCGACGACCTCGGGTGCCGCGACGCGGTGGACGCCGTCGCGGACCTCGTCCGCCGTGGCGGGGGCGCCGCCCGTCAGCGCGAGGCGCACGCCCTCGGCGGCATGCCGATGCTCCTGCGGGAGCTCACGGCGCTGACGTCGGCTGGAGTCCCTAGAGTGGAGGGTGCACCGGAGCGCAAGGACTGACCGCGCTCCACGAAAGAAAGGGAGGTGACGCCATGCTGCGCGTCATCTGCTCACGGTGCCTTCGACTCTGGTCCTCGGACCGCGTTGCCCATCGGGACTCCTGTCCCTTCTGCGGCGGCGCCCTGACCGAGCGCTAGGCACCTAGACGATCCGCCTCCCCGGCCCCGCGCGAAGAGCGCGCACCAGGGCCGGGGGTGGAGCGTCTCGCTTCCTAGGCTTCGCGCATGACCGATCGCGCGCGCCTGATCGCCGTCGCCCGTGGGGACGCCGAGCCGGACCTCGTCGTGCGCGGCGCCCGCGTCTTCAGCGCGTTCACCCGCGAATGGCTCGACGGCGACGTCGCGGTGGCCGACGGCCGCATCGCCGGCGTCGGCGCCTACGGCCCCGCGCCGGAGGAGCTCGACGGCACCGGCCGCTGCCTCGTCCCCGGCTTCGTCGATGCCCACGTGCACATCGAGTCCTCCAAGCTCGTGCCGGCGGAGTTCGCCCGCGCGATCCTGCCGCACGGCACGACGACCGTCGTCACCGATCCGCACGAGGTCGCCAACGTCCTCGGCCTCGCCGGCATCCGCTGGATGCTCGAGGCGACGGAGGGCCTGCCGCTGCGCGTCTACGTCATGGCGCCGTCGTGCGTGCCGGCCTCCCGCTTCGAGACGCCGCGCGCCCCGCTCGGGCCCGACGGGATGGCTGCCGTGCTCGAGCATCCGCGGGCGCTCGGGATCGCCGAGGTGATGGACTTCCCCGGCGTCGTCGCCGCCGATCCGGCGCTGCTGGCCAAGCTCGCCCTGCCGGGCGCCACGCACGCCGACGGCCACGCCCCGGGGCTGCGCGGCGCTGCGCTGGACGCCTACGCCGCCGCCGGCATCTCCTCCGACCACGAGGCGACCACGTGGGAGGAGGCGCTCGACAAGCGCCGCCGCGGCATGTGGATCCTGCTGCGCGAGGCCTCCGGCGCCCGCGACCTCGAGGCGCTGCTTGAGCTCGTGCGCCGGCATGGGCCGCAGCGCTGCGCCTTCTGCACCGACGACCGCGAGCCGGAGACCCTGCTGCGCGAGGGGCACCTCGACGGCATGTGCCGCGCCGCGGTCGCCCAGGGGGTCGCCGCGGAGGACGCACTCGTGATGGCCACGCTCCACGGCGCCCAGGCCCACGGGCTGCGTGACCTCGGCGCGATCGCGCCCGGGTTCCGGGCCGACCTCGTGCTGCTGGAGGACCTGACGGACTTCCGCGCGGCAGCCGTGATCGCCGGCGGCCGGGTGGTGGCCCGTGACGGCGTGGCCGTCGCGTTCGACGCCCCGCCGGTCCCGGCCGTCGTGCTCGACACGGTGCACGTCGCGCCGCTGACGGTGGCCGATCTCGCCCTGGGCGCCGCTCCGGGGGACGTCGCCCCGCGGGTGCGCGTGGTCGACGTCGTCCCCGGCAGCCTCGTCACCGGGGCGGGGGAGGCCGAGGCGCTGGTGCGCGACGGGGCGATCGTGGCCGATCCCGGGCGCGACCTCGCCAAGCTCGCCGTCGTCGAGCGCCACCACGCCTCCGGCGCCGTCGGCGTCGGCCTCGCCCGCGGGTTCGGCCTGCGGGCCGGCGCCTTCGCCTCGACCGTCGCGCACGACGCCCACAACGTCGTCGTCGTCGGCGTCGACGACGCATCGATGCTCGCGTGCGTGCAGCGCCTCGCCGACCTCGGCGGCGGCATCGCGGTGGCGCGCGACGGCGTCGTCGTGGGGGAGCAGCCGCTTCCGGTCGCCGGGCTGCTGACCGATCAGCCCGTCGAGGCGGTGGTCGAGCGCATGGACGCCCTCACCGCGATCCTCGCCGAGCTCGGCGTGACGGTCCCGACGCCGTTCATGTCGCTGTCGTTCCTCGCGCTCTCGGTGATCCCCGCCCTGAAGGTCTCCGACCAGGGGATCGTCGACGTGGAGCGCTTCGAGCTCGTCGACCTGACCCTCTACTAGAGCGTTCGGCTCAGCCAGTCGGCGGCGAAGAAGACCACGAAGGCCGCGGCCGCCAGCCACATGAGGCCGTGGACCTCCCGCGTGCGGCCGCGGGCGACCATCACGAGGACGTAGCCGATGAAGCCGAAGCCGATCCCGGCCGAGATCTCGTACGTGACGGGGATCCCGACGATCACGAGGAACGCCGGCAGCGCGTCCTCCGGCCGGGCCCAGTCGATCTCGCCGACGAGGCGGATCATCAGGTAGCCGATCATGATCAGCGCCGGCGCCACGGCGGGATGCCCGATCACGTCGTCGCCGAGCGCGACGCCCTGGCCGACGAGGGAGATGACGGGGACGAAGAAGATCGCCAGGATGAACCCGACGGCCACCACGAGCGAGGACAGCCCGGTCCGGGCGCCCTCCGCGACGCCCGCGCCGCTCTCCACGTAGGTGGTCACGCTCGAGCAGCCCATGATGCCGCCGCCCGCTGCGGCCGCGGAGTCCACGAGCAGCAGCTGACGGGTGCGCGGGAGCTGACCTTCCGCGTCCGTGAGGCCGCCGCTGCGCCCGACCGCGACGGCGGTGCCGACGGTGTCGAAGAAGTCCGTCATGAACAGCGCGAAGATGATCGGGAGCAGCGCGACCGTGAGGACGTCCGCGATGTTCGCCGGGTCGAGCGCCTGGCCGATCGTGTCGAAGTCGGTGCCCGCCGGGATGCGCGCGACCCCGTCGGGGCCCTCGAGCACGCCGAAGACGAGCCCGAGCACGACCGCGGTCGCCATCCCGCCCAGCACCGCGCCGCGGACGCCGCGGACGGCCAGCACGATCGCCACGCCGAGACCGCCGAGCGCCACCAGCGGCGGCCCCGTGCTGAGGTCGCCGAGGCCGATCCCGGTCGCAGGATCGTTGACCACGATCCCGCCCTCCCGCAGCCCGACGAGCGCGATGAACACGCCGATGCCCACGCCGATCGCGAGCTTGAGCGAGTAGGGGACGGCCCGCATGATCGCCTCCCGCAGGCCGAACAGGACGAGGACGAAGGCGAACACGCCCTCGACGACGATCGCCGACATCGCCACCGGCCACTCGAGCCCCCGCCCCAGGACGAGGTCGAACGCGACGATCGCGTTGATCCCGAGGCCGGGCGCCAGCGCGAACGGGAGGTTCGTCGCGAAGGCCATCACCGCGGTGGCGATCGCGGCCGAGATGGCGGTCGCCACCGCCACGGCCTCGAACGGGATGCCCGCCGCCGACAGGATCGCCGGGTTGACGAACAGGATGTAGCTCATCGTCAGGAACGTCGACGCGCCGCCGATCGCCTCGATCCGGGCGGTCGTCCCGCGCGCGGTCAGGTGGAAGAACCGGTCCAGCCCGGAGCCCGATCCAGGGGCGGACGTGGTCGTCGGAGCGTCAGCGGCGGCCATGGCGCCGATCCTGTCGCATCGGGGGGACGGATGCCCTCGCGCCCGCGGGGTGCGGGACGCCGGAGTGCGGTCAGCCGCCGTCCTTCGCCGCCTCCAGGTGCGGGAAGGAGCGGGTGACGCCGCGGAACGCGAACGGCGGCTGGACCTTGCACGGGGGCGCGGCCCCCAGGACCGGGGAGGTCTGCGGGTTCGACGTGTTGCGGCAGTCGTAGGCCTCGAGGCCGGACGCGAGCTTGGCCAGGCCGCCCGGGGCCGTGTAGGGGTTGTACCGGTTCGACGGGAGCCGCCGGGAGTAGCCGACGAACCCCTCCTCGGTGATGGGGGAGAGGACGCGCAGGCCCTTCTCCTCGTCGTTGGTGGCGTTGGGCAGGCTGTAGTTCGTCGCGGCCCCGACGCGGGCGGCCCAGGCGATCACGTCGCCGCGGTAGATGCGCAGGTAATCGGCGAGCGGCGTGAGCAGGCTGGCGGCGATGTCGAGCACGTCCAGCGCCGGCTTGGCGGAGTCGAGGATCCGGCCGAGGGCGGGCAGCCCCGTGCGGCCCGCGGTGATCAGCGGGTTCAGGCCGTCGAACGTCCGCCGCAGCTCGGGCGCGAGCTCGTCCACCTCGAGCAGCGCGGGCGAGAGCAGGGGGATGACGGGCCGCAGGGCGGCGAGCGTCGGCGCCGCGTCGCGGGCGGCGCCGTCGATCTCACGCAGCGCGGCGCGCGTCCCGCGCAGGAAGCCCGGCAGGGCGTCGATCGTGGCCTGCAGCGCCCGGTCGCGGGCGGCGGTGGTGGCGAACACCGAGGACCCGGCGCGGACCAGGCGCTGGACGTCCGCGCCCTGGGCGCCGACGTCGCGCAGCACGCTGCCCGTGTCGCGCACGAGCCCCTGGAGCGCCGTGCGGTCCTGATCGAGCAGCTCGACGAAGGTGGTCAGGTTCTCCGTCGTCGGGGCGAGGTGCCCGAGCGAGGCATTGAGGTCGTCCCCGCGGCCCTTCAGGGCGCGGGCGGTCCCGTTGAGGAACTTCGCGAACGCGGTCCGCGTCGGCTCGTCGAAGGTGCCGAGGACGCGGTCGATCTGCTGCACGGACTGCACGCCCGAGCGGGGCAGCGTCGCGCCCTCGGCGAGCTTGGGCGCGGAGCGGGTGCCCGGCGTCATGGCCACGAACGTCTCGCCGAGCAGCGTCTTGAAGCGCACGATCGCCTTGGCGTCCTTCGGCAGCGGCGCGAAGCGCGGCTTGAGCTGGATGGTCGCGTCGGCCCCCTCGCTCGCCCGCTTGACCGCGACGACCTTGCCGACGTTGACGCCCGAGATGCGCACGTCCGCGTTGGGCGACAGCTGCGAGGCCTCGGAGCCGAACAGGACGTGGATCCGGTAGCCCTTGGCCTCGAACGGGGTCGGGCCGCCGAAGGAGCGCCACACGAACAGCGTGAAGCCGAAGCACGAGAGCGCGAACAGCACGGCGAACATGATGCGGAAGCGGCTGGGAGACGGAAGGCCCACGGCTCAGGCTCCCGTGTCGCAGGCCGCGGTGACACCGAGCACGACGTCGAGCAGCGGCCCCAGGCCGGGCTGCTCCTTCACCGAGTCACAGGACGTCAGCAGCAGGCCGCGCCAGACCGGCCCGTGTGCGTCCTGCGTGGAGAGGAACGATGCGCCGTTGTGCGCGAACCACGCCAGCCAGTAGAGGAAGCCCTCGTCGGAGCCCGGTGGGTTGTACGCCGTCTCGTTGACGACGTAGGTGAGGACCTGGAAGGCCTCCGTCAACGCGGGCGTCACGGCGCGGAGGTCCCGCGTCGCCGGGTCGAGGTCGCGCGCCAGCGGCACGGCCTCGCGCACCAGGGGGCGGAGGTTCTCGCGCAGCACCGGGGTGGCGGTGCGCAGGAGCGGATCGGCGGCGCGAAGCGCGGCCGGCAGGCGGCGCACGGCGGGCAGGAGCCGGTTGAGCGTCGGGGTGAGCTCGTCGGTGAAGTCGGCCGTGGTGTCGAGGGAGGTGCGGATGTGCGTCAGGGTCGGCGGCAGGCGCTCCAGTGACGCGCGCAGCGCGGCGTCCTGGGACCCGATGGCGCCGAGGGTCGCGTTCGCGGCCGAGACGACCTCGGCGAGGTCCTGGTCGCGGCCGGCGGTCGTCTTCGTCAGCAGCGCGAGGTTGCCGACGAGCCGCTTGAGCTCGCGCCGGCGGCTCGCGAGCGCCCCCGACACGCGCTGCAGCTGCCGCGCGGTCGGGCGCAGGGTGCGCAGCACGCGGTTGAGGTCCTTGCCGCGGCCCTCCAGGCCCGTCCCGGCGTCGGAGAGCAGCACCCCGAGGAAGTCGCGCGTGTCGGCGTCCAGCGCGCTGGTCAGCTCGTCGGAGTCGATCGGCGGGTCGGTCGCGGCGACGCCGATCTCCCCGCCGTCGGGGAGCGGCCCGGCCGGTCTGCCGCCCGGGCCGAGCTCGACGATCATGTCCTTCAGCGGCGTGTTCGGCACGAGCGCCGCCGTCGCGTTGGTGTAGACGTGCGGCAGCTTCTTCGGATCGATCTCGAGCGACAGCTGGGCGACGCCGTCGTTGAGCTTGGCGCCCGAGATCTGCCCGACGCGGACGCCGGCGACGTTGACCGCCTGGCCCAGCCCCGGCGTCAGGCCGCTGGAGGAGGACACGTCCATCTTGACCGTGTAGCGATCCTGCCACGGGACCGAGATCCGCTGGTTGACGAGGATGTAGGCGCCGGACGCCGCCGCGATCGCCGCGAGCACCGCGATCACCGCGAGGTAGCGGCCGTAGCTGCGCACGAAGCGCATCACGGGGCGACCGCCTCCTCGGCCTGTGCGATCGCGCGCCGCAGTCGGCGCTCCGTGGGCTTGTCGCGGTCGTCTGCACCCTCGTCGAGCGTGCGCGAGCGTGCGGCGGACGTGCCGGTCATGGTGCGCTGGGAGAGGTCGACCACAGGGGAGTCCGCGCACGGGACGTCCGGCCGGTACGGCGGTCGCGCGCCCGGCCCGAGGAAGCGCGGGTTGACGCCCGTCAGCGGCTCGGGGGAGAGGCCGCGCAGCACCCCGTCCACGCTTCCCGGCGCGCCGAGCGAGACGGAGGAGGAGCCGAGCCCGCCGAGGAAGCGGATCGCGTAGCCGTTGCCGTCGAAGTCCTGCGAGGCGCCGGCGAGGCCGACGAGGGCGGAGGCGAGCTCCTGCCACACGGGCCGGCCCGTCGTGAGCTTGCCGTCCGGCACGATCGCGTTGAGGGCGGGCACCGCCTTGTCGCGCACGCAGGCGCTGACGGGGGTCACGAGGTCGAAGAGGCCGATCAGGCGCGTCTGCAGGTCCGGCAGCCGCACGACCGTGGGGCGCGCGGCCCGGACCAGCGCGGGCAGCTCGCCGGGCGCCACGAGCGCGTCGAGCTGGTCGAGCACGGGGACGGCGCGGCTCAGGCTGCCGGGCAGCAGGCGCAGGCTCGGTCGCAGCGTGCGCACGAAGCGCCGGATGGCGGGCAGGCCGCGATCGAGGCGGTCGAGGTCGTCGGGCGCGAACGTCACGAGCCGGTCCATCGCGCGGATCGTCCCGGCGAGCTGCACGTCCCGGGACGCCAGGGCGGTCGTCGTGCGGTTGAGGTTCGTGACGAGGTCGCGCAGCTCGCTGTCGCGCGACGCCAGCGCGGCGGTGATGCGCGACGTCGAGGCGATCCCGCCGGAGAGGTCGTGGGTGCGTGGGCCACGCGCGGCCTGCGAGACCACGGCGACGTCCCGCAGCGCGGGGGCGAGCGGCTTCATCGCCGCGCCGAGCGCCTTCGCGCCGCCCGCGCCGAAGGCGGTGTCGAGGCCGCCGATGAGCTTGCGCACGCCCTCGCGCGACGGCGCGTCGAAGGTCGAGAGGATCTGGTCGAACTGCACGGGAAGCGCGGTCTGCCGCGTCGGCAGCATCCCGCCGTCGGGCAGGTTCGGGGCGCCGGGGCTGCCCGTCGTGAGCTCGACGGAGAAGCCGCCCTCGAGGAACAGGCGCGGGCGGATGCGCACGGTCGCGTCGCGGTGCAGGGGCAGCGCGGTGTCGTTGACCTCCATCGTGACGATGGCCTTGGACCCGTCCCCCCGCTCGACGCCGACGACCTTGCCCACGGTCACGCCGGCGATGCGCACGGGCGAGAAGCCCGTCACGAGCTGGTTGGAGGACTGGAACTCCGCCTTGAAGCGGTAGCCGTGCACGAACGGGATCCGCTTCGCGAAGGCGAAGTAGGCGATCGCGGCGACGACCACGACGCCCACGACGCCGAACAGCAGCAGACGGGGTGGGCGGCGCTTGATCATCCGTCCGCCCCCGGGACCGGATCGAGCAGGCCGGCCGCGCGGGCGCGGTCGAGCGCGCCGTCCGGCGGCGTCGTCGACGGCGCGGTGTTGGGCTGCGTGCCCGCCGGGTTGCCGATCGCCCGGCCGGCGGTGAAGGGCTCGTTGCCGGCCTCGCACTCCTGCGCGTTCTCGACCGGATACGGGTTGTAGTGCAGGTCCGGCGCCGGCTCGGCGGCGTGCATCTGCTGGCCGGAGTTGAGCAGCAGGATGGTGCTCAACCAGGTCCCGTCGGCGTCGCCGCGACGCAGCGTGCCGGTGAGGTTCTTGAACAGCAGGCCGCCGACGTTGCAGGCGGTCTGCGCCGCGGTGAGGTCGTCCAGCGTCGGCTTGAGCAGCGTCACCGTGGCGGTGAGGCCACGCAGGGCGCTGGGGGCGCGCACGTCGGTGGTGATCGCGTCGAGCTTGGTCAGGACGGAGCGCAGCGGACGCGTCAGCTGCCGCGTGCGGCCGAGGGTGCGCGTCCCGCTGACGAGCGCGCGGGTCAGCTCACGCGTGGTCCGCGGCAGGCGCCGCACGCCGGGCTGGAGGGCGACGGCGATGTCGGCGAAGTCGCGCACGACGGGAGCGACGCGCGTGAGCGCCGCGGTCCCGGCCGACTCGGTGCCCGGCAGGAGCTCGAGCGCGGACTCGAGGGCGTTGCCGGCGCGATCGACCGCCGCGAGGGTCGTCGCGCCGTCCCCGAGGCCCGCGCCGAGCTGGGCGGCCACGGGCGCGAGCGCGCCCATGGCCGAGGCCAGGCCGTCGACGAAGCCGCCGAGCCGCGTCCGGGGGTCCGCGAGCGTCGTCGTCACGCGCTGCAGCGGCGGCAGGGCCGCGCTGGTGGCGGTGATCGCGCGGTTGAGGTCGTCGCCCCGCCCCGCCACCGCGTCGCCGAGCCCGCGGATCGTGCCTTGGAGGCCGCGGCGCGTGCGCGGGTCGAAGGTGTTGAAGGTCTCGTCGATCTCCGTGACCTTGCGCGACTGCGACAGCGGCAGGGTCCCGCCCGAGGCGAGGTCGTCGCGGCTGTCGCCGGGCGTGAGCTCGACGTACTTGGAGCCGAGGAGGGACCGCGGCCGGATCCGCACGATCGTGTTCTTGGGGATCTTGTCGACGTCGCCGTCGAGCGCGAGGGTGAGGTCGGCGTAGGGCGGCTTGTCGCCCTTGGCCGGCTGCGCCTCGATCTTGTTGACCTGACCGACGCGGAACCCGCCGATGCGCACCTCCGAGCCGGCGACGAGCTCGGCCGCGTCCGGCACGCGCGCGGTGAGGTCGAACGTCTTGACGAACGGCAGCCCGCGGTTGGCGTTGTAGGAGAGGAACACCGCGACGAGGATCGAGACGATGATCACCGAGCCCACCAGGACGGGGTTCGAGAGCCCGCCGCCCGATCCGCCCGCGCCGGTCTGCGTGCGGCTGCTCATCGGCCGAGGAGGAAGTCGGAGAGGTCGCCCAGGACGCCGGGCGCGGGCGTGGGGCTCGAGGACGGGGCCTTCGTGGCCGGCGGGAGCGCGTCCAGGAGCGGGCCGAGCGGGCCCGCCGATGGCGCGGCCGACGGCGCGGCGGAGGGCGCAGGCGCGGGCGTGGCACCGGGCGCCGGGGTGGCGGGCGCCGCCGCCGCGTCATCGCCGCCGGCCCTGGTCGGCTGGTCCTTCGCGGCCGGCGTCCTGGACGTGCGCCTGGCCGCGCGCGCCTGCGGGTCGCGGTAGAAGAGGTTGCAGCCGGGCTGGGGCGTCGTCGCGAACGTCGAGCACTCGTTGAAGATCAGGTTGGTCGCGAACAGGTGCGAGGACCCGTCGAAGCGCGCGGAGCTCGCGGCGCCGTAGTAGGCGAAGTTGTTGAGCTGCTCGACGAAGCCCGAGTCGCGCAGGGACTGCAGCACCGTCGCGAGCGTCCCGCCGACGGGCAGCGCGGCGGCCGTGAACGTCCGCAACCGGGTGACGATCGGGCCAGCGCGGCGGATGGAGCGGCGCGCGGGCGTGGACACGGAGGCGAGCTGGCGCAGGGCCGGTGTCGCCGCGCGCGAGAACGGGCCGACGGCGTCGAGCGTGCGCGTCAGGCCCGGCGCAGCGGCTCGCAGGTCCGCCAGCAGCGGGCGCCCGCGGACGGTGAGGTCGTCGAGCGCGTCGAGCGAGCGGTCCGTGGCGTCCAACAGGCCCGGGAGGCGCTGGATGCCGGCCGCGAGGCTCGTGCGCCGGCGCGCCGTGCGCCTCGAGACGCGGTTGGCCTGCGTGATGAAGTCGGCCACGTCGTCGCGCCTGGGCGTGAGCTTCGCGAGCACCGCGTCGGTGTCGCGCACGGCGGCCGAGAGCTGGTCGCGCTGGTCGCCGAGCTGGCGCAGGAGGCGGTTGACGGCGGCGAGCGTGGGGTTGGCGCGGCGGATGGCGGCGTTGAGCTCCGGCCCCCGCGCGGCGAGGCCGCCGCCGAACGCCGCGATCGCCACGGTGAAGCGCTGCCGCACGTCCGCCTGGAAGATCCGGAACAGGTCGGAGATCGAGACGGGGACCATCGTGCGCTCGACGGGCACGGTCGGCACGCCGGAGCCGTCCGCCTTCAGCGCGGGCTCCGACGGCGTGCCGGGGTCGCACTGGACGAAGTTCTCCGAGATCAGGCCCTCGGGCTGGATCGAGCAGCGCGCGTCCTTGCGGAAGGAGAACTCGCCGGGCACGTCCATGACCAGCCGCGCCCGGTAGGCGCTGGTCAGCTTGACGTCGGCGATCCGGCCCACGCGGGCGCCGGCGACCTTGACGACCTGCCCGGGGACGATGCCCTTCGCGGTGTCGAAGATCGCGTCGACGCGACGGGTGTCGGCGCTCCGGGCGCCGGGTCCGGAGAGGACCAGGCCGGTGACCGCGAGCGCAGCGGCCATCGCGAGGACGGCGAGCAGGCGCCTCATCCGCCACCCACGTCCGAGTCGCGCGAGCAGACCGCCGGGTCCGGGACGAACGGGTTCGACGCGTCCGGGGCGGGCTCGGCGGCGCTGCCGGCGCAGCGGGCGAGGTTGCCGCCGTTGAGGCCGGGGCCGTTGGAGGACGGGGCCTGGCCGAGCAGGCTGAGGATGCCCGTCAGCGCGTTGGACCCCGTCTGCAGCGAGATGCGCGCGTAGTGGCCGTTGGCGTCGTAGTAGCCCGACGTCTTGCCGCCGATGCCGCCGATCAGGCCGGCGACGAGATCGGGCGTGTACGGCAGCAGGCCGGCGGCGATCGGCTGGATGCTGGCCAGCGCGACCGTCGTGGTGTCGAGCGCCGGCACCGCCGTCCTGGCCAGGAGGGGCATGCGCCGCAGCGCCGTCGTGGCGGTCGGCAGCAGGCCGCGGACGGACGCGAGCACCGGCCGCGTCCGGCGCGACACGGGGACGACGCGGGTCAGCACCCGCGCGAGCGGCTTGGCGACCGGGCGGGCCTCGCGCAGCGCGGGACGCACCGTCGCCAGCGTCTGGCGCAGCCCGCCGAGCACGCCACCCGGGCGGTTGAGCAGCGCGGGGGCGCGCTGCAGCGTGCTCGCCAGCGCGGCGCGCTCGCTCGCGATCGCCTCGAGCGTGGTCGCGGAGGAGGTGATGCCCTGGCGCAGGTCCTCCGGCCGGCTCGCCAGGGCGGCGGACGTCGTCGCCCCCGTGCGCAGCAGCCGGGTGACCGACGCACGGTCGCGGGCGAGCTCCTGCGCGAGGAGGTCGGACTCGGAGAGGGCCGGCAGCAGGTAGCCGAAGGCGCGGTTGGCGTCGGCGGCGTTCCCGCCCGCCCACAGGCCTGCACCCGAGCGCACGAGCGACTGCAGCTGCTTGCGCGTGGCGGGGTCGAACGCGTCCAGGAACAGGTCGAGGTCGACGATCCCGCGCGTCTGGCTCATCTCGAGCACCCCACCGCTGTCGATCACGGCCCCCGTGCTCGGGCCCGGCTCGACCGCGACGTAGCGGTTGGCCACGCCCGACAGGCCGACGGCGCGGATCTGGGCGGTCGTGCCGGCGCGCAGGTCGCGGAAGGCCCCGTCGGAGATCTTCAAGGGCACGTTGGCGACGCCGTCGGGCTGCAGCGTGATGTCGCCGATCGTGCCGACCCGGCGGCCGCCGACCTCCACGAGGCCGCCCTTGACGAGCTGCCCGGCGTCCGCGAAGCGCGCGTTGATCACGTACGGGTCCGAGCGCAGCAGCACGAGCACCACGGCGGCGACCGCCGCCGCGAGTGCGACGACCGCGATGACGCGGGCGGACCTCATCCGCCGATCGGGGCCCGCGGGTTGCCGCCCCAGAACAGCTGGGTGCCCAGCATCCCGATCGCGTGGATGCCGAGGATGTTGACGACCATCGAGCGCGCGGTCGCGGTGCCGACGCCGACCGGGCCGCCGGAGGCGTAGTAGCCGTAGTAGCAGCCGGTCAGCACGATGAAGGTGGCCATCGTCATGCCCTTCACGGCGCTGTAGACGAGGTCGAGCGGGCTCTGGAACTGCCAGAACAGCTGGAAGTACCCGCCGGCCGACACCTCCCCGATCTGCTGGACGACGGCGATGTAGGAGCCGAGGAAGCCGAACGAGACGGCCGCGATGTAGACGAAGGGCAGCACGAGCCACATGCCGAGCAGGCGCGTCGCGCAGAGGTAGACGAGCGAGTCCAGGCCGAGCACCTCGAGCGCGTCGACCTCGTCGGAGATGCGCATCGAGCCGAGCTCGGCGACGAAGCCCGTCCCGACCTTCGCGGCCATCATGTAGCCGAACGCGTAGGGGGTGACCTCGCGCAGGTCGCACAGGGCGGTGAAGGCGCCCGACACGGACGGCGCGCCGATCGTCTTGGCCGCGTAGGCGCCCTCGATGCCGCACTGGAGGCCGAGGATGAACACGAGCAGCATCACGATCGCGACGGACCCGATCACGAGGATGCCCGCCTGGCGCAGGGTCTCGCCGAAGAACTTCAGCACCCGGCCGGAGAAGATCCCCCGGTAGACCTTCCAGAAGAACAGCAGGAGGTCGCCGAAGGCCTCCAGCGGGTCGCGCAGGACCTTGCGGCTCATCGGACGGCCGACAGCTCCGGGTGCGTCGCGAGCAGCGTCTGGGTGAAGACGTAGTTGACCGCGCCGATCCCGATGAAGGCGATCACGACCGCCTGGTTGACCGCCCGGCCGACGCCCTCGGAGCCGCCCTTGGCGGTCAGCCCCTTGTAGCAGCAGACGATCGCGATCACGCCGCCGAAGATGAACGTCTTCAGCACGGAGCCCCACAGCTCCGTCGTGGTCGCGTTGGAGAAGTAGGTCGCGAAGAACGGGCCCAGCGGCGCCTTGTTCGTCAGCGTGACGAGGACCCCGCCGAACGTGCCGAAGATGATCGCGTAGACGTTGAACAGGCCGGTGGCCAGCATCAGCGCGAGGAAGCGGGGGACGACGAGGTTCTTGATCGGGTCGATGCCGAGCACCTGGAGCGCGTCGAGCTCCTCGCGGATCTTGCGCGCGCCGAGGTCGGCGCACATCGCGGTCCCGGCCACGCCCGCCATCACGAGCGCGCACACCAGCGGCGCGAACTCGCGCACGACGACGAGGATGAACAGGCCGCCGAGCCGGTCCAGCGCCCCGAAGAGGTTGAGGAAGCCCGCCGCCTGCACGCCGGCGGGGCCGTACGTGAAGGCGATCGAGGCGACGATCATCGGGAACCAGCACACCCGCAGGGCGAACAGGAACTGGTAGACGAACTCGTTCCCGTAGGTGTAGGGCGGCTTGACCGCGGAGACCAGGGTGCGCCCGGTGAGGATGCCCATGTCGCCGATGTCGGCCACGAACGCCCGCAGCGCGCCCGCGGTCCTGCTGGCCCCCTCACGCACCGCTGTCGCCACCGCCGCCCCTCCCCCTAGGAAAATCCCCGGCGAGGCTACGGGCTGACGCGACGGCACGCAACCGTCAAGTGAACGGCTTCATACAGACGACACGGAGCCCGTAGGGTCGGCTGATCATGAGCGAAGGTCAGATCACCGAGCGGGTGTCGTTGCGCTGGCGCGACATCGACGTCCTCGGGCACCTCAACCAGTCCGTCTACCACGAGTTCCTCGAAGAGGGGCGGACGGCGCTGATCGAGCAGATCGCGACCGACGCGCCGGTCGGCGAGAAGGGCGCGTGGGTCCTCGCCCACGTCGAGCTCGACCACCGGACGGAGATCCGGCGCGAGGACGGCGAGGTCGACGTCGTGGTGTGGGTCGACCGCGTCGGGTCCAAGTCGCTCACGCTCGGCAACGAGGTGCGCAAGCTCGACGGCACCGTGTGCGCCGCGGGCAAGACCGTCATCGTCGGCTGGGACCCCGAGGCGCGCGGCGCCCGCGAGCTCAGCCGGGCCGAGCGGGCCTGGCTGGAGGCGGTCGCGCCGGAGGACCCGCCGGAGGGCTAGGCCCGGGCGGGGGCGGCGTAGAGCTTGCGCTCGTAGTCGCGCACCATCCGGGTGGCGGAGAACTCCGGCCCGCAGGTCTGCATGGAGCGGCGCACGCGCTGCAGCCACGCGCGCGGGATGCCCTGCTCGTCGCGGTCGTCGAACTCGGGGACGACCTCCTCCTCCAGCAGGCGGTAGAGCTCGTTGGCGTGCTCGTGGTCCTGACGGCCGTGGTCGTCGACGACGGAGCCGTCCAGGGCCCAGCCGTTGCGCTCGTCGTAGCCCTCGTCCCACCAGCCGTCGAGCACCGACAGCTGCAGGCCGCCGTTGAGGACGTTCTTCATCCCCGACGTGCCGGAGGCCTCGAGCGGCGGGCGCGGGACGTTGACCCACACGTCGCAGCCGCGCACGAGGCGGGAGGCGGTCCCGAGGTCGTAGTCCTCGAGGAAGACGACGCGCTCGACGGCGCCGGGATGGTCCTTGAGCGCGAACAGCCCCTGGACGAGCTTCTTGCCCTCGTCGTCCTTGGGGTGCGCCTTGCCGGCGATCAGCAGCTGGACGGGCCGGTCGCGGTTGAGGAGCGCGATGGCGCGGTCCGGGTCGCGGAACAGGAGGTTCAGGCGCTTGTAGGTCGCCACGCGGCGGGCGAAGCCGATCGTGAGCACCTCCGGGTCGAAGGCGCGTGCGGCGGCCTCGACCTTCCCGCGGGAGTCACCGCGGGACAGGCGGTCGAGGGTCGAGCGCTCGCGCACGAACTGCACGAGCCGGTCGCGCTGCTCCGTGCGCACGGCCCACAGCTCCTCGTCGCTGGCGCCGTCGAGCGCGCGCCAGGTCTCCGGGTCGTCGCCGCGCTGCATCCAGCCCGCGCCGAGGTGGGTGTCCAGCAGCCGCCGCATCGGCTCGCCGACCCACGACGGGACGTGGACGCCGTTGGTGACGTGGGTGATCGGGACGTCCTGCACCGGGGTGCCGGGCCACAGGCCCTGCCACATCTCGCGGGCGACCTCGCCGTGGCGCTTGGAGACGCCGTTGGCCGCGCGGCTGGAGCGCAGCGCGAACTGGGAGACGCCGAAGGGCTCGGACGGGTCGTCGGGATGCGTCCTGCCGGCCCGCAGGACGGCGTGGACGTCGATGCCGTGCTGCTGCGCGTAGGCGCCGAGCGTGCGCTGCACCTGGTCGTAGGGGTAGGTGTCGTTGCCGGCCGGGACGGGGGTGTGCGTCGTGAAGATCGTCGTCTCGCGCACGGCGTCGGCGGCGTCCTCGTAGGAGGCGCCGCCGGCCATTCCCCGCGCCGCGCGGGCGAGCGAGGCGAAGGCGCCGTGGCCCTCGTTGAGGTGCACGAGCCCGGGCTCGACGCCGAGCTGCTCCAGCGCGGCCATGCCGCCGAGGCCGAGCAGCGCGTACTGCGCCAGGCGCGTGTCGGGGTCGCCGTCGTAGAGGCGCGAGGTGATCCAGCGCGACAGGCCGTCGTTCTCGGGCAGCTCCGTGTCGAGCAAGAAGAGGGGGATGCGCCCGACCTGCACGCGCCAGACCTGCGCGGTGACGCGGGTCTCGCCGATCGGGACGGTCACCTTGACGGGCTCGCGGTCAGCGCCCGTGACGAGGGCGGCGGGCAGGCGCTCGGGGTCGGTGAGCACCCAGTACTCCTGCTGCCAGCCCGTGCCGTCGATGCGCTGGCGGAAGTAGCCGCGCCGGTACATGAGGCCGACGCCGACCATGTCCAGCGCGCGGTCGGAGGCCTCCTTGAGGATGTCGCCGGCGAGGGCGCCGAGGCCACCGGAGTAGATCGGAAGCGACTGGTGGACGGCGAACTCCGCACAGACGTAGGCCACCGGCCCGGCAGGAGGGGCGGCCCCGGAGGGCTCGCGCTCGAGGTCGGCCGCGACGCGCCGCTCGAGGTCGGCGATGCGGTCGAGCAGGTCGTTGTCCTCGGCGGCCGCGGCGAGCGACTCGCTCGCGGCCTCCTGGAGCAGGCGCACGGGATTGCCGGCGACGAGGCGCCAGCGGCGCGGGTCGACCGTCCGGAAGACCTCGGGCCCGCCCTCCAGCCAGGCCCAGCGGTAGTTGTAGGCCAGGCGGGCGAGGCCCGCGAGCGGATCGGGGAGGCGCCACGCGAGGGCGTCGGCGGCACGATCGAGGTCTTCTTGGCCAAGCACGCTGCGCATCTTGGCGGACTTGCCGTCAGCGTGCGGACCGCAACCGGCCGGTGTTCGATGGACAACGTGCCCCAGCCCCGTCTGAGGGGCATGAGCGGCGCGGCATCCACCTCGAGGATGACAGCGAGATCCACCCCAGGGGGGATGACGACGACGGCGGCGAGCGGGATCCTTCCCGCGATGGCCACCGCGACCCCGAGCGCGTTCCTCCCCGCGGCCACGCCGGTGGCCCGGCCCGCCTGCCCGGCGGACGGCGACGACCTGCCGGCGGCCGCCCCCGGCCGCGCGGACCTGCTGCGCCGCGTGCGCCTGCCGCTGGCGGTCGTCGCCGTCCTCGTCCTCGCGGCGGTCCTCACGGGCGCGCCCGCGCACGCGGCGATGCACGTCGTGCACCGGCTCGCCGCCGCGGACCCCGGGTGGGTGGCGGCCGCGGTCGGCTTCGAGGTCGCGTCCTTCGCCGGCTACGTCGTGCTGTCCTGGCACGTGGCGAGCCGCACCGCGCCGCTCTTCGACCTCGCGACCGCCTACCGGACGACGGTCGCCGGCGCGGCGGCGACGCGGCTGCTGCCGACCGCCGGCGCCGGCGGGGCGGCACTGACCCTGTGGGTGCTGCGCCGCTGCGGCGCCCGCGAGGCCGGCCGCACGCTGATGACCTTCCTCGTCGTCCTCTACGCCGTCTTCCTCCTCGCCGTCGCGACCGCCGGGACCGCCGTCGCCCTGGCCGGCCGCCCGGCCGTGGGCGCTCCGCCGGCCGCCCTCGCGGTCGTCGCCATGGCCACCGCGGTCCTCCTCGGCCGCCGTGCCGGCCGGCCCCGCAGCCCCAGGCCCACCCCGCCGGCGCCCACCGGCCCCACCCCGACGTGGTCAGCCGGCACCGGCGGGCCCGGCGCGGTGCTCGGAGCGCGTTCGCAGGTCCTCTCCCGCCGGGCCAGCGCGGCGGGACGCACCCTCGGGCTCGGCGTCCGTGACGCCGCCGAGGTGGTGCGCGAGCGCGATCCCCGGCTGCTCGGGGCCGTCGCGTGGTGGGGCTTCGACGTCGCGGTCCTCGGCGCGGCGGTCCACGCGGTCGGGGGCTCCTTGGCGCTCGGCACGCTCGTCCTGGCCTACTTCCTCGGCCAGGTCGCCAACACCCTGCCGGTGCCCGGCGCGGCGTCCTCCGGGCTCGCCGGCGTCCTGATCGTCCTCGGCGCCGACCCCGCCGCGGCGGTCGCCGCCGTGCTCACCTACCGGGCCGTGGCCGTCTGGCTCCCCGCGCCCGCCGGGGCCCTCGCCCTGGCTGGGCTGCGCCGCAGCGTCATCCGGTGGGGGGTCGAGGAGCGCGCCCGCGCGTCGCGGTGCCGCCAGGCCACCGCGGGGGCCCACGCCCCCCAGCCGCTGGCCGCCTGAACCGCTCACGGAGCGGGTAAGCTCGGTGGAGGCCCAGCGGGGGCGTTTGCCGTGCCCGCAGGGCGTTTCCCACACCCACCCGGAGGTTCAGTTGGCAGTTGAGGAGAAGGTCGAGTTCGAGGGCGAAGTCGTCGAGGCGCTGCCCAGCCTCATGTTCCGCGTCAAGCTCGACAACGGCCACGAGGTGCTCGGACACCTGGCCGGCAAGATGCGGCGCTTCCGCATCCGCGTCCTCCCGGGCGACCGCGTGCGCGTCGAGGTCTCCCCGTATGACCTCAGCCGCGGCCGCATCACCTACCGCTTCAAGTAGCCGACCGGCCCGGGCTCGTGCGAGCCCGGCGGCCGGCCGGGACGGCGGCTACGCGGTCGCGCCCTCGGGGGCGACGCGATGCTCGCCCTCTCCGATCTCCTCGACGAGCTTGGCGCAGAACGCGTCCAGGTCGTCCGGGTTGCGGCTCGTCACGAGCCCCTGATCGACGACGACCTCCTCGTCGACGACCTCCCCGCCCGCGTTGCGGATGTCGGTGCGGATCGAGGGGAAGGAGGTCAGCGTGCGCCCGCGCACGAGATCGGCCTCCACGAGCGTCCACGGCCCGTGGCAGATGGCGGCGATGATCTTGCCGTCGGAGGCCATCGCCTGCAGGAACGCGATCACGTCGGGCTCGACGCGCAGCTTGTCCGGGTTGATCGTCCCGCCCGGCAGCACGACGGCGTCGTAGTCGTCTGCCGAGACGTCGCCGATCGCCTTGTCGGGCGTGAACGTGTCGCCCTTGTCGATGTCGCCGTGCATCGCCTGGATGGCGTCGGCGGAGGGGGAGATGAGGTGCCAGGTCGCGCCGGCCGCCTCGAGGGCGTCGCGCGGGGCCTCGAACTCGATCTGCTCGACGCCGTCGGCGGCGATGATGGCGACGGTCTTGCCGGTGAGGGTGTCGGTGGGGCTCATGGCGGAGGGCTTGCCGGGAAGCACCGGCGGTGAAACCGCGAGCCCGTAGCCTCCTGCGCCATGTCCGACCCGTTGCTCGACGACCTCCTCGACTGGCTGAGGATCCCGTCCATCTCGACGGGCGGGGGCCTGGCGGCGGACGTCAAGCGCGCGGCCGAGTGGGCGCTCGAGCGCGTCGATTCGGCGGGCGGCAGCACGCAGCTCGTCAGCCACGAGGGCCTCAACCCGATCGCCTACGGCGAGCTGGCCGCCAGCGGTGGCGCCGACGCGCCGACCGTCCTCGTCTACGGCCACTACGACGTGCAGTCCGTCGGCGACGCGAGCGCCTGGCGCACCGATCCCTTCGAGCCCGAGGTCCGCGACGGTCGCATCTGGGCCCGCGGCGCCTCCGACGACAAGGGCAACTTCTGGCCGCTGCTCCACGTCGCCACGGAGCTGGCCCGCAACGGCGAGCTGCCCGTCAACGTCCGCGTGGTCGTCGAGGGCGAGGAGGAGGCCGGGGGCGAGCACGTCGCCCGCTGGCTGGCCGCCGACGAGCGCGGTGCCGACGCGGCGATCGTCTTCGACTCCGGCATGGCGGCGACCCCCGAGGGCCTCGCCCCCGCCATCACCGTCGGCCTGCGCGGCGTCGTGATGCTCGGCGTCGAGGTCCGCACCGGCCGCCGCGACGTCCACTCCGGCATGTACGGCGGGTCCGTCCTCAACGCCGGCCACGCGCTCCATCAGGTCCTCGCCGCCGTGCTTCCGGGCCCCGACGGCACCGTGCGGGAGGAGCTGCGCGTCGGCGTCGCCCCGCCCGCCGCCGCCGAGCGGGAGTCCTGGGCGCGGCTGACCCACGGTGACGAGCTGCTGGCCGAGGTCGGCGCCCGCCCGCTGGGGCCCGACGCCGGCGCCCGCTTCTACGAGCGCAACGGGGCGGACACGGCGCTGGACGTCAACGAGGTCGTCCTCGGGCAGCCGCGCACGATCGTCCCCGCGACCGCGCGCGCGACGCTGTCGGTGCGGCTCGCGCCGGGACAGTCCTCCGCCGAGGTGCTGCCGGTGCTCAAGGGCCTGCTCAGCGGCGCGGCCCCGGAGGGCGCCGAGGTGACCTTCGACGGCGGCCACAGCGCCGAGCCCGCGCGCTTCGACGTCTCCGACCCGGCGCTGCAGCTCGCGGCGGGTGCCCTCGAGCGGGCCTGCGGCGTTCCGACCGCGTTCGTGCGCACCGGCGGGTCGATCCCGATCGTCGCCGACCTCGCCGCCAAGGGGATCCCGACCGTCGTCTCCGGCTTCGCGCTCGCCGACGACGACATCCACGCCCCCAACGAGTCCTACCGGGTCGAGAGCCTGCGGCTCGGGGCGCGCGCCGCGCACGAGCTCTACCACGCGTTCGCGCGCCTCGGGGCCTAGGCGTGACACCGCCCCGGCGCGTCCTGTTCAGCCGTGGCGGCCTGCGCGAGTCCGAGCACCGGCTCGTGTGGTGCGTGACGGGACCCGACGGCGAGGTGCTGGCCGAGTCCGAGCCCGACGACGCCGAGCTCGGCGTCTTCCCCCGCTCGGCGGTGAAGCCGCTGCAGGCGCTGCCGTCGGTCCGCGCGCAGACGATCGAGCGCTTCGGCCTCGAGCAGCGCCACCTCGCGCTCTCCTGCGCGTCCCACGGCGGAACGCCCCGCCACGTCGCGGTCGTGCTCGAGATGCTCGTCGCGGCGGGGCTGGGGGAGGCGGACCTGCTCTGCGGCCCGCTGGACCCGCGTGACCCGGCGGCCGCGGACGCGCTGCGCCGCGGGGGTGCGATGCCCGCCCGCATCACCCACAACTGCTCCGGCAAGCACGCGCTGGCCCTCGCCCGCACGGTGCAGGAGAGCTGGCCGCTCGCGAGCTACGTCGACGCGGGCCACCCGGCTCAGCGCGCGATGCACGCCAGCGTCGCCGCCGCGATGGACCTCAACCCGGCCGAGGTGCCGTTCGGCGCGGACGGGTGCGGGATGCTCGCCTTCCAGGTCCCGCTCGGCCGGCTCGCCCACGCCTTCGGCCGGCTCGCCGGCGGCGGGCTCGGACCGGCGGGGGACGCGATCGCCGACGCGATGCGCGAGCACCCCGAGCTCGTCGCCTTCGACGGCGCGCTCGACACGGAGCTCATGCGCGCCCACGAGGGCCTGGTGGCGAAGATCGGCGCCGAGGGCGTGCTGGGGGTCGGCCTGCCCGACGGCCGGGGACTGGCCCTGAAGGTCGCCGACGGCGCGATGCGCGCCCTCGACCCCGCGGGCGTCGCGCTCGTGCGCGAGGCGCTGGGCCTGCGCGTCTCGGGCGAGTCGATCGACGCCCTGTCCGCGCCCGTGCTGGTCAACTCGCGCGGCCTCAGCGTCGGCGCGGGTCGCGCCGTGGAGTGAGCGAGCCGGGTCGCTGCGCCGGGCCGGGATGGGTACCCCTCACGGCATGAGCTCCACCTTCTCCCTCGGGCGCGAGGCCGCCGGCGACGGCAGCTTCCAGCGTCAGCGCTCGTCGTTTCGCGACTGGGTCGACGCCCCCGAGGCCGGCCGCTACCACCTCTACGTCTCCTGGGCCTGCCCCTGGGCGCACCGCGCGATCATCGCCCGCGAGCTGATGGGTCTGCAGGACGCGATCGGCATGTCGGTCGTGGACCCGATCCGCGGCGAGGACGGCTGGGCCTTCACCGGCGGCGAGTACACCGACGCGGTCAACGGCTTCGACCACCTGTCGCAGGCCTACGCGGCCTCTGACCCGGAGTTCGACGGCCGCTGGAGCGTTCCCGTCCTGTGGGACACCGAGGAGGGGCGCATCGTCAACAACGAGTCCGCCGACGTCCTGCGGATGCTCGGCACGAGCTTCGCGCCGCTGGCCACCACCCCGGTGCAGCTGTGCCCGGAGGACCGCCGCGAGGCGATCGACGCGGTCAACGCCGTCGTCTACGAGGAGGTCAACAACGCCGTCTACAGGGCCGGGTTCACCTCCAAGCAGGCCACGTACGAGCGCGAGGTGGCCACGTTGTTCGCCCGTCTCGACGCCTTGGACGAGCGGCTGTCGGCCCAGCGCTTCCTCGTGGGTGCGTCACCCACCGAGGCGGATTGGCGGCTGTTCACGACGCTCGTGCGCTTCGATGCCGTCTACGCGATCCACTTCAAGTGCTCGCTGCGGCGCATCGTCGACTACCCCAACCTGTGGCCGTACCTGCGCGAGCTCTACCAGACGCCCGGTGTGGCCCCCACGGTGCACTTCGACGACATCCGCCGCCACTACTACGGCACGCACCCGATGATCAACCCGCAGGGGCTCGTCGCCGTGCAGCCGGCGCTGGACCTCGATGCCCCGCACGGCCGCGAGGCGCTCGGGTAGGCCTCCGCGGAGCGTGCGATCAGTCACAGGAGGCCCGTTGTGGCTCTGGACCGCCAAGCGTCAGCACTGGCGGTGTGCCCTTCGGAGGAGTACGGTGTATCTCCCATCAGGCGGCGGGTCGAGTGGCCCTCGCCTCCTGACAACGCCTTGTGTCGCAGACATGCTTCATGGGCATAGACCCATGGATAGGGCGGGAGACGGTCGTTAGGACCGTCTTATCCAGGTCAGGCAGGGTTTCCCGCCGCGACCTCCCCCCAGAGACTAGTGGCGCAGATGGTTGCGCCGGCAACATACTTCGACTAAAATCCGACTGGCACAGTTGGAATTGACTCCCCCCCGAGAGAGAAGGAACCGTATTGGACCGCATCACCCCCCCGACGCCGTCGCTTGAGCCCGACGAGATCCTCCTGGAGCCCCTTGAGCAGCTCCTGCGCGAAGCGGGCCGCTTCCGCCTGCTCGAGCCCCGTGAGGAGATCGAGCTCGCGAAGGCGATCGAGCGCGGGGACCTCGCGGCGAAGGACCGGCTGATCAACTGCAACCTCCGCCTCGTCGTGTCCGTCGCCCGCAAGTACCAGGGCCAGGGCCTGTCGATGAACGACCTCGTCCAGGAGGGCATGCTCGGCCTCATCCGTGCCGCCGAGAAGTTCGACTGGCGCAAGGGCTTCCGCTTCAGCACCTACGCGACCATCTGGATCCGCCAGGCGCTTCAGCGTGGCCTCGACAACACGGGCCGGACGATCCGCCTCCCGGCGCACGTCGCCCAGCGCGCCCGCAAGGTCGAGCGCGCCGAGCGCGAGCTGGCCGTCAAGCTCGGCGAGGAGCCGACGCTGGACCAGCTGGCCACGGAGACCGGTCTGACGATCGAAGAGGTCGACCTGCTGCGCTCGCACGCCCGCACGCTCGCGTCCCTGGACGCCGGTGTCGGCGAGGACGGCGACACGCCCCTGGGCGCCCTGATCCCCATCGACGGTGAGTCCACCGCCGAGGAGGTCGAGCGCACGATGGGCCAGCGCACCGTCCGCGAGGCACTGGACTCGCTCCCGGTCGAGGAGCGCGACGTCATCCACCTGCGCTTCGGCACCGGTGACGAGGGCGAGCACTCGATCGAGCAGACGGCCCGCCGCCTCGGCGTCCCCGTCCGCGAGGCCCGCGCCGCCGAGCAGCGCGCGCTGGCCAAGCTGTCGCAGGTGCCGGGCCTCGAGGCCCTGCGCGCCGCCGCCTAGCCGGAGCCGCACACCGCCTGATCCGAGCGCCCCGGGAGACCGGGGCGCTCGGCGTTTGCGCGCCCGCAGCCTCGTCCGTAGGCTGGCACGCCGATGGCCGGCTACGAGCGTGCGCAGGTCGACGGGGCCCTCCTGGCCTACACGACCCACGGCCCAGAAGACGGGCGGCCGGTCGTCCTCGTCCACGCCGGAATCGTCGACCGGCACCTCTGGGCGCTCGTGCTGCGACAGCTCCCGGAGGGCGTGCGCGCGATCGCCTACGACGCCCGCGGCTTCGGCAACTCGACCTGGCGGCCGGGCCGCTGGTCCGCCCACCAGGACCTGCTCGCGCTGCTGGACGCCCTCGGGCTCGAGCGCGCCGATCTCGTCGGCAGCTCCGCAGGAGCGCACACCGCCCTGGAGGTCGCGGCGGTCGCGCCGGAGCGGGTCGCATCGGTCATCGCCCTGGCGCCCCCGCTGCCCGACCACGACTGGTCCGCGGACCTCGAGGCCTACGGCGACGCGGAGGAGGCCGCGCTGACCGCCGGTCGCATCGACACCGCCGTGGAGCTGAACCTGCGCACGTGGGTCGACGGCCCCCACCGGACGGCGGCGCAGAGCGACCCGGAGCACCGCCGCGGCGTGAAGGAGGCGCTCGCGCACGCGCTGGAGGCCCAGCAGCGCAACCCCCTCGGGGTCGAGACCGAGCTGGACCCACCGGTCTCGCAGCGCCTGGACGCCATCACCGCGGACGTCGCCGTCGCGGTGGGCGACCTCGACCAGCCCGACTTCGTCGCGATCGCCAGCCGGCTCGTCGCCGGCCTGCCCAGGGCGAGCCTGCACCGGGTCGCGGGCGCCGGGCACCTGCTCCCGCTCGAGCGCCCCGACGTCGTCGCGCGGTTGATCGCCGGGCTCGGCGACTGACGCCCGCCCGACCTCCGTCAGAGCGGCGGCGCCTGCGCCGTTGTGTGGTCATGCGCCGAAGCTCCATCACCGCCGCCTCCGCCACCGCCCTCGCCGTCCTCGCCGCCGCACCGGCCCTCGCCGCGACGCCCGGCACGGGCACCTTCAAGGCGGGCAAGGGGCAGATCGAGAACGGCTACGACCTCCGGTTCGAGGTCGACCGCGGTGGCCGGCGCATCAAGGGCCTGGTCGCGCACGTGCTCGAGCAGTGCGCGGGGGACTCGACGTCCTCCACGACGACGGTCGGTCCGAAGCTCACCTGGAAGGTCGACGCTGCGGGGCGCTTCAGCGGCCGCAAGCGCGAGACCTCGGGATCCCTGACCCTCTACACGACGCTGAAGGGGCGCTTCACGTCCGCCGGCACCGCGAAGGGCACGCTGCGGCAGGAGTCGATCGTCGCCGGCGCCACCTGCGACACCTACGAGCTGGACTTCACCGCGAAGCGCCGCTGACGGTCAGCCCAGGCGCCCCGTATCGCGCGCGGCCTGCTCGGCCGCGTCGAGCTGGCGCTCGACGAGGTCCAGGCCGCGATCCCAGAAGCCGGGGTCGGCGAGGTCGATGCCGACGATCGCGGCCAGCTCCTCCGGCGACTTCGAGCCGCCGGCGCGCAGCAGCTCGAGGTAGGCGGGGACGAACGCCTCGCCGCGCTCCTCGTACTGCGCGTAGACCGACAGGGCCAGCAGCTGGCCGTACGCGTAGGCGTAGACGTAGCCCGGGGTCGAGATGAAGTGGGGGACGTAGGACCACCAGGACCGGTAGCCCTCGGTGACCTCGACGGCGTCGCCGAGCAGCTCCTCCTGCGACTCCGCCCACAGGGCGTTGAAGCGATCGACGGCGAGCTCGCCCTCCTCCCGCCGCGCGGTGTGGACGAGGTGCTCGAAGCGGTTCATCGCCACCTGGCGGAAGACGGTCGCGATCGAGCCCTCGATGCTCGAGGCGAGGAGATCCAGTCGCGATTCAGGCGTCTCCGCGCGCTCCAGCAGCCGGCCGAAGACGATCGTCTCGCCGAACACGGAGGCCGTCTCGGCCAGGGTCAGCGGCGTCGCCATGTGGAAGACGCCCTGGGTGCCGCCGAGCGCAGCGTGGACCCCGTGGCCGAGCTCGTGCGCGAGCGTCAGCACGTCACGGCGCGTGGCCGTGTAGTTGAGCATCACGTACGGGTGCACGGACGGGACGGTGTAGGCGCAGAACGCGCCGCCGCGCTTGCCCGGCCGCATCGGGCCGTCGATCCAGTCCTCGTCGTAGAAGCGCTTGACGAGCGCGCCGAGCTCGGGCGAGAAGCCGTCGTAGCACTCGTGCACGAGATCGCGGGCCTCGGCCCAGGGAACGGTCACCTCGACGTCGGACACCGACGACATGCGGTCGTAGTCCTTGAGCCGGTCGATGCCGAGCAGCTGCGCCTTCAGGCGATACCAGCGGCGGGGAAGCTCGTAGCGGGAGCGCACCGTCTGCACGAGGGCCTCGACGGAGGCGTCGGACGCCTCGTTGGAGAGGTTGCGCGAGGACAGCCACGTCGGGTACTTGCGCAGGCGGTCGTCGAGCGCCTTGTCGGCGAGCAGGGTGTTGAAGACGTAGGCGCGCGTGCGCAGGCCGGGTTCGAGCGCGGCGGTGACCGCTTCGGCGGCCTGCCGGCGCGTCTCGCGGTCCGGGACCGACAGGCGCGACAGGGCGGCCTCGAGCGAGACCGGCTCCTCGCCGCTCGGCAGCGTGACCTCGATGGCCGAGGTCTGCTCCTCGAACAGGCGGCTCCAGGCGCCCGCGCCGGTGACGGACTTCTCGCCCATCAGCTGCTCCTCGGCCTCCGTGAGGAGGTGCGGGCGGTAGCGGCGGGCGGACTCGAGGTGGTGACGGCAGAAGTCGAGCTCGCCGGAGTCCAGGAGCGCCGCGGCGGCGTCGTCCTCCAGCGCCGCCCACTCGAGCTCCCAGAACACGAGCAGCGTGCCGATCTGCGTGCCCTGCTCCTGCACGCGCTGCATCAGGGCGCCGCGCGGCGGGTCGGCGGTGTTGGTGGCGAAGGACAGCGAGGCGTAGGAGTAGGCGCGGCCGACCTGCTCCTCGATCGCCTCGATCTCGCGCATGGCGGCGGCGAAGCCGGGCGCGTCGAGGCCGGCGAGCGTGCCGCGGCGCTCGCCGGCGAACGTCTCGGCGGCGGTGCGGGCGGCCTGGAGGGTCGCGTCGACGTCGGCGCCCGGATCGCTCGCGCCGGGGTGCTCGAGGAGGTCGGAGAGGTCCCAGGCGACCTGCTCGAGGTCCGGGTCGGAGACGGGAGCGGCCATGCTTCGAGCCTAACCGCTGTCCATGCGGCTCGAAGCTGTCCGCGAAGGCCTGGCACACCGTCCGTCCGGCGGTCAGACTGCGGCCCATGTCCTCCCCTCCGTCGCACACGCGAGTCGAGCGCAAGGGCCTCGCCCTGCTGCTCCTCGCCGCCGCCCAGTTCGTCGTCGTGCTCGACGCGTCGATCGTCAACGTCGCCCTGCCCTCGATCGGGACGGCGCTGGAGTTCTCGCGCGAGAACCTGTCGTGGGTGGTCAACGCCTACACGCTGGTGTTCGGCGGGTTCCTGCTGCTCGGCGGCCGGTTGGCCGACCTGTTCGGCCGCCGCAGGATCTTCATCGTCGGACTCGGCGTGTTCGCTGTCGCCTCGCTGCTCGGCGGCCTGAGCCAGACGGAGGGCCAGCTGATCGCCGCCCGCGCGTTGCAGGGGCTCGGCGGCGCGCTGCTCAGTCCCGCGGCTCTCTCGATCCTCACCACCACGTTCGCCGAGGGCTCTGAGCGCAACCGGGCGCTCGGCGTCTGGGGGGCGGTCGCCGGGTCGGGCGGGGCGGTCGGCGTGCTGCTCGGCGGCGTCCTGACGGAGTACCTCGGCTGGGAGTGGGTCCTGTTCGTCAACGTGCCCGTCGCCGCGCTCGTCGCCGTCGGCGCGTTCAACGTGCTGTCGGAGAGCCACTCCGAGGACGAGGGGAAGCTCGACGTCTTCGGCGCGGTCGCCATCACCGCCGGCCTGTCGCTCGTCGTCTACGCGCTGGTCGACGCGCCGAACGCCGGCTGGACGTCGGGCAAGACGCTTGGCCTGGGTGGGCTCGGGCTGCTGCTCATCGCCGTGTTCGTGCTGATCGAGCGGGTCTGGCCGCGGCCGCTCGTCCCGTTCCGGATCTTCCGCAACCGCACGCTCACGGGGGCGAACGTCACAGCGATCTTCGTCGCGATGTCCCTGTTCTCGATGTTCTTCTTCATCTCGCTGTACCTGCAGAACGTCCTGGGCTTCTCCGCGGTCAAGACGGGCCTGGCGTACCTGCCGCTGTCGGCCGGGATCATCGTGTCGGCCGGCATCGCGTCGGTGCTCGTGACGAAGATCGGCTTCAAGCCGGTCCTGTCGACGGGGTTGGTGCTCGTCGGGCTCGGGCTGCTGTGGTTCTCGCAGGTCTCGCCGGGCGGCTCCTTCAGCGCCGACGTCCTCGGGCCGTCGCTGCTGGCGGCGGTCGGCCTGGGCTTCTCGTTCGTCCCGCTGACGGTCGCGGCCGTCGCGGGCGTCGGCCCCAACGACGCGGGGCTCGCGTCCGGGCTGATCAACACCTCGCAGCAGGTCGGCGGTGCGCTGGGGCTGGCGATCCTCGTCTCGATCGCGAACTCGCGCACGTCCGCCGTGGGCGGCGCCGATCCGCGCGTGGCGCTGACGGAGGGCTTTCAGTCCGCGTTCCTCGTCGGCGCGTGCTTCGCCATCGCGGGTGCGATCCTCGCCGCGGTGCTGATCCGGACGGCGGACTCGAAGGCGCACCGGGACGCGGCGCAGGCGGGCGAGGCCCAGCCGGTCGCCGTCTAGGGGACGTACAGGCGCGCGTTGCGGTCGCGGCGGGACTCGCCGCGGTAGCCCTGCGGGCGGCCGCCCTGCGCGTCGAGGAAGGCGAGCTCGCGCGCCGTGCCGGCGAGGCCGCGGCCGTCCTGGTCGACCATCCAGGTCTCCAGGACGTGGCCGCCGCCGGCGGTCGCCTTCAGCCGCAGCATCCGGCCCTGCTGCGGCCAGTCGGCCAGGGACGAGGTGCCGATGACCCAGTAGCGGCCGTGGGCGACGATGCGGTTGCGGTGGGTGTCGCCATGGACGACGGCGACGACGCCGGGGAAGTCGTCGATCAGCGCGAGGACCGCGCTCCGGCGGGCGTTGGTGGGTCATCACGATCACCGGGCGGCCGCCGGCGGCGGAGAGCCGCTCACGCAGCCAGGTCAGCTGCGCGGGGAGGACCTCGGTGGCCTGGCCGCGGACGCGGCTGGACGTATCGAGGGCGACGAGCCGCACGCCCTTGCCGACGTCGGCGGTGTAGTCCGCCCGGTCGGGGCTGCGCGTGGGGGCGCCGTTGGCGAGCGCGCGGACCATCGCGTCCGGCGGCTCGGACGCGCGCTGTGCGTCGGGGGCGACGGTGATGGTCCGGCCGCCCTTCGCGGCACCGAGCAGCGCGTCGACGGCCTGCGGCGCGTCGTCGGCGTGTGGCAGTCTCGCGCGGGGGTCGAGCGACGTGACGAGGCGGTCGCCCGTCGCGATCTGGTCGGTCCGCGCGCCGGGCGCGAGCTCGCCCTGGAGGAGGACGTCGTGGTTGCCCGGCACGCCGAACCACGGGCCGCGGATGCCGGGGGAGCTGACGCCGAGCTGCGCCCGGGCGAGCAGCCCCACGTGGCGCGGCGGGTCGACGTCGGGGCGGTAGAAGAACGGGTCGGGGTCGTCGGCGGCCTGGACGCCCTGGTAGCCGGGGCGGCCCGAGTCGGGCCGCAGGCCGCCGCCGCGCAGCAGCCGCAACGCCCAGCCGAGCTCGTTGCGCTGCGCGTTGTCGGTCACGTCGCCGGTGATCAGCGTGGCGTCGGGGTCCTCCCGGCCGACGGCGCGGATGGCCGCCGCGGCGACCTGGGTGCTGAGCGCCTCCTGCGGCCGGAACGTCGGGTCAAACGGCTCCCCGTAGCGGTCGAGGAACGGCACGCGCGACGGCGACTCCTCGTCGCGGACGTGCAGGTCGGTGAGCTGGGCGAGGGTCACGAGCGTCTCCCCGGCCTTGGCCTCCGGTGCGAGGTCCGTGCGATCGAGGAGCGCCTCGCCCCTGCCCCGGTCGAGCACGCCGTTGCCGTCCGGATCGACGAGCGTGGCCTGTGTGGTCGACCGCGCGGAGGTGGCCGGCCCCGGTCTCGTCGCTCCCGCACCCGGATCCGCCGAGGACGAGCGCGACCGCGGCCGCGGCGAAGCAGGATCGTCACGGACCTAAAGGCGCGTTTGTGTCGCTCCAGCAGCACATCCGCGCCTTTAGGTCCGTCACGGACGTGCGCGGCGTGACGGAACTCCATCAGCCGTCCTCCCGCAGGCCGCGGACGACCGGCTCGCGCTCCAGGCGGGCGGCCACGACGAGCGCGGTGCCCGCCGCGATCACGCCGAGGCCGAGGACGATCACCGCGATCTGGGCCACGTCGGGGGAGAGGGGCAGGCTCGCGTAGCCCGCCGCCAGGCGTGCGACGAAGGGGCCGAGGACGAGCGTCTCGAGCAGCACGGCCAGCACCGCCGCCGGAACCGCAACCGCCGCCGCCGCGCCCGCCAGCAGGGCGGCGAGGTCGACGCGGTCGGCCCCCGTCGCGCGCAGGACCGCCAGCGCGCCGCGACGCTCGCGCGCGGTCATCGCCAGCGCCTGCAGGAGCGCGTAGAGGCAGACGAGGCCGACGAGGAGCGCGACGGCGCGCAGCACGGACGCGAGGACGCCGAGGAACGTCGCGTCCCGAGCGGTCGCCCCGGCGACCCGGTCGGGGGAGAGGTCCAGCGCCCGCAGGCCCGCGAGGACCTGGCGGTCGTTCGCGTTCGGCGACAGCCGGATCGCGGCTTGGGGCCGCGCGTCGGGCGCGGCGCGCAGCAGCGTCTCGTCGTCGACCCACGCGATCCGGCCCTGGTTGTCGAGCGCGCGCACCACCCCAACCACGCGCAGGCGGATCTCCTGGCCGGTCGCCGAGAGGGTGGACAGCGTCGTCCCGGGCGCGAGCCCGAGCGCGTCGGCCAGGCCGGCCCCGACCTCCACCTCGCCCGGCCCGCGGATGCGCCGTCCCTCGGCCAGCGGCGGCGCGTCGAAGGCGACGTGGTCGGCGCCGTAGGCGATCAGCCGCAGCGGCTCGCCGACGCGGAAGGCGTCCGCGACGTCCTCCTGGTAGCGGGACGTGGCCGCGGCCACGCCCGGGATCGCCTCGATCGAGGGAACCAGGCCGGGCGCGGCGCTCACCGTCAGGTCGTAGCGCTTGCCGAGCACGGACGGGTCGTCGCGCAGGCGCACGAGCAGCGAGGCGAGCGCCAGCATCAGCAGCACGACGCCGGCGCACACCGCGAGCGTCGCCACCGACCCCGCCCAGCGCCCGCGCGCGGCGACGGCGAACCGCGCGCCGGTGGCGAACAGGCCCCCGCCGCGGCCTTTCGTGACCTCCACGTCGCGCTCCCGCGACGGGGTGGTCGGGGCTGACCGCGCGATGCGCGTGAAACCCCGACCACCCCCCCGGGGACGGCGCTCGACGCCCCGAAGGCTCACGTCTCCTCCACGCAGCAGCGGGGCGATCGGGCGGCGCGCGGCGCGCCAGGCGGGGATGGTCGCGGCCGACACCACGACGACGCAGACGACCAACCACACCAGGGCCAGCGGGCCGAGCAGCGCCCACCCGGGCCCTTGCTCGTTCAGCGCGTCCAGCAGCGCGCCGGCCGGGCCGGAGACCGCGAGGGCGCCCAGGCCGAGGCCGACCGCAGCGACCGGCGCCGCGACCAGCAGCCCCTCCGCCGCGTGGACCCCGACGACGGAGGCGGGGGTGAAGCCGATCGCCCGGCGCACCCCGAGCGCCGGCAGCCGTCGCTGGACCTCGGCGTGGGCGTTGGCGGCGAGCATCGTCCCGGCCGCCACCAGCGCGACGAGCGCGAACGCCACGAGCAGGGCGATCACGATCCCCGCGGCCTGGTCGATGATCAACCGCACCCCCGTGCGCGTGATGAACCGCAGGTCGCCGAGCCCGAACGCCACGGTGCGGGCGGACGCGAGCGTCACGGCCGTCTGCGACCGGTCGTTGACCCACAGCTGCGCGTAGTTGACCGGCAGCTCGAAGCGCTCCCCGAAGCGGCGGTAGAGCGAGTCGGGGAGGATGTACACCCGCGCGGTCTTCGCGAGCGGGAAGGCGACGTTGTCGGGGGCGGACGCGACGCCGACGATCCGCATGCCGCCGAGCCGGCGGCCGACGCCGATCGTGTCGCCGACCCGCAGTCCCCACGCGCGGGCGACGCCCGCCTCGACGACGACCTCGCCTGCCCCGCGCAGGTCGCGGCCCTCCTTGACGTCGTAGCCGCGCCGGCCCCCGAGCACGATCGAGATCACGCCCCGGTCGGTGCGGTCGCGACCCGCCCGCAGCGGCGCCTTCGTGACCTCGAAGCGGTAGGAGCGCGACTGGAGGTTCGGCAACCCGCGCACCCGCGCGTCGACCCGCGCGCGCGGCTGCTCGCTGAAGCGGGCGATCACGTCCGGGAGATCGGCGGCGTCGGCCGCCCGGTCGAACCCGGTCGAGAGCCCGAAGCCGACGGCCGCGCCCGCCCCGGCCACGAGTGCCGCGGCGAGGATGCCGAGCGCCGACAGGAGCGTCCGCCCGCGGTTCGCGCGCAGCGCGGCCAAGGCCTCGCGGAAGACGCCGGTCACGCGCGTTCCGCAACGGGGTGGTCGGGGTCGACCGCGCGATCCGCGGTCAACCCCGACCACCCTCCCACGGGGTGCGGGGGACGGGCATACCGCCGGGTGCCGGGGCGGCCGCACCGCCGGGTGCCGGGACGGCCGCACCGCCGGGTGCCGGGACGGCCGCACCTCCGGGTGCCCCGCCCGGCGACTCGACGAGGCGGCCGTCCACGAGGGTCAGCACCCGGTCGGCCACCCGCGCGGCCGCGTCGTCGTGGGTCACCATGAGCACGGCGCGGCCCTCGTCGGCCGTCTCGCGCAGCAGCCGCAGGACGTCGGCGCCGGAGGCCAGGTCGAGGTTGCCCGTCGGCTCGTCGGCGAGCACGACCGGCGGGTCGTTGACGAGCGCGCGGGCGATCGCGAAGCGCTGCTGCTCGCCGCCGGACAGGCGGGTGGGGGACAGACCCGCGACCTGCTCGAGGCCGAGCCGCGACAGGAGGGGCGCGACCCGCGCGCCGGCGTCGGGGGCGGCGCCCCGGACCCGGGTCGCCAGCCGCACGTTGGCCTCGCCGGAGAGCTCGGGCAGCAGGTGGAAGAACTGGAAGACGAAGCCGACCCGGCGCGCCCGCAACCGGGCCAGCTGCCGCTCGGACGCCCCGTCGACCCGCTCCCCGGCCAGCTCGATCGATCCGGCCTCGACCCGGTCCAGGCCGCCGAGGACGTGCAGGAGCGTCGACTTGCCCGAGCCGGAGCGACCGACCACGGCGACCAGCTCCCCGGCGTGCAGCGCCACGTCCGCGCCGTCGAGGATCCGCCGCGCGGCGCGGCCCTCCCCGAACGTCTTCACGAGCCCGTCGGCTCGCACCATCGCCATGGCCCGGACGCTAGAGACGGACGTGTAACGACCACATCAGGGCGTGAACGCCGCCGTGGCGGGGAAGGGGAAGGCATGGCCAACGAACCACGCCGTGTCGTCGCTGTCGACGTCGGCGGCACCTTCACCGACGTCTGCGTCCTCGACCCCGGGTCGGGCACGCTCGAGGTCGCCAAGGTCCCGTCGACCGCCGACCCGATCGATGGCGTCATGGCCGGGGTCGAGCAGGCCGGGATCGACCTCTCCGACACGAGCCTGTTCTGCCACGGCACCACCGTGGCCACCAACGCGCTGATCACCCGCCGACTGCCGAAGGCGGCGATGGTCACGAGCCGCGGCTTCCGCGACGTGATCGAGATCGGCCGCGGCACCCGCGACGACCTGTGGGACGCCTACAAGGACAACTCCAAGCCCTACATCCGCCGCCGCGACCGCCTCGAGGTGACCGAGCGCGTCGACCACCGCGGCGAGGTCGTGACCGAGCTCGACGAGGACGAGGTGCGCGAGGTCGCCCGCATCCTCGGCCGCCGCGAGGTCGAGACCGTGGCCGTCTGCTTCGTCAACGCCTACGCCAACGCCACCCACGAGCAGCGCGCCGCGGAGCTGATCCGCGAGGTCCTGCCCGACGTGCGCATCTCGACCTCCTCCGGCGTCCTGCCGGAGCTGTTCGAGCACGAGCGCTTCTCCACCACCGTCGCCAACGCCGTCCTCAGCCCGCTCGTGGCCGGCTACGTCCAGGAGCTCGGCGAGCGCCTGGCCGGCGACGGCTACGACGGCGACCTGCTGATCCTCCACTCCGGCGGCGGCGTCATGACCGCCGACGCGGTGCAGGAGTACGCCGTGCGCCTCGCGGCCTCGGGCATCGCCGCCGGCGCCGTCGCGGCCCGCCACTCCGCGAAGGCCTCCGGCTTCGAGAACGCCATCGGCCTCGACATGGGCGGCACGAGCACCGACATCTCGCTCGTCTACGGCGGCGAGCTGCGCACGACGAACGAGTGGTTCGTCGAGTACGGCCACCCGATCGTGTTCCCGAGCATCGAGGTGCTCACGATCGGCGCCGGCGGCGGCTCGCTGGCCACCATCGACGCGGCCGGCTCGCTGCGCAACGGCCCGCAGTCGGCGGGCTCGGATCCCGGCCCCGCCGCCTACGGCCACGGCGGGGAGGAGCCGACCAACACGGACGCCAACCTCGTCCTCGGCCGCCTCGGCACCCGGCTCGTCGGCGGCGGCATGACCCTGGACCGCGACGCCGCCGAGACGGCCATCCGCACGAAGGTCGCCGAGCCGCTGGGCCTCGAGGTCCACCAGGCCGCCAACGCGATCATCGAGGTCGCCAACGCGAACATGGCCGACGCCGTGCGGCTCATCTCCCTCCAGCGCGGCTACGACCCGCGCGACTTCGCCCTCGTCGCCTTCGGCGGCGCCGGCGCCCTCCACGGCGCGGCGATCGCGCAGGACCTCGGCATCCCGACCGTCCTCGTCCCGCCCCGCCCCGGCGCCTGGTCCGCCCTCGGCTGCCTGATGGTCGACATCCGCCACGACCTGTCGGAGATGTTCCTCACGTCCGCCGAGGAGGCCGACCAGGACGAGCTCGAGGCCGCCTTCACCCGCATGGAGGAGCAGGGCCGCAAGCTGCTGGAGGCCGAGGGCGTCGAGCCCGACGACGTCCGGCTGGAGCGCTCGATCGCGATGCGCTACCTCGGCCAGTGGCGCTCGATGGAGGTCCCCGTCAAGTCCGGCGCCGGCCTCGACGACGCGATCGCCCAGTTCCACGACGAGCACGAGCGCGAGTTCTCCTACCGCCGCGACGACGCGCCGGTGGAGCTCTACCGCCTGCAGCTCGTCGCCACCGGCCCGGCGGCCGACCTGAGCCTCCCGGAGGAGGACACGGACGCCGACGCCGCGATGCCCGAGCCGGCCGAGACCCGGCCCGTCTGGTTCGACGGCGAGGAGGAGGCGCGCGACACGCCCGTCTTCACCCGCGACGACCTGCCGCCCGGCGTGCGGTTCACGGGGCCCGCGGTGATCGACCAGCTCGACACGACCACGCTCGTCCCACCCGGCGTCGAGGCCGAGGTCGACGGCCAGCGCACCATCCGCATGACCATCTCCCAGGAGGGCTGAAGCCATGGCCGAACGCACGCTCGACCCCGTCACCTTCGAGGTCCTCAAGAACGCCTTCGTCACCGTCGTCGACGAGATGGCGGAGCAGATCCTGCGCACCTGCCACTCGTTCGTCATCTACTCGCGCGACTTCTCCTGCGCGCTCTGCGACGCCAACGGCGACACGATCATGCAGGGCTCCCAGGACATCGCCGTCCACGTCGGGACGCTCCACCTGAAGGCCAAGGCGGTGCTCGAGGACTTCGGCGACGACATCCACGACGGCGACGTCTTCGCGGTCAACGACCCCTACCGCGGCGGCACCCACTTCCCGGACGTCTCGCTGATCCGCCCGGTGTTCGCGGACGGGGAGATGGTCGCGCTCGCGCAGGCCAACGGCCACTGGGCCGACGTCGGCGGCTCCGTGCCCGGCTCCTTCGACGTCGGGGCGACCGACCACTTCGGCGAGGGCGTGCGCATCCCACCGATCCGCGTCGTCGACAAGGGCGTCCCGCGCGACGACGTGATCGGGATGATCGCGTCCAACTCGCGCGCACCGGGGGACATCATCGGTGACTGCCACGCCCAGATCGAGGCGACGCGCGTCGCCGAGTCCGAGCTGTTCCGGCTGATCGACAAGTACGGCAAGGACACGGTCGTCGCCGCCTTCGGCGAGGTCCAGGACTACGTCGAGGGCCTCACGCGGGCGCGCATCAAGGACCTGCCCGACGGCACGTGGGAGACGACGGACTACGTCGACTTCGACCCCGCGGGGGAGGAGGGCCTGGTGGCCGTGAAGGTCAAGATGACCATCGAGGGCGACGAGGTCCACTACGACCTCAACGGCTCGGACCCGGCGATCGCGAGCTTCCTGAACTCCGGCGCCGGTGTCGCCTTCAGCGGCGCGATCGCCTCCGCGAAGACGTTCCTGCCCGAGATCCCGCTCAACTCGGGCTTCTACCGCGCGATCAAGGTCGACGTCGGACCGGAGGGGACGATCGTCAACGCCGGCTGGCCCAACGCGGTCACCGGCTCGGTCTCCGGCGCCTACGAGAAGATCATGAACGCGGGCTTCGAGCTGTGGTCGCAGGTCATGCCCGAGCGGGCGATGGCGTGCTGCTTCAACCTCGAGTACCTGCTCGTCGGCGGCCGCGACGCCCGCGCCGAGGACCGCCCGTTCTTCATGTGGTACGACTGGATGGCCGGCGGCTGGGGCGGCCGTCAGGGCCGCGACGGGCAGGACTGCACGTCGCCCGTGTTCGGCGTCGGCCTCGCGGTGCAGCCGCTGGAGGGCCAGGAGCGCCTGACCCCGGTGCTCACCGCCGACCACCAGATCATCCCCGACTCCGGCGGCCCCGGGAAGCACCGCGGGGGCGTCGGCGTGCGCAAGGGCGGCACGCTCACGCAGGTCGAGGCGGCGGTGATGTCCTACTGCTGCGACCGCGCCCGCTCGGTCACCTGGGGGATCGCCGGCGGCCTGCCGTCGATCCCGCACGGGGTGTGGCTGAACCGGGGCTCGGACGAGGAGCGCTTCCTCGGGGCCAACTTCTCCGGCGTCCCCGTCTCAGAGGGCGACCGCTTCGAGCGGCCGTCGGCCGGTGGCGGCGGCCTCGGCGACCCGCTGGAGCGCGACACCGCCGAGGTGCTCGAGGACGTCGCCGACGGCTACGTCACGGTCGGCCGGGCCGCGCTGGACTACGGCGTCGTCGTCGAGGAGGTCGACGTGGAGCTGGCCGAGTACCGCATCGACGAGGACGCCACGACGAAGCTGCGCGCGGAGCAGCGCGAGGCGCGGGCGGCCCGGCTCGAGGAGGACCCCGAGACGGTCGCGCAGCGCTTCCGCGACGGGGAGCTCGACGTGATGGACCTCGTCCGCCACCACGGCGTGATCCTCGACTGGGGCACGGGGGAGCTGCTCGAGCGCACGACCGAGCAGGCCCGCGAGCTGCTCAGGCGCCGCTCGGCGGAGAGCTGGGCGTCGGCGAGCTGACCGCCGCCACACGGCGCAGGAGGGACCGGGCGCACGTCTCGATGAGCGTCCGGTCCGTCAGCAGCGCGTACTCGAAGCGCCGCTCGCCGTCCCGGACCTCCGTGTCCCCGAGGTCGCGGGCGACGAGCGCCGCGGCCTGGTGCGGGCCGACGGTGATGACGATCCACTCGCCCGCCAGCGCCTCGTGCTCGTCGAGGGAGGCTCCGCGCACGCCGGGCACCGGGAGGTCCTCGACGTCGACGCCGAACACCGCCACGAGCGCCGACCCGGCGGCGAGGTCGGCGTAGCGCCGGCGGGTGCGCGGGGTGAAGCGGTCCGCGGTCTGGAAGGTGCCGAGGAGGACCATCGGGTCCCGCGTGCCGTGGCTCTCGAGCTCGAGGTCCTCCGAGAACGGGAGCAGCTCGCGTTTGGTGGCGATGCCGCGCGGCAGGCCCGACTGCAGCAGCAGCTCGAACGGCGTGCCCGCCGGGTCGGGGGCCACGGTCGTCGAGACGGGGATCGGGGCGGTGACGGGGGCGGCCTCCCCGGCAGGCAGCGGGCGGCCGAAGTGCCAGCCCTGGCCGAGCGTGGCGCCGAAGCCCATGGCCCGTTGCTCGTGCGCGAGGTCCTCGATGCCCTCGGCGAGCAGGACGGCCCCGGACCGGTCCACGTAGGCGCGCGCGGCGCGCACCACCCCGGCGGTCTCGCGCGTCGCGTCCTCGGACAGCACCCCGCGGTCGAGCTTGACGATGTCCGGGCGCAGGAGCGGGAGCAGCGCGAGCGAGCCCCATTCGGCGCCGATGTCGTCGACGGCGACGCCCCAGCCGGCGTCGCGGGCACGGTCGAGGAAGACGAGCAGCTCCGCGGGCCGGTCGATGATGTCGCGCTCGGTGACCTCCAGGATCCCGCGCACCCCCGCGGGCAGCTCGGCCGGCGGCCCGTCGAGGACGCTGCACTCGACGTTGACGAACAGCGTCGTGCAGCCTGCGGCGGTGGCGGCCTCCAAGGCCGCCTGGACGCAGGCCGCATCCGTCTCGGCCAGCAGGCCCTCCGCGCGAGCGGCGGCGAACAGGTGGTCCGGGCGTTCGAGGGCGTGACCGCGCGGGCCGCGTGCCAGCGCCTCGTGCCCGACGACGGCCCCCGTGGCCAGGTCGACGACAGGTTGCAGGTGGGCCTCGATCAGGCCCGCGTCCAGGATCTCTCTAGCGGCCACCAGACGACCATCGACCGGCGTCCGCGGGGGGTTGACCGTCCCGGTCAGGTCGGTGTCGGCGTGCCGACATAGTCGGCGAGATGCCTGCCCGTCAACGTACCGCCGTCACGGACGAGGTCGGCGGGGGTGCCCTCGAAGACCACGCGGCCGCCGTCGTGGCCGGCGCCGGGACCGAGATCGATGATCCAGTCCGCGTGGGCCATCACCGCCTGGTGGTGCTCGACCACGATGACGGACCTGCCGGCATCCACGAGCCGGTCCAGCAGGGCGAGCAGCTGCTCGACGTCGGCCAGGTGCAGACCGGTCGTCGGCTCGTCCAGCACCAGCACCCCTGGGTCCGAGCGGGCGCCGCCCATGTGGGTGGCGAGCTTGAGCCGCTGACGCTCGCCGCCCGACAGCGTGGTCAGCGGCTGCCCGATGGTGAGGTAGCCCAGCCCGACGTCTGACAGCCGGTGCAGGATCCTGTGCGCCGCGGGGATCGGGGCGTCGCCGTCAGGGCCGAAGAACGCCTCGGCCTCGGCCACGGACATGGCGAGCACCGTGCTGATGTCCCTCCCGCCCAGCCCGTACTCGAGCACCTCGGCGCCGAAGCGGCGGCCCTCGCACTCCTCGCAGGTCGTCGCGACCCCGGCCATGATCCCCAGGTCGGCGTAGATGACCCCGGCGCCGTTGCAGTTCGGGCAGGCCCCGTCGGAGTTGGGGCTGAAGAGCCCAGGCTTGACGCCGTTCTCCTTCGCGAAGGCCTTGCGGATCGGGTCCAGCAGGCCGGTGTACGTCGCGGGGTTCGACCGCCGCGACCCGCGGATGGCAGCCTGGTCGATCGCCGCGACGTCGTCGCGGCCTGCGATCGAGCCGTCGATGAGCGAGCTCTTGCCCGAGCCCGCCACGCCCGTGACCACGACGAGCACGCCGAGCGGGACGTCGACGTCGACGTCCCGGAGGTTGTGCGTGTCGGCACCGCGCACCTCCATCGCCCCGGTGGCCGTGCGGACGGCGGCCTTGAGCTCGGCCCGGTCGCCGAGGTGGCGACCCGTCAGGGTGCCACTCGCCCGCAGCCCCGCCAGCGAGCCCTCGAAGACGACCTCCCCGCCGCCGCTGCCGGCGCCGGGTCCGAGGTCGACGACGTGGTCGGCGATCGCGATCGTCTCGGGCTTGTGCTCGACGACGAGGACGGTGTTGCCCTTGTCGCGCAGCTGCAGCAGCAGCTCGTTCATCCGCTGGATGTCGTGCGGATGCAGCCCGATGGTCGGCTCGTCGAAGACGTAGGTCACGTCCGTCAGGGAGGATCCGAGGTGGCGGATCATCTTCGCGCGCTGGGCCTCACCGCCCGACAGCGAGCCGGCGGGCCGGTTCAGCGACAGGTAGCCCAGCCCGATCTCGACGAACGAGTCCAGCGTCTCGCGCAGGCGCTCGAGCAGCGGCGCGACCGCCGGCTCGTCGAGGCCGCCGACCCAGGCGGCGAGGTCGGTGATCTGCAGCGCGGACAGGTCGGCGATCGACCGCCCCGCGACCTGCACCGAGCGCGCCTCGTCGCTGAGCCGCGTCCCGTCGCAGTCGGGACAGGTGGTGAAGACGACCGCCCGCTCCACGAACGCCCGGATGTGCGGCTGCATGGCGTCGACGTCCTTGGCCAGGAACGACTTCTGGATCTGCGGGATCAGCCCCAGGAAGGTCAGGTTGATCCCGTCGACCTTGATCTTGGTCGCGTCCTTGTAGAGGAAGTCGCGCCGCTGCCGGGCGTTGAACGCCTTGATCGGCTTGTCGACCGGGAAGAAGCCGCAGCCACGGAAGAGCCGGCCCGACCAGCCCTCCATGCTCATGCCCGGAACCGTCAGCGCGCCGTCCTCGAGCGACTTGTCCTCGTCGAAGAGGGCGCCGAGGTCGAAGTCGTTGATCGTCCCGCGACCCTCGCAGCGCTGGCACATCCCGCCGGTGCGGCTGAAGCTCGCGGCCTCCGTCGTCGTCCGCGCGCCCCGCTGGACGGTGATCCCGCCGCTGGCCGAGACCGACGCCACGTTGAACGAGAACGCGCCGGGCCCCCCGATGTGCGGCTGGCCCTGCCGGGAGAAGAGGATCCGCAGCAGCGCGTCGGTGTCCGTGGCCGTCCCGACGGTCGAGCGGGGGTCCGCGCCCATCCGCTCCTGGCCGACGACGATCGCGGTGGTCAGGCCGTCGAGGACGTCGACGTCCGGCCGCGCCTGGGTCGGCATCAGGCCCTGGACGAAGGTGCTGTAGGTCTCGTTGATCAGGCGCTGGGACTCGGCCGCGATCGTCCCGAACACGAGCGAGCTCTTGCCCGAGCCCGAGACGCCGGTGAAGACCGTCAGCCGTCGCTTGGGCAGCTCGACCGAGATGTCCTTGAGGTTGTTGACCCGGGCGCCGTGCACCCGGATCAGGTCATGGCTGTCGGCGGCGTGCGCCACAGCGCACTTCTACTGCTTCTTGAGCTCCAGCGCAGCCGAGTTCATGCAGTAGCGCTGGCCGCCGGCCTCGCGCGGGCCGTCGTCGAAGACGTGGCCGAGGTGGCCGCCGCAGCGCTTGCACAGGACCTCCGTGCGGGTCATGAACAGCGAGCGGTCCTTCTTGAGCTCGACGACGTCGGCCACCTTGGGCTCGGTGAACGACGGCCAACCGGTGCCGGAGTCGAACTTCGTCGCGGAGTCGAACAGCTCCGCGCCGCACGCGGCGCAGCTGTAGACGCCGTCCTCCTTGGCGTTCCAGTACTCCCCGGTGAAGGGGCGCTCGGTGCCCGCCTTGCGCAGGACGTCGTACTGCGCCGGGGTCAGCTCGGCGCGCCACTCGGCGTCGGTCTTCTCGACCTCGCGAGCGGCGTCTTCGGTGTGTGAGGCCATGCCTCCAGGTTAGGTCGTCGACCCAGGCGGTAGAACCTCTTGAGAACCTCAGAGACGAATGAAATGGAGCCACATGTCGGTGGTCACGGACCAGAACCTCGAGAAGCTGTCGGTCGACACGATCCGCACGCTCTCGATGGACGCCGTCGAGCAGGCCAACTCCGGGCACCCCGGAACGCCGATGGCGCTCGCGCCGGTCGCATACAGCCTGTTCACGCAGGTGATGAACCACGACCCGGCCGACCCCCAGTGGCTCAACCGCGACCGCTTCGTGCTCTCCGCCGGGCACGCGTCGATGCTGCAGTACGCCATCCTCCATCTGACGGGCTACCCGCTCTCGATGGACGACCTCAAGGCCTTCCGCCAGTACGAGTCCAAGACGCCGGGCCATCCCGAGGCCGGTCACACCGTCGGCGTCGAGACGACCACCGGCCCGCTCGGCCAGGGCATCTCCACCGCGGTCGGGATGGCGCTCGCCGAGCGCATGCTCAACGCGCGCTACGGCGACGTCGTCGACCACTTCACCTTCACGATCGCCTCCGACGGCGACATGCAGGAGGGCATCCAGTCCGAGGCCGCCTCGCTGGCGGGGCACCTCAAGCTCGGCCACCTCGTCGCCTTCTACGACGACAACCACATCTCGATCGAGGGGGACACCGCCGTCTCCTTCTCCGAGGACGTCGGCAAGCGCTACGAGGCCTACGGCTGGGAGGTCGTGCACCTCGGCGAGGACATCGAGGTCGCCGAGCTCACCGCCGCCTTCGAGGCCGCGAAGGAGACCGAGCATCCGACGCTGATCATCGCCCGCACCCACATCGGCTACGGCGCGCCCACCCTGCAGGACACGGGCAAGGCCCACGGCGCGCCCCTCGGCGACGAGGAGATCGAGGGGGCCAAGCGCTTCTACGACTTCCCCTCCCTCGAGCCGTTCTTCGTCCCCGACGGGGTCTATGACCACTACAAGGCGCTCGTCGCCGAGCGCGCGCAGGCCCGCGCGGCCTGGGAGGAGCGCTTCAAGGACGACCCGGCGCTGCTCGAGCTCGAGCGCGCCCGGGCCAAGGAGCTGCCCGACGGCTGGGACCAGGGCATGGAGCTCAAGCCCGCCGACGAGAAGGGCCTGGCCACGCGCAAGGCCTCCGAGGCCGCGATCCAGTGGGCCGCCGCGGGCGTCCCGGAGCTCGTGGGCGGCTCGGCCGACCTCGCCGGCTCGACCAACACGATCATCGACGGTGCGGCTTCGGTCGCCGCCGGCGACTACGACGGCCGCAACCTGCACTTCGGCATCCGCGAGCACGGCATGGGGGCGATCGTCAACGGCCTCACCCTCAGCGGCTTCCGGGCCTACGGCGCGACGTTCATGACGTTCTCGGACTACATGAAGGGCTCGATCCGGATGGCGGCGATCATGGAGTGCCCCTCCATCTTCGTCTTCACCCACGACTCCATCGGCCTCGGCGAGGACGGCCCGACGCACCAGCCGGTGGAGCAGCTCGTGCATCTGCGCGCGACGCCGAAGCTCAACGTCGTCCGCCCCGCCGACTTCAACGAGACGCAGCTGGCCTGGCGCTTCGCCCTGCGCAGCACGGACCGGCCGACGGCCTTCAGCCTGTCGCGCCAGAACGCCCCGACGCTGGATCCCGACGCGATCCCCGATGACGCGATCGAGCGTGGCGCCTACGTGCTGCGCGACGCGGACGGCGAGCCCGAGGTGATCATCATGGCCACCGGCACGGAGGTCGGGCTCGCGCTGGCCGCGGCCGACGAGCTCGGCGGCAAGGCCCGCGTCGTGTCGATGCCCTGCATGGACACCTTCGTCGAGCAGGACCAGGCCTACCGGGACTCCGTCCTGCCGCCGGCCGTGACCGCGCGCGTGGCCGTCGAGGCCGCCAGCCCCTACAGCTGGTACCGCTGGATCGGCGACCGGGGCGCGTTCATCGGGATGCACGACTTCGGGGCCTCCGCGCCGGCGCCAGAGGTCTACGAGCACTACGGGATCACGACCGAGAAGGTCGTCGAGGCCGCCAAGAGCACCATCGAGAGGAGCCGGGCATGAGCACGACCGCGAAGAACGAGCGCCTCGCGGCGCTGACGGCCAACGGCACTGCCGTCTGGCTGGACTCCCTGAGCCGCCATGCCCTCGACGCGGGCGAGCTGGAGCAGCTGCGCGACGAGAGCTCGCTGCGCGGCGTGACGTCGAACCCGTCGATCTTCAAGAAGGCGATCCTCGACTCCGACGACTACGACGACGAGATCCGCGAGGCCTCCGACGGCTCCGTCACCGAGGTCTACGACCGCCTCGTCGTGCCCGACATCCAGCGCGCCTGCGACACGCTGCGGCCCGTCTGGGACGAGCTCGACCACGCGGACGGCTTCGTGTCGCTCGAGGTCGCGCCGAACCTGGCCAACGACACCGACGGCACGCTCGAGGAGGCCCGCAAGTACTGGGGGCTCGTCGACCGCCCGAACCTCATGGTCAAGGTCCCCGGCACCACCGAGGGCGTCCCGGCGATCGAGACGCTGCTGTACGAGGGCATCAACGTCAACGTGACGCTGCTGTTCGCCGTCGGCAGCTATCAGAACGTCATGGAGGCCTACGTCTCCGCGATGGAGCGCCGCCACGCGGAGGGCAAGTCGCTGGACGTGCACTCCGTCGCGTCGTTCTTCGTCTCGCGCGTCGACTCCAAGGTCGACAAGCAGCTGCCCGACGACTCGCCGCTGCGGGGCACCGCGGCGCTGGCCAACGCCCGCGCCGCCTACGCCGCCTACCAGGAGGTCTTCGAGGGCGAGCGCTTCGCGCAGCTGCGCGAGGCCGGCTGCCCGGTGCAGCGCCCGCTGTGGGCCTCCACGGGCGTCAAGGACCCCGACTACCCCGACACGATGTACGTCGACGGGCTCGTCGGCCCCAACACGGTCAACACCATGCCGGGCGACACGCTGAAGGCCGCGGCCGCCTCGACCGAGCCGCTGCCGGAGCGCTCCGTCACCGACCCGTTCGAGGACGACCTCAAGGCGCTCGCCGACGCGGGCATCGACATGGAGCAGGTCGTCCAGGAGCTGCTCGACGAGGGTGTCGACCTGTTCAAGGACGCGATGACGGAGCTGCTGGAGGGCATCGAGAAGGCGCGCAACGAGAAGGCCGGTTCGTGATCGACACCCAACTGCCGGGGGCCGCGGCCGACGCGGTCGCCGCGCTGATGGACCGGGCGCGCGACGAGGGCGTCGCGCGCCGCATCTGGGCCGCCGACGTGACCCTGTGGGCCCCGGAGGGCACGGAGGAGATCGCCGACCGGCTCGGCTGGCTCGACATCGCCTCCCGCACCCACGCCCAGCTCGACGAGCTGCGCGAGTTCGTCCGCGGCGTCCACGACGACGGCTACACCGACGTCGTGCTGCTCGGGATGGGCGGCTCGTCCCTGGCGCCCGAGGTCTTCCGCCTCGTGAACCCCGACATCGGCCCACCCGCCCTCAAGCTGCACGTGCTCGACACGACCGAGCCGCTGCAGTGCCAGGCCGTCGAGGCCGAGGTCGACCTCGACCGGACGCTGCTGCTGTACTCGTCGAAGTCCGGCGGGACGATCGAGCCCAACTCCCTGTTCCGCCACTTCTGGTCCAAGCTCGGCGACGGCCGCCACTACGCGGCGGTCACCGACCCCGGGACGGCGCTGGGCGACCTCGCCACCGAGCACGGGTTCCGCCACGTCTTCGTCAACGACCCCAACATCGGCGGCCGCTACTCGGCGCTGTCGTGGTTCGGGATCGTGCCCGCCGCCCTGGCGGGGATCGACGTGGAAGCGGCGCTGTCCTCTGCGACCGCCGCGGAGGCCGCCAACGGCGCCGGCTCGGCCGAGGGGCCGGGCGTGCGGCTGGGCTGCGCGATCGGGGCCCTGGCGCAGGCCGGCCAGGACAAGCTCACCTGGATCGTGGACCCGCCCCTGGAGAGCTTCGGCCTCTGGGTCGAGCAGCTGGTGGCCGAGTCGACGGGCAAGCACGGCCGCGGGTCGCTCCCGGTGGCCGACGAGCCGCTGGCGGCGCCGGACGCCTACGGGCCGGACCGCGTGTTCGTCCACGTGCGCGACGAGGTGTCCCCGGACGCCGGCAACGCGGAGGCTGTCAGGGCACTCGCGTCCGCCGCGCACCCGGTGATCACGATCGACTCCGGCCGTGAGCGCCTGAGCGAGCTGATGTACGTCTGCGAGCTCGCGATCGCCGTCGTCGGCTGGGCGCTCGAGATCAACCCGTTCGACCAGCCGAACGTCCAGGAGGCCAAGGACAACACCAACGCGGTGCTCGAGTCCGGCCCGCCGGACCAGCCCGACGGCGACCTCGCCGACCTGCTCGACGGCCTGGCCGCCCCGTCCTACGTCGCGATCATGGGCTACCTGCCCTACGACGCGGCGGTCGACGCGGCCGTGTCCCGGCTGCGCGCGGCCCTGCTGGAGCGCCACGGCGTGGCGACGACGTGGGGCTACGGCCCGCGCTTCCTCCACTCGACGGGCCAGTTCCACAAGGGCGGGCCGAAGGTGGGTCGGTTCCTGCAGCTCGTCTCGGACTCCGACGCCGACGTCGAGGTCCCGGGCCGCGACTTCGGGCTGCGCACGCTGATCGACGCGCAGGCCGACGGCGACCTGCAGACGCTGCGCTCGCACGATCTGCCCGCCGTGCGCGTGCGCCTCGCGGCCGACGACCTCGCAGGGTCGATCGACGCGCTCACCGAGCGTGTGCGTGTCCAGCGGACCTGACCCGCCGTTCAAGCCCGCCCCGCGACGGTCGATCAACGGACCATGACCGCGGGGACCGAACCGCAGGCGACGCCCGGCGACGAGGCGCTCTTCGGTGCCGTGCTGGCCGCGTCCAGCGAGGCGTTCGTCCTCGCCGACGACCACGGGCGCATCACGGAGTGGAACCCGGCCGCCGAACGCACCTTCGGCTTCTGCCGCGCCGAGGTGCTCGGCCGGTCGCTGGCCGAGACGATCATCCCACCGGACCTGCGGGCCGCCCACCAGCTCGGCATGGAGCGCTTCGTCCGCACGGGCGAGGCGCGGGTGATCGGCAAGCGCCTCGAGCTGCACGCCTGCCACAAGTCCGGCCGTGAGTTCCCGGTCGAGCTGACGATCAGCGCCGTGCAGGTCGCGGGTGGGCGCTGGCGCTTCGCCGCCCTGCTGCACGACATCTCCGAGCGCCGTGCGGCCGAGGCCGGCCTGCGTCAGCTCGCCGCGATCGTCGACACCGTCGACGCGGGCATCGTGGTCCTGGGCCTCGACGGCCGGATCGCGAGCTGGAACCCGGGCGCCGAGCAGATGCTCGGCCATGCCCCGCCGGCGGTCGTCGGCGAGCCGTTCTCCGTCCTGTTCGCCGCGGGCGGGGAGGGGCAGGCCGAGGGGTTCGTCGCCCGTGCGCTGGCGGGCGAGACCGTCCGCTCCGACACGACCTTCGTCACGGCCGCGCAGGCCCCGATCCCGGTGGCCGTCAGCGCCACGGCGCTGGTCGACGCCGAGGACCCGGCGGCCGTGGCGGGCGTCAGCGTCCTGTTCCGCGACATCACCCGCCACAAGGTCGCCGAGCAGCGTCTGGCCGCGTTCGCCCGCCGCCAGCGTGAGCTCGCCCGCCGCGATGACCTCACCGGCCTCTTCAACCTGCGGGCCCTCCACGAGGGCCTCGTGGCCGCGCTGGCCCGCGCCACGGGAGAGCGGCGCGCGCTGTCGCTCGTCCACTTCGACCTCGGCGGGCTGCGGGGCTTCGACGACGGCGAGGCCGGCGACGACGCCCTGCGGGCCTTCGGTCGGCTGCTGCTCGATCACGCCGAGGCCGCGGGCGGGTGGGCGGCCCGGATCACGGGCGCCGAGTTCGCCCTCGTGCTGCCCGACGCCGACCGCGTGGACGCCCGGCGGGCGGGCGTGGCGGTGGCCGCGGCCTGCGATGACGCCGGGATCGGCACCCAGGCCGCCTTCGGCGTGGCGTCCTCCTCGACGGGTGCGCGGTCGCCGGAGGCGCTCCTGCAGGCCGCGGAGCGCGACCTGATCTCGCGCCGCGCAGCGCGCTGATCACACGGGGTGCTTGACCCGTGCCCGTGCGGGTACGGACAATGGCTGTCGGTCCAACCACGACACAGGCCCCAGGAGGTCAACGCATGCAGATCGGCTTCGTCGGCCTCGGGAAGATGGGCGGCAACATGGTGGCCCGCATCAAGCGGGACTCCGACCACGAGGTGATCGCCTTCGATCCCAGCACGGAGGCCGTCGAACGGGCCCAGGAGCACGGCGCCGTCGGCGCCGGCTCGCTCGAGGAGCTCGTGTCCAAGCTCGATGCGCCCCGCACCGTGTGGGTGATGGTGCCGTCAGGCGCCCCGACCCAGGAGACCGTGGCCAAGCTCGGCGAGCTGCTCGACGCGGATGACCTCGTCGTGGACGGCGGCAACTCCAACTACCACGAGGACGAGACCCGGGCGCAAGCACTGGCCGAGCGCGACATCCACTACGTCGACGTCGGCACCAGCGGCGGCGTGTGGGGCCTCAAGATCGGCTACTGCATGATGGTCGGCGGTTCCGACGCGGGCGTCGAGCGCCTGACGCCGATCCTCGACGTGCTCGCCCCGCCCGACGGGTGGCACCACTTCGGGCCGGCGGGTGCCGGCCACTACGTCAAGATGGTCCACAACGGCGTCGAGTACGGCCTGATGCAGGCCTACGCCGAGGGCTTCGAGCTGATGCACGCCTCGAAGTACCCGATCGAGCTCGAGCAGGTCGCCCACGTGTGGAACCAGGGCTCCGTCGTGCGGTCGTGGCTGTGCGAGCTGGCCGAGCTGGCCTTCAGGGAGGAGGGCAACGACCTCGAGGGCCTGCGCGGCTACGTCGACGACTCCGGCGAGGGACGCTGGACGATCGTCGATGCGATCGACAACGCCGTGCCGATGCCGGTGCTGTCGGCCGCGCTCGCCGCGCGCTTCTACTCCCGCGACCAGGGGGACTACACCGCTCGGGTCCTGGCCGCCCTGCGCAACCAGTTCGGCGGGCACGCCGTGGAGCGGTCCGCCGGCACATGAGCGCCGACACCGAGGAGAACCCCCTCAAGGCGGGACTGGAGCGGCTGCCCGTCCCGCCGACGGCGCTGACGATCTTCGGCGCCACCGGCGACCTGTCCAAGCGCAAGCTGCTGCCGGCGCTCTACAACCTCGCCCACGAGGGCGCCCTGCCCGAGCGCTTCAAGCTCATCGGCGTCTCCCGCTCCCCGCAGTCCGACGATGACTTCCGCGCGGTCGCGAAGGAGTCGATCGAGCAGTACTCGCGGCGCGAGACCGACCCGGACGTGCTCGAGGGCCTGCTGGCGATGATGCGCTACGTCGGGGCGGCCTTCGACGACGAGGCCGGGTACGAGACGCTGCGCCAGATCCTCGACGAGGCCGACGAGGAGACGGGCCAGCCGCTGGCGCGCGCCTACTACCTCTCCACCGCGCCGGAGTACTTCGGCGTGATCCCCGAGCGGCTGCACGCGGCCGGCCTGCACAAGTCCCCCGACGCGGACGTGCGGCTGATCGTCGAGAAGCCGTTCGGCACCGACCTCGCCTCCGCCCGCGAGCTGCAGGAGACGATCTCGCGGTCCTTCCGCGAGCACCAGGTCTTCCGCATCGACCACTACCTGGGGAAGGAGACCGTCCAGAACATGATGGCGTTCCGCTTCGCCAACTACATGTTCGAGCCGGTCTGGAACCGCAACTACATCGACCACATCCAGATCACCGCGGCCGAGGACCTCGGCATCGGCACCCGCGCCGGCTACTACGACGGCGCCGGGGCGCTGCGTGACCTCGTCCAGAACCACATGCTGCAGCTGCTGTGCATGACCTGCATGGAGCCGCCGGTGTCCTTCGGCGCCGAGAAGGTCCGCGACGAGAAGGTCAAGGTCCTGCAGGCGATCACGCCCTACGACGCCGAAGGCGTCGCCGCCAACACCGTGCGCGCGCAGTACGGGCCCGGCGTCGTCGCGGGGGACGAGGCCGTCGGCTACGCGGAGGAGGACGGCGTCGAGGAGGGCTCCGAGACCGAGACCTACGCCGCGCTGTGCCTGCGCATCGACAACTGGCGCTGGGCCGGGGTGCCGATCTACCTGCGCACCGGCAAGCGGCTCGCGCGCAAGGTCACCGAGATCGCGATCCGCCTCAAGCCGGTGCCGCACATGGCGTTCGCGCAGGGCACGGGCTCGGTCGGGCCGCTGCCCAACCAGCTCGTGATCACGCTGCAGCCGGACGAGGGCGTGACGCTGCAGCTCGGGGCGAAGATCCCCGGCGCCTCGACGCGGATCCGCCCGGTCAACATGGAGTTCCACTACGGCACGTCGTTCCTCTCGCAGTCCCCGGAGGCCTACGAGCGGTTGATCCTCGACGCCATGCGCGGCGAGGCGACGCTGTTCACCCGCAACGACGAGGTCGACGCGCAGTGGCAGATCATCGACCCGATCCTGCAGGCCTGGCAGTCCGAGGACCTCCCGCTCGCGGAGTACGCGGCGGGGTCCCAGGGGCCCAAGGAGGCGGACGAGCTGCTCGGCGCGGAACGGTCGTGGCGACGGCTGTGAGCGAGGCCGGCGCCGACGACGACGTCTGGGAGGCCCAGGACACCACCCCCGCCGCCATCGAGGCGGCGCTGCGCGAGCTGCTGGCGGCCCGCCACCAGCGGCAGGCGACGGCGATCCCCGCCCGGTCGCTGAACCTCGTGGTGGTCTGCGACCGCCGCTTCCGCGGCGAGATCGAGAACCGGTTGAGCAAGGTCGGGCGCTTCCTCCCGTCGCGCATCATCACCTGCGCCGTCGACCCGCGGCGGCGCACGCTCGACGCCCGGGCCGTGATGGCCACGCGCGAGGCGGGGGACCTCGCCGTCGCCCGCGAGCGGATCGAGCTCGATCTCGGCGACCGGCACCTGTCGAGCCTCGAGACGATCGTCGACCCGCTCGTCGTGCCCGACCTCGCGACGCTCCTGTGGTGCCCCCACGGCCACCACGAGGCCGAGGAGGCACTGCGCGAGCTCGCGCAGGTCGTGCTCGTCGACGCGATCGACCAGGAGGTCGACGAGGCGCTGGAGCGCATCAACGGCCTGCAGCGCGACCTCTACGTCGTCGATCTCGCCTGGTTGCGCTCGACGCCGTGGCGCGAGCGGATCGCCGCCGCCTACGACCCACCCCAGTACCGGCCGCTGCTGCGCTCCGTCGCGGCCGTCACGGTGCGTCACCGGCACGACTCCGTGGCGCCCGCCGCGCTGTACGTCGGCTGGCTGGCCTCGCGCCTCGGCTGGCGCACGTCGCGCCTGCTCAGCCGCGGGGGCGATCTCGTCGGGTCGGCCACGACGCGCCGGGGCGAGATCAAGATCACGCTCGAGGCCGTGCAGCAGGACGTGGCCCCAGGGCTGGCCGGGGTCACGGTCCAGGACGCGTCGGGGGCCAGCGTCGCCCTCGACCGCGGGCCCGGCGGCCTGCGCGAGGTGCGCATCGCGCGCGACGGCACCCGGCGCGAGTTCCAGGTCCTCGGCGCCTCCCGCGGGGAGGGTGGCATCCTCGGCGAAGGGGTACGCCAGGCCCTGTTGCGTGACGCGAACTACGAACCGGCCGTTGGGGCCGCGAGAGCGATGGTGAGCCGCTGATGGCGCTCGACGTGCGAGTCCTGTCCGATGCCGAGGCGGTGGCGTCCGCCGCCGCGGACGTCCTCGCCGCCCACGGCGGCGAGCACATCGCCCTCTCGGGCGGCTCGACCCCCCGGCGGGCCTACGAGCTCGCCGCCGGTCGCCGGGCCGATTGGTCCGACACGACGCTGTGGCTCGGCGACGACCGGATGGTCCCCCCCGAGGACGAACGCTCCAACTTCAAGCTCACGGAGGACACGTGGCTCGCGCCGCTGGCCCCCGACCTGCGGCCGCGACTGGAGCGCGTGCGCACGGAGGCCGACCTTGAGACGGCCGCCGCCGACTACGGGCGCCGCCTGCGCGCAGCACTCGGCGCCGACGGCGCGATCGGCCTCGCGATCATGGGCCTGGGCCCAGACGGCCACACCGCGTCCCTGTTCCCCGGCAAGCCGGCGGTCGAGATCGACGACCCCGAGCGCGAGGTCGCGGGCGTCCCCGAGGCCGGGATGGATCCCCACGTCCCGCGTGTGACGATGACGCTGCCCGTCTTCAACCAGGCCGAGGAGGTCGTCTTCGTCGTCGCGGGGGAGGACAAGGCCGAGATGGTGGGCCGCATCTTCGGCCCCGAGCCCGATCAGGACCTGCCGAGCGCGCGCGTGCAGCCGGCCAGCGGCCGCCTCGTCCTCATCTGCGACGAGGCCGCGGCCGCCGCGCTGCGATGATCGACGGGCAGTTCGTCGGGGTCGACGTCGGCGGGACGAAGATCGCGGCGGCCGTGATGGAGAGCGGCGTGCTGGGGGACAACCACGTGGTCCCGACGGAGCTGAGCTCAAGCGAGGCGCTGATGGAGCAGCTCGGCTCGACCCTCGCGGGGCTCGTGACCGCGCAGACGCGCGCCGTCGGCCTCGCGATCCCGAGCGTCGTGGACTTCGCGACCGGCACCGCGCTGTACTCCGTCAACGTGCCGCTGCAGGGCGTCGCCGTCCGCGCGCCGCTCGAGGAGCGCCTCGGCGTCCCGGTCTACGTCTCCAACGACGGCAGCTGCGCGGCGCTGGCCGAGGCCTACGACGGGGACGAGCTCGTCGCCTCCTCGCTGGTCATGTACACCGTCGGCACCGGCATCGGCGGAGGGATCGTGCTCAACGGCCGCCTCTACCGCTCACGCACGTCGGCCACCGAGGTCGGCCATCAGGTCATCGGCCTCGACGTCACCGATGGCGTCCCGAAGCCGACCGGCACGGACTTCCCGCGCACCGGCTCGGCCGAGGCGCTGGTCGCCGGCACCGAGCTCGACCGTCTCGCACTGCGCTTCGCCCGCGCGCACCCCGACTCCCCGCTCGGCCGGCGGCTCGCCGACGACGGCGCGGTGGAGGGTCCGGACGTCGTCGAGTTCGCGGAGAGGGGGGACGACGTGGCGCTGCGCGCGATCGGGCTGCTCGGGGAGCGGCTCGGCCTGCTGATCGCCAACGCGATCAACCTCCTGGACCCCGACGAGGTCGTCATCGGCGGGGGCGTCTCGACCGCGGGCGAGCTGCTGCTCGGCCCCGCCCGCGAGGTGTCGGCGTCCTACGTCATGCCCGGGCTGGGCACGAGCACGACGATCCGGCTGGCTCGCCGCGGCGTGGAGGCCGGCGTCGCCGGCGCCGCGCTCCTCGCCGCGCAGGAGCTGGCCGAGGACGAGCAGGGCGGCCCGCCCCCGCCCGCCTGAGGCGGCCTAGGGGGCGGAGGACGACTCGGTCACCGTCCGGTTCCACACCGTGTGCTGGGGGAACGGGATCTCGATCCCCTCCGCCTCGAACGCCGACTTGATGCGCTCGCGCAGGACGCGGGCAACCGGGTCCTGCTCCGACGGGCGCGTCTTGACGACGAGCCGGATCGCGACGCCGTTGGGCCCGAGCGTCTGCACACCCCAGACCGCCGGCGCCTCGAGGATGCGCTTGTCCGTCGCGTGCAGCTCGTCGGCGGTGCGCTTGATCACCTCGCGGGCGTGCTCGACGTCGGTGTCGTAGGCGACCTCGATGTCGAGCAGCGCGCGCGACCAGTGCTGGGACATGTTGCCGACCTGGGCGATCGTCCCGTTGGGGACGTGCCAGACGGTCCCGTCGACGGAGCGCAGGCGGGTCGTGCGCAGCGAGACGGCCTCGACCGTGCCCACGGCGGTGCCGCCGAGGTCGACGATGTCGCCGACGCCGAACTGGTCCTCGAGCAGGATGAACGTGCCGGAGAAGAAGTCCTTGACGAGCGACTGCGAGCCGAAGCCGACCGCCACGCCGATGATGCCGGCGCCGGCCAGCAGCGGCCCGAGGTTGATGCCGAGCTGGTCCAGGACCATGAAGGCCGCGACGGCGAAGATCACGCCGGTGGTGACCGAGCGCAGGACGGAGGCGAGCGCCTCGATGCGCTGCTCGGCCCGCAGGGAGGTCTCCGCGGTCTCGAGCAGGGCGTCGGGGGTCACGCGCTTGACCGCGCTGAAGCGGTCCTGGACGGCACCGGAATGGAGCGAGCGCAGGACCCGCTTGATGGCGCGGCGGGCGAGCCGGTTGACGATCAGCGCGGCGACGACGATCAGCAGGATCGTGAGCGGCGTGCCGAAGACGGCGTCGAGGATCCGGGCGGCGGTCGTGTCGCCGGTGACGTCGAGCGAGGTCCGGCAGATCCAGCCCGGATCGGTCCCGCAAGCGTCCCGCAACTCCGCGACCGTGGACCCGGCGGCGAGCGAGAGCATCCACTGCACGGTACGGGGCGCGCCGGCGCCCACCGCGTCCGGCGCTTGACAGTACGATCATGTGCATGCGTCATACGTCCGAAGCGGTGCGCGACGCCAACCTGCTCGGCGCCGCGAGCCTCGCGGTCGCCGGGCGGCTGCAGACCTCCGCCCGCGACGCGGCGCTCGTCGCCCTCGCCTCGTTCCTCGACGGCGCGCGCATCGAGGCGCTCGCCATGACGCTCGGCGTCTCGCACTCCGGGGCCGTGCGGCTGGTGGACCGGCTGGCGTCCGCGGGGGCGATCGAGCGCGCGGAGGGGCCCGACGGCCGGTCCGTCGCGATCCGCCTCACCGACGCGGGCCGTGCGGCGGCGGCGCGACTGGCGGCCGAGCGCGAGGCGGTGCTGCTCGCGCTGCTCGCCCCGCTGGAGGAGGCCGAGCGCGGCGCCCTGCGGGGCGCCCTGGAACGGGTCCTCACCGCCCACACGGCGGCCGGCGCGGACCCGCGGCACACCTGCCGGCTGTGCGACGCCGACGCGTGCGGGCACCCGGCCCGCTGCCCGGTGACGCTCGCGGCGGGCCACTAGCCCGCCGGACGTTCAGGGCCGGGCGTCCAGCAGGTCCAGGACGCCGGCCAGGCCGCTGATCTCCAGCGTGCGCCGGGGCGCGCCACCGGGCGGTGCGACCACCCGCAGCGGCCCTCCCTCGCCGAGCTCGAGGAGCAGCCGGGCGCCGGTGGAGTCGAGGAAGTCCACGTCGGTGAGGTCGACGAGCAACCCGGCCGCCATCGCGGGGGCGAGCCGGTCCCCGACCGTGGCGGCGCTCGCGAGGTCCAGGGCCCCGCGCAGGCGGGCGACGCCGTCGGCGAGCTCGACGCGGCAGCCGGCGGGCCCGGCGGCGACCGGGGCGATCTCGGCGGCGGGCGCGTCACGACCGACCGCGTGGCGCAGACGCACGATCGTGCCCTCGTCGTCGGACTCGACCTCGACCTCGTCGACGAGGGCGCGCATCATGCTCAGGCCGCGACCGCGGGAGGTCGCGATCCGGGGCCGGCGCCAGCTGCCGGAGTCCTCGACCTCGACGGTGAGCTGGCCGTCGCCGGCGGTCGTCAGCGACAGGCGCACGTCGGTGGCGCCCGAGTGCTCGACGGCGTTGGCGAACGCCTCACCCGTGGCGAGGAGGAGATCGGCCGCGTCGTCGCCGGTGACGCCGAGCTCCGCGAGCCAGGTCCGCACGAGGGCGCGGGCGGCCGGGACCTCGGCCAGCATCGCGCCGAACGTGACGTGGCGGTCGGTCGGGGCCCCCGTGAGGCGAACGGCGACGAGCGCGACGTCGTCCCCGGCGTCCTCGTCACCCATGTCCGCCACGACGGCGTCGAGCAGGTCCTCCAGCGGCAGCGCCCCGGCCGCGGCGGCGCTCACGCGCAGACGCTCGAGGGCGGCCTCGAGGTCGGTGCCGCGCCGCTCGGTGAGGCCGTCGGTGTAGAGCAGCAGCGTCGCACCGGGCGTCAGCCGCGCGTGGGCGACCGGGAACGTCGGCTCCGGGACGCAGCCGAGGGGGACGCCGCGCCCGTCCTGCAGGAAGGCGGCGGTGCCGTCGGGGTTGACCAGCAGCGGCCACGGGTGCCCCGCGCACGCGAACTTCAGCTCGCCCGTCGCGGGCAGCAGGGAGGCGACGACCGCGGTGGCCGCCATCGCGCCACCGACGCCGTCGGCGAAGGCCGACAGCCGCTCGAGCACCGCCGCCGGCTCGACGACGACCTGGGCGAAGGCGCGCAGGGCGCTGCGCAGCTGCCCCATGGCCGCGGCGGCGACCGCACCACGGCCGACGACGTCGCCGACCGCCACCATCAGGGCCCCGTCGTCGCCCACCTCGAGCGCCTCGTAGAAGTCGCCGCCGGCCTCCAGGCCGGCGGCGGGGAGGTAGCGCAGCCCGAGCTCCAGCCCCGCGACCTCGGGGAGCGCCCGCGGCAGCAGCGACCGCTGCAGGGTCACCGACGTGCGCCGTGCGGAGTCGAACAGCCCGGCCCGCTCGAGTGCCTGCGCCGCCTGGACGGCCGCCGTCATCGCCAGCGCCTGGTCGTCGCCGCTGAACGCGCTCTGGTCCGACGCGCCGATCAGCAGACCGCCGACCGGCCGCCCGGCAGACAGGAGCGGCACGACGCCGACGGATTCCATGCCGATCGACAGCAGCGCCGGTGCGATGTCGGGGTAGGTCGCCACGACCTCGTCCGCGGACGCCATCCAGCGGGCGCGCCGCTCGCGCAAGGCGGTGGGGGTGGGAGCGGCGGAGTCCAGCGCCGGGCGCTCGTGACCCGACAGCTGCGCCGCGGTGATGCCGCGGCGGCCGATCGGCTCCAGCTGCGCGCCGTCCTCCGCGACCCGCCAGACGACGCCGACGTCGGCGCCGACGGCCGGCACCAGCTCGCCGAGGAGCGCGCCGGCCACCTCGACGGGGGTGAGGGCGTCCGCCAGGGCGGAGGCGACGGCGTACTGGCGCTCCGTGCGGTCGCGCGCGTCCCGCTCGGCGGCGTAGAGGCGGGCGTTGTCGACGGCCAGCGCGGCCCGCGCGGCGACGTCCTGCAGCAGTCGGATGTCCGCGTCATCGAAGGCGTACGGCTCACGGCTCGCCACGGCGACGACCCCGAGCTGGCGCTCGCGCAGGAGCATCGGCACGGTGACGATCGACCGCGTCCCCGTCGCGCGGTGGTTGGCCCGGGCGATCGGGTCGGCGGCGACCGACTCGTAGTCGTCCTCGGAGACGTCGTCGAAGCGGTGGACGGCCGGGGCCAGGAGCGAGCCGCCCGACGGCGGATTGGTCGCCAGCAGCCGCTCGGCCTCCGGGTCGACGTGGCGGCTGACGATGCGCTCCAGCGCGCCGCCGGGCCGGCGCAGGTACAACGTCGCGAAGTCGGCGAAGCCGTCGATCAGCACCGCGGCGACCCGCTGCAGCCGCGCCTCGACGGTCCCGGCCTCCCCGAGGATCGCGCCCAGCTCGGCGAGCAGCCGCGTGCGCTGCTCGGCCCGCTTGCGCTGGGTGATGTCGACGACGAACGCCCCGACCCACGCGACCTCCCCGGCGGCGTCGCGGACGGGGTAGTAGGAGACGAGCCAGACGTACGCGATGCCCTCCGCGTTGCGGCCCTCGACCTCGAGGTCGACGAAGGAGATGCCCTCGTCGCGCACGCGCGCCAGCAGCGCGGTGATCGGCACGTCGGGGATGACCTCGGCGACCGTGCGGCCGAGGTGCTCCTCGATCGGGAGGCCGTTCATCTCGGCCAGCGCCTGGTTGACCTTCGCGTAGCGCAGCTCGCGGTCGAAGAGCGCGTAGCCCTCCGGGGCGGTCGAGATCAGGCTGTCGAGCAGCCGCCCGGCGTCCTCGGCGCCGCGCCGGGCGTCGCGCTCGGCCTCGAGCTGCCGGGTGCGGACGATCGCCTGGGCGGCGGTGCGGGCGAGCACGGCCAGCAGCGTCCTGTCGGCGTCGGCCATCACGTGTCCGGAGGGCATCCGCACGGCGAGCACCCCGATCGCGGCGCCCGTCCCCACCAGGAGCGGCTTGGCGGCGAGCGGCCCGTCCCCGGCCAGCAGCCGGCCCGCCCCGACGGCAGGGAACTCGCGCGGCATGGCGCTGCCGGGGACGAACACCGGCCGCCCGGTGCGCACGGCGATGGCGATCGGGATCTCGCGGTCCAGCGGGACGGTGCAGTCGGGCGGGACGCCGACGCCCTCGTGCCCGTCGTAGCCGACCGGCTCCAGGACGTCGCCCACGCGCAGGAACACCGCCACCGCCGCCGCGCCGACGGCGGCGCGGCCCTGCTCGGCCACCGTCTGCGCGACCTCGGCGGCGGTCATCTGCGCCGACAGCTCATCGGCTGCCTCGCGGGCGCGCTGCAGGCGCTCCTCCGCACGGCGCGAGGCCGTCATGTCGATCACGACGCCCGCGACGCGGACGGACCCGTCGTCGAGCACCTCGGGGTGGACGAGGTTGCGCACCCACAGCACGGCTCCGGCAGCCGTGACCTGGCGGTACTCGATCGCGGTCGTCTCGCGCCGGCGGATGGCACGCGCGGTCTCGGCCAGCACGTGCGCGCGGTCGTCGGGATGCACGGTCTCGAGCCAGAAGCGCGGGCTCTCCAGCCAGCGCCGTGGCGCGTACCCCAGCAGCCCCTCGGCCCCGGCGGACACGAACCGGAAGACGGCGTCGCCGTCCGCGGCGCCCGGGAGCGCCTCGTAGACGATCGCGCCGATGCGGTCGACGAGCGCCTTGAAGCGCGGCTCGGGGGTGGCGGAGGGGACGTCGGCTCGCACGTCGCCCACATCATCCCAGGCTCGCCGTAGGCTGCGACCCGTGCTGCACGTCGCGGGCCCCACGCTGTCGCTGCGCTACGCCACCACGAGCGACGTCGACGCCCTCATGGGGCTGGCGTCGGATCCGCAGGTGACGCAGTGGTTCTCCTGGGGGCCGTACACGGATGTCGCCCAGCCGCTGGCCTACGTCGAGGGTCTGGAGGCCAAGCGCGAGGACGGGACGCTGCTCGAGTTCCTCACCGTCCACCACGAGCACGGGCCGATCGGCGTCACGGGCCTCACCGAGCTCGCCCGTCGCGACCTGCGCGCCACCGTCGGCACGTGGTTCGGCCGCGACTGGTGGGGGACGGGGGCCAACCGGGAGTCCAAGGCGCTCGTGGCCGCCCTCGCGTTCGAGCACCTCGGCCTCAACCGCCTCACCGCGTGGGCCAACGTCCGCAACGGCCGCTCGGGCCGCGCGCTCGCGAAGGCCGGCTTCACCCACGAGGGGACGCTGAAGGCCTGGCACGTGCACGCCAGCGGCATCCACGACGTCGACGTCTTCGCGCTCCTGCGCGACGAGTGGCTGGCCTCGGACCTGCGCGAGGTGCCCGTCACCGTGACGGGCGAGCCCCCCGCGGCCTGGATCATGCCGCCGCGCGGATGAACTCGTACTCGGCGGGCTCGAGCTCGCGGGTCTCGCGGATGTAGGTCGTCATGTACGTCGGCCAGTTGTTCGTGGAGTGGCCGTCGTGGACGTACCAGTTGTTGCACTGCGTCCACACGCTGCCCTGCAGCTGCTTGCGGACCTTCGCGGTGGAGCGCTCCTGCGCGGCGGGCTTGACGTCCAAGGCCTTGGCCCCGGACGCCTGCAGCTTGCCGAGCGCGTCGACGACGTAGCGCAGCTGGGCCTCGATCATCGTCACGATCGAGCCCGTGGAGCCGAGGTTGGTGTTCGGCCCGTAGAGCAGGAAGCAGTTGGGGAACCCGGCGACGGTGATGCCCTTGTGGGCGGCCGGGACGCCGTCCCACGCCTGCGCCAGCGTGCGCCCGCCGCGGCCGGCGACCTCGAGCGGGACGACGAAGTCGTTGGAGCGAAAGCCCGTGGACCAGACGATCACGTCGACCTCGCGGCGCTCGCCGCTCCTCGTCACGATCGCGTCGCGCTCGATCCGCTCCACGGGGTCGGCGAGCAGCTCGACGTTCGGGCGCCCCAGCGCCTTCAGGTACCAGGAGGAGAACAGGATCCGCTTGCAGCCGAACGGCGTGTCGGGCTTGACCTTCTCCCACAGGGCGTCGTCTCTGACCTGCGTGCGCATGTAGGCCTTCGCGCCGGCGGCCAGCGCCCAGTGGAGCGGCCTGACGTAGCGGAACGCGGTCAGGAGCGACTCGCCGACGCCGTAGAAGCCTGCGCGGCGCATCGCCTGCCAGCCCGGGATCCGCACGATCGCCTTGCGGATCGGGCCGTAGGGGGTGTTCCTGCGCGGCATCACCCAGCCGGGCGTGCGCTGGAAGACGTGCAGCCGCTGCGCCTGCTCCGCGACGGGCGGGATGAACTGGACGGCGCTCGCTCCCGTGCCGACGACGCCGACCCGCTTGCCGCGCAGGTCCACGTCGTGCTCCCAGCGGGCGGAGTGGAAGTTCGGGCCCGCGAAGTCCTCCATGCCCGGGAAGCTCGGATACAGCGGCCGGCTGAGCTGGCCGCAGCCGAGCAGGATCGCGTCGGCCTCGTGGGTCTCCCCGTCCTCGAGCGTGAGGGTCCAGGTCAGCGTGGACTCGTCGAACGCCGTGCGCCGCACCCTGGTGTTGAGGCGCAGGTGGTCACGAAGGCCGTGCTCGTCGGTGAGCTCGTGGAGGTAGCGGAGGATCTCGGGCTGCTTGGAGCAGGTCCGCGACCACGTCTTACGCTGCGAGTGGCTGAAGGAGTACCAGTACGTCGGCGCGTCGCAGGCGGCGCCCGGGTAGGTGTTCTCCCGCCACGTGCCGCCGACGTCGGACGCCGCCTCGAAGATCGTGAAGTCCGTGATCCCGGCGCGCCTGAGGGCGATCCCGGCCCCGATGCCCGAGAACCCGGCGCCGACGATCGCCACCCTCACGCGGGCACCGCGACCTTGCCCCGGATCAGGTCGGCGGCCTTCTCGGCGGCCATGATCACGGGGGCGTTGGTGTTGCCGCCGGGGATCACCGGGAAGATCGACGCGTCCACCACGCGCAGGCCCTCGAGGCCGTGCACGCGGCACTGCGAGTCCACGACGGCGTCCTCGCCGGTGTCGCTCATCCGGCAGGTGCCGACGGGGTGGTAGATCAGCATCAGGCGCCGGCGCAGGTCGGCCTCGAGGTCGGCGCGGTCCGTGACGTCCGGGCCGGGCTTGAGCTCCTTGAGGACGACGTCGGACAGCGGGGACTGCGACGCGATCTCGCGGGCGAGCTCCATGCCGGCCACGAGCGAGTCGACGTCGTCGCGCACCGACAGCGAGTTCGTCAGGATGCGCGGCTTCGCGCGCGGGTCGTCGGAGCGCAGCCACACCTTGCCGCGCGCCTGCGGCGACACGAGCACGGGGGCGATCACGCCGCAGTGGCCCTCGTAGGTCTCCGCGCCGTGGTCCTCGTAGTAGGCGGCGCCCATGTGGTACTGGATGTCGGCGGCCGGGAGGCCGGGGCGGGTGCGCACGAAGGCGAACACCTCGGCCACCGTCGAGGTCAGCGGGCCGGTCTTGCGCAGCACCCACTCGGCGAGGTTCTTCGGGGCGTCGGCCTTGTAGAGCGTGTTCGTGTCCGAGACCTCGTAGATCATCGTCACGAACGGGTGGTCCTGCAGGTTCATGCCGACGCCCGAGAGCTCGTGGCGCGCCTCCACGCCCGCGGCCGCCAGGTCGTCGGGGCGGCCGATGCCCGACAGCTGCAGCAGCTGGGGGGACTGGATCGCGCCGGCGGCGAGGATGACCTCGGCCTCGGGGCGGGCGACCTCGACCTTCCCGCGCTTGGCGTAGCGCACGCCCGTGACGCGGGTGCCCTCGAGCTCGAGGCCGAGCACCTGCACGCCGGTGCGCACCTCGAGGTTGGGCCGGTCGGCGACCGGATGCAGGTAGCCGTCGGCGGCGGAGAAGCGCTTGCCGTCCTTCTGCGTGACCTGCGCCATGGCGACGCCGTCCTGCTCCGGGCCGTTGTAGTCGAGCGAGCGCGGGATGCCGGCCGCCTGCGCGGCCTCGAGGAGGCGCTCGTTGAACTTGCGCGGCGAGCGCTGCTCCGAGACGCGCAGCGGGCCGCCGGCGCCGTGGAACTCCGAGGCCCCGTTGACGTTGTCCTCGGACTTCAGGAAGTAGGGGAGGACGTCGTCCCAGCCCCAGCCGGTCGCGCCCTGCTGCTCCCACAGGTCGTAGTCGAGCGGGCGGCCGCGCACGTAGAGCATCGCGTTCATCGAGCTCGACCCCCCGAGCGACTTGCCGCGCGGGATGTAGAGGTTGCGCCCGTCGACCTCGGGCTCGGGCTCGGTCGCGAAGTCCCAGTCGAGCTTGGTGTGGAACTGGTTGGCGAACGCCGCCGGGATCTTGATGTTCGGCGACCGGTCCTTGCCGCCCGCCTCGAGCACGAGCACCCGCGTCCCGGGGTCCTCGGACAAGCGGTTGGCGAGGACGCAGCCGGCGGACCCCGCCCCGACGATGACGTAGTCGAAGCTCATGCCGACAGCATGTCAAAAGCGACGTGCGCGTCAGCGTCTGATGTGCAGCATCTCGTCCGCGGCGGTGAACCCCGCCCGGGCGTAGACGCGACCGGCTCCAGCGTCGCCGGGGGTGAGGAAGACGCACTCGGCGCCGCGCGCGTGCACCCGGCGCGTCAGCTCGGCGGTGACGGCGCCGGCGACGCCGCGGCGCCGGAACGCCGCGCTCGTGGCGATGCCGACGAGCTCGGTCGTCGCGCCGTGCACGTCGAGGCTCATGCCGACGCCCGCGGGCTCGCCGTCGACGCGGGCGAGCACCGTCGTCCAGCGGTCCAGCCAGCGGCGGGCGAGGGCGATGCGCTCCGGGGTGACGCCGGCGTCGCCGAACGCCGCCGCCTGCACGGCCAGGGTGGCCGTGAGGGTGTCGTCGTCGGCGTCCGGGCCGACCACGTGCAACGTCAGGCCGGGCGTGGGGGGCGGGACGACGAGCTCCCCCGGCCGGCAGGTCATCACGACGGTGCGCAGCTCGATCTCGAACCCGGCGCGCTCCAGCACCGCCTCGCATGTCGGCGAGGTCGCCGGGAGGAACTCCAGGCGCGGGCGCCGGTCGCGGCGCTCGAAGGCGGCGACGAGCGCTGCGACGTCCGCGTCGGTGGGCTCGGTGCCGTCGGCGGGGATCGCGTAGTTCGAGCCCTCGCCGGCGGAGGCGGGGTTGAAGTGCGCGTGGAAGGGGCCGATCACCTCCGTCTCGCGCCCCTGGGCGGCGACGGTCCGCAGGTACGGCTGGACGCTCACCGGCGCCGGCGGTCCCAGCTGAACCCGCGAACGGCGAGCACCGCGCCCGCACCGCCCCAGATCAGCAGGAACACCACGGCGGTCCAGTGGGCACCGACGCCCTCGCCGTCGACCATCGCCCCGCTCAGGCCGTCGATGAGGTGCTTGAGCGGCAGCGCCTGGGCGATGTCGCGCAGCACCTGGGGTGCGTCGGCGGCGTCGTAGAAGACGCCGGAGATGACGATGACCGGCAGGAAGATCGCGTTGATGTAGGCGGGGGCCGAGTCCGAGTTGGGGATCGCATGGGCCAGCGCGATGCCGAGCGCCGCGAACGTGACGCCGCCGAGGACGACGAACACGAGCAGGGAGAGCGGGTCCTGCGGCCAGCCGACGCCGAAGACGAGCTTGCCGGCGAGCACCACGATGATCACCTGGAGCGCCGTGTTGGCGATCGCGTTCCCGGCGAGGCCGGCGAGGTAGGCGCTCGACGGCAGCGGCGTGCCGCGCATGCGCTTGAGGATGCCGGTCTCGCGCAGCGTCGTGACGTTGTGGGCGAAGGCCTGGAACGTCGTCGACATGATGCTCATGCCGGCGATGCCCGGGATCAGGATCGCCAGGTCGTCCGCGTTGCCGGCGAAGACCGCGCCGAACAGCGCGAGGATCACGAGCGGGAGGGCGAAGTTGAAGAACGCCGAGCCGGGGTTGCGCCAGAAGAGCTTGCGCTCGAGGCGGAACTGGCGCCAGGCGGCCCCGGCCCAGGAGCGCGTGGGGATCGGGTCGGCGGCGAGGCTCACCGCGCGAGCTCCTCGGCGGTGAGGTCGAGGTAGACGTCCTCGAGCGAGGGCCGGGTGACCGACAGCTCCTCCAGGCGGTCGCCGCGGGCCAGCGCGCGCGTGGTCGCCTCCGCCAGCAGACCCGTCGGATCGTCGGTGACGGTCTCCACCAGGCGGTCGCCCTCGCGCCAGGACACGCGGTAGTGCGTCGTGCCCACGCCGAGCGCGCCGGGCGGGCCCTCGGCGAGGATCACGCCGTCCTTGACGATCGCGACGCGGTCGGCGAGCGCCTGGGCCTCGTCGAGGTAGTGCGTCGTCAGGAGGATCGTCTTGCCGAGATCGCGCAGCGAGCGGATCGTGTCCCACGCCTGGCGGCGCGCCTCGGGGTCGAAGCCGGTGGTCGGCTCGTCGAGGAACACGAGCTCGGGGTCGCCGATCAGGGCGAGGGCGAGGTCGAGCCGCCGCTGCTGGCCGCCGGACAGGGTGCGCGTGCGCTTGTCGGCGGAGCGCTCGAGGCCGGCGAGGGCGATCGTCTCCTCCACGTCGCGGGGGCGGGCGTAGAGGGAGGCGAAGTGGGCGACGGCCTCGCGCACGGAGAGGTGGCGGTACATGCCGGACGCCTGCAGGACGATCCCGACGCGCTCGCGCAGGCCGGGGGGACGCTCGGCGGGGTCGAAGCCGAGGACCGTGACGTCGCCGGCGCTGCGGTCGCGATGGCCCTCGAGGATCTCGACCGTCGTGGTCTTGCCGGCGCCGTTGGGGCCGAGCAGCCCGTAGACCTCGCCCCGGGCGACCGTGAAGTCGATCCCGCGGACGGCCTCGTGCGGCCCGTAGGCCTTGCGGAGCCCGTGGACCTCGATGGCGGGGCCGGTCATGATGCGCTTCAGCGTATGCGCTGTGCCGTCGTGGACATCGGCTCGAACACCACGCGGCTGCTGGTGGCCGACGTGGTCGGCGCGTTGCCGCGCGAGATCCTGGCGCACAAGACGCACACCCACCTCGGTCGCGCGCTGCGCGCGGGGGAGGACGTGACCGCCGCGGTCGCCGCCGGGGTCGCCGAGCAGGTGGCCGCCGCCCGCGGCGCCGGCGCCGAGCGCCTGCGCGTCGTGGCCACGGCGGCCGTCCGCGACGCCCGCGGCGGCGCGGGGTTGTGCGCCGCGATCGAGGCCGCGGCGGGCGTGCCGGTGGAGGTCCTCCCGTGCGAGGAGGAGGCCCGCCTGGCGTTTCGCGGCGCGACCGCCACCGCCCCGCCCGCGACAGGAGGGGACGGGGCTGCGCCGGCGGGCGGCGCACGCGTGGCCGTCGTCGACGTCGGCGGCGGGTCGACCGAGCTCGCGATCGGGACGGCGGGAGGCGGCGTCGAGTGGTGCGTGTCCGTGCCGACCGGGTCCGGAGCGCTCACCGACGCGCACCTGCGGTCGGACCCGCCGGCCGCGGCGGAGCTCGCCGTCGTGCGCGCGGCGGTCGAGCGCGCGCTGCGCGCGGTCGATCCCCCCGCCGCCACGCGAGCCCTCGCCGTCGGCGGCAGCGCCGCGTCCCTCGCCTCGATCGCCGGAGGCCGACTGGACGCCGCAGCGGTCGCCACGGCCGTCGCCACCCTCACGGGCGCGCCCGCGGCCGAGGTCGCGCGGCGCACCGGACTGGAGGCCGAGCGCGTGCGGCTGCTGCCGGCCGGTCTGCTCCTGCTGGCGGCGCTGGCCGGACGACTCGACCTGCCGCTCGAGCTCGGCTGCGGCGGCCTGCGCGAGGGCGTCTGCCTCGAGCTCGCCGCGTGAGGACGGCGTGCGGTCGGCCCGCTCGCGCCCTTCACACCGCGTTGACATCCTGGCGCCCCGCCGGTCTAGCCTTGCCCCATGGCGAAGGCGGAGCCCGTTCCGATCGACCCCGCCGAGTCGTTCGTGGACGCGGGCCGGCGTGCCGTCGCCGTGCGCGCCCGGGAGCTCCTCGCCCACGGCGACGGGGTGCTCGACACCGGCGAGATCGCGCGCGTGCACGACATGCGGGTCGCGTCACGCCGGCTGCGGGCCGTGCTGGAGGTGTTCGCGGTCTGCTTCGACGCGAAGGCGCACAAGGACGTGCTCACGGACGTCAAGCGCCTCGCCGACGCGCTCGGCGAGCGGCGCGACCCCGACGTGCAGCTCGAGCGGCTGCAGGCGTTCGCCACCGCCGTTCCCGCCGACCAGCGTCCGGGCGTCGAGCACCTCCTCGCCCTCGCCGCCGAGCGGCAGGCGGCCGGGAACGTCGTCCTCGCCGAGACGCTGCGCGAGCTGCACGAGCGCGACCTGGGAGGGCGCCTCGAGGCCCTTGCCGCGGTGCCGTCGTGAAGGCGCGCAAGGTCAAGGGCCTCGATCCCGCCGGGCCCGTGGCCGACCAGGCGCAGCGGCTGCTCGAGGTGCGCCTGGACGAGCTGTGCGCGTTCATGCCCACGGCCGCCGACCCGGAGGCCGTCGACACGTTGCACGACATGCGCATCGCCGCCAAGCGACTGCGCTACGGGCTCGAGGTCTTCCACCCGCTGTTCGGGCCCTACGCCAAGCAGGCCATCAAGGTCGTCAAGGGCCTGCAGTCCGTGCTCGGCGACATCCACGACTGCGACGAGGGTGTCGCGGACGTCGACGCCGCCCTCGCGGCCGCCATCGTCGGCGACGCCCGGGCGCTTGGCCGCGCCGGTGCGGCGGCGCAGCTCGACGACCTGGAGCCGGCGGCGCTCGCCGGGGCCCCGACGCGGGCGGCCTACGCCGGCCTCGTCGGCCTCGGCGTCCACCTGCGCGCCCGTCGCGACCTGCTGTTCGCCGCGCTTCACCACCCGCTGGCTCGAGCTCGAGCGCGATGGCTTCCGGGCACGGCTCGAGTTCGCCGTGACCGAGCGCCCTGACGGGTACGACGAGGCCGTGGCCATCGAGGAGACCCCGGCATGACGCTCAGCCAAGCACCGCAGGACTTCGGGCCGGCCCCCGGGGAGTTCGGGCGCCCGGACACGTTCTTCAACCGCGAGGTCTCGTGGATGCAGTTCGACGACCGCGTCCTGCAGCTCGCCGAGGACGAGTCCACGCCCCTGCTCGAGCGGCTGAAGTTCCTCGCCATCTGGTCCTCCAACCTCGACGAGTTCTTCATGGTCCGCGTGGCGGGGCTGCACGACATGGTCGACGCCGGGGTCGACTCCCCGGGCAAGGACGGCCTCAACGCCGCCCAGACGATCACGCAGATCCGCGAGGTGACCAAGGACCAGCAGCGGCGCGCCACCGCCTGCCTGCGCGATGACCTCGTCCCCGCCCTCGACGAGCGTGGCCTGCGCATCGTGCACCTCGAGGACGTCTCCGACGAGGACCGCGTCGGCCTCGAGGAGCACTTCCGCCGCCAGGTCTACCCGGTCCTGACGCCGCTGGCCGTCGGCATCGGCCGCCCCTTCCCGTACATCTCCAACCTCTCCTTGTCGCTGGCGGTGATCGTCCGCGACCCCGAGACCGACCAGGAGATGCTCGCCCGCGTCAAGGTCCCGAAGGAGATGCTCCCGCGCTTCATCCCGCTGCCCAGCGGCTGCGCGTTCATCCCCGTCGAGGAGGTCATCGCCGCCCACCTCGGCCGCCTGTTCGCCGGGATGGAGATCGTCGAGCACGCGACGTTCCGCGTCACGCGCGACGCGGACTTCACCGTCGGAGACGAGGCCGACGACCTGCTCAAGGCCGTCGAGACCGAGCTGCGCCGCCGCCGCTTCGGCGAGGTCGTCCGGCTCGAGGTCGAGAAGGGGATGGGGTCGCGGATCCGCTCCCAGCTCGTGCAGGCGCTCGGCGTCACCGAGCAGGACGTGTTCGAGGTCGACGGGTTCATGGACCTCGGGGATCTCTGGGACGTCTACGGCGTCAGCGGCTTCTCCGAGCTGCGCGACCCGGCCTGGTCGCGCGTCACGCAGGCCAAGCTGCAGCCCGACGAGGACGAGCTGCCCGACGTGATGGGCGCGATGCGCCACCAGGACATCCTCGTCCACCATCCCTACGAGTCGTTCACGACCTCGGTGCAGCGGCTGCTCGAGCAGGCCGTGGCCGACGACGACGTGCTGGCCATCAAGCTCACCGTGTACCGGACGAGCGACGACACGCCGCTGATCCCCGCCCTGATCGCGGCCTCCGAGCGTGGCAAGCAGGCGGTCTGCATGGTGGAGCTCAAGGCGCGCTTCGACGAGCAGGCCAACGTGCGCTGGGCGCGCAAGCTGGAGGAGGCCGGCGTGCACGTCGTCTACGGCCTGCCCGCGCTCAAGACGCACGCGAAGTGCATCCTCATCGTGCGCCGTGAGGGCGACGGGGTGCGCCACTACGTCCACGTCGGGACGGGCAACTACCACCGCAAGACCGCGCGGTTGTACACGGACTTCGGCCTGTTCACCTGCGACGACGCCATCGGCGCCGACGTCGCGGACATGTTCAACGGGCTCACCGGCTTCTCGCGCCAGTCGCGCTACCGCCGCGTGCTCGTGGCCCCCGACGCGATGCGCGACGGGATCCTGCGCGAGATCGAGCGGACCGTCGAGGCCCACAAGGCCGGCGAGCCCGCGCACATCCGGATGAAGATGAACTCCCTCGTGGACGGCGCCTGCATTCGGGCGCTGTACGAGGCGTCCCAGGCCGGGGTGCCCGTCGACCTCAACGTGCGCGGCATCTGCTGCCTCAAGCCCGGGGTGGAAGGGCTGTCGGAGCACATCCGCGTCGTCTCGATCGTGGACCGCTTCCTCGAGCACTCCCGCATCTACGCGTTCGACCGCGGGGAGACCCAGGCGGTGTGGATCGGGTCCGCGGACCTGATGCCACGCAACCTCGACACGCGCGTCGAGCTGCTCGCCCCGGTCGACCGGCCGGAGCTGCGCGCGGAGATCATCGACGTGCTCGAGCGGTCCTTCGCCGACAACACCCACTCGTGGGACCTCGGCCCCGACGGCGAGTGGCGGCGCCGGGAGCGCGGGGATGAGGAGCCGCGCTCGGTGCAGCGCGAGCTGATGGCGCGCGCGAGCGAGGCAGCCGCGTAGCTCGGGCGCCGGACGCCGTGCAACCCCCGTTGCACGACGATGAAGGCGATTGCGGTTAGCTGCCCCGCGTATGGCGTCATGGCGGGGGATCCTCGCCGTCGCGTGCGTGCTGGTCGTGGGCGGGATCACGGCAGACCGTGCGTCTGCGGCTCCGAGCGCGAACACGGCGGCGCTCCAGGTCGCCCTGCGCGCCGAGGGCCTCTACGGGGGGTCGGTGGACGGCGTCCCCGGCCCCGGCACCGCCGCCGCCGTGCGCCGGTTCCAGCGCCGACACGGGCTGGCCGCCGACGGGGTCGCCGGTCCCGCGACCCGGCGGGCGCTCAAGCACCGCGGCCGGCCGGGGTGGGGGCGGCGCGCGATCGGCTCCGGCGCCCGCGGCTGGGACGTCGCCGCGATGCAGTTCCTCCTCGCCCGCCACGGCTTCCCCAGCGGGCCGATCGACGGCGGCTTCGGCCCGCGGGTCGGCGCGGCCGTGCGGCGCTTCCAGGGCTGGGCGGGCCTGCCGGCCGACGGCGTCGCGGGGCCCGCGACCCGCCGCGCCCTCACCGGCCCGCTCGCCTCGACGCCGCTGCGCTTCTACGCCCCGGTCGCCGCGCCGGTCACCTCGAACTTCGGCGCCCGGGCCAACACCTGGCACCCGGGCCGCGACTACGGCGTCGCCACGGGGACCCCGATCGGCGCCGCGGGCCGCGGCTGCGTGGTCTTCGCGGGCTGGGACGCCGGGGGCTACGGGAACCTCGTCGTCATCGGGCACCGCCTCGGCGTCACGACGATGTACGCGCACCTCTCGGCGCTGTCGGTGCGGCGGGGCCAGTGCGTGACGGGCCATGACCGCGTCGGCCTGGCGGGCTCGACGGGCTTCTCGACCGGCCCCCACCTCCACTTCGAGGTGCGCGTCCGGGGCGCCGCGATCGACCCGCGGCGGGTCATGCTGGGCTGAGCGGGGGGGGGGCGAACTTCGACCTAAAGGCGCCTATGTGTGGTGATGACGACACATGCGCGACTTCTGACCGCTGCCGCCGCCCGCCACTGGGTGCTCACCACCGCCGAGCTCCATGCGCTCGGCCTCAGCCAGGCCGCCATCCGCCACCGGGTCGCCGTCGCGGTGCTCCATCGGATCCACACGGGCGTCTACGCGGTCGGGCGGCCGGTGCTCGCCCCACAGGGACGGTGGAGGGCCGCCACAGCGACGCAACCGGACGGTGCCCTCGCCGACGTGAGTGCCGCGGCGGCGTGGGGGGTGATCGGCGCCACGGGCGGGCCGGTCCACGTCGCGGTGCCGACGCAGACCGGCCGCCGGGAGCGGGCGGGCATCGTCCTGCACCGCTGTGATCGCCTCACACCGGACGACGTCGTCTGGCGGGGCGGGCTCCCGGTCACCACCCTCACCCGAACGCTCCGTGACCTCGCCGGCGTGCTCGACGCCCGCGGCCTCACCCGAGCCGTGCGCCAGGCGGAGCGCCTCCATCGCCTCGATCTGCTCGCGGTGCACGCCGCGATGGGGCCGCGCCGGCCCGGCGCCAACCGGGAGAACCGCCTCCGGGTGGTGCTCGAGCGCTACGTCCCGGGCGACGTCGGCGACGGCACGGAGGAGCTCCTGTTGGGGATCTGCGTCCGCTACCACGTCCCGCTGCCGGCGACGCAGGTGCCGATCGGCGGCCGGCGAGCGGACTTCGCGTGGCCGGACGTCCGGCTCGTGGTGGAGACGGACGACCGCGGAAGCCACGACACCTGGTCTGCGGCCCAGGACGACCGCGCCAAGGACCGGGAGATCACCGCGCACGGGTGGGAGGTCATGCGGTTCGTCCACGCGGACCTGGTCCGGAGCCCGGCGCTGGTGGCCGAGCAGATCATGTCCGCCCTGATCAGAAGGCGCGGAAGTGTCGCTGCAGCGACACCTCCGCGCCTTTAGGTCGCGGTGGTGGGGGCTACCAGTGGACCCCGCGCATCAGGTGGGCCAGGGCGATCGCCTCGCCCGACGCGTGCTCGCCCGGGTCCTTCTCGCCCTTGGCGGCCGCGGAGTCCGGGAACACCTTGTAGGCCATGTGGAGGATCTGGTCCACGGCCTTCGGGGCGACCGCGTAGGCGATCTCGCCGAAGGTCCCCAGCCGGGTGTTGAGCTGCTTCGGCTTCGCGCGGATGGCCTCGCACACGAGGTCGGCGGCCTCGTCCGGCGTGATGGTCGGGAACGAGTCGTAGATCTTCGTGGGGGCGATCATCGGCGTCTTGACCAGCGGCATGTGGATGGTCGTGAACGTGACGTTGTCGCCGATCGTCTCCGTCGAGGCGACGCGGGTGAACGCGTCCAGCGCCGCCTTGGAGGCCACGTAGGCGGAGAAGCGCGGCGGGTTGGTCTGCACCCCGATCGAGCTCACGTTGACGATGTGGCCCGAGCCCCGCTCGCGCATGTGCGGGAGCAGCTTGATGATCATCCGGATCGTGCCCAGGTAGTTGAGCTGGATCGTGCGCTCGTAGTCGTGGAAGCGGTCGTAGGACAGCGCCACGGAGCGGCGGATGGACCGGCCCGCGTTGTTGACGAGCATGTCGATCGAGGCGTGGTCGGCGAACGCCTGCTCGAAGAACGCGTCGACGGAGTCGTTGTCGGCGATGTCGCAGGAGTACGTGTACGCGACGCCGCCGGCACGCTCGATGTCGCGCTTGACCTCGTCGAGCTTGTCCTTGGACCGGGCGACGAGGATCGGGATGCCCCCGGCGCGCGCGATCTTCATCGCCGCCGCCTGCCCGATGCCGGACGAGGCGCCCGTGATGATCACCGTCTTGCCGTTGACGGCGCCCTCGAAGGAGGAGTCCTTGAACAGGTCCGGGTCGAGGTTGCGCTCCCAGTAGTCCCACAGCCGCCACGCGTAGTCCGACAGCTCCGGGAGCTCGATCTCGGAGTCCTCGAGCGCGCGCAGGGTGTCGCGGGCGTCGAAGCGCGGGACCAGGCCCATGTGCCCGATCACCTCGTCCGGGATCCCGAGGTCGGCCAGGACGGTCTTGCGGATGTCCTTGAGCGTCGGCAGCTGCATGACCATCGACAGCACGCCCTTGGGCAGCATGTCCGTCATGCGCTTGTCGATGCGCAGCGCCATCTTCGGCGCGTGGGCGGCGCCCGCGAACAGGTTGATGACCTCGCCCGCGCGCTGGCCCTTGGGGTCGACGAGGTGGAACGCCTGCCCGTCGTAGCCGTCCTTGTGGGCGATGTGGTCCATCGAGGCGGCGACGTAGTCGACCGGCACGACGTTGGTCCAGCCGACCTCGAGGCCGAGCAGCGGCACCCACGGGGGCAGCATCGCGCGGACCTTCTGGATCGCCTTGAAGAAGTAGTACGGGCCGTCGATCTTGTCGATCTCGCCCGTCTTGGAGTTGCCGACGACGATCGCCGGCCGGTAGACGCGCCACGGGACGGTCAGGTCCTTGCGCACGGTGCGCTCGGACTCGAACTTCGTCTTGTGGTAGGCCGACGGGAGCTTCTGGCCCTCGTCGAACATGTCCTCGGTGAAGTGGCCCTTGTACTCGCCGGCGACGGCGATCGAGGACGTGTGGTGGAAGTGCTTGGCCCCGACGGCGTTGGCGAGCGCCACGGCGTGCTCGGTGCCGCCGACGTTGAGGGCGACGTTGCGCTCGTCGTCGGCGGTCATGTCGTAGATCGCCGCGAGGTGGAAGACGTGGTCGACGCCCTCCAGCAGCTGCTTGTCCGCGTCCGAGAGCCCGAGCTCGTCCTCTCCGAGGTCGCCCGTCACGGGCTTGATGCGCGACGTGTCGCCGTGCTGGGCCCAGCCGGGCATCAGCGCGTCGAGCTTGTCGCGCGAGCCCTCCCGCACGAGGACGTGGATGTCGCCCTCGCGATGGTCCAGCAGCTCCTCGACCAGATGACGGCCGATGAAGCCCGTCGCGCCAGTGACGAAGTAGGTCAAGCCCTCAGCCTCCCGATGATGTCCCTCAACCGGCGGGACACTACCGGTGCGTCACCGAGCCCGGAGCGGACCGTCCGCGGCCGATGTGCGCGGGGGCGGCCGGCCGTCCCGCCCCTACCTCACCCTGACCCGGATGGTCCGCGTGGTCCCGGCGAGGTAGGGCCAGCCCGACCGTCCGAGCACCCGCACGCGGATCGCGAACGACCTGCCGCGCGATCCCGGGACCTCGAAGCGGTAGGGGATGCGGTAGCGCCCCTTGCGGTCGGTGCGGCCCAGCTTGAAGGTGTCGAAGGATCCCCGCTCACCCGGATGGCCCTGGGCCACGAGCGACACCCTCCCCGGCGCCTTGACGCCCCGCAGCCGGCCACGGAGCACGAACGTGCGTCCGAGGGGCACCGACCTGGGCCCCTTCAGCGACGCTCCCGCGCGGACCCGCAGCACGAGCCGGGCGCGGGCGGCCGCCGAGACGTCGTTGACGTGCGAGCGCCAGCCGATGATCAGCGCGCGCGACGCCCGGGCCCTCAGCCGCAGCCTGTAGCCCCCGCCGGGCCCGGTGGTGACCGTCCCGCGCTCGTGGAAGCGCTCCGAGGAGGCATCGCGGGTGGCGACGACGAGCGTGGCGCCCGCGATCGGCTGGCCGGCGTCGTTGACGAGCCTGCCGGTGACGGTCGGGCGCTTGCCCAGGCGCACCGTCTTGGCGTGCTTGCCCTTGCCGAGGAAGCTCGCGGAGAGCGTGCCGGTCTCGGTCGCGCCGGTCCCGTTGAGCGCGCCGCGGTCCGAGGGCGTGGCGACGTCGACCGTGGTCGGGACGCTGTCGCTGAAGTTGCCGACGCGATCGAGGACCCGCACCAGCACCTGGCGGCGCCCGGCGGCGAGCGCCGTGGGGACGATCGTCTCGCCGTCGAGGTTCGGGCACGGCTGCGGCTTCGTCGACACGCAGCTGAGACCCCCGTCGGTGGTGCCCCCGCCCGAGGCGGGGTCATAGGACTCGGTCGCGACCAGCTGCGGTGCGGCGGGGTCCGTGACGTCGTAGGCCTGCACGGCGCTGATGCCCGACCCGTCGGTGGCCCGCACCGCGATCGGATCCGAGCCCGAGCGGCGGCCCCCGCCGAACAGGCCGGACGCGACGACGGAGGCGGACGGCACCGTCACGTCCTCGAGCGTGACGCGGGCGCCGCGGATGACGTTCTCGGCGATCCCGCCGGCGGGGATGCTGCACGGGGACCCCGCGGAAGCGCAGCCCAGGCGCACCTGCAACGTGCGGCCACCGGTCACGCCGGCGAGCGAGCCCCAGCTGGCCCGCGGCGTGACCGACGTGATCGCCACGTCGTTCTGCGGGTAGCCGGCCCACGCCTTCTTCGCGTTGAGCGGGTCGCGGACCGAGGCGGGGTAGTGGCCCGCCCCACCGAACGGCTTGCCGTCGAGCAGGTAGAGGAGGAAGGGCCGGTGCGTGCCGTCGGCGGCGGCGCCCTTGAGCGTCCACCGGCGGTTGATCACCCAGTCCGCGATCGACGTGCCGGCGGGGGCGGTGAAGGTGAGGTTCGCGCTCGTGTTGTCCGTCTGGCGCCCGCCGGCCTTGACGGTCAGCCCGATCGAGTCGCTCGCGGCGCTCCCGCAGGCCGCGTCGCCGGTGACGCCGCTGCCGCCGGCGTAGGTCCACGCCTGGTTCGGATACGGCGTCGCGCCCGACAGGCAGGTGTTGACCTCGTAGGTGCCGGCGGAGGCCGGCGCGGCCGCCGCGAGCGTGCCCGCGAGCACGAGCAGCAGCAGCGGCGCGCGCCTCATCGGACGCGGACCTTCACCGTGCGGGTGGTGCCCGAGGTGTAGGGGTAGCCGGTGCGGCCGAGGATCCGGACGCGCATGCGGAACGTCCGGCCGCGCGAGCCGGCCGACCGGAAGCTGTCGGTGAGCTTGAAGCGGCCGCCCTTCCCCGTTCGCCCGAGCTTGAACGTGCGGTAGCGACCCTGCTCGTAGGCCTCGGCGACGAGGCTCACCCCGCGTGTCCGCGAGATGCCGCGCAGCCTGCCGCGCAGGGTGAAGCGGCGTCCGACGCGCACGGCGCGCGGTGCCGACAGCGACGCGCTGGCGCGCACCCGCACCTTGACCGCGTCGGTGGCGGCGGTGCGGGTGTCGTTGACGTGCGAGACCCACACCACCCGCACGTAGCGCGAGTTCGGGGCCTTCGCCCTGAACCGGTAGCCGCCCTTGTCGCCCGTGGTCAGGGTGCCGCGGCGCCGGTAGCTCTCCGCGTTGGTGTCGCGCGTGTAGACCGTGAGCCGCGCCCCGGTGATCGGTGCGCCGGCGTCGTTGGTCAGCGTGCCCTTGATGGTCGGACGCGACTTGTAGTCGACGGTGCGCGAGCCCTTCTTCGTCGTGGTGAAGCCGGCCGTGAGCTTCGCGGCCTCCGTCGCGCCGGCGCCGTTGAGCGCCCCGCGGTCAGACGGCGTGGACACGTCGACGCGGTAGGGGCCGGCGTCAGCGGCGTTTCCGGCCCGGTCGATGGCGCGGACGACGATCTGGCGCACGCCGGACTTCAGCGCGGTCGGCGTGATCGGCTCGTTCGTGAGGTCGGGGCAGCTGTGGGCGCGCGCGTCGGAGCACTGATCGCCCTTGACGCTGCGGACGTACCCGGGGTCGGCGGGGTCGAAGGACTTCCCGCCGACGATCTCCGGCGCGGCCGGGTTCGTGCTGTCGATCAGGACGACAGCCCGGATGCCGGAGCCGTCGGAGGCGTCGACCGTGACGGGGGCGGACCCGGCCGGCGAGCCGCCCGCCAGCAGGCCGCTCGCCGCCGCCTGGAGGACGGGCGGGGTCGGGTCGTTGAGCGTGATGGACAGGCCGAAGATGCGGGCGATGCCGCCGTTGCGGGCGGGGTCGATGTCGCAGACGCTGCCGAGCTTGCGGCAGGCGAGGCGGAAGTCGAGCGACGTGGCCGTGCCCCCGTAGCCCGCCAGGGCCTTCAGGCTCGTGCTGGAGATCGCGATCGTGCCGGAGTCCCCGGCGTTGCTCGGGTAGCCGAACCACGCGCCCTGGGCCGCCAGCGGCTTGCGGACGGACGCGACCTCGTTGCCGGCCCCGGCGAAGACCGTCGAGCCGAGGGCCCCGGTGACGAACGGGTTGTGGCCCGGCGTGTCGGTGTTGTCGACGAGGAGGCGGACGCGGCCGCTGAAGCTCGCGATCGTCATCCCGGCGGGCGCCGTGAAGCCGAGGGTCGCCGAGCTGTCGTCGGCGAGCTTGCCCCCCTTCAGCACGCCGATCTGGACGAAGGGGTTGCCCGTGCCGCAGGTCGTGTCGAAGACCGCGCCGGCCGTCGTCTGCTTGGCCGTCAGCAGGAGGTTGGGGTTCACGCGCTCCCCGACGGAGCACGCGTTGACGGTGTAGGTGCCGGCGGAGGCGGCCGGGGCGCCGGCCAGGGCGCAGGCGACGGCAGCCGCCAGGGGGAGGGCGAGGCGGATCACGCCCGCTCCATACCCCGAAACGTCGGGGAGTTGCGCGCTATCCGTCCGTTGGTGAGCCCCCGCGCCCCGCGCCGTCCGCGAACCGCTCAGCACCGGCCGCCGCGACGTCGAGCACCCCGGCGCCGAGCCGGGCCTCGAGCGCCAGCCCGTCGGCCAGCGGGAGGCCGGCGCCCTCGATCAGCGCGAGCCGATCCGTGCGCAGCGTGGGCTGGGGGAAGGCGGCCAGCTCGTCGGCGAGCGCGAGCGCCGCGTCGAGCTCGGTCCCGGCCGGCACGACGCGCGTGACCAGGCCCATGGCGAGCGCCTCGTCGGCCTCCACGGTGCGGCCCGTGAGCACGAGGTCCAGGGCGCGGCCGTGCCCGACGATCCGCGGCAGCCGCTGGGTGCCGCCGTCGATCAGCGGGACGCCCCAGCGGCGCTCGAGGCAGCCCAAGCGCGCGGTCTCACCCGCGACGCGCAGGTCGCACCACAGGGCGAGCTCGAGGCCGCCCGCGACGCACCAGCCCCCGACAGCCGCGATGGTCGGCTTCGGCGACGTCAGGCGCGTGAACCCGAGTGGGCCGCCGGGTGCGGCGGCGTCGAGGGTCTCGATCGCCTTGAGGTCGGCGCCGGCGCAGAACGCCTCCTCACCCGCCCCGTGGAGCACGAGCACGGCGGCGTCGTCCTCCGCGCAGAAGCGCTCGAAGCCGGCGAGGAGGGCGGCCGCGGTCTCGCCGTCGACGGCGTTGCGCCGGTCCGGCCGATCGATGGTCAGGAGCGCTGTGGCTCGTTGACGAACGTAGGTGACGGCCATTGCGGGCGGGAAGGTATTACGGTTGCGCCCTCGTCGGGCTCCATCGTCCGGCCTAGAGGAGAAGAGGATCCGAATGCAGAAGCGATGCGTCGCGGCGGTTGCCGTGGCCGCTCTCGCCTTCGTCCCGGCCAGCGCCGGCGCGAAGACCATGCTCAACGTCGTCCCGCACGGACAGACGGAACCGGGCGTGCCCTGGCTGAGCACGCCAGGCCTGCTGCCCGCCGACACCCAGGCCCGGATGTATGACCGGCTGACCCCGCTGTACCGCGGTGTCACGGACGCGCAGCTCGCACCGAGCGCCGACGGCACGGGGTACTTCAAGTCCGCCACGCTGAAGTCGATCGACGACCCGTCCTACATCTCGTCGGAGATCATCGCCGGCCAGGCATCCGGCGTCGGCCCCGTCACGGCCACGCTCAAGCGGGATGCCTACGGCGTCCCGTACATCTTCTCGGACTCCGACGCGGGCGCGACGTTCGCGTCCGGCTGGGTCGCCGCCTCCGACCGTGGGCTGCTGATCGCCCAAGCTCGCACCGCGGGCGTCGCGGCGCTGACCGACATGCCCGGCGCCTCGGCGATCGAGCTGATCCTGGGCCTCTACGACTACAAGCCGACTCAGTCGGTGATGGACCGCGCCGAGAAGGCGCAGACGAAGGCGATCGAGGCCCAGGGGGCCCGCGGCAAGCAGCTGCTGACCGACATCGACGTCTACGTCGCCGGCGCGAACGCGTTCTACGCCGCCAACTCGCCGTCGACGAAGCCGCTCGGCCGCATCGACATCTACGCGGCCAACGCCGTCAAGGCGCAGTTCCTCGGCTCCGGTGGCGGCGCCGAGGTCGGCAACGCCGAGCTGCTCGCGACCCTCGAGGGCAAGCTGGGCCGCAAGCGCGGCGACGCCGCGTGGAACGACCTGCGCGCGGCCGACGATCCCGAGACGACGACCACCACGAGCAAGCGGGCGACCTACCAGAAGCTCGTCAAGCCCGCCAAGGCCCGCGGCCTCGTGCGGCTGCGCAAGGGGTCGTTCTCCTCGAGCGTCCCGAGCCTGCCGGGAAGCCAGGCCAACGCCGCCGCCGCGAAGTCCACGGCGACCGGCACCCAGCACCTGGCGTCGAACATCCTGATCGCCTCGGGCAAGCGCTCCGGCACCGGCGCGCCGCTGTTCGCCGGCGGTCCGCAGATCGGCTACAACTACCCGGGCCTGACGATGGAGGAGCAGATCGTCTCGCCGGGCAAGCGCGTCCGCGGTGTCACCTCGCCGCCGTTCCCGGGCTACATGCTGATCGGCTCCGGCGACGACTTCGCCTGGACGCTGACCTCGGCCGGCACCGACATCATCGACACCTACGCGGAGACGCTCTGCAAGGGGTCCAAGACGCGGTACGTCTACAAGGGCAAGTGCCGCAAGATGCGGACCGTCAAGGCCGGCACCGTCTCCAAGGGCGGCCAGACGCGCACGTTCACGTTCCCGGAGACCGTCCACGGCTCCGTGATCGGGTACGCCCGCAACGCCAAGGGCAAGCGGATCGCGATCTCGCAGAAGCGCTCGACGCGTGACCGCGAGACCGTCGACCAGCTCTTCAACCAGGATCTCACCTACGGGCGGGTCAAGGACGCGAAGAGCTTCATCCGCGCCGCGGGCCGTTCGCCACAGACGTTCAACTCGTTCTTCGCCAACGCGACCGAGTCGGCGTTCTTCACGTCCGGCCGGATGCCGCTGCGGCCGAAGGGCGTCTCGCCCGACCTCCCGGTCGACGGGCGCGGCAAGTACGAGTGGAAGGGCGTGCTGGCCAACAGCCGCCATCCGCAGGTGACGAACCCCTCGTCGGGCTACATCGTCAACTGGAACAACAAGCCGGCCAAGGGCTGGCCGGCATCGGACGAGCGCTTCGGCGCAGAAGGCGGCCCGCAGCGCGCCGATCTGCTGCAGGACGAGCTCGACCGGCGCGGGACGCAGTCATTGGCCTCCGTGCTCGACGCGGAGAACGCGGGCGCCACGGAGGACGTCCGCGGCGGCCCGTTCTTCCCGACGCTGGCCGCGATGCTCGGGCGCACGAAGGCACCGACCGCCGGCGCCCGGCAGGCGTTCGACGTGCTGCAGGCCTGGCACGCGAAGGGTGCCTCGCGGGTGGACGCCGACAACGACGGCAAGGTCGACGATCCGGGCGTGGCCGTGATGGACACGGCCTGGAACGCGTTGAGCACGACCGCCATGTGTGCCCGCCTGACGCTGTCGGGCTGCAACGCGCTGGAGGGTCGCATCGCCCGCTACGACACGCCCCCGGGCGGCCAGTACAGGGGGTGGCATCAGTACATGGACAAGGACCTCCGCACGATCCTGGGCCGGCGCGTGAAGGGCAAGTACGCCCTGCGCTACTGCGGCAAGGGCGACGTCAACGCGTGCTCGACCCAGCTGTGGAAGGGCCTCGACGCCGCGGCGCGGACGCTGACGGCGAAGTACGGGGCGGACCCGGCGGGCTGGCTGCAGCCGGCCGCGACGATCCGGTTCACGCCGATCGGCCTGACGACCATGCAGTACACCAACCGGCCGTCGGGCATCCACCAGGTGATGACGTTCAAGCCCTGAGCTGACGGGCACCGGAGCCGGCCGGGTCTCTCCGAGAGACCCGGCCGGGCTCCCCCGCGGCGCAGCCGATGTGCCGTAAGGTGGTCGTTGGAGGGCATGCCGACCTGGTCCTGGCGGAGGCACCGTCGGCCGACTTCCTGTTCGTCGCACAACGACTCAGGAGGACGTCCATGCGGTGCCTCGCAGTCCCCGAGCCCCCGATCCGACCGGCGGACGCTGGTGGCCGCTGACACCCTCGCCGACGTGCTCGGCGAGTTCGCGCAGACGATGCTGACCGACTTCCCGATCCAGCGGATCCTGGACGAGCTGGTGGAGCGCATCGTGGTGATCATGCCCGTCACGGCTGCCGGCGTGACCCTGATCTCGCCGGGCACCGAGCCGCAGTACGTCGCGGCCTCGAACCCGTCGGCGCTGCGGTTCGAGCAACTGCAGACCGAGCTCGACGAGGGGCCATGCGTGGCCGCGTACCGGACCGGCGAGGCGATCTCGGTCCCCGACCTCGGCGTCGACGCCCGGTTCCCGAACTTCGCCCCCCGGGCGCTCGAGGCCGGGATGGCGGCGGTCTTCACGTTCCCGCTGCGCCACGGCGAGTCGCGTCCGCTCGGGGCCCTCGACCTGTACCGCGATGAGCCGGGCGGGCTGTCGGCGGAGGCCATGGCCACGGCGCAGACGCTGGCGAACGTCGTCTCCGCCTACCTCATCAACGCCACGGCTCGCGAGGAGCTGCAGCGGACCTCCGACCGCTCGAGCGCAGCGCTGCTGCACGACGCGCTGACCGGCCTGCCGAACCGTACGCTGCTGCTCGAGCGACTCGGGCACGCGAGCCTGACGGCCAGGCGCTCGGACGCGGCGTCGGCCCTGCTGTTCATCGACCTGGACCACTTCAAGGTCGTCAACGACGCCTACGGCCATCGGACCGGCGACGAGCTGCTGGTGGCGCTGGCCGAGCGCATGACGGGCGCCCTGCGTCCGGGTGACACCCTGGCGCGGCTCGCCGGCGACGAGTTCGCGGTCCTCTGCGAGGACGTCGGGGAGGAGGCGGTCGTCGAGGAGATCGTGGCACGCCTGCACCGCTCCCTCGATCGGCCCTTCACGCTCTCAGGCGGCGAGGTGTCGATCACCGCGAGCATCGGGATGGTGATGACGGGGGCCAGGGGAGGCACCCCGCATCAGCTCCTGCACGAGGCCGACCTGGCCATGTACGCGTCGAAGCGTCGATCACGCGACCGCGCCCCCGCGGATGCGGATGCGGTTGCGTCGGGGTACGCCCACGGCCGCGACGACCTTGCCGCCGACCTCGACGGTGCCGTGGAGCGAGCGGAGCTGCAGCTCGCCTACCAGCCCATCGTCCGCGCCGCCAACGGCCGCATCGCAGGGCTCGAGGCGCTCGTGCGCTGGACGCACCCGCGCTTGGGCCCGATCCCGCCCGAGACGCTGATCCCGCTGGCCGAGCGCAGCGGGCAGATCACGGGACTGGGCCACTGGGTGCTCGAACGGGCGCTGGCCGACCACCAGCACTGGCAGGCCGATCGCGCCGAGCCGCTCGCCCTGTCGGTCAACGTGTCCGCCCACCAGCTCGTGTCGCCCGGCTTCAGCGACACGGTCGCGACCGTGCTCCAGACCACCGGCAGTGACCCCCGGCTGCTGACGCTCGAGCTGACCGAGACCGCCTTCGCCCGCGATGCCGAACGGGCGCTGACCGTCCTCCACGAGCTCAAGGACCTCGGCGTCACGCTTGCCATCGACGACTTCGGGACGGGGTACTCCGCCCTGACCTACCTCACGCGCTACCCCGTCGACGACATCAAGATCGACCGGGCCTTCACCGCGGGCCTGGGCCCGACGCGCGGGGGCGGCATCGTGCTCGCCGCGCTGATCCAGCTCGCCCACGGGCTGGGGCTGACGGTGGTCTGCGAGGGTGTCGAGACGGCCGAGCAGCACGTCCTCGTCCGCGACCTCGGGTGCGACCGCTGCCAGGGGTTCCACTTCGCCCCGGCGCATGCCGGTCCGAGCCTCCAAGCGCTCATCCGGCCAGACAGGAGCGGCCGCAACGCCCGCCTGCCGGTCTCCGACTGAGCTACCAGCCGCCGCGGGCGTCGACGCGCGCGTTGCGCGCCTTCGCAGCCGCCTTGCGGCGATCCTTGCGCTTGTCGAGGCGCCAGAGGGCCAGCGAGGCGAAGAGGATGAACAGCGGGAAGAACGCGATCATGATGAAGCCGGCGTAGGTGACCTGGAGGTCGTTGGACTCCCCGATCCAGCCCTCGCCGTGGTCGTTCGCCGCGTCGGCCAGCGCCGAGGCGGCGAAGACGAGCAGCGTCATCGATGAGACGAGCGTGGTGGTGAGCAGGCGACGCGTCATTTCGATGAACGAGCATACCTACCCTGAAGGTCCCATGGCCGTCTGCATCGCCTCCGACCTCGCCAAGGACATGGCGGGGACCCCGCTGTTCACCGGCGTCTCCTTCAAGCTGGAGCGGCGTGAGCGGCTGACCCTGGCCGGGCGCAACGGCGCAGGCAAGACGACGCTGCTGCGGATGCTGGCGGGGGAGACGTCGATCGACGGCGGCCAGCTCTCCTTCGCCAAGGACATCAAGATCGCGCTCCACGACCAGCGTCCGCCCCGTGAGGACGGCGTCTCCCTGCGCGACTACGTGCTGCGTGGATGCGCCGAGCTGCTCGCGCTGGAAGCGCGCCTCAGTGAGCTCGAGACCGCGATGGCCGAGGGCGCGATGGACGAGGCGACCTTCGACGCCTACGCGAAGGCGCAGGCCAAGCTCGAGCACGCGGGCGGCTACACCTGGCGCGACCGCGTCCTCGGCACCCTCGACGGCCTCGGCTTCTCGGGCGGCGACCTCGATCGCGACCTCGCGACCTTCTCCGGCGGGGAGCTCACCCGCGCATCGCTCGCGCGGGCGCTCGCGGGGGACCCGGACCTGCTGCTGCTCGACGAGCCGACCAACCACCTCGACATCGAGTCGCTCGAGTGGCTGGAAGGGCACCTGCAGACGCTCGACGCCGCCGTCGTCCTCGTGGCCCACGACCGCTGGTTCCTCGAGGCCGTCGGCACCGCCGTGCTCGAGCTGGAGGCCGGCCGGGCCCGGTTCTTCGCCGGCACCTGGTACGCCTGGCGGGCTGAGAAGGCGCAGCGCGAGCTCGCCCTCGGCCGCGCGATCGACAAGCAGAACGCCGAGATCGCCAAGCTCGAGCGCTTCGTCACCCGCTTTCGCGCCGGCACCCGCGCCAAGCAGGCCCAGTCGCGGCAGAAGTCGCTGGACAAGATCACCAAGCTCTCCCACGACCCGCGCGACACGCGCGAGATGGGCTTCCAGTTCAAGACGCCCGAGCGCACGGGCCGCGTGATCTTCGAGCTCGAGGGCGCCGACGTGCGGATCGGCGACCGGACGCTGCTCGAGGACGCCGAGATGTGGCTCGAGCGGGGCGAGCACGTCTCGATCGTCGGCCACAACGGGGCGGGCAAGACGACGCTCCTGCGCGTCTTGACGGGCGAGCGCGAGCTCGACGCCGGCAAGCTGCGCAAGGGTCACAACCTCCAGGTCGGGTTGCTCACCCAGCACGCCGAGGAGCTGCACGAGACCGGGTCCGTGCTCGAGGCGGCCGTGCGCGCCACCGGCCTCAAGCCCCAGGAGGCGCGGTCGCTGCTCGGCCGCTTCCTCTTCAGCGGCGAGGCGGCCGAGAAGCCCGTCTCCGGCCTCTCCGGCGGGGAGCGCCGGCGCCTGTCGCTGGCCTGCCTCGTCGCGAGCCGCGCCAACGTCCTGGTGCTCGACGAGCCGACCAACCACCTCGACCTCGAGAGCCGCGAGGCGCTGGAGGCGGCGCTGCAGGACTTCCCCGGCTCGGTGATCCTCGTGTCCCACGACCGGGCGCTGCTGGACGCCGTCGGGACCCGCACCGTGTCGGTCGAGGACCGCAAGCTGCGCTCCTACGTCGGCGGCTGGCCCGAGTACGTCCGCGTGCGCGAGGAGGCCAAGGCCCTGGCCGCCGCCCCGAAGGCCAAGCCGGCGAAGGCCCCGGCGGCCAACGGCGCGCGGACCAACGGCGCCCCCAAGCCGCGCGGCGCGAAGGCGGCGAAGAAGCTCGAGGCCGAGATCGAGGCGGCCGAGCAGACGCTCGCCGGCCTCGAGGCCGAGCTCGCCGACCCCGCGGCGTGGAACGACCCGCGGTCGGCGGAGCGGTCCACGCGCAAGCACGCCCAGGCCAAGCGCGCGCTCGAGGCGCTCTACGCCGAGTGGGAGGCCGTCGCCTCCTAGCGGCGGCCGCCGGTCCCCCCGACCGGCGTTCACAACCTCTTCACAGGTCGTTGACCACCTCGTAACCGGGCGGGGCACGGCGTGCCCGAGTCTGCGGGTCATGCAGCGACCCGACGCCTTGCGCGCCGCTGAACTCGAGATCCGGCCGGACGACCACGTCGCCCTCGCCGACGGCCGCGCCCTGGCGCTGTCCGTGCGCGAGCTCGGGCTCCTGGTGGCCCTCGCCGAGGCCGAGGGGCGGGTGCTCAGCCGAGAGCAGCTGTACGGACGGGTGTGGGGCGGGCGGCTGCGCTCAGACGACCGCTCCGTCGACGTCTACGTGCACAAGCTCCGCTCCAAGCTCACCGCCGCGCTCCCCGCCTGGCGGTTCATCCACACCCACTTCGGCTTCGGCTACCGCTTCGGTGCCGAGCCGTTCACAAGCGTTTCACAGCACGGCCACGACGCCGTAACAGGATCACAGGCTGGCGCCTGAGACCGTGGCCGCCACCATGAACATGAGAAAGAACCTGAACATGAACACGAGGCTCATCACCGCGCTGGCCGTGGGCGCGCTCGCCACGGGCGCCGCCGCCTGTGGCGATCCCGCGTCGTCGGACTCGGGCTCCGGCTCGGACACCGCCGCCGCCAAGTCCGACGTCAAGCTCTCCGGCCAGATCGCCGGCGCCGGCGCCTCCTCCCAGGCCGCCGCGCAGGAGGCCTGGACCGCGGGCTTCCAGTCCGCCAACTCCGGCGTCACCGTCTCCTACGACCCGGTCGGGTCCGGCGGTGGCCGTGAGCAGTTCAACGCCGGCGGCACCGTCTTCGGTGGCACCGACTCCGCCTTCAAGGACGAGGAGCTGGCCGCCGCGCAGAAGCGCTGCGGCGGCCCCGACAAGTTCATCGAGGCCCCGGTCTACATCTCGCCGATCGCCGTCATCTACAACCTCGACGGCGTCGAGGACCTGCAGCTGAAGCCCGCCACGATCGCCGCGATCTTCTCCGGCAAGATCACGCAGTGGGACGACCCGAAGATCAAGGCCGACAACCCCGACGCCAAGCTGCCGGGCGACCGCATCGCCGTCGTGCACCGCTCCGACGACTCCGGCACGACGAACAACTTCACCCAGTACCTGAGCAAGGCCTCCGACGGCGGCTGGACCGCCGAGCCCGACGACGCGTGGCCGATCAAGGGCCAGGAGGCCGCCGAGGGCACCTCCGGCGTCGTCGACGCCGTCCAGAACGGCAAGAGCACGATCGGCTACGCGGACGCGTCGCAGGCCGGGGACCTCGGGGTCGCCAAGGTCGGCGTCGGGGACCAGTTCATCGCGCCGTCGCCCGAGTCCGCCGCCGCGATCTTCGACGAGTCCAAGGAGACCGACGACCCGGGCAAGTACGTGTTCACCTACGACCTCAACCGCACGCCGGCCGAGAGCACCGTCTACCCGATCGTCCTCGCGTCCTACGCGATGGCCTGCACGGACTACGACAAGCCCCAGGACGCCGCCAACGTCAAGGCGTACCTGACCTACATGGCGTCCGAGGACGGCCAGAAGACGGCCGCCGACAACGCCGGCTCCGCGCCCATCCCCGCCTCGGTCCGCACCAAGATCGACGCGGCGTTCAACGCCATCGGCGCCGCGCAGTAGGACCACAGGTTGAGCGTCTCCCCCGAGTCCGCCGGGCCTGCGCCCGGGTCCCGCAAGCGCCGTCCCCCGTCCAGGGCCGTAGTCCGGACGGGTGACCGCATCTTCTCCGGGCTCTCGGTCGGCTCGGGGACGCTCATCCTCCTCATCCTGGCCGGCGTCGCGATCTTCCTGCTGGGCGAGGCCTGGCCGGCGATCACGGCGTCCGCGTCGGAGCTGCCCGACGAGAAGAGCCTCGTCGCCTACGTGGCGCCGCTGGTCTTCGGCACGCTCCTGTCGGCGGTGATCGCGATCATCATCGCCGTCCCGATGGCGATCGCCGTCGCGCTGTTCATCAACTTCTACGCCCCCAGGCGGATCGCGCAGCCGCTGGCCTACGTGATCGACCTGCTGGCCGCGATCCCGAGCATCATCTACGGGCTCTGGGGGGCCGCCGTCCTCGGCACCGCCTCGATCGGCGTGCAGTCCTGGCTGGCCGACAACCTCGGCTTCCTCCCGTTCTTCAAGGGCCCCGTCACGGCCACCGGCCGGACGATGTTCGTCGTCGGGATCGTGCTCGCCGTGATGATCCTTCCGATCATCACCGCGGTCATCCGCGAGGTCTTCTCCCAGACCCCGCGCCAGCAGCGCGAGGCCGCCCTGGCCCTCGGCGCGACCCGCTGGGAGATGATCCGCATGACCGTCCTCCCGTTCGGGCGCTCGGCGATCATCTCGGGGACGATGCTCGGCCTCGGCCGTGCGCTGGGCGAGACGATGGCCGTCGCGATCATCCTGTCGGTCTCCGGCTCGGTGACCTTCAACCTGATCTCGTCGGGCAACCCCTCGACGATCGCCGCGAACATCGCCCTGCAGTTCCCGGAGTCCTCCGGCATCGACGTCAACGTGCTGATCGCGTCGGGCCTGGTCCTGTTCGCCATCACCCTCGTCGTCAACATCGGCGCCCGCGCCGTGATCGGGAAGCGGACGCCCGCATGAGCACCGTCGTCGCCACCGGAGCCCCGCGCGGGCAACGCACCACGATGCTCCCGGGCTGGGCCCAGTGGGGCGTCCCCGCCGCGCTCCTCGCGCTCGCGGTCCTGGCGATCCTCGTCACCGACGTCGCCCCGGCGCTGCTGATCGTGGGCGCGCTCATCGTCTCCGGCGTGCTCGTCTACGCCTGGTCGCGCGTCGTCGAGGGCCGCCGCAAGGCGTTCGACCGCGCGATCACCATCGGCGTCTCCGGGGCGTTCGCCCTGGCGCTCGTCCCGCTGGTGTCCGTGCTCTACACGGTGATCGGCAAGGGCGTCGCCCGCTTCGACGCCGACTTCTTCACGCTCTCCTCGCGCAACGTGGTCGGCGCCGGCGGCGGCGCGCTCCACGCCATCTTCGGCACCCTGATCATCACTGGCTGCGCGGCGGTCGTCGCGGTGCCGGTGGGGATCCTCGCCGCCGTCTACCTCGTCGAGTACGGCCGCGGCCGGCTGGCCCGCTCGATCACGTTCTTCGTCGACGTCATGACCGGCGTGCCGTCGATCGTGGCCGGCCTGTTCGCCTTCGCGCTGTTCGCGCTCTTCTTCGGGCCGGGCATCCGGCTCGGGATCATGGGCTCGATCGCCCTGATGGTGCTGATGCTCCCGATCGTCGTGCGCTCGACGGAGGAGATGCTGCGGATCGTCCCCGACGGGCTGCGCGAGGCGGCCTTCGCCCTCGGAACGCCGAAGTGGAAGGTGATCACGAAGATCGTCCTCCCGACGGCGCTGGCCGGGATCGTCTCAGGCGTCATGCTCGCGATCGCCCGCGTGATCGGCGAGACCGCGCCGCTGCTGGTCACCACGGGCGTGATCGACTCGATCAACACCGATCCGTTCCACGGCCGCATGATGAACCTCGCGGTCTTCTCCTTCGACCAGTACAAGAACCCGGGCGTCATGAAGGACGCCTACCTCGATCGTGCCTGGGCCGCAGCCCTGACGCTGATCGCCATCGTCATGCTGCTCAACCTCGTCGGCCGCTTCGTCTACCGCCGCTTCGGCACGGAGATCCGATGACCCTGCCGTCCAGAAAGGACGCCTTGAACATGTCCGAGACCTCGCAGGCCATCGCGCCCGCCGTGGCGGCGCCGCAGGCCGCCACGGCCGTCACGCCGGCCACGGAGGCCGCCACCGCCATCGAGGTGACGTCGCTGAACCTCTTCTACGGCGACTTCCACGCGGTCCGCGACGTCGACGTGACGATCCTGCGCAACCACGTGACCGCGTTGATCGGGTCCTCCGGCTGCGGGAAGTCCACGTTCCTGCGGTCGCTGAACCGGATGCACGAGCTGGTCCCCAAGGCGACCGTCGACGGCGAGGTCATCGCCGCGGGCCAGGACATCTACGGCCCCGGCGTGGACCCGGTCGAGGTGCGGCGCAAGATCGGCATGGTCTTCCAGCAGCCGAACCCGTTCCCGACCATGTCGATCTACGACAACGTCGCGGCCGGCCTGCGCCTCAACAGCAAGAAGATGGCCCGGTCCGACATGGACGCCATCGTCGAGCGGTCCCTGCGCGGCGCCCACCTGTGGGAGGAGGTCAAGGACCGCCTCGGCAAGCCCGGGCTGGGCCTCTCCGGCGGCCAGCAGCAGCGGCTGTGCATCGCCCGCGCCTGCGCCGTGCAGCCCGAGATCCTGCTCATGGACGAGCCGGCCTCGGCCCTGGACCCGATCGCGACCCTCGCGATCGAGGACCTGATCGGCGAGCTCAAGAAGGACTACACGATCGTCATCGTGACCCACAACATGCAGCAGGCCGCGCGCTCGAGTGACTTCACCGCCTTCTTCAACATCGAGCAGAGCGGCGACCCGGGCGAGCTCGTGGAGATCGACGAGACGGACAAGATCTTCTCGACGCCGTCGGACAAGCGCACGGAGGACTACGTCACCGGCAAGTTCGGCTGATCGTGCCCGGCCACGCGATGCGGCAGGGGTACCAGGCGGAGCTCAACCGGCTGGAAGGGCAGGCGCTGGGCGCGATCGACCTCGTGATCGAGTCCCTCGATCGCGCGCTGGAGTGCGTCGAGCACCGGGACGCCGAGCTCGCGGCCATGGTCGTCGCCGACGACGATCGCATCGACGGCCGCTTCCTGGAGGTCCACCAGTCCGTCCTGCGGATGCTGGCCCTCCAGTCGCCGGTGGCGGGCGACCTGCGGGTGATCGCGTCGCTGCTTCATGTGATCAAGCACGTCGAGCGCATGGGGGATCAGGCGGTCAACATCGCCAAGCTCGTCCCGCTCGCCGGCCACGAGCCGCCCGTCGACGACGAGCTGCTCGGCATGGTGCTGCGCATGGGCGCCCTGGCGCGCGCGGAGGCGCTGCAGGCCAAGCAGGCCTTCTCCCTGCGCGACGTCGAGCTCGCGCAGGACCTGATCCGCCAGGACAGCGAGATCAACAAGCTCAACAAGGCCGTCTTCCGTCGCGCGGTCGTGATCGGGACGGACGAGGACCGGCGCGAGTGGGCGATGCACATGATGCTGATGGCCCGCGCGCTGGAGCGCCTGGGCGACAACGCGGTCGACGTCGGCGAGCAGGTCGCCTTCGTGGAGACCGGTCGCTTCGGTGCATTTTCCGCGTTGTCACGCCCCTGACTTGTGACCGGGCTGTGACCGGCCTGTCACCAACGCCGTCGAGCGGCGTAGGGTCTCTGTAGATGCTGGGAACGGTTGACACCACACCGCTGCAGATCGCGGTCATCGATACGGACAGCGGCTTCCTGCAGGTCCTGGGCAAGCGCATGGACGCGGCGAGCTGGCAGTACCGCATCACCGGCGGCTCCATCCCGCCCGACGTGCTCGTCCAGATGCGCATCAGCGCCCTCGTCGTCGACCTCGGCGTCCTCGGCCCGCGCGCCTGGGACTACCTCCAGACCGTGATCGAGCGCCTTCCGGGCCTCGGGATCGTCGTCTGCACCGGTCGCTCCACCGTCGCCCAGCGCGTCCGCGGCCTGCGCATGGGTGCCGACGACTGGCTCACGAAGCCCTGCCACCCCGAGGAGGTGCTCGCGCGGGTCGAAGCCGTCGTCCGCCGCCGGCGCGCCGTCGGCACCGAGCGCGACGCCGAGCCGGTCGCCCTTGAGGCGGGCGAGGTCGAGATCCGCCCCGACCAGTTCCAGGCCTTCGTGGACGGCGCCTCCGTCGAGCTGACCCGGCGTGAGTTCGAGCTCATCCAGCTGCTGGCCTCCGTCGAGGGGCAGGTCCTGCAGCGCGAGGACATCTACGAGCGGGTGTGGGGCTACGCGATGGCCCACGGCGATCGCTCCGTCGACGTGTTCGTGCGCAAGCTGCGCTCCAAGCTGGACAAGGCCTCGCCGTCGTGGCGCTACATCCACACGCACTTCGGTGTCGGATATCGCTTCGCCGCCGAGCGCGTGCAGGTGGACGCGCCGCAGCCGGTCGCGCAGGCCGCCGGGCCGACGGTCGCCGAGATCGTCGCGGCGCCGCAGCACGCCTCCGTCCCGGTCTGAGACCGCGACCGCGGTCTAGACTCGGGTCCGTGAGCGAGCGGACCAAGCACCTTCGCAACGCCGCGATCGTCCTCGCCCTCGCGCTGGTCGTCTGGGGCGTCCCCGGCGGCGCCCGGACGGGCGACGGGATCTCGAACCTCCTGTCGGTGATCCTGTTCGCCGGCATCGCGTTCTTCGGCTACCGGCTCTACATGGAGCACCGCATGACGCTCCTGGACCTGCCGGGCGACCAGCGGATGCTGCTGTACGGCTCCGCGACGCTGCTCGTCGTCGCCTTCCTGTGCACCAACCGGCTGTGGAACTCCGCGGGGCCCTTCATCCTCCTGTGGTTCGCGCTGATCGGTCTCGCCGCCCTGGGCGCGTCGACCGTCGCCCGCCGGCGCCGTGAGTCCTGACGCCGTGCCGTGGACGAGCCCGCTGGCCGAGGCGCTGGCCCCTGGGCTGCTCGAGCGCTTCGAGCGCTACGTCCGGGTCCACACGACCGCGGCGCGGGCCCGCACCGGCTCGCCGTCGACGCCCGGCCAGCTCGAGCTGGGGCGGATGCTGGCCGGCGAGCTCGTGGCGCTCGGGCTGACCGATGTCGTCCAGGATGCTGACGGGTACGTGTACGGCACGCTCGAGGCGACGGTGGACGACGCCCCGACGATCGGCCTGCTCGCGCACCTCGACACGTCGCCCGACGCGCCGGGGGAGGGGGTCGAGCCCCTGGTCCATCCGTCCTACGACGGATCGGTGATCACGTTGCCGCGCGGGGGGACGGTGCTGGATCCGGCCGTGATGGGGGAGCTGGGGTCGAAGGTGGGCCACACGATCGTGACCGGCTCGGGCGACACGCTGCTCGGCGCCGACGACAAGGCCGGCGTCGCGGAGATCGTCACCGCCGCCGGCTGGCTGGCCGCCCACCCGGAGCTCCCGCGCCCCCGCGTGCGCGTCTGCTTCACCCCCGACGAGGAGGTCGGCCTCGGCGCCGAGCTGTTCGACGTCGCGGGCTTCGGCGCCGACTGCGCCTACACCCTGGACGGCTCCGACCTCGGCGAGCTGCAGGACGAGACCTTCACCGCCGTCGGCGTGCGGCTCGTGGTCGAGGGCGTCGACATCCACCCGGGCTCGGCCTACGGCGTCATGGTCAATGCGGCCGTCGTCGCCGCGGCGATCGTGGCGGCGCTCCCGCGCGACCGGCTGACGCCGGACACCACGCGCGGGCGCGAGGGCTTCGTCCACGTCGTCTCTGTCGCCGGTGACGCCGTGCGCTGCGAGGTCAGGGCGATCGTGCGCGACTTCGAGGACGTCCTGCGTGACGCCCACGTCGCCCTGCTGCGGACGGTGGCCGGCGACGTCGTGGCCTCGTTCCCGGGTGCGCGCCTCGCCGCGTTCGAGGTCGAGGAGCAGTACCCGAACATGCGCGCCTTCCTCGCGCCCTACCCGGAGATCGTCGCGGCCGCCGAGGCCGCCTACCGCGCCGAGGGCGTCGAGCCCGTCCGGTCGCCGATCCGCGGCGGGACCGACGGCTCGCGACTCTCCTCGATGGGCCTGCCGACCCCCAACCTGTGGGCCGGCGGTCACGCGTTCCACTCCGTGCGGGAGTGGACGTCGCTGCAGGACATGGCCTCCGCCGCGGCGATGCTCGTGCGCCTGTGCGAGGCCTGGACCGCGCCGGAACGGCGCGGGTTCCGGTTGGGGTCGCGGGGTTAGGGACGGGGCTCGGGGCGGGTCGGGGCGGGCCGGGTGGCTGCGGGTGGCTGCGGGCGGCTGCGGTGGCTGCGGGCGGGGCCTTCGAGCGGGCCTTCGAGCGGGCCTTCGAGCTCCGCGTCGCCGGCAGGGTCCGCGCGCCTGACCACCCCGCCCGCCCGGGCAGCGTGGTCGGTCTCACGGACCGCCCGGGACCGCCGGCCGGACCACGTCGCTCCGGTGACAGGGGTGGTCGCCCTCGCGAACCGCTGCCGGACCGAGCCCGCGCGCAGGTTCGCCACACCTCCGCGCGTGACTTGTCACCACCACGTCTAGAGCCGTCACACACCCTCGCGGGAGGCTCTCCCGCATGCCCCCACCTCTCTCGCTCGGACCGCCCGGTGCGGCCGCCGCAGCCCGCTCCTCCGGCCAGGCGACGGTCGAGCTCGTCGCACTGCTGCCGATCGTCGTGGTCCTGCTCGCCCTGGCCTGGCAGCTCGTGCTCCTCGGCCAGGGCGTGTGGTCCGCACACGCCGCGGCCCGCGCCGCCGCTCGCGCCCATGCGGTCGGGCGCGACGAGCTGGACGCCGCGCGCGCCGCCGTCGGTGGCCGCCTCGACCGTGGTCTGACGCTCACCGAGCCCGACGGTGATCGGGTCGGCGTTCGGCTGCGCATCCCGATCCTCCTGCCGGGCTTCGCCGACACCACCGTCGCGGCGCGGTCCTCCTTCGCGGAGCAGTCGTGAGGGCGCTGTCCGCGTCGTCAGGCCAGTCCGCCGTCGAGGTGGTGGCGATCCTGCCGCTGCTCGTGGTCCTCGGCTTCGCCGTCTTCTCCGTGCTGGCCGCGGGGGCGGCGAAGGAGGCCGCTGCCGCCGCCGCGCAGGCCGGCGCCATGGCCCTGCTGCAGGACGCCGACGCGGAGGACGCCGCGCGCCACAGCCTTGGCACCTCGACCGCGGGCCGGGCGAAGGTCGCCGTCCGTGGCCGCCGGGTCACGGTCACCGTTCGCCCGCGCGGTCTGGGTCCCGCCGGCGGGGTGCTGACGGCCACGTCCTCGGCCGACGCCGGAGCGGGCGTCCCTGCCGCGAAGCCGTCCACCTCCAGCGTCCGCGGCGGCGACGGCGAGGCCTCCCGATGACCCGCTTCGCCCCGCCCGTCCCGGCGCTGCACGCCGACCCCGGGGCCGACCCCGCAGCCGCCGCATCGGCCCGTCCCGCGACATCGCTGCTGCGAGACGACGCCCCGCAGCTCGCAGCCCCGCCGGCCCGCCCTGCCGAGTCGCAGCCGCCGGATCTCGACGACCTCCTCGCCATCCCGTCGGCCCCGGCCACCGAGTCGTGGCCACGGGACGTCGACGGGCCTCTCGCCGACGAACGCGCTCGCGCCGCAGAGCCGCTGCCGCCCGACCTCGAGGACCTCCTGGCCCGGCTCGGGCGATCCGAGGCGCCGGACGACGTCTCGCCGCCGCACGCCGGCGTCGGGCTGCTCGTCGGGGTCGTCGCCCCGGATGGCCTGATCGCCGCCGCAGCGGGGGGCGTCGCCGCCTGGGCGCGCAAGCAGCGGCACGCCGGGACGGCGGTGGTCGCGATCGCCGGCCCGTCCGCTGCCGTGCGGATCGCCTCGCCGCGCGCCGGCGCGCTGGTCAAGCGGCTCGTCGCCCTGGGTTTCGACGCCTCGGCGTCCGCCGCCCAGTGCCGGGTCCTGCTGCCCGTGGAGCCGATCGCCCTTGCCGCCGAGGCCCGCCGGCTGCGTGCGAGCACCGACGACGAGACGCCGGTCGTCATCGGCGTCGCCGCCCGCGACGCGGAGGTCGACGACCTGCTCGCCACCGCCGACGACCTGATCCTGGCGCTGCCGGCCAACGCCGACCCGGCGCTCGCCGAGCTCGCTCGCACCTCGCTGACTCGCCTCGGGCCGCCGGTGGGGGAGGTGCGCGTCCCGTCGGATCCGATCGGCCGTCGCACGGCGGCCCTCGGCCTGCGGCCGCTCGCCCCGAGTGAAGCCGCAGGGGGCGAGCGATGAGCGCCCACGGCCGTCGGCCCCGTGCCACGGAGAGCCATGCCGGCCAGGCGCTCGTCCTCGTCATCGGCGGGCTGTGCGGGATCCTGATCGGCGCCTTCGTCATCGGCGCCGTCGCGCGCGCGCTCGGCTCGAGGGCGGACGCGCAGCGGGCAGCGGACCTCGGTGCGCTCGCCGGCGCGCGGGCGATGCTCGACGCGTATCCGCGCCTGTTCGAGCCGGGTACGGTCGACGGCCGGGCCAACCCGACCCGCCTGGCCAAGGCCTCGTACCTCGCGCTCGGCCGGGCTGCGGCGGCGAAGGTCGTCGACCGCAACGGCGGCGGGAAGGTCACGATCGGGTTCCCCGACGCCGACGAGCAGGCTCCGACGCGCATCCGGGTGCGGGTCGGCCGTGACGTCGAGGCTCGCCACGGCAGCGATCGGGCGAGTCGGGAGGTCGACGGCACCGCGGTCGCGCAGCTGGCCCCGGTCACCCTCGACCTCGGGCCGACCGCGGCCGGCGGCCAGTATGCGGGGCCGGTCGAGGTCCGCCAGGGCAAGCCGATGCGCCCGGATGTCGCGCGGGCGTTCGACCGCATGAGCGCCGCGGCCCGCGAGGATGACGTCACGCTCCTCGTCAACAGCGGCTTCCGCACCGACGCGGAGCAGGCCGTCCTCTTCGCTGCGCACCCCGACCCGAGGTGGGTCGCCCCGCCGGGCAAGTCGCTGCACCGCTACGGGACCGAGCTCGACCTCGGCCCGGAGGCGGCGTACGGCTGGCTGAAGGGCAACGCCGGGCGCTTCCACTTCGTGCAGCGATACGCGTGGGAGGCGTGGCACTTCGGCTACACGCTGAACCCGAAGTCGTCACGCGCAGAAGGCGCCGACGGACGGTCCCTTGCGGGGTCGGGTGGCAGCGGCGGCCGCGGTGTGCCGGCGTTCGTCCCTGCGCGGTTCGCGCCCCTGCTGGCGAGGGCGGCGCAGCGCTGGAACGTCTCGTCCACGCTGCTCGCCGCCCAGATCCAGCAGGAGAGCGGGTTCGACCCGTCGGCGGTGTCGCCGGCCGGTGCCCAGGGGCTGACGCAGTTCATGCCCGGCACGGCGGCGCAGTACGACCTCGAGGACCCGTTCGATCCCGAGCAGGCGATCGGCGCCCAGGCCCGTCTGATGCGCGACCTGCTGCGGCAGTTCGCGTCGGTCCCGCTGGCGCTCGCGGCCTACAACGCGGGGCCGGGCGCGGTCGCGGCCTGCATGTGCGTGCCGCCGATCCCCGAGACGCAGGGCTACGTCGCCTCGATCCTCGGCCTGATGGGCGGCGCGGGGGAGATCGCGGGCACCCTCGCCGTTCGGCTCGTGCGATGACCGCTGCGGTGCGCGGGGTGCCGACGACGTCAGAGGGCGGCGCGCAACGCCGCGAACAGCCGCACGAGCTTCGGCAGCTGGAAGTGCGCGTTCAGCCCGCTGGGGTTCGGCAGCACCCAGGCACGGCGGCCGCCGACGGTGCGGGTCTGCGGGCCGACCCCGGCCGCGCGCTCGCCGGTGCAGGTCCGCCAGGCGCCGATCCCGACGACGGCCACTACGCCCGGCGACCAGTCGGCTGCGAGGGCCTCCAGCGCGGTGAAGCCCTCCACCAGCTCGGCGGAGGAGAGCTCGTCCGCCGCGCGGGTCGGGCGGGCGCACACGTTCGTGATGCCGAGCCCCCAGCCGGGCAGCAGCCCGTCCTCGGTGGGGTCGAGCAGTCGCGGGGTGAAGCCGGACCCGTGCAGGGCCGGCCAGAACCGATTGCCCGGCCGTGCGAAGTGATGCCCGCGTGGACGCGGACAGCAGGGAGGGGTTGATGCCGCAGAAGAGGACGTCGAGGCCGGGCCCGCCGACGTCGGGGAGGGGCTTGGCGTCGGCGTGCTCGGCCGTCACGCCGCCAGCACGCGCTCGGCGGCGGACAGCGCGAGCGCGATGTCGGCGGCGCCGACGTCGAGATGGGTCACGGCGCGCACGGTCGTCGGGCCGAGGGGCGTCAGCGCGACGCCCTCGTCGCGCATGGCGGCCACGAAGGCCGCGGCGTCGGGGACCTCGAAGACGACGATGTTGGTCTCGACGGTCGCCTCGTCGAGTCCCACGCCCGTCAGCGCCGCGAGGCCCGCGGCGAGGTCGCGAGCGTTGGCGTGGTCCTCGGCGAGCCGGTCGACGTGGTGGTCGAGCGCGTGGAGCATGCCGGCGGCCGCGATCCCGGCCTGGCGCATGGCGCCGCCGAGCATGTGCCGGAGGCGGCGGGCCTCCGCGATCGTGTCGGCGGTGCCGGCCATGACCGCCCCGAGCGGCCCGCCGAGGCCCTTGGACCCGTCGATCCAGGCCGTGTCGAAGCCGGAGGCCCAGTCGGCGGCGGGGACCCCGGTGGCGACGACGGCGTTGAGCAGCCGCGCGCCGTCGAGGTGGGCGGCGAGGCCGTGCTCGCGGGCGAGCGAGAGCACCGAGCGGATCTGCTCGAGCGGCCACACGCGCCCGCCGGCGACGTTCGTCGTCTGCTCGACGCACACGAGCCGCGCCCGCGGGGAATGGGCCGGACCCGACGGCGGCAGCACCGCGGCGAGCGCCTCGGGCTCGAACGTGCCGCCGGGACCGTCGACGGGGAGGGGCAGCGTGCCGGCGATCGCGGTCATGCCCGCGCCCTCGAACGCCAGCGGGTGGGCGAGGCGGTGCAGCACCGCGGCGTCCCCAGGCCCCGACGCATGGAGCAGGAAGGCGATCTGGTTGCACATCGTCCCGGTGGGGAGGAACAGCGCGGCCTCCATGCCGAGGAGGTCCGCGACCCGCGCGCACAGGGCGTTGACCGTGGGATCGGCCTGGAGCTGGTCGTCCCCGACGTCGGCGGCCGCCATGGCCTCCCGCATGGCGGCGGTCGGCCGCGTCTGCGTGTCGGAGAAGAGGTTGATCAACGACGACGGGGCGGGCACGTGCGCAGCACGCTACCCGCCCCGCATCAGGCGTCAGATGCCGGTCGCGCTACTTGGAGCGCTTCTTGACCAGCTTCTTGAACGACTTGTACGCGGCGCGCGGCTTCGGGTTCTCCACCGGCCCCACGATGCCGGCGTCGAAGCGCTCGCCCTTGTTCTCGCCGTAGAACGTGTACGGGTAGACGCGAGTGACCTTCGAGCGCAGGCCCCTGCGCTTCTTGGAGAAGCGGTCGGCGAGCTTGAAGAGGAACTTCGTCGCCTTGTTCGCGCGCTTGGTGCTGTAGGGGAAGTTCCTCTCGAACTTCACCAGGCCACCGGTCTCGGTCAGCCACAGCTGCCCGGGGAGCATCCGCGCCACCTTCGTCGTGATGGTGTAGCGCGAGCGGTTGACGTCGGAGTAGTTGTGCAGGCCCCAGATCTTCGGGCTGCCCTTGACGTAGCGCTTGAACTTCTTGATGTAGGAGGTGACGCTCGAGGAGTCGAGCAGGTCAGCTGCCACGATCTTGCACTTCTTGCAGCTCTTCTTGGCGACGTTGTAGTACTGCGCCGCGCGCTTGGGGGACTTCGCCGTCGGCTGCGACTTCGAGTTGATCTCGTTCCACGGCTGATAGATCTTGACCTTGGGGAAGAGCTTGCGGAAGTCCTTGAACGCCTTCTTGAACTTCGAGGGCGTCGGGGCCTTGCAGCGCTTCTTCTTGGAGTACCGACCGTTGTTGTAACACCCGCGCGGGCTGTTGAAGGCGATCATGACCTCCTTGCCCTGGGACTGCGCGGCGCCGATCCAGGCTGCGGTCTGCGGCAGCTGGTAGGCCTCGCGGCGGAAGTCGTAAGGGACGATCAGTCGAACGCGCTTGATCTTCAGCGACGCGAAGTTGGGGTCGGAGAAGATCTGGGCGTTCTGGTCGCCGAAGCCGACCTTGTAGCGGCTCTTGGCGTCTGCGCTGCTCGGAATCGCCATGGCGGCGGCGAGGAGCGCGAGCAGTGGGAGGAACAGTCGGATACGCATCGCGCAGGGAATGTACGCGGCCACCGGAAGTTGCGCCCCGCATGTCCGTCGTCGGACACGCGGGGCGCGGGAGCTGACCTACTTGGACTTGTGCCTGATCAGCCGCTTGAAGACGGAGTACGCCTTGCGGCCCTTGCCCGAGCCGGGACCGGCCGAGTAGTCCGGGTTCAGGAAGACGGGTCCGACGAGGCCGGAGTCGAAGCGCGGCTGGACGTTCCGGGCGCCCGGCGCGACGAGGTAGCCGTAGTAGGAGTACTGGTACACGCGGTCGATGCGCGACTTCAGGCCGCGACGCTTCTTGGAGTAGCGATCGGCGAGCTTGATCATGTACCGCGTCGCCTTCGCGGCGCGCTTGGGCGAGTTCTTGAAGTGCGGCAGGAACTTGACGAGGCCGCCGGTCTCGGTCAGCCACACCTTGCCGGGCACGGTGCGCATGAACTGGCGCGTCTGCCGGCTGCGGAAGCGGTTGACGTCGGAGTAGTTGTGCAGGCCCCAGACCCGCGGGCGGAACTTGCGGTGCTTGCGCGCGTAGCCGCCGATGGCCCGCTTGACGCGCTTGACGTAGCGGATCATGTTCGACGAGTCGAGGATGTCCGCCGCGACGACCGTGCACTTCATGCACGCCTTCTTCATCGCGATGTAGTACTTCGCGGCCTTGACGGGAGAGCGGTAGGTCGGCTGGCTCTTGTTGTTGAGCTCGTTCCACGGCTGGAAGGTCTTGACCTGGCGGAAGGTCCTGTGGAAGCGCTTGACCGAGCCGGAGTACTTCTTCACCGACGGCGCGCGGCAGATCTTGCGCCGGCTGTAGTGCCCGTTCTCGTAGCACCCACGATGGGCGGAGAACGCGACCATGACGTCCTTGCGATCAGCCTTGGCCGCGGCGAGATAGGCGCGGATCGCCGGCGTGTCGGACGCGCGGTTCTTCCAGTCCCACGGGACGATCAGTCGAACGCGCTTGATCTTGAGCGAGTTGAAGCCCTTGTCCTGGAAGGCCAGGAAGCTCTGCTCGCCGATGCCCACCCGGTAGCGGGACTTGGCGTCGGCCGCAGAAGCGGTCGCCAGTCCGGCGGCCAGGAGGGCCAGCGTGGCGATGAGCGGGATGAGGAGACGATGTCGCATACGGACACTGAGAGTCCTCAACCGTGTGGGAGTTGCGGTCCGGGCGCCAACCCGTCGGACGCCGGACCTACCCTGGAGGGGTGGCGACGACGACTCCGCAGACCGCGGCGGACGGCCGTGCCGAGCGTCTGAAGGAGCAGCGGCGGGCGCTCCCCGACGAGCCCGGCGTCTACCTCTTCCGCGATCAGAAGGGCAAGGTCGTCTACGTCGGCAAGGCGATCTCGATCCGCAAGCGGGTCGGCAGCCACTTCTCCAACCCGACGCGCTACGGCGCCACGGACCTCCCGCGTGAGGTCCACAACATCGAGTACCTCGTCGTCCGGACCGAGACCGAGGCGCTCATCACCGAGCAGAACTTCATCAAGCAGTACAAGCCGAAGTTCAACATCCGGCTGCGCGACGACAAGTCCTACCCCTTCATCGCGATCTCGCTGGACGAGGACTTCCCCCGGGTCTACTTCACCCGTGAGCGCCACCGTCGCGGCCGGGCCTACTTCGGCCCGTACTCCTCGGCCAAGCGCACCCGCCACACCCTCGATCTCCTCGGCAAGGTGTTCCAGTACCGCTCCTGCGAGGGCCCGACGCCTGGCCGCCACTCCGGCTCCCCCTGTCTGGACTACTACATCAAGCGCTGCGGGGCGCCCTGCGTCGACTACGTCTCCAAGGAGGAGTACCGCGAGTCGATCGACGGCGTGATGGCGTTCCTGTCCGGCCGCTTCAAGCAGATCGAGCGCGACCTCGAGACGAGGATGTACTTCCACGCCGGCCAGCAGGACTTCGAGCAGGCGGCGCTGGAACGCAACCGGCTGACGTCGATCCGCCAGCTGCTGCAGCGCCAGCGCGTGCAGGACGAGACGGCGGGGTCGATGGACGCGATCGGCGTCGCGGTGGCCGGCTCGGAGGCCAACGCCCAGGTCTTCCAGGTCCGCGACGGCGTGCTGAGCGACCGTCAGTCCTTCTACCTCGTCAACGAGGCCGGCCACGACGTCGGCCGCGCCGCGGAGGAGTTCATCCTCCAGTACTACGCCGCGGCGCTGTCGATCCCGGCGCTGATCGTCGTCGATCCCGTCGTGGCCGAGGGGTCCGCGCTGGAGGTGCTCGCGTCGATCCTCTCGGACCGCCGCGGCTCCAAGGTCGAGATCCGGGCCGCCGAACGCGGCCCCAAGCGGCGCATCCTCGAGCTCGCCGAGCGCAACGCCCGCCTCGCGCTCGACCAGGACAAGCTGAAGACCGAGCGTCGCCGGCAGCAGCGGGTCGAGGCGCTCGACGGCCTCCAGGAGGCGCTCGGGATGGACACCCTCCCGGTGCGGGTGGAGTGCTACGACATCTCGAACCTGATGGGGACCCACGTCGTGGCATCGATGGTCGTGTTCGAGGGCGGCGCCCCGAAGAAGTCCGACTACCGCCGCTTCAAGATCCGCGACCTCGAGGAGGGCAAGTCCGACGACTTCGCCTCGATGAACGAGGTCCTCAGCCGCCGCGCGGCGCAGTTCGAGCGCCAGCGCGAGAAGTCCCCCTACGACAACGACCGCGACGCGAGCTTCGCCGCGCTGCCGAACCTGATCGTCATCGACGGCGGCAAGGGCCAGCTGTCGGCCGGCCTCGAGGCCCTGGCGCCGCTGCGCGAGCGCGGGGTGGTCGTGGTCTCGCTGGCCAAGCGGATCGAGGAGGTCTTCCTGCCCGGGGTCGACCGGCCGCTGATCCTCGCCCACGACACGCCGGAGCTGCAGCTGCTGCAGCGCATCCGCGACGAGGCGCACCGCTTCGCGATCACGCACCACCGCGGGCGCCGCGACAAGGCGATGACGGAGTCGATCCTCGACGGCCTGCCCGGCATCGGCCCGACGCGCAAGCGCGCGCTGCTCAAGCACTTCGGCTCGCCCGAGCGCGTCATGGCGGCGGCGCGGGAGGACCTCGAGCAGGTCCCCGGGCTCCCCGGCAAGGTCGGCCGCGAGCTGTACGCCCATCTGAACAAGACCGGCCGCTGATGGAGGACCTGGTCGTCATCTCCGGCGTGTCCGGCGCGGGCAAGTCGCTCGCGCTGAACGTGTTCGAGGACGCGGGCTACTTCTGCGTCGACAACCTCCCGGCCGACCTGCTGCGCGCCCTGGCGGAGCTGTTCGAGCGCGGCGGCTCGAAGGTCCAGCGCGCGGCGGTCGTCTCCGACCTGCGCGGGGGGACCTACTTCGAGCACCTCGCGGAGGTCCTCGACGGCCTCGACGCGAGCGGCACCGCGCACCGGGTCCTGTTCTTCACCGCCGACGAGCAGACGATCGTCACCCGCTACCAGGAGACCCGCCGCCGGCACCCGCTCGCCGACGACGGGCGCTCCGTGCGCGAGGCGGTCGCGCGCGAGATCGAGCTGCTCGCGCCGATCCGCCGGCGCGCCGACGCGCTGATCGACACCACGGGGATGAGCGCCAACGCCCTGCGGCGCAAGGTCGCGGGGGAGCTCCTCGACCCCGGGGCGACGGACGGGATGACCGTGACGTTCCAGTCCTTCGGCTTCAAGCACGGCCCGGCCCGCGACGCCGACCTGCTCTTCGACGTGCGCTTCCTGCCCAACCCGCACTACGTCGCCGACCTCAAGCCCCTCACGGGCCGCGATCAGCGCGTCGTGGACTACGTCGCCCAGGACGGCCGGCTGGAGGAGTTCCACTCCCGGCTCGACGAGCTGCTGCGCTACCTGCTGCCGCAGTACGTCACGGAGGGCAAGTCGCACCTGCTCGTGGCGATCGGCTGCACGGGCGGGCGGCACCGGTCCGTCGCCATCGTCGAGCGGCTCGCGCGGCACTTCGACGGGACGCCAGGCGTGCGGATCGAGATGACCCACCGCGACGCCGACCGCAGCCCCGTCGCCCGGGCCTAGGCCCTCCGGCTCGACCGCGCGCCGGTCCGCCGGCCTGCCCACGTGACGCTCCGGGAGGCGTGGTCGCTCTGGTGGACCGCATGGGGCCGCGGGCCGCACCACGGTCCGCGACGGCCGGCGTGGTCGCCCTCGCAGACCGTCAGGCCGCCACGGTGTCGCGGTCCTCGCCCACCCGCCCCGCGGCACGCGCACGGGCGCGCTCGCGGATCGCCGCCCGCTGCTCGGGGGTCTGGCGGACCGGGGGCTTGGGCGTGCGCCGACCCCAGCGGAGGGCGAGCAGCGCGAGCACGCCGGCGATGGTGCCGTAGAGGGGGACCTGCAGCCACAGCCGGCCGGCGTCTGACCCGGCGCCGATCGCGTGCACGGCCGCCAGCACCCAGGCGACCGGGATGAACCGGTGCGCCTTGCGCCACCGGCGCGCGCCGACGTGCTTGCGCAGGTAGAACGACAGGGCGAGCAGGGCCGCGAGATACCCCGCCAGGATGCCGAGCCCGGTGAAGACCGGCCGGTAGTCGAGCGTGAAGGGGACGAGCAGCTGCGTCACGGTCGGGTTCAACCAGTGGTCGCCGAGCAGGAGCGCGCCGTGCAGCGCGATCATCCCGAGGGCGAGGAGCGCGACGCGCTCGTGCAGCTTCCCGATCCGGGCGCGGGACCGCGGCGGGACGAGCTTCATCGCCAGCGCCAGCCCGCCGAGGACCGACAGCGAGAGCAGGAGGAAGGCGGTGATGGCGGCGGCGCGGCTGCCGATCCACCAGCCGTACTCGGCGAGGTCCATCAGGCGGCGCTCCGGCGCAGGCGGACGACGGGCGCGGCGGCGAGGACCTCGACGCGGCCGTTCTCGTGCTGCAGCACCCCGCCGAGCGTCCGCAGGCGCCGGCGCGCGCCCAGCGCCCCGGAGAGCAGGGCGGCCTTGGCGCGGACCTCCGCATCGACGGCGTCGCGGCCGACCGCGGTGACCGCCACCAGCCCCGTCCAGGCCGGGCGCCCCGTGGCGGGGTCCAGGACGTGGTGGGCGGGCCGGCCGTCGTCGTCGCGCCAGATCCGGCGCTGGATGCCGGAGGTCGCGACCCCGCCCCGGGAGAGCCGCAGCGTGTGGACGACGGGGGCGTCGTCGTGGGGGGACACCAGCTGCGGGCCCCTGGCGGCCGCCGCCGGTCCCGGCGCCGCGCGGCGCACGTCGACCGCCTGCGGGACCGGACCGCCGACGGCGAGGTCGCCGCCGACGGCGATCACGTAGGCGACGTCGGCGGGCAGCTCCGCGGCGGCGAGGTCCGCGGCCAGGCCCTTGCCGAGGCCGCCGGAGTCCAGCCGCACCCCGGGGCCGCGGTGCACGCGCCCGTCGGGTCCGACGGCGAGGCTGCGGTGGGCCGCGGCCGCGCTCGGCCGGGCCGGCCGGCGCGGGGGCGCGTCGCGAAGCGCCTCCGCCAGCGGCAGCGGCGCCACACCGGTGCGCGACGCCCGGTAGCCGGCGGCTTCGATCGCGCCGAGCAGGGTCGCGTCGACGAGCCCGCCCGTGCTGGCGCCGGCGCTGCGGGCGGCGGCGACGAAACGGGCCAGGACGGGGGAGGCGGGGGCGTCGCCGCCGGCGTTCAGGCGCGAGAGCTCCGAGCCGGGGTCGAACCGGGTCAGCCGGGCGGCGACGTCGTCGACGACGGTCCGGACCCGCGCGGCGAGCGCGTCGAGCTCTGCCGCGGGGCGGTCCGCGGCCAGCCACACGCCGGCCTCGCAGCCCATCGTCGGCCAGAGGGCGTCCACGCGGGTCATGACGCCTGGGTGCTGGGCGTCGAGGGCTGGCCGGCCGCGCTGTCGTCGGTCGTGGCGGGGTCCGTGGACCCCCAGTCGTCGGTCGCGGTGGCCGCGGCGTCGTCCGTCGCCGTCGCGGTCACCGCCGTCCCCGTCGCGGCCGCGGTGACGGGATCGTCGCCGGCGGACACCCGCCAGGCGAGCAGCGCGAAGAGCAGCGCGAAGCAGACGGCGGTGACGGTGACGAGCCGCCGCCAGCTGGAGAGCAGGGAGGTCATGTCGATCAGGGTGCTCGCGCACGCCTGGGATCGCGTGAGCCCTCGCTGGCAGCTTCCTGAGTAGATTCCGCCCCGTGCTCGATCATCTCGGGTTGGAGGTCGCCGACCTGATCCGGTCGGGCCGCTTCTACGACGCGGTCTTCTTCCCCCTCGGCGTGCGCCGCCTGCGCACCACCGCGCAGGTGATCGGCTGGGGGGTCACCGACCCGATGTTCTGGCTCACCGCGCGCGGCGCGCCGCAGCCCGGCTTCGGCCACGTCGCCTTCACCGCCGCGGGGAAGGTCGCCGTCGACGCCGCGCACGCCGCGGGGCTCGCGGCCGGCGGCGCGGACGCCGGCGCGCCGGGGCCGCGGCCGCAGTACGGCGCGCGCTGCTACGCCGGTTACCTCCTCGACCCGGACGGCATCCGGGTCGAGATCGTGGCCGCCCACCGCGGGTAGTCACGCAGTAGGTTCCTGGCTCCCCAGGGATCCATCCCAACCAAGGAGAGCACTCACCGCATGTCGGTACGCGTGGGCATCAACGGCTTCGGCCGCATCGGTCGCAACGTCTTCCGCGCCGCCAAGGCGGCGGGGGCGGACATCGAGTTCGTGGCGGTCAACGACCTGACCGACAACGCGACCCTGCGCCACCTCCTGAAGTACGACTCCACCATCGGCCCGTTCCCCGGCACCGTGGAGGAGACCGACGGCGGCCTCAGCGTCGACGGCACCAAGCTGACCGTGCTCGCGGAGCGCGACCCGGGCGCGCTGCCCTGGGGCGACCTCGGCGTCGACGTCGTGCTCGAGTCCACCGGCCTGTTCACCAAGCGCGCCGACGCCGCCAAGCACCTCGACGCGGGCGCGAAGAAGGTCGTCATCTCCGCGCCGGCGTCCGACGAGGACGTCACCGTCGTCCTGGGCGTCAACTTCGACTCGGCCTACGACAAGGACGCGCACCACGTCATCTCCAACGCGTCCTGCACGACGAACTGCCTCGCGCCGTTCGCCAAGGCGATCAACGACTCGGTCGGCATCGAGCACGGCCTGATGACGACGATCCACGCCTACACCGCCGATCAGCGCCTGCAGGACATGCCCCACAAGGACCTGCGCCGTGCGCGCGCCGCCGCGGTCAACCTGATCCCGACGTCGACCGGTGCCGCGAAGGCCGTCGGCCTCGTCCTTCCCGAGCTCAACGGCAAGCTCAACGGCTTCGCGATCCGGGCCCCCGTCATCACCGGCTCGGTCGTCGACCTCACCTTCGTCGCCTCGCAGGCCACGAGCAAGGAGGAGGTCAACGCCGCGCTGAAGGCCGCCGCCGACGGCCCGATGGCCGGCATCCTCGAGTACACGGAGGATCCGATCGTCTCGACCGACATCATCTCCAACCCGCACTCCTCGATCGTCGACGGGCTGCTGACGTCGGTCATCGACGGCACGCTCGTGAAGGTCGTGTCCTGGTACGACAACGAGTGGGGCTACTCCAACCGCTGCGTCGACCTGCTGCAGAAGCTCCTCTAGGTGCGGACGCTCGACGACCTCGACGTCGCCGGCACGCGGGTGCTCGTCCGGGTGGACTTCAACGTCCCCCTGGACCAGCAGAGCGGCGAGATCACCGACGACGCCCGCATCCGCGGGGCGCTGCCGACCCTGAGGGAGCTGCGCGACAAAGGTGCGCGCCTCGTGCTCCTGTCACACCTCGGCCGCCCCAAGGGCCATGACCCCAAGCTCTCCCTCAAGCCGGCCGCCGATCGCGCGGCGGAGCTGCTGGGGGAGCCGATCACGCTCGCCGACGACCTCGACGCCGTCCCCGACGACGACGTCGTCATGCTCGAGAACGTCCGCTTCAACCCGGGGGAGACCGACAACGACGGTGACCTCGCCGCGCGCTACGCCGCGCTGGCCGACGTGTACGTCAACGACGCGTTCGGCTCCGCGCACCGCGCGCACGCCTCCACGGAGGCCGTCGCCCACCTGCTGCCCAGCGCCGCGGGCCGGCTGCTCGAGCGCGAGGTCACGACGCTCAACGGGATCCTCGAGGCGCCCGAGCGCCCGCTCGTCGCCATCGTCGGCGGCGCGAAGGTGACGGACAAGATCGGCGTCCTGGACGCGTTCCTCGGCCGCGCCGACACGATCCTCATCGGCGGCGCCATGTGCTTCCCGTTCTTCCGCGCCCAGGGCCACGACGTCGGCGACTCGCTGTGCGAGGAGGAGGGCGTCGAGCCCGCCCGCCGCGTGCTGGAGGCCGCGGGCGCGGAGCAGCTGCGGCTGCCGACGGACCAGACGCTCGGCCGCGCCTTCGACGCCGGCACCGAGACGCAGGACCTCGACGGCGCCGACATCCCCGACGGGTGGATGGGGCTGGACATCGGCCCGGCGACGGCCAAGGCCTACGCCGCGGTCATCGCCACCGCCGGCACCGTCTTCTGGAACGGTCCGATGGGCGCCTTCGAGCTCGCGCCGTTCGAGGGGGGGACGCGGACGGTGGCCGACGCCGTCGCCGCCGCCCCGGGCACCACCGTCGTGGGGGGTGGGGACTCCGCCGCGGCGCTCGCCCGCTTCGGCCTGGTGGACCGGGTCGACCACGTCTCGACGGGCGGCGGCGCGTCGCTCGAGCTGATCGAGGGCAAGACCCTCCCGGGCGTGGAGGCCCTCCGATGACCAGAACACCGTTCGTCGCCGGCAACTGGAAGATGCACAAGACGGTCGCCGAGGCCGAGGAGTTCATCTCGGGCCTGCTGCCGCTCGTGTCCTCCGTCGACGACGTGCAGATCGCCATCTGCCCGCCGTTCACGGCCCTGGACGCGATGGTCAACTCGGCCCGGGGCTCGCGCGTCGAGGTCTACGCGCAGAACATGCACGAGGCGGAGTCGGGCGCGTTCACCGGCGAGATCTCCGCGGCGATGCTGGCCGACCTCGACGTGCAGGGCACGCTGCTCGGCCACTCCGAGCGACGCCAGCTCTTCAACGAGACCGACGCCGCGCTGCGGGCCAAGCTGCGCGCCGCGCTCGACGCCGGCCTGGCGCCGATGCTCTGCGTGGGTGAGACGGAGGACGAGCGCGAGGCCGGGGACATGGAGCGCAAGCTGCGCCATCAGGTCCTCGAGGCGCTCGACGAGGTCCCCAAGGACGCGCTGAGCTCCCTCTCGATCGCGTACGAGCCGATCTGGGCCATCGGCACCGGCAAGGTCGCCACGCCCGAGATCGCGCAGGAGGCGTGCGGGTTCGTCCGCGCGCTGGTGGCGCACTTCGACAGCGCGGCCGCCGAGACGGTGCGCGTGCTCTACGGCGGGTCCGTCAAGCCCGACAACGCCGCGGAGCTGATGGCGCAGGAGGACATCGACGGCTTCCTGGTCGGCGGCGCCGCCCTCGAGCCCGCGTCGTTCGCGGCGATCGTCGAGGCCGCCGGGACGTGACCCCCGTCGCGCTCGTGATCCTGGACGGGTTCGGTCTCGCCGAGCCCGGGCCGGGCAACGCCGTCGAGCTCGCCGACACGCCGGTCTTCGACGACCTGTGGGCGCGCTACGACCACACGACGCTGACCGCCTGGGGCCCCGACGTCGGCCTCCCGGAGGGCCAGATGGGCAACTCGGAGGTCGGCCACCTCAACCTCGGCGCCGGCGCGATCGTCAAGCAGGACCTGATGCGCATCGACGAGGCCGTGGAGCAGGGCACGCTCGCCGACAACGAGGTGCTCAACGGGGTCATCGACGGCGCCGAGCGGGTCCACCTGATCGGCCTCGCCTCCGACGGCGGCGTGCACTCCGCCGACCGTCACCTGCTGGCGCTGATCGACATCCTGGCCGAGAAGGGCGTCGAGGACGTCGTCGTCCACGCCTTCACCGACGGCCGCGACGTCTCGCCGCACCAGGCGGGCGACTTCCTCGCGCGCATCGACGACTCCAAGGCCCGCATCGGCTCGGTCATCGGGCGCTACTTCGCGATGGATCGCGACAAGCGCTGGGACCGGATCGAGCAGGCGACGAAGCTGCTGGTCGACGGCGAGGGCGAGCATCACGCCGACACGGGCGCCGAGGCCGCGAAGGCCGCCTACGAGCGCGACGAGACCGACGAGTTCATCACCGCCACCACGGTCGGCGACGAGGCGCGGATCCGGCCGCAGGACGCGGTCGTCGCGTTCAACTTCCGGCCCGACCGGATGCGCGAGATCACGGAGAAGCTCGACCACGACCCCGCGCGCTACGCGACGATGACGCGCTACGAGGACGGCTGGCCCTACCCGGTCATGTTCCCGCCGGACCGCCCGGACGTCACCCTCGCGAGCACGCTGGCCGCACACCACCTCGGCCAGCTCCACGTCGCGGAGACGGAGAAGTACCCGCACGTGACGTACTTCTTCAACGGCGGGGAGGAGGAGGCCTTCGAGGGCGAGGTGCGCGAGGTGGTCCCGTCCCCGCGCGACGTCAAGACCTACGACGAGCAGCCCGAGATGAGCGCGCGCGAGGCGACGGAGGCGTTCGAGGCGCACTGGGCCGACGACGAGCCGGCCTTCGCGATCATCAACTTCGCCAACCCCGACATGGTGGGCCACACCGGCGTGATCGAGGCGGCGGTCGAGGCCTGCGAGGTCGTCGACGAGTGCCTCGGCCGGGTCGTCGCCGCGGTCGAGGCCCGCGGGGGCACGTGCATCGTCACCGCCGATCACGGCAACTGCGACGAGATGCTGACCGGCGACGGCCAGCCCCAGACCGCGCACTCGATGAACCCCGTCCCCTTCATCGTCACGCGCACGGGTGTGAAGCTCGACGGACCGGGCATCCTCGCCGATGTGGCGCCGACGATCCTGGCGCTGCTGGAGATCGATCAACCGCCCGAGATGACCGGGCGCTCACTTCTCGAGTAGGGAGAGCATCATGGGCACGCGGGAGCGCTACGAGCACGGGGTCTTCAGCTACGTCGAGCTGGCCTCCGGCGACGTCGAGGCCGCCAAGCCGTTCTACGAGCGGCTGTTCGGCTGGACCTACGACGACGTCCCGCTCGGCGACGACATGACCTACCACCCGGCGTCGAAGGACGGCAAGCGCGTGGCGGCGGTCTACCAGACCCAGCGCGAGGCCGGCTGGCTCAACTACGTCACCGTCGACGACCTCGACGCCACCGCGGGCAAGGTCGACGACCTCGGCGGCACCGTGACCCAGAAGCCCTTCGACGTGATGGACCAGGGTCGCATGGCGGTCGTGACCGACCCCACGGGTGCGACGCTCGCGCTCTGGGAGCCGAAGGAGAACGCCGGCGCAGAGCTCGTCAACGCCGCGGGCGCGCTGGCCTGGAACGACCTGCAGACGACGGACGTCGCCAAGGCGGCGGAGTTCTACGCCGAGCTGCTCGGCTGGGAGCTCGGCGAGGTCGAGGACGCCCCGGACGAGCGCCAGGCCATCCGGGTCGGGGAGGGGCTCAACGGCGGCATCGCGAAGCTGCCCGACTCCTCGGCCGAGGCCGGGGTCCCGTCGCACTGGGTCGCGTTCTTCGCCGTCGACGACGTCGGCGCCACGGTCGAGCTCGTCGAGGACAGCGACGGCACGGTGCTCGCGGGTCCGATCGACGTCCCCAGCGGCCGGATGGCGGTCATCACCGACCCGGGCGGCGTGATCTTCGGGATCGTCGACGGCGAGCTGGACGAGTGACCCAACTGCTCCCCGCCACGTTGCCCACGCAACTACCATGGGACGTGGCATGAGCACCTCGACGGCGACCCACGAGCTGACCGACGCCGAGCTGGCCGCCTGGCGCGGCTTCCTGCGCGCCCATGCGGCCCTGACCCGCGAGCTGGACTCCGAGCTGGCCGCCGAGCACGAGCTGCCACTGAGCTCCTACGACGTCCTGGTCACGCTGCGCTCGGCCGATGGGCACCGCCTGCGGATGGCCGACCTGGCCGATCGCGCGCTGCTGTCGCGCTCCGGCATGACCCGCCTCGTGGACCGGCTCGCCAAGCAGGGCCTGTTGCGCCGAGAGCACTGCGCCGACGACGCCCGCGGCTGCTTCGCGGTGCTCACGGAGGCCGGCGAGGCCGTGCTCGAGCCCGCGCGCCGCACCCACCTCGACGGTGTTCGCGAGCGCTTCCTGCGGCAGCTGGAGCCGGGCGACCTCGAGCGTCTCGGCGCGCTGTGGGAGCGCGTCGCTCCCGGCGAGACCGTCGGGCACTGACCCAGGGCTAGGCGGCAGCCTCCCAGCTCGGTAGGTTCGCCGCGACGGTGGACCTCCTCGAGCGTGACCGCGAGCGTGCCGCCCTCGAGTGCGCGTTCGCGGAGGCGCACGAGGGCCGCGTCGTGCTGGTCGCCGGCGAGGCGGGCATCGGCAAGACCCGGCTGCTGCAGTCCGTGCTGGGCGCGTCGGGGGGTGTGCTGTGGGGCGCGTGCGACCCCCTGATCACCCCGCGGCCGCTGGGCCCGCTGCGCGATGCCGTCCGACAGGCCGGCGGCGCCCTGGCCGCCGCGCTCGACGCCGGTCGTGAACCGCTGCTGACGGCGATGCTCGACGTGCTCGCCGAGCCCGGCGTCGCGCTCGTCATCGAGGACCTGCACTGGGCCGACGAGGCGACGCTGGACCTCGTCGCGCTGCTGGGGCGGCGCCTGGCGCGCGGCTGCGTCGTGCTCACCTGCCGGCGCGAGGAGCTCGGCGGGCGGTCCGACGTGCGGCGCGTGCTCGCCGCGCTGCCCCGTGACCGCCTCCGGCTGATCGAGCCGGCACCGCTGAGCGCCGCGGCCGTCGGGGCAATGGCGACCGGGCACGCGGTGGACGTCGAGACGCTGCATCGCGTGACGGGCGGCAACCCGTTCTTCGTCACGGAGGCGCTCGCCGCCGGACCTGACGCGGTGCCGGCAAGCGTGCGCGAGGCGGTCGCGTACCGGCTCGCCGGGCTCAGCGACGCGGCGCGAGCCGCGGTGCAACTCGTCGCGGTGGTCCCGCAGGCGGCCGAGCTGTGGCTGTTGGCGGACACGGTCGGCGCCCGGCCGGCGGCGGTGGACGAGGCGCTGCGGGCGGGGATCCTCGAGTTGCGCGGGGAGGCGGTGGCCTTCCGCCATGAGCTCGCCCGGGCGGCGACGGCGGCCGACCTCGGCGATCTGCACCGGCGCGAGCTCGAGACGCTGGTGCTCGCCGCGTTGCTGGCGCGTGGCGACGTGGAGCCCGCGCGGCTCGTGCACCACGCCCGCGCCGCCGCCGACGCGGACGCCGTTCGCCGCCTGGCGCCCGTCGCCGCCCGCGCGGCGGCGGCGGTCGGCGGGCACCGCCAGGCGCTGGACCACTGGGAGGCGGCGCTGGCCGCGGGCGGACCCGCGGACGTCGAGGCCCTCGACGGGGTCGCGACGGAGGCCTACAACTGCGGCCACACCGAGCGGGCGCTCGAGACGCGCCGCGCGCTGCTCGCCCGCTGCGAGCGCGACGGCGACGCCCGCCGCACGGGCGAGGCGCTGCTCTGGCTCTCGCGCGTGACCTGGTGGGCCGGAGACGGGGAGGGGGCGGCCCGCTACGCCGATCGGGCGATCACGACGCTCGAGCCCCTGGGCGAGGACCGTGAGCTGGCCCGGGCGCTGAGTGCCCGCTCCCAGCTGGCGATGCTGTCCGAGCGCACCGAGGAGGCCGTCGCGCTCGGCGGCCGCGCCGCCGAGCTCGCGCGCCGGCTCGGCGACCACACGACGCTCGCCCACGCGCTGACCAACGTCGGAACCGCGCAGCTGATGGCGGGTGCGCTCGAGCCGGCCCGCGGCCTGCTGCAGGAGGCCTACGCGTTCGCCTGCGAGGCGAGCGAGGACGAGCACGCCGTCCGCGCCCTGGTCAACCTCGCCGTCGCGATGGTGGTCCACCACCGCGACGATCCGCGCGGCCCCGAGGATCTCGAACGCGCGCTGGCCTTCGCGACCAGCCGCGACCTGGACGGCTACGCGCAGTACCTGCTCGGCCACCGCGCCGGCCTGCGGCTGGACGCGGGGGACTGGGCCGCGGCCGAGGCGGACGCCCGCGCCGCGCTCGCCCTCAGCGACGCCGTGAGCGTCGGGCTGTGCCCCGCCCTCACCGCGCTGGGTCGGCTGCAGTCGCGCCGCGGCGATCCCGAGGCCGAGCGGACGCTGCTGGCCGCCTGGGAGCAGGCCCTGCCGAGCGGGGAGCTGCAGCGCATCGCCCCGATCGCGGCCGCACGGGCCGAGCACGCCTGGCGCGCCGGGGACGTGGCCGCCGCCGGGGAGCTGCTCAGGGCGCCGCTGACGCTGGCCCTGCAGCAGCCGAACCCATGGGTGGGCGAGCTCGCCTGGTGGGCCCGGCGCTGCGGGCTGCCGGCGACGGATGGGGCAGCCGCACCGGCCGCGGCCGCCACGGTCGCAGACGTGGGCGTCGCCGCGGCGGCCGCCGACGTCGCTGCCCCGTACGCGCACCTGCTGCGCGGCGACTGGGCGGCGGCTGCGGCGGCGTGGGAGACGCTCGGCTGCCCCTACGACGCGGCGGAGGCCCGCTGTGACGGCGACGACGCCGACGCGCTGCTGACGGCCCTGGCGACGTTCGACCGCCTGGGGGCGGCCCGCTCGGCGCTGGCGCTGCGCCGGCGCCTGCGCCGGATCGGCGTCCGCCGGGTTCCGCGCGGACCGCGCGCCCCGGCCCGGACGCACCCCGCCGGGCTCACCCACCGGCAGGCCGAGGTGCTGGCGCTGCTGCGCACCGGGGCCACCAACGCCGAGATCGCCCGGCGGCTCGTGATCGCCGAGAAGACCGTCGACCACCACGTCTCGGCCGTGCTGGCCAAGCTCGGCGTGCGGTCGCGCCGCGACGTCGGCGCCTCATCCGCCTCGGCCCCAAGATGGGGAGGTCCTCCCGATGTGCGCCCCCAGCAGCGGGCGTAGCGTCGCGCTCATGCCCTCCACCAGCACCCCTGACACCGAGCTGAAGGCCCGACACCGCGCGATGTGGGCCTCCGGCGACTACCCGTCGATGGTCGAGACGTTCCTCACGCCGCTCGGCCCACGGCTCGCCGACGCGGTCGGCGCCGGGCCGGGCCGGCGTGTCCTCGACGTCGCGGCCGGCACCGGCAATGCCGCCCTGCCCGCCGCGGAGCGCGGCGCCGACGTGACCGCCTCAGACCTCACGCCGGAGCTGCTCGCCGCCGGCCGCAAGCGCGCCGACGCCGCCGGCGTCGAGCTGGAGTGGGTCGAGGCGGACGCCGAGCGGCTCCCCTTCGCCGACGCGGCCTTCGACGTGGTCATGTCCGCGATCGGCGTGATGTTCGCGCCCCACCACCAGGTCGCCGCGGACGAGCTCGTGCGCGTGTGCCGGCCGACCGGGACCCTCGGGTTGCTCAGCTGGACCCCCGAGGGCATGATCGGCGGCCTGTTCCGGGCGATGGGCCCGTTCATGCCGCCGCCTCCGCCCGGCGCCCAGCCGCCCCCGCTGTGGGGCGCGGAGGACCACCTCCGGGACCTGTTCGGGTCGCGCGTCACCTGGAACCGCCTCGAGCGCCAGACCCTCGAGGTGACCGCCTTCGAGCACGCCCGGGACCTCGGCGAGCACTTCAAGGCCCGCTACGGCCCGACGATCGCCGCCCGGGCCAACGCCGCGAAGTCCGATCGCGCCGCAGAGCTCGACGACGTCCTCGAGGCGTTCTGCGTGGAGTGGGACCGCGGCACGGGCGGTGCCGCGCGGTTCGAGTTCGAGTACCTGCTGGCGGTCGGCGAACGGACTTGAATTATCTGATGGTCTTTGACTAAGATCTGGGCAGACCGGGAAGACGGTCGACATCCACCCACCATCGTCTGAACCAAGGAGGAGTCAATGGCCATCGTCCGCTGGGAGCCAATGCGTGAGCTCGGCACCCTCCAGTCGGAGGTCAACCGGCTGTTCACCACGATGCTCGACGGCTCCGGCGACGCGCAGGGCGCGCGCCGGTGGGCGCCGTCGATGGACCTGATCGAGCGCGCCGACGCGTACCTGCTGCGCGCGGACCTGCCGGGCGTCCACGACGAGGACGTCTCCCTCGAGTTCGAGGACGGCGTGCTCACCGTCTCCGGCGAGCGCAAGCCGGCCGAGGACTTCGACGGTGCCGCGGGCTACCGCGTGGAGCGGCCGTTCGGGCGCTTCGCCCGGTCGCTGACGCTGCCGCCCGGCACCGACGGCGACGCCATCACCGCCCGCTTCGAGCGCGGCGTGCTCGAGGTGCGGGTCCCGAAGCCGGAGGCGGTCAAGCCGCGCCGGATCCGGATCGGCACCGACCGCGACGTCATCGAGGCCTAGCGCCTGCGCAGGCGTTCCGGCGGCGGCTCGCCGCCGGGGCGCCTAGCCGCGCTCGGCGGCGGCGGCGTCCAGCTTCTGCTGCACGTTGCCGAGCTTGCGCAGCCGCGTCACGTCGAAGGCGGTGAAGCAGAACGCCCGCACGCCGCTCGTGGCCGTCACCGTGGCGTTGCGCATCGTCTTGCCGATCACGCCCGCCTCGCCGAAGAAGTCGCCGGGCCCCACGGTCGCGAGGGACTCGCCGCTGCGCGAGACCTCCGCCTCGCCCTCGGAGAGGACGATCAGCTCGTAGGCGAAGTCGCCTTCGCGCACGATCGCCGTGCCCTCGGACCAGCTCGCTTCGGTGCCGAAGGTGGCGACGACCCCGAGATCGTGGTCGTCGAGGTCGGAGAACAGCGGGATCTGCTTCAGGCGGTCCTTGTCCATGGCCGGGTCGAACCTACCGATTAACGTCCCGCGGCGTGCCGCTCTTCGACATCCATGCCCGGGACGCCACGTCGAGGGCGCGGGCCGGCACGATCCACCTCGCCCACGGCGACGTCCGGACCCCGGCCTTCGTCCCCCTCGCCACGAAGGCCACGGTCAAGACGCTCGAGCCCCACGACGTGCGGGGCCTCGGCTACGACATGGTGCTCGGCAACACCTTCCACCTGTTCCTGACGCCTGGCCACGAGCTGATCCGCGAGTTCGGCGGCCTCCATGCGTTCATGCGCTGGGAGCACCCGATCATCACCGACTCGGGCGGCTTCCAGGTCTTCTCGATGGGGCACGGCACGGTCGCCGACGAGGTCAAGGGCCGCTCGCGGGCAGGGGAGCGGGCCGGCAAGACGCTCGGCATCACCGAGGACGGCGTGACGTTCCGCTCCTACATCGACGGCTCGAGCCACTTCATGGGGCCGGAGACCTCGATGGCGGTCCAGGCCGCGCTCGGGTCCGACATCGCCCTCGTCTTCGACGAATGCACGCCCTTCAACGTCTCGCGCGACTACACCGCGCGCTCGACGGAGCGCACCCACCGCTGGCTGGACCGCTGCATCGCCTGGCACGCCGAGCACGGACCGGCGGGCCAGACGCTCTACTCCATCGTGCAGGGCGGGGTCGATGAGGACCTGCGGCGCGCCTCCGCCCAGGCGGTCGCGGCACGGGAGACGGGCGGGATCGCGGTCGGCGGCTCGCTCGGCGCCGACAAGGCGCAGATGTACGAGGTGGTCGACTGGGCGGTCGACGAGCTGCCCGAGCAGCGCCCCCGCCACCTGCTCGGCATCGGCGACGTCGACGACCTGATCCGCGGCGTCGAGCTCGGCATCGACACCTTCGACTGCGCGATGCCCACCCGGCTCGGCCGTCACGGCATGGCGATCGTGCCCGATCCGGACGCCCGCTGGCGGCTGGACCTGACGAAGTCGCGCTTCAAGCACGCGCACGAACCCGTGATGGAGGGCTGCCCGTGCCCGGCCTGCGCGGCGGGCTACACCCGCGGCTACCTCCACTACCTCGCCAAGGCGAAGGAGGAGACGGGGGCGCGGCTGATGACGCTGCACAACGTCGCCTACCTCCAGCGCCTGATGGCCGACCTGCGCCAGGCCGTCATCGACGGCGAGCTCCCCGCCCGGGCCGCCGCGCTGCGCGGCGGCGCGCCGCCGCGCGTGCTGTAGCGCCGGGCCTACTGCGTGTTGTCGCGGATGACCGTGCGCAGGTCGTCCAGCGTCTGCTGCAGGCCGCCGTTGAAGTCCTGCAGCTGCGCTCCGCCTGACTGGCCCTGGAGGAACAGGTACGCGGCCACGAGCGCGGCGACGATGACGATCAGCAGCAGGAAGGCCATCAGCGTGCGCGCCCCACGCCGCCTGCGCTCGCCCTGTCCGCGGCGGGCGGACGGGACCGGCGCAGGAGCCGCCGGGCCCGCGACGCGGCGGCGGCCGGTCGGCTCGTCGACGGGGTCGGCGTGGCGCGGGATGGCGGGGGGCACGGGCCGCGTCGACGTCGTGTCGCGCAGCACGCGGGTCCCGGCCGTGGTCGCGCCCAGCGCGGCGGTCGCGTCCTCGCTGAAGGGGATGGAGAGCCCGCGCAGGCCCTCGCGCAGCGCCCGCTCGAACTCCGGGGCGCCGGAGTAGCGCTCGGCCAGATCGGGCATCAGCGCCCGCAGGATCGCCTGCGAGAGCGCCGGCGGGACGTCCGGGTTGACCTGCTCGACCGCGGTCGGCGGCCCCGTCTCCTGCTGGCGGGCCAGCTCCGTCAGCGACGACCCCTGGTAGGGCAGGCGCCCCGTGACGAGCTGGTAGGCGACGACGCCGAGCGCGTAGAGGTCCGACGCGGGGCCGGCGGGCTCGCCGCGGGCCTGCTCCGGGGACAGGTACGCGGCGGTCCCGATCACGGAGCCGACACGGGTGATGTCTGAGTCGTCGGCGGCCTTCGCGATGCCGAAGTCGGCGATCTTGACGATGTCCTCCCGGCTGCGCATGAGGTTGCCGGGCTTGATGTCGCGGTGCACGACGCCGTTGCGGTGCGCGTAGTCGAGGCCGCGGCAGGCCTGTCCGCAGATGTCGACGACGTCGGCGGGGGCGAGGCGGCCGGCCTCGCGCAGGAGCTCGGCGCCGGACTTGCCCTCGACGTACTCCATCGCGATGAACTGGCGACCGCTGTCCTCGTCGGTGCCGAAGTCGTAGACCTGGACGACGTTGGGGTGCACCAGCCGCGCGGCGGCGAGGGCCTCGCGGCGGAAGCGGGCGACGAAGCCGTCGTCGGCGGCGAGGTGCTCCGCGAGGAGCTTGACCGCGACGTAGCGCTCCAGGCGCGTGTCGAAGCCGAGCTGGACCGTCGACATGCCGCCGACGCCGAGGCGGCGCTCGAGCCGGTAGCGGTCGGCGAAGAGGGTCTCGGAGCTCATCCGTCGCCCAGGCCGCGCTGCGGCGCGTCGGGATCGGGCGTCGGCTGCTCGTCCGGGGACGTGCCGCCCGTGCCGGGGTCCACCGTGGCCGTCGGCTCGGGCGTCGCCGTCTCGGTGGGCGTCTCCGTCGGCGTCTCGGTCGGCGTCTCCGTCGGCGTCTCGGTCGGCGTCTCCGTCGGCGTCTCCGTGGCGGAGGGCGTCGGCGTCGGGGTCTTCTCGGCGGCGCACTCGGCGTTGATGCGGTCCGTCAGCCGGCTGAAGCCGGCGGCGAGGTTGTCCTGCAGGTCCGGATCGACCGAGTCCGGCAGGTCACGGACGCGCTGCGCGCCGCTGTCGGCAGCGTTGCGGGCCGCCGGGCAGCGGTCGTCGCGGACGGCCGCGCTGGCGCTGTTGATGGACGACCGCAGGCGGTTGGCCTGCGCCGAGGAGAGCTTCCCGTCCGCGGTGCTCCCGCAGCCGGCGGCGCCGATGCCGAGGAGGGCCGCGAGGGCGAGGACGAGGGTTCTCCGCGGTGTCCGCATCGGCGTCCCTGAGGCTAGGGGGCCGCTCATTGCCCGTGGGTCAGCCGCTCGGCCAGCGAATCGGGCAGCCCGGCGTCCCGGATCGCGCGCTGGGCGGCCGCGATGTCGTAGGTCTGACGGCGCCAGGAGGCGGTCCGGGCGTCCGTGTCGAGCAGCAGCCAGGCGGCGCGCGGGTCACCGTCGCGCGGCTGCCCGCACCCGCCCGGGTTCAAGAGCCACTGACCCACGGAGAGGTCGGCGACCTCGCCCGCCGCTCGCGGCGTGCCGGTGGCCGCCTCGCCGTCGAAGCGCGAGAAGGACAGCGCCACGTGGGAGTGCCCGATCAGGTTGACGGGCTGCTTGACCGAGTCCAGGCACAGCTCGGCCGTCAGGGTGTCGAGCACGTACTCCCACACCGGGTCGCGCGGGGACGCGTGGAAGAGCCCCATGCCGCGAACGCCCTGGTAGGGCTCGAGGCGCTCGAGGAAGGCGCGCGTGTCGGGCGCGATGACGTCTGCGGTCCACTCCGCCGCGAGCCGGGCACCGGAGGAGAAGTCGGCGATCGAGATCGCGCCGATCACGCCGAGGTCGTGGTTGCCCGCCAGGCACACCGCGGCGTGCGTGCGGGCGAGCTCGACGCAGGCGTCCGGCTCGCCGCCGTAGCCGACGAGGTCGCCGAGGCACCACAGCTCCTCCGCGCCCGCCTCGCCCGCCGCCCCGATGACGGCCTCGAAGGCGGGCCGGTTCCCGTGCACGTCCGTTGCGACCGCGATCAGCATCGATAGCGTGGATTCGATGCGCCTCGCCCTGCGCCTGCCTCTCCGGTCGGCGACTCGTCCTCCCGTCGCCCCCGCGCGCCTGCCCCTTGCCCTCGCGGCGACGGCCGCCGCCGGCGCCGTCGGCGTCCGGCTGCTGGCCCCTGCGGTGCCCCCGGCGCCCGATCCCGTCGATCCCACCGAGGTCTTCGACCCGGGGCAGCTGGCGAAGGCCAAGGCGTTCGGCCGTCGCCGCCGGCGCCTCGGGCTGGCGTCCACCGTCGTGGACGCCGCCGTCTCCGGGGGACTGCTGTGGGCGCTGCGACCCGGTGGCGCGGCCGAGCGTCGCTTCCCCGGCGGCCCGGTCCCCGAAGCCGCTGCCGCGTCGGTCGCCCTCGGCTTCGGGTCCGCCGCCGCCGGCCTGCCGCTCGCGGTCGCCTCCCGGCGGGCGAACATGGAGGTCGGGCTCGTCACGGACACCTGGAAGGCGTGGGCGGGCGATCTCGCGAAGGCGCAGCTCGTCGCCGCGCCGATCGCGGCCGGCGGCGGCGCGCTGCTCGTGGCGGGCATGCGCCGCTTCGGCGATCGCTGGTGGCTGCCCGGTGCGGCCGGCGGCGTCGGCGCCGCGGTGCTCGGCGTGCTGATCGCGCCATCGCTGCTTGACCCGATCTTCAACACCTTCACCCCGGCCGAGGACCCCCTGCGCTCCCGGGTCCTCGAGCTCGCCGAGCAGGCGGGGATCGAGGTCGACCGCGTGCTGGTCGTCGACGCCTCGCGCCGCACGACCGCGGCCAACGCCTACGTGACCGGTCTCGGGCCCACGAAGCGCGTCGTCCTCTTCGACACGCTGCTGCGCGACTTCACCCAGGCCGAGGTCGAGTTCGTCGTCGCCCACGAGCTCGCCCACGTCCGCCACCGCGACGTCCCGCGGGCGATCGCGTTCCTGTCGATCGCGGCGCTGCCCGCGACGGCCGCGGTCGCCGAGCTGATGCGCCGCATCGGCGGCGGCCCCGACGCCCGCGCGATCCCCGCCGTCTCCTTGGCGATGGGCGCCGTCGCCCCGGTCATCGCCGCCCTGAGCAACGTGCTGTCGCGGGCCGCGGAGGTGCGCGCGGACGCGTTTGCCATCGGGCTGACGGGCGATCGCCAGACGCCGGTGGACTTCCACCGCGCGATTGTGGTCAAGAACGTCGGCGACCCCGATCCGCCGCGCTGGGCGCAGTTGCTGTACGGCTCGCACCCGACGACGGTCGAGCGGATCGCCCGCGCCCGGGCGGCGTGAAGGTCACCGTCCTCGCGGTCGGGCGGCTGCGCGCCCCCTTCCTCGACGACGTCGCCCACTACGAGAAGCTCCTCTCGCGCTACGTCAAGCTCGACGTGATCGAGGTCGACGACGCGGACAAGCTCGCCCGCCGGATCCCGGAGCGCGCGTGGGTCGTCCTGCTCGACGAGCGCGGCGAGGGCCGGCGCTCGGAGGACGGGGCGCGATGGCTCGAGCAGCGCCGGGCCTCAGGCCGCGACGTCGCGTTCGTCCTCGGCGGTCCCTACGGCGTGCAGCTCGACCGCGCGGACGAGACCCTCGGCTTCGGTCCGATGACCCTGCCGTTCCAGCTCGCGCGCGTGGTCCTGCTCGAGCAGCTGTACCGCTGGCACAAGATCCACGCGGGCGAGCCCTACCACCACTAGCCGTCGAGGCGGCGCTGCACCGACGCGGTCTTGTCCGCCAGCGTCTGCCGGGGCTTGTCGCGGCGCTCGTCGAGCTTGAGCACCGTGTAGACGCGGGGGATGCCGAGCTCGAAGGGGACGGCGTGCAGCTCGCCCACGACCGCGAGGATGTCGGCCGTCTCGCCCTCCAGCGACGTCCCCATCGCGTGCATGACGAACCTGACCCGGTCCTGCTCGGCGAGCTTGCGCTGGATGGCGGCGATGTACTCCGAGGCGGAGGGGTCGCTGCGGCCCAGGGACAGGATGGTGAGGTCGGCGGTCGCCATCAGAGGTCGTAGAGGTCGCCGAGGCCGATGGCGTCCATGAGGCGCTGCGCCTCCGTGTTGAGCGTCGTCAGCTCGCCCGACAGCAGCAGCACGCCCATCGCGATGAGGATCGCCCCGCTGACGGCGTTGACCAGGCCGTAGTGGCGCTTGAGCCAGCCGAACGCCGTGGTGGCGCGCGTGAAGGCGAGCGCGGTGAGCAGGAACGGCACGGCGAGGCCCAGGGAGTAGAAGGCGAGCAGGACGCCGCCGGTGGACACGGTCTGCTGGGCGGCGGCGGCGGTGAGGATCGAGCCGAGCGTGGGGCCGACGCACGGGGTCCACGCGATCGCGAACGCCGCGCCGGCCACGAGCGGCCCGCCGGTTCCGGCGCGCTCCATCAGCGCGTCGACCCGCCACTCGCGGTTCAGCCGCGGGATCAGGGGCGAGAGGAGGAAGAACAGGCCGAGCACGACGATCACGACGCCGGCCGCGCGCTCGAGCGTCAGCCGGTTCTGGTTCAGCGTGGAGCCGAGGCTCGTCGCGGTCAGGCCGAGGGCGACGAACACGAGCGTGAAGGTGAGGCAGAAGACGACCGCTGGGCCGAGGACGCGGCGGGCGGCCTGCTTGTCCCCCGACTGCAGCTCGGCGATCGACACGCCGCTGACGGCCGACAGGTAGCCGGGCACCAGCGGCAGCACGCAGGGGGAGACGAACGAGATCAGGCCGACGGCGAACGCGGCGAGGATCGTCGGGTCCGCCCCGGGGCTCATCGGTCGAAGGCCGCCATGTCGCGGTCCAGGCGGGCGGCGTCGGCCGGGTCCAGGCCGGGGCCCGGCGGCGGACCGGCGGGGTCGCCGGCGGCGGCGGCCGGGCCGGCGGCCGGCGTCCTGCGGCGCCAGCGGACGATGGAGAAGGCGATCACCGCGATGGCGAGGAGCGCGAGCCCGACGGGGACGATCCACGCCAGGGGGCTGCGCGGGGTCGCGAGCACCGCGCGGCCGTACTGGCGCACGAGCTCGTCCTTGACCTGCTGCTCCGTCAGGCCCTGGGCGATCAGGCGCTGGATGAAGGCCCGCTCGCGGTCGGCCGACGGGGCCTGGGAGATGTTCAGCGCCGTCCCGCAGGTGACGCACATGACGTCGGGCTCGATCGCCGAGAGCGAGGTCCTCGGGGTGGCCGCCTGCGCGGGGCACGCGACGGACAGCGTCGCGAGGGCGACCAGCAGGGCGACGATCCGGCGCACCGTCATGCCAGCAGCGGCTCGACGTGCTTGTCGATCCAGGCCTGGTCGACGGCGCCGATGGCGTGGGCGACGATCCGACCCCGCTTGTCGAGCAGGAACGACTCGGGCTGCTTGAAGACGCCCCAGTCCTCCGCGGTGTTGCCCGACCCGTCGCGCAGGTTGGGGTAGGTGACCTCGAAGCGCCGCATGAACCGCAGGGCGTCGTCGGAGTTGTCGCGCGAGGCGATCCCGAGCACCGTCCCGCCCTTGGCGGCCATCTCCTGCTGCAGGGCCTGCAGCGCGGGCATCTCGGCGGTGCACGGCTTGCACCACGAGGCCCAGAAGTTCACGAGGACGACCTTGCCCCGGTACTCGGCGAGGGTCGCGTCCCCCGTGGCGCCGAGGCGCGGCAGGTCGGTCGCCGGGGCCGGCGTGGGCTCGTCGCGCACCAGCGCGCGATCGATCCCCGACTGGCCGGTGCGCTTGTCCTGCTGGGCGACGCCGTAGGCGAGGAGGCCCACGAGCAGCGCCGACATGGTGATCGCGACCCACTTCACGGTCCCCCCGAGGGTAGGGGTGGCGCACGGTGCGGGCGGGCCCGGTTGTCGAGTACCATCGCGACCGCAGCGTGCGCGAGTAGCTCAGTTGGTAGAGCGCGAGCTTCCCAAGCTCGAGGTCGCGGGTTCGAGGCCCGTCTCGCGCTTCCGCGACGGACGCAGATGGGATAGACCTCGGCGATGCCAGTCGATCCCACCGGCCAGGACCTCAAGCGCTATCTCGCGGAGGATCCCGGCGGCCCCGTCGTGATGCTCAACCTGCTCAAGTTCAAGCCGGAGGGCGGGCGCGAGTCCTACGCCGCCTACACCAAGGCGCTGGCCGACTACCTGCCGCGCATCGGCGCGGAGGTCGTCTACGTCGGGGACTGCGACACGCGGCTGGTCGCTCCGGCCGAGCACGACTGGGACGTCGTGCTGCTCGTGCGCTACCCGTCCCGGCAGGCGTTCAGCCAGATGGTCGCCGATCCGGACTACCAGGCGGTCACCCACCTGCGCAGCGAGGCGCTGACGTCTGCGGTGCTCGAGGCGACGGTGCCCTGGGTGTCCTGAGCCGCAGCCGCTCAGGCCGCCCGGCGGGCCAGGACGAGCACGTCCTCGAGCGTCCCGCTGTGGCCGCGGTGGGTCGCCTCGCGCGATCGGGTCTCGCACCGCTCGAGCGTCCAGCCGGCCGCGCCCAGGCCGGTGGCGGCCCAGGTCTCCTCGGGGGAGAGGAAGGTGTCGTGCTGGTGGGAGGACCAGGGCGGCGCCGCGCCGTGGTCGACGATCAGCAGGCGGCCGCCGGGCACGATCGAGGGCGCCAGCGCCTGCAGCACCCGGTCGCGCGCGAACGCGATCGGCGACATCAGGAACTGCGCCGACACGAGGTCGAACGGGCCCGTCGGCCGGCTGAGCTCGAGGTCGTGGCGCTCGACGCGCACGCGGTCCGCGAGCCCCGCGGCGGCGACGCGCTCCTCCGTGCGCCGCAGCGCCGTCGGGGACACGTCGGCGGCGACGACCTCCCAGCCCGCCCGTGCGAGCCACTCGGTGTCGGCGCCCTCCCCGCAGCCGAGGTCCAGCGCCCGGCCCGGCGTCAGGCGCTCGGCGACCTCCGGCAGCCAGGGGTTCACGCGGCCGGACCACGTCTGCTCCTGCGCCGCGTAGCGCGTCTCCCAGAACCGCTCGGTCTCGCTGACCATGGCCGGGACCATCCCGGGTCACGGCGTCGGGGGCAAGGTCCGTCGACGTGGCGGCGCACCCGCGCCGGGATCGGGCGGGGGCTTGGGAGGATGCGACCACCGACCTGTCGATCCGTCCGGTCCCCGTTCGTCTCAGGGGGGACCACGTCCAACGAGGAGGCCACGTGAAGTACATGCTGCTGATCCACCAGGGCACGACCCCGACCCCGCGCACGGCGGAGTGGGACACGCTCTCCGAGGAGCAGAAGGGCGCCGTGTACGCGGCGTACCAGCAGCTCAACGAGACGCCGGGCGTGGAGCCCGGGCTCGGGCTCGCCGCGCCCGACACCGCGACGACGGTGCGCGTGCGCGACGGCCGGACGTTGACCACGGACGGCCCGTTCGCCGAGCTCAAGGAGGCGATCGGCGGCTACCTGTTCTACGACGCCGACGACCTCGACGCCGCGATCGAGGTCGCGGCGACGATCCCCGCCGCGAGCATGGGCGGGGCGGTGGAGATCCGGCCGATCCAGGCCTGGTAGCCATCCTCGACCGGGTCTTCCGCGAGCAGTGGGGCCGCGTCCTCGCTGCGCTGATCGGCCTCCTCGGCGACTTCGAGCTCGCCGAGGAGGCCGCCCAGGAGGCGTTCGCCATCGCGGCGGAGCGGTGGCCGCGCGACGGGGTGCCCGAGCACCCCGGCGCGTGGTTGGTCGCGACCGCCCGCAACCGCGCGGTCGACCGCATCCGCCGCGACCGCACCCTGGCGACCAAGACGCTGGAGCTCGGGCCGGTCGAGGCCGCCGCCGACGACGACGTGGAACCCCCGACCTTCACCGACGAGCGCCTCGAGCTCGTGTTCACCTGCTGCCATCCCGCCTTGGCGACCGACGCGCAGGTCGCGCTGACCCTGCGGACGCTCGGCGGCCTCACGACGGAGGAGATCGCCCGCGCGTTCCTCGTCCCCGAGGCGACGATGGCCCAGCGGCTCGTGCGCGCCAAGCGCAAGATCCGCGCGGCCGCGATCCCGTTCCGCGTGCCGGCCGACCACCTCCTCCCTGACCGCCTCGATGCCGTGCTGGCCGTCGTCTACCTCATCTTCAACCAGGGCTACGGCGGCCGCGACGATCTCGCCGCGGAGGCGATCGGGCTGGCCGGCGCGCTCACCGAGCTCCTTCCCGACGAGCCCGAGGTGCACGGCCTGCGCGCGCTGATGCTGCTCCACGACGCCCGCCGGGCCGCCCGCCACGACGCCCGCGGCGACATCGTGCTGCTTGAGGACCAGGACCGGGAGCTGTGGGACGCCGGGCGGCTCACCGCCGGTCGCCGGGCGCTGGACCGTGCACTCGCGCTGGGCGGCGGCGGGCCGTACGTCGTCGAGGCCGCGATCGCCGCGCTCCACGGCGAGGACCCGCGCGACTGGGCGCAGATCGCCGCGCTCTACGGCGAGCTCGAGCGGCTCACCGGCTCCCCGGTCGTCAGCCTCGGGCGTGCCGTCGCCGTCGCGCACGCCGCCGGGCCCGCCGCGGGGCTCGCCCTCACGGAGGGCCTCGGCCTCGAGCGCTACCACTACCTGCACGCCACCCGGGCGGAGCTGCTGCGGCGACTCGGCCGCACCGCGGAGGCCGCGGACGCGCTCCATCGGGCGCTCGAGGTCGTCGACGACGACGCCGAGCGCCGGCTGCTCACCCGGCGGCTCGCCGAGCTCGACCTCGAGGCGCCGGGCGCCTGACCGGCCGCCCGCACGGGCGCCGGCCCGACGACGCGCCCGCGACCTCCTCCTCCTAGGCGGGCCGGGCCCGCCGCGCCGTCACCAGCCCCAGGCCGCCGGCCAGCAGGCCGACGATCGCCACGACGAGGGCCACGACCGCGAGGCCGTCCCCGCCGCCGCCGCTCCCATCGTCGCCCGCCCCTGCGACGGACGCGGGCCGCGGCACGGTTGCGCCGTGCTCGCCCTGGGCCGCCGTGAGGGTCACGAGCGGGGCCGGCCTGTCGGCGTCCGGCGACCCGATCCAGCGGACGACCTGGCCGTCGGAGTAGGTCTGCAGCGCCTTGAAGCTGAGGAGCGTGCCCGCCTTGGCGGCCGGCAGCTTCAGCGACAGCGGGAAGTCCTGGAACTCCCCCGGGGCGACGCCCGCGCCGGTCGCGGTGAACACCACGCGATCGACCCGCTCGGTGATCTGCTCCCCGTGCTGCTTGACCGGGTCGGCCAGCGTGGCGGTGATGACCCTGGCCCGCCAGCCGGGGACGGGCTGGGTGGAGGCCGACAGGAAGCCCTCGGGGAACTGGACGTCGACCTTGGTGGTGTTCGTGTCGTCGGTCTCGTTCGGGACGCGGACGTCCAGCACGGCGTAGCTGTCGGCCGGCACCTGCGGCGGCTGCAGGGTGACGTGGGCGGCCGCGGCGGCCGGGACGGTCAGCGCGAGCGCGGTGACGAGCGGCAGGGCGAGCTTCTTCATGGGTCCTCCTCGTGCGCCGGTCATCGGACCGGCACGGTGATCGTGGTGTCGTGCTCGTCGAAGGCCGAGACCCTGGCGGCGATCCGCAACCGCCAGCGCCCGGGCCCGGGCAGCGCCGTGGCCGGCGCGACGTAGTGGCCGGGGCCGGCCCTGCGCAGGCCCACGGGAAGGGCGTCGAGCTGCCGCGCGGGCAGCGACGCCGTGGCCTCGACCGCCTTCGGGACGTCCCACGGGGCGCCCGTCCGGCGGTCGAGGAGGTACAGGTGGATCTCGTTGGGGCCGACCGTGGCGGGATCGACGGTGACCTCGGCCCGCGCGGGCCCGATGGTGGCCGAACGCGTCACGGGCCCGGCGGCCGTCGCGTCGCCGGGCGGGTAGGTCGCGAGCGCCCCGGTCACCCCGAGCACGAGGACGCCGACGGCGAGCTCGGCCCGCAGCACCCGCCGCAGGAGGACGCCCGCGGCCCCCGGGGCGCCGGCGGCGGCGCGCAGGGCTGGGAGGACGCGGCTGCGCTGCAGGGCGCCGAGTCCGAGCAGGAGGACGAGCAGGCCGAGCTTGATCGCGACGGCGCGCCCGTACGCCGTCGACGTGAGCTGGCCCCAGGCCGACAGGGCGGCGAGCGACTGCACGAGCCCCGTGGCGAGGATGGCCGCCACCGCGAGGCCGGCGAGGACGGAGAAGCGGCCGACGACGGCGACGAGCAGGGGCCCGCGGTCCTGCGGCGCGACCCGGGCCGTCGCGGCGCGCAGCGCGACGAGGATGGCGACGAGGCCGCCGATCCAGGCGGACACCGCGACGACGTGCAGGACGTTGGCGGGCAGCACGAGCCACACGGGCGCCGTCGAGGCCGCGTGCCCCCCGAGGGCGGGGAGCACGACGAGCCACGCGAGGGCGGCGAGCCCGGCGGCGGTGCGCGCCGGGCCGCCCCTGCCGCGGCCCTGCCGGAGGGCGGTGGCCGCGAGCAGGGCCAGCAGCACCCAGGCGAGCACGCCGACGCCCCAGGTGCGGCCGAAGCGGGTGCCCAGCACCGCGCGGACGGCGTCCGGCGTGGCCGCCGACCACAGCGACGACCCCGCGGCGACGGCCCCCTCGAGGACGATCCCGAGGACGCCCGAGGCGATCCCGGCGACCGCGGCGGTGCCGACGAGCGCGGCGATGCGGCCCTCGAAGGCCGCGCCGGCGCCGTCGCCCCCCTGGAGTCGGCGCGACCCGTGCGCCAGGCGCACGGTGCTCGCCGAGGCCGGCCGCCAACAGCCGACGAGCACCAGCAGCGACCCCAGCGCGAGCGCGATCGCCGCGTACTGCACACCACGGGCGACGCCCATGGCGGTGCTGGTGACGGGCCCCGCGTCGGTGCCCGCGAGCAGGCGGCCGACGCTCGGGGCGCCCGCCCCGCCGCGGCCGACGGTGAAGGACAGGCCGCCCGACACGGGGTGCGAGTCCGCCGAGACGACGCGGTACACGGCCGTGTAGCCGCCGTGCCCGAGATCGTCGGGCAGCCGCACCGCCAACGCGTTCCCCCGGCCGCCCGGATGGACGGCGGCGCCGGCCCGGACCGCCCGTCCGCGCCCGTCGAAGACGCGGACGGCGCCGGGCCCAGCCGTCACGGTCTCGGAGAAGCGCAGCACGACGCGGTCCGGCGCGGCGTCGAGCGCGGCGCCGCGAGCCGGCGTCGTTGCCTCGAGCTGCGCATGGGCGTCCGCAGCCGCCGGCGCGCCGAGCACCAGGACGGCGGCGAGAACGAGGAACCGCCTCACCACGCCTCGGGGACGGATGCGGCGTCGCCCCGGCGCAGCCGCCGGCGGTGCACGAGCGCCAGCCCGCCGCACAGCACGGCCACGATCGCGGCCCCGCCGCCGACCTGCGTGGCGGTGACCTTCGCCCCGGGCGGTGGCGTCCACAGCAGGGTCCCGGTGATGGCGCCGCGCCGGCCGTCGATCGTCACCGGGACGGTCCACTCCGACACGGGCTGGCGCACCTCCGGGTCCTTGACCTGCGGCGGCCGCGAGCGGCTCATCCAGTGGATCCGGTGGTCGTGCCACTCGAACCGGCTGGTCTTGGCGATGGTCCTCCACGCCGGCCTGGCCCGCGCGTCGGCCGAAGGGGGGACCTCGACCTGCGCGTAGCGGTCGGTGTTGAGGACGTGGGCGGGGGAGCGCTGGTTCTCCTGCACCGTGCCGTCGGCCAGCACCCGCGCGTACGGCTCGCCCTCGTAGCCGGCGATCAGCACGTCGCGGCCGCTGCGGTTGGTCAGCAGGAGGCGGTCGGAGCGGTTGAGGACGTCGACGGTGACGCCGGTCGTCGCCGGCGCGATGGCGTCGACGCGGCTCAGGAAGTGGGGGTCGGCGGAATGCGCGGACGCGGCGGCTGCCGTGCCGAGCAGCGTCACGGCCACGATGGCCGCGACCGCCTCGGGGCGATGCACGATGTGGCCCTCCTCGGGCTCAGGTGGACAGGTCGGGACTCGGCCGGACCCGGACCCGCGCACGAGCTCGCGCGGACGCCGGAGGGCGCCGCCGCGACGAGGGACGAAACGGGGACTAGGCCGGCGAGTGGACCGGCGGCCCGCGGCGCGACAGCGGCAGGCGCGCGAGGGCCGACGTCAGCGGCAGCTCGTGCGCGCGCGGGCGCGGCGAGCGGGCGCGAGCGCGGCGCGGCCACGAACGGGCGCGGCGCAGGCGGCGCACGATCCGGTCCTCGCCGAGGAAGCGGCCCGTCAGCGGCAGGGCCAGCAGGCCGAGAGCCGGGAGGAACGTCAGCGCCGTCCCGGGCCCGCCGGTCAGGATCAGCAGCAGGAGCGCGCCGAGCGCGACCCCGAGGACGATCCGACGACGAGCCATCGCGGCCAACCCTAACTCCCGCGCCCGCCGGAGGTCGTCCGGGTGTGAGGCTTTGATGAGAACTCCGCACGGTCGCGGGGAAGTCCGCCACCCTGTGTCAATGCGCCGCCTCCTCGTCCTCGTTCCGATCGTGGCCCTCCTGGGCACCACCGCCACCGTGGCCTCCGCCGTCGAGAAGACGGGCAACAACCGCGCCAACCGCATCGTCGGCACGGCCGGCTCGGACACCCTGCAGGGCAAGGGCGGCAACGACAAGCTGATCGGCAAGGGCGGTGCCGACATCCTCTACGGCGATGGCGGCCGTGACCGGCTGTACGGCGGCGGCGGGCGCGACACCCTGCTCGGCGGCGCCCGCAACGACCGGCTCGACGGCGGTCGCGGGCGCGACGTCATCTCCTGCGGCGCCGGCTACGACACCGTGATCACGGACGGGAGGGACCAGATCGGCTCCGACTGCGAGAACGTCATCACCCGGTCATGACCGAGCCCGGGGGCGCTCCCCCGCTGGTCCTGCTCGTCGACGACGACGCGCGCATCCGCAAGGCGGTGGGCACCGGGCTCACCCTCGAGGGCTTCGAGGTCGTTCCCGCGTCGGGCGGCCGGGCGGCGCTGGCGGCCGTCGAGCAGCTCGACGCCGCCGTGATGCTGCTGGACATGACGATGCCCGACCTCGACGGCATGGAGGTCCTGCACCGTCTGCGTGCGGCGGGCAACGACCTGCCCGTCTGCGTCCTGTCGGCGCGCGACGAGGTCGGCGACCGCGTCGCGGGCCTGGAGGCGGGCGCCGACGACTACGTCGTCAAGCCGTTCGCGCTGGAGGAGGTCGTCGCCCGCATCAACGCGCTGCTGCGCCGGCGGCCCGCCCGCGACCGCACGGAGCTGGCGGTCGGCGACCTCGAGCTCGACCTCGCCGGTCGCCGGGCGACGCGCGGCGGCCGCGACCTGGAGCTGACCCGGCGCGAGCTCGAGCTGCTGGAGATGTTCGCCCGCCACCCCGGCGAGGTGCTCTCCCGCGAGCAGCTGCACGAGGAGGTCTGGGGCTATGACTTCGACCCCAAGACGAACGTCGCGGACGTCTTCATCGGGTACCTGCGCCGCAAGCTGGAGGCGGACGGCGAGCCCCGCCTGCTCCACACCGTGCGCGGCGTGGGCTTCGTCCTGCGACCCTGAAGGGCGTGCGCAGCCTCCGCGCCCGCCTCAGCCTCGGGATCGGGCTCGTCCTCACCGTCGTGCTCGGGACGGCCTTCGTCCTCATCTCCGCCTACACGGAGCGGACCGCCCGCGACACGGTCGACGACCGGCTGCGCCGCACCGCGGAGCTCTCCCGCGCCACCGCGATCGACGCGGTGCAGCAGTCCCGCCCGGACACCGACAAGCGTCTCGACGCGGTCCTCGACGCCACCCGCAGCTCGCTGCGCCTGACGATCGGGGACGCCGTCGTGCTCGACGGCGGCAGGCGGCTGCTGCGCGGGCCGTCGCCCCCGACGGGGCTGCGGACCATCATCTCGGGCGGGCAGAAGCTGCGCGTGCTCGTCCAGCCGCTGCCCGACGCGGGCCTCGGCGACCTCGCCCGCCTGGAGCTCGTGTCCTCGCTGACCGACGCCGAGCGCCGCCAGGACGAGCTCGACAGCCGGTTGCTGCGCTACGGCGTCGCCGCGCTGCTGCTCGGCGTGCTCGGCTCCTACCTCGCCGCCGTCCGCGTCCTGCTGCCGCTGCGGCGCCTGCGCCTCGCCGCGCGGCGGATCGCCTCCGAGGAGGACCTGTCGGTGCGCGTGTCCGAGACGGACGGCCCCGCGGAGGTCCGCGGCCTCGCGGCCTCCTTCAACGCGATGCTCGGCCGCCTGGACACCTCCGCCCAGGCGCGGGAGCGGGCGCTCGAGGCCACGCGGCGCTTCGCGGCCGACGCCGGCCACGAGCTGCGCACCCCGCTCACCACGGTGCGCACCACGCTGTCGTCGCTGCATCGCCACCCGGAGGTCGCCGCCGAGCAGCGCACGGCGATGCTGGGGGACGCCCTCGAGGAGCAGGCGCGGCTCGTCGTCCTGCTCGACGGCCTGCAGGCGCTCGCCCGCGGCGATGCGACCACGCCGGACCAAGCCGACGTCGACCTCGGCGAGCTCGTCGGCTTCGTCGCCGCCGAGGCGCGCGGCCGCTTCCCGGACGCCACGATCGCGGTCGAGGTCCCCCCGGAGCCCGTGATGGTCCACGGATGGGAGCCCGGGCTGCGGCTGCTCGCGGGCAACCTGATCGACAACGCCGCCCACCACGGCCGCCCCGGCGGGACGGTCACCGTCACGCTCGACGCCGACGGCCCCGTGCTGACCGTCGACGACGACGGCGACGGCATCCCGGAGGCCGACCGCGAGCGCGTCTTCGCCCCGTTCGCCCGCCTGGACCCGGCGGCGGGACGCAGCGGTACCGGGCTGGGGCTCGCGCTCGTCGCCCAGCAGGCGCGGGCGCACGGCGCGACCGTCGCGGCGCAGACGTCCCCCGCCGGGGGCGCCCGGATCGTCGTCCGCTTCTAGCGGGGGAAGCCGCCGGCGCGCGACACCGCGCCGGGCAGCTCGCGGCCGAGCCGGCGGCTCACGCCGCGGGCGACGCCGATGAGCGCGTCGAGGTCGACTCCCGTGTCGATGCCCATGTGCTCGAGCAGGTAGACGAGGTCCTCCGTGGCGACGTTGCCCGTCGCGTTCGGGGCGAACGGACATCCGCCGGTCCCGCCGACCGAGCCGTCGAGGACCGTCGCGCCGGCCGCGACCGCGGCGGCCGCGTTCGCGATCCCGGTGTGCCGCGTGTCGTGGAAGTGCCCGCCGAGCTTCGCGGCGGGCGACGCGGCGACGAGCGGGGCCAGGAGGGCCGTGACCTGGGTCGGGACGCCGACGCCGATCGTGTCGGCGAGCAGCAGCTCGTCCGGGTCGCAGGCGAGCACGCGCTCGGCGAGGCCGAGGACGGTGGCGGGCGCGACCGGGCCGTCGAAGGGGCAGCCGAACGCGACGGACAGCGTGACCGAGAACGCGATCCCGTCGGCCTTCGCGCGGGCCGCGAGCGTCTCGGCCAGCGCCGCGCCGGCCTCCGCGGTGGTGTTCTGGTTGGCCCGGGCGAAGCCGTCGGTGACGCCGAACGCGTAGCGCAGCTCGTCGACGCCGGCGGCGATGGCGCGGTCGTAGCCGCGCTCGTTGAGCACGAGGCCGATCCACCGGGCGCCGGCGTCGCGGTCGAGGTCGGCGACGACGTCCTCGGCGTCGGCCATCTGCGGCACGAGCTTGGGGTGGACGAAGCTCGCGGCCTCGATCCGGTGCAGGCCGGTGGCGGCCAGGGCGTTGCAGAGGTCGGCGCGCTCGGCGGGCGCGAGCGTCTCCGGTTCGTTCTGCAGCCCGTCGCGGGCCCCGACCTCGACGAGCTCGATCATCCGGGCCCGAGCGTACTTCGCGGGCCGGGGCGCCGAGCTCACCAGGAGTCGAGCACCCGGCGGCGGCCGTCCGGCGGCAGCGGCGGGACCGGCGCGGCGTCGAGCGCCTGCAGGATCCGGGTGCGGGTGTCGGCGGGATCGATCACGTCGTCGAGCTCGTAGACCGCGGCGACGTTCAGCGCCCCCGCCTGTGCCCGCACCGCGGCGACGAGCTCGGCGATCCGCGCCGTGCGCGCCTCCGGGTCCGCGATCGCGTCGAGCTCCTTGCGCAGCGCGAGCTTCACCGCGCCCTCCACGCCCATCGCGCCCAGCTCGCCCGTCGGCCAGGCGACGGTGAGCACCGGCGCCTTGAGGTGCCCGCCCGCCATGGCCTGCGCCCCGAGGCCGAACGCGCGGCGCAGGATCACGCACACCACGGGGACGGCGAGGGACGCACCGACCTGGAACAGCCGCGCCGTGTGGCGGACGGTCGCGGTGCGCTCGCTGTCGGGGCCGACCATGAAGCCCGGGGTGTCGACGAGGGAGACGACCGGCAGGCCGAACGCATCGCAGAGCGCGAGGAAGCGCGCGGCCTTGTCGGAGCCGTCCGCGTCGAGGGCGCCCGAGAGCACCTGCGGGTCGTTGGCCAGCACGCCGACGGGGCGGCTGTCGAGCGTCGCGAACGCGGTGATGACCGTGGCGCCGAAGGCCCGGCGCAGCTCGAGGACCGAGCCGGCGTCGCACAGCCCGTCGATGACGGCGCGGGCGTCGTGGACGCGCTTGGGGTCCTCGGGGACGAGGTCGCGCAGGCGGGCCTGGTCGGGCGCCGGGCCGGGGTCGACGGCGTCCCCCGCGCCCGCGAGCAGCCCGATCAACCGCCGCGCGACGCCGACGGCGGCCGCCTCGTCCGCGCAGACGACGTCCAGGACGCCGTTCGCGGCCTGCACGTCGACCGGGCCGACCTCCTCGGGGGAGAAGACGCCGAGACCCCCGCCCTCGATCATCGCCGGACCGCCCATGCCGACCGTCGCATCCGGCGTGGCGACGATCACGTCGCAGCAGCCGAGCAGCGCCGCGTTGCCGGCGAAGCAGCGGCCGGAGACGATCCCGATCCGCGGCACGAGGCCCGAGAGCGAGGCGAACGTGTGGAACGTGGGGACGTCGAGGTGGAAGAGCCCGTCGGACTCCGTGTCGCCGGGCCGGCCGCCGCCGCCCTCGGCGAACAGGACGACCGGGAGACGGCGGGCGCGGGCGAGCTCGAGCAGCCGGTCGGTCTTGCGGTGGTTGCGGGTGCCCTGCGTCCCCGCCAGGACGGAGTAGTCGTAGGCGAGCACGGCGCACGGGACGCCGGCGATCCGCGCGGTGCCGCAGACCATCCCGTCGCCCGGCGTCGACTCGATGAGGTCCTCCAGCGAGCGGCGGGCGCGCTGGGCGGCGATCGCGAGCCCGCCGTGCTCGGAGAACGTCCCCGGGTCGCACAGGTCCGCCACGTTCTCGCGCGCGGTGCGCCGGTCGCGGCCGTGGACCTTGGCGACGGCGGCCGGCCGCGCGTCGTCGCGCAGCCCGGCCCGGCGGGCGAGGACGGCGGCGAGGTCCGCGCGCTGCCGCGGCGCCGCCTCCGCCGGCGGGTGCGGCGCCACGCCGACCTGCCCGGCCTCGACGGTGAAGAGCGCCTCGCCCTCGCCGACCTGATCACCCGCGCCGACCGCCAGGCCGCGCACCGTCCCCGCCGTCTCGGCGACCACGTCGTGGTGCATCTTCATCGACTCGACCAGCAGCACCGCCTGACCGGCCGCGACGGCCTCCCCCTCCGGCACGAGGACCTCGGCGACGACCCCGGTGAGCGGCGAGCGGACGGCTGTCATGCGCGGCAGCTTGCCAGGCGCCTGCCTATCCTGGAGCCATGGCCTGGACCGACGACGCGCACGCCGCGCTCTCGCGAGCGGGGTACCGGCGCGGGGGTGCCAGGCAGGCGGTGGTCGAGCTGCTGGGCCGCCAGGAGTGCGCGCTGTCGGCGGTCGAGATCGAGGCCGAGCTGCGGGCCGGGGAGCGCGAGGTGGGCCGGGCCTCCGTCTACCGGGTGCTCGAGCAGCTCGAGGGCCTGGGGATGATCACGCGCCTCAACGTCGGCGGCGGCCTCGCGCGCTTCGAGCCCGCCCACCCCGGCGGCGAGCACCATCATCACCACATGGTCTGCGAGGACTGCGGGGACCTCGTCCCGTTCCACGACGACGACCTCGAGACGGCGATCCGGCGGCTCTCGAAGCGGGTCGCCTTCGAGGTCGCCGACCACGACGTCACCCTGCGGGGATCGTGCGGCGACTGCCGCGAGCGCGCCCGGCAGCACGCGTGAGCGCCACCACCGCGCCGCAGACCGCGTAGCCGGCGACGAGGACGCCGGCGATGGCGGCGCCCGTCGCGACGCCCGCGTAGTAGGAGAGGTAGAGCCCGCCGACGCCGGCCACCACGGCGGTGGCCGCGGCCACCAGCAGCATCGGTCCCATCCGCCGCGTGACCAGCCGCGCCGCCGACGCCGGGGCGACGATCACCGCGACCACGAGCAGGTTGCCGAGACCCTGCACGGCGACGAGGATCGCCAGCGCGAGGAGCACGAGCAGGGCGCCGTCCACGACGCCGGCGCGCACGCCGAGGGCGCGGGCGCTCGAGCGGTCCAGCCCCACCGCCAGCAGCCGCCCGTGCAGCAGCCACAACGCGGCGAGGACGACGAGCACGAGGCCGCCGGCCAGCGCGAGGTCGGCGTCCGTCACGCCGAGGACGTCGCCGAACAGCAGCCCGCCGAGGCCGGCCGGGGTCGCGGGGGAGAGGGCCAGCAGCACGCCGAGCCCGAGCAGGCCCGAGACCGCGACGGCGACGGCGTTGTCACGTCCCACTCCGGGGATGCGCCCCGCGAGTGCGACGGCCCCCGCGGCCACGAGCAGGCCCGCCGCGCCGCCGAGCACGAGCGGGACGCCGAGCAGCGCGGCGACGACGAGGCCCGGCAGCAGCGCGTGCGCGAGGGACTCGGCGCCGTAGGAGAGCTGGAAGGCGATCACCCAGCATCCGAGCGCGCCCCCGGCGACCCCGAGCAGCAGGACCTCGAGCAGCGCCCGCTGCATCACGGGCTCGCGCCACGGCTCGAGCATCGGATCAGCAGCCGTGGTGGGGCGGCATCAGCACGCGCCCGGCCGGGAGGTGGACGATCTCGTGCCCGTAGGTCGCCTCGAGCACCTCGGGGGTCAGCGCGGTGGCGGGCGGGCCGTAGGCGATCTGGCGGCCGTTGACGCACAGCACCTGGTCCCACCCGGTCGCCTGCGTCACGTCGTGGGTGGCGATCAGCAGTGCGCGGCCCTCCGCGGCGAGGGCGGCGAGCAGCTGCTCGAGCTGCTCGGCGCTCGTGGCGTCCATCCCGGAGAAGGGCTCGTCGAGCAGCACCAACCGCGCGTCCTGCACGAGTGCGCGCGCCACGAGGACCCGCTGGCGCTGGCCGCCGGAGAGCTCCCCGAACGTCGCGTCCGCACGGTCCTCGAGCCCGACCGCGGCAAGGGCCTCGCGTGCGGCCCGGCGGTCGGCGCGGCCGGGCCGCCGCCACCACGGCAGCCGTGACAGGGTGCCCATCAGGGCGACGTCGAGGGCCGAGACGGGGAAGTCCAGCCGCGAGCGCTCCGTCTGCGGCACGACGCCGATCCGGTCGGGCGTGTCGACCCGCCCTGCGCGCGGCGGCAGCTCGCCGAGCAGCACCCGGAACAGCGTCGTCTTGCCGCCGCCGTTGGGTCCGAGCACGCCGACGCGCTCGCCCGGGCCGACGGCGAAGGACAGGTCGCGCAGGACGTCCTCGGCGCCGTAGCCCGCACGGACGCCGTCGACGGTCAGCATCACCGCGGGATCGTGCATCCGCGCGCCCCGCCCGTGAAGCCGCGCACCATCGCGTCGGCGTTGTGGGCCTCCATCTGCAGGTACGTCGCGCCGTCCGAGCCCCGCGGCCCGAGGGTGTCGCCGTAGAGCTCGTACTCCGTCGTCGCGCCCGTCTGCGCCGCGACGGCACGGGCGACCCGCGGATTGACCGAGCTCTCGGGGAAGACGGCCTTGACGCCCTCCGCGCGGATCGTCCGGGTCAGCTTCGCGATGTCTCCGGCGGAGCTCTGGGCGAGCGTCGTCTGCGACGGGATCACCGCGCCGACGACCGTGATGCCGTAGCGGCGGGTGAAGGCGCCGAACGCGTCGTGGTCGGTGACGAGCTTGCGCTCGCCGGCGGGGACCCGGGCCATGCAGCGACTGATGCCCCGGTCGAGCGCCCGCAGCCGGGCGACGAAGGCCGTCGTCCGGCGCCGGTAGCCCTGCGCGCCGTCGGGATCGGCGCGCGAGAACGCCGTCGCGATCGCCCGCACGGCCGCCTCGGCGTTGCGCGGATCGTGCCACCAGTGCGGATCGACGGGCTCGTCCCCCGCGCCGGGGACGCGCGCGACGGCGCTGCGGGCGAGGTCGGTGACCCCCGTGTCGGCACCGGACTGGCGGACGACGTCGCCGATCCACGCGTCCAGGCCGTCGCCGCTGGCGAGGACGACCGCGGCCTCGGCCGTCGCCCTGACGTCGTCGGGCCGCGGCTCGTAGTCGTGCGGGTCGGTGTTGGGGGCCAGGACGGCGTGGACCTCGGCGCGGTCGCCCCCGACGGCCCGCGCGAAGTCCGCCACCTGCGTCGTCGTGGCGACCACGGTGAGCTTCCCGTCCGCCGCGCCGCCGCCGCCGCAACCGGCCACCCCCAGCGCGGCGGCGGCGCCGGCCAGGGCGATCCGGCCGCGGCGCCGGCGGCCCAGCGCGACGAGGGTGAAGACCGCGCCGCCGAGCACCGCGATGGTGGCGCCGGGAGGCGCGTTGAAGACGAAGGCCAGGTACAGGCCGCCGAGGCCCTCGGCGGCGGCGAGGCCGATCGTGGCGAGCTGCCAGCGGCGCATGCGGCTGACCACGAGCCGGGTCGTGACGGCCGGGACGACGATCAGCGCCGAGGCCAGCAGGGCGCCGACGGCCGACAGGGCGACGACGGCGACGAGGGCGACGAGCGCGAGCAGCACCGCGTCCGTCCAGGCCGAGCCCGCGCCGAGCGCGCGCGCGGAGGCGGGATCGAAGCCCGTCGCGGTCCAGCGCCGGCCGAGGAGGGCGGACGCGGCGAGGACGGCGGCGGCGGCACCGCCGGCCCAGGCGATGTCGGCGCCGTCGATGGTGAGGAGGCTGCCGAACAGGAGCGTGTCGACGTTGGCCCCGGACCGGAACACGTCGGACGCGAGCACGACCCCAGCGACGAGGGCCGCGACGAGCACCAGGGCGGTGATCGAGTCGTCGTGCTCGCGGTCGCGGCGTGCGAGCAGGCCCACGCCCGCCGCCACGAGCGCGGCCGTCGCGCCCGCGCCGAGGTGCGCGGAGAAGCCGAGGCCGTCGGCGAGCACGAGACCGGGGAAGGCCGCCGTCCCGACGGCGTGGGAGAAGAAGGCCAGGCCGCGCAGGACGACCCAGGTGCCGATGACGCCCGCCGCGACGGCGAGGACCAGCACCTCGGCCGCGCCGCGCTGCATGAAGGGGAAGGAGAACGCGTCGAGCACCGGCAGCCAGCCTACCGCCTGATGAGACGCGTTCTCGTTATCGCGTGGCGGGTCCGGCCGCTAGCCCGGTCGCAGCGTCCGGGCGAGCTGCACGACCGTCTCGCCCACGGCGTCCAGCGCGGGCGCGGACAGCAGGTCCATCCCGTCGCGCAGCGAGTGCCCGGGGTAGCTCCAGTCGATCAGGTCGACGGCCGGGATCCCCGCCCGCAGGAACGGCGTGTGGTCGTCGGTGATCGACACGCCCGTCCCCTCGGGGAAGTAGCGGCCGGCGCCCACGGCCTTGGCCGCCGCGCGCAGCCGGGCCCACAGCGCCTCGTCCGACGTCCCCTCGCGGGGGAGGCTCAGGCCCTTGCCGGCGACGTAGTCGAGCAGCACCATCGCACCGACGTCCTCCTTGTGGCGGTCGACGTAGGCCCGCGAGCCGCGCAGGCCCGTCCCGTAGAAGTCCGCCTGCTCCTCCGGAAGGCCGGCTGGAGGCTCCTCCCCGTCGAAGAGGACGAAGCGCAGCTCCGGTCCGCCCTGCGGCCGCGAGGAGGCGAGCGCCCGGGCGGCGTGCACGACGATCGCCGAGCCCGCCGCGCCGTTGTTGGCCCCGACGAAGCCCTTGGGCTTCACGAGCGTGTCGTAGTGGGCGCCGATCACCAGCGCGGGCCTGGTCCCCGCCAGCGTGGCCACCACGTTGCGCAGCCCGGGCTGCCCGGGGACCGCCTCGAAGCGCCCCGCCGGCAGTGCGCGCTTGAGGCGGACGGCGAGGCGGCGCAGCTGCGGGCTTCCCGCGGGGCGCTGGCCGTGGCGCACCTGCAGCTCCGTCAGCCTCCAGGCGGCGTCGCCGTCGAAGCGGTCGACGGCGGCCCCCTTGGTCGCGGCGGCCGCGTCGTGGCCCCCGTCGGAGCCGCAGGCGCCGACGCCGAGCGTGAGCGCGGCGGCGACGGCGAGGGGGACGAGGCGCGCCCGCATCGGGCAGTGAGAATAGGGGCGGCGTGACGTCCGACACGGTCGGCGCCGACCGGGCACCGAGCGATCCATCGCCTCTGCGACAATGCTCCTCGATGGATCCAGCACGCAAGCGCACCGTCCGCCTCGTCGTGGCCCTGTCGGCGGCTCTCATCCTGGCCACCGCCCTCGTCTACACGAGCTTCACGGCCTCCACGGAGGCCAAGACGCCCAGCCAGCTGATCGCGTCGGCCGCCCCGGCCAAGCGCTACGAGCTCACGGGCAAGGTCGCCAAGGGCTCCTGGACCGAGAAGGGGAGCACGAACGTGTTCCGCGTGCGCGACCGCGACGGCCACACGTCCGTCCCGGTCTCCTACTCCGGCGCGGTGCCCGATCCGTTCCGCGAGGGGCGCGAGGTGATCGTCACCGTGCGCAAGCAGGGGAACATGTGGGTCGGCGAGCGCGACTCCCTCATCACGAAGTGCCCGTCGAAGTTCCAAGAGAAGAAGCCCTCCCAGACCTAGGGGTCTGAGCCGCGATGCTGACGGCCGGGAAGCTCCTGCTGGTCATCGCGCTCCTCGCGGCCGTCTACGGCGCGGGAGCGAGCGTGATCGGCGCGCGCCGCGGGGACCGCGCGCTCGTGGTGTCCGGCCGCCGCGGCGTCTACGGCATGGCGCTGACGCTCGTCGCGGCGTTCGTCCTGCTGGAGTCGATGTTCCTGCGCTCGGACTTCTCGTCGGAGCTCGTGGCGACGCACTCGTCGACCACGACGCCGCTCTTCTATCGCCTGACCGCGATGTGGTCCTCCCAGGAGGGATCCCTCCTGCTGTGGGCGACGCTGCTGGGCCTGTGGTCGAGCCTGATGCTGCACCTCTCGCGCAACCGGCTGCGTGAGCTGACGCCGTACGCGACCGCCGTGCTGTGCGGCTTCGGCGTCTTCTTCATCGGGCTGCTGGTGTTCATGGAGACGCCGTTCGGCGCCCTCTCGCCGGTGCCCGTCGAGGGGACGGGGCTCAACCCGCTCCTGCGGCACCCGTCGATGATGATCCACCCGCCCATGCTGTACTCGGGCTACACGCTGTTCACGATCCCGTTCGCCTTCGCGGTCGCGGCGCTCGTCACGCGCAAGCTCAACGCCGACTGGATCCGCTCGACCCGGCCGTTCACGCTCGCCGCCTGGTTCTGCCTCGGCGTCGGCATCGTCCTCGGCGCCCGCTGGTCCTACACCGAGCTCGGCTGGGGCGGCTACTGGGCCTGGGACCCGGTGGAGAACGCGTCGCTGATGCCGTGGCTCATCGGCACCGCGTTCCTCCATTCGGTGATGATCCAGGAGAAGCGCGGGATGCTGAAGACCTGGAACGTGTCCCTGATCCTGGCCACGGGCGTGCTCGCGATCCTCGGCACGTTCCTCGTGCGCTCGGGGATCCTCCAATCGATCCACGCCTTCGGCGCCTCGACCCTCGGCGTCCCGTTCCTCGTCCTGATCGCCGCGATGATCCTCGGCTCGGTGTGGCTCGTGACGACACGCAGCGCGCACCTGAAGTCGGAGGCGCGGCTGGACTCGGTCTTCTCGCGCGAGTCGGTGTTCCTGCTCAACAACCTCGTCCTCGTGGCGATGTGCGTCGTCGTGTTCTGGGGGACGTTCTTCCCACTCATCTCCGAGGCCGTCACGGGGCAGGAGTCCTCCGTCGGCCCGCCCTGGTTCGACCGGGCGATCGTGCCGGCGTCGCTGCTGCTCGTGCTGCTGACGGGCCTCGGCCCGGTGCTGGCCTGGCGGCGCGTGACGCTCGCGAGCCTGCGCAAGCAGCTCGTGTGGCCGGTGGTCGCCGCGCTGGCCTGCCTCGTGGCGCTGCTGGTGAGCGCCATCACGCAGGTGACGTCGGTGATCCTGTTCGTCTTCGCCGCCTTCTCGCTCGCCGTGATCGTCCAGGAGCTCATCCGCGGCACCCGCGCCCGCCGGGCGATGGCCGGCGAGCCGATCCCCGCGGCCTTCGTCTCGCTCATCCGCCGCAACCGCCGGCGCTACGGCGGCTACCTCGTCCACGTCGGGGTGATCACGCTGTTCGTCGGGATCGCCGCCTCCTCGACGTTCGAGTCCAGCCGCTACGCGGACCTCTCGCCGGGGCAGAGCGCCACCGTCGGGGGCTACACGATCGACTACGTCAAGCCGACCTCGAAGGTCGTGCAGGCCTCCAACGGCGGCCTCGAGCGGATCGACTTCGGCGCCGACCTGAAGGTGACCAGGGACGGCGCGGCCGTCACCACGCTGCACACCTTCCGGTCCTACTTCCCGACGCAGGACGACACGCTCGGGCCCGTGTCGCGGTTCTTCGAGGGGGAGTCCACCTCCGAGGTCGGCCTGAAGGCCGGCGCGCTCAAGGACGTATGGACCGTCGTGACGCCGTCGCTCGCGTCGCTGCGGCCGATCATCCGCCAGGGCGACCAGGTCTTCGCCGGCCCGGGCGCGAAGCTCCCGCGCGCGCAGCGAGACGTGCTGCTGGCCCAGTCGCTGAACGGCCTGACGCAGCGCTACCTGCGCGACCCGCCGCCCGCGACGTTCCGCTTCCTGGTCTCGCCGCTCGTCACCTGGATCTGGCTCGGGGCGGTCATCGTGTTCGCCGGCTGCCTGATCGCGCTGTGGCCGCAGCCGCGCGGCGCGCGCATGGTCACGGCCGGCTACGCGGCACGCCTGGCCCGTGAGCTGACGACGACCACCAAGGCCTAGCCATGCTCGGCGCGCTGGTCGTGGTGGGGGTCGCCGCGGTGGTCCTGTGGTTCGTCCTGGCGCCGATGCGGCCCGGCTTCCGGCTGCGCGCGGAGTCCGAGCACGCCGCCGAGCGCGACGACCTCGAGGCCCGCAAGGAGGCCAAGTACCGCGAGATCCGCGACGCCGAGCTCGACCACCGGATGGGCAAGACCTCCAAGGCGGACTGGCGGGTGATCGACCGCGGCCTGCGGGCGGAGGCGATCGAGGTCCTCAAGGCGCTCGACGAGCTCGACGGCCGTGCGGAGAGCAGCGTCGAGCGGGCGCCGTCGGCTAGGATCGGCGCCTGATGTTCACCGTCCTCAGCGTCCTGCAGGTCTTCATCGCCGCCGGGTTGATCTTCACGATCCTCCTCCATTCGGGCAAGGACGCCGGCATGTCCGGCGCCTTCGGCGTGGGCGTCGCCGGCGGCGCCTCGGGTGGCTCCCTGATGGAGCGCAACCTGACCCGGTGGACCGTCATCTTCGCCGTCGTGTTCGTGCTGAACACGATCGTGCTGCTCAAGATCGACTGAGCGCCGCGGCGTAGGCCGCGGGGGTGTCGAGGCCGGCGAGCGCGGCGGTGATCGCCGCGTCGGCCTCGAGCGTCGGCGCTCCGAGGGTCCTGAGCAGGCGCTGCAGGCTCGCGTCGCCGGTCGCCAGGCCGGTGTGCGCCGCCACAGCGGCGGCGTCCACCCGGTAGACGGCGCCCAGCGGCTGCGGACGCTCCTGCGTGGTCCACGCCGCGGCGTCCGCTCCCGCCGCGACGGCGAGCAGCGGGGTGAAGACGGCCGCCGTGAGGAACGGCTGGTCCGTCGCCGCGACCAGCGCGAGCTCAGCGCGGCCGCGGAGCGCCTCCAGGCCGGCCCGCAGGCCCATCAGGGGGCCGCGGTCGGGCTCGGGGTCCGCGGCGAGCTCGGCGTCCTCGAGCACCGGCAGCGCCTGGCCGGGACGGTGCACGACGACCACCGGTCCGTGGCCGGTCAGCGCGGCGAGGACCCGGGCGACATGGACGACGAGCGGCGTCCCGTGCCAGTCGAGCGTGGCCTTGTCCCGGCCCATGCGCGCGGAGCGCCCACCCGCGAGCACGATCCCCCCCGTCACGTTCTGGTGGCTATGCACGCTCGACGTGCCCCACCCTGATGCCGGCGGTGGCCAGCAGCGCCGGGACGAGCGCCGCGCCGATCCCACCCGGGCAGTGCCCGCGCAGGGGGACGAGGCGGGCGGTCGCGGTGAGTGCGTGCGTGTGACGCAGGACGGCGAGGGCGTCGACCGCCACACGCAGGCCGACGAGCCCGCCGACGGGGACCCCGCCGCGGACGAGCGCCGCGCCGGGCGCGGCGTGGATGCGCGCTCCGTCGGCGCCGGGCTGGTACGCGGTGGCCAGGGCAGGGAGGTAGAGCCCGTCGCCGAGGGCCTCGCACAGCGCGGCGACGTCGTGGGCGCCCCCCGTCGCGAGCACGAGGTGCTCGGGCTGGGGCGCGAGCGTCAGCGGCCGTGTGGCGTGCCCGGTGCTGGGCGCGCCGGTCCGTGCGGCGGCGGCGCTGTCGCGCACCCCGCCCACGACGACGCCGTCGCCGATCAGCGGCGTGCGCTGCCGGGGCACGCCCTCCGCGTCGTAGGAGCGGGGGAGGATGGCCGGGTCGTCGACGAGCGTGATCGCGGGGGCGGCGATCGGGGTCCCGGCGCGGACCGCGAACGGCCCGTCGCCCAACGCGAGCCCGACCCCGAGGTCCGACCGCAGGGCGTCCAGCACGACTGCGACGGCCTCCGGGCCGAGCACGGCGGCCACACGCCCGGGTGCGGGGGCGTCCTCGCGCTGGGCGCCAACGACCGCGGCGAGCGCGCTGCCCGCTCCGGGTTCCGCACCTTGAGTACCGATGCCGTCGTCAACGTGCGGAACCCCCAGGAGCCCGCGCACCTCGGCGGCGGCAAGGGCCGCGAGATCGGCCGAGACCGCGGCGACGTCGGCGCGGCGCGCCGGCGGACCGGCGTCCGCGCGGGCGCCGCGCCCGTCCCCGCCCCGCGTCACCACGGCCGAGCGCCCGTCCGCGGCCTCGCCCCGAACCGTCACGCGCACGAACGATCGCGCCTCGGCCACGTCCACGCCGGTCGAGGACACCACCGCCACCCGCGCCAGCCCGGCGGACCACGTCACGGCGACCCCCGGCCCGACGGCGGCCCGGACCGCGGAGTCCAGCTCGGCCGGGTGCGCCTCAGCCAGGGCCTCGCACGCCGGCCGACCCCCATCGACCTCCGCTGCGCGAGGCAGCTCCGGCGCCGGCAGCGCGCGCATCCGCCGCGCGTGCAGCCCCGCCGCCCGTGCCGCCCGCCGCACCCCGTCGACGGAGGCGTCGCGAGCCGCCGCCGATGCCGCCCGGCCCTCCGCCACGGCCGTCACGGTCACGCGCTCCTCGACGGCCGCGCCCCCGGGACCGAGCCGCCGCTCCCACACCGCCAGCGCCTGGCCCGGGTCGCCCAGCGCTGCGACGCCTGCGCGCGCGAGCTCCGTCGGGGACGAGGTCTCGCGCGGGCCCCGGTCCGGCACCCGGTCGCCGGTCAGAGCGCCTGCTCGTAGAGCGCCAGCAGCTCGGCCTGCGCCGCACGCGGGGGCGTGAGGTCGAGCTCGGGCCGCCCGGCGGCCGCCTCGGCGCACCGCCCGAGCGTCTCGCGGTCGACCCCGAGCTCCGACAGCGCCGTCGCGCTCGTGCGGGCGCACAGGCCGGCGGCGAAGGTCGCGGGGTCCGCCTCCAGCGCCTCGCCGAGGCGCCAGTTGGCCTCCTGGAAGCGCCACGCGAGTGCGCCGAGGGTATGCGGCAGCAGCACCGCGTTGGCCGCGCCGTGGGCCAGTCCCGCACCGCGCACGAGCGTCTGCGCGAGCACATGGTGGAGGCCGTACCAGGCGGAGTCGATCGCGCTCCCGGCCAGCAGGGACGCGAGCGCGAGCTGGTCACGGTCGGGCGAGGCCCCGTCCCAGCCACGAGCGATCCGGCGGGCGGCCTCGAGGGCGGTCAGCGTCGCGACGGGGTTCGCGCGGGTGGTCACCTGCGCCTCGGCGACGTGGCCGAGCGCGTTGAGGCTGGAGGCCGCGAGCTCGTGCTCGGGCTGGGACGCCGACAGCGCCGGGTCGTTGATGACCACGGACGGCCGCTGCCGCGGCGTGTCGCCGGGGATGCCCTCGGCGTGGCGGTGCACCCAGGTCATCTCGGCACCCGACAGCGTCGTCGGGATCGCCATCGCCCGCACCTCGCGCCGGTCGATGCGCAGCGCCGCCGCGACCGCCTTGGCCACGTCGATGACCCGGCCCCCGCCCAGCCCCACGATCCGGTCGCCCTCGACCCCGTCGGAGAGGATCTGCGCCGCGAGGGCGTCGACGTTGCCCGGCGGGACGTCGATCACCGTCTGCGCCGCCTCCGCGACCCGGGGGAGCCCGCGCAGCGCGCGCGGGGTCGTCAGCAGCGTGAAGCCGTGGCCGCCGAGCAGGTCCTCCGCCTCGGCCACGCGCCCGCGGCCGAAGAAGACCGCCCGGTCGCCGTCGTGCCAGTCGAAGCCATCCATGCCCGTGACCGTACCGAGCCAGAGGTCAGAGGTTGCCGCGCCTGGACTGCTCGCGCTCGATCGCCTCGAACAGCGCCTTGAAGTTCCCGTCCCCGAAGCCGCGCGCGCCGTGTCGCTCGATCACCTCGAAGAAGACGGTCGGCCGGTCGCCGATCGGCGTGGTGAAGATCTGCAGCAGGTAGCCCTCGTCGTCGCGGTCGACCAGGATCCCCAGCCGACGCAGGTCCGCGAAGTCCTCGGCGATCTCGCCCACCCGCTCGGGTGCCTCGTCGTAGTAGGACTCGGGGGTGCGCAGGAACTCGACGCCGCGCGCCTGCAGCGCCTCCACGGTGCCGACGATGTCGCGCGTGGTGACCGCCAGGTGCTGCGCGCCGGCACCCTCGTAGTAGTCGATGTACTCGTCGATCTGGGACTTGCGCTTGCCCTCGGCGGGCTCGTTGATGGGGAACTTCACCCGCCCCGACCCGTCCGAGACGACCTTCGACATGAGGGCGGAGTACTCCGTCGAGATGTCCTCGTCGGAGAAGCGGTTCATCTCCGTCATGCCGAAGACGCGCTCGTAGAAGCCGACCCACTCGTCCATGCGGCCGAGCTCGACGTTGCCGACGACGTGGTCGAGCGTCAGCAGGCCCGCGTCGGGGGCGTCGTCCTCCCGCGGGGCGTAGCCGGGAAGGAAGGCGCCGGCGTAGTCGGCGCGCTCGACGAAGGTGTGCACCGTGTCCCCGTAGGCGGCGATCGACGCGACCGTGACGCGGCCGTGCTCGTCCTCGGTCTCCTGCGGCGTCGCGATGCCGGTCGCGCCCTGGGCGATCGCGTGGGCGTAGGCGTGCGCCGCATCGGGGACCGACAGCGCGATCACCTTGATCCCGTCCCCGTGGCGATGGTGATGGGCGGCGATGGGGGAGTCCGAGTGGAGCGCGCCCGTGACGACGAGGGTGATGCGTCCCTGGCGCAGCACGTGCGAGACGCGGTCGCGGACGCCGGTCTCGAGCCCGGCGTAGGCGACGCGGCGGAAGCCGAACGCGCGGCGGAGGAAGAAGGCGGCCTGGGCGGCGTTGCCGACGTAGAGCTCGAGGTGGTCGATGCCCAGCAGCGGCATGGGGTCCTTCGCGCGCTCGGGGGGATCGGCGACGGCGCGGGTGCTCATGGCCCCATGATGGCGATCGCGGCCGTGCCGGGACCGGTCCGGGCGCGGCAGGGGTCAGGTGAGCGCGAGCCCCCGGGCCGCGCGGATCGAGGTCTGCCGCGCGGCGGGGCGCTCCTCAGCAACCGCCAGCACCTCGACGAGCTCGGCGGTGCGGACGAACGGGTTGGCGACGGCGCGGCGGCTGGCGGGGTCGTAGGCCGCCTGGATCTCGCCGGCGACGACGCCGACGAGCAGCTCGCCGTGGGGGAGGGCCTGGGAGTCGAGGGCGGCGAGGCGGCGCAGGCGGGGCTCGTCGGTGGCGGTGGCGGGGCGGATGGTGAAGGAGGTCATGGGGGAAGTGTTCCCCCGCAGGGCCGTAAGCACAAATGACATCCGCTCGGGTTGGGTATAAGCTGGGGTGATGCTCGACGTCCGTCGTCTCCGGGTGCTCCGCGAGGTCGCCGCGCGGGGGTCCTTCTCCGCGGCCGCCGACGCGCTGCACTTCACGCAGTCCGCCGTCTCCCAGCAGATCGCCGCGCTCGAACGCGAGGCGGGGACCAGGCTCGTCGAGCGCTCCGCGCGTGGCGTCCGCCTCACCGAGGGCGGCAGTGCGCTCGTCCGCCACACGGAGGTCATCCTCGCCCGGCTCGCCGACGCCGAGGCCGAGCTCGAGGCCATCGCCGGCATCCGCGGGGGCCGCATCCGGATCGGCTCGTTCGCGTCGGGCGGCGCGACGATCATGCCACGGGCGATCGCGGCCTTCCGCGCCGCCTACCCGGATGTCGACCTGTCCCTGTGCCCCGTCGAGCGCCCCGAGGCGCTGGACGGCCTGCGCGCGGGGGAGATCGACGTCGCGCTGCTGATCGAGAAGCCGTGGGACCCGGCGCCGGAGGACGGCATCGACCGCGTCGTCGTGCTCGACGACCCGATGTTCGTCTGCCTTCCCGTCGACCACCCGCACGCCCACCGCCCGCACCTGCGACTCGGCGACCTCGCGGGGGAGAAGTGGGTCTTCGGCGCCGACGGCTCCTCCTGCCCGGACAACCAGATCTTCCACCGCGCCTGCCGTGAGGCGGGCTTCGAGCCCGAGGTCTCCTTCCACACCGACGACTACCTGGCCAACCAGGGGTTCGTCGCCGCGGGCATGGGCGTGTGCTTCATCCCCGACCTCGCGCTCATCACGGTGCGAGACGACGTCGTGATCCGCTCGATCGCGCCGGCGCCGTTCAGCCGCCTGATCACCGCCGGGACGCTCGCAGGCGGGTACCGCTCGCCCGCCGTCGCGGCGATGCTCGAGGTGCTCGTCGACGTCGGCCGCGGCTTCGCGGGCGATCGGCGCGCGCTGGCCCTGGCCTCCTAGGCGGCGGCCGAGGAGACGAGGCGCCGCAGGTTCGCGCCCTCGAGCGCGATGGCCTCGAAGCGGTGCGCGTAGCCGAGCAGGTCGTCCGGGCGGTCGGCGAGCGTGAGCCGATCGGGCGCGTCGGCCGGCAGCGACCACAGGCAGTCCGCGTCGGGATGGGCGCGCAGCACGTCCTCGTGCAACTCGCAGCCGGCCGCGAAGGCGTTCACCCAGGCGAGCAGCTCCTCGCGCACCGGCTCGGCGAGGGGGACCTCGGCCACGGCCGTCTGCAGACGCAGCGCCACCACACCCGCACTGCAACGCCCGAGCCGCCGAGCCTCCTGGTCGCCGGCGGCCGTCAGCTCGCCGTAGAGCCACAGCGCCTCCCAGCGCAGGCACATGAAGGCGTACGTCTCCCGCCCGAGTGCCGCGAGGAGCTGATGCTGCGCCGTGAAGGCGAACGTCCCTCGGCGCTTCGAGCCCGTGGCCACACCGATCTCGGCCGTGGCCGGTTCCTGGTCGTCTGCGAGATGCATTCGGAGTCCCTCCCGTGGATCGCCGACTTCCCGTCTTGAGTCGGCGTACCCCGGCCGGCGGGGGCTCGGAACGGAATCGACACGCCGTGCTGACACAGCGTCAGTGACCGGACCGCTTGGTGTCGCAAACGCACGACGGCCCCCGTTCCCGGGGGCCGTCGAAACCGATGCGGCCGAGTGGACTCGAACCACCACGAGCTTTCGCCCACAGCGCCCTCAACGCTGCGCGTCTACCAATTCCGCCACGGCCGCGCGGCGACCGGGAGCCTAGCGCCTTGCTTCCGTCTGACGGGCCCGCTAGCTTTGCGAACAAGTGTTCGACTCAAAGATCAGGGAAGGTGCGAGCCCGATGGACATCGGCAAAGAGCTGACGAAGCGCCAGCAGGAGATCTACGACTTCATCCGCAAGTACTCGGCGAAGTACGGCTATCCGCCGACGGTGCGCGACATCGGCAAGGCGGTGGGGCTGGCGTCGTCCTCGACGGTGCATGCCCACCTGGCGAACCTCGAGAAGGCCGGCCTGCTGCGGCGGGACCCGTCGAAGCCACGGGCCATCGAGCTGCTCGACCGCGCGGCGGCCGCGGCGTCGGACGCGATCCGCTCCGTCGTGGGCGGCACGGGGCTGCCGATCGTCGGCAACGTCGCCGCCGGCCAGCCGATCCTCGCGGAGGAGAACATCGAGGAGTACGTCGAGGTGCCGCCGCTGGCCGGAGGCGCCGACGGGCAGTACGTGCTGCGCATCCGGGGCGACTCGATGAAGGACGCGGGCATCCTCCCGGACGACTACGTGGTCGTGAAGCCACAGGACACCGCGGTCGACGGGGAGATCATCGTCGCGCTCGTGGGGGAGGAGGCGACGGTCAAGCGCTTCTTCAAGGAGGACGACCACATCCGCCTGCAGCCCGAGAACGTGACGATGGAGCCGATTCGCTCGCGCGAGGTGCAGGTGCTCGGACGGGTCGTCGGCGTCTTCCGGCAGGTGGCCTGATGGGCGCCCTCGCGCTCGATCACGAGACGCGCACAGGGCGCCGTCAGCCGCGGCTGTTCGCCGTGCCCGACGGCGCGGTGGCCGTGCCCGTCGCGCCGGAGTCGGCGCCGGCCGCCCTCGCCGCCGTTGCGCCCACGCCCCTTGCCGGCGTGGCCCCGGCGGCGCGGCTGCGGCCCGCCCCCGTGGCCGCGCCCGTCCGCACGCTGGACACCGTCGTCGGCGACCTGTTCGCGACCGTCGCGTCGGGCCGTCAGGCCACGTGTCTGTTCTGCGGCGGTGCCGTGCGGCCGCGGCCGACCGCCGCGGGCGCCGCAGGCGCCGGGCGCTGCGACGACTGCGGCACGGGGTTCGAGTAGGTCCGCCGCGGTCGGTCTAGGAGGAGTAGTCGTAGAAGCCGCGGCCGGACTTGCGGCCGAGCAGCCCGGCCTCGACCATCCGGTTCAGCAACGCGGGGGCGACGGACGCCGGGTCGCGGAACTCCTCGTAGAGCGACGTGCACACCGCCAGCGTCGTGTCGAGGCCGATGAGGTCGGCGAGCTGCAGGGGGCCCATCGGGTGGGCGCAGCCGAGCACCATGCCCTCGTCGATGTCCTCGCGTGAGGCGAAGCCGCTCTCGAACATGCGGATCGCCGAGACGATGTAGGGGATCAGCAGCGCGTTGACGATGAAGCCGGCGCGGTCCTGGGAGGAGATCGGCGTCTTGCCCAAGGTGTCCTGGGCGAACGCCCGGGCGGACTCGAGCGTCTCGGGCGTGGTCATGATCGACTTGACGATCTCGACCAGGTTGAGCACCGGGACCGGGTTGAAGAAGTGCAGCCCGAGCACGCGGCCCGGGTGCGACGTCTCGCCGGCGAGCTTCATGATCGGCACCGACGACGTGTTCGACGCCAGCCACTGCGCGTCGGGCAGCAGCTCGTCCAGGCGCCGGAACAGCGCCTTCTTGGCGGCCTCGTCCTCGACGATCGCCTCGATGGCGGCGTCGGCGCCCTCGATGTCCTCCAGCCGCTCGGTGACCGCGAGGCGCTCCACGGCGGCGTTGCGGTCGTCCTCGGCGAGCTTGCCCCGCCGGACGGCTCGGTCCAGCGAGCCCTCGATGGCGCCCTTCGTCTTCTCGACGCGCTCGGCGCCGTCCTCCACCACGGTCGTGTCCACACCGCTTCGGATGCAGACCTCCGCGATCCCCGATCCCATCAGACCGCCACCAATGACCGCTACGCGCACGCTTGACCCTTCCTCGCTCGACTCGGGCCAGGAACCTAGCTACCGTCCGGTTCGCAGGCTGAGCAGCCGCGGGGCCGTCGCAAGGGGGCTTCGAGGAAAGTCCGGACACCGAAGGGCGAGGTGGTCGGTAACGCCGACCCGGGGAAACCCGCGGGACAGTGCCACAGAAATGACACCGCCCAAGGCCACGCTCGCGTGGCCCGGCAAGGGTGAAATGGTGCGGTAAGAGCGCACCGGCGCCGCGGTGACGCGGCGCGCAAGGCAAACCCCACCTGGTGCAAGGCCGAGCAGGACCGCTTGGAGGCTGCCCGCCGAGGTCCAGGTTGGCCGCTCAGATGGATGGCTGCTCTCGACAGGATCCGGCTTACAGGCCTGCTACGGGACGAGCCCCGCTTCGGCGGGGCTCGTTCTACGTGGGCTGCCGGCGGGGCACCGCGCGCCGCGCCGCGCCGCGCCCCCTCCCGGCCGGCGCCCACCGGACGCGTCATGGCGTGTCCAGCGAGCACCGGAGCCGGCGAGCGGCGCTTCGGAGCTCGTTGACAGGTCCTACGCGGCGGCGGGACCGTCCTCCTCGGGCGTGGGGTCGACGTCGTCCTCCGCGAGCAGGCGGTACAGCGCCCTGCGCGCGCCGGTGAGGATCTCGCGGGCCTGGGCGACCTGGGCGTCCGTGCCCGCCGAGCCGACCTGCATGGCCGCGGCGCCGAGCTGCCAGACGAGGTTGCGCATGCCGAGCCGCTCCTCGCCGACGTGCTCGCCGGCCTGCTTCCAGGGCTCGCCGAGCTCCTCGCGGTGCTCGTCGACGTAGGTCGTGCCCGCGGCCGTGAGCGAGAAGGCCTTGCGGCCGTCCGTCTCCTCGGCGCCGACCAGGCCCTCGTCCTCCAGCTGCGCGAGCGCGGGGTAGACCGAGCCGGGGCTCGGGCGCCAGGCGCCCTCGGACCGGGCCTCGATCTCCTGCATGAGGCCGTAGCCGTTGCGGGGCTCCTCGGCGAGGAGCACCAGGAGGGCGGCGCGGACGTCGCCCCGGCGCATCCGGCGCCGGCGGCCGCCGCGGCCGAAGCCGCCGTGGCCACCCCAGGGTGGGCCGCCGGGGAACTCGCCCCGGCCCTCGGGGGAGAAGCCGCGGCCGCGCGGGCCGTCGCCCCCGGGGCCGCGTCCGGCCATTGCCCGGAGGGCCATGGCCTCGCGCCAGTCCGGCCGGCAGCTGCGGCCGAAGCCGCCGTGGTGGTGCGCGTGTGCACCGGTCATGTCGTCGTCCTTTCGAAGATTGTCACGACACGTCAAAGATATATCGCTAACTAGTCACGGCGTCAAGGACCGGGCTGCCGTCCGCTTCTCATGCGAACATGCGTTCGCATGATCGTCGCTCTCCAACTGCCGCGCTTCGAGCTCACGGTCGCCGCGGGCCGTGACGCCCAGCTGCAGGCGCCACTGGCTCTGGCACCCGAGGCGGGGCGGGAGCCGGTGGTGGGGGAGGTGTCGGCCGCGGCCGAGGCGTTCGGCGTCCGCGGCGGCATGCGGCTGGGGGAGGCGCTTGCACGCTGTCCAGGGCTGCGGCTCGTGGCGCCCGATCCTGCGGGTGTCGCCGACGCGCACGACCGGCTGCTGACCGCCTTGGAGGGGATCGGCGCGTCCGTCGAGAGCGGCCGCCCCGGCCTGGCCTTCTTCGACGCGCACACGCTGCGCCACGTGCACGGGGGGTTCGACGGCGTCGTGGGGGAGGCGCGCCGAGCCGCGCGCCGACCCGCGCGCATCGGTGCGGCGCCGACGCGCTTCGCGGCGCTGGCCGCAGCCGCCCGGGCGCGCCCGCGGCGCGTGGAGATCTTCGCGGAGAAGGGCCTGCGCGGTGCGCTGGCGGGCCTGCCGGTCGCCCTGCTCGGCGAGCTGGCAGCCGGGCGCCCGGAGGACGCCGACGTCCGGCTCGCCACGCTGGTGGAGCCGCTGGAGCGCCTCGGCATCCGGACCCTCGGGGACCTCGCGAAGCTGCCGCGCGCCGCGACGGCCGACCGCTTCGGCACGACGGGCCTGCGGGCGCGCGATCTCGCGCTCGGGCGCGACACGCCGCTGCGCCCGCGGGCGCCCGTCGAGCGCCTGGAGGAGCGGCTGGAGCTGCCCGAGGCGGCCTCCGGTCCCCAGCTGGAGCAGGGCCTCGGCCTGTTGATCGATCGGCTGCTGGCCCGGCGCGAGCGGCGTGGCCGGGCGCTGCGCAGCGCCGTCATCTCCGCGCGGCTGGTCGAGGGCGGGACGTGGCGCGAGCGGATGGTCTTCCGCGAGCCGCTGGCCGACGCCCGGCGGATGCGCCTCGTCCTCGCTCCCCGTCTCGCCACCCTGCCGGCCCCGGCCGAGGTGCTCAAGCTGCGCGCGGAGGGCTTCGGTCCGCCCGCGGGTGCGCAGGGCGCGCTGCTGACGGAGCCGGCGACGGCCCGTGCCGCCCGGCTGCGGGAGGCGATCCGCCAGACCCGCGCGGCCGCCGGCCCCGAGGCGGCGCTGCGGGTGCTGGCCGTCGACCCCGATTCACGGGTGCCCGAGCGCCGGCTCGTGCTCGCGCCGTGGGAGACGTGACCGGCTGATGGCCGGGCCCAAGCGCCTCAACGTCCCGGCGCCCGTCCGGGTGCGCACCGGCCCGCAGGGGCGGCCGCTGAGCGTGGACGGCCGCGGGGTGGAGGCGGTGCGCGAGTCGTGGCTGGTGGAGGACCGCTGGTGGTCGGAGGTTCCGCTGCGGCGGCGCTACTGGGAGATCGTCACGGAGGACGGCCGCATGCTCGTCGTCTTCCGCGACCTCGAGGCGGGCGGCTGGTTCGGGCAGCGGGCGTGAGGGTACGGATCCTCAGACCATGGCCAAGACCTCCCTGCGCGAGCGCCTCGTCGTCCCGCCCGGCCCCGTCGATCTGTCCACGATCGACACCCACGGCAAGCCCGGCGGACCGAAGGGCAAGAAGGCGGCGGCCGCAGCGCGCGAGGACATGGGCAAGGAGCTCGCCGACCTGCAGGAGCGCCTGTGGGCGGAGGCCGAGGAGGACGGCTCCCGCCGGCGCCTGCTGCTGGTCCTGCAGGGCATGGACACGTCGGGCAAGGACGGCGTGGTAAAGCGCGGGCTCGGCGGCATGAACCCGAAGTGGCTGCACGCGAAGGGCTTCGAGGCGCCGACGGAGGAGGAGCGCGCCCACCACTACCTCTGGCGGATCACGAAGGAGCTGCCCGAGCCCGGGGTCGTGGGGGTCTTCGACCGCTCCCACTACGAGGACATCGTCGCGGTGCGCGCCCGCGGGCTCGAGCCTGAGGAGGTCTGGCGCCCGCGCTTCGACGAGATCAACGCCTTCGAGCACCAGCTCGCCGAGGATGGCGTCACGATCGTCAAGGTCTTCTTGCACATCTCCCGCGACTACCAGCTCGAGCGTCAGCTCCGGCGCCTGGATCGTCCGGACAAGCGCTGGAAGTTCGACGACTCAGACATCGAGGATCGCGAGCGCTGGCCGGAGTACATGACGGCCTACGAGGAGGTCCTCGAGCGCTGCAGCACGCCGTGGGCGCCCTGGTACGTCGTGCCCGCGGATCGCAAGTGGTACCGGATGTGGGCCGTCGGCCAGCTCGTGCTGGAGGCCCTGCGCGAGATCGATCCGAAGTTCCCCAAGCGCGCGGAGCTGAACCTCCCCGCGCTACGCGAGCGGCTCGAGCGCAGCTAGGAGCGCCGGCGCGTCCGGTCGGCGCGTCCGTCCGCCGACGATGCGAACATGCGTTCGTGTCGTACGTCGAGCTCCACTGCCACTCCGCCTACTCGTTCCTGGACGGCGCCTCCCTGCCGGAGGAGCTCGTGGCCACGGCAGCGAAGCTCGGCTACGACACCCTCGCGCTGACCGACCACAACGGCGTCTTCGGCTCGATGGAGCACGAGCAGGCGGCACGTTCGCTCGGCCTGCGCGCCATCCACGGCGCCGAGATCGACGTGACCGATCCGGTGGGCGACAAGCACGGCACCGGCACACGCCACCTCACGCTGCTGGTGCAGGACGCGCGCGGCTGGCGCAACCTCTGCCATCTGCTCACCCGGGCGCACAAGCACACGCGAGCGCCGGACGGGGGACGCGTGATCGTCGCCCCGTCCGTGCCGCTGACCGACGTGCTCGAGCGCGCCGAGGGCCTCGTCTGCCTGTCGGGCTGCGCGCGTCAGGGCGTGCGGGACGAGCCGTCGGCGCGCCGGTTGCTGGACGCCTTCGGGCCCGACGGCTTCCGGATCGAGCTCCAACGCCCGTTCCTGCGCCACGACCGGGCACTCAACCGCGGGCTCTCCGCCCTGGCCGGCAGGCTCGGGGTGCCGTGCGTGGCGACGGGCAACGTCCACGCCCATTCACGTGCGCGCGGCCGGCTCCAGGACGCCTTCGTGGCGATCCGCGAGCACGCCACGCTCGACGCGTCCGAGCCGATGCGGCGGGGCAACCACACCCACGTGCTGGCCTCGGCGAGGGCGATGGCCGCGCGCTTCGCCGACCACCCCGACGCGGTGGCCGAGACGGAGCGCCTGGCCGAGCGCCTGCGCTTCGACCTGGGGTCAGACCTCGGCTACCGCTACCCGGGCGCCGACGACGCGGACGCCGACCGCGAGCTGGCCGAGCGCTGCTGGGCGGCGTTCGGGGTGCGCTACCCGGAAGGGCACAAGCTGCGCGGCGACGCGCACGCGCGCCTCAACGAGGAGCTGCGCGTGATCCGCGCGCTCGGCCTGTCGGGGTTCTTCGTGCTCCATGCCGACCTGCTCGAGCTCGCACGGGAGGTCGCGGTCGAGGTGCGGGGCCCGTCGACGGCCCGCGGCATGCTGCCGCCCGGCCGCGGCCGCGGGTCCTCCGTGTCCTCGATCGTCTGCTACCTCACGGGGCTCTCGCACGTCGACCCGATCGAGAACGAGCTGTTCCTCGGGCGCTTCCTCAACGAGGACATCACGGCGCTGCCCGACATCGACCTCGACTTCCCGCGCGACGTTCGCGAGGTGCTGATCCCGCGCGTGCACGAGCGCTACGGGGCCGACCACTCGGCTCTCGTCGCGGCGTTCCCGACCTACCGCTCGCGCGGGGCGATCCGCGAGATCGGCAAGGCGCTCGGCCTTCCTCCGGGCGAGATCGAGCGCGTCGCGAAGGTCGCCGAGCCCTGGGCGCAGTCGGTGGAGGAGGACGTCGAGCTCGCGCTGGGCGCCGCCGCCGAGGCCGCCGAGGGCACGGGGACCAACCGCGCCGCGGGCACCGGAGCCGGCCACGCCCCCGCCGCGTACACCGGCCTCGACGCGACGTCCCCGGCCGCCACGCCGTCCGGGGCCGTCGCGTCGGGTGCCGGGGCGCGAGCGGCGGCGCAGGCCGCGTCAGCCGCGGCGATGAGCGGCGCGGGGACGCGGCCGAAGCCCTCCCGCTGGGTGCCGCCCCCGGACGACGGCGGCCCGTCACCGGCGGGGCCACCGCCGTGGACGGCGGAGGCCGGGCGGCGTGCCATGCAGGAGGGGCGGGCCAAGCGCGCGGAGAGCCGCTCCACCCCGGCGCAGATGGGCGCCGTCGCTCGCACGCGCTTCGGCGGGCCGGACACGACGATGCAGCAGGGGTCCTCCTTCGCGGACTCCGGCGGCTTCCACGACGCCTACGGCGACACGAACGCGCGGCTGGCGCGCACCGCCCGCAGCGCGGCCAACCACGGCGACAAGGGCTGGGAGCGACCGGCGGGCGATGGGTCGGGGCGCGCCCTGCACGGCGGCGTGCCCATGGGCACCGGCGCTGGCGCACCCACCGGCGCTGGCGCACCCACCGGCGCCGGGGCGCAGGCCGCCGGCGCGTCTGGGGCGTTGCAGGGCCGCTGGGGGTGGCTGGCGGGCCTGGCGCAGGAGGCCTACGGGTTGCCGCGTCACCTCTCGCAGCACCCGGGCGGGATGATCGTCTCGACGCGGCCGCTGATCGACTGCGTCCCGCTCGTCCCGGCCGCGATGGTCGGCCGGCAGATGTGCCACTGGGACAAGGACTCCTGCGCGGACGCGGGGTTCCTCAAGATCGACCTGCTCGGGCTGGGGATGCTGTCGGCGGTCGAGCGCTGCGTGGAGGAGATCGCCCGCGTGCGCACGGAGCGCATCGACCTCTCGCGCATCCCCTACGACGACAAGCCGACCTACACGGCGATCCAGGCCGCCGACACGATGGGCGTGTTCCAGATCGAGTCGCGCGCGCAGATGGCGTCCCTGCTGCGCACGCGGCCGGAGAACCTCGACGACCTCACGATCCAGGTCGCGATCGTGCGCCCGGGCCCGATCGTCGGCGGTGCGGTGAACCCCTACATCGACCGCAAGCAGCGGCTGCGCGCGAACCCGCACTTCAAGATCCCCTACGACCACCCGTCGCTGGAGCCGGTGCTCAAGGACACGCTCGGGACGATCATCTTCCAGGACCAGGTGATCGAGGTCGCGCAGGCCTTCGCGGGCTTCACGCCCGGGGAGGCGGAGGGACTGCGGCGCGCGATGAGCCGCAAGCGCTCGGCCGCGGCGATGGAGGCGCACCACGCGCGCTTCGTCGAGGGGGCGGCCAGGACCCACGGGGCGGACCGCGAGACGGCCGAGCGGGTCTTCCAGATGGTCGCAGGCTTCTCGGGCTTCGGCTTCCCCAAGGCCCACGGCGCCGCGTTCGGCCTGCTCGCCTACCAGTCGACCTGGCTGCGGGTGCACTACAAGCCCGAGTTCACGGCCGCGCTGCTCAACGAGCAGCCGATGGGCTTCTACCCCTCCGACACGCTCGTCCACGAGGCGCAGCGCACGGGCATCGAGGTCCGTCCGCCCGACGTCAACGCCTCGAAGGTGCTCTGCCACGTCGAGGACCCAGGCGTGTCCGTGGACGGTGGGGGCGCCGTGGTGCGGATCGGCCTCGGCTACCTCAACGGGGCGCGGGCGGCTGAGGTCGCCACGGTCGTCGCGGAGCGCGAGGCGGCCGGGCCCTACCGCTCGCTGGGCGACCTGGCGTCGCGGGCGGGCATCAGCCGCCAGGCGCTGTCGGTACTGGCCTGGGCGGGCGCCTGCGACGGGCTCATCGGCGCGCAGACCGAATCGGCGCGACGCACCGCGCTGTGGCGGCTGGGGATGGCCGCGCCGGCGGCCAAGGCCGGGGACGGGTCGCAGCTGGCGTTGCCGCTCGACCTCCCGGACGCGCCGCCGCTCGCGCCCCTGCAGGCGTGGGAGCGGATGGTCGCCGACTACGCGACGACCGGGCTGACCGCCGGGCCGCACCCGATGGGGCTCGCCCGCGATGCCCTGCCCGCCGACGTCGTCAGCTCCGCCGACCTGCGGCGCCTGCGCCACGGGGCGCGGGTGCGGATCGGCGGCCTGGTGGTCGCCCGCCAGCGACCGGCGACCGCGAACGGGATCGTCTTCATGCTGCTCGAGGACGAGCACGGCACGATCAACTTCGTCGTCCCACCCGAGGCCTACGAGCGCGACCGCCTCGTCGTGCGGGGCGAGCCGCTCGTGTTCGCCGAGGGGCGGCTCGAGAAGCATCCGAAGGCGGCGGGGGCGATCAACGTCGTCGTGGATCGGCTGCGTCCCCTCGACCTCGGGCCGGCGGACAGCCAGCTCGCCGAGATCGTGGCGCTCTCGGCCGCCGCTCGCAGCGAGGGTGGCGGCCACGACGAGCTCGCCGACGCCGAACCCGCCGAGCCGTGGGTGCCGGCGGTCGCCGCGGCCGGGGGTGGCGGAGCCGGCGGTGGCGGGGCCGGCGGTGGCGGGGCCGGCGGTGGCGGGGCCGGCGGTGGCGGGGCCCCGCGCGGACCCGGCGGTGCGGGAGGCACCGGGCCACCCGGTGGGGTGGGGGGACGCCGACGCGAGGGCGAGCGTGGGGGTGGCGACGTACGCGACTTCGCGGCGGTCGCGCCACCGGTGCAGAGCTTCGGTCAGGGGCGCCGATGAGCGTGGCGGCCGCCGGCCCCCGTGCCCCGCCGGCGGCGCCCTGCGTGAGGTCGGTCACCTGCCGCCCCGGAACTGGGCAGAAGACGGTGCTCTCGCTAGCATGCCGCGGCGTTGGATCCATCCGGTGGCAGCTGGGTGCGAAGTGATCGGTTCGCGTCGTCCGCGCGGCCCGGTACGAGCGCGTCGCCCGCGGCGTGCAGAGAGGACATCCGACCCATGAGCAACGCTGACACCATCGCTGCGCTGTACGACCACGAGCGGGAACAGCCCCTGAACGGCGCTCGGCGCCGTCGTGACGCCCAGGACTGGGGGGCCGACGACCTGTTCGACGGCACGCCCCAGCGCACCGACCGCTTCGCCCAGCGCACCGACCGCTTCGCCCGCGACCGCCGTCCCGGCGCACTCCAGCACGGCCGTTCCGGCGCACCCCTGCGCCAGCGCGACGTGGCCGACTGGTTCGCGGACGATGACCCTCGCGACGCCATGGCATCGACCGCCGATGACCGCTACGCCGACGACCGCTACGCCGACGACTTCTACGCCGACGACTGCTACGCCGACGACCGCTTCGCCGACGGGCACGTCGACGGCCGGCGCGAGCACGAGGAGCGCGCCGCCGATGCGCGTCGCGGCCCCGGGGTCTCGACGACCGCGCCGACGCTCGAGCTCGACCTGCCGATCGGCGCTGCGCGCCCGGCGCGCCGCACCGTCACGGTGACGGGCCATCCGGAGGCGACCCGGCGGGCCGAGCGGGCCGTCGAGCTGCATCACCGGCGCCCGGGGCGCAGCCTCGACGACCGGATCGCGCACCGGCCGGACCACATCGCCGCGTACGCGTGCGGGCTCGGCTTCCTGCTGATCCTGATCGCCGTCCTCACCGCCTCGCCCTGACCGTCGGATCGGGGCCGTGCCGCGCAGGGCGGCCCCGGACCGCTCGCACCGCCGGCGAGGTGCCGGCGGGCGGCTTCGCGCCACGTGGGTCCGGGCACCACCTCGGCGTGCGTGGCTCGGCCCACAGGACCCTGGACCCGCGCTAGGCTCACTATTCGTAACCTCCTTCGCGAAGTGAAGCCCTGACCATGCCCGCTCATCGGAGACGTACCGCGGTCGCCACCCAGGTCCGCCCCGGGGAGTGCGATCCGGCCCTGCACGAGGCCGTGGAGCTCGTGGGCAAGCGCTGGAGCGGGGCCATCATCTCCGTGCTGCTGCAGCAGCGCGCGCCGATGCGCTTCTCCGACGTCCGCGCCGCCGTCCCGCAGCTGTCGGACCGGCTGCTCAGCGAGCGGATGAAGGAGCTCGAGGCGCGCGGGCTCGTCGAGCGCCACGTCCACGCGGAGGCCCCGGTGCGGGTCGACTACGAGCTCACGACGATGGGCCGCGACCTCGCTCCCGCGATGCGCGAGCTGCGCCGCTGGGGCCAACGCTACCTCGCCTGACCCTGTCCAGCAGGACAACCCGCACGGCTTCCGGCGCAGGTACGCTGCGGCGACCTTGACGCCCGCAGACGACAAAGCCGCCGCTCCGAGGACCCCGGCGGAGATCATCGACCACGTCGAAGCGAACGGCATCCGCTTCATCCGGCTGTGGTTCACGGACATCCTCGGCCGGCTGAAGTCCTTCTCGATCAACGCGACCGAGCTCGCCGACGCCTTCGAGGGCGGCATGGGCTTCGACGGCTCCTCGATCACGGGGTTCAACCCGATCGAGGAGTCCGACATGATCGCGGTGCCGGACGCGACGACGTTCGCGGTCCTCCCGTGGCGCCGCGAGGACGCGGGCGGCGGCGTCGCGCGCATGTACGCCGACATCCGCACGCCCGAGGGCCGGCCCTACGAGGGCGACCCGCGCCACGTGCTGCGCCGCGCCGAGGAGCGGATGAAGTCGATGGGCTTCGACCACTTCATGGTCGGCCCCGAGCTCGAGTACTTCTACTTCCGCGACGCCAAGGGCACCGAGCCGCTGGACGAGGGCGGCTACTTCGACCTCACGACGCTCGACGCGGGATCGGACATCCGCCGCGACACCGTGCTCGCCCTCGAGCAGCTCGGCCTGCACGTGGAGTACTCCCACCACGAGACCGGCCCGTCCCAGCACGAGATCGACATCCGCTACGACGACGCGCTCAAGATGGCCGACGACTGCATGACCTACCGCATCACGGTCAAGGAGTACGCCCTCCAGCACGGCTTCCACGCGACGTTCATGCCCAAGCCGATGTTCGGCGAGAACGGCTCGGGCATGCACACCCACATGTCGCTGTTCCGGGGTGCGCAGAACGCGTTCTACGACGCGGACGATCCGTACTACCTCTCCGACGTCGGCAAGGCGTTCATCGCCGGCCAGCTGCGCCACGCCCGTGAGATCTGCTCGATCTTCGCCCAGTGGGTCAACTCCTACAAGCGGCTCGTCCCGGGCTACGAGGCCCCCGTCTACTCCGCCTGGAGCCGGCGCAACCGCTCCGCGCTCGTGCGGGTGCCGATGTATCACCCCGGCAAGGAGGCGGCCACGCGGATGGAGCTGCGCTGCCCCGACCCCGCCTGCAACCCGTACCTGACGTTCGCGGTGCTCCTCCACGCCGGCCTCGACGGCATCGAGAAGGGCTACGAGCTGCCGGAGCCGATGGACAAGAACCTCTACCACCTGTCGCCGGACGAGCGCCGCCGCCTCGGCGTCGAGCAGCTGCCGGAGACGCTGGGGGAGGCGATCGAGCTGACGGCCGAGTCCGAGCTGTGCCTGCGCGCGCTCGGCGAGCACGTCTTCAACCGCTACGTCGAGATCAAGCGCTCGGAGTGGGAGGACTACCGCGTGCAGGTCACGCCGTGGGAGCTCGACCGCTACCTATCGATCCTGTAGGAGCGCGGCGAGCTCCGCGGGCGTCGTGACGGGCGCCCGGCAGACGAAGCCCTCGCACACGTAGGCCGCCGCGGCGCCGTCGACGAGCGGGCGCTCGCGCAGCAGCGGCACCGGGTCCCCCGCACCGGCCCCGCCCGGGCCCGCGGCGACCACCAGCGCCGGCCGCAGCGCGCCGCGCACGACGTCGGCGAACGCGGCCACGTCGGCGGGGGAGCCCACCAGCGCGACCTCGCGAGGGGGCCGCAGCCGGAACGCCATCGCGCGCAGCAGGTGCCCGAAGGCCTGCGGGAACCTCTTGACGGCGTTCCCGAGCGGCCGCATCACGGTCATGGCCTGCTCGGCGTAGGCGTCCTCGCCGGTCAGGGCGCCGAGCCGCAGCAGCCCGAAGGCGACGGCGGACTGCCCGGACGGGATCGGCTGGTCCTCGGGGTCCTTGCGACGCGCGATCAGCTGCTCGTGGTCGTCGGCGGTGGTGAAGAACCCACCGCGCTCGGGATCGCCGAAGCGCGCGATCGTCGTGTCGGCGAGCTCGCGGGCGGCGCTGAACCACCGCGGCTCGAACGTCGCCTCGTAGAGGTCCAGCAGCGCCTCGAGCAGGTACCCGTGATCCTCGAGGTAGGCGCCAAGCCGCGCCTCGCCGCGGTTGAAGGTGCGCAGCAGGCGGCCATCGGCGTCACGCATCGTGCCGAGCACGAAGTCCGCGCACGTGCGCGCGGCATCGAGGTAGTCGTCGCGGCCCAGCCGCGCGCCCGCGTCGGCGAACGCGGAGATCGCCAGCGCGTTCCACGCCGCGAGGCGCTTGTCGTCGAGCCCCGGGCGCACCCGGGAGGCGCGCGCCGCCAGCAGCCCCGCCTTGATCTCGGCCAGCCGCGGCGGGTCGGCCGTGGCCCGCACGAGGATGGAGGAGCCCTCGAAGTTCGGTCCGGAGGCCACCCCGAAGTGGGTCAGCGCGGCCGCGGCGAGCTCGGGCTCCAGCGCCGCCCGGATCTCGTCCGGCGTCCAGACGTAGAACTTCCCCTCCACGCCCTCGGAGTCGGCGTCCAGCGCGGAGGCGAACCCGCCCTCGGGCTGCCGCAGCTCGCGCAGGAGGAAGTCCAGCGTCTCCTCGCACACGCGCCGGAACAGCGCGTCACCGGTCGCCACCCACGCCTGCAGGTAGCTGCGGGCCAGCAGCGCGTTGTCGTAGAGCATCTTCTCGAAGTGCGGGACGACCCAGCGCGCGTCGGTGGCGTAGCGCGAGAAGCCGCCGCCGATCTGGTCGTAGATGCCGCCCGCCGCCATCGCGCGCAGGGTGTGCAGCGCCATCGGCCGCTCGCCCTCGCCCAGCAGGAAGGAGACCACCGCGGGCGCGGGGAACTTCGGCGCACCGTCGAAGCCGCCGTGCTCGCGGTCGTAGACGCCGCGCAGCCCCGCGATCGCGGCGGTCAGCACGTCCTCGGGCAGCTCGCCCGCGCGGCCGTCGATCCCCGCCATGCCCTGCAGGCGCTCGAGCAGCGGGCCGGCCTGCGCCTCGATCGCCTCGCGCTGGTCACGGAAGGCCTCCGCCACGCCCCCGAGCACCTGGAACCAGGCCGGGGACCCCTGGCGCGGCTGCGGCGGGAAGTAGGTGCCGGCGAAGAACGGGACGCCGTCGGGGGTGAGGAAGGCGTGGAGGGGCCAGCCACCCTGGCCGGTCATCGTCTGCACCGCGTCCATGTAGATCGCGTCGACGTCGGGCCGCTCCTCGCGGTCGACCTTCACGCACACGAAACCCGCGTTCATCATCGCGGCGATCTCGGCGTCCTCGAAGGACTCGTGCGCCATCACGTGGCACCAGTGGCAGGCCGAGTAGCCGATCGACACGAGGATCGGCTTGTCCTCGGCCCGGGCGCGCGCGAAGGCCTCCTCGCCCCACGGCAGCCAGTCGACGGGGTTCTCGGCGTGCTGCAGCAGGTAGGGGGAGGTCTCGTCGGCCAGCGCGTTCGACATGCCGCTTAGGGTCTACCGCATGGCACGCGAACCGATCACCGCCGACGGCGCACCTGACGCCGTCGGCCCCTACGTCCACGCCGTCGCGGCCGGTGGCCTCGTCTTCGTCTCCGGCCAGCTCGCGCTGCATCCGGAGACCGGCGAGCTGCAGGGCGACACCGCCGCGGCGCAGGCCGAGCATGCGCTCGAGAACCTCAAGACGATCGCCGCGGCCGCGGGTTGCGACCTGGCCAAGGACGCCGTCAAGTGCACGGTCCTGCTGGCCGACATCGGCGAGTTCGCCGCCGTCAACGAGGTCTACGGCCGCTACTTCGACGCCGACGGCCTGCCGGCCCGGATCGCCTACGGCGTCGCGGCGCTGCCCAAGAACGCGCTCGTGGAGATCGACGCGGTCCTCGCCCAGCCGTGACCGTCGGCGCGCGCGACGTCGAGCGCGTCCGGGTGGCGGTGGGCGCGGTCGCCCACCGCACGCCGGTGCTGACGTCGCGCGCGGTCTCCGACCGGGCGGGCGGGACCGTCGTGCTGAAGGCCGAGAACCTCCAGCGCACCGGCTCCTTCAAGATCCGCGGTGCCACCGCCAAGCTGCTCGCCCTGGGTGACGCGGCCGCCGGCGGCGTCGTCTGCGCCTCCGCCGGCAACCACGGCCAGGGCGTCGCCGCGGCCGCCGCCGCCCGCGGTGTCGCCTGCATCGTCTTCGTCCCCACGGACGCGCCGATCGCCAAGCTCGAGGCGATGGAGGGCGCCGGCGCGACCGTCCGCCGCGCCGGGTCCGGCGTCGACGAGTGCCTCGGCTTCGCCCGCGAGCATGCCGCCGAGCACGGCCTGCCCGTCGTGCATCCCTTCGACGACGACGAGATCATCGCGGGGCAGGGGACGCTCGGCCTCGAGCTGCTCGAGGACGTGCCCGACCTGCGCCGCGTCGTCGTCCCCGTCGGCGGTGGCGGGCTGGCCGGCGGGGTGGCGCTCGCCGTCAAGGCGGCCGATCCCTCGATCGAGGTCGTCGGGGTCCGCGCCGTCCCGGCCCGCGGCACGCTCGCCGACGGCATCGCCGTCAAGCACCCGGGCGCGATCACGGGGCCGCTGCTCCATGAGCTGCTCGACGACCGCGTCGAGGTGGGGGAGGCGGCGATCGCCGAGGCGATGTACCTCTGCCTCGAGCGCGCGAAGCTCGTCGTCGAGGGGGCGGGCGCGGTCGGCGTCGCCGCGCTGGTGTCCGGTGCGATCGCCCCGGCACCCGGGGGGTCGACCGTCGTCGTGCTCTCGGGCGGCAACGTCGACGCCGGGGTGCTGGCCTCCGTCGCGCGCCGCCACGAGACGGCGTCGGGCCGGCGGATGGTGCTCTTCACCCGGGTCTCGGACCGCCCGGGCGGCCTGGCCGAGATGCTCGACCGGATCGCCGGCGCGGGCGCCAACGTGGTCGACCTCTCCCACGTGCGCGAGGGCGTCGATCTCAACGTGCGCGAGACCGCCGTCGAGCTGGTGCTCGAGACGCGCGGCGCCGAGCACGCGCGGGGCGTCCTCGACGACCTGCAGGCCGCGGGCTACAGCCCGCAGGTCATGCGCTAGGCAGCGACTCGACGAACAGCCGCATGTGCTCGCGCACGAGGCCGGCGGCGTCGAAGGGCGCCTGCGCCTTGACGGCGGCGAAGATCGCCTCGTGCTGGACCAGCGATCGGCCGACGAGGCCGAGCGGGAGGCCGACGCGGCGGATCTGCACCGCCATGAGCTCCTGAGTCTCGCCCTGCAGCTCGGTCATCGTGCGCTCGATGCGCACGTTGTGCGCGGCGCGCGCGAGCGCGAGGTGGAAGCCGGAGTCGGCGCGCAGGTAGGCGACGGCGTCGCCCTCCTCGACCGCCCGCTGACGCTCCAGCGCCGCCTCGAGCTCGGCCAGGCGCTCCGCCGAGGCGCGCTCGGCGCTCAGGGTCGCCGCGCCGACCTCGACGGCGGTGCGGTAGCCGATCAGCTCGTGGTACTGCTCCAGCAGGTGGGGCCCGTCGGCGGCCGCCAGCGGCGGGCTCTCCGCCACGAACGTCCCGCCGGAGCGGCCGCGGACGGCGACGAGGTGTCCCGATCTGGTCAGCACCGCCAGCGCCTGACGCAGTGTCGAGCGCGAGATGTGCATGCGCTCGGCGAGCTCTCGCTCCGGCGGGAGCCGCTCTCCCGGGAGCAGGACGCCGAGCCGGATCGCGGTCCCGAGCCGGTTGAGCGTCTCCTCGTAGGTGCTCTGGGGCTCGACAGGGGTGAAGACCTGGTCGTCGATCGGCGCAACCTAGCGGACCGGAAGACCGTGCGTCCGCGCTCCGAGACCGTTCCGGCGGTCTGACCCACCGGTATCCTCCGTACGTCGAGCACCAGCCCGAGAAAGCGAGACGTACCCGACAAATGGCCGTCACCACCCCGTACTCAGACAAGACGGACGAGCAGCGCGCGATCATCGAGATGGTCCGCCAGTTCGTCGACGAGCAGATCATCCCCAACGCGGAGCACTACGACCACGAGGACGAGTTCCCCGAGGCGATCGTCGAGCAGATGAAGGAGCTGGGCCTCTTCGGCGTCACCATCCCCGAGGAGTACGACGGGATGGGGCTCGACCTCACGACCTACACGATGATCGTGGAGGAGCTCTCGCGCGGGTGGATCTCGATCTCCGGCGTGGTGAACACCCACTTCATCGGCTCCTACCTGCTGATGAAGTTCGGCACCGACGAGCAGAAGTCCGCCTGGCTTCCGCGCATGGCGACGGGTGAGGTGCGGGCGGCGTTCTCGCTCTCCGAGCCCGAGCTGGGCTCCGACGTGCAGGCGATCAAGACGTCGGCGAAGAAGGTCGACGACGGTGCCTGGGAGATCAACGGGCAGAAGATGTGGGTCACCAACGGCCTGCGCTCGACCCTCGTCTTCACGCTCGTCAAGACCGATCCCGACGCGTCTCCGGCGCACCGCGGCATGACGTGCTTCATCTGCGAGAAGGAGCCCGGCGTCGGCGAGAACACGGGCGACTTCAAGGGCCTCAACGTCCCGCCGCAGATCAAGAAGATGGGCTACAAGGGCGTCGAGTCCACCGAGCTCGTCTTCGACGGCTACCGCACGCCGGCCGACTCGATCCTCGGGGGCGAGGAGGCCGGCGTCAACAAGGGGTTCGGCCAGATGATGGACGCGCTCGAGGTCGGGCGCGTCAACGTCGCCGCCCGCGGCGTCGGGATCGCCCAGCGCGCGCTCGAGCTCGCCCTGCGCTACAGCCAGGAGCGCAAGACGTTCGGCAAGCCGATCGCCGAGCACCAGGCGATCCAGTTCAAGCTCGCCGACATGGCGACCAAGATCGAGGCCGCGCGCCTCGTCACCCTCAAGGCCGCCCGGATGAAGGACGCCGGCGAGCGCTCCGACCTCGAGGCGGGGATGGCGAAGCTGCTCGCGTCCGAGACGGGCAAGGAGTGCGTGGAGGACTCGTTCCGCATCCACGGCGGCTACGGCTACTCCAAGGAGTACGAGATCGAGCGCCTCTACCGCGACGCCCCCCTGCTGCTGATCGGCGAGGGCACCTCGGAGATCCAGCGGATGGTCATCGGCAAGAAGCTCCTGCAGCGCCACAAGATCTAGACCCGCGGGGCGGGGCGCCGCCGTTTGGGCGCCCCGCGGCCCGAGGGGTATCGTTGACCGTCATGTCCTCTCCTGACACCAAGTCGATGATCGAGCGGGCGGTGAAGGACCTGCAGGCGCAGGTGCCGGCGCTCGCCGGCCTCAAGCTCGTGCTCGAGCTGGAGCTCAGAGGTCGCGGGGACATCCAGCTCTATCGCGTCGAGGTCCCGGGACCGAAGGTGTCCAAGGACATCGCCTCCGACGCGAAGGTCAAGCTGTCGATCCCCCGCTCGCACTTCAACGAGCTGGTCGAGAACAGCAAGCTGCGCCACTGGCACGAGGCGTTCGACTCCGGCGTCGCCCGGGCCGTCGGGCCGCCGCAGACGCTGCGGCTCATCCAGGCCGTCGTGGCCAAGCAGGAGGAGCGCGACGGGCTGCGTCGCGCCCGCTCGCACTCCTAGCGCCTCAACCCCAGGCGTCGTCGGGCTGGCAGGACGGGCACCAGTACGTGGTGCGCCCGCCGACCGTCGCGCGAGACATCGGGCTGCCGTCGCGCGGGCAGTGGCCGTCGCGCTTGCGGTGGCGGATGATCTCGCCCTTGTGCACGCCGCCGAGCCGGATCGCGCGGTCGATCGACTCGTGGAGCCTGGTGTGCAGCCGCTTCAGTCGCCGCGCGTCGAGCTCGCCGGCCGGGAACAGCGGCGAGAGCTTCGCCTGCCACAGCACCTCGTCGGCGAGCAGGTTGCCGACGCCGGCGATCGCGCCCTGGTCGAGCAGCTTGGCCTTGATCGCCATCCGCCCCTTGCCGACGCGCGCCCGGAACGTCTTGAGGTCGACCTCGCGGGCGTCGGGACCGACGTGGTCGTAGTCGGGCTCGAGCACGGCGCGCCCCAGCCGCCGCTTGTCCAGCAGCGCCAGCGACCCGCCGTCGGCGAACTCGAGCGTGAAGCGGTTCCACTCGCGCTTGCGCGGCGGCTTCCCGTCGACCACGATGCGGCCCGCCATGCCGAGGTGGAGGCCGAGGTCGGGGCCGTCCTCGTCGGTCTCGACCCAGAGGAACTTGCCGCGGCGGTGCGCGACCGTGAGCCTGCGGCCCTCGAGCGCGGCGGCGATCTCGCCCGGCGCGTGCGGGCGGCAGACGTAGGAGTCGGCGTCGTCGACCGCCACGATCTTGCGGCCCAGCGCCTCCTCGATCGTCTGGCGCGCGCGCTCGGCCTCGGGCAGCTCAGGCATGAGAGGGGTACGGGGGAGGGGTGGCCGCGGACTACGCGGCTGCCGTGCTGACCGCGCCGAGCAGCCAGCGCCCGTCGGGCCGGCGCACGATCGCGCCCGTCGCGTCCAGGCGCTTGAGCGCCGTCGTGACGCTCGGCCGGCGCGCGCCGACCAGGGGCGCGATGATCGAGTGGGTCAGCCAGTCGGGCAGCACCACGCCGTCGCGGGTCATCACGCCCCAGCGCTCGGCGACGAAGGCGAGCACGGTGACGATGCGCTCGTCGACGGACGACCACTGGGCGATCACGAGCTGGCGGGCGACGGCGTTGGTGCCGTTGGCGCAGGCCGACAGCAGCGCCCCGCACAGGCTCGGCACGTTGGCGGCGTCGATCAGCAGCCGCGCCTCGACCGGCATCAGCGTCGTCTCCTCGACGGCCCGCCAGGTCACGTCGTGCTCGCGACGGGGCTGGAGGACGTCGCCGGGGCCGAGCAGCTCGGCCGCTTCCCGGTGACGGGCGCGCGTCAGCCGCAGGAGGGTGCCCGACAGGACGACGAAGGCGACGACGCCGCCGGCGGCGCCGTCGGAGGTCGCGTCCCACGCCCCGCGGCGAACGGCCAGGACGCGGCCCTGGATCTGGCCGGCGTGGGCGAGCAGGTCAGGGGAGAGGGTGTCGGCGAGCTCGGGAAGCGCGTCCGTCAGGGGGACCCGCGTGGCGAGCGGCCGGGCCCGGCGAGCGCCTCGAGGAGGTCGTGGTCCAGCCGGGGAGGTGTCGGTCAACGCGGACATGGGGATCGGATCTCACGCTCCGGTCTGTCCGTCGAAGCCGCCGTGATGACGTCTGCCGGACCTCCTCGAGCTGCGTGCGACGCCGGTCCGCATCCCGGGGATGCGGGCCCACGTTGAACAGGGCCGAGTATAGACGACCGGTGGTCCCCTGACCCGCCGTCTGACGCTCAGTCCCCCAGGCCGGCGGCCCGTCCGGCGGCCGCGAGTCGCTCCGCCATCTTGCGGTTCGCCTCGTCGATCATCTCGCCGTCGAACATCGCCGCGCCCTGCCCGGCCTCGCCGGCCTCCGCGTAGGCGGCGAGCATCTTCTCGGCCCGCTCGTACTCCTCCTGCGAGGGGGTGAAGACGTCGTTGACGACCTCGATCTGGCCGGGATGGATGGTCCACTTGCCGTCGAGCCCGAGCGCGCGGACGAGGCGCGCCCGCTCCCGCAGGCCGTCGAGGTCCTTCACGGCGGCGTAGGGGCCGTCGATGGCCTGGATGCCCGCCGCGCGCGCCGCCACCACGAGCCGCGAGTAGAGGTAGTTGAGATGATCCCCCGGGTAGCCCTCGGGGGTCCCGCCGATCGTGGTGATCGGGATGCCGATCGCCGCGGAGTAGTCGCCCGGGCCGAAGATCAGGGTCTGCATCCGCGGCGAGGCCGTGGCGATCGCCTCGCAGGCGATCAGGCCCTTGGCGTCCTCGATCTGGCACTCGAGGCCGATGCGCCCGACCTCCCAGCCCTTGCCGAGCTCGATCTGCGTCAGCAGCTTGGCGGTCATCTCGACGTCGCCGGGCGTCTGGACCTTCGGCAGCATGATCGCGTCGAGCTTGTCGCCCGCCGTCTCGACCACGTGGATGAGGTCCTTGTAGTAGTGCGGCGTGTCGGTGCCGTTGACCCGCACGACGACGGTCGGCGCGGCGAAGGACTCGGTCTCGGTCAGCACCTTCGCCACCAGGGCGCGCCCCGCGTCCTTCTCGTTCTGCGCGACGGAGTCCTCGAGGTCGAGGAAGATCTGATCGGCCTCGATCGTCGCGGCCTTGGCGAGGAAGCGCTCGGAGGAGCCGGGGACGCTGTGGCAGGTGCGACGGGGCCGCGCGGTGTCGGCGGCGCTCATGCGGCGTAGGCCTCCGCCAGCTCGGGGTCCTTCTCGGAGAGCATCTCGGCGAGGTCGACCATGACCTTGGCCTGCTTCCAGGAGGCGTCGTCCTGCATCTTGCCGTCGATCATGTGGACGCCGCGGCCGTCGGGGATCGCCTCGATGATGCGCTTGGCGAACTTGACCTCCTCGGGATCGGGCGAGAAGACCTGCTTGGCGATCTTGATCTGGGCGGGGTGCAGCGACCACGTGCCGACGCAGCCGAGGATGTAGGCGGCGCGGAACTGCGCCTCGCAGGCGACGGTGTCCTTGATGTCGCCGAACGGGCCGTAGAAGGGGAGGGCGCCGACCGCGGTGCACGCGTCGACCATGCGGGCGATCGTGTAGTGCCACGGGTCCTGCTGGGCCGTGATGCGGCCGTCGGCGAGGTCCTCGGGGTTGGTCGGGTCGCTGATCGAGACGTAGCCGGGGTGGCCGCCGCCGACGCGGGTGGTCTTCATCCGGCGCGAGGCGGCGAGGTCGGCCGGGCCGAGCGAGACGCCCTGGATGCGCGGGGAGGCCGCGACGATCTCCTCGACGTTGGCGACGCCCTGGGCGGTCTCGAGGATCGGGTGGATGAGGATCGGCCGGCTGACGCCGTGGCGGGCCTCGAGCTGGGCGATGAGGCGGTCGGCGTAGTGGATGTCCTGCGCGCCCTCGACCTTCGGGATCATGATCACGTCGAGGCGGTCGCCGATCGCCTCGATCAGCTGCGTGAAGTCGTCCAGCACCCAGGGGGACTCGAGCGCGTTCACGCGGGTCCACAGCTGCGTCTGGCCGAGGTCGATCTCGGCGCCGACCTTCATCAGGCCCTCGCGCGCCGCGACCTTGCGATCGACGGGCACGGCGTCCTCGAGGTTGCCCAGGAGGATGTCCACCGTCGGAGCGATGTCGGGGACCTTGGCGACCATCTTCTCGTTGGAGAAGTCGAGGAAGTGGATCATCCGCGAGGGGAGCACGGGGATCTCGCGGACGGGCTCGGGGGCGTCGATGGCGAGCGGCTTGAAGAAGTCCCGGGGAGAGCGCATAGGTGGCCGGACAGTAACTTGCCGAGGCTCATGAGCGATGACACCTTCACCACCGATCAGGTCGAGCGCGAGAAGAGCGGCGGCCACGTCTTCGGCCGCTACCTCGAGGAGTTCGAGGTCGGCGACGTCTACAAGCACTGGCCGGCCAAGACCGTGACCGAGGCCGACGACCACCTGTTCTGCCTGATCACGATGAACCACCACCCGCTGCACATCAACGACGTCTACGCGGGCCAGTCCCAGCAGGGCAAGAACGTCGTCGTGGGGCCCTACGTCTACTCGCTGGCCCTCGGCATGAGCGTCTCCGACGTCTCCGGCAAGGCGATCGCGAACCTCGCGACGGAGGAGCTCAGCCACCCCGCCCCGGTCTTCCACGGCGACACGCTGTTCGCCCAGACCGAGGTGCTCGAGAAGAAGGAGTCCAAGTCCAAGCCCGACCGCGGCCTGGTCAAGGTCCACACCAAGGTGTTCAACCAGGACGGTGTGCTCGTCGCGGAGTTCAAGCGCCTGGTGCTGATCCCCAAGCGCCCGTAGGCGCCGTCGGCGCTGCCCGTTGGGTGACCGTTGTCACTCAGCGGGCCGTTCGGACCGAGAGTGGTATGTCACACTCCCGTGATGACGAGTGCAGACACCACCCTCACCTCCCACGCCAAGCTCAAGGCCTGGGTGGAGGAGGTCGCAGCTCGTACGAGGCCCGCCGCGATCCACTGGTGTGACGGATCCGCCGAGGAGTACGACGCCCTCTGCCAGGCCCTGGTCGACGCGGGCACGTTCGAGAAGCTCTCCGACGCCAAGCGCCCCAACTCCTACCTCGCCCTCTCGGACCCCGGCGACGTCGCCCGCGTGGAGGACCGCACCTACATCTGCTCCGAGCGCGAGCACGACGCGGGCCCCACGAACAACTGGACCGACCCCGCCGAGATGCGCAAGACCCTCGAGGGCCTGTTCGAGGGCTGCATGGAGGGGCGCACGATGTACGTCGTCCCGTTCTCGATGGGGCCGCTCGGCTCGCCGATCGCCGAGATCGGCATCGAGATCACTGACTCCGCCTACGTCGCGGTCTCCATGCGCATCATGACCCGCATGGGCAAGGGCGCCCTCGACGTCCTCGGCGACGACGGCGACTTCGTCCCCTGCCTCCATTCGGTCGGCGCGCCGCTGGCCGAGGGCGAGCAGGACGTCCCGTGGCCCAACAACGACACGAAGTACATCGTCCACTTCCCCGAGACCCGCGAGATCTGGTCCTACGGCTCCGGCTACGGCGGCAACGCGCTCCTGGGAAAGAAGTGCTTCGCGCTGCGCATCGCCTCCGTGATGGCGCGCGACGAGGGCTGGATGGCCGAGCACATGCTCATCCTCAAGGTCACGAACCCCCAGGGCGAGTCCAAGTACGTCACGGGCGCCTTCCCGTCGGCCTGCGGCAAGACGAACTTCGCGCTCATGGTCCCGACGCTCGAGGGCTGGAGCGTCGAGACGGTCGGCGACGACATCGCGTGGATGAAGTTCGGCGAGGACGGCCGCCTGCACGCGATCAACCCCGAGGCGGGCTTCTTCGGCGTCGCGCCGGGCACCGGCTACTCCAACACCCCCAACGCCATGGCCGCGATCGAGGAGAACGCGATCTTCACGAACGTCGCCAAGACCGACGACGGCGACGTCTGGTGGGAGGGCATGTCCGACCCCGCCCCCGAGCACCTGATCGACTGGCACGGCGACGACTGGGCGCCGGACTCCGAGAAGAAGGCCGCGCACCCCAACGCCCGCTTCACGGTCGCCGCGAGCCAGACGCCGTCGATCGCCGCCAACTGGGACGACCCCGCGGGCGTGCCGATCGACGCCTTCCTGTTCGGTGGCCGCCGCTCGACCGTCGTCCCGCTCGTGCGTGAGGCGTTCGACTGGGAGCACGGCACCTTCCTCGGCGCGACGATGGGCTCGGAGAAGACCGCGGCCGCCGCCGGCACCGTCGGCGAGCTGCGCTTCGACCCGATGGCGATGCTGCCGTTCTGCGGCTACAACATGGGCGACTACTTCGGCCACTGGCTCAAGCTCGGCCAGAAGAAGGGCGCGGTGCTCCCGCGCATCTTCTTCGTCAACTGGTTCCGCAAGGACCCCGAGACGGGCAAGTTCCTGTGGCCCGGCTTCGGCGAGAACTCGCGCGTGCTGGAGTGGATCTTCAACCGCTGCGACGGGACCGCCGCCGGCGAGGAGACCCCGATCGGCACGATCCCGACGGCCGACGGCATCACGCTCGACGGCCTCGACATCACCCCGGAGGCGTTCGAGGAGGTCCGCAACGTCGACACCGCCGCCCTGCGTGACGAGCTCGGGCAGACCCGTGCGCACCTCGAGTCCTTCGGCGACGACCTGCCGGCCGAGCTGTGGTCGCAGTTCGAGGCGCTCGAGCAGCGCCTCGGCGCGACGCCCGCCTAGAGCGCGGCGCAGAAGCGCTTGAAGGCCGCGGCGTCCCGATGCGGGGCGCCGTGGCCGAACAGCACGAGCGAGGGCTCGAGATCACCGAGCGCCTTGGCCGACGCGCGGTTGCGCTCGGGGTCCGGGGTCAGCGCGTCCAGCGGCAGCTGCAGGCCCTTGCGCCGGGTGATGGTGTGGACGTTGCAGAGCACGTCGCCGACGACCAGCACGCGGTCGGACTCGCGGAAGAGGACCACCTGGCCGGCCGAGTGACCGGGGGCGTCGATGACGCGGAAGCCGCCGACGTCGTCGCCCGCGCGCAGCAGGCGGTCGACGGGGTGCCCGGGGCCGCCGAGCGTCTTGACGAAGAACCGCGCGAGGAGGTTCGGCGGCTGGCGCTCGAGCATCAGCTCCGGGCGCTCCATCACGTCCGCGTCGCCCTCGGGCGCCCACAGCGGGACGCCGCGGCCGACGCACACGGCGTGGCTGGCGCCCTGGTGGTCGGGGTGGGCGTGGGTGACGGCGTGCGCGTTGACGACGCGGCCCTCGAGCGCCCGGAGGATCCGCCGGGCGTCCCGGCGGGTCATCGCGTCCACGAGGACGTCGCCCAGCAGGTAGCAGTTGATCGCGTGCTGCGGGAAGCCCGTGATGAGGCGGACGCCGGGAGCGAGCTCGCTCAATGCGGGTCCATGCCGGTCGCGGCCGGCGGGCGCGACTCCTCGGCCAGCGACGAGATCGCCAGCGAGCCCTGGGCGGCGTCCTCGAGCACGTCGGTGGCCTCCTGCTGGTTGCGCGCGTAGAGCTCCACGAGCAGGTAGACGACGATCCGGTCCTCGTCGTGCTTGTGGAAGCGCACGTGGGTGAAGAACTCGCGCGTCCCGTGGTCACCGAAGGCGGCGTAGGAGAGCGCCTCGGCGGCGTCGGGGCCCGAGCAGGACTCGACGGCGTCGGCGGGGACGGTGACCTCGCAGGAGGCGACCCACGGCGTGCCGGCGACCATGCGCTCCCAGCGATCCTCGATCGGCTGCACGCGGCCCTCGAGGAAGCCCAGGTGGGGCTGGTCGTGCATGCAGTCCAGGCACTGCACGACGGCCTCCTGGATCTCGTCGACGACCTCGGCGCGCTCCCCGGTGTCGGGGTCGATGCGGTGGATGCCCTCGTAGTGCACCTGCACCTCGAGGTTCTGCGACCAGCAGCGGTAGCAGCGCAGCCAGGAGGCGAGGACCGGCTCGTCGTGCATCCGTACGATCCTACCCATGCGCCGGATGCCCGCCCTCCCCGCCCTCTGTGCCCTCGTCGCGACGGTGGGGTGCGGTGGCTCCGATGCGCCGCCGTCACCGCAGGCGCAGGTCCGCGCGACGCTGACCCGGCTCACCGACGGCGTGCAGGACAAGGACTACGCGCAGCTGTGCAAGACCGTCTTCGCCCCCAACCTCGCCAGCGGCCTGGAGGAGGTCGGCCTCACCTGCCCCGAGGCCCTCGAGCGGGCGTTCAAGGAGGTCGAGGAGCCGCAGCTGTCGGTCGACGCGGTGCGGGTCGACGGGGACGAGGCGTCCGCGGAGGTGCGCACCTCCGCGCTCAACCAGGAGGCGTCCGCCGACACCGTCCGCCTCGTCAAGGTCAAGGCCGGCTGGCGGGTCAGCTCGCTGGGGGAGGGGTCTGCGAGCGCGACTCCAACGCCGTGACGAGCTCGGGCTCGGGCGCGGCGGGGTCCAGCCCGGCCAGCAGCTTCTCCGCCTGACGGCGGCCGCCGAGGGCGCGCAGCCCCGCGTCGCCGTGCTCGGCGAGGAAGTCCGACAGGGCGCCCGCGCGGCGCGCGGCGGTGCGGCGGGCCGCGACGTCCAGGCCGGCTCGGTGGGCGTCGAGCGCGTCGGTGAGCGCCGCGATGCCCTGCACCGGCGGGACGGAGGAGACGGCCACGACCGCCGTCTCGCGGGACCCGAGCGAGCGCAGCGCGGCATGGAGGTCGCGCCGCGCGCGGGTGGCGACGACGCCGAGGTCGGCCTTCGTCACGACGAGCACGTCGGGGATCTCCATGATCCCCGACTTCAGGAACTGCAGCGCGTCGCCCGAGCCGGGCTGGACGACGACGAGGACGGTGTCGGCGGCGTCGGCGACCTCCGTCTCGGACTGGCCGACCCCGACCGTCTCGATCACGACGACGTCGAAGGCCACCGCGAGCGCCTGCGCGGCCGCGCGGGTGGCGGGGGCGAGACCGCCGAGGCGCTCGCCGGCGGCCATCGACCGGATGAAGATCGCGCGGTCGGCCGGATCGTGCTCGATCCGCGCGCGGTCGCCCAGCAGCGCTCCGCCGGAGCGCTTGGAGGACGGGTCGACGGCGAGCACGGCGACGGCGCGCCCGCGGGCGCGCCACTCGGCCACGAGGGCGCTGAGCAGCGTGGACTTGCCCGCGCCGGGCGGCCCGGTGACGCCGACGACGTGCCCGGGCGCCTCGGTGCCCAGCGCGGCGAGCAGGGCCGCGGTGTCGGGCCGGCGCCCGCGGTGCTCGACGAGGTTCAGGACGGCCGGCGCCGCCGTGAGGTCACGCGCGCGCAGACGCGCGGCGAGCTCGTCGACGTCAGGCCCCGTCGCCATGGGTCCGTGCGGGCTAGGCGGCCGCGGAGATGTCGTTGCGCGCCGCGACGAGCGCGACGATGTCGGCCATGATCGCCGACAGGTCGAAGTCCTTCGGCGTGTAGACCGCGGCGACCCCGGCGGCCTTCAGGCCCTCGACGTCGGCCTCGGGGATGATCCCGCCGACGATCAGGGGGATGTCCTCCCCGCCGGCCTCGCGGATCGCGTCCACGATGGAGGGGATGAGCTCGCGGTGCGACCCCGACAGGATCGACAGGCCGACCACGTGGACGCCCTCGTCGACCGCGGAACGCGCGATCTGGGCCGGCGTGAGCCGGATGCCCTCGTAGACGACCTCCATCCCGACGTCGCGGGCGCGCACGGCGATCTGCTCGGCGCCGTTGGAGTGCCCGTCCAGGCCGGGCTTGCCGACGAGGATCTTGATCGTGCGCCCCAGCGCCTCGCCGACGCGGGCGACCTCGTCGCGCAGCTCGGCGGTGTCCTCGGTCGGGACGGGGGCGGCGGCCTCGCCGATCCCGGTCGGGGCGCGGTAGGAGCCGAACGCGTCGCGCAGCGCCTGCGACCACTCGCCCGTGGTCACCCCCGCGCGCGCGGCCGCGAGCGTCGCCTCCATCACGTTCTCGTCGGTCTGGGCGATCCGGCGCAGCTCCTCCAGGGCGGTGTCGACGGCGGCCTGGTCGCGCTGGGCGCGCCAGTCCTCCAGCGCCGCCTTGGCGGCGGCCTCGACGCCCGGGTCGACGGTCATGATCCCGCCGTCGCCGGAGGCCTGCAGGGGGGAGGGCTCGGTCGAGGTGAACCGGTTGATGCCGACGACGACCTGCTCGCCGCGCTCGATGCGGCCGATCCGCTCGCGGTGGGACTCCACGAGCGCGGCCTTCATGTAGGGGACGGCCTCGACGGTGCCGCCGTGCTCGGCCACCTGGGCCATCTCCGCGCGGGCGCCCTCGAGCAGCTCGGCGACCAGGCCCTCCATCACGTGCGAGCCCTCGAAGATGTCGCCGTACTCGAGCAGGTCGGTCTCGTAGGCGAGCACCTGCTGGATGCGCAGCGACCACTGCTGGTCCCACGGGCGCGGGAGGCCCAGCGCCTCGTTCCAGGCCGGCAGCTGCAGCGCGCGGGCGCGCGCGTTGCGGCCCAGCGTCACGGCGAGCGCCTCGAGCACGATGCGCTGGACGTTGTTCTCCGGCTGGGCCTCCGTCAGCCCGAGCGAGTTGACCTGCACCCCGTAGCGGAAGCGCAGGGACTTCTCGTCCGTGACGCCGTAGCGCTCCCGGCCGAGCTCCTCCCACAGCACGCCCATGGCGCGCAGCTTCGCGTGCTCCTCGACGAAGCGCACGCCGGCGTTGACGAAGAACGAGATGCGGCCGAAGACCGCGCCCATGCGCTCCTCCGGCACCCGCTCACGGACCGCGTCGAGCACCGTCTGGGCCGTGGTCATGGCGAAGGCGATCTCCTGCACCGGTGTCGCCCCGGCCTCCTGCAGGTGGTAGGAGCAGATGTTGATCGGGTTCCACTTCGGCACCTCCTCGACCGTGAAGGCGATCATGTCCGCGATCAGCTTCATCGAGGGGCCGGGCGGGAACGCGTAGGTCCCGCGCGAGAGGTACTCCTTGATGATGTCGTTCTGGGTCGTGCCCTGGAGGTCCTTGCGGTCGATCCCGTTGTCCTCCGCGGTGACGATGTAGAGCGCCAGCAGCCAGGCGGCCGTCGCGTTGATCGTCATCGACGTGTTCATCTCGTCCAGCGGGATGCCGTCGAGCAGCTGGTGCATGTCGCCCTTGTGGGCGACGGGGACGCCGACCTTGCCGACCTCCCCGACCGCGAGCTCGTGGTCGGCGTCGTAGCCGGTCTGCGTCGGCAGGTCGAAGGCGATCGACAGGCCCGTCTGGCCCTTGGCGAGGTTGGAGCGGTACAGCGCGTTGGAGGCCTTCGCCGTCGAATGGCCGGCGTAGGTGCGCATCATCCAGGGTCGGTCAGGCTGCGGCAGGCGCGGTGTCGGCGTCTCGCTCATGCGCGGTATCTTCGCAGGGGTGCGCGTGATCGACCTCCGTCACCAGGGCCGCGACCGCGTGATCGCCACCTGGGAACACGATGACGTCCTCGTCGATCCGGGTCCCGAGAGCACCGTCGACACGCTGTTGGCGGGGCTGGGGGACGGCTTCGAGCCGCGCGCGATCCTCCTGACGCACATCCACTTCGACCACGCCGGGGCCACCGGACGCCTGCTGCAGCGCTGGCCGGACGTCCCCGTCTTCGTGCACGAGCGCGGTGCCCGGCACATGATCGACCCCGAGCGCCTGGTCTCGAGCGCCCGCCGCCTCTACGGCGACGCGTTCGACCGGCTGTGGGGCGAGGTGGTCCCGGTGCCCGAGTCCAACGTGACCGCGCTCACGGGCGGGGAGACCCTCCTGGAGGGGGCCTTCCGGGTCGCGTACACGCCCGGGCACGCCTCCCATCACGTCTCGTTCCTCCACGAGGCGACCGGGACGGCCTTCGTCGGCGACGTCGCGGGGGTGCGGATCGCGCCCTCGGACATCGTGCTGGCGCCCACCCCGCCGCCGGACGTCGACATCGCCGCCTGGGAGACGTCGCTGGACACGGTCAAGGCCTGGTCGCCGCGGGCGCTCGCCCTGACCCACTTCGGGGAGGGCCTCGCCGTCGAGGCGCAGCTCGAGGGCTGCCGCGACGCGCTCCACGCCGAACGCGACCTGGTCAAGGACCTCGAGCAGGACGCCTACGTCACCGTCGCCCGCGACGACATCTCCGCGCGCACCGACGTCGCGACCTTCGAGGCCTACGCCAACGCCGTCCCGTTCGAGCACATCTGGCTCGGCCTGTCGCGCTGGTGGTCGAAGCAGTGACCGGCCAGACCATCGAGCGTCCCCGCATCGACGGGCCCGGCTCGGGGTTGGGGGGCGCATGGCGCGTCATCGTCCTCAACGACGACCACAACACCTTCGACCACGTCGCGATCGTCCTCGCCCGCTTCATCCCGGGCGTGTCGCTGGACGCGGGGTACCGGCTGGCCGAGCGGATCGACCGCAGCGGGCTGGCCACGGTCTGGAGCGGCGAGAAGGAGATCGCGGAGCTCTACTGGCAGCAGCTGCGCGACTCCGGCCTGACCATGGCCCCGCTGGAGCAGGGGTGAGGCGGGCCGTCGCCACGGCCGCCGCCGTCGCGTTCGGGCTCAGCGCCACCGCCGCGCATGCCGCCGGCCCGCCGAGCTTCCGCGTCGGCAGCCCACCGCAGGCCTGCGCCTCGAGCTCCTTCTCCGACCTCGTCCTCTCCAACGGCGACGACACCGCGCAGGCCCCGTTCCGCGCCACGCGCCTGTGGGGCCTGGCGGGCGACGACACCCTGTCGGGCTCGCCGACCCGCGCGACGTGCCTGTTCGGCGGTCGCGGCGACGACACGCTCGCGATCGGGACGGGCGGCGGCATCGCCTACGGCGAGGCCGGCTCCGACGTCGTGCTCGGCTCGGCCCTCAACGACCGCCTCACCGGCGGCGCCGGTGTCGACGCCTTCGCCGCCGGCGCGGGCGACGACACGATCGACAGCCGCGACGGCGTGGCCGAGGTCGTGGACTGCGGCCTCGGGGACGACACCGTCCGCGGCGACCGCGCCGACGTCCTGATCGGCTGCGAGAGCGCCCGGCTGGCCGGCGCGCCCGCGGTGCGCGTGACCCCCCGGCCCGCGAAGGTCCGCCACCGCGGACTGCCCAAGCTGCGCATGACGGTGCCGCGCAGCGGGCGCGCCGGCGCCTACCGGGTCCTGCTCATCACGCCGCGCGCGGCCGACGCGACGCCGGGTTGCACGGGCGGGCCGGTCGTCCTCACCCGCTTCCCGGGCCCCGGGGACCGGGTGCGCAAGGGGGACCGGGTCAAGGTCGGCCTGCGGGCCCCGAAGGGCGGCTTCTGCCGCGGCGGGCAGAAGGCCGTGGTGCTGTACGGGGCCGACGAGGCCCGGCCGGCCGAGCCGGTCGCCCGGCTCGGCTTCCGCGTGACGGGCTAGGAGTCGGCGCCGGCGACGGTCGTGTTGGCGCCGGCGGTCTGGGCGTCGGCATCGTGGCGGCCGAGGCCCCACGCCTCCGTGACGACGTCGTTCCAGACGTAGAGGACCGGGACCTGGTACCAGCTCGAGTGCTCCTCGCGCCAGTCGATGAACTCCGGACCGTTCCAGTACTTCTCCCACTCGATCTTCGAGTCGAAGGAGACCGTCTGCAGGAACTTGTACCGGTCGTCGCGCGAGCGGTAGACGGCGTAGTCCGTCGCCCCGTAGCGACGGGCGACGGGGGCGATCTCCCGAAGGGCGTCCTCGAAGCGGTCACCCCGGAAGAAGGTCGCGTACCAAGGGATGTGCACCATTCCGCGGGCCATCAGGCACCCACCTCCGCGTAGATCGCTCCGGGACCGTCGGCGGTCTTGCCGAGGCCTTCCTTCTCTGCCCCGACCAGGATCGAGATCTTGCCGAGGTGCTGGTTGTCGCGCATCAGCTGGTGGGCTTCCCCGACGCCCTCGAACGGCATCGTCCGCCACAGGACCGGGCGCACCAGACCACGCTCGACGAGCTCGTTGGCCTTGTTGCACTCCCACGCGTTGGCGAAGTGCGAGCCGATGATCTCCTTCTGCTTCATCCACAGGTAGCGGACGTCGAAGTCGAGGTTGAACCCGGTCGTGCCGGCGCAGATGACGACCTTGCCGAACGGCTTGACCGTGTAGACCGAGGTCGGGAAGGTCGCCGTGCCGACGTGCTCGAAGACGATGTTCGGCTGATCGCCGAGGATCGAGGCGACCTTCTTGGAGAACTCGCGCGAGACCTTGAAGCGCGCCTTGTCCTCCTCCGGCGTCTCGGTGCCGGTGCGCATCATGCCCGTGAACTCGTTGCGGTCGATGAAGTCGGACGCGCCGAGCTGCTTGACGAGCTCGCCCTTCTCCGCCGAGGACACGACGCCGACCGACTCCGCGCCCGCGAGCTTGCACAGCTGCGTGGCGAAGACGCCGAGGCCGCCGGCCGCGCCCCAGATCAGGACCTTGTCGCCCGCCTGGATGTTGCAGCGGGTGAAGAGCATGCGGTAGGCCGTGAAGTAGACGAGCCCGTAGGAGGCCGCCTCCTCCCAGGTGAGGTTCGTCGGCTTGGGGATCAGCTGCTGGGCCTGGACCTTCGTGAACTGCGCGAAGGAGCCCCAGGTCGTCTCGTAGCCCCAGATCCGCTGCGACGGCGCGGCCATCGGGTCCAGGCCGTGGACCTCCGGGTCCTCGTAGGAGGTCTGGTTGCAGTGGATGATGACCTCGTCGCCGACCGACCAGCGCGTGACGCCGGGGCCGACCTTCCAGACGATCCCGGAGGCGTCGGAGCCGCCGATGTGGTGGCCGAACTCGGGGTGGTCGCCGTACTTCATCACCGAGATGGGGAGGCCGAGGGCCGCCCAGACGTTGTTGTAGTTGACGCCGGCGGCCATCACCTTGACGATGACCTCGAAGGCTCCGGGCTCCGGTACCTCGATCTCCTCGACCTGGAAGGCGTCTACCGGCTCACCGAAGCGCTCCTCCCGGATGACCCAGGCTGCCATCTTGGCGGGCAGCTCCCCGGGTTCCACGTCGAGGTTCGAAACGGCCTTGAGGTCGATCGTCATCGCCGCGGGATCCTACCGGCGTTCACCACCAATCGGCGCGACGTCGCCACAGCAGGACGCCGAGGACCAGGCTCGGGAGCACCAGCGCGCCCAGTTCGTAGCCGATGAAGGCGGTCTTGGAGGCGATGTGATCGGTCAGGAAGCGGAAGTTCTGGCCGAAGAAGCCCGTCACGAGCGTCCAGATCAGGAAGAACACGCCTGCGACGCTGATCCGGGTGGCGGTCCGGTTCAGGCGGTTGGCGTTGGCGTTGAAGAACGACTGCGTCAGGTCGTTGAGGTCGGCCTGGATGCGGCGCAGGTCCGAGTGGACCATGTCCAGGTGGGAGGTGACGTCGAGCAGCCACTCCCGTGAGCCGCGCATGATGCCGGGCAGGTGCTCGATCGCGTCCACCGCGGCGGGATAGCGCGTCTGCTGGGGGTAGATGTGGCGCAGGAGGTCGTTGACCGCCTGCTTGCGGAAGTAGATCGTGCGCAGCTGCGACTGGCGGGGACGGTCGAGCACGAGGCCTTCGAGGTCGTCGACCCAGACGTCGAGCTGGTTCACGACGGGGTCCCAGCCGTCCATGATCGCGTCCAGGACGAGGTAGACGATCTCGTCCTCGGCGGCGAGCTTGGTGCCGGCGAGGCGCTCGCGCAGCCGGTCCAGCGGGGTCGGGCAGCGGCGGACGGTGACGATCCACGAGCCCGAGATGTAGACGTGGACCTCGATCGGCTCCGCGGCGTCCTCGGCGGTGATCCGGGCCGAGAAGAACACCAGCAGCAGGTGGTCCTCGTAGGAGTCGAGCTTCGGGAGCTGGCCCCACTCGTTGGTGTCCTCCACCGCGGCCGGGTGCAGGCCGAGCAGCTCATCCGCGCCGTGCAGGTCGCCGTCGGCGAGGTCGAGCCAGAAGAAGTGGTCCTCGGCGACCAGCCGCCGCATCCGGTCGGCGTCGACCGAAGCGAGGACCTCCATCAGGGCAGCAGCAGGTCGTCCTGGGAGGACTCGCGCGGCTTGCCCACCCGCAGCGTCGTCGACCGGGCCCCGTCGCCCCCGTGGACGAGGTAGCGGCCCTCCTCGACGACGAGCTGGAGCTTGGCGGTGCCCTGCGGGTTGATCGGCGCCGTCTGCTGCTTGAGGCCGCCCTTGGCCGCCCCGAGCGTGTCGGACTCGACCGTCACGCGCTGCGTGCGGTCGGTGAGGTTGACGAGGATCAGGTCGATGGGGCCGGCCCCGATCTTCATCGGCGAGATGCGGATGCCGTCCTTGCCGATCGACCCCGTCAGCGTGATCGGCGCCGGAGGCCGCTTCTCGTTGGCGTAGCTGGACCCGCCGCCGCAGCCGGCGGCTGCGAGCGCGACGATGACCAGCGCTGATGCGATGCGTGCAAGCGTCAATCGACCTCTCCCGCGCCGGAACCTACCGCAACCGCCGGTGCATGACGTCCGGCACGGGTCGTACACACCCGAATGTGTGTTCGCTTGACCCCGCAGAGCTCCTCGGCGCGCCGCTCGCCCGTGCCGAGTTCCTCGCCGTCGACACCGAGACCAACGGCCTGGCGCGTGAGCGCTGCGAGCTCACGGAGGTCGGCACCGTGCTGGTCGGCGGCGGGGAGCTGCACGAGCGCTGGGACTCGCTCGTCGGGGTCTCCGCGCCCCTGAGCCCCGGCATCCAGCGCTTCACCGGCATCACCCAGGGGATGCTCGACGGGGCGCCGCCGCCCGAGGTCGTGCTGCCGCGGCTCGCGCGCCTGATGCGCGGGCGGGTGCTCGTCGCCCACAACGCCCGCTTCGACGCGGGCGTGCTGCGCCAGGCGTTCAACCGGGCCGGGCTCGACTACCCGAACCCGCCGGTGCTCTGCACGGTCGCGCTGGCGCGCAAGCTCGCGCCGCTGCAGAAGAAGCGCGGTCTGGCGACCCTTGCCGACGCCCTCGGCGTCGAGGTCGGCGTCACCCACCGGGCGCTGCCCGACGCGGAGCTGTGCGCGCAGGTCTTCTGCGCCCTGTTCAAGCGCCTGTGCGCCAACGCGGGGACGGTGGCCGACGCCGTCGAGCTGCTCGGGCCCCGCAAGCGCTCGCCGCGCCCGCGCCAGCCCAAGCTGCGCATGCCGGTCGAGCGCCGTCCGGACCTGCGCGAGCTCCCCCGCGGACCGGGGGTCTACGTGTTCCGTGACGCGGACGGTCATCCCCTGTACGTCGGCAAGTCCGTCGACGTCCGCACCCGCGCGCGCTCGCACTTCACCGGGGGCGCCCCGTGGACGGCCCACGCCGAGAGCGTCGACTGCGAGCCGACGGAGTCCGACCTCGGCGCCCTGCTGCTCGAGCACCGGCTGATCCGCGCCCTCAAGCCGCCGGCCAACGTCAAGCACGTGCGCGATGCCGACGGCCAGGTCTACCTCCGCTGTCGCCTGGACATCGCCTTCCCGGTCCTCGAGGTCGCGCGCGAGCCCGCCGCCGGCAACGCCGTCTGCATCGGTCCCGTCCATGGCCGGGCGGCCGCTGCGGAGCTGATCGAGCAGCTCAACTCGCTGTTCGGCCTGCGCCACTGCGGCCGCAAGCTCCCCAGCCGCCAGTGGCCCTCCGCCTACGGCCAGATGGGCCGCTGCCTGTCGCCGTGCCTGGGCGACCTGGACCCCAACCTCTACCGGGAGCGCCTCGAGCTGGCGCTGCGCCCGTTCGTGGACTCCGACGACGGAGCGAGCGCGCTGCTGGACCACGTCGACCGGCAGTTCGCCGCCGCGGTGGCCGAGCAGCGCTACGAGGCCGCCGAGGTCCTGCGCCGCCGGCGCGAGCGCCTCGCCACCCTCCTGTCGCGCCTCGGCGGCGTCGTGCGTGCGGTCCATGCGGGCGCGCGGCTCGTGATCGCCCCGCACCCCTCCGCCCGCGGTCGCGGCGACGCCCTGTGGATCGTCCGCGGCCGGGTGGTGGACCGCGCGAGTCTCCCGGCCGCCCGCGACGAGGTCGCCGAGCGCACCGACGAGGCGCTCAAGGCGGCCGGCCTCCTGCCGCCGCTGACGGCCGCCGGCGGCGGCCCGGGCGTCGCGCCCGCCCTCCCGCGCCGTCGCGACCTCGGCAGCTGGCTGGCCCCGGATGAGCTGCAGGAGGTGCGCATCGTCGGCGGCTGGCTGGCCGCGAACCCCGCCCGGACGCTCGAGCTCGAACCGGCGCCGTCCCGACGCCGGGTGGAGGGCTTCCTGGCGGCGGCCCTCGCCTGACCGGCCGCCTCAGAAGGGGAGCTCGACGACCGTGGCGGTCGTCGTCTGCACGTCGACCTCGGCGCCGGGCCCGGCCTCGCGCCGCACCAGCGCGAGTGCGATCGGGCCGTGGGTGGGGGAGACGACGCTCGACGTGACACGGCCGACGACCTTCTCGCCGAGGCGCAGCTCGGCACCCGGCTCGACGGCCTCGGCGAGCCGCAGCCCGCGCAGGTGCTTGTTCGGCTTGCCGCGGTAGAAGAGCCGCGCGACCGTCTCCTGTCCGACGTAGCAGCCCTTGGTGAAGGACACGGCGCGGTCGTTGAGGCCGGCCTCCTGCGGGATCACGGCGTCGTCGAGGTCGACCCCGTAGCGCGGCCGCCCGCGCTCCACCCGGACGGTCTCGGCGGCGTCCTCGCCGACCGGCTCGGCCCCGGCCGCCACCAGCGCGGCCCGGACCCCGTCGAGCGCCTCGGCGTCGCAGACGACGTCGATCCCCCCGCGGTCCGTCGCGACGAGCCGTACCCGCGCCCCATCGATCCGTGCGAGCCCGTGCGCGTGCTCGACCTCGGCGGGCAGCCCGTCGGCCCCGGCCGCGGCCGTCGCGACCTCTCGCGCCTTCGGGCCGACGAGCGAGAGCAGCCCGCGCTGCAGCGTCCGCTTCTCGACCTCGACGTCGCGGCCGACCTTGAAGCGCCGGATCATGTTGAAGAGCTCCTGGAGGGCGACCCGCTCCGTGTCGAGCCACAGGCCCGCCGGGCCACCGTCGAGCACCCGCAGGTCGCCGAGCATCTTGCCCTTCGGCGTCAGGAACGCGGCGTAGCAGCCGCCCCCGGGCTCGAGGCCCTCGATGTCGTTGGAGACCTGCCCGTGCAGGAACTCCTTGGCACCGTCCCCGGTGAGCAGGAGCTTGCCCCGGTCGCCCCGGTCGACGAGGCCGCAGCGGCGCGTGAGGGCCGCGTGCTCGGTGGCGAGGGAGGTCTGGAGCGTCGCCATGCGTCCCACGCTAGTCCTCGTCCTGGGGCGGCGCGGCCACCCCGTAGTAGCGCCCGTGCTCGGCCAGGATCTTGCGCATCCCGCCGAGGATCAGCATGCGGCTGAGCGTGGTGGGCGTCGTGCCCGCGATGTGCGCGGCCGCAACCAGCAGCTCGTGCTCGTCGCGGCCGATGCGGACGCTCAGCTGCCGCGTCCGCCGGTACTCGGGGCGCACGACGACCCCGATCGGCACCGATGCCCCGCCGGACGCGATGGCCCGCCGCGCGATGACGTCGGGTGCCGGGGGCAGCGCCCCGACGAGGTCGAGGATCCGCTCCGCCTCCGCCGGGGGCATCGGGTTGTGCGTCAGCAGCCGCCGCCGCCCGCCCGACGACAGGCCGGAGACCACCTCGACCCACCGCTCGGGGACGATGTGGTTGAGCAGCGGGACCCCGTCCTGTCGCGGCATCGGGCCGTCCTCGGGCCCCGACCACCGGGCCTCGTACGGCACGAAGGCCTCGAGGAAGAACGTCCCGGGCGCGAGGTCCTCGGCGCTGAGACGGGTTGGGCGGAGCGGATCGGCGTCGGTCATTCGGGGGTGGCGGAAACCGGGTTGCACCGGGTAGCCGATTCGCTACCCGGTGCAACCCGGTAACGGCAGCGGCTGTCGATCCGATGAGCTTGCCGATCGGGATGTTGCGTGTGTGTGCCGTCCTGTGCCGATTCGGACACGGCGGTGCGACGATTCGGTGGGGCGGCGGGGTAGGCTCTCGCTCGATGGCCCTCGCCGACGACTTCCAGGAGATCCTCGACGCGCTTCCGGCCGACTGGACGGACCTCGAGTTCGACCTGCGGGTGGACGAATCGCGCTACATGGACGCGGCGACGCTCATGGTGGTCTGCAACCCGCAGCCGTACTCACACCACGACTGGCACTGGCGCATCATCGTCGCCCACCAGTTCGGGCACGCGGCGGCGGCGTCGGCGGTGCGCTCCGCGTTGAAGGCCCTCGACCGCGAGGGGATCCCGGGCGAGCTCGTGCTGCGCGAGATGCGCGCCGGGCGGGTGGAGGTCACCCACGAGTGGGGCCGCCCCGAGTCCTTCAACCGCGAGTTCCGCCGCATCCGCTCGCAGTAGTCAGTCCCGGCTCATCGCCTTCACGAGGGTGGTGTCGAAGAGCCGCGCGACGTCGGGCCTGCGCCTGAGGATGCCGAACTGCACGTCCCACGCCGCCCAGGCGCGCAGGGCGGCCGGGTTCAGGGCGCCGTAGACCGGGGCGCCGGCGCTGAACGCGGGCTGGACGGCGTCCAGCTGGGCCGTCAGGGCGCCGGCGTCGAGGCCTTCGGTCTCGCTGGTCATGGCCTGGACCGCGCTCTCGGGGTCGGCTTCCGTCTCGAGGTAGCCGCGCTGCAGCGTGCGGATCAGGCCGGTGACGAGGGCAGGGTCGTCCTCGAGCTCGCTGCGGCGGACCACGAGGACGAGCTCCGGATAGCGCGGGGCGCCGTAGTCGCCGACCTTGAAGACCTTGAAGCCGGGGCGGCGGCGCTCGAGCTCGACGCCCTCGACGTTCCAGAAGGCGGTCGCGGCGTCGACGCGGCCGGCGAGCAGGGCCTTGACGGCCTCGAAGCCGATCGTCACGCGGCGCACCGCCTTCGGGTCCCCGCCGGCGGCACGGACCTCGGAGTCCAGGACGGCGTCGTCGGACGGGAGGCCGGTGACGCCTGCGCGCTTGCCCTCGAGGGCCTTCGGTGAGCTGATCCCGGGCTGGGCGATCACCGCCGCCAGCGGCTCCTGGACGACGGCCATCACGCCGACGAGGTCGTCGGCCCCCTTCTCCGCGGCGAGGCCCAGGTCGTGGATGTCGAGCAGCGCGGCCTGCACGCGGCCGGCGCGCAGCAGCTTGAGGGCGTCGGTGGAGGCGCCGGGACGCCGGATCTCGAGGTCGATGCCCTCGGCCTGGTCGTAGGCGCGTGCCTTCGCGAGGTAGATGCCCGCGTGGACGCCGTTGGGCTGGAAGTCCAGGAGCAGCGTGGCGTCGTCGTCGCCGACGGATGTGCCCCCCGCCGCGCCGCACCCACTCAGCAGGAGCGCCGCCACGAACACCAAGGCAAGACATCGCATCGCCGGAACGCTAGTTTCGCCGCCGTGCCCACCCTCGTTCTCGGCCCCATGCTCCGCCACGTCGGGGAGACGGACGCCACGATCTGGGTCGAGACCGATGCGCCGTGCACCGTCGAGGTGCTGGGGCGCGAGGCGAGGACCTTCCGCGTCGCCGGTCATCACTACGCGCTCGTGGTCATCGAGGGCCTGCAGCCGCGCAGCATCACCCCGTATGAGGTGCACCTCGACGGCGAGCTGGCGTGGCCCGACCCGCGGGGGACGCACGAGCTGCCCCCCAGCGTCATCCACACGACCGACGACGAGCGCATGGACGTCCTCTTCGGGTCCTGCCGCGTCGCCTATCCGCACCGGCCGCCCTACAACCTGACCAAGGACGAGGATCCGCAGGGTCGGGAGGTCGACGCGCTCCGCGCGTTCGCGCGGCGGATGCGGGACCAGCCGCCCGAGGCGTGGCCGGGCGCGCTGCTGCTGCTCGGCGACCAGATCTACGCCGACGAGGTGGAGCCGGACACGCTGGAGTTCATCCGCCGCAGGCGCGACACGGCCGTGCCGCCGTACGACGAGATCTCGGACTTCGAGGAGTACACCCACGCGTACGCGGTGTCGTGGGGGGAGCCGACGATCCGGTGGCTGCTCTCCACCGTGCCGACGGCGATGATCTTCGACGACCACGACGTCATCGACGACTGGAACACCAGCCAGGCGTGGCTGACCGAGACGCGCGGGCAGTCCTGGTGGGACGAGCGCGTCGTGGGGGCGTTCGTCTCCTACTGGATCTACCAGCACCTCGGGAACCTGTCGCCCGCGGAACTGCGCGCGGAGCCGCTGTGGGCCGACGTGCAGGCCGCCGACGACGCCCTCGGCCGCCTGCGCGCCTTCGCCTTCGACGCCGACCGCGAGGTCGCCTCGGTGCGGTGGAGCTTCTGCCGCGACCTGGGGCCGGCCCGGCTGATCATGGTCGACTCACGCGCCGGCCGGGTGCTCGACCCGCAGCGACGCGCGATGGTCGACGACGACGAGTGGGACTTCATCGCCGACCGGGCGCACGCGCGCACGTCGCAGCACCTGCTGATCGGGTCCTCGCTCCCGTGGCTGCTCGTTCCCGGCCTCCACCACCTCGAGGCGTTCAACGAGGCGATCTCCGGCGGCGCCTGGGGGACGCTCGCCGCGCGCGTGGGGGAGACGGTGCGCCAGGCCGTCGACATGGAGCACTGGGCGGCCTTCAACCGCTCGTGGCGCCGGCTCACCGCGCTGGTGCAGGAGCTGGCCACCCCCGGCGACGATCCCGGCTCGGAGCCGCCGGCGACGATCGTGGCGCTCGGCGGCGACGTCCACCACGCCTACCTGGCCGAGGTCGCCTTCCCGAGCGGGAGCGGCGTCGCGTCCCGCGTCTACCAGGCCGTCTGCTCGCCCTTCCGCAACCCGCTCGACGAGAAGGAGCGCCGCGTGATCCGGGCGATGGCCAGCCGTCCCGCCGAGCGCCTCGTCGGCGCGCTGGCGCGGCGCGCGGGCGTCGAGGACCCGACGATCCGCTGGCGGCTGCGCCAGCCGCCCGTGTTCGACAACGTGGTCGCGACCGTCTCCTACGACGGGCCACGGGCCGCGATGCGCATCGAGCGCGCGCGGCCGGTGGGCGACGGCATCGACGTGGCGCTCGAGACCGCCTTCGAAGGCGATCTGTGAGTTTTAGACACACCTGACGGCGTTGGGCCATAGTTGAGGCAAGACCTCATGACTCCCTCGCCCCGCACCGACGCCGAGCTCCTGGCTGCCGCCAGGACGGATCCGCAGGCCTTCCGCGAGTTCTACGAGCGCTACGCCGTCTGGATGCGCTCGTGGTTCGAGCGCCACACCGCCTCGGAGGCGGTCGCGCTCGATCTGACCGCCGAGACCTTCACGCAGGCGTGGCGGGGCCTCAAGCGCTTCAAGGACATGGCCGACGGCTCCGGCGCGCCGTGGCTGTTCGGCATCGCGCGCAACCTGCTGCGCCAGCACCACAAGCGCAACCGGATCGAGACCGCCGCCCATGCGCGCCTGGACCGGCGGCAGTGGTCGGGCCAGGAGGACTTCGAGGCGGTCGACGAGCGAGTCGCCGCCGGGGCCATGGCGCCCGCCATCGCCGTCGCGATGCACGCGCTCCCCGACGACCAGCGCGAGGCGCTCGAGCTGCGGGTCGTCGACCAGCTGCCCTACGACGAGGTCGCGGGTCGCCTCGGCTGCACCATCAACGCCGCCCGCCTGCGCGTCTCGCGCGCGCTGCGCACCGTGGGTGCGGACCTGCGGGGCAGCGGGGCGTGAAGCGTCCGCTGCCTCCGGAGCTCGTCCGCATCGGCGACGAGCTGGAGCGCGACGTCCGCGAGCAGGTCGTCGACCGCCCCGTCCGACGCCAGCTGGCGCTCGGGCTGCTGGCCATGTTCGTCATCACGGTCCCGACCGCCGTGAGCGTCACCGGCGCCGAGCTCAACCGCCCGGTCGCCCAGTTCACGCGCCAGGACGTCGCCGTCACGAGCGACGCCGCGCTCACCTTGCAGGGCCGCCGGCCCGCCGACGACGTGCTGCCGCGCAGCCTTCGCCGCCCCGCCTCGACCGACTCGACCCGCGACTACCTCGTGGAGCCCTCGCCCCTCCGTCCCGCACTGAGATGAGCACCGTCACCGATCACACATCACTCCAGCGTTCGCGCGAGCGAGCCCGTTCAGCCGGCCTCATCCGGGATTCGCTCTCGGTGCTGTCGTCCAAGTGGGCCGTCGGCGTCCTCCTCAGCCTGGGCAACGGCCCACGGCGCTACCACGAGATCCTCGGCGAGCTCGAGACCATCTCCGAGAAGGTGCTCACCCAGACCTTGCGCTCCATGGAGCGCGACGGGCTGATCGCGCGCTACGTCCATCCCGAGGTCCCGCCCCGGGTCGAGTACGAGCTCACGACGCTCGGCGTCACCCTCGCCGCGCCGCTGCGCGCGCTGGGCAACTGGGCGCTGGCCCACGGCGACCGGGTGGAGTCCGCGCGCGAGCGCTACGACGCCCGCACCCAGCTGCGCTCCGCCGCCTAGCGGGCCCTAGCCGAACAGGTCCTGGTCCTTGGCGCGCACGAGCGGGCCGGCGCCGGGTCCATCGGCCTCGAGCACGAGGTGATCGAGGCCGCGCAGGCGCACCGCGGGCTCACCGGCCGCCTTGCCGCGTGCGAGGTCGGCGGCGGCTGCAGCCTGATCGGCGGCGGCGATGTGCGTCGCGTGCATCTCGCGGCCGTCCCGGTCGGGGCTGCCGCGCCAGTCCAGCAGCGGCACGAGGCCGGCGCAGCCGATCGCGACCTCGGCCTGGCCGACGCGCCAGGCGCGGCCGAAGGAGTCCGAGACGACGACCGCGCATCCGAGCGCGGCGCGCAGGGCGCGGGCCGAGGCGTCGGGGTCTGCGGGCAGCAGCACCGCGACGTCCTCGCCGCCGGCGTTGGAGCGGTCGACGCCCGCGTTGGCGCAGACGAAGCCGTGACGGGTGCGGCAGATCAGCCGGCCGCCGTCGGCCCGGACGACCTCCGCGGACTCGTCGAGCACGACCTGGACCGCGCGCGGGTCCTTGTCCCACGCGGCGGCCCACTCCCTCGCCCACGTGCTCGGCGTGACATCCGCGAGGGCGACGACGCGGCCCTCGGCCTTCGAGACGACCTTGTGGGCGACGCTCAGGACGTCCGCGGGGCGCAGCCCGCCGATGCGCGCGGCGGCCGCTTCGAGCAGCCCGGCGAGGTCGTCGCCCGGCCGGACCTCGGGGACGCCGGGGAGCGCCAGCGCCTCGATCACGCGCGCAGGGTCCCGAGCAGCTCCCGGGCCGCCTCGACGTCTGCCGGCGTGTCGACGTCGAAGGCCAGCGACGGCACCTCGGCGGCGCGGACCTCCTGCGCCGCCCGGCGGGCGAGGGCGGCGTGACGGGCGAAGGACCCGGGTCCGAAGGACGGCGGGATCGCGTCCGGCGGGGTCAGCACCAGGGCGTTGGTCCCCGTCCCGTGGCGGTCGGCGACGATCGTCACCCCGACCGTCGCGGCGGCGAGCAGGTCGTCGAGCTCGGCGGCGGCGAGACCGGGGCAGTCGCCCGGGACGAGCAGGGCGCGCTCGGCGCCGGCGGCGAGCGCCGCGGCGACCCCGAGCCGGGCCGCCTCGCTGTGGCCGTGCTCGTGCGGGTCCGCCACGACGGTGAAGCCGTGCCGGCGGGCCGGGGCGGCGGCGCGTTCCTCGCTCGTGACCACGATCACGCCGTCCAGCGCCGCGACCTTCGTGAGCGTCCGCAGGGTGCGCGTGACCATCTCCGCGGCCAGCCGCTCGCGCGCGGCGGCGTCCAAGGCGGTGCGCGTCTTGGCCTGCTCGAAGGACTTCACCGGCAGGACGGCGAGCGTCCGCACCGGCCTACGCCGCCCGGGCGTCCGCGATCAGGGGATGACGGCGGCGCACCTGGTCGTAGAGCGTGGTGCGCTCCGCGGCTGGCCGGCCGGCCGCGTGGGCGGCCGCGACGAGCTGCTCCGGCTCGAGGCGGACGCCGTGCTCGGACCCGGCCATGCGGGAGATCGACTCCTCCATGAGCGTGCCGCCGAGGTCGTTGACGCCCCAGCGCAGCGACTCCGTCGCGGCGTCGAGGCCCATCTTGACCCAGGAGGCCTGCAGGTTGCGGATCGTGCGCCCGAGGGCGAGGCGGAAGACCGCCGTGTGCTTGAGGTTCTCCGCCCGCGAGATCGGCTCGATCCCCGCCGTGCGGCCGAGCAGCGTCTGGTACGGGATGAACGACAGCGGGACGAACTCGGTGAAGCCGCCCGTGCGCTCCTGCAGCTCGCGCACGACGGTCATGTGCTCGGCCAGCTCGTGCGGCTCCTCCACGTGACCGAACATCACGGTCACGGTGGAGCGCAGGCCGATCCCGTGGGCGGCGCCGACGATCTCCAGCCAGCGGGCCGCGGGCAGCTTGTTGGGGGAGATGCGCTGGCGCACGCCGTCGTGGAGGACCTCGGCGGCGGTGCCGGGGACCGACCCGAGGCCGGCCTCGCGCAGGCGTTCGAACACGGCGGCGGGGGAGAGCCCCGACACCCGCGTCATCTGGTCGACCTCCATCGGCGAGTACGCGTGGAGGTGCAGCTGCGGCGCGAGCTCCTTCGCGAATCGGAGCCAGCCGAGGTAGTCCTCGAGGCCCCAGTCGGGGTGGATGCCGGACTGGATGCACAGCTCGGTGGCGCCGTACTCGACCGCCGCCTGCACGCGGGCGGCGAACTCGTCCTTGTCGTGGGAGTAGGCGTCCGGCGAGCGCTTGCCCTGGCCGAAGCCGCAGAACGCGCAGCCGACGATGCAGACGTTGGAGACGTTGACGTTTCGGTTGACGACGTAGGTGACCTCGTCACCGGCCAGCTCCGCGCGCAGGCCGTCGGCCGCGGCGCGGATCTCCTCGATCACCTCGGGGCGGTCCTCGGCGAACAGCGCGGTCAGCTCGGCGCGCGAGAGCGCCACGCCGTCGCGGGCCTTCTCGATCGCGGGCCCGGCCAGGTCGTGGTCGACGGTGTGGCCCGCCCGGCGGCCGTCCGGCTTGCGCGGGATGAAGGTCCAGTAGCGGCTCGTGATGACGTCCAGCGGCGCCTGCGCGACCCACTGGGGGTCCATGTACCTGCCGTAGACGCACAGCCGCTCGGCGAGCGCGACCCCGTCGCCGGAGAGGCGCTTGCGCACCTGATGCGGCGAGGGGAAGGGGTGCTCGGGCGAGATGTGGTCGCCGTTGGAGGACAGGCCGCCGAGGTCGGTCGCGCCGGCGGCGACGAGCTCCGGCCACCACTCCGACAGGTTCGGCGGGACCTGCACGCCGACACCCGGGAGGATCCGCCGCGCCTCGCCGATGACCCGCTTGAGGTCGTCGAGCGAGATCGGGTTCGCCCACTCCGGGAGGTCGTGGTGGGGCTTGTCCGTCAGCCCGGTGCGCCACAGCCGCTCGGTGGCGGCGTCGGCGATGTCGGCCGGCTCCTGCCCGTAGTAGGACTGGTGGGGGACGAAGTTCTGCAGGATGACCTCTTGGAGGTGGCCGTGCTCGGCGTGGACGGCGGCGAGGGCCTCGAGCGCCTCGATGCGCTGGTCCTCCGTCTCCCCGATGCCCATGAGGATCCCGCTCGTGAAGGGGATCTTGAGCTCGCCGGCGTCGCGGATGGTCCGCAGCCGCGCCGCGGGCTCCTTCGTCGGCGACCCCTGGTGGGCGACCAGCCCGGGCACGATCGACTCGAGCATCAGGCCCTGCGAGGCGGTCACCTCACGCAGTCGCGCGAGGTCGGCGCGCGGAAGCACCCCGAGGTTGGTGTGCGGCAGCAGGCCCCGCTCGAGACCCTGCTCGCACACCCACACCACGTAGGCGGTGAAGTCCGCGAACCCCAGGGCGGCGAGCTTGCGCCGGACGCCGGGGTGCTCGTCGGGCGCCTCCCCCGTGAGCACGAGCAGCTCCTTGACCTGGCGCCTGGCGGCGTGGTCGAGGATCCGCAGGACCTCGTCCGGCTCGTGCAGGTGGGGCTGGTGCGTCTTGAAGGCGCAGTACTTGCAGTACGCACGGCACGTCCGCGAGAGCGAGACGGTGACGTTGCGCGAGAAGGTGACTCGCTGGCGCATCGGACAGCGAACGCTAGTCGCGCCTACAGGAAGAGGTCCACCTGGAGATCGCTGTCTGACCCCGGGCCGAAGCGGTACTGCGACAGGTCCTCGCCCTCGAGCACCTCATCGTCGATGAACGCGTTCCCGGTGCACTCGTCCTTGTCGCGCAGGAAGATCGCGTGGGCGGCGTCGGCCATGATCTCCGGCTTGCGCGACTTGGCCATGGCCTGGTCGCCGCCGAGCAGGTTCTGCACCGCGGCGGTGGCGATGATCGTGCGCGGCCACAGGGCGTTGGAGGCGACGCGGCCCTTGAACTCCTCGGCGACCCCGAGGGCGACCATCGTCATGCCGTACTTGGCCAGCGTGTAGCCGAGGTGGCCGCCGAGCCACCGCGGGGCCAGGTCGATCGGGGGCGAGAGCGTCAGCACGTGGGGGTTGGTCCCCTCGAGCAGGTGCGGGAGGCACTTCTGCGTGACCATGTAGGTGCCGCGCTGGTTGATCGACTGCATCAGGTCGTAGCGCTTCATCGGCAGGTCGACCGTCCCGGCGAGGTTGATCGCGGACGCGTTGTTGACGCAGATGTCGATGCCGCCGAACGTCTCGACGCACTGCGCCACGGCGCCCTCGACGGAGTCCTCGTCGCGGATGTCGCCGACGATCGGCAGGGCCTTGCCGCCGGCGGCCTCGATCTCCTCGGCGGCGGTGTAGATCGTGCCCTCGAGCTTGGGGTGCGGCTCGGCGGTCTTGGCGACGAGGCACACGTTGGCGCCGTCCTGCGCCGCCCGCTTGGCGATCGCCAGGCCGATGCCGCGGCTCGCGCCCGAGATGAACATGGTCCGGCCGTCGAGGGTCATGGGCCAATCATGCCTGACGCAGGGTCCGCGCGAACTCCAGCGTCTCGCGGGCCAGGCGCTCCCGGCCGGCGGCGTCGCGCATGAGCACGTCCGTGACGTGGGTCTGCACCCCGTCGACGGGCTCGTCGGCGACTAGGCCGTCGAGCACCCCGGCGTAGACGCGGGCCACCCCGGCGGTGGTCGGGTCGATGCCCAGGGCGCGCATGAACGGGACGGTGGGCCCCTTGACCGTCTCGCCGCCGACGAAGGGGGAGACGGCGACGACCGGGGCGAAGCAGTCCACGAGCCACTCGCGCATCATCCGCACCGACAGGATCGGGCCGATCGAGATGACGGGGTTCGACGGGCCGATCACCACGGCCTCCGCGTCGCGCAGCGCCTGCTTGACCTCGAGCGTCGCGCTCGCCTCCTCGACCCCGCGCAGCTCGATCGTCTCGACGGGGGTCTCGGCCGCCTTGCCGCCGTGGCGGATCATCCACTCCTGGAAGGGGATGCCGTCGACCCACGTGCGGACCGGCTCGTCGGCCATCGGCAGCACGCGCGCGCGCACGCCGAGCGTGTCGCCGAGGGCGGCGAGCGCCGCCGTCAGGCGCTCGCCGCCGGCGAGGCGGCGAGCGCGATCGCGCCCGATCTCGAGGTCCTCGTCGCCGAGGTTGAACCAGATCTCCTCGCCCTTGGCCCGCAGCCGGTCCATCGCGTGGAACGTGTCGCCGTCGAGCCCCCATCCGCGGCCGTCGATGCGGTCGGCCAGCCAGAACAGGACGAGATCGGGGTCGGGCGACACGTGGGCGCCGTAGAGCTCCACGTCGTCGCCGGTGTTGGCGATCACGGTGAGCTCGTCGGGACCGACGACGTCGAGCATCCCGCGGGCGAGCTTCGCGCCGCCGGTGCCCCCGGCTAGGACGACAACGGACATGGCATCGAGGCTATCTTCGCGAGCACGATGCGTCGCTCGGCGGGGGTACTGATCGCAGGGACCCTGCTGCTTGCAGCCGGGGCCACGACGGCGCGGGCCGAGGGGGGCTACCAGGCCGACTGGGTGTCCCAGACCCCGACCAACGGCACGAAGATCGAGGTCGGGGAGCGCCTGGACGGGACGCTCGTGGCGAAGAACACCGGAACGAAGGCGTGGGGGCCGAACGTCAAGCTCGCCTCCGGCGATGGCGCGAACCTGCACGCCAGTCCGCCGAGCGCCTTCGCCGACGACTCGTGGGAGAACCCCTACCGCTTCGCCAACGTGTCCTCGCCCCCGGTCCAGCCGGGTCAGCAGGGGCGCTTCGCCTTCAGCCTCAAGGGGCCGCCCGCCAGCTCGCCCCGAATGGTCCAGGCGTACGCGATCCCCGTCGCCGAGGGCGAGTACTGGATGGACGAGCCGATCGGCACCGCCGGCGCGACCTGGCCGACCAACCGCGTGCACTTCGATCTCATGACGATGCCGTCCGAGCCGCCCAAGGTCACGATCGACGCCGCCCCGACCGCCGTCACCGCCGGCGCGCCGGTGCCCGTGACGGCCACCGCGACCGACAACGTGCGCGTCAAGGCCGTCGCGGCCCGGATCGACAACGGGCCAGTGGCCGCGCTGGAGGGGTCGCCCGCGGCCGGCAGCGTCGCCACGACCGGGCTCGCGCCGGGTCCGCACACCCTCACGGTCACCGCGATCGACGGGGCAGGCAACTACGGGCCGGTGTCGCAGCCGATCACGATCGCCGCCGACCTCGGCGTCGCCAACGGCGCGCCGGCCGGCGCGGCCAAGGTGACCATCGGCCTCGCCTCCAAGCGCCGCAGCTCCCACACGGCCCCCTTCGGCCGCCGGGTCACCGTCGGCGGCCGGCTCACCACTCCCGACGCCAAGACGCCGATCGCCGGCGCGCGCCTGCAGCTGTCGACGCGCGTGACGGGCACCAGGACCTATCGGTCGCTCGGCGAGGTCACGACGGGCGCCGAGGGACGCTGGCACGGCACGGTGCCGGCCGGCCCGTCGCGACGCGTGAAGATCGAGTACCGCGCCATGACCCTGCAGCCCGCGCCGACGGCGGCGCGGACCGCGGCCCTCGAGGTGCGCGCCGGGGTGTCGCTGTCGATCCGGCGCCGGGGGCGTGTCGTGCGGCTGTCAGGTCGCCTGCGCGGCGGCCGGCTGCCCAAGCGCGGCGTGCTCGTGTCGCTGCAGGGCAAGCAGCGCGGTGACCGCTGGCGGCCGTTCAAGACCGTCCGCGCCAAGGGCGCCAAGCGCGCCTTCAGCGGCCGCTACCGCTTCAAGGGCGGCGGGGCCTTCCGCCTGCGCGCGGTCGTCAACGAGCAGGCCGGCTACCCGTACTCGCGCGGCACGTCGCGCGCGCGCTCGGTCCGGGTCCGCTAGCGGCCGGTGAACTCGGGCTGACGGCGCTCGGCGAAGGCGGCGGCGCCCTCGCGGAAGTCGTCGGTGCGCGCGCAGGTCTCCTGCAGCGCGAGCTCCAGCTCGAGCGTCGTCGACAGCGCCGGCCGCGCGGATGCGTCGATCACGCGCTTGGCGAGGCCGATCGCGATCGGGGCGCAGACGAGCAGCTCGTCCACCAGCGCCGTCACCGCGGTCTCGAGCTCCGCCGCGGGCGCGCTGCGCTGCACGAGGCCGCACGCGAGCGCCTCCTCGGCGCCGATCAGCTTGCCGGTGAGGATCAGCTCCTTCGCCTTGCCCAGGCCGACGAGCTGCGACAGGCGGGAGGAGCCGCCGACGTCGGGGATCAGCCCGATGCGCGTCTCGGGCAGGCCGATGACGGCGTCCTCGGCCATCACGCGCAGGTCGGCGGCCAGCGCCGTCTCGAGCGCGCCGCCGATGCAGCCGCCCTGGATGGCGCACACGACGGGCTTGGCGAGCTCCTCCAGCGCGTTGACGACCTGGAGCCAGGCGGTCCGGAACGGGCGCAGCATCTCGGGCCGGCCCGAGAAGTCGCGCAGCTCCAGCAGATCCACGCCGGAGGAGAACATCGGGCCCTCGCCGCGGAGCACCACGACGTGGACGTCGGGATCGCCCGAGGTCGCCACGATGGCGGCATGGAGACCCTCGATGAGGCCGCGGTTGAACGCGTTGCGCTTCTCCGGGCGGTTGAGGACGATGTGGCGGACGCGTCCCGCGTCCTCGATCCGCACGAGCTCGGTCATGGGCGCGATCCTACGGTGGACGGCAACGGGCCGAGCGGCGCCCCGGGGTGGTCCTGGCAGCGGACCTCGCGGCGCGGGTCGCGCAGCCCGACGAGCGCCAGGACGCCGCCGAGCGTCACGAGGGCGGCGCCGACGACCATCACGCGGTGGAAGCCGGCGACGTCGAGCGCCCCGCCGGTGAGGATGCCGAGCGCGGCGACCCCCAGCAGGCCGGCCATCCGGGCGATCGCGTTGTTGATCCCCGAGGCGATGCCGGCGTTGTGCTCGTCGGCGTCGGCGAGCACGGTCGCCGTCAAGGGGGCGACGGTCGCCGACAGGCCGAGCGAGAAGATCAGCAGCGCCGGCAGGACGGCGGTCAGGTACGGCGCGTCCTCGCCGACACGCACGTAGAGCGCCAGCCCGACGGCGGCGACGATCGGCCCGAAGCCCATGAACCGGCGCGGCCCGAGGCGATCGGCCAGCGCGCCCATGCGCTTGGAGAGCACGAACATGACGAGCGTCGTGGGCACGGTGGCCAGGCCCGCCTGCACCGGCGTGTAGCCGGCGACCTGCTGCAGGAACAGGCCGAGCGTGAAGAGGTTGATCGACAGCCCGGCGTACATCGCCAGGGTCTGCGCGTTGCCGATCGCGAAGTTGCGCCGCCGGAACAGGTCCAGCGGCAGCATCGGGCGGGGGGTGCGGCGCTCCCAGGCGAGGAAGGCGGCGAAGACCGCCAGCCCGGCGAGCAGCGGGATCCACACCTGCGGGGCGCCCCAGCCGGCGTCGGGCTGGGTGGTGAGCGCGTAGACGGGGCCGGCGAGGCCGAGGGCGCACAACCCGGCACCGGTCCAGTCGATCCGGCCGGCGGCGGACTCGCGCGCCGACGGGGCCACCGCGTGGAGCACCAGCACGACCGTGACGAGCACGAAGGGGACGTTGATGGCGAAGATCCAGCGCCAGTCGATCGCCTCGACGATCGCGCCGCCGGCCAGCGGGCCGACCACGAACGAGATGCCCGACCACGCCGTCCAGGACCCGATCGCGCCGCCGCGCTCCTGCGGGGGGAAGGACGCCACGATCACGGCCAGTGCGCTCGGGGTCAGCAGCGCGCCGAACACGCCCTGGAGCGCACGCGCGACGACCAGCAGCTCGATCGTCGGCGCGATCGCGCAGAACACGGACGCGACGCCGAAGCCGGTCACGCCCCAGAGGAACACGCGCCGCTCGCCGAGCACGTCCCCGAGCGAGCCGCCCACGAGGATCAGCGAGCCGAGCGTCAGCAGGTAGGCGTTGGACACCCACTGCTGCCCGGCCAGGCCGCCGCCCAGGTCCGTCCGGATGGCGGGCAGGGCGACGTTGACGACGGTGGCGTCGAGGCCCGCGACGAACGACCCCATGATCGCGGCGACGAGTGCCAGGCTCTTGCGGGACACGCGGCGACACTACTGCGGGTGACGACCATCGCCGCAGGCGGCTAGCCGACCGCCTTGAAGCGCGCGATGGCCTCGCGCCGCTCCGTCAGGTGGTCGACGATCGGCTCGGGGTAGGCGGCCGTCCCGTGCTCGGGCACCCACCGGGCGACGAAGCGCCCGTCGGGGTCGAAGCGCTCGCGCTGCAGGGTCGGGTTGAGGATGCGCCCGCCGCCCTTGGGGTCGGTGCCGGTCCCCGCCGCCCACTGCCAGCCCCCGTTGTTGGAGCCCACGTCGCCGTCGAGCAGGTGGCGCATGAACCACGCCTCGCCCGCGCGCCAGTCGAGGTGGAGGTCCTTCGTGAGGAAGGACGCGACCACCATGCGGCCGCGGTTGTGCATCCACCCGCACGCCAGCAGCTGGCGCATCGCGGCGTCGACGAGGGGGAAGCCGGTGCGGCCGTGCTGCCAGGCCTCGAGCCGGCCGGGATCGACGTCCCACTCCAGCCGGTCGAGCGCCGGCCGGTAGGCGCCGCGCGTGACGTGCGGGTTGTGCACGAGCACGGCGGCGTAGAAGTCGCGCCACGCCAGCTCGGTGCGCCACTTGGCCGCGCCCCGGCCCTCGACCGCCGCGGCCGCCCGCTCGGCGGTCAGCGCCGACAGCGTCCCGAGGTGCAGGTCCTGGCTGACGCGCGAGGTCGGGTCCGCGAGCACGCCGCGGCGGTGCGCGTAGCGCCGGGCGCCGCCGTCGGGCGCCAGCCACGCCTGGAGGCGTGCGAGGGCCGCGCGCTCGCCCGGCTGCGGCCGGTCGACGAGGTCGGGGGCCACGGCCGCCGGGTCGCCGAGCAGCGCCGGGACGTCGGCCGCGGTCGGCAGCGGCTCGCCCTCGATCGCGTCCGGGACGCTGATGGCGTCCGGCGCGGGGAGCTCGGCCCGCGGCGCCTGCGCCTCCCACGCCCGCCGCCACGGCGTGAAGACGTGCGGCGCCGGCAGCTCGCCGAGGCGGCGGGCGAAGACGCCCGGGCCGAGCCGCAGGTCCACGAGCGCGGCGAGGCGGCGGTCGCGCGCCCGGGCGTAGGGCGAGGCGTCCCCGGCCGCGTACACGGTGGTCGCGCCGGCCTCCGCGCAGACCGCGGGGAGCACGTCCTGCGGGCGGCCGGTGCGCAGGACGAGGCGTCCGCCGCGCGCCCGCAGCTCGGCGTCCAGCGCGGCGAGGCAGTCCAGGAGGAAGGCGGTGCGTCCCGGGCTGGCCCAGCGGCCGCGCAGCAGCGCCGGGTCGAGCACGAAGAGGCAGACGACGGCGTCGTGGGCGGCCAGCGCCGCATGGAGCGGCGGATGGTCGTGGACCCGGAGGTCGCGGCGGAACCAGACGATCGCAGGCATCTTCTCTCCCCTACGGGTCTAGCTTGTGCCCCGATGCCCGACGAAGCTCCGATCCTGTGGGAGCCCCCTGAGGCCCTCACCGAGTCCGCGAACGTCACGCGCTTCATGCGCTGGCTGGAGCTCGGGCACGAGAGCTACGAGGAGCTGTGGGCGTGGTCGGTCGAGGACCTCGAGGCGTTCTGGTCCTCCGTCTGGCGCTTCTTCGACGTGCAGGCCGACGCGGCGCCGATGCGCGTCCTCGGCTCGCACGAGATGCCGGGCACGGAGTGGTTCGCCGGCACCGACGTCTCCTACGCCGAGCACGTCTTCCGCGGCCGCGACGACGGCGAGGTCGCGATCGTCTTCGAGCTCGAGGACGGCACGCAGGGGGAGTGGAGCTGGGGCGAGCTGCGCGCCCAGACGGCCAAGGTCCGCGCCGGGCTGCGCTCGCGCGGCGTCGAGGCCGGCGACCGCGTCGTCGCCTTCCTGCCCAACCGGGCCCAGACGATCGCCGCGTTCCTCGCGACGGCGTCGCTGGGCGCGGTGTGGTCGAGCTGCTCGCCCGACTTCGGCGTGCGCTCGGTCGTGGACCGCTTCGCGCAGATCGAGCCGAAGGTCCTGCTCGCCGTCGACACCTACCGCTACGGCGGCAAGGACTACGACAAGCGCGACGTGATCGCGCAGCTGCAGGAGCGGATGCCCTCGCTGGTCGACACGGTCGTGCTCACCGACGGGGAGTGGTTCGACGACGCGCCCGACGAGCCGTTGGAGTTCGAGCGGGTGCCGTTCCACTCGCCGCTGTGGGTCCTGTACTCGTCGGGGACGACCGGCCTGCCGAAGGCGATCGTCCAGTCCCAGGGCGGGATCCTGCTCGAGCAGCTCAAGCACCAGCACTTCCACCTCGACGCGCGCGACGGCGACCGCGTCTTCTGGTTCACCACCACCGGCTGGATGATGTGGAACTTCCTCGTCGGGGTGCTGCTGACCCCGGCGGCGATCGTCCTCTACGACGGCAACCCCGGCTACCCCGACATGGGCCGGCTGTGGGACCTCGCCGAGCGCAGCGGGATGACCTGCTTCGGGACGAGCGCCGCCTACCTGCACGCCTGCCAGAAGGCCGAGCTGCATCCGGGGGAGGGCCGCGACCTGTCCGCGCTGCGCGCCGTCGGCTCGACCGGCTCGCCGCTGTCGCCCGAGGGCTTTCAGTGGGTCTACGACGAGCTCGGCTCTGACACCTGGCTGTTCTCGACCTCGGGCGGGACCGACGTCTGCACCGCCTTCGTCGGCGGCACGCCGCTGAAGCCCGTCCGCCTCGGCGAGCTGCAGTGCCGCGCGCTGGGGGCCAAGGTCGAGGCGTGGGACGAGGAGGGCAGGCCCGTCCACGACGAGGTCGGCGAGCTCGTCCTCACCGAGCCGCTGCCGTCCATGCCCGTCTTCCTCTGGGGCGACGAGGACGGCTCCGCGCTGCGCGAGGCCTACTACGACCACTTCCCCGGCACCTGGCGCCACGGGGACTGGATCCGGATCACGCCCGCAGGCGGTGCGGTCATCTCCGGCCGGTCGGACTCGACGATCAACCGCGGCGGGATCCGCATGGGGACGGCCGAGATCTACGCCGCCGTGCTCGCGCACGACGCGGTCGCCGACGCGCTGGTCGTCGACGTCGACGACTGGATGCCGCTGTTCATCGTGCTGGCGGAGGGCGCCGAGCTCGACGACGCCCTGCGCAAGGACCTCGCGGGGCGGATCCGGTCGGAGTGCTCGCCGCGGCACGTGCCGGACGAGGTGATCGCCGTCGACGCCGTCCCGCGGACCCTGTCGGGGAAGGTGCTCGAGGTCCCGGTCAAGAAGCTGCTGATGGGGGCGGACCCCGACACCGCCGCCGCCCGCGAGTCCCTGCAGGACCCGGAGGCCTACGACTGGTTCGTGGCCTTCGCGCGCGAGCGCGCCTGACGGTCCGGCGGGGCGAGCTCGAGCGCGGCGAGCCCCGCGAGCGCCGCCTGGTGGACGCCCTCCGCGGCCGCCTCGTCGGTGGCCGCGAACGTGTCGGCCGCGGTGCGGGAGCGCGGCGGGACGCCGCGGCGCGGGTCGACCGCCCGCAGGCTGACGACCGGGAGACGGCGCAGGCCGAGGGCGGAGGGTCGGTTCATGCGCCGCCGGCGGCCCGGGGGCAGCTCGCCGCCGTCGCCGCCGTGCGCCGCCACCGCCTGCGCGAACGCGCGCTGGAGCTGGGCGCGCCGGGTGCTCCACGCGACCTCACCGCCGCCGCAGGGGCCGATGTCGACGAGCAGCGTCCGCGCCGGATCCGGCCGTGCGTCGCGCAGCCAGGCCTTCAGGGCGAGCGGGCGCAGCTCCCCGGCGCCCCCGAGCACGAGGCCCGCCGAGAGGCCCTCGAGCGGGTGCTCGCGCAGCTCGTCGTGGAGCGCGAGCGCCACGGCGACCCCGGCCGCCTCCCCGGCGCCCGGGGAGACCCCCGACAGCGCGGCGTCGACGCCCCCGGCGACCGCCACGAGCAGGCCGACGGTCGGGATCAGCTGCAGCGCGCCGAGGGCGGTGAGGTCCCCCTGGGCCACCCGCCACGCGGCCGCGAGCGTGACGAGGCCGAGGAGGATCGCGACCCAGCTGAACGGCCCGGGGAGCAGCCGGGCGCCGAGCGCGCGCATCCGGTCACCGCACGCGATGCCGCGCCGCGGCGCGTCGGTGGCGGCGTGGATCCACACCGCCACGGCGTCGGGGTCGGCGGGCTCGACGACGACGACCTGCGTGGCCCGGCGGATCGACAGGCGCGCCAGCAGCCCGCCCGTGCCGAGCAGCTCGAGCACGAAGGAGCCGAGGGCGACCGCGCAGACGACGAGGCCGGCCACCGGCACGGAGACGGCCAGCAGCGAGCCGGCGACCCCGAGGACGGCATGGAGGACGAGCGACCACGCCCAGCCGCGGCGCACCCAGACGGTCTCCACCCACGCCTCGTGCCCGCGCTCGCGCAGCTCGTCATGGAGCCACAGCGCCGCCCGGCGCTCCGCGTCCGAGCACGCCGCGCGATCGCCGAACGCGCTCAGGTCCTCCGTGACGTCCGCGAGCCCGCCCATCTGCTCGCCATCTTCGCAGTAGGGTCCGGCCGATGAGGGACTCAGCGTTCGCCGGTGTCGCCGAGCAGGCCCGGATGGTGCGCGACGGGGAGGTCTCCGCGCGCGAGCTCACCGAGCTGTCGCTGGCGCGGATCGCCCAGCACGACGGGGCGTTGAACGCCTTCAGGCGCGTCTGGGCCGCCGAGGCGCTCACCGCCGCCGACCAGGCCGACGCCCGCCGCAAGGGCGGTGATGAGCGCCCGCTGCTCGGCGTCCCGGTCGCGGTCAAGGACGACACGGACGTCCGCGGCGACGTCACCGGCATGGGGACGATCGCCCAGCGCACCCCGGCCGCCGCCGACGCGCAGCTCGTGAAGCTGCTGCGCGACGCGGGCGCGATCCTGATCGGCAAGACCCAGGTCCCCGAGCTGATGACGCTGCCGTTCACCGAGACGACCTGGAACGGGGTCACCCGCAACCCGTGGGACCTCGACCGCACGCCAGGCGGCTCGTCCGGGGGCAGCGCCGCCGCCGTCGCGGCCGGGCTCGTCGCCGCCGCCACGGCGTCCGACGGCGCCGGCTCCATCCGCATCCCGGCGTGCTGCTGCGGGCTCGTCGGCCTCAAGGCGACCGCCGGACGCGTCCCGACCCCACCGCACTGGAACGGGCTGTCCACCTACGGGTTCGTGGCCCGCTCGGTCGCGGACGCCGCGCTGCTGCAGTCCGTCGCCGACCGCGGGCTGGGCCCCGTCGAGACGCCCGGCCGGCTGCGCGTCGCCGTCGCGACGAACGTCCCGCTCGGCACGCGCAAGACGCCCGACGCCGACGTCCTCGCCGGCCTGGAGTCCGTCACGGAGGCGCTGCGCGGCCTGGGGCACGAGGTCCTCGAGGCCGACCTGGACCTCGGCACGGCCGGCTTCCGCGTGATCGCGCGCTACCTGCGCGGCATCCACGACGCCGCCGCCGACGTGGAGGACCCCGCGCGGCTCGGCGGGCGCACGCGCGGGCTCGCGCGGATCGGCGGGCTGATCCCCGCGCGGGTGATGGAGCGCGCCCGCGCCGCCGCCGCCGCCGACCGCGAGCGCGTCGACGCGATCTACGCCCGCGCCGACGTGGTGGTCCTGCCCGTCCTGAACTCGCTGCCCTTCCGCATCGGCAGGCTGGAGGGCGCCGGCGCGCTCCGTGCGCTCGACGCGTCCTTCGCGCTGACGCCGATGCCCTCCCTGTTCAACCACACGGGCGAGCCCGCGATCGCGGTCCCGGCACCGGCCACCGCGGGAGGGTTCCCCCTCGGCGTGCAGATCGCCGGGCCGCTCGGCAGCGACGCCCTCCTGCTCGGCCTGGCCGCTCAGCTGGAGTCCGCCGTGGGATGGACGGACCGCGTGCCCGCGGGGTTCGAGGGGTAGGCCGGGAGGACGTGCACACACGGAGAGGGAGAACTGGATGAACCTGGTCGAGGTCCTGACGGGCAGCGTGGAGAAGTTCCCGGACCGCACCGCGGTCAAGCTCGATGACACCGAGCTCAACTACGGCTTCCTGGACGCCGCGACGCAGCGCGTCGCCGGACTGCTGCAGTCGAAGGGGTTCGAGGTCGGCGACCGCGTCGGCATCATGCTGCCGAACGTCCCGTACTTCCCCGTCATCTACTACGGGATCCTGCGCGCGGGCGGCGTCGTCGTCCCGATGAACCCGCTGCTCAAGGGCCGCGAGGTCGCCTACTACCTCAACGACCCGGGCGCGAAGATCCTCTTCGCCTGGCACGGCTTCGAGGAGCCCGCCACGAAGGGCGCCGAGAAGGAGGGCGCCGAGCTGATCCTCGTCGAGCCCGGCAAGTTCGAGGAGATCGTGGGCGCCGCGGACCCGGTCGAGGAGGTCGTCGACCGCGACGAGAACGACACGGCGGTCATCCTCTACACCTCCGGCACCACGGGCCAGCCCAAGGGCGCCGAGCTCACGCACTCCAACCTGCTCTCCAACGCGAAGGTCTCGCGTGGGCTCTTCGACGTCTCCGAGGAGGACATCGTCCTCGGGGCGCTGCCGCTGTTTCACTCCTTCGGCCAGACCTGTGGGCTCAACGCGACGATGCTCTCGGGCGGGACGATCACGCTGATCCCGCGCTTCGACCCCTCGAAGGCGCTCGAGATCATCCAGCGCGACAAGTGCACGGTCTTCGAGGGCGTGCCGACGATGTACTCCGCCATGCTGCACGCCGACGATCGCGACTCCTACGACACGTCGTCGCTGCGCGTGTGCGCCTCCGGCGGCTCCGCGCTTCCCGGCGAGGTGCTGCGCGAGTTCGAGGAGGTCTTCAAGGTCGACCTGCTCGAGGGCTACGGCCTCTCGGAGACGTCGCCGGTCGCCTCGTTCAACCAGCTCGACAAGGGCCGCAAGGCCGGCTCGATCGGCATGCCGGTCGAGGGCTGCGAGATGCGCGTCGTCGACGACGAGGGCAACGACGTCGAGCCGGGCGAGCCGGGCGAGATCGCCATCAAGGGCAACAACGTCATGAAGGGCTACTGGGGCCGCGATGACGCCACGGAGGAGGCCATCCGCGACGGCTGGTTCTTCTCCGGCGACATGGCCAAGGTCGACGACGAGGGCTTCTACTTCATCGTGGACCGCAAGAAGGAGCTGATCATCCGCGGCGGCTACAACGTCTACCCGCGGGAGATCGAGGAGGTCATCTACGAGCACCCCGCCGTGCGCGAGGCCGCCGTCGTCGGCGTCCCGCATGACGACCTCGGCGAGGAGATCGGCGCCGCCGTGGCGCTGAAGGAGGGCGAGTCGGTGACCGCCGAGGAGCTGCGCGACTTCGTCAAGGGCGAGGTGGCCGCCTACAAGTACCCGCGCCAGATCTGGTTCGTCGACGAGCTCCCCAAGGGCCCGACGGGCAAGATCCTCAAGCGCGAGATCGAGGTGCCCTCCGAGGACGAAGTCGAGGTGGAGTCGTAGACGACCTGGCGCTCGCCGAGTCGATCGCGCGGGAGGCCGGTGGCCTCCTGCGCGATCGGTTCGTCTCCACCGATCGCGGCCGGATCTCGAGCAAGAGCACGCCGACCGACCTCGTCTCGGAGTCCGACGTCGCCGCCGAGGAGCTCATCCGCTCCCGGCTGGCCGCCGAGCGGCCCGACGACGCCGTGATCGGCGAGGAGGGCGACGACACCGCCGGGACGGGCGACCGCCGCTGGATCGTCGACCCGCTCGACGGCACCGTGAACTTCCTCTACGGCGTCCCGCAGTGGGGCGTCAGCGTCGCGCTCGAGGACGCCTCAGGCGGGCTCGTCGGCGTCGTCTTCGACCCGATGCGCGAGGAGCTGTGGGCCGGCGAGCGCGGCGGGCAGCCGACCCTCAACGGGTCGCCGGTCACCGCGCGGACCCCCGAGCGCCTCGACCGCGCCCTCGTCGCGACGGGCTTCGGCTACGACGCCGCCGTGCGCGACGCGCAGGGCGCCCAGATCGCCCGCCTGCTCTCGCGGGTGCGCGACATCCGCCGCGCGGGCGCCGCGGCGCTGGACCTCGCGTGGGTCGCCGGCGGTCGCCTCGACGCCTACTACGAGCGCGGGGTGAAGGCCTGGGACGTCGCGGCCGGCTCCCTCCTGTGCCAGCTCGCGGGCGTCGAGGTCCACCGCCTCGAGCCCGACCCCCCGGCGGACGCGGGCATCCTCGCCGCCCCGTCGGCGATCGCCGCCGAGCTGCTCGAGCTCACCGCGCACGCCTGAGCGGGCGCACGATGCGGCGGGTGGGACTCGAACCCACACTGACCGGGACTTGAATCCGGTGCCTCTGCCAATTGGGCTACCGCCGCGGAGCGGAGCCGATCATAGGCGCGGGGGCGGGGGGCGCTAGGCGGGCTGCGGCGCGGCGCCGGCGTCGCTGCCGCGCTCGTCACGGTCGTGGCGGCCGTCCGCCGGGCGCTCGACCTCGACGTTCCACGCCTGCGCGAAGCCGCGCAGGGCGAAGGCGATCAGCAGCACCTGGACCGGGACGATGATCGCGGTCACGATCCCGAGCACGTCGGAGGCGAGGGCGGGGTCGGTGAAGCCGTCCTTGTTGCGCTCGAACCACGCGGGGGCCGAGACGGCCGCGAAGATCAGGAGGATGATCGCCAGCGCCGCGGTCAACGGGAGCGCGCCGCGGTTCCAGCGGGCGATCACGAACGCGAGCCCGAGGTAGAGGACGATGTAGGCGATCTGCAGCGCCTTGGCCCCGACGAGCGTGTCCCACCCGCCGAGGGTGACGATCAGCATCAGCGCGACCGACACCAGGATCAGCAGGACGACGATCAGCTTCGTCACCTTCGAGCCCGCCTTGTCGCGGTTCGGGTGCTCGATGACGTACCCCTCTTGGACTTCCCTCTCCGCCATGCGCGCGTACATTACGTCAGCACGTCGCGGGATGCGACGGCACGCGCCGCTGCGGGCGTGGCGGAACTGGTAGACGCGCGGGGTTTAGGTCCCCGTGGCCGCAAGGCCGTGGGGGTTCAAGTCCCTCCGCCCGCATGGACGACCGTCATCGAGGCCCTCGACGACGTCGCCCGTTCGCGCCGAACGCCCGGCCGGGGGCCGGGCGCTCGATCCACGGGCACGGAGGGGACTAGGCGGCGACGGCAACGGCCGGGGGCGTGACGACGGCCGCGGCGCGCGAGTCGCGGTGCAGCTGCACCGCCACACCGGCGTAGGCGACGACGAGCGCCGCGGCGGAGCCGATGATCGCGGCGGGGAAGCCGGCCACCATCCCCCCGACGAACCCGACGACGATCAGGATCGGCATCCACACGCCGGCGATCGCGCCGCGCCATGCGGTGAAGCCGAGCAGGATCGTGCCGAGCATGAAGCCGGCGACGCCCGGGACGCGGGCGATGGTGCCGAGGCCGTAGGCGCCGGCGGCGTCTCCGACCCGGACGGCCTCGGCGGCCGGCAGCTTGGTGGCCAGGGCGAGGTCGTAGAAGTCCACGAGCACCATGCCCGGGAGGATCGTCGCCCCGCAGAAGGCGAGGACGGCGGCCGCGCCCCAGAGGAGCTTCGGGGCGGTGCCCCGGGTGAGCCGCAGGACGGTGAGGGCGGTCAGGCCGAGCAGCGCGTAGCCGAACACGAGCAGGACCGCGGCGATCTGCGCCTGGGTCGGATGCGCGGCGAGCGCGGCCTGGTAGGCGGCGGTGGTCGACTCGGACTCCCACGGCGTCGCGGCCATGCCGGCCAGCGTCACGACGGGGCCCGCGAGCAGCGCGGCGGAGGTGGAGCGAGAGGGGCGGGTGGAGGTCATGCACGGGAGCCTTCAGCCCGACGTGTGGGCCGTCGTCCGCCGGGCGGCCGATCTGCGGTCGTCCGCGTGGACGACCTTGCGCGAGCGCCTTCACGCCAGCTTCACCTCGTCGACCGGCGCAACGGCTTGGATGCCGCCATGTCCGTGAAGACCTCGCTGCTGGCCGTGGGGGCCGCCGCAGCCGCCATGATGACCGTCGTGCCCGGTGCCGACGCCAAGCACAAGAACCGGGCCCGCTGGTTCGAGCACCCGGCCAAGCCGCTCGTGATCGCCCACCGCGGGGCGTCCGGCTACCGGCCCGAGCACACCCTCGCGGCCTACGCGCTCGCCGCGCGCATGGGTGCGGACTTCATCGAGCCCGATCTCGTGACGACGAAGGACGGCGTGCTCGTGGACCGCCACGAGCCGGAGATCAGCCAGACGACCGACGTCGCCTCCCGCCCGGAGTTCGCCGCCCGCAAGACCACGAAGACCATCGACGGTGCCGAGCTGACCGGCTGGTTCACCGAGGACTTCACCCTCAGGGAGCTCAAGACGCTGCGCGCGATCGAGCGCATCCCCGCGCTGCGGCCCGGCAACACGGCCTACAACGGCTACTACCGCGTCCCGACCTTCCAGGAGGACATCGACCTGGCCAAGCGGCTGTCGAAGGAGCTCGGCCGGCCGATCGGCATCTACCCCGAGACCAAGCACCCGACGTACTTCCGCTCGATCGGCAAGCCGCTGGAGCCGGCCCTCGTCAAGGTCCTCAAGCGCAACCGGCTCAACACGAAGCGGGCGCGCGTGTTCGTCCAGTCCTTCGAGACGTCGAACCTCAAGGCGCTCCACAAGCAGCTCCGGGTGCCGCTGATCCAGCTGATGGACTCCGCGGACCTCCAGCCGGCCGACGTCGCGGCCGCCGGGCAGGGCACGACCTACGGGGATCTCGCCACGGCCGCCGGCCTCAAGGGGATCGCCGCCTACGCGCAGGGCGTCGGACCGAACACGAACCTGATCGTCCCCCGCAACGCCGACGGCTCCTCCGGCGCGCCGACGACGTTCATCGCCGACGCCCACAAGGCCAAGCTGCTCGTGCACCCGTTCACGTTCCGGCGCGAGAACACGTTCCTGCCGCTGGAGCGCCGCTCCTCCGCGGACCCCGCGGGCATCGGTGACCTCGTCGGCGAGATCCGCAAGTTCATCGACCTCGGCGTCGACGGGTACTTCACCGACAACGCCGACCTCGGCGTCCTGGCCCGGGACGGGGCCAGGGGCGAGACGCTGTAGCGCCAACGAGCAGCGAAACGGACGGACCGGTCCGTTTCGCTGCTAGGCTTCCGGACTCCTCAGTCCGTTTACGTCCGGAAGCCACCCCGTGCCCTCCTCACCCGTCGCCCGACCCAACCCGATGCGCAGCCTGGCGATCCTGTCGCTCGCCGGCCTCGCCTTCTCCCTCGCGCAGACGATGGTCATCCCCGCGCTGGGGGACATGAAGGAACGCCTCGGCGCCGACGAGACCGGGATCGCCTGGACGCTCACCGGCTACCTGCTCGCCGCGGCGGTCGCCACACCGGTGTTCGGCCGCCTCGGCGACATGTTCGGCAAGCGGCGGATGCTCGTCATCTCGCTCGGCTTCTTCGCCGCCGGGTCCGTCGTGTCCGCGCTCGGCTCCTCGCTCGAGGTCGTCGTCGCCGGCCGCGTCCTGCAGGGCGTCGGCGGCGGCATCTTCCCGCTCTGCTTCGGCATCATCCGCGACGAGTTCCCGCCCGCCCGCGTGGCCGGGTCGATCGGCCTCATCTCCGCCATCCTCGGCATCGGCGGCGGCGCCGGCCTGATCCTCGGCGGCACGCTCTCGGACGCGTTCGGCTACCACGTCCTCTTCTGGATCGGGACGGGCATGGCGCTGATCGCGCTCGCCGCGGCGCAGCTGTTCGTGCCCGAGTCGCCCGTGCGCACCGCAGGCCGGGTCGACATCCGCGGGGCGGTCGTGCTGGCGGTCGGGCTCGTCCTGCCGCTGTACGCGATCGCCAACGCGACGCAGTGGGGCTGGGGGAGCGGGCGCACGCTCGGCCTGCTCGCCGGCGGGGCCGTCATCCTCGCGGCCTGGGTCAAGCTCGAGCAGCACACGGCCCAGCCGCTGGTCAACATCACGACGCTGCGCTCGCCGACGGTGTTCATGACGAACCTCGCCACCCTGTTCGTCGGCTTCGGGATGTTCGGCTCGTTCCTGCTGATCCCGCAGCTGGCGGAGGCGCCGACGTCGACCGGCTACGGCTTCGGGCTCGGGGCCACCGGCGCCGGGCTGCTGATGCTCCCGGGCTCGGTCGCGATGCTCTTCATCGGCCCGCTGTCGGGGCGCCTGAGCGCGACGGTGAACCCCAAGCTCCCGCTCGCCCTGGGCGGCGCGCTGACCGGGCTCGGCCTCGTCTCGCTCGGGGTCGCCCACGGGACCGAGGTCGCGGTCCTGCTCGGCTCGCTCGTCCTGTCGATCGGGATCGGCTTCGCGTTCGCCGCGATGCCGAACCTGATCGTCGCCGCGGTCCCGCGCGAGCAGACGGGGGAGGCCACGGGCTTCAACCAGCTCGTGCGCTCCGTCGGCTCGTCGCTGGGCTCGCAGGTCTCGGCCGCGATCCTCGCCGGCAGCGCGATCGCCTCCGGGCCGACCGAATCGGGGTACACGACGGCGTTCCTCGTGTCCGCGGGTGTCGCCCTGGCCGCGGGCGTCTCCGCGGTGTTCATCCCGCGCGTCGGCGCGCAGCGCGAGGCCGCGCCGGCCGAGCGCGTGGCGGTGCGCGCATGACCCGGGCCGACGCGCTGCGCAACCGCGCGCGGGTGGTCGCGGCCGCCGAGGAGGTCTTCGGCGAGCGCGGCATCGACGCGGGCATCGACGAGGTCGCCGCGCGGGCCGGCGTCGGGAAGGCCACGGTCTATCGCTCGTTCCCGACGAAGGACCACCTGGTGTCCGCCGTCGCCTGCACCGAGTTCGAGGTCTGGGTGGACCGCCTGCTCGGCGCCCTGCGGCAGCGGCCCGCCTACGACGTGCTCCGCGACGTGCTCGGGGACGCCGCCGAGGCCAAGGCCGCCCGGATGCTCGCGGGCCTCGCGCCCACGGCGGCCGACGTCCCGGAGCTGCAGGCCGCCCGTGCGGCCTGGATCGAGGCCGTCGAGACCGTGCTGGAGGCGGGCAAGGCGGAGGGTGCGATCCGCGCCGACGCCCGGCCGGAGGAGGTCGTGCTCCTGTTCGGCGGCGCCTGCCGGATGCTGCGTGAGCGCAACGAGTCCGACCTCGCCGTCTGGCGCCGCCACGTCGAGCTCGTCGTGGCCGGCTTCCGGCCCGAGCCGGCCCCCGCCTGACGCTGTCGCAGACGGACCTTCCCCTTCGCCTGCCGCCGGAGTAGCGTCCGGCCGACCGCCCACCGTGGGGCGGCCATCGCACACTCGATAGGGGGAAGTCCAGCATGCGACGCGCGCTCATCGCCGCTCTCGCGTGCCTGCTCTGCATGGGCGTCGCGACCGTCACGGTCGCCGAGGCCAGGAGCGGCACGAAGCGCACTCACGTCCAGACGGGCAAGGCCGCGAAGGTCTCGCCGAAGGCCAAGCGCAAGGCGGCCAGCACGTGGCGCGCGCAGCTCTACAAGCACGTCAAGGCGTGCCGCCGCGCGACGTACCGCCGCCGGCACGTCCTGCTGTGCACGATCCTGCGCGGGGCGCGCGGCCCGAGGGGTCCTGCCGGCCCCGCCGGTCCTGCCGGTCCTGCCGGTCCCGCCGGTCCTGCCGGTCCCGCAGGCCCCGCCGGCCCGGGCGCGCCCGCCCGCGCCGACCAGCAGCTGCGGCTGCTGGCGATCAACGACCTCCACGGCAACCTCGAGCCGCCCTCCGGCTCGAGCGGGCGGCTGCCCAGCGGCCCCAACGGCGCGACCACCGACGTCGGCGGCGCCGCGTACCTCGCCACCCACCTCAAGCGGCTCGAGGCGGGCCGGTCGCACAGCCTGTTCGTCGGCGGCGGGGACCTGATCGGCGCCAGCCCGCTGATCTCCGGCCTCTTCCACGACGAGCCGACCGTCGAGGCGCTCTCGGCCATGGGCATGGACTACACCGGCGTGGGCAACCACGAGTTCGACGAGGGCGCGGGCGAGCTGCTGCGGATGCAGTTCGGCGGCGGCTGCGACAAGGGGCAGTACAAGTGCTACGCGCATCCCTTCCTCGGCGCCGCCTACCGCTGGCTCGCCGCCAACGTCCGGCTCGACGGCACCAGCCAGACCTTGCTGCCGCCCTACTCGATCAAGTCCGTCGGCGGGATCAAGGTCGCCTTCATCGGGATGACGCTCGAGGGCACCCCGTCGATCGTCACCCCCTCGGGCGTGGCGGGCCTGACGTTCGACGAGGAGTCGCGCACGGTCAACCGGCTGGTCAAGGACCTGTCGGACTCCGACGGCGTCGAGTCCTTCGTCGTGCTCCTGCACCAGGGCGGCCAGCAGAACGCGCCCTACTCGCGGGGGTACATGGACGTCAGCGGGTGCGAGAACCCGACGGGGGACATCTTCCCGCTGGTCGACAAGATGAGCGCGAAGGTGGACGTCGTCGTCAGCGCCCACACCCACCAGCCCTACGTGTGCGACCGGGGCGGCAAGCTCGTCACCAGCGCGTCGTCGTTCGGCCGGGCGATCACCAGGATCGACCTGTCCCTCGACGGCGACACGGGTGACGTCACGGCCTCGTCGGCCGTCAACGAGCTCGTCACCCGCGACGTCACGCCCGATCCGCAGGTCAAGGCGATCGTCGACGAGTACAGCGCGCTGGCCCAGCCGATCGCCGACCGCGTCGTGGGGCGCAAGACGGCCCCGATCACGAGCACGACCGTCCCGTCGGGCGAGTCCGCCCTCGGCAACCTGATCGCCGACGCGCAGCTGGCGGCGACGGGGGCCGGCAAGGGGGACGCGCAGATCGCCTTCATGAACCCCGGTGGCGTCCGGGGCGGCGGGCTGACCGCCGACGGCGCGCCGATCACCTACCGCGAGCTCTACACGGCGCAGCCGTTCGCGAACACGCTCGTGGTGAAGACGCTGACGGGCGCGCAGATCAAGGCACTGCTCGCCCAGCAGTTCGACAACCCGTCGGCCGGGTCGACCCGGATCCTGCAGGTGTCGAAGGGCTTCACCTACAGCTACGACGCCGCCGCGAAGACGATCTCCGACGTGCGGCTCAACGGCTCGCCGATCGTCGACGCGACGCCCTACCGCGTGACCATGAACAACTTCCTCGCCACCGGCGGGGACGGGTTCACGGTCTTCAACCAGGGCACCGACCAGCTCGGCGGTGACGTCGACATCGATGCGCTGGAGGCGTTCATCACGGCCAACAGCCCGGTCGACCCGCCCGCGACGAACCGGATCACGAAGACGGGGTGAGCGGCGGCTCCCGCGCCGCCCCTGACCGGGGCGGCGCGCAGTAGGGTCGCGCCGGTGAGTCCCTCCGCGGTCTTCCAGGACGGGGTGCTGGACGGGCAGGTCTGCCTCGTCACCGGCGGCGGGACGGGCCTGGGGAAGGCGGCGGCGATCGAGCTCGCCCGCTGCGGCGCGCGGGTCGCGATCGCCGGGCGCCGCGTCGACGTGCTGGAGGCCGCGGCGGCCGAGATCGGGCCGGGGACGCTGGTGGTCCCCGGCGACGTGCGCGAGCCGGAGGAGGCGCACCGCATCGTCGCCTCGGTGCTCGAGTCGACCGGTCGCCTCGACGTGCTCGTCAACAACGCGGGCGGCCAGTACTTCGTCCCCGCCGAGCACATCGAGCCCAAGGGCTGGCGGGCCGTGCATCGGCTCAACGTCGGCGCCACCGAGCTGATGACCCGCACCGCGTTCGCGCTCGCGTTCGGGCCGGCGCGGTCGGGTCTCGTCCTCAACGTCACGCTGTCGCCGCACCACGGCCTGGCGGGGATGACGCACTCCTCCGCCGCCCGCGCCGCCGTCGAGGGCTACACGGGGGCGCTCGCCGACGAGTGGCGCGACGCGGGCGTCGCCGTCGTCGCCCTGGCCGCCGGCCACTTCCGCACCGACGCGATCCAGAAGTACCCCGAGGTCGTCCAGCGCCAGGCCGCCCTGTCGGTCCCGCTCGGCCGCCTCGGCGAGGCCCACGAGCACGGCTGGCTCGTCGCCCTCTGCGCCACCGGGCTCGGCCGGCTGCTGAGCGGCAGCGTCGTGACCCTCGACGGGGCCCGCGACGACTGGTACGGCCCCTGGCCACCCGCCGCCCTCACCGTCGAGGGTGAGGTCCCGACCGAAGCGCGGCGACCCGCGGGCTGAGAGGCGGGGGAGCCCGGATTCGAACCGGGGTTCCCGGTTTTGGAGACCGGGCGAATAGGCCGCTAACTCACTCCCCCGCGACCGCGGCAAAGCGTAGCCGGTCGTGTCCGGGATCCATGCGAACATGTGTTCCCTTGGAGAGCTCGTTGCGCTGCCGCGTGCCGTCGTCCGATCACGAGGGGATCGAGGCCGACTCCTACGCGAATCTGCTCGGCATGTACCTGCGCGACGCTGCGTCGCGACGACCAGCAGCCGGCGCTGCGCTCGCGCTCTGACTCGCCGCTACCCGGGGATCGCTGCCGAGGTCCTGACGCCGTCGAAGCGGTTCGCGGCCGCCGACCCAACGCCCCCGGACTGCACGCCTGGCGCACGTCGAGCTCGAGCCTTGGCGAGGAAGCGACGGCTGGCGAGGCGTCAACGCCGTTCACCGTCGCGGCCGCCGCTACGAGTACCCCGCTACCAGTTCTCGAGCCGGTCGGACGACATCCGCAGGATCTTCACCGACACCTGCGCACTCCTCCACATCGCGTGGCGCCCGTGGGGTCGCTTTCACATCTCGATCGCCCGCGAGGCGGTCCTTGCGCTCGACGAGCACGTCGGCGTCGAGCGGTGACCTCAGCTGGTCGGCGACGGGCGCGAGGAGCTCAGAAGACAAGCATCTGCCTTCCGGGGCAGAGGCGGAGCGTCCCCAAGACCCGTGCTCGAGGTTCGATTCCTCGGTGCCCGTTCGGTAGAGTGGGCCGTCCTGCGGGCGTGGTGTATTGGCTGCATGCGAGCCTTCCAAGCTCTCGGTCCGGGTTCAATTCCCGGCGCCCGCTTCTGCGGAGCCGCAGCAGCGCGACCAACGTGCCCGCTCCGTCGCGTCCCGCGCGCGTCGCCTATGCCGCTCGCGCAGCACGGACTCCCGTCGGACGGAAACCCCATACACTGCCGCCCGTCACGGGGAGTGGCGCAGTCTGGTAGCGCACCCGGCTGGGGGCCGGGCGGTCGCAGGTTCAAATCCTGTCTCCCCGATGATCCGAAGGCCCTGCGAAAGCGGGGCTTTCGTCGTTCTAGGACGACGCCGCGGCCCCCTCGGGCTCCTGCTGCGCCCCGGCCGGGTCCATCCACATGACCTGCCAGCCGTGGCCGTCGAGGTCGAAGAAGCTGTAGGAGTACATGAAGCCGTGGTCCTCGGCGCCGTCCGCCACACGGGCGCCGGCGGCGATCGCGGCGGCGCCCACGGTGTCGACCTCCTCGCGGGACTCGACGCTGAAGGAGAACAGCGACAGCGCGTGCGTGGTGGGGTCGCCCACGGGCAGGTGGGAGAACTGGGCGAACATCTCGCGGGTCAGGAGCATCACCGACGCGTGCTCGCCGACGAGTATGCGCGCCGCGCTCTCACTGGCGAACGTCGGATCGAAGGTGAACCCCAGGTCGCTGAAGAACGCCTTGCTGCGTTCGAGATCGCCAACGGGGAGGTTCACGAACAGCGTGCGGCCGGGGTGGGAGGGAGTGCTCATGCTCCGGAAGACGGATCCGGTCCGCAGAACTCATCGGCGTGGCGGGACTCACCGCAGCTCGACCGTCGCCCCTGCGGCTTCGAGCTCGGCCTGGAGGCGGGCGGCGGCCTCGGAGGGCAGGCCCGCGACGACTCGTGCCGGCGGTTGGTCCAGCAGCGCGGCGACGTCGGCCAGACCCAGTCCGGTCGCGGCCCGGACGGCCTTCATCAGCGCCGGCGAACGCGGACCGGGGTCCAGCAGCACCACGTCGGTGGGCGGGCCGGCGCCGTCTGCGCTCGGCGCGGTCGGGCGACCGAACGCCTCGACGAGCTCCGCGATCCGCTCCTCGCTCAGCGCGGCCTCGGGCCGGCCGGTGCGTTGCCGCTCATCCCAGAAGAGCACGTCGCGGTAGTCGGTCCTGGCCGCGTCCAACAGGACACGGACCTCGGCCTCGTCCCCATCGGCGAGCCGCCGGATCGCCGCGCGCACCCGCTCCGGGCTCGTTCCGTCGTACCCCGCCAACAGGTCGTTGATCCGCCTGCGCTTGCCGAACATCGGACCCATCCTCCCACGCGGCCGAGCGCCTGACACTGAGAGCGCCGGTGCGACCGCGGGCACGCCCGGTCACCGGTGCCGGCCGGGCGGAACGGACAGCACCGTCGCATGACCGTGAACCCCATCCTCGCGAACACCGCTCGCGCCGCACACGACATCGGGCTCGCCGCCTGGCTCGGCGGCTCGATGTTCGGCAAGTTCGCCCACAACCCGTCGCTGCGCAAGATCGCCTCTCGCACCGAGCGCGGGGCCGTCACCAACGCGGCCTGGAACGGCTACAACCCCGTCAACGCGCTCGGCCTCGGCGCCGCCGCCGTCGGCTGGTACGCCTCGCGCGCCACGGAGACGCGGCCGGACAAGCTGACCGGCCGCGAGCGCACGCTGTCGAAGGCCAAGGACGTCCTCATGGGCGTCGCGCTGGTCGCCGGCGCGGTGTCCGGCGTCGAGGGTGCCCGTCTGGCCAAGCAGGCGCCCGAGGGCGCCGTCGCGGTCGAGACCGGCACCGTCCCCGCCGTCGACACGCCCGCCAAGGCCGCGAAGATCCAGCGCGTCATCGGCGGCGCGAGCAACGTCAGCATCGCGACGGGCGTCGCGCTCGTGGCTGTCAACGGCGTCCTCGCACAGACCGCGCACAGCGCCCCGGCCAAGCGTCGCGCCCTCACGCGCGGGATGCAGGGCGGCAGCGAGCCGACCCCGCTGTGGCTCGCGCCCATCGTGGCGGCCGTGATCGCCGCCGGGGACCAGCTCCGCCGCGCCACGCAGCACTAGCCGGGCGGCGGACCGCGCCACGCCCGGACGCGCGCGGCGTCAGGCGAAGCCGAGGATCACCTGCGCCGTCTCGAGCGGGACGTCGAGCTGCGGGCAGTGGCCGACGCCGTCGAGCTCGACCCAGTCGGCGTGGGGGAGATCGGCGCGGTAGCGGGCCGCCGCGGCGGGCCAGGGGAGCAGGCGGTCCTCCGTGCCCCAGACGATCCGCACGGGACACGCGATCGCGGCGGCGTCGAGCGCCCAGCTCCCGGGCGTGAGGCCCGCCACCATCTCGGGGACGGCGCAGGCGGCGGCGCCGCGCAGCTGATGGGCGAGCAGCTCGGGCGGGAGGTGCTCGAAGCGCACCGTCGTGAACGCCGTCGCCTGACGGCGGCCCTCCGCCGTGGCCATGATCGCGTCGGCGTGGGGGACCAGCCCCTGCAGCTGCTGGTGCAGGCCGAGGAAGTAGCGCATCGTCTGCGCCTGCGACGCGTCCGCGGCGTCCCAACCACCCGCGGGGGCGAGCGCGACGACGGACCGGGCCCGGCCGCGCGCCGCGAGCTGCAGGGCGACCCAGCCGCCCAGGGAGTTGCCGACGACGTGCGCGGTCTCGATGCCGGCGTCGTCCATCGCGCGCTCGACGCCGTCGACGACCGCCGCCGCGGTGGCCGGCTCGGGCAACGGCGGTCCCCCGGCGTGCCCCGGCAGGGTCGGCGCGAGCACGTCGTGCTCGGCTTGGAGCGCGTCCAACACGGGCTCCCACGTGCGCCAGGTGTCCGAGAAGCCGTGCACGAGGACCATCGGCGTGCCGGAGCCGCCGCGGTGGGCGGGGGAGAAGGCGGTGTCCACGGGCGCGACCCTAGGGCTCGAACCCGCCCCGATCACATCCCGGTCACGATCCGACCGCGAGCTCGCGTACGGTGCTGGACGTGATCGACCCCGCGCACGCCATCGAGGTCCGCGGCCTGACGAAGCACTTCGGTGACGTCCGGGCGCTCGACGGCGTCGACTTCAACGCCCGCACCGGCACCGTCCTCGGTCTGCTGGGCCCCAACGGGGCCGGCAAGACGACCGCCGTGCGCGCGCTCACGACGCTGATGCCCTTCGACGGGGGCTCCGCCCACGTGGCCGGGCTCGACGTCCAGACCGACGGCGAGCAGCTGCGCACCAAGATCGGCCTCGCGGGTCAGTACGCGGCGGTCGACGAGAACCTCACCGGCGTCGAGAACCTCGTCATGGTCGCGCGCCTGTACGGGATGGCGAAGCCGCCCGCGCGCGAGCGGGCGGCCCGGCTGCTCGACCGCTTCCAGCTCGCCGACGCGGGTGACCGCATCGCCAAGACCTACTCGGGCGGCATGCGCCGGCGCCTCGACCTCGCCGCCGCGCTCGTCGTCTCCCCGCCCGTCCTGTTCCTCGACGAGCCGACCACGGGGCTGGACCCCCGCAGCCGGCTCGACCTGTGGGAGACGATCGAGGAGCTGGTCGACGGCGGCACCACGGTCCTGCTGACGACGCAGTACCTGGAGGAGGCCGACCGGCTCGCGGACGACATCGTCGTCATCGACCACGGCAAGGCGATCGCGACGGGCACGCCGAGCGAGCTCAAGGACCGCGTCGGCGGCGAGCGCGTCGAGGTCATCCTCGAGGACCCGGGCCAGGCCGGCCGGGCCGCGGAGATCCTCGCCCCGCTGTCCGAGGATCAGCCGGCCGTCGAGGACCGGACGGTCTCGATCGCCGCCCGGGAGGCCAGGGGCGCGATCGTCCGGGTCGTGACCGGCCTCAACGATGCCGGCATCGGGATCGAGGACGTCACGACGCGGCGGCCGACGCTCGACGACGTGTTCCTGACCCTCACCGGCCGGGCCGCCGAGCCCACCGACGGCGATGCCGAGGAGCTGCCCGCATGAAGCGCTTCGTCCGCGACACCGGGATCATCGCCGGGCGCAACCTGACCCGCATCAAGCGCCAGCCCGACCTGCTGCTCGCCTTCACCGTGCAGCCGATCATGTTCACGCTGCTGTTCGTGTTCGTCTTCGGCGGGGCGATCAACACGCCGGGCCTGGAGTACAAGGACTTCCTGCTGCCGGGCATCATCGTGCAGAACACGGCCTTCGCCGGGTTCGTGACCGCGCTGGGCATCAACGAGGACCTGACCAAGGGGCTGATCGATCGCTTCCGCTCCCTGCCGATGAGCCGGCCCGCGGTGCTCGCCGGGCGCACGATCTCGGACCTGGCGACGTCGCTGCTGTCGATCCTCGTCCTGATCGCGACCGGCTACGTCGTCGGCTTCCGCTTCGACGCGAGCGTCGTCGAGGTCCTCCTCGGGATCCTGCTGATGCTCTTCTTCGGGTACGCGTTCTCGTGGGTCTTCGCGCTGCTCGGGATGCTCGTCTCCTCACCCGAGGCGGCCAACTCGATCGGCTTCATCGCCGTCTTCCCGCTCACCTTCATCTCGTCGGCGTTCGTGCCGACGGCGTCGATGCCCGACGCGCTGCAGGCGTTCGCGGACGTCAATCCGTTCACGATCATGGTCGACGCGATGCGCGCGCTGTGGGTCGGCACGCCCGCCGGCGACAACGTCTGGGGCGGCTTCGTGTGGTCGGCGGTGATCCTGGCGGTCTTCGCGCCGCTCGCGATCTGGCGCTACCGCCAGGCGACCGCCAAGTAGCCGCGGAGGGGAACGTCCGAGGGCCCCGCTCCGGTCTGCGGGGCCCTCGGTCTGCAGGTGGCGCTCCAATCGCCTACGAGGTCAGCTGTCGGGCTCGCGAGGGGCGGTGTGCCGCCGGATCCCCCGCTACGGGCCGCAGCAGCGGCTCGATTCGCCCCGGTGGCGCGCTCTGGCGCGCTCACGTTGGGTCCCCCGATCGGCGATGGCAGTCGTCGACTCGGCTTGGAGCAGACGAGATAGTGGCAGATCGATCGGCGTTCTGGCAACTGGCGATGGGGGTAGGGTCCGCAGCCGGTCATGTCGACCCCGCGCATCGCTCCCGGAGGCCGCCGCGAGGTGGGCCTGCTCACCGCCGGCTTCGCGCGCGTCGCCGGACTGGCCACCGGCACCGAGCCGCCGAAGCTGTTCCTCACCCTGGGGCGCCAGCGGCGGCTGTTCCGCGGCTGGCTGCACTTCGCGGGGCGCCTGATGCCGGGCGGCACGCTGCCACGGCGCGAGGCCGAGCTCGTGATCCTCCGCGTCGCGCTCCTGCACGGCAGCGCGTACGAGTGGGCCCATCACGTGCGTCTCGGCCGCCGTGCGGGAGTCGACGCCGCCGACCTCGAGCGCCTCAAGGCCGGTCCGGGCGACCCCGGCTGGAGCGCACGCGAGCGGGTGATGCTGACCGTCGTGGAGGAGCTCCACCACGACGGGGACGTCTCCGATGCGACCTGGGCCGCGCTCGACGGGCACTTCGACGACCCGACCAGGATCGAGCTGCTGCTGCTGGCCGGCCACTACGCGATGCTGGCCACGACGCTCAACGCGCTGCGGCTCGAGCCCGACGCGGCGCGGCCGGCTCCGGCGGCCCTGCGACGCCTCAGCGCTCGCCGAGGCTCTGCTCGATCGTCTCGATGACGTCCGGGTCGTCCGGCGTGACCTTGGTCGCCCAGCGCTTGATCAGCTTGCCGTCGGCGCCCACGAGGTACTTGGAGAAGTTCCACACGGGGGGCGCGGAGTCGGGCTGACGGGCCAGATCGGCCCACAGCGGATCCGGGTCGGCGCGCACGGACATCTTCTGCGTGATCGGGAACGTCACGCCGTAGTTGCGCTGGCAGACCTCGCTGATCGCGCCGGCGTCGTCGTGCTCCTGGCCGGCGAAGTCCCCCGACGGGCAGCCCAGGACCTGCAGGCCCTGCGGGCCAAAGCGCTCGTGGAGCTCCTGGAGGCCGGTGAACTGCGGCGTGTAGCCGCACTTGGAGGCGGTGTTGACGATCAGGGTCGGCTTGCCCCGCAGCGAGGCGAGATCGAGCTCCCCACCCTCCAGGAGCCCGACCTTGTGCGTGTAGAGGTCGGTCGGCTCCTTGACCTTCTTCGTGCGCTTGAGGTACATCCCGACGGTCTTCAGCATGATCTGATCGTACGCCGCAGGGGCGCGATCGGATGCCGGTCCGGACGCTACGCCTGCGGGCGGGGGGTGATGCGCATCGTGATGTCGGCGTGCACCACGACCGTCCCGGCCCCGTCGGTGACGTCGACGGGCACCACCATGTCGAAGCCATCCGGCCCGAAGTCGGGCAGCGGATCGACGATCCCGGTCGCCGTCAGCTCGCCCCTGGCCCGCGCCAGGTAGGCGACGGTCATCCCCTTCGGGATCCAGCGGTGCGTCTGCGGCGTGGTCGCCTCCGACAGCACGCCGGCCGCGACCTCGCACGCGTTGCACATGGCGATCGCGTGGACGGTGCCGAGGTGGTTGTGGACCGCGCGGCGGTCGGCGATGCGGACCTCGCACAGCCCGGGCGCGAGCCGCTCGATGTGGGGCGAGATCGAGGCGAAGTACGGCGCGCGGAAGGCGACGGCACGCGAGAAGACCGTCTTGCCGCCGGGCACGCCTGAGAGCGTGCGCCAGAGCCCGAGCGCGCTGAAGTCCCCGACCCCGCCGAGGTGTGGGATGGGCGGGAGCGGGAGCTTCATGCGAATGCGGCTGAGAGGAATCGAACCTCCACGGGGTTGCCCCCACAGGCACCTGAAGCCTGCGCGTCTACCAATTCCGCCACAGCCGCGGGCGAGCGGGAGCATAGAAGGTCCGGGCCCCCCGGCAGGCCGCACGGCGTCTGCTACCTTGATCCGCCGCTCGGCAAGTTCGCCGGGTCCCTGCGCCGCTATCGTCCAGGGGACTAGGACGCCGCCCTCTCACGGCGGAAACCCGGGTTCGAATCCCGGTAGCGGTACCTCCGAAAGCCTCGCGTGACGCGGGGCTTTCGACGTTCAGGAGCACCCGTGGCCCGCCCCGGGCGAGCACTACTCGGCCTGGATGTCGAGCTTCCAGTCGCCGCCGCTCTTGACCATCTTGAAGTTCACGTCGTCGTCGCCGGTGACCGTGGCCTTGTCGCCCTTGATCTTGACCTTGAGGTCGTCGACCTTGTCCGCGGCCTCGCGGGCCTGCTTCTGCTCCTGCTTCCCGGCGTCGCCGAACACCTTGGCGCACGTGGTGTCGCCGGCGGTGAGGGACTTGCGCCCGGCGGCCGTGAGCTGGGCGCAGGCCTTGTCGCCGTCCTGATCGGCGACGGCCTCCGCGAAGGCCTTGACGGTGCTGCGGACGTCGTCCTCCGGGCTGCCGCCGCACGCGGGAAGGACGAACCCGAGCACGAGCGGGAGGATCAGGGCGGAGCGGGAAAGGCGGTCCATCTCCCGGACCCTTTCAGATCGACCTGCGGATCGTCGCAGGCGGCTCCGGGGTCGCTACGCGGCGTAGCGATGATGGAGGTCGAGCACGTTGCCGGCGGGGTCGCGGAAGAGCGCTTGGAGGCAGACGCCGCTGTCGATCGTCTCGCCCAGGAACTCGACGCCCTTGGCCTCGAGCTCGCCGCGGGCCGCCTCGACGTCCTCCACGTGGAGGGCCAGCGGCACCGCGTGGACGCGGAACTCCGAGCCGAAGGCCGTCGGGTCCATCACCGCGATCGTCAGGTTGCCGGCCTGGAACTCGAGCCCGGGCATCTCGCCCCACTGCTTGACGAACGGGAGCCCCAGGGTCTCGCCGTAGAACGCCCGCGACGCCTCGATGTCCTGTGCGGGAACGGTCACGAAGTCGACGCCGGTGATCTCCATGGGCCAAGGCTTCCGCCGCGCGCCCCCGGTGTCAACCCCGCTAGCGGAACCGCAGGGTCTTCGTGGTGCCGAAGGTCTTGCGCTTGCCCTTCGGGACCCGTCCGGCGACCGTGACCCGGTAGCGGCCGCGCGGCGCGGCGACCTTGCGCAGCCGCGGCACCGACAGGGTCACCGCGCCGCGCACGAGCTGCTTGGAGGTGCGCTGCGCGACCACGGTCCTGCCGCGGCGCACCGTCACACGCGCACCGGTCAGGCACGGGCCGGCGAGTCGCAGGCGCAGCTTGAACACCCGCTTGCGGCGCGCCTGGCCGCGCGGGGTGGCGAGCGTGAGCCTCGGACGGGTGATCGGCTCGAGCGGCGTCTGATCGCACGGTCCCGAGAGCGCGGTCCGCGTCCGCGGGGCGGTCAGGGCGTTGGTCCCGAGCCGGATCCAGGCGATCTCGCCCTTGCGGGCGCGGAAGGGCACCGACAGCGTCTCCGCCGTGGTCTTCGTCGCGTTCACGCAGCCGCGGACGTTGTCGCCGCTCGGCCGCTTGCCGACGAACGCCGTGAGCGTCGCGACGGCGCTGCCGCGGGTCTGCACGACCTGCTCGCCCGTCTGGGTGACCTTGTGCATCCGCCAGACGGTCCCGGCGGCGGGGCAGGCGGGTTGGGCGGGGTCCTCGTCCGTCGTGCTCGCGCCGCGCAGCGCGACGGTGCGCTTGCGCCCGAGGAGGATCGCGACGCGATCACGGGCGTCATCGCCGAGCGGGGACTCGAGCTGGCGCAGCGGATCGGCGTCGACGGAGAGGAGCACGCTGCCGGCGCGCGAGCCCGCCGGGAGCCCGACCTGCACGAGCACCTCGCGCCCGGCAGGCACCGTCAGCTCGACGCCGCCGTCGGCGGACCCCGTCTCGGGTCCGTCGCAGGCCTGCGGCTCGACCGTGGACGGCGCCTGTCCGCCGCCCGGCTGCACGAACGCGGCGACCTCGACGGCCTCGTCGGGCTGCCCGGAGGTCACGGCGACGTCGAGGCGCAGGCGCTGCAGCGGCCCGGCCGGCACGCGGAACCAGGCGGTGCGCTGGAAGGAGGTGGGGCCGAGACAGCGCGGCGTGCCCACGTCGGGGCCGGCCTCGCTGAGGTCCGCGATGCCGTAGCGGTCCGAGGAGGTGCCGTTCTCGGCGCCGAACGGGACGACCTCGATCGCCTGCGAGGCGGCGTCGTTGGACGGCGGAACGGCCGCTGCGATCGCGGGGGTGAGCAGCGCGGCGAGCACCGCCACGAGCGGGAGCAGCCGCCTCATCGGCGTCCCGTCCGCGTCGCGCGACGGGCGGCCCGCTCCGCGGCGTCGTGCGCGTCGCGCTCGGCCCGCTCGAGCTTGCGCCGGCGCCGGGCGAGCTCACGGCTCGGTGCCCGCGCACTCGACAGGCTGCGCGCGGACGGCGCGGCGGGCAGGACCGTGGCGGCGGTGGGGGCCGGGTCGCGGCCGCCGTCCGTCGCACCCGCCTCCTGCGGCTCGGGCGGGACGGGCTTGTTCGGGTCCTGGTAGGTCGTGACGTAGTCGTTGGCGCCTGCGGCCTGGTCGTAGACGGCCAGCGTGCGCGACCCGCCTGCGGCCTGCGAGAGGTCGGAGGCGCGATAGGTGACCCGCAGCGCACCCGGGTTGGCCTCCACCAGCGCGTACCCGTGGTCGTCGCCGTCGACGAACGTGATCCACGGCGAGCCCTCGAACACCGACTGGGCCGTCGCGCCGTCGAAGCCCGGAAGGCCGCGCGAGCTGACCGAGCCCGGCAGGTACTCCGTCGCCACCGCGGCGCCGGACGTGCCGCCGTCGCGCAGGACCTTCGCGGTGAAGAACGTGTGGGTGTCGCCGGAGAGGAAGACGACGTCGCCGACGCCCGCGATCACGTCGAGCACCTCGCGGCGCTCGTCGAGCGCGCCGTCCCAGCTGTCGGAGTTCAGCCCGCGGCCGGGGATCCGCAGCGGCGCGAACATGACGGGGTTGGCGACGAGCTTGAAGCGTGCGGTGGAGCCCTGCAAGGCGGCCTTGAACCACTCCAGCTGCCCGCGGCCGAGCACCGAGCGCGGTGCGCCGTCGTTGTAGCCGGAGCGGTACTGGCGCGCGTCGAGCATCAGCACCTCGGCGCCGGCGCCGAGCCGGTAGGAGCGGTACAAGCCGTAGCGCTGGCCGGCGGACGGCAGGTGCGGCAGCCACTCGAAGCTCGCCTTGTAGGCCGCCGTGCGCTGCAGGGGGGAGGGCGCCGGCGCGTTGTCTGAGTAGTTGTTGGCGACCTCGTGGTCGTCCCACACGTGCGCCGTCGGGTGCAGGCGGTGCAGCTCCCGCAGCGCCGCGTCGGAGCGGTACAGCTGCAGCTTGTCGCGGTAGGTCTGCAGGTCGACGGCGGCGCTCGGCTCCGTGCGGACCTCCCTGCGCGACCCGTACTCGTACGTGTAGTCGCCCAGGAAGACGTAGAGGTCCAGGGGGTCCCCGGCGGCCGCGTCGGCGTGCGGGGTGAAGAAGCCCTGCGCCCAGTTCTGACACGAGGAGGCGGCCACCCGCAGCGGCGCGGCGGAGTCGGCGGGGTTGAAGGTCTTCGTCCGCCCGACGGGGGAGACGGCCTCGGCGGACTGCCAGGCGTAGTAGTAGACCGTCCCCGGCTGCAGCCCGGTGACGCGCACCTTCAGCACGCCGTCGACCCCTCGCGAGGTGGGGACCACGACCGTCGCGACCGTCCGCGTCAGGCCCTCGTCGGCTGCGACCACGAGTCGCGCCCCGGAGCGCTGGCGGTCCGTGGTCAGCCGCGACCAGAACACCATCGAGGTGCTGGTGGGGTCCCCCGAGGCGACCCCGTCGAGGAAGCGGCCGGGCCCGGGGGCGGCGGTCTTTCGCAGCAGACGCGCCGCCCACGCGTCGGGCACGTGGGCCGCGACGACGATCCCGCTGGCGGCGACCGTCAGCTCGCGGCGGGTCAGCAGGCGAGGACGAGACACCGGGCGACAGTCAAGCGCACCCGCGTCCGCCGGCGCGGTCCGTTGACCACCCTCAGCGCAGCGCGACGAGCGCGAGCCGGGAGGCCCGCGTCCCGTCCTTGGCGAGGTACGTGGCGGTCGCGACGAGCCCACGCGCCCTGGCCTTGCGCAGCTTCCGCGTGGTCCGCGCGGAGAGCTTGATGCGGAGGCTGCGGGTCCCCGGCGTCTTCACGCGGACGGTCCGGCGGGCGACGATGCGCGACTTCAGCCCGGTCTTGCGGGCCAGCGCCTTGGAGACCTTGAGCCGGACCAGCGCGGTGCCGGGGCGGTCGGCGAACAGGCGCAGGGCGACGCCGCGGGTGCGCAGCCTCGAGCGCCGCTGGGCCTTGGCGGCGAGCCCGAGGGCCTCGCCGCGGGTCTGCGCGCGGGCGGCGGCGTCGGGCGTGCCGGCCGGCGCCGGGGTCGCGGCGCCTGGGGCGCCGGCGCCGGGCCCGGCGGCCGGGGCGGGGGCCGTCGTGCCGGCGTCCGCGATCGCGGTCGGCTCCTGGGTGCGGATGTACTCCCGCAGCGTCGTGTCGGCGACGCGCGCGTAGACGCCGGGGAAGCCGGGCTCGGCGCAGCCTTCGCCGTAGCTCGTGGAGCCGACGACCTTCAGGGCGCCGGCTGCGTCATGCCCGAACAGCGGGCCGCCGGAGTCGCCCTGGCAGCTGTCGACGCCGCCCTGCGGGTAGCCGGCGCACAGCTGCGACTCGGCCTCGAAGGAGTCGGGGTAGGCCTTCGCGCAGTCGGCGTCCGTGACGATCGGGACCTGCGCGACCTGCATGGTCGCGGGCGCATCGCCCCCGGAGGACGTGGTGCCGAAGCCCGCGATCGTCTCGAGCACGCCCGGGGCCCAGAGGGCGCCGAGGCCCTGGCCGGCGATCCGCACCGGCGTCTGCTTGGAGGGCGCGGTGAGGCGCAGGAGCGAGATGTCGAAGCCCGCGCCGGTGCCGAGGTACTTCGGCGGGATCGTGACGGCCTTGACGTTCATCGGCTCCCCGCCGGTGCCGTCTGCGGCGGTCGTGCCGAGGGTGACCTTCAGCGCCTGCGGCGGGAAGGAGATCGGCGTCGCGACCCCGGTGGCGCCCGTCAGCGAGCCGCAGTGGCCGGCGGTCAGGACGAGGTCGGGCGCCACGAGCGTGCCCGTGCAGCCGAACAGGCCGGCGATCTCGACGTTGGCCACCGCGTCGTAGGTGTGCGGCGGGGCGTTGGTGCCGCCGACGATCGCGTCGGCGCGCCCTGGCAGCAGGGCGAACACGGGGAGGAGGAGCAGCAGGAGCCGTCGGACGGTCATGGCCATCACAACGACGCCGGGCGCGAGAACTTGCGCCCCGGGGCGCTCAGCGCAGTCGGGCGCTGACGTGCAGACGCACCGGGCGCCCCCGAACGCCGCGGCCGGTGACGGTCACGCCGACCCGGCCGCGGGTGAGGCGCGTCCCTGCGACGCGCCGCAGCCGCACGGTCCGGGCGCCGCGGACGATCGTGCCGACGACGCCGCGGGCGACGACGATCCCGCCGCGGCGGACGGTGACCCGCGCGCGGCGGACGCACGGGCCGGCGAGCGTGAGCCGCAGGCGCAGACGGCGGGCGCCGCGGGTCAGCCGCGCGGCACGGACGGTGGTGCGCCGGACGGGGCGCAGCGGCGTTTGGTCGCACGGGCCGGAGACCGCGAGACGGGCGGTCGGCGCGGGCACGCCGGCCGTGCCGACGCGGATCCAGGCCCGCTGGCCGCGACGGGCGCGAAACCCGATGGCGACGCCGCCCGGGGCGCCGAGGCCGCAGGCGACCGCGTTGTCGGCCGTGGGGCGGCGGCCGACGAAGACGGTGAGCGCCCCGACGCCCGGCCCCCTGGCCGCAGCGACCTGCCGGCCGGTGCGGGTGACGCGCAGCCGGCGCCAGACGGTGGCCGCCGCGGGGCAGGCGGGAACGGCCGGGTCCTCGGCCGTCAGCGTGGCGGCGACGAGCGGGACGAGGCGGGCCCGCCCGAGCGGATAGGGCCGCGCGCCCCCGGCGCGGTCGCCGACCGGGGCGGCGGTGGCGGGGAGCGCGTCGACCCCGGCCGCGAGCAGCACGCGCGTGAGCGAGCTCCCCACCGGCCGCCCGACCTGCACGAGCACCTCCTGGCCGGCAGGCACGTCGAGCTCGACGGCCGCACCCGTGTCGGCGATGCCGGGCGCGCCGCCGTCGCGCCGCGCCGCCGCCCGAAGGACGGCCGGCTTCGCCGCGCGCCCGTCGCACGCCTGCGCGATCCGCGTCTGCGGCGTCCCCGGTTGCACGTACGCGGCGAGGTCGGGCGTCTCGTCCGGCCCGCCGGAGGTCGCGAGCGCGTCGAGCCGGACCCGCATGGGCGTCGGGGCGGCAGGGACCCGGAACCAGACCGCCCGCTCGAAGGACCGGCGACCGAGGCAGCGGGGGACGCCGGCGTCGGCGGTCGCCTCGGTCAGCTCGGCGATCCCCTGACGCTCGAGGACCGGCCCGTTCTCAGCGGAGACGGGGGCGACCTCGATCGCGCCGGCGGGGGTGTCGTTGGCCGGCGGGGCCGCCGCGGCGGGCGCCGCGCCGACGAGCGCGCCGACGGCGGCGAGGAGCGCGGCCCGTCTCACTCCGCCACCAGCCGCTCGAGCTTGCGCCGGCGGCGCCTGAGTGCGGCCGTCGACGCCTGCGCGCTGCGCAGCTGCACCGCCGAGCGCGGGATCGGCAGCTGCGTCGGATCGCCCACCCCGCCGCCGTCCTGGGAGACGGTCGTGTAGTCGTTGGCCCCCAGCGGCTGGTCGTAGACGGCCAGCGTGCGCGAGAGAAGGCCCGGCCGGTCCACCGGCGCGCTGCGGTAGGTGACACGGGCGCGGGTCGCGTCGAGGTCGACCCGGCCGTAGCCGTGGTCGGTCCCGTTGGCGTAGGAGATCCACGGGTTGGCGGCGAAGATGGCCGCGGTGCTCACGCCCGCGAGCGCCGGCAGCCCGCTGGAGGAGACCGAGCCGCCGACGTACTCCGTGGCGACCGACGGCCCGCTCGTCCCGCCGTCGCGCAGCAGCCGGGCGGTGAAGTACGTGTGGATGTCGCCCGTGAGGAACATGACGTCGCGCACGCCGCCGGCGCAGACGTCGAGCAGCTCCTGGCGGTCGGCGGGGTAGCCGTCCCACTGGTCGGGGTTGACGCCCCGGCCGCCGACGCCGAGCGGGGCGATCATGTCCGGGTTGGCGACGAGCTTCCAGCGCGCGGTGCTCGCCCGCAGGCCGGCCTTCAGCCAGTCCAGCTGCGCGCGGCCGAGGATCGTCTTGGGCTTCCCGTCCCCGTCGCCCGTGCGGTACTGGCGCTCGTCGAGCATGAACACCTCGGCCATGCGCCCGAGCCGGAAGGAGCGGTAGACGCGATAGCGCTCGCGGCCGGCGGGCAGATGCGGCAGCCACTCGAAGCTCGCCTTGTAACCGGCGGTGCGCTGCAGCTCCGACGGTCGCGGGTCGTTGTCGGTGTAGTTGTCGGCGACCTCGTGGTCGTCCCAGATGTGCGCGGTCGGATGCAGCCGGTGCAGCTCCCGCAGCGCGGTGTCGGAGCGGTACAGCCGCAGCTTGTCGCGGGCCGACCGCAGGTCCACGGCGGCCAGCGCGTCATTGCGGTACATGCCGGCCGGCCGGGCATACTCGTAGGTGTAGTCGCCGAGGAACAGGTACAGGTCCAGCGGATCCTCGTCCGCCACGTCGAGGTGCGGGTTGAAGAAGCCCTCGTCCCACTTCTGGCAGGAGGAGAAGGCCAGCCGCAGCGGCCGGTCGCTGGACGGATCGGGAAGCGTCTTGGTCCGCCCGACCGGTGAGACGTCGCGGGCCCCCTGCCAGGCGTAGTGGTAGATCGTGTCGGGCCGCAGCCCGCCCACGCGGACCTTCAGGACGCCGTCGACGCTGCGATCGGTCGGGACGACGACCGTGGCGACGGTCCGGGTGAGCCCGGGGTCGGTGGCCACGACCAGGCGCGCGCCGGAGCGCTGCTGCTCCGTCGTCAGGCGGCCCCACAGGACGACGGACGTGGGGGACGGGTCACCCGAGGCGACGCCGTCGAGGAACCGGCCGGGCCCCGGCCTCGCCGTCTGACGCAGGAGCTTCGCGCCCCAGGCGTCGGGCACGTGGGCGGCGACGAGCAGGCCGGCACCCGCCACCGTGAGCTCGCGGCGCGTGAGCAGCCGTCGTCCTGGTCCCTGCACCGCCGGCAACCCAACTGCATCCGGCGGCGGATGTCGAGCCCTTCACCCGCTGGTCACGTTCGCAGCGCCGACAGCGCCGACAGCAGCCGGTCCGTGGAGCGGCGGTCGGCGAGCGTCACGCGGACGTGCTCCTCGTCGCCCCAGCCCGTCCCGGAGGCGACCGTGATGCGCGACTGCGCGAGCGCGTGGGTCAGCGACGCGGCCGTGTGCTCGCCGCCGCCGAGCCAGGCGAAGTGGGCGTGCGACGGGAGCGCCGAGAGCCCCGTGTCGCGCAGGCCGGCGGCCAGGTGCGCGCGCTCGCGGGCGGCGAGGGCCCGGCGGGTGGCGAGCCGCAGCTCGAAGCGGGCCGGCTGCTCCAGCGCGGCGGCCACGGCGGCCTGGGTCGGCGCGGCGACGCCCTGCCCGGGGGAGAGCACGCTGAGGAGGTCGTGCGCGTCGGGCGAGCCGAGCAGGTACCCCGCGCGCAGCCCCGCCATCGCCCACGCCTTGGAGAACGAGCGCAGGACGAACAGGTTGGGCGTCTCCGCGGTCGCCGCGGCCAGCGAGTGCTCCTCGCCGGCGAACTCGATCAGCGCCTCGTCCACGACGATCGTCACGGCGGGGTGCGCGGCGGCGAGCGTCAGCACCGCCTCGCGGTCGGCCAGGCCACCCGTCGGGTCGTTCGGTGAGCAGACGACGACGGCGCGGGTGGCGGGGACGATCGCGGCGGCGGCGGCCTCGAGGTCGGGGCGGCCGTCGTCGTGGAGCGCGACGGCCACCGGACGCGCCCCGGCGCGCGAGACGAGCGCCGGCAGTGGCGACCAGCCCGGCCACGGGAGCACGACCTCCCCGCCGGGCGCGAGCTCGCGCAGCAGCGCCTGGAGGAGCTGTCCCGCGCCGTGGCCGAGCGCGACGCGCGCCGTGTCCACGTCGTGGCGGCGGGCGACGGCGGCGAGGGCGGGGCCGCCGGCCTCCGGGTAGCGGTTGACCGCCCGGCGCAGCGCGAAGGTCGCGGCGTTGACGATCTCGGGGTCCGGCGGCTCGTGCCAGTCCAGACGCGACAGGTCGAGGTCGCCGACGCGCTCGAGCTCGGCCGCGCGCTCGAGCGACCGCCGCTCCTTCAGTCGTCGCGCGTCCTCGAGCGGGTCGAGCTCCTCGAACTGCCGGTAGTAGTCGAGCAGGCGCCGCTTGCGCGGGCTCACGAGCCGGGCATCATCGTCGAGCCGGGGCCGTTGATGATGATGAACCAGAAGCCGAAGGCGCTGCCGCCGACGACGGCGGTCCACATCCACAGGCGGCCGATGATGCCCTCCTTCTGGTCGTGCCCGGCGGCACGGCGCAGGATCCGCCACAGCCCGTCGATCCTGGTGGTGAGGGCGAGCGTGGCCATCACCGACAGCAGCAGCCCCGTGAAGGCGCAGATGATCCCGACGAAGACGGAGTCGGTCAGGTAGTTGACCTGCGAGCCGACCCAGAGCCACGCGACGGGCTGCGGGCCCCACGCGGACAGGCACAGCACGACCTGGAGGACCCAGACGAGCCCGGCGAGGAGGCCGTCGAGGCGCTGGCGGGCGCTGCCGGAGCGCTCGGGGGTGCCGCGGTACTTCAGCGGGGCGCTCCCGGGCCGGCGCCCGATGAACAGGCCGCCGGTGTCGGCCGGGTCGTTGCGCGGCACGGCTAGTCCTCCTGCAAGACGGTGTCCTCGTCGCTGTACGCGGGCGCGCAGCAGCAGAGGAGGACGAGCGGGTCGGCACCGGTGTTGACGAGCTGGTGGACGACGCCGGGGGGGATCACGACGCAGTCGCCGGGGCGGACGGCGCGGGTCTCGTCGGCGAGGCGCACCGTGCCCTCGCCGCCCGTGAAGAAGTAGAGCTCCTCGGACTGCACGTGGTGGTGGGCGATCGTGGCGCCCCCCGCCGGGACGGTCGCCTGCGCCAGCGACTGCTGCTGCGACGGCAGCGTCCTGCGGCCGGCGACCTCCTGGATGGTGGAGCCGTCGAGGGTGGTGAAGGGCTGCGAGTCTGCGAGGTTGGCGAGGTCCACGGGGCTGAGGGTACCGAGCCACGTTCAGCTGACGCTGAGGATGCGCGGGTACCTTGGAGGGGTGCTGCGACGGGCCTGGACCCCCCTGCTGCTCGCCGTGGTCGCGGCCGCCGGCGCCGTCGTCGTGTGGGCGCTCGCCTTCCAGGTGGGGCCGACCCGCGAGCTCGACGGCGACGTGTACGCGGCCGCGGAGGGCTGGCAGCGCTTCGTCGCGAGCGTCGTCGGCCACCTCCTGGCGGTGCCGATGCTGGGTCCGGTCTATCTCGTGCTGAGCGCCTGGGCGCTCGTCACCGCGTGGCGGCGGCACGGCGCGGCGGTGGCGGCCGCGGCCGCGTTCGTCCTCGTCGGCGCCAACGTCGTCACGCAGGTCCTCAAGGTGGGCACGGCGACCTTCCGGCCCTGGTCGGCGACCGACCGCGGGTTCTACGTCAACCTGGCCTCCTGGCCGAGCGGACACGCGACCGCCGCCATGGCGCTCGTGCTCGCCTTCGCGCTCGCCGCGGCCACGCCCTCCGCGCGGTCGCGCGTGATCCGCTGGGGCGGGGCCTGGGCGGTCGCGGTCGCGGCCTCCGTCGTCTGGATGGGCTGGCACATGCCGTCAGACGTCCTCGGCGGCTGGTGCGTCGCCGCGGCCGCGGGCGGCCTGGCGGTGGCGGGCCTGCGCGTGTGGGCGGCGGCCCCGGCTCGCCGGGGCCGCGGTGCGGTGGCGTCGGCTCAGTCGGCCTGAGCCGCGCCGGGCGACCACAGGACCTCGTCGGCGCCGTTGACGGCGCGGGCGAGGATGAAGAGGAGGTCCGAGAGGCGGTTGAGGTAGCGGACCGGCTCGTGGCTGACCGTGTCGCCGCACGCGATCGCCCGGCGCTCGGCGCGCCGGCAGACCGTGCGGCAGACATGCAGCTGGGCGCCGGCGCTCGTCCCACCGGGCAGGACGAAGGACTTCAGCGGGGGGAGGCCCTCGTTGGCCTCGTCGCAGCGCTCCTCCAACCAGGTCGTCTGCTTCGCGTCCAGCCGCAGACGATCGCCGTCCTGCTTCGTCGGGCCGGCGTCGAGGGGCACGCACAGGTCGGCGCCGACGTCGAAGAGGTCGTTCTGGATGTGTCGCAGCCAGCCGTCGTAGGGAGCCTGCACGCCGGTGGCCAGCGTGACGCCGAGCTCGGCGTTGAGCTCGTCGACCGTCCCGTAGGCCTCGATCCGCGCGTCCGTCTTGCGGACGCGGCTCATGTCGCCGAGATGGGTCTCCCCACCGTCCCCCGTGCGGGTGTAGATGCGGGTGAGGTTGACAGCCATGCTGCTCGCGACGGTACCATCGGCGGCGTACTGACCACGGTCGGTGGACGGGGAAGCCGGTGAGATTCCGGCGCGGGCCCGCCACTGTGACCGGACGACGTCCACTTGCACGCCGAGCGGCAGCCACTGGGGAAGACCTGGGAAGGCGCGAGGGGGACAGGTCCGGAAGCCAGGAGACCTCCTGCCGACCACAACGCTGCACCATCGCCCCCGAGGAGTGGGGCGTCGCGCCATGAACCGAACCCTGCTCGCCGGCCTCGCCGGCCTCGCCCTTGCCCTCGGCGGCACCGCCTCTGCCAGCGCCGCGACCGTGTCCGTGCGCGTCGAGGGGCAGAACGCGACCCTGCTGCCGCGTACCGCGATCACCCAGCCGGCCGACACCCGGTACGGCTGCTCCCCCGACAGCGCCAGCGCCGCGCTCGACGTCGCGACGAACGGCAACTGGGACCACAGCGCCTTCATCCAGACCATCCTCGGCGAGACCCACGACTACTCCAACAGCGACTCGTGGCAGGTCTGGGTGTTCCGTGGCGGCTCGTACGTGTCGACGAGCGTCGGCGCCTGCGACGAGAAGCTCGCGCCGGGCGAGGAGGCGCTGTTCGGCTACGAGGTCTCCGACGGCAACTACGCGCCGACGATCCTGCCGATCTGGATCACGGGCGTGCCCGCGACGGCCGCGCCGGGCCGGGCCGTGACCGTGACCGTCAACCGGACCTCGTGCACCGAGCCGTACTGCTCGACGTCCGTGGCCGCGCCGCTGGCGGGCGCCACGGTGACGGGGGGAACGGCGCCGGTCACCACCGGTGCCGACGGCAAGGCGACCGTCACGCTGTCCTCCCGCGGCGCCGCCGCGCTGCGCGCGACGAAGGCCGGCTTCACCCCGAGCGCGACGGAGACGTCCTGCGTCACCGACGGCGCCGACGGCTACTGCGGCACCACGACCCCCAGCGGCACGACGCTGCCGCCGTCGGTCGGCGGCAGCCCCGTCCCCGTCCCCGGCAACGCCCCGGCGGTCAAGGACACGTCCGCCCCCCAGGCCGCGATCACGAACATCGACGAGGGGCAGCGCTTCCGCCGCAGGAAGGCCCCGCGGCGCCTCGAGGCGACCGTCTCGGACCCGTCCGGCATCCTGCAGGTCAAGCTCTCGCTGACCCGCAGGGTCGGCAGGCACTGCTCCTACTTCTCGGGCCGGTACGAGCGGTTCCGCAGGACCCGGTGCGGCACGCGGCACCCGTTCAAGCTCGGCGACCGCGGCGACGTCTCCTTCCTGCTGCCCAAGCGTCCGGGCAAGGGCCGCTACGTCTTCGACGTGCTCGCCACCGACAAGGCCTACAACCGCGACACGCTCGCCCGCGGGCGCAACCGGGTGGTGTTCACCGTCCGATGAGGCGCCTGGTCGTCCTCACCCTCGCCGGCGCGCTGAGCCTGCCGGCCGCCGCGGTGGCCGCCAAGGCCCCGTCGGTGCAGCTGCAGGTCGTGGGCAAGTCCACGCTGCTGCGGGCGGCCAAGCCGGTGAGCGCCAGAGGGGCGCACGTGCGCGTCGCCGGCCGCCGGTGCACCGTCGGGACCGGGACGCCGCTGGCGGCCCTGCTGCGCACGTCGCTGAAGGTCGGGCTGCGCGACTACGGCGCCTGCGGGGCCAGGGCGCGCGACGCGTCCTCGCTGTACGTGCGCGCTGTCGCCGGGGAGCGCGGCAGGGGGCAGGACGGCTGGGTCTACAAGGTCGGCGGGAAGGTGCCGAGCCGCGGGGCGGGCGATCCCGGGGCGCGCCTGAAGGGCGGACGGCAGCTGCTGTGGTTCTGGTGCCACATGGGTCGCAAGGGGTGCCAGCGCACGCTGACGGTCGTCGTGAACGCCGACGCGGCGGCGCCGGGCACCTCGCTCGGGGTCACCGTCGTGGGGGAGGACGATCGCGGCAGGGCCGTCCCGGTGGCGGGCGCGACGGTCACCGGCGGCCAGACCGCCGTGGTCACCGGCGCCGACGGCACCGCGACGCTCGAGGTGCCCGCCGGGTCCGCTTCACTGGACCTCGTGGCGACGCGCAAGGGCATGGTGCAGTCGTTCCCCGCGCGGGTGCAGGTGGGATGACCCGCCGGGCCGCGAGCCTCGGGCTGATCGCCGTCGCGCTGGTGCTGTCGGGCTGCGGCCTGGGGGCCGGGCGCAAGATCACCGGGTCCAAGGCCGTCGAGGTCCACGTCACCCGCGACTACGGCCGGGGCGCGATCGACTCGGCCACCGTCAGGTCCTTCCCCGCGGGGGAGACGGTGATGAAGCTCCTGCAGCGCGAGTTCGAGGTCACCACGCGCTTCGGCGGCGGGTTCGTGCAGTCGATCGAGGGGTTGCCGGGCGGCTCCGACGACGGCCGCAAGGTCGACTGGTTCTACTACGTCAACGGCATCGAGGCCGCCAAGGGCGCGGCGGAGACGAAGGTCACCGCGGGCGACCGGATCTGGTGGGACCGCCACGACTGGGGGGTCGCGATGGACGTCCCCGCCGTGGTCGGCTCCTTCCCCGAGCCGTTCATCCACGGGACCGACAGCAAGCGCGCCCCGCTCGTGCTGCAGTGCGGCGGCGAGGAGCGCACGTGCGACGAGGTCGCGGAGCGGCTGGACAAGGCGGGCGTCGTCGGCGTCTCGCGCTCCGCAGGGACCGGGACCGGTCAGGGCGCCAAGCTCCAGCGGGTCCTCGTCGGGCCGTGGTCGTCGATCCGCACCGACCCGGCCGCGCGGCTGCTGGAGACCGGCCCCCAGAAGTCGGGCGTCTTCGCCAGGCCGGTCGACGGCGGCGCCGGACTGCAGCTGCTCGACGCGCGCGGCGAGGTGCGCGACACGCTGGGCGCCGGCGGCGGGCTCGTCGCCGCGACGCGGTTCGGGGCCCAACAGCCGACGTGGGTGGTGACGGGCGTCGACGACGCCGGGGTCGCCGCCGCGGCGGCGGCCTTCAGCGAGTCCACCCTCGAGGACGAGTTCGCGATCGCCGTCGACGACGGCAAGGCCGTCGGCCTGCCCTACGCGCCTGACCTCCAGCGATGAGCTACGAGCACCGGGCCAGCCCGCTCCACGCGGCCCGCGCCGCCGTCGGCGCCGCGTGGTGCCTGGCGCTCGTGTTCGTGGCCTGCCTCGCGCGCAACCCGGTCGTGCTCGTCGGCCTGCTCGCGATCCTGCTCGGGGCCGCCCGGGGCGCGGGGGTGGCGCGGCCCGTCGCGCGCTGGCTGCCGTGGGCGCTCGCCTTCGGCGTCACGATCGCGGTCGTCAACGCGCTCGCCTCCCGCGACGGCCTCACCACCCTCGCACGGCTCGGGACGGTGCCCGGCTGGGGCCCGGTGGACATCACCGCCGAGGCGCTGGCCTGGGGCGGGGTGCTGGCGCTGCGCGCCGTCGTGATCCTCTGCGCGGCCCGGCTGTTCTCCGCCGCCGTGGATCCCGACCAGCTGCTGCGCGCCTTCCGGCGCGTGTCGTTTCACTCCGCCGTGACGGCCGCCGTCGCGACGCGCATGGTGCCGGTGCTCGCGCGCGACGGGAAGCGGCTCGCCCTCGCCGCCCGCGCCCGCGGGGTCGCTCCCTCGCGGCTCGCCGTGCTGCGGGCCGTGACGGCCAACGCGCTGGATCGCGCGCTCGACACGGCCTCGACGCTCGAGGTGCGCGGGTACGGGTCCGCGCGCCGGGCGCCGCGTGTGCCACGGCCGTGGTCGCGCCACGACGTCGCCTTCGGGGTGTCGGCGCTCGGGCTGCTCGGGGGCGGCGCGCTGGCCCGTGGCTGGGCCCCGTTCGAGCCGTACCCGCGGATCGTCACCGACCTCGGGCCCGCGTTGTGGGCGGCACTGGCCGTGCTGGCCGTCGTCGCCCTCGCCCCGTTCCTCGACCGGCGGGGGATCGGATGACCGTCCTCGCGCTCGACCGCGTGTCGGTCACCTACCCCCGTGCCCGCGTGCCCGCGCTCCGTGACGTCTCGCTCCGCGTCGAGCCGGGGGAGTTCGTCGTCGTCGCAGGCGGCACCGGGTCGGGGAAGTCGACGCTGCTCGGCGTCGCCAGCGGCCTCGTCCCGCACGTGCACGGCGGGTCGTTCGCCGGCAGCGCCACCGTCGCGGGGATGGACACCCGCCACCACGGGCCGGCCGAGCTCGCGCGCGCGTGCGGAACGCTGTTCCAGGAGCCCGAGACGCAGATCGTCATGGGGACGGTGCGGGCCGAGCTGGCCTTCCCGCTCGAGAACGCCGGCCATGACGCCGCGGCGATCGCGCGCGGGGTCGAGGAGGCCGCGCTCGCGCTGGGAATCGCCGGGCTGCTGGACCGCTCGACCCACGGGCTCTCCGGCGGGGAGCTGCAACGCGTCGCGCTCGGCGCCGCGCTCGCGACGCGCCCGGCCCTCGTCCTGCTCGACGAGCCCACGTCGCAGCTGGACCCCGTCGCCGGCGACGAGCTGCTCGCCGTCCTGCGGCGGCTCAACGAGGAGTGGGGGACGGCGGTGCTGCTCGCCGAGCACCGGCTGGAGCGCTGTCTCGGCGCGGCCGACCGCGTCCTCGCCCTGCGCGACGGCGCGCTCGAGTGCGACGCCCCGCCGCGCGAGTTCCTCGCCTGGGCCGCGGCGGAGGCGCCGGGCCTGCAGACCCCGGGTGCCCGCCTGTTCTCGCTCGCGGGCATCGACCCGCTCCCCGTGGCGGTCAAGGACGCCCGAGCGACGTTGCGCACCCTCGGCCTCGAAACCGGACCTAAAGGCGCGTCGGTGTCGTCCCAGCGACCAGAACGCGACTTTAGGTCCGTTGCGGATGCGCGCGGGGAGGTCACGGATGTGCGCGGGGGGATCGGCGGGGCCCTCGCCCGGCGCCGCGACGCCAAGGCCGCCCGGGCCGCGGCGGCGCTCGACGTGCACGATGTGTGGGTGGAGCCGCGCGGGGCCGCGCCGCGGCTGCGCGCCGCCTCGCTGACCGTCGCCCCCGGCGAGATCGTCGCGTTGATGGGCGCCAACGGCGCGGGCAAGTCGACGCTGCTGCGCGTCGCCGCCGGCCTCGAGGACGCCACGCGCGGGACGGTCCGCGCGCCGGGGCGCGTCGCCCTCCTGCTGCAGTCGCCCGGCGACTACTTCCTCCACGGCCGCGTCGGGGACGAGCTGCCCGAGGACGTGCTCCTCGGCGCGGGACTCGCGCACCTCGCCGACCGCCACCCCGCGGACCTCTCCGGCGGCGAGCGCCAGCGCCTCGCGCTCGCCCTCGTCCTGCAGCCGCCGCCGGGCGACGGCGCCCCGGCGGCGCTGCTGCTCGACGAGCCGACCCGCGGCATGGACGCGGCGTCGAAGGCGTCGCTGGCGGTCACCCTGTGCGCGCTCAGCGCCGGGGGGACCGGGATCGTCCTCGCCACCCACGACGCCGAGCTGGCCGTGCTCGTCGCCGCGCGCGTCGTCCTGCTCGGCGGCGGTCGCGTCCTGGCCGACGCCCCGACCGCCGAGGTGCTCGGCGGCGGCTGGTACTTCGCCACGCAGACCGCCCGCATCCTCGGCGGCGCCGCCCTGACGCCCGAGGCGGGCGCCGAGGTCCTGGGTGCCGCCGGCGCCACCACGTCCACGTCACCCCCCGCGTCCCGCCAAGGAGCCCGCGCATGAGCTGGTCCGTCGCCGCCCTCGGCATCGTCCTCGTCACCCTCGTCGCAGGCTTCGCCTGGTGGGAGCGCTCCCGGCCGCCGTCACGACTCCTCGCGCTCGTGGCGACGCTCGCCGCGCTGGCCGTTGCCGGGCGGATCGCCTTCGCACCGCTGCCCAACGTCAAGCCCACGACCGACATCGTCTTCCTCGCCGGGTTCGCCCTCGGCGCCGCCCCCGGCTTCGCGACGGGCGCGATCGCAGCCCTCGCGTCCAACGTCTTCTTCGGCCAGGGGCCGTGGACGCCGTGGCAGATGGTCGCCTGGGGGCTCGTCGGGCTGCTCGGCGCCGGCCTTGCCGCGGTCGCCGGCCGCGAACGGCTCGGCCGGCTCGCCCTCGCGCTCGCGTGCGGGGTCGCCGCCCTGGCGTTCGGCGTCGTCATGGACGCCTACCAGTGGCTCACCTTCCAGACCGAGCTCGACCTGCGCTCCTACGGCGTGGTCGCCGCCACCTCCCTGCCCTTCAACCTGGCCCACATCATCGCCTCCATCGTGTTCTGCTTCGCCTTCGGCCCCGCCCTCGCGGGCGCCCTCTCCCGCTTCCGCACCCGCCTCGACGTGACCTGGTCCGCCGCGCCCGCGGCGGCGTCCGTCGCGCTCCTCGCCGTCGTCGCCGGTGCGGCCCTCTCCGCGCCCTCCGACGCCGAGGCGGCCGCCCCCAAGGCGTCCGTCCGCTTCCTCGAGCGCGCCCAGAACGCCGACGGCGGCTTCGGGGCCGCACCCGGCGCGGGGTCGACCGGCCTCCATTCCGGCTGGGCCGCGCTCGGCCTCGCCGCGGCCGGCGTCAACCCCGCCGACGTCAAGCGCCCCGGCGGCAAGAGCCTCGCCGGCTACCTCGCCGCGAGCCCATCGAGCACGAGTGACGTCGGGGCGATCGAGCGCACGATCCTCGCCGTCACCGCCGCCGGGCTGAACCCGCGCTCGGTCGGTGGGAAGGACCTCGTCGCGCGGCTCGCGGCGAAGCAGCGGGCCAACGGCTCGATCTCGGGGCGGGTCAACACGACCTCCTACGGCGTCCTCGCGCTGAAGGCCGCCGGGGGTCGCGCGAGCGGCGTGCGCCGCGGCGCGGCGTGGGTCGCGCGCCAGCAGAACCGCGACGGGGGCTTCTCCTTCGCCACGAAGGGCGCCGCCTCGGGCATCGACGACACCGCCGGCGCGGTCCAGGCGCTCGTCGCAGGCGGCCGCGCGGGCTCCAAGCCGGTCAGGCGGGCCGTGCGCTTCCTGCTCCGGCGCCAGAACGCCGACGGCGGCTTCCCGCTGCAGCCGGGTGGCGCCTCCAACGCGCAGTCGACCGCCTTCGCGATCCAGGGCCTCGTCGCCGCGGGCCGTGCGCCGCGCAACGTCCGCCGCAAGGGCTCGCGCGCGCCGGACGCCTTCCTGCGGTCGCTGATGGACACCAACGGGTCGATCCGCTACTCCCGCACCAGCGCACAGACGCCGGTGTGGGTCACCGCACAGGCGGTCGCGGCGCTGGCGGCCCGTCCGCTGCCGATCGCGGCCGTGGCGCGCCGGCCCGTCGCGCGTGCGGCGACCCCCGCGCCGACCGCCGCCGCAGCGACCGCGACCGCCGCGCCGCCCGCGGACGCGCCCGCGGAGAAGCGCCATCGCACGCCGGGTGCCGGGGCGAAGGCCCCCAACCACGACGTGGCCGCTGCCGCGCTGCCGGACATGGGCCTGATCGGCGCAGCGGTCGGCCGGATCGTCACCCTCCTGCTGGCGCGCTGACCCCCGTGCCTGAACGCACGCGTACGAACGTTCGTATACGGTCCGCCGCCGCATGATCGCCCAGACGAGAGAGTCGGACAGCTGATGCGGATCGGCATCCCCAAGGAGACGGCGGCCGGTGAGCGTCGGGTCGCGATGGCGCCGGACGTGGCGCGGCGCCTGGTCGGCGCAGGTCACGAGGTGCTCATCGAGCGTGGCGCCGGTGTCGAAGCGGCCATCCCGGACGACGCGTTCGCCCAGGCCGGTGCGACGATCGCCGATGCGGACGCCGTGTGGGGCGCCGACGTCGTGGCGAAGGTCGCGCGTCCGGATGAGTCCGAGTCGGCCCGTCTGACGGGCGATTCGGTCCTCATCGGCTTCCTGAACCCGCTGGGCGGGGGCGCGTCGATGACCGCGCTGGCGGGCACCGGTGCGACGACCTTCGCGATGGAGGCGGTGCCGCGCATCTCGCGCGCCCAGTCGATGGACGCGCTCTCCTCGCAGGCGACGGTCGGCGGCTACCTCGCGGTCCTCATCGGCGCCACGGAGATGCCGCGCTTCTTCCCGATGCTCATGACGGCGGCGGGCACGATCCCGCCCGCGCAGGTCCTCGTGCTGGGTGCGGGCGTGGCGGGCCTGCAGGCGATCGCGACGAGCCGCCGCCTCGGCGCCGTCGTCACGGCCTTCGACGTCCGCTCGGCGGTGAAGGAGCAGATCCAGTCGCTGGGGGCGAAGTTCTTCGAGGTCGAGGGCCTGGGCGACGCGGAGGGCTCCGGCGGCTACGCCCGCGAGCTCACACCGGAGGAGCAGGAGACGCAGCGTGCGGCGCTCGCGGTCCAGATGGGCAAGTCCGACGTGATCATCACGACGGCGCTGATCCCGGGGCGTCCCGCGCCGAAGCTCGTGTCCGCCGACGCCGTGGCGGGCATGAAGCCCGGCTCGGTGATCGTCGACATGGCGGGCGAGCAGGGCGGCAACTGCGAGCTGTCACGGCCGGGGGAGACGTTCACGACTGACAACGGGGTGATCATCGCCGCGCCGTTGAACCTGCCGAGCCAGATGGCTGAGCACGCGTCGCAGCTGTACGCGAAGAACGTGCAGTCGCTCCTCGAGCTGATGACGGGCGAGGAGTCCGCACTCACACTCGATTTCGAGGACGAGATCATCACCGGCGCGTGCATCACGCGCGGTGGCGAGATCGTGCACGAGGGCGCGGCGAAGGCCGCCCAGGGGAGCTAGGACCATGGTCGAGATCGATCTCGTCATCCAGATCGCGGTGCTCGTGCTCGCGGCGTTCGTCGGCTTCGAGGTCATCTCGAAGGTGCCGAACACGCTCCACACGCCGCTGATGTCGGCCACGAACGCGATCCACGGCATCGTCGTGCTGGGTGGCCTGATCGTGATCGGCCCGGCCGAGGGCTTCCTCAACGAGCTGCTGCTGGTGATCGCGATCGCCTTCGGGACGATCAACGTGATCGGCGGGTTCCTCGTGACCGACCGGATGCTGGCGATGTTCAAGGGCAAGAAGGCCGCCGCGGTCGAGCAGGCCGCGAAGGAGGAGGACGCCAAGTGACCGTGCTCGGCTCGTTCGTGCAGGACCCGGACTTCATCAACGTCCTCTACGTCGTCGCGATCATCCTCTTCATCGTGGGTCTGCGGCAGGTCCGCGGCCCGCGCACCGCGGTGCGCGGTAACCAGATCGCCGCCGTCGGCATGGTCGTGGCGGTCGTCGCGACGCTCCTGCAGCAGCAGGTCGGCAACTGGCTGCTGATCGTCATCGGCGTCGGGCTCGGGACGGCGCTGGGCATCCCGAGCGCGCGCAGCGTGAAGATGACCGCGATGCCGCAGATGGTGGCGCTGTTCAACGGCGTCGGCGGCGGCGCGGTCGCGCTGATCTCGATCGTCGAGTACCGCGAGTACATCGGCCTCGGCGACAACCCGCAGCTGAGCGTCCTGATCCCGCAGCTGTTCGCGGCGATCGTTGGCTCCGTCTCCTTCTGGGGATCGCTGGTCGCGTTCGCGAAGCTGCAGGAGCTGATCTCGGGCCGGCCGGTGAAGCTGCCCGGCGGGTCGCTGGTCAACATCGTCCTGCTGGCCGTGGCGGTCGTGTTCGCGATCATCATCGGCGGCGGCACCGAGTCCCAGGCGCTGTTCTGGGGGATCCTCGTCGTGGCCGGCGCGCTCGGCGTCCTCGCGGTGCTGCCGATCGGCGGCGCGGACATGCCCGTCGTGATCTCGACGCTGAACGCCTTCACCGGGCTCTCGGCCGCGGCGGCCGGCATCGCGCTGTCCAACATCGCGCTGATCGTGGCGGGCATGATCGTCGGCGCGTCCGGCACGATCCTGACCAAGCAGATGGCCGAGGCGATGAACCGCTCGATCTCGAACGTGTTCTTCTCCGGCTTCGGCGGCGCCGTCGAGGGTGGCGGGGGTGACGCCGACGACGGGATCGACCGCACCACGCGCTCGACCTCCGCGGCCGACGTCGCGATCCAGCTCTCCTACGCGCGCCTCGTCGTGGTCGTGCCGGGCTACGGCATGGCCGTCGCGCAGGCGCAGCGGACGGTCGCGGACCTCGCGGCGGCGCTCGAGAAGCGCGGCGTCGAGGTCCTGTTCGCGATCCATCCGGTCGCGGGCCGCATGCCGGGGCACATGAACGTGCTGCTGGCCGAGGCCGACGTCGACTACGACAAGCTCAAGGAGATGGACGACATCAACCCGGAGTTCGCCCGCACCGACGTCGCCCTGATCATCGGCGCCAACGACGTCACCAACCCCGCGGCGCGCAACGCCAAGGACTCGCCGATCTACGGCATGCCGATCCTCGACGTCGATCGCTCCCAGTCCGTCATCGTGCTCAAGCGCTCGATGTCGAGCGGCTTCGCCGGCATCGACAACCCGCTCTTCTACGACCAGAAGACCCAGATGCTCTTCGGCGACGCCAAGAAGTCCGTCGGCGAGGTCCTGGGCGAGATCCAGAACCTCTAGGGGCCGTCGACCCGGACGGCGGCGCCCTCGCGCAGGGTGCCGCCGGTCTCGACCCGCGCGTTGATGCCGAAGCACATGCCGTGCGCGGCGGTGAGGTGCTTGAGCAGGCCGGGGTCCTTGGCCTGGGTGTCGGGATCTCGTGTCGGGATCACGCAACGCTCACAGGGATGCAGCAGCCGCAGGACGACCCCGCCGTCGAGCTCGAGCGTCCCGCCCTCCCATCCCAGCTCCTCCCAGGGGGCGGCGTCGAGGTCGAGGTGGAGGTTGGTCCGCCAGCGGCGCGGGTCGATCGGACGGCCGAGCTCGCGCTCGAGCGCGTCGTGGCTGGCCTGCGTCGTGACGAGCAGCGAGCGCTCCAGGTCCTGCTGGCCGGCGGGATCGGTGCGGAAGCTGACGTCGCGGCCCAGGTCCTGCGCGAGCGCACGGGTCAGGGCGCCGTTCGCGTCGGAGGCATGGCGGGTGCCGTCGGGGGCGATCAGGGTCGCGGCCGGCGGGGCCTCGGGGTCAAGCTCGGCGCCCGGCTCGGCGTAGCTCGCCGACCAGGCGAGCAGCCGCGGGCTCTCCCGCGCGGTGAGCCAGACGGGCTTGCCCTTGTGCTCGCGCCAGACGGCGTGGGTGCGGTCGCCGGCGGCGCCGCGCGCGTCGACGCGAAGGGCGTCGACCCGTTCACCCCGCATCGACTTCACGGGGAAGCGCCAGAGCTCGGTCACGGTGCCGCGGGCCATGCGCGGGACGGTACCGCGGGCGGGACCGCCGCGGTGACCCGCGAGCCGCCCCGGGCGGTCCGCGGGTCCCGCCACGTCCCCTCGGGCGGGGCGTGGTGCGGCGGGCGAACCGTGGTGGTCCGCGAGACGCGCCACCCCTCGACGGACCCGGCGTGGCACGGCTGACGAACCCTTGGGCTGGGCGGCGTCGGACCGGTTCTCTACCCTGCGGCACGCATGGCCGGTGCTGACGATCCACGGCCCTTCGAGGCGCTCAACGCCCGTGTGGCCGCGGCCGCGGAGGGCCTGCCCGACGGACAGCGTGCCGCGCTCGTGCTGCGCGAGCGCGACGGGGGGGACCACGCGGGCATCGCCGCCGCCCTCGGTGCCGACCGGGCGGACGTCGCGGATCTGCTCGTCGACGCGCGCTTCGCCATCCGCGAAGGCGTCCGCGGTGCCCCCGCGCCACCGCTGGAGACCGACGACTGCCCGGCCGTCCGCCGCATCCTCTGCCGCCGTCAGGACGACGAGGCCGTGCCGTCCGCCGACGTCGCCTGGTCGCGCGCCCACGTCGACGGCTGCGACGCCTGCCGCGCCGCGCGCCGTGGCCTGCGCGAGGCCTCGCTGGCCTGCCGCTCGTGGGTCGCCGCGGGTGCCGCGACGCTTCCCGCGGGGATCCTCGTCACCGAGCTCCCGCCGCGCGCGGTCGTCCCGCAGCCCGGCACGACGCCCGGTCCGGTCGTCCCGCAGCCGGACATCGCGCCCGGCGTCCCGACCGGCCCGACCGTTCCCGGGCCGGACCCCGGCTCGCCCTCGCCGGGCCCCGACGTCCCCGCGCCCGGCCCTGAGGTCCCGTCGCCGGAGCCTGCGCCCGGCCCGGTCGTCCCGGACCCCGGCCCGGAGGTCCCGTCGCCGGAGCCTGCGCCCGGCCCCGTCGTCCCGGACCCCGGCCCCGAGGTCCCGCCGCGCGAGCCGGAGGTCCCCGAACCGGGGCCGGAGAAGCCGATCCCGCAGCCCGACCCCGACGTCCCCGATCCGGACGTGCCGGACCGACCCGGGCCGCGTCCAGAGCCCCAGCCCGAGCCCGAGCCCGACGAGCCCGACCCCGACCCCGGCCGGTCCCCGGCGTCGGCGCCCGCGACCGCCGTCTCGTGGTTCGACCCGCCCGCGCACGCGGACGGCGCGGCGCCGGCCGAAGGTGAGGACGGCACGCGGCAGGACGAGCGCGAGCCCGCGCTCGCCCTCTCGGCACGCCGCGCCGCGCGTTCGCAGCCCCGCCGCCGACCGGCCGGCGCCGGGTCCCCGACCGGCGCCGGGACCCACGGCCGTCGCCGCGCCGTCGCCGTGCTGGCGGCCGTGCTCGCCCTCGGCGGGGTGGGCGCCGGCGTCGCGGCCCTCGCAGCGGGCGGCTCGGACCCCGACCCGGCGGCACAGGAGTCCACCGTCCCGACCCCGTCCGGCCAGGACGGGCGAAAAGACACCGGCGCCGCAGACGAGCCGACCGCCGGCGAGCGCCGCGCCGCCCGCGCGCGCCGGGCCGCAGCCGCCCGCAAGCGCCGCGCCGCCGCCCGCCGCGTCGCCGCCCGCGCCGCCGAGCAGGCCGACACCGTGCCCGCGGACGCGACCCCCGCGCCCGCCGCCACCGACGCGCCCGACGCCGCCGCCACCCCGGCCCCTGCCGCCACCGCCCGTCCCCAGCGGACCGCGACCCCGCGGCCCCGGCCGACGAGCGCTCCGCGGCCGGCAAGGACGTCCACGCCGGCGCCCGCCGTCACCGCCGCGCCCGGGGAGGACATCGTCCCGCCACCCGGCGACGAGTTCTGCCCCCCGGGCGAGAAGACCTGCTGATGCCGGGCGGTGAGCCGCGCCCGCTCCTCCTGCGCGCCGGCGACCGCACCCTCGACCTGACCACGCGCGTGCTCATCATGGGCGTGCTCAACGCGACCCCCGATTCGTTCTCCGACGATCGCGGTGCGCGCAGCATCGACGACCGCATGCGCCAGGGGGAGGCGCTGCTCGCGGCCGGCGCCGACGTGATCGACGTCGGCGGCGAGTCCAACGTCACCAACCGTCCGGCCGTCGCCGTCGCGGAGGAGCTGGAGCGGGTGGTGCCCCTGATCGAGCGATTGAGCTCCGAGCTCGGGGCACTCGTCTCCGTCGACACCTACAAGCCGCCCGTCGCCGCGGCCGCCGTGGCCGCCGGTGCGCGGATCGTCAACGACATCTCCGGCCTGGCGGACCTGGGGCTCGCCGACGTCTGCGCCCGCACCGGCGCCGGCCTCGTCCTCATGCACACGCCCGTGCGCCCGAAGCAGCAGCGCCACGACGTCGCCTACGGCGATCCGGCGCGCGCGGTGCGCGACTGGCTCGCCGAGCGGATGGCCGTCGCGACCGGCGCCGGCGTCGGGGTGCAGCAGCTGATCCTCGATCCGGGCCCGGACTTCGGCAAGACCCCGGCGCAGACGGTCGCCGTGCTGCGGGGGCTCCCGGACCTGGCCGCGCTCGGCCGCCCCGTGCTGCTGGCGGTGTCACGCAAGGACTTCGTCGGCGCGATCGTCGAGCGCCGCCCGCGCGAGCGCCTCGCGGGCACGTTGGCCGCCGTCGGTCACGGCGTCGCGCACGGGGGACGCATCCTGCGGGTGCACGACGTCGCAGCCGCCCGGGACTACCTCGCCGTGCGTGCGGCCCTGGCGGGCGAGGTCGCGGTGGCCGAGGACCTGCGGGTCCCGGAGCACCTCCGGCGCGAGCCTGTCGCGTAGACGCCAGCCTGTTAGCCTCCGGGCCCTGGGTCGCCGACCGCTGCGCCAACGCGGCCGGGTGCCGACCGACCATCACCCCCCAGGAGGTTCCATCATGACCGCCACCGTGCTCGACCGCGCCGCCCTCGAGGGCAGCCCGCTCGCCGACCTGCACCTGATCGCCAACGAGATCGGGCTGGACGGCTTCCGCCGCCTGCGCAAGGCCGACCTCGTCGACGCGATCGTCGCCCGCCAGGCCGGGGACGCCCCCGCCGATGCCGACGCCGACGAGGACGGCTCGACGGACGAGGACGCGCCCAAGCCGCGCGCCCGCACCCGTTCCCGTGGCCGCGCCCGCAGAGGCGGCGACCGCGACGAGGAGACGACGAAGGCCGTCGAGGCCGCCGACCAGGCCGACGCCGAGGAGGAGCCCGACGCGTCCGGCTCCGGCCGGCGCCGCGGACGTGGCGGCCGCAGCCGTGGCCGCGGTGGCGACGACGCCCCCGCCGAGGGCGGCTCCGACCGCGGCGACCGCGGGGACAAGCGCGTCGACGAGACCGTCGAGGGCACGGTCGACCTGCAGGCCAACGGCTCCGGCTTCGTGCGCCGCGGCTCCGAGCCCGCCGACGAGGACGTCTACGTCTCCGCCGCCCAGGTCAAGCGCTGCGAGCTCGTCACCGGCGACACCGTCACCGGCCCCGTCCGCCCGCCGCGCCGCTCGGAGCGCTACCCGTCGCTCGTCCGCGTCGACACGATCAACGGCAAGCCCGCCGACGAGGTCGCCGAGGGGACCCGCTTCGACGAGCTGAAGGCCGTCTTCCCGACGGAGCGCCTGGAGCTCGGCTCCGACGACGCGACCGTCAACGCCGTCGAGTGGCTCGCGCCCTTCGGCAAGGGCTCGCGCGTCGTCGTCTGCGGCCCGCGCCTGGCCGGCAAGAGCGACCTGCTGCGCCGCATCGCCGGCGCGCTCGCCGGCCGCGAGGGCCTCGAGCTGATCGTGGCCCTCGCCGGGGTCCGCCCCGAGGAGGTCGGCGAGTGGGGCGAGGGCATCGCGCCCGTCGCCGCCGCGCCGATCGGCGCCCCGGGCGACGCCCAGACCGCCGCGGCCGAGCAGGCCGTCGAGCAGGGCAAGCGCGTCGCGGCACGCGGCGGCGACGCCGTCGTGGTGCTGGACAGCCTCGACTGCCTCGCGCCGGGCACCGCCCGCCGCCTGCTGTCGGCCGGACGCAACATCGCCGACGGCGGCTCGCTGACCGTCATCGCCGCGGTCGGTGCGCCCCTCGGCGGGGAGACGACGATCGTCGCCCTCGACGCGGAGCTCACCGGCCTGCGGCGCTTCCCGAACCTCGACCTCGTCGCCTCGGCGACCATGCGGCCTGAGCTGCTGGTCGGCGAGGAGGGCGCCGCGAAGATCGCGGCCGCCCGCGCGGAAGCCGCCGCGGCCTAGTCCGTCAGGAGCGCCCCGCCGCGGCGGGGCGCAGCCGCGTCAGCGCGGCGCGTACGCGACGCGCTGCCAGTTCGGCTCGGGGCTGAGCTCGATCGGCTCAGCCTCGCGCTCCGGCTGCACGTAGCCGAAGGTCTGGGTCTCCTCGCAGAAGGCGATGTCCAGCTCGCCCTCCATGACCCGCTGGTCCAGCCAGGCGGAGCGGAAGACGAGCCGGCGCAGCCAGTGCACCAAGGAGCGGTCGGCGGGACCGACGATGTCGGGCCAGCAGTCGTTGACGTGCTCGCCGAGGGCCGACGCGGGGTCGTGCACCTCGCCGTTGACCGTGAGGTTCACGAGGTCCTCGAGCTCAGGCTCGGCGAGCCGCTCGTTGACGAACTCCAGCTTGAGCGCGGCCTGCTCCACGCGCTCGGAGAAGTCGCCCTCGTTGAACGTGAATCGGAGCTCTCCGTATTCCAGGACGTAGTCCTGTCCGGAGTCGTAGTTGCCGCGGCGAAGTTGGTCCATGAGAGGGAGAGGCCCTGGCCGGAAAGTCCCCCCGGGCCAAGGCGTCGTGATCCTAGTCCGGACTCCTTCCCGAACCTGCCACTGGGATGGATCTTTCATTCCCGTTGAGGTTCGAGGGGGGCGAATTCGTGACCCCCGGCGGGTAAGGGTGTCATGAGCACGTCACTTCTCGTGGTCGAAGACGACCACGCCACCTGCACGTTCCTCGCCGACAACCTCACCGCGGACGGCTACGACCTCCATGTGGCCGGCTCCCTGCGCGACGGGCTGCGCCAGCTCGGGGCTTCATCGCCGGCGCTGGCCCTCGTCGACGTCGGGCTCCCGGACGGCTCGGGACTGGAGCTCGTCGCCCGTGCGCGCAGCGGCCGCGACGGGCTCGACGCCGGCCAGCGCTTCCTCGTGCTCAGCGGTCGCACGGCCGAGCAGGACCGCATCCGCAGCCTGCGCACGGGCGCCGACGACTTCCTGGCCAAGCCCTTCTCCTACGCCGAGCTGCTGCTGCGCGTGCGCGGCCTGCTGCGACGCGGGCCGGTCGCGTCGGCGCGGCCGCCCGTCCTGCACGCCGGCCCGCTCGCGGTGGACGCCGCGACACGGACCGTCGTGCTGCGGGGGGAGCGGGTGGAGCTGTCGGCGAAGGAGTTCGCCCTCCTGCGGATCCTGGCCGCCGAACCGGACCGCGTGCACACCAAGGGCGACCTGCTGCGCGAGGTGTGGGGCTACTCCGTCCCGACCGCGACGCGCACGCTGGACTCGCACGCCTGCCGGCTGCGGCGCAAGCTCTCACGCGACGGCGACGCCTACGTCGTCAACGTCTGGGGCGTCGGCTATCGGCTCCTCGACCCGGTGGCGGCGTGACGGTGCTGCTGGTGTGCGGGTGGGGGGCGGCGCTGGTCGCGCTGCTCGTCGCCGCCGGCGGGGTGCAGCGCGCCCGGCGGGTGGGGGACCTCGCCGCGCGCGCCTCGCACGAGGTGCGCGGACCGCTGACCGCGGCACAGCTGGCGCTCGACGGCCTGACGGTGCGCGGGGAGGTCGACGCGTGCGGCACGCTCGCCCTCGAGCTGCAGCTGCGGCGGGCGCGCAAGGCGCTGGACGACCTCACGCTCTGCCCGCGGGGGCGCAGCGCGGCCGACCGGGTCGAGGCGGTACCGCTGGCGGCGCTGGCCGCCGAGCTCGACGCCACCTGGCGGCCCGTCGTGGCGGCCCGTGGCCGCGAGCTGGTCGTCCAGCCCGCGCCGGCCCCGGCGGGCGTGGTGATCGCCGACCGCGTCCGGCTGGCGCAGGCGGTCGGCAACCTCGTGGCCAACGCGCTCGAGCACGGGACGGGCCCGGTGCGGATCGGGGTCGCCACGGCACCGGGCGGCCGGCGCGCACGCGTCACGGTCGCCGACGCCGGCCCCGGGCCGGCCGGCCGTCTGTCGGACCGCCGCACACCACGGCGCAACCCGATGGCCGGCCCGCTGCCCCAGCACGGCCACGGGTTGGGTGTCGCCGCCGACGTCGCCCGCCGCGCCGGGGGACGCCTCGTCGCCGCGGGTGCCGAGCTGAGCCTGGAGCTGCCGCTGGCCGACGTGGACGTGGCAGCGTGAGCCGCCGCCGGCGCGGGCTGCTGCTCGTCGGGCTGGCCCTCGTGCTCGGCGGCCTCGCGGCGACCGACGTCCAGCGCCGCGAAGCGGACATCGATCGGCGCCTCGCGCCGCTCGTCGACGTCGTCGTGACACGCGTGCCGCTTCCCGCCGGCAAGCCGATCCGCACCGACGCCCTCGCGGTGCGCCGGGTGCCCGCCCGCTGGGCGCCGGCCGGGGCCATCCCCGCCGTCGGCGAGGTCGCCGGCGCCGAGCCCGCGATCGCGCTGCCCGCCGGCGCCGACGTCGCCACGGCAGTCCTCGCCGACCCCGGAAACGGGCCGGGCGCCCCTGTCCGCCGGGGCGAGCGCGCGGTGCAGGTCGTGGCCGCCGGGTCGCCCGAGCTGATCCGCCCGGGCGCCCGCGTGGACGTGCTCGTCACCCGCGAGCAGACCGGCACCCGGCTGGCGCTGCAGGACGTCGAGGTGCTCGACGCCGCTGCGGCGCCACAGGACCCGTCGGCCGACGGCGCCGGCGAACGCGTGAGTGCGACGCTGCGCGTCCGTCTCGCCGACGCCGTGTTCCTCACCGACGCCCAGGCCACCGCACGCGAGATCCGCCTGCTGCCACGGGCGTCCGGCGATCGCCTCCGGGCGCGAGGGAACGGCCGGGGATGACCGACGGCGACGGCGCGCTCGACCGCCTCGCAGACCGCCTGCGCGACCGGCTCGCGGCGGGAGAGGGCGACGCCCGGGCCGGCGCGGCCCAGCGGATCGCCGGGCTCGTCGACGCCGAGGCCGGGCTGCTCGACGCCGACACGCGCGCGCTGCTCGCACGCCGGGTCACCGAGCGCACGCTCGGCCTCGGTCCGCTGCAGCCGCTGCTCGACGACGACGCCGTGGACGAGGTCCTCGTGGGCTCGGGCGGGCGGGTGTGGGTCGAGCGTCGCGGCCGCGTCGTGCCGGCCGGCGTCGCGTTCACCGACGAGACCCAGCTGCGTGACGTGATCGAGCGCGTCCTGGCCCCGACCGGCCGGCGCGTCGACGAGGCCGCCCCGATGGTCGATGCCCGCCTGCCCGACGGCTCGCGCGTCAACGTCGTCGTGCCGCCGCTGGCCGTCGACGGCCCGGCGCTGACGATCCGCCGCTTCCGCCGCCGCGGCTTCGACGGCGCCGACCTCGTCGCCGCCGGGACGCTGCCGGCGGAGCTGCTGGGCCTGCTCGCCCGCGCGGTGCGCGGCCGCTGCAACGTGCTCGTCTGTGGTGGTACCGGGTCGGGCAAGACGACGACGCTCAACGCCCTCTCCGGCTTCGTCGATCCCGCCGAGCGGATCGTGACGATCGAGGACGCCGCCGAGCTGCGGCTCGCACAACCCCACGTGGTCCGGCTCGAGGCCCGGCCGCCGAGCCTCGAGGGCGCCGGCGAGGTCACCATCCGCGCGCTGGTGCGCAACGCGCTGCGGATGCGGCCCGACCGCATCGTCGTCGGCGAGGTCCGCGGTCCGGAGGCGCTCGACATGCTCGGCGCGCTCTCGTGTGGACACGACGGGTCGTTGTGCACCGTGCACGCCGGGTCGGCGGCGGAGGCGCTGCGGCGGCTGGAGACGCTCGCCCTCATGGCCGGCGTCGGGCTGCCGCACGCGGCGATCCGTGAGCAGGTCGCCGACGCGATCCACCTCGTCGTCTGCCAGGCCCGGCTCCCGGACGGCACCCGCGCGGTGATCGAGCTGGGGGAGGTGGTCCGCCTCGCCGACGGGGCCGCGGTCCGCACCCTCTACCACCGGCGCGACGGCCGCTGCAAGGTCGCCCCGCCGACCGCCGCGCTGGCCGCGCGGCTGGCGGCGGGGGACGGGGTGGACCCGGCCGCAGGCCCGGTCGTGGCGGACCGGGGCGCCACAGCGTGATCAGCCAGGCCGCGCTCTTCGCCCTCGGCGCCGCCGCGACAGGGGTCGCCGGGACCTGGGAGCTGCTCGTCGCGGCCGACGGGCTGCCCGGCGCGGCGTGGTTGCGGCGCGTGCTGCAGCCGCTCGCGCTCGCGCGCTCGACGGGGCGCGCAGCATCCGCGGCCGAGCGCCGGCGGTTGGCGCTCCTCGCGGCGGCGGCGGTGTTCGCCGGTGGCTGGCTGCTCGCCGGTCCCGTCCTCGCGCTGCCCGCGGCGGTCGGCGGGCCGGTCGCGGCCGGGGCGCTGCTGCGACGGCGGCGGGCGGCCTACCGGGCTCGGCTGGCGGCCGACGCGGCCCCCGCCGCGCGCGCCCTGGCGGCGGCGCTGGCCGCCGGGCGCACCGTCCGCGGGGCGGTCGGCGAGGCCGGGCGCAGCCTGTCCGGGCCGGCCGGGGTCGAGCTCGCGCGCTGCACCGCGGTGCTCGAGGCCGGTGCGGGGACCGAGGACGCGCTCGTGCAGCTGCGCGAGCGTGCCGCCTCGCCCGCGTGGAACGCGACGATCGCCGCGATCCTCCTGCAGCGGCAGGCCGGGAGGCGACCTGCCACGACTGCTGCGCGACCTCGCGACCGCGCTGGAGGCGGCAGAACGCGCCGACCGCGACGCGCGCGCCGCCACCGCCCAGGCGCGCTTCACCGCGCAGATCGTCGGCGGGCTCCCGCTCATCGCCGTCGCGCTCGCCGAGCTGACCGCTCCCGGCTTCCTGGTCGAGCTGCTGGCGAACCCGATCTCCGCCGCGCTCGTGGTGCTCGCCGCGATCCTGCAGGCGATCGCCCTGGTCGCGGTCCGGGCGATCACGCGGGGGCTGACGGCCCCGTGAGCGTCGACCGGCCGGCGCTGCGGCGGGTGCGGGAGGACCGCCGGACCCACCCCGTCACGTCGTGGTGGGTGGAGACCGCAAAGGTGCCGCACCCACGCCCACGCCCGGGCGTGCACCCACGCCCACACCCACACCCGCACCCGCACCCCGGCGTGCCCGGATGACCGGGGCGGTCCTGCTCGCCCTTGCCGCCGGGCTGCCGGCGGCCGGCGGGGTCCTGGACCTCGCGGCGGCGCGGCAGGCGGCGCAGGCCCGCAGACGGCGGGCCGGCGCGCCTCGCCGGGGGCGGCTGCGCGCCCTGCTGCTGGGCGTCGGCCGGCGGCTCGGCGCGCCGCCCCCGCCCGGCGATCTCGCCCAGCGCCTCGATGCCGCCGGCGCACCGCTCTCGGTGCCCGACGCGATGGCGATCAAGGCGGGGGCGGCCGTGTGCGGCGCGCTCGCGGTCCTCCCCGTCGCGGCGCCCGCACCCGGGCGGCTGGCCCTGCTCCTGCCGGCCGGGGGCGCGGCCGCGGGCTTCCTCGGCCTCGACGGCTGGCTGCTCGCGCGCGCCCGCCGCCGCGCCGCCGCCATGACGCTCGAGCTGCCCGCCGCGCTGGACCTGCTCCGGGTGGCGGTCCAGGCCGGCCTGCCGACCGTCCGCGCGCTGGGGGAGGTCGGCGACCGGCTGGGCGGGCTGCTCGGAGCCGAGCTCGCGCGCGTCGCCCTGCGCTGCACCGTCGGCGTCCCCCGACGACACGCGCTCGCGGGGCTGCGCCGCCGCGCGCCGACCGCCGGGGTCGCGGCGCTCGTGGCGATCCTCGAACGGGCCGACCGGCTCGGCACGCCGCCGGCCGACGCGCTCGCGGCGCTCGCCGGCGACGCGCGCGAGGCCCGCGCCCGCGCGCGGACCGAGGCGGCCGCGAAGGCCGCGCCGAAGATCCAGCTCGTGGTCGCCTTCCTCCTCGTCCCCGCGGTCATGCTCCTCGTCGGGGCGGCACTCGCCCCGTCGCTGCTGCGGGGCTTCTGAGCCGCGCGCCCGGGCCGTCCGCGTACGATCCCCGGCATGCCCGAGACGCCCGAGGTCAAGGACTCCATCCTCGACACCGTCGGCGAGACGCCGTTGATCCGCCTCAGTCGCTTCGGCGCCGGGCTGACCCCGCAGCTCGTCGCCAAGGTCGAGTACTTCAACCCCGGCGGCTCCATCAAGGACCGCGTCGCCCTCGCCCTCGTCGCGGCCGCCGAACGCGACGGGCACCTGCAGCCCGGCGGCACGCTCGTGGAGCCGACGAGCGGCAACACCGGCACCGGCCTCGCCATCGCCGCCCGCATCAAGGGCTACCGCGTCATCGCGGTGATGCCGGACAAGATGAGCCGCGAGAAGATCGACCTCCTGCGCGCGTACGGCGCCGAGGTGGTCGTCTGCCCGACCGACGTCGACCCGGACAACCCGCGCTCCTACTACCGCGTCGCGGACCGCCTCGCCGCCGAGATCCCCGGCGCGTTCCAGCCGAACCAGTACCACAACCAGGCCAACCCGCAGGCGCACTACGACACGACGGGCCCGGAGCTGTGGCGCCAGACCGCCGGCCGGCTCACCCACCTCGTCATCGGCGTCGGGACGGGCGGCACGATCACCGGCATGGGGCGCTTCATCAAGGAGCGCAACCCGGACGTCGAGATCATCGGCGCCGACCCCGTCGGGTCGATCTACTCCAGCACGGAGGTGCACCCCTACCTCATCGAGGGGGTGGGGGAGGACTTCTGGCCGACGACGTTCGACCCCGCGATCGTCGATCGCTACGTCACGGTCTCCGACAAGGACGCGTTCCTCACGACCCGGCGCCTCGCCGAGACGGAGGGCCTGCTCGTCGGCGGCTCCTGCGGCATGGCCGCGCACGCCGCGCTCGAGGTCGCCCGCGGCATCGACGACCCGGATGCGATGGTCGCCGTCGTGCTGCCGGACGGCGGGCGCGCGTACCTCAGCAAGATCTTCTCCGACGACTGGATGACCGAGCACGGGATGCTCGAGCGTCCCGCGGTCCGGGTCGGCGCGGTCGTGCGCGCGAAGCAGACGATGGGGGAGACCCCGTCCCTCATCGCCGTCGAGGCCGGCCAGCCCGCCCGCGAGGCCGTCTCGCTGTTCCATCAGCACGGCGTCTCCCAGCTCCCGGTCACCGACGGCGGCAGGGTCATCGGCTCCGTCTCCGAGCGCGGCCTGCTCGCGAAGGCGACGCAGCAGCCGGACCTGATGGGGACCGCGGTCAGCGACCTGCTCGAGCCCGGCTTCGCCACCATCGAGACCACCACCCCGGTCGACGAGGCCGCGAGCCTGTTCGCCGCGGACGCCCAGGCGCTGCTGGCGGTCGACAACGGCACCCCCGTCGGCGTCATCACCCGTGCCGACATGCTGGAGGCCCTGATCGCATGACCCACCCGGACCACGACTTCCGCACGCGGGTCGTCCACGCCGGCCTCGAGCCCGACCCGACGTACGGCTCGGTCGTCCCCGCCATCCACCAGTCCTCCACCTACGTCCAGCGCGCGCCGGGCGACTTCCACGAGGACTACGACTACTCGCGCAGCGCGAACCCGACCCGGCGCAAGCTCGAGGACGCCCTCGGCGAGCTCGAGCACGGCCACGCGACCGCGTTCGCGTCGGGCATGGCCGCCACCCACGGGCTGATCACCGCAGCCGCGAACGCCGGCGACCACGTCGTCATCCCCGACGACCTCTACGGCGGCACCTACCGGCTCGTCGACAAGGTCCTCACGCGCTTCGGCCTCGACTACACGATGGTCGACCAGACCGACGCGGACGCGGTCGCGGCCGCCATGACCCCGCGGACGAAGGTCCTCTGGGTCGAGACGCCGACCAACCCGACGCTGAAGGTCGTCGACGTCGCGGCGATGGTCGCCGCCGCCGGCCCCGACGTCCTCGTCGCGGTCGACAACACCTTCGCCACCCCCGCCAACCAGCGACCCCTCCAGGACGGCGCCGGCGCCGTCGTCCACTCGACGACGAAGTACCTCGGCGGCCACTCCGACACCGTCGGCGGCGCGGTCATCGTCGCCGACCCGGGACTGCACGAGCAGGTCCGCTTCGTCCAGAACGCCGTCGGCGCGGTTCCCGGCCCGCTCGACTGCTTCCTCGTGCACCGCGGCCTGCGCACCCTCGCGCTGCGGATGGCGGCCCACGCGGAGAACGCCAGGGCCGTCAGCGAGTGGCTCGCGGCCCAGCCCGGCGTCACCGACGTCCGCTGGCCCGGGTTCTCCGGCATGGTCTCCTTCCGCCACCCCGACGCGGTGGGCATCACCACCCGCACGAAGGTCTTCAGCCTCGCCGAGAGCCTCGGCGGCGTCGAGTCCCTGCTCGAGGTCCCGCAGGCGATGACCCACCAGAGCGTCGAGGGCTCCGGCGCGGCCGTCCCCCCCGACCTCGTGCGCCTCTCGTGCGGCATCGAGGCCGCGGCCGACCTGATCGCGGACCTGGCGGGCGCGTTCACGCCCCGCTAACGAGGGGTAAGCGCCGCGGATGAGCACCGCGGAGACCGCCGCCCCCGGCCAGGCGCCCACCCTGAACAAGGCGATCGGCAGGAAGCTGCTGATCTTCTTCATCATCGGCGACGTCCTCGGCGCGGGCATCTACGCCCTCGTCGGCTCGGTGGCGACGGAGACCGGCGGGGCCATCTGGATCGCCTTCCTCGCGTCGCTGATCCTCGCGCTGATCACCGCGTTCGCCTACGCGGAGCTCGTCACGAAGTACCCGAAAGCCGCCGGCGCCGCGCTCTACGTCAACAAGGCGTTCCGGATCCCCTTCGTCTCCTTCATGGTCGCCTTCGCGGTCATGTGCTCGGGCATCACGAGTGCGGCGACGCTCTCGACGGCGTTCGGCGGCGACTACCTGTCGGCGTTCGTCGACGTCGACGGCACGCTGGTCGGCGTCCTGTTCATCGTCGTGGTGGCCGTGATCAACCTGCGCGGCATCTCGGAGTCGGTGAAGCTCAACGCGGTCCTGACGACGATCGAGGTCAGCGGCCTGCTCCTCGTGTCCGTCATCGCCATCGCCGCCGTCACGTCCGGTGCCGAGGGAACCGACCCCGGCCGCGCCTTCGACATCAAGCCGGGCACCGGCGTGGTCGCCGCGATGGTCGGCGGCGCCGGCCTCGCGTTCTACGCCCTCATCGGCTTCGAGGACTCCGTCAACGTCGCGGAGGAGGCCAAGGACCCGCGGCGCGACTACCCCTGGGCGCTGTTCGGCGGCCTGATCGCCGCCGGCATCATCTACTTCGTCGTCACCGTCCTCGCCTCCATGGCCGTCCCCACGGGCGAGCTGGCGCAGTCCGACGGGGCGCTGCAGCTCGTCGCGTCGGAGGGGCCGCTGGGCGTGGACAGCAAGGTCTTCAGCGCGATCGCGCTGTTCGCGCTCGCCAACGGCGCGCTGATCAACATGATCATGGCCTCACGCCTGCTCTACGGCATGAGCAACGAGGCCGTGCTGCCCGCCGTGCTGGGGAAGGTGTCGCCGAAGACCCGCACGCCCTACGTCGCGATCGGCTTCACCACGGCACTCGCCGCGATCCTGATCATCGTCGGCAACCTCGACGACCTCGCCCAGATGACGGTCTTCCTGCTGCTGGGCGTGTTCACCGTGGTCAACGTCTGCGTGCTCGTGCTGCGCAGCGACGCGGTCGAGCACCAGCACTTCACGGCGCCGACGCTGATCCCGATCGTCGGCGCGATCGTCTGCCTCGCGTTCATGGTCTTCAACACCGACGGGGACATCGCCCTCAAGGCCCTGTTCCTGCTCGCCGTCGGGGCGATCCTGTTCGTCGTCACCTGGTTCGCCGGCGGCCGGCGGGAGCTCGACACCTCCGTGATGGAGGCGATCCAGAACCCGGGCGACCGCCGGTAGCGGCTACTCGACGGTCAGGGCGACGCGCGACACGTAGGTGTCGCCCTCCTGCTTGGCGCCCGCCGCGAGCAGGCTGAGCGCGTCGAGGTAGGGCTTGGCCCGCTGGAGGTCCGCGTCGCCCGCCGCGGCCTTCTCGGCGAGGTCGACGACGCGCTGGACGTCGACGATCAGCGACGGGTCGTACCCCTGCGTGGCCTGCTTGGCGCGGTCGTAGGTGCCGTTGGCGTCGATCGTGGAGGAGGGCTGCAGGCCCGCGCGCGTGGCGTCCTCACCGAGGGCGAGCACCACGCGGCCGCCCTTGCGCGCGACGAACAGCGGGGCCGGGGCGCCGGGGATCGACGTCGAGAAGGCCTGGTCAGCGCCGCCGAGGCTGACCGGGTCCAGGGCGATGCCGGCCCGCTGGCGTGCGAGACCGACCAGGCGCGGGAGGGCCGCCTTGGCGGCATCGACGTCCTTGGCGTCGATCATCAGGGCGCCGTCGAAGGTCGCCAGGTCGCTGCCGCGGCCGAAGAGCGCGACGTCGCCGATCCAGGAGAAGACGTCCCGGTCGAGGTCGATCCCGAGCGCGGACCGCAGCTGGCCCTGCAGGGCCGCGCCGCCGAGACCGCCCGCGGCGGACTGGAGCGCCGTCCTGGCGGTCCCGCCGACGTCCTTGATGCCGTAGACGAACAGGGCGTCGGCCGGCGCTTCGCGGACGAGCGCGGGGGCGACGCCAGGGCCGAACAGCGACAGCGTGCCGGCGCTGCCGTCCGTGAGCACGCGCGTCTCGAGCGTCGCCCGGTCCTCGGCGGCCGTCAGCGCGCCGGAGACGCCCTTGATCCCCCCGAAGACCTGCTCGACGACCGCGGCGCCCCCGCTCGAGGCGACGTTCGGGTCGCGCTTGAGCAGCTCCTTGACGGTGGTGGTGTTGACGTAGAAGCTCGCGAGCCGGTCACCGGGCAGGTCGCCGATCGCGTTCTTGTAAGCGTCGGCGTCGGCGAGCGACCCCTTGTCCTTGGCGATCTGGTCCACGGCGGCCTTGAACTGCGGCAGCCGCTCGGTCAGGACGAGGTAGTCGCCGGCGACGCCGACGACCGTCTCGTCCTTGGTGTCCTCGTAGTAGGTGACGTCCTCGTAGGTGCCCTTCGCGTCGCCCGTGCTCTGCTCCTTGACGAACGTCTTGGCCTTGTCGGTGTCGGTGACGCCGGCGGCGGCGACGAAGGTGGGCTTGTCGCCCTCGATGCCCGAGACGCCGAAGCCGAGCCGCTTGCCCAGCCACGGCTTGATGTCCTCCTGGAAGGAGACGCTGGGCCCGCCGTCCCGCTTCGAGGACCGCTCGAGGTAGGCGTCGATCTCCGCCTGTGGGTCCTCGATGCCGCCGACCTTCTTGATCAGGGCGCTGACGTCGTCGGCCTGGCCGCTGGTGGGGCGCACGACGGTCTCGAGGTAGAACGGCACCCCGGCGCCCACGGCCTTGGCGGGATCGGGATCGCTGCTGCCGCCGCCGGTCCCCGTGCTGCCGCAGCCGGCCAGCGCCGAGAGGCAGACGAGCGCGAGGAGCGCGAGGCGAGCGGGGCGAGACGGGCGCATGCCGCCGACGGTATCGCGGTCGCCGGTCGCCGTGCAGCGATCCGTGCAGGGCAGGATCGCCCGCTCAGAGGGGGAAACGAGCGGTCAAGTGGGGCGAGATGACGGTTGTGTGTTGCAGTGTGGGAGAGAGTGGGGTACAACTCTCCGCGACGAGCCGGTCCGGGGTGGCGGGGCTCCTCCCACTCCGCCACCCCGGATCGACTGAGTCGCCGGCTTCGTCATCCCCCTGGATCCATGCACCTTGCCCTTCACCGGCACCTACGACCACACGCTCGACGTCAAGAACCGCTTGACGATCCCCGCCAAGGCGCGCGCTGCGCTGGCGGACGGCGTGTCCGTGGTCATGAGCGCGGACGGGTGCCTGCAGCTGTGGCCGAGCGAGGCCTACAACGCCGCGGCGCACGAGGCTCTCGCCGGGGTCAGCCCCTTCTCCGAGCAGGGGCGGACGCTGCGCCAGTACTTCTACGGCCAGTCCCTGCAGACCGAGATGGACAAGGCCGGCCGGGTCGGCCTGCCGCCCGCGTTCCTCGCCCACGCCGGCGTGACGAAGGCCGCGACGGTCGTCGGCGCCGGCGACTGGCTCGACGTCTGGGCGCCCGAGCGCCACAGCGCCTCCACCGCGAACCTCATCGCCAAGGCGGCTGAGTTCTTCGATGGCCATCCTGCTTGAGATGACACGCGAGCACGTCCCGGTCCTGGCCGGCGAGCTGATCGAGGCCCTCGACCCCCGCCCGGGGCAGGTCGCGATCGACTGCACGCTCGGCGGCGCCGGGCACGCGCGGCTCGTGGCCGACCGCCTCGGGCCCGACGGGCTGCTCATCGGGATCGATCGCGACCCGTCGGCCGAACGCGCCTTCGCCGAGCTGTCGGGCTCCGTCGCCTGCCGCACCCGCTTCGTGCGCGCGGACTTCGCCACCGGCCTGCAGCGCCTCGTCGACGAGGGCGTCGTCGCGGACCTCGTGTACGCGGACTTCGGCATGTCCTCCATGCAGGTCGACCAGCGCGAGCGCGGCTTCTCCTACGCCTACGACGCGCCGCTGGACATGCGGATGGACCCGACCGCGGGCGAATCGGCCCGCGACGCGGTCAACACCTGGGACGAGCGCCGCCTCGCGAAGGTGATCAAGGAGTACGGCGAGGATCGCTACGCGCGCCGCATCGCCCACCAGATCGTCACCCGCCGCGCCGGCGCGGAGCTGACCACGACCTTCGAGCTCGTCGAGGCGATCAACGCCGCGATCCCGGCCCCGGCCCGCTTCGCCGGTGGGCACCCGGCCAAGCGGACCTTCCAGGCGCTGCGCATCGCGGTCAACGACGAGCTGGGCCAGATCGACGCCGCGCTGCCGCTCATGTTCGAGCTGCTCGCGCCGGAGGGCCGGCTCGCCGCGATCGCCTTCCACTCGCTCGAGGACCGGCGCGTGAAGCGCTTCCTCGTCGAGAAGGCGACGGGCTGCGTCTGCCCGCCCGACCTGCCCATCTGCGTCTGCGGCCGCGAGCCGGAGGCCGATCTCATCTCACGCGGCGGCATCGTCCCCACCCCGGGTGAGGTCGCCGACAACCCCCGCGCCGCGTCCGCACGGATGCGCGGCGCACGCAAGCGACCCGACACGGAGACCACGTGAGCCGCTCCCGCACCGCTGCCTCGGCCGCCAAGCGCCCCGTTGCGCCCCGCCGCGTCTCCGGTCCCAGCACGGCCGCCGCCGGCCGCGCCGCCGCCGGCCGTCCGGCCGCCGCGCCCGCCCGCGCGAAGGGCGCACGTCCCGCGGCCAAGCGCGCGTCGGACCCCAATGCCCGCGCCGGCGTCCGGCCCACCACCCGCATGCCCGCCGGTGCGGTCGCCACCGCCGCGGTGGCCATGCCGCTGCCGGTCACCGCCCCGCTGCCGCGCCCGCGGCCGGTCCCCGCGCCCAAGCGCCGCCCGGCCACGGGGGAGGCCCGTCGCGTCCCGCTCGGGCGCCTGCGCGCGCTGCCCGACCACCCGCTGCTGGACCGCCTGCTGCGCTCGCGCGCCTGGATCGTCCTGCTCGGCATCGCCCTGGGCGGCATCGTGGCGATGCAGGTCTCGCTGCTCGGGATGAACGCGGGCATCTCCGCCAACGTCGTCAAGGCCGCCGCACTCGAGCAGGACCAGGGCACGCTGCAGCAGCAGGTCGCCGCCCTGTCCAACGGCGACCGGGTCAGCCGCGTCGCCACCGTCAACGGGCTGATGACCCCCGACCCCGGCACGATCGGCTTCCTGCGCCCGCGCGGGCCGGTCGACGCGCGGCGGGCGGCCGACCGCATCGTCGCACCCTCCGAGGCCGCCAAGGCCACCCTCGCAGGGACCCCGTCCTCGGACGTGCCGGCCGGCCAGACCACCGCCACGCAGCAGGTCGCGCCCGCCACGGCGCAGGCGCCGGCACCGGTCCCGACGGCCGCGCCGGTGACCCCCGCCGCGACCGCCGCCCCCGCCACGACCGCCGTCCCCGCCGCGACCGCCGCCCCGGTCGCCACCGCCGCGCCGGTCACGCCGGCGACGACGACCTCCACCGCGGGCGGCGCTGCCGTCCCCCCGCAGGGGTAGCGTCCGCCCGATGCGCCTGATCGAGCGCCGGGTGGGCCTGCTCTTCGCGCTGTTCCTCGTCGGTCTCGCCGGGGCCGGCGCGCGCGTCGTCTGGCTCGGCACCGTCAAGGCCGACGCCCTGCAGTCGGCGGCCGCGACCCAGCAGCGCACCACCGTCGAGGTCCCGGCCAAGCGCGGCACGATCGCGGATCGCAACGGGGAGGAGCTCGCCGTCTCGCAGGCCGCCGTCAGCGTTGCGGTCACCCCGTACCTGATCCGCGACCCCAATCGGGTCGCCGCCAAGCTCGCACCGCTGCTCGGCGCCCCCGCGGGCGAGGTGCTCGAGAAGCTCACGCGCAAGGACACGGGCTTCGTCTGGCTCGCCCGCAAGCTCCCGCAGGCCGTCGGCAAGCGGATCGAGAAGCTCGGCATCGAGGGGATCGACTTCGTCGACGAGTCCAAGCGCGTGTACCCGCGCAAGTTCCTCGCCTCCCAGCTGCTCGGCTTCGTCGGCACCGACGGCACGGGCCTCTCCGGCCTCGAGCAGCAGCACGAGGGCGAGCTGCACGGCACCGACGGCAAGCGGATGCTCGTCAAGGACGCGCTGGGCCAGCCGATCCAGACCGACGACGAGCGCGAGGCCGTCGGCGGCCGCGACATCCGGCTGACCATCGACGACCGCATCCAGGAGCAGGCGGAGGACGTCCTCGCCGAGGTCGGCGCGAAGTACAAGCCCGCCAAGGGGGCGACGGCGATCGTGATGGACCCGCGCGACGGCGAGCTGCTCGCGGTCGCCAACTGGCCGAAGGTCGACGCGAACGCCCCGGGCGCCGCACCCGACTGGGCCAGGCAGAACCGGGCGGTCCAGACGGCCTACGAGCCCGGGTCGACCTTCAAGGCGTTCACGTTCGCCGCGGCGCTGCAGGACGGCCGCATCCAGCCGGACACGATGTTCCAGCTCCCGGCCCAGATCCAGATCGCGGACCGCTCGATCGGGGAGGCCCACGACGAGAGCTACGGCACGCTCAGCGCCTCCGGCATCCTGCAGAAGTCCTCCAACGTCGGCACCATCACGATCGGCCAGCGCCTCGGCGCGACGCCGGCGGAGGCCGCGACCCGCTTCTCCAAGTGGGTCACCTCGTTCGGCTTCGGCCGTCCCACGGGCGTCGACCTCCCGGGGGAGGAGGCCGGCATCGTGCTCAAGCGCGAGAACTACTCCGGCTCCTCGATGGGCAACCTGCCGATCGGGCAGGGTGAGGCGGTCACGCCGATGCAGATGGTGCAGGCCTACGCGGCGATCGCCAACGGCGGCATGCTGCGCTCGCCGCGGATCGTGAAGTCGATCGGCGGGCGTCACACACCGACCCCCAGGGGCCGGCGCGTCATCAACGGGCGCGTGTCCGCGCAGCTGCGCACGATGCTCGAGGGTGTGCTCGGGCCGGGCGGCACCGCGACGGGCGCCGCGATCCCGGGCTACATGCTCGCGGGCAAGACCGGCACGGCGGAGAAGGCGGACCCCGAGACCGGCGGGTACTCCAAGACGAAGTACGTCGCCTCCTTCGTCGGCTTCGCGCCGGCCACGAACCCGCGGCTGCTGACCCTCGTGATGGTGGATGAGCCGCAGGGCGACATCTACGGCGGGTCCGTCGCTGCTCCGGCCTGGCGCGACATCACCTCCTTCGCGCTCAACTACCTGCGCATCCCACCCAAGTAGCGTCTTGCCACGGGGGGTGAACCGTGGTTCACTGGCAGCGATGATCGAGGCGGAGCGGGCGCGCGTCGACGCGCGGGAGCGGTTGCTGGCGACGACGGACGAGCGGTTGGTGTCCGGGGGCTACGCGGCCCTTCAAGTCGCCGACGTGGCGCGGGCGGCGGGCGTGGCGACCGGAACGGTGTACCGCCACTTCCCGTCCAAGACGGCGTTGGTGGCCGCGGCGTTCCAGCGCGCGATCGAGCCGGAGCTGGCCGCCGTGGCGCAGGCCGCAGCGCCGGGCCGGCCGGCCGCCGAGCGGGTCGCGGGCGGCATCGAGGCGTTCGTGCGGCGGGCGGCGGCGGCGCCGAAGCGCGCGTACGCGCTGCTGGCGGAGCCGGTGGACCCGAAGATCGAAATGCTGCGCCACGACTACCGCTTCGCCTACGGCGGGATCTTCGCCGACGCGCTGCGCGACGGCATCGCCGACGGGGAGATCGAGCCGTGCGACGCCGAGCTGTTCGGCGCCGCGATCGTCGGCGCCCTGGGGGAGGCGCTGCTGGGCGCGATCGCCTGCCGCAGGCCCGGTGACCCCGAGGCGCTCATCGTCAGCCTGCAGGCCTTCGTCCTGTCCGCCGTCGCCCCGAGGAGATCCGGTGTCCACGCTTGAGCATCGCGCGCGCGACACGCACGAGGTCGCCAACCAGGCGCCGCCGCTGCAGGACGTCGACCTCTACGCCCTGGACCGCGTCCTGCGGGAGGCCGTGGAGCGCGAGGGCGGCGGCTGGGCGGCCGATCGGCTGCACGAGACGGGTCGCACGGCCGGGTCATCCGTCGCGATCGAGCACGGCCGGCGGGCGGACCGCAACACGCCGCGCCTCGTCACCCACGACCGCTACGGCCACCGCGTCGACGAGGTCGAGTACGACCCGAGCTGGCAGTGGCTGATCGACGGCGCGGTCGCGCGCGGGATCACGTCGCTGCCGTGGTGCGACCCCCGGTCGGGCACCCACGCCGCACGCGCGGGGATGATCGTGCTGTGGACGCAGGCCAACGCCGGCGTGATGTGCCCCGTGACGATGACCTTCGCGGGCGTCCCCGCACTGCGGGCCGACGCGTTGCTCGCCGCCGAGTGGGAGCCCCGCCTGACGTCCACGGACCCGGCGTCCGCCGCGATGTGCGGCATGGCGATGACGGAGAAGCAGGGCGGCTCCGACGTACGCGCCGGCACCACCGAGGCGGTCGACGTCGGCGGCGGATGGTGGGAGCTGACGGGCCACAAGTGGTTCTGCTCGCACCCGATGTGCGACGTCTTCCTCGTCCTGGCCCAGGCCCCGGGCGGCTTGTCGTGCTTCGTCGTCGAGCGCGGCCCGGGCATGCAGCTGATGCGCCTCAAGGACAAGTTCGGCACGCGCTCGCTGGCGTCCTCGGAGGTCGAGTTCCGCTCGTGCCCGGCCCGGCTGCTGGGGGAGGAGGGCCGGGGCGTGGCGACGATCATCGAGATGGTCAACCACACGCGGCTGGACTGCGTGATCGGGTCGGCCGCCGGGATGCGACGCGGCGTGGCCGAGGCCACCTGGCACGCGACGCACCGCTCCGCCTTCGGCGCCCGCCTGATCGACCAACCGCTGATGGTCAACGTGCTCGCCGACCTTGCGCTGGAGTCGGAGGCCGCCACCGCGACGGCGCTGCGCCTCGCGCGCGCCTACGACGAGGGCGATCACCCGATCCGTCGCTTCGGCACCGCCGTCCTGAAGTACTGGATCTGCAAGCGGGCGATCCCGCACGCGGGCGAGGCGATGGAGTGCCTCGGCGGCAACGGGTACGTCGACGAGGCGCCGCTGGCGATGCTGCTGCGCGACGCGCCCGTCAACGGGATCTGGGAGGGATCGGGGAACGTGATGTGCCTCGACGTCCTGCGCGCGATGGGCCGCGAGCCCGAGGCGCTCCAAGCGTTCCTGGCCGAGTGCGAGCTGGCGCGCGGCGCTGACGCGGCGCTCGACGCGCACCTCGATGCGCTGCCGGGCGCGCTCGCCGAGCTGGCCGGCCCGGACGCGCAGTGGGTCGCGCGCCGGGTGGTCGAGGACCTCGCGCTGGCCTTCCAGGCGTCCCTGCTGGTGCGCGACGCGCCCGCGGCGGTGGCCGACGCGTTCTGCGCCGGCCGGCTGGGCGCGGCCCGCGGGCGGGCGTTCGGGACGCTGCCGCGCGGGATCGACGGCGCCGCGATCGTCGATCGCGTGCTCGACCTCTAAGCCGCGCTTACGGCGGCCCGCAGGAACCGGACTGGCTCGGCTCGGTCCCGCCCGCGACGATGGGGGGATGGACCGCCGCTCGTGGATGCTCCTGTGGGGCCTGGCCGCCGTGTGGGGCGGCTCCTACCTGCTGATCAAGATCGGGCTCGAGACGCTCGAGCCGATGGTGATCGTGGCCGCCCGGCTGCTGCTGGGCGCGGCGGTGCTGCTGGCGATCGCCTCCCACCGCGGGGCGCTCGGGCCGCTGCGCGGCCGCGTGCCCGAGGTCGCGGCGCTCGGCGTCCTGCAGGTCGGCGCGCCCCTGTCGCTGATCACCTTCGGCGAGCTCCACGTCGCCTCGGGCCTGACGGGGATCCTCGTGGCGGCGTCCCCGCTGTTCACCGTCCTGCTCGTCCTCGGCGGCTTCGGCCGGGCCGACACGGTCGGCGGCTGGGCGATCGGCGGCGTGCTGCTCGGGCTCGTCGGCGTGGGACTGCTGTTCGGCGTCGACCTCACCGGCAGCGGTGACGCGGTCCTCGGCGGCGCCCTGATCCTGCTCGCCGGCGTCGGCTACGCGGCCGGCCCGCTGTACGTGCGCCGCCGCTTCGCCGGCGTCCCGCCGGTCGGGATGGCGGCGGCGACCATGACCTCCTCCGCGGTCGTGACGCTGCCGTTCGGGCTTGCGGGGCTCGGCGCGTCGTCGCCGGCCGCCGGCCCGGTGCTCGCGGTCGTCGTGCTCGGCGTCCTGGGCACCGGCGTCGCCTTCTACATCATGTTCACGCTGATCGCGACGGTCGGCGCCCCGCGAGCCTCGATGGTCGCCTACCTCGCACCGGGCTTCTCCGTCGCCTACGGCGCGCTGTTCAACGACGAGGTGATCACCCTCGCGATGCTCGCCGGGCTGACGCTCATCCTTCTCGGCTCCTGGACCGCGGGGCAGGGCCACGCGCCGTGGCGGCGCGCGGTCCCGGTGGTGCCCGCGGCGCCCGGCTGAGCGCCGCTTCGACGGGAGCCGTCCGTAGACTGCGCGCCATGACGCTGCGCGAGCTCCTCGGCGCGGGCCCGGAGGACGTCGCGATCACGCGGCTGGCCTACGACAACCGCTCCGTGGAGCCGGGAACGCTGTTCTTCTGCGTCCCCGGCTTCACCCGTGACGGGCACGACTTCGCCCCGGACGCCGTCGCCCGCGGCGCGGCCGCCCTCGTCGTCACGCACCCGCTGGGCCTCGGCGTCCCGGAGGTCGTGGTCGAGGACGTCCGCGCGGCGATGGCCGTCGCGGCCGCCCGGCTGGCGGGGGACCCGACGCAGACGCTGCGCGTCGTCGGGATCACGGGCACCAACGGCAAGACGACCACCGCCTTCATCCTCCGCGACGTGCTCGAGGCGACGGGCACGCCGACGGGGCTGATCGGCACCGTGATGTCGGTCGTCGGCGGGGAGGAGCGCACCGTCGAGCGCACCACCCCGGAGGCGATCGACCTGCAGGAGCTGTTCGCGGAGATGCACCGTCTGGGGGACGAGGCGTGCGTGATGGAGGTCTCCTCCCACGCCCTCGAGCTCCATCGGGCGAGCGCGATCCACTGGGCGGTGGCGATCTTCACCAACCTGTCGCAGGACCACCTGGACTTCCACCCCGACATGGAGGCCTACTTCCAGGCCAAGCGGCGCCTGTTCGCCGCGGCGCCGGCCGCGCGGGTGGTCAACGTCGACGACCCGTGGGGCGCGCGGCTGGCGGCGGAGTTCGACTGCGTGACGGTCGGCATCGAGGCCGAGGCCGACTTCCAGGCGCGCGACGTCGCCTCCGGCGTCGGGGGGTCCGCCTTCACCGTCTGGGCGCCCGACGGCCCGCTCGACGTGCGCATCCCGCTCCCGGGACGCTTCAACGTCCTCAACGCGCTGTGTGCCCTCGCGGCCGCGCGGACGCTCGGCGTGCGGGCTGACCGCGCCGTCGAGGCGCTGGCCGAGTCGGGCCGGGTCCCGGGGCGCTTCGAGCCCGTCGACGAGGGCCAGCCGTTCGCGGTGCTCGTCGACTACGCGCACACGCCCGATGCGCTCGAGAACGTGCTCGCCGCCGCGCGGGAGCTGGGGTCGGGGCGCGTGATCTGCGTCTTCGGCGCCGGGGGTGACCGCGACCGGGCCAAGCGGCCGCTGATGGGGGCGGTCGCCGGCCGGCTGGCCGACCTCGCGATCGTGACCTCCGACAACCCGCGCTCGGAGGACCCGGAGACGATCCTCGCGGAGATCCTGAGTGGGATGGACGGCTGCGCCGCCGCGGTGCACCGCGAGGCTGACCGGCGGCGCGCCGTCGCCCTGGCGGTGTCGCTCGCCACGCCGGGGGACGTCGTCGTGATCGCGGGCAAGGGCCACGAGCAGGGCCAGGAGTTCGCCGACGGGCGCAAGCTGCCCTTCGACGATCGCGCGGTCGCCGCCGAGGCGCTGCGCGCGGTGTCGGCGTGAGGACCTGGGAGGCGACCCGGATCGCCGCCGCCGCCGGGGCGTCGCTGCGGCGCGGGGCCGACGGCGGGCCGGAGCGGGTGGTCATCGACTCGCGCGAGGCCGGGCCGGGGGACCTGTTCGTCGCGCTGCCGGGGGAGCGGGTCGACGGCGGCGAGTTCGCCGCCGCGGCGCTGTCCTCCGGAGCCTGGGGCGTGCTCGTGGAGCCGTCACGTGCCGCGGGCCTGCCCACGGGCGGCGGGGCGGTGCTGGCGGCGGCCTCGCCGCTCGCCGCGATGCAGGCGCTGGCCACGGCCTGGCGGCGGGCGCTCGGCGTTCCCGTGATCGGCATCACCGGCTCCGTCGGCAAGACCTCGACGAAGGACCTCCTGCGGGCGCTGCTGGCGCCGCAGCGCCAGGTCCACGCGAGCCGCGCCAACTTCAACACCGAGATCGGCCTGCCGCTGGAGCTCCTGCGCGCGCCGGAGGACACGGAGGTGCTCGTCCTCGAGATGGGGATGCGCGGGGCGGGGCAGATCGCCGAGCTCGCGCGGATCGCCGAGCCCGACGTCGGCGTCGTCACGGCCGTCGGGCCGGTCCACGTCGAGCTCCTCGGCTCGGTCGAGGCGGTGGCGGCGGCCAAGGCCGAGCTGCTCCACGGCCTGCGCCCCGGCGGGACGGCGGTCGTGCCGCACGCCGACCCGCTGCTCGCGCCCGTCCTGCCGCCCGACGTCCGCACGGTGACCTTCGGGCCGGGCGGTGACGTCGACGAATCCGCGCTCGACGCCCTGCAGCTGCCGTTCACCTCGGCCCACATGCGGCGCAACGCCTGCGCCGCGATGGCCGCCGCACGGGCCGTCGGGGTCGAGCCCGAAGGCCGCGTGGACCTCGAGCTGTCCGCCATGCGCGGTCAACGCGTGCGGGCTGCGGCCGGGGCCACCGTCGTGGACGACTGCTACAACGCCAACCCCTTGTCGATGCGCGCCGCCCTCGACGACCTCGCCGCGGCCGAGGTCCCTGCCGGATCCCGCCGCATCGCGGTGCTCGGCGACATGCTCGAGCTCGGGCCCGAGGAGGTCGCCCTCCACCGCGAGACCGGCGCCCACGCCGCCGCGACCGGGGTCGACGTGCTCGTGACCGTCGGGCCGCTCGCGCGGGAGATGGCCCTGGGCTTCGGCGAGGAGGGCGTGGTGATCTCGGTCCCCGACGCGGGGGGTGCCGTGATCGCGCTCGACGCCCTGAGGCCGGCCGGCGGCGACGTCGTGCTCGTGAAGGCCTCCCGCGGGGTCGCGCTCGAGGCCGTCACCCGCGCGCTGGTGGCCGCCTGATGGGCGAGGTCCTGATCGGGGGCACCGCCTCCCTGCTGATCTGCGTCTTCCTGTCCCCGAAGTTCATCGCCTTCCTCCAGGTGCGCGAGTTCGGCCAGCACATCCGTGAGGAGGGGCCCCAGGAGCACCACTCCAAGGCGGGGACGCCGACGATGGGCGGGCTGATCATCTTCACCGCGATCACCGTGCCGTTTCTGTTCCTCGTGCTCGCCGCGCCCACCCCGGGGCCTGACCGGGCCCGTGCGCTCGGCGTCGTCGGCGTCGCGCTCGCCTGCGCGGCGCTCGGCTTCGCCGACGACTACACGAAGATCATCAAGAAGCGCTCGCTCGGGCTGAAGGGCCGCACGAAGCTGCTGGTGACGGTGGTGATCTCGATCGGGCTGTGGCTCGTCGCCACCCAGGGGGCCGACCTTCCCGACACGCTGCGCCTGCACATCGTGGACGCGACGATCCCGGTCGGCTGGGCCTACCCGGTGATCATCTACCTCGTCCTCGCGGGGACGACGTCGGCGGTCAACCTCACCGACGGCCTCGACGGGCTGGCGGCGGGCGTGACCGCGATCGTGCTGCTCGCCTACATCGCGATCACGTTCACGACGGGGCTGACGTCGCTGTCGCTGGCCGCGGCGTGCCTCGTCGGCGCGTGCGTCGGGTTCCTGTGGTTCAACTCGTTCCCGGCCTCGATCTTCATGGGGGACACGGGATCGCTCGGCCTCGGCGGGGCGGTCGCGGCCATGGCGGTGATGACCCAGACCGAGCTCCTGCTCGTGGTCATCGGCGGGGTCTTCGTGATCGAGGCGCTGTCGGTGCTGATCCAGGTGTTCTGGTTCCAGACGCGAGGCAAGCGGGTGTTCCTGATGGCCCCGATCCACCATCACTTCGAGCTGCAGGCGTGGTCGGAGACGAAGATCATCCTGCGCTTCTGGATCGTCGCCGCGGTGCTCGCGGCGATCGGCTTCACGCTGTATCAGCAGTCACTGCGCTGACACCCTTCGTCACGGGTCTGCACCGCGTGTGCGTCGGTCCTGTGCCGCCGGGCCGGATCGCGCGATCGCGGTGGGATCGTCGGTCCCATGGACCAGGAACGACTCGATGCCATCCTCGCCGCGATCCCGGAGGGCCGGTGGGCGTCCTACGGGGACGTCGCCCGCGCCGCCGGAGGCGGCGACCGCCACGCCCGCGCGCTCAACCAGCGCTTCATCCGCACCGGGGCGCCCCACGCCCACCGGGTGCTCAAGTCCGACGGGACGGTCGGGGCGACCGCCCTGGGCGACCCCGCAGAGGCCCGCCGCAGGCTGGAGGCCGAGGGGGTGGAGTTCGAGGGCGCCCGCGCCGACCCGCGCCGCCGCCACCGCCCGGAGGCGGTCCCCCTCGACCCGCCGGTGCCCACCGGCCACGTCATGACGTGACCGGCCAGCACCGGGCAGCGTCTGCCGTCGTTCGGAGCTCGTTCGCCGGTGGCCCGCCGGGCCGGGCGCTTGAATGGGCGCCATGGCCGACGACCGCCGCCCGCCCCTGCCCGACGGGCCGTTCCTCGTGGTCGGGCTCGCGCGTTCGGGAGTCGCCGCGGCGCGGACGCTGCGCGCGCTCGGCCACGAGGTGCGCGCGTGCGACCGCGGGCCGGTCCCCGCCGAGGCGAGTGCGGAGCTGGCGCTGCTCGGCGTCGAGGTGCACGGATCCGACGATGGCCTCGCCCTGCTGGAGGGTGCCGGCTGCGTGATCAAGAGCCCCGGCGTCCCGCAGGAGGCGCCGGTGGTCGCGGCGGCGCACGACCTCGGCGTGCCGGTGCTCGGCGAGCTCGAGCTCGGCTGGCGGCTGCTGCCCAACCCGACGGTCGCGGTGACCGGGTCCAACGGCAAGACGACGACGGTGGAGCTGCTCGGCCACCTGCACCGCACCGCCGGGGTGGCGGTCCAGGTCGCGGGCAACGTCGGCACCGCCCTCTCCGGGCTCGTCGGCCGGCTCGACCCGGCGGCCACCGTCGTGGCCGAGGCGTCCTCCTTCCAGCTCGAGGACACGACGAGCTTCGCGCCCGAGACCGCCGCGCTGTTGAACCTCACGCCCGACCACCTGGACCGGCACGGCACGTTCGCGGCCTACCGCGCGGCGAAGCTGCGCATCTTCGCCCATCAGCGTCCGGGCGACGCCGCCGTCGTCCCGCTCGACCTCCTCGGCCCCAAGAGCCGGTCGGTGACCGCCGCGGCGGGCGATCGCGGCGGGCCACCCGCGGCGGGCGCGCTTGCGGATGACCTCGGCGGCGAGGCGTCGGTCATCACCTTCGGCGGCGCGGGGGCGGACCTCGAGGATCGCGCCGGCGCCCTGCTGTGGCGCGGCGCGGTGCTGATCGCCACCGACGCGATCCGCCTCCGGGGCCTGCACAACCGCCACAACGCGATGGCGGCGGCCGCCGTCGCGCTCGCGCGCGGGCTGGACCCCGCGGCGGTGCGCGCCGGCCTGGAGGACTTCGCGGGCGTCGCGCATCGGCTCGAGGAGGTCGCTCGCGCGGATGGCGTCGTCTACGTCAACGACTCGAAGGCCACGAACGTCGACGCGGCGACGACCGGCCTGCGCTCCTTCGCGGGTGGCGTCCACGTGATCCTGGGCGGCCACGGGCCGGACGGCGACCTCGCCAGCCTGGTCGCCGACGTCGCCGACCGGGCGGTCGCGGCCTACCTGATCGGCGCCAGCGCGGAGCGGCTGCTGCCGGTCCTGCAGGCCGCCGGCGTGCGCACGGAGGTCAGCGGCGACCTCGAGCGCGCGGTCGCCGCCGCGCGGGTGGCGGCCCGGCCGGGGGAGACGATCCTGCTGTCCCCGGCCTACAAGTCCTTCGACCAGTACGCCGACTACGAGGCGCGCGGGGAGCACTTCCGGGCGCTGGCCACCGCCGCGGCGGCGTCCGCCGATCGGTGAAGGGGACATAAGCGCGCAGGAGGGGCACGGTCGGCGTCGAAGGGGCGTTCGATGGCCGCGCGTCCAGTTCCCCGAGCCCCTGCCCTCAAGCGGCTCAAGCGTGGTCCCCGTCCGGTGCAGCCGCTCGAGCACCGGCTGCTGCTGACCGCGACCCTCTGCCTGCTGGCGGGCGGTGCCGTGATGGTCTACTCGGCCTCCTCGGCGCGCACGCTGCTGTCGGGTCAGGGGGACGGGACGGGCTACCTGATCAAGTACCTCGTCTACGGCGGCATCGGCCTCGTGGCCATGAACGTCCTGTCCCGCCACGGGCTCGACACCCTGCGCCGGGCGACGCCGATCATCCTCGCCGCCGCCTTCGTGATGCTGATCGCGGTCAAGGTCCCCGGCCTCGGCGTCGAGGTCAACGGCGCGCGCCGCTGGCTCGGCTTCGGCCCGCTGCAGTTCCAGCCGTCGGAGGTGATGAAGATCGCCCTCGTGCTCCACGCCGCGAAGACGATCGCCGAGCGCCCGAAGCTCACCCGCGAGCTGCGCCTGATGGTCGTCCCCGTCCTGGGGCCGATGATCTGCGCGATCGTCCTGATCATGATCGAGCCCGACATGGGCTCGGCGCTCGTGACCACCGGGACCGTGGGCACGATCCTGATCGTCTCCGGGGTCCCGCTGAAGCAGCTGGCGAAGTTCGGCGGGATCGTGGTCGGCCTCGTGATGATCCTCGCGATCCTCGAGCCCTACCGCCGCGCGCGGCTGACCTCGTTCCTGAACCCGTGGGCGGACGCCGGAGGGGCGGGCTTCCAGTCCGTGCAGGGACAGATCGCGCTCGGCTCGGGCGGCCTGCTGGGCGATGGGCTCGGCCAGTCCGTGCAGAAGATCTTCTACCTGCCCGAAGCCCACACCGACTTCATCCTGGCCGTCATCGGCGAGGAGCTCGGGGTGCTCGGCATCACCTGCCTGCTCGTGCTCTACGGGATGATCGGCTACGCCGGGCTGCGCACCGCGAAGGTCGCCAAGGGCGTCTACGCGAAGATCCTCGCCGCCGGCCTGACGTCGCTGATCATGTGCCAGGCGCTGCTCAACGTGTACGCGGTCCTCGGCATCGCGCCGCTCACCGGTGTCCCGCTGCCCTTCATCTCGTCGGGCTCGACGTCGCTGATCGTGCTGCTGTGCGCGATGGGGATCCTGCTCAACATCGCAGGGGGCGGCTCGGCCCATCTGCAGACCGTCAAGCGACCAGAGGTCGAGGATGAAGATCGTGATCGCCGCAGGCGGGACCGCGGGACACGTGGTCCCCGCGATCGCCATCGCGGACGCGCTGCGGGCTGAGGGCGCCGACGTCCACTTCGTCGGCGGAGAACGGGCCGAGGCCGACCTCGTGCCCGCCGCCGGCTATCCGTTGCTGCCCATCCGCGTGGAGGGCATCAGCCGTTCGAACCCGTTGAAGGCCGCACGGGCCGTCGGTCGCGCCGCCGGCGCGCTGATCGCGTCGCGGAGGATCCTCGCGCAGCTGCAGCCCGACGCCGTGCTCGGTGGCGGCGGCTACGTGGCGGGCCCGGTCGGGCTCGCCGCCGTGCTGCGGCGCACGCCACTCGTGCTGACGGAGGCCGACTCCCACCTCGGCGCCACCAACCGCCTCCTCGCCGGCCGCGCCGCCCGCGTCTGCCTCGCCTTCCCCTTGCCCGGCCGCGACGCGCCCCACTTCCTCGTCACCGGCCGCCCGGTCCCGCCGTCGGACGTGGACCGCGACCAGGCCCGTGCGGCGCTCGGCGTCGGTCCCGACGAGCGGTTGATCCTCGTCTTCGGCGGCTCCCTGGGAGCCCGCTCGGTCAACCACGCGGCGCTCGACGGCCTGGCGGATGCGCCCTACCGCGTGCTGCACGTGGCCGGCCGGCGCGACTTCGCCGACCTGGTCGCGCCCACCCGTGACGGCTATGACCTGCGCGACTACGTGAGCCCCTTCGGCCCGGCCCTCGCCGCGGCGGACCTCGCCGTCGCCCGCTCGGGCGGCTCCGTCTTCGAGCTCGCCCAGCACGGCGTCCCCGCCGTCCTGATCCCGTACCCGCACGCGAGTGCCGACCACCAGACGACCAACGCCGCCTGGATGGCTGATGCGGGGGCGGCAGTGGTCATTCGCGACGCCGAGCTGGACGGGGCGGGACTGCGGGCGGCCGTCGACGCGATCCTGGGGACGCCGGGCCGGCTGGAGCGGATGGCCGCCGCGTCCGCCGCGCTCGCCCGCCCCGACGCGGCCCACGATGTCGCGCGGGTCGTGCTCGAGGCCGCGCGGTCGCGGTGACGCGCCCGGCCGGTGCTCGCGCGTGCGGACACGGCTGACGAGGTCAGCGGACCGGACCTGCCCACGAGCTCCGAGGGGCCGGCGAGGCGCTCGGGTGCTCGGAGCTCACGCCATGGCGTGGCGGGTGGGCACCGGCGGGCGCCGCGCCCCTCACGCCTCCTCGTCCCGCCGTCCCCGCCGTCCCCGCCGTCCCCGCCGTCCCCGCCATCCCGCCGTCCCCGCCATCCCGCCCTACCGGCCAGCGCCCACCGGCCACGTCATGGCGGGGTCGGCCAGCACCCGCCAGGTCTCGGCGCCGCTACGAGCTGGCTTGCCGGTGGCGGGCTGACCGCGATCGACCGTCGGAAGCCGCTGGCCCCCGGTGCGCCGCCAGGGCTCCCCGGCGTGTGGCCCAGCGGGCGAGCGCCGGGCGCCCGCCCGCCCCGGTAGCCTCGCCCGCCGTGAGCGATGCCATGCCCTTCAGCGGCCGTGAGCTGCACTTCGTCGGGATCGCCGGGGCCGGGATGTCCGGGCTGGCGCTCGTGTCGGCAGCATTGGGCGCGACCGTCACCGGCTCGGACCGGGCCACCACCGGGCGCAACGTCGAGCGGCTGCGGGCGGCCGGGATCGAGCCGGCCGCGGGTCACGACGCGGCGCACGTTCCGCCGACGGCGGAGCTCGTCGTGTCCTCGGCCATCGCGCCGCAGAACCCGGAGCGGACGGTCGCCCGCGACCGGGGACAGCGGGAGCTGCACCGCGCGGATCTGCTCGGCGAGCTCACGCGGATCAAGCCGACCATCGCCATCTCGGGCACGCACGGGAAGACGACGACGACGAGCATGGTCGTCCACGCCCTGCGCGCGTGCGGGATGGACCCGAGCTACCTCGTCGGCGGCGACGTCCGCTCGACAGGGACCAACGCGGCGTGGGGCTCCGGGGAGTGGCTCGTGGTCGAGGCCGACGAGTCCGATCGCTCCCTCCTCAAGCTCCATCCGCGGATCGCGGTCGTCACGAACGCCGAGCTCGACCACCACGCCACCTACAGCTCCCTGCGGGACGTCCTCGACACGTTCAAGGCCTTCGTGGAGCCGGCGGAGCAGGTCGTCGTGTGGGATCGGCCACCGCTGCGCGCGCTGCGCGCGGACGCGATCGCCTACGACGTCGGAGAGGACGACGTTCGGACCGACCGCGCGACGGGGACCGGCGGACCCGGTGCTGCTGCGGCCGACGCCTCCGCCGGCGGCATCGCCTTCACCGTCGACGGCGTGGGCGTCGACCTCGCCGTCCCCGGTCTGCACAACGCCCGCAACGCCGCCGCCGCACTGACGGCCTGCCGGCTCGCCGGCGCCGACCCCGCCCGGGCCGCCGCCGGGCTCGCCGACTTCACGGGCGCGGGGCGCCGCTTCGAGCTCCTCGGCGTCACTCCGGAAGGCGCGCGCGTGGTCGACGACTACGCCCACCATCCGACGGAGGTCGCCGCAACGCTCGACGCCGCCCGCAGCCTCGACCCGCGCCGGGTCGTCGCCGTCTTCCAGCCGCACCTCTACTCGCGCACGCGCGCCGAGGCGACGGGCTTCGGTGGGGCGCTCGCCGCGGCCGACGTGATCGTGGTCACGGGCATCTACGCCGCGCGAGAGCGGCAGGAGGACTTCGCGGGCGTCAGCGGCCTGCAGGTCGCGGAGGCCGCCGCGGACGCCGGCGGCGGCAAGCCGGTGGCGTGGATGCCGACCCTCGCTGACGCGGAGGCCCACGTGCGCCGCGTCGTGCGCGAGGGCGACCTCGTCCTCACGCTCGGCGCGGGCGACGTCGACAGCCTCGGCCGCGCCCTCGTCGCCTGACGCGCCGCCTCGCGGCGTGGCGTTGCGTGGTGCGCCGCCTCGCGCCGCAGCGTGGCGCGGCGCGGCGTCGGCACCGCGTGCCGGCCCAGCGGGCGGCGCAGCGCTGTCACCCCCGCGCAACGCATGCACAACGGGGTGGTCGGGGTTGGTCGCGCGATCCGCGGTCAACCCCGACCACCCCATGGCGGTCGCGGCGGGGCAAAGCGGCGGACGCGGCGGGGCGAAGCGGGCAGGAGGACCCCCGCCCGTGTCGAACGTCCGCCTCAGTGGGTCGTCTCTCCCTTCCCGCCGGCGCGGCGCGCCGGCTTCGCCGCACCGGGCCCGGGTCCCGTGCCCAGGGTCGGCCCGGTCCGCGGGTGCCCGTCAAGGCGGTCGCGATCCTCGCTCTGGGAGCCATCGTCCTCGGGCTCGGGTGGCTGTGGTTTCGCGACTCGACCTTCGTCCGCGTCCGCAACGTCGAGGTCGTCGGCGTCTCCTCCAGCGAGGGGGCGGCCGTCACCGCCGCGCTCGAGCGGGCCGCCAAGCAGATGTCCACGCTCGACGTCTCCGTCGCCGAGCTGCGCGCCGCTGTCGAGGACCACCCGTCCGTCGCAGGCCTGCGGGTGCAGACCGGCTTCCCGCACGACCTCACCGTCGAGGTCACCGAACGCCGTCCCGTCGCGAGCGTCGAGCTCGGCGGCGAGAGCGTCCCCGTGGGCGCCGGCGGCCGGATCATGCGCGGCGTGGACGCCCGCTCCCGCCTTCCCGTCGTCAAGGCCACCGGCCTCTCGAGCGGGGGCCGCCTCACCGACGCGACCGCCCGTCGCGCCGTCGCCGTCCTGGCCGCCGCCCCTGAGCCGCTGCGCGCGAAGGTCGCCCGCGCCGCCGTCGCCCGCAAGGGCCTCACGCTCGAGCTGCGCGACGGTCCGCTGCTGATCTTCGGCGACGCCACGCGGCCGAACGCGAAGTGGGCCGCCGCCGCCCGGGTGCTGGCCGACCCGTCCTCGGCGGGCGCCGTGTACCTCGACGTGCGCGTGCCGGAGCGCGTTGCGGCCGGCGGCCTCGGGTCCACCGACGCCGCCGATCCGGACTCCCTCGCGCCCTCGGCACAGGGCCAGAGCCTTGACCCTCAACTTCAACCTGAGGAAAGCCCTAGTCTCAACCCATAGTCGAGACTTGGCGGCTTCTGCAAGGTTCCTGCCAGGTTCAAGCTGCGTTGACACTGGGAACGAAATGGCCCTAACGTGCGGGTTTCCGCGCGCTACGCCGACCGGCGAAACGCTCGACTCTACGTAGAGGTCCGGACAGAACTCATGGAAGCCACAGGCAGCTATCTCGCAGTCATCAAGGTCGTCGGCGTCGGCGGTGGCGGCACGAACGCCGTCAACCGGATGATCGACGCCGGCCTGTCCGGCGTGGAGTTCATCGCGTGCAACACCGACGCGCAGGCGCTTCAGATGACCGACGCCGACATCAAGCTCAACGTCGGGCACAACCTGACGAAGGGTCTCGGCGCGGGGGCCAACCCGTCGATCGGCCAGGGCGCCGCCCAGGAGTCGCGCGACGACATCAAGGAGGCGCTCAAGGGCGCCGACATGGTCTTCGTCACCGCGGGCGAGGGCGGTGGCACCGGCACGGGCGCCGCGCCCGTGATCGCCGAGATCGCCAAGCACGAGATCGGCGCGCTCACCGTGGGCGTCGTCACCCGCCCGTTCGACTTCGAGGGCACCCAGCGCGGGCGCCAGGCGATCGACGGCGTCAACCGCCTGCGCGAGCAGGTCGACACGCTGATCACGATCCCGAACGAGAAGCTCCTGAGCATCGTGGAGCGGCGCACGTCGATCCTCGACGCGTTCCGCATGGCCGACGACGTCCTGCGCCAGGGCGTGCAGGGCATCACGGACCTGATCACGATCCCGGGCCTGATCAACCTCGACTTCGCGGACGTCCGCACGATCATGGCCGACGCCGGCTCCGCCCTCATGGGCATCGGCACCGCATCGGGCGAGTCCCGGGCAGCGGAGGCCGCGAAGATCGCGATCTCGAGCCCGCTGCTGGAGGAGTCCGTCGAGGGCGCCACCGGCATCCTGCTCAACATCACCGGCCCGCGGGACCTCGGCCTCTTCGAGGTCAACGAGGCCGCCGAGATCATCCACTCGGCCGCCGACTCCAACGCGAACATCATCTTCGGCTCGGTCATCGACGAGGACATGCAGGACGAGATCCGCGTGACGCTCATCGCCACCGGCTTCGACATGGCCGGCGGCCGCGCCCCGTCGACCACGGGTCGCGCCGGCCGCGACGAGCCCGCCCCCCGCCGTCGCTCCTCGTCCTCGAGCTCGGCGCCGGACCGCAACCCGCGCATCGGCGATCGCGAGCGCTCCTCGCTCGAGATCTCCGACGACGACATCGACATCCCGCCCTTCCTGCGCTGAGCCGCCGGGTCCGCCGGCGCCACCGTCCCGCGTCCGGGTCAGCCGACCCGGACCCGGACCATCCTGGAGCACCCCAGCCCGCCCGCCAGGGGCGGCCCGCGCGCGCATCCGCCCGGACAGAGGCGTCGGGTGGCCGGACCCGACCCGCGAGCCCCGCCTGCCCACCGCGCGCCCTCTGGAGCGCAACGCCAGGGTGATCAGCTCCCCTCGGCGCGGTCGCCGGCGACGTCGATCCCGGCGGTCGCGGCCGGCGTGGACGGCATCCGCCGGGCTGGTCGCACGCCTCGTCCGCGCGGGCGTCGACGGGCAGCAACAGCGCGCGCACGCCCGACACATCGCTGCCCGAGGGGGTGAGCGGCGCCGACGCAGCCCCCCACTCGTCCGCGCCCGTGTCTCGCACGCGCGCACGAGGTAGGTGGCCGCCTGTGCCGGCGCGGCGGCGGCCGCCACCGCCCCGGCGACCCCCGTGATGACCCATCCTCCGACGCTCGACGCACCCTCCGAATCGGTCCGACTCGACGCTCCGGCGCACCCGCTAGGGTCGCCCCGCATGTCCGTCCCCGCCGACCTTCGTGTCACGCCGTTGCACGATCGGCACGCCGCGGCGGGCGCCCGGCTCGTGCCCTTCGCGGGCTGGGAGATGCCGGTGCAGTACGCCGGGATCCGGCCCGAGCACGACGCGGTCCGCACGCACGCGGGCGTCTTCGACGTCTCGCACATGGGCGAGCTGCGCACCCACGGCCCGCAGGCCGTCGCGGCGCTCCAGCGCGCGCTCTCCAACGACGTCACGAAGCTGGCGATCGGCGGCGCCCAGTACTCCGTCGCGTGCCGCGAGGGCGGCGGCATCGTCGACGACCTCTTCACCTACCGGCTCGGTGAGGACGAGTTCCTCACCGTCACCAACGCCGCCAACCACGAGAAGGACCTCGCCTGGCTGCGGGAGGCCACCGACGGCTTCGACGTCGTGATCGACGACGTCGCCGACGACTACGCGATGCTCGCCGTCCAGGGCCCCGCCGCCCGCGGCATCGTCGAGGCCATGGCCGACGGGGAGCTGCCCGGCCGCTTCCGCGTTCGCGGGCTCACCGTCGGCGGCGCCGCCACGCTCGTCTGCGGGACCGGCTACACGGGGGAGGACGGCGTCGAGCTGCTCGTCGCCCCTGACGAGGCGCCCGCCCTGTGGGACCGCCTCGTCGCCGCCGGCGTCACTCCCGTCGGCCTCGGCGCCCGCGACACCCTGCGCCTCGAGGTCAACTACCACCTCTACGGCAACGACATGGACGAGACCCGCAACCCGATCGAGGCCGGGCTGGGCTGGGCCTGCAAGGAGGCCACAGGCTTCGTCGGGTCCGAGGCCGTCGCCGCCGCGCGCGCCGAGGGCACCGCGGAGAAGCTCGTCGCCTTCGTGGTGACCGACCGCGGGATCGCCCGTCCGGGGAACCCCGTCGTCGGCGGCGGGACCGTCACGAGCGGGACGATGTCCCCGACGCTCGGCATCGGCATCGGCATGGCCTACGTGCCGGCGGGGCACGCCGCCCCCGGGACCCCGATCGAGATCGACGTGCGCGGCAAGTCGCGCGCCGCGGAGGTCCGCCCCAAGCCGCTCTACACCAAGGAGACCTGATCGACGTGGCCGATTACCCCGACGACCTCAAGTACCACCCCGAGCACGACTGGGCCCGCGTCGAGGGCGACAACGCCACCCTCGGCATCACCTGGTACGCGCAGGACTCGCTCGGCGAGATCGTGTTCTTCGACCCGCCCGAGGTCGGCAAGACGATCACCAAGGACGAGCCCTACTCCGAGGTCGAGTCCGTCAAGGCGGTCTCCGACGTGATCGCCCCCGTCTCCGGCGAGATCATCGAGGTCAACGCCGACCTCGCCGACAACCCGGAGAAGGTCAACGACGACCCCTACGGCGGCGGCTGGCTCGTCAAGGTGCGGCTCACGCAGCCGGCCGAGCTCGACGACCTGCTCGACGCCTCGACCTACGAGGGGACGCTCTCCTAGACGGGCTCGGCCACCCGCGCCACCGGCAGCAGCCGGAGGCAGAGGATGGCGACGTCGTCGCGGCGGGGCTCCGGCACCGCCGCCAGCAGGTCCTCCGCCAGGGCGGCAGGGTCCGTGCCGAGCTCGATCGCCCGCGCGCGCAGGCGCTCCATGCCGGCGTCGATGGAGGAGTCGGGCCGCTCGATCAGCCCGTCGGTGTAGATGACGAGGGTGTCGCCGGGCAGGAGGACCTCGACGCCCTCGTCGCGCGCCTCGCCGGGCGCGATCCCGAGCAGCGGCGAGCGGCCCTCGTCGAGGAAGTCGGCGCGGCCGTCGGCGCGCACGAGCAGGGGGGAGGGGTGGCCGGCGCAGGCGTAGCGCAGCAGCCCGTCGCGGGTGTCGAGCACGACCTGCACGACGGTCGCCAGCGGCCGGCCGTCCACCAGCGCGGTGAAGCGATCGAGCTCGGTCAGGGCGACGCCGGGGTGATGGCCACTGAGCGAGAGCGTGCGGATCGCGCTGCGCAGCTGTCCCATGACGGCGGCGGACGCGAGCCCGTGGCCCGCGACGTCCCCGATCGAGGCCGCGATCCGGCCCTCCCCGAGGTCGACGACGTCGTACCAGTCCCCGCCGACCGACAGCTCGCTCTGTGCCGGCGCGTACCGGGCCTCGAGCTCGGCGCCCTCCGGCGAGGGGAGCCCTGGGAGCATCGAGCGCTGCAGCTGCGCGGCGATCCGGCTCTGCTCCGCGAGGGCGTCGTCGCGCTCGAGCTCGAGCCCCTCCAGGCGGCGGGCGGCGGTGAACGTCGCCAGCGTGCCGAGCGCGGCGAGGATGACGAGCGCGACGACCTCGGCCGTCAGCGCGGTGTTCAGCGGCCCGATGGTCGCCCCGTAGCCGACGTGGACGCTGGCCGTCCAGTCCGTGTTGGGGACGGGGGCGTAGCCGATCAGGCGCTTGGAGCCCGCGATGTCGCCGACGCTCGTGGCCAGGCGGCGGCGGACCGTCAGGGCGGCCGGCGGCGCCCGAAGGCTGCGCACGGGCCTGTCGGCGAGGATCAGGTGGTCGGAGTCGTCGATGAGGAACTCGCGCGCATCCGGGGCGTAGAGCAGCCGCTCGAGCGCGTCGGAGACCTCGTTGAGGCGCAGCGACCCGACGAGCGCCCCCCGCGGGCGGCCGTCGGGGCCGGTGACGGGCCGCGCGAACGTGACGATGGGCGACTTGCTCACTCGGGCGATCAGGACCTCGCTGGTGACCTCCCGGCCCCCGAGGGCGGCCTGGACGTAGTGGCGGTCCGCGAGCGACACGCCGTTGGAGTTGCGCGTGGCCTGGATGCGCGCCCGGCGATCGACGAAGAACAGGCTGCTCGAGAAGGAGCCCTGCTCGGCGACGCGCTCCAGGAACGGCCGCATGCGCGTGTAGTCGCCCCCCTGCACGGCGTCGGAGAGCCCGACCGTCTCCAGGATGGTGAACTGGCCCGAGACGAAGCGACTCGCGTTGTTGGCCGCCGCCGCGGCGAGCGCGCGGACCTCCGTGCGGCGGTCGTCCGCCGCGGCGTTGCGGTGCGAGACGGCGAGCACGATGCCGGCGCCCGCGATGGCGAAGATGATCGGCAGTGCGGTCAGGAGCAGACCGCGACGGGTCCGCAGGCGCGCGCGCTGGTCGCGCGATCGCGCTGGCGTGGCCTCAGGGCGGGGCACCGGCGCCCATCCTCGCAGGTCGGCCGGTTGGTCGCCCGCGCGCCGGGTGCCCGCTGAACCGCCGTTCATCGCCGGACCCGTCGCTAGCCTCGAACGCGTGAGCCGCTACACCAGCGCAACGGACGCCGACCGCGCCGAGATGCTGGAGGCCATCGGCGTCGAGTCCGTCGACGACCTCTTCGCCTCCGTCCCCGAGGCCCTGCGCCTCGGCCGCCCCCTCGACATGCCCGCCGGGCTGTCGGAGCAGGAGGTCTACGGCTACATGCGCGACCTCGCCGCCCGCAACGTCTCCACGGAGGACGAGCTGTCCTTCGCCGGCGGCGGCATGTACGACCACTACGTGCCCGCGCTCGTCGACTCGATCGTCGGCCGCTCGGAGTTCCTCACGCCCTACACGCCCTACCAGCCCGAGGTCTCCCAGGGCGGGCTCCAGGTCATGTTCGAGTACCAGACGATGATCTCGGAGCTCACGGGGCTGCCCGTCTCCAACGCGTCCGTGTACGAGGGCCCGTCCGCGCTGGCCGCCGCCGGCTACCTGGCGAAGGTCCACACGGGCCGCTCCCGCTTCGTCGTCTCCCGCGGGGTGCACCCGCACTCGCGCGAGACGCTCGCCACCACCTCCGCCGGCTGGCAGACGACGATCGACGAGATCGCGCTCACCGCCGGCGCGACGGACCTGGACGCCGTGCGCGCCGCCCTCGGCGACGACGTCGCCGCCGTCTTCCTCGCGCAGCCGAACTACCTCGGCTCGATCGAGGACCTCGCCGGCCTGGCCGACGACGTCCACGCCGCCGGCGCGCTGCTGATCCTGCAGGCCGATCCGATGGCGCTCGGCGTCCTGCGCACCCCGGGCGACCTCGGCGTCGACATCTGCGTCGGCGAGGGCCAGCCGCTGGGCAACCGGCTCGACTTCGGCGGGCCGTCCTTCGGCTTCTTCGCCGCCACCCAGGCGCTGCTGCGCCGCATGCCCGGCCGCATCTCAGGCGAGACGACGGACGCCGACGGCCGCCGCGGCTTCGTCCTGACGCTGCAGACGCGCGAGCAGCACATCCGCCGCGAGAAGGCGACCTCGAACATCTGCACCGCCCAGGCGCTCAACGCGCTGATGGGGACGGTCTACCTGTCGTGGCTGGGCAAGCAGGGCTTCCAGGAGCTCGGCGAGCTGCTCGTGCGCCGCACGGCCTACGCGCGCACCGCGCTGGCCGGCGTCGAGGGCGTCACGCCGCTCCATGACCAGCCGGTCGTGCGCGAGTTCGCCGTCACGCTCGACGCGCCGGTGGACAAGGTCCTCGCCCGCTGCTGGGCCGAGGGGGTCAACCCCGGCCTCGCGCTGGGCGCCGACTACGAGGAGCATCCCAACGGGCTGCTCGTCGCCATCACCGAGCAGCGCACGCGCGAGGACGTCGACCGCCTGGCCGCCGTCCTCGGTGCCGCCGTCGCCGCCGAGCGAACGGGAGTGACCGCATGAGCTTCGTGACGCCCCCGACCGACGCCGCCCCGCAGACGACCGCCGACCGGCAGCCCCGCGGCGGCCTGGTCCAGACGCCGCAGCAGCGCGAGCACGCGACGACGATCTTCGAGAAGTCGGTCCCCGGCCGCCGCGCGTGGGTCGCCCCCGCGGAGGAGAACGCCGACACGACGCCGCTGGCCGAGCTGATCCCATCTCACCTGCTGCGAGCGGCACCCCCGCTGCTTCCGGAGGTCTCCGAGCCGGAGATCAACCGCCACTACAACCGGCTGTCGAAGCGCAACTTCGACCTCGACACGGGCTTCTACCCGCTCGGGTCGTGCACGATGAAGCACAACCCGAAGCTCCATGAGCGCGTCGCGGCGCTCCCGGGCCACGCCCGGCTGCATCCGGCGCAGGACCCGTCGAAGGCCCAGGGCGCGCTGCAGCTGATGCACGAGCTCCAGGGCGCGCTCGGCGAGGTCTCCGGCCTGCCGCACGTGTCGCTGCAGCCGTCGGCCGGCTCCCACGGCGAGCTCGCGGGCGTCCTGCTCACGCGGGCCTACCACGAGGCGCGCGGCGAGCACCGCACGAAGGTCCTCGCGCCCGAGACGTCGCACGGGACCAACCCCGCGACGGTCACCATGGGCGGCTACGAGACGGTCAAGGTCGCGGTCAACGCGGCCGGCGACGTCGACCTCGACGACCTGCGGGCCAAGGCGACCGACGACGTCGCCTGCCTCATGCTCACCAACCCGTCGACGCTGGGGCTGTTCGATCCCAACATCGAGGAGATCGCCAAGATCGTCCACGACATCGGGGCGACGCTCTACTACGACGGCGCGAACCTCAACGCCATCATGGGCCGCTCGCGCCCGGGCGACATGGGCTTCGACATCGTGCACTTCAACCTGCACAAGTCCTTCACCCAGCCGCACGGCGGCGGCGGTCCGGGCTCCGGCCCGATCGCGGTGTCCGATCGCATCGAGCCGTTCCTGCCGCGCCCGCAGGTCGTCAAGCGCGACGACGGCACCTACGACCTCGACCTCGATCGGCCGCAGTCGATCGGCCGCCTGCGTGGCTTCCAGGGCAACTTCGGCGTCTTCGTGCGCTCCTACGCCTACATCCTCTCCCTCGGCGGGGACGGCCTCCAAGAGGCGTCCGAGACCGCCGTGCTGAACGCCAACTACCTCCAGGCGCGCCTGAAGGACCTGTGCGGCGACCTGCTGCCCGTGGCCTACGACCGCCTGTGCATGCACGAGTTCGTGCTCAGCGGCGCGCCGATGAAGCGCGAGCTGGGCCTGCGGACGACCGACCTCGCCAAGCGGCTGCTCGATCACGGCTATCACCCGCCGACGGTCTACTTCCCGCTCGTCGTGGAGGAGGCGCTGATGCTCGAGCCGACCGAGACGGAGACCAAGGAGACGCTCGACGCGTTCGCCGAGGCCGTCAAGGAGATCCTCGACGAGGGCCGCGAGGACCCGTCGATCGCACAGAACGCGCCCTACTCGACGCCGGTGCGCCGGCTCGACGAGGCCGCCGCCGCCAAGCGGCCGGTGATCCGCCAGCCGCTCTGATGCGCGTCGCCGCAGCGGCCGACATCCGCGAGCCGCTGCGCGACCTGGTCCCCGATGGCTGGGAGGTCGTCGGGTTGGAGGCTGCGGGGCCGGGCATCGAGGCCGCGGTCCCGCGCTCGCGCGACTTCGACGGCCTCGACCGGATGACCGACCTGCGCCTGGTGCAGGTCATGTCGGCCGGGACGGACTGGATCGAGGACCTCGTTCCGGACGGCGTGACGCTCTGCAACGCCCGCGGCGCCCGCGACGCGGCGATGGCCGAGTGGGTCCTCGCCGCGGTCCTGGGCTGGTCGACGGGCCTGCTGGGCGCGGTGCGGGCCGGTCCCGGCTGGATCCCGGGGGCCGTCGACGAGCTCGCGGGCAAGACCGTCGTGATCCTCGGGATGGGCTCGATCGGACGGGCCTGCGCCGCCCGCCTGGAGGCCTTCGGGATGCAGGTCGAGGGCGTCGGCCGGGCGCGGTTGGGTGAACTGCCGGCGCTGCTGCCGGCCGCCGATGTCGTGCTCTCCCTGACGCCGCTGACGGAGGCGACGCACGAGCAGATCGACGCCGCGTTCCTGTCCTCGCTGCGCGACGGCACGCTGGTCGTCAACGCGGGCCGCGGCGGGACGGTCGACACGGACGCGCTGGTGGCCGAGCTGTCCACCGGCCGGCTGTCCGCGGTCCTCGACGTGACCGAGCCCGAGCCGCTCCCCGACGACCATCCGCTGTGGCGGGCCAAGGGCCTGCTGGGCCTGACCTCGCACTGGGCGGGGGACTCACCGCAGGCCGACGCGCGGGCGCTGCAGCTCGTGGCGGAGCAGCTCGGCCGCCTCGAGCGCGGCGAGGCGCTCGTCAACGTCGTCGGCGGTGGGTGAACCTGCGAACCAGCTCCGAGCGCCGCTGATCCGTCCCCGGTGCCGGCCGACCACGCCATGACACGTCCGGTGGGCGCTGGCGGGTGGGGTCCCCGGCTAGCCTCCGGCTCGCCATGACGGTGATCTTCTCGGGCATCCAGCCGACCGGCCGCAAGCACCTGGGCAACTTCATCGGGGCGATCGAGCAGTACGTGGCCGGGCAGGACTACGGCGACCCCGCGATCTACTGCGTCGTGGACTCCCACGCCATCACCGTCGACTACGACCCCGGCGAGCTGCGCGCCCGCACGTACGACACCGCCTCGATCCTGCTCGCCGCCGGGCTGGATCCCGACCGCTGCGTGCTGTTCCGCCAGTCCGACGTCCCGGAGCACACCGAGCTGACCTGGCTGCTGTCGAGCGTGACCGAGCTCGGGCGGCTGAACCGCATGCACCAGTTCCGCGACAAGTCGCAGGCCCAGCGCCAGCTCGTCTCGGCCGGACTGCTCTTCTACCCGGTGCTGATGGCCGCCGACGTGCTCGCCTACCGCGCCCACGAGGTGCCGGTGGGAGAGGACCAGCGCGAGCACGTGGAGCTCATGCGCGACGTCGCCGAGCGCTTCAACGGCCGCTACGGCGAGACGTTCGTCGTGCCCGAGCTCGTGCTGCCGTCCGTCGGCGCCCGGATCATGGACCTGCAGGAGCCGACGCGGAAGATGTCCACCACGGGCGGGACCGAGCAGGGGACCGTCCTCGTGCTCGACGAGCCGGCCGTGGCGCTGAAGAAGTTCAAGCGGGCCGTCACCGACTCGGGCACCGACATCGTCCACGCCAAGGACAAGCCGGGCGTCTCGAACCTGCTGGAGATCTTCGCCGCCTCGACCGGGACCGACATCGCCGGGGCGGAGGCGCACTTCGCCGGCGCGCGCGGCTACGGCGACCTCAAGGTCGGCGTCGCGGAGGCCGTGGAGGCCAAGCTCGCGCCGGTTCGAGCCCGCTACGGCGAGCTGCGCCCCGACGAGGGCGAGATCGAGCGCGTCCTCGCCGCGGGAGCCGAGAAGGCCCGCGCGCTGGCGGCCCCCGTCGTCGCCGACGCGCGTCGCAAGATGGGCCTCGGGCCGGCCTGAGCCGCCGACCGGGCCGGTAGCGTCCGTCCCCGTGTCGTCCGTCCGCCAGCTCGAGCTCGACCTCGACGTCTTCGCCGGGCCCTTCGACCTGCTGCTGTCGCTCGTGCTGCGCGAGGAGCTCGACCTGCTCGAGGTCGACCTCGCGGACGTCGTGCTCGCCTACGTCGACCACCTGGAGGCCGAGGGCGAGATGGACCTCGAGGCCACGACGGAGTTCCTCGTCCTGATCGCGGCGCTGCTGGAGCTCAAGTCGCGCCTGATGCTGCCGGGCGAGGAGATCGAGGAGGAGCTCGACGGGTTCCTGCCGGCGGAGGCGGCGGACGAGCTGCTGGCCCGGATGCTGGCCTACGCGCGCTATCGCGGCGCCGCCGCGCACCTGCGTGCGGCCTTCGAGGACGGCCAGCCCTTCCTCTGGCGCCACGCGCCCGTTCCCGGCGAGCTGCGCCGCGTCGACGTCGAGCAGGCGGAGGCGGTCTATGACCCCGCGCGCCTGGGCCGGGCGATCGGCGGGCTGCTCGAGCTCCCGCGCGAGCTCGACCTCGGCCACATGCGCACCCCGCACGTGTCGGTCTCCGCCCGGCTCGGTGTGCTGCGCAAGCTGCTCGGCCGCGGGCGCTTCTCCTTCGAGGAGGCGGTCGAGGGCGCCGACCGCATGACCGTCTGCGTGACGATGTGGGCGCTGCTGGAGCTCTACAAGCGGGGCGAGGCGACCTGGGAGCAGGGGGAGAGCTTCGGCGAGATCACCGTCTCGCGCGAGCCCGGCCGCAGTCGGACCGGCTCGCTGGAGGCCGTCGCGTGACCGCCCTGGCCCGGACCGTCCAGGCGCTGCTGTTCCTCTCCTCCGAGCCGGTCTCCACTGCCGACCTGGCGGTCGCCTGCGAGGTGGAGGAGGCCGAGGTCGGCACCGCCCTCGCCGAGCTGCGCGGGGCCATGGAGGGGCAGGGCGTCGTCCTGCGCGAGCTCGCCGGCGGCTGGGCGCTGGCCTCCCACCCGGACGCCGAGGAGGCCGCCCGCCGGCTGCTCTCTCGCCCCCGCACCCCCTCGCTGACGCCCGCGCAGGCCGAGACCCTGTCGGTGATCGCCTACCTGCAGCCCGTCTCGCGGCCGGAGATCGCCCGCATCCGCGGCGTCGCGTCGGACTCCGCGGCCGCGACGCTGCTGGACCGCGGCCTGGTCGAGGAGGCCGGCCGCTCGCCGTTCGGCGCCGTCCTGTACCGCACGACGGAGCTGTTCCTCAAGCAGTTCGGCCTGCGCACGACCGACGACCTGCCCGACCCCGGCCAGTGGGACCCGTCGCCGGAGGAGGAGGGCGCGCTGCGCGACCGCCTCCTGGCCGCCGGCGCCGCCCGCACCGGTGCCGCCGCGCCGCAGACGCCCGGCGATGCCCAGGCGGACGCGGCCGACGGCCCGCCCGCGGGCGACGCCGCGCCGCTGGCCGACCACGGCGCACCGCTCGCGCGGTGAGCGCGAGCCGCGCGCCCGAGCATTTGATCCTCGGTGCCGGGCTGGGCGGCCTGACGCTCGCGCTGGAGCTGCGCGCCGCCGGGGCGACCGGCGCCATCGAGCTCGTCGACCGCCGCACGGACTTCGGCCGCGACCGCACCTGGTGCTCGTGGGCGGCCGGCCCACACCCCTACGCGGGCCTGGACCGCCTCCGCTGGCCCGCCTGGGAGCTGCGCGACCACGCGGGGACCGCCCGCCACGCCGCCGCGAGCCGCCCCTACCGCTGCTTCGACTCGCGCGACGTCTACGCCCACGCGCTCGCCCGCCTGGAGGCCGACCCGGGCGTCGAGCTGCGCCTGGGGGAGACGGTGCTCGACCTCGATGCGGCCGCCCCGACGGCGCGCACCGACGCAGCCGCCTACGCGCCGCGCGTCCTCTACGACGCGCTGGGGTTCGCCAGCCCGCGGCTGCGCGCCCGTGCGGCGGCCGGTCACGCCGCCGCCCAGCACCCCTCGGGCGCCCCTCGACCGGGTGAGACCTGGTGGCGCCAGGGCTTCCTGGGGTGGGACGTCGAGGTCGACACGCCGATCTTCGACCCCGGGGTGGCCACGCTGATGGACTTCCGGCTTCCTCAGCCCGACGCGACGCTGCGCTTCCTCTACGTCCTGCCGGAGAGCCCCACCCGCGCGCTGGTGGAGGACACGACGTTCGCCGCCGGCGGGCCCGCGGCCACCGACCGCCGGGCCGTCCTGGAGGGCTGGCTCGGCGAGCGGACGGGGGCGTGGACCGTCCACCACGAGGAGCGCGGCATCGTGACGATGACCGACGCGGCGCTGGACTTCCGGCCCGCCCCGCGCACCTGGGCGGTCGGCACGGCCGGCGGGGCGGTCCGCCCGTCCTCCGGCTACGCGTTCACCCGCACCCTGCGCCAGTGCCGCGCCGTCGCACGGGCCGCGGTCGCGGACGCGCCGGCGGCGGACGCACCGGCGCGGCGGCCGGGGGCTGCCCGGGCGGGCACGCGTCGCTCGACCGCCATGGACGCGATCTTCCTTCGGACCCTCGTCGAGGACCCGCACGCGTTCCCGGCCCGCTTCCGGGCGCTGGCCCAGGCCGTCGGGCCACTGGTCTTCGCGCGCTTCATGGACGACGAGGCGACCGTCGCCGACCAGGCGCGCGTGATCGCGGGCCTGCCGAAGGTCCCGTTCGCCGCGGCGGCGCTGCGGCGCTAGGCCTTGGCGGCGAGCTGCCCGCAGGCGGCGTCGATGTCCTGGCCGCGCGTGAGGCGCACCGAGGCGTCCATCCCGGACGCCTCCAGCGTGGACTTGAAGGCGTCGATCGCCTCCCGCGAGGAGGCCTCGTACTGGCCGCCGGCGGGGTTGTAGGGGATCAGGTTGACCTTGTAGCGCTTGTGGTCGAGCAGCCGGGAGAGCTGCTTGGCCTGCGCGACGGTGTCGTTGACGCCACCGAGCATCAGGTACTCGACGAACACCTTGCGCTTGCGGCGGGCGTAGAACTCGTCGCAGGCATCGAGCACCTCCGCGATCGGGAAGCGCTCGTTGACGGCCATGATCTCCGACCGCAGCCCGTCCTCGGGGGCGTGCAACGACAGCGCGAGGCGGATCGGCATGTCGCCCTCGGCGGTCAGGCGGCGGATGCCGGGGACCCAGCCGACGGTCGAGATCGCCGTCCTGCGGTGCCCGATCCCGATGTCGGGGAGTCGCCGGGCGGCGTCCAGGACGTTGTCGAGGTTCATCAGCGGCTCGCCCATCCCCATGAACACGAGGTGGTTGAGCGGCTCGATCCGGCGCAGGTGCAGGACCTGGTCGAGGATCTCGGAGGCGGTGAGGTTGCGGCCGAACTTCATCTGGCCCGTCGCGCAGAACGAGCAGGTCAGCGGGCAGCCGGACTGGGAGGAGACGCAGACGGAGCGGCGGCCGTCGCGGTAGCGCATCAGGACCGCCTCGATCGCCCGGCGGTCGTGCGTCGCGAACAGCGTCTTGACCGTCCCGTCGGCGGCCTCCTGCTCGCGGGTGACCTCGAGCGTCGAGAGGGGGACGTGCTCCTCCAGCTGGGCGCGCAGCCCGGCGGGGAGGTCGGTCATCTCCGCGTAGGCGGCCGCGCCCTGGGACGCCCAGCGCCACACCTGGCGGGCCCGGAAGGCGGGCTGGCCGGCGTCGGACAAGGTCGATTCGAGGAGCGCGAGGTCCACACTGCCAAGATAGGACCGTGCGCCTCGGCAAGTACCTCGCCCATGGTGGTGTCGCCTCACGGCGCGCCGCAGAAGAGCTCGTCTTCGCCGGGCGGGTGACCGTCGGCGGGCGGACCGTCACCGACCCGGCCACGGACGTGGGGGAGGAGGACGACGTCAAGGTCGACGGCCGGCCCGTCTCCGCCAAGGAGCCGACGCGCCTCGTCTACGTCGTCAACAAGCCCGAGGGCTACGTCTCGACGGCCGACGATCCGCAGGGCCGGCCGACCGTCGTGAGCCTGATCGGCTCCGACGAGCGCCTGTACCCCGTGGGCCGGCTGGACATCGACACGACGGGCCTGATCCTCCTCACCAACGACGGGGACCTGGCCAACCGCCTCACCCATCCCCGCTTCGGGGTCGAGAAGACCTACCGGGTCCGCGTCACGAAGGCCCCGATCAAGGGCACGGCGATCGACCAGCTGCGCGACGGCATCCAGCTCGACGACGGCATGACCCTTCCGGCGAAGGTCCGTCGCTTCGGCGGCGACGGCATCGAGATCATCATCCGGGAGGGGCGCAAGCGCCAGGTCCGGCGGATGATCGAGGCCGTCGGGCACCGCGTGAAGACGCTCGAGCGGGTCAAGCTCGGCCCGCTCGAGCTCGGGAACCTGCACGAGGGCGACCACCGCCGGCTGCGGCCCCAGGAGGTGCAGGCCCTGCGCGACGCGGCGAAGCCGACGCCGCCGCCCAAGCGCAAGGGCCGGCCGCGCGGGCAGCGATAAGGTCGGGACGGATGCGGCTGCACGCCCTGCGCGGCGCCACGTCGGTCGAGGCCGACGAGCGCGATCAGATCCTCTCGGCGACCACCGAGCTCATGCATGAGCTGATGGCGAGCAACGAGCTCAAGGCCGAGGACATGGTCTCGTGCCTGTTCACGCTGACGCCCGACCTCCACGCGGAGTTCCCGGCCGTCGCCGCGCGCGAGATGGGCCTGAGCGCCGTCCCGCTCATGTGCGCGCAGGAGCTCGACGTCCCGGGGGCGATGCCGCGGGTCATCCGCGTGCTCGTCCACTGCTACCTCGCCGACGGCCGGACCGGCCAGCACTGCTACCACGGCGAGGCCCGCAAGCTCCGCCTCGACCTCGCCGGAGCCCAATGAGCATCGAGTTCGCGGCCAAGCTGCGCCGCCTGGACGTCTATCCCGCCGCGGGCGGCTACGCCCTCGGCGAGCACGTCGCGCTGCTGGCCTCCAACGAGACGCCGTACCCGCCGCTGCCGAAGGTCCAGGCCGCCGTCGCGGAGGCGGCGCAGGGGACCAACCGCTACCCCGACCCGTCCAACGCGCGGCTGCGCCGGGCGCTCAGCGACCGCTACGACGTCCCCGCCCACCGGATCGCGATCGGCAACGGCTCCTGCGACATCCTGCTCGCGGCCGGCGACGCGCTGCTGGAGGAGGGCGCCGAGGTCGTCTACGCCTGGCCCTCGTTCTCCGTCTACCCGCACCTCGCGAAGGCCTCCGGCGCCCGCGCCATCGAGGTGGCGTTGACCGACACCCACCACCACGACCTCGACGCGATGCTCGCCGAGGTCACCGTCGCCACGCGCCTGGTGATCGTCTGCAACCCGAACAACCCGACCTCGACCGCGCTCGCGCTCGACGAGATCGCCGCGTTCGTCGCGGCCGTGCCCAGCCACGTCTGCGTGATCCTCGACGAGGCCTACATCGAGTTCAACCTCCTCGACGACCCCGACGCCTCCGTCGCGCTGCTGGCCAAGCACCCCAACCTCGTGCTGCTGCGGACGTTCTCGAAGGCCTACGGGCTGGCCGGCCTGCGGGTCGGCTACGCGCTCTGCGGCGCGGACGACCTGCCCAACGCCGTCAACGCCGTGCGCCAGCCGTTCTTCTGCAACGTCGCCGCCCAGGCGGCCGCGCTGGCCGCGCTGCAGTCCCAGGACGCGATCGCCGAGCGGGTGGAGCGCAACCTCGCCGAGCGCCTCGGCCTCGTCGACGGGCTGCGCGAGCTGGGCCTCGACGCCGCGGACTCGCAGGCCAACTTCGTCTGGTTCGACCTGCCGGAGGCCGAGATCGAGCCCGACGTCGTCAAGGGACTCGCCGACGCCGACGTGCTCGTGCGCGCCGGCACCCCGTTGGGCCGCCCCGGCGCGCTCCGGGTCACCGTGGGCGCGCCGGAGGAGAACGCGCGCTTCCTCACCGCCCTCGCCGCGCTGCTGTAGGACCGCGGCGCCCGACCCGCTTGGACGCAGACGTGCGAGCACGGATCATCCGCCAGCTCTCGAGCCCGCGCGGGGTCCTCGCCCTCGCGATCACCGTCGGGCTCGCCGGCGGGTTGGGGGCCGTGGGCTTCCGCTACCTGATCGAGGGCGTCACGCTGGCGTTCAGCGGCCGGGCCGACCCGAGCGTCGCGGGCGGGGCGGCGAACCCCCACATCCCGTGGCTCGGCCACTGGTACGTCCTCCTCACGCCCGTGATCGGCGGACTCGTCTACGGGCCGATCGTCGCGAGATGGGCGCCCGAGGCGCGCGGCCACGGGGTGCCGGAGGTGATGGCGGCGGTCGCCGAACGCGGCGGGCGGATCCGCCCGCAGGTGCCGATCGTCAAGTCGCTCGCGTCCGCGGTGACGATCGGCTCGGGCGGGTCGGTCGGCCGTGAGGGGCCGATCGTGCAGATCGGCTCGGCCATCGGCTCGGTGCTCGGCCAGGCCCTGCGGCTGGGCCCGGAGCGCACGCGGCTGCTCGTCGCCTGCGGCGCGGCGGCCGGCATCTCGGCCACGTTCAACGCGCCGATCGCCGGCGTCTTCTTCGCCCTGGAGGTGATCCTGCGCGACTTCGAGACCCAGGCGTTCGGCGCCGTCGTGCTCGCCTCGGTGACCGCGGCGGCGTTCTCGCGGTCGCTGTTCGGCGCCGACGCCTTCCTCACGCTCCCGGCGTTCGGCGTCGGCAACCCGCTCGAGCTGGTCGCCTACGCGCTCCTGGGCCTGCTCGCCGCCGCGGTCGGGGTCGCGTTCACCCGGGTCCTCTACGGCGCCGAGGACGTCGCCGACCGGCTCTGGCGCGGCCCGCAGTGGGCGCGGCCGGCGGCCGGCGGCCTCCTGCTCGGGCTGGTGCTGCTCGTCCTCCCGGAGATGTACGGCGTCGGCTACCCGGTGCTGACGGGGGCCGTCGCGGGCCACTACGCGGCCGCGTTCCTGCTCGTGCTGCTGCTGGGCAAGGTCCTCGCCACGAGCCTGACGCTGGCCATCGGCGGCTCCGGCGGGGTGTTCGCGCCGTCGCTGTTCATGGGCGCGATGCTCGGGGCCGCGTTCGGCACCGCGGTGCACGGGATCTTCCCCGGTGCCGCGCCGGCGGGCGCCTTCGCCGTGGTCGGCATGGGAGCCGTGTTCGCGGGGGCGACGCGCGCGCCGATCACCGGAGTGATCATCATCTTCGAGCTCACGGGGGACTACGCCCTGATCCTGCCGCTCATGCTCGCGGTGGTGCTCGCGACGGCGCTCAGCGCGCGGCTGTCGGCCGACACGATCTACACGCTCAAGCTCCGCCGGCGCGGCCTGACGGTCGACCATCCGCGCGTGGCGAGCGTCATGCAGACGGTGCGGGTGCGCGAGGCCGTGACGACGGTCGCCCCCGGCCCGGCGGCGTCGGACGCCGAGGATCCCGGGCTCGTGCTCGACGCCGACGACACGCTCGAGCATGCGATCGCCCTCCTCGCCCGGACCGACCAGCCGGGTCTGCCGGTTCGCGCAGGGGACCAGACGGTCGGCTGGGTCACGCATCGCACGATCCTGCTCACCTACGAGCGCCACCGCCGTCGGCTGCGGGACGGATCGGTGGACGCGGTCGCGGACCCCGCAGCGTGGCCGCCGCCGGCGTCAGGCGCCCTCGCCCGCGAGCGCCGCCGCTGATACCGTCCGCGGCGCACATGGCGTCCGCCACCCTCGTCCGCAGCTGCACCCACGCCCCGCGGGCGATCTCCGGCGACGCCTATCCGACCGGCTCCTGGCGATTTACGCAGGCGCTCGGCCGGCTGTCCGCCTAGACGCGACAGCCCCTGATCGAAGGCCCACCGGGCCGAGCGCCGCACCCCGCCTCCGTGCCCACCCGCACGTCCCGCGGCGCCCCCGCGTCCGTACCCTTCACACAGACCAGGAAGAAGATCGGCAGACCCATGATGATCGTCATGAAGACCACCGCCACGCAGGACGAGATCGACGCCGTGATCGATCGCGTCGAGAGCGTGGGCGCCGTTGCCCACCCGTCCACCGGGGAGGCCGTCACCATCATCGGCGCGATCGGCGACCGCGAGCGCATCGGCCGCCTCGAGCTCGACGGCGCCCCGGGCGTCGACCGCGTCGTCCCGATCACCAAGCCCTACAAGCTCGCCTCGCTCGAGGTCCGCACGGGGCCGTCGGTGTTCGAGATCGGCGGCAGCCGCATCGGCGGGGACCACTTCTCCCTCATCGCCGGGCCCTGCACCGTCGAGTCGCGCGAGCAGACGCTGACCACCGCGGCCGCCGTCAAGGCCGCCGGGGCGGGCATGTTCCGCGGCGGGGCGTACAAGCCGCGCACCTCGCCCTACGCGTTCAGCGGCCTCGGCGAGGGGGGCCTGCGGATCCTGGCCGAGGCCAAGGCCGTGCACGGCATGCCGATCGTCACGGAGCTGATGGACGTGCGCGACCTCGAGCCGGTCCTGGAGGTCGCCGACGTGATCCAGGTCGGCGCGCGCAACATGCAGAACTACACGCTGCTGACCGAGCTCGGCCGCGCCGGGCGCCCCGTGCTGCTCAAGCGCGGCCTCTCCGCGACGCTCGAGGAGCTGCTGATGGCGGCGGAGTACGTCCTCAAGGAGGGCAACCCGCACGTGCTGCTGTGCGAGCGCGGCATCCGCACCTTCGAGCGGGCCTACCGCTTCACCCTGGACCTGACCGCGATCCCGGTGCTCAAGGAGATGACCCACCTCCCGGTGGTCGTCGACCCCTCCCATGCCGCCGGGAGACGGTCGCTCGTGGAGCCGCTGTCGCTGGCGGCCGCCGCCGCGGGTGCCGACGGGATCATCGTCGAGGTCCACCCGAACCCCGACGAGGCGGTCTGCGACGGCCCCCAGCAGCTCGTGGCGGACGAGTTCGCGGCCTACGCGGCCAAGGTCGAGGCCGCCGCGGGCATCGCGGGCAAGACCTTCGCCGTGCCGGCCGGTGGCGGAGCTTGACCGCATCTGATCCGGTCAACCTCCGCCACCCCGGGGCGGAGGGCGGCGTGCAACGCGTCGCGGTCCTCGGCGTGGGCCTGATCGGCGGCTCCGTCGCGCTCGCCGCGCGCGAGCGCCTCGGGGCGACCGTGATCGGCTGGGACCCCACCGGCGGGGTGCTCGACGCGGCGCTCGCGTGCGGCGCGCTCGACCGTGGCGCCGGCAGCGTGGGCGAGGCGACGGCGGAGGCCGACATCGTCGTCGTCGCCGCCCCCGTGGCCAAGCTGCCCGGCGCCGTCCGCGACGCCCTGGCCGGCGCCCCGGCGGCGGCGATCGTCACCGACGTCGGCTCCACCAAGCGCCAGGTCAGCGCCGCGACCGACGACCCGCGCTTCATCGGCGGGCATCCGCTGGCCGGTGCCGAGACCGCCGGCGTCCAGCACGCCCGCGCGGACCTCTTCGACGGTGCCACCTGGTACCTCACGCCGACGCCGCGCACCGAGGGCGTCGCCTACGAGCGCCTCCACCGCTTCGTCGCCGGCCTCGGCGCCCGGCCGCAGGCGCTGGACGCCGACACCCACGACCGCGTCCTCGCGGCGGTCAGCCACCTCCCGCACGTGCTCGCCAACGTGCTCGTCGCCCAGGCCGCGCGGGCGCTGGACGAGGAGGGCGAGACGCTGCCGGCCGTCGGCCCGTCCTTTCGCGACGCCACCCGCGTCGCCGGCGCGCCGACGGCGATCTGGAGCGACATCTACCGCGCCAACGCCGACGCCCTCTCGGCGCTGCTCGACGACACGATCGACCGGCTCGCCGGCGTCCGTGACGCGCTGCGGGCCGACGACGGCGCCGCGATCGCCCGCTGGAACGACGCCGCGGGCGACGACCGCACGCGGCTGCTGACCGCGCCCGGCGCCGGCGCCGGGGCCGTCGAGCTGCGGGTCACGGTCCCCAACGTCCCGGGGGTGGTGGCGGCCATCGCGCTCGCCCTCGGCCGCGCGTCCGTCAACATCACCGACATGGCCCTGCATCCCGCACCGGACAACGCGACGGGGGTCGTGGCCCTGTGGGTCGCCTCCGACGGCGACGCGGTCCGCGTCCGCGAGCTGCTCGCCGAGCTCGGCCATCCGGTGGCTCGCGCATGAGCCGCCGCTTCTTCCGGCCCGCCCCGCGTCTGCGGGGGACCGTCGTCGCGCCGCCGGACAAGTCCCTGTCGCATCGCGCCGCGCTGATGGCCGCGATGGGCGTCGAGCCGATCCGCGTGACGAACTTCCTCCGCGCCGAGGACACGCTGTCGACGCTGCGCGCCGTGCAGGCGCTCGGCGTCCTCGTGCAGGAGGACGGCGACGAGCTCGTCCTGCGCGGCCCCGGCCTGCGCGCCGCGGGCGCCCTGGATCCCGGGCAGGTCATCGACGCCGGCAACGCCGGCACCCTGATCCGGCTGCTGCCCGGGTGGCTGGCCGGCCAGCCCGGCGGCTCCTGGACGCTCGACGGCGACCACATGATCCGCAAGCGCCCGATGAACCGCGTGGTCAAGCCGCTGCGCGAGCTCGGCGCCGAGATCGACGTCACCGGCGACGGCCTCGCCCCCTTCACCGTCCACGGGCGCGAGCTCACCGGGATCCACTACGACCTGCCGATCGCCTCCGCGCAGGTGAAGTCGGCGCTGCTCCTCGCCGGCCTGCTCGCCGACGGGCGCACCAGCGTGCGCGAGCCTGCCCCGAGCCGCGACCACACCGAGCGGCTGCTGCTGCGCGCGGGGGTCGACGTGCGCCGCGAGGGCGACGTCGTCTCCGTCGGCTCCCACGACGAGCTCGAGCTCGACGCCATCCACGTCCCGGGGGACCCGTCCTCGGCGGCGTTCCACGTCGCCGCCGCCGTGCTCGTCCCGGGCTCGCGCATCGTGGTGGAGGGGATGGCGGCCAACTGGACCCGCGTCGGCTTCTTCCGCATCCTGGAGCGCATGGGCGGCATCGTCGTCGGGCCGCTCGAGGACCCGTCGCAGACGCTCAGCCCCGACGAGCCCGTGTGCGAGCTCGACGTCTCGGCCGGCCCGCTCGTCGGCACCACCGTGACCGCCGACGAGGTGCCGCTGGCGATCGACGAGCTGCCGCTGGTCGCGCTGCTGGGCGTCTTCGCCGAGGGTGAGACGATCGTCACCGGCGCGGAGGAGCTGCGCCACAAGGAGACCGACCGGATCGCCACCGTCGTCGACGGCCTGCGCGGCCTCGGCGCGCAGATCGAGGCCACGCCCGACGGCTTCGTCGTCCAGGGCACCGGCAGCCTGGAGGGCGGCACGATCGCGTCCCACGGGGATCACCGCCTCGCGATGCTCGGCGCGGTGGCCGGGCTGGCGTCGCGCAGCGGCGTCGAGGTCGACGGGATGGAGGCGGCCGCCGTCTCCTACCCCGGCTTCGTGCAGGACCTGGCCGCGCTGACGGGCACCTGAGCCGCGATGACGGGCGTCAGGGGATGGCCCGGCTCCCGCGGAGACCGTCGCGTAGACGGACGGTGCGGCTGATCCGAACGGCGCCGCCGGCAGAAGGACCGGGTGCAGCACCTCCCCACCCACTTCCCAGGAGGACGCATGTCCGACATCGACAACCACATCTTCGACACGATCGACCGCCAGCAGCGTGAGGAGGGTGCCAGCACGGTGAACCGCCGCCGCGCGATCGGCACCACCGCCGCCGCGCTCGGTTCGATGGGCCTGCTCGGCCTCGCGTCCACCGACGCCGGCGCGAAGGTCCGCACGGCCGACGAGAACTCCGTCGGCAACCTCACGACCGTCGCCGCGACCGCCGAGGTGCTCGCGACGATCGTCAACACCGTCGGCGCCGAGAAGCTCGCCGGCAAGCTCGATCCCGTGACGCTCAAGAACGTCCAGGCGGCCGCCCAGCAGGAGAAGAACCACTACGAGGTCCTCACCTCCTCCGCCGTCGGCGGCAAGCCCGCGACGACGACGATCTACGTCCCGGACGAGGTCTTCGCCTCCCCCGAGGCGCTGCTTGAAGACGCTCGTCGTCGGCGACCAGGTGTTCATCAACGCCTACCTGCTCGCCACGACGGTGTTCGCCCGCCAGGGCACGCTGAGCGGTTCGAAGTTCGCCCGCTACACGGCCGAGATCATGGCCGTGGAGTCCGTGCACCGCGCGCTGGCGCTGCAGTCGCTCGGCAAGCTGGGCAACGACCGGGTGTACGCGAAGTTCGGACAGGAGGAGGAGACCACCGGCCTGCCCACCACCGGCAAGGGCGGCTTCTTCCGCATCATGGACGCCGTCGGCGTCCTGGAGTCGGCCGGCTTCGGCTTCGGCAAGCAGGGCTCCAAGCCGGGCACCGCGTACGAGTACGCCACCGTGGCGGCCCGCACGCCGACCGTCGAGGGCGTCAACACCCTCACGATCCGCTAGTCAGCCAAACGACCTCCCGGCCCTAGGCTCGGCTCGTGGTCATTGCGATCGACGGGCCGGCCGGAGCCGGGAAGTCCACCGTGGCGCGCGCCGTCGCGGCGCGGCTCGGCTTCACCTACCTCGACACGGGGGCGATGTACCGCGCCGTGACGATCGCCGGCACCTCGTCCTGCGACATCGCCTTCGACGGCGACCGCGTGCTGCTCGACGGCCGCGACGTCTCGCACGAGATCCGCACCGCCGAGGTCTCCCGCGCCGTCTCGCAGGTCGCCGCCGACCCGGCCGTCCGCTCCGACCTCGTGGCCAAGCAGCGGGCGATCGTGGCCGAGGGCGACTGGGTGGCCGAGGGGCGCGACATCGCGCTCGTCGTCGCGCCCGATGCCGAGGTGAAGGTCTTCCTCACCGCCGACCCGCGCGAGCGCGCCCGCCGGCGCGCCGCCGACCTCGGCGCCGACGTCGAGGAGGTGCTGCGCGACCAGCAGGCCCGCGACGAAGCCGACGAGCAGGGCGAGCGCTCCACGCTGCACCCGGCGCCGGGCGCCACGCCGCTGGACACGACCGGCATGAGCCTCGACGAGGTCGTGGACGCGATCGCGGGGATGGCGCGGCGATGAAGGTCGCGATCGTCGGCTATCCGAACGTCGGCAAGTCCTCGCTGGTGAACCGGCTCACGCAGAGCCGCGAGGCCGTCGTGCACGAGACCGCGGGCGTCACCCGCGACCGGCGCGAGCTCGAGACGGAGTGGAACGGCCGCCGCCTCACCCTGATCGACACGGGCGGCATCGACCTCGGCGACGACTCGCCGCTGACGGTCTCGATCGCCGACCAGGCCCGCGAGGCGCTCCTGGACGCCGACGTCGCCGTGCTCGTCGTCGACGCCAAGGCCGGCCAGCGCCCCGGTGACCTCGAGGTCGCCGACATCCTGCGTCGCTGGTCCAAGCCCGTCCTGGTCGCGGCGAACAAGATCGACGGCCCGCAGGACATCCCGCTCTCGATGGACTTCTACGCGCTCGGGCTCGGCGAGCCGCACGCGGTGTCGGCCGCCCAGGGCCTCGGCACGGGCGACCTCCTGGACGCGATCGTCGCCGCCGGCCCCGACGCGGGGGACGTCCTCACCGACACCGACGACACGATCCGCCTCGCGCTGATCGGGCGGCCCAACGTCGGCAAGTCGTCGCTGATGAACCGGATCCTCGGCGCGGACCGCACCATCGTCTCCGAGGTCGCCGGCACCACGCGCGACCCGATCGACGTCGAGTTCGAGTTCGAGGATCGCCGGCTGCGCCTCGTCGACACCGCCGGCATCCGCCGCGCCGCGAAGGTCTCGGAGTCGGTCGAGTACTACACGACGCTGCGCTCCCAGCGGGCCGCGGAGCGCGCGGACGTCGCGCTCGTCGTCTGCGACGCGACGGAGGGCGTCACGACCCAGGACCTGCGCATCGCCGACCTGGCGATGACGAGCGGCTGCGCCACGGCGCTCGTGCTCAACAAGTGGGACCTCACGAGCGGTGACGAGTTCGACATCGACTCCGAGCGGGCGGTCGTCCTGCGCAAGCTGCGACTGCGGCCGAAGGTGCTGACCGCCTCGGCGCTCAGCGGGCGCAACGTGCAGCGCCTCCTGATCGAGGCGCTGTCCCTCGCCGACCGCCGGTCCTACCGGATCCCGACGCCGGAGTTCAACAAGTTCCTCGGCGACGTCGTGCAGGTGCGCCAGCCGCCGGCCAAGCAGGGGCACCGCCTCAAGATGCTCTACGGCGCGCAGATCGAGGTCGATCCGCCGCGCTTCTCGATCCAGGTCAACTCCCGCACCCGCGTGACGCGCGACTACGCGTTCTTCATCGAGAACCGCCTGCGCGCGCGCTACGGGCTGGACGGGATCCCGCTGATCATCGACTTCAACGAGCGCAAGCAGCGCCGGCGCGGGGACGAGTAGGCCACAAACGGCCGTTTCCCGCCCGGGTTGAAGGGGTGGTGGGCGCGATCTCATAGGGTGCTCGCGGATATGAGCGCTTCTGACAACGAGTACCTGTTCACCTCGGAGTCCGTCACCGAGGGCCACCCGGACAAGGTCGCCGACCAGATCTCCGACGGTGTCCTCGACGCCATCATGGCCGACGACCCGAAGGGCCGCGTCGCCTGCGAGACCCTGGTCAACACCGGGCTCGTCGTCGTCTCCGGCGAGATCTCGACCGAGGTCTACGTCGACATCCAGGAGATCGCCCGCGAGACGATCCGCAAGATCGGCTACGTCGACGGCAACCTCGGCTTCTCCGCCGACTCCGTCGCGGTGCTCAACGCGATCGACAAGCAGTCCCCCGACATCGCCCAGGGCGTCGACCAGGCGTACGAGAACCGCGCCCAGGGCGGCTCGGACGAGCTCGACGTCGACGGCGCGGGCGACCAGGGCATGATGTTCGGCTACGCCTCCAACGAGACGGCCGAGCTGATGCCGCTGCCGATCTCGCTCGCCCACCGGCTGGCCAAGCGCCTCGCCGACGTGCGCAAGGACGGGTCGCTGGACTACCTGCGTCCTGACGGCAAGACCCAGGTCTCCGTGCGCTACCGCGACGGCAAGCCCGTCGCCGTGGAGCAGCTGCTGATCTCCACCCAGCACGCGGAGGAGGCCACGCAGGAGCAGATCAAGGCGGACCTGTGGGAGCAGGTCATCGTCCCGACGCTGCCGAGCGACCTCTACGACGAGTCGGCGCTCAAGGACGTCTTCCTCGTCAACCCGACCGGGCGCTTCGTCATCGGCGGCCCCGTCGGCGACGCGGGCCTGACCGGCCGCAAGATCATCGTCGACACCTACGGCGGCATGGCCCGCCACGGCGGCGGCGCGTTCTCCGGCAAGGACCCGTCCAAGGTCGACCGCTCCGCCGCCTACGCCACGCGCTGGGTCGCCAAGAACGTCGTCGCGGCCGGTCTCGCCGATCGCTGCGAGGTCCAGGTCGCCTACGCCATCGGCGTCGCGCACCCCGTCTCGCTCAGCGTGGAGACGTTCGGCACGGAGCACATCGAGCGCTCCAAGATCGTCGACCTCGTGACGGAGCACTTCGACCTGCGTCCCGGCGCGTTCCGCAAGGCGCTCGACCTGCACCGGCCGATCTACCAGGACACGGCCGCCTACGGCCACTTCGGGCGCGAGCTCGACGCGTTCACGTGGGAGCGGACCGACAAGGCCGACGCGCTGCGCTCGGCCGCAGGCCTCTAGCGGGGCGGCGCGCGCGGACCTCCGTCGTCCGCGGACCGACTGTCAGCGCTCGGACGGTCGCGAGGGGCGGATCGCGATAGGTTGCCCACAACCTCCAGGGGGAGGCGCGCGCCATGGCCAGGGGGGTCATGGGGCGCGCTCTGGAAACCAACCGAAGGAGTCCGTCCTGATGGTCAGAAGCACCATCTCGGCGCGCGCCGTCATCGTCGCGTGCCTGTCCGTCCTCGCCTTCGCCGGGGCGCTCGCGCCCACGGCGGACGCCAAGGCCAAGGGGGGCAAGAAGCTCAGCTCGGCGCAGCTGCAGCGGCTCGTCACGCCGAAGGGCATCAACGCCCACCTGAAGAAGCTCCAGCGCATCGCGTCGGCCTACGGGGGCAACCGCTTCGCCGGGGCTCCGGGGTACGACGCGTCGGCCCAGTACGTGTTCGACACGCTCAAGGCCGCCGGCTACAAGCCGAGGTTCGACGAGTTCGACTTCCCGTCCTTCACCGAGGACGAGCCGACGGTGTTCGCGCAGACCGCGCCGACGCCGACCGCCTACGAGGACGGCGTCGACTACGCCGTGCTCGAGTACGGCGGCACCGGTGACGTCACGGGCGCTCTCGTCGCCGCCGCGAACGTCGGCTGCGACCCCGCCGACTTCGCCGCCGGCAGCGCCGACCAGGTCGCGTTCGTCAAGCGCGGCTCCTGCACGTTCCGCCAGAAGGTGACGAACGCCGCCGCGGCCGGGTACGGCGCCATCGTGATCTCCAACAACGAGCCGGGGGTGCTCAACGGGACCCTCGGCGCCGAGGAGGGCCAGGCGGCCATCCCGGGCGTCGGCATCTCGCAGGAGCTCGGCGACGCGCTGCGCTCCCAGCTCGCCAACGGGCCGGTCGAGGTCACGATCAACGCGATGACGACGGTCAAGACCGTCACGACGCGCAACGTGATCGCCGAGACCAAGGGCGGCAACGCCCACAACATCGTCATGATCGGCGCCCACCTGGACTCCGTCGACGCGGGGCCCGGCATCAACGACAACGGCTCCGGCTCGGCCGGCATCCTCGAGATCGCCCGGCAGATCGCCCGCACCAAGGCCACCCCGAGGAACAAGCTGCGCTTCGCCTGGTGGAGCGCGGAGGAGTCCGGCCTGGTCGGCTCGACCGACTACGTCTCCCGGCTCACGCCGGAGCAGCAGCTCGACATCGGCCTGTACCTGAACTTCGACATGATCGGCTCGCCGAACTTCGCGCGGTTCATCTACGACGGCGACAACACCCTCGGCAGCGACGTCGCCATCCCGCCGGGCTCGGACGCCATCGAGGCGAACTTCACGAGGTTCTTCTCGCGGCGCAACCTCGCGTCGGAGCCGACGGCCTTCGACGGCCGCTCCGACTACGGCCCGTTCATCGACATCGGCATCCCGTCCGGTGGCCTGTTCACCGGGGCCGAGGAGGTCAAGACGGCCGAGCAGCAGCGCAAGTACGGCGGCACCGCCGGCGTGGCCTTCGACCCCAACTACCACCAGGCCGGTGACACGTTCGCGAACGTCAACCAGCAGGCGATCGACGAGCAGTCCGACGCCATAGCCGACTCGGTGGCCCTGTACGCCAACGACACGTCCTCCGTGGACGACCAGGACCAGGGCGCACGCCGCCCCGGCCTGCGCGGGAGCGCGCCGCGGCAGTACCAGGGGCCCTTCGCGGTCCGCTAGCCGCTAGCCCTCGAGCCGTGCGCGCATGACGCGCACGGCCTCGGGGCTCGCGTCCATGAGCAGGTGGCGGCGGCCCAGCGCCGCCGCCACCGCGCCCATGGTCCCCGACCCCGCGAAGGGGTCCACGCACAGGTCGCCGGGACGCGTGGAGGCCTGGACCATCCGCCGCAGCACGCCCTCGGGCTTCTGGGTCGGGTAGCCCGTCTTCTCCCGGCCCGTGGGGGAGACGATCGTGTGCCACCAGACGTCCGTCGGGAGCTTGCCGCGGGCGGCCTTCTCCGGGCCGACGAGCCCCGGGGCCATGTACGGCTCGCGCTCGACCGCGTCCGCGTCGAAGAAGTGGCCGCCCGCGGTGCGCGTGTAGACGAGGATCACGTCGTGCTTGGCGGGCCAGCGGGTCTTGGGCTTCGCGCCGTAGTCGTAGGCCCAGACGATCTCGTTGAGGAAGCACTCGCGGCCGAAGAGCTCGTCGAGGAGCAGCTTGCAGTAGTGGCTCTCGCGCGGATCGATGTGGAAGTACAGCGTCCCGTCGGCGGCGAGGATGCGGCGGCACTCGGCCAGGCGCGGCGCGAGGAAGCCCAGGTAGTCGTCGAACTGGTCGCGGTAGGAGGAGCGCTCGAGCAGCTCGGACCGGTAGCGGCGGCCGCCGAAGCCGGTCCGGTCCCCGTCGGGATCGGGCGTCGTGCGGAGGCTGCGCCGGGTCTGCGTGCGGCCGGTGTTGAACGGCGGGTCGAGGTAGACGAGCGTGGCGATCCCGTCCTCGAGCGCTTGCAGCAGCGGCAGGTTGTCGCCCTCGAGGATCACGCCGCCGGACTATCACCGGTGCGCCGGACCGATCATTAGCGTCGCAGGGGTGATCCTGCGGGTCGAGCCCCTCGTGACGACGCGCAAGGTCTCCGGGCCGTTCGACTACCTGCCGCCGCCCGGGCCGCTGCCGCCCGTGGGGGCCGTCGTGCGGATCCCGTTCGGGCGCCAGAAGCTCGACGGCGTCGTCGTCGGCCACGCCCAGGACAGCGCCGTGGACCCGGGCCGCCTCGTCGCGGCGACTGCGGTGCGCCCCGAGACGGTCCCGGACGACCTCGTGGACCTCGCGCTCTGGCTCGCGGGGGAGTACGGGTCGACGCCCGCGCGGGCACTCGGGCTCGTCGTCGCCCCGCCCGGCAAGCCGCGCACGGAGCTGTGGGCGCTGCCGGCACGGGTACCGGCGGAGGACGAGCGCCTGACCGACAACCAGCGGGCCGCGCTCGGCCGGCTGCCCGCGCCCGCGACGGGCGAGCTGGCGACCCTGCGCCGGCTGCAGGCGCGCGGGCTGGTGACGATCGAGCCGCGCGTCAGGCGCCGGGCGCCCCTGGTCGGCGGCGATCCCGATCGGGCCGTCGCCCTGACGCCGGAGCAGACCGCGGCCGTCGAGCGGATCCTCGACCCCGGCGGGCCGCAGGAGCACCTCCTCCACGGCGTGACGGGGTCCGGGAAGACGGAGGTCTACCTGCGCGCCGCGGAGGCGACCCTGGCCGCCGGCCGCGGCGTGATCGTGCTCGTCCCCGAGATCGCGCTGACGCCGCAGACGGTCGCGCGCTTCACCGCCCGCTTCGGGGACACCGTCGCCCTGCTCCATTCCGGGCTCTCGGAGGGTGAGCGCTACGACGAGTGGCTGCGCCTGCGCCGCGGTGAGGCGCGCGTGGCCGTCGGGCCGCGCTCGGCGGTCTTCGCCCCCGTCGGCGATCTCGGCCTCGTGATCGTCGACGAGGAGCACGACCCGGCGTTCAAGCACGAGGGAGACCCGCGCTACGACGCCCGGCTCGTCGCCCGGCGACGGGCGGCGTTCACGGGGGCGACCGTGGTCTTCGGCACCGCGACGCCGCGCCCGGAGACGTGGCTGGAGCTCGAGCACGTCGTCCTCCGCGACCGCGTCGACGGCGCGCCGCTGCCGCCCGTGGACGTCCGTGACATGCGCGGCCACCACCATCCGCTGCATCCGGACACACAGGCGGCCCTGTCGCAGGTGGCCGACGCGGGCGGCAAGGCGATCGTGCTGCTCAACCGCCGCGGCTGGTCGAACTTCCTCACCTGCCGCGAGTGCGGGCACGTCTGGACCTGCCCCAACTGCGACGTCGCGCTCGTGCTGCACCGCGCGGCGGGGGCGGTCGGCTGCCACCACTGCGGCCACCACGAGCGCGTCCCGGACCGCTGCACCGCGTGCGGCTCGACGGCGGTCGCCCGTCACGGGGCGGGGACGGAGCGCCTCGAGGACGAGCTCGCGCGCACGCTGGCGACGGAGGTGTTCCGCCTCGACGCCGACACGGCGAGCCCCAAGGACGCGATCCCGAAGCTCCTCGCGCGCTTCCGCGCGGCCGCGGGCGGGGTGCTGATCGGCACGCAGCTCGTGGCGAAGGGCCACGACTTCCCGGACGTGAGCCTGGGCGTCGTCGTCGACGCCGACTCGACCCTGCGCTTCCCGGACTTCCGCGCGGAGGAGCGGACGTTCGCGCTGATCGCCCAGCTCGCCGGCCGGGCGGGGCGGGGGATGACGGGCGGGTCGGCGGCGCGGGTGATCGTGCAGACGCTCTCGCCCGAGGCGTCCTCGATCCGGCTCGCCGCCCGCCACGACGCCGCGGGGTTCCTCCAGGACGAGCTGCTGCGGCGGGAGGCGTTGCGGTATCCGCCGTACGCCGACCTCATCAAGGTCGTGTTCACGGCGGCTGACGCGGGCGTCGTGCGGGCGGCGGCGACCGCGGTGGCGGCCGACGTGTCGGCCGCGGTGGCCGCCGCGCCTGCGGGGGGCCAGGGCGCGACGGAGCTGCTGGGCCCGGCCGTCCTCTTCCGCCTGCGCGGACGGGAGCGCATGCAGCTCGTGGTGCGGACGACCGCGCGTGCCGCGGCGGTCGCGGCCGTCGGCGCGGCCGTCGAGGCGGCGGCGCGCGACCGCCGCTTCGCGGGGGTCGCGTTCTCCGTCGACGTCGACCCGCAGTAGCCGCCCCGGTTGACCCGGAGGCGCTCAGCCCCGCCGGATCCGGGACGTAGACTCGAGGCATGGCCGACGAGCCCGTCGAGGTGGAGACCGAGGAGGAGGCGCAGGAGCGCGCGCTGGACCCGGAGGTCCGCGCACGGCGCGACGCCGCGCTGCGCCTCGTGCGCCAGTACGGCGATCCCGTGCTGCGCAGCCGGGCGCTCTCCATCGACCGCTTCGACGACCGGCTGGTGCAGGAGGCCCGCCGCATGGGGGACGTCATGCACGACGCCCTCGGCATCGGCCTCGCCGCGACGCAGGTCGGCGTGATGCACCGCATGCTCGTCTACCGCGTCGAGTCCGAGGCGCCCGTCGCCGCGCTCGTGAACCCGGTCCTCCAGTACGCCTCGAAGGAGCAGGAGTGGTCGCAGGAGGGCTGCCTGTCGCTGCCCGGCGTCCTCGTCGAGGTCGAGCGGCCCGTCCACGTCCGCATCGCGGGCCTGGACGAGCACGGCGACCCGATCGTGGTCGAGGCCTCCGGCCTGGAGGCCCGCGTCATCCAGCACGAGATGGATCACCTCGACGGGGTCCTGATCCTCGACCGCACCCCGCGCGACCAGCGCAAGCAGGCGATGCGCGCGATGCGCGAGCGCCTGCGCGAGACGGCCGCGGCGTAGGGTGCGCACCGTCTACCTCGGCACGTCGGACTTCGCGGCGCGCGTCCTCGAGCACCTCGCCGGCTCGGCGCACCGCCCGGCGCTCGTCGTGACCCGGCCGAACCGGCCGAAGGGCCGCGGCCGCAAGCTCTCACCGCCGCCCGTCGCCGACGCCGCGCGGGCGCTGGGCATCGACCTGATCCAGCCCGAGGACCTCCACGCCGGGGCGACCCTCGCCAACATCGAGGCGGCCGAGCCCGAGGCCCTCGTGCTGTGCGCCTACGGCGCGCTCGTGAAGGCGCCGCTGCTCGATCGCTTCGAGATCTACAACGTCCACCCGTCGCTGCTGCCGCGGTGGCGCGGGGCGGCCCCGGTGGAGCGCGCGATCATGGCCGGCGACGGCGAGACCGGCGTCTCGATCATGCGACTGACCGCCGGCCTGGACTCCGGCCCGGTGTGCCTGCAGGGCTCGGAGCCGATCGGCCCCGAGGACGACTACGGGACCGTCGCGGAGCGGCTGCAGGCGCTCGGCGCGGCGTTGCTCCTGCGCGCCCTCGACGAGCAGCCGGCCTTCGTCGAGCAGCCCGAGGCCGGTGTCACCTACGCCGAGAAGCTCGGCGCCGCCGATCGGACGCTGGACGCCGACGCCTCCCCCGAGGCGCTCGACCGGACCGTGCGAGGCCTGCGCCCGCACATCGGCGCCCGCGTCGCGCTGGGGGAGGACGGCTTCCTCGGCGTGTGGGCCGCGCGGCCGGGCGCCCCGGCGCCGGGTGACGGGCTCCGGGTCGAGGACGGCGTCCTGCGCTTCGGCGGCCTCGAGCTGCTGGAGGTCCAGCCCGCCGGGGGCCGCCGGATGACCGCGGGCGAGTGGCTGCGGGGCGCGGGGAGCTTCCTCCTCAGCCCCTCCTGACCCGCCGGCGCCCACCCGCCACGTCATGGCCGGCCCTGCCAGCACCGGGCAGCGGATCGGGGCGGTAGGAGCTGGTTCGCCGGTGGTCGGACGACGTCAGCGCCGCCGGTAGCGCGTCGTCACCCGTTCGCAGTCCCGGGACCAGGTGACGCGGCGGTTGTAGCCGACGTGGAGCACGTCCCGGCCGGACCCGCACGAGATCCGCGCCCGCCCCTTGGCCATCGCGTCGATGGTGTCGTCACCGGCGCCCGCGACCACGCGGTCGGGCCCCGTGCCGTCGCCACGCAGGCGAATCGCGTCGTTGCCGGCGCCGCCGCGGATGACGTTGGCGCCGACGCCGCCCTGCAGCACGTCGTCGCCCGCGCCACCGTCGATGCGGTTGCGGGCCCGGCCGCCGAAGATCGTGTCGGCGCCGTCCCCGCCGGAGAGCGTGTCGAGGCCGCGGTCAGGCCCGTAGGGGAGGTGGTTGCCCCAGATCTCGTCGTCGCCGTCCCCGCCGGAGAGCGTGTCGGGGCCCCCGCGGCCGAAGAGGCGGTCGTTGCGGTCGGTGCCCGTGATGGTCCCGCCGTCGTCGGAGCGCACCTGCTCCCAGACGCCCTTGAGCGGATCGACGGGCACCGGCTCCTCGCGGACGGTCTCGCAGTTGACGATCTCGCCGTCCTCGAGCGCCCGCGCGTTGGAGCGCCCACCGCGCTCGTCGTAGGGGTTGACGACGACGACGTCGTCGCCCGGGCCGCAGTCGGTCGGCCCGCCCGCGCCCCCCGTGTTGAGGAAGACGACGTCGTCGCCCGGGCCGGCGTCGATCGGGTCGCGGGCGGAATCGGCGTGGATCTCGTCGTTGCCCGCCCCGCCCGCGAGCTCGTCGGCGCCGCTGCCGCCGCGGACGACGTCGTCGCCGTCCCCGCCGTCGACCCTGTCCGGTGCCGCGCCGCCGTCGAGGACGTCGTTGCCGGGCCCACCCTCGATCGCGTCGTGGCCGAAGCCGCCGGTGATCGTGTCGTTGCCGTCACCGCCCTGGAGGACGTCACCGCCCCCGCCGCCGTCCAGCCGGTCGTCGCCGCCGTTGCCGAGCAGCGTGTCGGCGCCGGTCTCCCCGAACAGGAGGTCGGGTCCGCCGCCACCGGCGATGCGGTCGCCGCCGCCACCACCGCGGACCGTCTTGCCGAGGTCGGTGAGGACCTTCAGGACGTCCGCGCCCGGCGTCGGCAGCAGGCCGCCGGCACGGGCCGGGACGGTGATGGCGACCAGAAGGACGAGCACGAGGGGGAGGGAGGAGGCGAGGCGGCGCACACCGGGGTTGTCGACCGCAGCCGGGCGCCGGTTGAGCCACCGGCCGGCATCGGCGCGCGAACGGACACCTCTAGCGTCCGTGGCGTGTCGAGCGCCGTCACCGGCCCCAGCCGTGTCGCCCCCGCCCGAGCGTGCGCCTACGCCGTCGTGCGTCGCGTCGCCGAGCAGGACGCCTGGGCCGATCGGGCGCTGATCGCGGAGGCGCGTCGCCGCGGCCTGGATCCGCGCGACCGCGCGCTCGCCGTCCACCTCGCGTACGGCACGGTGCAGCGCGCGTCGACGCTCGACCACCTGATCGAGCGCTTCGCCGGCCGGCCCGCCGAGGAGCTGGACCCGCCCGTGCGCGCCGCGCTGCGTCTCGGGCTCTACCAGCTCGCCTTCCTCGAGCGGATCCCGCCGCACGCCGCGGTGTCGGAGTCCGTCGAGCTGGTCAAGGAGGACGCCCCGCGCGCCTCCGGCCTGGTCAACGCCGTGCTGCGCCGCGGCGTTCGCGAGGCCCGCGACATCGTCGCGAAGCTGCCGGAGAGGACGCCCTCGCAGGCCGCGCTCAAGCACGCGCACCCCGTCTGGGTCGCCGAGCGCTGGTGGCGCCAGTTCGGGCCGGAGTCCGCCCGCGCGCTGATGGCCGCCGGCAACGCCGCTCCCGAGGCCGCGCTGCGCGTCAACCCCCTGACGGCGCCGGAGCCCGACCTCGCTGCTGCCGTGGCCGCCGTCGCCGCCGCGCTGCCCGGGACCCCCCACACCGATCCGCGGCTCGCCGAGGCCCTCGTCCTCGACACGCCGTTCGACCTTCACGGATCCGCACTGCACGCCGACGGGCGCGTGATGGCCCAGTCGCGCGCCGCTCAGGCCGTCGCCCGCGTCGTGGACCCCCGACCCGGCGAGCGCGTGCTCGACCTGTGCGCCGCGCCCGGCGGCAAGACGACGCACCTCGCCGCGCTGATGGACGCGGAGGGGACGGTCGTCGCGGTCGAGCGCGACCCGACCCGGGCCCGGGGGCTGCGGGCGACCGTCGAGCGGATGGGCGCCCAGGGCTGCGTCGAGGTGCGGGTCGCCGACGCGCGCGACGTCGACGAGCCGCAGGGCTACGACCGGGTCCTGGTCGACCCGCCGTGCTCGGACCTCGGCACCCTCGCCGCCCGCCCGGACGCGCGCTGGCGCAAGTCCCCCGACGACGTCGACCGCCTGGCCAAGCTCCAGCGCCAGCTGCTCGAGGCCGGCGCTCGCGCCACCCGTCCCGGGGGGACGCTCACCTACTCCACCTGCACCATCTCCCCGGCGGAGAACGAGGACCAGGTGCTCGCGTTCCTCGAGCGCTTCCCGCTGTGGTCGCTGGACGACCTCGAGGCGGACGCGGCGCCGACGTGGGAGCATCCACGCGTGGCCGCCTGCTCCCAGTCACTCCCACACCGCGACGGCACGGACGGCTTCTTCGTCGCCCGCCTGCGACGGGGGGCCTGATGGCCGCCGAGCCGCCGATCGACCTCGGGCCCGTCTGCCCGAGCTGCCACGAGCCCTGGCTGCGCCCGACGACCCTGCCCGGCCGCTATCGCTGCGTCAACTGCCTGTCGCGCTTCGAGCTGCGCTCCGTGTGCCCCGACTGCGGTGAGCACTCCACGATCGTGCGCATGTCCTCGACCGCCCTCTACATGTGCGGCGCGTGCGACGCGTCGATGCTGGCGCCGATATGAGCGCCGCCCCGTGGACGGGCGTGGCGCCCTCGATCCTCTCTGCCGACTTCGCCCGTCTCGGCGCGCAGGTCGCCGACGTGCTGGAGGCCGGGGCGCGCACGGTCCACGTCGACATCATGGACGGCCGCTTCGTCCCGCCGTTCAGCATGGGCCCGAACGTCTGCCAGGCGCTGCGCGGGCTCTGCGACGAGCACGGCGCGGTGCTCGACGTCCACCTGATGGTCGCGGAGCCCGAGCGCCACGTCGACACGTTCGCCGCGGCCGGCGCCGACGGCATCACCGTCCACGTCGAGGCCACCCCGCACGTGCATCGCGCGCTGCAGCAGATCCGCGAAGCCGGGTGCCGCGCCGGATTGGCGCTCAACCCGGGGACGCCCGCCACGGCCGTCGCCGAGGTGGCGGGCGACCTCGACCTCGTGCTCTGCATGACGGTCAACCCCGGCTACGGCGGACAGCCGTTCATCGAGCACTCGCTCGACAAGCTCGGCCGCCTGCGCGAGCTGATCGGCCCCGGCGTCGTCCTCGAGGTCGACGGCGGCATCGACCGTGAGCAGGCCCCGCGCGTCGCCGCCGCCGGGGCGGACCTGTGGGTCGCGGGCTCGGCCGTCTTCGGCACGCCCGACCCGGGCGGCGAGGTGCAGGCGATCGCGGCCGCGGCCACGGCCGGCCGCTAGCGCTTCAGCGTCCGGGCCACGGCGTTCCCGTCGCGGTCCGCGGCGATCACGACGAACGTCGACGGCCGGGCTCGATCGCTCGCCCGTCCGGCCGGGGGCGGTGGGCTCGCTACGGTCGCCGGGTGCCCGACCGCACCGCCCTGCATCCCGCTCCCGGCGTGGAGATCCCGCTCTCGGAGGTGACCCTGCGCACGAGCCGCTCCTCCGGCCCGGGTGGCCAGCACGCGAACGTCACCGCGTCGCGGGTGGAGGCGGTCTTCGACGTCGAGGCCTCGTCGTCGCTGTCGGAGCCCGTACGGGGGCGGATCGTCAGCCGCGCCGGGCCGGTGGTGCGCGCCGTCGCCCAGGACGCCCGCAGCCAGGCGCGCAACCGCGAGCTCGCGCTCGAGCGCCTGGAGGCGCGGCTCGCCGACGCGCTGCGCCGGCGCAAGTCCCGCCGGGCGACCCGTCCGACCCGCGGCTCGAAGGAGCGGCGGCTGTCGGCCAAGAAGCGCACGGGCGAGCGCAAGCAGGACCGCAAGCGGCCCGACTTCTAGCGCCGCAGGGTCGTCCGGACGGTCCGGCGCGTCGTGGCGCCGTTCGCGCCGGTCGCCGTCACGGCGAGGGTGAGCGGGACCCGCCGGAGCTTCGCCAGGCGGCTCGTGAACCGCAGGACGAGCGGCCCGGTGCCGCTCGTGCGGACCACGACGACCGGACGCTTGGCGCGACGCACGAGCCCGAGGCGCTTGGCGACCTTGCCGGAGACGGTGACCACGAGGCTGGCGGTGCACGGCGTGTCGCAGCCCACCACGACCCGCAGGCCGGCGCGCACGACGCGACCGATCCGCGCCTTGCCGACCGTCACCCGGAGGCGTGGCGGGGCGGCGCCCGCCCCCACCGGTCCGGCGCCGCCGCTGCTCGGCACGGTCCGCTCACCGACCGGACCGGGAGCGGCCTGCGTGCCGCCACCGGCGTCCGGGCCGGGTGCGGCGGGCGCGCCCGCCCCGGCAGCGCCCGTGCCGCCGCCGCCGTCGGGGCGGGTGACGTCGAACGTGATCGTGGTGCCGACGCGGCCGCCGTGGCCATCGTCGAGGTCGACACCGAGGACGTCGGCGCCCTCGAAGCCGTCCTCGGGGAGGAAGCGGGTGACGCCGCCGTCCGTGGTCAGCGTGCCGTGCCGCGGCAGCGTGGCGACGCTCGCGGTCAGGGCATCCCCGTCGAGGTCGGTGCAGCTCCCGGTGAGGTCGACGGCGACGGGGATCCCGGCGGTGGCCGCCAGCCGCTGCGGCCGGCAGGTCGGCGCGGCGTTGACGGCCGCCTCGCGGACCTCGAGGCCGACACGGACGGCGGGCGCGAACTCGCGCTCGTCGGCCACCTCGACGTCGAAGCCGGCCGGGCCGGGGGTGTCGCCCGCCGTGAAGCGGCTCGTCCAGCGTGAGCCGTCCTCGGCCGTCCGCTCGAACGGCGCGACCGTCCCGCCGCTGACGGCGCCGAGGCGGACGGCGGAGATGCGGTCGCCGTCGGCGTCGCTGCAGCTCAGGACGACCGCGCGCGTCTCCTTCACCCGTGGCTGCACGGGAACGCTGCCGGTGCAGACCGGCGCGGAGTTGAACGTGAGGTCCTCCACCGCGATGGCGACCGGGATCCGCGTCGCGCCGCCGGGGAAGCCGTCCGAGACCGTCACGGCGAACGGGTCGGCGGTCGGGAAGGAGCGCACGTCGCCGGGGGCGGTGTAGCGGGCGCGCCCGGAACCGAGAACCGTCGCCGTGCCGCGGGCCGGCCGGTCGGCGGTCGCGACGGTCGCCGTCAGCGGGTCCCCGTCGGCGTCGGTGCAGTCCAGGAGCACGTCACGCGTCGCACCGAGGCGCACGTGGGTCAGCGGCGCGGCGGAGCAGTCCGGCGCGCGGTTGGCGTTCGGCCCGCTGTCGTAGGCGACGGTGACGGGCTCGGCGGCCCCTGCGGCGTTCGTGGCGACGAAGGCGAAGCTCGCCGTCTGGCCGTCCGCGGCGTCGGCCGAGGCCTGGAACTGGACGGCCCCCGACGCGGTCGCCGACACGATGCGGCCGTTCGCGACGGAGCCGTCGGCGATCGCGAAGCGCGTCGCGCCCGAGCAGAACCGGCTCAGGTCGAGGGAGACGAAGCGCCCGGAGCGCAGCGTGTCGCGGCCCGGCGCCCGGCAGGCGGGCAAGGGCCGGCCGCCGACGGTGATCTGCACCTCGCCCGTGCCGCTGCCGCCCTGGCCGTCATCCGCGGTGTAGTCGAAGCCGGCAGCCTCGCCCGTGTAGTCCGCGTCGACCGTGACGGGGAAGCTCGTCCCCCGTGCCGTGGTCACCGGGGCCCCGACGGTGACGTGCCGGGCGGAGCCGGCGACGAGGGCGTAGGCGATCGGGTCGGCGTCGACGTCGGTGCAGTCGGTGGCGACGTCGACCGTCGCCCCGGGCTGCAGGCTCAGGGCGGTGAACGCGCAGCTCGGCGTCGTGTTGGTGAAGGCCGGGTCGACGGTGACGTCGACGGTCGCCGGCGCGGAGGTCGCCTGGCCGTCGGCGGCGGTGAAGGTGAAGGTCGCGTGGGTCGGCTCGTCGGCGTCGGGCGCGGTGAAGGTGACGGTCGCGTTGGACGCCTCGCCCGCCTGGCGCACCACGCCGAGCCGGCCGCGGTCCGCCGGGCCGGTGGTCACCGCGACGGGATCGTCGTCGGCGTCGGAGCAGGGGAGGGCGAGGGTGCGCGTGCTGCCGGGGCGCACCGTGACCGCGCGGTCCTGGCAGACGGGCGTCGCGTTGGCCGCGGCGGTGACCGTGATCGGCTGAACCGCCGGGACGGAGCTGCCCGCGGCGGTCGTGGCCGTGGCGGCGAAGCTCGTGTCACCCTCTGCGCCGGCCGCGTCGAAGCGGAACGCGCCGGTGGACGCGAAGCTCGGCGCGACCAGCACGCCCAGGCCCGGCTCGCCCGCCCGCTCGAGGGTCCCGGCGGCACCGGCGGAGTCCACGCAGGACACGCGGCCGGAGACCCGCCGCCCGGGTCGCACGCGCAGGACGGCGGGGACGCCGCAGGACGGGCGCGATGCGGTGCCGATGCCGACCTCGACGGTCAAGGTCGCGGCCGGTGCGCCGGGGGCGCGCCGGACGGTGAGGGTGAACCGGTCGAGGACCCCGGTGCCGTCGTTGGCGTAGCCGACGCGCGAGCCGTCGACGGTCGCCGTGCCGTGTGCCGGCGCCGCGGCGAGGGCGACGTCGGACGCGGCGTCGCCGGTCAGCGGCTCGACGCAGCGCACCTCGACCGTCGCCGACGCGCCACGGGCGACCTGGGTCGCGGCCGGGGCGCAGCCCGGCGCCGGGGCGGCGGCCGCCGCCGGCGCGGCGGCGATCAGGGCGAGCAGCGGGGGAAGCAGCGCAAGCCGGGCTCGAGTCACCCGGTCCCTATCGGCGCGCGCCGGGTGTCGACTGAGTACTGGCACGTTGGCGCTCGAGGAGGCGGAGCCGGGCGACCATCCGTGGCCGCCCGCCGAAGTCTCCGCCGGCGGTCGTCCCTGACCGCCCTCGGCGAGCCCATCGGCCCGCGGCGGTGCCCCGCCGACGCGCGGTCGGCGAGCCTGGACGCATGGCCTACGCGGCAGGGCGGCGGTAGACGATCGCCAGCAGCCCGCACAGCACGAGCGCGGCGCCGGGATAGCCGATCTGCGCCCGCAGGAGCTGATCGTCGACGACGGGGACGAGCAGCCAGCCGACGTAGAGCGCCGCGACGGCGAGCCAGCAGGCCCCGGCCGCCGGGGCGTGGTCGCGGGCCAGCGCGGCCTGGTTGAGCGTGCCCGCGATCAGGTGCGCGCCCATGCCGACGCCGACGAGCGCGAGCCCCACCCGCCCGTACGTGACCGAGAGGTCGAAGAGGAGGCCCATGACCCACGGGCCGATCGCGAGCAGACCGAGCGTCACGGCGCCCGCGAAGGCTGCGATGGCCAGGATCGTGATGCGGATCGCGCGGCGGAACTCGTCCGCGCCGTCCCCGCCGGCCTGCAGGCCGGTGAGGTGGGGCAGCAGCGAGCCCTGGATGGCCTGGAACAGCTGCAGGGGAGCGCGCGCGATCAGCAGCGCGTTGAAGATGAACCCGGCGACCGCAGCGTCCCCGGCCGTCGCGCTCGCGGTCAGCACCGGGGCGTTGAGCAGCGTCTGCTCCGCGAGCATCACGGCGAGCACGGCGAGGGCGAAGCGCCCGCCGCGCCCCAGCGCGAGGTCCGCCTCCGACGGGGCCCGGGCCGGACCTAAAGTCGCGTTTTCGTCGTCCTGGCGACCACCGCGCGACTTTAGGTCCGATTCCGCCTGACCCGCCCGCATCCGTCGCAGCGCCGGCGGGACCACGACGAGCGAGATCAGCGGCGCTGCGGCCATCCCGAGCGCCACCGCGAGCTGCCCGGACGCGATCCCCACCGCGACGGCCACGGCGAAGAGCAGCCGCGCGACCGCCTCCATGAACACGAGCCCGCCGTAGAGGCCGAACCACTGGTGCCCCGCCAGCCAGCCGCGGGCGAAGTAGGAGGCGGCGTAGAACAGGACCGCCGCGACGAGGACCCAGAACAGCGGGTCGGCGCCGTCGAGCGCGTCGCGCACGATCAGGCCGTGGAGGGCGAGCGACAGGACCAGGAACAGCAGCGCGAATCCCGCTTGGAGCAGCAGCGGCGTGCGCAGCGGGTGGCCCGTGTGCAGGCCGCGGGCACGGCGGTCGGCGATCGTGCGGCTCAGGAGGAGCTCGATCGGCCGGTAGATCACCGACGCGACGGTGAAGATGACCGACCACAGCAGCGAGATCTGCTGGTAGTCGAGGTCTGAGAGGACGTAGGACGCGACGGAGAAGTACGCGAACGTGACGATGCCGGTCGACGCGATGCCGACCGACAGCAGGCGCGCCCCGCGCCCGTAGCCGGACCCCTCAGCGGCGCTGGACAAGCAGCATGGTCCAGGGGAAGGGCGAGCGCGCCTCCACGACGGTCCCGTGCGCAGACAGCAACGAGACGAACGCCTTCTTGGACCAGTGGTTGACGTGCCCGGGCGTGTTGCCGAGCTGCTTGACGTAGGCGCCGCGGGCGACGTTGACCATCCGCCACAGCGGCTCACGCGGGACGGAGACGAGCAGGTGCCCGCTGGCCACCCGGGCCATCTCCGCGACGGTGTGCGCCGGGTCCGGCACGTGCTCGAGGACCTCGATGGCGGTCGCGACGTCGAACTCCCCGTCGGCGAACGGCAGGTTCTCGGCCTTCATGATCCGGTACTCGAGGTTCGGCGCCTGCCGGCCGGCCCACTCGGCCTGGATCGCCGGGTCCTCGAGATCGATCCCGACGATGCGCTTGTCGCCCAGACGCTGGGCCCAGCGGTGGGTCAGCACGCCCTCGCCGCAGCCGACGTCGAGCAGCGACTGCGGGTCCGCCTTGACGAACAGCTCCTCGAGCGTCGCCTCGAAGCCGGCCATCAGCCGCTTGACGACGGGGTTGGTGGAGCCGTACTTGTCGTACGTGTTCCCGGTGACCGTGCCCTCGGCGTCGGTCGTGACGGACGGACTCATAGCTGGACGGCCTCGTGCTCGGCGGTGCGGCCGGGGTGCGGGGCCGCCTGGGCGCCCGTCGTGGCCCGATGCTCGCCCGTGGTGTGGCCGGGCTCGTAGTGGGAGGGGGCGACCCCGAGCTCGAGCTCCACGCGGCGCACCCGCTCGAACACGCGCTGGAGCATGATCCGCTGACCGCTGAGCAGGTCCCCGATCACGCCGAGCGCGCCGAGCACGACGGCGGCGTTGATGAGCACGGATCCGAGGATGAGCGACTGGATGTGGCCGCTGCCCTCGCCCTGGACGAACGCGACGGAGAAGCGCGCGAAGACCGCGAAGCCGACGACGGCGGTGAGCAGCGCGAGGGTCATGAACACCCGCAGCGGCTCGTACATCGCGTAGATGCGGAAGATCGAGACGCCGTTGCGCCGCACGTAGCTCGACATGGACGGGAACAGGCGCGACTCGCGCAGCTTCTCGTTCGTCGAGACCGGGACGTGGTCGACGGCGACGGTCAGCTTGCCCGCCTGGATGATCGTCTCGAGCGTGTAGGTGAACTTCGACACGACTTGGAGCGACAGCGCGGCCTCGCGGTTGTAGGCGCGGAAGCCGGAGGTCGTGTCGGGGACCGTCGTGTCCGAGGCGCGGCGCACGGCCCACGAGCCGAGGCGCTGCAGGACCTTCTTCAGCGGCGAGAAGTGGTCGATCGTCATCACCTGGCGGTCGCCGACGACCATGTCGGCGCGCCCGGCGAGGATCGGCTCGACGAGCGCGGGGATGAAGGACGCGTCGTACTGGTTGTCGGCGTCGGTGTTGACGATCACGTCGGCGCCGAGCTTGAGCGCCGCGTCGAGGCCGGCCTGGAAGCCCGAGGCCAGGCCCTTGTTGTTCGTCAGGCGGACGATGTGGTCCACGCCGTGGGCCTTGGCGACCTCGACCGTGCGGTCGGTGGAGCCGTCGTCGATGACGAGCCACTCGACCGTCTCGAACCCCGGGACCTCGCGGGGGAGATCGGCCAGGGCGATCGGGAGGACGTCCTCCTCGTTGAGGCACGGGATCTGGATGACCAGCTTCACGGGAAGGGAAGGGTACCCATCGCATACCCTCCGCCTGAATGGAGCGGTGCGCCAAGGCCGCGTTCGGGCTGCTGTGCGTCGCCACCCTCGTCGGGACGCTGCTGTACCCGACGTACCCGAACTACGACTCGTACTACTCGCTCCTGTGGGCGCGCGAGGTGCTCGACGGCACCATGCCGGTCTTCGAGGGCTTCCGCTTCCCGACGGAGCATCCGCTCGCGATCCTCGTGTCGCTCGTGCTCGTCCCCTTCGGGGCGGGCGCCGACCGCCTGTGGATCATCCTCGTCTTCGCCGCCTTCCTCGCGCTGGTCGCGGGCATCTACCGGCTCGGCCGCGTCGCCTTCACCCCGCTGGTGGGGATCGTCGCCGCGCTGCTGGTGCTGTCGCGCTTCGACTTCGGCTTCCTCGCGGCGCGGGGCTACGTCGACGTGCCGTTCCTCGCGCTCGTCGTCTGGGCGGTCGCGATGGAGGCCGCCCGCCCGCGCCGCGGCGTCCCCGTGCTCGTGCTGCTCGTCCTCGCCTCGCTGCTGCGGCCCGAGGGGTGGCTGCTGCTCGGGCTCTACTGGCTGTGGCTGTTCCCGGGGGCGAGTTGGAGACAGCGAGCGATCTGGGCCGCGATCGCCGCGATCGGGCCGCTCGGCTGGCTGATCACGGACGGGATCGTCACCGGAGACCCCCTGTTCTCCCTGACCTACACGAGCGATTCGGCGGAGGACCTCGGCCGGTCCAAGACGCTCGCCGAGATCCCGTCGGCGATCCCCGAGTTCCTGGCGGACCTGACCAAGGCGCCGGTCCTGATCGCCGGCGTGCTCGGGCTGCTGGCGGCGGTCCTGCTGGTCCCCCGCCGGGTGCTGTGGCCGCTCGTCCTGCTGCTGAGCGGCATCCTCACCTTCCTGGCCATCGGCGTGGCGGGGCTTTCGGTGATCGAGCGCTACCTCGTCTCCGCCGCGCTCGGGGTGCTCGTCTTCGCGGCGTTCTTCGTCGCGGGATGGACGGTGCTCGAGCCCGGCGGGCGCCTGCGGCGCGTCTGGATGGCCCTCGCGGGGGCGGGCGTCGTGTTCGTCCTGGTCGTCACCGCCATCAACCTCGACCTCAACCGCTTCGACAACGAGCTGTCGTTCCGCGGCGAGGCGCACGACTCGCTCACGCAGGTCCTCGGCGACCCCGCGGTCGAGCGCACCCTGCGCTGCGGACCGCTGACCCTGCCCAACCACAAGCTCGTCCCCGACGCGCGCTGGATCGCCGACCTGCCCTCCACGAAGGTGTGGGCGCGCGTGCAGCGCCCGAACCAGCGGGCGGGCGTGGCGATCGTCGTGCTCGGCCGCTTCGCGATCTTCAAGCAGGCGTGGACGAACGAGCTCGACCGCTCGCTCGTGCAGCGCGCGCCCGAGGGGTTCCGGCTGCTCGCCCGGACCCGGGACTACGCCGCGTATGGCCGCTGCGCGTAGGCACGGCTGGCCGATCGCGGTCGCGCTCGTCTGCCTCGGCGCGCTGATCTTGCGCCTGTGGGGGCACACCACGGGGCTGCCCTACGTCTACAACGTCGACGAGGCGGCGCACTTCGTCCCGCGGGCGATCGGGATGTTCGACCACTCCTACGACCCCGGGTACTTCATCAACCCGCCGGCGCTGACCTACGTGCTCCACGTCGCGTTCTGGCTGCGCTGGGGCGGGGAGCGCACGCAGGAGCTCTACGCGACGGACCCGGGCGCGGTCTGGGGCTTCGCCCGCGTCGTCGTCGCGCTGCTGGCCACGGCGTCGGTCGCCGCCCTCGCGTGGGCCGGCGCGCGGCTGTTCGACCGCCGGGTCGCCCTCGTCGCCGCCGTCCTGCTGGCCGTCGCGTTCCTTCCCGCCTTCTACGGCCGCTTCGCGCTCAACGACGCGCCCACGCTGCTGCCCGTGGCGCTGTGCCTCGGGGGGATCGCGGGGATCCTGCGCCACAGCCGCCCGCGCGACTACGTCCTCGCCGGCCTCGCGCTCGGCGCCGCCGTCGCCTGCAAGTACACCGCCGGCATCTGGCTGCTCGGGATCCTCGTGGCCGCCTGGCTGGGGCCCTTGGACCGGCGCCAGACCCTCCGTCACCTCGTCCTCATGGCCGGGCTGATGGTGCTCGCCTTCCTCGTGCTCAACCCCTACGCGCTGCTGGGCTTCGACGACTTCCGCCAGGGGCTGTCAGACCAGCGGGAGGCGTCCTCGGAGGTCGGCGGCAAGCTCGGCCTGGCCAGGACGCACGGCGTCACCTACTACCTCGAGTCGCTGACCTGGGGCTTCGGCTGGGTGCCGCTCGTCGCCGCGGTCGGCGGCGGTCTCGCGCTGATCCGGCGCGACCGGCGGACGGCCGCCGTCGTGCTCGTCCCGATCCTCCTGTTCGCGCTCTACATGGGCAGCCAGGGCCGCTTCTTCGCCCGCTGGCTGCTGCCGATCTACCCCGGCCTGGCGCTGCTGGCCGCCTGGGGCGCGGTCCGCGGCCTCGAGTGGCTCGTCGCGCGCCGGCGCCTGCGGGTGGCCCTGTGGGTCCCGGCGGTCGTCGCGGCCGTCGCGCTCGGGGCGCAGGGCGCGGTCTACGGCGTCCACAACGCCGTCGCGCTCGCCCGCCCCGACACCCGCGACATCCTGCGCGCCTGGATGGTGGAGCACATCCCCACGGGCGCGAAGATCGTGCTCGAGCCGATCGCCTCGGACCCGTTCGTCAGCGACGTCGGACGGCCGAGCCCGACCCGCACCGGTGAGCGCTGGAACAAGCGCGCCTGGTCGCACTTCCGCATCACGCCGGAGGGCAAGAAGGTCCCGCTGGGCGACGAGATCCGGCTGGAGGACTACGTCTCGACGCTGCGCCCGGACCTGCTCGGCTCCTACACCCGTGGGGGCTACTGCTGGGTGATCAAGGGCTCGACGCAGTACGGCCGCGCCTACGTCACGCCCGATCGGGTGCCCTACGCCGTGCGCTACTACCAGCAGCTCGACCGGATCGGGGAGGTCGTGTTCGAGACCTCGCCCCTGGCGCCCGGTGCCGACGAGCCGCCGTTCTCCTTCGACGACGCCTACAACGCGCGCCCGCTCGGCTACGAGCGGATGGGACCGCGCGTGGTCGTCTACCGCCTGCACGGCGACAAGTGCGGCTGAGCGCATGACGCTCCACCTATCGTGGTGGGTCCGTTGACGACCCTTCAGGACACCGATCGGGTCCATCTCGCCCGCGCCATCGAGCTCGCGGAGCGGGGGCGCGGACGTGTGTCGCCGAACCCGATGGTCGGCGCGGTCGTGGTCCGCGACGGGGAGGTGCTCGGCGAGGGCTGGCACACGGCCCTGGGCAGGCTGCACGCCGAGCGCGAGGCCCTCGCCGCGTGCGAGGACCGCCCGACGGCCGGCGCGACGATGTACGTGTCGCTCGAGCCGTGCACCCACCACGGCCGCACCCCGCCGTGCACCGACGCGATCATCGAGGCCGGCATCGCCCGGGTGGTGATCGCCTCCGACGACCCGTCCGAGCACGCCAGCGGCCGGGGCCTCGGCGTCATGCGCGACGAGGGGATCGAGGTCGTGACGGCCGACGGCGAGCTCGCCACCCGCGCACGCCGCCTCAACCAGTCCTTCCGCAAGCACGCCCGCACCGGCCGGCCGCTCGTGGTGCTCAAGGCCGCGATGACGCTCGACGGCAAGGTCGCCACCCACACGGGCGACTCCAAGTGGATCTCGGCCGCCGGGTCGCGCGAGACCGCCCACCGCTGGCGGGCGGAGAGCGACGCCGTGGTGGTCGGCGTCGGCACCGCCCTGGCCGACGACCCGCGCCTGACGGCCCGCGTCGACGACGTCTGGCGCCAGCCGCGCCGCGTCGTGTTCGACTCCGAGGCGCGCCTGCCCCTGAGCTCGCAGCTCGTGCGCGACGCCTCCGACGTCCCGCTCACCCTCGTCGTCTCCCGCGCCGCCCCGCGCGCGGCGACCGACGCGCTGGAGGCCGCCGGGGTCGAGACGATCGTCGCCTCCGGCCAGAACGAGCCGGCCCGGGTGCGCTCCGCGCTCGACGGGCTCGGCGCCGCGGGCGTGACCTCGATCCTCCTGGAGGGCGGGCCGAAGCTCGCCGGCGCCTTCCTCGACGCGGGCGAGGTCGACGAGCTGCGCTTCTTCGTCGCCCCCGTCCTGCTCGGCTCCGCCGTCGCCCGCGACCCGATCGAGGGCCAGGGCGTCGAGCGGATCTCCGAGGCGGTCCGCGCCCTCTCGCTCGAGTGCGAGCGCTCCGGCGACGACCTCCTGCTCCGCGCACGCATGAAGGACTGGTAGCCGCATGTTCACGGGACTCGTCGCCGACCTGGGCCAGGTCCGCGCCGTCGACGCAACCGCGGACGGGGTGCGCCTGCGGGTCGCCACCGAGCTGGTCGGCGAGGTCGCCCCGGGCGACTCCGTGGCGATCAACGGCGTCTGCCTCACAGCGGTCGAGGTCGCCGACGGCGCCTTCAGCGCCGACGTGATGCGTGAGACGCTCGACCGCTCCTCCCTCGCCGCCGCGGTGCAGGGCGGCGTGGTCAACGTCGAGCTCGCGCTGCGGGCCGCCGACCGGCTCGGCGGGCACGTCGTGCAGGGCCACGTGGACGGGACCGGGACCGTGTCCGGGACGCGCGAGGACGGCTTCGCCCGCCGGGTGACCGTCACCCCGGACGACCCGGCGCTGCTGCGCTACGTCGTGGAGAAGGGCTCGATCACGGTCGACGGGGTGTCCCTGACCGTGGCGTCGCTCACAGACACCGCGCTGGAGGTCTCGCTGATCCCCGAGACGCTCGAGCGGACGAACCTCGGCGGGGCGCAGGCGGGTACCGTCGTCAACCTGGAGGTCGACGTGTTGGCCAAGTACGTGGAACGACTGGTGAGCTACCGATGAGCATGTCCGAGCAGCGGGTCTTCGCGTCCATCGAGGAGGCGCTCGAGGACATCCGCGCGGGGAGGATGGTCGTCGTCTGCGACGACGAGGACCGCGAGAACGAGGGCGACCTCACGATGGCGGCCGAGTTCGTCACCCCCGAGGCGATCAACTTCATGGCGACGCACGGCCGCGGGCTGATCTGCCTGTCGCTGACGCGCGAGCGCTGCGACGAGCTCGGCCTCGACCTCATGGCGGCCAAGAACGAGTCGCCCTTCGAGACGCCGTTCACGGTCTCCATCGAGGCCCGCGAGGGCGTCACCACGGGGATCTCGGCGGCCGACCGCGCCCGCACCATCCAGGTCGCGATCGACCCGGAGGCCGGCCCCCGCGACCTCGTCCAGCCCGGTCACGTGTTCCCGCTCAAGGCCCGCCCGGGCGGCGTGCTCGAGCGCACGGGGCAGACGGAGGCCGCGGTGGACCTCTCCCGTCTGGCCGGCCTGAACCCCTCCGGCGTGATCTGCGAGATCATGAACGACGACGGGACGATGGCCCGCGTGGACGACCTCGTCCCGTACTGCGAGCGCCACGGCCTGAAGATGATCACGGTCGCCGACCTGATCGCCTACCGGCGCAAGCACGACCGGCTGGTGGAGCGCATCGTCGAGACGCGCCTCCCCACGGCCTACGGCGAGTTCACCTGCGTCGGCTACCGATCGCTGGTGGACTCCAAGCACCACGTCGCGATGATCAAGGGCGATGTCGCCGGGCGGTCCGACGTGCTCGTCCGGGTCCACTCGGAGTGCCTCACCGGCGACGTGTTCCACTCGCTGCGCTGCGACTGCGGCGAGCAGCTCGAGTCGGCGCTGGCCGCGATCGAGCGCGAAGGGGAGGGCGTGCTGCTCTACCTCGCCCAGGAGGGTCGCGGCATCGGCCTGCTCAACAAGCTCAAGGCCTACAACCTGCAGGACGACGGCTACGACACCGTCGACGCGAACCTCAAGCTCGGCCTGCCGGCGGACCTGCGCGACTACGGCATCGGGGCGCAGATCCTCGTCGACCTCGGGCTGACGTCGATCCGCCTGCTGACGAACAACCCGAAGAAGATCCGCGGTCTCGAGGGCTACGGGCTCTCGATCACCGCGCAGGTGCCGATCGTGCACGCCTCCAACCCGCACAACGAGACCTACCTCGCGACGAAGCGCGACCGGATGGGGCACACGCTGCACCACCAGGCGCTGCCGCTCGACGACGAGATGATCAACGACGAGGAGCAGCGCGACCGGTGATGACCTACGCCCTGGTGGTCGCCCGCTTCTACGAGGACCTCGCCGCCCGGCTGGAAGCCGGTGCCCGAGCTGCGCTGCTGGCCGCCGAGCCGGACGCCGCCATCGAGGTCTTCGACGTCCCCGGCGCCTTCGAGCTCGGGGTCGCGTCGCTGACGCTCGCCCAGACGGGCCGCTTCGACGGCATCGTCTGCCTCGGCGCGGTGATCAAGGGGGAGACGGACCACTACGACTTCGTCTGCGCCGAGGCCGCCCGCGGCATCCAGGACGTCGGCCTGCGCACGGGCGTCCCGTGCGGGTTCGGCGTGCTGACCGTCGATACCTACGAGCAGGCCCTCGCCCGCTCGGGCACGGGCAAGCGCGACTCCGGCGCCCACGCCGCCGAGGCCGTCCTGGCCGTCGGGCGCATCCGCGCCGCCGTCGCCTAGGCGCTCCGATGTCACATCTCCGGGGCCGTGCGCGTCCTCGGAGCATGACCACCTCCCCAACCACCATCGCCGTCGTCGGCGGGACCGGCACGCTGGGCCGGCTCGTCGTCGCCGAGCTGCAGGCCGCGGGTGCGGACGTGCGCGTGCTCAGCCGCAGCGCGCCGCAGTTCCCCGTCGACCTCACCACCGGCGCCGGGCTCGCCGCCGCGCTGGCGGGCTGCGACGTCGTCGTCGACGCCTCCAACGGGAGTCCGCGGGCCCCGCGGGCGGTGCTCGTCGACGGCGCCGGGCGGCTCGTGACGGCGGCGGCCGAGGCCGGCGTCGGGCACCTCGTGCTGGCCTCCATCGTCGGGGTCGACGGCGTCCCCGCCCGCTACCAGCAGGCGAAGGTCGCCCAGGAGGAGGTCGTGCGCGCCGGGGCGGTCCCGTGGTCGATCGTGCGCGCGACGCAGTTCCACGAGCTCGTCGACGCGGCCCTCTCCGCGCTCGCGCGCTTCCGCGTCCTGCCGCGGATGCGGGCGCCGCTGCAACCCGTCGCCGCCGCCGAGGCCGCGGCGCAGGTCGCCGCCGTCGCGCTGGGCGGGCCGACCTTCGCCACCCGCAACGTCGCCGGGCCGCAGACGCTGCCGATCAGCGCCCTGGCGCGGCAGTGGGCCGCCCGGCGGGGCGTCCGCGGCGTGGCCGTGCCCCTGCCGCTGGGGCCCGCGGTCCGGAAGGCGTTGCGCGCCGGTGCGCTCACCTGTGAGGATCCCGACGTGACCGGGGAGGTGACGTTCGAGACATGGCTGGCGACGGGTTGATCGACGCCTTCGAGGCCGAGCGCGGGCACCTCGTCCGGGTCGCCTACGGGACGCTCGGATCGGTGACGGACGCCGAGGACGTCGTGCAGGAGGCGTGGCTGCGGCTCGCGCGGCTCGAGCACCCGGAGGAGATCGAGGACCTGCGGGCGTGGCTGACGCGCGTGGTGGGGCGGCTCGCCCTGGACGCGCTGCGGCGTGCACGAACCGCGCGGGAGGCCTACACGGGCCCGTGGCTGCCCGAGCCGGTGGTCGCCTCCGTCGACGCCGACCCGGCCGACCGCGTGACGCTCGACGAGGAGCTCACCACCGCGCTGCTGCTCGTCCTGGAGCGCCTGAGTCCGGCCGAGCGCAGCGCCTTCGTCCTCCACGACGTCTTCGCGGTCCCCTTCGCGGAGGTCGCGGAGGTCGTCGGCCGCACGCCGGCGGCCGTGCGGCAGCTCGCCTCGCGCGCCCGCCGCCACGTCGCGGAGGGCCGTCCGCTGCGCTCCGTCGCGCCGGACGAGCAGCGCCGGGTGGTCGAGGCGTTCGTCCGCGCCTGCGGGGAGGGGGACCTGGACAGCCTGCTCGAGGTCCTCGACGCCGACGTCGTGTGGCGCAGCGACGGCGGCGGGCTCGTGAGCGCGATGCGCAAGCCGGTCCACGGCGCCGCGAAGGTGGCCAAGGCGCTGCTGGGCTTCACCCGCGTGGCGCCCCGGAACGCGGCGATCGTCGCGGTCAACGGGCTCCCGGGCGTCCTGCTCGACGACCACGCGGGGGTCCTGACGGTGATGACCTTCTCGGTGCAGGACGGCCGGATCGTCGCGCTGGAGAGCCAGCGCAACCCGGAGAAGCTCACCCACGTGGTGTTCCCGTGAGCCGCGATGCCCGCCGGCTGGCGACGGTCGCGCTCGCGACGCTCGCGGCGGGCGCGCTCGTCGTCGGGATCCCGGCCACCGTCGCGCCGCGCGCGTTCTTCGACGGGTTCCCGTTCCTGCGCCACTGGGTCGATCTCCTTCCGCCCTACAACGCCCACCTCGTCACGGACGTCGGCGGGCTGCAGCTCGCGTTCGGCCTGCTGTTCGCGTGGGCGGCGTGGCGGCCGCACCCCGCGCTGGTGGTCCCGCTGTGCCTGGTCTGGGCGCTCAGCCAAGCGCTGCATTCGGCGTTCCACCTCGCGCACCTCGGCGGCTTCGGCGTGGGCGACGCGATCGCCCAGACCGCGGCGCTGGCCGTCGTGACCCTCCTGCCGCTGCTCCCGGTCGCGCTGTGCGCCCGGGCGCGGCAGGGCTAGTCGCGGGTGGCGGCCGCCCAGATCCAGGCCATGAAGACCCCCTGGATCGGCAGGCGGGCGTAGAGGGCGGCCCGGCCGCCGGGGAGCCCGCGGTACTTGTGGGGGTTGGCGGCCATGTAGACGTTGGCGGGGAAGACGCCGATCATCGTCAGGACGCCGAGGATGCCGCCCGCCCGGCGAATCCCGGCGTCGGGATGCATCAGGCCGGCGCCCGTGACGATCTCGGCGACGCCCGAGGCGTAGACGAGCTCGCGGTGCGCGGGCAGCCAGGGCGGCATGATCTGCTCGTAGGTCCTCGGGGTGACGAAGTGCAGGATCCCCGCGGCCGTGAAGACCGGGCCGGCGAGCTTGAGCAGCGTTCGCATCGCGCCGAACCTAGCCCTTGTCGGGCTTGGGCTTCTTGCCGCTCTTGCCGCCGCCCTCGCTCTTGACGCTGCCCCCGCCGCAGTCCTGCCCGGCGGCCTTGCACGCGGCACGCAGCTCGCGGTCGACGACGTCGCGGGCGTAGTCCCAGCCGTCGAGGCGGCGCTGCAGGACGGGGATGGCGGCGCCGGGGTCGCCGGAGCGGTTCAGGGCCTGGCCGAGGTTGAAGATCGCGTATCCGCAGGGGTCGAGCGCGTCGGAGTCCCCGCACGCCGCGACGGCCTGCTGCAGGGGCGCGACGGCGCCCGCCCAGTCCTCGGCCTGGATCAGCTTGTACCCCTGGGCGTTCAGCGCGGCGGGGTCGCCGCTCGCGGCGGGGGTCTTGGTGGCGGTGGGGGTGGCCGTGGCGGTCGGGGTGGCGGTCGCGGTGGCCTTGGCGGTCGCCGTCGGCGTGGGGGTCCGCTTGCGCCGGGGGGTCTTGGTGGCCGTGGGGGTGGCCGTGGCGCGCACGTCGGCCTGGTCGTTGCCGCCGTCACCGCCGCCGCCGAGGGCGAGGGCCGCCACGACGGCGACGAGCGCGAGCGCGAGGACGGCCAGCCCGGCGAGCGTGCGCCGGCGCGGGCCGTCGCGGCGCGCGGGCGGCACGTCGTCGCCGCGGTCCTCGACGGGTGGCTGCGACGCCGGCGTCGGATCGTCCGCGCGTCCGGCCGCCCAGGCGCCGGCGGCGCCACCCGCGGCGGCGCCCGCGGCGGCAGCGCCCGCCGCGCGCCCACGGGGCGCCAGCACGTGGGTGGCGGTGGTGTCCCCGTCGCCGTCGGCCAGACCGGCCTCCAGGGCGGCCACGAAGTCGCCCGCCGTGCGCGGCCGCTCCTTCGGGTCCTTGGCCATCCCCTGCTGCAGCACCGTCGCGGCCGCAGCGGGCAGGCCGGCGGCGCGGGGCGGCGGGTCGTCGACGTGGGCGCGGGCCTGGGCGGCGAACGAGTCGCCGGGGAAGGGGCGAGCGCCCGTGAGCAGCTCGTACGCGACGACGGCGAGGCCGTAGCGGTCCGAGGCGGCCGTCGCGGGGGCGCCCGTGGCCTGCTCGGGGGAGATGTAGGCGGCGGTCCCGAGCACCTGGCCGGTCTGGGTCACCTGGCTCTCGTGCGCGAGCGAGGCGATGCCGAAGTCGGCCACCGCGGCGCGGTCCTGCGCGTCGAGCAGGAGGTTGGCCGGCTTGACGTCGCGGTGGATGATCCCGGCCGCGTGGGCGGCGTCGAGGGCGGACGCGGTGTCGCGCAGCCAGATCAGGGCCATCGCCCGGGCGATCGGCCGTCCGCCGGCGAGGCGGTCGGCGACGGAGCTGCTGCGGCGCTCCATCACGATGTAGGCGCGGCCCTCGTGCTCCCCGACGTCGTAGATCGTCACCACCGAGGGGTGGGCCGAGAGCGCCGCGGCCGCGCGGGCCTCGCGCTCGAAGCGCTGACGGGCCACCGGGTCGTGGCCCAGGTGCTCGGCCAGCACCTTGACGGCGACGGGACGGTCCAGCACCGTGTCCCGGGCGGCGTAGACGACGGCCATCCCACCGCTGGCGATCGAGCCCTCGAGGCGGTAGCGGTCGGGCAGGCCGACGGGGGGGCGGGCATCGGGCATTCGCGGGTCAGGCTACGCGTCGGGGCGGCTACACTCCGCCGTCGCATGGCTCGAGTCTGTCACTCCTGCGGCAAGCGCCCGGCTTTCGGGCAGTCCCGCTCCCACTCCATGGTCGCCACGAAGCGCCGCTTCGACGCGAACCTCCAGAAGGTCCGCATCGTCGAGAAGGGCGCGCCGCTGCGCGCCTACGTCTGCACCCGCTGCCTCAAGGCCGGCAAGGTCACCAAGGCCTAGCCCGCGGCCGGTCGTGGCCAGGCAGCACCCGGTTCGTCGGGTGGCCTGGTTAGCCTTGGCGCGCCCCCATGCAGCCGACCGACCCCAGCCTCATCCGGTTCCGCGCGGTGGTCGAAGGCGCGCTCGTCGCGCTGGAGGCCCGTCGCCAGGAGGTCAACGACCTCAACGTGTTCCCGGTCGCCGACGGCGACACGGGCGACAACATGGCGCTCACGCTGCGAGCGGTCGTCGAGGAGCTCGGTCGCCTCGGTGACCAGGGGCCGATCGACGAGGTCGGCCGCAGCCAGATCGTCGAGTCGGTCGCCCGCGCCGCCCTCCTGGGTGCCCGCGGCAACTCCGGCGTCATCCTCTCCCAGCTCGTCCGCGGTGCCGCGGAGGTCCTGATCTCGCGTCCGGGGGAGCCCGTCGACCCCGTCCTCGTCGCCGCCGCCCTGTCGGGCGCCGCCGACCGCGCGTACCGCTCCGTCCGCGACCCGGCCGAGGGCACGATCCTGACCGTCGCCCGCGAGATGGCCTCCCGGCTGTCGTCGGAGGTCGCGCACATGCCGCACGAGCGCGCCCGCCTGCGGCCCGAGGACGGCCCGGTCACCCAGAACGAGACGATCGCCTTCGTCCTGCGCGCCGCGCTGGAGACCGGCGAGGAGTCGCTGCGCCGCGGTCCCGAGCTGCTGCCGATCCTGCGCGAGGCCGGCGTCGTGGACGCGGGCGGCTACGGGCTCCTCGTCGTGCTCACCGGCTGCCTCGGCGTGCTCCTCGGCGACGAGCCGCCGCCGCTGGCCCACCACGAGCCGGCGCGCATCACCCATCCCCAGCACGCGTCCTCGACCTACCGCTTCTGCACGAACTTCGCCGTCACCGGCCAGGGGCTCGACACGCCCCCGTTCATCGAGGCGCTCGAGGAGATCGGGGACTCCGTCCTCGTCGTCGGCGACCAGGCCACGCTGAAGGTCCACGTGCACACCAACGAGCCGGAGGGGGCCACGGCGATCTTCGCCGACCACGGCACCGTCTCGCGCCTCGACGTCGCCGACATGCACGAGCAGGTCGCCGAGCGCAGCGACCGGCTCGCCGCGACCGAGGAGCCCGCGGCCTGCGGCGTCCTCGCCGTCGTCTCGAGCCCGGGCATGGGCGAGCTGTTCCGCTCCCTCGGCGTCACCCCGCTCGACGGGGGCCCGACCCTGAACCCGTCCACCTACGACCTCCTGGCGGGGATCCACTCCGTCCCCGCCCACGAGGTCGTGGTGCTGCCGAACTCCTCCAACGTCCGCATGGCCGCCGAGCGCGCCGCGGAGCTCTCCGACCACGACGTCCGCGTCGTCGCCTCCCGCTCCCAGCAGGGCGGGCTCGTGGCCGCCGTCGCCTTCGACGCCGGCGCCAGCGCCGAGGCCAACGCCGCCGCCATGGGGGCGGCGCTGGAGGCCGTCCGCACCGGTGCCGTCGCCCAGGCCGCCCGCGACGACGGCGAGCACCGCTTCCGCGTCGGCGACGCGATCGGCTTCGTCGACGAGCAGCTCGTCGCCTGGGGCAGCCCGGAGGAGACCCTCCGCGCGGTCCTCGCCGACCTCGGCGCGGGCGGTGCCGAGCTCCTGACCGTCCTCGCCGGCCACGGCGCCCCCCTGGACACCGACGCGGTCGAGGCCCTGGCACCCGACGGCGTGGAGCTCGAGCTCTCCGACGCCGGCCAGCCGGCCTACTGGTACCTCGTCGCGGCCGAGTAGCCCGCGCCCCGCCCACCCACACCCGCCAGCGCCCACCGACCACGTCATGGCGTGATCAGCCGGCACCGGGCCGTGGACCGGCGACCTCGGAGCTGGTTCGCAGGTGCCGCGCGAGGCGCGCGACGACCTTCAGGGGCTCCCGCTCGAGCTGCCGGCGCGTCGCCCGGACGACCGTGTAGCCGGCCAGCTCGAGGTCGAGCTGCTTGGTCCCGTCCCGCTCGTAGTGGCTGCGCGTTGCGTGGTAGGTCCACGAGTCGACCTCCAGCACGACCTTCTCGGCCTCCCACAGGAAGTCGACCCGCCAGGTGCCGAGCACCTTGGGGTTGACGGCCGGGCGCCGGAACCCCGCCCCGAGGAGGATCGGGAGGGCGAGGTCCTCCAGTCCCGACAGCGTGCCCCGCGGACCGTCCTCGAGGAGCTCGAGCAGCGGACGCACGCGGCGCAGGCCGGTCGCCTGCTCGGCCAGGCGCTCGTGGTCGACGAGCCGGAGGACCTCGGCCTCGGCGAGCGCCCGGGCGAGGAACACCTGGGACCGCGTCGCGCTGAGCTCGATCAGGACCTGGTGCGGCGCGAGGAGCGGCAGCCCGTCGAGGATGAGACCCGGCGGGGCGTGCTTGACACGCCGGCTCACGACCCCACGCGGCTTCGTCCCGCCCGTGGTCGTCACCGCGAGCGGCTCGGGCACCGCCTCGATCATCCCGTAGATCGCCGCGGCCGAGTGGTCGCCGAGCACGGTGCCCACGCCGCACGCCGCGATCGCCGCCCACGCGCGACCGGCGGGATCCAGCTGCGGGCGCCCGAGGGCGTAGACGCCCCGGTGGACGCGGTGCAGGCGGCCCCGCTCGAGTCCCCAGTCGATCTCGCTCCGGGAGGTGCCGGCGTCCAGGAGGGCCGCGCGGGTGACGACGTCCGGGCGGGCGGCCAGCAGCGCGGCGGACCTGCGAACCAGCTCGGAAGGGTCGAGCGGGACGACGGGTGCTGGGAAGGAGCGCCATGGCATGGTCGGTGGGCGCCGGCGGGTTGGGGTGGTGGGCCGGGGCTGGGCGGCATGGTGCTCGCGCCGGCCGTGACGGAACAAGGCGCGACCGTGCCGATCCTGCGCAGAACCGGTGCCGGAATCGAGGGCGACCGGCCCGGTCGCCAGAATGGCGGCGTGCGACCGACCCGCTTCGGCACCCGAGAGGCGCTCACCGCCGCCGAGCTGTGGTCGGCGCCCGTGCACCTGGCGAAGCCGTCGGCGCTCACGGCGCAGCTCGACATCAAGCCCGCCAAGGCCAAGCAGGCCGCCGCCGGGATGGGGCTCGTGACGGTCGGGGACCTGCTGGAGCACCTGCCGCGCGATCGCGGGAGCGCCAGGACGATCGCGGAGCTGCAACCGGGGGAGAAGGCCACCGTCGTCGCCGAGGTGCGCACGATCACGAGCCGGCCCGTGCAGCGGCGCGGGATGAAGCCGCTCGTCAACGCCGTCGTCGGCGACGCCTCCGGGGTGATGGAGGCGACGTTCTTCAACCAGCCGTGGCTGGTCAAGCGCTACCCCGCCGGCACCCGGCTGCTGCTGAGCGGCACCTACAAGGCCCGCAACCGCTTCGCCGTGACCGCGCACGCGCCGACGACGAGCGGCCTGGGCGCCGACGGCGACGTCGAGCAGGGCGTGGCCATCTACCCCGCCACCGACGGGCTCAGCAGCACGCAGATCCTCGAGCTGGTCCGCGCCCATCAGCACGCGTTCGCCGCGATCGGCGAGCCGTTGCCGTCGGCGCTGCGCACCGCGGAGCGGCTCCCCGACCGCGCCGCCGCGGTCCGGGCGTGTCACGAGGCGCAGGACACCGAGCCCGGCCGCCGCCGCCTCGCCTTCGACGAGCTCCTGCACACCCAGCTCGTCCTGCTGCGCAACCGCGCCGTCAAGGAGGCCGGGGCCCGCGCGCTCGCGCTCGAGGGACCGCGCGAGCTCACGGCCCGCTGGATCGAGCAGACCCTGCCCTTCACCCCCACCGACGACCAGGCGCGGGCGATGGACGAGATCGACGCCGCGATCGCCCGCAGCGTCCCGATGCAGCGTCTGCTGATGGGGGAGGTCGGGTCGGGCAAGACCGTCGTCGCGGTGCACGCCATGCTGCGAGCCGTCGAGCACGGCGCCCAGGCCGCGCTGATGGCCCCGACCGAGACGCTCGCCGAGCAGCACTTCATCACGCTGCAGTCCCTGCTGCCGGACGCGTTCGTGTCCGCCGCGCTGCTCACGGGCTCGACCCCCGCAGGTCGCCGTCGCGAGCTGCTCGGCCGGCTCGCCTCCGGGGAGCTGCAGCTCGTCGTCGGGACCCACGCGCTGATCGAGGACCCCGTCGTCTTCGACCGGCTCGCAGTGGTCGTGGTGGACGAGCAGCACCGCTTCGGCGTCCGCCAGCGCCGCGCCCTGGACCGCAAGGGCCCCGGTGACCGCGTCCCGCACGTGCTGCACATGACCGCCACGCCGATCCCGCGCACGCTTGCGCTGACGGCCTACGGCGACCTCGACGTGACCGCGCTCAAGCACCTCCCGCGCGGCCGTCAGCCGATCGCCACCCACGTCGCCTTCAGCGCCGCCGAGCGCCACCGCGCCTACGACCGCATCCGCGAGGAGCTCGAGGGGGGCCGCCAGGCGTTCGTCGTCTGCCCCCTGGTGGAGGTCTCGGAGGCCCTCGAGGCCCGCGCGGCCACGGAGGAGCACGCCCGGCTGCAGCGCGACGTCTTCCCCGAGTACGACCTCGCGCTGCTCCACGGCCGCATGACGCCCGCCGAGAAGCAGGCCGCGATGGAGCGCTTCGCCGCCGGCGCGGCGGACGTGCTGGTCTCCACCACGGTGATCGAGGTCGGCATCGACGTCCCCAACGCCTCCGTGATGCTCGTGGAGGACGCCGAGCGCTTCGGCATCTCCCAGCTGCATCAGCTGCGCGGGCGCGTCGGCCGCGGCCCGCACCCGTCCGTCTGCATCCTCTTCGGCCCGAAGGAGTCCAAGCGCCTGCAGGCGCTCGAGCGCCACACCGACGGCTTCCGGCTGGCGGAGATCGACCTCGAGCTGCGCGGGGAGGGCGAGCTGGTCGGCACCCGCCAGTCCGGCATGGCCGCCTTCAAGCACGCCCGACTGCCCGACGACGCCGATCTGCTCGAGCGCGTCCGCGTGCACGCCGGCGCGCTGCTGGCCGACGACCCCGACCTCGCCGCGCCCGAGCACGCGCTCCTGGCCCTCGCGCACGCCGAGCTGCTCGGCACGGACGCGCCGGAGCCGATCCCGGCGTGAGCGACGAGCGCCTGCTGCGCACCCCCCGGCTGCTGCTGCGGCGCTTCACCCGCCACGACGCCGGCGCGCTCGTCGCGCTCGACTCCGACCCCGAGGTCGTCCGCTACGCCGAGCCCGAGCTCGCCGCGACCCCGCGGACGATGGCCGACGTCGAGGCCGGCCTGCTGCCGCGCATCATCGCCGGCTACGACCGCGACCCGCCGTGGGAGCACTGGGCCGCGCTGCAACGCCCCGGCGGCGCGTTCGTCGGCTGGTTCTTCCTGCGCCCGTCGCAGGGGGACACCTGGGAGCTCGGCTACCGGCTGCGTCGCAGCCACTGGGGCCACGGCTACGCCACCGAGGGCGCGCGGGAGGTCCTGCGCCACGGCTTCGAGACGCTCGGTGTCGAGCGCATCGTCGCCTACGTCGTCGCCGACAACCGCGCGTCCGTGCGCGTGGTGGAGAAGCTCGGCATGCGCCACATCGGCTCCGCGGACTGGCACGGCCTCGAGGATCGCTGCTACGAGCGGCGGCGGTCATGAGGGTGATCGCGGGGAGCGCGAAGGGCCGCCGCCTGACCGCCCCCCGGGGCGACGCGACCCGCCCCACGAGCGACCGCGTGCGCGAGGCGCTGTTCTCGATCCTGGGCGATCGCGTGCACGGCGCGCGGGTGCTCGACCTCTTCGCGGGCACCGGCGCGCTCGGGATCGAGGCGCTCTCGCGCGGCGCCGCCGACGCGCTGTTCTGCGACACCGCGGCCCCGGCGCAGGCCGCGTTGCGGGCCAACACCGCCGGTCTCCCCGGGGTCGAGCTCTCCCGCCGGCCGGCCCGCGCGGTGCTCGAGACGGCGCGCGTACGCGCCCGGCAATACGATCTGGTCTTCCTCGACCCGCCGTACGCGGCGGCACCCAGGCTCGGCGTCGAGCTGGGAGAGGCCGTCGCCGCCGTCCTGGCGCCCGACGGGCTCGTCGTCGCGGAGTCCGACCGGCGCACACCGCTTGACCTCAGCACCCTCCGCACCATCGACGAACGCCGCTACGGCGACACCCTCATCCGCCTCCATGCCCACTGACCGCCCACGGATCGCCGTCTGCCCCGGCAGCTACGACCCGATCACGAACGGCCACGTCGACGTGATCACGCGCGCCTCGATGCTCTTCGACGAGGTCATCGTCGCCGTCGTCAACGCCTCCGTGCGCAAGAGCAAGTCGCTCTTCGACGTCGAGCAGCGCCAGGGCTTCATCACCCAGGCGACCGAGCACCTGGGCAACGTCCGGGCGGGCTCCTTCGACACCCTCGTGGTCGACTACGCGCGCCGCGAGGGGGCCCAGGCGATCGTCAAGGGGCTGCGCGCGATCTCGGACTTCGAGTACGAGCAGGAGATGAGCCAGCTCAACCGCCTGCAGGCGCCCGACGTGGAGACGGTCTTCATCATGGCGTCACCCCAGTACAGTTTCCTCTCGTCCAGCGGGGTGAAGGAGCTCGCCATCTTCGGCGGCGACATCTCCGCGCTGGTTCCATCATTCGTTGCAGGACCTTTGCAGGAAGCGCTCCGGCGCTGACGAAAGCACGCACAGATCGCCATGGACGTCCTCGTACTCATCGACAAGCTGGATGACCTCATCCACAACGCGAAGCAAGTCCCCATGTCGGACAAGGTTCGCGTTGACAAGGAGGAGATCTACGACATCCTCGATCAGATGCGGGCCACGATCCCGGACGAGATCAAGCAGGCGCGCTGGATCGTCAAGGAGCGCCAGGAGATGCTCGCCGAGGCCAAGCGCGAGGCCGAGCGGATCGTCAAGGAGGCGCGTGAGCGCCAGGCCCAGCTCGTCTCCGCCGAGGAGGTCGTCAAGCAGGCCGAGCGCCAGTCCGACGACATCGTCGAGGACGCCCGTGCCCGCGAGCGTGAGATCCGCCTCGGCGCGGAGGACTACGCCGACGAGATCCTCAACACGCTCGAGGTCAACCTCTCGAAGTTCATCGGCGCCGTCCAGCGCGGGCGCGAGCGCCTGCAGGGCAAGGACGAGCCCGCCGAGGTCCGCTAGCCGGCGCGGTGGCCCGCCGTCGGCGCGTCGTCGTCGAGCGGGCTGAGGTTGGAGCGCCGGTCCTCGCGGCCGACGTGGTGGACGTCCTCCGTGCTGTCCTGAGCGATCAGGTACATGCCGTAGAAGAGCATGCACACGATCGCGAGCCCGAAGACGCCGAGGGCGGCGGTCATGATCGTTGCGGGCCCAGCGCGGCGAACCAGAACGCTCCGGCCGCCAGGATGGACGGGACCCAGAGGCCGACGAACAGCCCCTCCGGGCGCGAGCCGAAGAACCACAGGCTCACGGAGAGCACGAAGGACAGAAACGCGGCGGCGAGGATCAGCACCACGCCCTGCTTGCGGGGGGTCATCGAGCGCATGAGCGCTCCGGGGCCTGCTTCGGGGTCTGCATGGCAGCCTTTCGTGGTGGCCGGCGGTGGACAGGGAGGGCGTTCGATCCCCGACGGCCGGCGGTCCGGCGGGGCACCAGTCCTACGGCGCCCCGGCGACGTCCGATGACTGACTGATGGCGCTGGTTGCGGCGCCGAACGGGGCGGGGGCGGTCAGGAGAGCGCGTCGGCCGGCAGCAGCCAGCGGGTGGACTGCACCGGCGCCTCGCTGCCGCGGCCGGCGAACAGCCCGCGGCTGGGCGGGGCCGGCGGGACGGCCTCGGCCTTGCCGCCGTGGGCCTCGATCCAGTCCACGATGGCCGTGAAGCTCGTGCCGGCGGCCATCAGCGCGGCGCGCTCGACCATGAAGCCCCCGGACCGGTGCGGACGGGCCAGGCGGGCGATCAGGGTGCGGATCTCGTCACCGTCGAGGCCGTGCTCGGCGGCGGGGGCCTCGTCGACCGTCGGCGCCGGGACGGGGAACTGGTCCGACTCGTCGCTCATGCGGACGCCTGCGGCGGTGGCGTGCGGTGGGCGATCGCGGCCGACAGCGCCACGAGGTCGATCTCCAGCGCCGGCACGTGCGCGGGGGTGAACCGCGCGAGACCGAGCACCTGGTCGGCCCGCAGCGAGACGGTGGGACCGGTGCAGCGCGGACAGACCTGCGGGTCGTCCAGGGGGCCGAAGTGGATGCGGCAGGCCGGGCAGCAGCCGTGCGAGCTCATGTGGTGCCTTCCCGAGCCACGGTGACCGCCACGAGGGGCAGGCCGGGACTCTGTGAGGAATGTGACACAGAGGCTAGTCCAGCAGCGCGGTCTGTCCCGGGAACGGGACGTGTGCGCTGCTCGCCGCGGGCGGGGCAGCGGGTGCCGGCCCGTCCGCCCCGGCGGCGGCGGTCGACGGCCCGAGTGGATCGCGGGCCGGCGCGGCCGCGGATCCGGTCGGCCCGGGCGCCACGTCGGGCGCCGCCACCGCCGGCTGATCGGCCTCGGCCGCGTCCAGCAGCGCCTCGATCGAGCCCAGGTGCGCGCGGACGGCGGCCGCCAGCGAGTCGACGATCTTGCGGGCGTTCTCGATCGACGTCGTCGCGCCCGTCAGCTGCTGCTTGACGCGCTGCACGTCGCCCATCGCGCCCGTGGCGCGCTCGACGGCCTCGCGGACCGCCGTCGCGTCGACGCCCTCGCCGGACCCGCGCGCCATCAGCACGCGCGCCCTGGCCAGCGCGTAGGCCACCTCGAGGCCCAGCGTCGAGCCCTCCTCGGGGTCGAAGCACACGACGAGCTTGTCGCCGTTGATCTCGCGCAGCGCCTGCGTGCGGGCAGGGACCTTCTCCTCCGACGGCACGACGAGCACGGCGAAGTCCGCGTCGCGCTCGGCGCGCGCCCGGTCGAGCTCGTCGACCATCTCGCGCCGGGAGAGCCGGCCCGTCTTGACCTCGAACACGAGCCGCCCGCGGGCCGCACCGGCGCAGCCGTCGATGCCGACGGTGATGTCGCCGGTCCGCCGCGTGGTGCCCTTGAAGTCCCCGACCGCCTCGCAGTCGTCGCCCTGGGCCAGCGCGATCCGGTCCAGCGCGTCGAAGACCGCCTCCTCGAAGGTCCGCCCCTTGGCCGTGCCGCGCGCCGACTCCGCGGCCAGGGACGCCTGCTTCTCGCGCTCGGCGTGGAGGCGGGCGACCTCGAGCTGCGTGGCCTCGAGCTTCTCGTACAGCCGCTGCAGCGCGACGTCCTGGCGGTCCGCGCCCTGCTTCATGACGCCGAGCACGCCCCGCTGGAACTGGGCGAGCGGGTTGTTGTCACCCGTCGCGGAGAACTGCTTGGCCAGATCCTCGCGCGACTGGCGCATGACCTCGTCGACCACGGCCCGCACGCGATGCTGGACCGCCTCGGAGGATCCGTCCGAGAAGTGCCGCTCCATCGACTTGTGCAGCGTCCCGGACTCGGCCGCGAACACCTCGTCGACCTTGTCGTTGAAGAACTGGGCGACCACGCGGGCCTTGTCGGCGAACGCCGTCTCGACCTCCGCGGAGGCCTTGACGAACTCGGCCCGCACGAAGTCGGCCTGGGCACCGGTCTGCTCGCGGTCGAGCACGCGGGCGCCGATCTCGACGGCGTCCGTGACGACCTGGGCGGGATCCTCGCCCGCCTCGGCCCGCCGGCGCACGAGCTCGACGACCGTCGGGTCGGTCACGACGACGCCGTCGATGACGACGCGATCGGCCAGGACCTTCACGTGCGCCGAGCGCAGGGGGGTGGCAGCTTCCATGGGCAAGAGGTCGCAAGCTAGACCTCCAACCTGACGGAACCGCGGTTCAGCCCGTGGAGAAGCCCTGCAATCCCTGGGGTTCGGCGTCCGCGACATCCAGCCGCGAGACCGACGCGGACCCCGGCCCGGCGCGGATCACGTCCAGGAGCGCGTCGACGTCGGCCGCCGCGCCCTCGAGCACGCCCTGGACGGTGCCGTCCGGCGCGTTGGTCGCCGATCCCGCCACGCCGCGCGCCTGCGCCGCCCGCCGCAGGCTGTCGCGGAAGAACACGCCCTGCACGTGCCCGTGCGCGGTGAAGGAGCGGGCGATCACGGGCTTAACGTAAGCCCATGGTCCTCGCCGCCCCCAGCGCTGCGCTCCGCACCGCGCTCGCGGAGGCCGGCGGGGCCGCGGCGCACTCCAGCGCCACCGCGCGGCTGCGTGCGCTGGCCGGCGCGGCGCTCGACGGCGGCCGGCTCGAGCTGACCAGGGCGAGGTCGGGCTACGCGGATCCGGTCGCGGTCCTGGTCGCCGCCCTCGCCCCGTCCCCCGACCCCGACGTGACGTTCGCCACCGCCGCCCACGCCGGCGTCCTGGTCGCCGCCGTCCCCGTCCCGTCGGCCACCCGCGCGGACCCCGACGCGGCCACCGCCCGCGAGTGGACCGTCGCCGCCCATGCGATCGGCGCCCTCGTCGACGCCGCGGAGGCGCTGCCGCCGCCCTCCCGCCCGGACGACCTCCTGCTGCGCGCCGCCGACCTCGGCGGCCACCTCCTGCTCGTCCTGCCCGGCGGGGGCGACGCCGCCTTCGCCGCCCTCGCCTTCGAGGAGCGCAGCGCCGAGGCCGACCGCCTGCGCGCCGCCGCCCACCACGTCCCCGCCGCCCTCCTCGCCGACGCCGCCCACGGCGCCCGCCCGCCGATCGGCGCCGGCCATCCCCTGCGGATCGCGGAGGCCGTCGCCCGGCTCGGCGGCGACCCGGCGGATCCGTCCGCCGCCGACGCCCTCGACGACGGGCTCGCCCTCGTGATCGCCGACGCCGGCACCGGTGCCCGGCCGCACGAGGACCCCGACCCCGCCCGCCGCGTCGCGCGCCGGATCGCCCAGCGCCTCAGCGGCATGGGCAAGTGGGGCGGCTTCCACACGGAGTTCGCCCACCTCCCGCGCGGCTTCGCGGGCAACGACCGGGCGCTGGCGACGCAGGTCGGCGAGGCGATGCTGGCCGCCGGCCTGCTGCTCGAGAAGCCGTCCGTCGGCCAGCGGCACGTGTACCTGAACTCGCGCCGCGCGGGGGACATCCACCGGCTCATCGACGAGGGCGCCGTGCCGTCCGGACTGCACCTCCCGCCGGTCTGACGTCAACGTTCACTCGAGCATGAGAGGATGGACGCCATGTCCATCCCGGATCGGGTCTCGTCCTCGCTGTTCCTCCTGAAGACCATGCGCAGCGCCGGATTGCTGGAGCCATCGCGCCCCGACCGCCTCGCGGGCTCGCTCAAGGCCCTGATCCAGTACGGCCTCACGCCGGCCGCCGGCTACACCGCCGGCGCCCTGCGCTTCCCGGACGACCTCGCGGTGATCGACGAGAGCGGCACGATGACCTTCCGGGAGCTGCACGAGCGCTCCAACGCGATCGCCAACGCGCTTGCCGACGACGGGGTCGACGAGGGCGACGGCGTCGCCGTCATGGTCCGCAACCACCGCGGCTGGATCGAGACCGTCGTCGCCTGCTCCAAGCTCGGCGCCCACGCCCTGTTCCTCAACACCGCCTTCTCCGGCCCGCAGCTGACCGACGTCTGCAAGCGCGAGAAGCCGAAGGCCGTCGTCTTCGACGAGGAGTTCGGCGAGGTCCTCAAGGACGCCGCGACCCGGCGCAAGCGCTACATCGCCTGGCACGAGCCGGAGACCAAGCGCAAGGACCCGACGCTCGACGAGCTCGTGGAGCGGGGGGACCGCGGCCCCGTCCGCGCCCCCGCCGAGCAGGGCAAGGCCGTGATCCTCACCTCGGGGACGACGGGCACGCCGAAGGGCGCCTCGCGCTCCATGCCGAAGAACCTCGATCCCGTCGCGGCGCTGCTGGACCGGATCCCCCTGCATGCGCGCGAGCGGACGATGATCGCCGCACCGCTGTTCCACGCGTGGGGCTACGCGCACTTCCTCATCGCGCTGGCGCTGAACTCCACCATCGTCCTCAAGCGCAAGTTCGACCCCGAGGCGACCCTGTCGCTGACCGCCCAGCACGAGTGCACCGCGCTCGTCGTGGTCCCCGTGATGCTGCAGCGCATCCTCGCCCTCGACGACGAGGTCCTCGGCCGCTACGACCTCGGCAAGGTCAAGGCCGTGCCCGTCTCCGGCTCCGCGCTCCCCGGCGCCATCAGCGAGAAGTGGATGGACACCTTCGGCGAGAACCTCTTCAACCTCTACGGCTCCACGGAGGTCGCCTGGGCGACGATCGCGACGCCCGAGGACCTGCGCGCCGCGCCCGGCACCGCCGGCCTGGTCCCCCGCTTCACGACCGTCAAGCTCTACGACGAGGACGACAACGAGGTGACGGGCGCCGGCAACACGGGGCGCATCTTCGTGGCCAACGACGTGCAGATGGAGGGCTACACGGGTGACGGCGGCGAGGGCAAGGCCGTCATCGACGGTCTCATGTCCTCCGGCGACGTCGGCCACTTCGACGAGGCGGGCCGCCTGTTCATCGACGGCCGCGACGACGACATGATCGTCTCGGGCGGCGAGAACGTCTTCCCGGCCGAGGTGGAGGAGCTGCTGCAGAGCCACGCCGGGGTCGAGGAGGTCGCGGTCTTCGGCGTCGACGACGAGGAGTTCGGCCAGCGCCTGAAGGCCGTCGTCGTCAAGGCGAAGGGCCAGGACCCCTCCGAGGACGAGCTCAAGCGCCACATCAAGGAGAACCTCGCCGGCTACAAGGTCCCGAAGGAGCTCGTCTTCATCGACGAGCTGCCCCGCACCTCGACCGGCAAGGTCCTCAAGCGGGAGCTCAAGGAAGCCTAATCTGGGGGGATGCCCCAGCGGACGGACCTCTTCGCACTCGAGCAGCTGCGGCTGCGGTCGGGGGAGGGTCGCCAGATCGACCTGGCCGCCCCCGCAGCGCACCTCGAGTACGGCGGCACGGTCTACGGCGTCACCCCCGACCCCGTCCCCGTGGTCCTCAACGTCGATCGCACGACGCACTCCGGCTACGCGCTGCGCCTGCGCTTCGGCTTCCAGCTGCACGGGCCGTGCATGCGCTGCCTGACCCACGCCGAGCCGGAGCTCGCCGTCGACGCCCGCGAGGTCTCGATCCCTGGCGACGCGGAGGAGCTCCTGTCGCCCTACGTCGACGCCGCCGCCGATCTCGACCTCAAGCAGTGGGTCAAGGACGCGATGCTCCTCGCGGTCCCGGACCAGATCCTCTGCAAGCCGCAGTGCCTCGGCCTGTGCCCGGTCTGCGGCGAGGACCTCAACGCGGCCGGGCCGGACCACGTCCACGAGCGCGAACCCGATCCGCGCTGGGCCGCGCTGCGCGAGCTCAAGCTCGAGTAGCCGCCGCTAGGCCGTGCCGCACCAGCCCATGGCCGCGAGCGCGAGCACCTCGGTGACGGCGCGCACGCTGGCGAGGTCCACCCACTCGTCCGGGGCGTGGAGGTTCGCCCCGATCGGCCCGTAGCACGTGGCCGGGCGGCCGGCGTGGACCGCGTAGAAGCGCGCGTCGGTCGTGCCCGTGAAGGCGAAGCGCTCGAGCTCGTCGCCCGTGACGGCGGTGTGGGCGGCCGCCAGCTCGCCCAGGAGCGGCTCCGCGTCGTCGCCGAGCGCCAGGCCGTCGGCCAGGAAGCCGCGGCGGAACGTGACCTCCGGCGGGTGCTCGGCCAGCCACGCGTCGGCGGCGGTGAGGCGCCGGACGCCGTCCGCGAACGCCTCCTGCACGGCGCCGAGGTCCGCGCCGGGGTAGGCGGACAGCCGGACCTCGAGCGTGCACGTCTCCGGCACGGAGGACGCCCAGTCGCCGCCGTGGACGACGCCGACGTTGAAGTTGAGCGGATGCGGGTGGTCCGCGAAGGCGGGGTGGCGGTCGGCGTCGTTGGCCGCCGCCTCGAGCTCCCGCACCGCCGCGACGACCAGCATCGCCTTGTCGATCGCGTTCTCCGCCGCGTCGGCGCGCTCGGCATGGGCGCCACGGCCGCGCACCTCGATGCGCGCCCAGAGGACGCCGACCTGCGCGGTCAGGGCCCGGTGGCCGAACGGCTCGGGGATGATCGCGGCGTCGTGCAGCGGCCCGCGGTGCATCGCGGCGAGCGCGCCGTTGCCCGTGCACTCCTCCTCGATCACCGTCTCGAGGGTGAGGTCGCCCTGCAGCTCGATCCCCACGGTGCGCAGGGCGCGCACGGCGTAGACCATGGCGGCGGCCCCGGCCTTCATGTCGCAGCTGCCGCGGCCCCACAGCCGGCCCTCGGAGATCTCGGCGCCCCACGGGTCGTGCGTCCAGTGCGCGTCGGGGGTGGAGGGGACGACGTCGACGTGCGCGTTGAGCAGCAGCGAGCGCCCGCCGCCGGTGCCGGGGATCGTCGCCCGCACGTCGCCGCGGCCCGCGTAGGACCAGTCCGCCGGCGAGTAGCCGGGCCGGTCGCGGATCGCGTCGTGGTCGATCTCGAAGCGGTCGACGGCCAGTCCCAGCGCGTCCAGCTCGCGCTGCACGCGGTCCTGGACGCCGGACTCGTCCCCGAGCACGCTGCGCTCGCGCACGAGGTCGGCGAGGAAGGCGACCTCCGCGTCCCAGGCGGCGTCGATGGCGGCGGAGAGCTCGGTCATGCGGGGGCGGTACCCGCAACCGCGACGCGGACGACACGCGATCGTCCGCGCGGCGTCACGCCCGGGGCCGAGTCGTCACGGACCCCCGGAGCGGGTAGCGTCGCCGGGGTGCGCGAGGAGACGGTCCAGATCCACGGCAAGCCGGTGTCCTTCCACCGCGGCGGCAGCGGGCCGGCGATCGTCCTCGTCCACGGCATCACCTCGAGCGCCCGGACCTGGTCGGCCGTGGCCCCGCTCCTGGAGCGCGACCACACGGTGATCGCGCCCGACCTGGCGGGCCACGGCCACAGCGCCAAGCCGCGCGGCGACTACTCGCTCGGCGCCCATGCCTCGGGCATCCGCGACCTGCTCGCGGTGCTCGGGATCCCGCGGGCGACGGTCGTCGGGCACTCGCTCGGCGGCGGCATCGTGATGCAGTTCGCCTACCAGTTCCCCGAGCGCGTGCAGCGGCTCGTGCTCGTCGACTCGGGCGGGCTCGGCAACGACGTCTCCCTCGTCCTGCGCGCCGCGACGCTTCCCGGCGCCGAGTACGTCATGCCCGTGCTCTTCGGCCGCATCCCGCTCGCCGTCGGCAGCGGCGTCAACCGGCTCCTGCGCACGGTGGGGATCGGCCGCAGCGCCGGCGCCCGCGGCCTGCGCGAGGGGCTCACGTCGCTGGGGGACCCGGAGGGCCGCCGGGCGTTCCTGCACACGGCGCGCGCCGTGATCGACCCGGCGGGCCAGCGCGTCGACGCGCGTGATCGCCTCTACCTCTCCGAGGGCATCCCCTCGCTGCTGGTGTGGGGGGACAGGGACCCGATCATCCCGGTCGCCCACGGCCGCGAGGCCCACCGGCTGATGCCGGGCAGCCGCCTGGCGGAGTTCCCCGGCGCCGGGCACTTCCCGCACGCCGACGACCCCGAGCGCTTCGCGGCGCTCCTCGCCGACTTCATGGCCACCACGGAGCCCGCGACCTACGACGAATCCGAGATCGAATCACGGCTGCGGGGCGGCCCGGCCCGAGTGCGGCGCGCACCGCGCTAGAGTCCAGCGTCGCCATGGCCGTCCCCAAGCAGAAGCAATCGCACTCGCGCACCACCAAGCGCCGGTCCCAGCACAAGGCCGCTGTGCCGACCCTCAACTCGTGCCCCCAGTGCCACGAGCCGCGCCGTCCGCACCGGGTGTGCGGCAACTGCGGCTTCTACCGGGGCCGTGAGGTCGTGGCTGGCGCCCACGACCACTCGCACGACCACGACCACTGAGGTCGTGCCCGCCGCCCGCGGCGGGATCCTGACGGTCGCCCTCGACGCCAACGGCGCCGACGCCGGCCCCCGTGAGGTGCTCCGCGGCGCCGTCCGCGCCGTCGAGGCCGATGCGGCCCTCGCCGTCCGCTGGTTCGGTCCGGCCGCGGCCGTCGACGTCACCGCGCTTCCCGACCGCGTCACCGTCGTCGACGCCCCGGTCTCGGTCGCCAAGGCCGCCGATCCGGCGCGTGCCGTGCGCGAGCAGCCCGAGGCCTCCGTCGTGCAGGCCGTCCGGGCCGTGGCCGACGGCGAGGCCGACGCGCTCGTCTCCGGCGGCTCCACCGGCGCCGCGCTCGCCGCCTCCCTCTTCCGCCTCAAGCGCGCCCGGGGCGTGCACCGCCCCGCGCTGGCGCTGCTGATGCCGGTCCCGGGCAAGCCGTTCCTGCTGCTCGACGCCGGCGCCAACGTCGAGGTCCGCCCCGAGCACCTCGTCCAGTTCGCCCACATGGGCGCGGCCTACATGCGCGTCGTCGCCGGGGTCGCCGCGCCGCGCGTCGGCCTCCTCTCCGTGGGCGAGGAGGCCACCAAGGGCACCGAGACGGTCCAGGCCGCGCGCGCCGCGCTGGACGGCACGCCGGGCTTCGTCGGCAACGTCGAGGGCTTCGCGGTGGGGACGGGAGACGTCGACGTGCTCGTCACGGACGGCTTCACCGGCAACGTCGTGCTCAAGACGATGGAGGGCACCTCGAAGGCCCTGCTGGGGGCGGTGCGCGAGGCGGCGACCTCCTCCGCGCGCTCGAAGGCCGGCGGGCTGCTGCTGCGTCCCGCGCTCGGCGGCCTGCGCGACGCCGTCGACCCCGAGGCGGCCGGGGGCGCCGTGCTGCTCGGGCTGCGCAAGCTCGTGGTCGTCCCCCACGGCTCGTTCTCCGCGCGCGGGATCGCGGCGGCGGTCGCCGTGGCGGCCCGCGGCGCCCGGGAGGACCTCGTCGCGCGCACGTACGCGGCGCTCGAGGAGGCCGGCGCGCTGCGGGTCCGCGACACCGCCCACCGCCCACCCCCGTCCGGCCCATCGTCTACCGTCGCCGACCCATGACCCGTGAAGACGTCCTCTCGGCCGTGCGTGAGCACCTCGCCGACGAGCTCGAGATCGATCCCGCGACGATCACCGAAGCGACGCGCTTCAAGCAGGACCTGGACGCGGACTCGCTCGACCTCTACACGCTGGTGCAGGAGCTCGAGGACACCTACGGGGTGACGATGTCCGACGACCAGGCCGCGGCCATCACGTCCGTCGGCCTCGCGGTCGACTTCGTGCTCGCGCACGCCCCGGCCACGCCGTAGGGCGCCCGTGGACCAGCTGCGCGACCTCTTCGACGGCCTTCCCGAGGCCGATCGGCGGCGCGCGCTCACGCACGCCTCGTGGGTGGAGCAGCGCGCCGACGCCTACGAGCGGCTGGCGTTCCTCGGCGACTCCGTGCTCGGCCTGGCGGTCACCACGCACCTGTTCCCGCGCCTTGACCCCGAGGGCTACGGCGCCGGGCGGCTGACGAAGATCCGCGCGCAGGCGGTCTCGGGCCGCACCTGCCGACGGGTGGCCGAGCGCCTCGACGTCCCGGCCCGCATGGCCGCGCTGGCGCCGGAGACGACGCCGGCCAACGAGGCGCTCGGGCGCACGGAGCGCGTGCTCGCCTCGATCATGGAGGCGATCATCGGCGCGGTCTACCTCGTCCACGGCTACGACGTCACCGCAGCGGCGGTCGTGGAGGCCTTCGAGCCCGAGATCGAGCGCGCGCTCCTGGAGCCGGCGGACTTCAAGTCGGCGCTGCAGGAGCGGCTCGCGCGCACGGGCGCGACGGTCGTCTACGCGGTCACGGATGAGTCCGGGCCACCGCACGAGCGCACCTTCGAGGTGGCCGCGGTCGTGGCCTCGGAGGAGGTCGCGCGCGGCTCGGGACGGTCCAAGAAGGACGCCGAGCAGGCCGCAGCGTCCGCCGCGTTGGACAGGATGGCGGTCTAGATGCACCTCAAGCGCCTGACCATGAAGGGGTTCAAGTCCTTCCCCGACCGCACGCAGCTGGACTTCTCGCCCGGCGTGAGCGTCATCGTGGGCCCCAACGGCTCCGGCAAGTCCAACATCACGGATGCGGTGCTGTGGGCGCTGGGGGAGCAGTCGCCGCTCAACGTGCGCGGCGCCTCGATGCAGGACGTGATCTTCGCGGGCGCGCACGGCGTGCAGGCCCGCCAGGACGCCGAGGTCGAGGTGATCATCGACAACGGGCTCGACGGGGTCGACCTGCCGCTGTCGGAGATCGCCATCTCGCGCCGGCTGGACCGGGCGGGGGACGGCGAGTACCGCATCAACGGCGCGAAGTGCCGGCTCTCCGACGTCGTGGAGATGCTCTCCGACACCGGGCTGGGCAAGGAGATGCACTCCGTCGTCTCCCAGGGCCGCGTGACGTCGATCGTCACGTCCAAGCCCCGGGACCGGCGGATGCTGATCGAGGAGGCGGCCGGGCTCGGCAAGCACCGCAAGCGCCGCCGCCGCGCGCAGATCAAGCTCGAGCGCACCCAGGACAACCTCGACCGCGCGCTCGACGTCGAGCGTGAGGCCCGGTCGCGGCTGCGGCCGCTCAAGCGCCAGGCGGAGGCCGCGGAGCTCCACGAGCGGCTGGAGCGCCAGACGCTCGAGGCCCGCTGGTCGCTCGCGCGCGAGGCCGCCCGCGGCACCCGCGCGGCCGAGGCGACCGCCGTCGAGGCCTCCCGTGCCGCCCGGAGCGCCGCGAACGCGATCGAGGCCGAGCTGCGCGAGGTCGCCGCCCGTCGCTCCGCCGCCGAGCTGGCGCTGACCTCCCGCGGCTCCGAGAGCGAGCAGCTGTCGGGCCGCTTCCACGCCGCCCGTGCCGCCGCGGACCGGATCGAGTCGCGCGAGGAGGCCGCCCGCGCGGCCGTGGAACGCGTGACCGACCGCGGGCTGCGGCGCCGCGCGCTCGTCGAGGCGCTGGAGGCCGAGGCCACCGGCGACGAGCCCGACGCCGCGGGCCAGGAGCGCATCGCCGGCCTCGAGACGGAGCTCGAGCAGCTGGCCGCCGACGGGGCCTCGCGGCTGGAGCGCGAGCTCGCCGAGCTGGAGGCCCGCCGGGCCGCGGCCGCGTCGCACGCCGCCGCGCTGGAGGCCGTGGCCGCGGAGCGTGCGACCGCACGCCGCGCCGCGGACGAGGCGTTCGAGGCCGCCCGTGCCGCCCGCCGCGCCGCGGAGGCCGACGCCGACCGCGCCCGCCGCGAGGCCGCGCGGACCGGGTCCGAGCTGGCCTCCGTCAACCAGTTCCTGCGCTCCCAGGCGGGCGCGCCGGGCGGCGCCGCCGCGCTCGCGGACTCCCTGCGGGCGTCCACGGGCGTCGAGCTGGCGCTGGCCGCCGTGCTCGGGCCGCGCCTGCGCGCCGCGGTGGCGGCGGACCTGCCGGCGGCGCGGGCGCTGCTGGACAAGGCCGGCCGGGACGGGGGCGTCGCCCTCGTCGCCGGCGCCGGCGAGGCCTCGGCGACCGTCGGCGAGCACGTGTCGCCCAGCGCGAGCTCCCCGCCAATTGCTCCGGTCGAGGGCGCGCAGCCACTCCGGTCCCTGGTGACGGCCGCCGGTGACGTCGCAGAGCTCGCGGCCGTCCTGCTCGCCGACGTATGGCTGGTCGAGGCCATCACGAACCTCCACGACGACTTCACCGGCGTCGCCGTCACCCGCGACGGCCTCGTCTTCGACGCCTCGATCGGCGAGCTGCGCAAGGTCCCCGCCGGCGGCGAGGACCGGGTGCTCGCCGAGCGCAACCGGCGCGAGGGGCTCGTCGGCCAGGTCGACGCCGCCGCCGCGGCCGAGCAGGACGCCAAGCAGCGCGTCGAGGCCGCCGCCGCCACCGCCCGCGAGGCCGACGCCGCCCGGGACGCGGTCGAGCGCGCCGCCCGCACCGCCGCGCGCGAGCACGCCGACGCCCTCGAGGCCGTCCGCCAGGTCGACCGGGCCGCCCTTCAGCGCCGCAAGGCCCCCGACGACGCCGAGACCGCTGCCCGCCGCGCGCAGGTCACCGCCGCGATCGCCGCCGAGCGCCGGCTGCTCGACCAGGCGCAGCAGCGCCGCGAGCAGCGGGTCCAGCGGATCGCCGCCGAGCGTCAGCGGGCGGCGGAGGACGAGGCGCTCGCGCCGACCGTCGAGCGCCTCGCCACGGCGCTGGCCGACGCCGCCGCGGCCGTCCGCGACCAGGTCGGCCGCTTCGAGGCCGCCATGCGCGCCGAGCGCGAGGCGGGGGAGAAGCTCGCCGGCGAGCTGCGCGAGTGCGCCCAGGCCGAGGCCGGGGTGCAGACGCGGCTCAAGGCCGCGGGCGAGACGGTGACCACCGCCGAGGTCCGCCTGCAGCAGGCGCGCGACCGCGCCCAGGAGGCCACGACGGAGCTCGGCGGGCTGGCCGAGCGCCTCGGCCTCGAGCCCGAGCCGGCGCCGGAGCCGCTTCCCGACGAAGAGCGCGACCGCCTGCGGGCCCAGATCGAGCGGCTGCAGCGCCGCCGCGAGCAGCTCGGCCCCGTCAACCCGCTGGCGAAGCGGGAGTACGACGAAGCGGTCGCCCACGTCGAGGAGCTCGAGACCCAGCGTGAGGACACCGAGCGCGCGATCCGCGAGCTCCAGGGGGTGATCAAGGAGGCCGATCAGAAGATCAAGACGGACTTCGAGGCCACCTTCACCGCCGCCGCGCGCAACTTCGAGGAGCTCGTCGGCCAGCTGTTCCCCGGTGGCCATGGCCGCCTGCGGCTCGTCAGCGAGGACCAGGGCCCGCGCCCCGTCCTCGGTGGCGGGGAGCCCGACGAGTCCGCGCCCGCCGCCGCCGACGACGTCGACGCCGCCGTCGAGGCTGCCGCCGATGCGGAGGAGCAGGAGCTGGAGGACCTCGCGGGCGTCGAGATCGAGATCACCCCGGCCGGCAAGGCCACCAAGCGCCTGAGCCTGCTCTCGGGCGGCGAGAAGTCGATGACCGCGCTGGCGTTCCTCTTCGCCGTCTTCCTCGCCCGGCCGTGCCCGTTCTACATCCTCGACGAGGTCGAGGCCGCGCTGGACGACCTCAACATCGACCGCTTCCTCACCGTCCTGCGCCGCTACGCGGACAAGGCCCAGTTCATCGTCGTCACCCACCAGAAGCGCACGATGGAGGCCGCCGACTGCCTCTACGGCGTCTCGATGGCGGGCAACGGCGTCTCGAAGGTCGTCTCGCGCAAGCTGCCGCGCGAGGCCGAGCAGCCCGCTGCGGCGTAGGGCCCTAGATCGCCTTGAGCTCCTCGAGCAGCTGCTCGGGGGTCTTGCGCCCGCCCGGCCCGGCGCCACCGCGGCCGCGGCCCGACGGCGCCGCCGGCGGTCGGGCCCGCGGTGCACGCTTGGACAGCAGGAAGGCCGCGAGCAGGCCCCCGAGCGCGCCGAACAGATGGCCCTGCCACGAGATGCCGTCCTGCGGCGCCAGGCCGGAGAGGAGCGTCGTGCCCCACACGACGACGACGATCAGGCCGGCGGCGATCTGCAGCAGGCTGCGGGGTGGGAGGGCGCCGCGGGCGACGATGAAGGCGGCGTAGCCGAACACGAGGCCGCTGGCGCCGATGTGGACCGTGTTCGACGGCGCCACGAGCCACGTGCCGAGGCCGCCGACCACCGCCACGATCGCGGTCACGAGGATCACGCGGGCCAGGCCCGAGAGCGCCAGCACGCCGCCGAGGATCACGAACGGGATCGTGTTGCCGATCAGGTGCGACCAGGAGGCGTGCAGGAACGGCGCGAAGAGGACGCCGTCGAGCCCGTCGAGGTGCCGGGGAAGGATCCCGCCGTCGACGTTGAGCCCGTAGGAGTCGATGCTGTTGACGACCTCCACGGCCCACATCACGACGACCATCGCCCCCACGAGCACCAGGCCGCGGATCCGGTCATCGCTGAGGTTCGGGCGTCTGGCTGGCGTGCTCACAGGGTCTTCTCTCCCCAGTACGTCGCGTAGGGGTTGGCGTTGTAATCGGGGATGTCCGAGTATCCCGCGCTGACATAAAGGTGCCGTGCGGCCGGCTGGCGGCTGCCGGTGTCCAGCCGCAGGCGGCGGTAGCCGAGCTCGCGCGCGGCGTCCTCCAGGGCCGCCAGCAGCACGCGCGAGAGCCCACGGCCCTGCGCCTCGGGGACGACGAACATGCGCTTGAGCTCACCGGTCTCGGCGTCGAGGCGCTTGATCCCGCCCCCGGCCAGCGGCGTCCCGTCGTCGTCGTAGAGCGCGAGGAAGCATCCGCCCGGCGGCGAGAAGTCCTCGGGCACCGCCGAGGGACCCGCGCCGTGGTCGAACGAGCCGTAGGTCTCGAGCAGGGCGGCGAGCATGCCGTCGACCAGCGCCAGGGCGTCGGCGGAGTCGGCGGGGATGGTGCGGACCTCAGGCATCGCCACCTATTGTCCCCGACCGCCATGGCACGTGACTGGTTCGACCTCTTCCTGACCGAGAACGGCGCGTCCGCAGCCGCCGCGAGCCCCCAACGCGAGGAGGAGCGCCAGGGCTTCTTCCGCCGCCTGCGCTCCAACATGCGCAAGACGCGCGAGGCCCTCCAGGCGGAGGTCCAGGCCACGCTGTTCCAGGGCGACCTCGACGAGGAGACCTGGGAGCGCCTCGAGGAGGCGCTGATCTACGCCGACGTCGGCGCGCAGACCACCGCCCAGGTCGTCGCCCAGCTCGAGCAGGAGGCCGAGGACGGCACGCTCGTCGGCGGCGAGGCGCTGTCGGGCCGGCTCGCGGAGCTGCTCGCCCAGATCGCCCGCACCGGCGCCGACACGATCGACCTGCGCCCGTCGCCCACGGTGATCCTCGTCGTCGGCGTCAACGGCACGGGCAAGACGACCTCGATCGGCAAGCTCGCGTGGCACCTGCGCAACGAGCTCGACCAGACGGTCGTCGTCGGCGCGGCCGACACCTTCCGCGCCGCCGCCGTCGAGCAGCTCGAGGAATGGGCGCGACGCTCCGGCTGCGAGTTCGTCAAGGGCAAGCCCAACTCCGACCCCGGTGCCGTCGCCTTCGACGCCGTCAAGCACGGGCAGGAGATCGGCGCCGACGTCGTCATCGTCGACACGGCGGGCCGCCTGCACACGCAGGACAACCTGATGGCCGAGCTGACGAAGATCCGGGCCGTCATCACCAAGCTGCTGCCGGGTGCGCCCCACGAGACGCTGATGACCGTCGACGCCACCACCGGGCAGAACGGCCTCCGTCAGGCCAAGCTGTTCGGCGAGGCCGTCGACGTCACGGGCATCGTCCTCACCAAGCTCGACGGCACCGCCAAGGGCGGCATCGCGCTCGCGATCGCCAACGAGCTGAAGATCCCCGTGAAGCTGATCGGCATCGGCGAGGCGCTGGAGGACCTGCGCCCGTTCGACGCCGACGACTTCTCCAAGGCGCTGCTGACCGCGGCCTAGGTGGTGCCGTACAGCCGGTCCCCCGCGTCGCCGAGGCCCGGCCGGATGTAGCCGTTCTCGTCGAGGCGGTCGTCGACCGCCGCGGTGGTGACCGGGACGTCCGGGTGCGCGTCCGCCAGCGCGCGGATGCCCTCGGGCGCGGCGACGAGGCAGACGAAGCGCAGGTTGCGCGGGCCGGATTCCCTGACGACGTCGAGCGCGTGCACGGCGGAGCCGCCCGTCGCGAGCATCGGGTCGACGACGATCAGGTCCGAGCCGCCGAGAGCCGGGGGCAGGGACTCGTAGTAGTTGACCGGCTTGAGCGCCTCCTCGTCGCGGTAGACGCCGATGTGGCCGACGCGGGCCTCGGGGACGACGCGCAGCGCGCCGTCGACCATGCCGAGGCCGGCGCGCATGATCGCGACGACCACGACGTCGTCGGCGAGCCGGCCGGCGGGGGCGGTCTCCAGCGGGGTCTCGACGGTCCCCACGTCGACGCGCAGGTCGCGCAGCGCCTCGTAGAGGAGGACGACGGAGACGTCCTGCAGCGTCGCGCGGAAGGTCGGCGACGGCGTCCGCTTGTCGCGCAGCACCGCGAGATGGCGCTGGGCGAGCGGATGGTCGACCACGGTCAGGCGGGGATGCAGGGCGTCGCTCACGGTGCGGCGAACCTAGCGCGGCGTCAGGGGCAGCGCCGGACCGCACCGGGCCGGCTGGCCAGCCGCCCCGGCGTCTACTAGCTTGCGCCTCGCCCGTGTCCGCGCCCCGCCGAAACGTCGAGCTCAAGGCCGTCGACCGCGACCCGGCCGCCACGCTGGCCGCCGCGCTGGCCGCCGGCGCGCAGGACCAGGGGGTGCTCGTCCAGCGCGACACCTACTTCGCCGTTCCCCGCGGCCGGCTGAAGCTGCGCGAGGAGGGGGAGGGGCCGGGCCGGACCGCGACGCTGATCGCCTACGCGCGCCCGGACGAGTCCGCCGCCCGTGTCTCCGCCTACCACCTGATCGGCGTCGCGGACCCCGACGTGGCCCGCGCCGGCCTCGAGGCCACCGCCGGCGTCAAGGTCGTCGTGGCCAAGCGCCGGCGGCTGCTGCTCCATGGCTGCGTGCGCATCCACCTCGACGACGTCGACGGCCTCGAGCCGCACCTCGAGCTCGAGGGGGTCGTCGGCGCGGGCACCGACGACGCGACCGCGGCCGCCGAGGTCGCAGCACTCCGCTCCGCGCTCGGCGTCGTGGACGCCGACCTGCGCCCCGGCTCCTACTCCGACGCGCTCGCGCCCCAGGCCGACCCCGAGCTCCTCGCCGCCGCGCGCGCGGCGATGGATCACGCCTACGCGCCCTACTCCGCGCTCCAGGTGGGCGCGGCGGTCCGCGCCGACGACGGCCGGGTCTACGCCGGCGCCAACGTCGAGAACGCCGCCTACCCGCAGGGCAACTGCGCCGAGGCGAGCGCCCTGGCCGCCATGGCGACCGCCGGCGGACGCCGCGTGAGCGAGGTCGTCGTCGCCTCGTCGCTCGGCGTCACCCCGTGCGGCGGCTGCCGCCAGCGCCTGAAGGAGTTCGGCGGCCCGGGCCTGCTCGTCCACGTCGCCGACGGCGAGCGGGTACGCCAGACGCTCACGCTCGCCGAGCTGTTCCCCCACGCCTTCGCCGCGGAGGACCTCCCGTGATGACCTTCCACGCCGCCGGTCCACCTGCCGCCCGCGAGGACGCCGCGGCCGCCGCCGCCCGCGTCCTCGAGCGCACCGACCTGCGTCCGCGCGTCGGGGTCGTCCTCGGCTCCGGCCTCGGCGGCGTCGCGGACGCGCTCGAGGACGCCGTCTCGCTCGCCTACACCGAGCTGCCGGGCTTTCGCCCGCCCTCCGTCGGCGGGCACGCCGGCCGGCTCGTCGTCGGCCTGCACGGGCGGACGCCCGTCGTCGCACTCGCCGGCCGCGCCCACGTCTACGAGGGGTCGAACGGGTCCGAGATCGCGGCGCCCGTGCGCACCCTGAGAGCGATGGGGTGCGAGACCGTCGTGCTCACCTGCGCCGCCGGGTCCCTCGACGCCGCCAACCCTCCGGGGTCGCTCGTCGCGTTCGCCGATCACATCAACCTCCAGGGCACCAACCCGCTGATCGGACCCAACGACGAGGCGCTGGGCCCGCGCTTCCCGCCGCTGGCCGGCCTCTACGACGCCGACCTGCGCGCGCGCCTGCGGGCTGCCGCCGACGCGGTCGCGGTCCCCCTGGCGGAAGGCGTCTACCTCGCGGTCACCGGCCCGACGTTCGAGACCCCCGCCGAGATCCGCGCCTTCCGCACGCTCGGCGCCGACCTCGTCGGCATGTCGACCGTCCCCGAGGCGCTCGCCGCCGCGCACTGCGGGCTGCGCGTCGCCGCCGTCGCCAACGTGACCAACCTCGCCGAGGGCATGTCGGACGAGCCGCTGTCGCACGCGCAGACGCTGGCCGGCGCCGAGCGCGGCGCGGCGAACTTCACCCGTGTCCTCGGCCGCTTCCTGGAGGATCTCGCATGACCGCCCCGATCGAGCGCACCATCACCATGCTGGACCTCACGACGCTGACGGGCTCCGAATCGGAGACGGAGATCGCGGACCTGTGCGACCGGGCGCAGTCGCCGCGCGGCAACGTCGCCGCCGTCTGCGTCTACCCCGCCTACGTCGCGCAGTGCGTGCGCGAGCTCGACGGGACCGGCATCGCCGTCGCAGCCGTGGCGAACTTCCCGGACGGCGCGCTGGACACCGACGCCGCGGTCCGCGACGCGGGGCTCGCCGTGGAGGCGGGCGCGGACGAGGTCGACGTCGTGCTGCCGTGGCGCGCCTGGCTGGACGGCGACCACGACGGGGCCCTCGCGGTCCTGGACGCCGTGCGCAAGGCGACGCCCGGACGGCTGAAGGTGATCCTCGAGAGCGGGTCCTTCCCCGACCTCTCGGCCGTCCGCGACGCCTCCGACGCCGCGCTCGCGCACGGCGCCGACTTCGTCAAGACCTCGACGGGCAAGCAGGGCCGGGGCGCGACGCCCGAGGCCGCCCGCGTGATGCTCGAGTCGATCCGCTCGGCGGGCCACGGCGGCTTCAAGGCCTCCGGCGGCGTGCGGACCGCGCAGGACGCCGACGCCTACGTCAGCCTGGCCGAGGACGTCCTCGGGGAGGGATGGACGAGCCCGGAGACGTTCCGCATCGGCGCCTCCAGCCTCCTCGACGACCTGCTGAGCACGGTGTGACGCTCCCGCAGGAGCTGATCCGCCGCACCCGCGACGGCGGCGAGCTGTCCACGGGCGAGATCGGCGAGCTCGTGGCCGGCATCACCGGCGGCGAGCTCTCCGACGCGCAGGTGGCCGCCTGGGCGATGGCCGCCTTCCAACAAGGGCTCGACGCCCGCGCAGACCGCCGACCTCACCGTGGCGATGCGCGATTCAGGGTCGGTGCTGGCCTGGGACCTCGACGTGCCCGTCCTCGACAAGCACTCCACGGGCGGCGTGGGGGACAAGGTCAGCCTCGTCCTCGCCCCGCTCGTGGCGGCCTGCGGCGCGGCCGTCCCGATGATCTCCGGCCGCGGCCTCGGCCACACGGGCGGGACCCTGGACAAGCTCGACGCCATCCCGGGCTACGTCTCCCAGCCCGACGAGGCCACGCTGCGCGCCGCGATCGATGCCGCCGGCTGCGCGGTGATCGGTCAGACGGGTGAGATCGCCCCGGCCGACAGGCGGCTCTACGCCCTGCGCGACGCGACCGCCACCGTCGAGTCGATCCCGCTCATCACCGCCTCCATCCTGTCCAAGAAGCTGGCCGCGGGGCTCGACGGGCTCGTCGTCGACGTCAAGACGGGCTCGGGCGCCTTCCTCCCCGGACGCGAGCGCGAGCTGGCGGACTCGCTGGAAGCCGTCGCCGCCGGGGCGGGCCTGCGCTGCCGCGCGCTGCTCACCGACATGGACCAGGTGCTCGGGCGCAGCGCCGGCAACGCCGTGGAGGTGCTCGAGTCGATCGAGTTCCTGCGCGGGGACCCCGTCGAGCCGCGCCTGCGCCGGGTGACGTTGGACCTCACCCGCGCGCTGCTGGAGCTCGGGGGCATCGACGCGGACCCCGAGGCGGCGCTGGCGAGCGGCGCCGCGGCGGAGCGCTTCCAGCGCATGGTCGACGCCCTGGGCGGCCCCGCCGACCTCGTCGAGCACCCGGACAAGCACCTCCCGCGCGCCCCGATCCAGGTCGAGGTGTCGGGCGCGGGGACCGTCTCGGCCATCGACGTCCGCGCCGTCGGCCTCGCCGTGGTCGAGCTCGGTGGCGGCCGGGTGCGCGAGGACGCGCCGGTCGACCATGCCGTCGGCCTCACCGACGTCGCCGGCCTCGGCGAGGACGCCGGCCGGCTGTGCACCATCCACGCCCGCGACGACGCGAGCGCCCACCGCGCCGCAGACCGGATCAGGACCGCGTATGACTGCCAAGGCTGAGCTCCACGTCCACCTCGAGGCGACGGCGACCCCGGCGCTGATGCGGCGGATCGCCCGCCGCAACAAGCTCGACGTCCCGCCGGGGATCATCGGGGATGGGGACAGGTACGCGTGGAGGGACTTCCTGCACTTCCTCGAGCTCTTCGACGAGACCGTCGGGCTGCTCAAGACGGCCGAGGACTACCGCGAGATCGTCCACGAGTACCTGCTGCGCTGCCACGACGAGGGCGCCGTCTACGTCGAGCTGACCGCGTCCCCGGACCACGCGGCCCTCGCGGGGCTCAGCGACGCCGAGCACGTCTTCGCGCTCGCCCGCGGCATCGACGACGCGCGCAACGACACGGGCATCGAGGCTCGGGTGATCATGACCTGCGTGCGCAACTTCGGCGTCGAGGCGGCCGAGAAGGTCGCCGAGCGCACCCTCGCCAACCCGCATCCCTACGTCGTCGGGTTCGGCATCGCCGGGGACGAGGCCGGATACCCGCCCGAGCCGTTCGACCGCGCGTTCGCCATCGCCTCCGAGGGCGGCCTCGGCTGCACCGCGCACGCCGGGGAGTGGGGCGGGCCGGAGTCCGTCCGCGCGGCCCTGGCACTGCCGGGGGTCACCCGGATCGGCCACGGCGTGCGCGCGATCGAGGACCCCTCGCTCGTCGCCGAGCTCGCCGAGCGCGGGACGGTCCTGGAGGTGTGTCCGACCTCGAACCTCGTGCTCGGGGTCTTCGGCGACTGGGCGTCGCACCCCCTGCGGGCCCTCTTCGACGCGGGGGTCCGGGTGACCCTCGGATCCGACGATCCGCCCTGGTGGGGCGCGACCATCGGGGGCGAGTACGCCGTCGCGCGCAAGCGGTTCGGGTTCAGCGAGGAGGAGCTCGCGGTCATCACCCGGACGGCGCTGGAGGCATCCTTCGCTGAAGACGAGCTCAAGAGCTCGCTCCTAGCGGGAAGCTGAGCTTCCCATTCAGCCGGTACGGCAGGTAGGTTCACGCCGAACCCATACCGGGTCCAGTCAAAAGGAGACTCACACCGTGCAGCACCGGACCTCCCTCCGAGGGCTCGCGATCCTCGTCCTGTCGGCTCTCGCGCTCGTCGTCGCCGCTTGCGGCTCCGACGACTCGTCGAGCAGCAGCTCGAGCTCGTCGTCCTCGTCATCAGGCGAGAAGAAGCTGAAGGTCGCCATGGTCACCGACATCGGTGGTCTCAACGACCGCTCGTTCAACGCCTCGGCCTACAAGGGCCTCAAGGAGGCCAAGTCCTCGCTCGGCGTCGACGTTCGCGTCATCACCTCGAAGTCCAACGCGGACTACGTCCCGAACCTCTCCACGCTGGCCCGCCAGAACTACGACGTGGTCTTCGCCGTCGGCTTCCTCATGGCCGAGGCCACCGAGAAGGTCGCGGGGCAGTTCCCCAAGACGAAGTTCGCGATCATCGACTCCTCGCAGGCGGCGATGAAGACGAAGCCCAAGAACGTGGAGGGCCTCCTGTTCGCCGAGAACCAGGCGGGCTACCTCGCCGGGACACTGGCCGGCCTCTACGTCAAGGACAAGGGCGGCAAGCAGGTCATCTCCTCCGTCGGCGGGCAGAAGATCCCGCCGGTCGACGGCTACATCGCCGGCTACCAGGCCGGGGCGAAGAAGGCCAACCCCGGCATCGAGACGCTCAACGGCTACTCCCAGGACTTCGTCGACCAGGCGAAGTGCAAGGAGATCGCCCTCGACCAGATCGCCCAGGGCTCCCAGGTCGTCTTCCAGGTGGCGGGCCAGTGCGGCCTCGGCGCCCTCGACGCGGCCAAGGAGAAGGGCCAGAAGGGCATCGGCGTCGACGCCGATCAGGCCTACCTCGGCGACTACGTGCTGACCTCGGCCCTGAAGCGGATCGACGCGGCGGTCGTGCAGACGGTCAAGGCCGCCCAGTCCGGCGACCAGCCGGTCGGCAAGGACACGGTCTTCGACCTCAAGTCCGACGGCGTCGGCATCGGCAAGACCGATTCCGACGGCGCGAAGTACACCGACCAGGTCGACACGGCCAAGCAGGACATCATCGACGGCAAGATCGCCGACATCCCGACGGAGGTCGGCGGCAACTAGCCCCGAGGTCGGCGGGAACGCCAGCCATGACGGACGTGCCGGCCCTCGAGCTGCGGGGCGTGACGAAGCGCTTCGGGTCGCTCGTCGCCAACGACCGCGTGGACCTCGACCTGCGAGCAGGCGAGGTCCACGCGCTCCTCGGCGAGAACGGGGCCGGCAAGTCCACCCTCATGAACGTCCTCTACGGGCTGCACCAGCCCGATGAGGGCGAGATGCTCCTCAAGGGCGAGCCGGTCAGGATCGGCTCGCCCTCGGAGGCCATCCACCGCGGGATCGGGATGGTCCACCAGCACTTCATGCTGATCCCGGTGATGACGGTGGCCGAGAACATCGTCCTCGCCGCCGAGCCCAAGAGCGGCCCGCTGCTGGACCGCTCCGCCGCCCGCGCCCGGGTGCTGGAGCTCTCGTCGAAGTACGGGCTGGCGGTCGACCCCGACGCGAAGGTCGAGGACATCACGGTCGGCGCGCAGCAGCGCGTGGAGATCCTGCGCGCGCTCTACCGCGGCGCCGACGTGCTCGTGCTCGACGAGCCGACCGCCGTCCTGACCGCCCAGGAGTCGGCGGAGCTCTTCGCCGTCCTGCGCAGCCTCAAGGAGCGCGGCACCGCGATCGTGTTCATCTCCCACAAGCTGGGGGAGGTGCTCGACGTCGCCGATCGCATCACCGTGCTGCAGCGCGGCAGGAAGGTCGCGACGCTCGACGCCGCCGGGGCCACCGAGCCCGAGCTCGCGCGCCTGATGGTCGGCCGCGAGGTGCTCTTCCGCCTCGACAAGCACGCGTCGACGCCCGCCGAGCCGCTGCTGGAGATCGAGGACCTCCACGTCGCCGACGATCGCGGGCTTCCCGCCGTCGACGGCCTGTCGCTCACCGTCCGCGCGGGGGAGGTCGTGGGGATCGCCGGCGTCGACGGCAACGGCCAGTCCGAGCTCGTGGAGTGCATCACCGGCCTGCGCTCGCCGACGGCGGGCACCGTCCGCGTCGCGGGCGCCGACATCGCCGGCAAGGGCGTCAACGACTCGCTGGCCGCGGGCGTCGGCCACATCCCCGAGGACCGCCACCGCCGCGGCCTCGTGCTCGACTTCGACCTGTCGGAGAACCTCGCGATGCGCGAGTACCGCAAGCCGCCGCTGGCCCGCATGGGCTGGCTGTCGCCGAAGCGGATGCGCGCGCTCGCCGCGCCGCGGCTGAAGGACTACGACGTCCGCGGCGGCGAGACGGGCACGCTCGCCTCGTCGCTCTCGGGCGGCAACCAGCAGAAGGTCGTGATCGCCCGCGAGCTCGAGCAGGACCCCCAGGTGCTGATCGCGGCGCAGCCGACCCGCGGCCTGGACGTCGGGGCGATCGAGTTCGTCCATCGCCGGCTGCTCGAGCAGCGCGACAAGGGCCGCGGCGTCCTGCTCGTCTCGCTCGAGCTCGAGGAGCTGCGCAACGTCTCCGATCGCCTGCTCGTGATCTCCGACGGCCGGATCGTCGGCGAGTTCGGCCCCGACGCCACCGACGAGGAGCTCGGCCTCGCGATGACGGGCGGCGGGCATCGCCAGGACGACGCCCCGTGAGCGCGCCCGCCCCTGACGCCCCCGAGGGCGGCAGCTCGACGGTCGCCTCGCGCCTCGGCGGCTTCATGCGCGGCGGGGGCATCCTCGCGCCGGTCATCACCGCGCTGCTGGCGTTCTTCGCCGGTGGGCTCGTCGTCCTCGCCTCCGGCAAGAACCCGTTCTCGACCTACCAGGCGATCTTCAACGGGACGGGCTTCAACTGGCTGTTCCCGTGGATCTCCTCCGACGACCGCATCACCGCCGCGGCGAACCTGCAGCAGACGCTCGTGCTCACGACGCCGCTGATCCTCGTCGGCCTCGCGGTCGCGTTCGCCTTCCGCGCGGGCCTGTTCAACATCGGCGGCCAGGGCCAGTACACGATGGGCGCGATCGCCGCGGTCTTCCTCGGCACGCGCCTCGACGGCCTCCCGGGGTTCGCGCACGTCGTCGTCGCGATCCTCGGCGCGATGGCCGCCGGCGCCGTGTGGGCCGGCATCGCGGGCTTCCTGCGCGCGACGACGGGGGCCAACGAGGTGATCTCGACGATCATGCTCAACTACATCGCGATCGCGATCGGGTCGTTCCTGTTCGGCCTCGGCGGGCCGCTGCAGGACCCGGAGCAGCCGTCCGTCCCCGTGTCGGCGGAGATCGCGAAGGCCGCGCGCCTGCCCACCTTCTGGGGGATCCCCGAGCTCCAGGCCGCGCACGTCGGCCTCTTCATCGCCATCGGCGCGGCGCTCGTCGTGTGGGTGCTGCTGAACCGCTCCGTGCTCGGCTTCGAGGTCAAGGCCGTCGGCTTCAGCCCCGACGCCGCGGAGTACGGCGGCATCTCGGCCGGTCGCCAGCAGGTCAAGGCGATGGCGATCTGCGGCCTGCTGGCGGGCCTCGCCGGGGCGATGGACGTGCTCGGCTGGCAGTACCGCGTCGCCACCAACGACATCCAGATCTCACAGATCGGGTTCCTGGGGATCGCGGTCGCCCTCCTCGGGCGCAACACGGCCGCGGGGACGCTCGTCGCCGCGCTGCTGTTCGGCGCGCTCGTCAACGGCACGTCGGACCGCAACCTCGATCCGAGCGTGTTCTCGCCCGACCTGGCCTCCAACCTGACGCTGATCATCCAGGGCCTGATCGTCCTGCTGGTGTCGGCGCCCGTGATCGCGACGAAGCTGCTCGGCCTGCGCGTGCGCATGGCCGGGGGAGGCCGGACATGACCCCCCGCCGCCTGACCCTCCTGTCGCTGGCGCTCGCCGCGCTGGCCGTCTACGTCGTGCTGCCGCCGATCGGCCTCTCCACGCCGGTGCCGTCCGTGATCGTCGGCGTCGCGGCCGCCGCGCTCGCCGTGCGGGCGCTCACCCTGGGCGAGACGCGCTTCGGCTGGACCGCGATCGGCTTCGCCGTCGTCGCGATCGTGCTGGCGATCGTCTTCTCCGGCGCCGACGAGGGCAAGCTCGCCCGCGTCTTCGTCTGGTCCTCGATCGCCGCGGCGATGCTGCGCTACGCCGCGCCGCTGATCCTCACGGCGCTCGGCGGCGTCGTCTCCGAGCGCGCGGGCGTCGTCAACATCGGCCTGGAGGGGATGCTGCTCGTCGGCGCGTTCTTCGCCGCCTGGGGCGCCGACATCGGCAACGGCTGGGTCGCGGGCGTCGTCGCGGCACTGGTCGCCGGCGGGCTCGTGGGCCTGCTCCATGCGGTCTTCGCGGTCTCCCTGAAGGCCGACCAGATCGTGTCGGGCACGGCGATCAACTTCCTCGCGCTCGGTGGCACGGGGTACCTGTTCGTGCGCATCTACGGCGACCAGGGCACGCCGAGCGACCTCGCGCAGGTCCCCGACGTGACGCTCCCGATCGGGGCGATCCCGTTCTTCGGCGACGCGTTCAAGCAGCTCGACCTGCTCGTGTGGGTGTCGCTGATCCTCGTCGCGGTGACGACGCTCTACCTGTTCCGCACCCCGGCCGGCCTGCGCCACCGGGCGGTCGGGGAGAACCCGCTGGCCGCCGACACGGCGGGCATCTCCGTCGTGCGCACCCGCTACCTGGCCGTGATGGCCTCCGGGATGCTCGCGGGCCTCGGCGGCGCGGCCCTGACGATCGGCTTCCTGAACTCCTTCAGCCAGAACGTCTCGGCCGGCAAGGGCTTCATCGCGCTCGCCGCGGTGATCTTCGGCCGCTGGCACCCCGTCGGCGCGCTCGGCGCCGCGCTGCTGTTCGGCGCCTCGACGGCGCTCGCGTTCCGCCTGCCGGCGCTGTCGCCGTCGGCCGCGACGCTGTTCCAGGCGCTGCCGTACGTCCTGACGCTGGTCGCCGTCGCCGGCCTCGTCGGCCGCTCGCGACCGCCGGCGGCCGACGGCATCCCGTACGAGCGCTGACCGGCGGGTTGTAGGTTCGAGGGATGCCAGGGCTCCGCGTGCCGACCGCTCCGATGGGGGCCTCCATGCGCCAGGCCGCCGGCATGACCTCCGACGAGGTCGAGCTCTACCACCGCACCTACACGACGCTGCTGCGCTCCTCGGGCGAGACGCTGCTGCGGGTGCTCGAGTCCGCCCACCGGTCGATGAACCCGTCGATGCACGGGCTGGCCGCCTCGGAGGAGCCCGACCTGGGCGCCTTCATCTACGCCACCCGGCGCCTGCCGGACGTCATCCACCGGGCCCGCCTGGTCGTGATGGGGCAGGAGCGCGAGCAGTTCGTGCGGGCGGGCCTGACGGGGATCGACGCGTGGCCGCCGCTGGAGGCCCCCGCCCGGCGCCGCCACTGGTACGACGCGGGGGAGGGGCGCCTGGCGATGCTGCTGGCCTCGACCTCCGACCTCGACGACGTCGTCCCGACGCTCGTCGCCTACCAGATCGAGTGGAACAAGATCCGCGCCCGGCTGCGCGCGCACTCAGACGTCCCCGCGTCGGCCGCGCAGGCCGCCGAGATGCTGGGCGGCACCGCGGCGGACTGGGAGCGCCTGGACGAGGCCTGGGGCGGGGACACCAGCACGCGCCTGCTCGAGGTCCGCGAGCGGCGGATGAACCTCCGGGTGCAGCTGCTCGGCGGGTCCGAGGTGGGCTACGCCCGGCTGACGCGCCGCTGGTGGGAGCCGGTGGAGACCGAGCTCGGCGCCCAGGACCAGCCGACGTACTTCGTCTCCTCCAACACCCACTCGATCGTCAACCTGCTCACGAGCTACGCCCGCTCGCACGAGTCCGCGATCGTCGACTGGGTCCGCGTCGACGGCCCGCCGGAGCTCAAGGACGAGCTCGACCGCTTCGAGGCCGGCCGCACGCACGGCTCGTCGTGGGCGAACTTCCTCTACTACGGCGCCCGGGGCTGGTTCACGGCCAACGAGGAGGCGCAGGGCGCGGCGCGGCGGCAGGCCGAGCACGCCGTGGGCGTCCGCCACCTCACGTCCAAGACGGCGCTGCGGGTCTCCGCGCAGGTGATCGACCTCGCCCGCCTCGACCCCGACGGCCTCGATCCCCGCCTCGGCGCCGTGGACCGCGAGAAGCTCGCCGCCTCCAACGCCCGGATCGTCAACGTCGAGTACCCGCTCGGCCTCGCCGCCTACTACATCCTGCGCGAGGTCGGCATCTCCCAGAGCGCGCTGAAGGGCGTCTACGTGCTCGGCAAGGCCGCGACGCTCAACGCCGACGTCGGCGACGTGATGATCTCGAGCGTCGTCCACGACGAGCATTCGGGCAACACGTTCTGGCTCGACAACGCGTTCACGGTGGCCGACATCCAGCCGTACCTGATCTTCGGCTCGGGCCTGGACAACCAGCGGTCGGTGACGGTCAAGTCGACGTTCCTGCAGAACCGGTCCTACCTCGACTTCTACTACGCCGAGGCGTTCACGGTGGTGGAGATGGAGGCGGGCCCGTTCGCCAACGCCGTCTACGAGATCGCCGAGGCCGAGCGCCATCCGGCGGGCGAGTCGGTCAACTTCTCCAAGCTCCCCGTGGACTTCGGGATGGTCCACTACGCCTCCGACACCCCTTACACCCAGGCGCGCACGCTCGGGGCCCGGGGGATGGACTACTACGGCATGGACTCCACGTACGCCTCGAGCGTCGCCATCCTGCGCCGCATCCTGGCGCTGGAGGACGTGCTCTAGCCGGGCCGGATCTCCTCGGCGACGGCCCGGAGGCGGTCGCCGACCGGGCCCGCGCCCGGATGGGCCTCGCGCACGACGTCGCCGCACTCCTGCAGGGCGTCGGCGAGGTTCTCGACCGGGTACTCCCGCGAGCCGAGCACCGTCGCCAGCCACCGCATCTGCTTCGACAGGTCGTCGAGGCCCGCATGCTCCATGAAGGCCCACGACAGCACCCAGGTCAGGTCGTGGGTGCACCAGGCCCACGCGAGCTCCGTGCCGTAGGTCTCGACGTCCTCGGGGTGACGCGTCAGGTGCCGGCGCGACGCCTCCGCCGCCAGCGGGGCGAGTTCGATCCGCTCGCCGTCGAGGACCGAGTCCGTCGGCGGCCGGAAGCCGCCGGGACGAGCGGGGTGGGCCCTGGTCATACCGGTATCTTCTCGTAGATGGAGGATTGGGTCGTCTGGCTGATCATCGCGGCGGCGCTCGGCGTCGGCGAGATGCTGTCGCTGAGCTTCTTCCTCGCGCCGTTCGCCCTCGGCGCGCTCGCCGCCGCCGTCGTCGCCCTCGTCGGCCTCGGCACGGCCGTCGCGCTGATCGTCGCGCTGGTCGTCTCGGTGCTCGCCCTCACGCTGCTGCGGCCGATCGCCCGCAACCACCTGCGCACGCCGGGCCGGCTGAAGACCGGCACGGCGGCCCTCGTCGGGCAGCAGGCGCTCGTGGTCGACCGGGTCACCGTCGACGGGGGCACCGTCAAGCTCGACGGCGAGACCTGGACGGCGCGGTCGTTCGGCGGCGAGACCCTCGAGCCCGGCCAGCGCGTCCTCGTGATGGAGATCCAGGGCGCCACCGCGGTCGTGAGCGAGTAGCCGTGGCCGTCCGCCGCACCACCCGAACCCAACTGAGGGAGTCCCCGTGACCGCAGGCGTCATCGCCCTGATCGTCGTCATCCTGTTCGTGCTGTTCGTCGCCGCGGCCGGGGTGCGGATCGTCCCGCAGGCCCGTGCCGGGGTCGTGGAGCGACTCGGCCGCTTCCAGCGCACCCTCGACCCGGGACTGGCGCTGCTCGTCCCGTTCGTGGACCGGGTCAAGCCGCTGATCGACCTGCGCGAGCAGGTCGTCTCGTTCCCGCCCCAGCCCGTCATCACCGAGGACAACCTCGTCGTCGGGATCGACACCGTCGTCTACTTCACCGTCACGGACCCGCGCGCGGTCACCTACGAGGTCGCCAACCCGCTGCAGGCGATCGAGCAGCTGACGGTCACCACGCTGCGCAACGTCATCGGCGGCATGACGCTGGAGGAGACGCTGACCTCCCGCGACACGGTCAACGGCCAGCTGCGCGCCGTGCTCGACGAGGCCACGGGCCGGTGGGGCATCCGCGTCAACCGCGTCGAGCTCAAGTCGGTCGAGCCGCCCCGGACCGTGCAGGAGGCGATGGAGAAGCAGATGCGCGCCGAGCGCGACCGCCGCGCCACCATCCTCACGGCCGAGGGCGTCAAGCAGTCCTCCATCCTCACGGCCGAGGGCGAGAAGCAGTCGGCGGTGCTCAAGGCCGAGGGTGCGCGGACGTCCGCGATCCTGCGGGCCGAGGGCGAGTCGAAGGCGATCGAGACCGTCTTCGCCGCCATCCACGCCGGCGCGCCGGACGAGCGCCTGCTGTCCTATCAGTACCTGCAGATGCTGCCGCAGCTCGCGCGCGGCGAGGCGAACAAGATCTTCGTCATCCCGAGCGAGTTCTCCGCCGCGCTGGGCAACATCGGCGGCGCACTGGGCAACATCGGCGGTGGCGGCGGCGGGGGCGGCTTCCCGCCCCCGGCGGTCTCCCCGCCCACGCAGCCGAGCGCGGCGACGCAGGCCGCTGCGGAGGCCGCGCGCAAGGACGCCGAGGAGGCCGCCGCGGCGGCCCGGGAGGCCTCCGAGGTCGCCGAGGGCGCCTCGGACCCGATGCGCCAGGTGGCCGAGCCGGAGATCCCGCCGGCGCCGCCGGAGAGCTCGAGCCCGCCGCCCCCGGCCACCTAGCTCCGCGGCCCCGGCCACCGAGCTCCGCCGCTCCGCGAGATCGGGTTCGAGCCGCCCAGCGCGGCTTCGAACCGATCTCGCGACGGGCGCGGGATGTTGTGACACCCGCGTCTTGTTCGGTGACACCCAGGCGCGGGACGGTGCGCCGATGGTCACCACTTCTCGCGAGATCGGTCTCGGACCGCCCAGCGCGGCCTCGAACCGATCTCGGGTCCTCGCAGCGTGGGCGGAGGCTCACTACGGCCTGGTCTCCCACCGCAAGCTCCTCGCGCTCGGGTGGTCGCGCCACGAGATCCGCGGGGCCGTCCGGGACGGCCGCCTCCTCCCGGCGGGGGTCGGGGTCTACTTCGTCGGCCACCGGTCGGGCGTGGCCGGGCAGCGGGAGGCGCTCGCGCTCGCCACCGCCGGTCCCGGCGCCGTCCTCGCCGGTCCGTCGGCCGCCGGCTGGCGCGCGATGACGGAGCCGTGGCAAGGACCGGTGCACCTGATCGCGCCGCGGTCGCGCAGTGGCCGCACCGCCGGTGTCGTCCGCCACGCCGACGACCTGCGCGTGGGGGAGGCCACCCTCGTCCGCGGCCTCGCCTGCGTCGTGCCCGAGCGCGCGGTCCTGGACCTCCCGCCCGGCCGTCTGCGCCAGGCGCTGCAGTGGCTGATGCGCCACGCCATCGCCGTCGAGCCCCTGGTGGAGCGGATGCGGGGGCGGCGGGGCGCCAAGGCCTTCCGGGCGGAGGTGGCCCAGCTCGTCCCCGCCCTCGCGCACACCCTGAGCGAGCTCGAGGCGCGCTTCGTCCGGCTGTGCCGTCGCTACGGCCTGCCGGTCCCGCTCGTCAACGGCACGCTGGCCGGCGGTGACCTGCTCGACTGCACCTGGCCCGGCCGCCGGCTGGTCGTCGAGCTCGACGGGCGGCGCTGGCACGAGCACCGCGACCGCGAGGACCGCGCGCGCGACCGGCGGCGCACGCTCGAGGGCCGGCTGCCGGTGCGCTACGCATGGGACGACGTCACCCGCGGCCGTGCGGCGACCGCCGCCGAGGTCCGGCAGTTGCTGGCGCTCGGCTGAGTACGCTGCACCCCCCGTGTTCGACTCCCTCTCCGACAAGCTCCAGGGTGCCCTCTCGGGCGTGCGCCAGCGCGGCGCGCTGACCGAGGACGACATCAAGACGGCCATGCGCGAGATCCGCCTCGCGCTGCTGGAGGCCGACGTCAACTTCAAGGTCGTCAAGCAGTTCACCGCCACCGTGCGGGAGCGGGCGGAGGGCGTCGAGGTCTCCAAGCAGCTCAACCCCGGCCAGCAGGTCGTCAAGATCGTCGACGAGGAGCTGACCAACCTGATGGGGGGTCAGGCCGCCGGGATCACGTTCTCGCCGCGGCCCCCGACGGTGATCCTGATGGCCGGCCTGCAGGGCTCGGGCAAGACGACGGCCACGGCCAAGCTCGCCAAGCACCTCAAGGAGCGCAACGGGTCGTCCGTCGGCGTGGCCGCCTGCGACGTCTACCGCCCGGCCGCCGTCGAGCAGCTGATCACCGTCGGCGCCCAGGCGGGCGCGACGGTCTATGAGCAGGGGACCGACCGCGACCCGGTCGACATCGCCCGCTGGGCGCTCGACCAGGCCAAGCGCGACGGCAAGGACGTGCTGATCGTCGACACGAGCGGCCGCCTCCACGTCGACCAGGCCCTGATGGCCGAGCTCGCGAACATCAAGAAGGCCGTCCGCCCGCACACGGTGCTGCTCGTCGTCGACGCGATGACCGGCCAGGACGCCGTCAACGTCGCGGAGCAGTTCGCCGAGACGGCGCAGTTCGACGGCGTGGTGCTCTCCAAGCTCGACGGCGACGCCCGCGGCGGCGCCGCCCTGTCGGTCAAGGCGGTCACCGGCAAGCCGATCCTGTTCGCCTCCACGGGCGAGAAGCTCGGTGACTTCGAGGCCTTCCACCCCGACCGGATGGCTCAGCGCATCCTCGGGATGGGCGACGTGCTCACGTTCATCGAGACGGCCGAGCGCAACGTCGACGAGGAGGAGGCCAAGGAGCTCGAGGCCAAGCTGCGCCGCAACGAGTTCACCCTCGAGGACTTCCTCTCCCAGCTGAAGAAGATCCGCAAGATGGGCCCGCTGCAGAACCTCCTCGGGATGCTGCCGGGGCTGGCCGGCCAGCAGATGAAGAACCTCAAGGTCGACGAGAAGGAGTTCGACCGCCTCGAGGCGATCATCCTGTCCATGACCCCCGAGGAGCGGCGGCGCCCGGACCTGATCAAGGGCCGCCGGCGCGCGCGCATCGCCCGTGGCTCCGGCACGACGGTGCAGCAGGTCAACCAGCTCGTCAAGCAGTTCGACGGGATGCGCAAGATGATGCGCGGCCTGTCGCAGGGCAAGATGCCCGACCTCGGCGCCCTGATGCGCGGGCGCTAGGCTGACCCGTCGATCTCTCATGACCTTCGAGGACCTGGAAACCACGTGGCTGTAGCTCTCAGACTGACCCGCATCGGCGGGCGCAAGGACCCGGTGTGGCGCGTCGTCGTCGCTGACACGCGCTCCCCGCGCGACGGCCGGTCGATCGAGACCGTCGGCCGCTACAACGCGCAGACCGACCCGTCGACGATCTCCATCGAGGAGGATCGGGTCCGCTACTGGCTCGAGCGTGGGGCCCAGCCGTCCTCGGCCGTCAAGAAGCTCCTGCGCACGCAGGGCATCTCCTAACGCCGCACGATGCCCAAGGACCTCCTCGAGTACCTCGCGAAGTCGCTGGTCGACAAGCCGGGGGAGGTCAAGGTGGAGTCCTTCGACGACGAGGCCGGGGCGCTCGTCCTCGAGCTCTCGGTGGGTGACGACGACTATGGCCACGTCATCGGGCGGGGCGGGCGAACCGCTTCAGCCATCCGGACGGTCGTCAAGGCCGCCGGCGCACGACAGGACCGCAAGGTCCTCGTCGACATCGTCGATTGAGTGCGGCCGCGTCGGACGCGGCCACACCCTCGACGGCTCCTTCCACGTCACCCGGCCGGAAGCCGACCTGCTGCCCGTGAAGGGGCAGACGGTGGTCGTGGCCGGTGAGCCGCGCGTGGTCGAGCGCCGCGGCGGCACCGACACGCGTCCGACGCTCAAGCTCGTCGGCGTCTCCACGCGCGACGCGGTGGACGCCCTGCGCGGCGAGGGCGTGTGGGTCGATCGCAAGGACGCCCCGGAGCTCGACGAGGGCGAGTGGTGGGCCGACGACCTCGTCGGCCTGGCCGTCCGCGACGGCGAGCGCGACGTCGGCGTCGTCGAGCGGGTGACCGCGCTCCCGTCCTGCGAGGTGCTCGTGGTCGGGGCGCTCCTGATCCCGCTCATCGACGACGCGGTGCGGTCCGTCGACGTCGCGGCGGGCGTCATCGACGTCGACCTGGCCTTCCTCGGGGAGGCCTGACGCGTGGACGTCGACGTCTTCACGCTGTTCCCGGGGGCCTTCGACTGGTTCCTCGAGCAGCGCCACGTGCGCAACCTGCTGGAGTCCGGCACGACCGTCGACACGGTCGACCCGCGTGCATCCACGACCTTGTCGGGGCGCTCGGTGGACGACACGCCGTTCGGCGGGGGAGCGGGGATGGTGCTGCGCGTCGACGTCATGGACGCCGCGCTGCGCGACCGCTACGGCGTCGCCGGCGCCGACGTGCAGGCGTCCCGCCGGGTCGTCGCGCTCACGCCGTCGGGCCGGATGCTCGACGAGTCGCTCGCGCTGGAGCTGGCCGCCGAGCCGGCGCTGACGCTGCTGTGCGGCCGCTACGAGGGCTTCGACGAGCGCATCCTCGAGCACTTCTGCACCGACCGCGTCTCGATCGGGCCCTACGTCCTGGCGGGCGGCGAGCTGCCGGCCATGGTGCTGTTGGACGCCGTCCTGCGCAAGCTCCCGGGCGCGCTGGGACACGCGGAATCGGCGGAGGAGGAGTCCTTCTCGGCCGCGCTGGACGGGCTGCCGGAGTACCCCCACTACACCCGGCCGGCCTCCTACGGGGGCTGGGACGTCCCCGAGGTGCTGCTCTCGGGCCACCACGCCCGTGTGCGGGAGTGGCGTCTGGCCGAGAGCCGGCGTCGCGGCGGGGCCTGAGCGAGGCGCTACAGTCCGACCCCGCTCCCGCGACGAAGACCATCCTGGTCTCCGCGGGTTCTTCATCGCCATGAGCACAGTCATCGACACCCTCGAGCGCCAGCAACTGCGGCGCGTCCCCAAGTTCCAGGCAGGCGACCGCGTTCGCGTGCACTTCCAGGTCGTGGAGGGCACTCGTCGTCGTACGCAGGTCTTCGAGGGCGTCGTGATCAAGCGCCAGGGCGAAGGCGTCCGCGAGACCTTCACGGTCCGCAAGCAGTCCTTCGGCGTCGGCGTCGAGCGCACGTTCCCCGTGCACTCCCCGAAGATCGAGAAGATCGAGGTCGCCGCCCGCGGTGACGTGCGCCGGGCCAAGCTCTACTACCTCCGCGGTCGCGTCGGCAAGGCGTCGCGTGTGCGCGAGCGCCGCTACGTCGGTCCCGAGGAGGTCGTCGAGGCCGGGCTGCTCCACGACCCCAACGCGGCGCCGCCCGCCGACGGTGGGCTCGACGCCGAGGGCGTGCCGGCCGACGAGGCGACGCCCGTCGAGGCCCCGGTCGATGGCGAAGGCGCGGCTGACGCGCCCGTCGCCGCCGCCGAGCCTGCCGCCGACGACAAGTAACCGCGGCCGCCGACATGGCCGCGAAGCAGGAGCAGTCCACCTCCGGTTCCCTGCTGGAGCTGGTGGTGATCGTCGTGGTGGCCCTCGGGCTGGCGCTCGGCATCCAGGCCTTCCTGGTCAAGCCCTACCGGATCCCGAGCGCCTCGATGGTGCCGACGCTCGTGACCGGGCAGCGGATCCTCGTCAACCGGATCGGCCACAGCTTCTCCAAGCCCTCGGTGGGGGACGTCGTCGTCTTCCACCCACCCGTCGGCGCCGAGGCGCAGCAGTGCGGCGCACCGGACAAGCCCGAGGACCAGATGTGCCCCAAGCCGCAGTCGCGCCGCTCGTCGACGAACTTCGTCAAGCGCGTCGTCGCCGGCCCGGGTGACAAGATCAGCCTGCGCAACGGGCACGTGATCCTCAACGGCAAGTCGCAGGCCGCACAGGAGGCCAAGCTCAAGATGCGCTCCTGCGACGGCGACGCGTGCACCTTCCGCCGCGCCTTCACGGTTCCGGCCGACCACTACTTCATGATGGGCGACAACCGTGGGGACTCCGACGACAGCCGCTTCTGGGGCCCCGTCCCCGACAAGTGGGTCATCGGCGGCGCCTTCGCCACCTACTGGCCACCCAAGCGCATCGGAACGCTCTAGTCCTGTGGCGGTCGCCGCGCGTCGCAAGGCCCGCCGCCGCCGCTCCAGCGGGGCCCGCCTGTTCAAGTTCGACCGCTCGCTCGGCCACCGCTACGTGGCCGGGGCCGACGAGGCCGGCCGCGGCTGCCTCGCCGGGCCCCTCGTCGCGGCGGCCGTGCTGTTCGACCTCGAGGCGCTGACGCTGCGCGACCTGCGCCTGCTCACCGCGCTCAACGACTCCAAGCAGCACACGCCCGAGATGCGCGCGGAGCTGTTCCCGAAGGTGATGCGGGTGGCGATGCGCGTCGCCGTCACCTCGCGCTGCGTGCGCGGGATCGATTCCTTCGGGCTGCACAAGACGAACCTCGCGGCGCTGTCGGACACCCTGCGCCGCGTTGGCGAGCCGGGCTGTCTGTGCCTGTCGGACGGCTTCCGGGTGCCCGACACGGGCTGGGAGCAGCGCCACGTCGTCGGCGGGGACGCCACCTCCGCGGCCATCGCCGCGGCGTCGGTGATCGCCAAGGTCTCCCGCGACCGGTTCATGCACCGGGCCGCGAAGCGCTACCCCCACTGGGAGTTCGAGACCCACGTGGGGTACTCGACGCCGGAGCACCGGGCCGCGATCGAGGCGCACGGCATCTCGCCGCTGCACCGGCGGTCGTTTCAGTCGGTGGCCTACTCGCAGCTCGCGCTCTAGGTCGCGGTTCGCCCGGGCCGCGCGAAGTTGGTGCGCTGGCGGCACGAACTCGTCACCGCTGCTCGTAGATCCGTGACGGTCCTCGGCGGGAGGGTTCGGCCATGGGCACGGATCTGCGACACGAACGGGGGAAGGCGGGCGAGGCGCACGCCGCCCGCCATCTCGAGCGCCTCGGCTTCACGGTGCTCGCGCAGCGCCATCGGACGCGCTTCGGGGAGATCGACGTCGTCGCCGTCGACGGCGACACGCTCGTCTTCGTCGAGGTCAAGACGCGGCGGGCCGGCTCCGGCTCGCCGTGGGACAGCCTCGGCGCCGCGAAGCAGCGCCAGGTCCGTGCGATGGCAGCCGCCTGGCTGGCCGAGACGCCGGACCGCCCGCGAACGCGGGACCTGCGCTTCGACGCGATCGGGGTGACGGTCGACCGGGCGGGTGCCCTCGTCGGCCTCGACCACCTGGAGGGCGCGTTCTGATGCTCGCCGCCGTCACCACCTTCGCCCTCGACGGCGTCGGCACCCGCCGGGTCACCGTCGAGGCCGACATCCGCGTCGGGCTGCCCGCCTTCACCGTCGTCGGCCTGGCGGACATGGCCGTGCGCGAGGCGCGCGAGCGCGTCCGCGGGGCGATCGTCAACTGCGGCTTCGAGTTCCCGCAGAAGCGCATCACGGTCAACCTCGCGCCGGCCTACCTGCGCAAGGCCGGCCCCCACTTCGACCTGGCCATCGCCGTCGCGGTCCTCGCCGCCAGCGGGCAGCTCGACGCCGACCCTCTCGCGGGCTGCGCGGTCGCCGGGGAGCTCGGCATGGGCGGCGATCTGCGGCCGATCCGCGGTGCGCTCGCGCTGGGGGAGGGGACGCGCCGGTGCGGTCTGCCGCGCCTGCTGCTGCCCTCCTCGCGGGCGGCGGAGGCGGCGCTGGTCGACGGGCTGACGGTGCTCGGCGCCGAGACCCTCCGCCACGCCGTCGAGGTCGTGCGCGGCACCGCCGAGCCGATCGTGCCGGCCGCGGCAGCGCCGCGCCCGGCGGAGACCGACGCCCCGGACCTCGCCGACGTGCGCGGCCACGCGAACCTCATCGGGGCGATGAAGGTCGCCGCGGCGGGCGGCCACAACCTGTTCATGACCGGCCCGCCCGGCACGGGGAAGACGATGCTCGCGCGCCGCCTGCCGACGCTCCTGCCGCCCATGACCGAGGAGGAGGCGCTGGCGGTCACCCGCATCCACTCGATCGCGGGCCTGCACGAGGGCGGGGGCCTCGTGCACGAGCGGCCCTTCCGCGCCCCGCACCACCTGATCTCCGCCTCCGGGCTGATCGGCGGCGGCACCACGCCGCAGCCGGGGGAGATCACGCTCGCGCACTGCGGAGTGCTCTTCCTCGACGAGCTCCCCGAGTTCAACCGCCGGGCGCTGGAGGCCCTGCGCCAGCCCCTCGAGGACGGCCGGGTGGTCGTCGTGCGCGGCCAGCGGGTGCTGACCTTCCCCACGCAGTGCACGCTCATCGCCGCCGCGAACCCGTGCCACTGCGGGCAGGAGGGCGCCGCCTGCCGGTGCACGCCCGCCGAGCGCGAGCGCCACCGGCGCCGGCTGTCGGGCCCGCTGCTGGACCGCATCGACCTCGCGGCCAACGTCGGACGACCATCCGCGCGGGCGCTGCGCGACCAGACGGCGCCGTCGTCGGCGAGCATCCGTGCGGAGGTGATCACCGCGCGCGACCGCGCCCTGCGCCGCCTGCGCGGCACGGGAGCGACGAACAACGCGCAGATGACCGCCGCGATGCTGCGTGAGCTCGCGCAGGTCTCCGCTCCCGCCCAGCGCCGCCTGTACGAGCTGCACGACCGCGACGGCCTGAGCGCCCGCGGTCACCACCGCGTCCTGCGGGTGGCCCGCACGATCGCGGATCTGCACGGCGCCGATGAGGTCGAGCCGGACCACATCAACGTCGCCCTGGCCATGCGTCACGACACGGAGGCCCGCACTCGGGCGCTGGCCGCATGAGCCACCGATCAGCAGGGCATCCGCCCGCCGGCTCGGCGCCCGCTGCGGCGTCGATCGACGCCTGCCCCGCCTGCCTGCGGCGCACGGCGCTCGTGGCCGCGCTGAGCGGGCGGATCGAGCACGAATGGCGGCTGCGCACCGGGCGCCCGCGGCTGCTCGCGCTCTCGGACGCCGACCTGCTCGAGTGGGGCGCCGATCAGCGCGCGGCGGCGGGCTACGCGGCCTTCAGCGCCGAGGTCGCCGTCGACGGTCTGCTCGCCGCGGGGGTCGGCGCCGTCTGCCGCTGCTCCGCCCGGTACCCGGCACGGGTCAAGCAGCTGCCGGATCCGCCGGCGGTGCTGCACGTGCGGGGCGACCCGGCGCTGCTGCACGGCACGACGGTGGCCCTCGTCGGCGCCCGCCGGGCCTCGGCGGTCGGCCTCGAGGTCGCGGGCGCGCTCGCCCGCGGTCTCGCGGTGGCGGGCGTGCCGGTCGTCTCCGGCATGGCGCTCGGGGTCGACGGCGCGGCGCACGCCGGGGCGCTCGACGCCGGTGGTGGCACCGTCGCCGTCCTGGCCACCGGCGCCGATCGCCCGTACCCGGCCCGCCACAGCGGCCTGCACGGCCGCATCAGCGCCGGCGGCTGCGTCGTCTCGGAGCTGCCGCCCGGCACCGAGCCGCGCCGCTGGGCGTTCCCCGCGCGCAACCGGGTGATCGCCGCGTTGGCGGCGGTGACGGTGGTCGTGGAGGGTGGCGAGCGGTCCGGCTCGCTCATCACCGCCGACTTCGCCGCCGACCTCGGCCGCGCCGTCGGCGCGGTCCCGGGGCCGGTGACGTCGACGCTCGCGGCGGGGCCCAACGCGCTGCTCAAGCTCGGCGCCGAGGTCATCCGCGGGTCAGAGGACGTGCTGGACCTGCTCGCCCAGGTCCCCGACGACGACGACGATCGCCGGCGCGCCGCCGCGGCCGCACGCGCCCGGCCCGGACGGCGAGGGCCCCTACTCCGGGCGTCTGATCCTCGGCACGGGCCCGCGCGCGGAGGCGGCACCGGCGGCCACGCCGGTCCCGGCGGATCTCCCTCCACGCACGCGGGCGGTGCTCGCCCGGATCGAGGCGGGGGAGGACTCCCTGGCCACGCTGGTCACGAGCGCCGACGACGCGTTCGCGGTCTCGTCCGACCTCGGTGAGCTCGAGCTCCGCGGACTGGTCCGCCGGCTGCCGAGCGGGCACTACATCCGAGCACTCACGTGACTCCTAGCCTCCAACGCCATGCCGCGTCCCGTCCCCGCCGTCCTGACGATCGCCGGCTCCGACTCGGGCGGGGCCGCGGGGATCCAGGCGGATCTGAAGGCCTTCGCGGCGGCCGGGGTGCACGGGATGACGGCGGTGACGGCGCTGACGGCGCAGAGCACCGTCGAGGTGTCCGGGATCCTGCCGGTGCCGCCGGAGTTCGTGCTCGAGCAGGTCCGGACGGTCGCGGCCGACATCGGCGTCGACGCCGTCAAGCTCGGGATGCTCGGCGGCGCCGACGTGGTGCGGGCCGTCCGCGAGGCGATCGACCTGCTGCCGGCCGGCACGCCGCTGGTCGTCGACCCCGTGATGCTCGCCGAGTCGGGCGCCCGCCTGCTCGCGGAGGAGGCGGTCACCGCGATGCTCGAGCTGCTGTTTCCGCGCGCGACGGTCGTCACCCCCAACATCCCCGAGGCCCTGGCGCTGTGCGGCGCGCTCGGGCACGAGCTCGACGCGGCGTCGCCGGACGTGGCCGAGCAGGCCGCGCGGATCCTGCACGCCGCCGGGCCCGACGTCGCGATCGTCACCGGTGGGCACCGCGACGTCATCGTCGACACGGTCTTCGACGGTCGGGAGGTGCACCGGATCGAGGGGGAGCGCCAGCCCGACGGCGCCGCGCACGGATCGGGCTGCACCCACGCCTCGACGCTCGCGGCCCACCTCGCGCACGGCTTCACCCCGCTCGCCGCGGCGCGCGCCGCCCACGCCGCCGCCGCCCGTGCCGTGCGCGACGGTCTGCGCGACCTCGGCGACGGCGCCGGTCCGGTCGACGTGCTCGGCGTCGGCGCGAGAGCGCGCCAGATCCGGGCGTCGGCGGAAGCCGCTGCAAGGGATCTGTCATGATCCCCGCCTCATGAAGTTCCTGCGGATGCGGCCGGGCTACGGCGAACAGCTCATCGCCGAAGGTGACGTCGAGGTCGCGGAGGACGAGCGTGAGCTCGTCGAGGAGTTCCGTCGCCAGCTCGACGCCGGCATGTGGGCAGCCATCCCGACGACCGGCCAGGCCGGGCGTCGCGAGGCGTCGATGGTCCGTGCCTTCGGTGAGATCCCGCGCGACGCCGACCGCGTCATCTTCTTCCCCCGGGCGGCCGGCGGCGCATGATCGCGGCGCTCGTCGTGACCGCCATCGTCGCGTTCGCGCTGATGGCCGACACCACGGTCCCCGCCATCGCGCGCGGCTGGGAGCGCTTGAAGGCGCGCCGCGCCATCGGTCCTGACGGCATCCCCGCCTACGACCCCGGCCGCGAGCGCCGCGCCGAGCAGCGTGCGCGCGAGCTGCTGCAGTCCTGCGTCAACGACGAGGAGTGGGAGATGTACCGCGACCTCGGCTTCCTGCGCGTGTGGGGCGGCCAGGCCCAGGGCCCCGAGGAGGGCTGGGACCTCGGCGGCGCGCCGTACGCCTACATCGTCTACCCGCACAAGCCGATCGTCGCCTACCTCCCGCAGACCACCCAGCTGCTCAACGAGTACTGCGTCGAGTTCCCCGACGAGACCCGGCCCTACGGGTCCGTCCGCCTGCCCGACGCCGACGACGTCCTCGCCAAGTGGATGGCGCTCAAGGGCGACGAGGAGCGGCTCATCGGGTCCGCCAACCTCCATCTGCCGGGCCGCCAGATCGACCCGCGCAAGATCAACCGCGACCTCTGGCGCCTGCGCCAGTGGGAGCGGGCCCGCATGGAGCGCGCCGCACGCGCGCCGCGCGAGGCCTCCGAGCAGGCCTGACCCGCGTAATCTCCGGCGGATGCCGGAGCCTCTCGATCCCAAGCACCAGTCACGCCCCCTGACGGACGGGCCGCAGCGCGCCGCGGCCCGCGCCTACCTGCACGGGATCGGCTTCGACGCCGAGGCGCTGTCGAAGCCCATCATCGGGGTGGCCTCGACCTGGATCGAGACGATGCCGTGCAACTTCCACCTGCGCGCGCTCGCCGCGAAGGTCAAGGAGGGCATCCGGGCCGCCGGCGGCACGCCGATGGAGCTCAACACGATCGCCATCTCGGACGGCATCACGATGGGCACGAGCGGGATGAAGACCTCGCTCGTCTCCCGCGAGGTGATCGCCGACTCGATCGAGCTGGTCGCCAAGGGCCATCTCTTCGACGGCCTCGTCGTCCTGACCGGCTGCGACAAGACGATCCCCGCCGGCGCGATGGCGCTGGCGCGCGTGGACGTCCCCGGCGTCCTGCTCTACGGCGGTTCGATCATGCCGGGCCGCTGGCGCGGCAAGGACGTGACGATCCAGGACGTCTTCGAGGCCGTCGGCGCCCACGCCGCGGGCAAGATGAGCGAGGACGACCTCCACGACCTCGAGCGGCACGCCTCGCCCGGCGCGGGGGCCTGCGGCGCGCAGTTCACCGCCAACACGATGGGGATGGTCTTCGAGGTCATGGGCCTCAGCCCGGCGGGCTCGTCGATGGTCCCGGCCGAGAACGGCCGCAAGGCCGAGGTCGCCTACGAGTGCGGTGAGCTCGTCATGGACGTCCTCGCCCGCGGCGTGCGCCCGAGCGACATCATCACCCGGGAGTCGATGGAGAACGCGATCGCCGCCGTCGCCACCTCCGGCGGCTCCACCAACGCCGTCCTGCACCTCAAGGCGCTGGCGGCCGAGCTGGGCATGCCACTCGAGCTCGACGACTTCGACCGCATCTCCGAGGCGACCGCCACGACGTGCGATCTCAAGCCGGGCGGTCGCTACGCCGCCTACGACCTGTACGAGGCCGGCGGCGTCCCGCTCGTCCTCAGCCGGCTGCGCGACCTCGGCAAGCTGCACGCCGACGCGATCACCGTCACGGGCCAGACGATCGGCGAGGTGGCCGACACCGCCGTCGAGCTCCAGGGGCAGGACGTCGTGCTGCCCGCCGACGCCCCGCTGAAGCAGACCGGGGGCCTGGCGATCCTGCGCGGCAACCTCGCCCCCGACGGCTGCGTCGTCAAGCTCTCCGGTCACGAGCGGCGTTTCCACGAGGGCCCGGCCCGGGTGTTCGAGGGCGAGGAGGCCGCGATGGCGGCCGTCACGTCCGGCGCCATCAACGCGGGCGACGTCGTGCTCATCCGCAACGAGGGCCCCGTCGGCGGCCCCGGGATGCGCGAGATGCTGGCCGTCACCGCCGCGCTCAACGGCACGGGCATCTCCGACACGGTGGCGCTGCTGACCGACGGCCGCTTCTCCGGCGCCACCCGCGGCTTCATGGCCGGTCACGTCGCACCCGAGTCGGTCAAGGGCGGCCCGATCGCCGCCGTCCGCGAGGGCGACACCGTCACGATCGACGTGGACGCGCGCCGCATCGACGTCGCGCTCTCCGACGAGGAGATCGCCGAGCGCGTCGCGGCCTACGAGCCGCCGGAGCCGACGGACACCACCGGCGTCCTCGGCAAGTACCGCAAGCTCGTGTCCTCCGCGGCCGAGGGCGCGATCACGGGCTGAGCGTCGTGCGTGACGGCGCTGCGCCGCCCGTGGCGAGGAAGGCCAGCACCGCGGCGTTGAACGCGTCGGGGCGCTCGATCATCAGGCGGTGGCCGGTGCGCTCGAGCACGAGGGTCTGCGCGTGGGGGAGCAGCTCCCGCATCGCGGCGAGCTGCTCGACGCCGACGAGCGTGTCGCGGTCGCCCCAGGCGAGCAGCGCGGGGGCGGCGATGCGGCCGAGCTCGGGCCGCAGGTCGAGGCCCCGCAGCGCCCGCAGGGCGGCGAGGTAGCCGGGCGTCGGCCGGGCGATCCGCAGCAGCTCGGTCTGGAACTCGGGGGGGACACGCTGGGGGACGTGGATCCCGCTCGCGCCCAGGACGGCCGCGCGCAGACGCGGCCGGCGCGGGACCGGGACGGCGGCCGCGCCCCCGAGGGTGGCGGCCCCGGGGCGGTCCGACGCGGCCCGCACGTCCGCGCGGCTGGCGCCCGCCCGTCGTCCGGCCGCCGCGCGGCGCAGCGCGCCCGCCCGGCGCTCGGCCACCGCCGCGGCACCCGCAAGGGCGACGAGCGGGCCCGAGCGGCGGTACTCCCGCCACAGCACGGCCGGTGCTGCGAGCACGACGTGGTCCACGAGCTCCGGGCGGCGCAGCGCGAGCTCCGCCGCCACGAAGCCGCCGAGCGAATGCCCGATCACGTGCACGGGGCCGAGGCCGATCGCCTCGATCACGCCGGCCGCGGTGCGGGCGTAGCCGGCGACGGAGATCTCCGCGCCCGCGGGCATGCCGGAACCGCCGAAGCCCGGCAGGTCGAACGCGACGACCCGGTGGCCGGCCGCGGCGAACGCCGGCAGCTGCGCGAGCCAGACGGGCCAGGAGGCGCCGAGCCCGTGGACCAGGACCACGGGCGCCGCAGCTGCGGCCGCGGCGCCGCCGTCCCGGGCGGCGGCGGGCGCGTCGCCGGGGAGGTCCACCAGCTCGATCGGCACGCCCTCGACGACCACGCGCCGGCGGTGGGCCGCCCAGTCGACCGCCAGCCAGGCGGAGCGGCCCTCGCGGTCGTAGTCCGCAGCGGGCCCGCCGCGCAGCAGGGTCCGAACGACGTCGATGACGGCCGAGCGGGGGATGCGCTGGATCTTGCCGCACCCGGCGCCCGAGTGCCCCGCCCCGCGGTCTACGTCGTCGGGGTGGGCGCCTGGATCTCCGGCACCGGGACTTCGGTGTATCCGGCGGCCTCCAGGGAGGCCTGGTGCTCGGAGTGGCGAATGCAGAGGGCACCGATGAACACGCCCCGCGTCTTCTTCCGCATCACCGCGTACCAGAGCGTCTGGGCGTCGATCGTGCCCTGGATCCGGTACCAGGGCATCTCGGGGCCCTCGATCGGGTCGGCGATGCCGGCGTCGTGCAGCTGCCGAGCCGTGGCGACCTGACCGGTGGTGGTGTCGATGAAGAACGCGGCCACGACCCCCGAGGCTAGGACGGCCCCCGTGTCCGAGGCCGCCGTCTCCGGGCCACCCCGGCTCGACCCCGCCTGGCGCGACGCGCTGGCGCTGTTCGAGCGCGACCTGCGCCGCCGGGGTGCCGCCGAGCGCACCCGCCGCGCCTACGGCATCGACCTCGGCCAGCTCGCGTCGTGGGCCGGTGAGCGCGGGCTCGCCCCCGAGGCCGTCGGCTACAAGGACCTGCGCCGCTTCGCCCAGCACCTCGGCGCCCGCGAGGTCGCGGCGACCACGCTCGCCCGCAAGCTCGCCGCCATCCGCCAGTTCTTCGCCTCCCTCGTCGAGCACGGCCGCATGAGCGCCAACCCGGCCGATCTCCTGCCGCTGCCGCGCAAGCCGTCACCGCTGCCGAAGGCGATGCGGGCGGGGGACGTCGCGGGCCTGCTGGACCGCGTGCCCGGGTCCACGCCGCTCGAGCTGCGCGACGCCGCGCTGCTCGAGCTCGCCTACGGCTGCGGCCTGCGCGCCGAGGAGCTCGTCACGCTCGACGTCGGCTCCGTCCGCTTCGAGGACGAGGCCCTGCGCGTCGAGGGCAAGGGCGGCAAGACGCGCATCGTGCCCGCCGGCGAGCCGGCGCTCCAAGCCGTGCGCCGGTACCTCGAGCGCGGTCGCGGCCCCCTCGCGGCCGAGGCCGGAGCGCAGGCGCCCAACCACGCGCTGCTGCTGTCGAAGTCCGGTCGACGGCTGTCCACGAGCGACGTGCGGCGCCGCCTGCGCGTGTGGGCACGGGCCGCGGGCGCACCCGACGACGTGCACCCGCACGCCCTGCGTCACTCGTACGCGACCCACCTGCTGGAGGGGGGCGCCGACCTGCGTGCGATCCAGGAGCTGCTGGGGCATGCGACGATCAGCACCACCCAGGTCTACACTCGGGTAGAGTCCGCACGCCTGAGGGCCGCATACGCACAGAGCCATCCGAGGGCCTGAGCAGGGGCCAAGGAGACCCACCCCGTTGGAGACCAACGTCAAAGCGATCGAGCTCCGCGACCTCTGGAAGCGGTACAAGTCGACCGGCTCCGAGCGAGCCCGAGAGCAGCTCGTCGTCGCCTACTCGCCGCTGGTCAAGTACGTGGCCGGTCGCATGTCGAGCGGCCTTCCCGCGCACGTGGAGGAAGCCGACCTCATCTCCTACGGGCTGATCGGCCTCATCAACGCGATCGAGCGCTTCGACCTCGAGCGCGAGATCAAGTTCGAGACGTACGCGATCACCCGCGTCAAGGGCGCGATCATCGACGAGCTGCGCGCCCTGGACTGGGTCCCGCGCTCCGTCCGCGCCCGCGCCCGTGAGATCGAGCGCGTGCACGGCAAGCTCGAGCATCGCCTCCACCGCACGCCGACGGACGAGGAGATGGCCGCCGAGATGGGCATCTCGGCGGATGAGTTCCAGGACGCCCTGATCAAGATCTCCAACTCCACCGTCGTCGCGCTCGACGAGCTGTGGTCGGTGTCGGACGCCTCCGGCGACCAGGTGTCGCTGCTCGACACGCTCCACGACCCGGATGCGCCGGACCCCGAGAGCCTCCTCGACGCCTCCGAGCTCAAGGACCGCCTGGCGGACGCGATCAGCGCGCTGCCCGAGCGGGAGAAGCTCGTGATCGCGCTCTACTACTACGAGAACCTCACGCTCCGCGAGATCGGCGAGGTCCTGGGCGTGACCGAGTCGCGCATCTCCCAGCTGCACACGAAGGCCGTGCTGCGGCTCAAGAGCCGCCTGCAGGGCGACAACCTGCGCGATTGACCCCCGCGCCGGACCCGGAGGAGGACGTCCCCTCGTGGGCGCCGTTCGGCTCCTACGCGGATGACGATGCGCCCGCGCCGCCGGACCTGCCGGACGTGGCGCCCACCGCTCGCGGGCCTGAGCCGACGACCCCCAGCTGGCAGGAGGTCGCGGCCGATCTCGCCGCCCGCTCGCGGGTGACCCAGGCCGAGCCCGCCCCGCTGCCCGCCGACCCCGACCCCGGCGCCGACCCCGACCCCGGCGCCGACCCCGACCGCCGCCGCCGGCAGGCACCGCACCCCCGCCGGACTGGGCCCCGCCCGCCGCCGGGGCGCCCGGCGCCGCGCCGGCCCCGCCCGGCACCCCCGGCGCCGGCCAGGCGTTCTGGCGCTGGCCCGCGCCGGACCCGAACGCCACCACCGTCCCGACGGCACCCCCTCCGGCGCCCGGCACGCGGCCCGGTGGCCCGGCGCGGCCCGCCGGCGCGGCGCCCCCCGCCCCCGCGGCCGACTGGCCGCCGCCCCGGCCGGCGTCCGCGCCGTCGTCGCGCTCCGCGGAGAAGTCGGCCAAGCTCGCGCTCGGCATCGCGATCGTCTCCTGGGTCCTCCTCGGCTTCGTGGCCGCGATCGTCGCCATCGTCGTCGGCACCAACGCGCGCAACCGGGCGACGGACGACCGGACCCGTCGGCTCGCGACGGCGGCCATCGCCATCGCCGCCGCGCAGATCGTCGTGTCGATCGTCAGCGGCGTCAGCGTCGCCTGGCACGTCCTCGACTAGACGCCCCTGCTTGTGCGCAACGTGACGAGCTCGTAGGGTCGAGCGCGTCACCGCCGGCTCGTCGCCGCAGGGCCGGCCCGCCCGAGAGGAGCTGAGGCATGCCGGACGTCGCGCCGGACCGGATCCGCAACGTCGCCCTCGTCGGACACCGCGGTGCGGGCAAGACCGCGCTCCTGGAGGCCCTCCTGCTCGAGGCGGGGGTCATCGGCCGGCTCGGCAGCGTGCCGGCGGGCACGACGGCCTCCGACAGCGACCCCGACGAGCAGGCACGCGGCATGTCGATCTCGGCGACGCTGCAGGCGTTCGAGTGGAAGGGCCACAAGGTCAACGTCATCGACACGCCGGGGGAGGCGTCGTTCGTGGCTGACGCGCTCGGCGCGCTGCGCGTCTGCGAGTCGGCCGTGTTCGTCGTCAACGCCGTCACGGGCGTCGAGGCGCAGACCCGCCGGCTGTGGGAGCGTGCGGCCGAGCTCGGCGTCGCGCGGCTGCTGTACGTCAACCAGCTCGATCGCGAGCGGGCGGACTTCCAGCGCACGCTCGACGCCCTCAAGGCCGCCTTCGGCCCCCACGTCGTGGCGACGGAGATCCCCATCGGCGCCGAGCACGACGTGCGCGGCCTGATCGACCTCGTCGACATGCAGGCCTACCACGGCCATGACCCGATCGCCATCCCCGACGCCCTCGCCGCCTCGGCCCAGGCCGCCCGGGAGCGGCTGATGGACGAGGTCGCCGAGACCTCCGACGCGTTGATGGAGCGCTACCTCGACGGCGCGGCGATCGGCCACGACGAGATCGTCGCCGCGCTCGAGGACGGCACCGAGCACGGCCGGCTGTTCCCCGTCACCTGCGGCGTCGCCACCGCACCGCTGGGCGCCGACCGCCTGCTGGACGCGATCGTCGACGACCTGCCCTCACCCGCCCGCGCCGGGGCCATCGACGCCGGCCCGGTCCACCTCGAGCCCGACCCCGAGGCCGAGACCTTCGCCTACGTGTTCAAGACCCGCGCCGACCCCTACGCCGGGCGGCTGAACCTGCTGCGCGTCTACCAGGGCCGCGTGCAGGAGGGCGCCCAGCTGCTCAACACCCGCGCCCACTGCAAGGAGCGGATCGGTCACCTCGACACGGGAGCACTGGGCCCGGGGGACATCGGCGCCGTGGCGAAGCTGAAGGCGACACGGGCGGGGGACTGGCTCGCCGACCGCGACACCCCGATCGCCATGCCCGCCATCGAGCTGCCCGCGCCCGTGATGGCGTTCGCGCTCACCCCGGCCCACGCCGGGGACGAGGACAAGGTCCACACCGCGCTCGGCCGGCTGCGCGAGGAGGACCCCACGATCGACCTGCGCCGCGACGAGCAGACGGGGGAGCAGATCGTCGCGGGTCTGTCCCAGCTCCATGTGGAGGTCCTCGTCGGCCGCCTCCGCTCGCGCTTCGGGGTCGAGGTGACGCTCGCGCCTCCACGCGTCCCCTACGTCGAGACCATCCGCGCCAGCGCCACCGCCCACGGGCGCCACAAGAAGCAGACGGGCGGCCGCGGCCAGTTCGGCGACTGCCACATCGCGATCGAGCCGCTCCCGCCCGCGGCCGCCGACGATCTCGAGTTCGTCAACGCGATCAAGGGCGGCGTGATCCCCGGCGCCTACATCCCGGCGGTCGAGCGCGGTGTCCGCGACGCGATGGCCAGCGGGCCGCTCGGCGGCTTCCCGGTCCGCGGGGTGCGGGTACGGCTCTTCGACGGCTCCACCCACCAGGTCGACTCCTCCGAGCTGGCGTTCAAGCTCGCCGGCGCGCTGGCGATGCGCGAGGCCCTCGCGGAGGCGCAGCCCGCGCTGCTCGAGCCGCTGATGACGGTGAAGGTGTCCACGCCCGACGACCACGTCGGTGACGTGATGGGGGACCTGTCCGCCCGGCGTGGGCGGCCCCTGGGCACCGAGACGGCCGGTGGCGTGACGGAGGTCGTGGCGGAGGTCCCGCTCGCGGAGCTGCTGACCTACGCGCAGGACCTGCGCGGCCTGACGGGCGGGCAGGGGGAGCACACGATGGAGTTCGCGCGCTACGAGGAGGTCCCGCCCACCCTCGCGACCCGGCTCTGCGCCGCCGCGGCGGCGGCGTGAAAGGCGGGTTGCGCGGGCCGGTCCAGCGCGCCGCTGTGCCTAGACTCCGACGGCCGTGCCGCCGCTTCGCCATCGCGACATCAAGACCAACCGCGCCGACGTCGTCTGCGACGTCTGCGGGCGCACGCTGCTGCGCGGCGAGCAGCCGGAGGCGTTCCTGGCGGGCGGCCAGCGCCGGCTCGTGTGCGAGCTGTGCACGGTCCGCGCCGCCCACGAGGGCTGGATCCGCGAGTCGGGCGCCGACCAGCTCGAGATGCGCCAGCCCGCGGGCGACGGCCGCCGCTCCCTGATCGGCCGCTTCCGCGGCGGCCGCCGGCCCGAGCCGGAGGAGCCGGAGGTCCCCGAGGACGAGCTGGACCCCGCGATCGCCGCCGAGCTGGAGGACCACCCGGTCGTCACCGAGCGCCCACGCCGGCCCGAGCCGGTCGCGCCGCCTCCGCCGGCCCGCGAGGATCGGCAGGTCCGCGCCGTCCCGACGAACGCCGAGCTCAAGATGGAGCGGGCCATCGACGTCTTCAACGCCTCCGAGCACCCGCGCCGCGTCGCCGGCGTGGCCCGGTCGCTCGGCATCCCCGAGGTGTCGGTCCGCGTCTCGGTCCATGAGCCGAGCGTCGTGTCGCTGTTCGTCATGTGGGAGCTCAGCTGGTACCGCTACGAGGTCGATCTCTCCGACGAGGCCGGCGGGGCCCGTCAGGTGGCCCAGGGTGCGGAGCTCGACGAGCTCGACGCCGAGGACCGGGCCGTCAACGCCGCGGCCGACGAACGCGGTCGGCTGGCGCTGGCCGGATGAGCGACTCTGCCCGTCCCCGCTGCCGGGTAGCATCCGCACCGTGATCTACTGCGTGGTGCCAGAGGAGATGGCCGACGAGCTCTACGACCGGCTCGTGGACTACTACGACGACGATCCCAACGTCACGGTGATCGTGGACCGCCGCAAGCAGTCGCGGCGCACGGCCGGCTCGACCGGCGGGGGCAAGCGCGAGAAGCGCGACCGTCGTCGTGCACGCGTCGCGGGCGAGTTCCCGCCCATCGACGCTGCCGCGGCGGAGTAGCCCGTCCTCACCGCCGCAGGGATCGGACGCCGCCACGGCGCGGCCGACGTCCTGCGCGACGTCACCCTGACCGTCGGACCGGGCGACCGCATCGGCGTCGTCGGCCCCAACGGCATCGGGAAGTCCACGCTGTTGCGCATCCTCGCCGGCGACGAGGCGCCCGACGCGGGCACCGTCACCCGCGCGCCCGCCGCCCTGCGGGTCGGTCGGCTCCCGCAGGAGCCGGACGCCGGTCCCGGGGAGACCGTGGGTGCCTACCTCGCCCGTCGCGCCGGCGTCGCCGGCGCCGAGCTCGAGATGGACACGCTCCTGGCGCGCATGGGGGAGGACCCCGCCGCGATCGAGCCGTACACGGAGGCGCTCGAGCGCTTCCTCGCCCTCGGCGGCGACGACCACGCGGCGCGCGCGGAGACCGTCCTGGACCTCGTGGGCCTGCCGCGGGAGGCGGCCGGCCTGCCGGTGGACGTCCTCAGCGGCGGCAACGCGGCCCGGGTCGGGCTGGCCGCCCTGCTGGTCTCGCGCTTCGACGTCTTCCTGCTCGACGAGCCGACCAACGACCTCGACTTCGCCGGGCTCGAGGTGCTCGAGCGCTTCGTCACCCAGACCCCGGCTGCGGTGGTCGTCGTCTCCCACGACCGCGCGTTCCTGGAGCGCTGCGTCGAGACGGTCCTCGAGCTCGCGCCCGGCAGCCGCACCGCCGCCGTCTACCACGGCGGCTGGAGCGCCTACCGCCAGGGCCGTGCCGTCGCCGCCCAGCACGCCCGCGCCGCCTACGACGGCTACGTCTCCGAGCGTGACCGGCTCAAGCGCTCCTCCGAGCAGGTCAAGGTCTGGTCCGAGGTCGGGATGAAGCGCACCAAGAAGTCGATGGAGCGCGACAAGAACGTGCGCCATGCCGCGCAGGCCGGGGCGCAGAACCTCGCCGGCAAGGCGGGCGGCGCAGGCCGTCGTCTCGAGCGCCTCGAGCGCGACGGCCGGGTCGAGAAGCCGTTCGAGCCGTGGGAGCTGCGGCTCAACCTCGCGGCGTCGGCGCGCGGGGGCGACGTCGTCCTCCGGCTCGAGCAGGCCGTCGTCGAACGCGGCACGTTCGTCCTCGGCCCGATCGACTTCGAGGTCGGCGCCCGCGAGCGCGTCGCGCTCGTCGGGCCCAACGGCAGCGGCAAGACGACGCTGCTCCAAGCCGCGCTCGGCCGCGCGCCGCTGAGCGCCGGGATCCGCTACCAGGGCCCCGGCCAGCGCATCGGCGAGCTCGACCAGCTCCGGGGCGTGCTCGCGGGGGACGAGCCGCTGGCGGCCGTGTTCCGCGCACGCACCGGCCTCGGCGAGTCCGAGGCGCGGTCGGCCCTGGCGAAGTTCGGCCTGCTCGCCCACGAGGCGGCCCGGCCGGTCGGCACGCTGTCACCGGGCGAGCGGACCCGCGCGCTGCTCGCCCTGCTGTCGGCCGTCGACGTCACCTGCCTCGTCCTCGACGAGCCGACCAACCACCTCGACCTCGAGGCGATCGAGCAGCTCGAATCGGCGCTCGCGAGCTTCGAGGGCGCCCTCATCGTCATCTCCCACGACCGGGCCTTCCTGGACGCGGTGCGCCTGGAGCGCACCGTCGACCTCACCCCAGGGTGAACGCCGCGGCGGTCGTGTTGCCGTAGCGGTCGCGCGCGCCGCCGGCCGGGACGCGCACCGGCGCCCGCAGACCGGCGGGAACGGGGGCGTTGCCGGTGCGCCGGATGCGGACGCGGCGCCGCGTGCCGTCGGCGCCCACGAACGTGATGCGGCCGCCACCGGCGCGCCGCGGCCGCGTGGTGAGGTCGGCGTCGACGACCGCATCGGGGTAGTGCAACCCGACCGTCCCGTCGTTGGCCTCCAGATGCAGCGTCCGCGCGGGCGCCACCACGAACGGCGTCGACTCCAGCCGGTAGCGGGCGGCGGTGACGACCAGCCGGTAGGGGCCCGCGGGCGCCGAGCGCGGCACCTCCCACTGGGCGGTGTAGGCGCCGTCGCCGCCGGCACGCCAGAGGAACTGCAGGCCGAGGTCGGAGGCGTACGCGCGCCAGCGGCCCTTCACCCGGCGCTGCGCGGCGACGAACGGCTTGCCGACCGGGCGGTCCGCCCCGTCGGCGCCGCCCGTCCACGCCAGCGTCGCGCGGCCGAGTCGCGCGACCGACGCGTCCGGCTGCCGGGTGATCGTCCCCGACGCGGCGCCATCGGGGTAGGGGGCGCCGTCGGGCTTGACGCCGTAGGAGACGTCCTCGGCCTGCGGGTCGGGCGCGGGCCGGCCGGCGGCCAGGCTCCCCGCGAGGCCGGCGAGCTGCTCGGCCAGGAACGTCCCCTCGTTGGGGCCGTAGAGCGACGACGCGCCCTCGTAGCTCTGCGCGCCGTACTCCTCGGGCGTGGTGATGTACTGGACGAACTCGTTCGTGAGGCCGGCGATCACGACGCGCCTGACGCCGGCGGGGGCGAGCGCGGCCAGGACTCCGGCACGGATGCGCACGCCGACCTCCTTCGTCGCCTCGCCGGGGACGCTCGCGAACGCGCGGTCGCCGACGCGCAGCACGGTCAGGGGGACCCCGTCGGGGGGGTCGCCGGCGGGGACGACGAGCTTGTTGCCCTGCTCGGGGTCGGGCAGCGGGCTCGTGCGGCCTTCGAGGCTCTCCCCGGTCAGGTCGAACAGGGGTCCGCGGCCCTCCTCGGAGCCCGTCAGGAACGGGACGCCCTCCTTGCCGGACGTCGCGACCTTGCCGGTCGCCGTCTGCTGCCCGCAGAAGCACACCCGCGTGAAGCGCAGGTCCAGCGCGGGACGGCGGGAGAGCTTCGCGCGCTTCCAGGCGGCGAACATCGCGGTCGCCTCGCGGCCGCCGACGTAGGCGGCGCCCGCGGGCCCGACGTTGGCGATGCCGGCGGTCTGGTCGCCCTCCGCGGAGTTGGGGTAGACGCCGACGACGAGCTGCCTGCGCGGCACCCTGCCCGCCTTGCGCACCTTCGCCGCGAACCCGCGCCACGCCGCCGCGTGGTGGTCCCCGGAGTAGGCGCGCGTCTCGGAATGGACGACGGTCCCGTGGTTGGCGAAGTTCGTCCAGCCGCCGATCGGCATCCGCACCGTCCTGCGCCGCCCGCCCCTGCCGCGGCGCACGAGCTTGTCCACCCGGAGCACGTCGACCGACGGGTCGATGGGGTGCTCAGCGCCGTCGGGGTCCTGCTGCGGCGCGCCGCTGCCCTGCGCCACCGTGACGCCGTGGTCGCGCAGATGCGCCTCGATGGAGCGGTTCTGGGTCAGCCCCGCGAGCCGGCCCTGGCCCCAGCCGGCGACGGCCGGGCCGAGGTCGGCGTCGGCGCGGCGGATCGAGTCCACGAGCTGGTTGACGAGGAACGTGTAGAGCTGGCGGTCGGCCGGCTCGGGGGAGAAGAAGCGCACGAACGAGGCCGGGTCGCCGATCGTCTCCGGTGACGGCGCCGCGGTGTTGTAGGTCGGGTTGTTCGCGTAGCCGCCCGGTCCCGAGTGGGTGTGGGAGGCCGATAGAAGGATGGAGGAGCGGTCGTAGCCGAGGTCGGCGACGCCGCGGGCCACCTCCTCCTGGAGCCCGGCGGGGACGGCGAACAGCTCGGCGGCGACGAGCGCGACCTTGCGGTCGCCCCGCTGCAGGACGATCGTGTTCGCGAACAGGCGGGTGCTCTGCCCCTCGGCGAGCCGGTCCGCGCGCGTCCAGCCGCCGAGGAAGTAGCCCGTCCTGGGCGGGGTGATGTCGCTCTGGCCGGCCCCGGCCCGCAGGGGGCTCTCGGCAGCGTGGCCGGTGGCGGCGAGGAGAAGGAGGAGGGCCCACGCGAGCGCGGCCGGGACGAGCCTGCGGAGCATGGGCGAACCCTAGAGCGCGCCCGCCAGGGGCGCGCCGGCGGGCGCGAACCGGCGGCGGAGTGCCGGCGGGACCGCGAGCAGCTGCAGGCCCGGCTCCGAGGCGGGGCCGAGCCCGAACGCGATCCGCTCGGCGCAGGCGACCAGGTCGGGGTCCAGGCGCTGCCCGGCCTCCGCCCGTAGGTGCGCCATCGCGTCCGCGTGCGTGAGGGCGTGCGCGTCGCCGGTCGTGAGCGTCGCCCACGCGTCGGCGACGGCGACGATGCGGGCCGCGTCGGGGATCATCCCCGCGTGCAGGTTCGCCGGGCCGCCCGTCCCGTCCCACCACTCCGTGAGGTGCCCGGCGTCGCAGGCGGCGGCGGACCGATCGGTGAGGGTGGCGACCATGTGGTCGACCGCGGCGCCCGTCGGGCGGCGGCGCGCGACGAGCCGGGCGACGGTGTCGACGCGGTCGCGCTCGGCGCGCCCGAGGCCGTGCTCCACCGCCAGGGCGCGGGCGTAGCGGGCGGTCGCGGTCGCGTGGTCGAGATCGGCGACCGGCCGGCTGCGGCCGAGGTAGGCCAGCGTCGCCTGCGGCATCACGACGATGAGCGCGAAGAGCGCGAGGGCCGACGTCCCGGCGACGGGGGTGGCGAGCACCGTCAGCGCCGCGAGCGCGCCGACGGCGACCCCGCTCGCCAGCGCGGCCCGGCCGAGGGCGACGGCCTCGGCGAACGGCAGCCCCTGCCACAGCGTGGTGAACAGCGCCGGGCCGACCAGCCAGTTGATCGCGAACTGCGCCGCAGCGGCGGCCAGCAGACCCAGCGGACCGGTTCCCAGGCGCTCGAGGACCACGGCGGCGGCGAGGACGTAGGCGGCATGGCCGGCGACGTTGGCCAGGTTGCCGGACCGCAGCAGCCGCTCGCGCTGCACGAGCGCCGGGGTCAGCAGCGCCGCCCCGAGGACCAGCAGCGCCGGGAGGGGGCCGAGGAGGGCGACCGCGACGAGGCTCAGGCCCGGCAGGGAGCCGACCCGCACCCGGGCGGGAAGCGCCGCCTCGCAGCGGACGGCGATGACGGCGAGCGCGGCGAGGGCGCCGAAGGTGACGGGGTCATCCCAGCGCGAGGGTGGTGCCAGCAGCGCGTAGGCGAAGATCAGGCCGGTGAGCAGCAGTCCGTAGAGCGCGACGAGGCCGCGCCGGGCACGCTCGGGGGACAGGGTCGGCACGGGCATCCTCGACGACTCTGTCGGCGGCAGGGCCGGCGAGACGGACCGGACATCCGTCCACCTCGACCGCGCAGGGGTTCAGCGGTACCCCAACTGACGCAGCGTGCGCTTGAGCGCCCGGACGAAGGCCCGCCCCGAGCGGGGAGTCGCGCCACGGTCCAGGTGCCCGGTGGCCAGCTCACGCCGCAGGAACGCCTGCGCCGCCCGGCCCTCGCCGAGCAGGTACCGGTCGGCGACCCACGCCGCCAGGGCGCCGTGCTGCTCGCCGGCGTCGCCGCGCAGCTGCGCGCGGTAGACGCGCTTCCAACGGCGCCCGTCGGCGCGGATGCGCCCGGGGAAGCGGCGCGTGACGTCGGTGAAGACCCCGCCACGCAGCGCCGTGACCTGCAGCGGGAGGCCCGAGCCGGCGAACGACGCGAAGGCGAACGCGAAGCGCGCGTCGGCGCCGAGCAGCTCGGGACGGCCGTCGGCGTCGAGGTCGCGCAGGGTCGGGGTCGCGTCGCGGAAGTTCCGCGTCGGCCCCGCGAAGGTGCCGGCGCCCGGGTCGAGGTGCAGGGCGCGCACGACGGCGCAGCAGTGCGCGCCCCCCGTGAAGAGCCACACCAGCACGTCCGGCTCCGCGTCGCCGTCGAGGTCGCGCACCGTCAGCGGCCCGGACCCGAACGGCTGCACGGCGCAGCCGGCGTCCGGGCCCGTGCATCCCCGCACCCCGGGGTCGCCGTCGAAGACCGTCGTGCCGGCGCGCACGATGGTCAGCCGCAGGTCGCGGTCGCCGATCGCGTCCCCGGCGGGTGGGGTCCAGCGCAGCGTCGCCGTCGTCGCGCCGTCGGTCTCGACGACGCTCTCGGCCGTCGCGGTCGCCGGCGCGAGGAGGAGCCCGGCAAGGACGAGGACGGCGGTGACGAGGCGCATCGCCCCATCATGACGGGCACCGCCGACGCGCCGTACCCGTCGTCTGGACGCATGTCAGGTTCCGGTTGCGCGCGCAACGGGCACACGGGGTGCCGATGACGGGCAACGCACCTCCTCCCCCTGCCGTGCCCGAGGACCAGGATCCCGACCTCGAGTGGATCGAGGACCTCGAGGAGGACCTGCGCCGCGTCGCGACGCGACCCGCACCGAGTTCGCCGCGCCGTGGCCTGCTCGGCCGCCTGCTCGACCCGCCGGAGTAGGCTCGCGGGCGTGACCGCGCTCAGGTCCGCAACGCTCCGCGATCTGGCGGCGACCGTGCCGGTCCCCGAGTACGACCGCGATGCCGTCGTCGCGAGCGTCGTGCACATCGGCGTCGGCGGCTTCCACCGCGCGCACCAGGCCATGTTCCACGACGAGCTGCTGCGTCGGGGCCACGGGGAGGCGTGGGGCATCTGCGGCGCCGGGGTACTCGAGTCCGACGCCGGCATCCGCGACGCCCTCGCGGCGCAGGACCACCTCTACACGCTCGTGCTCAAGCACGCCGACGGGACCCTCGAGCCGCGCGTGATCGGGTCGATCGTCGACTACATCGACGGCGCCGCCGACCCCGAGCCGCTGATCGCCCGGATCGCCGACCCCGCGACGCGGATCGTCTCCCTGACGGTCACGGAGGGCGGGTACACGGAGGACAACGCGACCTTCGACCTGCTCGTCACCGCGCTCGGCCGCCGTCGCGACGCCGGCCACGGCGGCCTGACGATCATGTCCTGCGACAACCTCGAGTCAAACGGCGCCCGCGCCCGCGCGGTCACCCTCGCCCGCGCCGAGGCGGCCGGCGACGACCTGCACGCCTGGATCGGGGCCGAGGTCGCGTTCCCCGCCTCGATGGTCGACCGCATCACCCCCCGTACCACCGATGCCGACCGCCGCGAGGTGCAGGAGCGCTTCGGCGTCGAGGACCGCTGGCCCGTCGTGAGCGAGCCGTTCGTGCAGTGGGTGCTCGAGGACGCCTTCGTCGCGGGGCGCCCGCCCTACGAGGAGGCCGGCGTGCAGGTCGTCGACGACGTCCGGCCCTACGAGCTGATGAAGCTGCGGCTGCTCAACGCCAGCCACCAGGCGCTGTGCTACTTCGCCCACCTGTGCGGCTTCGAGCTCGTCCACGAGGCGGCGCAGGACCCTGCCTTCCGCGACTTCCTCGGCGGCTACATGCTCCGGGAGGGGACGCCGACCCTCCCGGCGGTCCCCGGCGTCGACCTCGACGACTACCGCGCGACGCTGCTCGAGCGCTTCGCCAACCCCGAGGTCCGCGACACCGTCGCCCGGCTGTGCGCGGAGTCCTCGGACCGGATCCCGCGCTGGCTGGTCCCGGTGATCGCGGCCAACCTCGAGCGGGGCGGGGAGGTGCACCGCTCGGCCGCGGTCGTCGCGAGTTGGACGCGCTACGCCGAGGGCATCGACGAGCGGGGGGAGCCGATCGAGGTCGTCGACCGCCTCGCCGACACGCTCACCGCCCGGGCTCGCGAGAGCCGGGAGGACCCGCTCGCCTTCATCCGCGACGAGGCCCTGTTCGGCGACCTCGCCGCCGACGAGCGCTTCACCGCGGCCTACGTCGCCGCGCTCACGAGCCTGCGCGAGCACGGGGCCCGCGCGACGATCGACGCGCTGGCGGCCGGCGAGCCACTCCCGGGCGGCGGGACGCCGCCACGGCGCTGAGCGCGGTGGCCACCGCGACCTCCCGCCGCTCGCTGAGCCATCCCGTCCCGCAGCCCGCGGTCAGCAGGCTCTGCTCGGGTGCGACGTGGACCCGGCCGAGGGCCGCGCGCAGCCGGAGGTAGCCGTGGCGCGGACCCGCAGGCCGGTGCGCGGGCAGCACGCCCCACGCCACCGAGCCGCCGCGAGCGGCGTGGCGACGCAGCGCGACGGCGGCCGGGCGGTCGACCGGGTTGACGGCGAGGTCGAAGGACACGAGGTCGGGCTCGGCCGCGGTGACGAGGTCCCAAGGCACCGCGCAGCAGAGGTGCAGACCCCACGCGGCGGCGACGCCGCGCAGCGGATCCCAGGCGGCCTCGATCCCGGGCCGGGCGGGGCCGGCGAGCGCGGGCTCGTCCACCACCAGCACCGTGTCGAGCCCGAGCGTCCGCAGGGCTGCGACCTGGCCGGCGGCGTTGGCCGCCAGCCAGGTCCCGATCTCGCGCGCGAGGCTGCCACCTGCGCCGAGCGCCCGGGCGAGCGTCACCGGGCCGGTGACCTGGAGCTTGACCACCCCGTGTGCGGGCGGGCGGCGGGTCAGCTCGGCCTGGAGCGCCGTCCACGCGACGGGACGCTCGCGATCGCGTTGCGGCGACCAGCCGCAGCGGCCGGGGTCGGTCCCCAGCCACTCGGCGACCATGTCGCCCTCGAGCCGCGGCAGCTGGGGACAGAACGGCAGCTCGTAGGCGTCGAGTGCGTGCCGGGCGGCGGCGGCCGGGTCCGTGAACGGCAGCGAGCCGATGCCGGTGGTCGACCAGGGGGCGATCCGGTGCAGGACGCGGGCGGGGTGCGGCGACAAGGTGAGCCCTTCCTTCGAGGACGGTTTCCGAGGACGGGGGCCAGGCGACCGGACTCGTCCCCTCCCTGGGGGCTTCACCGTTGCGGGACAGCGCCGGGCTTGCACCGGACTTCGCTGGGCACCTCGTCACCTCGCGTGGGGCGAGGCACATCGACCGTAGGGCCTGCCGCGGACGACGCTGGCCGCCGGGTGGGGGAGTCGGATAATCTCCACGCGAGAGGGCATCGACGGGGAAGCCACCGCCCAGGGTGGGGTCGCCGCGTGACTTCTGCGAAACGCTCCGCGATTCCCGGAAGGACACGAACGTGTCATCGAAATCCAGCACCAGCACCAGCACCCGTTGTGCCTGACCAGACGCGCAGGTCACACGGGGACGTGCTCACGGCCATCTCGGACGGCCTCGTCGCGCTGCTGAAGGAGTACTACGGGCGCGGGCCGACGCGGGCGAAGACCTACTACGAGGACGACCTCGTCGTCTGCCTGCTGCGCGGGGGGTTCACGCGCGTCGAGCAGACGCTGTTCCGCGAGGGGCGGGCCGAAGCGGTCATCGGCCAGCGCATGGCCTTCCAGGAGGTGATGCGCAGCCGCTTCGAGCAGGTCGTCGAGGACGCGACGGGGCGCAGGGTCGTCGGCTTCATGAGCGGCAACCAGCAGGATCCCGACATGATCTGCGAGATCTTCATCCTGGAGGGCGGCGACCTGACCAACCGCCCGCAGGAGGAGCTGACCCCGCTCCATCCGCTCTGAGCGACGGGGTTCCGTCGCGCTCAAGCGGCGGTGAAGCGCCGCTGCAGGTCTGAGACCGCGCGGCCCAGGAGGGCGTCCTCGACCAGCCTGACGACGGGCGCGGGGACCCAGCGGCCGGGGTCGACCGTGACCTCGACGGCGGCGAGCGTCCCGCCCTTGGGTGCGGGCTCGAACGTCCAACGGGCCGACAGGTCACGGAACGGGCCGGACACGTAGACCGAGTCCAGCAGGCCCGGCGGCTGCGGCGTGACCCGCAGGCGGTAGCGCAGCGTGCGCACCTTCGCGTCGACCTCGAACTCGACCACGTCGCCGTCGGGCTCGCGCGCGACGACGCGGGCACGGCGCAGGGCACGCTGCCACTCGTGCAGGCGCGGCACGTCCGTCAGGGCGTCGAGGCACTCCTGCGGGGAGGCGTCGACGTGCGCCTCCCGGCGGCCGCGGTGGGCCGTCACGCCCCGGAGCGGGGCGCCGCGACGGACCGCGCGTCGAGCAGGACCGGTCAGTCCTTGCCGGTCAGCTTGTCCTTGGCCTTGTCGACGCCCTCCTTGACCTTGCCGGAGGCCTGGTCGGCCTGGCCCTCGCGCTTGAGGTCCTTGTCGCCGGAGACGTCACCGGCCTTCTCCTTGATGTTGCCCTTGGCGTCGTCGAAGTTCTCGGGCATGTGCGGCTCCTTTGTCGGACCGGCGGGCGCCGGCGCACTGCAGGGCTGCCCGGACGCGCCGTTGCGCGCACGCTGGGAGGTCCGCAGACGACCATGTCAGGGGGAGAAGGGCCTCGCGGTGCCGCGTGCCCTTCACTGGGGTGATGCCCTTCGCCCGGTACCTGCAGCTCGAGGGCTGGTGCGCTGTCCTCCTGGGCATCGTGCTCATCGTGGAAGCGGCCGCGTTCGGTCGCTGGGAGCGCGCGGGCTGGCTCCTGCCCACGGTCGCGGTCGTCGGCTCGCTGCTGGCCGTCCTGGGCGCCCGCGCGGCCACCGCGTCCGCCGTCCGCCGGCCGGTCGAGGGCCCGCCGCGCATGAGCGCCGGAGCCGTCGGGCGCCAGACGGTGGTCGAGACGGTCGCCTGGGCCGCCGGGGTCGGGGTCTTCCTCGCCCTCACGGGTGACTCCGCGGAGCTGGTCGCGGGAACGGCGATCGCCACCATCGCCTTCGGCGTGGTCCGGCTGCGCGCCGTGGTGCCGGCGAAAGCCCGGGTGCACCGGCGTCGCTTCCTGGCCGGCGCCTCGGTCACGCTCGACGCCTGAGCGCCTCGCCTCCGACCCGGCTACACTTGGCGCCTCGCGCGGATGTAGCTCAGTTGGCTAGAGCGTCTGCTTGCCATGCAGAAGGTCGAGGGTTCGAGTCCCTTCATCCGCTTCGCGACGAAAGGCCCGCAGATGCGGGCCTTTCTCGTTCCCGGCGCGAGTTGTTGGTGCGGCCCGTCTGCCATTGGCGACCGCTGTTGGCCACCACCTTCCCGCCGTTGTCCGAGTTCGGCCGGCTAGCCGGGGCGGTCAAGGGGCTCACGGGACGTCTCACTCGTGAATGAGCCGCCCACGGCGTTCACCACGCCTTCCTCGTCACGGGAACCTGGAACCGAGCAGACGCCCGACTGTCGCGAGCGGTTCTCTGGCGAACGCATCGTCGGCGTAGCCCGCTCGTCCATGGGCGATGTGGTTCCGGCGTCTGCCCGCGCCCCGTCTGGTTCAGTGGTCCCGATGGAGCGCGCGAGGATGATCGCCACGGTCACTTCTACGCCTGGCTCACTCGTACGCTCGCACCGAGCGTCGCCACGCGGAAGTCGCGGGCCACGGAGACCATCAGAACGTCCGTCGTGGTACCACAGGTGATACCGTGAGACTCATGGCCATGACGCTGCGGCTGACCGACGACGAGTCCGACGCCCTGCGGCTGCGGGCCGATCGCGAGGGCCGCTCGATGCAGGACGTCGCTCGCACGGCGTTGCGTGATTACATCGAGCGCGCCAGCAAGCGCGAGCTGCTCGACCAGGTCCTCGACGCTGAGCTGCCGCGGTACGCCGAAGCGCTGCGCCGTCTCGGCGAGTGATCTTCCTCGACCTCGACGACGCGATCCACATCGCTCGCCGAGTCCTGGGTCACGAGCCCGACGTGCGCGACGCCGGCCTCTTGCAGGCCGCCCTCGCTCGACCCCAGGCCACCGCGTTCGGCGAGGACGCCTATCCGACGCTGCATCGCAAGGCCGCGGCGATGATGCACTCCCTGGCGCGCGACCACGCGCTCGTCGACGGCAACAAGCGCCTCGCCCTCGCAGGAGCGATCGGCTTCCTCGGCCTCAACGGCCAACGGCTCACCCTGTCCGACGACGAGGCCTACGACCTCACCGTCGCCGTCGCTACTGGCCAGCTGGACGACATCGAGACGCTGGCGGCAGCGTTACGCACCGAGTCGACGACGGGCTAGCCAACTGACGGTCCCTTCGTCAACAGTCAACAGCCGCGGACGAATCCACGGCGAACGCGGCGTTGAGCCGTTCTGAGTGACCGTTCGGCGCCGGCTTCCAGGGAACGCAGCAGTGCCGGATTTGGGCGCAGCATCGGCGCGCACGGTGTCCGGACCGGCCCGGGGGGGTAGCGGTGGCCGATGAGCGGTCGAGCCCCCGACGAGATCTGGGAACAGAGCATGGACGAGGGCGAGCGCCGGCTCGCGCGCGGGAGCGTCGCGCTCGGTGCGACCGGTTTCGCCGGGGGCGTCGATGTCTTCTTCGGGGTGCTTGCCCTTGCGGTCACCACCGGGGCGCTCCGGAGCAGCCTGCCGGAGCCGACCGCGCACATCATCGCTTCGCTGACCTTCGGCATCGGCTTCGCCTTCATCACGATCGGCCGAGCGGAGCTGTTCACCGAGAACTTCCTGATCCCCGTCGGCGCCGTTGCGGCCGGCCGCGCGCGGCTCTCCGACCTGCTTCGGATGTGGGGCATCACGCTCGTGTCGAACTTCGTAGGGCTGCTGCTGTTCGCCGCGCTGTTCGCCGTCGGCGGGGTCCTCGAGCACTCCACGCTGGAGTCGGCCGGGGCGCTCGCCGACACCCTCGGGCAGCGCGAGGAGCTCCCGGCGCTCCTCAGCGCGATAGCCGCGGGGACCATCATGACGCTCTTCACGTGGGTGGCAGCTGCAGCTGAGGGCTCCGCCGGCCGCATCGTGTCCGCGCTGATCGTTGGCTTCATCCTCGCGGCGCCCAGCCTCAATCACGCCGTCGTGTCCTTCGGCGAGATGTCCTTCGGCATCTTGTCGGGCACCGCCGCGGTCGGCTGGGACGACCTGACCCGCAACGTCGCGATCGCCATCGCCGGGAACCTCATCGGTGGCGTCGGCCTGGTCTTCACGACGCGAATCGCTCAAGTGCGCGGCGAACCCGATAGTCAATCGGGCGGCGTCGACCCCGACGCCAGTTGAGGTGCCCATTCGACCCGGGCCTCTCGCTCCGAGGCAGAAGGGGAAGGGCCGGCTTCAGGCGAAGCACCGCTGCCAGCGTGCGCCTCAGTGAGCCGGCTCACGACGCTGCCGATCAGGTGGCTGCAGATGGTCCGGCGCGAACGCTGCACGAGACCGCGGGCCGAACCGCGTCCTACGGCTCGCGGAGCACCTGGTAGGAGCGCAGCTCGCCGCGGATGTGGCGGGGGTAGTCGCCCGTGAAGAGCGTGTAGGAGTGCAGGCTGCCGCGGCGGGCCGCGATCGCGGCCCGGCGGGCGGCGGAGAGGCGGACGTCCAGCGACCACAGGCCGTTCTCGATCGGGGCGCGGAAGCGCTCGACCACGGTCCGGCCGGCGGCGTCGTACTCGAGCTGCAGCCGCACGACGCCGCGTGCCGCGCGGCTGACGACGCCCGCCGCGACCAGGCGGCCGTCGGCGTAGGTCGGGCGGCGCAGGCGCAGGTTGGCGGGACGGCGCGCGGCGCGCAGGCGCACGAGCTGGGGCCGCGTGTCGCCGTCGCCGGCGTAGCGGAGCGTGAGGATGCCCTGCCCGCGGCGCACCTGGGCGGCCGGGAGCCGGTGGCGGAAGCGGATGCGGCCGTTCTTCACGGGCGCCGTGAACCGCACGCTGCGACCGGCGGCGCGGAAGCGCACGGCCACCGTGCCGGAGGCGCGGCGGGTGATGCGGGCGAGCACGTCGAGGCGCCCCGAGCGGCGCCGGACGGTCGCACGCGCGACGGAGAGCTTGGCGGTGCGCTTGACGGCCTCCGCCGGCGTCCCCGCGCCACCGCCGCCCGCCCCGGCGGGTCCGGACCCGCCCGCGCCGGGCGAGCCGCCGGGCGCCGCGCCGCCGGGCGCCGCGCCGCCCCCGCCGCCGCCGCCGGTGCCGCCGCCGCCGGTGCCGCCGCCGCCGTTGCCGCCGCCGCCGTCACCGCCGCCGTTGCCACCGCCATCCCGCGCCACCGTCACGCTTCCGGGCGCGCCGAGGTTGAACGCCTTGTCCGCCGGGCCGTCCGCCGCCTGCACGACGACCGTCCCGCCCGCGGCCGGCAGCGTCACGTCGCGCGTCGTGACCTGCCCGCCCGCGACGGGCGCGCCGAGGTCGACGGCCTTGCCCGCGACCGTCGCGACGTAGCGGGTGGCCGTCCCGCAGAACCCGTCGTCGCCCGGTGAGCGGAACGCCAGCGCGTAGGTGTCCCCGCCCTTGGGCGTCAGCTTGAGGCCCTCAGGCGCGGCGGGCGGCGTCCCGTCCGCGTCGTAGTTGCCCGTGCCCTGCTGGTCGTGGCGGAAGGTCGGCCACTCCGTCTGGCACGCCGGCGCGTCGGGCGTCTGCCACTCGAACAGGTAGCCCTCGCGGGTGATGCCCGCCGTGCGGCCGTCGTCGCTGAGCGCGGCGGGCGAGAACAGCCACCCGCCCGTGACCTTCGGGAAGCCGGGTGCGTCGCGGCCCGTCAACCCGTCGTAGGCGTGCAGCAGCCCGAGCCCGGTCCCGGCCAGCACCTGCTGGGAGGCCCCCGGCTGGACCTGCGCGACCGTCGAGGAGGAGAGGAACTGGTAGTCGTCGGTGATCACCGGCCACGCCGGGTCGGCGAGGCCCGTGGCCGCGTCGTAGGCGCCGATGCGGTGGCTGTAGGGGACGTTCTGGCCGACGAGCAGGAGGTTCGCGGCCTGGCCGAGGTCGATCTGGTACTTCACGACGTCGGGCTCGCCGCTGCCGTCGACGTCGCCGATCGCGGCCGACTCGAAGAGGTTCAGGGCCCCCTCGTTGGCCTTCGCGCCCTGCTGCTGGATCTCGCGCTCCTGGGTGCCGTCGACGTTGTAGAGCGCCAGCGACCCGCCCGTCGTGGAGACGGCGACGAGCTGCTTGCCGCCGACCTGGAGCAGGGACGGATCGTGCCCCGGCCCGATCAGCGGCAGCACGTCCTGGATGATGCCGCCGAGCTTGATCGGCCAGCCGGGCAGGAACGGGTCGGCCGCGCCGCCGGGCCCCGTGCCGGTGGACTTGACGGCGTAGACGCGCGAGGTCGAGCCGGCCAGCGCCAGCGCCGAGCCGAAGCTCACGTCCCCGCCGCCGCCCCCGCCGCCGTAGACCTCGTTGGTCGGCACGACGATGTCGTCGCGGCCGTCGCCGTCGAGGTCGCCGATCGCCGGCTGGTTGATCGACTCGGCGGTCATCTGCTGATCGGCCGGCGACGTCGGGATCGATCAGGCGGACCGGGAAGCCGGGCACCACGGTCCCGTCGGGCCGGTAGGCGCGCAGCCGCCCGTCCATCCCGGGCACGACGATGTCCAGGGGCGCGCCCGGGCCCTCCAGCCGGGCGACGGCCGGGCTCGCGAGGAAGCCGCACTTGGGGTGCTTGAGCTCCTTCTGCTGCTGCGACGGCGCGCAGTTGGCGCGGGTGGGGTCGGGGCGCACCGGCCAGCCCGGCAGCGGCTTGCCCGCCGCGTCCCAGACGTAGATGCGCTCCCCCGCGGAGGTGATGACCTCCGGGCGGCCGTCCCCGGTGAGGTCTGCGACGAGCGGCGCGCGCGGAGGCTCCAGGGGCGGCGCGAGGGCCTGCAGCGCGGGCGAGGCGGCGTGGGCGACGGCGACGCTCTGGGTCTGCGTGGCCACGGGCCAGCCGGGCAGCTCCGTGCCGTCGGGGCGGTAGGCGTGCACGTGCCCGTCCTCCGTCGGGACCACGAGCTCCTGCGCGTTGTCCCCGTTGAGGTCGGCGTAGCGGATCGGCGCCTCCCCGCCGGCGCCGAGGCGCTTGGGGAAGCCGGGCCGCAGCGTGGCGTCGTCGAGGGCGGTGAGCACCTTGCGGTCGACGCCGACGACCGCGTCACCGGCGGCGGAGGTCACGGTCAGCCGGACGGTGAACTGCCCCGTGTAGGGGTCCTCGCGCGTCGGGTCGAGCACCGGGCCGCCCGTGTCGTCGCGGTCGTCGAAGGTCGCTCGCGCGGCCAGGGCCGAGCGGATCTCGTCCAGCGGCAGCGTGCCGAAGTCCGTCACGGTCGTCTTGGACGTGCCGGTGCGCACGGGCGTCCACGCCTTCGGCGCGAGGCCGACGCCGTACTCGAGCTTCCAGGTGAACGTCGAGCCGGGGCGCAGGCGGTCGCGGGCCAGGCCGGCGATCGGGACCGCGGCACCCGTCACCGGGGCGTACCACTGCGGCGACCCGATCGAGGCCTCGGGCGGGACCCTCCCGCCGGCCGCCGCGGCCACGGCCTCGCCGAGGTTCACGCGCCCGTAGCCGAAGTGCGTGTCGAAGCCGGCCTGCGCCGGATCGGGGATGCCGAGACCGACGGTGTTGGCCGGCAGGACGTCCTCGGCGGTCTGCTCGAGCAGCTCGCGCGTCTCGTCGGCGGACAGCGTGACGCCCTGCTCGCGCGCGGCCGCGATCACGAGCGCCGCGGCGCCCGCGGCCTTGCCCGTGTTCGTCGAGCCCGTCGGGCCCTGCATCGAGATGGACGACTTGCCGCCGAACTGCGTGGTGTTCGCCCCGCGGAAGTACGTCGACACCGGCACCTGGGTGCCCAGCCCCGCGGCGCGGGCGATGGCGATGATCGCATCGCGGATGCCCGGGTCGCCGTCCTGGCTGGGCAGCTCCTGGCCGAGCCCCTCGGCGTCCGCGACGACCCCCTGCACGAGCTGGGTGTGGTCGTAGGCGGCGGGGTAGTTGTGGTTGCCCGTGTTGAGGTCGTCGCCCGAGTACAGCTGGGCGACGCCGTGCTCGTAGGCGTAGCGCGTGGCGGCTTCGGCGAAGGCCGAGTGGTAGAGGCCGCCGTCGGCGCCCTCGATGACCTCGACGCCGTTGTCGGTGGCGTAGACGACGCCCATCGCGAAGGAGTTCTGGTCCGACACGAACGTGTCCCAGATGCGCAGCGGCACGAACGTGCACTTCGGACAGACGCCGATCTCGCCCTGGCCGTCGTTGCCGCGCTCGACCGCCTCGTTCGTGCGGCCGGTGCCGTGGTTGGAGGCGGCGAAGTAGCTGGAGGCGTCGCGCGGGTCGTTGTCGTCGTCGAAGAAGTCCCAGCCCGCGATGTCGTCGACGTAGCCGTTGGCGTCGGCGTCCGTCCCGTCCGAGAAGGCCTTGATGAGGTCCTGGCCGGTCGGGGCGGCCTTGCCGACGCGCGGGTCGGCCTTGTAGTCGTCGGTGTCGACGCGGCCGTTGCCGTTGAGGTCGTAGCCGCCCAGGGGCGCCTCAGGCGTCGACGGGCGCGGGGCCGGCAGCTCCTCGCGGTTGAGCGCGACCTTCGTGCGCAGCCCGGGCGAGTCCCAGTTGATGCCCGTGTCGAGGATGGCGACCTGCACGTCGGGACGACCGCGGGAGATCTTCCAGGCTCCGGCGGCGTTGAAGCCCGAGATCTGGGGCTTGCCGACGCGCGTTGCGTCCTGCGGGTCCTTGTACCGGGCGCTCAGCCGGGTCGACGCGGCGGGGAAGCCGAAGAGGTCGAAGCGCTCGTCGTAGAGGTTCGTCGCGGTTCCGGCGTCCTCGTCGTCGGGCTCGGCCCCGTCGTAGCCGGGGTCGTCGGGCGTGTCCTCGCGCTGGACGTTCGAGTCCCACGGCGCGCCGAACTGCTGGGACCCGACGTGCGACGCCGGGGAGTCGAAGTCGCGCGCGTCCACGGCGACGGGCACGGCGAGGCCCGCGAGCACCATGGCCGCCAACGTTGCGCATGTCCCCCGGACCCCCACCGCTGCGGCAACCTAGACGCCGGGAGCGACGCGTGCGCCGGTCCGGCCCGAAACGGCACGAGACCCTGCCGTCAGGCGGTCACGGCGGCGTAGACCTCGGCCAGCTGGTCGGCCAGGCCCGGGAGCTGCTTGAGCAGTGCCAGCTCGCCCTCGAGCTCGGCGAGGAGGCCGCGCACGTCCTTGAGCACCGCCGTCGCGTCGGCGAGGAGGGCCTGGGCGTCCTGCTGGGTCGTCTCGACGGACGCGAGGGTGGTGTCGACCGTGCCGAGCGTCCCGTCGACGCGGCCGAGCACGGGACCGACCTCCTCGAGCGTCCGGTCGACGCGCCGGATCAGGTCACCGGCCGGGTTGGGCATCCGCGGGATGGGCATCGCCGGAGCCTGACGGATCCACCGCGGGCATGCCGGGCACGAGCTGCAGCAGCGTGACACCGAGGAGGACCAGCAGCGGGACGCTCCAGCCCCCGGCGAGGTCGTGTGCGCCCCCCAGCAGCCAGGGCCCGAGCGCGCCGACGCAGTAGCCGATCAGCAGGGAGTGGGCGGTCATCGCCGCGACGACGTCGGGCCCCGACCCGCGCAGGTTCGGCAGCACGAGGCCGAGGCCGAGCGCCCCGCCCTGGCCCAGACCGAGCAGACCCACCCACAGCGCCGGCAGCCCGGGGGCGAGCAGCAGGCCGAGGACGCCGGCGGTTCCGAGCGCGACGATGACGAGCAGGTGGACGCGTTGGGTCGCCCGGCGGGCGGCGAGGATCGGGATCGCCAGCGCCAGCGGCGCGGACACCAGTGCCCCGAACGCCTGCAGCAGCCCCGCGGTCTCGGCGGACGCGCCGTCGGCCTCGAGGATCGTCGGCAGCCACGCGAGCTGGGCGTAGAAGGCGCACGACTGCACGCCGAAGAACAGCGCGACCGCCCAGCCGAGCCGGGAGCGCCCGAGGCCCGCCGGTGGTCGCGCGGCGTGTCGGTCCGGTGCGGGCGCGCGGACGGCGCGCGGAGCCCACACGGCAGCGGCCGCCAGCGCCGGCACCGCCCACGCGGCCAGCGCCCCGCGCCAGCCGAGCGCCGCCTCCAGGGGCACCGACGCCGCCGCGGCGACGGTCGCCCCCAGCACCAGCGCCAGGGCGTAGGCGCCGGTGAGGGCCCCGGTCCGGTCGGGGTGGCGCACCCGGATCAGCAGCGGGAGGATCCCCTGCGCCACCGCCACCGCCACGCCGGCGAGGATGCTTCCGGCCAGCAGCGGTGCGAGCCCGCCGGCGCCACGCAGCCCCGCCGCGACGGCCGTCACCAGGGCGCACGCGACGAGCGTCCACTCCAGCGGGAAGCGCCGGGCCAGCCCGGGCGCGAGCGGGGCGAGGGCCCCGAAGGCCACGACCGGGAGCGTCGTCAGCAGCCCGCCGACGGTGGCCGACAGGCCGAGGTCGGCCCGCACCGTCTCGAGCAGCGGCGGCAGGCTCGCGATCACCGTCCGCAGGTTCAGCGCGAACAGGACCACGGCGAGGACGACGGCGGGCACCGCTAGGCCCGCGGCGCCGGGGGGCCGGCGCTGCTCACCGGAGCTCGAAGCCCTCCGGCGCGCTGACGCGGACCGGGCGCCCGAGCGGGTCGGCGTCACCGACGAGCTCCGCCAGCGCGTCCGCGTCGTGGGACTTGGCGAGCGCGCGCCGGCCGTCCTCCAGGCGGGCGACGACGATCCCCATCCCGGGTGACCCGTCGCGCTCGTACAGCGCCGTGTAGGTCTCGACCACGCCCTCGCCCTCGAAGCCCGCGGCGACCGCGCGCGACGGGAGCGCGTCGACGGCGTCCTGGACGTCGAAGGCCGCGAACGGCCGCTCGGGGTCGGCGCAGGAGTACACGCCGAGCGCGTGCTTGGTCGCGTACCAGCCGAGCGCGGTGGCGAGGCCGTAGGCGCTCGGCTCGGCCCGCAGGCGGCCGGCGAGGGTGGCGATCCCGTGCAGGCTGTAGGCGTTGCCGGGCCCGCCGGCGAACGTCAGCCCCCCGGTGACCGTCAGCGGCCGGTCGGTTCCGAGGCCGAGCTCGTGGGCCGCGATCTGCACGGCGCTGGGGAAGCAGGAGTACAGGTCGACGGGGCCGAGGTCGGCCGCCGCGATGCCCGCGTGGGCGAGCGCGGCCTCGCCGGCCAGCCGGATCGCGGGGGAGCGGTGCAGCTCGTCGCGCTCGGTGACGAACCAGTGGTCGTGCGCGTGGGCGCCGGCGTGGAGGACGACCCAGTCCTCGCGGGGGATGCCGGCGCGCGAGGCCGCCTCGACGGAGGTCAGCAGCAGCGCCGCCCCCTGGTCGACGGCGATGTGCGCGTTGTGGAGCTTGTTGTAGGGGTCTGAGACCTTGCGATTGCCCGCCGCGGGCGTCGCGATCTCCTTCGCCGACGGCGCGTCGCGCGTCCACGCGTGCGGGTTCTCGGCGGCCACCGCGGCAAAGCCCGCCCACAGCTCGGAGATCGCCGTCAGGTGGTCCTCCCGCGAGCGGCCCGCGGCGGCGCGCAGCGCGTGCTCGATCGCCGGGTAGAAGAAGATCGGCGCGATCAGCCCGGCGGCGTCCTCGACGGCGCTCGACCCCGGCCGGCCATCGCCGACGGAGCGGGTCGGGGTGCGGCCGCCGTCCTCCTGCGGCCACGGCGCGGGTTCCCCGCGCTTCATCAGCGCCGTGACGGTCGCCATCGCCTCCGCGCCGGCGATCAGGGCGACGTCGAGCCCCGCGCCCGCGATGCGCGCAGCCAGGTCGTCGACGAGCAGCTGCGGCCCGTTGCCGCCGATGCCGGAGGTCACCGTCTCGGCCGGCGTGGCCCCGAGGGCCTCGGCGAGCGCGGCGGCCGGGTCGCCCAGCGGGGCCGAGATCGCGTCGACGACCGCGACGGACTGCACGCGCTCGAGCAGGGAGGGGGCCCCGGCGTCGATGGCGGCGGCGCGAGCCGCGGCGGCCATCAGCTCGATGGGGGCGAGCGGTGCGCCGTCGCGCACCGTGACCTGTCCGGCACCGACGAGGACGGGCTGTCGCGGGGGGAGCGCCATCAGGCCGCGGACCCTATGCGGCCGGCGTGGCTCAGGGTGCGCGGTAGACGCGGGTGACCGGCCCGCGGAACGTCGTGCCATCCGCTGCGGTCCACACGACGCGATACTCGCGGTAGGCCTTGTAGCGGGCGGCGGACTTCTCGAAGTAGCCGCGCGCGTTCGTCGTGCCGCGCAGGAACGTCCGCCACTTCCGCGAGCCGCGGCGCTTCTTCATGCGGTACTGGATCGTGACGCGGGTGGGGGTGCCGATCGACGGCCGCACGAGGCTCCACACGCGCATGCGCCGGGTCGTGTAGCGGTCGAGCACGAGCGGGAGGCGGAAGCCCGCGTAGGCCGGCTTCTGCTTGCCCCTCGACGTCCGCACGCCGGACTCGAACCCGCCGTAGCGGGAGGTCCGGGGACCCTTGCGCGGGACGTCGTCGCGCAGCAGGTACTGCGAGAACGCCTTCACCCGCGGGTTCTTGTAGGCGATCCGCTCGGCGATCGCGCGGAACTCCTGCTGCTGCTGGAGGCTGACGCCGATGAACGGGTCGGGCCTGGACTGGGTCCCGAACTCCGTCAGGTAGACGCCGAGGCGCCGGTGCTTGGAGTAGCGGTCCAGCGCCCTGGTCAGGCGGGAGAGCACCCCGATCGTCACGTCCTTGCGGTTGCGCGGCACGAAGAACGGGCCGGCCTTCGTCGTGTACGGGTGGTGCGCATAGCCGTCGACACGGAGCCTGCCGCCGCGGAAGAAGCCGCGCAGGAACGCAAGCGGGGCGACGATGTTGTCGTTGCCGCGTGGGGACGTCTCACCCGCGAGGATCTGATCGTCCCCGTTGCCGGACGCCTCCAGGCCCGAGACGGCCGCGCGATAGAGGCGGCGGTAGAGCCTGGGGCTGTACGGCTTGCCCTTGGCGAACTGCGGGTTCAAAAACTGCGGCTGGTTGGGCTCGTTCCAGATCGACCACTGGGTGACGCGCGAGCCGTAGCGCCGGCCGACGGCCTCGACGAAGCGTCCGAACGCCTTCGCGCTCGGCTTGTAGCTGTTCGCCCGGCGTCGCGCGTTGGCCCACCGCGGCGACGCGCCGGTGATCGTGAACATGACCCGGATGCCGCGCTGCTCGGCCTCGGCGATGATCGCGTCGTAGCGCGTCCAGGTGTATCCGGCCGAGGAGGGGTCGCGTTCGGCGAGGTCGGCCGGCTTCGTCCTGCGGTTCGGCTGGCGCAGCGCGACGTTCCAGTTCAGCAGCACGCGCTGCTGGCGCACCCCGAAGCCGGCGATCTCGTCCAGCGCCGACTGGCGCAGGAACGTGTCGTCGGAGCCCATCTCGCGCGGGGCCTCGAAGAAGGTGTACTGGCTCTTGGATGCGTGCGCGGGGGCCGGGGCGAGGATGCCCGTCAGCGCCACAGCGACGCCGATCAGCGTCCGTCGTCTCACTGAGGGCTTCAACGCATCAGCCTTCCCGAGGTTGCGGTCGGCGCGCCCGGGCGGCGTGCGGTCGCCCACACACGGGGGCCGCGTCCGGGGGTCAGAAGCGGGGGAGCGCCTGCGCGACGGCGGACAGCTCGGGCGGCGGCGCATCCGGCCACCCCGTGATGCCGCCGTAGGTCAGCAGCACGATCCGCAGGTGCTCGAGCAGGCCGACGGGGTCGCCGGGCTGGATCACCGTCGCGGCGTTGTCGAGCCCGAGCGCGAAGTCGGGGGAGACGGGCAGCCGGTGCACCTCGCCCGCCTCGGCGGCCTGCACGACCTGCTCGAGGACGTCGTCCAGCGGCGCGTCGAGCACGAGCGGCGTCAGCGCATCGGTGTCCCAGTCCGGATGGTCGCCCGAGAGGTCGACGCCGCCGACCTCGAGCCAGAAGTCGACCGCCACCGACGGCAGCGGCCCGACGACCGCTTCGAGCGCGTCGAGGTGCGCGAGCGTGACGACGCCCGGCTCGTGCAGCGGCGTCTGCTCGTCGAACTCCCAGCCCAGGTGCTCGAGCTCTGAGACCAGCTCCTCGCACGCCGCTCGCACGGCGCGCATGAGCGGCCGGTCGCTCACGCCTGCGGGTTCGCCTCGACGTAGGCCCGCACGAAGGGGCACAGGGGGACGATCTCCAGGCCCGCCTCGCGCGTCTTGGCGATCGCGTGGGCGACGACCTCCTTCCCCAGTCCCCGCTTCTCGAACCGGGGTTCGATCTCGGTGTGGGGGAAGATGCGGCGCTGGCCCTCGTCCCGGTACTGGACGAACCCGGCGAGCTCTCCGTCGACGGTGATCTCGTACCGGCCCTCGTCGGGCGTGTGGTGCACTTCAGTGGTCACAGCGAAGGAGTGTGCCACTCCGCGCGGGGGTCAGGCAGTGGCGTCAGCCGAGCCTCCACCTTCTCGCGCATCGATTCGAAGCGCGGCGGGAGGATGATCCGCTTCCCGAGCTCCTCCACCGGGCCGTCCACGGTGAAGCCCGGGGCGTCGTCGGCGATCTCGTACAGGACCCCGCCCGGCTCGCGGAAGTAGATCGAGTGGAAGTAGTGCCGGTCGACGAGGCCCGAGTTGGGGATCCGGTGCTCGTTGAGGAAGGACTCCCACCGCGGGTGCTCCGCCGCCGTCGTCCCCCAGGCGATGTGGTGGACGGTGCCGGCGCTCTGGCGGCCCGGCTCGGCCGGGGCCGGGTCGAACGCGATCGTCCCGCCGCGGACCTCGCCACGGACCTCGAAGCCGTCCGCGGTCTCCGTCGCGTCGAGGAGCTTGGTGAGCAGCGCCCGCGAGCCGTCCGGGTTAGCGGAGTAGGCGCGGACGCCGTCGAAGCCGCCCAAGGCGTGTTCGGCGGGGATCTCGGGGTGCTCGGCGCGCAGGGGCGTGTCCCGGTCGGTGACCTTGAGCGTGTGGCGCAGGCCCTCCGGGTCGCGGAAGGACAGGCCGATCTCGTCGCGCTCGGTGGCGACGCCGTGGTCGGCGAGGCGCTGCTCCCAGAAGTCCAGCGCGGCGGGGGAGGCCACGCGCGAGACGATCGTGTGGACCATCCCGGCGCCGGGGCGGCCCGGCACGGCGTGGGGGTACTCGAAGAACGTCAGGTCGGCGCCCGCGCGCGCCTGCTCGTCGCCGTAGAAGAGGTGGTAGACGGACGGGTCGTCCTGGTTGACGGTCTTGGCGATCAACCGCAGGCCGAGGACACCGGTGTAGAAGGCGAGGTTGGTGCGGGCGTCGCCCGTGATGGCGCTGATGTGATGGAGGCCTTCGAGCTGCATGACCCCAGTGTACCCCAGATGGTTGCGCGTGCAACCATCTGGTGGCGGCTACCCTTCCGGTCGCTCTCTGGCGCGGTGGCGGAGTGGCTACGCAGCGGCCTGCAAAGCCGTGTACACCGGTTCGACTCCGGTCCGCGCCTTGTCCCGCACGCCGCCAGGTGCGCCGGGTCCCGGCGTCTGCCTAGCCTGCGGAGGATGGCTGACGGTGACGCCCAGGACGAGGTCGAGACGCTCGTCAACACCCTCGTGCCCTTCGCCCGGCGGATGCTCGAGCGCTACGGCTCCTTCGTCCCCTTCGGCGCCTCCGTCGACGCCGGCGGCGAGATCAAGCTCGTCGCGGCCGACGCCGAGGCCGTCGGCCCCGAGCCCAGCGCCGCCGACGCCGCGCGGCTGATCGAGTCCGGCCTGCGCGTCGCGGCCATCGCCGGCGAGATCCGCGCGAGCGGCATCTGCACCGACGTCCGCATCGACAGCCCCGAGGGCCCGGTCGAGGCCATCTCCGTCGCCCTGGAGCACATCGACCGCGACCCGCTCCGCGTCCTCGTCTCCTACGAGGTCACCGCCAGCGGCGAGCACGGCTTCGGCAAGCCGATCGCCGCACCGGGCGAGACCCGCGTCTTCGCCTGAGCGCTGCTACCCTTTCGCGCCCCAGCGGTCGCTTAGCTCAGCTGGGAGAGCGCCTGCTCGACAAGCAGGAGGTCACTGGTTCGAGCCCAGTAGCGACCATGCAGAAAAGCCCCGCATGTCGGGGCTTTTCTCGTCCATGGGAGCGCGAGAACCGATTTGACCGGCTCAGAGACGGCGAATTCGGTTCTCGTGGCACGCGACGGGCGACGGGCGACGGGTGACGGGACGGGTCAACGTCGGCGGCACAGGGGCAGCAGGGTGGCGCGGGCGCCGTCCGGATCGGTGGGGAGGCGCTCGACCACCGCGACGACGTGCGCGTGCTCGGGGAGGGTCAGCGAGCGCTCGACGGCGAGCCGGGCGACGAGGCGCGCCGCCGCTCGGTCGTAGCGCTCGTCGGCCTTCTCGGCGAGCAGGATCACGAACTCGAGCACCTGGTCGAGGGACAGCGGCTCGCGCCGCGCGGCCCGCTCGGCCAGCGCGACGTTGCGGCCGTTGATGGCGAGGCGGAACTGCGTGCGGGCGTCGGCGTCGGGCATGGGAACGTACGTTCGCATAGACGGAGGACGGAAGGTTCGCTCCCGAAGCATCGGGTGTCGCTCCGAGCGGTCTTCGGCGCCGGGTAGCTTCCCGGCCATGGACGACGACGCCGTCGACCGCCTCTACGGCCTCGACCTCGGGGACTTCGTCGCCGCGCGCGACGCGCTGGCCAAGCAGCTGCGCGCCGACGGGGAGAAGGACGGCGCCGCCGAGGTCAAGCGCCTGGCGAAGCCGACGCGGGCCGCGTGGGTGGTCAACCGGCTCGCACGGGAGGAGGCGAAGGGCGTCGAGGCGCTCGCGACGGCGGCGGACGCACTCGCCGCCGCGCAGGAGGAGGCGCTCTCCGGCGCGGGCGGGAAGGCGATGCGCAAGCCGATGGACGCGGCCCGCGCGGCCACGGATGCGCTGCTCGCCGCCGTCGACCCGGGGGAGAGCGCGGCGACGCGCGAGGCCGTCCGGCTGACGCTGCAGGCCGCCGTGATCGATCCCGACGCTCGCGCGCAGGTCGCGGCCGGCCGCCTGGCCCGCGAGCTCGAGGGGGCGGGCTTCGGAGGCGTGGGATCGGCCGCGCCGGCGCAGCGTCCGCGTTCGGGCGCCGCGCGCGAGGCCGCGGCCGAGCGCGAGGCCGCGGCCGAGCCCGAGGCCGCGCCCAAGCCGAAGGCCAAGGCCGCCGCGAAGCCCAAGGCCGCCGCGAAGGCCAAGGCCGCCGATACCCCCAGCAAGGCCGAGGCCGCCGCCGCCCGCAAGGCGCACAAGCGCCAGGCCGCCCTGCGCGAAGCGGAGGCCGCGGTCGCCGAGGCGGGGGAGGACCTCGATGCGACCACCCAGGCGCGCGAGGCGGCGGAGGCCGAGACCGCGGACGCCCGCAGCGCCCACGAGCAGGCCCAGGACGCCGTGGCCGCGGCCCGCAAGGCCGTCGACGAGGCCGAGGCGGCCGAACGCGACGCCCGCAAGGCCCTGCGTGCCGCGGAGGCGCAGGAGAAGGACCGCACGCGCGACGCCGACCGCGCGCGGCAGCGGCTCGAGACCGCCCGCGGCAAGCGCGACGCGCTCGAGTCCGGAGGCACCTGACGACCTCCCGCGCGACGAGGCTCGCGTGTTGGCCCGCGGGTCTGTAGGTTCCGCCTCGTGGGATTATCGATAGATCGGCCCGGCAAGATCATCTGCGTCGGCCTCAACTACCGCGACCACGCCGAGGAGCAGGGGACGGAGCTGCCGAAGGCCCCCCTGCTGTTCGCCAAGTGGTCCAACACGCTGATCGGCGACGGGGAGACGATCGTCGTCCCCGCCGAGGTGCAGCAGCCCGACTACGAGGCAGAGCTCGGCGTCGTCATCGACCGCACGACCAGCAAGGTGTCCGAAGCCCAGGCGCTCGACGCGGTCCGCGGGTACATCTGCGTCAACGACGTCTCCGCCCGCGACCTGCAGTTCGCCGACGGCCAGTGGTCGCGCGGCAAGTCGGTCGACACCTTCTGCCCCGTGGGCCCGCGGCTGGTGCCGCGCGAGGAGATCGAGGACCCGCAGGCGCTCGCGATCCGCTGCCTCGTCAACGGCGAGGCGCTGCAGGACTCGAGCACGTCGCAGATGATCTTCTCCGTCGCGGAGATCATCGCCTACGTCTCCAAGACCATCACCCTCGAGCCGGGGGACCTGATCGCCACCGGCACGCCCGCCGGCGTCGGCGTCTTCCGCGAGCCCAAGCGGCTGCTGCAGGACGGCGACGAGGTGACCGTCGAGGTCGAGGGCCTCGGCACGCTGACCAACCCCGTCCAAAGGAAGTCCTGAACCCATGGCCTACGCACTGGTCGTCCGCTTCACCGCCAACGAGGGCGAGGAGGAGAAGGTCGAGGGCCTGATCCGCGAGCTGGCCGAGGCGAGCCGGCAGGAGCCCGGCGTCGTCCACTACCAGGGGCACCGCGACCCCGAGGACCCGCGCGTCTTCCTCATGTACGAGGCCTACAAGGACGAGGACGCCTTCAAGGAGCACGGCGCGACGGAGCACTTCAAGCGGATCGCGCTCGAGCAGCTGTTCACGATCACCGAGCGCCGTCGCGAGATCTACGCGACGCTCGACTAGCGATGCCGCGGCTGGCCCCCGGGCGGATCCGCCACACCGTCTCGTTCACGACGGCGCATCCCGAGGGCTCCGGCGAGGAGGCCGACTTCCTCGCCGCGGCCGCGCGGCTCGCCGAGGTCGTCCCCGGCGTCGAGGCGTTCGAGGTCCTGCGCGAGGTCAGCCCGAAGAACCCCTTCGTCCACGGCCTGTCGATGGAGTTCGCCGACCGCGCCGCCTACGACGCCTACAACGAGCACCCCGAGCACGTGGCGTTCGTCCGCGACCGCTGGCAGGCCGAGGTGACGGACTTCCAGGAGATCGACTTCGAGGCGGCCTGAGGGCGGTCGGCGCGCGCGGCGGAGGAGGACCGCGCGCGCCCCACGCGGCCTAGAAGGTCGCGCGCCCGCCGCTGATGTCGAACGTCGCCCCGGTGGAGAACGACATCCGCTCGCTCCCGAGGAAGGCGATCAGCTCGGCCACCTCCGCCGGCTGACCCATGCGTCCCATCGGGATGCGCGAGACCATGTACTCGCACGTGCTCCTCGCTGAGCTGCTCGAGGATCGGCGTCGCGATGACCGCCGGCGCGATGCAGTTGACCAGCACCCCGGTGTCGGCGAGGTCCTTGCCGAAGGACTTCGTCATCCCGATCACCGCGGCCTTGCTCGCCGAGTAGGCGGCCGCCATCGGGTTGCCCTCCTTGCCGGCGATCGAGGCGACGTTGACGACGCGGCCGTAGCCGCGCGCCGGCATCGACCGCGCCGCGGCGCGGTTGAAGTGGAAGACGCCGTCGGCGTTGATCGCGAACACCCGCCGCCACTCCTCGTCGGAGATGTCGGCGGTGTGGAGCGAGTCGCCGCCCGTCCCCGCGCAGCTGACGACGATGTCCACCGGGCCGAGCTCGCGCTCCGCCTGCGCGTACCCCTCGTCGACGCTGCGCGAGTCCGTCACGTCGCCCTCGACGCTCAGCACGCCGTCGGCGTCCGTCGGCCCGAGGTCGAAGGAGGCGACCTGCGCGCCCCGCTCGCTCAGCAGCGCCGCCGTGGCGGCGCCGATCCCGCTGGCGCCGCCGGTGATGAGGGCGACGCGGCCCTCGAACTCAGCGCTCGACGTGCGTCCTGCCGCCCTCGGCGAGCACGAGGTCGCGCTCGCGGTCCGGGACGTGGTCGAGCGGGACGCGGGGCGAGCGCCTCGAAGAACGTGACGCCGCCCTCGGAGTACAGCTCGTGCTCGATGCCGCGGTTGACGCACACGACGTCGCCGGCGCACGAGCTCGCGCGTCTCGTCGCCGATCGTCATCGTCACGCTGCCCTCGATCGACGGCCATCAGCTGCTCGGTGTGCTCGTGCGCGTGGCGCGGCACCTGCTTGCCGGGCTCGTACTGCACCCGGCACAGCAGGACCTGGTCGCCGCCGATGGCGTGCAGGCGCACGCCGTCGACGAACTCGCACGAGTCGACGCCGTTCCAGGTCGAGAACCCCGACCCGTCAGGCATGGACCCCCCAGAACGCCTCGCCGCCGTTGGACGCTGAGGGCCGCGACGGAGATGTCCTCGTCGAAGATGACCCGCTTGCCGTCGCGGCGCGGCTCGCGCCTTGGCGTCCAGTGCGCGCAGCACCCGCTCCGGGCGTGACCGGCATCTCCGTGACCCACACGCCGACCGCGTCGTGGATCGGCCGCGGCGATCGCCGGCGGCTGCGCGTTGTTGGCCATCTCGCCGATCGCCTTCGCGCCGAACGGCCCGTCCTCGGACGGGTTCTCGAGGATCATCGTCGTCGATCTCGGGGAAGTCCTCCAGCGACGGCGCGAGGTAGGCGCCGAACTGCTCGCCGCGGTGCTCGACCGAGGGGTAGTACGGGTAGGAGTTCTCGAGCAGCCCGAGCCCGAGGCCCATCATCGCGCCGCCCTCGATCTGGCCCTCGACGAGCGTCGGGTTGATCGCCCGGCCGACGTCGTAGACCTGGCAGCATGCTCAGGACGGTCGACCTCGCCGGTCTCGTCGTCGACCTCGACGTCGACGACGCACGCGGCGTAGGAGATCGCCGAGTGCGGCTCGATCGTGACCGAGCCGTCGTCGTCGTTGACCTCGGCCAGCGGCTTGAGCGCCGTGCCCGTGGCCGGAGATCAGCTCGCCGTAGGCGTAGGTCGCGGCGCCGGCCACGTCGGCCACGGAGATCTTGCGGTCCGGCGCGCCCTTGGCGATCACCTCGCCGTCGACGATCTCGAGGTCGTCCGGGGCGATCTCGAGCTCCTTGGACGCGATGTCGAGGATCCGCTCGCTGGACCTTCTCGGCGGCGAAGCGCACGGCGTTGCCGCCGATGAACGTGCCGCGCGAGGCGAACGTGCCCGTGCAGACGGCGGACGAGTCGGTGTTCGAGTTGTCCATCGTGACCCAGTCTCGTACGGGACGCCGAGGGCGTCCGCGACGATCTGGGTGTGGACGGTCTTCGAGCCCTGGCCGATGTCGACCGTGCCGGCGAAGACGTCGACGCGGCCGTCCGGCTTGAGCTTGATCCAGGCCTGGCTCGGGTCGCCGTTCTGGTTCATGCCCGTCGGGTACTCGATCGTCGCGAAGCCGCGACCGCGGTGGATGGCCATCAGTGCGCGCCTCCGTTGGTGGTGGGGGAGTACGTCATGAGGTCGCCCTCGGGGGCCTGCTGCTCCACGAGGTGCGCGGGCAGCAGGTCGCCGCGTGCGGCGCTCGGAGTCCATCGCCCAGTACTCGTCGCCGAGCTCGTAGCCGGACTCGCTTCGGCCGCGGCGAGGGTGACCGGGACCGTCGACGGGTCGTGCATGACGACGCGGTTGCCCGTCGTGTCGCCGATGCGGTTGGCGTTGCTTGCAGGCGCAGCTCCAGCGGATCACGCCGAGCACCTCGGCGACGCGCTCCATGTGCGTCTCGGTCGCCATCGACACCGACGTGACGCCGAAGCCGCGCATGGCGGTCGTCGGCACGCGGTTGGAGAACACCACGAAGCCGTCGAAGCGGAGGTTCGGGATCGTGTAGGCGCCCGTGTGGTGGAACGCGTGCTTGGTCAGCGCCGTAGGGCGAGAAGCGCGCGTACGCGCCCGAGTCGTGCAGCGTCAGCATCCGGCGGCCGAGGATCCAGCCGTCCTTCGAGACCGCGTCCGCGATCTCGATGTGCCACGGGGCGCGCGTCGAGGAGACGAGGAACTCCTCCTCGCGGGTGAAGCGCCACTTGACGGGCTTGCGGGCCTTCAGGGCCAGCAGCGCGCAGATCGTCTCCGTCGCCGTGTCGACCTTGCCGCCGAAGCCGCCGCCGACGGTGCCGCCGACGAGCTTGAGCTTGTTCAGCGGCCACTGCAGGTGCGCGGCGACGACGCCCATCGAGAAGTACATCGCCTGCGTGCAGGTGTAGATCGTCAGGCGGCCGTTGGCCTCGGGCACGACGAGCGCCGACCTGGGTCTCCATCGGCACGTGCTCGATCGCCTGCGGGCGGTAGACGCCCTCGACGATCAGGTCGGCGTCCTCGAAGGCCTGGTCGATGTCGCCCTTGCGCACGCGCCGGTGGTTGTGCGGGCCGAAGTGCGGATACAGCGCGCCCCACTGGTGGAACTGTCGGCGCGTCGGGGTCGGCCGCCATGCGGATGTCGAAGATCGGCTCGCGCTCCTCGTAGGCGACCTCGCACGGCGTCGGCGGCGGCCTGGGCGGCCTCCTCGGACTCCGCGGCGACGGCGGCGACGACCTGGCCCTTCCAGCGGACGTCGCTCCTCGGCGAGCAGCGGCTCGTCGGCCGGGACGCCGAGCGCCTCGAGGTGGCCGTAGACGTTCTTGGGGACGTCCTTGTGCGTGATGATCGCGTGCACGCCGGGCATCGCCTCCGCCTTCGACGTGTCGATGGAGACGATGTCGCGCGTAGTGGTGCGGCGAGCGGACGGCCTTCGCCCACAGCGTGCCGTGGCACGCGCACGTCGTCGACGTACTGCGTGCGGCCCGTGACGTGAGCCAGGCCGTCGTAGCGGGGGAGGCGGGCGCCGACGGCCTTCATGCCACGAACCCGCGGACGAGGTTGCCCTGGTCGCCGTCGCCCTGGGACGGTGTCGGCCTCCTCGTCGCCCGGCGAGACGTCGCCGTTGACCGCCGCGGTGACCGCGTCGATGATCTTCACGTAGCCCGTGCAGCGGCAGACGTGGCCGCTCAGCGCCTCGATGACCTCCTCGCGGGTGATCTCGCCGCCGCGCTCGACGAGCGCCTGCGTCGCCATCATGAAGCCGGAGGTGCAGAAGCCGCACTGCGCGGCGTAGTGCTCGTGGAAGGCGGCCTGCACCGACGGACAGGTCGTCGCCGGTGCCGAGGCCCTCGACCGTGCGTGACCTCGGCGCCCTCGACGGCCGCCAGCGGCGTCAGGCAGGAGCGCCGCGGCTGGCCGTCGACGAGGACGGTGCAGGCGCCGCAGCCGCCCTGCTGGCAGCCGGCCTTGGGGCTGGTGATCATCGAGCTCCTCGCGCAGGACGTCGCAGGAGCGTGGTGAGCGGCGGCGAGACGCACGTCGTGCGTGGTGCCGTTGACGGTGAGTTGCATCAGGTCCTTCTCAGCTCAGCTGGGTCAGGGCGCGGCGGACGAGGACCGGCAGCGTGCTGGCTGCGGTACCAGCCCGGACGCCAGGGCGTCGTCATGGGGCTGCACGTCGTCGGCGGCGCGCGCGGCGGCGGCCTCGGCGTCGCCACCGGCGAACGCCTCCTCCGCGGCGGTGAGGCGGGCGGCCGTGCGGGCCGGCGCCGGAGACGGCGAGGCGGACCTGGCCGCCGACGCGGGCGGCGCAGACGCGCGAGCACCGTGTAGGCGTGGGCGTGCGGGCGGCGGACGCTCGCCGTCGCGCCGGCCTCGGGCTCGGCGAACTCGACCGTCGAGCACGAGCCGTCCGGTCGCGCCGCCGGCGAGGAAGTCCTCGACGGACTCGGTGCGCTCGCCGCCGCGACCCGTCGAGCGCACCTGCGCGTCGAGGGCGATCAGCGCGGCCTGCAGGTCGCCGCGCGGGCTCTCGACGCCGGGCGGCGCGCAGAGGTTGCCGCCGATCGTCGCCTGGCCGCGGATCTCGACGTCGGCCACGTGGCGCGGCGGTCGCGCCGAGCGGCTCGGGCAGCGCCTCGAGCTCGGCGATCGTGGTCATCGCGCCGATCGTGATGCGCCCGCCGTCCGTCGTGATCGCCGGACAGCCCGGCGCGGCCGAGCAGGAGCGCCCGCGTCGGCGCGCAGCCGCCCGTGCGTGATCTCGGGCATGACGATCGTGCCGCCGGCGATCACGCGTCACGCCGTCGCCGTCGCCGAACGCCTGCGACGGCCTCGTCTGCGGGCCGTCGCGACGACGACCTCGGGTAGTGCTACCGACACCTCATCCTCCTCTTCCTCATCCACTCTCGGGGTGCCCTTATACACCCCACGGGTGAGGACGGCAACGATTATCGGTAGACCGACTTCGCAACAGGAGTTACGCTGCGCCGCGTGACCGACGCCATGGGCTTCGCGCACGTCGATGACCTCGAGGAGGCCCTTCGTGCGACTTCGTACCTCCCGCACCGGGGGCTCTCCACCGCGCTGTTCGTCGCGCTTGCCATCGGCAAGCCGCTGCTGCTCGAGGGCGAGGCCGGGCGTCGGCAAGACCGAGCTGGCCAAGTCGCTCGCGACGGCGTCCGGCGCGCGCCTGATCCGCCTGCAGTGCTACGAGGGCCTCGACGTCGCGCACGCCGTCTACGAGTGGAACTACGCCCGCCAGCTGCTGCACATCCGCGCCGCGCAGGAGGGCACGGTGGACGAGCAGGAGCTCTTCGGCCCCGAGTTCCTCATCCGCCGCCCGCTGCTGGAGGCGATCGCCTCCGAGGAGCCGGTCGTGCTGCTCATCGACGAGATCGACCGCGCCGACGACGAGTTCGAGGCCTTCCTGCTCGAGGTGCTCTCGGACTTCCAGATCACGATCCCCGAGATCGGCACGATCGCGGCCAAGCACCGGCCGGCGGTGATCCTCACCTCCAACCGCACGCGCGAGCTGCACGACGCGCTCAAGCGCCGCTGCCTGTTCCACTGGATCACGCACCCGACGCTCGAGCGCGAGATCGAGATCGTGCGGCTGCGCGTCCCCGGCGTGCCGGAGCGGCTCGCCGCCGAGGCCGCCGCGTTCGTCGCCGGACTGCGCGGCGCTCGACCTCGCCAAGGCGCCCGGGCGTCGCGGAGACGATCGACTGGGCGCAACGCGCTCGACGCGCTCGGCTGCGAGGAGCTCGACGCCGACGTGGTCGAGCAGACGCTCGGCTCCGTGCTGAAGTACCACGAGGACCTCGAGCATGCTCCGCGACGAGACCGTCGCCGAGCTGCTGCGCGAGGCGCGCGCCGCCATCACGGCGTAGGCGCGGTGAGCGACGCTCCTCGTCCGCCACGTCGTCACGTTCGGCCGCGTCCTGCGCGAGGCCGGGCTCGAGGTCGGGCCGGGCCGCGTCGCCGACGCGCTCGCGGGCTCGACCACGTCGACCTGACCCGCCAGGAGGACGTCTACTGGGCGCTGCGCACGACGCTCGTGTCGCGCCGCGAGGACCTCGACGCCCTTCGACCGCGCGTTCGAGGCCTGGTTCCTCGGGCAGCGCTTCAGCTGCCGCCGCGCCCGAACGAGGACCCCCGGCCCACCCGCGAGGGTGCGCCGGACGCGGCGCGACTCGCAGGCCGGGAGACGCGCAGAAGGCCGACGGCGAGCCCGGAGGAGGTCGGCCACAGCGCGCACGAGGTGCTGCGCCGCAAGGACTTCGCCGCGATGACGCCCGGAGGAGATCGCGGCCGCGCGCGGCCTCATCGCGGCGATCGTCACGGAGCGCCCGACCGCGCCGCTCGCACCGGCTGCAGCCGCACCGCCGCGGCGACCGGCTCGACCTGCGGGCGCTGATGCGCGACTCGCTCGCCACGGCGGGCGAGCCGATCCAGCGCCGCCACCGCCGGCGCGCGAGAGACGCCGCGCAAGCTCGTGCGTGCTGTGCGACGTGTCCGGCTCGATGGAGGCCTACAGCCGGGCGCTGCTGCTCTACCTGCACGCCATCGGTCCGGCTCGGGCCGCGGCGTCGAGGTGTTCGCGTTCGGGACGCGCCTGACGCGGCTGACGCCCGAGCTGCAGACGCGCGACCCCGAGGAGGCGCTCGCCCGTGCCGCCGACCGCGTCGTCGACTGGGCGGCGGGCACGCGGATCGGCGACGTCCTCAAGGCGTACAACGACGTCTGGGGCCGGCGCGCGCTGACCCGCGGCGCGATCGTCCTGATCGCCTCCGACGGCTGGGAGCGCGACGACCACGAGCTCGTCGGCCGCGAGATGCGGCGGCTGCACCGCGCCGCGCACGCCGTCGTCTGGGTCAACCCGGTCGAAGGGCAATCCCGAGTACCAGCCGCTGGCCGGGCGGGATGCGCGCGGCGCTGCCGTACATCGACCGCTTCGTGACCGGGCACGACGTGGCGAGCCTCGAGGCGCTGTCGGGCCTGCTGACCGGCATCGGCCGTCGGCACGAAGCCTGACCACGAGATCCTTCCCCGATTATCGATTGGTCTGTACGTTCGCGCCCGTCCGGCGCAGGATGCGCCGGCGGAGGAGAGGAGCGGCAATGACGGTGCAGGTCAAGGCCCCGGCGCATGCGGGAGCTCGTGTCCGAGGACGCGCAGCTCGAGCGGCTCGGCACGGGCTTCACGTTCACGGAAGGGCCCCTGTGGAACCCGGACGGGTTCCTGCTGTTCAGCGACATGCCGGGCGACGTGCGGCGGCGCTGGGACGAGGCCGGCGGGGTGACGGAGGTCGCCAACCCGTCCAACAAGGGCAACGGGATGACGTTCGACCTCGAGGGCCGGCTGATCGTCTGCGAGCACGTCACGAGCTCGCTCGTGCGCATGGATCCCGACGGCACCGGGTCGCGGACGCGAGGTGCTCGCCTCCCACCACGACGGCAAGGAGCTCAACTCCCCCAACGACGTCGTCGTCGAAGTCCGACGGCGCGATCTACTTCACCGACCCGACCTACGGGCGCATGCCCGGCTTCGGGATCGAGCGCGAGCAGGACCTCGACTACCAGGGCGTCTACCGGATCCCCGCCGGGCGGCGGCGACCCGGAGCTCGTGCTCGACGACTTCGGCCAGCCCAACGGCCTCTGCTTCACCGCCGACGAGTCGCTGCTCTACGTCAACGACACCGACCACGCGCACATCCGCGTCTTCGACGTCGACGCCGACGGCCGTCCCGTCAACGGCCGCGTGTTCGCCGACGGCATCGGCTCCGGCGTCGCTCGACGTCGGCGACCTCGTCGACGGCATGAAGCTCGACGAGCAGCGGCAACGTCTGGGTCACCGGCCCGGGCGTCGACAGCACCTGGGGCGTCGTCGTCTTCAGCCCCGAGGGCGAGCACCTCGGGACGATCGACGTCGCCCGGCCCGTCGGCAACATCAACTGGGGCGGCCCGGACTGGAACGGCTGTTCATCTGCCGGTCCGACGTCGCTGTACCGCCTCCAGTGCAACGTCGCCGGCAACCGTCTCCCCTACATGAGGTGATCGCATGACCGAGGACACGCTCAAGCTCGACGCCGGGCGCGTCGGCCCTGATCATCCAGGACCTGCAGAACGACGTGATCATCGAGGGCGGCGCCTTCGCCGACTCGGGGTCGCCGGCGCACGCGACGTCCCAGGACGTCGTCGCCAACGTCGCCGGGCTCGCCGACGCGTGCCGCGCCGCGGGCGCCCCGGTGATCCACGTCTGGTACGTCGTGGAGGAGGGCGCGCCAGGGCCTCAAGCTCAACGCGCCGCTGTTCCAGGGCGTCCACGACGGCAACGCGCTCGTGCGCGGCAGCTGGGGCGCGGCGCCCGTCGACGGCCTCGAGCCCAAGGACGGCGACCACGTCGTCGAGAAGATGCGCATGAACGGCTTCTTCGAGACGCGCCTGGACGTCCTCCTGCGCGGCCTCGGCGTCGACACGATCGTCGTCTCCGGCGCGTGGACGAACATGTCGATCGAGCACACCGCGCGCCACGGCGCCGACGCCGGCTACGACGGTCCTCGTCCCCTCCGACGGCACGTCGACGACGAGCGAGGAGTGGCAGGACGCGGCGCTCAACTACGCGATGACGAACGTCGCGCAGGTCGCGACCTGCGACGAGATCGCGTCCGCGCTGTCCTGATGACCACGCAGGTCCCCAGCGAGCTCCTCCTCGACCGCGCCTACATCGACGGGCAGTGGGTCGACGCCGACTCCGGCGCGACGTTCGCCGTCGACCAACCCGGCGACGGGCGAGATCGCTCGCCGCGGGTGCCGCGGATGGGCGCCGCGGAGACGCGGCGCGCCATCGAGGCGGCCCAGCGCGCGCTGCCGGGCTGGCGCGGGATGCTGGCGAAGGACCGGGCGCGGATCCTGCGCCGCTGGGCCGACCTGATGCTCGACCGCCAGGAGGAGCTCGCCACGCTGCTGACGACCGAGCAGGGCAAGCCGCTCGCCGAGTCGCGCGTGGAGGTCGCCTACGCGGCGAGCTTCTTCGAGTGGTTCGGCGAGGAGGCCAAGCGCGTCTACGGGGACACGATCCCGACGTACATGGCCGACCGCCGGATCGTCGTGCACCAAGGAGCCGGTCGGCGTGACCGCCGGCATCACGCCGTGGAACTTCCCGGCCGCGATGCCGACGCGCAAGGCGGCGCCGGCGCTGGCCGCCGGCTGCACGATGGTGCTCAAGCCCGCCGAGCAGACGCCGCTGACCGCGCTCGCGGTGCATCGCGCTCGGCGAGGAGGCCGGCCTGCCGCCCGGGCGTGCTCTCCATCGTCACCGGCGACGCGGAGGACGCGCCGGCGATCGGCGGCGAGATGACGTCGAACCCGCTCGTGCGCAAGCTCGGCTTCACCGGCTCGACCGAGATCGGCAAGCTCCTGATGGCGCAGTGCGCCGGCCAGGTCAAGAAGGTCTCGCTCGAGCTCGGCGGCAACGCGCCGTTCATCGTCTTCGACGACGCCGACCTCGACGCAGCGATCGACGGCGCGATGACCTGCAAGTTCCGCAACTCCGGCCAGACGTGCATCTCGGCCAACCGCATCCTCGTCCAGGACGCGGTCTACGACGAGTTCGCCGAGCGCTTCACCGCGCGCGCCGCGGCGCTGACCGTCGCCGACGGGTTCACCGACCGGCGTCGACGTCGGGCCGCTGATCGACGCGCCGGCCATCGACAAGGTCGCTGCGCCACGTCGAGCGACGCGCGTCGACCGGGGCGCCGAGCGTGCTGCTCGGCGGGCGGCCGCCACGAGCGCGGCGCGCAGTTCTTCGCCCGACCGTGCTCGCCGGCATCACCGACGACGATGGCGATGAGCTGCGAGGAGACCTTCGGGCCGGTGGCCGGCATCAGCCGCTTCTCCACCGAGGACGAGGCGGTGCGCAAGGCCAACGACACGCCCTACGGCCTGTCGAGCTACTTCTACAGCCGCGACATCGGCCGCATCTGGCGCGTGTCGGAGGCGCTCGAGTACGGGATCCTCGGCATCAACACCGGGGTCGTCTCGACCGAGGTCGCGCCGTTCGGCGGCATGAAGGAGTCCGGCATCGGCCGCGAGGGCTCCAAGTACGGCATCGACGACTGGCTCGAGACCAAGTACCTCTGCCTGGGAGGCATGCGAGTGATCGTCGAGGAGCGGACGTACCACGTCTACACCGGCAAGCTGCCGGAGGTCGTGCGCCTCTACGCGCGAGGAGGGGACGACGGTGCAGCAGGAGCATCCTCGGCAACCTCATCGGCGCCTTCACCGTCGACATCGGCGACCTGTCCTCGATCGTGCAGCTGTGGGGCTACGACGACCTCGCCGAGCGCGAGCGCCGGCGGGCGCTGCTGCAGGCCGACGAGCGCTGGAAGGCGTTCCTGGCCAAGCTGCAGCCGCTGATCCACACGCAGCGCAACCGCATCCTGCTCCCGACGAGCTTCTCGCCGATCCGATGAGCGACCTCGACGGCAAGGTCGCGATCGTCACCGGCGGCGCGCAGGGCATCGGCCAGGCGATCGCGCGAGGGCCTCGCGGCCGCAGGGCGCGCGGATCGTGATCGCCGACCTCAAGGGCGCCGAGGAGGCGGCCGAGGCCTACCCGGACGGCGTCGGCCTGACCGTCGACGTCGCCTCGGAGGCGGACATCGCAGCGGATGGCCGACGAGACCGTCGCGGCGTGCGGCGGCATCGACATCCTCGTCAACAACGCCGGCCTCTACGCGTCGCTGGCGATGCGGCCCTTCGACCAGATCCCCGTCGAGGAGTGGCGCCAGGTGATGGACGTCAACGTGCTGAGCATGTTCCTCACGTGCCGCGCCGTGATCGTGCCGCCGATGCGCGAGCGCGGCGGCGGGCGGATCGTGAACATCTCGTCCGGAACGCCGTTCCGCGGCGTCCCGTTCCTGCTGCACTACGTGACGAGCAAGGGCGCGATCGTCGCGTTCACCCGCGCGCTGGCCAAGGAGCTCGGCGGCGACGAGGTGCTCGTCAACTGCGTGGCGCCCGGCTTCACCATGAGCGCCGGCGTCGAGGAGCATCCCGAGGTCGTCGAGCAGCTGCGCGACGTCTCGGTCACGCCGCGCACGCTCCGGCGCGACCAGGTCCCGGAGGACGTGGCCGGCGCGGTCGTGTTCCTGTGCGGGCCCGGTGCCGGCTTCATCACGGGCCAGACGATGGTCATCGACGGCGGCCAGACTTCCATTGAGGCTCTCGCTCCTCCATCACCCGGACGGGGCCGCGGTCGAGGGTCCGCACCGGATCGTCTACGACGTCGCCGCGAACGCGGCGCACGTCGCCCCGGCCTCCGTCGACGGCGCGGCCTCGTCTGGGAGCTCACCGCGGGCGACGCGCCCGCGGAGGCGCTCCTGTCGGCCGAGGTCGACCTCGATCCGTCGACGGACTGGCTGATGCGTGCCGACCGGATCGACTTCGAGCCGGGCGGCATCGCCTACCGGCACACGCACCCGGGCCCGGGCATCCGCGTCCTGCTCCACGGGGAGATCACGATCGACTCCGAGGGGGCCGTCGACACCTACGGTCCCGGCGAGCCGTGGTTCGAGCGCGGTCCGGATCCGGTGCTGGCCACCACGACGACGGCGGAGGCCGTCGGCCTTCGCCCGCGTGCTGCTGCTGCCCGTCGAGCACGCCGGCAAGCGCACGATCCGCTACGTCGACCCGGCCGACGCGGACAAGCCCAAGACCCAGAAGCCGACCGTCTTCCTCGAGCACCCGGTGACCCGGTGAAGCGCACGGGCGCGCAGATCCTCGTCGACCAGCTCGTCGCTCCACGGCGCCGACCTGGCCTTCGGCGTCCCGGGCGAGAGCTACCTCGCGGTGCTCGACGCGCTGCACGACGCGGACCTGCGCCTCGTCGTCTGCCGCCACGAGGGCGGCGCGGCGAACATGGCGGAGGCCTACGGGAAGCTCACGGGCCGCCCGGGCGTCTGCCTCGTCACGCGCGGGCCCGGTGCGACGCACGCGAGCATCGGCGTGCACACCGCCTTCCAGGACTCGACGCCGATGCTGCTGCTCGTCGGCCAGGTGGCCCGCGGACACGTCGGCCGCGAGGGCTTCCAGGAGCTCGACTACCGCCAGGTGTTCGGGCCCGTCGCGAAGTGGGTCGACGCAGATCGACGCCGCCGAGCGCGTCCCGGAGGTCGATCGCCCGCGCGTTCGCGCGTCGCGACCTCCGGCCGCCCGGGGCCCGTCGTCGTCGCGCTGCCCGAGGACATGCTCGTCGAGGAGGCCGACGTCGGCGACGCGCGGCCGTTCGTCCCCGCCACCTCCGGGCCGGGGGTGGCGGGCCTCGAGCGCGTCCAGGCGCTGCTCGCCGCTGCGCGGCAGCCGTTGATCGTCGTCGGCGAGGGCGGCTGGACGGCGCAGGCCGGCGCGGACGTGATGGCGTTCGCGGAGGCCTCCGGCATCCCCGTCGCCGCCTCCTGGCGCTGTCAGGACTACGTCGACAACACCTCGCCCGCCTACGCCGGGCACGCGGGCCTCGCGATCGCGCCGCCGCTGGCGCAGCGCATCCGCGACGCCGACGTCCTGCTGCTGCTCGGCGGGCGCTTCGGCGAGGTGCCGAGCGGCGGCTACTCGCTCCTGGACGTCCCGGCCCCGGCGCAGCGGCTCATCCACGTGCATCCCGACCCGGACGAGCTCGGCGCCGTCTATCAGCCCGAGGTCGGCATCGTCTCCGCGCTCGCGCCGTTCGCGGCCGCGCTGCGGGCGCTCGACTGCCCGCCGGACGGGCTGCGCGACGGCCTGATCGCCGCGGCGCACGCCGACCACGAGCGCTTCCTGGCGGACGTGCGCGAGCTTCCGGGCGCGCTGCAGATGACCGACGTGATGGCCGTCCTGCGCGAGCGCCTGCCGCCGGACGCGATCCTCACGAGCGGCGCCGGCAACTTCACCGTGTGGGCGCACCGCTTCTACGCCTTCACCCGCTACCCGACCCAGCTGGCCCCGCGCAGCGGCGCCATGGGCTACGGGGTTCCCGCGGCGGTGGCGGCCAAGGCGCTGCATCCCGACCGCGTCGTCGTCTGCCTGGCCGGCGACGGGGACTTCCTCATGACGGGCCAGGAGCTCGCGACGGCCGTCCAGCACGACCTCCCGATCGTCGTCCTCGTGGTCAACAACGGGATGTACGGCACGATCCGCATGCACCAGGAGCGCGCCTATCCCGGCCGGGTCGTCGGCACGGACCTCGTGAACCCCGACTTCGCCGCCTACGCGCGGGCCTTCGGCGCGCACGGGGCGATCGTCGAGCGCTCGGAGGACTTCGCCGGCGCGTTCGAGGACGGCGCTCGCGAGCGGTCGTCCCGCCCTGATCGAGCTGCGCGTGGACCCCGAGGCGATCACCCCGCGCCAGACGCTGACGGAGCTGCGGGGGTGAACGGGATGGCGACGGCGGACCCGCGGCCCGGGACGGAGGCCGGCGTGCGCGAGGCGCTCGATGCGCTGGAGGCCCACGACGGGCTCAACGCGGTCATCACCCTGTGCCGCGACGAGGCGCTGGCCCGCGCGCGCACGGGGACCGTCGCCGGCCGGCTCGCCGGTGTGGCGCTCGTGGTCAAGGACCTGATCGACACGGCCGGGGTGCGGACGACCTACGCGTCGCGCCTGCACGCCGAGCACGTCCCGGACCGGTCGGCGCCGGCGGTCGCCGCGCTGGAGGCCGAGGGCGCGATCGTCGTCGCGAAGACCAACGCCGACGAGTTCGCCTGGGGCGCGACCGGCCAGAACCCCGTCTTCGGTGACGTCGTCAACCCGCGGCGCCCCGGACGCATCGCGGGCGGCTCGAGCGGCGGCAACGCCGCGGTGCTCGCCGCGGGCCTCGTCCCGCTCGCGCTCGGCACCGACACCGGCGGCTCCGTGCGCATGCCCGCCGCGGCGTGCGGCGTCGTCGGGCTCAAGCCGGCGCTGGGGGAGGTGTCCGTCGCGGGCGTCCACCCGCTGGCGCCCTCCTACGACACCGTCGGGCCGATGGCGCGGACGGTGCGCGAGTGCGCCCTCGCCCACGCCGTGCTGTCGGGGACGCCGCTCGTGGCGCCGCGCGCGAGCCTGGCCGGCCTGCGGGTCGGCGTCCTCACCGCGCCGCCGGACCTCACGGGGCAGGCCGGGGCGGCCGGGGGCCGCGATCCGCGCGCGGACGTCGTCCTCGCGCTGTTCGCCGCGTCTCGGCGCCCACGTGCGCGAGGTCGCGCTGCCGTCTCCCGAGGCCGACACCTGGCCGATCTTCGGCGCCGAGGCGGCGGCCGCGCACGCCGCGACGTTCCCCTCCTGCGCGGACGCCTACGGCCGCACGATCCGGGTCAAGCTCGCCGCGGCGCAGGACGTCGACCACGACGCCCTCGCCGGCGCGTACCGCGCCCTGGCGGCCTGGCGCATGGCGGCGGACACCGCCCCGGACGTCGACGTCATCGCGTCCCCGACGCTCGGTCTCGCCGAGCTCCCGCGGGCCGGGGTCGACGAGCTCGAGGTGCGTCTCGCGCTCTCGGCCTACACCCGGCCGTTCAGCACCCTCGGCTGGCCGGCGATCGCCATCGGCGAGCTGCAGCTGGCCGCCCGCGACAGCCGCACGCTGCTCGGCGCGGCCCTCGCGCTCGAGCGCGCCGGCGCTCGCGCCGCGAGCCCGCTGGACGCACTTGCGGGTGAGTGCCGCGCAATCGCTGACACGCCGAAGACAAACGATTGCCAAAGCACTTGCGCAGCGTCCGTGACTCCTGTTACGTTCCGCCTCGTCCATGACTGAGATCGCCGCTACCCCGCCGCAGAAGCAGCGACCGACCGCCCGCATCCTCGTTGGTCTCGCCATCGGGCTGCCGGTCGTGTGGGTCCTGTTCATCGCCAGCGGAGCGACGTTCGGCCCGGCCATCAGCGACCCGAAGAACTTCCTCGTCACGCTGCTCAACGGCCTCACGGCGGCGGCGCTGTACTTCGTCGTGGCGAGCGGCTTCACGCTCATCTTCGGTCTCATGCGCGTCGTCAACATGGCGCACGGCGCGTTCTTCCTCTTCGGCGGCTACGTCGCCCTCAAGCTGCAGCGCAGCATGGTCGGCGAGGGCGGCGCCTTCGGCCTCTCCAGCGACCAGGTCGGCTTCACCCAGTGGGTCGTCCCGCTGCTCGTCGGCACGCTGGTCGTCGCGGTCATGGGCCTGGTCATGCAGCAGCTGTTCCTGCGCTGGAACCAGGGCCAGGACCTGCGCCAGGCGCTGATCACGATCGCCGTCTCGATCATCCTCGCCGACCAGATGCTCGCCCACTTCGGCGGCGTCGCGCAGGACATCTCCTGGCCCGGCGCGTTCGACAAGTTCGTCAACCTGCAGGTCGCCGGCGTGCAGTACACGCTGACGCGCCTGATCATCCTCGCCATCGGCATCGTGATCGGCGTCGGCGCTCTGGTTCTGGCTCAAGCGCACGCGCACCGGCATGGTCATCCGCGCCGGCGTCGACGACCGCGAGATGGTCGCCGCGATGGGCATCAACATCCAGCTCACCTTCGCCGTCGCCTTCTTCGTCGGCTCCGCCCTGGCGGGCATGGGCGGCGTCGTCGGCGGCTCGTTCGCGTCGCCTCGCGCCGGGGGTCGACGCGAACTGGCTGCTGAACTCGCTGGTCGTCGTGATCATCGGCGGGATGGGCTCGCTCGGCGGGGCCGCGATCGGGGCGCTGCTGCTCGGGCTCGTCGACCAACTTCGCCGCCGCGTACCTGCCGGCCGACTACACCTTCTACTCGATCATCTTCACCTTCGTGCTGCTGGCGATCGTGCTCGCGGTCCGCCCGCTCGGCCTCTTCGGGCGGCCGGCATGAGCCGCCGTCGGCGGCCGCGCCGCGCGGCGCGGGCATCGTGATCGTGGTCCTGCTCGTCGCTCGCGCCGCCTGTACGTCAACGGCTACTGGATCGCGACGCTGCTGACGCAGGCGCTGATCCTCGGCATCGTCGCCGCGAGCCTGATCTTCCTGTCGGCCTACGGCGGCATGGTCTCGCTGGCGCAGGTCGGCGATCTACGGCGTCGCCGGCTTCGCGCTCGGCAACCTGACGACCAACGGCAACACCAAGGGCCTCAACCTCGGCTGGGACCTGCTGCCGGGCGTCGATCGTCGCGGTCCTCATCGCCGTCGTCGTCGCCCTCGTCTTCGGCGCGATCGCGAGCCGCAGCTACGGCATCTACTTCCTGATGATCACGCTGGTCTTCTCCGTGATCGCCAACCTGTTCTTCGGCCAGGTCACGAGCCTGTCCGGGCTTCGGCGGCATCAGCGGCATCCGCGCGCCGGACGTCATCAGCCGCACCGACGCACCCGGAGCGCCTCTACCTCGTGACCGCTCGCCGTGGCGCTGGCCGTCTACCTGCTGTCTGCGCTACGTCGTCGCGCACGCCGTTCGGCCTGGCGCTGCAGGGCATGCGCGACGACCCGGTCCGCATGAGCTCGCTCGGCTACAACGTCGCGCTGCACCGCACGCTCGCGTTCGGCTTCGCCGGCCTCATCGCGGCGATCGGCGGCATCCTCTTCGTGTGGTGGAACGGCCAGATCGCGCCGTCGACCATCGGGTTGGCCGCGACGATCGACGTCCTGGTGATCGCGGTCATCGGCGGCCTGTACCGCCTCGAGGGCGCCTGGCTCGGCGCGCTCGTGTTCGTGCTCCTCAACAACTACGCGCAGGACGTCGGGTTCATCGGGGACCGCTTCCACACGCTCATCGGCGTCGTCTTCCTCGTGATCGTCCTCGTCTCCCCCGACGGCCTGTTCGGCATCGGGCAGCGCATCGGCGGCGCCACCCGGCGCAAGCCGAGCGCAGACGGGTCCCACGAGAGGGGCACCCGGCGACGTTGAACCCGGCCGCATGAGCGGCCGGCCCGCAGTACTGACCATCTGAAGTGACAGCCCGGCGAAGAGCGCTGGGGGGGAGAGGAGCAGCATGTTGAAGCGCAACTTGCGCGGGGGGCCCGTCTGGACGGTTGCCGTCCTCGGCGCCGCAGCGGTGGTGGCCACCGGTTGTGGCTCGAGCTCGAGCGACAGCGGGGACTCGAAGACCAGCGAGGTCAAGACGAAGTCCGGCGGCGCCCTGCCCGCCGCCAACATCGACTGGCCGAAGCCGCAGCCCGCGGTGCCGGAGGAGAAGGGCGGCAGCAAGACGCCGATCAAGATCGGCGTCCTGTCGGAGTGCCAGGGCGCGTTCGGCACGTTCGACAACCAGAACATGGCCGGCGTCGTGTCGGCGATCTCGCAGTTCGCCGGCGGTCGCCCGAAGAACCCGAAGAAGCCGCGTGACGGCTGGGTCGGCGGCGCCATCGGCGGTCATCCGCTCAAGCTCGTCGGCGTCGGCTGCGGCGACGACACGCGCGGACACCGCGATCAAGGAGACCCGCACGCTCATGGAGCAGCTGGACGCCGACGTCATGATCGGGCCGCTGTCCGGTGACGAGTCGATCGCGGTCGCCAACTACGCCAAGCAGCACCCCGACAAGACGTTCGTCGACGGCATCCGCCGGCGCGCAGGACACGACGCTGAAGGTCCAGGCGCCGAACTTCTTCCGCTTCAACGGCGACGGCGCGCAGTGGAACGCCGGCCTCGGCGAGATCGCCTACAACCAGCTCGGCTGGAGCAAGGCCGCGGTCATCGCCGACGACTACTCGTTCGGCTGGACGTCGGCGGCCGGCTTCATCGCCGACTTCTGCGCGGCGGGCGGCCAGGTCACCAAGCGCGTCTTCCCGCCGCTGAACACGACGGACTACTCGTCCTTCGCGCAGCAGGCGGCCCCGAACGTCGACGGCACGTTCGTCGCGGTCGGCGGCGCGGGGCTCATCCCGTTCCTGAAGGCCTACGAGCAGGCCAAGGGCCCGATCGACCCGAAGAAGTTCATGGGCAACCTGTTCTGGGGCACCCCGGGCCAGTTCGAGCAGCTCGGGCCGCGCGTCGCCGGCACCTACATCGGCAGCGCCGGCACGGCGGGCGACCTGGACACCCCGGGCGCGCAGGACTACGCCAACAACATCATCGGCAAGTGGTTCACGGAGATCCCGCCCGGGTGGCGACGCCGCTCCGCAGGCTGCTTCGACGTTCACCTACGGCTACTACGTGAACACGTGGGCGCTGATCGAGGGCCTCAAGGCCGTCAAGGGCGACATCTCCGGTGGCCAGAAGCCGCTGCAGGACGCGATGTCGAAGGTCGTGCTGCCCGCCCCGTACGGCGAGATCAAGCTCGACGAGAACCGTCAGGCGGAGTTCGACGAACTTCAACCAGCAGCTGTACATGAAGGACGGGAAGCTCGCGGTCAAGACGGTCGCCGCCGATCGACGGACGTCGACCAGACGTTCGGCGGCACCTTCTCCGACAGCACGCCGGCTCCGGGTCGCAAGGCCCCGGGCTGCGAGAAGCGCGACCTGCCGTGGGCGGGCAACGTCGAAGTCCGTCAAGATCGGTCGGCTAGCCGAACCAGCATGACGCCGGAACCGCAGTCAACTGCCGAGCCGATCCTCCGCTTGCGGGGGGTCGGCCGGCGGTTCGGCGGGCTCGCACGCCGTGCGCGACGTCGACCTCGACGTCGCGCACGGCGAGCGCCGCGCCATCCTCGGCCCCAACGGCGCGGGGAAGACCACGCTGTTCAACGTCATCTCCGGGGACATCGCCGCCGACCTCCGGGACGATCGAGTTCCAGGGCGAGGACGTCGGCCGCTGCCAGCCGCGGATCGCACGCAAGCGCGGCATGGGCCGCGACCTACCAGAAGTCGCGGCTGTTCCTCGGCCTGACCGTCGAGGACAACCTCTACCTCGCCGTGCTCGGCACCCGCGGCGGCCATCTGCAGCTGCGTGCGCCGGGCCGTCGACGGCGAGATGCGCGAGCGCGCCCGCGAGGTCGCCGAGCGCGTCGGGCTCACCGAGCAAGCTCGCAGACGCTCGTCGGCAGCGCTCTCGCACGGCGAGCAGCGCCAGCTCGAGGTCGGGCATGGCCCGCGCCGCCGACCCGCAAGCTGATGCTGCTCGACGAGCCGGCCTCCGGGCTCTCGCGCGGCGAGCGCGTGGCGCTCACCGACCTGCTGCTGCAGCTCGACCCCGCGATCACGCTCATCCTCATCGAGCACGACATGGACGTCGCCCTGCGCGTCGCCGACCTGCGTCACGATGATGCACGACGGCCAGAAGATCGTCGAGGGCACGCCCGGACGAGATCCGCGCCAACGAGCTCGTGCACGAGCTCTACCTCGGCGGCCGCGTCACCGACGACGGGATCGAGGCGGTCTCATGAGCGACGTGCTCCTCAAGGTCGCAGACCTCCACGTCTTCTACGGGCGCGCCCACGTGCTGCAGGGCGTGTCGTTCGAGATGGGCCACGAGCCCGTCTCGCTGATCGGCCGCAACGGCATGGGCAAGACGACGCTGTGCAACGCGATCATGCAGATGCACGCCCCGCAAGTCCGGCGAGGCTCGATCGCTTCGACGGCAACCGAGCTCGTCGGCCGGCCGTCCTACAAGGTCGCGCGGCACGGGCATCGGCTACGTGCCGCAGGGCCGGCGGCTGTTCGAGTCGCTGACCGTCGACGAGCACCTGCGCATGGCCGCGCCCCGGCGTGGCGAGCACCGCTGGACCGTCGACGCCGTCTACGAGCTGTTCCCGCGCCTCGCCGAGCGCAAGGAGAACGGCGGCACGCAGCTCTCCGGCGGCGAGCAGCAGATGCTCGCGATCGGCCGCGCGCTGCTGGGCAACCCCAAGCTGCTGATCATGGACGAGCCCTCCGAGGGCCTGGCGCCGACGATCATCGAGATGCTGATCGAGACGTTCCAGCGAGCTCGCCGCGGAGGGCCTGGCGATCCTCGTGGTCGAGCAGAACCTCGCCGTCGCGACCGCGATCGCCGAGCGCCAGCTCGTGATGGTCGGCGGCGAGATCGCCGCCGAGACGACCGCCAAGGAGCTCGTCGCCGATCCCGAGGCGCAGCGCCGCTGGCTCGGCGTGCAGCACGGATGACGGCCGTGTCCGGCGCATCCACGATCGTCCTCCTCGGCACCCTCGACACCAAGGGCGACGAGTACGCCTACCTGCGCGACCGGGTCAGCGAGCTCGGGATGCAGACGCTGCTCGTCGACGTCGGGGTGCTCGGCGAGCCGCGGGTGGCAGCCCGACGTCTCCCGCGAGGAGGTGGCCCGCGCCGCGGGCGCCGACCTCGCCGAGCTCGTCTCCGCGGGCGACCGCGGGGCCGCGATGGAGGTCATGGGCCGGGGCGCCGCGGTCGTGCTCGCGCAGCTGCTCGAGGACGGGCGCCTGCAGGGCGTCGCGTCCGTCGGCGGCTCGGGCAACGCGTCCGTCGCCGCCGCGGCGATGCGCGACCTGCCGATCGGGCGTGCCGAAGCTGATCGTCTCGACGATCGCCTCCGGGGACACGCGGCCCTACGTCGGCGCCAAGGACGTGACGATGACGTACTCCGTCGTCGACATCGCCGGGGTCAACGCGATCTCCGCGCAGATCCTCGCCAACGCCGCCGGCGCCATCGTCGGGATGGCGCAGGCCACGGTCCCGCCCGGCGTCGAGGGGCGCCCGCTCGTCGCCGCCACGATGTTCGGGGTCACGACGCCAGGGCGTCACCGCGCGCGCGCGAGCGGCTGGAAGGGCTCGGCTACGAGGTGCTCGTCTTCCACGCCACCGGCACCGGCGGCCAGTCCTTCGAGGCGCTGATCGACGGCGGGCTATCTCGTCGGCGTCCTGGACGCTCACGACCACCGAGCTGGCCGACGAGCTCGTCGGCGGGGTGCTGTCGGCGGGGCCCGACCGGCTGGAGGCCGCAGGCCGTGCCGGCGTGCCGCAGGTCGTCTCGCTCGGCGCGCTGGACATGGTCAACTTCGGCCCGCGCGACACGGTGCCGCCGCACGTTCGAGGACCGCAACCTCTACGTGCACAACCCGACGATCACCCTCATGCGCACGACGCCGGAGGAGAACGCCGAGCTCGGCCGGCGCATCGCGCGCAAGCTGTCAACGCCGCCACGGGACCCACGGTGCTCTTCGTGCCGCTCGGCGGCGTGTCGGCGATCGACGCCGAGGGGCAGCCGTTCCACGACCCCGAGGCCGACGCAGCGCTGTTCGACGCGCTGCGCGAGGGGATCGACACCGACCGCGTGGAGGTCCACGAGGTCGACGCCGACGTCAACGACCACGCCGTCGCCGTCGCGATGGCCGACCGGCTCCACGAGCTCATCCAGGAGAGCGACCTCATGACCCGCGACGAAGTGCTCAGCCGGCTGCGCGGGCAGGTGGCCGACGGCAAGCCGATCATCGGCGCGGGCGCCGGCACCGGGCTGTCGGCGAAGTTCGCCGAGGCGGGCGGCGCGGACCTGATCATCATCTACAACTCCGGGCGCTACCGGATGGCGGGCCGCGGCTCGCTGGCCGGGATGATGCCCTACGGCGACGCGAACGCGATCGTCATGGACATGGCCCGCGAGGTCCTGCCGGTCGTGCAGGACACGCCGGTGCTGGCCGGCGTCTGCGGCACCGACCCCTTCCGCCTGATGCCGCGCTTCCTCGAGCAGGTCAAGGCCGAGGGCTTCAGCGGCGTGCAGAACTTCCCGACCGTCGGCCTGATCGACGGCACGATGCGGGCGGGGCTGGAGGAGACCGGCATGGGCTACGGGCTCGAGGTCGAGATGATCCGCCACGCGCGCGCGCTCGACCTGCTGACCGCGCCCTACGTCTTCACCGTGGAGGAGGCCCGGGCGATGGCCGACGCCGGCGCCGACGTCCTCGTCCCGCACATGGGGCTGACCACGGGCGGGACCATCGGCGCGCACTCGGGCGTCACGCTCGACGAGGCGGTCGAGCGCGTCCAGGCGATGCAGCGAGGCGGCCGCGGAGGTCAACCCGGACGTCCTGTGCCTCTGCCACGGCGGGCCGATCGCCGAGCCCGGCGACGCGCAGCACGTCCTCGACCGACACGACGGGCGTCGTCGGCTTCTTCGGCGCCTCCAGCATGGAGCGGCTCCCGACGGAGATCGCCATGACGGAGAACATGCGGCGCTTCAAGGCAATGACCATCGAGGAGGACACATGAGCGGACGGTTCATCACGGAGGCCGACATCGTTCGGGACACGTTCGACTGGGGCACGGCCGGATGGGTCAGCCGCCCCGAGCTCACGGGCTCGCGCGGCATCTGCGTCATGGACGTGGAGATCATCCCCGGCGGCGGGCACGCGTTCCACAAGCACCCGGACCAGGAGGAGATCATCTGGGTGCGCGAGGGTCGCGTCGAGCAGTGGCTCGAGGAGGAGAAGCGCGAGCTCGAGGCCGGCGAGGCGGTCTACATCCCCAAGGGCGTCGTGCACGCCTCCTACACCCTCGGCGATCAGCCGGCCAAGATCAGCGTGATCCTCACCCCGACGGCGGGCGAGGGCGGCTACGAGGTCGTCGACGTCTTCGAGGAGGAGCCCTGGGCCTCTCTGCGCTAGTCGAGCAGGTGGCGGCCGTGCCCGGCGACGGCGCCGGGCTCGACCGCGTCGTCGCCCTCGTGCGGACCGCCTTCCAGGTCGACCGCGTCTCCCTGGCGCGCATCGACCCGGAGGCGGGGGAGTTCACGATCGTGACGGAAGCGGGCGGGCCGTTGCTGCCGCCGGGCACCGTCCTGCCGCTCGTGACCTGCTCCTACTTCGCCGGGGCGCCCGAGGGCGCGTCCTTCGGGGCCGAGGACTTCGACGCGTCGTCGGCGTTCCGGCGCCCCTTCGACGGGGTCATCCTCGCGGCCGGCTACCACTCCGGCTGCTCCGTCCCGGTCCGCCGGGAGGGGCGCGTCGTCGGCGCGCTGAGCTTCACCTCGTCCGAGCACCGGCGCGACATGGCGCGCCTGCCGGGCCAGCTCGACGCGCTCGCCGATGCGGTCTCGACCCGGCTCGGCCGTGCGCCGCGGCTGACCGCCCGCGAGCGTCAGCTGCTCGCGCTGCTCGACGAGGGCCTGCGCTTCAAGCAGGTCGCGGGCGTCCTCGCGATCACGGAGGCGACGGCCAAGACGCACGGGCGCAACCTCTTCCGCAAGCTCGGCGCGAGCTCGCGCGCCGAAGCGGTCCACCTGGGCCGCGAGGCCGGGCTGCTCGCCTGGCGGTCCTCGTGCTGACGAGACTCATCCGAACGTGCGATGGTCGCGCGGTCGCCTGCTCGCGATGGTGTGCGGCGCACACCAGCTAGGAGGAGCCATGGGTCTCGAAGTACACGTCCTCGATCTCGGGGACATCGAACTGGACACGAGCTTCCTCGTGCTCGCACAGGATCCCGGTCGCCGTCAGGAGGTGCCGACGTTCGGCTTCCTGATCACCGGTGGCGAAGCCCCCGTCGTCGTCGACACGGGCTTCAGCGATCCGTCGATCATGGGCAACCTCGGCATGCAGGGGTGGTGGCGCGACGGGCAGGGGATGGAGAACGCCCTCGCCAAGCACGACCTCACGATGGCGGACGTCCGCTACGTCCTGCACACGCACCTGCACATCGACCACGCGGGCTATGACTCGCAGTTCCCGCTCGAGACGACCGTCGTCATCGACCGGCGCGAGCTCGAGTACTCCGTCTCCGGGCTGATGGGCGAGCAGTACCCCGCCGACTACATCAAGCACCTCATCGACCGCCTGCATCATCCCGACGGCGCGCTGCGGCTGCTCGACCTCGAGGCGGTCGACTCGGAGGAGATCATCCCCGGCGTCCGCTGCGAGTGGGCGGGCGGCCACACCGAGGGCTCGATGAACGTCCTGGTCGACACCGACGAGGGCCTGGCCTGCATCTGCGGCGACGTCCTCTACGACGTCCAGTACCAGCTCGTCGAGCCGCACCTGCAGCGGATGTACCTCGACCCGGCGGTCACCGGCAACCACGGCGGATCGTTCCGCGACGAGAAGAAGGCGGTCCGGCGGGCGATCAAGGACGCGCGCTTCGTCCTGCCCGCGCACGACCGGCCGGCGGTCCTCGAGCGCGGCCAGGTGATCGGTCGCACCTTCGACCGCGTCCCGGGCGAGCTCATCTCCAACGACGAGTGGCCGGGCAAGCTGACCCGCGACTACGGGAAGGGCGACGCCGCCTAGGCGGCGTCGCGTGGAGGGCCGGTGGCCGCCGACAGCGTCGCCCTGGTCACCGGCTCCTCCTCCGGCATCGGTCTCGCGACCGCGGTCGAGCTGTCCGCCCGCGGCCATGCCGTGGTCGTCACGTCACGCTCCGCCGAACGCGCCGAGGTGGGCGCGCAGGCGGTGCGCGACGCCGGCGGGATCGCTGTGGCGGTCACCGCCGAGCTGACCGAGGACGGGGCGGGGGAGTCCATGGTCGCCGCCGCGCTGGAGGCGTTCGGACGCCTCGACGTGCTCGTCAACAACGCCGGCGCCGGGCAGGTCGCGGCGTCGGAGGACCTCGCGGTGGCGGACTTCCGCGCCGTGGTCGAGCTCGACCTCGTCGCCGCCTTCGCCTGCGCGCAGGCGGCCGGCCGCGTGATGCTCGCGGCCGGCCGCGGCGTGATCGTCAACGTGTCGTCGCTGACGGGGCACGTCGGCCTCGCCCGGCGCGCGGCCTACACGGCGTCCAAGCATGGGCTCGAGGGGCTGACGAAGGCCCTGGCGGCGGAGTGGTCGCCGCGCGGCGTCCGCGTCGTGGCGGTGGCGCCGGCCTACGTCGACACCGCGCTGGTGCGCAAGAACATGGCCGGCGGCAGCTTCACGCCGGAGGACATCGCCGGCCGGACGCCGCTCGGACGGCTGGCCGAGCCGGAGGAGGTGGCGCGCGTCATCGCCTTCCTGGCCTCCGACGACGCGTCGTACGTGACCGGGTCGAGCGTCCTCGTGGACGGCGGCTGGCTGGCTGACGGAGGATGGGACAGAGGATGAGCTCGATGACCGAGACCGATCCGCGGTGGACGCCGCTGCAGCTGCTGGCGCCCGACGGGACGCTTGCCGACGGGCACGTGCCCGCGCTCGACGACGACGCCCTGCTCGGCGTCTGGCGCGGGATGCTGCAGTCCCGGGCGATCGACGAGCGCTTCTTCTCCCTGCAGCGACAGGGTCGCCTCGGCACCTACTCGCCCGTCAACGGGGAGGAGGCCGCGGTGCTCGGGACGGCGTGGGCGCTCGACCCGGCGCGCGACTGGGTCGTGCCGCAGTACCGCGAGCTGCCGGCGATGCTGCGCCAGGGCTACACGCTCGAGCGCGCGCTGGAGTACTTCAAGGGCATGCCGAGCGGCAACCACATGGGGCCCGGGGTCAACGTGCTGCCCTACCAGATCTCGCTCGCCGCGCAGATCCCCCACGCCGTCGGGCTCGGCTGGGGGCTGCGCCACCAGGGCTCCGACGGCGTGGTCGTCGTCTTCTTCGGGGACGGCGCCTCCTCCGAGGGCGACGCGCACGAGGCGCTCAACCTCGCCGGGGTCCGCAAGGCGCCGGTGATCTTCCTGCTCAAGAACAACGGCTGGGCGATCTCGACGCCCGTGGCCAAGCAGACCGCCGCCGCGACGTTCGCCGCCCGCGCCGAGGGCTACGGGATCGCCGGCGAGTCCGTCGACGGCAACGACCTGTTCGCGATGCACGACGCGTGCTCGCGCGCGGTGGCCCGCGCCCGGGCGGGGGAGGGGCCGACGCTGATCGAGGCCCGCACCCACCGGATGGGGCCCCACAACACGTCCGACGATCCGACGCGCTACGTCGACCCCGCCTGGCTGGACGAACGGCGGGCGTGGGACCCGGTGGCGCGCGTCCGGCGCTTCCTGACGGCGCGGGGCCTGATCGACGAGGCGGGGGAGGCGGCCCTGTCCGAGGCGCTGAAGGCCGAGGTCGACGCGGCGGTCGTCGCGGTGGAGGCCCAGGCGCTCCCTGGCCCCGAGGCGATGTTCGATCACGTCTACGCGCGCCCGCCGGCGCGGGTGGCGGCCCAACGCGCCGCGGCGCTCGAGGCGGGTCGCTGATGCCGGTCATGACGATGGTCGAGGCGATCCGGTCGACGCTCGCCGCGGAGCTCGAGCGCGACGAGCGCGTCGTGCTGCTCGGCCAGGACATCGGCGTCAACGGCGGCGTGTTCCGCGCGACGGAGGGCCTGCAGGAGCGCTTCGGCGCCGAGCGCGTGGTCGACATGCCGCTCGCGGAGGCCGTGATCGTCGGCGCGGCCGTCGGCCTGGCGTGCAGCGGCCTCGTCCCGGTGCCGGAGCTGCAGTTCCTCGGCTTCGGCAGCCAGGCCATGCACCAGATCGAGGGCCAGGTCGCGCGCATGCGCTTCCGCTCCAACGGCTCCTACCCGATGCCGATGGTGCTGCGGGCGCCGTTCGGCGGCAACGTGCGCACCCCCGAGCTGCACTCCGACGCGCACGAGGCCAAGTACGCGGGGTCGCCGGGGATCAAGGTCGTGATGCCGGCGACGGCCTACGACGCGAAGGGGATGCTGGCCGCGGCGCTGCGCGACCCGGACCCCGTCCTGTTCTGCGAGCCGCTGCGCGGCTACCGGCTGATCAAGGACGAGGTGCCCGAGGAGGACTACACCGTCGAGCTCGGCAAGGCGCGGATGGCGCGGGAGGGCGACGACCTCGTGATCGTCACCTACTCCGCCGCCGTCGTGATCGCCGAGCAGGCGGCGGCGCGGGCCGCCGAGGAGGGCTACTCCGTCGGCGTGCTCGACCTGCGCAGCCTCGTCCCGCTGGACACCGACGCCCTGCGCGAGGCCGTCGCCGGCTGCGGCCGGGCGCTCGTCCTGCACGAGGCGCCGCTGACGGCGGGCTTCGGCGCCGAGCTCGTCGCGACGATCCAGGAGGAGGCGTTCTGGTCGCTCGAGGCGCCGGTCGGCCGGGTCGCCGCGCCGGACACGCCGTATCCGCCCGGCACCGTCGAGGAGTCCTACGTCCCGTCCGTCGAACGCGTGCTCGCGGGCATCCGCCGCGTGCTGGAGGCCTGACCGTGGCGCTGCTCGAGTTCCGCCTCCCCGACGTCGGCGAGGGGATCGCCGAGGCCGACATCGTCGCCTGGCACGTCGCCGAGGGCGATCGGGTCGAGGAGGACCAGGACCTCGCCGACATCCAGACCGACAAGGCGATCGTGACGATCCCGTCCCCCGTCACCGGGACGGTGCAGCGGCTCGCCGCCGCCCCGGGAGACACCCTGCCGGTCGGCGCGGTGCTCGCGGTGCTGCAGCCCGACGGGCAGGAGGACGCGGCCGCCAACGCCGTCGCCGCGGCGGACGCGGAGGTGGCCGCGGGTGCGGCGTCCGCCGCCGAGGCAGCCGCGGACGCGCCGGTCCTGGCCGCGGCCCCGGCCGCGCCCGCCGCGCCGCCCCGGGCCTCCCGGCCCCTCGCGGCCCCCGCCACCCGGGCGCTCGCGCGCGAGCTCGGCGTCGACCTGGCGACGGTCACCGGGACCGGGCCGCACGGGCGCATCTCCCGCGAGGACGTGCGGGCGGCCGGCGCCCCCGCCGCGGCCCCGCCCACCGCCGGCCCGGGCGATCCCCGCGCCTCCCGGTCCGCGGTCGCGCGCCCCGCGCCCACGCCGCACGTCCCCGGCGAGGTCGTGGCGCTCAAGGGCGTGCGCCGCGCGATCGCGCACGGCCTGACGCGGGCCTGGCAGGAGGTCCCGCGGATCACGGACTACCGCGAGGTCGACGCGACGCACCTGATGGCCGTGCGCCGCAAGCTCGTCGCCCAGGCCCGCGACCGGGGCGACGAGACGCTGGCCGCCGCGCTGACGCCGACCCCCCTGATCGCCAAGGCCATCCTGCGCGGGATGGTCGACCACCCGGACGTCAACGCGTCGATCGACCTCGAGCGCGACGAGCTCACGCTGCACGCGCACCGCCACCTCGGCTTCGCCGCCGCCGGCCCCGACGGCCTCGTCGTCCCCGTCGTCCACGACGCCGACGCCAAGACGCTCGACGAGCTCGCCCGCGAGCTGGCCGACCTCACCCGGGCGGTCCGCGAGCGGCGGCTGCGCCCCGAGCAGCTCGCCGGCGCGACGCTCACCGTCAACAACTACGGCGGCCTGGGCATCTGGCTCGGGACCCCGATCGTCCAGCCCCCGCAGGTCGTCAACTTCGGCGTCGGCGCGGTGCGCGACCAGGTCGTCGCCGTCGACGGGAGTCCCGTGGTGCGGCCGACGCTGGTCGTGGCCGTCTCGGGTGACCACCGCGTGCTGGACGGGCACACGCTCGCCGCGTTCGTCTCCGACGTCGTCCGGCTGCTCGAGGATCCCGTGCTGCTGCTGGGCGACGCCCGCTGATGTCGGTCGTCGGGGAGTTCGCCGACCAGGTCGACCTCCTCGTGATCGGCGGGGGCCCGGGCGGCTACGTCGCCGCGCTGCGGGCGGCCCAGCTCGGACGCACGGTCACGCTCGTCGAGCGCGACGGGCTCCCCGGCCTCGGCGGGGTGTGCCTCAACGTCGGCTGCATCCCGAGCAAGGCGCTGATCGAGCTCGCCGACGGCGCCCATCGCGCCCGCTCCCTCGCCCGCGCCGGCCTCAGCGTCGAGGGCGTCAGCGTCTCCATGACCGGCTTCCAGGCGTGGCGGGACGAGCTGTGCGGCGGGCTCTCGCGCGGCGTGGCCGGCCTGCTCGAACGCGCCGGCGTCTCCGTCCTGCACGGTGACGCGCGCTTCAACCGACCCGACCGCGTCGCCGTCCGCACCCCCGGCGACCACGTCACGTTCCTCGAGTTCACGCACGCGATCGTCGCCACGGGGTCACGCGCCGTCGCCCTGCGCGGCATCCCGTTCGACGGCGAGCGCGTCCTGGACTCCACCCAGGCGCTCGCCCTCACCGAGCTCCCGTCCACGATGACGGTCGCCGGCGGCGGCTACATCGGGCTCGAGCTCGCCACGGCGTTCGCCAAGCTCGGCACGCGCGTGACGCTCGTGGAGGCCGGGGACCGCATCCTGCCCACCGTCGACCGCGCGCTCACCGCGCCGGTCCTGCGCGGCCTCAAGGACCTCGGCGTCGACGTCCGCCTCGGCACCAGCGCCGAGCGGCTCCACGACGACGGGCTCGCCGTCCGCGGGCCGGAGGGCGAGGACCTCGTCGCGGCCGAGCGCATCGTCGTCGCCGTCGGGCGCACGCCGAACACCGCCGAGCTCGGCCTCGCCGCGGCGGGCGTCGCGACGGCGCCGAGCGGCCACGTCCCGGTCGGCCCGGACATGCGCGCCACCCCGCGCATCGCCGCGATCGGCGACGTCGTCGCCGGCCCGGCGCTCGCGCACAAGGCGACGGCGGAGGCCGTCGTCGCGGCCGAGGCGCTGAGCGGCCGGCCGGCGGCGTTCGACGCGACCGTCGTCCCGTTCGTCGTCTACACCGACCCGGAGCTTGCCTCCGCCGGGCTGACGGAGGCCGAGGCGCGCGCGGCGGGGATGGACGTCCGTACGGCGACCTTCCCGCTCTCCGCCTCCGGCCGTGCTGCGACCCTCGGGGCACGCGACGGCTTCACCCTCCTCGTCTCCGACGCCGCCACGGACCGCATCGTGGGCGTCCACGTCGTCGGTCCGCACGCCGGCGAGCTGATCTCCGGCGGGGCGCTCGCCATCGAGACGCTTGCATCACCCGGCGACATCGCGGGCACCATCCATCCGCACCCCACCCTCGGCGAAGGCCTCCACGAGGCCGCCGAGCTGCTTCTCGGGAGACCCATCCATGTCACACGCTGAACTGACCGCCACCGACCCCCGCTCCGGCGAGGCCCTCGGGACCTACCACGAGACGTCGCCGGCCGAGGTCGCCGACGTCGTCGCCCGCGCGCAGGCCGCCTTCGCGGATCCGCGCCTCGCCGACCCCGACCGGCGTGCCAGCGCCCTGCGCGCCGCCGCCCGCCGGCTGCGCGAGGATGGCGACGCCCTCCGGGCGCGCTGCGCCGCCGAGAGCGGGCTGCCGGACGGCCGCGTCGCCGGTGAGCTCGAGCGGACGTGCGTCCAGCTCGAGCTGTTCGCCGACGTCGTCGCGGCGGGAGAGCAGCTCGAGCCCGTCGTCGACCTCGCCGACCCGGACGCCAAGCCCGTCCCGCGTCCGGACGTGCGCCGGATGCTCGTCCCGCTCGGCCCCGTCGCGGTGTTCGGCGCGAGCAACTTCCCCTTCGCGTTCGGCGTCGCGGGCGGCGACACGGCCTCGGCGCTGGCCGCCGGCTGCCCCGTCGTCGCCAAGGGCCACCCGTCCCAGCCCGGCGTCAACGCCGACGTCGGCGCCCACCTCGTGGCCGCGATGGACGAGGCCGGCCTGCCGCCAGGGACCTTCGCGATCGTCCAGGGTGCGTCGCAGGAGCTCGGCGAGGCGCTCGTCGACGCGCCCGCGATCACCGCGGTCGGCTTCACCGGCTCCTTCGGCGGGGGCAAGGCGCTCTTCGATCGCGCCGCCCGCCGTCCGGTCCCGATCCCCGTGTACGCGGAGATGGGCTCCACGAACCCGTCCGTCATCACGCCCGGGGCGCTCGCGGCCCGCGCCGACGCCGTCCGGGACGCCCTGCAGGCGAGCATCACCTTCGCCGCCGGGCAGCTGTGCACCAAGCCGGGCGTCGTCTTCGTGCCCGCAGGCGCCGACGGCGACGCGTTCGTCGACGGCCTCGTCGCGGCGTTCGACGCCGCCGACCCCGCCGTCATGCTCAACGAGCGCCTCAGCGACACCTTCGCGCAGGGGCTCCAGACGCTGGGCGGGATCGACGGCGTGCAGCGGCTGACGACGGGCGACGCGTCGGGCGCGGCCGGGTCCCACCAGGCCCCCGTGGTCCTGCAGACCGCCGCGGCGACCGTCGCCGAGTCCGCCGACGCCCGCGAGGAGTGCTTCGGCCCCGCGGTCCTGATCGGCCGCTACGACGGCGAGGGCGAGCTCCTTCCCGCGCTCGCGGCCTTCGATGGCCAGCTGTCGGCCGCGGTCTTCGCCGAGCCCGACCAGGAGGCCGACCTCGTCGCGGCCGTGTCCCGGGTCCTGGTCGACCGGGTCGGCCGGCTCGCCTTCGACGCGTTCCCGACCGGCGTCGCCGTGACCTGGGCGATGCAGCACGGCGGCCCGTACCCGGCCACGACGACGCCCGGGGAGACCTCCGTCGGCATGACCGCCACGCGCCGGTTCATGCGCCCCGTCGCCTGGCAGAGCGCCCCCGAGGCCGTCCTGCCGCCGGAGCTCCGTGACGCGAACCCGCGCGGCGTGTGGCGCCGGGTCAACGGCAGGCTGACCGACGGGCCCGCCAACGGATGACCGCGGGCGCGGGTGGCCTCAGAGCGAGGTGGACTGCAGCATGTCGATGAAGAACTGCTGGTGATCGCGGCTCGCACGGCACGCACGCTCCACGTCGCCGGCGACGATCGCATCCACGATCGGCTGGTGCGACGGTCCGACGACGGCGAGGTCGACGGGCAGCGTGACCATCGTGAGCTCCGTGTGCTCGGCGATGCTCAGCCCGTCCCACACGTTGGAGAGGAGCAGGTTGCCGCTCGCGTCGATGATGAGCCGGTGGAAGCCCTCGCTGTGGTCGACGACCCCCTCGACGTCGTCGGCCGCGGCGGCGGCGACCATGCCGTCGATCTCCTCCTGCAGGGGGGAGACGTCCTCGTGCAGCAGCGGCGTCGCGAGCCGGGTGGCGAACTCCTCGAGCGAGCCGCGCAGCTCGTAGAGCTCGACCATGCCCCGTTGCCAGGCGTCGCGCACGTAGGTGCCGCGGCGCGGCTCGGACCGGACGAAGCCCAGGACCTCGAGCTCGCGCAGCGCCTCGCGGACCGGCCCCTGGCTGGTGCCGTACTCCCGCGCGATCGTCATCTCGATCAGCCGGTCGCCCGGACCGTACTCCGCGGCCATGATCGCGCGCACGAGCCCGTCTCGGATGTCGTGTCGCAGCGCGCGCCGGATCGCCTTCATCGCTGCGGAACATACACCCGGCCGGGCGCCACGCCTACGAAGAACGGGTGTCGCCCTTTGACACTCCCCCGTCGCGCTGGGATGCTCTATCGATGATCGATCCAGGCGCAACCGGCCCGGGTCCGGGCCGGCGGCCGGCGCAGCAGACGGCTGCTGAGGTCCTCGAATGGCTGCGTTCCGGGCGACGCGTCGCCGCCGGTCTGCTGGTCGGCGTGGACGGGTCCGCGCCGCTGGATGTGGGCGCGACGATGTACGTCGACGCCGACGGCCGGATCGAGGGCTCGATCACCGGCGGGTGCGTCGAGAGCGCGGTCGCCCAGGAGGCGATGGCCCTGCTGGAGGGCGGCGAGCCGCAGCTGGTCACCTACGGGATCTCCGACGAGCTCGCCGGCACCGTCGGGCTGATGTGCGGCGGCATCGTCCACGTCCTCGTCCACGCGGTCACCGAGGCCAACCGCGACGCCGTCGAGCGCGGGCTCGCGGATCTCGTCGACGACCAGCCGTGCGCGGTCGCCACGCTGCTGGACGGCCCGGGTGCCGGGGCCAAGCTGCTCGTCACCGCCGACCAGCGCATCGGCTCGCTCGGCGGCCCGGACCTGCTCGATCAGAACGTCGAGCGCGAGGCCCGCGGCCTGCTGGCCCACGGCCGCACCGCGGTCCGCCACTTCGGCGAGGACGGCACGACGCTCGGCACCGGCCTGCGGGTGCAGGTGACCGTGTTCGCCGAGGCGCCGAAGATGGTGATCGTCGGCGCGATCGACTTCTCCGCCGCACTCGCCACCGTCGCGGCCACGCTCGGGTACAAGGTCACGATCGTCGATCCGCGCGAGGCGTTCCTGACCTCCGCGCGCTTCACGAGCTCGGCCGAGACCGTCGCGAAGTGGCCGCAGGACGTCCTCGCCGACCTGCCGCTCGGCGTGCGCGACGCGGTCCTCGTCTTCTCCCACGACGCCAAGCTCGACGTGCCGGCCGTGCTCGCCGCCTTCAAGACCGAGGCCGGCTACATCGGCGCGCTCGGCAGCCGACGCACGTCCGAGGACCGTGAGCGGCGCCTGCGCGAGGAGGGCGCCAGCGACGCCGACCTCGCGCGCCTGCACGCGCCCGCGGGCCTGGACATCGGCGCGGCGACGGTGGAGGAGACGGCGATCGCCGTCCTCGCCGAGATCACCGCCCGGCGGGCGGGCCGCTCCGGCGCGTCGCTGCGCGAGAGCCACGGCCCGATCCGGCGCGAGCGCCAGGGGTCGCCGGAGCTCTCGGCGCCCGTGCCGGATGGCCACTGAGCCCGCGGGACGGTCAGAGCGCGGAGATGTACTCGTCGAGGCGACCGATCGCCTCGTCGAGGTCGCTGCGCGATGTGCCGTAGGACACGCGCAGGTGTCCCGCGCCGGCGGCGCCGAACGCCGACCCGGCGAGGAGGGCGACGCCGGCCTCGTCCAGCAGCCGGGTCGCCAGCTCGGTGTCAGACAGCGGCAGCCCGGTGACGTTGGGGAACGCGTAGAAGGCCCCCTTCGGGACGCGGCAGGACACCCCCTCGATCGCGTTGAGCCCCGTCACGACGAGGTCCCGCCGCGCCCGCAGCTCGGCGAGCATCGCCGCGACCGGCTCCTGCGGCCCCTCGAGCGCCGCGACGCCCGCACGCTGGACGAACGCCGGCACGCACGACGTCGAGTTGACGAAGAAGCGGGTGAGCGGCTCGATCAGCGGCTCGGGGACGCAGGCGAACCCGCAGCGCCAGCCCGTCATGGCGTAGGCCTTGGAGAAGCCGTCGAGCAGGATGGTGCGGTCGAGCATCCCCGGGACGCTCGCCAGCGACGGGCAGGCCCCGTCGTAGGTCAGCCGGGCGTAGACCTCGTCGGTGAGCACCCACGCGGAGGTCTGCTCCAGGTGACCGGCGACGGCCCGCAGGTGCTCGGCGCCGATCACGCCGCCCGTCGGGTTCTGGGGCGAGTTGAGGATCACGAGCTTCGTGCGCGGGCTCAGCAGGGCGGCGAGCTCGTCGGGGTCGAAGGCGAAGTCCTGCGCCTCGCGCAGGGGCAGCGGGACGGGCGTCGCGCCCGTCCAGCGGATCGCCGACGCGTAGATCGGGAAGCCGGGGTCGGGGTAGAGGACCTCGTCGCCCGGCCCGCAGGTGGCGAGGATCGAGAAGAACAGGAACGGCTTGGCGCCCGTGGCGACGAGCACGCGCTCCGGGGTGACCTCGACGCCCCGCGTCTGCGTCAGGTGCGTCGCGGCCGCCGCGCGCAGCTCCGGCAGCCCGGCCGCCGGCCCGTAGTGCGTCTCGCCCGCCTCGATGGCGGCGATCCCCGCCGCGCGGATGTGGTCGGGCGTGTCGAAGTCCGGCTCGCCGATCTCGAGGTGGACGATGTCGCGCCCGGCCGCCTCGAGGGCCTTCGCGTGGGCGAGGACGGTGAACGCGGACTCCGTGCCGAGCTCGGCGACGCGGGGGGCCGGCGCGGGCGCAGGGGCGGGCATCGGCCTAGCATGCCGGACGCTCGATGAAGGCGCGTCCCGGGTCCATGGTCGTCCTCGGCGCGACCCTCGCCGTCGTGAGCCTGAACCTGCGGGCGCCGGTCACCGCGGTCGGCCCGGTCCTCGACGACATCCGCGCCGACCTCGGCGTCAGCGCGACGGTCGCGGGCCTGCTGACGATGACGCCGCTGCTGTTCTTCGGTCTCGCGGCGCCCGTCGCGCCGCTGCTGACGCGCCGCCGTGCGCCGGAGGTCGTCCTGCTCGGCTCGCTGCTCGTCATCGCGCTCGGCGTCGCCCTGCGGCTGCCGCCGTCGATCGCCGCGCTGTTCGCCGGGACGGTCGTGCTCGGCGCCGGGATCGCGGTCGCCAACGTCCTGGTCCCCGTGATGGTCAAGCGCGACTTCCCGCGGCCGGGGACGATGATGGGCGTCTACTCCGTGGCGATCGGGCTCGCCGGCGCGCTCGGCGCGGGCCTGAGCGTCCCGCTCGAGCGGGCCTTCGACGGCTGGCGCGCCGGGCTCGGGTTCTGGGCGATCCCGGCGCTCGTGTCGGCCGCGCTGATGCTGCCCCTCGCCCGCCGTGCGCGGGCGGCCGCGGCCGCGGCGGCGGAGCCCGCCCGGCGGGTGACGCTGTGGCACGACCCCGTGGCGCGGCGCATCACGGGCTTCTTCGCGTGCCAGTCGATCCTCTTCTACATCTTCGCCGCCTGGCTGCCGGACATCCTGAAGGCCAACGGGTCCACGGACGCCGCCGCGGGCTTCCTCCTGTCGCTGGACCTCGTCCTCGGCCTGTCGACGTCGTTCGTGGTCCCGATGGTCGCCGAGCGCCTCCACGACCAGCGGCCGCTGGCGGCGGGCGCGGCCGGTCTGTGGATCGCCGGCGTCCTCGGCCTGATCCTCGCCCCGGAGGCCGGGAAGGTGCTGTGGGTCGTCCTGCTCGGCTTCGGCCAGGGCGCGGGGATCTCCCTCGCCCTGACCCTGTTCGCCGTCCGCGGGCCCGACGGCCGGCACGCGGCCGCCCTCTCGGGGATGGCCCAGACGGTCGGCTACCTCTTCGCCGCGACCGGCCCGCTCGCCGTCGGCGCGCTCCATGACCTCACCGGCGGGTGGACCGCCCCGCTGCTGCTCGCGCTCGTGCTCGCGTTCGGGATGCTCGCCTTCGGGCTGGGCGCCGGCCGGCCGGGGATGGTCCAGGGGCGCGAGGTCTAGCGGTAGGTGACGGTCTCGCGCGTGCCGTTCTCGGACGAGCGCACCATCGCGTCGCACACCTCGGCGGCGCGGTAGCCGTCCTCGAGCGTCGCGCCGTGGGGCCCGACCGGCGTGTCGTCGCGGATGGCGGTGAGCAGGTGGTGGAGCTCGTGGACGAAGGAGTGCTCCCAGCCGATGATGTGCCCGTGGGGCCACCAGTGCTCCCAGAACGGGTGGTCGGCCTCCGAGACCAGGACGGTGCGAAAGCCCTGCACACGCGGGCCCCGGGGGTCGAGTCCACGAGGTGCACTTGGAGCTCGTTGAGCCGCTCGAGGTCGAAGGCGATCGACCCCTTCGAGCCGTTGATCTCCCAGCGGAACGCGTTCTTGCGTCCGGTGGCGAAGCGCGACGCCTCGATGGTCCCGATCGCGCCGTTGTCGAAGCGCACGGTGGACTCCACGGCGTCGTCGACCTGGCGCTCCGGCCAGAACGTCGTCAGCTGCGCCGACACCTCCGTGATCTCGCCGACGAGGTAGCGGGCGAGGTCCACGACGTGCGCGCCGAGGTCGCCGAGCGCGCCGGATCCGGCCTCGGCCTTGTCGAAGCGCCACGCGTCGATCTGCTCGGCGCCCCACTCCTGCAGGTAGGAGGCGCGGAAGTGGCGGATCTCGCCGAGGTCACCCGCCTCGATGATCTCGCGGGCCAGCCGGACCGCGGGCACGAAGCGGTAGTTGAAGGCGCACATGTGCTTGACGCCGGCCGCCTCGACGCGCTGCCACGTCTCGAAGGACTCGGCGGCGTCGCGGCCGAGCGGCTTCTCGCAGATGACGTGCTTGCCCGCCTCGGCCGCCGCGATGGTCGGCTCGGCGTGGAGGTTGTTGGGGCCGGCGTTGTCGAAGAGCCCGATGCGGTCGTCGGCGACGAGCGCGCGCCAGTCCGTCACGTGGTCGGCGAAGCCGTAGCGGTGCGCGGCCTCGGCGACCGCCGCCTCGTTGCGGCCGGCGATCGCCACGAGCTCGGGGCGCAGCGGGGGCGGCCACGTCATGTAGGCCAGCGTCTTGTAGGCGTTGGAGTGCGCCTTGCCCATGAACGCGTAGCCGAGCATGCCGACGCCGATTGGCTTGGCATCCCCGCCGCCCGCGGCGGCGCCCTGCGTCGTGAAGGCGCTCTCGGACATCACGCCTCCTTCGCGAACGCGGCGTCGAAGGCCACGGTCGAGGGGCTGAAGTCCGTGCGCCGGACGAACGCGAGCGCGTCGGGTGCGCCCCAGTCGCGGTCCATCCCGGAGTCCTCCCACTCGATCGACATCGGGCCCGTGTAGCCGATCCGGTTGAGGGCCCGGACCATCGACTCGAGGTCGACGTCGCCGTGGCCGGGGGAGACGAAGTCCCACCCGCGGCCGACCTGGCCGAAGTCGAGGTGCCCGCCGAGGATCGAGGAGCGCCCGTCGAGGTGGCGCTTGGAGTCCTTGACGTGGAAGTGGAAGACCTTGGGGGCGAACTCCGCGATGAAGGCCGCCGTGTCGAGGAACTGGTGCTCGAAGTGGCTCGGGTCCACGTTGAGGCCGAAGCCGGGGCGGTCGCCGATCGCGTCGAGCGTCTTGTGGGTCGTGCCGAAGTCGTAGGCGATCTCGGTCGGGTGGACCTCCAGCGCGAAGCGCACGCCCTCGGCCTCGAAGACGTCGATGATCGGGCCCCAGCGCTCGGCGAACTCCTGGTAGCCGGCCTCGACGACGGCCCAGTCGTTGGGCGGGAAGGAGTAGAGGAGGTGCCAGACGGGGGAGCCGGTGAAGCCGGTCACGACCTCGACGCCGAGCTGCGCGGCGGCGCGAGCGGTGTCCTTCATCCCCTCGGCGGCGCGCCGGCGCACGCCCTCGGGGTCCCCGTCGCCCCAGACCTCCGGGGCCAGGACGGCCTGGTGGCGCGCGTCGATGGGATCGCACACGGCCTGGCCCAGCAGGTGGTTGCCGATCGACCAGACGCCGAGGCCGTGCTGCTCGAGCAGCGCCCGGACCCCCTTGACGTAGCTCGGATCGCTGACGGCCTTGGCGACGTCGAAGTGGTCGCCCCAGCACGCGAGCTCCAAGCCGTCGAAGCCCCACGCGCCGGTCTTCTCGGCGAGCTCGGTGATCGGCAGGTCGGCCCACTGGCCGGTGAACAGCGTGACTGGACGAGGCATGGCGGAGACGCTAGACGAACGTTTGCCTAGGTTCAACCGGGCGGCGCGGTGGACCGGCGCAGGATCAGCTGCGGCGGCGTCGGCACGGTGACGTCGGCCGGTTGTGCCCCGTCGATGCGGTCGAGGATCGCGTCGACCGCGACCTGGCCCATCTCGCGCATCGGCATCCGGATGCCGGTCAGCGGCGGGGCCAGGTAGCCGGAGATCGGATCGTCGTCGTAGGTGATCAGCGAGATGTCCTCCGGCACCTGCCGGCCGGACTCGCGGACGGCAGCGAGCGCGCCGATGGCCTGGTTGAAGTTCGAGGTGAAGATCGCGGTCGGGAGCTCCGCGGCCGTCAGCAGCTCGAGCGTCGCGTCGTGGCCGGCGCCTTCGTCGAAGGCGGCGTGGACGACCTGCGGCTGCAGGCCCGCCTCCGTCGTGGCCGCGAGGAACCCCCGGAGGCGGCGCCGCGCGGTGTCGATCTCGTCCGGGCCGGCGACGTGGGCCAGCCGCCGGTGGCCGAGGCCGAGCAGGTGCTTGGCCGCGAGGGCGCCCGCCTCCTCCTCGAGCATGGAGATGCTCTGAGCGTCGGGCTGGCGGCGGTTGACGAACACGAACGGGACCGGTGCGTCCGGCGCGCGCTGGGCGAGCATGCTGTCGGGGTGCGCCCCGGCGATCAACAGCCCGTCGATGCGGCCGTTGGCGACCAGGCGCTCGTAGGCGCGCTCGGCGTCGCCGCCGCCACGGTCCTCGACGAGCACGACGACGAAGGAGCGTTCCCACGCGCGCTCGAAGGCGCCGCGCGCGATCTCGGCGTACACCGGGTTGCGCAGCGACGGGACGAGCATCCCGAGCGTCCCGGTCGACGCCAGCCGCAGGCCGCGGGCGACGTGGTTGGGCCGGTAGTGCAGCTCCGCCGCCGCGTCCTGGATCCGCTGCCGCGTCTCCGGACGGATGTTCAGCTGCGGCGAATCGCGCAGGACCCGCGAGACGGTGGAGACGTGCACCCCGGCCAGACGGGCTACGTCCATCAACGTCGCCGAGCGGGGCTCCGGTGGTCGCACGGCGCGAGCATAGACGCGGAGAACCTCCAGCGCTAACGTTTGCCTAACTTGACCGGCGGCTTGGTCGCACGCGCCGACATCGATGAACGATCGGAGGGGTCGACCCATGTCGGCGAACCACACGGACGGACCATCCAAGGCGCCCGGGCCCGGGCGCTTCCTCGTGACGGGTGCCCTCGGCGCCATCGGTGTGTGGACGATGCGCAGCCTCCTGCAACGCGGCCACGAGGTCGTGGCGCTCGACGTCGGCGGGGACGGCCATCGCCTGGCCGTCGCGCTCGACGCCGAGCAGCGCGACGCGATCACCCACGTGCAGGGCGACATCACCGACCTCGCCGCGCTCGAGGGCGTGCTCGCCGAGCACGACATCTCAGACGTCGTGCACCTCGCGGCGCTCCAGGTCCCGTTCGTGCGCGCCGATCCGGTGCTCGGCGCCCGCGTCAACGTCCAGGGCACGGTCAACGTGCTCGAGGCCGTGCGGCGGCGCGAGGGGCGCACCGGCACGGTCGTCTACGCCTCCTCCATCGCGGTCTACGGCCCGGCCGCCACGCTCGACGGCGACGACGCGCCCGGCACGCTCTACGGGGTCTACAAGCGCGCCAACGAGAGCACCGCGCTGCGCTACTTCGAGGACTACGGGGTGTCCTCCATCGGGCTGCGCCCGCACACGGTCTTCGGCCCCGCGCGCGACCAGGGCATGACCTCCGTGCCGACGACCGCCATGGTCGCCGCCGCGGCCGGCGTCGCCTGCCACATCCCCTTCGGCGGCACGGTGCAGCTCCAGTACGCGCCGGACGTCGGCGAGGCGTTCGTCCGCGCGGCCGAGCTGCGGCGCGAGGGCGCCTCCGTCCACAACCTCGACGGCGCCGTCGTCGCCGTGCAGGACCTCGTGGGCGTGATCGAGGCGGCGGCGCCGGACGCCCGCGGCCTGATCACCGCCGGGCAGGACGCGCTTCCGTTCCCCGGCGAGGTCGACGCGACCTCCTTCGTCGAGCTCATGGGCGGGCCCGTCATGCGCCCGCTGCAGGAGGGCGTGACGGACGCGGTGCAGCGCTTCGGGCGGCTGCTGGCCGAGGGCGTGGTCGCCCGGCCCGAACCGCCCGTCGCGGCCTGACGCGGCGCCGGGCCGGCGGGCGCCGCTAGCTCGTCTCGACGACGACGGTCGTCGCCTTCACGATCGCGCGGGCGCTGTCACCGGGCTTGAGGTCGAGCTCGTCGGCCGCCTCGCGCGACATGAGCGAGACGATCCGGTAGGGCCCGCAGGCGAGCTCCACCTGCGCCATGACCGCGTCGCGCTTGACGGCGAGGACGATCCCCTCCAACGCGTTGCGGGCGCTCGACTGCTTGCCCGGGCGGCGCTCGCGCAGCAGGCGGGCGACCTCGGCGGCCGCCATGTAGCGGACCCCGCCCAGCCGCTGGAACGTGATGCGGCCGTCGCGCTCCCAGCGACGCAGGGTGTCGACGCTGACCCCGAGCGCGGCGGCGGCGGCGCCGATGCGCATGGCGGAGCCGTCGAGGTCGGGCGCGGAGGCCATGGGCGCGATGCTACCTGGGCGTGCGCCTAGGCACGTCTGCGCTGCATGCGCGCGTCCCGGGCGCCTGCGAGGATGCGGCCCGTGCCGGCCACCACCGTCCACCGCGGCGACATCGTCTTCGTGTCCCACCGCGGGCGCCTCTTCTACGCCAAGGTGCTCGGTGCCGGGGTCGGCGCGCAGCTGACCGTGGAGCCGCTGGACCGCGCGGTGCTCGTCCGGGCGGTGCGCGTGAGCGAGGTCCTCGAGCACTTCAGCCGTTCCTCGGCCGCGGATCCGGGCCCGGCGGTGGGGCAGATCTCGCTCGCCGAGCTCGACGGCTGGGACGACCACGCGCCTAGGTGACCGAGCGGGTCTTCATCACGGGGGCCGGCGGCTTCATCGGCCGGGCCCTCGCCGAGCGCTACCGCGCCCGTGGCACCGAGGTGCTCGGGATGGACCTCGTCGCCGACGCGACGCGTGACGTCGTCGCGGGGGACGTGACCGAGCCCGGCCCGTGGCAGCTGCACGCGGCCGGCTGCGACCTCGTCGTCCACACCGCCGCTGCCGTGACGATGCGCGGCGACGACCGCGCCGCGATCCACCGCGCCAACGTCGTGGGCACCCGCAACGCCCTCCACGCCGCCGAGCGCGCCTCCGCCCGCTTCCTGCACCTGTCGACCGTCGTCGTGTTCGGCACGGACTTCCCCGACGGGGCCGACGAGCAGCACCCGCCGGCCGTGACCGGCCTGCCCTACGGGGACACGAAGGTCGCGGCGGAGGCGCTCGTGCAGCAGGCCCAGCTCGAGCGCCGGGCCGAGGTCGTGATCGTGCGGCCCGCCGACGTCTACGGCCCCGGCTCGCGCGCCTGGGCGACGATCCCCACCGCGCTGCTGCGCGGCCGCCGCCTCCTGCTGCCCGCCTGGGGCCGCGGCGTCTTCAGCCCGGTCTACGTCGACGACCTCGTCGAGGGGATCGTGCTCGCCGGCGACGCGCAGGCGTCCGCGGGCCAGGTGCTCACGCTCTCCGGCGGGGCCGGGGTCGCCACGAAGGACTTCTTCGCGATGCACGCGCGAGTGGCGGGGCGCCGTCTGCCGCTCGCGCCAACGGGCGTCGCGATGGCCGCCGCCCGCGCCCGCCGGCTGGTCCCGGGCGACCCCGAGGTCGGCCCGCACGCCGTGCGCTACCTGTGCCGGACCGGGACCTACTCGATCGAGAAGGCCCACCGGCTGCTCGGCTACCAGCCCCGGGTCCCGCTCGCCGAGGGGCTCGAGCGCACCGAGGCGTGGCTGCGCGCCGCCTAGCGTCGAGGCCGTCGTGCCCGACCGTCGCCGCCTCGTCCTGATCCTCTGCTGCGTGGCGCAGTTCATGGTCGTGCTCGACGTCTCGGTGGTCAACGTCGCGCTGCCCTCGATCCGCACGGACCTCGGCTTCTCCGACGTCGACCTCCAGTGGATCGTCAACGCCTACACGCTGACCTTCGCCGGCTTCCTGCTGCTCGGCGGCCGGGCCGCCGACCTGCTCGGCCACCGGCCGGTGTTCGTGTTCGGCATCGCCCTGTTCGGTCTCGCGTCCCTGGCCGGCGGCCTCTCGCAGGGCCAGGTCGAGCTCGTGATCGCCCGCGCGGCGCAGGGCCTGGGTGGCGCGATCGTCGCGCCCGCGACCCTGTCGATCCTCACCACGACCTTCACCGAGGGCGCCGAGCGCAACACCGCGCTCGCGGCCTGGGGCGCGATGGGCGCCGTCGGCGGGGCGACGGGCGGCATCGTCGGCGGCGTGCTCACCGACCTGCTCGGCTGGCAGTGGATCCTCTTCATCAACGTCCCGGTGGCGGTCGCCGCGGTCGTGGCGGCCCGGGCGCTGCTCGAGACGCCGGAGCCCGCCACGGGCGTGCGCCACTACGACGCGCTCGGCGCCGTCACGGTGACCGCCGGGCTCATCGTGCTCACGTTCGGCATCGTGCGCACGGACGTCAACGGCTGGGGCGCGCCGATCACCATCGGGACGCTCGCCGGCGGGCTCGTGCTGCTGGCGGCGTTCGTCCTGATCGAGCATCGCTTCTCGCCGCGGCCGTTGATGCCGCTGCGCATCTTCACGGCGCGGTCGGTCTCGGCGGCCAACGTCGTCGTCTTCTTCCTCGGGGCCGCGGTGTTCGCCATGTGGTACCTCGTCTCGCTCTACATGCAGCGGGTGCTGGGCTTCTCGCCGATCAAGGCGGGCCTGTCGTTCCTCCCCATGAGCCTGACGATCGCCGTCGCCTCGACGGTCGTCGGCAAGTACGCGGCGCGGCTCGGCGCCGGGCGGCTGCTGACGTTCGGGATGGCGATGATCGCGGTCGGGATGGTGCTGTTCTCGCGCGTGTCGCCCGACGGCAGCTGGCACGGCGACGTGCTCGTGCCGGGGCTGTTCGTCGCCGTCGGGATCGGCTGCTCGTTCGTGACGGTGACGATCGCGGCGACGAGCGGGATCGCCGCCGCCGAGGCGGGCCTGGCGTCGGGGCTGGTGAACACCTCGCGCCAGTTCGGCGGGTCCGTCGGGCTCGCGGTCCTGGCGACCGTGGCGTCCGCGACCGCCGCGGGCGGGACCAGCGCGGCGGCGCTCACCGACGGCTACGGGACGGCGTTCCTCGTCGGTGGGGCCTTCGCGCTGCTCGGCTCGCTGACCGCGGCCGGCGCGCTGCTGCGGCTGCCACGGCGGGAGCCCGCGCACGCATGATCACGGTCGTGGGCGCCGGCGTGATCGGCCTCACCTGCGCCGTGGCGCTGCAGGACGCGGGCCACGACGTCGAGGTCGTCGCCCGGGACGCGCCCACCGTCTCGGAGATCGCCGGCGGGCTGTGGATGCCTTACGCGACGGGCGCCGATCCCCGCGTGCCGCAGTGGGCCCGCGAGACCTACGACGCGTTGATCGGCGACGGACACCCCGTCGTGGACTACGTGCACCTCGAGCGCGAGCGGCCGGCGTGGCTCGATCTGCTGCCCGCCCGCGCCGTCCGTGCGGCGACGGACGCCGAGCGCCGCGGGCGCCCAGGTGGCTGGGTCGTCCGGACGCCGCTCGTCGAGCTGCCCCGCCACCTGCGCGCGCTGGCGGGGCGCCTCGATCGCCCCGTGCGCCGGGCCGACGTGGCGTCGCCGGGTGCGTTGGGCGGGTGTGTCGTCAACGCCGCGGGCCTCGCGGCCGGGCGGCTCGCCGGCGACGAGACCGTCACGCCGATCCGCGGCCAGGTCGTCCACCTGCGCGCGCCGGCCGCAACGCCGTGCGTGTGTGACGAGGACGAGCTCACCTACGTGCTTCCGCGCGCCGACGTCTGCGTCGTCGGCGGCACCCATCAGCCCGGCGACGCCGACACGACCGTCCGCGACGACGAGACCGCCGCGATCCTCGAGCGGGCCCGGGCGCTGGTCCCCGCACTCGCCGACGCGCCCGTCCTCGGCGCCGCCGCCGGTCTGCGGCCCGGCCGTGCCGGGGGCCCGCGGGTGGAGCGCGAGGGCGACGTCGTGCACTGCTACGGCCACGGGGGCGCCGGCCTCACGCTGAGCGTCGGCTGCGCCCGCGAGGTGGTCCGGCTCGTGGGAGGAGGCGCGGCGCGCGCGCCGGGTCAGTCCACCAGCGCCTGGTAGACGAGCTGGCGCAGCTGCGAGCGCAGGGGGTAGGTGCTCGACGGCAGCAGCTGGGTGAGCAGCATCGCCGTGAGCCGCTCGGCCGGGTCGACCCAGAACGCGGTCGACGCCGCACCGCCCCACGAGTACTCGCCCACGCTGCCCGCGGTCTTGCCCGCGATCGGGTCGAGCACCGGTGCGACCCCGAGGCCGAAGCCGACGCCGGTGAAGGGCACCTCGGCGAACAGCTGGCGGCCGAAGGTCTCGAGGTCGGCCCCGCCCGGGAGGTGGTTGGCCGCCATCATCCGCACGGTCCGCGATCCGAGCAGGCGCACGCCGTCCAGCTCGCCCTCGTTGGCCAGCAGCGCGACGAAGCGGGCGTAGTCGGCCGCCGTGGAGACCAGGCCACCGCCGCCCGAGGGCGCCGAGGGCGGCGACTTGACGGCGTCGCCCATCGCGTCGTGGCGCACGAGGGCGCCCGTGCCCGGCGCCGGGACGTAGAGCGCCGCGAGCCGGTGCAGCTGCGCCTCGTTGACCGAGAACGCGGTCTCCGTCATCCCGAGCGGGTCGAAGATGCGCTCCTGGAGGAAGCGGTCGAGCGTCTGGCCCGAGACGACCTCGACGAGGCGGCCGACGACATCGGTGGCGACGGAGTAGTTCCACTCCGCGCCCGGCTGGAACAAGAGCGGCTCCGAGGCCCAGAAGTCGACGGCCTCCGCCAGCGTCGTGCCCGGGGGAGTGCCCCACTCGTACCCGGCCTCGCGGTAGCGGCGGTCGACGGGGTGGACGTGGTGGAAGCCGTAGGTCAGGCCTGCGGTGTGCGTGAGCAGATGCCAGATGCGCACGGGCTCCAGCAGCGGCTGCGTGACGGGCTTGGGCGCCGTCCCGCCCGCCCAGACCCGGCTGTCGGCGAAGGACGGGATCCAGGTCGCGACCGGGTCGCGCAGCTCGAAGGCGCCCTCCTCCCACAGCATCAGGGCGGCGAGCGACGTGATCGGCTTCGTCATGGAGTAGATCCGCCACAGCGTGTCGTGCTCGACGGGAAGGTCGGCCTCGACGTCGCGACGGCCGCGGAGGCTGTCGTGGACCGTCTCGCCGTCACGGCTGACGACGACGTGCCAGCCGGCGAGCTGCCCCTCGTCGACGTAGCGGCCGAGGCGGGCGTCGATGCGGCGCAGGCGCGCGGGGTCGATCCCGCTCACGTCGCCACGTGCCGATCGAAGAACGCGTCGATGCGCCGCCAGGCGTCCTCCGCGTCCCCCGGCCGGTGCCGCAGGCCGGCGACGCGGGCGAACGCCGCGGTCTTGCCCTCGTAGTGCGACATGAAGGAGTGGCTGGCCTCGGGGTACTCCTTGACGTCGTGCTCGATCCCGTTGGCGGTGAGCGCGCGGTCGAGCTTCTTCGCCGCGCCGCGCAGCGGGAGGTCCTTGCCGCCGTAGGAGCCGACGACGGGGCAGGACCCGGCCAGCACCTGCTCGGCCTTGCGCGGGACCACGCCGTAGGAGGGCGCGGAGGCGGCGAAGTCGTACTTGGCGCCGCACAGGATGGCGAAGCCGCCACCCATGCAGAAGCCGATGATGCCCACCTTGCCCGTGCAGTCGGGGCGGCCGGCGAGCTCGGCGCGGGCGGCCTCGAGCTGGTCGAACGCCTTGCCCTTGCCGGCGGCGAGCTGGCGGAAGGCGCCGAGCACGCAGGTGAGGAGGTTGCCGTCGCCGAACAGGTCGGGCGCGGCGGCGAGGAAGCCGCGGTCGGCGAAGCGGTCTGCCTTCGCCCGGATGTCGTCGGTCAGGCCCAGGGCCTCGTGGACGACGACGACGCCGGGCCACGGCCCGGGGGTGGAGGGCTCGGCGAGGTGCATCGGGCCGAGCCTAGACAAGAGGACGCCGCCCCGCGCGGGTCCTCGCGGGGCGGCGATGAGGAGAGAGGAGTTCGCAGCTGACGCTGCGAGGTCTTGGGTGCTGGGGGAGCCTCCCTGGTCGTTGGCGACACGGGGAAGTCTGCCGCCGGGGCGGCGGGGCGGACATCGCCCGCGGGCCGAACTTCCTCAGTCCGAGACGTTCCGGGTGTCGGGGGTGTGCGAGTCCGCACGAGTCAGATCGGCCCTTTCGCGCGAGCGGGCGAGCAGCAGGAGGGCGAGGATCGCGGCGAACGCGGTCAGCGCCAGCGTCGGGATCGTGACGTAGCCGAGCTCGTCGATCCAGCGCACGGTGCAGGAGACCCCCTGCTTGCAGCCCTCGGTCTCGGCGTCCGGGTTGTAGGTGATGTACTCGTGGTAGAGGCCGACGGCGATGCCGGCGACGGGGAACGGCAAGGCGTACCAGAAGCCGTTGCGGATGTCCTTGCGGATGGCCATCCCGAGCAGCAGCACGGCCAGCGGGTACATGCAGATGCGCTGGAACCAGCACAGCCGGCACGGCTCGAAGTGCGCGATCTCGGAGAAGTACAGCGAGCCGAGCGTCGCGGCGAGCGCGAAGCCCCAGGCGAACCACAGCTCCGCGCCGAGGAACGTGGCCCGGATCTCGACCAGCAGCCGCCGGGCCGGGGGCAGGACGGTGGCGGCGCCCGCGATGAGCAGCAGGAGGACCACCAGGACCTGGACGACGACGGCGAGCACGGCGAGGGCGAGGGCGACGGCGTCCGTCATGCGGCGCGCACTCTAAGCGGGGGCGGCTAAGCGGCGCATCAAGCGCCCAGGCGGGCTGCCAGTCGCGCGGTCGAGTCGGCGACGTGGGCGCGCAGGGCGTCCGGGCCGTCGCGGTCGATGGCGTCGAGCAGGCTGCGGTGGTCGGCGGCGAGTGCGCGGAGGTCGTACTCGGGGCGCAGCGCGGCGAGGAACAGGCGCTGCTCGCCGGCGAGCGCGGCGTGGGCCGCCGTGATGCGGGGGCTGCCGCCGGCCACGACGATCGCGTGATGCAGCGCCTCGTGGGCGTCGGTGACGGCGGCGAAGCCGGTGCGGCGGGTGCCCCGCGCGTCTTCCGGCACGCTCCCGTCACGGGGTGGCGGAACCGGCACGCTCCTGTCACGGGGTGGCGGAGGTTGATGGGACTGGGTGCGGTCAACCTCCGCCACCCGGAGGTTGATGGGCTGGGTGCGGTCAACCTCCGCCACCCCCGGATGGGCTGCGGTGCGGTCAACCTCCGCCACCCCCGGCGGGCTGCGGTGCGGTCAACCTCCGCCACCCCCGTGCAGGCCGCGGTGAACGCGGCGCCCGCCGCCCGCACCGGCGGGGGGAGTCGCCCGCCGTGGCGGGCCAGGGCCAGCCGGGCGCCCTCGGTCTCCAGCGCGACCCGCAGCTCGCCGAGGGCCTCGAGGTCGGGGCGGTGCATGGCGCGCACGCGTGCGCCGCGGTGCGGCTCGACGACCGCGAGGCCCTCGGCGGCCAGCGCCCGCAGGCCGGCGCGGACGGTGTGGCGGGCGACGGCGTAGTCCGCCGCGAGGCGCTGCTCGCGCAGCGGTGTCCCGGGCGCGAGCTGCCCGTCGAGGATGCGTCGGCGCAGCGCGGCGGCGAACGCGTCGACGGTCGTGGTGCGGGCCAGGGGGGCGGTCACCGGGCCGGCTCCAGCACGCCCGGCGCGGTCGGGTCCGCCCGCCGTCCCGGGACGGCGAGCACCACGAGACCCGCCAGCACCAGCGCCACACCGCCCAGGGCGAGGACGCCGGGGCGCTCGCCGAGGACGATCGCGCCGAGCGCCGCCGCCGTCAGCGGCTCTGCGAGCGTCAGCGTCGCGACCTCCCCGGCGGGCAGGCGGCGCAGGCCGCGGGCGAAGAGGACGTAGGCCAGCGCCGTGGGCACGGCCCCGAGGTACACCGCGAGCGCGACCCCCGATGGGGTCGCGAGCTCGCCCGGACCCGCGACGACCAGCACCGGCAGGAGCAGCAGCGCCCCCCAGCCGAACAGCCGCGCCATCACGGCCTCGGGCTGGTGCCCCGTCGTCAGCAGCCCCTTCGCCGCCACGGTGTAGGCCGCGTAGGACAGGCCCGCCGCGAGGGCGAGCAGGACACCGCCCGGAGCGATCCGGGCCGCCGCGCCGGCGGCCACGAGCACCGTGACGCCCGCCACGGCCAGGCCCGTGGCGAGCATCCAGCGGCGCGTGAGGCCCTCCCGGTGCACGAGCCGGCCGAGCATCCCGGTGAACACGGGCCCGGAGCCGAGCGCGACGACCGTCCCGACGGCCACCCCCGTCTCGCTGACGGCGGCGAAGAACGTCAGCTGGTAGCCGGCCACGCCGAGGGCCCCGAGGGCCACCGGCCGGCGCGCCCACGGCAGCGTCTGCCCGCGCAGGATCCGCGTCACGAGCAGCAGCAGCGCGCCGCCCACGAGGATGCGGGCGGACCCGACGACGGCGGGGGAGGCCTGCGGCCCGAGGGCCTGGGCGGTCCCGGTCGTGCCGAAGCACAGGGCGGAGAGGAGGACGAGGACGCGGGCCACCGCGCGAGATTGTTCCACAATCTGTGGCGCCGCGGTGGGGAGGCCCGGCCGCGGGTACCAAGTCGCCCATGAGCGACGACGACGACTGGACCGGGACCCCGCCCGAAGGGCACTACACCCGCGACCGGGCCGATCCCGGCTTCTGGGCCAAGCAGAAGCCGATCGCGATCGGCGGCGGGCTGCTCGTCCTGCTCGTGGTCGTGCTGGTGGTCGTGGCCGTGGTCAGCTGACCACGGCGCGGGAGGTGCGAGCCGCCTCTCCGGCGCGCGCCGTGCGGATGATGCCGTCGGTGATCTGACCCCACGCCGGCTCGGGCAGGTCATGGCCCATGCCCTCGACGAGCAGCAGCTCCGCGCCGGGGATGGCCTTCGCCGTCGCCCGCCCGCCGGACACGTTCACGAGCGAGTCCGTCGTCCCGTGCACGACCAAGGCGGGGACCTCGATCCGCCCCAGTCCGGCGGAGCGGTCCCCGTCGGCGAGGATCGCGGCCAGCTGGCGGCCGGTGCCCGAGACCGTGATCCCGCGGTCGTAGGCCACCTCGGCCCCGGCGCGGATGGCGGCGACGTCCTGTGGGATGCCCTGCGCGCCGATCGCCCCGTAGAGCTTGACGATGTGGTCGGCGTAGGCCTGCTTCTCGCGCGGCGCGGCCTTGAGGAAGATGGGGTAGACGGCGAGCTTGGGCTGCCCGCCGAAGCGGCTGCCCGTGTTGGACATGATCGACGTGATGGACCGCACGCGGTCGGGGCGCTCGATCGCCATCCGCTGCACGATCATGCCGCCCATGGAGGCGCCGACCACGTGGGCGGAGCCGATCCCGAGGTGGTCGAGCAGGCCGCAGGCGTCCCCCGCCATGTCCGACAGCGTGTAGGACCGGGCGGCCTTGGAGCGCACCGCGATCTGGCGCAGGGTCGGCGGCTTGCCCTCCATCCGCGAGGAGCGGCCGCAGTCGCGGTTGTCGAAGCGCACGACGTGGAAGCCGGCGTCGACGAGCCGGGTGCAGAAGCCCTCGCGCCAGGCGATCATCTGCGTCCCGAGCCCCATCACGAGCAGGATCGTCGGATCCGAGGGGTCCCCGAACGTCTCGTGGCAGAGCGTGACCCCGGGGGCCACCTCGGCGTAGGACTCGGTCATCTACAGCACCTCCAGCAGGCGGTCGACATCGGCGTCGGCGTTCCAGACGCCGTAGGAGGCACGCAGGTACGGCGTGCCCGGCAGGTGGCGGACCACGACGCCGGCCGCGGCGAGCCGCTCGCTCGCCGCGGGCGGGTCGGGGTCCTCGAAGGCCACGAGCGTCGTCGCGGCGCGGGGCGCGACGACGCGGCCGGCCTCCGCGAGGCGCTCGGCGAGCTTGGCGGCGCCCGCCGCGGCGGTCGCGTGGACCGTCGCCCAGCCGACCTCGCGCAGCACCCGGATGGCGCCGAGGGACAGCGCGACGCCCTCGCGCGGGAGCGCGGGCGTGTCGTGCGCGCGGGCGTCGTCGTGCAGTCCGCTCTCGAGGCCGAGCGCGGAGTCCTCGAACGCGCCGTAGCCGGGCGCGATGGCGGCGATCCGCTGCCGTGCGGACGGGGCGACCCACAGCAGCCCGGTGCCGTCGGCGCCGCACAGCCACTTCTGCCCTGCGGCGGCGTAGGCCACGCACCCGAGCGCCTCGAGGTCGATCGGGACGGCGCCCGCGCCCTGCGCGCCGTCGAGGACGAGCGGGACGCCCGTGGCCCCCAGCCCCGGGTCGGCGAGCTCGCCGGTGAGCCAGTTCACGTGCGAGCAGGCGATCACCGTCGTCGCGCCGGTCACGTGCTCGGCGAGGGTGGCGAGCGGGCCGGAGCGCACGGCGACGCCGCGCGCCTTCGCCGCCAGCAGCGGCCCGATCAGCCCGGGGTGCTCGCTGTCGGAGGTCAGGATCTCGTCGCCGGGGCCGAGGGCCATCCCGGTCAGGACCTTCCCGAGCCCCTCGGAGGTCGAGGTGGTCAGCGCGATGTCCTCCGTGGAGGCGCCCATCAGCGTCGCGTACTCGGCCCGCAGCGCCTCGCGACCCTCGGCGCGCGCCTCGAAGTGCGCCGCGAAGCGGTTGTCGTGCAGCTGCGCGTCGATCGCCGCGTGGGCGTCGGCGGCGGCCGAGGCGGCGAGCGGCCCGTCCGTCCCCGCGTTGAGGTAGGCGACCCGCTCGAGGATCGGGAAGCGGGCTCGGAGCTCGGAGGGATCCATGCGCGCCGGAGGCTACCCGCGAGGTCGTCCGCGTAGAGTCCGCGCCCATGCACGCGGTCCTTCCTGACGGCACCCACAAGGAGCTCGAGGACGGCGCCACGGGCGCCGACCTGGCCGCCTCGATCGGCGCCGGCCTCGCCCGTGCCGCGCTCGCGGTCAAGGTCGACGGCGAGGTCCGCGACCTCGCCCGGGAGCTGCCCGACGGCGCGACGGTGGAGATCGTCACCGACCGCTCGCCGGAGGCGCTCGAGCTGATCCGCCACGACACCGCGCACGTGCTGGCGACCGCCGCGCTGGAGCTCTACCCCGGCGTGAAGATCTCGATCGGCCCCGCGATCGAGAACGGCTTCTACTACGACTTCGAGTTCCCCGAGGGGGTGACGTTCACCGACGCGGACCTGCCCGCGCTGGAGGCCAAGATGGCCGAGCACGTCAAGGCCGACGAGGTCTTCGAGCGCTCGGTGGTCACCCCGGATGAGGCCATCGAGCTCTTCCGCGGCGAGGACCAGCCCTACAAGGTCGAGCTGATCGAGGACATCGTCGCCACCCAGGCGCCCCCGACGGTCTCCCTCTACCGCAACGGCCCCTTCCTGGACCTCTGCCGCGGCCCGCACGCCCCGAGCACGAAGCGGATCAGGGCGTTCAAGCTCCTGTCGGTCGCCGGCGCCTACTGGCGCGGGGACTCCGACCGCACGATGCTCACCCGCGTCTACGGCACCGCGTTCCTCAAGCCGGCCGACCTCGAGGCGCACCTCGAGCGCCTCGAGCAGGCGCGCGCCCGCGACCACCGCCGCCTCGGCCCGCAGCTGGGGCTGTTCACCTTCTCCGAGGTCGCGCCGGGCATGGCGTTCTGGCTGCCGAAGGGGACCTCGGTCTTCAACGCGCTCGTGCAGCGCTCGCGCGAGATGTCGATCGAGCGCGGCTACGACGAGGTCAAGACGCCGCAGGTCTACGACGCCAAGCTGTGGGAGACCTCGGGCCACTGGGGCAAGTACCGCGAGAACATGTTCCTCACGGAGTACGAGGAGCGCTCGATGGCGCTGAAGCCGATGAACTGCCCCGGCCACTGCCAGCTGTTCGGGATGCAGCGCTGGTCCTACCGCGACCTGCCCGTCCGCTACGCCGAGCCGGGCCTGCTGCACCGCCTCGAGCCGTCCGGGACGCTCCACGGCCTCCTGCGCGTGCGCCACTTCGTCCAGGACGACGCCCACATCTTCTGCACCCCCGAGCAGGTCGAGGCGGAGGTGCTCGCCTGCCTGGACTTCGCCTTCGACTGGTACCGGCAGTTCGGGTTCGAGATGACCATCGGGCTCTCCACCCGCCCGGAGAACCGGATCGGGTCCGACGCCTTCTGGGACGACGCGGAGGGGCTCCTGCGCCGCGCGCTCGACGACGCCGGCTACGCGTACGTCGTCAACGAGGGCGACGGCGCCTTCTACGCGCCCAAGATCGACATCGGCGCGACCGACTCGCTCGGGCGCGAGTGGCAGCTCGGCACCGTCCAGCTCGACTACAACATGCCCGCGCGCTTCGGCCTCACCTACACCGGAGCCGACAACGCCGAGCACACCCCGGTGATGCTCCATCGCGCGCTGCTCGGCTCCTTCGAGCGCTTCATCGGCATCCTGATCGAGGAGACCGCCGGCGAGCTGCCGTTCTGGCTGACCCCGCAGCAGGCCGCGGTGCTGCCCGTGTCGGACCGCTTCACCGCCTACGGCGAGCGGGTCACCGCGACGCTGCGCGAGGCCGGGATCCGCGTCGCACTCGACGACCGCACGGAGTCCATCGGGCGCAAGATCCGCGACACGGAGCTGCAGAAGGTCCCGTTCATGCTCGTCGTCGGCGAGCGTGAGGAGCAGGCCGGCGAGGTGGCCGTCCGGCGCCACGGCGTGGGTGACGAGGGGTCGATGGGCGTCGCCGCGGCGGTGGCGCACATGCGGTCTGCGGCCGGCTAGGGCGGATCGTCACAACTCGCGCCGTCCTGAGCTAGACTCCGCCGTGTTGATTACGCGCACGCATCGCGGCATGCATAGCCGCAACCACACGTAGTGCCTGTCCCTAGACGTTTCGACCGGTCACTCCCGGAGCGCGACTCGACTCGTACGAACGAGCGCATCCGCGTGCCTGAGGTCCGACTGATCGGATCCGACGGCGAGCAGGTGGGCATCGTCAAGACGGGTGAGGCACTCCGCTACGCCCAGGAGCGCGAGCTCGACCTCGTCGAGGTCGCTCCCGGCGCCAAGCCCCCGGTCTGCCGGGTGCTCGACTACTCCAAGTACAAGTACGAGCAGGCGCAGCGCCAGAAGGCCGCCCGCAAGCACCAGCAGCAGATCGTCGTCCGGGAGATCAAGTTCCGGCCGAAGATCGCGCAGCACGACTACGACACCAAGAAGGGTCACGTCGAGCGGTTCCTGCAGGCCAAGGACAAGGTCAAGGTCACGATCATGTTCCGCGGCCGCGAGGTCGCCCACCCCGAGCGGGGGGAGATGATCCTCAACCGCCTCGCGGAGGAGCTCGACGAGCTCGCCCAGGTCGATCAGCGGCCGATCGTCGACGGCCGCAACATGACGATGCTCCTGGCTCCGCTGAAGGGCCGCGACGACGCGCCCGACGAGTCACCGGTCCCGCAGGGCACCAAGCCCAGCGGCGGCAAGAACTCCCGGCGCACGCGCAAGCACGGCGACGAGCCCGACTCGGGCGAGCAGGACGCCTCCGCGGCGGAGACCAAGGAGGCCCCCACCCGGGAGCCCCAGGCCCCGCCGAAGGACAAGGGCCTGCCGCCTGCCGAGGCGCTGGTCCTCGCCGAGATGGCTCCGGAGCCCGAGCCCGAGGCCTCCGAGCCCGCGCCGGCGAAGGCGGCCGCGGCGAAGAAGCCGGCAACCAGGAAGGCGCCGGCGGCGAAGAAGGACGCGGCCGCCAAGAAGGCGCCCGCGGCCAAGAAGGAGCCGGCCGCGAAGAAGGCCGCGGCGAAGAAGCCGGCGGCCAAGAAGGCCGCCGCGAAGAAGGCCGCGGCGAAGAAGCCCGCCGCCGAGCCGACCGCCTCCTAGCGGAGGAACCGTCGCAGCACGTTGCCGGTGATCCGGGAGACCGCGCGGTCTCCCGCGTTCACCGCCAGCGCGCCGCACCACGCGATCGACCCGGTCGCGAAGACCCAGCCGTCCTCCGGCGCCGGGAGCAGGACCATGTCGGCACGCACGTCGGGATCGGCGCCCGCCGCCACGTAGCCGGGTCCGAACCCGCGCGCGGTTGCGAGCACGATGCCGTCCGGCGGACTGCCCATCGACATGTCGAAGGCGTCGACCTCATAGCCGGCGGCGGCGCCCATGACGAGGCCGTCGGTCCCGATCGGGCCGTCGGGCACGCCGTCGAAGACCCAGGCGACGTCGTCCTCGCGCGAGCGGGGGGTGCGCTCGTAGGGCCGCCCGCCCTCGAAGCCCATGCCGGAGAGGTCGAGGCCGCTGAGCCCGCGCGACCCCTCCCGGCGCAGGGACCAGTGGCCGCCGGGCTCGCCGGTGGCGGCGAGGTGCGTCTCGCCGGGCTCGCCCTGCCACAGGCCGACGTGCGAGCCGGTCCGCCGGACCTCCGTCACCCACGGCCGGTCGCGGTGCACGCCCACGACGAGCTGCAGGCTGTTGCCGCCCAGCACCATCAGGCGCCCGCCCCGGTCGCGGTGGGTGCGCAGCGCCTGCTGCTCCTCCCGGGTGACGTACTCGTGATGGCTGCCGGTGATGACGACGCGGTACGGCTCGAGGAGGTCGGCGCCCCGCGCGTGCAGCAGCTCGTCGCCCAGGACGTCGACGGCGACGTCCTGGTCGCGCAGCCAGGTGAGCAGGTGCAGGTCGGCGCTGAGCCCGTGCGGCTGTCCCGTGAGCCAGTAGACGTGATCGGGGCGCACGGACAGCAGCGGCCGCCGGGTGCTCGCGTGCACGACGCCCGAGCCGTCGCGGTGGCGGTTGTACTGGCTGCGGAGGCCGGCGGCGCTGACGCGCGCGTCGGCCGGGCCGTGTGCGACCACGTCGAAGGCGGGGGAGATGGCCTCGTTCGCGTAGGCGCGGTAGGTGAAGGTGGGGAGGACGACGGCGACGCGCGCTGCCGGTGCGGAGGGCGCGACGACGAGCGGGAGGTGGTCGGTCTCGTCCGCCGTGTCGAGCCGGATCGCGTAGACGCCGCTCGCGAGGTCCGGCGGGAGCTCGACCGTCGCGGCCGCGGGCCACTGCGCGTCCTCGAGGTCGTCCGTGTGCAGGTGCACCGCCGACCACTCCTGCGGGCGATGGCGCCAGGCGTCCTCGTCGCCCGTCCAGTCGTGGGACGTGACCGCCCGTGTCGGCATCCCGTGCAGCTGCGCGTGCAGGCCGTGGGGTCCGGTGTCGGGGACGTGGGTGGAGGCGGGATCGTGGGCGAGGTCCCAGGCGGCGTGGACGTCGTCGCCGCCACGCAGGACGGGACGGTCGAGCTTGCCGTCGATGCCTCGGCCCATCCGCCACCCGCGTGCTGCGAAAGCAACCGCATGGGTGGGTTTCGCAGCACGCGCCTCCGTCGCAGGGACCCGCGAGCCGGTCATCGGCCCGTGCGCCGCCCTCGTTGCGCCGTCGTCGGCCCACGACGCCGAGACCAACCGCCACTCCCGCAGGGGCAGGACGCGGTCGGTGGCGACGCGAGTCCCGCCGGCGATCACCTCGACCCGTCCGTCGAGATCGAGGCCGACCCGCACCCCGCCGCCCTCGAAGAGGGTCCCGCCCGGCGACGGCCGGGTGAGGAGGACCCACACCGCGAACGTCCCCGAGACCGGCAGCTCGCCGCCGCCCGGCACCTCGATCCACGAGCCCAGCTCGATCGGATGCTCCGCGGCCGGGAAGCGCGAGCCGTCGAGCGCCGAGGCGACGTCCTCCTCCGCGCCGTGCCACAGCCGGACGAGGCGCGCGGACCACGGCGCCGGGCTCGAGACGCGCAGGGCGACACGCTCCCCGGGGTGCGCGACGAGCGCATCCGTGTACCCCGTGAGGCGTTGCACGGGGTCATCATGGCCCCGTGGCGAACCCCGTGTCGGCTCGACCCGCCAGAGGGACAGCGGTCTGTCACCTCAGACGCTTTCGGGTTGCGGCGCGGTCGGCCGGGCGGATACAACCCGTCCGGTCGCGCTCCTGCGACCGGTGTCTCAGATCGCAGACGTGTCCTCCTCCTCCTCCTCCGTCAAGTCCGCCGAACGGCTGCTCGCCGTCCTCGAGCTGCTCGCGCGCCACACGCGGCCGGTGCCGACGATGACGATCAGCCGCGAGTGCGCGATCCCGAAGTCCAGCACCCACCACCTCCTCAACGTCCTGCGCGACCGCAACTTCGTCACCTACTACGAGGCCGAGCGCGCGTGGGGCCTCGGCGTCGCGGTGTTCGAGATCGGCTCGGCGTACCTGCGCAGCGGGCCGCTGCAGCGACTCGGCCGGCCGCAGCTCGTGGAGCTCTCGCAGCGCACGGGGGAGACGTCGCACCTCGCCGTGCTGCACGGCGCCGAGGTCCTCTACGTCGACAAGGAGCAGCCGGACACGACGCCCGTGCGGCTCGTGACGGAGGTCGGCGTGCGCCTGCCCGCGCACCTCACCGCGGTCGGCCGGGCGATCCTCGGCCACCTGCCCGAAGCCCAGGTGCGGGCGCTCTTCGCGCAGGCCCCGCTCGTGCAGCGCACCGATCGCGGCCCGGTGGCGCTCGACGGCCTGATCGCCGAGCTCGAAGCCGTGCGCGGTCGCGGCATCGCCTCCGACGACGGGATGACGACGCCGGGGATCACCTGCGTCGCCGCGCCCGTCTTCAGCCACGAGGGGCTGCCCGTCGCGGCGATCGGCGTGACGTTCCTCAGCGCCCAGCGCACGCCCGCCGAGGTGCGCGACGCCGGGGAGCTCGTCCGCGGTGCTGCCGGGCGGCTGTCGGCGGCGATGGGCCACGCCCCGGCGCACGAGGTGGCGGCGTGACCCGGCCCGCCCCGGCCGGCGCCGACGGCACGACCGTCACGCCCTCCGTGCTGCTCGGTCGCGATCTCCGGCTCGTGCTCGGCGAGCGCCGGCTGCCCGCCCCCGCGGCCGACGAGGCGCTGGTGCGCGTCGAGTGGGCCGGCCTGTGCGGCTCGGACCTGCACGTCATGCGCACGGGCGACTGGGTGCGCGAGTGGCCCGCGACGCTCGGTCACGAGCTCGTCGGTCGCGTCGAGGCGGCAGGCGCCGACGCCGGTCTCCTCCCGGGCGCGGCCGTCGTGGCCGACTCCCGCTTCCCCGTCGCGGGCGGTGGGTTCGAGTTCGTCGGTGAGGCGTGCCCGGGCGGCTTCGCCACCCACTGCGTCCTCCCCGCGTCGCTCCTGCATCCGGTTCCCGACGGCCTCGACGGTGCCACCGCCGTCCTCGCGGAGCCGCTCGCGGTCGCGCTCCACGCCCTCGGCCGCCTCGCGGCGGCGCCCGAGCGCGTCGCGATCCTCGGCCACGGCCCGATCGGCGCGCTGCTGCATGCGGAGCTGCACCGCCGCTTCCCTGCGGCTCGCGTCGACGTGGCCGAGCCGGCGTCCCTCCGCGCGGCCCTGGCGGCCGCCTTCGGCACGGCGCGCGTCGCCGACGCCGCCACGGACCTCGACGCCGGCGCCTACGACGTCGTGATCGACTGCGCGGGGTACCCGCAGGCGCTGCCGGACGCGCTGCGGCTGGTCGCCGACGCCGGCGAGGTGCTGCTCCTCGCCATCGGCCACAGCGTCCCCGACGTCCCGGCCCGCACGCTCGTCGAGCGCGGCCTGCGCCTGACCGGCTGCAACGCGTTCACCGACGAGCTGCCCGCGGCGGTCGCGCTGCTCGCCTCCGACGGCTGGCGCTTCCTCCCGGTCGTCACCGACACCGTGGACCTCGCCGAGGCGCCCGCCGCCTTCGAGCGCCAGCTCGCCGCCCCCGAGGCCGTCAAGCTGCTGGTGCGCCCGTGAGCGTCGCGGTCGCCGAGCGTGTCCGCGCGATCCGCCCCTACCGGCCAGGGCGCGCCCCCGCCGTCGGGCCGGGCGGGAAGCTGTCGGCCAACGAGGCGCCGCTCGGCCCGTCCCCGGCCGTGCGCCAGGCGATCGCGGCCGCCGCCGACGACGTCCACCGCTACGCCACGCAGGAGCCCCTGCGCCACGCGCTCGCCGCCCACGCCGGCGTCGGCGCCGAGCGGGTCGTGGCCACGAGCGGCTCCGACGAGCTGTGCTACCTCGTCGCGACCCTCGTCCTCGAGCCGGGCGCCCCCGTCGTGCTCGGCCGCCCGTGCTACGCGATCGACGCGCTCGTCGCGCAGCTGCACGACGCGACCCTGTGCACCGTCGAGCTGCGCGCGGACGGCGCGCACGACCTCGCCGCGATGGCCGCCGCGGCCCGGGGCACGGGCACCGCCGCCGCGCTCGTCTGGCTCCCGTCCCCGCACAACCCGACAGGCGCGGCGCTCGATCCGGCGGAGCTGGACGCGTTCCTCGCGGCCGTCCCCGACACGACGCTCGTCGTCCTCGACGAGGCCTACCGCGACTTCACCACCCCATCGGCGCGCCCCGACGTCGGGCGCCTGCTGCGCACGCACGACAACCTGCTCGTGCAGCGGACGCTGTCCAAGGCCCACGGCCTCGCCGGGCTGCGGGTCGGCTACGGCCTCGGCCACCCCGACCTGATCGCCGCCATGGACGCGATCCGCCCGCCGTTCAACGTCAACACGGTCGCGCTCGCCGCCGCCCGGGCCGCGCTCGCCGACACCGCGTGGGCCGACTACGGCGTCCGGCTCGTCACCCGGGAACGCGAGCGCCTCGAGCGCTTCCTGCGCGAGCACGACATCGAGCACCTCGCCTCCCAGGCCAACTTCGTCAGCGTCCGCCCGTCCGACCCCGCCGCCCTGCACACGGCGCTCGCCGCCCGCGGTGTCGCCGTGCGCGACGGGGCCGACCTCGGCATGGACGGCTGGGTCCGCATCACGATCGGGGCCCCGCCCCGCATGGCGCTCGTCCGCGAGGCGCTCCAGGAGGCCGCAACCGCATGAGCGACTACACCGGCATGACCGTCGAGGTCGACGGCGCCGCCTACACCGTCCACCGCGAGACCCGCGAGGCGGTCATCGACGTGGCCATCGAGCCGGGGGCGCAGCGCGAGCCGCGGCTCGCGACGACGCTGAGCTTCTTCGACCACATGCTCGAGATGCTCGGCTGGTACGCCGACGCCGCGATCGACGCCTCCTACACGGTCAAGACGTTCCGCCTCACCCACACCTGCGTGGAGGACATCGGCCTTGCGCTCGGCCTCGCCACGGGGCAGCTCCTCAAGGACCGGATCGCCGACGGAGTCGACTCCAACGGGTTCGCCTACGGGATGATGGACGAGGCCTCCGCGCTCGCCTCGATCTCCTTCGAGGGCCGCTCCAACCACAAGATCCAACGCGAGGACGCCGCTGCCCTCGAGCACGTCGAGGACATGCTCGCCGCCGACCTGCCCGGCTTCTTCGAGGGCTTCGCGCAGGGCGCGCGCTGCTCGATCCACCTGCGCCTGTACGAGGCGACCGACCCCCATCACGCGTGGGAGGCCGGCTTCCGCGCCTTCGCCCGCGCCCTGCGCTCCGCCCTGGCGGCCAACCCGCAGCGGGCCGGCAGGACGGCGGGCGTGAAGGGGACGCTGGACTGATGCGCATCGTCGTCTCCGGCGCCACCAGCGGGCTCGGCCACGCGGCCGCGACCCGCCTGGTCGCCGACGGCCACGACGTCTGGGGCCTCGGTTCGCGCCCCGAGTCGCTCGCCCAGCTCCCGGACGGGGTCGCGGGCGCGACCGCGTGCGACGTCGCCGACGACGCGGCCGTGGAGGCCGCCGTCGCCGAGGCGGCGGACACGATGGGCGGCGTGGACGCCTGCTTCGCGTCCGCGGGCATCGACGGCGAGGGCAAGCCCGCCCTGGAGCTCGACTCGGCGCACTTCCTCCGCGTCATGGCGGTCAACGTGCTCGGGACCTTCCACGTCGCCCGCTCCTGCGCGCGCCGGATGACCGCCGGCGGGCGCATCGTCCTCAACGCCTCCGTCAACGCCCTGCGGGCCGAGCGGGGCTTCGCGGACTACAACGCCTCGAAGGCGGCGACGACCTCGCTCGCGCACAGCCTCGCGCTCGACCTCGCGGGCGACGGCATCGTCGTCACCGCCATCTGCCCCGGCTACTTCCCGACCCGCATGACGGCCGCCTACCTCGAGGACCCCGAGACGGCCGACGAGCTGCGCGCCGACATCCCGGCCGGCCGCTTCGGCCGCCCGGAGGAGGTCGGCGGCCTCGTGGCCTTCCTGCTCGGCCCGGACGCCGGCTACATGACCGGCGCCGTCGTGAGCCTGGACGGGGGCCGTCATGTCTGAGCCCGTGCTGCGGGTGCAGACCTGGACGCAGATGGACGCCGCCGCCCGCGCCCAGCTCTCCGAGCGCGGGATCAGCGCGATCTTCGACCCCGCGCTGATGGCCGCCATCGGCGAGCTCGTCGAGGACGTGCGCGCCAACGGCGACGCCGCGGTGCTGCGCGCCCTCGAGCGCTTCGACAAGGTCGCCCTGGACGACGCAAGCCAGCTGCGCATCGACCCCGCCGAGCTCGAGGCGGCCCACGCCGCCCTCGACCCCGACGTCCTGGCCGGCATCCGCGCGGGCATCGTCAACCTGCGCGCCTTCAACGTCGCGCTCACCGCCGAGCGGGCATGGCGCACGGAGATCGCGCCCGGCCTGACGGTCGGGGAGAAGAGCACCCCGGTCGCCTCCGCCGGCCTGTTCGTCCCCGCCGGCAAGGGCTCGTTCCCCTCCGTGCTGATGCAGCTGGGCGTCCCCGCCCTCGTCGCAGGCGTGCCGCACGTCGCGGTCGTCACCCCGCCGGTGGGTGGGCGGGGCCCGATCGCGGGCGCGGTCGACCCCGCCGTCCTCGCGGTCGCCCACGAGCTCGGCCTCACCGAGGTCTACCGCTCCAACGGCCCGGCCGGCGTCGCCGCCCTCGCCCTCGGGACGGAGACGTTCCCGCGCATGCGCAAGGTCCTCGGCCCCGGCAGCCCGCCCGTCCAGGCCGCGCAGATCCTCTGCCAGGCCCACGGCACCCACACCCAGATGCTGCTCGGCCCGTCCGAGAGCCTGATCATCGCCGACGAGACCGCTGACGTCCCGCGCCTCGCAGCCGACCTGCTCAACGAGGCCGAGCACGGCCCCGACTCCGCGTCGATCCTGGTCACCGACAGCCGCCGCCTCGTCGAGGCGCTGCAACCCGAGCTCGCCGCCCAGCTCGCCGACCTGCCGCCCACGCGCGCCGAGTACGCCCGCGGATCGCTGGGAGAGCGCGGCGGCGCGATCCTCGTCGCCGACATGGCCGAGGCGGCGGAGGTCACCAACGAGTACGCGCCCGAGCACATGCAGATCGCGACGGCCGACGACGAGGCCGTCCTCGCCCTGATCGAGCACGCCGGCGAGATCCTGCTCGGCCAGGACACGCCGGTCGCCGCGGCGAACTTCGCCCTCGGCGTCCCCGCCGCCCTGCCGACCGGCGGCTACGCCCGCGTCACCGGCGGCGTGACGGCCGAGACGTTCCTCAAGAAGGCGTCGATCGCGCACGCCACCGAGGCCGCGCTCGCCACCATGGCACCCGGCATCCTCGCGCTCGCCGATCACGAAGGCTTCCCCGCTCACGCCGCCGCCGTCCGGCGCCGGCTCCCGACCCCCCGAACAGGAGACACCCCATGACCAGGCCCACGACACGGTGGCTGGCCGCCCTGCTGCTGACCTGCCTCGCCGTCGCCGTCGCCGGCTGCGGCTCGGACAGCTCGAGCAGCACCTCGGACGCGAAGGAGGCCGCGGCGAACGCCCCGGCGAAGCCCGAGCCCGGCACGTTCCGGATGGGGATCGAGCCCTGGATCGGCTACGGGCCGTGGCGCGTCGCCGAGGACAAGGGCCTGTTCGCCGACAACGGCCTCGACGTGAAGATCACGAACTTCAACACCGACGACCTGATCAACGCGGCGTTCGCCTCCGGCAAGCTCGACGGCACGAACATCGCCACCCACACCGCGCTGCGCTTCGCCGCCTCGGGCCTGCCGATCAAGATCGTCCTGCTCGAGGACCAGTCCACCACCGCGGACGCGATCATCGCCGGGCCCGACATCGCGTCGGTCAAGGACCTCAAGGGCAAGCGCGTCGCCTTCGAGGAGGGCACGACGTCCGACATCCTCCTGTCCTACGCGCTCGCGCAGAACGGCATGAGCAAGAAGGACGTCAAGGTCGTCCCGCTGGCCGCCTCCGACGCCGGCGCCGCGTTCATCGCCGGCAAGGTCGACGCCGCCGTCACCTACGAGCCCTACATCACGACCGCCCGCAAGGACGACTCGAAGGTCAAGCTCCTCTACACGGCGGGCGAGAACCCGGGCATCGTGGGCGACGTGTTCGTCGTCACCGACGACACGCTCAAGAACAAGCCGGGGCAGATCGCCGCGCTCGTGAAGACCTGGGGCCAGGCCGTCGACGCCTACAACGGCGACAAGGCCGGCGCGCAGGAGACCATCGCCAAGTCGGTCGGCTCGACGCAGAAGGAGCTCGCGACGGCGTTCGACGGCGTGAAGTTCTACGACCTCGCCGAGAACAAGTCCCAGCTCAACGGCGAGTACGCGCAGAAGACGCTCGCCGACGTCAAGCAGGCCGCCACGGACGCCGGGCTGATCGAGGGGGACGTCGACCCGGCCGACATCGTCGTCGCGACGTTCGCCGACGAGGCGACCCCGTAGTCCCATGCGGCGGCCGGAGATGCTCCGCATCGGGGGCAGGATCGGGAGGTGGCAGTTCGTCGGCATCGCGTCCGTCGTGTTCGTCCTGCTGCTCCTGCTCTGGTGGGTCGCGACGTCGGCAGGGTGGGTCAAGCCGCTCTTCCTGCCGCCGCCCAACGAGGTCTGGGACCGGCTGGCGACGCTGTCGTCGGACGGGACCCTGTGGGACGACCTGGGCATCTCCGTCTACCGCATCGGCGTCGGCTTCCTGCTGGCGACCGCGATGGCCGTCCCGATCGGGATCCTGCTCGGCGCCTACCGCTTCTGGGAGGCCGCGCTGGAGCCCCTGATCGACTTCATCCGCTACATGCCCGTCGTCGCCTTCGTGCCCCTCACGATCCTGTGGGTGGGCACCGACGACGGGCAGAAGTTCCTCATCATCTGGATCGGGACGTTCTTCCAGCAGGTGCTGCTGATCATGGACAACGCCAAGCGCGTCCCGCTGGACTTCGTCGACATCGGCCGCACGCTGGGGCTCAAGGACCGGACGATCCTGCGCCGGATCCTGCTGCCCGCCGCGGCGCCGGGCGTCTGGGACTCGATGCGGATCTCGCTCGGCTGGGCGTGGACGTGGCTCGTGCTGGCCGAGCTCGTGGCGGCGACGAGCGGCCTCGGCTACCGGATCACGACCGCCCAGCGCTTCTTCCAGACCGACACGATCATCGGCTACATCCTCGTCCTCGGCCTGCTCGGCCTGATCACCGATCAGGTGATGAAGGCGCTCGGCCGGCGCTTCTTCGCCTACGCGGAGGCGCGCCGATGAGGGTCCAGGTCTCCGGTCTCGAGAAGACGTTCCCCGGCGGGGTCCAGGCGATCGCCGACGCCTCGCTGCAGCTGGCCGAGAACGAGTTCGTCTCCATCGTGGGGACGTCGGGCTGCGGTAAGTCGACGCTGCTGGCGATCCTCGCCGGCCTCCAGGAGGCCACGGGCGGCGAGGTGCTCGTGGACGGCAAGCCGGTCGACGGGCCGGGTCGCGACCGCGGCGTCGTGTTCCAGTCCTACACGCTGTTCCCCTGGCTGACCGCGCGCGAGAACGTCGAGTTCGCGCTCCGCGACGAGCTGGGCAAGGCCGAGCGCCGGGCGGTCGCCGACGAGCAGCTCGCCCTCGTGCAGCTCGAGGGCTTCGCCGACGCGCACCCCAACCAGCTCTCGGGCGGGATGAAGCAGCGGGTGGCGATCGCGCGGGCGCTGGCCTACCGGCCGTCGATCCTGCTCATGGACGAGCCGTTCGGGGCGCTGGACGCGCTGACCCGGCAGCTGATGCAGGAGCTGCTCACGAACGTGTGGGAGCAGCACCGGCTGACCGTCCTGTTCGTCACCCACGACGTCGAGGAGGCCGTGTTCCTCTCCGACCGCGTGCTGGTGATGACCAACCGCCCGGGCCGGATCAAGCGCGAGATCGCGATCGACCTGCCGCGGCCGCGCTCCTACGAGGTGCTGGCGACGCCGGAGTTCGCCGCCCTCCACGGCGAGGTGCTCTCGAGCATCCGGGAGGAGTCGATCGCCGCGATGGACCGGTCGTGAACGCCGTCCACCTCGGCGAGCTGGAGGCGCAGGCCGCCGACGTGCTGTCCGCGCCGACGTTCGCGTACTTCGCCGGCGGGGCCGCGGACGAGCTCACGCTGGCCGACAACCGGGCCGCGTGGGAGCGGCTGCGCCTGGTCCCGCACGTGCTGCGCGCGGACCGGCCGCGGACGGCGGAGACGTCGCTGCTGGGGCTGTCGCTGGCCGCACCCGTGCTGACCGCGCCGCTGGCCTACCAGCGGATGGCCCACGACGAGGGCGACGTCGCGATCGCCGCCGGTGCCGCCGGGGCGGGGGTGGGGCAGGTGCTCTCGTCGTTGTCCTCGCACCGGCTGGAGGACGTCGCCGCGGCCGGGCGGGACCCGCTGTTTCAGCTCTATCCCTACCGCGACCGGGGACAGACGGCCGAGATCGTCGCGCGCGCGCAGGACGCGGGCTTCCGCGCCCTGGTGGTCACCGTCGACGTCCCGGTCCACGGCCGGCGCGAGCGCGAGACGCTGCACGGCTTCTCGCTCGCTCCCGGCGTCGAGCTGCCCAACGTCCCCGTGCCGCCGTCGCACACCGGTCCGGTCACCCCCCACGACGTGACCTCGTGGATGCAGGCCGACCTCGGCTGGGGTGACGTCGAGCGCTTCCTGGCGCTGACCGACCTGCCCGTCCTGCTCAAGGGGGTCCTGCATCCCGACGACGCGGCGCGCGCCGCCGAGCTCGGTGCCGCGGGGATCGTCGTCTCCAACCACGGCGGCCGTCAGCTCGACACCGCCGTCGCGTCCGCCGACGCCCTCCCGGCGATCGCCGACGCCGCGGGGGACCTGACCGTGCTCGTCGACGGCGGGGTGCGCCGGGGCACCGACGTCGTCAAGGCGCTCGCACTGGGGGCTGACGCCGTGCTCGTCGGCCGGCCCGTGACCTGGGCGCTCGCGCTCGAGGGCGCCGCCGGCGTCCGCTGGGCGCTGGGCCTGCTCGTGACCGAGACCGCGGAGGCCCTCGCCCTGTGCGGCTGTGCCTCGCCCGCCGACGTCCAAGGAGGACTCCTGTTCCGACCCTGACCCTGCATCGCCTGGAGGCCGTCGCCCACGGCGCGCCCCCGCTCCCGCTCGACGCCGCCGACCGCGACCGCATCACGGCCGCCCGCGCCGTCGTCGAGTCCCGCGTCGCCGCAGACCGGGTCGTCTACGGCGTCACGACCGGCTTCGGCCAGCTCGCGTCCGTGCAGATCCCGAAGGCCGACACGGCGCAGCTGCAGGTCAACCTGATCCGCTCGCACGCCGTCGGCGCTGGGCCGCCGCTCGCCGCGCGAGGTCGTGCGGGGGATGCTGCTGCTGCTCTCCTCGTCGCTGCGGCGCGGGTTCTCCGGCGTCCGGCTGGAGGTGGTCGAGCTGCTGCTGGCGCTGCTCGAGCACGACGTCCTCCCCGTCGTCCCGGCGAAGGGGTCCGTCGGCTCCTCCGGGGACCTCGCGCCGCTCGCGCACGTCGCGCTGCTGCTGATCGGGGAGGGGGAGGCGTTCGTCGGCGGCGAGCGGCTGCCCGGGGCCGAGGCGCTGGCGGGCGCGAACCTCGAGCCCGTCCAGCTGTCGGCCAAGGAGGGCCTCGCGCTCATCAACGGCACGCACCTGATGGCGTCCGCCGGCGGGATCGCGGTGCAGGAGGCCGCGCGGCTCGTGCGCGCGGCCACGGTCGCGGCGGCGATCTCCCTCGAGGCGTTCAAGGGCTCGACGGTCCCGTTCGACGCCCGGCTGCACGCCGTGCGGGCGCAGCCGGGGCAGGTGCGGATCGCGGCGCGGCTGCGCGCGCTGCTCGACGGCTCGCCGATCGTCGACTCCCACGCCGACTGCGGCCGGGTCCAGGACCCGTACACGCTGCGCTGCGCGCCGCAGGTGCTCGGCGCGATCTCCGACGCGGTCGACTACGCCGCCGGCGCGCTGGAGCGCGAGCTCGACACCGTCACCGACAACCCGCTCGTGTTCGTCGACGACGACGAGATCCTCTCGGGTGGCAACTTCCACGGCCAGCCGCTGTCGCTGCCGCTGGACCACCTGGCGCTGGCGATGTGCGAGCTGGCCTCCTTCTCCGAGCGCCGCACGTACGCGCTCCTGTCGCCGTCCTACGCCGGGTTGCCGCCGTTCCTGAGCCCGCACCCGGGGCTCTCGAGCGGGCTGATGATCGCCCAGTACGCCGCCGCCGCGCTGGTCAACGAGTGCCAGGTGCTCTCCCATCCCGCCGGCGCCGGATCGATCCCGACGTCGGCGGGCCAGGAGGACTTCAACTCGATGGGCGCCTACGCGGCGCTGAAGGCGCGGACGGTGATCGAGAACGCGGCGCAGGTCGTGGCGACGGAGCTCGTCTGCGCCTGCCAGGGCCTCGAGTTCCACCGGCCGCTGCGCTCGACCGACGCGCTCGAGCTTGCGATCTCCCGCGTGCGTGCCATCGTGCCGCGCGTGGAGGAGGATCGCTCGCTGGCCGGCGAGCTCGCGACCCTCGCCGACGCGCTGCGCACCGGCGCGCTGACCTTGACCGACGACGACGAAGGGACCCTCGGATGACGGACGGACTGCGCTGCCGCGGCTGGCAGCAGGAGGCCGCGCTGCGGATGCTCGAGAACAACCTGCATCCCGACGTCGCCGAGCGCCCGCAGGACCTGGTGGTCTACGGCGGCATCGGCAAGGCCGCCCGCGACCAGGCGTCCTACCGCACGATCAAGCGGGAGCTGCTGCGCCTCGCCGACGAGGAGACGCTGCTCGTGCAGTCCGGCAAGCCGGTCGGCGTGGTCGAGACCCACGAGCGCGCACCGCGCGTGCTGATCGCCAACTCCAACCTCGTCGGCAACTGGGCCACCTGGGAGCACTTCCGCAAGCTCGACGCGGCCGGGCTGATGATGTACGGCCAGATGACGGCCGGGTCGTGGATCTACATCGGGTCCCAGGGCATCCTCCAGGGCACCTACGAGACGTTCGCCGCGGTCGCCCGCGAGCGCTTCGGCGGGTCGCTGGCCGGAACGCTGACCGTCACCGCCGGCCTCGGCGGGATGGGCGGCGCACAGCCCCTTGCCGTGACGATGAACGGCGGCACGGCGCTGTGCATCGAGGTCGACCTCTCGCGCATCGAGCGCCGCATCGAGACGGGCTACCTCGACGAGCGCGCGGCCGACCTCGACGACGCGCTGACGCGGCTCGAGGCCGCCAAGCGGGAGCGGCGGCCGCTGTCGATCGGGCTGCTGGGCAACGCGTCGGAGGTCCTGCCGGAGCTGGTCCGCCGCGGGGCGGACATCGACGTGGTGACCGACCAGACGAGCGCCCACGACGCGTTGAACGGCTACGTCCCCGCGGGCCTCACGGTGGAGCAGGCCGACGTCATGCGCGCGTCCGACCCCGACGGCTACCTCGCCCGGGTGGGGGAGAGCGTGCTCGCGCACGTCGGCGCGATCCGCGCGCTGCAGCAGGGCGGCTCGGAGGCCTTCGACTACGGCAACGCGCTGCGCGGCCTCGCCGAGTCCCACGGCGACGAGGACGCGTTCAGCTACCCCGGCTTCGTCCCGGCCTACATCCGGCCGCTGTTCTGCGAGGGCAAGGGGCCGTTCCGCTGGGCCGCGCTCTCGGGTGACCCGGCCGACATCGCCCGCACCGACGACGCGATCCTCGAGCTGTTCGCCGACCAGGAGCACGTCGTGCGCTGGATCGAGCTCGCGCGCGAGAAGGTCCAGTTCCAGGGCCTGCCGGCGCGCATCTGCTGGCTCGGGCACGGCGACCGGGAGAAGGCGGGCGCGAAGTTCAACGAGCTCGTCGCGTCCGGCGAGATCTCGGCGCCGATCGTGATCGGCCGCGACCACCTCGACGCCGGGTCGGTCGCCTCGCCGGAGCGCGAGACGGAGTCGATGCTCGACGGGTCCGACGCCGTCGCGGACTGGCCGATCCTCAACGCGATGGTCAACACCGCCTGTGGCGCGTCGTGGGTCTCGTTGCATCACGGCGGCGGCGTGGGGATGGGCAAGTCGATCCACGCGGGGCAGGTCGTCGTCGCCGACGGGACCGACCTCGGCGCCGAGCGCGTGCACCGGGTGCTCGAGGCCGACCCGGCGATGGGCGTCATGCGTCACGCCGACGCGGGCTACCCGACGGCGATCGAGCACGCGCGCGAGCACGGCGTGCGGATGCCGATGCTGGATCCCGCATGAGGACCGCGCTGCGCGGGGCGGCCCAGGTGCTGCGCCCGCCCGCGGACGGGCTGCCCTACCTGCGCACCGACCGCGCGGACGAGCTGACGCTCGACCCGGGGTCGCTGCTGCTCGACGGCGAGGACGTGCACGGCTTCGACGCCGACGGCGGGGCCGACCTCGTGATCGACTGCCGCGGCTGCGCCGTCCTGCCGGGTCTCGTGGACTGCCACACCCACCTGCCGTTCGCCGGCTGGCGGGCGGAGGAGTACGAGATGAAGGTCACGGGCGTCCCGTACGAGGAGATCGCGCGCTCCGGCGGCGGGATCCGCTCGTCGGCGCGGGCGCTGGCGGCCGCCTCCGACGAGGAGGTGCTCGGTCAGGCCGCGGCGCTCGCGGACGAGATGCTCGCGCACGGGACGACGACGTTCGAGTGCAAGTCCGGCTACGGCGGTTCCGCGGCGGGGGAGATGCGCGCGCTGGGCCTGGCGGCCGAGCTCGGCGAGCGGGTCCTGCAGCGGACGGTCTCGACCGCCCTGCTGGCCCACAGCGTCCCCGAGGGCTTCGACGCCGACGGCTGGATGGACTGCGTCGACGGGCTCGTCCCCGAGCTCACGGGCATCGCGGCGCTCGACATCTACGTCGAGTCGGTCGCGTTCTCCAACGCGCACCTGGAGCGGATGGGGGCGCTGGCCCGCCGGCACGGCCTGGCGCTGCGCGCGCACGTGGAGCAGTTCAACGCGAACCGCTCCGTGCCGGTCGCGCTGGCGGCGGGGGCACGGTCGGTCGATCACCTCGCGCGGCTGCACCCCGACGACGTGGCGCCGCTGGCGGCGTCGGAGTGCGCCGCGGTGCTGCTCCCGGGCGCGGCGTTCCTCGGGAACGAAGCGGTCGAGCCCGCCCGCGCGCTCGCCGACGCGGGCGCGATCTGCGTGCTCGGCACGGACGCGAACCCGGGCACCTCGCCCGTGGTCTCGCTCCCCCTGGTCGCCGGCCTGGCCGTGCGCCGCTACGGCTGGTCGCTGCGGGAGGCGCTGCTGGCGATGACGCTCAACGCCGCCTACGTGCTGGACCTGCAGGACGAGCTGGGCTCGCTGGAGCCCGGCAAGCGCGCCGACGTGGTGATCCTGGACGCCCCGGCCGAGCACGTCCCCTACCGCCTCGGCCACAACCCGGTGGCCCTCGTGATCGTGGCGGGCGAGGTCGTCCACGTCCGCCCGGACCAGGCCTGGCGGCTGTCCTCGTGACGCCTCCGCGCGATCCCGTAACGGACCTAAAGTCGCGTTCTGGTCGTCAGAGCGACACATCCGCGCCTTTAGGTCCGTTGCAGATCTCCGCGGGGGACCTCGAGGCGCGGCTCGCCGGCCTCGACGCGATCGGCGTCGGGGCCGACGGGGCGGTCGACCGGCTCGCGTGGACGGCCGAGGACGACGCCTCCGGGGAGTGGTTCGTCGCGCAGGCGTCGTCCGTCGGGCTGAGCGTCTCCCGGGACGCTGCGGGCAACCGCTGGGCGCTGCCCGCCGGGGACGGCCCGTGGTGGGTCGTCGGCTCGCACCTGGACTCCGTGCGCCGCGGCGGACGGCTGGACGGGCCGCTGGGGGTGGCGGCCGGGTTCGCCGTCGCCGCCGTTGCGGCCGTCCCCGTCGCCGTGGTGTCCTTCACGGACGAGGAGGGCGCGCGCTTCAACACGCCGACCTTCGGCTCCCGGGCGCTCGTCGGCCGGCTGGACACCGACGATGCGCTCGCGCGCACGGACGACGACGGGGTGACCCTCGCCGAGGCGATGCGCGCCGCGGGTGGCGATCCCGAGGCCCTGGCCGCACTCGTCGCCGAGGCCCGCCTCGCCGACGGGGTCGTCGGCGGCGGGGTCGTCGAGCCGGCCGTCCCGCCCGGCGTCGCCCACATCCGGGGGATGCTCGAGCTGCACATCGACCAGAGCCGTGAGCTCGACCGCGCGGGCCGCGCGGCGGGCGTCGTCAGCAGCCTCGCCGCCCGGCTGCGGCTGATCGTCGAGCTGACCGGCCAGGCCGACCACGCCGGCACGACCCCGCCGGACGAGCGCGCCGACGCGCTCCTCGCCGCCGCGACGCTGATCGTCGCGGCCGACGCGGCGGGGGTGGGGCACGTCGAGGGTGCCCACCCACACGAACGTGCCGCACCCGTCCGCTGCACCGCGACCCGCATCCTCGTCGAGCCCAACGCGCCCACCGCGATCGCCGGGCACGTGCGGCTGTGGCTGGACGCCCGGGCACCCGACCTCGCCGCGCTCGACGCGTGGCAGGCCGCCGTCGAGGCCGCTGCCGCGGACCTCGGCGTCCCCGCCACCGTCACCGTGTCGGCGCGCTCGGGCCCCGTCCACTTCGACCCGGCCGTCCGGGCCGCGCTGGCGGGGGACGACGGCGGGCCCGAGGTCGTCTGCTTCGCCGGCCACGACGCGGGCCAGCTCGCCACCCACGTCCCCGCCGGGATGGTCCTCGTGCGCAACCCGACCGGGATCTCGCACTCCCCGCAGGAGGACGTCGCCCTCGAGGACGCCGCCGTCGCCGCGACCCAGGTGCTCCGCGCGGTGGAGGCGCTCGCGTGACCCGCATCGGCGCGCAGGTCAGCGCCCACTCGCACGCGTTCCAGATCGGGCTGCGCGGGATCGGCGAGCGGCCGTCGCCGGCCGCGCACGCCCAGGACGACTTCTGGTCCTGGCGGGAGGCGATGTTCACCCTCGCCGGCAGCCTCGAGCCCGACACGATGCACGCGCTCGCCCGCCGCACCTACCGCGAGATGCGCGCGGCGGGCTACGGCGCCGTCGGGGAGTTCCACTACGTCCACCACCGGCCGGACGGGACCCCGTACGCCGAGCCCAACGCGATGGCGCACGCCGTCGCGACCGCCGCCGAGGCGGAGGGCCTGCGGATCGTCCTGCTCCCCGCCGCCTACCACCGCAACGGCTGGGCCGACGGGGCGGACGCCTCCCCGCACGGTGGCCAGCGCCGCTTCTGCGACCCCGACGTGGAGACCTTCCTCGCGCGCGTGGACGCCCTCAGCGCCTGGGCGGCCGACCGCGACGGCGTCGACGTCGGCGTCGCCGCGCACTCGGTCCGCGCGGTCCCCGCCGCCTGGCTCACCGCGATCGCCGGGCACGCCGACGCCCACGGCCTCGTCCGCCACGTCCATGCCGCCGAGCAGACCCGCGAGCTCGACGAGACCCAGGCCGAGCACGGCTGCTCCCCGATCGAGCTGCTGCACCGGACCGGGTTCCTCGGCCCGCGCACGAGCGTCGTCCACGCCGTGCACGTGTCCGCGCAGGACGTACGACGGCTCGGCGACAGCGCCACGACGGTCGTCTCCTGCCCGACGACGGAGGGCAACCTCGGCGACGGCCACCCCCGGGCGCTCGACCTCCACGACGCGGGGGTCGCACTCGCGGTGGGCTCCGACCAGAACGGCATGCTCGACCCGCTCGCCGAGGTCCGCGAGCTCGAGACGACCGCGCGGCGCGAGCGGCGCACCCGCCACGCCCTGCTCGCTCGCGAGGGGGACCTGTGGACCGCGGTCCGCACCGCCGGCCTGCACGCGCTCGGCATCGAGGACGCGGGCGAGGTGGAGGTCGATCGCGACCACCCGAGCCTGCGGGGGGTCGACGACGCCGACCTCCCGCTCGCCCTGGCGACCTGCGCGGGCCTGGGCGCGCTGCGGCCCGTCTAGCCGGCCCGCGCGTCCTGCTCGGCCAGCAGCGCAGCGATCACGTCGTGCAGGCGCTGCACGAGGTCCGCGGCGAGCGGGTCCTCGTCGACGCCCTCCGCGATCCCCTGCACCGCCGCCAGCGCCTCGCTCGTCCCCGCGCCGAGCCGGTCCCCGATGCCGCGCTGGCCGATCTCGTGGACGGCGAGCAGCGCCTCGATCGAGAGGATCGTCTCCAGCTTGTCCAGCGCCGTCCGGGTCGTCATCACCGCCGCGTTGGCGAACGACGCGTGGTCCTCGACGTCGAAGTCCAGCGGCGGGACCCCGAGGGTGATCGGCGCCGCGAGGTGCTTGAGCTCGGCCACCAGCGCCGCGGCCGAGTAGGTCATCAGGCCCGGGAAGCGGTAGCGCGCGTCGGACTCGGGGTCCTCGACGGCGAGGCGGGCGGCGCGGCCGTCGTCGCTCCACGCGCGCGCGACGAGCTTGGCCATGCGCCGCTCCGACAGCATCCCGACGTGCGCGATCGCCACCCGCAGCGACTCGAACGCCAGCGCGAGCACCAGGGGCGTGAAGTTCCCGTTCGACAGCGTCTCGTCGGTGTCGGGGAGCACCAGCGGGTTGTCACCGCGGCCGGCCAGCTCGACCGACACGGCGTCGAACGCGGCGGCCTGCACCTCCCGGAAGGCCCCGTGGACCTGCGGGATCGTCCGGGTCGACAGCGCGTCCTGCTGGGAGACCGCGCCGAGGTCGAGGCGCTCCAGCCGCGAGCCCGCGAGCAGGTCCCGCACGTTCTCGGCCGCCTCGGCCTGGCCGACGAACCCCTTGGCCGCTTGCACGGCCGGGGCGAAGGGGGAGAGGTTGGCGTCCAGCGCCTCCATCGACAGGGCGGCGGCGAGGTCGGCCATGCGCGCCACCCGGGCGGCGCGACGCACGGCCAGGGCGCCGACCCCGACCGAGACCGCGTTGGCCGAGATCAGCGCCAGCGCGTCCTTGGGCGCCAGCGCCAGCGGTCGCAGGCCCGCGCGGGCGAGGGCCTCGGCCCCCGTGAGCGTCTCGCCGCCGACGCGCGCCCGGCCGCGGCCGATCGCCACGAGCGCGACCGCCGCGAGGTGGCCGAGGTCGGACGCGCCGACGGACCCCGTGACCGGGACGACGGGCGTGAGCCCGGTGTTGAGCATCCCCACGAGCGCGTCGAGCACCGCCGGCGAGGCACCGGACCCACCCTGGGCGAGCCCCGCCACCCGGGCGATGAGGATCGCGCGCACGAGGTGCTCGGCCATCGGCTCGCCGACCGCCCCCGCGTGGGTGAGCACGATCTGGCGCTGGTAGGCCTCGAGCAGGCCCGTCTCGACCCGCTGGTCGCGCGCGGCGCCCAGCCCGGTGTTGAGCCCGTACACGGGCGTGCCGGCGGCGAGCCGCCGCTCGATCACCGCGCGCGCCCCGTCGAGGCGCACGCGCACGGCCTCCTCCACCACCACGGGGGCGGCCCGCAGGGCCACGGCCTCGACGTCGCGCGGGCGCAACGGGCCCGTCCCGAGGCGCACCTCGGCGGCCACGCCGGTGGGCAGGCCGGCGGCCGCACGACGCGCGTCCGTGGTGGCCGAGGACTGATCTCCGAGGGGCTGCGGGGTGCGGGGTGCGATGCCCCGGACCCTACGCGCGACGTCCGCTAGTCTCATCCGTCGCCATGCCGAAGATGAAGTCCCACAGCGGCGCGTCCAAGCGCTTCAAGCAGACTGCCACGGGCAAGCTGCGCGCTCGCCACGCCAAGTCGAGCCACATCCTCGAGAAGAAGTCACCGAAGTTCAAGCGTGGCCTCAAGAGCGATGTCGTCGTCGCGAAGGCGGACGAGAAGACCGTCCGGAAGCTCCTGCAGGGAAGCGGTAAGAAGTGACCCGCGTCAAGCGTTCAGTCCACGCCCGCAAGAAGCGGCGCTCCACCCTCGAGCGGACGAAGGGCTTCCGCGGCGAGGCGAACTCGAACTACCGCCGGGCGAAGGAAGCCCTGATGAAGGCGGACTCCTACGCGTACCGGGATCGGCGCAACAAGAAGCGCGACTTCCGCCGCCTCTGGGTCACCCGCATCAACGCGGCCGCCCGCCAGAACGGCATGAGCTACTCCCAGTTCATCCACGGCCTCAAGCTGGCCGGCATCGAGCTCGATCGCAAGGTCCTCGCCGACATCGCCGTGCGCGACGCCGACACCTTCCGACGCTTCGCTGACACTGCCCGCGAGGCGGTGGAGGCTGCGGCGTAGCCGCAACCCGAGCCAGGAACCTCCCGCGGGCGCCTCTGGAGGCGCCCGTTCTCGTTTAAGGACCCATTGACTCCGATCACCAGCCCAGAGAACGACCTCCTGAAGGAGGTCCGCAAGCTCACGAGCCGCAAGTGGCGGGACAAGCTCGGGCGCTTCGTCGCGGAGGGCGAGGACCTCGTCGAGGCCGCCGAGGCCGCCGGCTGGGACCCCGTCGCCAAGCTCGTCCTGCCCGACAGCGGGCTGGAGGGCGAGGAGGTCATGCCGCACCTGATGGCGGAGCTCTCGACGCTCGGCTCCGGCACCCGCGTGATCGGCCTCTTCGACGCGCGCTGGGCCACCGACCTCGGCCGCCGCTGCGTCGCCCTGTGGGGCGTGGGGGACCCGGGCAACGTCGGGACGATCATCCGGGCCGCCCACGCGTTCGGCGCCTCCTCGGTCGTGCTCGGGCCCCAGAGCGCCGACCCGTTCAGTCCCAAGGCCGTCCGCGCGTCGATGGGCGCGGTCTTCCACGTGCCCGTCAAGCGGGTCAAGAACCTTGCAGAGCTCCCCGCGCCGCGGCTGGCGCTCGTGGCCCGCGCCGGCGTCCCGCTGACCGAGGCCGGCGCGCCCGCGTCGATCCTCGTCGGCGCCGAGCGCGAGGGCCTGCCCGACGAGATCGTCGCGGCCTGCGACGCGACCGCGCACATCCCGATCGTGGGCGAGTCGCTGAACGCCGCGATGGCCGCCACGGTCGCGCTCTACGAGACGGATAAGGTCGGCCCCAGTGCTTGACCAGATCGCCCAGCTGCGCGCCGACGCCGAGGCCGCCGTGGCGGCGGCGGACGACACCGCAGCGCTCGAAGCCGTCCGCGTGACCCACCTGGGCCGCAAGGCCGAGCTGCCCAACCTCCTGCGCGGCGTCGCGCAGCTGCCGCCGCAGGAGCGCGGCGCCGTCGGCAAGGCCGCCAACCAGGCCCGCCAGGCCGTCGAGGCGCTGATCGAGGCGCGCAGGGCCGACCTCAGCGCGGGCGAGCTCGACGCCCGCCTGGCCGCCGACGCGGTCGACGTGACCCTCCCGGGGGCGCCCGCCGTGCCCCCGGGGCGCCTGCATCTGCTGACCGCCACCCGGCGCGAGATCGAGGACGTGTTCCTCGGCCTCGGCTTCCGCGTCGCGGAGGGGCCCGAGATCGACCTCGTCCACTACAACTTCGACGCGCTCAACCACGACGCGACGCACCCGGCCCGCCTCGAGTCCGACACCTTCTACACCGAGGCCGGGCACGTCCTGCGCACGCACACGAGCCCGATGCAGGTGCGCGCGATGGAGCTCGAGCCGCCGCCGCTGTACATCGTCGTCCCCGGCCGCACCTACCGGCGCGACAACGACGCCACCCACACCCCCCAGTTCCACCAGGTCGAGGGCCTCGCGGTCGACTCCGACGTCACCCTGGCCGACCTCAAGGGCACGCTGCTGGCCTTCGCCCGCGCGATCTTCGGGCCCGACCGCGAGGTCAAGCTGCGGCCGCACTTCTTCCCCTTCACCGAGCCCAGCGTCGAGGTCGACGTGAGCTGCTTCAACTGCACCGACGGCTTCATGCGCGACGGATCGCGCTGCCGGCTGTGCAAGGGCGAAGGCTGGATCGAGATCCTCGGCGCCGGCGAGGTCGACCCCAACGTCTTCGCCTACGTCGCCGAGCACGGCTACGACCCGGAGCGGGTGCAGGGCTTCGCCTTCGGGATGGGGATCGAGCGGATCGCCTTCCTCAAGCACGGGGTCGCCGACCTGCGGCTCTTCTACGAGAACGACGTCCGCTTCCTGGAGCAGTTCGGCTGATGCGCGTCCCCCTGGAGTGGCTGCACGAGTACACGCACCCGCAGCTCGGGCTCGACGCGCTCGAGGAGCGGCTGACGATGACCGGCACGAAGGTCGAGGCGCTCCTCACCCATGGCGTGCGCGGCCTCGAGCACTTCGTCGTGGGCAAGGTGCTCCGTGCCGAGCAGCACCCCGACGCGGACCGGTTGAAGGTCTGCTCCGTCGACATCGGGACCGGTGAGGCCTCCCAGATCGTCTGCGGCGCGCCCAACGTCGCCGCGGGCCAGACGGTCGCCGTCGCGCGGCCCGGCTCCGTGATGCCCGACGGGACGAAGCTCAAGCGGGCCAAGCTGCGCGGCCAGGAGTCCAACGGGATGATCCTGGCCGAGGACGAGCTCGACCTCGGCACCGACCACGCCGGGATCATGGTCCTCGACGACGCCCTCGCCGCCGGCACGCCGCTGGCCGAGGTCCTGCCGATCTCCACCGACGTCCTCGAGCTCGAGATCACGCCGAACCGGCCGGACTGCCTCGGCGTCTACGGCGTCGCCCGCGAGGTCCATGCCGCCACCGGCGCGCCGCTGGCGCCCGCCCCGTGGCAGGGGGACATCGGCTCCACGGCCCCGCTGACCGGCTTCGACGTCGACGTCCAGTGCCCCGACCTGTGCCCGCGCTTCACCCTCCGGCGGTTCGAGGACGTCACCGTCGGCCCCTCCCCGACGTGGCTGAAGGCGCGCCTGATGGCCGCGGGCCAGCGACCGATCAACACCGTCGTGGACATCACCAACTACGTGATGCTCCTGACGGGCCAGCCGCTGCATGCCTTCGACGCCGACCGCGTCGAAGGAGCCCGCCTGACCGTCCGCCGGGCGACCGACGGGGAGCGGATCACCACCCTCGACGACGTCGAGCGCACGCTCGACAGCGACATGGTGGTCATCGAGGACGCCGGCGGTCCGACGTCGATCGCGGGGATCATGGGCGGCAACCGCTCCGAGGTCCACGACGGCACGACCAGCGTCGCGATGGAGGTCGCGACGTGGGACGGGCCGACGATCCAGCGGACCTCGACCCGGCTCGGCCTGCGCTCGGAGGCCTCCGGGCGCAACGAGAAGGGGCTCTCGCCCGGGCAGACCATGGAGGCGCAGGCCGTCGCGACGCGCCTCATGGTGCAGCTGTGCGGCGCGCGGCTCGTCGAGGGGACCCTCGACGTCGACGCGCGCACGGCCGCCGAGCGGGAGCCGACGACGCTGCATCTGCGCGAGGCGCGCGTGCAGCAGCTGCTCGGCCAGCCCGTCGCACGCGCCCGCCAGGCCGAGATCCTCGAGACCCTCGGCTTCACCGTCGCCGACAGCGGCGACGGACTCGACGTCGTCGTCCCGCACTTCCGCCGCGACGTCACCCGCGAGGTCGACCTCGTCGAGGAGGTCGCCCGCATCGACGGGGTCGACACGCTCCCCAGCACCCTGCCGTCGCGCCGGGGCGCTGTCGGCGTCCTCACCCCTGAGCAGCGCGGCCGCCGCCGGGCCGAGGACGCGCTCGTCGGCGCGGGCCTCCATGAGGTCGTGGGCTGGAGCTTCACCTCCGACGCGACCGCCGCCAGGCTGCGCTCGTCGGTGCCGACCGTCCGGCTGCGCAACCCGATGAGCGAGGAGCAGGCGGTCATGCGCACGCAGCTGCTCGGCTCGCTGCTGGACGCCGCCGCGCTCAACGCCCGTCGCGGAACGCCCGGCGTGCGGCTCTTCGAGGTCGGCTCCGTCTACCTGCCGTGGAGCGCGGACCGCCCGAAGCCCCCCGGCCGCTGGGACCCGCCCGCCGGCACCCGCGGCCGTGCCGCCTGGGACGAGCACGTGCTGCCGGACGAGCGCACCCATGTCGGCGTGCTCCTCACCGGCCCCGCCCGGCCCGCCACCTGGCAGGAGGCCAGGCCGCCGCAGACCGACTTCTTCGCCGCCAAGGGCGTGCTCGAGGCCCTGGCACGCGCGCTGCGCGTCGAGCTCGGCGTCGAGCCGGCGACCGAGCCGTGGCTGCATCCCGTCCGGGCCGCGCGCGTGCTCGCCGGCCCCCAGGGCCAGCCCTGCGGCTGGGTCGGCGAGGTCCACCCGTCCGTCGCGGCCGAGTGGGACGTCGAGCAGACGGTCGCCGGCTTCGAGGTCGACCTCGGGGTCCTCCTGACCTTCGCGGACGCCGTCCCGCGCTTCGTCGACGTCACCTCGTTCCCGGCGGTCCGGCTCGACCTCGCGGTCGTCGTGGACGCGGACGTCCCGGCCGCCGCCGTGCTCGCCGCGACCCGCAAGGCCGGCGGCAAGCTGCTCGCCTCCGCCGAGGTCTTCGACGTCTACACCGGCGGCCAGGTGGGGGAGGGCAAGGTCTCGCTCGCGCTGCGGCTCGCGTTCCGCGCGCCCGACCGGACGCTGACCGACGCCGACGTGGCACCGGTCCGGGAGAAGATCGTCGGCCGCCTCCGGGAGGCCGTCGGGGGCGAGCTGCGTGGCTGATCCCGGCGCCCCGCGGGTCGGCGTGATCGGGGCGTCCGGCTACGCGGGCGCGATCGCCGCGCAGCTGCTCGCCCGTCACCCGCGCTTCGAGCTCGCCTACGTCACGGCGCGCGCCGAGGCCGGCACACGGCTGCGGGACGTCTTCCCGCGCACGAAGGTCGACCTGACGCTCGAGACCTTCGACGCCGACCGCCACGGCGAGGTCGACGCCGCGATCGTGGGCTATCCCCACGGCGCCGCCGCGCCGACCGTCGCCGCCCTGCGCGAGCGCGGCGTCCGGGTGATCGACCTCTCCGCCGACTTCCGCCTCACCGACCGCGACACCTACGCCCGGTGGTACGGCGAGCACGGCGCGCCCGAGCTGTTCGGCACCGCGGTCTACGGGCTGCCCGAGCTCTACCGCGCGCAGCTCGCCGGCGCTGACCTGGTGGCCGGCCCGGGCTGCTTCCCGACCGCCGCCCTGCTGGCGCTGGCGCCGCTGGCCCGCGCCGGGCTGATCGGCGACCACGTGATCGTCGACGCCAAGACCGGCGTCTCCGGGGCCGGCCGCGGCGCCACCGACACGACGCACTTCGTGTCGGCCAACGAGGACCTCAAGCCCTACAAGGTGCTCGCCCACCGTCACACGCCCGAGATCGAGCAGGAGCTCGCCGTGGCCGGGGCGCAGCGCCGGATCGTCTTCGTCCCGCACCTCGCGCCGCTGTCCAGCGGCGAGCTGGACTCCTGCTACGTCACCGCCGCGCGGCCGACGACCCAGGACGAGCTCGACGTGCTCTTCCACGGCGACTACGACGGCGAGCCGTTCGTCGACGTCCTCGAGGGCCGGACACCCGGCATGAACGAGGTCCGCGAGACCAACGACGCCCGCGTCTCCGTGCACTGGGACGAGCGCACCGGCCAGATCCTCGTCTTCTGCGCGATCGACAACCTGTGGAAGGGCACCGCCTCGCAGGCGGTCCAGTCGCTGAACGCGATGTTCGGCCACCCCGAGACCGAGGGCCTCGCATGACCTTCTTCGACTCCCGCTGGGTCGCCTGCCCCGAGCACGTCACCGAGGTCGCGGAGGGCGGGCTGGCGCAGGGCTTCCGCGCCGCGGGCGTCGCCGCCGGCATCAAGCCCTCCGGCGGCCTCGACGTCGGCCTGCTCGTCTCCGACGCCGAGGACACCGTCAGCGCCGCGCGCTTCTCCGCCTCCGGCGTGCTCGCCGCCCCCGTCCTCGTCACGCAGGAGCGCACGCAGCTGCACGCCCTGCGCGCCGTCGCGGTCAACGCCGGCAACGCCAACGCCGCCACCGGTGGGCGCGGGCTCGACGCGGCCGCGAAGATGCAGGGTGCCGGCGCGATGTGCGCGGGGGTGCGGGAGGACCGCGTCGCCGTCGCCTCCACGGGCGTGATCGGCCAGCTCCTCGACGCCGACGCGGTCACGAAGGGCCTGCTCGCCGCGCGCGAGCAGCTCGGGCCGCGCTACGACACGTTCGCGCAGGCCATCCGCACGACGGACAAGTTCCCCAAGCAGGCGACGCTCGACGTGCAGCTCGAGGGCGGGACGGTGCGCATCAGCGCCCAGGCCAAGGGGGCCGGGATGATCTCGCCGCGCTTCGCCACGATGCTCTGCTTCGTCCAGACCGACGCCGCGCTCAGCGCCGAGACCGCCGACCTGCTGCTCGGCGTCTGCGTCAAGCGCTCCTTCGACCGGGTCTCCGTCGACGGCCAGCTCTCGACCAACGACACCGCGATCCTGATGGCCAACGGCGCCTCCGGCGTCGCGGTGGCGCCGCAGTCGGCCGACGAGGGCCGCTTCGGCGAGGCGCTCGACGCCCTCCTGCGCCAGCTCGCGATCCTGCTCGCCCGCGACGGCGAGGGCGCCGCGCGCGTCGGCCGGCTCGCCGTCACCGGCGGCCACCAGCCCGCCGTGGATGCCGTCGCGCGCAAGGTCGCCAACTCGCCGCTGGTCAAGGCGGCGCTCAACGGCGGCGACCCCAACTGGGGCCGCATCGCGCAGGCTGCCGGCGCCGCGCTGCCGGGCACCGCGCCGCTCCCGGTCGACATCTGGATCGAGGACGTCCACGTCTGCGCCCGCGGCGCGGCGATCCCGTTCGACCTGGCCGAGCTCGAACGCCGGGTCGCCGGGCCCGAGGTCGAGTACGCCGTCGGCCTGCCGGGCGAGGGCGCCGACACGGAGCTCTTCTTCTCCGACCTGTCCCACGAGTACGTGACGATCAACGCGGAGTACACGACGTGACCCTGCCGCAGCTGCCGCCCGACGAACGCATCGGGACCCTCCTCGAGGCGCTCCCCTACATCCGCGAGTTCCACGGCAAGACGGTCGTGATCAAGTACGGCGGGGCGGCGATGACCGACGCGCAGCTGCGCGAGGACTTCGCCCGCGACGTCGTGCTGCTCAAGTACGTCGGCCTGAACCCGATCGTCGTCCACGGCGGCGGCCCGGAGATCACCCGCTACATGGAGGCGCTCGACCTCCCCGTCGAGTTCATCTCCGGCCTGCGCGTCTCCGACGCCGCCACGGTGGAGGTGGCGAAGATGGTCCTCGTCGGCAAGGTCAACAAGGACATCGTCCTCAACCTCAACCGCCACGGGCAGCCGGCGGTCGGGCTCTGCGGGGACGACGGCAGCCTCTTCAGCGTCGCGACGATGACCGCGCCCGGGGGGGAGGACATCGGCCTCGTCGGCCGCATCGAGCGCGTCCAGACCGGCGTCCTGCGCCACATCGCCGAGGACTACATCCCCGTGATCGCGTCCGTCGGCGCCGACGCGCAGGGCCGCTCGCACAACGTCAACGCCGACGAGGCGGCGGGCGCCGTCGCCCGGGCGATGGACGCGCACAAGGTCATCTTCCTCACCGACGTCGTCGGCTGGCTGAGCGACCCGTCCGACCCCGCGACGCTCGTGTCCGAGACCACGACCGACGTCGTCGAGGCGGCCCTGCAGACCACCGGTGGCGGGATGCGGCCGAAGCTCGAGGCGTGCCTGAACGCGATCTACGGCGGGGTCTCGTTCGCGCACATCATCGACGGCCGCCAGCCCCACTCCCTCCTGCTCGAGCTGTTCACCGACGGCGGCCAGGGCACGAAGATCCGGCCCGCACGCTGATGATCACGCCGCTGGACGACACCGAGCTGATCGGCAACTACGCCCGCTACCCGGTCGAGTTCGTGTCGGGGTCGGGCTCGACGCTCATCGACAGCCGGGGCGACGCCTACCTCGACCTGCTCGCCGGGATCGCGGTCTGCAACACCGGCCACTGCCACCCGCACGTGGTGCGGGCGGTGCAGGAGCAGGCCGCGCGGCTGATGCACGTCTCCAACCTCTTCTACACCGCGCCGAACGTGCGCCTGGCGGAGCGGCTGTCGACCGTGTCGCTCGGCGGCAAGGTGTTCTTCTGCAACTCGGGGGCGGAGGCCAACGAGGCCGCGATCAAGCTCGCGCGCAAGCGCCGCCGCGGCGGGGGCCTCCTCGTCGCCCACGGCGGCTTCCACGGCCGCACCTACGGGGCGCTCAGCGCGACCCCGCAGGAGGCCAAGCAGGCACCGTTCGCGCCCCTGGTCCCCGGCTTCAGCGCGCTCCACGTCGCCGACATCGCGGCCGCGGTGGACGACTCCGTCGCCGCCGTCCTGCTGGAGCCGATCCAGGGGGAGAGCGGCGTCAACGTCGTGGCGCCGGAGCTCCTGCAGGCCATCCGCGCGGCCTGCGACGCGGCCGGCGCCCTGCTGATCCTCGACGAGGTCCAGACCGGCATGGGCCGCACGGGCACGCTGTGGGCCTACCAGCAGGCCGGCGTCACCCCGGACGTCATCACCCTGGCGAAGGGGCTGGGCGGCGGCTTCCCGATCGGCGCGCTCGTGACGACGCCGGCGCTCGCGGACGGGTTCGCGCCGGGCGACCACGGCTCGACCTTCGCCGGCAACCCGCTCGCCTCCGCCGCCGCCAACGCGGTGCTCGACGTCGTCGACGACGCCGTCTTCCTCGCGGGCGTGCGCGACCGCGGGGAGCGTCTGCGCGCGGGCCTGGAGACCCTGCCCGGCGTCGTGTCGGTCCGCGGCGCCGGTCTGATGGTCGCCGCCGAGCTGGACCGCGACGCCCCCGAGGTCACCCGGCGTGCCCTGCTGGAGCAGCGCCTGGTGATCAACGCGACGGGGCCGACGACGCTGCGCTTCGTCCCGCCGCTGGTGATCACCGACGCCGAGATCGACGGCGCGCTGGAGCGCCTCGGCGCCGTGCTGGCGTAGCCCTGTGCGCCTGTTCCCGGCGCTCGAGGACCCGCCCGACAAGCTCGCGCTGCGCTTCCCCGGGCGTGACGTCGGCTACCGGGAGCTGCGCGACGCCGCCGGGGCCGTCGCCGACGCCCTGGTCGGGGTGCGGCGCGTCGCCGTCTGGGCCGCGCACGTCCCGCAGACGCCCGTCGGGGTCGTGGGGGCGCTGGTGGCCGGGACGACCGTGGTCCCCGTCAACCCGAAGGCGGGCGAGCGCGAGCTCGGGCACCTCCTCGGCGACGCCGAGCCGGGGGCCGTCCTGTGCGCCCCGGGCGCCGAGCTGCCCGCCCCGCTCGCCGCCCTGCGCCGCGTCGAGGTCGACCTCGACGCCCGCGGCGCGCTGCCGGCGGACGAGCCCGGGGGCGAGCACCCGGCCTTCATCGCCTACACGTCGGGCACGACGGGCCCGCCGAAGGGCGCGATCCTGCCGCGCCGCGCCGTGGCCTCCAACCTCGACGCGCTGGCGGCGGCCTGGGAGTGGACGGGGGAGGACGAGGTCGTCCACGGGCTGCCGCTGTTCCACGTGCACGGCGGGATCGTCGCGACGCTCGGGCCCTTGCGCCTGGGCGGGACGAGCAGGCACCTCGACCGCTTCTCACCGGAGGCGGCCGGCCGCGCGCTGGCCGACGAGGGGGCGACGATGCTGATGGCCGTCCCGACGATGTATCACCGCATCGGCGCCGCGCTGGAGGCCGACCCCGGGCTGGCCGCCGGCTTCGCCGGCGCGCGGCTGCTCATCTCCGGGTCCGCCGCGCTTCCCGCCGTCGAGCACGAGCGCATCGAGCGCCTCACGGGCCAGCGGATCGTGGAGCGCTACGGGATGACCGAGACACTGATGATCGCGGGCGTCCGCGCGTCGGGCGAGCGGCGGGCGGGCACCGTCGGCCTGCCCTTCGACGGCGTCGAGGTGCGACTGGTCGACGACGACGGCGTGCCCTGCGACGCGCGCGACGACGCGACCGTCGGGGAGGTCCAGGTGCGCGGCCCGAACCTCTTCCTCGGCTACCACCACCGCGAGGACGCGACCGCCGAGGCGCTGACCGACGACGGCTTCTTCCGCACCGGCGACCTCGCGACGGTCGCGCCCGACGGCTACGTGCGCATCGTCGGCCGCCGCGCGACGGACCTGATCAAGAGCGGCGGCTTCAAGATCGGGGCGGGGGAGATCGAGGGCGCGCTGCTCGAGCACCCGGCCGTGGCCGAGGCCGCCGTCACGGGTGAGCCCGACCCGGACCTCGGCGAGCGGATCGTCGCGTGGGTCGTGGACGCGGACGGCGTCGAGCCCGCGTCGGACGCGGCGCTGGCCGACCACGTGGCGGCGCTGCTGACCCCGCACAAGCGCCCGCGCGTGGTGCACCGCCTCCGCGAGCTGCCGCGCAACGCGCTGGGGAAGGTCCAGAAGTCGCGCCTCGGATGAGCGCGGGTACCGTGGCGGGCGTCATGTCCGACGCACCGATCCTCGTGAGCGTCGCCGCCGTTCCCGCCGACGCGGTCCTCTGCGACGTGCGCTGGTACCTCGACGGGCGGTCGGGGCACGCGGCCTTCGGTGCGGGGCACATCCCCGGCGCGCTGTTCGTGGACCTCGACCGCGTGCTGTCGGCTCCGCCAGAGCCCCACCAGGGCCGTCACCCGCTCCCGTCGCCCGAGGCGTTCGCCGCCGAGCTGGGCGCCACCGGCATCGGGGACGCGGACCACGTCGTGGCCTACGACGACCTCGGCGGGGCGATCGCCGCGCGGCTCGTGTGGATGCTGCGGGTGATCGGCCGGCCCGCCTCCCTGCTCGACGGCGGCCTGGCCGCCTGGACGGGGGAGCTCGAGACCGGGCCGCCGCGTCCGCGTCCCCGGGCCTTCCGCACGCCGGTCCCGTGGCCGCTGGACCGCCTCGCGGGGCCCGACGAGGTCGCCGCGCACGACGGCGAGCTGCTCGACGCCCGGCCGCCCGCCCGGTTCCGCGGGGAGGAGGCGGGCCTCGACCCGCGCGCGGGGCACATCCCGGGCGCGCGCAACGCGCCGACGGCCGCGAACCTGCGCTCCGACGGGTCCTTCAAGGACGAGGCGGAGCTGCGCACGCAGTTCGCGGGGGTCCGGGACCCGATCGTCTCCTGCGGCTCCGGCGTGACGGCCTGCCACACGCTCCTCGCGCTCGAGCTGGCGGGCGTGCAGGGGCGGCTGTACCCGGGGTCCTGGTCGCAGTGGAGCGCGGACCCGCTGCGACCGGTCGAGACCGGCGACTGACCGCATAGCCTGCGGGCGGTCATGAGCGACCAGACCCCGGCCACCGAAGTCCACCAGTTCGTCGACCCCACGACCTCCGTCGGTCGAGTCGCCCGCTACCTGGCGACGAAGGACGAGGTCCACCGCGTCCTGCTGCTGTACTCCGGCGGCCTCGACACGAGCGTCATGCTCAAGTGGATCCAGGACGAGTACGCGGCGGAGGTCGTCGCGCTGACGATCAACCTCGGCCAGCCCGGCGAGGACTACGACGTCGTCAAGGGCAAGGCCATGCAGCTCGGCGCGCTCGAGTGCCACGTCGTCGACGCGCGCGAGGAGTTCGCGCAGGAGTACGTCCTCCCGGCGATCAAGGCCAACGCCGACTACGGCGACGGCTACCCGCTCTTCACGGCGCTCGGCCGCCCCCTGATCGCCAAGCTCGCCGTCGAGTACGCCCGCAGGACGGGCTGCGACACGATCGCCCACGGCTGCACCGGCAAGGGCAACGACCAGGTCCGCATCGAGGCGACGGTCGCGACGCTCGCGCCGGAGCTGAAGGTCATCGCTCCCGTGCGCTCCTGGCAGATGGGCCGCGACGCCGAGATCGAGTACGCCCGCCGCCACGGCATCCCCGTCAAGGGCGGCACGGAGGCGGCGCCGTACTCCATCGACGACAACCTGTGGGGCCGCTCGAGCGAGGGCAAGTGGATCGAGGACCTCTCCCACGCCCCCGACGACGACGTCTTCCAGCTCGTCACGCGGCCGGAGGTCGCACCTGACGAGGCGGAGGTCGTGACCCTCGGCTTCGAGGCCGGGGTCCCCGTGACGCTCAACGGCGCGCGGCTCGGGCTCGTCGACCTGCTCGAGCAGGTCGCGGAGATCGGGATGCGCCACGGCGTCGGCATCGTCGACCACATCGAGGATCGGATCGTCGGCCTGAAGGTGCGCGACATCTACGAGGTCCCGGCCGCCGCGATCGTCCTCAAGGCGCACAAGGAGCTCGAGCGCCTCACGGGGACGATCCACCAGAACCAGTTCAAGCCGGGTCTGGACCAGAAGTGGGCCTACCTCGTCTACGCCGGCCTGTGGTGGGAGCCGCTGCGCCTCGATCTCGAGGGCTACATCGAGCACGTCAACCGCAACGTGACGGGCGAGATCGGCCTCAAGCTGTTCAAGGGCAGCGCGCGCGTCGTGACCCGGTCGTCCCCCAACGCCGTCTACGACGCGCAGCTGGCGACCTTCTCGGAGTCCGGCGGGCTGTTCTCCCAGCACGCGTCCCCCGGCTTCATCGAGCTGTGGTCGCTGCAGAGCGCGCTGGCCTACCGGCTGCACGACGCGACGTCGGCGGACGAGTAGGGCGAGACACCGCGTGGGCGAGGACGCGGAGGAGGACGAGGGCCGGCTGCGCGCGGCGGTGCGCAGCGCGCCCGTCGTCGCCCGCGTGGCGGCCTCCGGGGCGCTGCAGGTCTGGCAGTCGCTGTCTGAGGCGCAGGGCCGCGGCCGCGGTGATCGCGAGCTGGCGGTGCTCTTCACCGATCTCGCCGACTACTCGACCTGGGCGCTCGAGGTGGGGGACACGATGGCCGTCGAGCTGCTGCGCCGGGTCAGCGGTGCGGCCGAGCCCGCGATCGAGGCCCACGGCGGCCGCGTCGTCAAGCGGCTCGGCGACGGGCTGATGGCGACGTTCCTGACCGTCGACGAGGCCGTGCTGGGCGCCCTGGAGGCGCGCGACGCGGTCGCCGCGGTGCGCGTCGGAGACCACGCGCCGCGCCAGCGGGCGGGCATCCACGTCGGGCGCCCGCGCCGGATCGGGCGCGACTACCTCGGCGTCGACGTCAACGTCGCCGCCCGCGTCGCCGACGCCGCCAAGCCGGGCGAGGTGCTGGTCTCCGACGCCGTCTGCGAGCGGCTCTCGGGCGACGTGCGGACCAAGCGCCGGTGGCGTCTGGCCGGCAAGGGCACGCCGGCTGGGACGAAGGTGTTCACGGTCGAGGGCATAGCGGCCGACACCTGGGGTAGTGGATGACGATGTTCTACAGAGCCGTTGGTTTCCTGGTCGTGAAGGGCGCGAAGGTGTTCCTCAGGCGCAAGTACGGCCCGACGTACACGCCCCGTCCGGTGCTCGCAGCCGGTGTGGTGGCCGCCATCGTCGGTGTGGCGGTCGTCGCCGGGAGGTCGCGCGGGGCGTAGTCACCCGCCGAACGCCGGGCGGTCTGGGAGCATGGGGGCGCAATGGGTGAATCCGGTTCCCAGCGCGCGCCCGAGGGCGTGACCGTCGACGACGTCGACTGGCTGCCGTCCGGTGCGCGCAGCGGCATCGTGCGCGTCCAGGGCACCCGCCCGGCCGATGCCACCGCCATCCTGCCCCGCCTCGTCGTCACCGGGCCCGAGGACGAGCGGACCTACGACTCGCTTCCCGACACCGCCACGGCGAGCGGCGACGGCTGGCGGGGCGCCTACGTCGTCGAGGCCGCCGTCGCCCTGGCGGCGACGTCGCTGACCGCCGTCTGGCCGTCGGGTGAGCGGTGGGCGCTCGGGACGCTCGGGCCGGGGCCCGCGACCGCAGAGGCCCCCGACGCCGCCCCGCCGCACCTGTCGGTGGTGCAGGCGCCGCCGGAGGTCGAGCCGTCGCCCGCCGCAGCCCCGGGGCCCGCCGATGATGCGCAGACGCCGGGCACCCCGGCGCCCGCGGATGCCGCGCCGTCCGATCCCGGGGCGGCGTCTGCGGGCAGACCTGCGCCCCCCGAGCCCGACGACGCGGGCGCGGACGTCGTCGACCGCGCGGTGCTGGCCGAGCGCCGGGCCGGCCGCGCGGAGGCCGCCGCGAAGATCCACGCCGACATGGCCCGCAACGCGATGCACGCGATCGAGGCGCTCGAGCTGCGGTCCGCCGCGCTCGCACAGGACCTCGAGGCCGCCCGCGCCGAGCGGGACACGCTGCGGGCCCGCACCGAACCCCGTGTCCCGGCCGAGCCCAGCCCGCGGGAGAGCGCGCTCGAGCGCGCCCTCGCCGAACGCCAGGCCGAGGTCGACGCCCTGCGTGCCGAGACCGCCGCCCAGCAGCCCGACGACGAGGCCGAGCGCCGCGCCGCCGCACTGACCCAGGCGCTGACCGAGGCCGTCGCCGAGGTGGACGGCCTCCGGGCCGAGCTGCACGAGCAGCTCGTCCTGCGCCGCACCCGCGACGTCGAGGCCGCCGCCGATCGCGTCGCCCTCGTCACGCTCGTGCGCGATCTCGACGGCCTGCGCGCCGCCACCGACGCCGCTCGCGCCGAGGCGACGCAGATCGCCGCCGAGCGCGACAGCGCCCGTGTCGCGCTCGAGCACCAGCGCGCCGAGACCGCCGGCGCCCACGCGGCGCACGACGAGACCCGCCGCCGCTTCACCGAGCGCGTCGCCGAGCTGCGCGAGGCGCGCCAGCGGATCGGGATCCTGGAGGCCGAGCTGGCCGCGGCCCGCGACGAGGCCACGCGCGTCCAGGCCGCCCACGCGGCCGAGCTGTCCGCCGTGCGCGAGGCGGCGGAGACGGCGGCGCTGGCCGCGGCCGAGCGCCTCGGCGTCGCCCAGGCGGAGGCCGCCCGCAACGCCGAGCAGGCCGCCGAGGTGGACGCCATGCGTGCGGAGGTCGCGCGCGCCGACGCCGCCCTGCGCCGCGCCGAGACCGCCCGCGAGGCCGCGCTGGCCTCCGCCCTCGCGGCCAGGGCCCAGCGCCAGGCCGCGGCCGTCGCGACCGCCGGCACCGACCCCGCCCGCGTCGCCGCGCTCGAGGCGGAGCTGGCCGCGGTCCGCGCCCAGCTCGCCGAGGCCACCGGCCCCGCGCCGGCGGCAGACGCACCCCCGCCGAGCGAGACGGCGCAGCGCGTGTCGTCCCCGCAGACGCCCGGCCCGGTCGCAGCCCCCGCCGACGTGATCGCCCGCGCCGCCGAGCAGGTCCGCCTGGCTGCCGAGCGCCGCGCCGCCACTCCGCCCCCGCCCGGCCGCCTCGTGGCGGACCTCGAGGCCGCCGCCGCCGCCCTGCGCGACGCCCATCCGCAGCCGGCGGCCGCGCCGGATCCGCCGGACGAGGCCGGCGCCGAGGACGCGGAGGCGCCCGCCGATCGTCAGGACGCCGAGCGCGGCCCCGCCGACGCCGAGCCTGCGCCCGCTCCGGTGGCCCCCCGCCGGCGCCCCACCATCACACCCGGCCCCGCCGCCCTCCCCGGGGACCTCGCACGCGGGCAGGGGCGGCGCACGTACCCGCCCTTGCGCGGCGGCCTCGTCAAGCTCGCCCACGACGACCCGGAGGCTGCGGCCAGGCTCCTGGCCGGCCTCGCGACGGGCCTCCGCGCCGCGCTCGATGAGCCCACGACGCTGGATCTCACGCTCGACGAGCTCGACGGCACCCTGGCGCTCGACGTCACGGCCGACCGGACGACCCTCGAGACGGTCGGGACGCCGCGCGGCCGCAGCGCGGCGCGGATCGCCGTGTCCACCAACGCCGTCACCCTCGCCGAGACGCTCGCCGGCGTCGGCCACCGGCCCCGTCGCCACGGCGTCCTGCGCGCGACCCGCGGCCGGCGCCGCGCGCGCCGGCTCCTGCGGGCCGTCACCGGTGACGCGACGCTCCCCGACCTCGTCCGCGCGGGCGCCGACCTCGAGCCGGCCCTCGCCCTGCGCGCCTTCGCCTACGCCGTGCCGCCGGCGTGGACGCGCGGCGAGACCTTCGCCGTCCGGATCACCGTCGACGGGGTCGGGGTCCTGCTGCGCGCCCGCGACGGCGGTGGCCTCGCCGCCGACGACGACGACGGTCCGGCCCCGGACGCCGAGATCAGCATGGACCGAGCCGGCTTCCACGCGTTGCTGGCCGCCGAGGGACCGCCCGCCTCGCCGTACGAGCACGTCGCCCTGACGGCCTTGCGCGAGTGGGCGCGACGCCTCGGGGTGCCCCCGGCCTGACCCGCCGGATCCGTCACGGGCGGACCCGCCGCGAACCGTTCTCCGCTGTTTGCGGGACCGGCCCGCCCCCGTCCGGGAGGTGACGCTCGGATGGGCCCGAGCCGTCCGGAGCCGCGTCTAGGTTCTCCCCCAAGTGAGCCCCGCGTCCTGTGCCCATCTGCACGTCCACTCCGAGTACTCGCTGCTGGACGGTGCCTGCAAGATCGACGCCCTCGCCGCCCGCGCGGCGGCGCTCGATCAGCCCGCCATCGGCCTGACCGACCACGGCGTCATGAACGGCGCCATCGAGATGGTCAAGGCCGCCAAGAAGCACGACGTGAAGCCGATCATCGGCTTCGAGGCGTACTTCGTCGACGACCGGCACGTGCACGAGGGCAAGGTCGAGCGCAACCACCTGACGCTCCTGGCCGAGAACGACGCGGGCTACCGCAACCTCGTCAAGCTCTCCTCGCTGGGCTACCTCGAGGGCCTGCACCGCGGCAAGCCGGGCATCGACATGGAGCTGCTGTCGCGTCACGCGGACGGCGTCATCGCCCTCACCGGCTGCCTCGCCTCCCGCTCGAGCCGGCGCATCGTCGACGGCCGGCTCGACGAGGCCCGCGCGCACCTGGACGACCTCGTCCAGGTCTTCGGCCCCGAGGACGTCTACTTCGAGCTGCAGAAGAACGGCATCGCCGAGCAGGACGTCGTCAACGACGGCATCGCCAGGCTCGCCCACGAGATGGGCGGCAAGGTCGTCGGCACCGCCGACGTGCACTACCTGCGCCGGGAGGACTTCAACAACCACGCGGCCCTGCTGTGCGTGCAGACCAAGAGCACGCTCGACGCGCCGAAGATGTCCTTCGACACCAACGAGTTCTACCTCAAGAGCTCAGAGGAGATGGCGCAGCAGTTCGCCGCCTGGCCCGAGGCGATGCCGACGAGCCTCGAGATCGCCGAGCGCTGCAACGTCGACATCGAGCTCGGCCGCATCCTGATCCCGCGCTTCCCCTGCCCGGACGGGATGGAGGAGCCGGAGTACCTGCGCGCGCTCGTCATGGACGGCCTGCGCGAGCGCTACGGCGACCCGCCGCCGGCCGAGGCGATCGAGCGCATGGACATGGAGCTCGGCGTGATCGAGCGGATGGGCTACTGCGGCTACTTCCTCATCGTCTGGGACTTCATCGCCTGGGCGAAGGCCAACGGGGTCGCCGTCGGCCCGGGCCGCGGCTCCGCCGCCGGCTCGCTCGTGGCGTACTGCCTGCGCATCACCGACCTGGACCCGCTGCGCTACGACCTGCTCTTCGAGCGCTTCCTCAACCCCGAGCGCGTGTCGATGCCCGACATCGACATCGACTTCTCCGTCCGCGGCCGGGAGCGCGTCATGCGCTACGTCGTGGAGAAGTACGGCACCGAGCGCGTCGCCCAGATCATCACCTTCGGCAAGATGTTCCCCCGCGCGGCCACGCGCGACGCCGCCCGGGTCCTCGGCTACGACTACGGCAAGGGGGACATGCTCTCCAAGCTCATCCCCGACCCGATCATGGGCCGGTCGCCGAGCTTCGAGGACTGCCTGCGTGAGGGCGAGGACCTCGCGAAGGAGGTCGGCCGCGACCCCGACGCGAAGAAGATCATCGACGTCGCCCAGGGCCTCGAGGGCATCGTCCGCAACGCGTCGATCCATGCGGCGGCGGTCGTCATCTCCGACCGCCCGCTCACCGAGATCGCCCCGCTGCAGCTGGCCGACGGCGGGACGGACGACAAGGGCAACAAGATCCGCCGCACGGTGACGCAGTACTCGATGAAGCCGATCGAGGAGCTCGGCCTGCTCAAGATGGACTTCCTCGGTCTGCGCAACCTCGACGTGATCGAGGACGCGCTCGACATCATCGAGCGCTCCAGCGGGGAGCGGCCCGACATGTCGACGCTCGCGCTCGACGACGAGAAGACCTACCGGATGCTCGCCGCGGGCGATTCCATCGGGGTGTTCCAGTTCGAGTCCGAGGGCATGCGCGAAGCGCTCAAGAAGGTCGAGCCGACGGAGTTCGACGACCTCGTCGCCCTCGTGGCGCTCTACCGTCCCGGCGCCATGGACCAGATCCCCGCGTACGCGCGGGGCAAGCGCAACCCCGAGAGCATCACGTTCCTGGACGAGCGCCTGCGGTCGATCATCGAGTCGACCAAGGGCGTGATCCTGTACCAGGAGCAGTCGATGCAGATCTCGAAGGAGCTCGCGAGCTTCTCGGGGGCGCAGGCGGACGACCTGCGCAAGGCGATCGGCAAGAAGAACCGCGAGGCGATGGCCGCACTGCGGCCGAAGTTCTTCGAGGGCTGTCGCGCGTCCGGCGTCGCCGAGGCGACGATCGAGACGCTGTGGCAGACCAACGAGAAGGCCGCCGACTACTCCTTCAACAAGTCCCACGCGGCCTGCTACGCGCTGATCTCCTACCGCACCGCCTGGCTGCGGGCCAACTACCCCGCCGAGTACATGGCGGCCCTGATCTCGTCCGTCATGGACACGAAGGACAAGGTCCCGTTCTTCGTCGCGCAGGCGGAGCAGATGGGGATGGAGATCCTGCCGCCGGACGTCAACCTCTCCGACCACGAGTTCATGGTGGTCGACGGCAACATCCGCTTCGGCCTGGACGCCGTCAAGGGCGTCGGCTACGCGGCGGTCGAGGCGATCAAGCACGCCCGGGAGGACGCCAACGGCGTCGCCGGCGCGCCCTTCACCTCGATCTGGGACTTCTGCGAGCGCGTCGACTCGCGCACGGTGAACAAGAAGGCGATGGAGGCGCTGATCAAGTGCGGCGCCTTCGGGTCCACCGGCGCGACCCGCAAGGGCATGCTCGAGGTGCTGGAGGCCGCGCAGGCCGCCGGGCAGAAGGCCCAGCAGGACGCCCAGATCGGCCAGTCGAGCATCTTCGATCTCGCCGGCTTCGGCGACGACGGCTCCGGTGCCGGGGCGGCCAAGCCTGCCTATCCGCCGACGCCGATCGACGAGTTCGATCGCCAGGACCTGCTCGCGCTGGAGAAGGAGTCCGTCGGGCTGTTCATCTCCGAGCATCCGCTCAAGGCCGTCCGCGAGGTCCTGCGGGCCAAGACGGACTGCTCGTTGGCCGACGTCGCGCAGCGCAAGAGCCAGGAATGGGTCAAGGTCGGCGGCATGGTGGCCGCGGCCAAGAAGATCCGCACCCGCTCGGGGTCGCAGATGATGTTCGTCACCATCGACGACCTCGAGAGCCAGATCGAGCTGCGCGTGTTCGAGAAGGGCATCGAGTCCTGCGGCGACGCGCTGGCGGAGGACGCGATCGTCATCGTCAAGGGCCGCGTCGACCACATGGACGGCGGCAAGGTCTGCGTCCTCGTCTCGGAGGCAACGATCTTCACCGCCACCGAGGCCGAGATCGAGACCGCGGGCAACGCGGCGGCCGAGCGCGCGGCCCGCGCCAGCATGCCGTTCGTGTTCGGCCTCGACGCCACCCGGCTCGCGGCGACCCTGTTCGAGGACCTCGCCGAGGTCCTCGCCGAGCACCCGGGGGAGTCCGAGGTCCGCCTCGAGCTGCAGACCTCCGAGGGCAAGCGCGTCCTCAAGCTCGGCGACGAGTTCAAGGTCACCGCGTCACCCAAGCTCCAGACCGCCCTGCGCCACCTCGTCGCCCAGGCCACGCTCCCGGAGCGCGAGCCGGCCGGGGTCGCCGGCTGACCGCTTCAGGCGGCCGCGGCAGAAACGCGGGCGCCGTCTCGTTCAGTGAGAAGAGCACCAAGCCTTCGGTAGACGACACCAGGGACCGCGCGCGGCCGCAGCGTTCACGGACACGCCTCGGCCACCAGCTGTGTGGAGCATCCCCGTCCGAGCCGACCCCCTGGCAGAAGCGCTCAGGACCGGCGCCGCCGACACCCCCTGGCGGCGGCGCCAGTCCGCCTACCCGCGGGCCTTCCGGCCCTGCGCACGGAGGTCGCGCATCACCGTGATGTCCTCGGCCTCGACGTTCTTGCCACGCACGCCCGGGCCCTCGAAGATCGTCGCAAGGCCGTCGAAGGCCGGCTCGGACAGGAACGCGGCGCAGCCGTCGGCGCCGATCTCCCCCTCGCCCAGCGGCGCGTGCCGGTCGCGGTTGGAGCCCAGGGCGGTCGCGGAGTCGTTGACGTGCAGTGATCGAAGCCGGTCGAGGCCGACCTCGCGGTCGAAGTCGGCCACGACCCCGGCGATCGACTCCGCCGAGCGCACGTCGTAGCCCGAGGCGAGCAGGTGACAGGAGTCCAGGCACGCGCCGAGCCGCTCCTCGCCGCCGCCGGCGGCGATCAGGTCGGACAGCTCGGCGAAGGAGCGCCCGAGCGTCCCGCCGGTCCCCGCCGTGTTCTCCAGGTGCAGGTGACACCGGTCGGTCGCGTCCAGGGCCGCCTTGATGACCTCGCCGGCGCGCTCGATCGCCGGCGCGACCTCGCCCTTGAGCGCCGAGCCGGCGTGGAGCACGACGCCGACGGCCCCGATCTCGTCGCCGACGTGGAGCGCATGGGTGAGCGTTCTCAGCGACTTCTCCCGCAGCTCCGGGTCCTCCGAGGCGCAGTTGACGAGGTAGACGCAGTGGATCAGCACGGCCTCGATCGGCGAGGCCTCGCGGGCGGCTCGGAAGGCGGCGAAGTCCTCGTCGGAGTAGGTCGTCGGCTTCCACATCCGCGGCGACTGGTTGAAGACCTGGATCGCGTCGCAGCCGCGCTCGACGCCGCGTTCGATGGCGTTGGGAAGGCCGCCGGCCGTGGAGACGTGGGCACCGATCAGCATGTGGGGCGGACGGTACCGTCCCCGGCATGCGTGTCCGCTTCGCTCCCTCGCCGACCGGCGCCCTGCACATCGGCGGCGCCCGCACGGCCCTCTACAACTGGCTGCTGGCGCGCAACCCGGCCGAGCCCGGGGAGCTCGTCCTGCGCGTGGAGGACACCGACCGGGAGCGTTCGACGGAGGAGAACGTGCAGCAGATCCTCGACGCGCTCCGCTGGCTGCAGATCGACTGGGACGGCGACATCGTCTTCCAGTCCGCGCGCGCGGATCGCCACGCCGAGCTCGTCCAGCGGCTGATCGACGAGGGGCACGCCTACCGCTCGACGGCCGGCCCCGAGCAGGTCAAGGCCTGGCACGAGGCGCACGGCAACCGGGGCTTCCGCGGCACCGAGGAGGGTGAGGGCGCGGTCCGCCTGCGCGTCCCCGACGAGGGCGTGACCGTCGTGCGCGACCTCATCCGCGGCGAGTCGGCGTTCGCCAACGACCTGCAGGACGACCTCGTGATCGCCCGGGCCGACGGCTCGCCCGTCTACCACATGGCCGTCGTGGCGGACGACCTCGACGCCGGCATCACCCACGTCGTGCGCGGCGCCGACCACTACTCCAACACCCCCAAGCAGCAGCTGCTCCTGGAGGCCCTCGGCGAGCAGCCGCCGCTGTACGCGCACCTGCCGCTGCTGCACGGCACGGACGGCAAGAAGCTCTCCAAGCGCCACGGCGCTGCGTCCGTGCAGGCGCTGCGCGACGCCGGCTACCTGCCCGAGGCGGTCATCAACTACATCGCGCTGCTCGGCTGGGGCCAGTCGGGCGGAGACGACACGTTCTTCACCACCGCCGAGCTCCAGGCGCAGTTCGACGTCGCCCGCGTCTCCCGCTCCCCGGCCGTCTTCGACGAGACGAAGCTGCGCTGGATGAACGGCCGCTACCTGCGAGAGCTGTCGGTGGAGGACCTCCAGCGCCGCCTGGAGGCCCTCACCGGCCGGCAGCTGCGCGCCGACGTCGTCGCCATCACGCAGGAGAAGATCTCCACGCTCGACGAGTTCTGGCCCCTCGCCGGGTTCTTCTTCGACGGTCCCGCCGATGACCCCAAGGCGCGGGAGAAGGTCCTCGGCGCCGCGGGCGCCGACCGCGGTCTCGCCGCCGCGCGCGCGGCCCTCGAGGCCGTCGAGGACTGGAGCCCCGCGGGCATCGAGACCGCCCTCCGCGCCGTCCTGGAGCGCGAGGGACTCAAGGCCAAGCAGGTCTTCCAGCCCGTCCGTGTCGCGCTCGCCGGCGGTCCGGTGTCACCCGGGCTGTTCGAGACCGTCGCGGTCATGGGCCGCGCGGAGACGCTGCGGCGCATCGACGCCGTGGCGGCTGACGCTTAAGCGCTCAATCTTCCGGGCCCCCCTGCCGATAGCGAGGGCAAGATGTCCGTGACTGCCCCCAGAGCCATCGAGCCGTCCTCGGCGAGCCGCGTCCCCATGCCCCGCCCGGGTGGTCACGGCCAGCGGCTCACCGCCGCCTTCGAGGCGCTCGAGCGCTTCCCGGCCCTCAGCGAGTCGCGTGACCGCGTCCTCGCCCTCGTGGCCGAGGACCGGCCCTCCGCCGGGGAGCTCGTGTCGGCCATCGAGTCCGACGTCTCCCTGGTGATCGCCGTCCTCCGGCTCGCCAACACGGTCGACGGGCGCTCCCGCGGCCGGGTCGAGAGCATCGTGGAGGCCGTCGACGTCCTCACCCCGGAGGCCGTCAGCCGGTTGGTGCAGCGCACCGAGACCTTCGACTTCTTCGAGCGCGGCACCGTCTGGGACGCCGCTCCCGAGCGCTTCCGCCTCCATGCCGTCGCGGTCCAACGCGCCGCGGACCGGCTCGCCGCCACCGCCGAGTACCCCCATCGCGACCGCCTGCTGGTCACGGCGCTGCTCCATGACGTCGGCAAGCTGGTGCTGATGCAGGCCTACCCCGGCTACCCGCGCCAGATCCACGGCGCGGCCCGCACGCCGGAGGAGCGCATCCACATGGAGCGCCGCGAGCTCGGCGTCGACCACGCCCTCGTCGGCGGCGTGCTCGCCCGCCGCTGGGGCCTGCCGTCGGCCGTCGCCTCCGCGATCGAGCGCCATCACGCCGAGGACGCCGAGGGCGACGCCGCCTTCGTCCGTCTCGCCGACATGATCGCCCACTACGGCCAGGGCGCCGCGGTCTCGCCGTCAGAGCTCCTGCGTGCCGCCCAGTGCGTCGGCTTCGGGCCGGCCGAGCTGCGCGCCGTGCTCTACCAGCTGCCCTACGAGACCACCAGGCGCCCACGGTCGGTGGAGCCGTGCCCGCTGTCGGGCCGCGAGCTCGAGGTCCTCAAGCGCCTCGCGCAGGGGATGGTCTACAAGCAGATCGCCCACGAGCTCGCGCTCTCCACGAGCACCGTGCGCACCCACCTGCACAACATCTACGGCAAGCTCGGCGCCGTCGACCGCGCACAGGCGGTCCTGACCGCCACCGAGCGCGGCTGGCTGTAGGCCCGCTGCCGAAGCGGGCACGGCATCAGCCCTCGGCGCCGGGGTGGCCGTCCTCCGCGACGGATCCGCGTGCCTCGGCATCCACGGCGCCCCAGTCCGGCCGCTCCCCGTCGGCGTCGGTGAGGTCGTACTCGCGCAGGAGGTCCCAGGATCCCAGGCACCGGCCGCCGAAGCGCGCCCGATCCGGATCGGCGGCCAGCGCGGCCACGCCGCGGCCGAGGAGATGGGGTGTCTCGGAGTAGGCGAAGTAGCCGCCGCCGGCCTGCGCCGCATCGCGCCAGGTGGCCTCGGTGACGCCGAACGCCTCGAGCATCGCCTCCGAGCGCAGGAAGCCCGGGGTGACGGTGAGCGCCGTGGCGCCATGGGGGCGCAGCTCCTCGTGCAGCGCGAGGCCGAGGCGCACGACCGCCTCCTTGACGGTGTCGTAGGCCACGACGCCGCGATAGGGGACGCCGCCCTTGCCGTCGCCGACCTCGATCAGGAGGCCGCTGTCGCTGCGCAGCAGCAGCGGGATCGCGTGGTGACTCGTGATCAGATGCGTCTCGATGCCGTTGCGCACGACGGCGAGGGTCGCGTCGAGCGGGTGCTTCCAGAGCGGCTTGCCCCACGCCACGAGCGGATCACCGCCCCAGACGTCGTTGACGAGGACGTCGAGGCGGCCGTGGTCGGCCTCGATGCGGGCGACGAGCGCGGCGACGTCCGCGGGATCGGCGTGGTCGCAGCGCACGGCGATCCCCGTGCCGCCCGCCGCCGTGACGCGCTCGGCGGTCTCCTCGATGGTCTCCGGCCGGTCCATGGGGGAGCGCCCGGCGCGCGTGCTTCGCCCGGTCCCGTACACGGTGGCCCCGAGCGCGCCGAGCTCGACGGCGATCGCGCGACCACAGCCGCGGGTGGCGCCGGCCACGAGCGCGACGGTGTCCGCGAGGGGGCGATCCGCCATGCCGACGATCAAAGCACACGGACGTTCACGGACGCCGGTGCCGGCGCCGGAGCTCCCGCGCGACGAGCACCCCGATCGCCACCCCGCCGGCGTCGATCGCCCAGTCGACCGGCGAGCCGTGGCGCCCGGTCACCGTCGTCTGGTGCAGCTCGTCGGTCGCGGCGTAGGCGAGGGCGATGACCGCCGCCACCGGCAGCCGCTCGAACCGGAACGCGCGCCACCACAGCAGCGCGAGCAGCGCGTACTCCGTCATGTGCGCCGCCTTGCGCAGGTAGAAGTCCCAGGAGAGCCCGCTCGACAGGCCCGGCTGCGCCGACAGGAGGAAGATCACCGCCATGAGCGCGATGGGCGGCGCGAAGCGCAGGAGGGCCACGGGCATCGGAGGTAGCATCGCGGACACCCGATGCTGTCGATCACCACCAAGTCGCCCTACGCCCTCCGCGCCCTGACCGAGCTGGCGCTGATCGGCGGCGACGGCCCCGTCCCGCTCGCCGAGCTCGCCCGCCGTCGCGACGTCCCCGTCCAGGTCCTGGAGCAGCTCTTCGCGAACCTCCGGCGCGCCGGCCTCCTGCGCTCCCAGCGCGGCGTGCGCGGCGGCTACGCCTTCGAACGCGCTCCGGCCGACATCACCGTCCTGGAGGTCGTCGAGCTGCTGGACGGCCGCGTCGGCGGTGGCGCGGAGTCGGTCTTCGCGGAGGCCGCCGCAGCCGCCCGGGCGGTGCTGGCGAAGGACACCATCGCGGACGTGGCCGAGCGTGAATCCCGCGCCGCGGGCGCGGTGATGTACCACATCTAGCGGGAGCCGCCTCGGATCTCGAGCCGTGGCAGCGATCCGAAGCGGGTTGCACCGGGTAGCCGATCTGCAACCCGGGGCAACCCGGAACGCGATGGCCGGCGTGGCCGGGGAGCGGCGGGGACTGCGGACGGCTGCGCGCCTAGCGCCGTCGCGCCGACGGCTGGCGGGGAGCACCGGCCGCGACCGGTCCCGCCCCGTCGCCGGCGTCGTGGCGGGCCGCCCCGATCGCCTCGATGAACGCCTCCGCGATCAGCTCGTAGCCCGCGTCGTTGGGGTGGAAGTGGTCCTCGGCGAGTCGGCCACGCCAGCCGATGTCGACCGTCACGGGGACGAAGCCGCGGTCGCGCACGGCGTCGCCGATCGCCTCGTTGACGGCGTGGGCCGCAGCGACCGGTTGGGGCATGGTGGCGACGACGGACGCGTCCGGCAGCAGGGCGATCAGGCGGTCCCAGGCCTCGAGCAACCGGGCGCGCCGGGCGCGGGAGCCGAGGTCGTTGGCCCCGACGAGCACGGTGACGAGATCCGGGGTGACGCCGAGACGGCCCATGAGGGGCAGCTGGGCCTCCACGACGTCCTGCGTGCGCGCGCCGCTGGCCGAGAGGTTCACGACGCGGTGCGCCTCTCCGCGGGTGACGAGCGCGTCGCGGACGCGGCCGACCCATCCGGCGTCCCACGCGGAGGCGCCGATGCCCTGCGACATCGAGTCGCCCAAGGCCACCCAGAGCGGCCCGTCGGCCGCCAGGGCCTCGCGGTTGGCCGCGGCCCAGGCGGCGGCGTAGGGCTCGATCTGCGCAGCCACCCTGCGCACGCCGGGGACGACGAGGCCGAGGCTGCGGAGCACCGGGCCCTGCGGGCGCCCGAGGCGGTTCGCGTAGTCCCCGAGCGGATCGTGCACCCGGAGAGGATCGCAGCCCCGAGGCGCTCGGCGCGCGACGTGGCGCGCCGCGATCCGGCTCGCGCGGCGCCGACCCCCGACGGGCGCGCCTGCGCCCGATCCGGGTTCGCAGACGCCGCAACGGGGTATCCACGGTGCAGGATGCTCGACTGCCCATACACCGCTGACCAGGACCCGCAGTACGTCTCCAACATCCTCGACCCGCTCGAGAAGGGCGAGGGCGTCGCGTGCTTCGTCGTCGACGCCGGCGAGGGCGAGAAGACCGTCCTGTACTGCTCGCACACGCTGAGCGGTCACGCCGAGGAAGTGGCGACGGACGGCCGGGAGTTCGTTCGTGCCGCGCAGGCCGTCGCCATTCAGCGCGAGGCCCGCGAGCAGGCCGCGCAGGCCGGCTTCCGCGCACTCGTCGCGTAGCGTCTCCACCCCGTCGGTAGGCTGGGACGGGCGAATGCCCCGAATCCCGGTCAACATTGCCGATCACGTCGGCCGCACGCCGATGGTCGAGCTGGCCAGGCTCGCCCCCGAGGGCGGCGCGCGGGTGTTCGCCAAGCTCGAGATGTTCAACCCCGGCGGGTCCGTCAAGGACCGCATCGGCGTCGCGATGGTCGACGCAGCCGAGCGGGAGGGCCGCATCCAGCCGGGCCGCACCACGATCGTCGAGGCCACCTCGGGCAACACGGGCATCGCCCTCGCCTTCGTCGCCGCCGCGCGCGGGTACGAGATCGTCCTCACGCTGCCGCAGGGGATGAGCCGCGAGCGCGAGGCCCTGCTGCGCCTCTACGGCGCCCAGGTCCACGTGACGGAGTCGCTCGGCGGGATGAACGAGGCGGTCGCCGCCGCCCAGGCGCTGGCCCGCCAGGACGACGTCTGGCTTCCCGACCAGTTCTCCAATCCGGCCAACCCGCTCGCGCACTACACCGGCACCGGCCCCGAGCTGTGGGCCGACCTCGACGAGGACGTCGACGTGCTCGTCTGCGGCGTCGGGACGGGCGGGACGCTCACCGGCACCGGCCGCTTCCTCAAGGAGCGCAACCCGCGCTGCAGGGTGATCGCCTGCGAGCCGCAGACCTCCGCCGTGCTGTCGGGCGGCGCGCCCGGCCCGCACCGGATCCAGGGCATCGGCGCCGGCTTCGTCCCGCCCGTGCTCGACCTCGAGCTCGTCGACGAGATCGTCGCGGTCTCCGACGACGACGCCATCGACACCGCCCACCTCGCCGCCCGCCGCGAGGGCGTCCTGGCCGGCATCTCCTGCGGGGCGGCGATGCACGTCGCCCTCGAGGTCGCCGCCCGGCCCGAGCACGCCGGTCAGCGGATCGCCGTCGTGCTGCCCGACTCCGGCGAGCGCTACGTCTCGGCGGCGTTCTTCGCGCCCGAGGCGCCGGCGACCGTCGGCCGCTGACGGGCGTAGCCTGGGGGCTCATGGCTCCGACGCAGCTCGACGTCACCGACCTGCGCTGCCCCATGACCTGGGTGCGGACCAAGCTCGCGCTCGACCGGCTGCCCGCCGGTGCCGCGCTCGCGGTCGCCTGCCCACCGGGTGAGGCGCTCGAGAACGTCCCGCGCTCGGCGCGGGAGGCCGGGCACGGCGTGACCGTCGAGGGGACCGTCGTCACGATCGTGCGGGCCGGCTGATGGGCTCCTCGCGCCGGGGCATGTTCCGCGCCGCCGCCCGCTCGGTGGCCAGGGCCGGCTTCGAGGTGGCAGAGACGAAGAAGTCCGCCGAGCACGTGCTCAAGCCGCCGGCGAGCGCGTTCTCCGACCAGGAGCAGCTGCGCTACTCGCGGCAGTTCGTGCTCGACGGCTGGGGTGAGGCCGAGCAGCTCAACCTCCGCGACGCCTCCGCGCTGGTGATCGGCGCCGGCGCGCTCGGCGGGCCGGTGGCGCAGACGCTCGTCGGCGCCGGGGTCGGCCGGGTCGGCATCGTCGACCACGACGCCGTCGAGGTCTCCAACCTCCCGCGCCAGCACCTGCACTCGATGACGGACATCGGCATGCCCAAGGTGCACTCCGCCGTCGCGAAGCTCCAGATGGCCAACACGGAGGTGCTGGTCGAGCCGTACCTGATGCGGGTGGAGCCCGACAACGTCGATGGCCTGATCGTGGGCCACGACCTCGTCGTGGACTGCACCGACGCCTTCGACACGCGCTACCTCGTCAACCGCGCCTGCTGCGACGCGGGGGTCGACCTCGTCGAGGGCGGGGTCGGCGGCGTCGCGGGCCTCATGCTCGCGATCCGGCCGGGGGAGAGCGCCTGCTATCGCTGCGCGTTCCCGGCTCCGCCGCCACCCGGCAACCGGCCGTCCTGCGCCGAGCAGGGACTGCTGTCGCCTGCCGCGGGCGTCGTCGGGAGCCTGATGGGCTTCGAGGCGCTCAAGCTCCTGTCGGGCTGGGGCGAGCCGCAGCTGGACGCCTTCACCCAGGTCGATCTGGCCACCGGCACGTTCCTGCACGTCAGCACGTCACGGCGCGCCGACTGCCCCGACTGCGGCGATCCGGAAGACGCCGGGCCCGTCTCGGCGGCGTAGGCTCAGCCCATGCTGGGTCTCGGCACCGCCACCCGCCTGATCGGCGCCGTCACCCGCGACGTCACCGCGGCCAAGGAGCGCGACCCCGCCGCCCACGACGTCAACCGCCTCGGCATCCTGCTGCTGTGGCCGGGGGTCCACGCGCTCGTCGCGCACCGGATCGCCCACGAGCTCCACGACGCCGGGGTCCCGTTCGCCCCCCGTGTGATCGCGGCCGGTGCGCGCGCCATCACCGGCGTCGAGATCCACCCTGCCGCGTGCGTCAAGCCCGGGCTGTTCATCGACCACGGCGCCGGCGTCGTGATCGGGGAGACGGCCGAGCTCGGCCACGACGTGACCCTGTATCAGGGCGTCACGCTCGGCGGCACCGGCTTCGCCTCCGGCAAGCGCCACCCGACGGTGCACGACAACGTCACGATCGGCTCGGGGGCGAAGCTCCTCGGCCCGATCGCGGTGGGCGAGAACGCCAAGATCGGGGCCAACGCCGTCGTCATCCACGACGTGCCGCCGCACTCGACGGTGGTCGGCAATCCCGGCCATCCGGTGCGCGTGGAGGGCCGCCGGCCGGAGGGCCCGGACGCCGACTGGGTCCACCTCCCCGATCCGATCGCAGATGCGCTGCAGCAGCTCTCCGGGCGCATCGCGTCGCTCGAGCGCCGGCTGGCCGAGAGCGCGGGCGACGCGGGGCAGCAGGCCGACGTCGTGCCGCTGCGCCCGCGCCAGGGACCGAGTCCCGCCGGCGGCTGACGAGACCTCTGCGTCCTCGTGCGTTCTGCTACCTTCGCGCCCTCGGATCGCCCGGCTCTCCATGGGGGGAGGGGTTTGGGCTTTGAAGGCGCGACCCGCCGGGGGGTGGGTCGCGCCCGATCCGTCCGCTCGGCGCTCGGCGCTCGGCAGGCGGTCGTTCCCGCCGGCAGGCGCATCCGACCCGCAAGCTAGCGTGCAACGACCATGTCGGACGCTGCGCTCGAAGGGCTCCTGGAAGGTCTCAACGCCCCGCAGCGGGAGGCCGTCGAGCACGTCGAAGGACCGCTGCTGGTGCTGGCTGGGGCGGGCTCGGGCAAGACCCGCGTCCTGACCCACCGGATCGCGCATCTGATCGGCACGGGGGCCGCCCGGCCGGACGAGATCCTCGCGATCACGTTCACCAACAAGGCCGCCAACGAGATGCGCGAGCGCGTCGAGCTGCTCGTCGGCAAGCGCACCCGCGCCATGTGGGTGATGACGTTCCACTCCGCCTGCGCGCGGATGCTGCGCGCCGACGCCCACCGGCTCGGCTACACGCGCCAGTTCACGATCTACGACGCCCAGGACCAGCGGCGCCTGATCAAGCAGTGCCTGGACGAGCTGGACTTCGACTCCAAGCGCTTCACCCCGCGCGCGATGCAGGCCCAGATCTCGGACGCCAAGAACAAGCTGCGCTCGGCCGAGGACTACCGCCAGCTCGTCGGCTCCTTCTTCGAGCAGACCGTCGCCGACGTCTACCAGGAGTACGAGAACCAGCTCCACCGCCGCAACGCGATGGACTTCGACGACCTCCTCGTCCGCGCGGTCAACCTCCTCGAGCTCTTCCAGGAGGTCCGCGACCGCTACGCGGCCAACTTCCGCTTCATCATGGTCGACGAGTACCAGGACACCAACCACGCCCAGTACCGCTGGCTCCAGCTCCTGGCGGGCGAGCAGCGCAACCTGATGGTCGTCGGGGACGACGATCAGTGCCTCGTCGCCGGCACGCCCGTGACGATGGCGGACGGGTCGACCAAGCCGATCGAGACGGTGCAGTCGGGCGAGGAGGTGCTCGCGTCCTACGGCAGCGGCGACTTCCGGCCCGCTCGGGTGCTGCGCACCCACACGGCGTCGGAGCGGATGGGCACCGAGATCGTCACGCAGGGCGGCCGCCGGATCGTCTCCACCGACGACCACACGCACTTCGCCGGCTACCGCCCGCAGTCGACCCCGCCGGACCTGCACCTGACCTTCCTGCAGTGGAAGCGTGGCGTCGGCTTCCGCCTCGGCACGACGCGCTCGAGGCTGAAGCTTGGCCGCGGGACGCAGTTCGGCCTGGAGGTCCGGTGCCTGCAGGAGCACGCCGACGCGGCCTGGGTGATCGGGACGCACACCAGTGCGGGCGATGCGCGCCGGCAGGAGGTCGCGCTGGCGCGGCAGTACGGCATCCCGACGCTCCCGTTCGTCGCCCGCCCCACCGGCAGTCCGGACCCCGTCGCGGGTGACCAGGCGCGGATCGACGCGGTGTTCCGCGACGTCCGTCCGACGGCGTCCGGCCGGCAGCTGCTCGCGGACGAGCGGCTCCAGTTCCTGCAGCCGCACCATGCCGCGCAGACGGTGGAGGGCCGCCGGCGCAACGTCACCGTCACGCTCTGCGGCGACCGGCGCGGCACCCGCCCGATGCATCTCGTCGCCGTCGGCGGTCACGACCCGGAGGTCGCCGAGCGCCTCGCCGGGGCCGGGCTCCCCGTGCGTCCGGCCGGCAGGGGGTGGCGGGTCGAGTCCGCCTTCGCCGACTACGGCCGCGCCATCGTGACGGCCGAGCGCATCGCCGCGGTCACCGACGTCAGCCTGCGCCAGGTGGCACGGCTCGGCACACGGCGGCGACAGCCGCGACAGCCTCCCGCAGACGAGCGCCGCCGCGGTGCGCCCCGGCATGGCGATGATCGCCGAGGACGGCGGCTTCGACGTCGTGGCGGCCGTGCGGCGGGTTCCGCTGCGGGGCACCGTCCACGACCTCGACATCGCGGGCGTCCACAACTTCGTCGCCGGCGGCCTCGTCACGCACAACTCCGTCTACGGCTTCCGCGGCGCCGACATCAAGAACATCCTCAGCTTCGCCGACGACTACGTCGAAGCCGAGACGGTCCGGCTCGAGCAGAACTACCGCTCGACCCAGATGATCCTCGACGCGGCCAACGCCGTGATCGGCAACAACCGCGGCCGCATGGGCAAGACCCTGTGGACGGACGTGGGGGAGGGCGACCGGATCAAGATCCGCCCCTGCGCCGACGACAAGTCCGAGGCGCGGTTCGTGGTCGGGGAGATCGAGCGGCTCGTCGACGAGGGCGTGTCGCGGTCCGAGATCGCGGTCTTCTACCGGATGAACTCCCTGTCGCGGGTGATGGAGGACATGCTCACCCGCGCCAACGTGAGCTACCAGGTCATCGGCGGCGCGAAGTTCTACGAGCGCGCCGAGGTCAAGGACGCGCTCGCCTACCTGACCTTCCTCGTGAACCCGCAGGACGGCGGGGCGTTCACCCGGATCGTCAACTCGCCGCGGCGCGGGATCGGGCAGACGTCGCTGTCGCGCGTGCTCGCGCACGCCAACACCATGGGCCTGACCCCGTGGGAGGCCGCGCTGGACCCGGCCGGGGTCCCGTCGCTCGGAAAGGCGGCGGTCAAGGCCTTCGACCGCTTCATGGCGATCATGACCCGCCTCCGGGAGCGCATGGAGGAGACGCCGCCCGTCGCGGTGTTCCTCGAGGAGGTCCTGCGCGAGACGGGCTACCTCGACGCGCTCGAGGCCGAGCGCACGATCGAGGCGCAGGGCCGGCTGGAGAACCTCGAGGCGCTCGTCGTCGCCGCGCGCGACTACGACGCCTCCAACGAGGTCCCCAACGTCGAGGAGTGGCTGCAGCAGCTCGCGCTCTACGCCGCGCAGGACGACCTGTCCGACGACGAGGGCGTCGTGACGCTGATGACGCTGCACAACGCGAAGGGCCTCGAGTTCCCGATCGTGTTCGTGATCGGCTGCGAGGACGGCGTGTTCCCGCACTCGCGCGCGATCGAGGAGGGCGGCGTGGAGGAGGAGCGCCGCCTGGCCTACGTCGCCATCACCCGCGCGATGCGCGACCTCTACCTCACCTACGCGGAGAGCCGCCAGGCCTACAACGGCATGGCGACCCCGGGCATGCGCTCGCGCTTCCTGGACGAGATCCCCAAGGACCTCACGGACGAGCCGGAGCGCAAGCGCCAGTCCGTCGGCGCCGGCTGGTCCCCGCGCGGACGGGCGGTCACGACATGGGCGGGGGCGGACTCGTCGGCCAACGACGATCCGACGCCGATGTTCCGCCTCGGCGACGACGTCGTCCACGCCGCCTTCGGGGAGGGCGTGGTGACGGGCGTGCAGCCCGGCGACGTCGTCACGGTGCGCTTCGCCTCCGGCCAGGAGAAGAGCCTGATGGCGAGCCTCGCGCCGATCAGGAAGCGCTAGCGGCGGCCGCGCCGGTCCTAGGCTGCCGCCCCATGTCCGCCACCGTCATCGACGGCCGCGCGATCGCCGCCGCGGTCCGCGCCGAGGTCAAGGCCGAGGTCGACGCCTGGGTCGCCGCGGGGCACCCGGCGCCCGGACTCGCCACGGTGCTGGTCGGCGCGGACCCCGCCTCCGACATCTACGTCACGAACAAGCAGCGGGCCTGCGCGGAGGCCGGCATCCGCGGCTTCGACCACCGGCTCGCCGCCGACGCCACGCAGGCGGAGGTCGTCGCGATCCTCACCGAGCTCAACGCCGATCCCGCCGTCAGCGGCATCCTGCTGCAGCTGCCGACCCCGCCGCAGGTCGACGGCCCCGCGCTGACGACCCTGATCGACCCGGCCAAGGACGTCGACGGCCTGACCCCGATCTCCGCCGGCCTGCTCGCCCAGGGCAAGCCCGGCCTGCGCCCGTGCACCCCGTCGGGCTGCCTCGAGCTGCTCCGGCGCCACGACGTCGCCCTGGAGGGCGCCGAGGCCGTCGTGCTCGGCCGCTCCGACCTCGTCGGCAAGCCGGTCGCGCAGCTGCTGCTCGCCGCCGATGCGACGGTGACCGTCTGCCACTCCCGCACGCGTGACCTCGCGCAGGTGTGCGCCCGTGCGGACGTCCTGATCGCCGCCGTCGGCCGCCCCGAGATGGTGCGCGGGGACTGGGTCAAGCCCGGTGCCGCGGTGATCGACGTCGGCATCAACCGCACCGACGCCGGCCTCAAGGGCGACGTCGCCTACGACGAGGTCGCCGCGCACGCCGGAGCGATCACGCCTGTCCCCGGCGGCGTCGGGCCGATGACGATCGCGATGCTGCTGCGCAACACCGTCGAGGCCGCGAAGGGGGCCGCCGCATGAGGTTCTCGATCATGATCGAGGGCCAGGAGGGGATCTCCTGGGCGGACTGGAAGCGCCTCGCCCGCCTGGCCGAGGACGGTGGCTTCGACGCGCTCATGCGCTCCGACCACTACCTCACCGTCGGTGGCGGCGAGGACCTCGGCGCGCTCGACGCGTGGGGGACGATCAACGCGCTCGCGTCCATCACCGAGCGCATCCGCCTCGGCACGCTCGTGTCCCCGGTCACGTTCCGCCCGGCGGCGGTCCTCGCGAAGCTGACGCTGACCGCCGACCACGTGTCCGGCGGCCGCATCGACGTCGGGATGGGCACCGGCTGGCACCAGGCCGAGCACGACGCGTTCGGCCTCGACCTGCCGCCGATGAAGCAGCGCTTCGACCAGCTCGAGGGCCAGGTCGAGGACGTCGTGCGCTTCTGGGCCGACTTCCTGCCCGCCCCGGTGCAGTCGCCGCATCCGTACCTGATCCTGGGCGGCCAGGCCAAGCGCCGCGCCGCCGCGCTCGCCGCCAGGCACGCCTCCGAGTACAACGTCATCGCCCGCGACGTCACCGGCGTCGCGGACGCCCGGGCCAACCTCGACGCGGCCTGCGCCGACGCCGGCCGTGATCCCGCGAGCCTCGGCCTGAGCGTCATGATCCCGTGCGCCATCGGAGCCACGCGGGAGGAGGCGGATGCCCGCGTCGAGCGCCTCAAGGCCCGCCTCGGCCTCCCCGCCGGCCATGACGTCAGCGACACCTGGCTCGTCGGCACCCCCGACGAGGTCGTCGTCCGCCTGCAGGCCTACGCGGACGCCGGGCTGACCCGCGTGATGGTCCATCACCTGCTCCCCGACGACGACGCGGCGCTCGAGCTGCTGGCCGCCGACGTGCTGCCCGCACTGCCCGGGTAGGTTCCGGTCATGGACTTCACCCGCACGCGCGGCGCGGACTGGCTGGCCGCCCTCGGCGGCCTGGTGCTGCTCGTGTCGCTGTTCCTCCCGTGGTACGCGGTCCGGGGGTTCGGCCTCAGCGGCTGGGAGTCGCTGTCGGTGATCGACCTCGTCCTCGCCGTCGCGGCGCTGCTCACCCTGGCGATCCCGCTGGTCGTGGCGGCGCGCGACGCCTCGCCCGTCCCGATCGCCGTCACGGTGATCGCCTGCGCGATCACGCTGGTGGCCCTCGTCCTCGTCCTGATCCGCGTGATCTGGGTGCCCGACGTCTACCCCGATGGCCTGACCGAGTCCTTCTCCGGCTCCGCCGAAGGCGCCTTCGACGTCAGCCGCGACTGGGGCCTGTGGATCGGTCTCCTCGGCGGCGTGGTCGCCACCGTCGGCGCGTGGCGCGCGCTGCGCGACAGCCGCGCCCCGGGTCTGCGCCCCGCGCCCGAGCCACAGCGCCAGCCCGTTCCGCCCGCGCAAGCGGCAGGTTGACGGGGTGGACGTCGCTCGCACCCGGGGCAGCGACCGGCTCGCCGCGCTCGCCGGCCTGCTGCTGGTCGTGACGCTCGCCGCCCCGTGGTTCTCCGTCGGCGGCGGGTGCGCGCGGTGCTGATCCCGACCGCCCGCCTCGCGGCCGCCTCCCGCACGGCACGACGCGGCCTCCCGGGTCCGCCGCCGCCGCCTGCGTAGGCTGTCGCCCGATGCTGAGCCGTGATCAGGTGCTGCACGTCGCGCGCCTCGCCCGCCTGGAACTGACCGACGAGGAGCTCGACCGCTTCGGCGGCGAGCTGTCGAGCGTCGTGGACTGGATCGACAAGATCGGTGAGCTGGGGGACCTCAGCGGGGTCCCGCCGACCGCGCACGTCGTCGACGTCCGCAACGTCCTGCGCGCGGACGAGCCACGCCCGAGCCTGCCGTTGCAGACCGCGCTCGACCAGGCGCCCGACGCCGCCGACGACGGCTTCCGCGTCCCGAGCCCGACCGGCGGGGGCGACGCCTGATGCGCGAGATCCTCGACCTCACCGGCGCCCAGGCCGCCGACCGCGTCCGCGCCGGCGACCTCGACCCCGCCGACCTGTGGCGCGCCTACCGGGAGCGGGCCGAGCGCGACGAGCTCAACTGCTTCACCTGGGTCGCCGACGCCGAGACGCCCGACAGCGGCGCCACCGACGGCCTGCTGGCCGGGGTCCCCGTCGGCGTCAAGGACCTCTTCTGCACCGAGGGCGTCGTCTCCCAGGCCGGCTCGCTGATCCTCGAGGGCTACAAGCCGCCCTACACCGCCACCGCGATCCAGCACCTGATCGACGCCGGCGCGCCCGTGCTGGCCAAGACCAACCAGGACGAGTTCGCCATGGGCTCCTCCAACGAGAACTGCGCCTTCGGGCCCGTCCGCAACCCGTGGGACACGGCGCGCGTCCCAGGCGGCTCCTCCGGCGGCAGCGCCGCCGCGGTCGCGGCCGGCCTCGTCCCGTGGGCGATCGGCACCGACACGGGCGGCTCGATCCGCCAGCCCGCCGCCCTGTGCGGGATCGTCGGGTTCAAGCCCACCTACGGCGCGGTCTCGCGCTACGGGATGATCGCCTTCGCGTCGTCGCTGGACCAGGCCGGCCCGTTCACCCGCGACGTCACGGACGCCGCGCTGCTGCTGAGCGTCATGCAGGGCGCCGACCCGATGGACTCCACCGCCGTCGGCCTCGAGCAGGACGTCCGGCTGCCCTCGGCGACCGACCTGCGGGGCGTGCGCATCGGCGTCCCGAAGGAGCTCACCGGCGACGGCATCGATCCCGGCGTGCAGGCGAACTTCGAGGCCTCGCTCGACGCGGCGAAGGAGCTGGGCGCGACGATCACCGACGTCGAGCTGCCGCACGCACCGCACGCGCTGGCCGCCTACTACCTGATCGCCCCCGCGGAGTGCTCGAGCAACCTCGCGCGCTTCGACGGCGTCCGCTACGGCCTGCGCGTCGAGCGCGACGACCTCCTCTCGATGTACACCGAGACCCGCGCGGCCGGCTTCGGCGCCGAGGTCAAGCGGCGCATCCTCATCGGGACCTACGCGCTCTCGAGCGGCTACTACGACGCCTACTACGGCCGCGCCCAGCAGGTCCGCACGTTGATCGCGCGTGACTTCGCCACGGTGTTCGAGGGCGTCGACCTGATCGCCACCCCGACCGCGCCGACCGTCGCGTTCGAGCTCGGCGCCAAGCTCGCGGACCCACTCGCCATGTACGCCCAGGACTTCTGCACCGTGCCCATGAGCCTCGCCGGGATCCCCGGCATCTCGATCCCCAACGGCCTCAGCGAGGGCCTGCCGACCGGCCTGCAGCTGTGCGGCCCGGCCTTCAGCGAGAACGCCATCCTCGACGCGGCGCACGCGCTCGAGCGGGTGCTCGCGTTCGACGCCACGCCGGCCAGGGTGGCGGCATGAGCGCCGCCGACTGGGAGCCCGTCATCGGGCTCGAGATCCACGTCCAGCTGGGCACGCGCACGAAGATGTTCTGCGGCTGCGAGCTGACGTTCGGCGACGCGCCCAACGTCCACACCTGCCCCGTCTGCCTCGGCCTGCCGGGCGCGCTGCCCGTCACGAACGCCAAGGCGATCCACTACGGGATCCTGATGGGGCTCGCGCTCGGCTGCGAGATCGCCGACGAGGCCGTCTTCAGCCGCAAGTCCTACTTCTATCCGGACCTCGCCAAGGGCTACCAGATCTCCCAGTACGACAAGCCGCTGTGCCTCGGCGGCGGTCTCGGGGACGTGCGGCTGGAGCGCATCCACCTCGAGGAGGACGCGGCCAAGCTCGTGCACGAGGGCGCGTCGGGCCGCATCCACGGCGCGGACGCCTCCGTCGTGGACTACAACCGCGGCGGCACCCCGCTGGCGGAGATCGTCACCCGCCCCGACATCCGCTCCGGCGAGCATGCCCGCGAGTGGCTGACGCTGCTGCGCGAGACGCTGCGCCAGCTCGGGGTCTCCGACGTCGACATGAGCCAGGGCTCGCTGCGCTGCGACGCCAACGTGTCCGTGCGGCCGAGGGGCCAGGCCGAGTTCGGGACCAAGACCGAGCTGAAGAACATGAACTCCTTCGCGTTCCTCGAGCAGGGCGTCAAGGCCGAGATCGCCCGCCAGATCGGGCTGCTCGAGGCCGGCGAGCGGATCGTCCAGGAGACGCTGCACTTCGACCCGCGCTCGGGCTCGATCACGTCGCTGCGCTCCAAGGAGGAGGCCAACGACTACCGCTACTTCCCCGAGCCCGACCTCGTCCCCGTCGCCCCGACGCCGGAGATGGTCGAGGCCGCTCGCGCCGAGCTGCCCGAGCTGCCGACGGACCGGATCGTCCGCTACGAGGGGCTCGGCCTCGCGTCCGAGCAGGCACGCACGCTCACCTGGCGCCCCGAGCGCGCGGCGTTCTTCGAGGCCGCCCTGGCCTCGGCGCCCGACGGCACGGAGCCGCGGGTGATCGCCAACTGGCTGCAGCGCGTGCCCGAGACGGGCGAGCTGACGCCGGAGGGGCTCGGCGAGGTCGTCGGCCTCGTCGAGGGCAAGACGATCACCGGCGACGCCGGCCGCGCCGTCCTGGACACGCTCGTGGCCGAGGGCGGTGACCCGCGGGCGATCGTCGAGCGCGACGGCCTCGCGGCGATGGACGGGGGCGACGAGCTGGAGGCGATCGTGGCGCAGGTGATCGCCGACAACCCGGATGTCGTCGAGCGCATCAAGGGCGGCAACCCGAAGGCCGCCGGCGCCCTGATGGGTCCGATCATGAAGCAGACGAAGGGGCGCGCCGACGGCGGCCAGGTCCAGGCGCTGATCCGGGCGCAGCTCGGGCTCTAGCGCATGCTGCCCGCCGCGACGGAGCGGATCCTCCGGGAGCTGCCCGAGGACGCGACGCTGCTCGACGTCGGCGGCTGGGCCGCGCCGCTGAACCGCGCCACGCACGTGCTCGACATGCAGCCGTTCGAGACCCGCGGGCTGATGGGCTCCTACGGGCCCGGGCCGGAGCGCTTCGACGCCTCGACCTGGGCGATCGCCGACATCTGCGGGGTCGACCCGTGGCCCTACGCCGACGACCAGTTCGACTTCGCGGTCTGCGTGACGACGCTGGAGGACGTGCGCGACCCGCTCCGGGTCTGCGCCGAGCTCTCCCGCGTCGCCAAGGCCGGCTACGTCGAGGTCCCGACCGTCCTCTCGGAGCTGATGTACTGGGTCCAAGGGCCGTGGCTGGGCTACATGCACCACCGCTGGCTATGTGATCCGGACCCGGAGAGCGGCGGGCTCCTGTTCCGCCACAAGGACCACGCGCTCCACTCGGACTGGCGGCTGCGGGTCGTGCCGCGCTGGCACGCCGAGATGTCGCTGGACGACCTGCTGTTCGGCGTCTTCTGGGAGGGCTCGATCCCGGCCCGCGAGGTCCACGACGGCTTCGACCGCCACGACGCGCTGGTCGACGAGCTGATCGGCCGCGTGCGCGCACGGTTCCGGCCGTCCCCCGCGAACCTGCGCGCCCTCGAGCTGCGCGCGGGCGCCCGGCACGCCGCGGGACGGATCGAAGTGCCCGTGCGCCGAGCCGCCGAGAAGCTGCTGCGCCGCTGAGGCGGTCGGCGTACGCTGCGCCCATGGCGACGCTGATCCGGATGGACAAGACGGGGCACACGACGCTGGCGGAGTGGACCGCGGAGGACACCGCGGCGCTCGACGCGGCCACGACGGCCTTCCGGCGGAGCCTCGACCAGGGCTACTACGCCGTGGTCACCCGCGGCGAGGGCCACGCGGAGCAGGTCCGCGAGCTGCCGATGGACGGCACCGTGATCCTGCGCCGCCCCATCGCCGGCGGCTGCTGAGCGGCGCCGGCCGCGCGCGCCCCCCAGCCCATGCCGGCGCCCACCGACCCCGCCATGACGAGGTCAGCCGGCACCGGCGGCCGCGCCGGCGCCCTCGAAGCTGGTTCGCCGGTCGCCGTCGAGCTCCCCGAGCGGGCCGCCGTCGCCTGGCGGCCCCGCGTCGACGCGGAGCGCCTGCGCCGCGCCGGGCGCTCCTGGACCGCGACCTCGCTGTTCCACGTCGCCGGCTTCGGCGCGACGGGCATCCTCCTCCTCGCGCTGAGCCCGTGGACGTTCCCGCTCGCCCTGATCTTCTTCGCCCATGCCTGGGTGATCCCGGAGCTGTACGCCAACCGCGGCGCGAACGTCCTCAAGCCCGGCCGGCGCGGCGGCGACGGGCCTGAGGACGTGGCACTCGGCCTGCTCGGCGACCTCGTCGGTCACGACGCCCGCGACACGCTGCGCCGCACCGGCCTCGCGGTCGAGCGCGGGCAGCTCGGCGTCTGGATCGTCGGCCCGGTCGGCGCCGTCCTCGTCCGGCCCGGTGGCCGGCGGCTGCACTGCTTCTGCGTGCGCGTGCCCGACCCGGAGCTGCCGACGGGTGACCGCATCGCGCACCTGCTGCTGGCCCTGCGCGAGGACGAGTGGGGCTTCGCGACCGTCGCCAACGGTGCCTTCTCCGGCGCGCCGTGGCGCCTGAAGCGCCGTCTGCCGGCCCGGTCGCGACCGGCGATCGACGCGGCGCGCCGACTGGCGCGTTGACACGACGGCCACAGGATGTTCTCCGGATGGCCATGTTCAGCGCCGTCCCCGCCACCGATCATGCCCCCATGCCGTCAACGAAGGAAGCCCGGCTGGTCCCGATCCAGGCAGCGCGCTCCGCTGCGGGCCGGTTCCAGTCGACGGCGACGGAGCGTCTGACGCCCCGCCGCGCCGACGCCCTCCGCCGCGCCCGCGCGGCCAGCCGGACCATCCAGGCGCGCGAGGTCCGCTTCGCGCACCTGAAGACGCCACACGACTGAGGCCACCGGCATCCGGGTCATATCCTCCGACGGGTGACGTACCTCGCCATCGCGGGCATCTCGGCCATCTGGGCCGGCTTCCTCGGGCGCTCGAAGGGCTCGTCCTTCGTGATCTGGTTCGCCGTCGGCGCGATCATCCCGTTCCTCGGGGTCCTCGCCGCCGCGCTGTACCGCAACGAGTCCAACGAGGTGCGCAAGCAGTGTCCGGGCTGCGGACGGGTCGTGCCGCTCTACGACGCGATCTGCACCCGGTGCGGCACCGAGCTGGACTTCCCCGAGGTGGGGATCGAGCCCGTCAGGTCTCGTCCGCAGGCGCAGTGACCGACGGCGGCTCGTCGAGCACGAACATCTCGAACGACCGCATCGGGTTGAACAGCACCTGCGAGTGGTAGTCGAGGACCGTCCGGCCGGTGACCCGCTCCACCTCGCCGCGGAAGTGCTCTCCGACGGCGGCCTGGAACTCCAGCCGGTAGTCGCGGACGACCTCGTCCTTGCCCCGCTCGAGCAGCGTCTCCTCGACGCGCGTCAGTCCACCCTCGAGCACGACGATCACGTACTCGTCGTTGAGGAAGCTCTTGGCCGCGGTCGGACCCTTGCCGTAGTGCTCCTTCATCAGGCGCATGAGTCCGTTCGACAGGGCCGAGCGCATCTCGCCGAGATCAGCCATGGAGGGGGATCCTACGTGCCATACCCTCAGAGCATGGAACGGATGCCGGAGCGCCAGCCCTTCGGAACGCGGATGACCACGCTGGGCCGCCGGGTGGTCGGCTACGCGGTCATCGCCATCGCGGTCGTGCTGATCGCGCGCCTCGCCTTCGGCGCCGTCATCGGCCTCATCCAGTCCGTCCTGTTCATCGTCGCCATCTTCGTCGCGGGCCTCGCGATCCTGTGGGCGATGGGCCAGGTCCGCCGCGGCCGCTAGCTCAAGCCGTCAGCCCGTCCAGGCCGGCGGCGAGCGCCTCCGTCAGCAGGTCGAGGTGCTCCTGCGTCACCGTCAGCGGCGGTGACATCGCGACGCCGGCCGCCAGCGGCCGCACCAGCGCACCCGCCGCGCGGACACCCATGGCGAACTTCGCAGGGGCGCCCGGGACCGAGGACATCACGTCGGGCGCGATCGCGACCGCGCCCATCAGCCCCGTGCCGCCGCGCACCTCGCCGACGGCGGGATGGTCGGCGACGGCCTCCATCGCGGCGAGCAGGTCGCCCTCCAGCTCCTGCCCGCGGGCGAGCAGGCCGTCGCGCTCCAGCAGGTCGAGGTTCGCGTGCGCGGCGGCGCAGCACGTCGCGTGCCCGGCGTAGGTCGCACCGTGGCGGAAGATCGGGCCGCCGGCGGCGTCGAAGAACGGGGCGGCGACCTTGCCGGTCACCGCGACACCGCCGAGCGGGAGGTAGCCGCTCGTGACGCCCTTGGCGAAGGTGATCAGGTCCGGCTCGACGTCGAAGCGCTCGATGCCGAACCACGTGCCGAGTCGGCCGAAGCCGCAGATGACGCTGTCGCAGACGAGGAGGATCCCCGTCTCGTCGCAGAGCTGCGCGACGGCCTGGACGTAGCCCTCCGGCGGCGGGTAGACGCCTCCGGCGCCGATGACCGGCTCGAGGAAGATCGCGGCGACGCGGTCGGCCCCGACGCGCTCCACCTCCGCCCGCAACGCCGCGGCGTCGTCGTGGGGGACGACGGAGACGTCGCCGATCAGCGGGCCCCAGCTCGTCTTGTTGGCCTCGATCCCCGCCAGGGACGTGCCGTAGCCGTGGGTGCCGTGATAGCCGTGGTTGCGCACGAGCAGCACGTCGCGCTCGGGCGCGCCCGACTCGATCCAGAACCGGCGCACGAGCTTGGCGGCGGTGTCGATGGAGTCGCCGCCCCCGGACGTGAGGAACACGCGCGCGTCGGGCATCGGGGCGAGCGCGGCGAGCCGGTCGGCGAGCGTTCTCGCCGGTGCGTTCCCGAAGTCGCCGAACGCGCTGTAGGCCTCCAGGCGGCCCATCTGCTCCGCGACGGCCGCCGCGATCTCCGGCCGCCCGTGCCCGACGTTGCAGTACCACAGGCTCGCCGTCGCGTCGAGGAAGCGCGTGCCGGCCTCGTCGAAGACCCAGACGTCCTCGCCCCGGTCGATGGTCAGCTCCTGCGTGCGCACGGCGCCCATGTCTGCGAACGGGTGCCAGAAGCGGGAGTCGGTCGTCGTCGTCATGCCCGCATCATGCCGCCCGTTACATTCCCGCGCCATGACGTCGGGTCGCCGGGTCGCCGTGCTTCGTCTCCTTCCGGTGGCGCTGCTCGCGATCCTCGCCGCGCTCGTCGCCGGGTGCGGTGGCGCGAAGGTCGACACGAAGCGCGATCGCCCCGCCGTCGGCACCGTCACGCCTCCCGACGGGGTGCGCCCGCTGGAGCGCCTCGGCCGCGCCGAGGGCCGCCTCGAGCTCGTCGCCCGCCCGGGCGTCGTGCAGGACGGGACGGGGGCCGGCGGCCTGGACTGGGTCTCCGGCTTCGAGGCGCGCAGCGGCTGCCGGGTCGACGTCACGACCGTGCGCGACTCGCGCGCCCTGGCGAAGGCGTTGGCCAGCGGCCGCTACGACGGGGGCGCCCTCACCGGCGACGTCACGGTGCCGCTCATCACCAGTGGGGCGATCGCGCCGATCAACACGTCCCTGCTGCGGGCCTACCCCGACGTCTTCGACGACCTGCGCAAGGAGGCCGTCGAGGTCGCCGGCGGCCGCGTCTTCGCCGTCCCCGTCGATCGAGCGGTCAACGAGATCATGTGGCGCCGCGACCGGCTGCCGGGCACGATCCGCTCCGCCTCGGCGCTCTTCGACCCGCCACAGGCCGCGTCCTACGGCGACCGGCTGATGATGCCCGACGATCCGATGCTGATCGCCGACGCCGCGATCTACGCCGTCAAGAAGCAGCCGGACCTCGAGATCACCAACCCCTTCGAGCTGGGACGCGACCAGTTCGCGGCCGCCACCTCCGTCCTGTACTCGCAGAAGCGCTACGTCGGCGGCTACTGGCGCCAGCCGGACGAGCTCGAGGACGCCCTTCGCGACGGCGAAGCCGTGATCGGGTACGGCCCGCACGGCGTCGCCTCCCGCCTGCGCGCCGAGGACCCGCCCGTGAAGGTGCAGGCCATCGAGCCGTCGGAGGGCACCACGGGCTACGTCGACGCCTGGGCCGTCTCGACCAAGGCCCGGCACCCGAGCTGCATGTACCGCTGGATGCAGCACCTCCTCACGCCGGCGGTCAACGCGCAGGTCGCCGAGCATGCCGGCGGCGCGCCCGCCAACCGCCGCGTCTGCGCGATCGACGACGCCCACGCCGAACGCTGCGACGAGCTGTCGGCCGGCGACGCCTCCTACTGGGAGGACGTCAACCTGTGGCGGACCCCGACGCGCGCCTGCGGCGACGGCCGGGGGGCGGCGTGCCGGACCTACGGGGCCTGGGCCGACGCCTGGGACGAACTGATCCGCTAGCCGCTCGATCGAGCCCGTAGAATCGCCTGGATGCGCGCTGTCGACGCCATCATCCACTGCCTCAAGGCCGAAGAGGTGGACGTCGTGTTCGGGTACCCGGGCGGCGCCAACCTCCCCACCTACGACGCGCTCTACGACGGCGGCATCAAGCACGTCCTCGTCCGCCACGAGGCCGGCGGTGGGCACGCGGCCGAGGGCTACGCGAAGGCCTCGGGCAAGGTCGGCGTCTGCTTCGCGACCTCCGGCCCCGGCGCGACGAACATCGTCACCCCGCTGACGGACGCGATGATGGACTCGGTCCCCGTCGTGTTCTTCACCGGCCAGGTGCGCACGGAGCTGCTCGGCACGGACGGCTTCCAGGAGGCCGACACGTTCGGCATGACCATGCCGTCGGTCAAGCACTCCTTCATGGTCCAGGACCCGCAGGAGATCCCGCGCGTCGTCCACGAGGCGTTCCACATCGCCCGCACCGGCCGTCCCGGCCCGGTGCTGATCGACCTGCCGCAGGACCTCTCGCGCACCGAGATCGACTACAAGCCGGTCACCGACGTCAACCTCCCGGGCTACCAGCCCACCACGGAGGGCAACCAGAAGCAGATCCGCCTCGCCGCCAAGGCGATGGCCAACGCGCGCCGGCCGGTCATCTACGCCGGCGGCGGCGTGATCAACGCCGGGGCCTCCGAGGAGCTGCGCACCCTCGTGCGGGCTGACCGCTTCCCCGTCACCTGCACGCTGATGGCGCTCGGCGCCTACCCGGCGCCCGACCCGCAGTGGCTCGGCATGCTCGGGATGCACGGCACCCGCGCGGCCAACTACGCGATGGACGAGGCGGACCTGATCGTCGCCGTCGGCGCCCGCTTCGACGACCGCATCACCGGCAAGGTGTCCGAGTTCGCCCCGCGCGCGAAGTTCATCCACATCGACGTCGACCCCGCCGAGATCTCCAAGACGGTCCCGGCGCACATCCCGATCGTCGGCGACGCGAAGAACATCCTCGCCCGCCTGGCGGAGGAGTACGGCAAGCTCGAGGCCGACGGCGACCGCCTCGGCGAGTGGAACGAGCGCATCGAGCGCTGGAAGACCCAGCACCCGCTGCGCTACGACGACTCCGCCGACGGCGAGATCAAGCCTCAGCGCGCGATCGAGGCCCTGTACGAGGTCGTCGGCGGCGGCTCGGCGATCATCACCTCAGACGTCGGCCAGCACCAGATGTGGGCGGCGCAGTACTACCACTACTCCGAGCCCCGGACGTGGATCAACTCCGGCGGCCTCGGCACGATGGGCTTCGGCCTGCCCGCGGCCCTCGGGGCGCAGATGGCCCACCCCGACGAGCTCGTCGTCTGCGTCTCGGGCGACGGCTCGATCCAGATGAACATCCAGGAGCTCGCGACGATCTCCGAGAACCAGCTGCCGGTCAAGGTGGTCCTCCTCAACAACGGCTACCTCGGCATGGTCCGCCAGTGGCAGGAGCTGTTCTGGGACAAGCGCTACTCGTCCGTCGAGACGGGCCAGTGGCCGGACTTCGTCAAGCTCGCCGAGGCCTACGGCATCCCCGGCCACCGGCTGACGGAGAAGGGCACCCTCGTGGAGGACCTCAAGGCGATCCTCGACGCCCCCGGACCCGCCTTCGTCGACGTGCGGGTCACGCGCGAGGAGAACACGTACCCGATGATCTCCCCGGGCGCCGCGGCGCGGGACATGGTGGGCTGAGCGGTGGGCGAGCCAGGGACCAAGGAGATCGTCACCCTCGCGGAGCTGCACGCCACGGCGGGCTTCCGCACGGGGCGCAAGCACATCCTCTCCGTGCTGGTGGAGAACAAGCCGGGCGTGCTCACGCGCGTGGCGGGCCTGTTCGCCCGGCGCGGGTTCAACATCGACACGCTCGTCGTCGGCCCGACCGACGACCCGACGCTGTCGCGCATCACGCTGACCCTCGACGGTGCCGCGCACCCGATCGACCAGGTCACGAAGCAGCTGCACAAGCTCGTCAACGTGATCAAGATCCGCGACCTCGAGCCGGACGAGACGATCGCCCGCGAGCTCGCGGTGTTCAAGCTCTCCGCCGACGCCGCCGCCCGCCAGGAGATCCTGCAGTTCGTGCAGATCTTCGAGGGACGCGTCGTGGACGTCTCCCGCCGCTCGATCATCGTCGAGGTCGTCGGGGACGCCGCGCGGATCGCGGACTTCGAGCGTCTCGTCCGCCCGTTCGGGCTGATCGAGATGGCGCACACGGGCGAGATCGCGATCGCCCGCGGCCGCGGCGAGACCTGATCCCGTTCCCCCATGGGGTGGTCGGGGTTGACCGCGGATCGCGCGGTCAACCCCGACCACCTCGTGCCACGGGAGTGGCGCCGATGTCACGCATCGCCGCAGCCGCCCCGTCTACCGTGTGAGTCGTGGCCCCGACCACGCTCACCCGGCCCGGGGGGATCGCCCTCGACGAGGACCAGCGCGCGACGCTGCAGCGTCGGCTCGAACGTGCGGTCGCGCGCGCGCGACGCCGCGGCGGCACCCTCGCCGCGCTGACGATCCCGCTTCCCGCGGACACCGATCCCTCCGCCCTCGTGGTCGCCTCCCGCCGCGCCGGTGAGCCCTACACCTGCCTCGAGCAGCCGGCCCGCGACGGGTTCGCCCTCGCCGCCCTCGGCTGCGTCCGTGCGCTGGACGCCCACGGCGAGGACCGCTTCGAGCGCGTCGCCGCCGACTGGCGCGCCCTGACGGCCACGGCGTTCGCCGGCGACGACGTCCCGGTCGCCGTCGGCGGCTTCGCCTTCGCCCCCGACGGCGGCCGCGCCCACCACTGGCGCGGCTTCCCCGCGGCGTCCCTCCACGTCCCCGAGGTCGCGGTCCGCCGCCGCCGCGGCGAGGTGCAGCTGACCGTCGCCGCCGTGGCCGAGGCCGACGACGACGCGCAGGAGCTGCTCGCCCGGCTCCAAGGTCGGCTCGGCGAGCTCAGCGAGCGCCCCCTGCCGCTGCTGGACCCCGATCCGGCCGCGCACGCCGCCATCGCCTCCACGCTCCCGCCCGAGCACTACGTGGAGGCCGTCGCCCGCGCGGTCGAGCGGATCCGCTCCGGGGCGTTCGAGAAGGTCGTGCTCGCCCGTGAGGTCGCCGTGCACAGCGCGACCGACCACGACGCCGCCGCCGTCCTCGACGTCCTGCGGGGCGCGTTCCGCGAGTGCTTCTGCGTCCTCGTCGGCCGCGGCGACGCCGCCTTCGTCGCCGCCTCGCCCGAGCTGCTCGTGCGCCGCGACGGGATGCGTGCCCAGACCGTCGCCCTTGCGGGCTCCACCCGCCGCTCGGCCGACCCGGCCGTCGACGCCCACCTCGGCGAGCAGCTGCTGCAGTCCGCCAAGGACCGCGGGGAGCAGGACATCGTCACGCGCCGGATCTCCCGCACCCTGCGGCCCGCGTCCGTCTGGGTCGCCGCGGCCGACGAGCCGACGGTCATCAAGGTCGCCAACATCCAGCACCTCGCGACACCGATCCGCGCCCAGCTGCGCGAGCCGGTCGGCGCCGTCGAGCTCGCCGGTCGCCTGCATCCGACGCCTGCCGTCGGCGGCGAGCCGCACGCCGCGGCCGTTCCCACGATCCCCGCCCTCGAGGGCATGGACCGCGGCTGGTACGCCGGCGCGATCGGCTGGACGGACTCCTCCGAGGACGGCGAGTTCTGCGTGGGCCTGCGGTCCGCGCTGCTGCGCGGGACCGAGGCGCGCTGCTTCGCGGGCGTCGGTGTCGTCGCGGACTCCGACCCGGTCGCCGAGCTCGCGGAGACCGAGATCAAGCTCCAGGCGCTGCTGCCGGTCCTGGCCGCCTGACGGCGCCGCGGGGCCGTCAGGCGGCCCGACGGGCGCCCGACCCCCGGCGTCCCGGCCTACGACGGCACGGCGCGCGCGAGCGTCAGCGCGAACCAGCCCTTGGGATCCGTCCACCAGCCGACCGGTTCGAGGCCCGCGGCGGTCCAGTCCTGCTGCACCCGCTCGCGGGTGAACTTCGTCGAGATCTCCGTGCGCAGCTCCTCGCCGCGGGCGAAGGCGACGGCGAGGTCGAGGGCACCGATGGTGACGGTGTGGGCCCGGTCGGCCCGCAGGCGCATGTCGATCCACTCGCGGTCGGGATCGAAGAAGGCCACGTACTCGAAGCGGTCGGGATCGAAGTCGGCGTCGAGCTCCCGGTTGACCACGGCCAGGACGTTCTTCTCGAAGGCGGCGGTGACGCCGGCGGCGTCGTCGTAGGCGGCCTCCATCACCTCGATGTCCTTGACGAGATCGACGCCGACGAGCAGCGAGTCGCGCGGGCCGAGGCGCTCGGCGAGTCCCCGCAGCCAGCGCCGCCGCGCGCCAGGGGTGAAGTTGCCGATGGTGCCCCCGAGCAGCGCGATGACGCGGCCCCGCTCACCGGCGTCCGGCAGCCGGTCCAGGTGGCGCTCGAAGTCCCCGGCGACGGCGTGGACCGCGACCCCGGGGTGCTCGACGGCGAGCGCCGCGGCAGCGGCCTCCAGTGCCGACTCGGACACCTCGAAGGGGACGTAGCGCTCCACGCGGCCGGTGGCCAGCAGCAGCTGGGCCTTCTCGGCCGACCCGGACCCGAGCTCGACGAGCTCGCCGGCGCCGGCGGTCGCGAGGATGGCGGCGCCCTCGTGCTCGAGGATCCAGCGCTCGCAGCGCGTCGGGTAGTACTCGGGCTGCTCGGTGATGCGGTCGAAGAGCTCGGACCCGCGGGCGTCGTAGAGGTGCTTGGGCGGCAGCTCCTTGAACGGGCGGGTCAGGCCGTCGAGGACGTCGTCGGCGAGCGTGCGCGCGCCGGAGAGGTGGGTCTCGGAGGTGGAGCTCATGCGTCCCATGCCAATCTGATGCCGGAGAAGATCTGGCGCCGCTGCGGCAGATCCCAGTTGCGGAAGGTCGGTGTCGCGACGCGGGCGCAAGTGGCCCAGGAGCCGCCGCGCAGGACGCGGTAGCGGTCGCCGAAGAAGACCTCGGAGTACTCCCTGTACGGGTACGGCATGAAGCCGGGGTAGCCGCCGAACGTCGAGGCGGTCCACTCCCACACGTCCCCGAGCATCCCGAGCGCGCCGCACGGGGCGGCGCCGCCGGGGTGGGCGCCGACGACGGCAGGCCCGTGGCCGGCGTGGTCGAGGTTCGCCCGGCCGTCCCCGGCGCTGGCCGGCTCGTCGCCCCAGGGGAACAGCCGGGTCTCGCCGCTCGCCTGGTCCCAGGTCGCCGCCTTCTCCCACTCCACCTCGGTGGGGAGCCGCGCGCCATGGGCGCGGGCGAAGGCGTCGGCCTCGAACCAGGAGACGTGGACCACGGGCTCGTCGCCGACCAGCGGGCGGACGCCGTCGATGCGCCGCTGCTGCCACGCCCCGTCCGCGCGCACCCACCCGAAGGGGTGCGTGATGTCGTGCTCCTGCTTCCACTGCCACGCCTCGGCGGACCACCACTCGCGCCGTTCGTAGCCGCCGCCCTCGACGAAGCGCAGGAACGTCGCGTTGGTCACGGGCACGCGGGCGATCCGGAACGCGCCGGTGCCGACCTGACGGACCGGGCGCTCGTTGTCGTAGGCGAAGCCGCCGGAGCGTGCCCCGAGCAGGAACGCCCCCGCGGCGACGTCGACGGCCTCCAGCCCGGTGCATCCGCTGCCCGGTGCCGGAGCGGGTGCGGGCGGCAGGCCGGCCGTGACGTCCAGGCCGGCGAGCTCGATCGCCTGCAGCATCGTCTCGGTGTGCTGGAGCTCGTGGCGGAGCACGAGCTCGACCGCGACGCCGTCACCGACGCCGCGGTCGGCGAGCACCTGGGTGGTGCGCCCGCGGACGTCGGCGAGGTAGCGCCCCGCTTGGTCGCGGTTGAGCAGGGGAAGGTCGCCGCGGACGGCGCGCGGGGTCTCGAACGCGTCGTACATCGCCGCCAGCTCGGGATGGAGGAGCTCGGCGCCGCCGTGGCGGTGCGCGATCCACAGGTCCTCGTAGGCCGCGATGTGCGCGAGGTCCCACACCAGCGGAGACAGGATCGGGCTCGTCACCCGCTCGACGTCGTGGTCGCTCAGCGGCGCGACGAGCGACAGGGTGCGCTGCCGGGCCTCGGCGAGGCTTCCGGTGGCGTCCTCGGGCGTCATGGAACCGACGCTATTCCCCTGCTCAGGAGGTGAAGCGGTTCAGCGCGGAGGTTAAGCGGTTCAGTCGTGCAAGACGTCCGCGACGGCCGCCCAGGTGGCGCGATGCAGCGCCACGTTGGCCGCCCGATCCGTGCGCACTTCGACGATCGCCACGCCGTCGCAAGCGAGCGCGTCGGCCACCGCGCCGTCCAGGCGCGCCGGGTCCGTCACGTGCTCGTGCGCGGCGCCGGCCAGCCGCGCGGCGTCCGCCACCGCCATCCCGTGCCGGGTGGTGACGTGCTCGGTGAAGTCGGCGCCCTCGCCCGCGACGGGGAGGAAGTCGAAGATCCCGCCGCCGTCGTTGTCGATCACGAGGATCGCGAGCTGCGCCGGGAGGCGCCGGGCGGCGAGCAGCCCGCCGATGTCGTGATGGAGCGCGACGTCGCCCGTGAGCAGCAGGGTGCGGCCGGGGCGGCCTGCCGCAACGCCGAGGGCCGTGGCGACCGTCCCGTCGATGCCGTTGGCGCCGCGGTTGGCGAGCACCCGCGGGCCGTCGTCGCGGGCGGGGAGGAAGGTGTCGACGTCGCGGATCGGCATCGAGGCGGCGACGACGAGCGTGTCGTCGGCGCCCAGCGCGGCGTGCGCGCGCTCGGCGACCAGCGGCTCGCTGAGCCCGGCGGCCCAGACGGCACGCACGGCCGGCAGCGCGGCGTCGGCCCGGCGCCAGGCGTCCAGCCAGCCCGGCTCCGGATCGGCGGCGAGGTCGACGCCGGACGAGAGCAGGTGACTGACGACGCCGTCCGGGTCCTTGAGGTCCTCCGGCCCGGTGAGCGCGTACTGGGGGACGGCCGGGTCCAGGCCGGCGAGCCACTGACGCAGCGGCTTGGAGACCGGCAGGTCGCCGATTCGCAGGACGGCGTCGGGCTGCAGGCCGGCGGCGGTGTCCGGATGGCGCAGGAACGCGTCGTAGTGGGCCACGGCGCCAGCGCGACGGGCGCCCGAGAGGGGGTCGGCGAGCAGGGGGATGCCGGCGGCGGCCGCGTCGGACGCCAGCACAACGCCGCCCGCGTGCTCGACGCGGCCGGCGACGATCACGGGGCGGCGCGCACCGTTCAACGGGGCAACGCCGGTGTCCGCGGCCTGCAGCCACGGGACGCCGCCCGGCCGCCCGCCGCCGCCCGGCTCGTCGGGGGGCAGGGGCGCGTCGAGCACGAGCGGCTCGCGCAGCGCCCAGTTGAGGTGGACGGGTCCCGGGACGCCGGAGCGCGCGAGCAGCGCCGCACGACAGGCGAGCTGGCGCAGCCACCGCATCCGGGCCGGCGTGGCGGGCGCGTCGTCGATCTCGAGGTACCACTTGGCGGCGCGGCCGTAGAGCTTGACCTGGTCGATCGTCTGTCCCGCGCCGTTGTCGCGCAGCTCGGGCGGGCGGTCAGCGGTGAGGACGATCAGGGGGACGCGCGCCTCGTAGGCCTCGATCACCGCGGGCGCGTAGTTGGCCGCCGCCGTCCCGCTCGTGCAGGCCAGCACGGCGGGCGCGCCCGTCGCCTTGGCGAGGCCGACGGCGACGAAGCCCGCGTCCCGCTCGTCGATGACGGAGTGCGCCGTCAGCCCACGCTCGCGGGCGAGCGACAGCACGAGCGGCGTGGAGCGCGAGCCGGGGGAGGTCACCGCGTGGCGGACGCCCGAGCGCACCAGCTCGTCGCAGAAGGCGCGCAGGCCCAGGTAGGTGTCGTTCGGCGTCATGCGATGGTTACGGGCGTCATGCGCGGCGATCTGCTTCTCCTGCACGGCTTCACGCAGACCGGGCGCGCCTGGGCGCCGGTGGTCGACGCCCTCGGCGAACGCTACCGCTGCGTCGCCCCCGACCTCCCGGGGCACGGCCTGGCGAGCGAACGGCGGCCGGCGACCTTCGACGGCGTGAGCGCCTGGGTGCGCGCGTTCAAGCCGCCGCGCTTCGCGCTCGCCGGCTACTCCATGGGCGGCCGGCTGGCCCTCCATGCCGCGCTCGCGCTTCAACAGCGGATCACCCGCCTGGTCCTCGTCGGCGCCTCGCCGGGCATCGCGGACGCGCAGGAGCGCGACGCCCGCGCCGCGGCCGACCGCGCACTCGCCGACCGCATCGAGGCGGAGGGGCTGGAGGCGTTCGTGGACGAGTGGGGCAAGCAGCCGCTGTTCGCCGGCCAGCCGCGGGCGATCGCGACCTTCGCCCGCGAGGACCGCCTGCGCGGGACCGCGGCGGGGTACGCCGCCGCCCTGCGCGGGATGGGGACGGGGGAGATGCAGCCGCTGTGGGAGCGGCTGGGGGACCTGACGATGCCCGTGACGTTGATCGCCGGCGAGCGCGACGAGAAGTTCCGCGCGCTCGCCGAGGAGATGGCCGCCGCGATCACGGACGCCCGGGTCGTGGTCGTCCCCAACGCCGGTCATGCCGTTCAGCTGGAGCAGCCGCACGCCGTCGCGGAGGCGATCGCCGGCACGGGGTGAGGCACGTCGGAGGTGTCCACCCACACGAACGTGACGGACCCTGGGCAGTACGCTGGCGGAGCCGTCGCGACTGGCGCCCTGAGGTGGACCCACCACCGGGAAGCGACTGGCCGCAGCACCGCCGCGCGCCTGGGCATCCCATCCCCACCGAGAGGACGCCGTCGTGCCCGACACCCCGCTTGAGATCCCCGCCGACCTGCGCCCGGCCGACGGCCGCTTCGGCTGCGGCCCGTCCAAGGTCCGCCCCGAGCAGCTGGCCAAGCTCGCGGAGGCCGGCGCCGTGATGGGCACCTCCCACCGCCAGAAGCCGGTCAAGGACGTCGTGGGACGCATCCGCTCCGGTCTCGCCGACCTGTTCTCGCTGCCCGACGGCTACGAGGTCGCGCTCGGCAACGGCGGCACCACCGCGTTCTGGGACGCCGCCGCCGCGGGCCTCATCCGCGACCGGGCGCACCTGCTCACCTACGGCGAGTTCTCCTCCAAGTTCGCCACCGTCGTGAAGCAGGCCCCGTTCCTGTCGGATCCGACCGTCGACAGCACCGATCCCGGCACGGCGCCGCCCGTGCGCTCGCAGGACGGCGCCGACGTCGTCGGCTGGGCCCACAACGAGACCTCCACCGGGGTGATGGTCCCGGTCAGCCGGCCCGACGGCGACGCGCTCGTCCTCGTCGACGCCACCTCCGGCGCCGCCGGCCTGCCCGTCGACGTCGCCGACACCGACGCCTACTACTTCGCCCCCCAGAAGGGCTTCGCCGCCGACGGCGGCCTCTGGCTCGCCCTCCTGAGCCCCGCCGCCCAGCAGCGCATCGAGGAGATCGACGCCGCCGGCGACCGCTGGATCCCCGAGTTCCTCTCGCTCAAGACCGCGCTGGAGAACTCCGTCAAGGACCAGACCTACAACACGCCGGCCGTCGCGACCCTGCTGCTGCTCGCCGACCAGGTCGAGTGGATGAACGGCCAGGGCGGCCTGGACTGGTGCGTCTCGCGCACCACCGCCTCCTCCGACGCCCTGTACGGCTGGGCCGAGGCCTCGAGCTTCGCCGCCCCGTTCGTCGTCGAGCCGGCCCACCGCTCGCTCGTCGTCGGCACGATCGACTTCGACGCGGCCGTCGACGCCGCCGCGGTCGCGAAGACGCTGCGCGCCAACGGCATCGTCGACACGGAGCCCTACCGCAAGCTCGGCCGCAACCAGCTGCGCATCGGCATGTTCCCGGCGGTCGAGCCCGACGACGTCAAGGCCCTCACGGCCTGCATCGACTACGTGGTGGAGCGCTCCTAGACGCCGAGCCCGGGCGACGTGGGCACCACGAGTGCCCCGTCGCGCAGCTCGAACGGGTCGTGGACGTCGGCGAACGCGCCGAGCGTGGCCAGCCCGCACGCGGCGACCGGCCCGTCGGCGGCCAGCGCGGCCGCCGCATGGAGCGCGGCCGCGATCCCGAGCGGCCCGTCGTAGGTCGAGGCCACGTAGACCGTGGCGCCGGCGGCGCGGGCCTCGCCCGCCTCCCGCAGCAGCCCCGAGATGCCGCCGCAGCGGCTGATCTTCAGGCACACGGCGTCGGCGGCGCCCGCGGAGGACGCACCCGGCTCGGCGGCCGTCTCGTCCATCGCGATGGGGACGGGCGACTCGGCCCGCACGGCACGCAGCGCATGGACCCCGTGGACGGGCTCCTCGGCGTACTCGAGGCCGAGCGACTCCAGCGCGCGCAGGTTGGCCAGCGCCTCCGCCGGGGTCGTCCAGGCGCCGTTGGCGTCCACGCGGATCGCGACGTGCGGGGCCGCGGCGCGCACGGCGGCCACGCGGCCCGCGTCATCGCCGAGCCCGACCTTGACCTTGACGGTCGCGAAGCCGCGCCCCGCCGCGTCGGCGGCCTGCTCGGCCGCGCCGGCCCGGTCCTCGGCGCCGATCGTCGCGTTGACCGGGACGGACGCCGGGACCCCGCCCTGGGGGTGCAGGAGGTTGTGGACGGGCTGCCCGGCGCGGCGGCCCTCGAGGTCCCACAGCGCGAGGTCGATGCCGGCCAGCGCCGCGGGGAGGTCGCGCTCGGCGCGGCAGGCGGCGACGAGCTCGTCGGGCCCGGCGCCCGGCGTCGCGGCGGCCAGCACGGCGGCGTAGGCGTCCAGCGCGGCGCGCACGGCGGCGGGCTCGATCCCGTCGTAGGGCTCCAGGGACGCCGCCTCGCCGTGGCCGGTCTGCCCGTCGCGGTCGGTCACCGTGACGCGCAGGAGCTCGCGCTCGCGCAGCGTCCCCCACGACGAGACGAGCGGCGTCCGCAGGCGCAGGCGGACGGGCTCGACCACGACGCGCATCAGGACAGCAGCACGCCGGCTGCGAGCAGCAGGCAGAAGACCAGCTCGACCATCGCGGTCCCGGCGAGGGCGCGGTTGAGCGTCGGCCCGTCCTGGTGCTCGCGCACGGTCTTGATCAGCCGCAGCCCGATCGGCAGCGACAGCCACGGCAGCAGCAGCCAGGCGTCGAGTGCGCCGAACATCCACGGGATCAGCGCGGTCACGTAGCCGAGCAGCAGCATCGTGGCGTACATCGCCCGGGTGCGGTCGCGACCGAGCCGGACGGCCAGCGTGCGCTTGTTCGCCTTGCGGTCGGTGTCGAGGTCGCGCACGTTGTTGACCACGAGCACCGCGGCGGCGAACAGGCCGACGGGCACCGACAGCGCGAACGCCTGCCAGTCCCAGTGCTCGACCTGCGCGAAGTAGGAGCCGGCCACCGCGGCGACGCCGAAGAAGAGGAAGACGAAGATCTCCCCGAGCCCCTCGTAGCCGTAGGGCCGCGGGCCGCCCGTGTAGAGGACGCCGGCGAGGATCGACAGGACGCCGACGAGCAGGAGCTCCCAGCCGGAGGTCGCGATGAGGTAGACGCCCAGCAGCACGGCGACGCCGAAGGCGACGTAGGTGGCGATCATCACCTGGCGTGGCGGGACGAGGCCGCCGGCGGTGACCCGGACGGGACCCAGGCGCTCGTCGGTGTCGGCGCCGCGGCGCGCGTCGGAGTAGTCGTTGGAGAGGTTCGCGCCGACCTGGATGAGGATCGAGCCGAGCAGCGCGGCGATGAAGGTCAGCGGCCGGAACGTGCCCTGCTGGCCGGCCAGCGCCGTCCCCACGAGCACGGGCGCCGCGCCCGTCGGCAGCGTCCGCGGGCGCGCGGCCATCAGCCAGATGCGCACCGCGCTGGGGCGTTCGGCGGCGGTGCTCACGGCCGGCGCGGGAAGCGCTCGAAGTCGGGGGCCCGCTTCTCCTTGTAGGCCTCGCGGCCCTCGCGCGCCTCGTCGGAGCCGTAGAAGAGGAGGTTCGTGTCGTGCGCGAGCTGCTGCATGCCCGTGTAGCCGTCCTCGTGCGCGTTGAACGACGACTTGACCAGCCGCAGGGCGAAGGGGGAGAGGGCGAGCATCTCGCGGCACCACTTCACGGTCTCGGCTTCGAGCTCGGCCAGCGGCACGACGGTGTTGACGAGGCCCATGGCCATCGCCTGCGACGCGTCGTACTGGCGGCAGAGCAGCCACATCTCCTTCGCCCGCTTGGGCCCGATGAGGTCGCGCATCAGCGACGCGCCGAAGCCGCCGTCCCAGGAGCCGACGCGCGGGCCGGTCTGGCCGAAGCGCGCGTTGTCGGCCGCGATCGTCAGGTCGCAGCACAGGTGCAGCACATGGCCGCCGCCGATCGCGTAGCCGGCCACCATCGCCACGACGGGCTTGGGGGTGCGGCGCAGCTGGACCTGGAAGTCGGTCACGTCGAAGCGGCCCGTGGGCGCGCTGGAGCCGTCCTCGTAGCCCGTGTCGCCGCGGACGCGCTGGTCGCCGCCGGAGCAGAACGCGAGCGGCCCCTCGCCGGTGAGCACGATGACGCCGACCCCGGGGTCCTCACGGGCCAGGGTGAAGGCGTGGGCGAGCTCCCGGATCGTCTGGGGCCGGAAGGCGTTGCGGACCTCCGGGCGGTTGATCGTGACCTTCGCGATCCCGTCGCCGGAGGTCTCGTAGCGGATGTCGGTCCACTCACCTTGCGGGTTCCACGTCACGTCGGTCATTGGGCCCGGGAGGGTACCGTCGCCGGGGTGAGCTGGCTCGCCACCGCCGCCCTGCGCCACCCCGACCGAACCGCACTGGAATGCGGCGACGCCAGGTTGCCCTACGCGGAGCTGGCGGCGCGGGCCGCCGCGGCGGCCGGGACGCTCACCGCTGCCGGCGTCCGCCCCGGGGACCGCGTGGGGATCGCCCTGGCCCCGTCGGTCGAGAACCTCGTGGCGCTGCACGCCTGCTGGTGGCTGTGCGCGGCGCCGGTGCCGCTCGACCCGCGCCTCGCGCCCGGTGAGCGCGCGGCGCGCGCCGGGGGACTGGCGACGATCGTCGATGCGCCCCTGCTCGCCGGCCCGCCGCTGCCGCCGGCGCACCGCGGTGACGGCGATCTCGCGCTGGTGGTGCACACCTCCGGCACGACGAGCGCCCCCAAGCCGGTGGAGCTCACGTGGGGCAACGTGCGCGCCAACGCCGTCGGCTCGGCGCTCGCGCTCGGGCTGGACCCGCGCGAGCGCTGGCTGTGCCCGATGCCCCTCTCCCACGTCGGGGGACTGATGGTGCTGCTGCGCAGCGCGCTGTACGCGACCACCGTCGTGCTCGAGCCGCCACCCTTCGACGCCGTCCGCGTGGCCGAGCGGCTCAACCGCGGCGACGCCACCGTCGTCTCGATCGTCCCGACGATGCTCGGGCGGGTGCTGGATGCGGGCCTCGCCCGCCCGCGGCGCCTGCGCGTCGCCCTCCTCGGCGGCGGCCCGGCGCCCGCGCCGCTGCTCGAGCGCGCCCTCGCCGCCGGCGTGCCCGTCGCCCAGACCTACGGCCTCTCGGAGGCCTGCTCGCAGGTCACGACGTCCGCCCCCGGGGAGCCGCACACGGCGGGCTGGCCGCTCCAGGGCGTGGACGTCCGCGTCGAGGCCGACGGCGAGATCGTCGTCGCCGGACCGGTCGTCGCGGGCGGTGGCGAGCTGCGCACGGGGGACCTCGGGCGCCTGGACGAGCGCGGGCGGCTGGTCGTGCTCGGCCGCAAGGCCGACACGATCGTGACGGGCGGTGAGAACGTCGCCCCGGCCGAGGTGGAGGCCGTGCTGCTCGCCCATCCCGCCGTCGCCGATGTCGCCGTCCACGGCCGCCCGGATGCGGAGTGGGGGGAGGCGGTCGTCGCCACCGTCGTCGCCCGCGACGGGGCGAGCGTCGACGCCGGCGCCCTCTCCGCGTTCTGCCGCGCGCGGCTGGCCGGCTTCAAGGTCCCGAAGGCGTTCGAGACGCGCACGGAGCCGCTGCCGCGCACCGCCTCGGGCAAGCTCCTGCGTCGCGCGCTGTAGCGGGCGGCGCGAGCTCGGCCCCGGCCGCCCTGGGGCGGCAACGGACCGACTTCGCGTGCGACCGGCGCCTCGGCGCCGCCCCTCGCGCCATGATGGGGCGCGTGTCCCGCGCGCCCGTCCTCCTGATCCCCGCCCTCGCCCTGCTGCTGGCCCCGGCGACCGCCGCCGCCGACACCGCCGCCCCAGGCGGTCTGCAGGCCGCCGTCGACTCGGCGGCCGCGGGGACGACGATCACGCTCGCCCCGGGCGACTACCCCGACAGCGTCACGATCCCGGCCGCCAAGTCCGGCCTCGTCCTCGACGGCTCAAGCGGCGCCCGCCTCCTCGGCCCGCTCACCGTCGACGCGGTGGGGACGGTCCTGCGGCGGGTGACCCTCGCGCCGTCGGCCGCCGGCGTCACCGTCGGCGCGTCGGGCGGTGCGACGCTCGACCGCGTCCTCGGCACCCGCACCGCGGGCGGCGACGTCCCGCTGGTGCGCTCCGCCGGCTCGCTCGCGGCCAGCGACTCCACGCTCGTGAGCACGACGGGCGACGCCATCGCCGCGACGGGCGCGGCGACGACGATCGTGCGCTCGACGGTCGCCACCACCGAGGCCGGCTCCGACGCGGTGCAGGCCTCCAACGACGCCGCGGGGGACCGCGCCGTCACCGCCGACTCGTCCATCCTCATCGGCGGCGCCCAGGGCGGCGCAGGGGTGCGGGCCACCACGAGCGGCGCGTCGGTCCCGGCGCCGGCGCCGATCGGCTTCTCGATCGGGGCCGTCACCGTCACCCTGCGCCACTCGACGGTCGTGGGCGCGTCGGCGGGCCTCGCGCTCGCCAGCGGCGCGGCGGTCAGCGGCGGCGCGGTCACGGCGAACGTCGTGGGCTCGATCGTCCACCCGGCCTCGACCATGACCTCCAGCCAGCTCGGCGGCGCGCCGGCCACGCTGAACTCCGCCGCCTCCGACGGCCCCGGGCTGCAGCAGAACACGCCCAACGGCCAGCTCTTCGGCCCCAACTTCCGCCTGCGCGCCGACGCGCCGGCGATCGGCAGGGGCGGCGGGCTCGCCGGGGGGGAGTCCACGACCGACATCGACGGCCAGCCCCGGGCGACCCCGACCGACATCGGCGCCGACCAGTTCGTCAACTCCGCTCCGACGACCGGGATGACGGTCAACCCGGGCGTCGTGGACGAGGGTCAGACCGTCACCGCGGTCCTCACCCCGACCGACCGCGATCCGGGCGACGCCATCCCGACCTACGCCTTCAACTGGGGCGACGGGACGCAGACGGTCGGCGCCTCACCGACCGCCACCCACGTCTACGCCAAGCCGGGCGTCTACAGCCTCAAGGGGGCCGTCGCGGACGCCCGCAACGCGCCGTCGAACGTCGTCATCGCCCCCGTCACGGTCAGGGACGTCACCGCCCCGGCCGTCACCGTGACCGCCCCGAAGGCGGGCACGAAGCTCCGCTACAAGCGCTCGCGCCGCCTGAGGATCAAGGGGACCGACACCGACGCGACGGGCGTCGCGAAGGTCGAGATCGCCCTCACGCGCAAGGTCGGCAAGCGCTGCCGGCAGTACGGCAAGAAGGCGTTCAAGAAGGCCAGGTGCTCGAAGCTCACGTTCCGGCGCGCGACGCTGAAGGACTCGAGCTTCTCCCTGCGCACGCGCAAGGGCGTCCGGCTCGGCAAGGGCGCCTACACGATCCGGATCCGCACGCTCGACGGGGTCGGCAACGCCTCCAAGGGCTACGCGGCCGAGCGGGGCACGCTCGTGCGCTTCACCGTCCGGTAGCGTCGCCGGGATGCGCGACGCCGATGCCTACCGGGCCGCCTCACGGACCGGGTGGGGCAGCGTCGCCGGGGCGTGGGGCAAGCACACCCCGACCCACATGCGCCAGGCGATGCCCGTCACCGCCTGGATGCTCGACGCCGCCGAGATCCAGCCCGGCTCGCACCTGCTCGAGCTTGCGGCGGGCAACGGCGAGGTCGGCTTCATGGCCCTCGAGCTCGCGCAGCCGGGCGGGTCGCTGATCTGCTCGGACTTCGCCCCCGAGATGCTCACCCAGGCGCAGGAGCGCGCCGCGCAGATGGGTGTGCGCGACGCGCGCTTCAAGCAGATCGACGCGGAGTCCATCGACCTCGAGGCCGGCTCCGTGGACGTCGTCCTGTGCCGCTGGGGCCTGATGTTCACCGCCGACCCGGGCGCCGCGCTGCGCGAGTGCCGCCGCGTGCTGCGGCCCGGGGGGCGCCTCGTGCTCGCCGCCTGGACGGGCCCGGAGGAGAACCGCTGGTCGGCCGTCGTCGGGGACGTGCTGCGCGAGCGCGGCCACCTCGAGTCGCCCCCGCCGGACGAGCCGGGCCAGTTCGCGTGGGCGCCCGCGGGGCGCATCCTCGAGCTGGTGCGCGGGGCGGGGTTCGTCGACGACGTCACCGTCGACGTCGTCCGCTTCGCCTTCCACGAGACCTTCGACCACTGGTGGGAGCGCACGACTGAGATGTCGCGCTCGGGGGCGGTCATCGCCGGCCTGCCGCACGGCGAGCGCGACGTCCTGCGCAGCGTGCTCCAGGAGCGGCTGGCCGAGTTCGAGGTGGACGGGGAGCTGACCATTCCCGCCGCCACGTGGGTCGCGGCAGCCACCGCGTAGGCTTCGGCCCCCATGGCTGACAAGGACATCTTCTACGACGACGACGCCGACCTCTCCCTGCTGGAGGGCAAGGTGGTGGCCATCCTCGGGTACGGCTCCCAGGGCCACGCGCACGCGCTGAACCTCCGGGACTCCGGCGTGCAGGTCGTCGTCGGCCTGCGCCCGGACTCCTCGTCCGTGGAGAAGGCCAAGGCGGAGGGCCTCGAGGTCGTCTCGATCGCCGAGGCCGCCGAGCGCGGCGACATCGTCCAGGTGCTGCTCCCCGACGAGAAGCACCACGACGTCTGGGAGTCCGACATCGCGGGCGGCATCGAGAAGGGCAACCTGCTCATGTTCGGCCACGGCTTCTCGATCCACTACGGCGAGATCGACCCGCCGCCGGACGTCGACGTCGCCCTCGCGGCCCCCAAGGGCCCGGGCCACATCGTCCGCCGCCAGTACCTCGAGGGCACCGGCATCCCCGGCCTCGTGGCCGTCAACCAGGACGCGACGGGCAACGCCCTCCCACTCGCCCTCGCCTACGCCCGCGGCATCGGCTGCACCCGCGCCGGCGTGATCAACACGTCCTTCCGCGAGGAGACCGAGACGGACCTCTTCGGCGAGCAGGCCGTGCTGTGCGGCGGCACGTCCGAGCTCGTCCAGGCGGGCTTCGACACGCTCGTCGAGGCGGGTTACGACCCGCGGATGGCCTACTTCGAGTGCCTCCACGAGCTCAAGCTGATCGTCGACCTCATGTACGAGAAGGGGATCAGCGGCATGCGCTACTCCATCTCCAACACGGCCGAGTACGGCGATTACACGCGCGGTCCGCGGATCGTCACCGACGAGACACGCAAGGCGATGAAGGACATCCTGGGCGAGATCCAGTCCGGCCAGTTCGCGAAGGAGTGGATCGCCGAGAACCGCGCCGGCCAGGAGCACTTCCTCAAGCTGCGCGACGACGGCGCGAAGGCCCAGGTCGAGACCGTCGGCAAGGAGCTGCGCGGCATGATGGACTGGATCGACGAGGACTTCTAGGCCGGACGACGTGCCGGACGAGGAGCCCCAGCGCTCGGGGTGGCTGCCACCCCGCCCGCCGTCCCTCGGCGCGGACGCGCCCCCGTCGCTGTGGGCGCGGCCGTCGTCGGGGACCAGCTCCTCGCCCCCCGATGCCGGACGCCCGCCGCTCGGCCCGCCGGGCGGCTACCGGGCCGTCGAGCGTCCGCCGTCGAGCCCGGCTGCCGTGGTCGGCATCGTCGTCGGGATCCTCGCGCTGCTGCTCCTGCTGCTCACGGCCGGGACGGCGTACCTGCTGAGCGGGATCCTCGGGCTGTCGGCGCTGATGTTCGGGCGCGCGGCGCAGCGCAAGGCCGCGACGGGCGGCCCCGGCCGCCCAGGCCAGATCCGCGCGGCGATGCTGCTGGGCGGCGGGGTGCTCGCCCTCGCCCTGATCGCGGCGGTGGCGTGGTTCATCCTGAGCGAGAACGGCATCACCCAGATGGACCTCCGCGACGCGCTCGAGCGTCAGCGGGACCGCCTCCAGGCGCGGTAGGCGCCGCGCCCGGCCGCGCCGCGGCCCGCCGCTATCGTCGCCAGCGCCCATGGCAGAGACCACTTCAGTCCGTCCGCGCGTCCTCGTCGCGGAGAAGCTCGCACCGTCCGGGGTCGATGCCCTGCGGGAGCACTTCGACGTCGACCTCGGCGACGCCTGGACCCGGGCCGAGCTCGAGGAGCGCATCGGCGACTACGACGGGCTCCTGATCCGGTCGGCCACCCAGGTCGACGAGGCGCTGCTCGCCAAGGCCACGCGCCTCTCCGTCGTCGGCCGCGCCGGCGTCGGCGTCGACAACGTCGACGTCCCCGCCGCGACCAAGCGCGGGATCGTCGTCGCCAACGCCCCGCAGTCCAACGTCGTCTCCGCCGCCGAGCACACGATGGCGCTGATGCTGGCCGTCGCCCGCAACGTGCCGCGCGCCAACGCCTCGATGGCCGAGGGCAAGTGGGAGCGCTCCAAGCTCGCCGGCGTCGAGCTGTACGAGAAGACGCTCGGCGTGCTGGGCTTCGGCCGCATCGGCCAGCTCGTCGCCGCCCGCGCGCAGGGCTTCGGCATGCGCGTCCTCGCCTACGACCCGTTCGTCTCCGACGAGCGCGTCCGCGAGCTCGGCGCCGAGAAGGCCGAGACGCCGGAGGAGCTCTACGCCCAGGCCGACGTCGTCACGATCCACCTGCCCAACTCGCCCGAGACGAAGGGCTTCCTCGACGCTGCCGCGTTCGCGCAGATGAAGGACGGCGTCGTCGTCCTCAACGTCGCCCGCGGGGGGCTGCTGGTCCTCGACGACCTGCAGGCCGCCGTCGAGTCGGGCAAGGTCGGCGGCGCCGGGCTGGACGTCTTCCCCTCCGAGCCGATGACCGGGCACCCGCTGTTCGGCGACCCGCGCGTGGTGGTCACCCCGCACCTCGGCGCCTCCACCGCCGAGGCGCAGGACCGCGCAGGCGTGCAGACGGCCGAGCAGGTCGTGGCCGCGCTGACGGGCGGGTCGGTCTCCACCGCGGTCAACATCCCGGCGATCCCGGCGGAGGACATGGCGGCGCTCGAGCCGTTCGTGCCGCTGGCGACGAAGCTCGGCAAGCTCGCGATCGGCCTCGTCGGCGGCTCGTCCGTCGAGCGGGTCGAGATCGAGTACCTCGGACGTGTCGCCGAGCGCGACACCCGCTTCCTCACGCTCTCCGTCCTGATCGGGGCCCTCGGCGGCCACGTCGACGAGGGCGTCAACCTCGTCAACGCCGGGTCCCTGGCCGAGGAGCGCGGCATCGCCGTGTCCGAGGCGCGCCAGCCGTCCGCGCGCGACTTCTCCGACCTCGTCCGGGTGACGATCGCGTCCTCCACCGACAGCGTCCGGGTCGTCGGCACGCTTGTGGGCCGGCGCAACCGCCCGCACCTGCTCGAGGTCTGGGGCCAGCGCTTCAACCTCCAGCTCGACGATCACCTCGCCGTGTTCCGCAACCGGGACGTGCCGGGGATGATCGGCAAGGTCGGCACGCTCCTCGGCGAGCGCGGCGTCAACATCGAGCAGATGGTCGTCGGCCATACCGACGACGACCGCGCCGACCAGTCCGCCGTGATGGTGCTGACGACGGACAAGGACCTCCCGGAGGAGGTCGTGCAGGCGATCGTGGCCATCGACGGGTTCGTCGACGGGCACAACGTCGCGCTCGTGTGACGTCGCCGCTTCTGTTTCCCGGTCGTTGCGCGGCGTTCGCCCACGCCGTCCGCCGCTGCGGGTAGCTTGCGCGGCCGATGCTCGCCGTGCCCGTCCCGTCGCTCGCCGGTCACCACCCGATGGGGGCGTCGACCGGTGTGCTGGGCCGCGGGGACGACTGGCCGGCGCTCGTCACCGCCGCGACGGGCGTCTCGACGCACGCGGTCGAGCTCGCCGCCCATGACGCCTCCGAGCTTCCCGGGCTGGTGCGCTACCTCGCCGCCGGGCCGCGGCTGCCGTTTCGCCATCTGAGCGTGCACACGCCGGTGAAGGGGCTCGCGGGCCGCTGCGACGCCGAGCGGGTCGCGGCGCTCGCGGACCTGCCGGCGACCGTCCGCACCCTGATCGCCCATCCCGACCTCGTGCGCGACCCGGCGCCCTACCGCGCCCTCGGCCGCCGCCTGGTGTTCGAGAACATGGACGACCGCAAGCACACGGGCCGCACCGTGGCCGAGCTCGAGCCGGTCTTCGCGGCGCTGCCCGACGCGGGCTTCTGCCTCGACGTCGCGCACGCCCACACGCTCGACCCGACGATGGCGCTGGCCACCGACCTGCTGGACCGCTTCCGCGGCCGCCTGCGCGAGGTCCACCTGTCCTCCATCCGCGGCGGTCGCCACGTCGAGCTGACCCCGGAGGACGAGCGCCTCTTCGCGCCGCTGCTGGCCCGCTGCCGCGACGTCCCCTGGATCCTCGAAGCGCCCGCACCGTCCCGCTGGACGGCGGCCGACATCCCGCCGGCACGGGCGACGCAGGCCCCGGGCGCCACGCGCACCCGGCTGCCGCTGATGCGGACGCCGCTCGCGGCGTGAGGATTCTCTGAGAAGCGGCCTTGGGCGGCCCGCGGACCGGGCAGGGTGAGGGACATGCGTTCGTCACGACCTGTCCTCGCCGGCCTGCTCGCCGTCACCGCCCTCGGCACCGCCGCGGTCCCGGCCGCGCACGCCGCCAGGAACCCGTACACGCCCGGGCAGATCTGCGGCAGCGGGTTCCGGGTGATCGACAGCCACGGCATCGCGACCCCGACGCGCAGGCTCGGCCGCACCTTCCTGCTGTACAACGCCCGCACGGGCCGCAACTGCGTGACCACGATCAAGACCGCGGCCGTCGGCCGGGCCGCCGGCAGCGTGAGCGCCTCGATCCAGAAGCAGGGCGGCGCACAGCGCATGGACTCGGGCAACTTCCGCTACTACGCCGGCCCGAAGAAGGTCAAGGCCCGCGGCACGTGCGTGCGCTGGGGCGGCGGCATCACCGTCGGGAGCCAGTCGGCGGGCTTCGACACCGCCTACGAGCACTGCGGCTGAGCGCCCCCGGAAGCGGTCCGCCGGCCTGACCACCCCCTCCCGGCGAGTGGCGTGGTCGGCCCGGCGCACCGCCCGGGTCCGTCGGCCCCACCACGTCGTCCGGCCACGCGCGTGGGGCGCCGCGCGAACCGCCGACAGGTAGCGTCCCGGCCGTGGCAGACGAGCCCCCCACCGGCGTCGACGCCCTCGCCGCCGCCACGGGGGAGACGTTCGGGCCGATCACGGCCGCCCGGGAGCGCACGCGACGGGGCCTCGAGCAGCGCCGGGCCCGCCTGGAGCACGTCCCGCTGGACCCCGGCGCGACGGTCGTGCTGCTCGGGTCCTGGGGCCGGCACGAGGTCACGGGGGACTCCGACGACGACGCGATCGTCGTCCACACCGCCGCCCGCTGGGACTCGACGAGCCGGCCGACGCCGTCGGAGGTCGCGGCCGCGCTCGGCGGCCCGGGGCCGGGCCGCGAGCGGCTGTTCGGCGACGTCGTCGACCTCGGCGAGCTCGTCGACAACATCGGCCTCGACCGCGACACGAACACGAACCTGACCCGCCGCATGCTGTTCCTGCTCGAGTCGGTCGCGGTGGCGGGCGAGGAGGCGCACGCCGCCGCCCGCGAACGGCTCGTGCGGACCTACCTCGCCGCGCACGAACGCGACTTCCGTCCCCCGCGCTTCCTCCTCAACGACCTCGTCCGCTACTGGCGCACGATCGCGGTCGACTTCGAGGGCAAGCTGCGCGCCCGCTCCGGCCAGGGCTGGGGGCTGCGTCACGCGAAGCTGCGCTTCTCCCGCAAGGCGCTGTTCGCCGGCGGGCTGCTGCCCGTGCTCGGCTGCCACGACCTGCGCGCCGACGAGATGCCCGCGGCTCTCAGCCTCCGGCTGACCGACCCGCCGCTGGACCGGCTGGCCGACGCGTTCCTCCTCTTCGGCATGGCGGACGCGGGCGCCCGCGCCCTGCGCGCCTACGGGGAGTTCCTCCTCATGCTCGACGACCCGAGCGTCCGCACCCACCTCGGCAACCTGTCCGAGGCCGACGCGCCCGACTCCGAGCCCTATCAGCGCATCCGCCAGTTCGGCGAGGAGTTCGATGCCGCGCTGCTCGCGCTCCTGTTCGAGGTCCCCGCGCTCGCCGGTCTGGTGCGCGAGTACCTCGTGTTCTAGACTCGCCGTCAGATGGCACTCCGCCTCGACCTCCTTCGACTTCTCCTCCTCCCCCCGCGGGGGGAATAGCTGCGCGTGGCGGCCGCCCGAAGCCGCGAACCAGACCGAGAAGCCGCCGGACCGAGACCTCCTGAGGAGCACCATGAACCCGCCCCCTGACCCCAACCGGGTCATCATCTTCGACACCACCCTGCGCGACGGCGAGCAGTCGCCGGGCATCTCGCTCAACACGGGCGAGAAGCTCGAGATCGCCCACCAGCTGGCGCGCCTGGGCGCGGACGTCATCGAGGCGGGCTTCCCGATCGCCTCCCCAGGCGACTTCGAGGCCGTGCAGGCGATCGCCCAGCAGGTCGAGGGCCCGGTCATCGCCGCCCTCGCTCGTGTGCAGGCACCGGACATCGCGCGCGCCGCGGAAGCGATCCGCGACGCCGAGCGACCTCGGATCCACACGTTCGTCTCCACGTCGGACATCCACATCAAGCACCAGTTCAACTCGACGCGCGAGGACATCCTCGAGCAGGCCAAGGCCGCCGTCGCGCACGCCAAGTCGTTCGTCGACGACGTCGAGTTCAGCCCGATGGACGCCACGCGCGCCGACGTCGCCTACACCGCCGAGGTCGTCCAGGCGGCGATCGACGAGGGTGCCACGACGATCAACATCCCCGACACCGTCGGCTACGCGATGCCGCAGGAGTACGCGGCCTTCCTGACGAGCCTGTACGAGCTCGCTCCGGGTCTGCGGGACGTCGTCCTCTCCGTCCACTGCCACGACGACCTGGGGCTGGCCGTGGCCAACTCCTTCGCCGGCGTCCAGGCCGGCGCCCGCCAGGTCGAGGTCGCCATCAACGGGCTCGGCGAGCGCGCGGGCAACGCCTCCCTCGAGGAGGTCGTGATGCTCCTCGACACCCGCCGCGCCGACGTCGGCGGGCTGTACACGAACGTCACGACGACCGAGATCTCGCGCACGAGCCGGCTGGTCTCGCGCCTCACGGGCTACGCCGTGCAGCCGAACAAGGCGATCGTCGGGCGCAACGCCTTCGCCCACGAGTCCGGCATCCACCAGGACGGCGTCATCAAGGAGCGCTCGACCTACGAGATCATGGACGCCCGCTCCGTCGGACTGGACGCGAACTCGCTCGTGCTCGGCAAGCACTCCGGTCGCGCGGCGCTCAAGCAGGCGCTCGAGGAGCTCGGCTATCCCGTCGACGGTGGCCAGCTCAACGTCGCCTTCAAGCGCTTCAAGGAGGTCGCCGACCGCAAGAAGCAGGTCACGGCGATGGACCTCGAGGCGCTCGTCACCGACGAGCTGCGCGGGCAGTCGGACGCGTGGACGCTGGCCGACTTCGAGGTCAACGCCTCGACGAGGCGCCCGCCGCACGCGCGGGTCACCGTGCAGGACGCCGAGGGCAACCCCGTCGAGGGCGACTTCACCGGTGACGGCCCGATCGACGCGATCTTCCGCGCGATCAACTCCGCCACCCGCCGCGACGCGAAGCTGCGCGAGTTCCGGGTCGACAGCGTCACCTCCGGCCAGGACGCGCTGGGCGAGACGACCGTGCAGCTCGAGCTCAGCGGCAAGGTCGCCACGGGCCAGGGCGTCTCCACGGACATCCTCGAGGCCGCGGCCCTCGCCTACGTGCGCGCGCTGGCCAACTGCGAGCGGCTCCTCGCCAACGAGGCGCACGCGGACAAGGTGCCCGTCGGGCCCTAGGGGTCAGGTGCGCCGCAGGGTGAGGACGACCTGGTGCAGGTCGCCCACCAGCGGCGTGGCGTCGAGCAGCGTGAAGCGCGGGGCCCAGTGCTCGCGCACGTGGTCGACGGCGATGATGGCCTCCCCGTAGGTCATCTCGCCGCCGTCCCACTGGTGATGGCTCGGCTCGGCGGGGTGGGGGAGGAAGACGTGCTCGGCGCCGCGCGGGCGGCGCAGCCCGTCGACGAGGTCGGCGTAGGCGGGCGGCCGGATCGTCGCGACGAGGATCGCGCCCGGCACCATCGCGGCGTGCAGGGCGTCGAGGTTGACGTCCGCCGCGCGCTCGGAGAGGTGGGTGAAGACGGAGAAGCAGTACGCGAGGTCGACGTCCGAGACCGGCAGGGACTCCGGCAGGAACGCCGTCTGATGCAACGTCGCCGGGACGCGATCGCGGCGGCAGACGTTGAGGATCATCGCCGCCGGGTCCGTCCCGTGCAGGCGCTCGACGGGGACGAAGCGGGCGAAGTGCCGGATGATGCGGCCCCAGCCGACGCCGTGGTCGAGCACCGTCGCCGCGGTCAGCGCCACGGCGCCATGCTCGGCGAAGCGCTCACGGACCTTGGCGACGAACGTCTTTGTCTGGTTGGCCAGTCGCGCCCCGCTCGCCCCGTTCCACAGCTCCTGCAGGGCGGGGTCGGGAACGGCCGGCAGGAAAGCCTTCAAGCCGGGGTAGGCGGTGTGGTCCTGGCTGAGCAGCATCGCCCAGACGTCGTCGTCGAGGGCTGCGAAGGCCGTGTAGTCGAGGTCGTGCGCGGCGCGGGCGTCTGCCGTCTCGAGGTCGGCGGTCGTGCACGCCCGCAGCCACTCCGTGTAGTCCTGCGGCGGATCGGCGAGGCCGGCCGCCGCCTGCGGTGACGCGCGCAGCGCGCGGGCGGCATCGGCAAGCCGCGAGCCCCTCGCGCGGCGGAGCAGAGCGTCGACGTCTGGCACGGCGGGCACCGTACCGGTCAGCCAGCTTCCAACGCCGGCGCCGGGCCTGCGGTGCCGGCTGACCACGTCATGACGTGGTGGGTGGGCGCTGGCGGGGGGCGTGGGCGGTGGTGGCCAGCCGGCGGCCCTGCTCGCGTGCGGCGGCCGTGACCTGCGTGCGGCGGCGGGCGTCCATCAGGTTGGAGCCCATCGCGGCGGCGCTCGCGGCGTCGGGCGCGACGATCCGTGCCCGCGCGCCGCGGGCGCGCAGGACCTGGAGCTCGGCGAGCCCGGCGCCCTGGGCGGCGGCGCGCAGCAGGCCGAGCCCGCCGCCGCCCGCTCCGCCCCCGCCGCGCGAGCGGGCGCGGCGGAACGTCGGCAGGAGCGCGAGGACCTCCGCGCCGCGCCGGGCGGGGGCGACGTCGAGGTTCGACATGCTCCAGACGCCGCCGTCGACGTACTCGCGCCCGCCGATCTCGACCGGGGCGAAGATCCACGGCACCGCGCAGGAGGCGAGCACGGCTTCACCGACGCCGGCCTCCGGCGCGCCGGGGGCGCCGAACACGACGCGGTTGCCGCGCCGGCGGTCGACGGCGACCACGCGCAGGCGCCCGTCGAAGGCGCCGAGCTCCGCGGACCGGCGCGCGATGTCGATCGGCGTGTGCCCGCCGCGCGGGGTGATCGCGAGCGCCGCGGCACGGGCGACGGCGCCGGGAGGGCCCGCCGCGGCCACGGCCATCGGGATCAGCGGCGCGGTCGCGGTGCGGGCCAGGCGGGTGGAGCCGGCCGCGGCCCCCGCCGCTCCGCTGCGACCGGCCGCGGCGGTCCCGCGGCCCAGCGCGGCCAGGCGGCCGAGGGCGCTGTCGCCCGGACCGCCGCCGCGCCCGCCCTCGGACCCGCGGCGCCCGATCACCTCGTGCTCGTCCGTGGCGGCCTCGAACTCCCCGGCGGCGTCCGGCGCGTCCTGCGGGTCGCCGGCACCGGAGCTCGCCGGCTCACCCGCCGCCAGTGACGCGGCGACGTACGCGCCGGCCGAGGTGCCGACGAAGTGCTCGCAGCGGCGCAGATCCAGGCCCGCCGCCTCCTCGATGCCGGCGAGGATCCCGCGCAGCCAGGCGATCCCGAGCGTCCCGCCCGCCCCGAGGACGAGGGTGTCCGGCAGGGTCCGCACGACCTGAGGCATCGGCACATCATGCCCCACCGGCCCCACAACAGACGCATGTATGCGATAACGTACGCGGCCGATGGCCGTCGCCGATCCGACCGTCCCCGCCCTCGGGCCCCGCATCCGCGCGCTGCGCGACGCCATGGACCTGTCCCTGCGCGAGCTCGCGACCCGCTCGGGGGTCTCGGCGCCCATGCTCAGCCAGGTCGAGCGGGGCGAGACGAGCCCGACGCTGCAGGTGGCCGGGCGCATCGCCGCCGGGCTGGACCTGCGCCTGAGCCAGCTGCTGCGCCTGGACGAGGAGGGCGCCGTCTCGATCGTCCGCGCCGGCGACCGCCGCGCCGAGCGTCACGCCGGTCACGTCTTCGAGGTCCTCACCCCGCCGCTGCCCGGGCAGCGCGCCGAGGTCACCCAGCACACCCTGCGCCCCGGCGCCCGCACCGGCGCCGCCGGGGACCCGCCGGTCCACGAGGCCGGCAGCCGCGAGACGGTCGTCGTCACCGCAGGCGCGGTCACCTTCACCTGCGACGGCGTGCCACACGAGCTCGCCCAGGGCGACGCCGTCACGTTCGACGCCGACCTGCCGCACCACTTCAACAACTCCGGAGAGGAGGAAGCGGTCCTGCTCGGCGTCGTGTCGGCAGGGCTGCGCCGGTCATGACACCCACCACGCTGCTGGACAAGATCTGGAAGGCCCACGAGGTGTCGGAGGGCCTGCTGTTCATCGACCTGCACCTCGTGCACGAGGTCACCAGCCCCCAGGCCTTCGACGGCCTGCGCCTCGCCGGCCGCGAGGTCCGCCGGCCCGACCGCACGCTCGCGACGGCCGACCACAACGTCCCCACCGACGGGACGCAGACGACCGCCAGGATCCGCGAGGCCCTCTCGCGCCGTCAGGTCGAGGCGCTGGAGGCCAACTGCGACGAGTTCGGCGTCCCCGTCTACTCCATGGGCCACGAGCGCCAGGGCATCGTGCACATCATCGGGCCCGAGCTCGGCGTCACCCAGCCGGGGATGACGATCGTCTGCGGCGACTCCCACACCGCCACCCACGGCGCCTTCGGGGCGCTGGCCTTCGGCATCGGCACGAGCGAGGTCGAGCACGTGCTCGCCACGCAGACGCTCGCGCAGCCCAAGCCGAAGGCGATGCGGATCCTCTTCACCGGCGAGCCCGGCCCGTTCGTCACCGCGAAGGACCTGATCCTCGGCGCGATCGGCCAGATGGGCACCGGCGGCGCCTCCGGCCACGCGGTCGAGTACGCCGGCAAGCCGATCGAGGCCCTCACGATGGAGGGCCGCATGACCGTCTGCAACATGACGATCGAGGGCGGCGGCCGCGCAGGGATGATCGCGCCGGACGAGACGACCTTCGAGTACGTCGAGGGCCGCGTCGGCGCCCCGCGGGACTTCGCGGCCGCGGTGGAGGAGTGGCGTCAGCTCCGGACCGACGAGGGCGCGACGTTCGACCGCGAGATGGAGGTCGACGCCTCCGCGCTCGGCCCGATCGTCTCCTGGGGCACCAACCCCGGCCAGGTCGCTCCGGTGACCGGCACGATCCCCGAGCCCTCGTCGGAGTCGGAGGAGCGCGCGCTGAAGTACATGGACCTCCGGGCCGGCACCGCGATCCAGGACATCAAGCTCGACCGCGTGTTCATCGGGTCCTGCACCAACGGCCGCATCGGCGACCTGCGAGCCGCCGCCTCGATGCTCGAGGGCGGCCGCAAGGTCCACGCCGACGTGCGGGCGATGGTCGTCCCGGGCTCGGACGCCGTCCGCCGCGAGGCCGAGGCCGAGGGCCTCCATGAGGTCTTCCGCAGCGCCGGCTTCGAGTGGCGCACCGCCGGCTGCTCCATGTGCCTCGGCATGAACGAGGACACGCTGGAGCCGGGGGAGCGCTGCGCGTCGACCTCCAACCGCAACTTCGAGGGCCGCCAGGGGCGTGGCGGCCGCACGCACCTGCTGTCTCCGGAGATGGCCGCCGCCGCGGCCGTCGAGGGACGCTTCGTCGACATCCGGGAGTGGAGCTAGGTCATGGAGCCCGTCAAGCTGATCTCCGGCGGCGTCACGGTGCTGGACCGCGCCGACGTCGACACGGACCAGATCATGCCCGCCAAGTACCTCAAGCGCGTCGAGCGCACGGGCTTCGGCGAGTTCCTCTTCGACGAGTGGCGCAAGGACCCGGCGTTCACCCTGCCGAAGAACCCGATCCTCGCCACGGGGCCGAACTTCGGCACCGGCTCCTCGCGCGAGCACGCGCCGTGGGGGCTGCAGGACTACGGCTTCCAGGCCGTCGTCTCGTCGAGCTTCGCCGACATCTTCTTCTCCAACTGCCTCAAGGTCGGGCTGCTCCCCGTCCAGGTACCCGAGGAGGCGGTGCGCGCGCTGATGGCCGCGGGGGAGGCCGAGGTCGACCTGGAGGCGCTCGAGCTGCGCTTCGACGGCCAGGTCGTGCCGTTCCACATCGAGGAGGAGCGCCGCCACCGGCTGCTCAACGGCCTCGACGACATCGCTCTCACGCTGCAGTCCGGCGAGGCGATCACGGCCTACGAGCGCGACCGCGAGCGCCAGGGCCCGGTCACGAACGTCCTCTGAGCCCCGCCGCGCCACCGGCGGAGCCGCGGCGAGGGCGGGCGGGCGCCGCTGGGACTCGTCGTCCTGCTGGGCGCCCTGACGGCCTTCGGGCCGCTGTCGCTGGACATGTACCTGCCGGGCCTGCCGCGCATGGCCGACGACCTCGGCGCGACGACGGCCGCCGCACAGGTGACGCTGACCACGTGCGTGGTCGGTCTCGCCTTGGGCCAGCTCGTCGCGGGCGCGTTGAGCGACGCCCGTGGCCGCCGGCCCGTGCTGCTGCTGGGCCTCGGCGCGTACGCGGCGGCGTCGCTGCTGTGCGCCCTGGCGCCGACGGTGTGGACGCTCGCGGCGATCCGGCTGCTCCAGGGCGCCGCCGGCGGCGCCGGGATCGTGATCGCGCGCGCCGTCGTGCGCGACCGCTGGTCGGGGACCGTCGCCGCGCAGACGTTCTCGGCGCTGCTGATCGTCAACGGCCTCGCGCCGATCCTCGCGCCCGTCCTCGGCGGGCAGCTGCTCCGCGTCACCGACTGGCGTGGCGTGTTCGTCGTCCTCGCCCTGATCGGGGCGCTGCTGCTGCTCGCCGCGGCACGCGGGCTGGAGGAGTCGCTGGCTGCGCAGCACCGGCGCAGCGGCGGCCTGCGCGCGTCCCTGACGGCGTTCGCCGGCCTGCTGCGCGACCGCGCCTTCGTCGGCTGCGCGCTCGCGGGCGGGCTCGCCTTCGGCGCCCTGTTCGCCTACATCTCCGGCTCGCCGTTCGTCCTCCAGGACGTGTTCGGGCTCTCGGAGTCGGCCTTCAGCGCGGTGTTCGCGCTCAACTCGGTCGGGATCGTCGTGTTCGGACTCCTCGGCCGCCGCGCCGTGGCCCGCCTCGGGCCTGCGCGGCTGCTGACGATCGGGCTGGGCGTGCAGTCCGCGGCCGGGATCGTCCTGCTCGCGGCGGCGGCCGCCGACGCGCCGCTGGCCGGGATCCTCGCGCCGCTCGTGCTCGTCGTCGCCCCGATCGGCTTGATCGCGCCGAACGCCGCCGCGCTCGGGATGGAGCGCCACCCGGAGGTCGCCGGGTCGGCGTCGGCGCTGCTCGGCCTCAGCCAGTTCGCCATCGGAGCCGCCGCGGCCCCGCTCGTCGGCCTCTTCGGCGCTGCGACCGCCGTGCCGATGGCGGCCGTCGTCGCCGGCTTCGCGCTCGCCGCCCTCGCGGCCCGGACCGCGCTGGCACCCGCCGCGGCCCGTCGCTAGGGTCGCGCCATGGCGGCCACCCGGTTCGATCGCGCGACGTTCCCGCCGGCCCCGCGCGAGCCGCCGCTCGTCCAGAGCGTGCTGCTGCAACGCGATCCACTCGGGTACTCCCGCAAGCTGCGCCGGCGGCTCGGCCCGGTGTTCACGCTGCGGGCGATGAACTCCGGCGGCTACGTGTGCGCCACGAGCCCCGACGCCAACAAGGCGATCCTCACCGACCAGACGCGCTTCAGCGGCGGTGGGGACGCGACCCGCTTCCTCGCCCCCGTCGTGGGGGAGGGCTCGCTGATCTGCACCCCGCCGCCGCGGCACCTGCGCAACCGCAAGCTGCTGCTGCCGCCGTTTCACGGCGAGCGCATCGCGGGGTGGGGCCGCCGGGTCGGCGAGCTCATCGACGCGCGGCTGCCGGAGCTGATCGGATCGCACCCGCCCCAGACCGTCGCGGTGCGGCCCTGGGCGCAGGCGCTCACGCTCGACGTGATCCTGCGCGTCGTCTTCGGCCTCGAGGAGCCGCGCCGGGTGGACCAGTTCCGCACGACGTTGACGCGCTTCATGGACTCGCCCTCGCTGGCCGTGCTGTTCCTCCCGGAGCCCGTGCGGCGCGACCTGGGGCCGTTGAGCCCCGGCGGCGCGTTCGCGCGACGGCGCGCGGAGGTCGACGCCCTGATCCGGGAGGAGATCGCCGCCCGTCGCGAGGCCCCCGACCGCGCGGAGCGCGACGACGTCCTCTCCGTCCTGCTCGGCGCGCGCCACGACGACGGCACGGGCTTCAGCGACGCGGAGCTGCGCGACGAGCTGATGGGGCTGCTGCTGGCCGGCCACGAGACGACCGCCACCGCGCTCGCCTGGGCCCTGCACCTGCTGGCGCACCACCCGGCGATCCGCGACGAGCTGATCGCGGAGCTCGACCGCGGGGACACGGCCCTGCTGAAGGCGACGATCAAGGAGGCGATGCGGCTGCGGCCGCCCGTCTTCGACGCGGTCCGCACTGCCGTCGCCGACACGGAGATCGACGGCCGGCCGGTCCCCGCCGGGGCGACCGTGATGGCGATGTTCACCGTCACGCACCTCGATCCCGAGCTGTGGGACGCGCCGCAGGCCTTCCGTCCGCAGCGCCATCTCGACGGGACGCCGGCGCCCTACGCCCTGACGCCGTTCGGCGGCGGCGTGCGCCGCTGCATCGGGGCCGCGCTCGCGCAGCTCGAGCTCGAGGTCGCGCTCCAGGAGGTCCTCGCCCGTGCCGTGCCGCAGCCGGCCGGCCCGCCGGAGCCGGGTCGCCTGTTCACCGTCACGGTGATCCCGGCGAAGGGCGGGCGCGTGCGCTTCGACGCCCGCTCGCCGGCCGGGCCCGCCCGCGCCCCGGCTGCGGCGATCCCGGCCTGACCCGCGCGCCGCCGGACCCGGCTAGCGTCCCGCCCATGCCCACCATCGTCACGCTGCCGGGCGACGGCATCGGCCCCGAGATCCTTCCGTCGGCTCTCCGGGTGCTCGACCAGTTCGGCTCCTTCGACTACGACGAGCGCCCCTTCGGCGGCGCGGGCATCGACGCCGACGGCACGCCGCTCGCCGACGCCACCCTGGCCGCCTGCCGGGCCTCCGACGCCGTCCTGCTCGCCGCCGTCGGCGGCCCCAAGTGGGACAGGGGCGGCCCGCGCCCCGAGCAGGGCCTGCTCGGCCTGCGCAAGGGCATGGGCCTGTTCGCGAACCTCCGCCCCGTCCGGCCGATCCCGGCCCTCGCCGACGCCTCCCCGCTCAAGGACGTCTCGGGCGTCGACCTCCTCGTCGTGCGCGAGCTGACCGGCGGCATCTACTTCGGCGACAAGGAGGAGGGCACCGAGCGCGCCTCCGATCTGTGCGTCTACACCCGCGAGGAGGTCCAGCGGATCGTGCGCGTCGCCTTCGGCGCCGCCCGCCGCAAGGTCACCTCCGTCGACAAGGCCAACGTCATGGCCACGAGCCGCCTGTGGCGCTCCACCGTCACCGAGCTCGCCGAGAGCGAGCTGCCCGACGGCATCGAGCTCGACCACCTGCTCGTCGACAACGCGGCGATGCAGCTCGTCTCGCGCCCGCAGGACTTCGACGTGATCGTGACCGAGAACCTGTTCGGTGACGTCCTCTCCGACGAGGCTGCGATGCTGACGGGCTCCATCGGGATGCTCCCCTCCGCGTCGCTCGGCGCGCAGGGCGACCCCGGGATGTTCGAGCCCGTCCACGGCTCGGCCCCCGACATCGCCGGCACGGGCGCCGCCAACCCGCTCGCGATGATCCTCTCCGCCGCGCTGCTGCTGCGCCACGCGTTCGGGATGGAGGCGGAGGCCGCCCGGATCGAGCAGGCGGTCGACGGCGCGCTGGACGCGGGCCTGCGCACGCGCGACCTCGGGGGCTCCGCGACGACCGCGGAGGCCACCGACGCGGTCCTCGCCAGGATCTAGACTCCGCGGACCGTCCGAGGAAGGGAAACGTCGTGGTCTCAGCGCAGTTCGTGTGGTTCAACGGGGAGTTCGTGCCGTTCGAGGACGCGAAGGTCCCCGTGCTCACGCATGCGCTGCACTACGGGACGGGCGTCTTCGAGGGCGTGCGCGCCTACGAGACCGAGCGCGGCACCGCCGTGTTCCGCCATCAGGCGCACATCGACCGGCTGCTGCAGTCGAGCCGCATGTACTACATGGACGTCCCGTACTCCAAGGCGCAGATCAAGGCGGCCGCCGACGAGCTGATCGTCCGCAACGGCTTCAAGTCCTGCTACCTGCGTCCGCTCGTCTTCCGCGGGGCCGGCCCGATGGGCCTGTACCCGTGCGACAACCCGGTCGAGGTCCTCATCGCGGCGTGGGAGTGGGGCGCCTACCTCGGCGACGAGGGCAAGACGAAGGGCGTGCGCGGCCAGGTCTCCTCGTGGCGGCGGATCTCCTCCGAGAGCGTCATCCCGGCCGCCAAGGCGACGGGGCAGTACGTCAACTCGGTGCTCGCCAAGATGGCCGCCCAGCGCAACGGCTACGAGGAGGCGATCCTCCTCGACGACGCCGGTCACGTGTGCGAGGGGACGGGGGAGAACCTGTTCCTCGTCAAGGACGGCGCCATCGCCACGCCGGGCTTCTCCTCCGACATCCTCGGCGGCATCAACCGCCACTCCGTGATCGAGCTCGCGCTCGACCTCGGCTACGACGTGCAGGTCCGCGACGTCGCCCGCTCCGAGCTCTACATGGCCGACGAGATCTTCATGACCGGCACCGCCGCCGAGCTCACGCCCCTGCGCGAGGTCGACGACTACGCCGTGGGCTCCGGCGAGCCCGGCGAGGTCACCAAGCGCCTGCAGGCGGCGTTCGACGACGTCCTGTTCGGCCGCAACCCCGCCTACGCCCACTGGAACGACCTCGTGGAAGCGCCCGTCCAGACGTGATCGTCTACGACTGCACCCTGCGCGACGGCATGCAGGGGGAGGGGATGGCGCTCACCGCCGAGGAGAAGCTGCGCGTCGCGCACATCCTCGACGACCTCGGCATCCCCATGATCGAGGCGGGCTTCCCGTCCTCGAACCCCAAGGAGGAGGCGTTCTTCGACCTCCTCGGCCGGGAGACGTTCCAGACCACCCAGATCGCCGCCTTCGGCATGACGCGCCGCCGCGACGGCCGCGCCGAGGACGACCCGGCGCTGCGGCTGATCGCCGACACCTTCGCCCCCGTCTGCACCATCGTCGGCAAGACGTGGGGGCTCCATCTCGAGAAGGTCGTCAAGGTCGACCGCGACGAGAACCTGCGCATGATCGAGGAGTCCGTCGCCTTCCTCGTCGCCCAGGGCAAGCAGGTCGTCTACGACGCCGAGCACTTCTTCGACGGCTTCGACGACGACCCCGCCTACGCGCTGCGCTGCGCGCGCGCCGCCGCCGAGGCCGGCGCCGCCTGGGTGGTGCTGTGCAACACCAACGGCGGGCACCTCCCGCACGAGATCGCCACCGGGACGGCTGCGGTCGTGCAGGCCCTGCCGGGTGTCGGCGTCGGCACGCACTGCCACGACGACGCCGGCGTCGGCGTGGCCAACTCGCTCGCCGCCGTGCAGGCCGGCGCGGGCATGGTGCAGGGCACGATGAACGGCTACGGCGAGCGCTGCGGCAACGCGAACCTCACCGCGATCGTCCCCAACCTGCAGCTCAAGATGGGCATCGACTGCGTGCCGTCGCTTGAGCGCTGGGCGCAGACCTCGCACCTGCTCGACGAGCTGCTGAACCTGACCCCAAACCCCGACGCGCCGTACGTCGGCAAGAACGCCTTCGCGCACAAGGGCGGCATGCACGTGGCCGGCGTCAACGCCGACCCGCGCACGTTCGAGCACATCGACCCCGCCGCGGTGGGCAACGAGCGTGACGTGCTGATCTCCGAGCTGTCGGGCAAGGGGACGGTGCAGACGCGCGCGGAGGCCACCGGCGTCGCGCTCGACGACGCGGCCGCCGCCCGCGTGGTCGACCAGGTCAAGGCGATGGAGCACCGCGGCTTCGCCTTCGAGGCCGCCGACGGCTCCTTCGACCTGCTGATCCAGCGCGAGACGGGCGACTACGAGCCGCTGTTCCGCCTCGAGTCCTGGCGGGTCATCGCCGACAAGCGCGAGGACGGCGCGGTCACCACCGAGGCGACGATCAAGATCTGGGTCGACGGCAAGCGCTACGTGCGCACCGCCGAGGGCAACGGCCCGGTCCACGCGCTCGACCGCGCGCTGCGCGACGCGATCGGCGAGCGCCATCCGCACCTGCGCGACATCCGGCTCGCCAACTACAAGGTCCGCATCCTCGACGGCTGGAAGGCCACGGGGGCGACGACGCGGGTGCTCCTCGACGCCACCGACGGCGCGGAGACCTGGGGCGCGATCGGGGTCGGGGAGAACGTCATCTCCGCGTCCTGGGACGCGCTGGTCGATTCGCTCGAGGCCGGCATGCTGCGCTCGCGTGCCGACAAGGGCGCGCCGGCCGCGGCCGAGGCGTGAGCGCCGACCCGATCCCCTTGGCCCAGCCGGTGCTGGGCCAGGAGGAGGCCGACGCGGTCACTCGCGTCCTCGCCTCCGGCCAGCTGTCCCTCGGCCCCGAGATCCCCGCCTTCGAGTCGGAGTTCGCCGCATGGGTGCGCCCCGGCGGGGGCCTCGTCGGCTCCGCGGTCTCCTCCGGCACGGCCGGCCTCCACCTCGCCCTGCGCGCGGTCGGCGTCAGCGACGGCGACGAGGTCGTCACCTCGCCGTTCTCCTTCATCGCGTCCGCCAACGTGAGCCTGTTCGAGCGCGCCAGGCCGGTGTTCGCCGACATCGATCCGGTCACGCTGACGATCGACCCCGACGCCGCGGCGGCCGCGATCACCGACCGCACCGCCGCGCTGCTGCCCGTCCACATCTTCGGCTGGCCCGCCGACACGCCGGCGCTGGAGGCCCACGGCATCCCGATCGTCGAGGACGCGTGCGAGGCGCTCGGCGCCGTGCACGCCGACGGCACCCCCGTCGGCGGCCGCGGGCATCTCGCGTCCTTCGCCTTCTACGCCAACAAGCAGCTGACCACCGGCGAGGGCGGCCTGCTGCTGACGAGCGATCCGGCGCACAAGGTCCAGATCGACGCCGAGCGCAACCAGGGCCGGGCGCCCAACATGGACTGGCTCGACCACGACCGGCTCGGCTTCAACTACCGCATGACCGACATCCAGGCCGCGATCGGCCGCGTGCAGCTCACCCGCCTGGACGGGATGCTCGCCGACCGTGCGCGGGTGGCCGCCGCCTACCGCGAGGCGCTCGGTGACGTCGAGGGGCTCGACCTCCCGTGCCCGGACGGCGAGGTCGAGAAGCGCTCCTGGTTCGTCTTCACCGTCCAGCTGCCGCGCGGGGTCGACCGCGACGCGACGATCGTCGCCCTGCGCGAGCGCGGCATCGCCTCCAAGCCGTACCTGCCGGCGATCCATCTGTTCAGCTACTACCGCGAGCTCGGCTACGCGCCGGGCCAGTTCCCCGTCACCGAGGACGTCGCGGCGCGCTCGATCGCGCTGCCGTTCTTCCCGGCGATGAGCGAGGGGCAGGTCGCGCAGGTCGCCGAGGCACTGAGAGCGGTCCTCGGCGGCCGCTAGCCCGCTCGCCCGACGACGTCGTGTGCAGCCCGCGGAGCTCGATGCCGGCGGGCGGAGTGGAGACCGTCACGGTCCGCAGGCAGTCACACGGGGCGCACGAAGGACACGAAGCCGGTCCCGCCGACGATCCGCGCGGTGCGCTCGTCGGGGGCGCGGCGCTCGCCCGTGCGGGTGAAGCCGGCGGCGTCGTACAGCGCCTGGCCGCCCGCGTTCTCCAGGCCGGTGTCCAGCGCGACGGCCCGTAGCCCCTGCGCCCGTGCCAGGGCGTCGGCCTGGGCCAGCAGGGCGGTGGCGACCCCCTGGCGGCGCGCATCCGGGTGCACCGCGAGGCTGTCGACGTAGAGCGCGTCGGACGGCGGCAGCGGCATCATCCGCCCCGAGGCGCGCAGGTGCCGCGTCACCGCGGGCAGCCGCCGCAGGCCCAGGCGCGGCAGGGCGAGGCGCAGGAAGCGGCGCGCCAGGGCGTCACCGTCCAGGGTCGGGAAGGCGGCGAGCGCCCCGACGACCACCCCGTCGCGCACCGCGACGTGGCAGCGCTCGACCGACGCGGTGTGGCCGGCGTGCTCCCACAGGTCCTCGAGCAGCTGCCGCGCGCCCGCTGCCGACCCGGCGAACGCGTCGTAGTACGGCGCAGAGGACGCGTACAGGAGGCCGGGGGCGAGGGCGTCGGCGGGCACGGCAGGGCGGACGAGGAGGGCCATCGGCTTAGATGATCCGTCATGTCGCGCTTCAGCGAGCCTCAGCACCCGGCCTTCTCCGCCCTGGACTCCTCGATCGGCTACGACCGCCGCCTCGGGGACATCGACGTCCGCGGCTCGGTGGCCCACGCGCGGATGCTCGCGGCGCAGGGGATCATCGCGGACGCAGACCGCGACGCGCTGCTCGCCGCGCTCGAGCAGGTGCGGCAGGAGCTCGCCGCCGGCTCGTTCCCGTTCGAGGCGGGGGACGTGGACATCCACATGGCCGTCGAACGGCGCGTGACCGCGCTCGCCGGCCCCGTCGGCGGCAAGCTGCACACGGCGCGCTCGCGCAACGACCAGGTCGCCACGGACGTCGCGCTGTTCGTCCGGGAGGAGGCGCAGGCGACCGTCGCGCGGCTGCGCGACCTCCAAGCCGTGATCGCCGACGTCGCCGAGGCGCACATCGACTGGCCGCTGCCGGGCTACACCCACCTGCAGCGCGCCCAGCCCGTCTACCTCGGCCATCACCTGCTGGCCTACTTCTGGATGCTCCAGCGCGACGTGCGCCGCTTCGAGCACGTCGCGGAGGCCGCCGGGCTGCTGCCGCTGGGCGCCGGCGCGCTCGCCGGCGTCAACTTCGACACCGACCGTCGCGCCGTCGCCGCCGAGCTCGGCTTCGCGGGCGTCGTCCCCAACTCCCTCGACGCGGTCTCCAACCGCGACTTCGTGCTCGACCACCTCCACGCCGCCGCCATGTGCCTGACGCACCTCTCGCGCCTGGGCGGGGAGATCGTGCTGTGGTCCTCCGACGAGTTCGGCTTCGCCGAGGTGCCGGACGCGTGGGCGTCGGGCTCCTCGATCATGCCCCAGAAGAAGAACCCCGACGCGGCCGAGCTCCTGCGGGCCAAGGCCCCCCGGGTCGTCGGGCGGCTGATGGCCCTGTTCGGCGTCCTCCACGGGCTGCCGCTGACCTACAACAAGGACATGCAGGAGGACAAGGAGGGGCTCTTCGACGCGGTCGACACGTTGCGCCTGTGCCTCGCCGCCGCCGGGGGGATGCTCGGCGGGATCGCCTTCGACCGCGAGCGGATGGCCGCCGCCTCCTCCGACGAGCTGATCGCCGCGACCGACATCGCCGACCTGCTCGTCAAGCGCGGGGTCCCGTTCCGGGAGTCCCACGGCGTCGTCGCCGGGCTCGTGCGCACCGCCGTTACCAGCGGCCGGCAGCTGTCGGAGCTGTCGCTGGAGGAGGTCCGCGAGCACTCCGGCGTGCTCGACGAGGCCTACTACGACGTGCTCAGCTCGGGCTCGTGGCTGGAGTCGAAGGTCTCCGAGGGCGGGACGGCGCTGTTTCGCGTGCGCGAGCAGCTCGAGCTCGCGCGGGCCACGCTGCGGGCGTGAGCGCTCCGCTCGACGCGGCGTTCTTCGCGCGGCCGGTGCTCGAGGTCGCACCCGAGCTGATCGGCTGCGTCGTCTCCCACGGCGCGACGTCCGGGGTGATCGTCGAGACGGAGGCCTACCACGAGGCGGAGGCCGCCTGCCACGCGCACGTCGGGTACACGGCCCGCACCCACGTCCTGTTCGGCACGCCCGGAACCGCCTACGTCTATCGCTCCTACGGCATCCACGCCCTGCTCAACGTGGTCTGCGAGCCCGACGGGGTCGCCGCGGCGGTGCTGATCCGGGCGCTCGAGCCCCTCACCGGCATCGACGTCATGCGCGAGCGGCGCGGCGTCGCGCGCGACGTCGACCTCTGCAACGGGCCGGGCAAGCTGACCCAGGCCCTCGACGTCGAGCTGCACCACAACCAGACCGACCTGGCGGCGGGCCCGGTGGTGCTCTCGCAGGCGGCCCCCGGATGGGAGGCGCCCGCGATCGCCGTCGGGCCGCGGATCGGGATCACCAAGGCGGCCGAGCTGCCGTGGCGCTTCTGCGCGATCGGTTCGCGCGACGTCTCGCGTCCGTGGCCTCCGGCGATGCGGCGCCCGCGCGGGTCGGCTTAGCCCGGGGGCGCGGCGGCGGCGCCCGGTGGCGCGGCCGTGCCACCGCCGGTCCCGCCGCCCGCGCCGGGGGTCGTGGGCGGGGTGGTCGTCCCGCCTCCGCCCGTCTGTGGCGCTGCAGGCGCGGTGGTGGGGGCGGGCTGGACGGGCGCCGTCGTCGGCGCCGCGGTGGCCGTGGAGGCAGGCGGCGCGGTGGTGGAGGGGACGACGGTCTGCGTCGCAGCCGGGTCCGCCTTGCCGTCGGTGCCCCCCTTCGGCTCCGCGGGGTTCAGCGCGAGCGCCGAGGTCACGAAGCGGCTCCAGATCGCGGCGGGGTAGGTGCCGCCGGCGACCGGCTCGCCCTGGAAGGAGAACGTCGGCGGCTCCATCGACTTGACCCCGTCGGGGTAGCCGACCCAGACCGCGACGGTGATGTCCGGGGTCCAGCCGACGAACCAGGCGTCGCCGTAGTTCTCCGTCGTGCCCGTCTTGCCCGCCACCATCGTCCCGCCGACCGCGGCCCGCTTGCCGGAGCCGATCTTGACGACGCCCTCGAGCAGGTCCTGCACGGTGCCGGCGGTGGCGGCGGGGATCACGCGATGGTCACGGCGGCGGTTGGACGCCTTGCGGCCGTTGAGCATGCGCGAGGTCACGAAGCGATCGGCGTCCTCCCCGCGCGGCTGCAGGATCGAGCGGATGCCGACCGGGCCGGGCGCGGTGCCCTTCTCGCCGCGGTCGTCGAAGGACTCATAGCCCGGGCTCATCGTCCCGTAGGTGAGCTTGCCGCCGGTGGCGAAGGTCTCGTAGGCGTGCGCCATGTCGAGCGGTGAGATGCCCCGGGAGAGGCCGCCCAGCGTCATCGCGTAGTTGCTCGAGACGGGTGAGCGCACGCCCATGCGCCGCGCGAGCCGGGCGACGCGCTTCGTGCCGACCTGCAGGCCGAGCTGGGCGAACACGGAGTTGTCCGAGAACGCGGTGGCGTTGGCGAGCGTCGTGACCCCGGAGTAGTTGTCGTCGTAGTTGTTGACGACGAACTTCTCGCTGCAGCCGCCCCGCTTGGTCTTCGTGACGCAGAACTCCTTCTTGGCGGACGTGAAGGTCTGCGAGGGGGAGACGCCGTCCTCGAGCGCCTGGGCGAGGATGAAGGGCTTGAAGGACGAGCCGGGCTGGCGCTGCCCCTGGGTCGCGAGGTTGAACGGGCGCTGGGCGAAGCCGTCCTGGTCGTCGGGGCTGCCGCCGACCATCGCGAGGACGTCGCTCGTCCGGTTGTCGAGCGCCACGAGCGCGGCGGACGGGACCCCGCCGCGGCCGGGGGAGGAGCCGAGGTAGTTGGTGATCGCCGACTCGGCGGCCTCCTGCAGGTCGGAGTCGATCGTGGTGCGCACCTTCAGGCCGCCCTCGAACGCCTTGCCGGCGCCGACGCGATCGACGACCTGCTGGCGCACCCAGGTCGTGAAGTAGGGGAACCGGCTCGATTCGACCGGCGGGCGGATGTCGCGCTGGGTGGGCAGCGGCGTCGCCCGGCCCTCCTCGTACTGGACCTGCGTGATGTAGCCCTGCTCGCGCATGCGCAGGAGCACGAGGTCGCGGCGGCGCTTGGAGGTGCCCGGGTGCGCGACCGGGTCGAAGGCGGTCGGGTTGGCGATCACGCCGGCGATCAGCGCCGACTGGGCGGGCTGCAGCAGCGCGGCGCAGCGCTTGAGGCCAGGGGCGGAGCCGCAGACGGGGTCGCCGGAGCCGATCCCGAACACACGGCCGAAGTACGTGCGCGAGGCCGACTCGATCCCGTAAGCGCCGTAGCCGAAGTAGATCGTGTTGAGGTAGTTGCGCAGGATCCGCTCCTTGTCCCACTTGCGCGTGACGTGGAACGCCATCGCGGCCTCGCGCATCTTCTCGAAGACGGTGCGCTTGCCCGCGGCCTCCAGGCGGTTCTTGACGAGCTGCTGCGGGATCGTCGAGCCGCCCTGCACGCTGCCGCCGGCGAGGACGTTCTGGACGAACGCGCGCCCGATGCCGCGCAGGTCCACGCCCGAGTTGGTGTAGAAGCGGCGGTCCTCGATCGCGACGACGGCGTGCTTCATCGTGGGGGCGATCTGCTCCGAGCGCACGAGGACGCGGTTCTCGTTGCTCGTGAGGTCGCCGAGCGGCTTGCCGTCGCGGTCGACGATCTGCGACGTGCGCTGCGGGACGTTGAGCACGTCGATCTCCGGCAGGTCGGAGGCGACGGCCATCATCATCCCGAACAGGGTGGAGATGCCGGCCAGGATCGCGAGGCCGCCGACGATCAGCATCAGCCGCAGCCACTTGAACTTCAGCTTCGGCCGCGGGCCGCCGGGGCCGCTGCCGCCGGTGGCCGCGAGGGCCGCGCCGTTGCCGTCGCCGGCGGCGCCGCGGCCGCCCTGAAGGGCCACCAGGTTGGGGCGACGCGGGTCGGCTTGGGGGGGCTTGCGGCGTACTCGCATCGGGCTGCGGACGGGGTCCGAGGCGCGGGATCGTGATGGCGCCGGCGGGTGCGCGAACGACCGTTCACGCGGCAACGACCCTAGCATCCGGGCCCATGGGAACCGGTGAAGGAGAGGGCGCCTCGACGGCCGCGCACCTGGCTCGCAACGCGGTCGACTGCCTGCCCGAGGGGGCCCTCGCGGCGCGTCTGTCGCAGGGGCGCCCGCTGCGGGTCAAGCTCGGCGTCGACCCGACCAGCCCCGACCTCCACCTCGGGCACACGGTGGTGCTCCAGAAGCTGCGCGAGTTCCAGGACGCCGGTCACGTCGCGGTCCTGATCGTCGGGGACTACACCGCACGTGTCGGAGATCCGTCGGGGCGCTCGGCGACGCGGCCCGTGCTCACGGGCGACGAGATCGACGCCCACGCCCGCACGTACGTGGACCAGGCCAAGCGGATCCTCCTCGACGACCCCGAGCGGCTCGAGGTCCGCTTCAACTCCGAGTGGCTGGACATGCCGATGGAGGACCTGTTCCGCCTCGTGCGCCATCCGACCGTCGCGCGGCTGCTCGAGCGCGACGACTTCGCCAAGCGCTACGCCGCGCACCAGCCGATCTCGCTGCTGGAGCTCCTCTATCCCGTGCTGCAGGGGTATGACTCCGTCGCCGTCCGGGCCGACGTCGAGCTCGGGGGCACCGACCAGAAGTTCAACCTCCTCATGGGACGCGACCTCCAGGGCGCCTACGGCCAGCCGGAGCAGCTCGTGCTCACGACGCCGCTGATCAACGGGATCGACGGCACCCGCAAGATGTCGAAGTCCTACGGCAACCAGGTCGGCATCACGGACCCGCCCGGCGAGCTGTACGGACGCACCCTCTCGATGCCCGATGCGCTGCTGGGGGAGTGGTACGACGTGCTCCTCGGGCGACCGGTGCCGGCGGGGCTCGGCCCGCGCGACGCCAAGCGCGCGCTCGCACGCGCGCTGGTGGACCGCTTCCACGCAGACGGCGCGGGGGCGGCGGCCGAAGCGGCCTTCGATGCGCTCTTCGTGCGCAAGGAGCTCCCCGACGACATGCCCGACGTCGCCTTCGCCGGCGACCCGGTGCACCTGCCGGCCCTGATCGCCGAGACCTTCGGCGGCTCGCGGTCGGAGGCGCGGCGCAGCCTGGTGGGCGGCGGGGTCCGCCTCGACGGGGAGCCGCTCGGGCCAGGGGAGCTCGACGTCGCCGCGGAGCGCCTGGACGGGGCCGTGCTCCAAGTCGGCAAGCGCCGCTTCGCCCGACTCGTGCGATCGCCGTGACGACCCTGCTACATTCTCGCCCGCCGCAGTGGAAGGGCACCTCAGCCGGCCCGGAGAACGAAAGCCTTCCGGTCACCGCGCAGAGGCGCTAACATCCATTGCCCGCTTCGGAGTCGCAGCCCTTGGGCTCGACGAGATGCAAGCGCAGGACAGCGGAAATCCTCCGCTCTCCAAGAGCGCGCCGGTCTTTGAAAACTCAACAGCATGCACACACGACTCCAGTCGGGAGTCGATGTTGTGCGTCCAGATTCGACCTGACCGTCCACCCTGTCGGACGGAAAGGCTCAAGAATTACAAGGCTGTTGCATCCGGGCTCTCCACGTGTACATCGGAGGCCCATGTGGGTGCGGCAGCGCTTTCCATGAAGTGAACTTCACGGAGAGTTTGATCCTGGCTCAGGACGAACGCTGGCGGCGTGCTTAACACATGCAAGTGGAGCGACGAACCGAGGCTTGCCTCGGGGCAGAGCCGCGAACGGGTGAGTAACACGTGGGTAACCTACCTCAATGACCGGGACAACCCGAGGAAACTCGGGCTAATACCGGATGTGCTCCTTTGACATCAGTCTTTGGAGGAAAGATAGCTTTGGCCTTCGCATTGAGATGGGCCCGCGGCGCATTAGTTTGTTGGTGGGGTAACGGCCTACCAAGACTTCGATGCGTAGCTGGTCTGAGAGGACGATCAGCCACACTGGGACTGAGACACGGCCCAGACTCCTACGGGAGGCAGCAGTGGGGAATCTTGCGCAATGCGCGAAAGCGTGACGCAGCAACGCCGCGTGGGGGAAGAATGCCTTCGGGTTGTAAACCCCTTTCAGTTGGGACGAAGCTTCGACGGTGAATAGCCGGCTGGAGTGACGGTACCTTCAGAAGAAGCCCCGGCTAACTACGTGCCAGCAGCCGCGGTAATACGTAGGGGGCAAGCGTTGTCCGGAATCATTGGGCGTAAAGCGCGTGTAGGCGGTTCGATAAGTCTGCTGTGAAAGTCCAGGGCTCAACCCTGGGATGCCGGTGGATACTGTCGGACTAGAGTGCGGAAGAGGCGAGTGGAATTCCCGGTGTAGCGGTGAAATGCGCAGATATCGGGAGGAACACCAATTGCGAAGGCAGCTCGCTGGGACGTTACTGACGCTGAGACGCGAAAGCGTGGGGAGCAAACAGGATTAGATACCCTGGTAGTCCACGCCGTAAACGATGGGCACTAGGTGTGGGGGGTGTCGACTCCCTCCGTGCCGAAGCTAACGCATTAAGTGCCCCGCCTGGGGAGTACGGCCGCAAGGCTAAAACTCAAAGGAATTGACGGGGGCCCGCACAAGCAGCGGAGCATGTGGTTTAATTCGACGCAACGCGAAGAACCTTACCTGGGCTTGACATGTACCTGACCTCCCTGGAAACAGGGCTTCCCTTCGGGGCAGGTTCACAGGTGGTGCATGGCTGTCGTCAGCTCGTGTCGTGAGATGTTGGGTTAAGTCCCGCAACGAGCGCAACCCCCGTCGCATGTTGCCAGCATTTAGTTGGGGACTCATGCGAGACTGCCGGTGACAAACCGGAGGAAGGTGGGGATGACGTCAAGTCATCATGCCCCTTATGTCCAGGGCTACACACGTGCTACATTGGCGCGTACAGAGGGCAGCAAGACCGCGAGGTGGAGCGAATCCCTTAAAGCGCGTCTCGGTTCGGATAGCAGGCTGAAACTCGCCTGCTTGAAGGCGGAGTTGCTAGTAATCCCGGATCAGCACTGCCGGGGTGAATACGTTCCCGGGCCTTGTACACACCGCCCGTCACACCACGGAAGCAGGCAACACCCGAAGCCGGTGGTCTAACCCCTTGTGGGAGGAAGCCGTCGAAGGTGGGGCCCGTGACTGGGGTGAAGTCGTAACAAGGTAGCCGTACCGGAAGGTGCGGCTGGATCACCTCCTTTCTAGGGAAGCTCCAGGATTGGAGCGCGTGTTTCGTCCTTCATCGCAATAGAGCGGTGTCGATATGACGAGCACGTACCTGATGTCGACCGAATCTGGACGTGGCGCGCACTGCGCGAGCTGATCGGGGCACCTCGGTGCCGGCTCGCGATCCCAGTGGGTGCCTGCATGCTGTTGAGTTTTGAGAGACCGACCGCGGAATCCCCGCGGGCGCCCCTCTTGGCGGACCTTGAAAACTGCACAGTCATCCAACAAACGGGAGACACGCGCCTTGTGCGTGTGTCTCATGGGTTGCGCATCCTTTGCCGGATGCGTGACTGCAATCGAGCAAGTACCGAGTTAGATCACCGTCAAGATATGAAGGGCACACGGTGGATGCCTTGGCACCAGGAGTCGATGAAGGGCGTGAACGGCTGCGATAAGCCGCGGGAAGGCGCTGAATAGCCGATGATCCGCGGATACCCGAATGGGGAAACCCACCGCCAGCAATACGGCGGTACTTCGTACTGAATACATAGGTACGTAGGGACAAGCCGGGGAACTGAAACATCTCAGTACCCGGAGGAAAGGAAATCAACCGAGACACCCCGAGTAGTGGCGAGCGAAAGGGGTTCAGCCCAAACCGGTTCGGTGTAAGCGTGTACGCGTTGCCGAGTCGGGGTTGTAGGGCACTCTGCCTGGCCTGTACATGGGCCGGCGACAGTTACCAAGTTCAGTCATAGCGGAAGCACGTGGAACCGTGCACCACAGAGGGCAACCGTCCCGTACGCGAAATTTCTGAGCCTGTCGATGAGTGTTCCTGAGTAGGACCGCGCACGTGAAACGCGGTCTGAACCCGCGGGGACCACCCTGCAAGGCTAAGTACTCCCTGGTGACCGATAGCGGACTAGTACCGTGAGGGAAAGGTGAAAAGTACCCCGGAAGGGGAGTGAAATAGTACCTGAAACCGCGTGCCTACAAGCGGTCGGAGCGATCTTCGGATCGTGACGGCGTGCTTTTTGCATAACGAGCCGGCGAGTTACTCGTCTGCGGCAAGGTTAAGCGATGAGCGGAGCCACAGCGAAAGCGAGTCCGAACAGGGCGACATAGTCGTAGGCGGTAGACCCGAAACTGAGCGAGCTACCCATGGGCAGGTTGAAGCGGGGGTAAGACCCCGTGGAGGACCGAACGCACCTAGGTTGAAAACTGGGGCGATGACCTGTGGGTCGGAGTGAAAGGCTAATCAAGCTCAGAGATATCTGGTTCTCTCCGAAATATATTTAGGTATAGCCTCGGATGAATTGCGTTTTGGCCGTAGAGCACTGTTTGGACTAGGGGGCCTACCAGCTTACCGAATTCAGGCAAACTCCGAAGACCATTACGTCTACTCCGGGAGTCAGTTGCTGGGGGATAAACTTCAGCGTCAAGAGGGAAACAGCCCAGATCGCCAGCTAAGGTCCCTAAGTGCATGCTAAGTGGGAAACGATGTGCGACTGCACAGACAACCAGGAGGTTGGCTTAGAGGCAGCCATCCTTGAAAGAGTGCGTAACAGCTCACTGGTCAAGTGGTCGTGCGCGGATAATTCAACGGGGCTCAAGCATGCCACCGAAGCTGCGAGTGCGCACTTACGTGCGTGCGGTAGGAGAGCGTTCCCTGACCCGTGAAGCGGCGGCGGAAGCCAGCCGTGGAGGTCTGGGAAGTGAGAATGCCGGCATGAGTAACGAAAGAGGAGTGAGAATCTCCTCCACCGATTGTCCAAGGATTCCTGAGCAACGTTCGTCGGCTCAGGGTTAGTCGGGACCTAAGGCGAGGCCGAAAGGCGTAGTCGATGGCCAACGGGTTGATATTCCCGTACCACGTCGTGATCATTTGACCGATGGGGGGACGAGGAAGGCTAGGAGTAGCCGGCGATGGTCGTCCGGCGCTAAACACGTAGGGGAGCTTCCAGTGAAATGCGGTCGCTCTATACCTGAGGTGTGAATGCAGCTGCCTTCTAGGCGGCGAGTCTCTGACGCCAAGCCTCCGAGAAAAGCCTCTAGGGAGAACACACGTGCCCGTACCAAAACCGACACAGGTGGACAAGTAGAAAATACTAAGGTGATCGAGATAACCATCGTTAAGGAACTCGGCAAAATCGTCCCGTAACTTCGGGAGAAGGGACGCCCTAGTAAGGTGAAGCGCTTTTCGCGTGGAGCCCGAGGGGGCCGCAGTGAATAGGTTCAACCGACTGTTTACCAAAAACACAGGTCTCTGCTAAGTCGCAAGACGACGTATAGGGGCTGACGCCTGCCCGGTGCCGGAAGGTTACGTGGAGGTGTTAGGCGCAAGCCGAAGCACTGAAACTAAGCCCCGGTAAACGGCGGCGGTAACTATAACCGTCCTAAGGTAGCGAAATTCCTTGTCGGGTAAGTTCCGACCTGCACGAATGGCGTAACGAGTTGAACGCTGTCTCAACGATGGGCTCGGTGAAATTGCAGTCTCGGTGAAGATGCCGAGTACCCGCGGCTAGACGGAAAGACCCCGTGAACCTTTACTACAGCTTGGTATTGGAGTCTGGTGCACTTCGCTCAGAATAGGTGGGAGACTTTGAAGCATCGACTGCGGTTGGTGTGGAGTCACCTTTGAGATACCACCCTTTGTGTTCTGGGCTTCTAACAGCGTGCCTTGAATCAGGGCGCTGAACAGTGCCAGGTGGGTAGTTTGACTGGGGCGGTCGCCTCCCAAAATGTAACGGAGGCGCACAAAGGTTCCCTCAGCACGGTTGGAAATCGTGCGTAGAGTGTAAAGGCAGTAAGGGAGCTTGACTGCGAGACTGACAGGTCGAGCAGGTGCGAAAGCAGGTCTTAGTGATCCGGCAGTAGCAAGTGGAAGTGCTGTCGCTCAACGGATAAAAGGTACTCCGGGGATAACAGGCTTATCGAGTCCAAGAGTCCACATCGACGACTCGGTTTGGCACCTCGATGTCGGCTCGTCGCATCCTGGGGCTGGAGTTGGTCCCAAGGGTTGGGCTGTTCGCCCATTAAAGCGGTACGCGAGCTGGGTTCAGAACGTCGTGAGACAGTTCGGTCCCTATCTGCCGTGGGCGTTGGAGAGTTGAGAGGATTCGCCCCTAGTACGAGAGGACCGGGGTGAACGGACCTCTGGTGTATCTGTTGTCCTGCCAAGGGCATCGCAGGTTAGCTACGTCCGGATCGGATAACCGCTGAAGGCATCTAAGCGGGAAGCCGGCCTCAAGATGAGCTCTCCCACCACCTCGAGTGGGTAAGACCCCTGGTAGACCACCAGGTTGATAGGCCAGATCTGGAAGTGAAGCAATTCGCGAAGGAGACTGGTACTAATGGGTCGAGGGCTTGACGGTATTTTTTCTACCTCGAGCTTCGCTTGATGGAAACCGTTTGTTGGACGGCTGTGCAGCTTTCAGGGCCCGCCTACGGGCGTGGTCTCACCAAGTTCGGTGGCACTGGCGTGGGGGAAACACCTCTTCCCATTCCGAACAGAGAAGTTAAGCCCCACAGCGCCGATGGTACTTGACCCGTATGGGTCCGGGAGAGTAGGTCGCCGCCGGTTTACTTATCGTCAGTCCCGACTCGAGCCGCCCTGTGCGGCTCGTCGTCGTTAAGGCTCGGCCCTGCCCTGCTCTGGCCTGCCCATCGCTCCCCGGCAGGCGGCGCGCTGGAGGGCGGCCGTCGCGACGGCCGCTTCCCATTCCGGGTAGCCCCGGGTAGCAACAGTGCTACCCGGTGCAACCCGGTGCTCGCCGGCACCCGTTTCCGGTTCGGCACGGCGATCCACGGGTGGGTCGCCCGGGGCGGGGAGGGTCCCGGTGCCCAGCGCCCGGGCGTCCCGACCCGACGCGTGTGCCCGAAGTCCTTCCTTCTTCGCCCGACAGCGTTCAGGGGGTCGCCCGGCACCCCGCGAGGTGCACCGGCGTGGTCCATCGGCGCGACCGCCACGCAGCGCTGTAGCGCCAGGCCTCACCGCCTGCGGACGTCAACGTCCGCAGGCGGCTCGGCGCAGGCGTCGCGCCCGGCTCTGGGACGAACGGACGTTCGTCCCGCAACGACGACGGGCCGCCCGCAGGCGGCCCGGAGTCGATGGGGCTTCATGTCCCGCGACCCCTGCCGGCTGACCCGTCCTCCCAGACCGGGTGCCGGCGGGGCGGGTGAGCTCAGCTGCGCGGCAGGTGACGGTCCGCGACGGGCGGCACCGACGACGCCGAGCCCGAGGAGGGCTGGCGCTGGGGGCCTGCCGGGACGGCCGGAGCCGTGCAGACCGGCGCGCGCGGAGGGACGGCCCCGGGGCGTCGCGGGCGCACAGGACGAGCAAGGGCGCGGTGATGCGGGTGCTCGGCGACGGCGGTGGGCGCGGCGGCGCCGCGGCCCGTGAGGGCCGGGTGGTCGCCGAGACGATGCGCCGCGAACGCCTCGCCGAAGAGCGAGGAGGGCAGGGGGACGGGGGCCATGACGGCCTCCTCGGCGCGCACGAAGCGCACCTTCGCTGCCGCGTCCGTGTCGATCGTGGCCTCACCGAGGGTCGCGAACTCGATGGCCGTTCCAAGGGCATCCCGCAGGAACTCGCTGAGCGAGCGCCGGGCCGGGCCTTCGGTCGTCGTTGAAGGGAACATGTGTTCGTGAAGGTACGACGGGGCTCGGACGGAACGGGGGTCGGGGTGGTGGTTCATAACGCCTCCAGTGGGTGCAAAACCGCTTGTTAGCAGCGCATTTCGATACTGCCCGCTGCAACCGATGTTGCAAACGCGGTCGCACGTTGCGCGTTTCGCTTCGGACGCACCCGAGGGAGCGCACATCCCGTCGGCCGCCGATACGCTGCGCGCGTGATCCACCTCCGGATCGTCGTCCCGGGCGACAAGGCCGCAGAGGTGCTGAGCGCCCTCGACCACAACCGGTCCGTCTGCCACCTCGTCCACCTCGAGGGGGTCGCGCGGGACCCCGCCGGCGACCTCGTGCTCGCCGACGTCGCGCGCGAGGACGCCAGCGTCGTGCTCGCCGACCTCAAGCGTCTGGGACTGGGCGAGACGGGTTCGATCGCCATCACCGACGTCGAGGCGTACGTCTCTGCGCGCGCCGACGCCGCCGTGGAGCACGCCCGCGGCGCGCCGAGCGACGCCGTCGTCTGGGAGGAGGTCGAGGCCCACACGAGCGAGCAGATCGAGCTCTCTGCGTCGTTTCTGGCCTTCATGATGCTGTCGGCGCTGCTGGCCATGGTCGCGATCTTCCTCGACTCGCCCGTGCTGCTCGTCGGCGCGATGGTCGTCGGGCCCGAGTTCGGCCCGATCGCCGGCATCAGCGTCGCGATCGCCACCCGCCGGGCCGCGCTGGCCCGCCGGTCAGGCCTCGCGCTGCTCGCCGGCTTCCCGCTCGCGATCGCGACCAGCCTGCTCGTCACCCTGCTCCTGCGCACCACGGGGCTGACGCCGGACAGCTTCAACGGCCAGGACTCGACGCTGGCGCACCTGATCGCCAACCCCGACTTCTTCGCGTTCTTCGTCGCCTCGATCGCCGGCGCCGCCGGCGTCCTCAGCCTCTCGACCGCGAAGTCCGGCGCCCTCATCGGCGTCCTCGTCTCGGTGACGACGATCCCCGCCGCGGCCAACGTCGGGATCTCGATCGCCTACGGGGACGGCCCGTCGCTGGCCGGCTCGCTGGGCCAGCTCGGCGTCAACCTCGGCTCGATCCTCCTCGCCGGGACGCTGACGCTCGCGATCCAGCGGGGGCTCTACCGGCGCCGCCGCGCGCGACACATCGCGCGCAAGCGTGCCGCCGACGCCTAGCGACCGAGCGAGGACCAGGCGTCGACCTTGTGGGCGACGCGGTCCTTCACGGCGTCGGTGAACTCCGTCGTGGTCGCGTGGCCGCCGAGGTCGATCGTCTTCGTCCCGCCCGCGACGGCCTCGAGGACCGCCTCGTAGATCGCGCGCGAGGCCCGGTCGGCGCCGTCGGTGGACTTCGTCGCCGCCTGCGCGAGCACGGCGGCGCACGCGAGGATCATCGCCATCGGGTTCGCGAGGTCCTTGCCCTGCAGCGACGGGGCCGTGCCGTGCGGGGCCTCGGCCATGGCGACGGAGACGTCGAAGTCGTCGTCGAAGGAGAGCAGCACCGACTCGGCGCCCGCGATCGAGCCGAACATCGGCATCACGAGATCGGAGATGCAGTCGCCGTCGCGGTTCAGCGACGGGATCACGAGCGGGCGGTCGGCCGCACCGGAGATCAGGCCCGCGTAGAGCGCGTCGACGAGCACCGGCTGGTACTCGACGTCGGGATGGCGCTCGGCGGCGGCGTCCATCTCCTCCTTGAGCATGCCCTCGTAGACGGGGGAGACGGTCCACTTCGGCCCGCCGTAGACCTTGCCGTCGATGCGCTCGGCCTCGCGGAAGCTGTACTCGGCCACCGCCTTGCAGATCGACCGGGAGATGCGCTCCGTCCGGTAGGCGACTTCATCGTCACCGTCGGCTTCGCGCCACTGCTCGGCGCCGTAGGCGTCGCCCGTCGCCATGCGCACGACGCAGATGGGGTAGTGGACGCCGGCGACCGGGCCGACGACGGACGGGATCCGGCGGCCGGTGCGCAGGATGACCTTGCCGTCGACCTCCTCGCGCAGGATCCGGTTGGGGGAGCCGACGTCGTCTGAGCCCTCCGGGGTGACCGTGGCGGCCTTGATGCCGAAGCCCGCCTCGCGCATCGCGACGGCGGCCTCGTGGACGCAGCCGTTGTCGGAGTCCCGGCGCGCGGCCAGGGAGAGGTCGTGGCGCTCGAGCTCGAGCTCGACCCCGAGCAGCTCGGGATCCATGACCCGCAGGGCGGCATCGAGCAGCTCCTGTCCGGTCTCGTCGCCTTCGAGAACGATCACCTTGAGCGGCATGGCGGCAGGCTAGCTCGCGAGCGAGGGGGTCAGGCGGCGGTCTCGCGACCACGCAGCCCGAGGTCGTCGGCGCGGGTCTCGAGCGCCGCGATCACGAACGCGACGTGCTCGTCGAAGTCGACGCCGAGCTCCTCCGCGCCGCCGCGGACGTCGTCGCGGGAGATCGCCGCGGCGAAGGCCGGCGTCTTGAGCTTCTTCTTCACCGACTTGGGCGTCAGCCCCTCGATCCCCTGCGGCCGCACGTAGGCGCACGCCGCGATGAAGCCCGAGAGCTCGTCGACGGCGAACAGGGCCCGCTCGAGATCGGACTCACGCGGGACGCCGAGGTAGTCGGCGTGCGTGGCGATCGCGCGCACCCAGTGGTCGGGGACGTCGTCGCGGCCGGCGAGGTACTCCATCGCGATGCGCGGGTGCCCCGTCTCGAGATCCGGATGGCGCTCGTAGTCGAGGTCGTGCAGGAGTCCCACGGCCTCCCACTCGTCCGGATCGCCGCCGTAGCGGGGCGCGTAGGCCCGGAGGGCGGTGGCGACGGCGAGCATGTGGCGGCGCAGCGAATCGGACTCGGTCCACTCGCAGACGAGGGACCACGCCTCCGTCGGCGAAAGGGCTCCGGACATGGCTGGTACCTTAACGCGCCCCGCCGCCGATTCCGCGTCGCGGGGCCCCAACACGCCCATGGAGAAGTTCCTCATCCACGGCGGCGTCCCGTTGTCCGGCACGGTCGTGCCTGCCGGCAACAAGAACGCTGCCCTTCCGCTGCTCGCCTGCGCCCTCCTGACCGAGGACGAGGTCGTCCTGCACAACGTGCCGCGCATTCGCGACACCGAGGCGATGATCGAGCTGCTCGCGTCCCTCGGCACCGAGGTCGCGTGGCGTGACGAGCACACGATCTCCCTCACGGCGCGCTCCATCCCGTCCACGACGGTCGACGCGTCCATCTCCGAGCGCATCCGCGCCTCGTTCCTCGTCGCCGGCCCCCTGCTCGCGCGCTTCGGCTCCGCGCTGATGCCGCCGCCCGGCGGTGACGTGATCGGCCGCCGCCGCCTCGATCCGCACCTCGACGCCTTCCTCGCGCTCGGCGCGCACGTCGAGCACGGTCGGGACGTCAACATCACCGCGCCCGATGCCGGCCTGCAGGCCGTCGACTTCTTCATGGACGAGCCGTCGGTGATGGGCACCGAGAACGCCTTGATGGCCGCCGCGCTGACGCCCGGCACCACCGTCATCCGCAACGCCGCCTGCGAGCCGCACGTCCAGGACCTCGCGCGGATGCTCGTGCGCATGGGCGCCGCGATCGAGGGCATCTCCTCCAACGTCCTGACCATCCACGGCGTCGACCGGCTCTCGGGCTGCGAGCACTGGGTGGGCCCGGACCACATCGAGATCGCCTCCTTCATGGCCCTCGCCGGCGTCACCGGCGGCGAGCTGCGGATCAAGGACTGCGTCTCCGACGACCTGCGGATGATCCGGCTGGCCTTCGCGCGGCTCGGTCTCCAGTCGACCTTCGACGGCGACGACGTCCTCGTGCCCGGCGGGCAGAAGCTCGTCATGAGCCGCGACCACGGCGGCTACCAGATCAAGGTCGAGGACGGCCCCTGGCCGGCGTTCCCGGCCGACCTGACCTCCATCGCCGTCGCGCTCGCGACGCAGTCGGAGGGGTCGGTGCTCGTGTTCGAGAAGATGTTCGAGAACCGCCTGGTGTTCACGGACAAGCTCGTCGCGATGGGCGCCAACATCATCCTCTGCGACCCGCACCGCGTCGTCGTCTCGGGCGCCACCCGCCTGCGCGGATCCAAGCTCGTCTCGCCCGACATCCGAGCCGGGATGGCGATGCTGATCGCCGCGCTGTGCGCGGAGGGCGAATCCGAGATCGGCTCGATCGAGCAGATCGACCGCGGCTACGAGCAGATCGACACCCGCCTGCGCGCCCTCGGGGCGCAGGTCGAGCGCGTCGCCGCCTAGCGCCGTCGCCGTAGCCTCTCGGTCGTGATGCACCCGGTCCCATCCGGCACGCGTGACGTGCTGCCCGAGGAGATGCGCGAGCTGCGGGCGATCGAGACCGCGATCCGCGGCGTCTTCGACGGTGCGGGCTACGGCGAGGTCTACACGCCGGCGCTCGAGCACGAGGCGGTCCTGCGCACGGGGGACGCCGCCGCGGGCAAGCCCGCCTACCGGCTCTTCGACGAGCTCGGGCAGGTGCTCGCGCTGCGCTCGGACATGACGATCCCGATCGCGCGGGTCGTGGCCACGCGCTATGCCGACGTCGAGCCGCCGCTGCGCCTCTGCTACGTCCAGCGCGCCTATCGGGCCGTGCGTCCGCAGCGCGGCGAGTCGCGCGAGCAGCTCCAGGCGGGCGTCGAGCTCGTCGGCGTCGCCGGGCCCGAGGGGACCGCGGAGGCGCTCGAGACCTGCGTGCGCGCGCTCGACGCCGCCGGGCTGGGCGGCCACAAGGTCGCACTCGGCTCCGCCCGGCTGTTCCCCGAGCTGCTGGACGCCGAGGGGATCGAGGGGGACGCCCGCGACCGCCTGCTCCACGAGCTCGTCACGCGCGACCTCGTCGGGCTCGAACGCGAGGTCCGCGCCGCCGGCGCGTCCGCCGAGCTGCTCGAGGTGCCGCAGCTGCGCGGGGGCCTCGCGGTCCTCGACCGGGCGGGCGCCGTCGCCGAGGGCCTGCGCCAGATCCACGACCTGCTGCCCGCCGACGTGCGCGCGCGCCTGATCTTCGATCTCGGCCTCCTGCGCGACCTCGGCTACTACACCGGCGCGATCTTCGAGGTGCTCGACCCCGCCAGCGGCGTCCCGCTCGGCGGCGGCGGCCGCTACGACGAGCTGATCGGCCGCTTCGGCCGCCCGATGCCCGCCGTCGGCTGGGCGCTCGACGTCGCCCGGGTCCACGGCGCGCTCGTGAGCGAGGCGGCGTGAGCCCCACCGGCCTCACCATCGCCGTCCCGCGCGGCGCGCTGATGGACGAGACGCTCGACGTCCTCGACGCGGTCGGGATCGACACGCGCGAGGTGCGGGCCAACGACCGCAAGCTCCTGTTCGAGGACGTGGGCATCGTCACGATGCGGCCGTCCGACGTCCCGACCTACGTCGAGAACGGCGCCGCCGACGTCGGCATCACCGGCAAGGACGTCCTGCGCGAGCAGTCCGAGCGCGAGGTCGTCGAGCTGCTCGACCTCGGCTTCGGGGGCACCACGATGGTGCTCGCCACGAAGGCCGGCGACGACCCCGCCGAGGCCGCGCTGCGCCGCCTCGGCGTGATGCGGATCGCGACGAAGTACGTCCGCTGCGCCCAGCGCCACTTCGAGGCGACAGGCCGCCAGGTCGAGCTCGTCGAGATCAAGGGCTCTCACGAGCTCGCGCCGCTGACCGGTCTCGCGGAGGGCATCGTCGACCTCACCCAGACCGGGACGACGCTGCGCGAGAACGGCCTCGTCGTCCGCGAGGAGCTGTTTCACTCCACCGCCCGGCTGATCGCCAACCCCGTGGCCTACCGGACCAAGGCCGCTGCCGTGGACGCGCTGCTGGAGCGCCTGCGTGCCCGCTGAGCGGGTGCGGTCCGACGTCGCCGGCGCCGCCGCCGTCGCCGCCCGCATCCGGCGCCTCGTGCCCACGGGCACGACCGTCGCCGGCGCCGTGCGTGAGGTCATCACCGCCGTCCGCTCGGAGGGCGACGCGGCCCTCGTCCGCTACGAGGATCGCTTCTCGTCCGGGCCGGCGCGCTCGCTGCGGGTGTCGCCGGAGGAGCTCGCCGCGGCGCTTGCCGCGATCGGCCCGAAGCTCCACGCCGCGCTCGAGCTCGCGCTGACCAACGTCGGGGCCGTCGCCCGCGCGTCCCTCGTCGGGGACCGCGTCCTGACGCTGCCCCAGGGCCAGGAGCTCCGCGTCCGCGAGGTCCCGGTCCACCGCGCCGGCGTCTACGCCCCCGCGGGACAGGCGCCGTACCCGTCCTCGCTCGTGATGGGGATCGCGACGGCGCAGGCCGCCGGCGTGCCCGGGATCGCCGCCGTCGCCTCCCATCCCGTCGCGCTCGCCGTCTGCGCGCTGGCCGGGGTGGAGGAGGTCTACGCGATCGGCGGCGCCCACGCGGTGGCCGCGCTGGCCTACGGCACCGAGACGGTCGAGCCGGTCGACGTGATCGTCGGCCCGGGGTCGCTGTACGCCCAGGAGGCCAAGCGACAGGTGTTCGGTCAGGTCGGGATCGACGGCTTCGCCGGGCCGAGCGATCTCGTCGTGCTCGCCGATCCCGCCGGCGTGACCGCCGAGGCGGTGGCGCTCGACGCGCTGGGCCAGGCCGAGCACGGCGCGGGGTCCGCCGTCGTCGTCTGCGCGCCCGACGGCGCGTTCCTCGACCGGGTGGCGGAGCGCTGCGGCGACGTCGCCCCGGCCCTGCTGGCGCTCGTCGAGGTCGACGGGCCCGAGGCCGCCCTCGCCGTCGCCGAGGCGTTCGCGCCCGAGCACCTGCAGCTGATGGGTCCTGCGGCGGAGGCCCTCGCGCCGCGCGTCACGCGCGCCGGGTGCGTGTTCGTGGGGGCGGCGGCGGGGACCGCGTTCGGCGACTACCTCGCGGGGTCAAACCACGTCCTCCCCACCGAGGGGGCGGCGCGCTTCGCCTCCGGCCTCAACGTGCGCCACTTCCTGCGCGTGCAGACCGAGGTCCACATCGGCCGCGAGGCCGCTGCCGCGCTGGCGCCGCTCGGGGCCGAGATCGCCCGTGCCGAAGGCTTCGACGCCCACGCCCGCTCGATGGCCGCCCGCCTCGGCCTGCGAGACTGACGCGCCGATGAGCGAGCTTCGCACCCGCAGCGCCGAGATCACCCGCACGACGGGGGAGACCGACGTCACCCTCGCCCTCGGCCTCGACGGCACCGGCGCCGGCACCCGGGCCACGGGCGTCGGCTTCCTCGACCACATGCTCGACCTGCTCGCCCGCCACGGCCGGCTCGACCTCGAGGTGGCGGTCAGGGGCGACCTGCAGACGGGGTCCCACCACACCGCGGAGGACACCGGGATCGTGCTCGGCCAGGCGCTGGACCGCGCGCTGGGCGACCGCCGGGGCATCCGCCGCTACGGGCACGCCGTCGTCCCGATGGACGAGGCGCGCGCCGCCGCCGCCGTCGACCTCTCCGGGCGGCCGTTCCTCGTCTGGGAGGGCCTGCCGATCCCGGCCGGCGTCACCGGCGGGTTCGAGCACGAGCTCGCGGAGGAGTTCTTCCGCGCGATCGCCTCGGCCGCGCGCCTGACCCTCCACGTCGAGCTCCAGGCGGGCACGAACGCCCACCACATGATCGAGGCGTGCTTCAAGGCCGTCGCCCGCGCACTGCGCGTCGCCGTCTCCGTGGACCCCGACGAGACCGGCGTGCCGTCGACGAAGGGAACGCTGACGTGATCGCCGTCCTCGACTACGGGATGGGCAACCGGCGCAGCGTCGAGAAGGCGCTCCATCACGTCGGCGCGGCCGCCACGATCACGCGCGACGCGGCGACGATCCGCTCCGCGGACGGGATCGTGCTGCCCGGGGTCGGGGCGTTCCCGGCCGCGATGACCGCGCTCGACGGGCTGGGCATGAGCGACCTGCTGCGTGAGCGCGCCGCCGCCGGGGTGCCGCTGCTGGGCATCTGCCTCGGCATGCAGCTGCTCTTCGACGGCTCGAGCGAGCACGGCGGCGCCACCGGGCTCGGCCTGCTGGCCGGCGACGTGACCTACCTGGATCCGCAGGGCGAGCGGCTGCCGCACATCGGCTGGAGCCTCGTGACCCGCACGCGGCCCGCCCGGCTGACCGGCGATCTCGGCGACGTGGCCTTCTACCACGTGCACTCGCTCGCCTGCCGGCCCGCCGACCCGGCCGACGTGGTCGCCACGACGACGCACGGGGAGACGTTCGCCACCGTCGTCGAGCGCGACAGCGTCTTCGGCGTGCAGTTCCACCCGGAGAAGTCCTCCCGCGACGGCCTCGCGCTCCTGCGCAACTTCGCCCGGGTCTGCGCCTCGGTGCCCGCGGCATGATCCTCTATCCCGCCATCGACATCCAGAACGGCCGCGCGGTCCGCCTCCGGCAGGGGGACTTCGAGGACGAGACGGTGTACGCGGACACCCCGCTGGAAGCCGCGAAGGCGTGGGTGCAGGCCGGCGCGCGCTGGCTCCACGTCGTCGACCTCGACGGCGCCCGCCACGGCGAGCCCCGGTCGCTCGAGCACCTGGCGAAGATCGCCGCGGAGACCGGTCGTCCCGTGCAGTACGGCGGCGGGCTGCGGTCCGTGCAGGCCGTCGAGGCGGCACTCGAGGCCGGTGCGCACCGCGTCATCCTCGGCACCGCCGCCTTCCGCGATCTCGATCTGCTCGACGAGTGCGTGGCCCGCTTCGGTGGCCAGGTCGTCGTCGCCGTCGACGTGCGCGGCGGCATGGTCTCGACCTCCGGCTGGACCGAGACGAGCGAGCTCGCCGCGACGGACGCGATCGTCGCGATGCAGGACCGCGGGGTGCGCAAGTTCGTCTACACCGACGCCGACCGCGACGGGATGCTCGAGGGCCCCGACCTCGAGGACGTCAAGGCGATCGCCGCGGCGGTGCGCGGCCGCTGGGTCTACTCCGGCGGCGTCGGCACCGTCGACGACCTCAAGGCGCTCGCGCAGCTGCGGCTGCTCAACCTCGCCGGCGTGATCTCGGGCAAGGCGCTCTACGAGCAGGCCTTCTCCGTGCGCGAGGGCCAGGCCGCGCTGACGGCCTGAGCCGGTGCACTACAAGCGCATCATCCCGTGCATGGACGTCGACGCCGGCCGCGTCGTCAAGGGGACGCGGTTCATCGACATCCGCGATGCGGGGGACCCCGTGGAGCTCGCCGCGCACTACGACGCGGAGGGCGCCGACGAGGTGATCTTCCTCGACATCACCGCGACCTCGGACAAGCGCGCCACGGTCGTCGAGCTCGCGCGGCGGGCGGCGGACGAGGTCTTCGTCCCGTTCACGATCGGCGGTGGCGTGCGCACCGTGGAAGACGCCCAGGCCGTGCTGGACGCCGGGGCCGACAAGGTGTCGGTCAACTCGGCGGCGGTCGCCCGGCCGGCCCTGCTGACCGAGATGGCCGAGCGCCTCGGGACGCAGTGCGTCGTGCTGGCCGTCGACGCCCGCCGCCGGCCCGACGGCGGGGGCTGGGAGGTCGTCGTGGCCGGCGGCCGCGAGGCGACCGGACGAGACGCGCTGGAGTGGGTGCGCGAGGGCGTGCAGCGCGGGGCGGGGGAGATCCTGCTGACCTCGATGGACCGCGACGGCACGAAGGACGGCTACGACCTCGAGCTGGTGTCCGCCGTCGCCGCCGCGATCGACGTCCCGGTGATCGCCTCCGGCGGCGTCGGTGGGCCCCAGGACATGGTCGACGGCATCCAGGCGGGAGCCGACGCGGTGCTGGCCGCCTCCATCTTCCACTACGGGCAGCACTCGATCGAGGCCGTGCGCGGCGAGCTGGCCGCGGCAGGCATCCCGATGCGCCCGCGCTAGCGCAGTCCGCGGAAGAACGCCCGCACGTCGGCGACCAGCAGGTCGGGGACCTCGAGCGCGGCGAAGTGCCCGCCACGGGCGTGCTCGGTCCAGTGCACGATCCGGTGGGTCTCCTCGGCCCGCTCCCGGGCCGGGAGGATGATGTCGTGCGGGAACAGCGCCACGCCCACGGGGACCTCCACGCAGCCGGCGGGCGGGGTCCTGGCGTCCTCGCGGTACAGCGCCGCGGCCGACCCGGCGGTGCGGGTGAACCAGTAGAGGGCGACGGTGGCGAGCATCCGGTCCTGCGGCACGGGCGTGGCCGGATCGCTCCAGTCGTGGAAGCGCTCGGCGATCCAGGCCAGCTGGCCGACGGGGGAGTCCGTGAAGGCGTAGGCGAGCGACGCGGGGCGCTGGGCCTGGACCACGCTGTAGCCCGACAGGTCGTCGCGGTAGCGGCGCGCCGCGCGGACGCCGGGGTCGTCGTCGCGGCGCTCGACCGGCGCGCGGGTGCTGAGCATGTTGACGTGCACCCCCGCCACCCGGTCGGGGTGGCGGCGGCCGAGCGCACGCGCGATGGACGAGCCCCAATCGCCGCCCTGGGCGCCGAAGCGGGCGTAGCCGAGGCGGTGCATGAGCTCGGCGAACGCGCCGGCCATCCGCTCGACGCCCCAGCCGTCGTCGGGGGTCGGGCCGGAGAGGCCGTAGCCGGGCAGCGACGGCACGACCAGGTGGAACGCGTCGGCCGGGTGGCCGCCGTGGGCGCGCGGGTCCGTCAGCGGGCCGAGCACGTCGAGCGCCTCCACCACCGACCCGGGCCAGCCGTGGGAGAGGAGCAGCGGGAGCGCGTCGGGCTCAGGTGAGCGCACGTGGAGGGCGTGCACGCGCGTGCCGTCGATCGTCGTCGTGACCTGCTCGTGGACGTTGAGCTCGGCCTCGAAGGCGCGCCAGTCCAGCGCGCGCCAGGCCCGGGCGAGCTCGCGCAGCTCGTCCGCGGGTGCGCCCAGCGCCCAACCGGCCTCGCCGGGCAGCGGCGCCGGCCAGCGGGTGGCGTCCAGGCGGGCGTGGAGATCGTCGAGGTCGGCCTGGGGGATGGCGAGCGTGAAGGGGTCCACGCGGCGATGATCGCAGGCCATTCCACAAACGAGCGTTTGGTCGATGTGGAAGACTGCCCGCGTGCCCGTCCGCCTCGGCCTGCTGCTCATGGTCCTGGCCGGCAGCTCGGCGTTCATCGCCGCCGCGTTCGCCGTCGAGGTGCTCGACCCGGTCACGCTGCTGCTCCTGCGCTTCGGGATCGGCGCGCTCGTCGCCGTCCCGTTCGCCCTCGTCGGCGGGCGCTGGCGCGGTGCGCCGCTCGGGCGGCTGGCGGTCGTCGGCCTCCTCTACCAGGTGCTGCAGTTCGCGGGGGTCTACGGCGGGCTGGCACTCGGCGTCCCCGCGGCGCTGTCGGCGCTCGTGATGCTCGGGCTCTCGCCGCTCGTGGCCACCGGCCTCGCCGTGGCGGCCGGTCACGAGCGGGGTGACGCCGCCCTGTGGCTGGGCCTCGGCGTGGGGGCGCTGGGCGTCGGGATCTCCCTCGGGCCGGAGCTCGGCGGGGCGCAGGTGGGGGCGGGGATCGGCCTGACGCTGCTCGGGATGCTCGGTCTGGCGACCGGGACGGTGCTGCAGAAGGACTGGGTCGGCGACACGGACCCGATCGTCTCCGTCGCGGTGCAGTCCGTCGTCGCGGTCGTGGTGATCGCGCCCGCCGGCGCGGTCGTCGACCGCCGCTTCGAGCTCGGACCGCAGCTCGTGCTGTCCACGCTCTGGATCGGGCTGGTCCTCGGCGTCCTCACCCTCGGGCTGATCGTCGGGCTCCTGCGCCGCGTCCCGGCGAGCACCGCGACGGGCACCCTGCTGCTCGTGCCGGCGGTGACCGCCATCGCCTCGACCGTCGTGCTCGGCGAAGCGCTGCACCCGGCCAGCGTGCTCGGGATGGTGATCGCGCTGGCCGGCGTCGGCGTCGTGCTGCGCCGGCACGAGACGCGCGCCGCGGTGCCGGCGGTCTAGCGGCGCACGCAGCGCCGGAACGACCGGCGCTGGGCGCCCTTGCGGCCCCGGTGCGCGCGGCGGGCACGCTTGGCGCAGCGGGCGCGCCGGGCCTTGCGCCGCTTGGCCGCGCGCTTGCGGGCCGCCTGCTTGCGGCTCGCGATCTTCTCCCGCCGCTGCTCGCTGAGGGGCTGCAGCGCGTACATCGCGCCGTAGCCGACGAGGAACAGCTGGCGGCCGTCGCTGATCGCCGGGTTGTAGCCGCCGCGCGGGAAGTCGAAGACCTTGCGGCCGGTGTTGGCCCCGAGCCCGACGGTCCGGCGGTGGCCGAGGTCGGAGAAGTAGACGACGCTGCCGAGCAGGGTGGCGCCGCCGGAGATCTTCGAGCCGCCGCCGTGGGTCCAGCGGACCTTCCCCGAACGGGCGTCCATCGCGTAGAAGGTGCCGTCGTAGGAGCCGGCGTAGACGGTGGGCTTGCCACCGGGCGGGGCGCCGACGGCGGGCGAGGCGTAGACGTAGCCCTTCGTCTTCGTGCGCCAGGCGAGCTCGCCGTCGTCGGCGGCGAAGGAGTACATGTAGGAGTCGACGTTGCCGATGTAGACGCGGCCGTACGCCACCGCCGGCGTCGAGTAGAAGCGCCCGGCGGAGAAGCCGAACTTCGCCCCCTGCGTCTTGGCCCGCCACAGGGGCTTGCCGTCGGAGGCGCGCACCGCGTAGAGCTTGCCCGCGTAGTCGCCGAAGAACAGGCGGCCGTCCTTGAGCGCGAGGCCGGCCTTCACCGCGCCGGCCGCCTTGAAGGTCCAGCGCACGCCACCGTCGGACTCGCGCAGGGCGTAGACGGTCCCGTTCTCGGAGCCGAAGTACAGGGCCCCGTTCGCCACGACGGGGGAGGACTCCGTGCGCGACGGCAGGTCACGTGACCACAGGATCTTGCCGTCCGTGGCCCGCAGGGCGACGACGCGGCCCCCGCCGCGCTTCTTGCGCTCGAGGACGGTGGCGTAGAGGCGTCCGGCGTGGTATGCGGGCGAGGAGGCCGAGAGGTGCCCGAGGTCGCGCTTCCAGCGGGTGCGGCCGGTCTTCTTGCTCAGGGCGACGAACGACCCGGAGTCCACCAGCACGTAGAGGGACTTCTTCGCCATCACGGGCGGGAACTCCACGAGCGAGTCCGCGACGTAGCTCCAGCGCCGCCGGAACGGGCCACGGAAGGACGCGGGGACCGACTCGACCCGGCGCCGGTCGGCGGTGTTGCCGTAGAAGGGCCAGCTGACGCGGTTGGCGAGCTGCTCCGCGGTCGGCTTGGGCTTGCCCGGCGCGGGGGTGGGCGTCGGCGTGGCGGTCGGCTCGTCCGCCTGGAACTCCACGTCGGGGTTGGACACGTCGCCCTCGCGCTGGGTGACGACGAGGACGCCACCGGCGATCGCGATCAGCACGAGCGCTGCGAGGCCGATGATGATGCGGCGCCGACGGGGCCGTGGCGCGTCCGGCTCCGGCGTCATGCCGGGGCACGATACTGGCGGCATGGAGGCCTGGACCGAGCGCGTGCTGTCCCGCCTGGCGTCGCCGTGGCGGACCGCCCTGGTCGCGGAGCGCGGGGCCTGGCTGGTCGGCGGCGCCGTCCGCGACCTGCTGCTCGACCGGGTGCCGCGGGAGCTCGACGTGGTCGTCGAGGGGGACGCGCTGGAGCTCGCGCAGCGGCTGGGGACGCCCGTGGCGGTGCACGAGCGCTTCGGCACCGCGACGCTGGACGGGCTCGACCTCGCGTCGGCGCGTACGGAGTCCTACGCCGCCCCCGGTGCGCTGCCCGACGTCACGCTCGGCGTCGACGTCCGCGCGGACCTCGCCCGGCGCGACTTCACCGTCAACGCGCTCGCCGTGCGTTGCAGCGACGGGGCCGGAGTGGCCTGGCCGGGCGCGCTCGCCGATCTCGAGGCCGGCGTGCTGCGGGTCCTGCACCCCGACTCCTTCCTCGACGACCCGACGCGGCTGCTGCGGCTGGCGCGCTACGCGGCCCGGCTGGGGTTCGCCCCCGACGCCGAGACGGCGGTGCTGGCCGAGGACGCGGTCTCCCTCGGGGCGTTCTCGACCGTGTCCGGGCCGCGGATCGGTGCCGAGCTGCGGCTGCTGTGCCGGGAGTCCCAGCCGGCGGCGATCGCGTCCCTCGATCGCTTCGGCATGGGGCGCGAGGCGGTGCATCCGGCGTTCGCCGCCTACCGGCCGCTGCTCCACGGCGCGCTGGACGCGCTCCCGGGCGACGCGGGCGACCGGGGGCTGACGGTGCTCGGCGCAGCGCTCGTGGAGGCGCCGCACGACGAGCTCGCCGACGCCCTGGACCGGCTCGGCTTCAACGCGTCCGAGCGCGCGATCGTGCTCGCCGCCGCGGGGGCGCGCGCGCTCGCCCTGCGACTCGGCGGCGCCCGGCGCGCCTCGGAGGTCGCCGAAGCCGTGGGGCGCGCGCCCGTGGAGGCCGTCGCGGTCGCGGCCGCGCTGGGCGCCGGGGAGCCTGCGGCGCGCTGGCTGGGGGAGTGGCGGCACGTGCGGCCCGCGATCACGGGTGACGACCTCGTCGCGGCGGGCCTCGAGGGCCCCGTGGTCGGCGCGGCGCTGCGAGCGGCCCATCGGCTCGCCCTCGACAGCCCGGGCGCGAGCCGCGAGGACCAGCTGGCGGCCGCGCTCGCCGTGGTCGCCCGCTGAGGCGGGCTGCCGGTCGCCCTCGCGCCGGGGGCGCGCGGCGTTCCGTCGCACGGCCCCGCCGCGGACGCGCGCGGTGTTCCGTCGCACGGCCCCGCCGCGGACGCGCGGTGTTCCAGTCACCTTCGCGTCGCGATGCGGTCCCTGGGTGGTCGGGGTTGACCGCGCCTGGCGCGATCAACCCCGACCACCCCGCGGCGTAGGGGACCGGGCGGCGTAGGGGACCGGGCGGCGTAGGGGACCGGGCGGCGTAGGGGACCGGGCGGCGTAGGGGACCGGGCGGCGATGAGGGGACGGCGGCGGCACGCCGATCTAGACTCGGCACCGTGCTTGCCGACGTCCGCCAGCTCGCGCTGCCCGCCCCGTTTCGCTGGGACGGCGAGCACATCGCCGCCGACCTCCCCGGTGGGCACGTGCGGTTCACCACCCGCCGGGGCGGGGTCTCCGCGGCGCCGTACGACGAGCTGAACCTCGGCGACCACGTCGGGGACGACCCGGCGGCCGTCGCGGCCAACCGGGAGCGCGCGGCCGCCCTGGCCGGCGCGACGTGGGCGGACGTCGCCTGGGCGCGCCAGGTCCACGGGACCGACGTCAGCGTCGCATCGTCCCGCGCCGGCGGGGACGGGCGGCCCGCCGGCCCCGGCGCCGTGCCGGGCCCGGACGCTGACGGCCAGGCGACCGCCGGCCCGCACCCGGTCGCCGTCTTCACCGCCGACTGCCTGCCCGTCGCGCTCGTCGCGGAGGGCGCCGTCGCCGTCGTGCACGCCGGGTGGAAGGGGGCCGCGGGGGACATCGTCACGCGCGGGATCGAGACGCTGCGCTCCCTCGGCGCGGCCGGGCCGATCGCCGCCGCGCTCGGGCCCAGCGCCCGGGGCTGCTGCTACGCGGTCGGGGAGGAGGTCCACGCGCACTTCGCCGCCTACGACGCCCGTCGCGACGAGCGCAACCTCGCCCTCGACGCCGTCGCGACCGCCCAGCTGCGCGCAGCCGGGGTCGACGCGATCCACGACACCGGGCTGTGCACGCTGTGCGCCCCCGCCGGGCTGCTCTTCTCCCACCGCCGCGACGGCGGCGTCACCGGTCGTCAGGCCGGCCTGGCGTGGCGCGCGTGAGCGACGTCGTCGTCGACGCGGATCCGATCCGCGCGCAGATCGCCGCCGCCGCCGAGCGCGCCGGGCGCGACCCCGCCGACGTCACCCTCCTGGCCGCCGTGAAGTACCTCGCCACGGAGGACGTCGGCAAGCTGCTCGAGGCCGGCGTCACGGTCCTCGGAGAGAACCGCGCGCAGGCGCTGGAGGAGAAGGCGGCGGCCTACCCGGACGCGACCTGGCACTTCATCGGCCAGCTGCAGAGCCGCAAGGTCAAGACGATCGTGCCCCTGGTGACGCTGATCCACTCCGTCGCCTCCGACTCCGCCCTCAAGCAGCTGGAGACCCACGGCACGCCGGAGACCGAGGTCCTGGTCCAGGTCGACGTCGCGGGCGAGGACTCCAAGGCGGGGATCGCCCCCGACGCGCTCGCCGCCTTCCTCGGACGGGTTCCCGTGACGGTCGTCGGCCTCGCGACGATGCCCCCGGCGGTGGCCGACCCCGAGGCGAACCGTCCGGTCTTCCGCCGCCTGCGCGAGCTGGCCGACGAGCACGGCCTGCGGCACTGCTCCATGGGCACCTCCCAGGACTTCGTCGTGGCGGTGGAGGAGGGCGCGACGTTCGTCCGCGTCGGATCCGCCCTGCTGCGGCGCACCTAGACTTCGCCCCACCTTGCAGGGAACCACCCGCGGGGCGAGAACTCCCACACCGACATGGCCATGAAGGACATCTTCCACCGGACCGCCGTCTACTTCGGCCTCGCAGAGGACCGCTACGAGGACGACGAGGACCGCTACGAGGCCCCTCCGGCCCGCAATCCCGAGGCCGAGATCGAGGACCGCTACCGCGACCGGCCGAACGTGCGCCGCATGCCGTCGCGCCGCCGCCGCGACGAGTTCGACGACATCTTCGCCGACGACGACGCCGAGCCGCGGGTCTCGCGCGGGTCCGGCTCGTCCGGGCTGCGCTCCGTCGGGGGCCGCAACGACTCCCGCGTCCACCTCGTCACGCCGAACTCGTTCAACGACGCCCAGGACATCGGCAACAAGTTCAAGGACTCCGTGCCGGTGATCATCAACCTGCAGGGCGTCGACAACCAGCTCTCGGTCCGGCTGATCGACTTCGTCTCCGGCCTCGCCTACGCGCTCGACGGCGGCATGTCGAAGATCGCGGAGAAGACCTTCCTCCTGACGCCGCACAACGTGGAGGTCTCCGCCGAGGAGCGCCAGCGGCTCGTGGAGAAGGGCTTCTTCAACCAGAGCTGACGCTCGCGGTCCTCCGCGTAGCATCAGGTCCATGCAGATCGGCCTCATCGGCGCCGGCAACATGGGCGCGGCGCTGGCCCGGGGCCTCGGCGAGCCCGTGCTGGCCACCGACAGCGGGTCGGGGCGCGCACAGGCGCTCGTCGACGAGCTGGGTGGCGAGCGCCTGGAGTCCAACGCCGAGCTCGCCCGCCGGGCGGACCTCGTGATCCTCGCCCACAAGCCCCATCAGCTGGACGCCGTCGCCGCCGAGGCCGCCCCGCACGCCAAGCGGATCCTGTCGCTGCTCGGCGGGACGAGCCTGCAGACGCTGCGCGCCGCCTACCCCGATGCGCTGATCACCCACGCCGAGCCCAACACGCCCGTCGCGCAGGGCCAGGGCGTCCTGGCGCTGGCCACCGACGACGGCCCCGTCGACGCGGAGGTGCGCGAGCTGCTGGAGCGCGCCGGCACGGTCGTCGAGGTGCCGGATGCGCTCAGCGCCACCGCCGGCGCGATCTCCGGCGTCGGCCCCGCCTACCTCGCCCTCGTCGCGGAGGCCTGGATCGAGGCCGGCGTCCGGCACGGCCTCAAGCCGGACATGGCGACGCAGCTCGTGGTGGAGACGATGGCCGGCACCGCGGCGCTGCTGCGCGACAACGGGGGCGACACGCTCGCCGCTCGTCGCGCGGTCACGAGCCCAGGCGGCTCGACGGCCCGTGGCCTCGCGGCGCTCGAGCGCGAGGGCGTGCGGCGCGCCTTCCACGCCGCGATGGACGACGTGGTGGGCCGCCCGTGACCGCCACCGTGGTCCTCGCAGCGAGCGCGCGGGTCGAGATCGCCGACTTCCTCTCGGCACTGCTCGGCGTCTACACGCTGATCATCTTCGCCTACATCGTCGCGCAGCTCGTCCTCAGCCTCGGGCGGATGCCGACCTACAACCGCGCCCTGCGCGGGTTCCTGGACTTCCTGGCGGACGTCTCGGAGCCCTACCTGCGGCTGTTCCGGCCGCTGCCGCTGCGCTTCGGGCCGCTCGACCTGACGCCCCTGGTCGCCATCCTCGTGCTGCGCATCGTCGGCGGCCTGCTCGTGACCCTCGTCCGCGGGTGAGCCGTCCCGTGCTGCGCGCGGCCGTCGTCGCGGCCGTCATCGTCGGGCTCGACCAGCTCGTCAAGGTGTGGGTGCGCGGGTCGCTCGACCGCGGCGACGTGCACGAGCTGCTCCCCTTCGTCGACATCGTCAACGCGCGCAACACCGGCGTCGCCTTCGGCCTGTTCGCGGGCTCGGGCGGCCTCGTCGTCGGCCTCATCACCGTCGTCGCGCTCGGCGCCCTCCTGGCCTTCTTCGTCACCCACCGCACCCAGCCGCTCATCTGGCTGCCCACCGGCATGCTCGTCGGCGGGGCGGTCGGGAACCTCATCGACCGCGTCCTGCGCGACGACGGCGTGACGGACTTCGTCAAGCTGCCCCGGTGGCCCGCGTTCAACGTCGCCGACATGGCGATCACCACCGGCGTCGTCCTGCTCGTGATCGTGATGGAGCGTCGTGAGCGGACGAACTGAGCTCGTCGTCGGCGCGGAGCTCGCGGGCAAGCGCCTCGACGTGGCGCTCGTGGGCGTCACCGGCTCGCGCAACGCGGCGCAGCACCTGATCGACGCGGGTGCCGTGACGGTCGACGGCAGACCGCGCCAGAAGCGCCACACGGTCAAGGTCGGGGAGACGATCGTGATCGAGGTCCCCGAGGCGACCCCGGACGAGGACGTCGCCGACGCGACGTTCGGCGTGGCCTACGAGGACGAGCACCTGCTCGTCGTGGACAAGCCCGCCGGCGTCGTCGTGCATCCGGGCCACGGCCGCCAGCAGGGGACGCTCGTGCAGGCGCTCGCCGGCCGCGTCGCCGGCGGCGAGGACCCGGCGCGGCCGGGCGTCGTGCACCGGCTGGACCGCGACACCTCCGGCCTGCTCGTGCTCGCCAAGGGCGACACGGCGCACGCCGCGCTCTCAGACGCCATCCGCCACCGCGAGGTCACCCGCGAGTACGTCGCGCTCGTGCGCGGCCGCCCGCCGGCGCGCGCCGGGACGATCGAGGCGCCGCTGGGCCGCGACAAGCGGCGGCGCACCCGCATGTCCTCCGACACCGACGACCCGCACGAGGCGATCACGCACTTCGAGCTCGCCGAGGCGCTCGAGGAGTCGAGCCTGCTCACCGTCCGGCTCGAGACCGGCCGCACGCACCAGATCCGCGCGCACCTGCTCGCGATCGGTCACCCGGTCCTCGGCGATCCGGAGTACGGCGTGCCCTTCAGCGGCCTCGAGCGCCAGTTCCTCCACGCGGCACGGCTCGCGTTCGAGCACCCCATCAGCGGCGCGAAGCTGGACCTCACCTCACCGCTGCCCCCCGACCTCGCCGCGGCCCTCGACGCCGCACGCGGTCGGCTACCCTAGATCCGTCAGTCAACCCACTCCCCCGGGGCACACCAACCGACCCGGCGGTGCGAGGGCTGTCCGGTCATCTGACCGGATCTCGCACACCGCCACGCCCCGGGCGCCGTCTCATCCGCAAAGCACACCGAGAAGGAGCACCCTCGAATGGCACCCGCCGTCGGGCTCAGAGACCTGCTGGAAGCCGGAGTCCACTTCGGTCACCAGACGCGCCGTTGGAACCCCAAGATGCGCCGCTTCATCCACGGCGAGCGCGAGGGGATCTACATCATCGACCTCCTCAAGACGGAGGACTCGCTCAAGAAGGCGCAGGACTTCGCCGAGGGCATCGCCCGTCGCGGCGGCGTCGTGCTCTTCGTCGGCACGAAGAAGCAGGCGCGTGACGGCATCAAGGAGATCGCGGAGGCCAACGGCCAGCCGTACGTCAACCACCGCTGGCTCGGCGGCGTGCTGACGAACTTCCAGACGATCTCGCAGCGCATCAAGCGCCTCCATGACCTGGAGCGCTTCCAGGCCGAGGGCCAGCTCGAGCTGCTCCCGACGCAGGAGCGCATGACGGCGCAGAAGGACCTCGCGAAGCTGCAGGCCAACCTCGGCGGCGTCAAGAACATGCAGCGCCCGCCGGACGCGATGTTCGTCATCGACCTCAAGGTCGAGGACATCGCCGTCAAGGAGGCCAAGCGCCTGCGCATCCCGATCATCGGGCTGGTCGACACCAACTGCGACCCGGACGGCATCCAGTACGTCGTCCCGGGCAACGACGACGCCATCAAGGCGTGCGCGACCGTCACGAAGGCGATCGGCGACGCGATCGGCGCCGGCCGCGGCGTGTGGCAGGAGGCCGAGCGCCAGCGCATCCAGAAGGAGGCCGAGGAGACCGCGCGTCGCCAGGCCGAGGAGCAGGCGCGCCGCGAGGCCGAGGAGCAGGCTCGCGCCGAGGCACAGGCCGCCGACCAGGCCGCCCGCGAGGCCGCCGCCGCCCAGCAGCAGGCCGAGCGCCTCGCCGCCGAGCAGGGCCCCGCCGCGGCGACCCCCGCCGCCCAGGAGTCCGCGCAGGCCCCCACGGCCTCCGACACGAGTGGCGACACGGCTCCCAAGCCCGCGCCGACCGTGGCCGAGGAGACCGAGGACACCCCGCCGGCCGCTCCCGCGGCCGCCAAGAAGCCCGCGGCCAAGAAGAAGGCTGCGGCGAAGCCCAAGCCCAAGGCCGCCCCCAAGGCGGACGAGCCCGTCGCCGCCGGCGACGCCGGCGACAAGAAGGAGTAGCTCATGGCGACTTCCCAGATCAGCGCTTCGATGGTGAAGGAGCTCCGCGACAAGACCGGCGCGGGGATGATGGACTGCAAGAAGGCACTCGGCGAGACCGACGGCGACGTCGACAAGGCCGTCGAGCTGCTGCGGGTCAAGCTGGGCGACAAGGCCCTCAAGCTCGGCGGTCGCGAGACCACCGAGGGCACCGTGCAGGCCTACATCCACTCCAACGCCAAGGTCGGCGTGCTCGTCGAGGTCGACTGCAACACCGACTTCGTCGCCCGCAACGACGACTTCATCGAGTTCGCCCGCGCCGTCGCGATGCACGTCGCCGCGATCCCGACGATCAAGTACGTCTCCCCGGACGACGTGCCGCAGGACGAGAAGGACGCGGAGACGCGGGTCTTCGAGCAGCAGGCTGCCGACAAGCCCGAGAACGTCCGCGCCAAGATCGCCGAGGGCAAGCTGCGCAAGTGGCTCGAGGAGAACACCCTCGTCAACCAGGTGCACGTCAACGAGGACCGCTACGGCGGCAAGACGATCGAGCAGATCCGGGCCGAGCTGTCCGGCACGCTCGGCGAGAACGTCGTCATCCGGCGCTTCGTGCGCTTCGCGGTCGGGTCCTAGGGGGCGGGCGGGCCGGATCATGAGTGGCGAGCCCGCCTTCAAGCGGATCCTGCTGAAGCTGTCGGGCGAGGCCCTCATGGGCTCGCTGGACTACGGCATCGACGCGGCGAAGGTCGAGGGCGTGGCCCGGCAGGTCAAGCACGTCCACGACCGCGGCGTCGAGGTCGCGGTCGTCCTGGGCGCGGGGAACATCTACCGCGGCATCGCGGGGGCCGCGGAGGGCATGGACCGCGCCACCGCGGACTACCTCGGGATGCTCGCGATCGTCATCAACGCGGTGACGCTGCAGGACAAGCTCGAGCACCTCGGGGTCAACACGCGCGTGCAGTCCGCGATCGCGGTCGCCGAGGTCGCCGAGCCGTTCATCCGCCGCCGCGCGATGCGCCACCTCGAGAAGGGGCGCGTGGTGATCTTCGCGGCGGGCACCGGCAACCCGTTCTTCACCTCCGACACGGCCGCCGCCGTGCGCGCGCTCGAGATCGACGCCGAGGCGATCCTGATGGGCAAGAACGGCGTCGACGGCGTCTACACGGGGGACCCGCGCACGGATCCGCACGCCGAGTTCATCACCGAGCTCACGCACATGGAGGCGATCCAGCGCGGCCTCAAGGTCATGGACTCGACGGCGCTGTCGCTGTGCATGGACAACGGCACCCCGATCCACGTCTTCAACATGGACGACGAGTCCAACATCGACCGGATAGTGTCCGGCGAACGAGTCGGCACGCTCGTGCACACGTGACCTCATGAGCATCATCGACGACCTCCTCACCGACGCCCGCGAGTCCATGGACAAGTCCGTGGACTCCACCCAGGCGAAGTTCGCGACGGTCCGCGCCGGCCGCGCGAGTCCGACGATGCTCGACCGCGTGATGGTCGACTACTACGGGGCGATGACGCCGCTCAAGCAGCTGGCGTCGATCAACGCCCCCGAGGCGCGCCTGCTGACCGTGCAGCCCTTCGACAAGGGCTCGCTGAAGGCGATCGAGCGCGGCATCGTGGAGTCCGACGTCGGCCTGACGCCGAACAACGACGGCCAGCTGATCCGCCTCGTCCTGCCGGAGATGACGCAGGAGCGGCGCAAGGAGATGGTCAAGGTCGCGCGCAACGTCGCCGAGGAGGGCCGCGTCGGCATCCGCTCGATCCGCCGCGACGTCATGAGCGACCTGCGCGAGCTCAAGGACGGCGGCGACGTGGCGGCCGACGACGAGCACCGCGCCGAGGAGCAGCTGCAGAAGCTCACGGACGAGAAGGTCGCCGACGTCGACGCGCACCTCAAGGCCAAAGAGGCCGAGATCCTCGAAGTCTGAGGCCGCGGCCCCGTGCCCGCGCGCCACGTCGCGATCATCACCGACGGCAACGGCCGTTGGGCACAGCGTGAGGGCCTGTCGGTCGCCCAGGGCCACCAGGCCGGGGCCGACGCCGTCAAGGCGCGCCTGAAGGACGCCGTCGAGCTCGGCATCGAGGAGCTGACCGTGTTCTCCTTCTCGACGGAGAACTGGTCGCGCTCGCGGATGGAGGTCGCGGCGCTGATGCGGATGTTCGCCGAGCGAATCGTGGGGGAGACGCCGGAGCTGCACGCCCAGGGCGTGCGGATGCGGTTCATCGGCCGCCGCGAGGGCGTCTCCAAGCGGCTGCTGAAGCTGATGGACCAGGCGGAGGCGCAGACGGCCGAGAACACGCGCATCACGCTGTTCGTGGCCTTCAACTACGGCGGGCGCGCCGAGATCCTCGACGCCGCGCGCCGCTTCGACGGGGAGTCGGAGGAGGAGTTCCGGTCGCTGCTGTACGCGCCCGACATGCACGACCCCGACCTGCTGATCCGCACGTCGGGGGAGCAGCGGATCTCGAACTTCCTCCTGTGGCAGTGCGCCTACTCGGAGTTCGTCTTCAGTCCGCAGCTGTGGCCGGACTTCTCCCGCGCCGACCTCGAGGCGGCCCTGGCGGAGTTCGACGCCCGGGGACGCCGCTTCGGCGGCCGGTAGGTTTCGCGCCGGATGTCACGACCTCGGTCCGCCGCGCAGCGCTCGCGCTCCCGCCAGCCGCCACCGCCGCGCGCGGGCATGTCGGACCTGACCCAGCGGATCCTCGTCGGCGTGCCCGCGGCGATCCTGGCCGTCGTGATGGTCTCGCTCGGCGGCTGGTTCTGGGCGGCCACGGCGCTCGTGCTCGGCGTCGTCGCCGTCGGCGAGCTCTTCGACATGTACGTGCGCGTCGCACCCGTGCGGCTCGCGGGCTTCATCGCGATCGCCGGCTTCGTCGTGGCGGGGGAGCTCGGCGGCCCCGACCAGGTGCTGATCGTGACGGTGGCGCTGTTCCCCGTCGCCTTCCTCCTGGCGATCGTCACCGGCGCCGACCGCCCGACCGTCACCGCCCGGCTGTCGCTGACCGCCTTCGGGACGCTCTGGATCGGGCTCGCCGTCGCCCACGCCGTGATGCTGCGCGAGCTCCCGCACGGCGACGGGATCATCATCGCCGTGCTCGTCGGCACGTTCCTCGGCGACACGGGCGCCTACCTGGGCGGACGCGCGTTCGGCCGCCGCAAGCTCGCGCCCGCCATCTCCCCGAACAAGTCGGTCGAGGGGCTGGTGATCGGGATGGCCGTCGCCGTGTTCGCCACCTGGGCGGCGGGCCTCTACCAGGACTGGATCGGCATGGGGCAGTCGGCGCTGCTCGGCCTCGTCGTCGCGATCGTCGCGCCGCTGGGCGACCTGTTCGAGTCCCAGGTCAAGCGCGACGCGGGCACGAAGGACGCCGGCCGGCTCTTCGGCGTCCACGGCGGCGCGCTCGATCGCCTCGACGCGGCGCTGTTCGCGCTCGTCGCCGCCTACTGGGTGTGGCGCGCGATGCTCGGCTAGACCGAGGCGCGATGATGGGGGGATGTTCCTCGGACTGCGAACGACCATCTACCCCGCACCCGACCTCGCCGCGCGCAAGGCGTGGTTCACGGAGACGCTCGGCGTCGAGCCGTACTTCGACGAGCCGTTCTACGTCGGCTTCGCCGTCGCGGGCTACGAGATCGGCCTGGACCCGCAGGCCGACGCCGCCGCCGGTCCCGTCGCCTACTGGGGCGTCGCCGACGTCGACGCGGCGCTGGCACGGCTCACGGCGTCCGGCGCGCGCGAGCGGACCGCGATCGCGGAGGTGGGCGGGGGCATCCGCGTCGCGACGGTCCTGATGCCCGGCGACGACGAGCTCGTGCTGGGCGTGATCGAGAACCCCCACTTCGCGCTGGCCGACCCGCCGGCGAGCGCGCAGGCCGGGTCGGGCCCCGGCCGCTGAGCGCAGCGGGTCAGCCCGTCGCGGCCTCGACCGCCGCCGCCGCGACGATCAGGTCCTCGAACGCCGCCCCGACCGCCTTGAACACCGTGACGTCGCCGTCGCCACGGCGGACGGTGGCGCCCGCGACGACCTCGGCGAGGTCCGCGATCACGTGGTCGCGCGTGATCGTCCCGGCGGCGAGGGGCAGGGCGAGCTCCCCGGCCTCCGCCCAGGCGGGCTCGCGCGCCTCGACGACGACGCGGGCACGGACGATCGTCGTCTCGTCGAGCTCGCGGTCCTGCGCCCGGTGGGAGCCGATTGCGTTGACGTGCACGCCGCGCGCGAGGTCGGCCCCGGCGAACAGGGGCGCCGTGGCGGCGGTGCAGGTGCAGACGACGTCGGCCGCCGCGAGCGCCGCACGGACCGCCTCGCCGGGTTCACCAGACGGACCACGCCCCGCCGCGGCGGGCGTGGTTGGGCTGGCGGACCCGGAGGGTGCGCCGGACGGACCACGGCTCGCCGGGGGAGGCGTGGTCGGGTTCACGGACCCGGCGACGAGCACCCGGGCGCGCAGGCCGAGCGCCCGGGCGGTCCCGGCGACCACCTCGCCGCGGCCGGCGTCGCGCGCGACGACGGTGACGTCGGCCAACGGGCGCACGGCGGCCATCGCCTCGACGTGGCCGATCGCCTGCGGGCCGGAGCCGAAGACCACCAGGCGGGAGGCGCCGGCGCGGGCCAGCAGGCGGGTCGCCAGCCCCGACAGGGCGGCGGTGCGCAGGACGGTCAGGGCCGCGCCGTCGATCGTCGCGGCCGGTGCGAGGGTCTCGGGGTCCAGGAGGAGGTAGAGGCCCTGGATCGCCGCGAGGCCGCGGGCCCCGTTGCCCGGGGCGATCCCGACGACCTTCACCCCGGTGCCCTCCGGCCCCGTGGCCGGCATCACGAGCAGCTCGCCGGCGCGGGTCGGCACCCGCTGCCGCGGCGGATCGCCACGGTCGGCCGGTGCGGCGGCGCCGAACCCGGCGGCCAGCGCCTCGACGGCCGCGGCCATCGGGAGGGCGGCCCGGAGCGCGTCCGCGTCGAGGTGCACGGGCGCGCTCATCGCAGCCGGAAGCCCGTGCCGAGCGGATCGCCCGGGTGCAGGAGGAAGCGATGCTCGCCGGTCGGCCAGGCCGAGCCGACGACCTCCGTCATGACCGCCGGGAGGCCCGCGACCGTCTGCACCCCGAGCACCCGGCCCTCGAACGACGTCCCGACCACGCTGTGGTGCACGAGCGTCTCGCCGATCGCCAGCCGGCCCTCGGCGTGCAGGACCGCCAGCCGGGCGGAGGTCCCGCTGCCGCAGGGGGACCGATCGACCTCGCCGTCGGCGAACACGGTGACGTTGGACTGCTCGAGCCGCGTGGACTCGGCGGTGAAGACGACGCCGTAGATCCCTCGAAGGCCCGGCTCGACCGGGTGCACGACCTGACGCGCCGCCTCGACCTCGGCCTTGATCGCCCGCCCGGCGGCGATCAGCCCGCCGACGTCGGCGGGGCGCACGTCGAGCCCGACGGCAGCCGCGGGCAGCACGACGTAGAACGCCCCGCCGTAGGCGATCGTCCCCAGGGCGCCGCCCGCCGCCGCCACGGCGACCTCGGACGCCAGCACGAACGACGGCACGTTGGCGAACGCGACCGACTCGACCCGGCCGCCACGCACCGTCGCCCGCGTCGTCACCCGTCCGGAGGGCACGTCGACCCGGACCTCGTGCGACCCGTCCCCGAGCGCCAGCCGCCCCGACTCGATCGCCCAGGTCACGAGCGCGATCGTCCCGTGCCCGCAGGCGGTCGAGTAGCCCGCGGCATGGAAGAACACGACGCCGAGGTCGGCCCCGTCGTCGTCGGGCGGGACCACGAGGCCGCCGTACATGTCGGCGTGCCCGCGCGGCTCGTCGACGAGCAGCCGGCGCACGTCGTCGACCGTGTCCGGGGCGGCGTCGCGGCGCTCGAGCACCGTCCGGCCCGGCGGGACGACCCCGTCGGGGACGATCCGGAACGGCTCCCCGGCCGTGTGGTAGTCGACGGTCGCGATCGTGCGCACGATGACGCGGACCTTACGGCTCCCGCCTACCATCCCCGGCGCATGCGCAGGCTCCTCATCCTCGGCTCGACGGGCTCCATCGGGACCCAGGCGCTCGACGTCGTGGCCCGCGCCCCGGAGGCCTTCGAGCTCGTCGGTCTGAGCGCCGACCGCGGCTGGGAGCCGCTCATCCGCCAGGCCCGCGAGCACGGCGTCACGCGGATCGCCCTGTCGGACGCCGACGCCGCCGCCCGCGCCGCGGAGGCCTGGACCGACGGGGAGGTGCTGCGCGGCCCGGAGGGCCTCGCGCGGCTCGTCGCCGAGTCCGGCGCCGACCTCGTCCTCAACGGCATCGTCGGCTCCGCCGGCCTCGGCCCGACCATCGTCGCCCTCTCGGAGGGGATCGACGTCGCCCTGGCCAACAAGGAGTCGCTCGTCGTCGGCGGCGAGCTCGTGATGGCGCTCAGCGAGGCCACCGGCGCGCAGCTGATCCCCGTCGACTCCGAGCACTCCGCCCTCCATCAGCTGATCGCGGGCGAGCCGCCCGGCAGCGTCGACCGCCTCACCGTCACCGCGTCCGGCGGCCCGTTCCGCGGGAGGAGCGCCGCCGACCTCGCCGAGGTCACCGTGGAGCAGGCCCTGCAGCACCCCACCTGGGCGATGGGCGGCAAGATCACGATCGACTCCGCGACCCTGATGAACAAGGGCCTCGAGGTGATCGAGGCCCACCACCTCTTCGGCACGCCCTACAGCCGCATCGACGTCGTCGTCCATCCGCAGTCGCTGATCCACGCCATGGTGGCGATGACCGACGGGGCGACGCTCGCCCACATGGGCCATCCCGACATGCGGGTCCCGATCGCCTACGCGCTCCATCACCCGGAGCGCGTCGACCTGCCGGTCGCCCACCTCGACCTCGCGCAGGTCGGCACGCTCAGCTTCGAGGCGCCCGACCTCGAGGCGTTCCCGTGCCTGCGCCTGGCGCGTGAGGCGGGGGAGGCCGGCGGCACCGCGCCGTGCGTGCTCAACGCCGCCAACGAGATCGCCGTGCTGGCCTTCCTTGACGGCCGGCTGGACTTCCTCGGGATCGCCGAGGTGGTCGAGGCCACGCTCGACGAGATGGGCGCCGGACGCGTCCACGCGTTCGAGACGCTGTTCGCCGCCGACGCCCGCGCCCGAGACCTCGCCGACGGCTTCGTCGAGGACCGGACCGCCGCCCGATGAGCTGGGTCCTCGCCTTCCTGGGCTTCGTCGCGCTGATCCTCCTCCACGAGCTCGGCCACTTCGCCGCCGCGAAGGCCGTCGGCATGCGCGTCGAGCGCTTCAGCCTCTTCTTCCCGCCGCTGATCCTCCGCCTCAAGACCAAGGGGGAGACGGAGTACGCGATCGGGGCGATCCCGCTCGGCGGCTACGTGAAGATCTCCGGCATGAGCCCCCTCGAGGAGCTCCCGCCCGACGTGGCCCACCGGGCCTACTTCCGCCAGCCCGTGTGGAAGCGCGTCGTGGTGATCCTCGCCGGCCCGGTGGTCAACATCGTGCTGGCCCTCGCGATCCTGACCGGCCTGACGCTCGCCAACGGCCGCCCGGCCGACGGCGCGCTGGTCGACAGCGTCATGCGCGGCGCGCCCGCCGCCGGCGTCCTGCAGGCGGGCGACGTGATCACCGCCGTCGACGGCAAGGGCGGCGACGGCGCGACGCTGACCAAGCAGATCCGCACCCACGGCTGCCGCGGCAAGGAGCGCGCCGGCTGCGTCGCGCGCACCCCCGCCGTGCTGACCGTCCGGCGCGACGACAGGACGCTGACGCTGAAGGCCAGGCCCAAGTACACGACGGTCCAGGGCGCCCCGGCCATGCGGCTCGGGTTCACGCCGGCGCAGGTGTTCGAGGACACGGGCCTCGGCGGCGCCGCCACCAACGCCGTGGCCCAGACGTGGCGGGTCACCACCGCGACCGTCTCGACGCTGGCGCAGCTGTTCCGGGCGGAGAAGCGCGAGCAGCTCTCCGGCGTCGTCGGCTCCTACGAGACGGCGCGCTCGGCCGTCCAGCTCGATGCCACCGCGGCGCTGACGATCCTCGCGGTGATCTCGCTCTCGCTGGGCATCATCAACCTGTTCCCCTTCCTGCCGCTGGACGGCGGGCACATCTTCTGGGCCCTGGTGGAGAAGGTGCGGCGCAAGCCGGTCTCGTTCGCGACGATGGAACGGGCGGGGTTCGTGGGCTTCGCGCTCGTGATGGTGCTGTTCGTGATCGGCTTCTCCAACGACATCACCCGGCTCACCGACGGCACCGGCTTCAGCCTAAGGTGACGCCCCCGTCACCCGTCGGTAGGGTGGCGGTCATGTCCACGCTGGGGAGCGAGAAGGGGGCCGCGACGCGCGCCGCCACCATGTCCGAGGCGTTCCGCCTCACGGCTGCGGCGCACGCCGACGCCGTCGCGGTGCGCACGAAGGAGGACGAGGTCTCGCTGACCTGGGGTCAGCTCGAGACCCGGGTGGACGCGCTCGCCGGCGGCCTGCTCGGCCTCGGCGTCGCCCGTGGCGACACCGTCGCGCTGATGCTGAGCAACCGGCCCGAGTTCCACGTCGCCGACCTCGCCGTGATGACCCTCGGGGCGACGCCGTTCTCGCTCTACCAGACGCTCTCGCCCGAGCAGATCCAGTACGTGGTCTCCGACGCCGCCGCCAAGGTGGCCGTCTGCGAGGCCGCCTTCCTGCCCACCTTGCGCGCCGCGCGCGACCTCGGCGGCACCATGCTCGAGACCATCGTCGTGCTCGAGGGCGCCGACGGTGAGGACACCCGCGCCTGGACCGACCTCGAGGCCGACGGGGCGGGCTTCGACGCCGAGCCGCACTGGACGCAGCAGGAGCCGGACGACCTGCTCACGCTGATCTACACCTCCGGCACCACCGGTCCGCCGAAGGGCGTGCAGCTCACGCACCGCAACCTGCTCGCCGCGACGCGCTCGATCGAGTCCGTCGTGCAGTTCCCCGAGGGCGGGCGCGTCATCTCGTGGCTGCCGGCGGCCCACATCGCCGAACGCGCCGCGCACCACTACATCCCGATCGTCTTCGCGCTCCAGATCACGACCTGCCCGAACCCGCGCGAGGTCGTCGGCTACCTCGGGTCGGTGCACCCGACGTGGTTCTTCGCCGTCCCGCGCATCTGGGAGAAGCTGCGCGGCGGGATGCTCTCCGGCGTGTTCCCGGAAGGCTCGGAGGGCCGCACCCACCTCGACGCCGCCATCCGCAGGGTCGAGCTCGAGCAGGCGGGGAAGGAGGTCCCGGCCGACGTCGCCGAGACCGCGGCCAGGGGCGAGGAGCAGTTCGCCTCCGTGCGCGGCATGCTCGGCCTCGACCAGCTCGTGGCCGTCAACGCCGGTGCCGCGCCGACGCCCCGTGACGTGATCGTCTTCTTCCATGCCATCGGCGTGCCGCTCGCGGAGCTCTGGGGCATGTCCGAGACCTGCGGCGCCGGCACGGTCAACCCGCCCGGCCGGGTCAAGATCGGCACCGTCGGGCCGCCGGTCGAGGGCGTCGAGCTCAAGCTGGCCGACGACGGGGAGCTGCTGATGCGCTCCGAGGTCGTGATGGGGGGCGGCTACCGCAACCTGCCGGACAAGACCGCCGAGACGATCGACGCGGACGGCTGGCTGCACACGGGCGACATCGGCGCGATCGACGAGGACGGCTACCTCACGATCGTCGACCGCAAGAAGGAGATCATCATCAACGCGGCCGGCAAGAACATGTCGCCGGCCAACATCGAGGCGACCATCAAGTCCGCCTCGCCGTTGATCGGCAACGTCTGCTGCATCGGCGACGGCCGCCGCTACAACACCGCCCTGATCGTCCTGGACCCCGACATGGCGCCGATGTGGGCGGGTCAGCACGGGGTGCAGGAGACGTCGCTGGAGGCGCTGGCGAGCGACGAGGCGGTCCGCGCCGAGCTGCAGCAGGCCATCGACGCCGGCAACGCGAAGCTCGCCCGGGTGGAGCAGATCAAGACGTTCCACGTCGTCGCGGGGGACTGGGTGCCCGGGGGGGAGGAGCTCACGCCGACGATGAAGCTCAAGCGCAAGCCGATCGCCGCGAAGTACGAGCACGAGATCGAGGCGATGTACGCGGACTAGTTCGCGCCCAGAGGTGCTTGCGGGCGCAACCACCCGGCTATCGTCGAGGTCATGGCCCGCATCTCCGTCACGCACTTCGGCGACCCCGCCTGTCCCTGGGGCTACTCGGCCAACCCCGCCCTGACCACGCTCGAGTGGCGCTACGGGGATCAGCTGGCGTGGACGCACCGCATGATCGGACTCACGGAGGAGGGCAAGCAGTACGAGGCGCGCGGCTACACCCCGGCGGGCCAGGCGAGGACGGGCGTCACCTTCCGCCGCTTCGGGATGCCGTTCTCCCCCGCCGTCAAGGACCACGTCGCCGGGACCTCGCCGGCGTGCCGCGCGGTCGTCGCCGTCCGGCTGCAGGCGCCGGAGCGGGAGCTCGCGGCGTTCCGGGCCCTGCAGTTCATGCACTTCACGACGGCCGGCCTCCTCGACGCCCCCGCCGACCTCGAGGCGGCACTGTCCACCGTGCCGGGTGTCGACGCGACCGCCGCCGTCGGCGCCATCGAGTCCCCCGCGGTGCGTGAGGCCTACGAGGCGGACCGCGCCGCCGCCCGCACCGCGGAGGGTGGCCCGGGCCACGCCCAGGGCAAGACCGCGAACACCGACGGGAAGGAGCGCTTCACCGCCCCCTCACTCGTCTTCGCGACGGAGGACGGCCGCAGCCTCGAGGCGACCGGCTTCCAGTCGCTGGCGGTCTACGACGTGCTGCTGGCCAACCTCGACCCGCACCTGGATCGCCGCAAGGCTCCGGAGGACGTCGCTGCGCTGCTCGCCGCGTTCCCCGACGGCCTCACGACGGAGGAGGTCGCCCTGGTCCACGCGGAGGGCGCCGCGGTCGAGACCGACCGGGAGGCGATCGAGCTGCGGCTCCTGCAGGCCGTCGCCGACGGCGCCGCCCGGCGCGTGCCGCTCGGCGACGACGCCCTCTGGTGCGCCGCCTGAGGCCGCAGGACGCGGCACGGCCGCTCGGGACCGTGCGGTCCGACGCCCCGCCGTAACGGGCGGGCTACGACATCCGTTGAGCGTGTGAAGGCGCCCAGATCCCAACGGATGGAGGTCCCAGATGGTTCCGGCAGTCCGAGTCCTGGCAGTGGCGCTTGCGTGCGCGTGCGTGCTCGCTCCCCGTGCCGCGGCGCAGACCACGACCTACACGTCGACGGAGACGATCCCCGTCCCGCCGGCATCCAACTACGCGGGCGTCGGCGGCGGGGACGGCTGGGACGTCTCCCTGTCGGACACGCAGGTCTTCAACGTCTTCCACCACAACGGCAGCCTCACGGTCGCCTGTCATGCGCAGAGCGACGGCTCGGAGTGCTATCCGGCCCGGACCATCACCGACAGCGCCGGGACGGGCTTTCGCACCTCCAGCCACTCCGGCACCCACCTCGACCGCGGGTCGGGGCATCTGCTCGTCTACGCGACACGAACCGACAACACCGCCGGGGTGGTCTGCGTCGACACGGTCGCCGCCGCGGGCAACCCCAACCCGTTCTGCGGCTTCACGGCGCTGACCGCGGTCGGTGACGGCGGGGCCACCAGCGTCCCGATGAAGGTCGGCAACCGCCTGTACGCGTTCAACTACGTCAACGGCGCCCAGACCGGGGACCGCGACAGGCTGCTCTGCTTCGACACCGCGGCGGGTGCCGCGTGCGCGGGGCAGCCCTTCGACGCCGGCGTCAGCGCCGGGATCGTCGCCAACGGCACGTCCCCCGCTCCCGCGACGGCGTCGATCGGGGGCCGGATCATCGTCCCCATCACCACCGACGGCGTGGCCCGCCTCGCGTGCTGGGACACCGCGACGGGCGCCCCGTGCGCGGGGTCCTGGCCGGCCGACCCCGGTCCGGGGTACGTCGACGCCGACAACGGCTCGCCGTTCCCGCTGCTGGACAGCGACGGGGTCACGACGGGCGTCTGCCTCCCGACGGGCGCCAACCCGTGCTTCTCGCTGGCCGGCGCACCGGTCGCCACGCCCGCCGGCATGGTCGCCGCGCTGGGCTCGACGACGTCGTACAACGGGCAGGCGGTCACCATCGGGGCCCGGACCTACCTCATCAGCGGGGACACCGACACCGTCCGCTGCTACAACGCCGCCACCGCGACCGCGTGCGCGAACTTCCCCAAGCCGACGACGGGTGCGTCCTACACCTACACGCTCAACCGCGACCCGCAGCGGCCGACGTGCCTGTGGGTCAACTCCGACAACGGCCCCAGCCAGATCCAGAACCTCGACGCCTTCACCGCCGGTCCCTGCGGACGGGGCTCGACCCGGGTGCTCTCCGAGCAGCTCGTGGCGCCGGACAAGCGCTGTGAACCGGCGGCGTACCGCCGCTTCGAGGTGCTGGAGCCCGAGCGATCGTCCTACACGGACGGCACGATCGGCTTCGCCGACGTCAACGGCGAGCCGCCCGGCATCGCCGACCGCACGCTCGACGGCGGCGGGGCGGTGGACCTGACCGGGATCGGGCTCGAGCAGGTGGACCGACCGCAGTTCCTCATCACGCTCAACGGCGCACAGCGGCAGGCGACGGAGGTCGTCGTGCGGCTGACCTGGGAGGGCACGTACGACCCCGCGTGCCTCGGGGACGGCGTCGAGGCCGCGGCCCCCGCCGCGAGCCCACCGGCCCCGGCCCCGGCGGCGCCCGCGCCGGCGGGCGGCGTGCTGCCCCAGGTCGCGTCCTCGGCCCCCTGCACCTCGAAGCGCTTCTTCCGCATCACCCTGCGCAAGCGGCGCGGCCGGATCTACCGGTCGGCGAGGATCACGGTCAACGGGACGCCCGTGAAGGTCCGCCTGCGCCGGGGCCGTCCGACGACCCGGGTCGATCTGCGCCGCTTCGGCATGCAGACGATCCACGTCAGGATCACCGCCAGGGTCAAGGGCGGCAGGACGTTGAAGGGCAAGCGCACCTACCACCCCTGCAGCCCGCGCAAGCGCAGCGGCAAGCCGCCGAGGCTCTAGGCGTCGGGGACCCCATCGGCCCTCCTAAAGTGGAGGGTCGATGGCTTCCTCCCGACATGTGACCGTGGGCGGCGTCCAGATCGGCGGAGGCGCGCCGGTCGTCGTCCAGACGATGACCAAGACGGAGACGGCGAACCTCGCCGCCACCATGGAGCAGATCCGCAAGGTCGCCGACGCGGGGGCGGACGTCGTGCGCGTGGCGGTCCCGCGCGACAAGGACGTCGAGGCGCTCAAGACCATCGTGCGCGACTCGCCGATCCCGATCATCGCCGACATCCACTTCAACCACACGCTGGCGCTGAAGGCCATCGAGGCCGGCGCGCACTGCGTGCGCCTGAACCCGGGCAACATCGGCGGTCCGGACAAGGTCGCCGAGGTGGCGGCCAAGGCGACCGAGTTCAAGACGCCGATGCGCATCGGCGTCAACTCCGGCTCGCTGCCCAAGCATCTGCACGCGCTCGAGCGCGAGAACCCCGTCGAGGCCCTCGTCACGGCCGGCGTCGAGTTCGTCGAGCTGATGGAGCGCCTGGACTACCGCGACTTCAAGGTCTCGATCAAGTCCACCAACGTCCCCAACACGATCGCCGCCAACCGGCTGCTGAGCGAGCGGATCCCGTATCCGCTCCACCTCGGCATCACGGAGGCGGGCACGAAGTGGTCGGGCTCGCTGAAGTCCGCCGTCGGGCTCGGGACGCTGCTGGCCGACGGCATCGGCGACACGATCCGCATCTCCCTCTCGACCTTCCACGCCGAGGAGGAGGTCAAGGTGGCCTGGGAGATCCTCAAGGCGCTGAAGCTGCGTGAGCGCGGCCCGGTCCTGATCGCCTGCCCGACCTGCGGCCGGCTCCAGTTCGACATGGACACGGTCGTGACCGAGATCGAGCGTCGCCTCGAGCAGTACGCCGACCCGATCGAGGTCGCCGTGCTCGGCTGCGCCGTCAACGGCATCGGGGAGGCCTCCCACGCGGACTTCGGCATCACCGGCGCCAAGGACGAGGGCCTGATCTTCAGCCGCGGGAAGCCGATCCGCAAGGTCCGCACGGAGGACCTGGTCGAGGAGCTCTTCACGGAGATCGACAAGTACTACGCCTCCTCGAAGGAGATCGTGGTCGACGACACGCTCGCGGCCGAGGGCGCCGAGTGGCTGGCCGAGATCGAGGCCGCCAACGCCGGCGAGATGACGCCGGAGCGCCTCGCGGCGCTCGAGAAGGCCAAGCAGGCCGAGCAGGCGGACGAGATGGACACCGCCCTGCAGGCCCGCGAGGCCGAGTCGCCCGTCGCCGGGCGCCGCTTCACCCGCGCCTAGGGGCCTGCCGGCGCCGCAACCGGCGCGGGATCGCGGGCGGGCGGTTAGCGTCCCGTGGGCATGGTGGTCGACCCCGACGTGATCGACGCGCTCCAGGAGGTCGTCGAGCGCGAGCCGGCCCGTCTGGCGCTCGGCGTGCACCTCGCACAGCTGCTGCTGGACGCGGGCCGTCCGCGTGAGGCGCTGGATCGCGTCGTCGCCGTCCTCGCCGTCGCCCCGGCCGACCCGGCCGCGATCGCCCTCCGCGACGAGGCCTCGCGCCTGGTGACCGAGGGCACCGACCCGGCGCCGCCGGATCTGCGCATCCTCGACGGCGGCCGCGACTAGCGGCTGGACGTCGTCGCGAACCAGCGCGTGCCGTAGAGGCCGGCGCCGACGGCGATCCCGATCAGCGGCAGGATCTTCTGGAGCAGGTTGAAGCCGTCCCGGGTCGTCTCGTTGGTGAAGAACACGAGCACGGCGAGCACGAGGCTGACGAGCGCCGCGAGCCCGATGCCGGCGAGCGGGCGGCTGACCCCCGCGGCGCGCGCCTGCCAGGCACCCACGACCGTGGCGCCCAGGGGGGCGAGCAGCGCGGCGATCCCGATGGCGACGTAGCGGCCGTCGCTGTCGACGCCCATCGCGCCGCCGACGGCGACGGAGAACAGGAACGCGAGCACCGCGAACGTGACGAGCGCGCCGACCACGCAGCGCAGAAACTGGACGCCGCTGAGCATCGCGTCAGGGGGTCGTGCCGCCGCCGCCACCGCCGGTGCCGCCGCCACCGGCGCCGCCACCCATGCGGGAGCGGTCGCGGCGGCTGCGCTGCGGGCGGAAGCCGGCGCCGAGGACCAGCGCGACGAGCAGGACGAAGACGACGACGATGACGAGGACGAAGGTCATGAGGAGGTCCCGCTCTTACCCGCCAGCACCCGGAAGGAGTCGACCACCCGGTCGACGTCGAGCTCCTCCAAGTCCGTCTCGGGCCCGCGGACGAAGAAGTTCATCTGCCGCTTGTCCGGGGTCTGCACGTAGATGTCGACGATGCGGACCTTCACGGGCTCGTCCGTGAAGGAGTCGTAGGTGGCGTCGATCTCGTACCCCGTCGCACCGGCCACCGCGAACGGGCCCTCCTTGCGCACCTCGTAGGTCGGGAAGCGCGTCTCGTTGATGTCGCGGGCGATCCGCACGGCGGTCTTGAGGGGGTCCTTGTACCTGGAGGCGGTGCCGATGCCGATCTGGCTCGGGATGCCCTGGACGCCCGGAGGGCTCTGGAAGATGGAGGACTCCTTGCCGGTGCCCGGGTCGGCGCTCGAGACGTCCTTCCACCCGTCGGGGTGCGAGAAGGACCAGTCCTCGCCGCGCTGGGTCACCCAGCCGGCCGCCGCCGTCACCGGCGTGGCCGCGGCTTCGCGGGTGTCGTCGCCGCTGTCCTTGCCCGCGCCGGCGCCGCCACCGCACGCGGCAGCGGTGACGACGACGGTGGCGAGCGACACGGCGGTCAGCAGGCGCGGCATGCGCATCAGTCTGCCAGCCCCTGGACGCAGTCCTCCCACTGGGTCCAGCCGCCGTCGGTCTTGTTGCGGTACCAGGCGTTGAGCAGGTCGGCGTCCTCGGTCGAGTAGTAGCCCTCGGCCCCGAACACCGTGCCGTCCACGCCGCCGCCGGTCTTGGACTTCTCGAGGCTGTAGAGCCGGGTGTTCATCACCGCGTCGTCGTTGAAGCGTCCGAGCAGGTCCGCCCCCGAGCCGGCCTGGCCGTTGAGGAAGGCGTCGAGGGCGGCCTGGTTCTCCGGGTGATCGGGACCGAGCGCGAGGTTCGCGTCGAAGACGGCCCGCGCCCCGGCCCCGCCGTCGACCTTGAACTTCGTCGCGTCCTTGGAGGCCTCGTCGAGCACCTCCTCGAGGTTGCCGCTCTTGAGGTCGTCGGCGCTGAGCCCGAAGTTGGCGGTCACGTCGGCGGTGCCGATGAAGCGCGCGCTCGACGCGTTGCCGTCCTTGTCGTAGGTGATGGCCACGCGGCCGCTGCCGGCGAAGCCGCCGCCGAACGGGCCCCCGTTGGCACTGCCGGAGCCGGAGAGCTCGAGGAACACGGTCTTCTCGCCGGTCTTGTCGTTGTAGGTGACGCCGCCCTTGCCGGAGATCGCGCCGTCGAGGCCGACCGCGCCGGCGTCGCCGGAGGCGTTGACCTCCACGCCGCCCTGGTAGGTGCGCCGCGTCGGGTCGGGCAGCTCGATGTCGGCGTCGTCGTCGGTGAAGGGCATGTTCGGCGTCGGATCGAGGATCGCGATCGTCTTCTTCTCCACGTCGTCGACGAAGTCGTTGGCGTCGTCCTCGTTCTCGAAGTCCCACGCGTAGGCCGCGCCGCCGCCGGCGCTGACCTCGACCTCGGCGCCGCCGCCGCCCTCGGCGCCGCCGCCCTCGACCTCGGCGCCGGGGCTGCCGAACTCCAGGCCGACGTCGGCGTTGCCCTCGAAGGTCACGCGCACGCTGCCGTCCGCGAAGACCTCCTTCTTGCCCTTGACCTCGCCGCCGACGGTGATGAAGAAGACCTTGACCTCACCCTCCAGGCCGCGCTGGGAGGAGCCGCGCACGCACTCGTTCAGCGGCGGGATGCCCGCCTCGTAGTTGCCGTCCTCCGGCTCGCAGGACCCGCCGGTGATGCGGCAGATCGCGGCGTTGAGCCCGTCGGCGACCTTCGTGCCGAGCGGCGTCGCGGAGACGGCGAGGATGATCGCGGCGACCACCAGCATGATGCCGAGCCACTCGGCGGCGGTCTGACCGCGTTGAGCGCGAAGGTCGAGGCGGCGGAACATGGGCTGAACCTACGACGGCGTCACTCGCCGCCCAAGAGGCTCGGGGCCCCAATCGACCGGGGCCAGGGGTCCCCAATCGGCTTGGGACCCCCGCCCAACGGCTGGGCCTAGGCGGCCGTCTCCTGCTCGATCTCGAGCAGGCGCTCGTAGGCCGGCAGGGTGAGGAACTCGAGGAAGTCGTCGTCACCGGAGAGGGCGACCATCTCGAACAGCTCGCGGGCCAGGTCGGGCCGGCCCTCGCGATCGAACCACTCGTCGTCGCCGATCTCCGCGCGGATCTTGGCCAGCTCGGCCGTGGCGACCTCGCGGACGAGCTCGGGGGTGACGAGCTGGCCGGAGTCCAGCGTGATGCCGTGGCGGATCCACTGCCACACCTGGCCGCGGGAGATCTCCGCGGTGGCGGCGTCCTCCATCAGCCCGTAGATGCCGGCGGCGCCGTTGCCGCGCAGCCAGCTGGAGATGTACTGGATGCCGACGTTGACGTTGAGATGCAGGCCGGCGAGCGTGCACTGGCCGTCGGTCTCCGAGACCGCGAGCAGCTGTGCCGCGGTGGTGTCGACGTCGTCGCGCTGCTTGTCGAGCTGGTTCGGGCGCTCGCCGAGGACCGCGTCGAACTCCTGCAGCGCCGGCTCGACGGAGTCGGGGTGCGCGACCCAGGTGCCGTCGAAGCCCTGGTCGGCCTCGCGGCGCTTGTCCGAGGCGACGGCCTCCTTGGCCTTCTTGTTGGCCTCGGCGTCGGTGCGCGAGGGGATCACGGCGCTCATGCCGCCCATCGCGTGCGCGCCGCGCTTGTGGCACACCTTGACGACCTGCTTGGCGTAGGCGTCCATGAAGGGGACGGTCATGCCGACCACGGCGCGGTCGGGCAGCACGAACTCGGGCCGCGACTTGAAGCACTTGATCATCGAGAACAGGTAGTCCCAGCGGCCGGCGTTGAGGCCGGCCATGTGCGTGCGCAGCTCGTAGACGATCTCCTCCATCTGGAACGCGGCGGGGATCGTCTCGATCAGCACCGTCGCGCGGCAGGTGCCGGTCTCGAGGCCGAGCTCGTCCTCGATGATGTCGAACGCGCGGTTCCACAGGCGCGCCTCGAGGTGGGACTCGAGCTTGGGGACGTAGAACCACGGGCCCCAGCCGCGGGCGGCGAGCGCCTCGTGGTTGTGGCGCACGTAGAGCGCGGCGTCCATCCAGGCGCCGGCGAGCGGCTCGCCGTCGATCTCGACGTGGCGCTCCATCAGATGCAGGCCGCGGGCGCGCACCAGCAGCGTCGCGACCTCGTCGTCGAGGCGGTACTCCTTGCCGTTCTCCTCGTGCTCGAGCTCGCCCCGGATCGCCTTGGCGAGGTTGACCTGGCCTTCGCTCATGTTGGCCCACGACGGCGAGTTTGAGTCCTCGAAGTCGGCCATGAAGCAGCGGGCGCCGGAGTTGAGCGCGTTGATGACCATCTTCGCGTTCGTCGGCCCGGTGATCTCGACGCGGCGGTCCTGCAGGCCCTCCGGAACGGGCGTGACCTTCCACTCCGGGTCGTCGCGGATGCCCTTGGTCTCCTCGAGGAAGTCCAGCGTGCCACCCTCGTCGAGGCGCTTGCGCACGTCCAGGCGCGCGCGCAGGAGCTCCTTGCGGTCGCCGTCGAGCTCGGCGTGCAGGCGCTCGAGCAGGCGCACGGCGACGTCGTCGAAGAGCCCGCCCGGGTCGTCTGCCTTCAGGGTGAGGGTCATTGCGGCGTGTCTCCGGTGATCGACATGTGGACGAGTTCCATGGGGTGATAGACGGGCAGCGGGTGCCCGAGCTCGCGCAGGTGGGCCTGGATCTGCAGGGTGCAGCCCGGGTTGGCCGCTGCGATCGCCTCCGCCCCCGTGTCCAGCAGCCACTGCGCCTTCTGGCGGCCCAGCTCGGCCGCCGTGTCGGGGTTGGTGAGGTTGTAGATCCCGGCGGAGCCGCAGCAGATCTCCCAGTGGTCGGGTTCGAGCAGCTCCAGCTGCGGGATCTGGCGCAGCAGCTCACGCGGCTGCTCACGCACGGCCTGGGCATGGGCGAGGTGGCAGGCGTCGTGGTAGGCGACCTTGAGCGCGATCGGGTGCCGGGTGGCGCGGGGCTCGTGCATCGTGAGCAGCTCCGTGACGTCGCGGACCTTCTCGCGCAGCTCGGCGTGCTCCTTCATGCCCGATCCGCAGCCGGCGGCGTTGGTGACGATGTACTCGTCGTCGGCGAAGGCGTCGCGCACGTCGATCGTGCGTTCCTGCGCGACCTCGGCCACCCCGGCGTGGAGCTCGAGCGACCCGCAGCAGGCCAGCTCGGGCGCGGTGTGGACGTCCCAGCCCTCCGCGGCGAGCACCGCGACCGTCGCGGAGTTGACGTGCGGGAAGTAGGCCCGCTGCACGCAGCCCTGCAGGAACCCGACGCGGCCGCGCGAGGCGCTCGAGGCGGCGACGTGCTCGGGCATGTCGGCCAGCCGCGGCGGCCGGTCCGGCGCCAGGCGGCTGAGCTCGCGCAGCCGCGGGATCGGCCGGCCGAGCTTGGCGAACGGCAGCAGCGGGATCAGCGCCCGCATCCGCCGGTGGTAGGGGAACATGTGCAGGATCGCGAAGCGCTTCATGCGCTCCAGGCGCGGGCGGGTCCAGCGCGTCTCGATCTCCGTGCGCGCGTGGTTGACGAGCAGGTCGTAGCGCACGCCGGAGGGGCAGGCGGTCACGCACGCCATGCAGCTCAGGCAGCGGTCGACGTGGGTGACGAGCTCGGGGGAGATCTGCCCGTCGACGAGCTCCTTCATCAGGACGATGCGCCCACGCGGGGAGTCCATCTCCTCCGACCACTGGTCGTAGGTGGGACAGGTCGGCAGGCAGAAGCCGCAGTGGACGCAGTCGTCCAGCAGCTCGTCGATCGGTCGGTCGTCGGCGACGGCCATGGTCCTAGATCCCTCCCACGTAGACGCCGGGATTGCACTTCCCGGCCGGGTCGAAGCGCGCCTTGACGGCGCGCATCAGCGCAAGCTCCGGCCCGTCGGGCACGCCCCACGGGTCGACGGCGGACCGCAGGTCCGCGGGTGCGTCGGTGACGACGACCGGGTGCGGCGCCAGGCGGGCCCGGACGTCGGCGACGGTGCGTTCGGTGGCCCCGTCGGGCAGCGTGAGCCAGCTCGTGCCCACGCCGGCGCGGCCGACGACGCTCCCCCCGAGGTCCCGCGCGGTCTGCAGCACCCGCCCGAGCTCGGACGGGAGCGCGTGGACGCGCAGCACGACGGACGCCGGTGACGCATCTGAAGGCGCAGATGTGTCGCTGGAGCGACCGAAACGCGACTTTAGGTCCCGTTGGTTGGCGCGCTGGCGCTCCCACAGCTCGTCGTCGTCCTCGATCGTCTCGGCGCCGTCGAGCGAGCGGGCGCGCTCGGCCGCCACCGCGCCGCCGAAGCGCACGAGCACGGCGCCGCCGTCGGGGCCGAAGCTGACGTCGAGCGCCTCGGCCTCGAGGGGCCGGGCGGCGAGCTCGAGCGCGATCCGCTGCAGCTCGGCGGGCTCTGCGGCCTCGAAGCGGGCGGTTGCCGTCCCCTCCGGCTTGGGATGCAGGCGCAGGGCGACCTCCGTGATCACGCCGAGGGTGCCGTAGGCGCCGGCCGCGAGCTTGGGCAGGTCGTAGCCCGCGACGTTCTTGATCACCCGGCCGCCGCCGTGGGCGACGGTCCCGTCGGGAAGCGCGAGCGTGATGCCGATGACGAGGTCGCGCGGGGCGCCGTAGCGGTGACGCAGCGGGCCGGAGTCCCCGGCGGCGACGAGCCCGCCGATGGTGGCGCCGCCGTCGGGCGGGTCCAGCGCGAGCATCTGGCCCGCGGCTCGCGAACGTCTCCTGCGCCCGCGCGAGCGGGACACCGGCCTCCACCACGGCCGTGAAGTCCCCGGCCGCGTGGTCGACGATCGCGTCCAGCCCGGAGGTGTCGAGCGTCTCGAGCCCGTCGACCGGGTGGCCCCAGCCGGATTTCGTGCGGCCGCCGGCGATCCGCACGGGCGGGCCGTCGCGCAGCTGCTCGGCCAGTTCAGAAGCGGTCGGCAACGCCGGCCTCCTCGAGCGGGTGGGGACGGTAGACGCCGGGGACCTCGCCGCACAGCCGCGGCGTGGGCATCACCTTGCCCGGGTTGGCGAGGCCGTCGGGGTCGAACGCGCAGCGCAGCTTCTGGAACGCCGCGAGGTCGGACTCCCCGAACTGCTTGCCCATGTGCTTCTTCTTGTCGTGTCCGACGCCGTGCTCGCCGGTGATGGAGCCGCCCGCCTCCAGGCACACGTCGAGGATCGCCTCCGACAGCTTGGCGGCCTGCTCGTGGTCCTCGGGCCGGTCGTAGCAGACGAGCGGATGGAGGTTGCCGTCCCCGGCGTGGAAGACGTTGGCCACGCGCATCCCGTACTCGTCGCCGAGCGCGGAGATCTTGTCGAGCACCTGGGGGAGGGCCGTGCGCGGGATGACCCCGTCCTGGACGAGGTAGGCGTGCGCGATCCGGCCCATGGACGCGAACGCGGCCTTGCGGCACTTCCAGAAGCGCGCGGCCTCGGCGGGGTCTGCGGCGACGCGCACGTCGTGGGCGCCGTTGTCGGTGCAGAACTGCACGACCTCGTCGAAGCGGGCCTCGCACTCGTGCTCGGAGCCGTCGAGCTCGATCAGGAGCGCCGCGCCCGTGTCGAGCGGGATGCCGGCGTTCGACATCGGCTCGGCGGCCTGGATCGTGAGGTTGTCCATCAGCTCGATCGCGGCCGGGACGACCCCCGCGGTGGTGATGGCGCTGACGGCCTCGCCCGCCTGCTGCGGCGAGTCGAACAGGGCGAGCATCGTGCGCACGGCCTCCGGGACCGGGACCACCCGCAGCGTGATCTTCGTGACGATCGCGAGCGTCCCCTCCGAGCCGACGAGCGCACCGAGCAGGTCGAGGCCCGGCCGGTCGGCCTGGGCGCCGCCGACCTCGACGAGCGTGCCGTCGGGCAGGATCGCCTCGACGCCGAGCACGTAGTTGGTGGTGAAGCCGTACTTGAGGCAGTGGGCGCCGCCGGAGTTCTCGGCGATGTTGCCGCCGATCGTGCAGACGATCTGGCTCGACGGGTCCGGCGGGTAGAAGTGCGTCGGCCCGACGGCCTTGGAGACCTCGGTGTTCGTCACGCCCGGCTCGACGACCACGCGGCCGTTGACGTGGTCGACGTCGAGGACCTTGCGCAGCCGGCTGAGCGCGATGACGACGCCGTCGGCGACGGGCAGCGCGCCGCCCGACAGGCCCGATCCGGCGCCGCGCGCGACCCAGGGGACCTTGTCCGCGAAGCACGCCTGCACCACCGCCTGCGTCTGCGCCGCGTCCGCCGGCAGCACGACGGCTCCCGGGGTGACCGCGTACTGCAGCAGCCCGTCGGACTCGTACGTCTTGAGCTGATGCGCCTGGGTGACCACGTGCTCGTCGCCGACGATCGCACGCAGCCGCTCGACCAGACCGGTCGGCAGTGCCCTCTCCATGCGGGAGTTGTACCCGACTATCGATGAAGAATCCCGCCAGGTCAGCGGACGGCTACTGCTGCTGCTCCGTCGGGCGCACCAGGACCTCGTTGATCGCCACGTGCCGCGGACGCGTCACGACGAAGCCGATGGCGTCCGAGATGTCTGCGTCCTGCAGGCGCTCCATGCCCTCGAAGCGCTTGCGCATGCCCTCCTGGACCTCCTCGCGGTTGTGGGAGGCCAGCTCGGTCTCGACCGCGCCCGGCTCGATCAGCGAGACGCGGACGTGGCGCTGGGTGACCTCCTGGCGCAGGGACTCGCTGAACGCGCCGACGGCGTGCTTGGTCGCGTTGTAGACGCCGCTGCCCAGTCGCGGGACCCGGCCCGCGACGGAGGAGACGTTGACGAGGTCGGCGACGCGACGCGGTCCGTCCTCGGCGGCCGCGAGCAGGTGGGGGAGGGCGGCCTTCGCGACGTAGAGCAGCCCGAGCAGGTTGACGGACACCATCGTGTCCCACTCCTGCACCGGCGCGTCGGCGATCGGGCCGAGCAGCATCACGCCGGCGTTGTTGATCACGGTGTCGAGGCGGCCGAGCTCGTCGACCGTGCGCTGCACGGCGGCCTCGGCCGCGGCGCGGTCGGTGACGTCGGCCTCGATCGCGAGGGCGGTCGCGCCGGCGTCGCGCAGCTCGGCCGCGAGCGCTTCGAGGCGATCGGCGCGGCGGGCGACGAGCGCGACGGCCGCGCCGCGGGCGGCGAGGTCGCGGGCGGTGGCGCGGCCGATGCCGCTGGAGGCCCCGGTGACGAGGGCGACGGTGCCGGAGAGGACTGAGTCGGTCATCCCCTGGACGCTACGGCCGGGATGACCTGCTCGCCGAACGCGGCGAGGGTTGCGTCCTTCGCGTCGTGCTGGAGGTAGAGCGCGAACTGGTCGACGCCGAGAGCAGCGAGCTCCTCGAGGCGCTGCACGAGCTGCGGCGGTGGGCCGATGAGGCAGAAGCGATCGACGATCTCGTCCGGGACGAAGTCCGTGTGGGCGTTGCCGGCCTTGCCGTGGGACTGGTAGTCGTAGCCCTCGCGACCGGCGATGTAGTCGCTCAGGGCCGTCGGCACGCCGGCGCCGTCACCGCCGTAGCGGGCGACGATGTCGGCGACGTGGTTGCCGACCATGCCGCCGAACCAGCGGCACTGGTCCAGCGCGTGGGCCCTGTGGGCCTCGCTGCCGTCGGTGACGTAGGCCGGGGCGGCGACGCAGATCGTCACGTCGTCGGGGTCGCGGCCCGCCGCGGCCGCGGCGTCCCGGACGGCCGCCACCGACCACGCCGTCACCTGCGGGTCGGCGAGCTGGAGGATGAAGCCGTCGCCGATCTCCCCGGCGAGGGCGAGCATCTTCGGGCCGTAGGCGGCGACCCAGATCGGCAGGCGGCTGTCGGGGTTCCAGCGCAGGCGCAGCTCGGCGCCCTTGTACTCGACGGTCCTCCCGTTGGCGAGGCCGCGGATGACCTCGATCGCGGCCCGCATGTCCGCGATCCGGACGGGCTTGCCGTTGATCACGCGCACCGCCGAGTCGCCGCGGCCGATCCCGCAGATCGTCCGGTTGCCGTACATCTCGTTGAGCGTCGCGAACGTCGACGCGGTCACGGTCCAGTCGCGCGTCGCCGGGTTCGTGACCATCGGCCCGACGATCAGCTCGTGGGTCTCGGCGAGGACGCGCGAGTAGACGACGTAGGGCTCCTCCCACAGCAGGTGCGAGTCGAACGTCCACGCGTGGCTGAACCCGTAGCTCTCCGCCCGCTTGGCGAGGTCGATGACCCGTTGGGCCGGCGGGTCGTTCTGGAGGACGACGCCGAAGTCCATCTAGCCCAGCGCCCCGCGGGCGGCGAGGTCGAGCGCTTCACCCACCGTGCGGCCGTAGGCCTCGATCGCGACCTCGAGCGCCGCCCGCGGCGAGTCCTCGATCTCCGTGTGCGAGATCGGCGGGTCCGACTGCGCGAACAGCATCACCGTCGGGACCAGCCGGCCGATCTCCGTCGCGTCGTGGAGCGGGCCGGACGGGATCGGGTCGCCGTCCGCGCCGCCGGCGTCGGCGACGGCCTGGCGGGCGGCGGCGACCAGCTCGGGATGGAACGGGGTCGGCGTCGCGCCGAAGATGCGGGTGGAGTCGACCTCGCAGTCGAACCTGGCGGCCGCGTCCGCGCACGCCTGCAGGCACTCGGCGAGCATCGCGGCGAGGCTGTCGGCCTCGAGGTGGCGCAGGTCGAGCATCATCCGGCTCGCGCCCGCGATCGCGGTGATCACGCCCGGCTCGGACACGATCGACCCGACCGTCGTGACGCCGCCGTGGCGGATCCCGACCTCGCGGATCTCGAGCGCCGCGGTGGCGGCGGCCGCGAGCGTGTCGCGGCGCAGCGCCATCGGCGTCGAGCCCGCGTGGGCGGACTGGCCGCGGAAGTCGATCAGGAACCGCTCGTCGCCGAACGTCCCCGAGACGACGGAGGCGAGGCGGCCGCTGTCCTTGAGCACCGGGCCCTGCTCGACGTGGAGCTCGAGGTAGGCCAGGGCGCCCTCGAGGGCGGCTCCGGCGTTCCGGGCGGCCGCGTCGAGGTCGACGCCGCACTCGGCCAGCGCGTCCTGCAGGCGCGTGCCGTCGGCGTCGGTGAGGTCGCGGACGGCGTCGGGATCCAGCGTCCCGGCGACGGCGCTCGAGGCCAGCAGCGAGCGGCCGAAGCGCGCGCCCTCCTCGTCGGCCCAGTCGACGAGCCTGATCTGCACCGGGGGCGGCGCTGCCGCGTCTGCCGCCGCGCGCAGGACGCCCAGGGCGGCCATCACGCCGAGCGCCCCGTCGAGCCAGCCGCCGGACGGCACCGCGTCCAGATGCGAGCCGACGATCACGAACCCCTCCGGTGCGCCTTCGGCCGCCTCGAGGGTCGCCCACAGGTTCCCGGCCACGTCCTCCTCGACGGTCACCGGCAGCGTGTCCAGCTGCTCGCGCAGCCATGCCCGGGCGGCCTGCCAGTCCGCCGTCCACGCCAGGCGCTTGGCGCCGGCGAACTTGCCGCCCGAGGCGTCGGCGAGCGTCTCGAGGTCGGCGATCACGCGCGCCGCGTCGACGATGAGCTTCATGCCGGCACCGCGAGGGCGGCAGCGCGGCTGCGTGCGACGTACCGGCCGTGCCCGGGCGCCGTGCGGATCTCCCCGCCGTCGTAGACGAGCGTCCCGCGGCAGTAGGTCTGGCGTACGGAGGCCGTCGCGGTCTCGCCCTCGTAGAGGTCGTAGTCGACGGCCATGAACGAGTTGGCGACGCCGTAGGCGCGCGGGGCGGCGGGGTCGAAGACGACGATGTCAGCGTCCTTGCCCGGGGCGATCGCGCCCTTCGTGGGCAACCCGAAGCGGCGGGCGGGGGTGGTGGAGGTGCGGTCGACGAGCTCGCTCGGGGTGATGTGGCCCGCCAGCACGCCCTCGTCCCAGAGCTTCGCGAGGCGGTGCTGGATCACCGGCAGGCCGTTGGGGACGAGGGAGAAGTCCTCGAGGCCGCGCGACTTCTGCTCGTCCGTGAACGGGCAGTGGTCGGTGGAGACGACGTCGAGCACGCCGCGGCGGACGTAGTCCCAGAGCAGCGGCGCGTTGCGTTCGTCGCGCAGGGGGGGCGAGCAGACGTAGCGGCAGCCCTCGACGCCCGGCCGCTCGAGGTCCGCGATCGTGTTGACGAGGTACTGCGTGCACGTCTCGGCCGTGACCGGGGCGCCGCGGCGCTTGGCGTCCTCGATCGCCGCGGCGGCCGCCGCGCAGGTGACGTGGACGACGAACAGGTCTGCGCCCGCGTGCTCGGCGAGCGCGGCGGCGCGGGCCGTCGCCTCGGCCTCGACGAACTCCGGACGGGTGAGCGCGTGATGGATGGCGCTCGTGTTGCCGGCCGCCAGCGCGCGCTTGACCAGGAGGTCGATGACGTCGCCGTTCTCGGCGTGGACCATCGTGAGCGCGTCGAGGTCGCGGGCGCGCTCCATCGAGGCCAGCAGCGCGTCGTCGCGCGTCATCAGCTCGCCCTTGTAGGCCATGAAGAGCTTGAAGGACGCGACGCCGCGCTCGACCACCGCGGCCATGTCGTCCAGCGTGGCGTCGTTGGCGTTCGTGATCGCCATGTGGAAGCCGTAGTCGACGTGGGCGGCGCCCTCCGCACGGGCCTGCCACTCGTCCAGGGCCGAGAGCAGGCCGTCGGGCTCGCGCTGGATCGAGAAGTCCACGATGCACGTCACGCCGCCCGCCGCGGCGGCCCGCGTGCCCGTGTCGTAGTCGTCGGAGCTCATCATGCCCATGAACGGCATGGAGAGATGGGTGTGGTTGTCGACGAGGCCCGGAAGCAGGAGACAGCCGCTGGCGTCGACGCGCTCGGCGTCCTCGGCCGGGCCGACGACGCCGACGGCGGTGATCGTGTCGCCCGTGATCAGCACGTCGGCCTTGCAGGCGCCGTCGGCCGCGACGACCGTCCCGCCCTGGATCAGCTTGCGGCCGCTGCTCACGCGAGGACCCCGGCGGCGTCCGTGAGGACCTCGCCGACCCGGTCCACGAGCGTGTCGAGCGTGGCGGCGTCGGCGACGAGCGGCGGGGCGAGATGCAGCACCGCCTCGCCGCGGTCGTCGGCGCGGGTGATGACGCCGGCCTCCATCAGCCGCCCGGGCAGGTAGCCGCGCAGCAGCCGCTCCCGCTCGTCGGCGTCGAGGCGCCCGTCGTCGCCCTTGACGAGCTCGAGCGCCCAGAAGAACCCGGCCCCGCGGACGTCGCCGACGATCGGGAGGTCCTTCAGCGCCTCCAGGCGCCGCTGGAGGTGCGGCTCGGTCGCCCGGACGTGCCCGAGGACGTCCTCGCGCTCGAAGATCTCGAGGTTCTTGAGCGCGATCGCGGCACACAGCGGGTGTCCGGCGAAGGTGATGCCGTGCAGCAGGGTCCGGGTGGCGTCGGCGCTGAACGCGTCCGCGACCTTGTCGCCGACGAGCACGGCGCCCATCGGCGCGTAGGCCGAGGTGATCCCCTTGGCGGTGGTGGCCATGTCGGGCACGACGCCCTCGCGCTCGACGCCGAGCCAGTGGCCGAGGCGGCCGAAGCCGCAGATGACCTCGTCGGAGACGAGCAGGATGCCCTCGCGGTCGCAGATGTCGCGCAGGCCCTGCCAGTAGCCCGGCGGCGGCGTCAGGCAGCCGCCCGCGTTCTGGACGGGCTCGGCGATCAGCATCCCGATCGTCTCGCCGCCCTCGCGAGCGATCACGTCCTCGATCTCGCCGAGCAGGCGCGCGCACAGCGCCGCGGGGTCGTCCTGCTCGGGCGTGCGGAACGCGTTCGTGTTGGAGACGTGGAAGACGTCGAGCGCGGGCTTGCCGAACGGGGCGGCGTAGCGCTGCACGCCGCTGATCGCCATGGCGCCGAGCGTGACGCCGTGGTAGGCGACGTCGCGCGCGATCACCTTCGTGCGCTCGGGCTGGCCGTTGAGCACGTGGAACTGGCGGGCGAGCTTCCAGGCGGCCTCGACGGACTCCGAGCCGCCGTTGGTGAAGAAGACGCGGTCCAGGTCGCCGGGCATCAGCTCCGCGAGGCGGGCGGCGAGCTCGATGGCGGTCGGGTGCGCGGAGCCCCAGACGGTGGCGAAGCTCATCGTCTGCAGCTGCGTGGCGGCGGCCTGCGCCATCTCCTCCCCGTAGGCGTGACCGAGCTGGCAGCAGAACAGGGCCGACAGGCCGTCGATGTAGGCGTTGCCGTCGGTGTCGAAGACGTGCGAGCCCTCGCCGCGCTCGAGCACGAGGACGGGGGCGGGGGCCCCGTTGCGCGCGAAGTGGAGCAGGAGGTGCTCGCGGGCCTGCTGGTCCGGCGGGGGCAAGGCGATCGACATCAGGAGATCATGGTCACGCGGACCGCGGGACTCAAGTCCCGCCATGGCACGCCGATCCAGTTCCCATGGCCGAGCCCGTCCGCCGCGACGTCCTGCCCTCCCGGGCACCGGTCCTGCGGCTTGCGCCCGAGGCGCCGCCCGCCGCCCCGCCGCCGGCGCCCGTCGCCCCGCCGGCTGCCGCCCGGCTCGACCGGGTCGCGCGCCGGGGCAAGCTGGGCGCGGGCGCGCTCGGCGTCCTCGCGCTCGTCGCCGGCGGCGTCACCGTCGCCGACGAGCTCGGCAGGCCCCCGGCCCGGGTCGCCGCCGCCGCGCCGGTCGCGTCCGTGGCGCCCGCCGACTGCCTGCGCAGCTGGAACGGGCCCGCCAACGACGCCGCTCGCGCCGGGGCGAAGCTGGGCGCCGGGACCCGGGTGCGGGTCGCGCGCGTCGACGCGCTTCCCGGCACGCTCCTGCGCGGCCGCCCCTGCGCGGTCTCCGTCACCGCCCCGGGAGCGGGCACGACCCGCGTCTGGGTCGACGGCGTCGAGGGCCGCGCAGGCTTCCTCGACGTCAGCGGCTATCCCGCCGCCCGCCGCTATCGCGCGCCGCGGGGAGCCGCCGCCGCCAACGCGACGGTCGGCGCCGACGGCACGCTCGCTCCCCGCTGAGCCCTACGAGACCGGGATCTCGCGCGACAGCACCGTCGTGCCGGAGACCGACTCGAAGAACTTCGCCCGCCAGGTCCCCGCCGCGCCGGTCGGCACGGTCGCGGTGAAGAAGCCCTGGCCGTTGGTCTGGGCCAGGCCGGCTGCGGCCCAGTTGGGCTGTCCGGGGGCCTTGTACTCGATCACGACGCCGACGGGGGTGTTGGCCGGCAGGAAGCGCGTCTGACCCCAGAACGTCGTCGCCGAGCCGGTCCGGTCGGTGACGAGGAACGGGAACCGGTAGGCCTCCGCCGAGGGCTTGGCCTTGCCGTTGGTGAAGTACAGCCCCGACTGGTAGGTGAAGTACCGGCGCTTGTCGCCCTTCTTGTACTTCTTGATCTCGGGCACATCGCGCAGGAGGAACTGCGTGTTGGCCACGACCTGCTTGTCGAGGAAGGCGAGGTGGTCGCCCTCGGTGATGTAGTCGGCCTGCTTGCCGAGCGACACGCCGCTGAACTTGTCCGGCGGGTTCGTCTCGTAGCCGAACTCGGTCATCGCGGTGTAGGTCTGCGCGGGCAGCCTGCGGCCCTTGGCCTTGGCGATGTCCAGCAGCGCGCCGAGCTCGCCGACGTTGGCCATCGTGACGGCATCCTTGCTGGCGGAGCGCTTCGTCGGGGCGAGCTTCTTCGTGTACGGGTGGTGCGCCCAGGCCGAGTAGCGGAAGTCGCCGATCTCGTCGAGGAGCCCGCACCGGCGCTTCTTGGCCGCCGCGCCCTTGTAGGGCCGGTTCTTTGAGTCGAGGCAGAGGAACTCGCGCACGAACCGCTTCGGGTAGATCGGCGAGCCGTCGTTGCGGTTGGCGTTGCCCAGCGGCGCGGTCTCGCCGATCAGGACGGTGTCGTCCTTGTGGCCGGTGGCGTCGAGGGCGGCGCGGCCGTAGTACCACAGCTCGCGGTACATCACGGGCGACCAGGCGATGCCGTGCTTCCACTGCGGGGTCAGCCAGCCGGGCTGGTTGGGCTCGTTGTAGACGGACCAGAAGCCGACGCGGGGCAGCACGGCGCCGGCGTCGTTCTCGTCGCGGTAGAAGCCGGAGTAGCGCAGGCCGACGGCCTTGACGAACCTGAACCACTCGCCCGTCTTGGGCTGCCACGTGCGGCGGAACTTGCGCGCGCGCTTGGGCGCCTTGCCCATCGCGAAGCGCGGGCCGGGGCCCGTGACGTTGAAGTACAGCCGGATCCCGATCCGGTTGGCGGCCCGCACAAGGCGGTCGTAGCGATCCCAGTTGCCGGCGGGGTAGGTGCCCGGCTTGTCACCGCGGAACTTGCGCGCCCGCTTCTTGCCCTTGCGGGCGTCCTGGGCGACGACGTTCCACAGGACGGAGACGCGGACGTAGTCGACGCCGAGGGCCTGCATCCGCCGCAGCGCGTCGTCGCGGACGCGATCACCGCGGTAGAGCAGGTGATCGTCGTCCATCATGATGGACAGCTGGGAGTCGTTGGCCCTGGCCGCCGGGGTGAGCACGGCGGCCAGGCCAAGGACGAGGAGCACGACGGGGATCAGCAGACGGCGCATGACCCCCACAATGCACTACGCGCCGAAACGTTGCGCTGCCTTGTCCCAATCCACGACGTTGAACCACGCCTTGATGTAGTCGGGGCGCTTGTTCTGGTACTTCAGGTAGTAGGCGTGCTCCCAGACGTCGACGCCGATGATCGGCGTCTTGCCCTCCGAGACCGGGGTGTCCTGGTTGGGCGTCTTGACGATCTCGACGCCGTCGCCGTCCTTGACGAGCCAGGCCCAGCCGGAGCCGAACTGGCCGACGCCGGCCTCGCCGAACGCCGTCTTGAAGTCCTCGAAGGAGCCGAACTTGGCGTTGATCGCGTCGGCCAGCGGACCCGTGGGCTCGCCGCCGCCGTCCGGGGACATGGTCTCCCAGAAGAACGTGTGGTTGGCGTGGCCGCCGCCGTTGTTGCGCACCGGGCCCTGCTTGTCGGCCGGGAGGGAGGAGAGGTTCTGCAGCACCTCCTCGATCGGCTTGCCGTCCCACTCGGTGCCCTCGAGGGCGCCGTTGGCCTTGTCCACGTAGGCCTGGTGGTGCTTGTCGTGGTGGACGCGCATCGTCGCTTCGTCGATGTGGGGCTCGAGCGCGTCGTAGCCGTAGGGAAGATCGGGGACTTCGTAGGCCATGCGGATGGTCCTCTCGTCGATGGGGCGTACCTGGGATCGACCCTACCCGGGAACGCACAGATAGTCTCAGACGTCCTGTGACCCGCCTGTCCGCCTTCCTGCTCCCGACGGAGAAGCAGCCCCCCGCAGACGCGGAGGCGCTGTCGCACAAGCTGCTGGTCCGCGCCGGCATGGCGCGCCAGCTCAGCGCCGGCCTGTGGACCTTCCTGCCCGCCGGCTGGCGGGTGCACCGCAAGGTGGAGCAGATCATCCGCGAGGAGCAGGACGCGATCGGCGCGCAGGAGATGCTGATGCCCGTCCTGCAGTCCGCCGAGGCGTGGCGCGCGACGGGCCGCTACGACATCGACGAGCTGTTCAAGCTCTCCGACCGCAAGGGCACCGAGCTCGTGCTCGCGATGACCCACGAGGAGGCCGTCACGACGCACGTCGCCAATCTCGTGCGCTCCTACCGCGAGCTGCCGCTGATCCTCTACCACCTGCAGACGAAGGAGCGCGACGAGCCGCGTCCGCGTGCCGGCCTGCTGCGCACGCGCGAGTTCATCATGAAGGACGCCTACACCTTCGACGTCGACCGCGCCGGCCTCGACGCCGCCTACGAGAAGCAGCGGGTGGCCTACGCGAACACCTTCGATCGCAGCGGCCTGACCTGGTACGAGGTCGAGTCCGACGTCGGGATGATGGGCGGCCACGGCGCGCACGAGTTCATGGCGCCCTGCGCCGCGGGGGAGAACGACGTCGCGCTGGCCGGCGGCTACGCCGCCAACGTCGAGGTCGCCACCGCGGACGCCCAGCCGGTCGACCTGCCCCCGGCGCTCGACGCCCCCGCGGCCGTCTCGACCCCCGGGGCCAAGACCGTCAAGGCCGTGACGGAGGCGCTCGGCGTGCCCGCCGGGGCGCTCCTGAAGGCCTTCCCCGTCGTCGCGGAGGAGCGGGGGCTCGTGCTCGTCGTCGTGCGCGGCGACCACCAGGTCGAGTCGATCAAGCTCACGAACGCCCTCGGCGCGGCGTTTCGCCCGGCCAATCCCGACGAGCTCGGGCCGATCGGCCCCGCCGGCTTCCTCGGGCCCGTCGGCACCGACGTGCCCGTCCTGCTGGACCGCGCCGTCGCCGACGGCCCGGAGGGCGGCTACGTCTGCGGCGCCAACGCCGTCGACGAGCACCTCCAGGGCGTCGTGCCCGGGCGCGACTTCGGGTTCGAGCCCTGCGACGTGCGCACGGTCGTCGACGGCGACACGGTGGACGGCACGCCGCTCAGCGTCGAGCCGGCGATCGAGATCGGCAACATCTTCAAGCTCGGCACCCGCTACTCCGAGCCGCTCGGCGCGACGGTGCTCGACGCGGCGGGCGAGACCCAGACGATCTGGATGGGCTCCTACGGCATCGGCCCCGCCCGGATCATGGCCGCCGCCGTCGAGCAGCACGCCGACGAGCACGGGATCTCCTGGCCGCGGGCGATCGCGCCGTGGGACGTCGAGCTCGTCGGCCTGGGCAAGGCCGGGACGGACGAGCGCGCGCTCGCCGACCGCCTCTACGGCGAGCTGGCCGCCGAGGGCTTGCAGGTCCTCTACGACGACCGCGACATGGGGCCCGGCGGCAAGTTCGCCGACGCCGAGCTGATCGGCTGCCCCGTGCGGGTCACCGTCGGGCGGCGCACGCTCGACAGCGGCGAGCTCGAGGTGCAGATCCGCCGCGGGCGCGAGAACCGCTCCGTCGCGCTCGACGGCGCCGCGGCGGCCGTGCGCGAGCTCTGGGAGTCGGTGCCGTGAGTCCCGGCGCGCGGGAGCGGGCCCCCGACGGTCGTCCGGGGTCGCCTTCCGCGCGCGAGCGCGTGGAGACCGCTCGCGACACGGCGCGCGAGCGCGTCGACGTCGCGAAGGAGCGCGCCGCGGAGATGTGGGAGAAGCCGCGGCTGACGCTGCTGCGGCTGTTCGGCCTCGACCGCTCGGGGCCGCCGCCACCGCAGACGCTCGCGGGCGCGCCGCTGAACGTGTGGACGATCCCGAACGTGATCGGGCTCGTCCGCCTCGTCCTCATCCCCGTGTTCGCCTACGCCGCGATCGAGGGGCACGGGACGGGCTTCTGGCCGGCGTTCCTCTTCGCGTTCATCGCCTGGACGGACTACGCCGACGGCATCGCGGCCCGCGTCACGGGTCAGTACTCGCGCTTCGGGACCCTCCTCGACCCGATCACCGACCGGCTGCTGATCCTCGCCGGCGTCGTCGTCTGCTGGGGCTATGACCTCCTGCCGCAGTGGGCGCTCGCGGTCCTGATCGCGCGCGAGATCGCGATGCTCGGGCTCGCCCGCTACGGCCTCAAGCAGGGGGTCGACGTCTCCATCAACTGGCCCGGCCGGCTGGCGGTGTGGCCGGTGATGGCGGCCCTGTTCGCCGGCATGGTCGAGCTCTTCACCCTGGGCGAGATCCTGCTCTACCTCGGCGTGGCGCTGTCGTTGTGGTCGTTCGCGCTGTACGCCCAGCTCGGGTTCGCGAGCCGGCGACAAGAAGTCTCAAGCTGAGGTTCACCCACTGGTATGCTCGCGGCATGAGCATGGACACGTTCCCGGACCTGGGCTCGCTCTCTGATCAGGAGCTCAAGGACCTGATCCAGCAGCTGACCGATCAGGAGAACGAGGTGTCCTATCAGCGGCGCATCCTGCACGGGAAGATCGACATCCTGCGCGCGGAGCTGGTCAACCGGCTGCGCAAGAAGCACGAGACCGGTGAGGACGTGATGTCCTACGCCGACGTCGAGCGCCTGACGGACATCCTGTCCGGCCGCTCCGCCGCCGAGCCGGAGTAGCCCCAACCCGGGGGAGGGAGTCGAGCGTGGCACGGCATTGCTCTGAGTGCGGATTCGTCAACGCCGACGGCGCGCACTACTGCTCGCGCTGCGGCGCGTTCATCGGCCAGCCGTCGGAGTCCAAGCCGCCCCAGTCCACCACGGCGACGTACGTCATCGACGAGCGCACGGGCGAGCTGCGCCCGGTCGAGGTCGAGGACGTCGCCTCCGGCGGCGGCGCGCTCGTGGTCCGCTCCGGTGGGCGCGTGGGCGAGTCCTTCCCGCTGCGCGGCGACCGGGTCACGATCGGGCGCACGCCCGACGCGGACGTGTTCCTCGACGACGTCACGGTCTCGCGCGACCACGCCGTGCTCGTCGCGCGCGGCGACAGCTGGCACCTCGACGACTCGGGGTCGCTGAACGGGACGTACGTCAACCGCCGCCGGATCGACTCGGCCCGGCTCGACGACGGCGACGAGGTCCAGGTCGGCAAGTTCAAGCTGACCTACCTCGCCGGATGACGATGGCCGTCGATCCGGAGACCGACACCGGCGACGCGCCGGCTGCCCCGACGGCGGCGTCGTCGGGCAAGTCGCTGACCATCGGCGCCGTCTGCAAGGCGCTCGCGCCCGAGTTCGCCGAGATCTCGATCTCCAAGATCCGCTACCTCGAGGACCAGAAGCTCCTCACCCCGCGTCGCACGCCCGGCGGCTACCGCCTGTACTCGACCGACGACGTCGCGCGCCTGCGCACGATCCTGCGGCTGCAGCGCGACGAGTTCCTGCCGCTGCGCGTCATCCGCCAGGAGCTCGCCCGCGGGCGCAGCGAGGGGGAGACGCCCTCCGCCCAGGACGCCTCGGCCGCGTCGGCCGCCTCGCGCGACGGCCGTCCGACCGGCACCCGCCGCGCCGGCACGTCCGTCCGCGAGGCCGGGGCGAGCGTCTCGATGGAGGAGCTGCTCGAGACGACGGGCGCCACCCGCGCGCTCGTCGCCGAGCTGGAGGAGTACGGCCTGCTGCGCCGCGGCACCCCCGGCGGCACGCGCACCTACGACGACACGGAGCGCGAGATCGTGCGCGCCTGCGCCGAGCTCGCCCGTCACGGCGTCGGCACGCGCAACCTGCGGGTGTTCAAGTCCTCCGCCGACCGCGAGTCGGGCCTGCTGCAGCAGCTGCTCGCCCCGTCGCTGCGCTCACGCAACCCGGAGCGCCGCCGCGACGCGGTCGACACGCTCGAGAACCTCGCCGCGGTCGCGTCTCACCTCGAGCACCTGCTGCTCGTCGCGGACCTGCGCCGGATCGTCCGGACCGGCCCATGAGCGACGACGAAGCGGGGGCCCACCTCCGGCCGACACGGCCGCGTGCGGGCGACGCCACCGGGGACATGCGGCCTCCGGCACCCCGAGTCGACCTCGCCGCGCACATCCGCGACATCCCCGACTACCCCAAGCCGGGGATCCTGTTCAAGGACATCACCCCGCTCCTGCTGGACCCGGCGGCGCTCGACGCCGCGGTCGCGAGCCTGGCGGCGTGGGCGCGCCCGCGCGAGGTCGACCTCGTCGTCGCGGCCGAGGCGCGCGGCTTCATCCTCGGCGGCGCGCTCGCGCGGGAGCTCGGCGCGGGCTTCGTCCCGGCCCGCAAGCCGGGCAAGCTGCCCCACGACACGGTCTCGGCCGAGTACATCCTCGAGTACGGCGTCGACGCGCTCGAGATGCACGCCGACGCGCTGGAGAACGGCGCGCGCGTGCTCGTCCACGACGACCTCCTGGCCACGGGCGGGACGGCGCGGGCGCTGTGCGACCTCGTCGCCGGCCGCGGGGCACAGGTCGTCGGCTGCGCGTTCCTCGTCGAGCTGGCCTTCCTGGCCGGCCGCGAGAAGCTCGTCGACTACGACGTGCACGCCCTCATCGACGTCGCGGGCGAGTGACGGGGCGCCGCACCCGCCGGATCGCCGCCCCGCGGGAGCGCGTCTGGGCGCTCGTCGGCGACCCGTGGCACGAGCCGCGCTGGTGGCCCCGCGTCGAGCGCGTCGAAGCCGTCTCCAAGCGCGGCTGGACCTCCGTGCTGCGGTCCAAGCGCGACAACCTCGTGCGCGTCGACTGGGTGGTGGAGGTCGATCGCCGGCCGGACCAGCGCCGGTGGGCGCAGGAGCTCGTCGACACCCCCTTCGAGCGGCTGTTCGCCCGCAACGCCGTCGAGGTCCGCCTCGAGGCCGTCGAGGGCGCCACGGCCGTCACCCTCGAGCTCGAGCAGCAGCTGCGCGGGCTGGGTCGCTACGCGCCGTGGCTGTTCACCCGTGGGCTGCGGCGCCAGATCGACGCGGCGCTGGACGGCCTGGAAGCCGCCCTCTAGTCCTGCCGGGCGCTACTTGCAGGTCTTGAGGCCCGTCTCCGGCACCTTGCCGGTGAGGACGGGGTTCTGCGGGACGCTGCCCTGGCGCGTCTCGAGGCTCACGACGACCGACTGCGCGACGGCCAGGCGGCAGGTGAAGCGCTTGGAGGCCGCGGCGGCCGTGCCGTTGCCGACCTGGAGGACGCCGTTGGACGTCACGGGCGAGTCGCGGTTGTAGCCGAGGCGGGTCGCGCGGCCCTTGCCGACCAGCCAGACCGCGTAGGCGTCCGCGTTGGTGTTGGGCTGCAGCCCCGTGCCCTCGACGGTGAAGGTGAGCGTGTTGGTCTTGGCGTCCTGGTAGAGGACCATCGCGCCCTTGGCCTTGGAGCCCTGGACGCCGGTGAGGGTGATCTGGCCGAGCGGCTGGTAGCGCGAGTCGGCGGTCGCGGTCGCCGTGGGCGAGGCCGCGGTGGAGGTCGCCGACGGGGTCGACGCGCTGTCGGTCCCCCCGTCGCCGTTGCCGCGCCCGATCAGGAAGACGATGCCGGCGACCACGACGATCGCCACCGCCGCGATCAGCAGCATGCCGCCGAGGCGGCTGGAGCGCGGGGCGGCGCCGCGGTCGCTCGAGACGGGCTCGCCGGCCGGCGCGGCGTCGGCGTCGGCGGACCCGGTCGCGGTGGCCGCGGCGGCGGCCCCACCCGGGACGGCGCGGGCAGGCCGCGGGCGCGGACGGGCGCGGACAGGGGGCTCTGCGGCGGCCGGTTCGGGCTCGGCGGCCACGACGGTGTCGGGCTCCGGGGTGCCGGCGGCCGGCGCGGGCTCGGAGGCGGCCGCGGGGGCGGCAGCGGCCGGCCGGCCGCGGGTCGCCCGTCCGGGCGGCACGTCGGGCAGGCGCGCGCCCGGAAGCGACGCGAGCTCGGCGGCCACCGCGGTGGCCCAGGCGTTGGCCTCGGGCGCGGTGCGCAGCAGCGAGCGCGTGGCCTCGCGGGCGGAGGGCGATCCCTGGCCCAGGAGGAAGTCGGCGACCTCGGCCTGCTCGTCGGCGTCGAGGCCCTCGGCGGCCGGGGTCAGCGCCGCCAGGCCGCGGTGCGCGCGGTCGCGCACGGCGTCCTCGGAGATCGCGAGCAGGCCGGCGAGCTCGGCGAACGAGCGCCCCTGCTGGAGCACGAGCTGGACGACCGCACGTTGGTCCGGGGCGAGGGCCTCGAGGCTCATCGGGGCGGGAGGCTAGCCGACCCGCAACTAGCATCGCCGCCCCATGGACCCCTCACAACTTGGACCTAACGGCGAGGTTCCCGGCTTCGACAGCCGCTACGGGCTGCGCTACGACGACGTCGGCGCGGACGAGGTGCGAGCGCACGTCGAGGTGGGTCCCGACCACCTCCAGCCGTTCGGCCTCGTGCACGGCGGCGTGTACGCCGCGATGGCCGAGTCGATGGCCTCCTGGGGCACGGGGGTCGGCGCCGGCGAGGGCAAGATGGTTGCGGGCCTGTCCAACGTGACGAGCTTCCTGCGCCCCGCCTTCGACGGCGACACGCTTCGAGCCGTCGCCCGGCCCAAGCACCGCGGCCGCACCACCTGGGTGTGGGAGGTCGACATCACCGGCGACGCCGGCAAGCTGATCGCGACCGTGCGCGTGACGATCGCGGTGCGCGACCTGCCGGGCGACTAGGCCGTCAGCGCCCCGCGGGCGCGTGCGCCGCGCGGCTCACGGCTGCCAGCGGTCGAGGTCGCGCAGCCAGGCGGCCGCGGAGCCATCCGACGGCGCGCGCCAGTCCCCGCGCGGCGACAGCGCGCCGCCCGCGGACACCTTCGGGCCGTTGGGCAGCGCCGAGCGCTTGAACTGCGCGAAGGCGAAGAAGCGCCGGACGAAGACCTCGAGCCAGTGGCGGATCTCGGCCTCGTCGTAGGCGGCCCGCTTGGCCTCCGGGAAGCCGGGCGGCCACTCGCCGGCGTCGGCGTCACCCCACGCGTGGAGGGCCAGGAAGCCGATCTTCGTCGGCCGGAAGCCATGGCGCAGCACGTGGAAGAGCGTGAAGTCATGCAGGGCGTAGGGCCCGATCTTGGACTCGGTCGACTGCAGCGCCTCCCCGGGCACGAGCTCCGGGCTGATCTCGGTGTCGAGCACCGCGAGGAGCGTGTCGTTGACGTCGGCCTCGAACTGGTCGCTCGTCACGACCCAGCGGATCAGATGCTGGATCAGCGTCTTGGGCACGCCGCCGTTGACGTTGTAGTGCGACATCTGGTCGCCGACCCCGTAGGTCGACCACCCGAGCGCGAGCTCCGACAGGTCACCCGTCCCGAGGACGATGCCGCCGCGCTGGTTCGCCAGCCGGAAGAGGTAGTCCGTGCGCAGGCCGGCCTGGACGTTCTCGAACGTGACGTCGTAGACCTCCTCGCCGCGGGCGAAGGGATGGTCGATCTGCTCGAGCATCAGCCGCGCCGACGGGGTGATGTCGAGCTCGGCGGCGGTGATCCCGAGCGCGGCCATCAGCTTGCGCGCGTTGTCCTTGGTCCCGTCGCTCGTCGCGAAGCCGGGAAGGGTGAAGCCGAGGATGTCGCTGCGGGGCCGCCCGGCCAGGTCCATGACCTTGGCGGCGACGATCAGGGCGTGCGTGGAGTCCAGCCCCCCGGAGACGCCGATGACGACCTTCGGGTCGCCGATCGCCGCGAGGCGCTGCTGCAGACCGGCGACCTGGATCGAGTAGGCCTCGTAGCAGTCGAGCTCGAGCCGCTCCGGGTCGGCGGGCACGAACGGGAAGCGCTCGGCCGGCCGGCGCAGGCCGAGGTCGCCCGCGGGCGGGTCGAGGGTGAAGGCGACCCGGCGGAACGCGTCCACGCGCGCGGCGTGGGTGCGGCGGTTGTCGTCGAAGGTCCCCGTCCGCATGCGCTCCTGACGCAGCCGGTCGAGGTCGACGTCGGCGACGGAGCGGCGGTCGCCGGCGGGGAAGCGCTCCGTCTCCTCGAGCAGCGTGCCGAGCTCGTAGATCAGCGTCTGGCCGTCCCACGACAGGTCGGTGGTCGACTCCCCCTCGCCGGCGGCCGCGTAGACGTAGGCCGCCAGGCAGCGGGCCGACTGCGACCGGCACAGGAGCTTGCGCTCCTGCGCCCGGCCGACCGTGATCGGGCTGCCCGAGAGGTTCAGGAGGACCGTCGCCCCCGCGAGCGCGGCCTCGGTGCTCGGGGGCAGCGGGACCCACACGTCCTCGCAGACCTCCGCGTGGACGACGAGCCCGGGCACGTCCTCGGCGGCGAACAGCAGGTCGGGGCCGAACGGGACGTCGGTGCCCGCGAGGCGGACGGTGCCGCGCTGGTCGTCGCCGGCGGCGAGCTGGCGGCGCTCGTAGAACTCGCGGTAGTTGGGCAGGTGCGACTTGGGAACGACGCCGAGCACCGACCCGCGGTGCACGATCACCGCGCAGTTGAACACGCGGCCGCGCAGCCGCAGGGGCGCGCCGACGGCGAGCAGGGGCAGCAGGTCGGCCGACCCGGCCACGACCGTCGCCAGCGCCTCCTCCACGCCGTCGAGCAGCGCGTCCTGGAGCAGCAGGTCGTCGACGGAGTAGCCGCACAGGCACAGCTCGGGGAAGACGGCGACGGCGACGCCCTCGGCGTCGCACGCGCGCGCCTGACGCAGGACCGCCTCGGCGTTGGTGGCGGGATCGGCGAGCGCCAGCGGCTCGGTGCACGCTGCGACCCGGGCGAAGCCCTGCGCGTAGAGGGAGCGGAAGTCCATGTCGGGAGGAAGTCTTACCCGGATGCGCCCGCGCCGCGCCCGAGCCACGTGTCGGCGAACGCGCGCAGCTGCGGATCCGACGGGCCGGCGGCCTCGAGCCGCCGGCGCCACGCCAGGCCCTGGACGCCGCTGACACCCGGCCGGCGGACGAGGATCACGGCCTGCCCCGCGGCCGCCAGCTCGGGATCGAAGGGGCCGGCGACGGCCTCCTGCACCTGCGCGAGCCCGGCGGGCGGGCTGGCGCTGCCGTACACGAACGCGACGTCTCCGAGCGCGAGGGCGGTCAGGAGCTCGGCGTCGTCGAGGCGTCCCTCCTGCGTGGCGGTGCGGCGGGCGTGCGCGCCGGAGGTGGGGGCGGGGACGGTGCGACTGCCGACGCCGGCGCCCGCGCGCACCGTGTCACCGCGGTCGGGCTCGAGGGTGCCCGGGCCGCTCGCGGCCGCGCCGCCCGCGGTGCCGACGCCGGCCGCGTCGCGACCGTGCACGACGGTCAGCAACAGCCAGCCCCCACCGATCACGACGACGAGGCCGACCAGGACGGGGAGGAGGCGTCTCATGCGCGACCGCAGTCTGGCTGCCGACCCGGATGTTTGCCAACCTTCTACAAGGTGTACAGTGTTCTGTAGAACGTTATGACCGAGCGAATGAACCTCAACGACCCCACGACCTACGCTCGCGCCTTCGAGGCGCATCATCGCTCTGTGTACGCCGCCGCGTACCGGGTGCTGGGCGATCACGCCCTCTCCAACGACGTCGTGCAGGACGTGTTCCTGCGGCTCTGGCGTCGTCCCCAGGCCTTCGACTCCACCCGTGGGGACATCGGCACCTACCTGCGCCTGATGGGCCGCTCCCGCGCCGTCGACGTCTGGCGCGAGGGCCAGGCCCGCGGCCGCGCGACGGACCGCTTCAAGGTCTACGTGGGGGAGTTCGACGAGCCGCGCATCGACGAGCGCCCCGACCTCGCGATCGAGCGCAAGTCCGACCGCTCGGCCGTGCGTGACGCCCTGCGTGAGCTGCCCGAGGCGCAGCGCGAGGCGCTGGTCCTGGCCTACTGGGGCGGCATGACGGCCGAGCAGGTCGCCGCGCACGAGGCGATCCCGCTGGGGACCGCCAAGAGCCGCATCCGGCTGGGGCTCGCCAAGCTCCGCGGCGAGATCGAACTGGCCGCGGTCGCCTGATCGCTGTGTGAGCCACGCCACGCTCGGAGGTGATACTTCCGGGCCCGGCGTGCGTTGTTGACAGGACAAGCATCGAAGACCAGCCGAACCGGCCACCGCACGAAGCGGGGCCGGACGGGGGACCCACTCGCCGCCGTCGTTGCGGCACGGGGCGAATCGGCCGCTGCTGCGGCCGTAGTGACGGGAGCCGGAAGGTGCGGCTCGCCACGAGCCCGACAGCTAACCCCGTAGGCACCCCTGGTCCGTCGTCAGGAGTCCATCGTTCTCACCCCCCTCGGGCGAGTGGCCGCCGCTACGGCCGCGCTCGCTCCCCTCACCGCCGTCGCCGCCCCCGCGGCCTCGGCCCAGAGCAGCACCCCGGTCCCCGGCGCCACCACCGCCCGGCCCGCGGCCAAGAAGGCGCCGGGCAAGCGGACCATCAAGCTCTCCCACCGTCGCCTGCACGTGACCGTCGGTCGCGTGGTCGCCGTGCGCGGCCACATCGAGCCCCGCCGGGCCGGCGTCCCCGTCCGCCTGCAGGTCCGTCGTCCGGGCCGCTGGGTCACGGTCGAGCGCTCCCGCACCCGCTCGCGCGGGCGCTTCCGCCTCGCCGACCGGCGCCGCGCGACGCTGAGCGCCCCCGTGCGCGTCACCGCGCCCGCCTCCGGCGGACGGGCACGCGCCAAGAAGCGCGTCGGCCGGCTCAACGTGTACCGCACCGCCCAGGCGTCCTGGTACGGCCCCGGCCTCTACGGCAACCACCTCGGGTGCGGCGGGACGCTCGGCACGGGCACGCTCGGCGTCGCGAACAAGTCGCTGCCGTGCGGCACGAAGGTGACCCTGCGCCACGGCTCGCGCTCCGTGCGCGTGCGCGTGATCGACCGGGGCCCCTACGTCGGCGGCCGCGAGTACGACCTGACCGCCGCGACCGCGCGGCGGATCGGCTTCAGCGGCCACGGCGCGCTGAAGGTCACCCGCTGACCCTGGCTACAGCAGGCTGAGCTGGCCGCTGGCCTCCTCGGTCCCGGGCACCTCGAACGAGGCGACCCGGACGCCGAGGAGGCGCACCGGCCGAGCGGGCGCGTACTCGCGCAGGAGCTCCAGGGCGGTCTGCGTGACGGCCTCGAGGTCGTTGGTCGCGCTCGCCAGCGTGCGGGCGCGGGTCACGGTCGTCCAGTCGTCGAGGCGGACCTTGATCGCGATCGTGCGCCCGCGCCGCTCGGACCGGGCCAGCCGGCCGCACAGGTCGGCCGCGAGGGTCGTCATCCGGGTCTCGAGCTCGGCGGCGTCGTCGATGTCGGTGTCGAAGGTCCGCTCGCAGGACTCAGACACCGCGTCGCGATGCGTCGTGATCGTGGTCGACCCGTGGAAGTGCGCGCGCCGCAGCAGGTCGCGCCCGTGGTTGGCCCCGAAGCGCTTGACGAGCACCTCCTCGTCGGCGCGCTGGAGGGCGCCGAGGGTCGCGAGGCCCATCTCCTCCAGCCGCACGACCGTCTTGGGGCCGATGCCCGGGATCAGGCCGGGGGAGCGGTCGGCGAAGCGCTCGCAGGCCATCTCGCGGCTGAGCGCGACGAACCCCTTCGGCTTCTCCGCGTCGGAGGCGACCTTGGCCACGAGCTTGTTCGGGCCGATCCCCACCGAGGCGGTCAGGCCCGTGGCGGCTCGGATCTCGGAGATCACCCGCCGCATCGACGCCTTGGGTGCGAGGTGGTCGGACAGGTCGAGGTAGCCCTCGTCGAGGCCGACGCGCTCGACGAGCTCGATGTGGCGCCGGATCGTCTCCCAGACGCGCGCGGAGGCGTCCTTGTAGGCGGCGAAGTCCGGCGGGATGAGGACCGCCTGCGGGCACAGCCGCAGTGCGCGCGAGGTCGGCATCGCAGAGCCGACGCCGAACTTGCGCGCCTCGTAGGTCGCGGTGGTCACGACCGCGCGCGGGCCGTTGCCGGAGACGATCACGGGCTTGCCGCGCAGGCCCGGCCGGCGCAGCAGCTCCACGGACGCGTAGAAGGCGTCCATGTCGAGGTGGGCGATCACCGTGCGCATCGACCCGCCAGTCTCGCGGCTCGCGCGGACGTGCCCCCTACGCTCGGCGCATGCCCACCCCGGAGGAGATCGAAGCGGCCGCCGGCATCGAGCCGGCGGACGAGATGGAGCGCAAGCGCATCTGGGCCGCCGGCCCAGGCCCTGGCCGCCCCGGAGGGCCGGGCGCCCGCGGCCGCCGACCTCGGCACCGCCGAGCGCGTGCTGCGCGCCGCGAGCGAGGCCGCGGCCGAGCACCTCGAGGGCGGACGGGGCCGCGCCGTCATCACGATCTCCGACGGCCGCGACGAGGACGAGGTCGAGGTCGGCGTGCAGTTCACCCCGGAGCTCGAGGAGCGCGGCGGCGACGAGGTCGCCGGCACGCAGGCCCAGCTGCTCGCCCTCGAGATCCTCGAGAGCGCGTTCGGGGAGGCCGCGGGCGGCGAGGCCGACCACGGCCACTCCCACGACTGACGGGACGGCCCGCTCCGCGAGATCGGTCTGCGGCCGCGCAGGGCGGCCCGATCCCGATCTCGCGCTAGTACAGCGCGGCGGCGAGCTTGCGGCGCGAGGCTCGCGCCACCTCGTGCTCGACCCCGAGGCCGTCGAGCACGCCGACCACGGCGCGCCGCAGCTCGTCGCGATGCTCGCCCGGCTCGGCGGCGGCGATCGCGGCGATCAGGCCGTCGAGGCCCGCCTGGAGCTCGCCGGCGTCGAGGAGGGCGAAGGAGTCGGCGAGGGCCGGGTCGGCGTCCTCCAGGCGCAGCCGCGCCAGCAGGCCTTCGGCCGCGAAGCCGGGGCGGGCCTCGAGGACCTGCAGCGCCTCCTCGCGGTCTCCGCGCTCCACGAGCAGGCGGGCGAGGGCGACGGCGGCCTCCGTGCGGGCGGGCTCGAGCTCGAGCGCGCGGCGCAGGCCCTCCTCGCCGCCCGCGGCGATCAGGCGCTCGGCCTCGGAGGGGACGAGCCCGTCGAAGAACGCCTTCACCTGCGGGGGCGGGACGGCGCCGGTGAACTCCGCGACGACCTTGCCGTCCTTGAACGCCTTCACGGCCGGGATGCCCTGGATGCCGAAGGCCTGCGCGATGCGCTGGTTGGCGTCCGTGTCGAGCTTGGCGAGGACGACCTCACCGGTGCGCGCGTTGGCCTCCTTCTCGAGCACCGGCCCGAGCTGCCGGCACGGGCCGCACCACTCCGCCCAGAAGTCCACGACGACCGGGACCTCCTTGGAGCGCTCGATGACCTCGGCCTCGAAGTCGGCCTCTGAGACGTCGATGACGGACATGCTCCGAGCATAGGATTCGGCCTGTGGCCGACTTCACGCTCCCGGGTCCCGCGACGCTCGCCGGCGACGACGCGGGGGAGGGCACGCCCGTCGTCCTCCTCCACGGCCTGACGGCCACCCGCCGCTACGTCGTGATGGGGTCGAAGGCACTCGAGCGGGCCGGGCACCGGGTCGTCGCCTACGACGCCCGCGGGCACGGCCGCTCCGGTCCCGCGCCGGCCGCGGACGCGTACGGCTACGACGACCTCGCGAGCGACCTCGAGGCGGTGCTCGACGACCGCGGGATCGAGCGCGCCGTGCTCGCCGGCGCGTCGATGGGGGCGCACACCCTGCTGGCCTTCGCGCTCGCCCATCCCGACCGGGTGGCGGGCCTCGTCGTCGTCACGCCCGCCTTCGACCCCGAGGCCGGCCCCTCCGGCCTCCCGCGCTGGGACCGGCTCTCGCACGGGCTGCGCACCGGCGGGGTGGACGGCTTCGTCGCGGCGTACGGGCTGGCCGACGTCCCCGAGCGCTTCCGGGAGACGATCGAGCGCGTGCTGCGCCAGCGCCTCGGCGCCCATGAGCACCCGTTGGCGGTGGCGGACGCGCTGGCGGCGGTGCCGCGCTCGGCGCCGTTCGGGGCGTGGGCGGACCTCGCCGGGCTGCCGGACGTCCCCGCGGTCGTCGTCGCCAGCCGCGACGAGGCCGACCCCGAGCACCCGCTGGCCACGGGCGAGCGCTACGCCGCGGCGATCCCCGGCGCGCAGCTCCGCACGGAGGACGCGGGGTCGTCGCCGCTCGCGTGGCAGGGCGGGCAGCTCTCGAAGGTCATCGCGGAGGTCGCCGGACGCGCCTGACGCCGGGACGGCGCGGCGACCGCAGCGGTCAGGACCGCCGACCTACCCTGGAGGGATGAGCGCCTCCACCCTGCCGGAGGGCCAGAAGCTCGCCGGGATCTCCCCCCGCGCCTTCGAGCATCCTGCGGACCGGGCCGCGACCGCGGCGCTGGGGCGCATCCCGATGCTCGACACCGTGGTGCGCAAGCTGATGGAGCTCGGCTACGTGCGCGCGATGCGCCAGAACCTCGCGGCGGGGGCGGTCCAGCTCGGGCCGACGCAGCTCGGCGACGCCTGGGCCGACCACGTCGCCGCCTACGCGCGGCTGGACCTCCAGCCGGTCCCCGACCTCTTCCTGACGCAGTTCCCGATGGTCAACGCGATGGCCGTCGGGGCGGGCAACCCGCTCGTGGTCGTCCACTCCGCCACGGTCGATCTGCTCGACCGCGAGGAGCTGCGGGCGGTGCTCGCCCACGAGGCGGGTCACGTCCTCGCCGAGCACGTGACCTACCAGTCCGCCCTGATGGTGCTGCTCAACCTCGGCGGCGGTCCGCTCGGGCTGCTCGGCGGCCTCCCGCTGATGGGCGTCAAGTACGCGCTGCTGGAGTGGTATCGCGCCGCCGAGCTGTCCGCCGACCGCGCCGCGGCGCTCGTCGTGCGCGACCCCCTCGTCGTGTGCCGGCTGCTGATGGCCGTCGCGGCCGGCGTCCCGTCCGAGCGCCTCGACCTCGGGGCGTTCATCGAGCAGGGGCGCCAGTACCGCGACGCGGAGGGCTGGAACTCCCTCGCGCGGCTGCGCGGGGAGCTCAGCCAGACGCACCCCTACGCGGTCAAGCGCGTCCACGAGCTGATGCAGTGGGTGCAGTCGGGCGAGTACGACCGCATCAGCGGTGGGGAGTACGTCAGGCGTGGCGCCGAGCCGGGGTGGCGCGAGGAGACCGACGCCGCCACCGACCACTACACGGAGCGCTTCAAGGGCTTCATGAGCGAGGCCGCCGAGGGCGTCTCGCGGATCGGCGAGCAGGTCGGCGACGCGACGGGCAGGGCGTCCGAGGTCGCCGGCGACGCCGCCGAGAAGCTCCAGGGCTGGCTGCGGCGCGACCGCGGCTAGGGCTCAGCGGACGCGCAGCAGGCGCTTGATCTGCTCGCCGGCGACCCTGACCGTCACGCGGTAGGTGCCGTGCGCGCGGGGGCGGACGGTCGCGCCGACCCGGCCGCGGGAGATGCGCAGCCGGCGGGTCTGCACGCGGCGGTAGGTCATCCCGCGGATCCTGCGCTCCACGAGCAGCTGCGCCTTCGTGGCCCGCGAGCCGTCGACCGTCGCGCGGACGCGCACCCTGCGGCCGGGGCGCGTGGTGCGCGGCGAGAGCTTGAGCCCCAGGCGGGGGAGCACCTTCACCCGCACCGGGCTGGACGCCAGGACGCCGTGGACCCCGTCGTCGCCGGTGGTCGCGCGCACGCGGCCGGTCCCGGGAACCGCGACGTCGCCGGCGAAGGCCCCGCTGACGGGATCGACGGGGAGCTGGCTCAGCGCCCGCCAGGGCTGCCCGGACGCGGGCTGGTGCTCGAGCTGCACGGTGCGCCCCGCGGGCGAGGTGCCGTCGGTGAAGCGCAGCGCCCCGGTGACCGCCAGGGCCTGGCCGAGCTCGAGCGTCGAGCGCTCGGCGCGCAGCGTCAGCCCGGTGGTGAGGTCCCCAGCCAGCTGCAGCGCGCGGGCGCGCAGCGTCGGCAGGGTCGCGTACAGCGCGTCGCCGGGGCAGCTCGTCGTGCAGCCGTCGCGGTGCCCGCTGATGCGCTCGAAGCGGATCGTGCGACCGCTCGGGTAGCGGTTGGCGGCACCGCCGGCGGAGACGATGTCCACGGTTCCGGTGACCGGGACCCCGTGGAGCGGCAGCTTCCACGCCAGCAGCGCGGCGACGGCCTCGGCGCCCGCGGCCGGGAAGGCGGCGGCGGAGTAGTCGCCCAGGGTGGCGACACCCGTCGAGTGCGCGTTCCAGCCCTGGGCCTGGGCGCCGACGATCGCCTGGTCGATCCCGCCCGCGCGGCCCTCGAACACCTGGCCGTACTGATCGACGAGGAAGTTGTACCCGATGTCGTTCCAGCCGTTGTGGTCGCGGTGGTAGCGGAGGATGCCGAGCACGATCGCGGCGGAGTCCTCCGGCCCGTACGCGTTGGCGGTGACCGTGTGATGGACGAAGCCCATCTGCACGTCGCCGACGAGCGGCGCCGAGCGGGGCGGGTAGCGGTCGGCGCCCCACTCGCCGCGGAAGATGACGTTCGGCTGCGTCGCGGACGCCGTGGCCCGTGTGGCGGCGTGCGCGGTCGGTCCGGCGCCGGTCCGGCGTGCCCGGGCGCGGCGGGCGCGCGGGGCGCGGCGGATCGCCGCCGCGTCGGGGCTGGCGCGGACGAAGCGCGCCCGCAGGCGGCGGGCGGTGCCCCGGTAGCGCAGCTGGAAGACGTCGGCGGTGCCGGTCCAGACGGGCTCGGAGGCGCTGGCGTCGCGCCGGCCGCCGTCGTCGGGCGCGTGGTCGCCACCCGACGGGAGCGGGACCCAGGACGACCAGCGGCCCCCGTCGCGCCGTGCGCGGACCTCGACGTGCACGTGTGCGCCGGCGTTCCAGTCCGCCCCGATCAGGTCGAAGCGGTGCGGCGCCCGTGCGGGTGGCAGCGTCGTCCGCCGCGCGGAGTGCCCGGCGGCGCGGGCGCCGGCTCCGGCGCGGGGGAGGGCGGAGGACAGGTCGAGCGCGAAGCTCGTCGGCGCCGGGCCGGCGGCGGCGAGCGACGCCGCCGGGCGCGTGGCGGTCGAGGCGACGGCGGCCGCCCCCAGCTGCAGGGCGCGACGACGGGTGAGACGGGTCCGGGACACAGGCTCGACAACACGGTCTAGGGCCCGAAGGTGTCCTCGGAAGGCCTCGCAACGGTCCGTGCACCAACACGAGGGGGGCGAGTTCCGCCGCCCCGGCGCCTAGGAGGAGGGTGCGTCACGAACGGAGTCCACACCCACCACGACGTGCCCCGGTCTCCGTCGATCAGCTGATCGGGGACCTGGCGACGCGCCAGCATGGGGTCGTCGCCCTGCACCAGCTGACGGCGCTCGCCGTCTCGCGCCAGCAGGTGCGGACACGGCTCGAGCGGGGCCGCTGGCGGTGGCTGCACCGGGGCGTCTACGCCGTCGGGCACGAGGCGCTGACCCGCCGGGGGCGGCTGCTCGCCGCGGTCCTGGCCTGCGGCCCCGGCGCGGTCCTCAGTCACCGCAGCGCCGCGGAGCTGTGGGAGATCCGGACCCGCCGGCACCGGCGCATCGAGGTGACCGCTCCCGTCCACCGCCGGAACCGGGACGGGATCGAGGTCCACCGCTCCGCGACGCTCGAGGGGGACGTGACGGTGGTGGACGGCATCCCGGTCACCACGGTGGCGCGGACGCTCACGGACCTCGCCGACGTCGTCGTGGCGAGCGCGGTGCAGCTCGCGCTGGCGACGGCCGAGCGGCGGGGGCTGATCGACCGCGACGACCTGCGGACCCCGCCCGGCCGCCGGGCGGTCGGGGGCGGCAGGCACACGTTCACCCGCTCGGCCGCCGAGGCGCACCTCGTCCGCAGCTTCCCGCTCTGGGGCATCGAGGCGCCGCTGGTCAACCAGGACATCGGCCGCTGGGAGGTGGACTTCCTCTGGCCGGCGCAGCGGGTCGTCCTCGAGCTGGACTTCTACGCGACCCACAAGGGCCGCTTCGCGTACGAGCGCGACCGCGAGAAGACGGCGGATCTGGAGGAGCGGGGCTACCGGGTGCTGCGCATCGACGGGGAGGAGCTCGACGTGCCGGCCCTGCGGCGCCGCCTGACCCGCCTGCTGGCGCAGGGTGCGTCACGTTGAGCGTCCCAGGCCACCGCGAGGTGACGGACCGGCCCGCCGCCGGTCCGGCATCTACGATCGCGCAGCAATGGGCTCGCCCACGCCACGCCGTCGTTCCCCCGCGCCCCGCAAGCCGCCGCCGCGGCGGCGCAAGCCGCCCCCGCGCGAGCCGGCCGGGACGACCCCGCGGATCGTCGCGGCGGCCGCGGTCGCGGTGCTGCTGATCATCGCGATCGTCACGATCACGATGGTCGCGGGCGGCGGGGGCGACGACGCCGGCACCGCGGCGGACAGCAGCGCGCGCCAGGAGCCGACGCCGGCGCCGACGCGCACCCCCACCGCCACGCCCAAGCCCGCCCGCACGCCGCGGCCGCTGACGCCCGCGCAGCGCGACACCCGCGACCAGGCTGCGCGGATCGTCACGGACCGCGACTACGAGGTGACCCGGCTGCGCGACTTCGATCCGCGCAAGACGCTGCAGGTCCTGATCGGGCGCGGCACGTCGGGCAACGAGCTGGCGTTCTTCTTCGTCGACGGCGAGTACATCGGCAACGACTCCACGAGCTCCTCCGCCCAGCTGACCAAGCGCCGGGGCGGGGAATCGACGAGCGTCGTCCTGCGGTACGGGATCTTCGACGCCGCCGACGGCCCGGGCGACAAGCCGTCCGGCGATCCGGTGGACGTCACGTTCCGCTGGGACGGGACGCGGCTGCAGCCGTCCCAGCCGCTGCCGGCCGTGTCCGAGCGCTCGCGCTGAGCGCCGCCTGGCGCTGGGCGCGCACGGCCGCGACACGGGCCGCCTCCGCTTCGAGCACCGCCGTCGCGATGCGCTCGGCCTCCGGGCGGGGACGGCGGTGGCCGAACGCGAGGTTGACGACCAGCGGCAGCTCGATCCGGTAGTCGTGGCCCGCCGTCGACGGCTGCTCCGCGGTCCAGCGGGTGGCCTTGACGAGGTCCAGGACCGATTGGACGAAGGAGACGCCGGGCTTCCAGCCCGCGCCGCGGCGACGCCACAGCAGCTCGAGCCCGGGGAAGAGGACGACGGGGTCGGTCAGGCGCTCCAGCAGCACGACGCGCCAGCCGGCGGCGTCGGGTGGATCGGCTTCCAGGACGTCGCGGGCGCGCAGGACGCGCACACCCGGGGAGCGCTTGAGGCCGCGGCCGGCGCGGGACAGGCCCGGCGTCCCGACCCACAGGGCACGCGCGACGCCCGCACGGTCGAGCCCGTCGAGTCCGTCGGCCCGGAAGACCTGCTGCGACGCCCACGCGCCGAGTGACTCGCCGGAGACGCACAGCTCCGCGTCGCCGACGTGGCGGCCGATCCGCGCGAGCAGCTCCCGGTGCGTCTGCGCCGCGATCGGGACCTTGCGCCACAGCCACGGCGTCCGCTTGTCGAAGTACTGCACGACGACGTGGGCGACGTCCCCGTCGCAGAAGCGCTCCTCCGCCGCGACCGGGATCGGGTTCACGTACCCGCGCAGCGTCGCGGAGCAGATCACCACGCGCGAGCGCTCGAAGGCCCCGAGCCGCTGCAGCTCGGCCATCGCGAGGTCGCAGCGGGCGCCGACGTCCGCGGCCGAGCGGAGGCCGACGAAGACCCGGATCGGGTCCATCGCGAGGCCCGGCGTCGCGCCCGCGACGAAGCGCCGGCCCTCCGCGTCGAGCCCGGCGACCAGGGAATCGGGCCCGAAGGACACGGTCGGCAGCGGCGCGTCGACGGGATAGGGGACGTGCGGCCGCGCCCGCCGGCGGCGATCCGCCCGGACCGCCTGCACCCCGAGGGCAAGGGCTCCGGCTCCCAGCAGTGGCACGGGGTCAAAGCGCGTGGTGCGCCGCTTGGCGGGCGCCGTCCAGCCGACGAGCGCCGCGATCCCCGCCACCCGCAACGCCGTTCCCGCCAGCGCCACCGCCGGGCGGCGGCTGTCGAGGCGCAGCAGGGCGGCGGCGGCGCCGGCACCGGCGATCAGCAGCCGCGCCTCGGCCTCCGCGCTGATCGCGCCGGCGTCGCCGTTGGGGCCCGGCAGGCGCCCGAGCAGCCGGGCGTCGTCGCCCAGCCGGCGCGCGACCTGGGCGACGAGCGTCTCGGCGCCCCATCCCGCCGCCGCGCCGAGGATCGCCGACCCCGCCGAGACCGCGAGCTGCTCGCGTCGCCGACGGGCCATCAGCGACGGCGCGAAGGACGCCGCGAGGGCGACCGCGGCCATGTACCGCGCGGTGTCGCGACGTTGCATGCAGCGGACCGTACCGGCGGGGAGTACCGTCCGGGCGGTCGTGACGCTGACGGACGAGGGAAGCACGTCGGAGCGCGTCCTGGGCCTCGCCCGGGACCCCGCCATGCCGCCTGGTCTCGCCGCGTTCGCCGCCGCCTACCTGCATCGCTCGGGCCGCGACGAGGACCCCGACCCGGTCCTCGCCGAGGTCCGCTGCGCCTACGCCCTCCTCGCCGGCCGCGAGCGGGAGCGCTCCGCCGTGCGCGCCTTCAACCCCACGGTCGAGCGCGACGGCTACGAGCGGCTCAACACGGTGCTCGAGGCCACCACCGACGACACGGGCTACCTCGTGGACTCCGTCGACGCCGCGCTGCGCGGGCGCGACCTCACCCCACGCCTGGTCATCCACCCGATCGTGGGCGTCGAGCGCGACCGCCACGGCGCCGTCGAGCGCGTGCTCGGCGCCCGCGACACCGTGCGGCGCGAGTCGTTCATGCACTTCGAGCTCGATCGCCGGCTCGAGGGCGACGACCTCCGGGACCTCGAGGCCCTGATCACCGACGTGCTCGCCGCCGTCCACGTCGTCGTGGGCGACTTCCCGGCGATGTCGCAGCAGCTCGGGCGCATGATCGAGCTCGCCCGCACCAACCCCGGGGAGGACGCGGAGGAGGCCGTCACGTTCCTGCGCTGGCTCGTGGACGGCAACTTCACCTTCCTCGGCTTCCGTGACGCGGGGGCCGACAGCGGCCTCGGCCTCCTGCGCGACGTCGACCCCGAGCCGCGCCCGGCCTCGACCGACCTGCTGACGGTGACGAAGACCGAGAGCCTCTCGCCCGTGCGCCGGCGGGCGCGCATGGACGACATCGGCATCCGCGCGACCGGCGGGGACCTGCGGCTCGTCGGCCTCTTCACCCGCAAGGCCTACGCGGCGCCGGCGATCGACACGCCGCTCGTCAACGGCAAGCTGCGCCGCATCCTCGAGGCCGAGGACCTGATGCCCGGCTCCCACGACCACCGGCTGGCCGTCGCGATCTTCTCGAGCTTCCCGAAGGACGAGCTCTTCCAGGCCCCGACGGAGGACCTGCGCGCGGCCGTCGCCGGCCTGCTGGTCGCGCCCGGCGACGAGGCGTTCGTCCTCGCCAGCCGGGCGGCTGCCGGCGACGTCGTCCGCCTCACGATCGCCGTGCCGCGGCGAGCCTTCGCCGGGTCGCTCGTGGACCGGCTGCGCAAGGTCGTGACGGGCGACTGCGCGGGCCCCGTCGAGCTCGAGTCCCACCTCGTCGTCGACGAGGGGCTGCCGCACGCGCGCGTCCACATCGCCGTGCACCCCACCGCCGGGCACGAGGTCCCGGACGTCGACGTCGACGCCATCCGCGCCGCGGTCGCCGAGCTGATCCGCTCGTGGGAGGACGCCGTCGAGCGCGAGCTGCGCGACCGCATCGGTGCCCAGCGCGCCCGCCGCCTCGTGGCTGCCTGGGCTCCGCGCCTGCCGGCCTCCTACCGCGCCTGGACCTCGCCGCGGCTGGCCGCCGGCGACCTGGAGCGCCTCGCCGAGCTGCGCGACGCCGACGCCACCCTGGCCGTCGGCCTGCAGGACGACGGGGACCGCTCGCGCCTGACGCTCGTCTCGCGCGACGGCAAGGTCGGCCTGTCGGAGGTGCTGCCGACCCTCGAGGCGCTCGGGCTGCGCGTCGACGACGAGCGCCCCGCCGCGCTGACCCCGGGGGAGGACGGCACCCATCCCCACCTGCAGGTCTTCGGCGTCGCCGGGCCGGACGGCGGCCCGCTGGACGTCGGCGCGACGGGGGACCGCCTCGCGGCGACGATCCTCGCGGTCCGCAGCGGCCGCACGGAGGCCGACGGGCTCTCGCGCCTGGTGCTCGTGGCGGGGCTGACGTGGGAGCAGGTCGCGGTCCTGCGCGCCTACCGGATCTTCCGCCAGCGCGCCTCCGCGCGCTTCTCCCTGCGCCACGACGCCGCCGCGTTCGCCGCCCACCCGCAGATCGCGCGCACGCTGGTGGACCTCTTCGAGGCGCGCCACGGACCCGGCGACGACGACGGGGCCGACCTCCACGCGGAGATCCTCACGGCGCTGGACGCCGTGCAGTCCCTCGACGAGGACCGGATCCTGCGCGACCAGCTCACGCTCGTCGATGCGACGCTGCGCACCAACGCGTTCCGCCCGGGCCGCGACGCCCTGGCGCTGAAGCTGCGCTCGGGCGACATCCCCGGGATCCCCAGGCCCGCGCCGCACGTCGAGGTCTACGTCCACAGCCCGCAGCTGGAGGGCATCCACCTGCGCGGCGGCCCGATCGCCCGCGGCGGCCTGCGCTGGTCGGACCGGCTGGACTTCCGCACGGAGGTCTTCGGCCTGATGCGCGCCCAGGTGACGAAGAACGCCGTGATCGTCCCGACGGGCGCCAAGGGCGGCTTCTACCTCAAGCAGCGCCCGGAGGACCCCGGCGAGCTCCGAACGGCGGTCGAGACGCAGTACGAGCGCTTCATCCAGGCCCTGCTCGACATCACCGACGATCTCGACGGCGCCGCCGTCGTCCATCCCGAGGGCGTGCGCGTGCACGACGGCGACGATCCCTACCTCGTCGTCGCCGCCGACAAGGGCACCGCGACGTTCTCCGACACGGCCAACGCGATCGCCGTGCAGCGCGGCTTCTGGCTCGGCGACGCGTTCGCCTCCGGCGGGTCGGAGGGCTACGACCACAAGCGCCTCGGCATCACCGCCCGCGGCGCGTGGGAGTCCGTCAAGCGCCACTTCCGCGAGCTCGGCGCCGACCCCGAGCGCGACGCCGTGACGATCGCGGGCGTGGGGGACATGAGCGGCGACGTGTTCGGCAACGGCCTGCTGCTGTCCCGCAGCGTCCGCCTGATCGCCGCCTACGACCACCGCCACGTCTTCGTCGACCCGGGGGCGGGCGGGGACGGGTTCGACGCCGAGGCCTCGTGGCGGGAGCGCAAGCGGCTCTTCGACCTGCCCCGCTCCTCCTGGGCCGACTACGACCCGGGCCGCATCTCGGCAGGGGGCGGCGTCTGGCCGCGCACGGCCAAGGCGATCGACCTGCCGCCGGAGGCCCGTGCGGCGCTTGGCGTCGAGGCGGAGCGGCTCACGCCCGACGAGGTCGTCCAGGCGATCCTGCGCGCCCCCGTCGACCTCCTGTTCTTCGGCGGCATCGGCACGGTCGTCAAGGCGACGGCGGAGACCGACGCCGACGCCAAGGACCGCTCGTCGGACGCGATCCGCGTCGATGCGTCGACCGTGCGCGCCCGCGTGGTCACCGAGGGCGGCAACCTCGGCCTCACCCACCGGGCCCGGATCGAGCTCGCCGCCGCCGGGACGCGGGTCAACGCCGACTTCATCGACAACTCCGCGGGCGTCGACTGCTCCGACCACGAGGTCAACCTCAAGATCCTCGTCGACGCCGCCGTCGCCGCCGGCCGCCTGGACGCGGGAGAGCGCCACGACCTGCTGCGTGCCGCCACCGACGACGTCGTCGAGCACGTGCTCGGCGACTCCTACCGCCAGGCGCGCATCCTGTCGCGCGAGGTGCTCGTCTCCGCCTCCCGGCTCTACGCCTACGACGACCTGATGGACGCGCTGGAGCGAGAGGGCCGCCTCCGCCGGGAGGCGGACGCGCTGCCCGACGCGGAGGAGCTCGGCCGACGCCGGCGCGCGGGGGAGGGGCTGCACCGCCCGGAGCTCGCCGTCCTGCTCGCCCACGCGAAGTCCTCCATCGCCGACGCGCTGCTCGCCGACGACGCCCAGGACCCGCTGATCGACGATCCCTGGCTGGAGCGCGACCTGCGCGCCTACTTCCCGCCCGTGATCGTCGAGCGCCTCGGCGATGAGATCGGCGCGCACCGGCTGCGCCGCGAGCTCGTCGCGACCCTCGTGGCCAACGAGCTCGTCGATGCCGTCGGCCCGTCGTTCGTCTCCCGCCTGGCCACGGAGCTCGGCGTCGCCCCCGTGCTCGTGGTGCGCGCCTACCGCATCGCCCGCGACGTCGTCGGCGCGACCGGGCGCTTCGCGGTGGTCGATGCCCTTGACGCGGAGCTCGACGTCGCGGTGGAGGCCGAACTGGCCTCCGCGACGGAGGACCTCGTCGAGGCCGTCACGCGCGCCTACGTGCGGCTGCGCCCCGCCGGTCCCCTGCAGCCGGTGGTCCAGACGGGCCACGAGGGCTTCGAGGCGATCGAGGACGCGCTGGAGCAGCGGCCTCCCGAGCACGCCGAGACCGCGGCGGCGCGCCTCGCCGAGCGGGGTGTGCCGCGGGGGCTCGCGCTCGACGCCGCCCTCGCCGACGACCTCGCCTTCGCCCCCGACGTCCTCTCGGTGGCCGAGGAGACCGGCCGCGACATCGACAGCGTCGGGATGGCGTTCGCGCGCATCGGGGACGAGCTGCGCTTCGGCTGGCTCGAGGCCGAGCTCGACGCGCTCCCGGCCCAGGGCCGGACGACGCGCTGGGCGGTGCAGGCGCTGCGCGACGACGCGCGCCGCGCCCGCCGCGACCTCGTCGCCCGCGCGCTGCTCGACAGCCCGGACGCCGAGGCCGTCGAGGCGGTCGAGGCGTTCCTGGCCGCGCACACCCAGCGCGCCGGCCACCTCGCCGAGATCGCCCGGGCCACCTCGGTCGAGGGGGCGGATCTGGCCGCGCTGCTCGTCGTCGTGCGCGAGCTGCGCACGCTCGCGGGCTGACGGCCGGCCGGACGCGCACGTCGTGACCGCCCGGCGCGGATGGGCCTAGGGTGCGGCGCCATGCGCGTCGCCCCTGAAGTCGCCGAGGCTCTCGCGGGCGGCCGGCCGGTCGTCGCGCTGGAGAGCACGATCATCGCCCACGGCCTTCCGAGCCCGGACAACGTCCGCGTCGCCCGGGAGGTCGAGGACGTCGTGCGCGAGCGCGGCGCCGTCCCCGCCACCATCGCGGTGCTGGAGGGCGAGGTGCGGATCGGGCTCGACGAGGCGGGCCTGGCGCGCCTGGGCGGCGAGGGGGAGATCGCCAAGTGCGGCATCCGCGACCTGCCCGTCGTGCTCGGCCGCGGGGGGGACGGGGCGACCACGGTGGCCGCGACCGCCCATCTCGCCCACCGGGCGGGGATCCGCCTGTTCGCCACGGGCGGCATCGGCGGGGTGCACCGGGAGGCGCGGGAGACGTGGGACGAGTCCGCCGACCTGCAGGCGCTGGCGTCGATCCCGATCTGCGTGGTCTGCGCCGGGGTGAAGTCGATCCTCGACGTCGGTGCGACGCTCGAGCGGCTCGAGACCCTCAACGTCACGGTGCTGGGCTTCGGCACCGACCGCTTCCCCGGCTTCTACCTCGCCGACAGCGGCTTCGACGTCCCCTGGCGCGTCGAGTCGGCGGCGGAGGCGGCGGGGATCGTCGCCGCGCGCGACGGGCTGGCCGCGACGGGCGCCGTCCTGCTGGCCAACCCGCTCCTCCAAGCCGAGCAGCTGGACCCGGCGGTGCACGACCGGGTGCTGACCGAGGGCCTGGCGGCGGCCGCGGCCGCCGGGGTGTCCGGGAAGGCCGTCACCCCGTTCCTGCTCGAGCGCTTCCACGCACAGACCGAGGGCGAGTCACTGCGGGCCAACGTCGCGCTGGTGCGGGCCAACGCGGCCCTGGCCGCCGACGTCGCGGCCGCGCTCGCGTCGTGATCGTCGTCGTCGGCGACCTCCTCGTCGACGTGCTCGTCCGTCACGCGGCGCCGCTGGCGCACGGCAGCGACACCGCCGCCGTCACCACGTTGAGCCCGGGCGGGGCCGGGGGCAACGTCGCGTCGTGGCTGGTGCGCGCCGGCGCGGACGTGGCGCTGATCGGCTGCGTGGGGGACGACGCGCTGGCCGACGTGGCGCTGACGGGGCTGGGCGCGCGCGGCGATGCGGCGGCGCCGGCGGCCGGGGTGCGGCGCGTCCCGGGCGCGGCCACCGGGACGTGCGTCGTCCTCGTCGGGCCGGACGCGGAGCGGACGATGCTCCCCGATGCGGGGGCGAACGCGCTGCTCGGGCCGTCCGACATCCCGGCGCTGGGTGGCGGGGACGTCCTCTTCGTGTCCGGGTACACGCTGCTGCGCGAGGCGACGCGTCCGGCGGCGCTCGCCGCGCTCGCCGGCGCCCGTGCGGTGGGGGCGCGGACCGTGCTCGACCCCGCCTCGGCCGCGCCGCTGGCCGCGGCGCCCGGCGTCGTGGTGGACGCCGGGCCCTTCGACCTGCTGCTGCCCAACGCGGACGAGGCGGCGGTGCTGGGGGAGGACGGGCTGGGCTGCGCGTCGGAGGTCGTCGTGACGGCGGGCGCCCACGGCGCGACGTGGCGGTCGCAGACGGCGACGGCGCGGGTGCGGGCGACGGGCGCCGATCGCGCGGTCGACACCACGGGTGCCGGTGACGCGTTCGCCGCCGGGTTCGTCTCCGTGTGGGCCGCGGACGGGTCCGTCGACGATGCGCTCGCGGCCGGCACGGCGTTGGCCGCCGAGGCCATCGCCCACGCCGGCGGCCGCCCCGCAGGGGGCGTGGCACCTTGAGGGTCCCCACCCACCCGAACGTGCCCCGCCCCGGCTGACCCCGCGTCGACAGGCGCGCTACGGTCGCGGCATGGACGCCGTCGCCCTCGCCCGGCGGCAGGCCCTCGGGGACCTGCTGCGCCGCTCGGCCCGCCGTCACGGCGACCGGCTCGCCGTCAGCGACGACCGCCTCGGGCGCACCTACGCCGAGCTCGACGCCGACGCCAACCGGGTCGCCAACGCGCTGCTCGCGCGCGGGGTCCGGCAGGGGGACCGGATCGCGCTGCTGGCCCGCAACTCGGTCGAGTACGTCCAAGCGGTCTTCGGCGTCGCGCGCACCGGCGCGATCCTCGTCCCCGTCAACTTCATGCTCGGACCCGACGAGGTCCGCTTCGTGCTCGACCACTCCAAGGCCGTCGGGCTGCTCGCCCAGGACGCGCTGCTCGAGACCGCGACGACGGCCGCCGGCGACCGGCAGCTCGAGGTGCGGGCCGCGTTGGGCGACGCCGCCGACGGGTGGGAGGCGTTCGCGGACCTCGCCGCGCACGCCGACGACACCGAGCCCGAGCTCGCGCTCGGTCCCGACGAGCCCGCCCAGATCCTCTACACGTCCGGCACGGAGTCGCGCCCCAAGGGCGCCGTGCTCGCCCACTCCGCCCTCTACGCCCAGTACGCGAGCGTCGTGATCGACGGCGGGATGGACGGCGACGACGTCGAGCTCCATGCGATGCCGCTGTTCCACTGCGCCCAGCAGCACTGCTTCCTCATGCCCGGCCTGCAGCTCGGGGCGGTCAACCACATCCTCCCGGCCCCCGATCCCGGGACGCTGCTGGAGCGCATCGAGCGCGACCGGATCACGAAGCTGTTCGTCCCGCCGACCGTCTGGATCGGCCTGCTGCGCCACCCGGACTTCGACGCGCGCGACCTCTCGAGCCTGCGCAAGGGCTACTACGGCGCGGCGATCATGCCGGTCGAGGTGCTGCACGAGATCGGGCGCCGGCTGCCCGACATGCGGTTGTGGAACTTCTACGGGCAGACGGAGATGGCGCCGCTCGCGCTGATCCTGCGCCCGCACGAGCAGGTGGCGAAGGCCGGCGCGGCCGGCAAGGCGTCGATGAACGTCGAGACCCGGGTCGTGCGGCCGGACATGACCGACGTCGACGTGGGGGAGCCGGGGGAGATCGTGCACCGCTCGCCGCACGCCACGCTCGGCTACCTCGACCAGCCCGACAAGACCGCCGAGGCCTTCCGCGGCGGCTGGTTCCACTCCGGTGACCTCGGGACGATCGACGCGGACGGCTACGTCACCGTCGTGGACCGGATCAAGGACATGATCAAGACGGGGGGCGAGAACGTCGCCTCCCGCGAGGTCGAGGAGGCGATCTACACGCACGAGGCCGTCGCGGAGGTCGCCGTGGTCGGCATCTCGCACCCGACCTGGATCGAGGCGGTCGTCGCGATCGTGCAGCTGCGCGACGGCGCGGACGTCGACGCCGAGACCCTGCGGGCGCACGCGCGCGAGCGCCTCGCCGGGTTCAAGGTCCCCAAGGCGTTCGCCTTCGTGGACGGCATGCCGAAGAACGCCTCCGGCAAGCTGCTCAAGCGCGACCTGCGTGACGAGTGGTCACACCTGGCCGCGGAGATCCGCTGAGCGCTTGAGTTCCGCGCCGTCGGCGCCGATGCGGGACGTGTGCGCGCTTCAGGCCTCCGATCGCTTCCGAACGGCCATTCCCTGCCGGAGCAGGCCTGGCAGGTGCGTCATCGCGGGCTGCTCGTGGTGCTGGCGGTGCACCTCGTCCTGCTGCCGGCCTTCGGCCTGACCCAGGGCTTCAGCGTCGCGCAGGTGCTCGGGCTCGACGTCCCGATCGCCGCGCTCGGCGCCGCCGCGACGATCCGCCGGCTCCCGCGCACGGTGCGCTCGATGCTGTGCGTGCTCGGCCTGCTGACCTGCTCGGCGGTGCTGGTGGTCCTCTGGCACGGGGCCACGGAGGCGCACTTCCACTACTTCGTCGTCGTCGGCGCGGTCGCCATGTACGAGGCGTGGCCGCCCTTCCTGCTGGCGTTCCTGTTCGTCTGCTTCCAGCACGCGCTGATGGGTCTGATGCTTCCGCAGCTCGTGTTCGCCCATCACGGGATGACGAACCCCCTGGCGTGGGCCGGCATCCACGGCGCGTTCATCGCCGCCCTCGCCATCGCCAACCTCGTCGGCTGGCGGGCGTCGGAGCAGGTCCGCCAGGCGGGCCGGCGCAGCGAGGCGCGCCTGCAGCAGGCGTTCACCGACGCACCGATCGGCGTGGCGCTCGTCGACGCAGACGGCGTGCTCGTCGCCGTCAACGCCGCGCTCGGCGAGAGCACCGGTCACGACCCGGACGCGCTCGTCGGGCGGCCGTGGGCGGCGCTCGCGCCGGCGGGGGACCGCGACCAGGCCGTGTGGCCGCCCGTCGGGGAGCAGGAGCTGCGCGTGCGCCGCGCCGACGGGTCGACCGGCTGGATGCTGTGGCGCCACTCCCAGCTGCCCGACGGCGAGGACGGCGTCCACTGGATCTCGCAGGCGATCGACGTGTCCGCGCGCAAGGCCGCCGAGCAGCGGCTCGCGCATCAGGCCGCCCACGACGCCCTCACCGGGCTGCCGAACCGCGAGAGCTTCACCGCCGCGCTCGACGCCATCCTCGCCGAGCCGCGGGAGGCGGGGGTCGTCTGCGTGCTGTTCGCCGACGTGGACGACTTCAAGGTCGTCAACGACTCGCTCGGTCACGGCGCGGGGGACGACCTGCTGCGCGCGATCGCGCGACGGCTGCGCGAGGCGCTGCGGCCCGAGGACGTGATCGGCCGCTTCGGCGGCGACGAGTTCGTGATCTGCGTCGAGGTGGAGGACCTCGCGGCGGGCCAGGCGATCGCCGACCGGATCGGGCTCTCGCTCGCCGCGCCCTTCGTGCTCGACGACCACGCGCGCTTCGTGACCGTCTCCCTCGGCCTGGTGCTCGCCGACCCTGCCGCCGATCGCGCCGAGAGCCTGCTCGCCGACGGCGACGCCGCGATGTATCGCGCCAAGCGCCTGGGGAAGGCGCGCTGCGTGACGTTCGACGCCGAGATGCGCGAGGGCCCGCGCGAGCGCCTGCAGCTCGAGGCCCAGCTGCGGCGCGCGATCGACGCCGATCAGCTCGTGCTCGACTTCCAGCCGCAGGTCCGGGTGCGTGATGGCTCGATGATGGGCGTCGAGGCGCTCGTGCGCTGGCGGCATCCGCAGCGCGGGCTGCTGACGCCCGGCGCCTTCATCCCGCTCGCGGAGCAGTCGGACCTGATCAGCGCCGTCGGCGCGTGGGTCCTGCGCGCGGCGTGCGAGCAGGCGGCGCAGTGGCCGGGGGTCGTGACGGCCGTCAACCTGTCCGCCCGCCAGCTGACGGATCCCGGCCTCCCGCAGACGGTCGCGCAGGCCCTTGCCGACGCCGGCGTCGAACCCCACGACCTGTGCCTGGAGATCACGGAGACGGCGGCGATCGTCGACCACGGCCTCGCCGGCGACGTCATCGGTGGGCTGCGGGCGATCGGCGTCCAGCTGGCGATCGACGACTTCGGCGTCGGCCAGTCCTCGCTGTCGCAGCTGTCGGAGCTGCGCAACGTCCATCAGCTCAAGATCGACCGGTCGTTCGTCTCGCGGCTGGAGGCGGACGCCGGCTCGCGGGCGGTGGTCGGCGCGATCGTCGACCTCGCCGAGTCGCTCGACATGTCGGTTGTGGCGGAGGGCGTCGAGACGGCCGGGCAGGCGCTGATCCTCGCCGACATGGGCTGCGAGTACGCCCAGGGCTACTACTACGCGCGGCCTGAGCCGGCGTCGGCGGTGCTCAGGCGCCTGCGGTCGGTGCCGACCGCGGATTGACGAGCAGCGCGGCGGACGAGCTGCCCACGCGGCCGTCGCGGTCATGGAGCACCGCCGTGCAGACGCCCGCGCCCAGCGGGCCCGGGCGGGTGATCGCGTCCATCGCCAGCCACTCCCCGCCCGGCGGACGCTCCAGCGCGAGCGACAGGTCGACGTTCATGAAGGTGAACGCGTCCCACGGCAGGGTCGCGGACACGCCGGAGGCCGCGTCGGTCATCGTCAGCAGGTGCTCGAGCGGCGTCGGGTCCTCGCCCGCGACGAGCTGCGCGCGCATCCGCGTCCAGACCGTCGCCGGCCCTGGGTCGACCCAGTCGCTCCCGGGCGTGAAGCGCCACTCCAGGCAGGAGACGTAGCTCGCCTCGCCCGTGGCGAAGAACGGGGGCACGCCGGCGACCGGGAGCCCGTCGGGCGCTGCGGGCGGCGGGTCGGGGGTCGAGAGGCGGTCGGGCAGCTCGACGGGGCGGCGGCGCATCCGCCACGCCCGGGCACGCATGAGCTGCGTCCCGTCGGCGGCGAGGGTGAGGATCGCCTCGAGCTGCTCGACGTTGCGGCCCGGGCGCACGTGGCGGGCGGTCACCGTCACCGGCGCGATCGGCACGGGACGCAGGACGTCGAGCGCGATCCGGACGGTCTGGCCGTCCTCGATCCCGGCCCGCGCGTCGATCGCGCGCGCCAGCAGCGCCGACGGCGGGCCGGCGTGCTGATGGTCCGGCGACCACGGGCCGCGGGTCAGGACGGTGGGGACGTACGTCTCGCCGTCGGGCGCGTAGAGGGCGGTGGGCAGGGCGGCCATCGCCGCCGGACGATATGCCGCCGCGATCGGCCATGATGACCCGGTGCCCGACGTCCCGCCGCTGATCGGCCGCCTCCCGCCGCAGTTCTTCGCCGGCATCCTCGCCACCGTCGCCGCCGAGCGCGAGCGGCCGGGGCCGCGGGTCATCGACCTCGGACGCGGCAACCCCGACCTCCCGCCGCCCCCTGCGGCGATCGAGGCGCTGCGCACGGCGGCGCTCGAGACGGGGACGCCGGCGGTTCACGGCTACCCGCCGTTTCAGGGCACGGCGGAGCTGAAGGCCGCGCTGGCGGCCCGCTACGCGACCGACCACGGCGTCGCGCTCGACCCGGAGACCGAGATCGCGATCGTCCCCGGCACGAAGACGGCGATCATGCTGCTCGCGCTGGCGACGGCGGGCGAGGGGGATCGCGTCCTGGTCCCGGACCCGGGCTACCCCGACTACGCGAGCGGCGTGGCACTGGCCGGCGCCGTCCACACGCCGCTCCCGCTGACCGCCGAACGGGGCTTCCAGCCCGACATGGACGCCGCCCCGGCCGCCGCGCTGGCGCTGCTCAACTACCCGTCGAACCCCTGCGCGGTGCTCGAGCACCCCGGGACCTTCGAGGCGGCGGTGGCGTGGGCGCACCGCGAGGGCGGCTGGCTCGCCCACGACCGCGCCTACGGCTTCCTCGCCTTCGACGGCGCCTGTGCCCGCTCCGTGCTCGAGGTCGACGGCGCGCGCGAGGTCGCCGTCGAGCTGTGGTCGGCCTCGAAGGTGTACGGGATGGCCGGCTGGCGGATCGGCGCGGTCGTGGGGGCGCCAGCGCTCGTCGGCCGCGTCAAGACGCTCGTCGACCACACGACGGCGGGCGTCTGGACGGGTCTGCAGCGCGGCCTCACCGCCGCCCTCACCGGCGATCAGGCGACCGTCGCAGCGGCGCGCGCGACCTATGCCGCGCGCCGGGACCGGCTCGTGGGCCGCCTGCGCGACGCGGGTGCCGAGATCGCCCTGCCCGAGGGGTCCTTCTACGCGTGGTGGCAGCTGCCGGAGGGCCTCGGGGTGGAGCGCCTGCTCACGCAGGCCCGCGTGTCGGTCGCGCCGGGGGAGGGGTTCGGCGCGCGCGGCGCGGGCTGGGCGCGGCTGTCGCTCGCGCTCGACGACGCGGACCTCGACGAGGCCGCCGAGCGCATCGCGGCCCTGCTTTGACCCGCCGAGCTCGCCGCCGTCGCCCGCGAGATCGGTTTCGGGCCGCCCTGCGCGGCTCGAAGCCGATCTCGCGCACAGCGGTGGCCGGGGCGGGGGCGGGGACCGCGGCGGCCGCGCTCGCCGGGGTCGTCGCCTACGCCCGCCTGATCGAGCCGCGTCGCCTCGAGGTGCCCGAGGTCGAGCTGACCCTCCCCAACTGGCCCGCCCGCCTGGACGGACTGCGCGTGGCGCTGATCGCCGACCTCCACGCGGGCGGCCCGCACGTCGACCGCCACCGCGTCGCCGCCGTCACCGCGGCCGTCCGTGCCGCGCATCCCGACCTCGTGCTGATCCTGGGCGACCTCGTCGACCCGCACGTGCCGGGCGGCCGACGGCTGCCGCCGGACCTCGTCGTGCGCCGGCTCGCCCCGCTGCGGCCGCCCGTCGGCGTGGTCGCGGTGCTCGGCAACCACGACTGGGTGCACGAGGGCGTCACGGTCGGCACCGTGCTGCGCCACGCCGGGATCACCGTGCTCGACAACGGCGCCGTCCGCCGCGAGGCGCGCGGCGGGCCGCTGTGGATCGCCGGCGTCGGCGACCTCGAGCAGCGCGACCCACGCGTCGGCCAGGCGCTCGCAGACGTCCCCGAGGACGAGCCCGTCCTGCTGCTCACCCATCAGCCGGACGTCTTCCCGGCCGTCCCCCGGCGGGTCGCCCTGACCGTCGCGGGGCACCTCCATGGCGGGCAGGTCAACCTGCCCTGGCTGCGCCGCAAGGCGCTCCCGTCGCGGCACGGGACCCGCTACCGGGCCGGGCACGTCGTGGAAGGCGGGCGGCACCTGTACGTGTCCAAGGGGATCGGCGAGGCACGGCTGGCCGTCCGCCTCGGGGTCGCGCCCGAGGCGCCCGTGCTCGTGTTGCGCGCCGGGTAGCGTCCGCGTCATGCCCCTCCTGATCGAGCAGCCGACCATCATCGAGGCCCCCGGCGAGCCGCCGAAGGTCATCCGCGAGCACGTCGGCCACGTCAACACGGGCGAGGACCGCCTGTCGGTCGCCCACATGACCTCGCCGTCGGGCTGGGGCGAGCCGTTCCAGACCCCCGACTTCGACGAGTGGACGCTCGTGCTCGCCGGCACCGTCCGCGTCGAGCACGACGACGGGACGCTGGACGTCGCCGCCGGCCAGACCGTGCTGGTGCGCGCCGGCGAGCGCGTCCGCTACTCCTCGCCCGGCCCGGACGGCGCCGACTACGTCGCGGTCTGCCTTCCCGCGTTCGCGCCGGACACCGTCCACCGGGAGGAGGACGAGGGCTAGCCCTGGTCCCAGGGGGCCAGCATCGTCCGGTCGTTGGCGCTGAAGCGCTCGGCCGCGTTGAACTGGTGCCAGAGGGGATAGGGGAGGTCGGGGCGGCTCGCCGCCTCGATGCTCGCCACCTCGTCGTCGGTCAGCTGCAGGTCGGCCGCCGCGAGGTTGTCGACGAGCTGCTCCTCCGTGCGCGCGGCGATCACGAGCGTCGAGATGGTCGGCCGCGTCAGCAGCCACGCGAGCGTGACCTGCGCCGCCGAGACGCCGTGCGCCTCGCCGACCGCGACGAGCGCCTCGACCACGTCGTAGAGCTTGGACTCGTCGTAGACGGGCGGCTCGTCCCAGTCGCCGACGTGACGCGCGCCCTCGGGCCCGGCCTGCCCGCGGCGGTACTTGCCCGAGAGCAGCCCGCCGGCGAGCGGGCTCCAGACCATCGTGCCGACGCCCTGGTCGAGGCCGGCGGGGAGGATCTCGAACTCGGCCTCGCGGGCCTGCGGCGTGTAGTGGATCTGGTGGGAGACGAAGCGCTGCCAGCCGCGCGCGTCGGACACGCCGAGCGTCTTCATCAGCTGCCAGGCGGTGAAGTTCGACGCCCCGACGTAGCGGACCTTGCCGTCGCGCACGAGGGTGTCGAGTGCCTCGAGGTACTCCTCCGGCGGCGTCTCGCCGTCCCACTCGTGCAGCTGCAGCAGGTCGATGTGGTCGGCCCGCAGACGCCGCAGCGACGCCTCGACCGAGGCGATGATGTGGTGGCGCGAGAGGCCGGCGTCGTTGGGTCCGTCACCCATGGCGAAGCGGACCTTCGTGGCCACCATGAGGCGGTCGCGGCGGCCGTCGAGCGCTTCGCCGACGATCTCCTCCGACACGCCGCGCGAGTACATGTTGGCGGTGTCCACGAAGTTGACGCCGGCGTCGAGGCAGAGGTCGAACTGGCGCTTGGCGTCGTCGACGCCGAGCTCGCCGACGGCCTTGAAGTCCCCGCCGCCGCCGAAGCCCATCGTGCCGAGCGTGAGGGAGGAGACGCGCAGGCCGCTGCGTCCGAGAGTGCGGTAGTCCATGGGCCTGTCCCTTCCCCCGGCTGCCGCACGCGAACCGGGGTCCTACGACCATCGGCGCCTTGGCGTGCGACGGGCGCGCCGTCAGGGTGGACCGGGCACCATGTCCGACGTGACCGTCCGCCGCGCGCTCCGCCGCTTCGTGCTCTCCCTCCTCGCCGTGGTGGTGCTCGCCGGCGCGGTCGGCCTGTGGCTGCTGCACCGGTCGGCCACGCAGGAGGCCCTGGACGACGCGCGGACGCAGACCACGGTGGTCGGCCGGGCCGTCGTCGCGCCCGAGCTCACCCCCGGCCTGTTCGACGGCTCGCCGGCGACCCGTGCGCGGTTGGACCGGCTCGTCGCGCGCAAGGCGTTCGGCGACCAGGTCGCCCACGTGAAGCTCTGGAGCCGGGACGGCAGGGTGCTCTACGCGTCCGAGCCGGAGCTCGTGGGCCGCACGTTCGAGCTCGGGGCGGAGGAGCTCGAGGTCCTCGCGGACGGCGGCTCCGAGGCCGAGGTCTCCGACCTGTCCGAGCCCGAGAACCGGTTCGAGCGCCGCGAGGGCAAGCTGCTCGAGGTCTACGCCGGCCTGCGTGCGCCCGACGGCCGGCGGGTGCTGTTCGAGACCTATCGGCCCTACGCGCTGGTCACCGCGGACGAGGGGCGTCTGCGGTCGGCCTTCGCGCCCGCGCTCGTGGCCGCGGTCATCCTGCTGGCACTGCTGCTGGCGCCGCTGGTGCTCAGCCTCGCACGGTCCCTCGAGCGCGGCCGGGAGGAGCGCGAGGAGCTGCTGCAACGCGCGCTCGACGCCTCCGACCGCGAGCGCACGCGGGTCGCCCGCGAGCTGCACGACGGGCCGGTGCAGCGGCTCTCGGGCGTGGCGTTCGCCCTCGCCGGGGCCGAGCGCGCCCCCGCCGGGGCCGACCTGCGCGACACCGTGCGCTCCGGCGCCGAGCAGGTCAGGGAGACCGTGCGTGAGCTGCGCGGGACCCTCACCGAGCTCGTCCCGCCCAACCTGCACCGCCAGGGCCTGCGCGCCGCACTGACCGACCTGCTCGCGCCGCTGCGAGCCGCCGGCCTGCGCACCCAGCTGGCGATGGACGGCGACCCGCCGGTGGACGACGATGCGGCCGCGGCGGTCTACCGCGCCGCGGCGGAGGCGACCCGGAACGTGCTCGAGCACGCCGAGGCCGGCTGGGTCCGCATGGCCGTCGCGGTCGCCGACGGCCGTGTCGTGCTCGAGGTCGCCGACGACGGGCGGGGCCTGGCCGACGCGGCGGACAAGACCGGCCACTTCGGACTGCGGTTGCTGGACGACCTGGCACGCGAGCGCGGCGGCGCGCTGACGCTGGACTCCACGCCCGGCGACGGGACGCGGCTGCGCTTCGAGGTGCCCGCGTGATCCGCGTCCTGCTCGTCGACGACCACCCGCTCGTGCGCGCCGGCCTCGTCGGGCTGCTGCAGACCGAGCCCGACGTCGAGGTCGTCGCCGCGGCCACCGACGGCGCCGAGGCGGTGGCGCTCGTCGTCGAGCATCAGCCCGACGTCGTGCTGATGGACCTCTCGATGCCGCGGGTGGACGGCATCGAGGCGACGCGCGCGGTGCTCTCCGCACGGCCGCAGACCCACGTCGTCGTCCTGACGTCGTTCAGTGACCGGGCACGCATCCTCGCGGCGCTCGACGCGGGCGCGATGGGCTATCTGCTCAAGGACGCCGAGCCCGACGAACTGGTGCGCGCCGTCCGCGCTGCCGCGGCCGGGGACGCGCCGCTTGACCCGCGCGCGGCACGCGAGCTGCTCGGCGGGCGGCGCACGGGCTCGCCGCTCTCGGCGCTGTCCCCGCGCGAGCGCGAGGTGCTCGGATGCGTTCGGGAGGGCCTGCCGAACAAGCGCATCGCCCAGCGGTTGGAGATCTCGGAGAAGACCGTCAAGGCGCACCTGACGCGCGTCTACGAGGCGATCGGCGTGGCGGACCGGGTGGCCGCCGCGATGTGGGCCCGCGACCACGGGCTCTAGGTCGCTGCGGCGGTCCTAGGACCAATGCCGCCTGGATTCCGGGACCTCGGCGCCGGCACGCTGTGGCCATGTTCAGACACCGCCTCATCACCACCCTCGCGCTGACCGGCGCCCTTGCCCTGGCCGGCGCGGGCTCCGCGGCCGCCCGGCAGGGCGCCGACGACGGCCCCGCGCACCGCGCCGGCGACGACGCCCCGACCCACCAGCGTCACGGCGGCGACGACGGTGCCCATCACCGCCGCGGGCACACCCGCGACGACCGCCGCGGCGGCCGCCGGCACGACGACGACGCCCCGGGTCACGCGCGTCACGGCGAGGACGACGGCCCCGGCCACCGCTAGGACCCGGCGCCGCGGGTGGCGCGCGTAGGCTCAGGCGCTCATGGGCCTGCGCACGATCGCCGCCACCCGCTACGTCACCCCGCTGCGCGAGGGCGGCTCGCTGCCCGCCCTCGTCGAGGCCGATGACGACGGCCTCTACGTCCTGAAGTTCCGCGGCGCCGGCCAGGGCCCGCTGGCCCTCGTCGCCGAGCTCATCGGCGGCGAGCTGGCCCGCGCCGCCGGCCTCCCGGTCCCCGAGATCGTCGTCTGCACGCTGGACCCGAAGCTGGCCGACGCCGAGCCGGACCCCGAGATCCAGGAGCTCCTGCAGGCCTCTGCCGGTGAGAACCTCGCGCTCGACTTCCTCCCGGGCTCGCTGCCCTACGACGGCACCGCCGGTCCCGACCTGGCCGCCGACGTGGTCTGGCTCGACGCCCTGATCACCAACGTCGATCGCACGCCGCGCAACCCGAACCTCCTCACCTGGCACGGACGGACGTGGCTGATCGACCACGGCGCCGCCCTCTATCGCCAGCACGGCTCCGAGGACCTCCCCGCGGAGGCCCGGCGGCCGTTTCCCCCGATCCGCGAGCATGTCCTGCTCCACGCGGCCGGATCGATCACCGAGGCCCACGAGCGCCTCGCGCCGCGGCTGGACGAGGCCACCGTCGCCCGGGTGGTCGACCTCGTCCCGCAGGCCTGGCTCGGCGGCCGCGCGCCGGCGGACTACGTCGCCTGGCTCGCCGGTCGCGTCGCGTGGGGCGGGTTCGCCGCCGAGGCCGAGGAGGCGCGCCGTGGCCGCTGAGGCGTTCTCCTACCTCGTCCTCCAGGTCGTCCCCAGCGCCGAGCGCGACGAGCGCATCAACGCGGGTGTGGTCCTCCATTCGCGCCGGCACCGCTTCCTCCAGGCGCGCGTGGCGCTCGATCGCGACCGCCTGGCCGCGCTGGATCCGGCGATCGACGCCGGGGCCGTGGCGGCGCGGCTGGACGCCCTCGCGGCGATCGCCGCCGGGGAGGGACCGGATCGCGTGGCCGCGCTGGAGCCGTCGGAGCGCTTCCACTGGCTCGCGGCGCCGACGAGCACGGTGGTGCGGCCCTCGCCGGTCCACACCGGGCTGTGCGGCGACCCCGCCGCGACGCTCGAGAAGCTGTTCGCGCGCCTCGTCGCCTGAACGGGACGGTTCGCCGGTTGACGCCGTCCGAGGCGCCTGCCAGATTCGCCCCTGCATGTCCGTGCGTCGCGCCGCCTCCGTCGTCGCGCTCCTGACGCTGCTCGTGGTCCCGGCCACCGCGGCGGCCGAGAGCCAGACCCGCACGTACCGCGCCGGCCCGTTCACGATGGCCGACTACAACACGCAGTTCCTCAAGCAGACCGTGACGGCCCCGCGCATCGACGGCTTCGTGACGAGGATGCACGCCGTCCTCGTCGACGGCCACGGCCGGCGCGTGACGCTGCACGACGGGATGCTCCATCACGTCTTCTTCAACAACCTCAGCCGTGACCGCGTGGCCGGCCACTGCTCCGCGAACCAGCCCGAGGTCTTCTACGGCACGGGGGAGGAGAACCAGACGCTCGACCTGCCGCGCGGCTACGGCTACCGGGTGCGGGCCACCGATCGCTGGCAGGTCAGCGGGATGCTGATGGCCCACCGCTTCCGTCCCAAGCGGGTGTGGATCCGCTACCGCGTGACGACGACCACGGCGAAGCAGGCGGAGGTGCGGCCGTTCTGGGTGCGCGCCAACGGCTGCGGGCACTCGTCCAGCTACCACGTGCGGGGCGGGGGCGCCCCGGGCGCCCTCGACGTGCGCACGGAGCACTGGAGGATCCCCGTCAGCGGCCGGATCGTCGCCGCGGGCGGCCACCTCCACGCCGGGTCGAAGGCCCTCACGATGACCCAGCCGCGCTGCGGCGGCCGCCAGCTCTACGACAACACGCCCTTCTACGCGCCGCCGGACGACCTCGTCTACACCGCGATCCCGCGGCTGCACGAGGCCGGGCCGATGGCGACGAGCTGGTTCGAGTCGCGCACCGGCATCCCGGTGCGCAAGGGGGAGACGCTCGACGTGACCGGCGTCTACGACGCAGCGCACGCGCGCCAGTCGGTCATGGCGATCACGCACGTCTACGTCGCCGTCGGCAAGGCGCCCACCGGCTGCGCGGCGCTGCCCGCCGACGCGCACCAGTCCAAGATGGGGCCGGGCATGCGGGCCTCAGCCCCCTGGGAGCCGATCCCGCTCTGGCGCCTGGACGACCACAACGCCCCGGTGTACCTCCGCGCGCCGACGAGCACCCCGCAGCGGCTGCAGAGCGGCTCGGAGGTCGATCTCGTCGACGACACCTTCGCGCCCGACAACGTCGTCATCACGGCGGGCTCGAGCCTCACGTGGCGCTTCGAGGACGTCCAGCCGCACAACATCACGTTCGCGTCCGGCCCGCGTGCCGTCGCGGGGCAGACCCTCGCCAAGGGCGCCAGGGCGTCCACGCAGTTCGACGAGCCGGGGACCTACCAGCTGTTCTGCTACCTGCATCCGATGACGATGCACGAGCAGGTCACGGTCCTGCCGCCGGCGGGCTAGGCCCTCGCGCGGGATTGTCCGAGGAGGGACGGGGGGAAGCTCGGTCCCATGAAGATCGATCACATCGGCGTCCTGGTGCGCGACATCGGCGAGGCGACGGCGTTCGCGCAGGACGTCCTCGGCCTCGACGAGCCCGCGACGAGCTTCGAGGCCCCCGAGCACGGCCTCGCCGGCTCGTTCTTCGCCATGGGGGACGCCAAGCTCGAGCTGTTCACCCTCGAGGAGACCTTCGCCGGCCGCCTGCCCGACGGCGCCCCGGGGGTGCTCGACCACTTCGCCGTCACCGTCGACGACGTCGAGGCGCAGATGCAGCGCCTGGCCGCGGCGGGCGTCGAGTTCACGGGCCCGGCGACGACCGACCGCATCGACGCCCCGATCGAGCTGCGCGGCAAGCGCCACGTCTGGACGGTCCCGGAGACCTCCGGCGGCTACCGCATCCAGATCGTCGGGCCCTAGCCCGGCGCGGGCATCAGGGCGGCGTGGGAGCTGACCTGGGGCCACGGCGCTCCGGGCCGCGCGAGCGCGAAGCCCTGCACGAGGCGGACGCCGAGCGCGGCGACCGTCTCGAGCTCGGCGGCCGTCTCGACGCCTTCGGCGACCAGCTCGCCGCCCGTGCGGCGGGCGTAGCCGACCAGCGCCTCGACGAGGGCCGCGCGGTGCGGTGAGGTGTCGATCCCGGCGACCAGCCCGCGGTCGAGCTTGACGAGGGCGGGGCGCAGGACGGTCAGCTGGCCGAGGCCGGAGTAGCCGGCGCCGACATCGTCGACGGCGAGCACGATCCCGCGCTCCAGCAGCGGGCCGAGCGCGAGCATCGGCCCGGCGTCCTCGCGCACGAGGGAGTCCTCCGTGACCTCGACGATGAGCCCGTTGACGTCGCCGGCGGCGTCGAGCAGGGCGTCGACGCGGCGGTCGAACAGCAGGGTCGCCGAGAGGTTGACGCTCATCAGCACGCCCGGCGGGCGCAGGGGGAAGAGCTTCAGCGCCGCGCGCAGGCAGGCGATCTCGAGCTCCGCACGCAGGCCCAGCTCGTCCGCGATGGCGAACCAGTGCAGCGGTGCCTCCGTCCCGTGCGTGCGAAACCGGGCCAGCGCCTCGTAGGCGTGCAGACGGCCGGTGGTGACGTCGACGATCGGCTGCATCGCGACCTCGAGGCCCTCACCCGCGATCAGACGCATCAGCGCGCCGCGCGCACCGGTGACCGGGTCGTCGGTGAGCGACGCGCCGTCGTAGATGACGGCCTGGCGCTTGCCGTGACGCTTGGCGACGCGCAGCGCGATGTCAGCCGCGCGCAACACGGCGTCGGCGTCGTCGCCGTCCTGGGGCGCGTGGGCGATGCCGACGGACGCGTCGATCGGCCCGCCCGCGGCGTCCGTGCGGCCGAGGACGCCGAGGACGGTGGCGCCCTCGACGCTGCCGCGCGCCGTCAGGGGCGCGAGGATGGCGAACTCGTCGCCCCCGAGGCGGCCGAGCAGCGCGCCGGGTGGCAGGCGCTCCTGCAGCCGGGCGGTCGCGGTGCGCAGCAGCCGGTCGCCCTCCGCGTGCCCGCGGGCCTTGTTGACCTGGCCGAAGTCGTCGAGGTCGACGAGCAGCAGGCGCACCGGCTGGCCGCGCTCCAGCGTCGCCGTCAGCGCCGCCCGCAGCGCCGGGCGCGCGCTGACGCCGGTGAGCGCGTCGTGGTCGGCGTCGTAGCGCGCCTGCTCGAGCAGGTCGTTGAGCTCGCGCGTGAGCCGGCCGCACGTCGACAGAAGGGCGACGGCGCCGGCGAAGAAGCCGACGTGGGCGGGGTCGAGGCGACCGGCGAGGACGATCGGCAGCGCCATCGACGTGAGGAGGATCGTCCTGCTGGCCCAGTGCACGCGTCCGCCGCGGGCAACGAGGCCGCTGGCCGCGGCACACAGCCACAGCAGGCTGAGGATCGTCACCTGCTGGTGGCCCAGCCCGACGATCAGGAGGGCGGCGGAGGCGGCGATCGCCTCCTCCAGCGCGAGGAAGCGATGGTCGTGGATGAGCCGCTGCGAGGCCGAGGTGAGGACGATGACGGCGAAGCCCACGGCTGCGAGCTCGGAGCGGGGGTGCAGGCTCATCCAGCCGAGGGAGAGCACGGCGCCGGTGAGGCCGACGCCGGCCCGCGCGACCGCCGCCGTGCGCCGCGCCGCGGCGATCGGCTCAGGGACGGGTGCCATCGACCGTTCATCGGCAGATGGGGGACGTCGCTGTAGCGGCGCCGCGGGGGGTAGGCTGTGATGGTTGCCTGAGCAAGGAGTCATCCCCATGCACGTCGAGATCTGGTCCGACATCGCCTGTCCCTGGTGCTACGTCGGCAAGCGCCGGCTCGAGGCGGCACTCGCCGAGTACGAGCACGCCGACGAGGTCGAGGTGACCTGGAGGGCGTTCGAGCTCGACCCGGGCGCGCCCGCCGAGCGCGGGGGGGAGATGGCCCAGCACCTGGCCGACAAGTACGGCGTCGGGCTCGAGCAGGCCCGGCAGATGAACGCCCGGATGTCGCAGGCGGGCGCCGAGGTCGGCGCGCCGATGGACTTCGACCGCGTGCGCGGCGGCAACACGTTCGACGCGCATCGCCTCGTGCACCTCGCGGCTGCGCACGGGCTCCAAGACGCCATGAAGGAGCGCCTGCTGCGCGCCTACTTCGCCGAGGGCGAGCTGATGGCCGATCCGGCGACGCTGCGCCGCCTGGCCGATGAGGTCGGGGTGCCGGCGGACGAGGTCGCCGACCTGCTGTCGGGCGACCGCTTCGCCGACGAGGTGCGCGACGACGAGCGCACCGCGCAGCAGCTGGGCGTCCAGGGCGTCCCGTTCTTCGCCGTCGACCGCGCGATCGGCGCCTCGGGCGCGCAGGAGCCGGAGGTGCTGCTCGACATGCTGCGCGAGGCCCGCCGGCGGTCGCAGCCGGCGATCCCGACGGTGGTCACGGGCGATGCCTGCGGCCCCGACGGCTGCTAGCCGCAGCGCGCGGCCGTCGCCGCGCTAGATGACGCCCAGCAGGGCGAGCACGAGCGCCAGCGACGCCACCAGCACGAGGACCGTCACGGCGGTCGTGAGCGCGACGACGGCGACGACGGCGCGGCGGCCGTGCCTGGCCACGCGGCGGCCGCTGTCACGCAGCGGCTCGGGCAGGCGGCCCTCCGTCGCGACCTGCACGAGCCGACCGCCGATGCCCTCGCCGTAGGCGGCCCGCTCGGCCGCGGCGACGCGGTCACGGGCGCGGACGATCGCCTCGGCGGCCTCCCGCCGGCCGCGCCGGTCGAGCCTGGGCAGGGCGGCCAGGCGCCGTTCCCAGTACTCGAGGGACTCGCGGGCGTCGGCGAGGTCGGGGTGGCGGGGCGCGCTCACCGCCTCAGGATCGCACCCCGCTCGAATCGAATGCTCGATAATGCCGGTTATGTCAACCTGGAACGAGACCTAGCCTCGATCCCAGCGTGCGCTCGACCGACGTGGTGATCATCGGCGCGGGTGCCGCCGGGCTGATGTGTGCCTTCACCGCCGCCCGACGTGGTCGGCAGGTGCTGCTGATCGACCACGCCAACAAGGCCGGCAAGAAGATCCTGATGTCCGGCGGCGGCCGGTGCAACTTCACGAACCTGTACACGGAGCCGGACAACTTCGCGTCGCAGAACCCGCACTTCTGCAAGTCGGCCCTGGCCCGCTACAGCCCGTGGGACTTCGTCGCCCTGGTCGGCGACCACGGCGTGCCCTACCACGAGAAGAAGCTCGGGCAGCTGTTCTGCGACGACAAGTCCAAGGCCATCCGTGACCTGCTCGTGGACGAGTGCGACCGGGCCGGCGTGGACCTGCGCCTCGACACGTCGGTCCACCGGATCGAGCGCACCCCCGACGGGTACGCGCTGCAGACCGACCTCGGGGACGTCGCGGCGGAGTCGGTGGTGATCGCCACCGGTGGCCTGTCGATCCCGACGATGGGCGCGACCGGCTTCGGCTACGACGTCGCGCGCCAGTTCGGTCACGACGTGCTGCCCACCCGTGCAGGCCTGGTGCCGTTGATCATCACCGACCAGCTCAAGGACCTGTGCGCCGAGCTGTCGGGCACGTCGGTGGCCGCCGTCGTGCGCTGCAACGGCCAGAGCTTCCGCGAGAACATCCTCTTCACCCACCGCGGGCTCTCGGGCCCGGCCATCCTGCAGATCTCCTCCTTCTGGCGACTCGGCGACGCGGTGGAGATCGACCTCCTCCCCGATCACGACGCTCGGGCGTGGCTGCGGGCGCAGCAGGCCGCGCGCCCCGACAGCGAGCTGCGGACCGTCCTCGCCGAGTGCTTCACGAAGCGGTTCGCGGCGCTGATGACCGAGCGCTGGTTCACCTCAAGGCCCCTGAAGCAGTGCACTCCGGCGGAGCTCGACGCCGTCGCCGCCACGCTCAACGCCTGGCAGGTCGTCCCGGCGGGCACGGAGGGCTACCGCACCGCCGAGGTCACCCTCGGCGGCGTCGACACCCGCGACGTGTCGTCGAAGACGATGGAGTCGCGCAAGAGCCCGGGCCTGTACTTCATCGGCGAGGTGCTCGACGTCACCGGCCACCTCGGCGGGTTCAACTTCCAGTGGGCCTGGGCGTCGGGGCACGCCGCGGCCCAGGACGTCTGAGCCGTCAGTCCTTGCGGGCCCGGCTCGGTGCCACCCGCGGCGGCTCGTCGGGCATCTTCGGGTAGACCGGCGGCCACGGCGCGTCGAGCATCCCGTTCGCGCGGTCGCGCGCGTCGAGCTCCAGCAGGGGCGTCAGGTCCTGCGGGTCGTCGTTGATCCCGGCCCACGGGTCCCCGTCGCGCGCCAGCCGCTCCGGCACGGTCGCCAGGGTCAGCGCGTCCGGGTCGACGTCGGCCAGCTCGTCCCAGGCGAACGGCGTCGAGACCTGCGCGCCCGCCCGCGCGCGCACCGACCACGCGCCGAACATCGTCTTGTGCGGGCAGTTCTGGTTGTAGTCGACGAAGATGCGCGCCCCGCGCTCCTCCTTCCACCAGGCCCACGTGAGCAGGTCGGGCCGGCGACGCTCGAGCTCCCGCGCGACGGCGACCGCCGCGCTGCGCACCGCGTAGGAGTCCCACTGCGGGACGAGACGCACGAACACGTGGATCCCGCGGTTGCCGGTGGTCTTCGGGTGCGACCTGAGCCCGTGCTCGTCCAGGAGCGCCTTGAGCTCGGTCGCCGCTTCGCGGGCCTGGGCGAAGCCGGTGCCCGGCTGCGGGTCGAGGTCGATGCGCAGCTCGTCGCAGAACTCGGGCCGGTCGGCCAGCAGCGGCCAGACGTGGAAGCCGAGGCACGCGAGGTTGACCGCCCAGACGACGTGCGCGGCGTCGCCGATCACGAGCGCGCGCGACGGCGTCCCGTTGACGGTCTGCACCGTCGTGGTCTGCAGCCACTCGGGCAGCTTGTCCGGCACCCGCTTCTGGAAGAAGGACGGTCCGTCCGCGCCGCGCGGGAAGCGCTGCATCAGCACCGGCCGCCCGCCCATCGTCTCCAGGAGCGGGCCGGCGATGCGCGCGTAGTAGCGCGCGAGGTCGAGCTTGGTCTCCCCCCGCTCGGCGAACAGCACCTTGTCCGGGCTGCTCAGGCTGACCTCGCGGCCGTCGACCTCCAGGGTGCTCACGCCGGCGAACGCTACCGCCGCCGACCGGTCGTCCTGGCTCTACCCTGCCGGAGCCATGGAGCTCGCCGACGCCACCGCGACGGAGGTCGCCGCCGCCATCCGGGAGCGGGAGGTCTCGGCCGTCGAGGTCCTCGACGCGCAGCTCGCGCGCATCGAGGCCCATGACGGGGCGCTGAACGCCTTCTGCCTCGTGCGCGGCGACGAGGCCCGCGCGGAGGCCGCACAGGCCGACGCCGCGGTCGCCGCCGGCGAGCCGCTCGGCCCCCTGCACGGCGTCCCGGTCCCGGTCAAGGACAACACGCCCACGAAGGGGACGCGCACGACGTTCGGCTCGGCGGCCTTCGCCGACCACGTCCCGGACGAGGACGCCGTCCTGGTCGAGCGCCTCAAGGCCGCCGGGGCGATCATCACCGGGAAGACGACGACGCCGGAGTTCGGCAACAAGGGCGTCACGGACGGCCCGCTGCTCGGCCGCACGAACAACCCGTGGGATCCGCGCATCACCGCCGGCGGCTCCAGCGGCGGCGCCGCGGCCGCCGTCGCCGCCGGCTTCGCGCCGCTCGCGGAGGGCTCCGACGGCGCCGGCTCGATCCGGATCCCGGCGTCGATCTGCGGCGTCGTCGGCCTCAAGCCGTCCTTCGGTCGCGTGCCGGTCTACCCGCGCAACGGCTACGAGTCGATCTCCCACCACGGCCCGCTCGCGCGGACCGTCGCGGACGTCGCCCTCGGCCTGGCGGTCATGGCCGGCCCTGACGCGCGCGACCCGTACGGGACGCCGGACGGCCCGACCGACTTCCAGGCCGCGGCCGCCCGTGCCGACGTCGCCGGCTGGCCCGTCGCCTTCTCGCCCGACCACGGGTTGGGCCCCGTCGAGCCGGAGGTCGCCGCGATCGTCCGCACCGCGGCCGAGGCGCTCACCGGCCTGGGCGCCCGCGTCGAGGAGGCCACGCCCGACGCCGCCGATCCGCGCGAGCCGATGACGGTGATGTGGCAGTCGACGTTCGGGGCGATCGCCCGCGAGCGCGTCCTCCCCGTCGTCGGCCGCGACGGGATGGACCCCCATCTCGTCGAGCTGATGGACGCCGCGGACGGGATCGGCGTCGTCGAGCACTACCGCGCCGCGCAGTTCTTCCGCCAGGCCTACTACGTCGCCATGGGTCGCTTCTTCGCCACCCACCGCCTGCTCGTCACCCCGACCCTGGCGGTCGCCCCCTTCCCCCACCCCACCGGCCAGCGGCCCGGCCCCGACTCGATCGAGGGCGTCGCCGTCAACCCGTTCCTCGGCTGGCTGCTCACGTTCCCCGCCAACCTCACCGGGCAGCCGGCCATCTCCCTGCCGTGCGGCTTCACCGCCGCGGGCCTGCCGGTCGGCCTGCAGATCGTCGGCCGGCCGGGCGCGGACGCCGACGTGCTGTGCGCCGCTGCCGCGCTGGAGCGGGCGCTGGACCTCGGCCGGCGCCGGCCGCCGCTGACCTGACCGCATCCGCGCGGGTCGCCCGCGCCGAACGCCGGCGCGCCAGCCGGTCATCGCCGGTCCGGCGGCCGTCCGCACGCGGGGCATGACCACCTGGAACGAAGAGACCCTGGAGCAGCTGCGCGGCGCGACCCTCGTCGCCGCGGGCGAGGACGTCGGCTCGGTGGAGGAGGTCTACGCCCACGCCGGCGAGGACCGTCCCGCGATCGCGCGCGTCAGCACCGCCGGCGGCTCCGTCCTGGTCCCGCTGACGTCGGGCGAGGCCGAGGCGGACCGCATCGAGGTGGAGTTCGATCCCGAGCTGATCAAGGCCGCGCCCACGGCGCAGGGCGACGAGCTCGCCGCCGACGAGTTCGAGGCCGTCTACGCGCACTACGACATCGCCGACGCGACGCTGCGCGACCAGAGCCACCCGTAGCGGCGGGGTGGCGGGTGCGCGCGGCCGAGGCGGCACGCTGACCCGCTACTCCCGGGTGTAGAGCGCCTCGATCTCGGCGGCGTACTTCTCGGCGATCGGCTTGCGCTTGAGCTTCATCGTCGGGGTCAGCTCGTCGCCACCGGGCGCCCAGTCGTCGGCGAGGACCGTGAAGCGCTTGATCTGCTCGACCCGGGACAGCCGGTCGTTGGCGGTCTGCACCCCCGCGCCGATCGCCGCCTCCACGTCGCCGTCGAAGCCGGCGGCTGCCTCCGGATCAGGGACCAGCAGCGCGACGTTGTACGGGTGCCCGTCCCCCACGACCACCGCCTGCCCGATCAGCGGCGAGGCGGACTTCAGCGTCGCCTCGATGTTGGCCGGGGACATGTTCTTGCCCGCGGAGGAGATGATCAGCTCCTTCTTGCGGTCCAGCAGCCAGAGGTAGCCGTCCTCGTCCAGGCGCCCGACGTCACCCGTGCGGTAGAAGCCGTCGGGGGTGAAGGCGTCGGCCGTCTCCTCCGGGCGGTTGCGGTAGCCGCGCATCAGGGTCGGGCCCCGCAGCTCGACCTCGCCGTCCTCGGCGATCCGCAGCTCCATCCCGGGGATGGCCTGGCCGCAGGAGCCGATCCGGATGTCGTCGGGCGGGTTCAGCGTCCCGCAGGCGCAGCCCTCCGACATGCCCCAGATCTCCGCGAGCGGGATGCCGATCTCGTGCATGCGCTCGATCACCTCCGGCGCGCACGGGGCGGCGCCGACGTTCGTGCAGCGGGCCTCGTCGAGCCCGATGGCCGCGCGCAGCCGCGCGTGGTCGGCGTCGGCCACCGGCGTGTCGCCGAGCGCGCGGTCGATCCCGGCCTTGAGCTTCTCCCACACGCGCGGGACGGCGAAGAACCACGTCGGGCGCACGGCGACGAGCGCCTCGGCGATCCGCCGCGCGTCGGGGCAGGTCGTCACGTGTGAGCGGTACATGATCGCCATGTAGTAGGAGGCGTTGCGCTCGGCGATGTGGGCCATCGGGAGCCAGCAGATGACGCGCCCGCCGTGCTCGAGCCGGTTGACCGCGCCGATGCCGCGGCCGGCGGCGAGCAGGTTCGCGTGCGTGAGCTCGACGCCCTTGGGCGGCCCGGTGGTGCCGGAGGTGTAGATCACCGTCAGCAGGTCGTCCGGGTCGGCGGCGGCCACCGCGGCCCCGAGGTCGGCCGGCTCGGCGCCCAGCAGGTCGTCGACCGTCGCGTGCTCGCCGCTGGGGTCCTCCCCCAGCACCACGACGGCGAACGGCTCGCGCACGTCGGCGCGTGCGGCGAGCACCCCGTCGAGGAAGGGGGGCTCGCAGACGAGCACCTTGAGTCCCGCGTCGTCGGCGACGTGGACGATCTGCTCCGGCGACGACGTGGCGTAGATCGACACGGGGACGGCGCGCAGCAGCACCGCGCCGAGGTCCAGCACGTGGAACTCCGGCCGGTTGGAGACGAGCAGGCCGACGGTGTCCGCGGCCTCGACCCCGAGCCGGGCGAGCCCCGTCGCGACGCGCCGGGCACGCTCGGCGGTCTCGGCCCAGCTGTAGCTCGTCGTCGCGTCCAGGTCGGTCAGGAACTCGTCGTCGGGGGCCGCCGCGACGGCGTCGGCGAACAGCTCGGTGAGGGTCTGGGCGGCCATGCCGCCATTCTGACGGACCGTCACTCCCGGGAGACCGGACCCCGTCCAGCGCGCGCGGTCCCCCGTATCCTCCCCGGCGATGACGGCGATCCGACGGACGCCCTGGTGGGTGTGGGTGGCGTGCCTCGTGCCGCTGGGGCTCGGTGCCTGGGCGCCGCTGGCGCCGAGCGTGCAGCGGCGCAAGCCCGTGTGGGCGCTGTTCACCACGCTCTCGCTCGCCCTGGTGATCGCCGCGCTGTTCGTGCCGACAGGCCCCGATGGGGACAACAGCCTCAAGGGCGCCCTGGTGATCGCCGGGTGGGTCGGGGCGATCGCCACCTCCCTGTCGATCCGACGGCCCTACCTCGAGGGCACCAACCCCTCCGGGTGGGAGACGAGGAAGGCACGCGCCGCCGAGCGCCTGCGGGTGCGGCGGGAGGCGATCGCCCTCGTCGCGTCCGATCCCGCGCTCGCCGCGGAGCTGGGCGTGGGCCGGCCGGACGTCCGCGGGGCGCAGCACGCGGGGCTCATCGACGTCAACCACGCGTCGGCCGCGGCGATCGCGGGGCTGCCCGGGTTCGATGCCGCGCTCGCCGCGCGGGTCGTGCAGCTGCGCGGGGAGCTCAACGGCTTCGACTCGGTCGTCGATCTCGGTCTGGTCGCTGACCTCGATGCCAACCACGTCGAGCGGTTGCGCGAGCGGACCGTGTTCCTGCCTCGATGAGGCGCCCTGCTCCCGTCCTGCTCGCCGCCGGGCTGCTGGCCGCCGGCGCGGCCCCGGCCCACGCGGCGACGGGCCGCTGCCTGCCCGACGACCCGTCCTCGCCCGTGTGCCACGTGTGGTCGGGCAAGGTGACCTTCCTCGCCGACGGCGACACCATGACCGTGCGGATCACGGGCGTCGGCGAGCGCCGGGTGCGGGTCGGCGGCATCAACGCGACCGAGCTGACGCGCTACTCGAAGTACCCGGACCGCCGCCGGGGCGAGTGTCACGGCGTCGAGGCGACGGCGCGTGTCGAGGGCCTGCTGCGGGGCGCGAAGTGGCGCGTCCGGCTGGCGGCGCAGCGGGCCGACTCCATGTCGGGCAAGCGTCTGCGCCGGGCGATCTTCGTCCGCCGCGGCGGACGCTGGGTCGACGTCGGCGGCACCCTCGCCGCGGAGGGGCACGCGCTGTGGCTCCCCTCCCACGTGGAGTGGGCGTTCAACCGCCGCTACGCCGCCGCGGCCGCGAGCGCCGCCGCCCGTCGGCTGCGGATCTGGAACCCGCAGGGCTGCGGCGCCGGGCCGTCGGCCACGGTCACGCCGGGCATGTCGGTCGTCTGGGACGCGCCCGGCAACGACCTGGAGAACATCGACGGTGAGGTGATGCGGGTGAGCAACCCGTCAGGGGTCCCGCTGCCGGTCGGCGGCTGGTGGGTGCGCGACTCCTCCGCCCGCCGCTTCAAGCTCCCGGCGGGTACGACCGTCCCGCCGGGCGGCGAGGTCGACGTCCACGTCGGCACCGGCGCCGGCGGTGGCCGCGACCTGTTCTGGGGCCTGGGCGTCCCGGCGTTCGAGAACGTCAGCGGCGCCCCGCGCTTCGAGGGCGACGGCGCCTACCTGTTCGATCCGCGCGGCAACCTGCGCGCGTTCGACCAGTACCAGGACGGGACGCGCGGCGGCGGCTAGCTCGCGACGGGGCTGCGCTGCTCCGCCGTCTTGATGATGTCGCGCAGCAGCGCGGTGACGGCGAGCCGCGTGGCGCCGATGGCGAGCTGCCCGATGACCGGGATCGCCGGGGTCGACTGGACGCGGTAGGAGATGTGGGTGCCCCCGCCGGAGTGGCTGAGGGTGACCTGGCCGACGTGGTCGCGCACCGGGAGCCCGGAGAGGAGCTTGTAGCTGAAGCGCCCGGGACGGTCGTAGAGGACGACCTCCTCGCGCAGCGGCGGACCGACGAGGTGGATCTGGCGGATCGCCCCCACGCCGTTGGGGGCCGGGTCGCCCTCGCGCTCGAGCACGACCTTGCGCGGGGCCGAGATGTCCGCGTAGCCGCGATGGTCGGTCAGCACGTCGAAGACCGTCTCCATGTCGGCGGACGTCGTGCGTTCGAGCGTGAAGGTGGCCATGGCGTCATCTTCGCCCATCGGCGGGTAGGGACGCCGTGTGCCCGACTTCGTCTTCGGCTACGGCTCGCTGACCGGGCTGCGCGGCGCGGCCCCGGCGCGGCTGTCGGGCCACCGCCGCCGCTGGGGCGTCGCGATGGACAACGCCGTCGCGATCCCCGGCTACAAGCGCTACAAGGCCTCCGACGGGTCCTGGCCCGCCGTCGCCGTCGCGTTCCTGGACCTCGAGCCGGCGCAGGACGCGACGGTCAACGGCGCGCTGGTGCGCGTCGGGACGCAGCGGCTGCGGTCGCTGGACGCCCGCGAGCGCAACTACGTGCGCGTGGACGTCACGGCGTGGCTGGCCGGCGACCGCCCGGACGGCACGGTGTGGGCGTTCCTCGGCCGCGACGACGCCCGGGCACGGCTCCACGACGCCCGCGCGGCGGGGACCGCCGTCGTCGCCAAGCGCTACGTCGAGACGGTCGAGGCCGGCTTCGACGCGCTTGGCCCGGGCGAGCTGGCGGCGTTTCGCGCCTCCACCGTCCCGCACGGCCTCCCCGTGCGCTCGCTGCGGCGCGTCCCGCTGCCGCAGCCGACCGCGGACGGCCGCCACCTGATCATCGACGGCCGCCGCTGGCGCGCCACCGACCCCGATCTGCCCGAGGCCGACCGGCGGGCGCTGGTGTCTGAGCTGATGTCGGCGCGCAGCGCCGTGGGGCACGCCAAGCGACGCGGCGACGAGGATGCGGTGCAGGCCGCGCGGGCGCGCGTGCAGGCGGCGAAGGTCGCCCTCGGCGAGCGGTAGGGTCCGCGCATGGGAGTCATCGAGAGCAGCGCCTCCGCCGAGATCAACGCCCCGATCGCGCGGTGCTACGAGGAGGCCGCAGACATCGCCCGCATCGCCGAGTGGCAGGGCGGGGTGCAGGACGTCGAGGTGCTCGAGACCGACGCGCAGGGCCGCGCGGCGCTGATCGAGATCGCCACGGACGCCAAGGTCCGCGTCGTCAAGAGCAAGGTCGCGTTCACCTACGACGAGCCCAACGGCCTCACGTGGACGCAGAAGAAGGGCGACCTGAAGTCCGTCGACGGCGCCTGGCGCTTCGACGACCTCGGCGGCGGCCGCACCAAGGCCACCTACACGATGAAGGCCGACCCCGGGCGCGTGCTCGGGATGCTCGTCCGCGGGCCGGTCGAGGACAAGCTCAAGGACCTGCTGGTGGGCGAGCGCCCGCAGGAGCTGCGCAAGCGCGTCGGCGGGTGAGCCGTGAGCGCCTCCCCCGGCCCCGGCTGGTACCCCGACCCGCAGGACGGCGCCCGGAGGCGCTGGTGGGACGGCACGAGCTGGACGTCGCACGTCGAGTCGGGGGTGGCGGCGCCGTCGGGGCCCGAGCGTCCTGACCCGTTCGACCGGGACGTGCGGCCGACGAGCGCGGACACGGGCATGGCCGCCCTCGCGCACGTCGTCGCGATCCCGTCGGCCTTCGTCGTGCTGGCGTTCGTCGGGCCGCTGATCGTCTGGCTGCTGCGCCAGGACGAGCCGTTCGCCCGCGGGCACGCGGCGGAGGCGACGAACTTCCAGATCTCGACCCTGATCTACCTCGCCGTGTCGGGGATCGTCTTCGTCGTCCTGTTCGTCGTCACGCTCGGCGTCGCGATCGTCCTGCTGCCGATCTACCTCCTGTGGGGGCTGGTCTGGCTGTTCCTCGTGATCCGGGCCTCGCTCGCGGCCGGTCGCGGGGAGCCGTACCGCTACCCGCTGACCCTGCGCTTCCTCACGTGATGCCCGCCGTCCGGTACGAGGTCGACGGCGCCGTCGCCCGGATCACCCTGGCGCGGCCCGCGTCGGGCAACGCGATCACCCACGCGATGCCGTCCGAGCTGGCCGCCGCGGTCGAGGCGGCCGACCTCGACCCGTCCGTGCACTGCAGCGTGCTGTCGGGCGAGGGCCCGGGCTTCTGCGGCGGCTACGACCTCGCCGACTGGGCCGAGCACCTGCTCGGCGCCGGTCCGTCGCCGACCGGCGCCCCGCACGACGTGGCCACGGTGGCCGCCAACCACGACCCCGGTCGCCCGTGGGACCCGATGCTCGACTTCCAGGGCATGCGCCGCAACGTGCGCGCCTTCATGGCGCTGGCCGAGGCGGACAAGCCCGTCGTCTGCAAGGTGCACGGCTTCTGCGTGGCCGGCGGCACGGACATGGCGCTGTGCTCGGATCTGCTCGTGATCGCCGACGACGCGAAGATCGGCTACCCGCCGGCGCGCGTGTGGGGCGCCCCCACCACCGCCGTGTGGGCGCACCGGATCGGCGTCCAGCGCGCGGCGCGGCTGCTGTTCACCGGCGACTGCCTCTCCGGCGCCCAGGCGGCCGAGTGGGGCCTGGCGATCGAGAGCTGCCCCCCCGCCGAGCTCGACGAGCGCACGGAGGCCCTCGTGGCCCGGATCGCCCGCGTGCCGGTCACCCAGCTCGTGGCGATGAAGCTCCTGCTGCGGCAGTCGCTGCGCGGCGAGGGCCTCGGCGCGACCCAGGCGATCGGCACCCTGCTCGACGGGGCCATGCGCCACACGCCGGAGGGCCACGCGTTCCGCGCCCTCGCCGCGCAGGACGGCTGGCGGGCGGCGGTCCGCAGCCGCGACGAGCCGTTCGGCGATCTGGGCCTGCGGCCCTCCTTCGACTAGGCGGTCGCGGCGTCGATCGCGGCCGCGCGCTGCTGCGCGAGGCGGCCGAGGATCTCGTTGACCACGGCGCCGGCCAGCAGGAGGATCAGCACGATCGCCCCGAGGTTCATGTTGTCGGTGTCGAACAGCCGGGCGACCATGAGACCGCCGGCGACGAGCGTGCCGACGGCGAGCACCATGCGGGCGGTGGTGCCCTTGAGCGCGAAGAAGGCCGCGAGCGTGAGGGCGATGACGATCAGGGCGGGGATCGCCTTGCGGCTCGAGGCGACGTCCACGCAGGTCCCCTCCCCCTTCGCGCACAGCCCGGCGAAGCTCTGGTAGGCGGCGGGGACCAGCGTGAACCCGGCGGCCACCAGCCACGCGGTCGCGAGCGCCGACCGGCGGGCGCCGATCACGACGGCGGCGATGGCGATGCCCATGGGGATCAGGATCGCCCACACGATCAGGAGCGTGTTGAGCGTGCTCAGGCCGAGGAAGAGCGAGAGGAGCACGACGTAGGCGGCGGCGTAGCGCACGACGAGCGAGGGCGCCACGGCGAGGCCGACGACCTCGGTGCCGGCGGCGAGGTCGCCGACGCGGCGGCGGCGGTCGTTGGACCCCGAGACGATCGCGGCGATCAGGAAGACCGGCAGCTCGACGAGGCCGATCAGCGCGCGCACGACGCCGCGGGCGGCGCCGGGCGCCTCCGTGGTGCCGGCCTTGACGACCTTCGCGCCGAGGAACGCCTTGCCGCAGGTGTAGCCCGTGATCCCCGGCAGCAGGCCGAGGTAGAGCAGCGCGACGACGGCGGCCATGCCCCAGCCGGCGGCGCCGGCGAGCGGCCCGGCGGCGAGCAGGACGACCGCGAGGTCCAGGACGAAGGCGGTGACGCGCGCGCCCAGCGCGTCGCGCGGCGAGAGGGCCTCGGACGGGTGCATCGGCGTGATCCTAGCTCGCGCGGGGGCGCAATGGTCAAGCGGCCGGACCGGGGGCGTCCCGCAGCTGCGCGACGGCGAACTCCGCCATCCCGGCGTCGAACGCCTCGGCGGGGACGAAGCCGAGCTCGCGCTCGATGCGCGCGGTCGACGCGAACACGTGGCGGACGTCCCCCGCGCGCCACGCACCCGTGACCTGCGGGGCCGTGGCCGGGTCGGCGCCCATCGCGGCATGGAGCGCCCGGGCCATGTCCCCCACGCTGCGGGGCGTGCCGGAGGCGACGTTGAAGGGCCCGGTCGCGGTGCCGGCGAGGGCGAGGAGGTTGGCCTGCGCGACGTCGCGCACGTGGACGAAGTCCCGCAGCTGGTTGCCGTCCTCGGTCACCTGCGGCGGCCTGCCGGCGGCGAGGACGGAGCGGAAGATGCTCGCCACGCCCGCGTAGGGCGTGTCGCGGGGCATCCGCGGGCCGTAGACGTTGTGGTAGCGCAGCGCGGCCACGCTGCCGCCCGTCTCGCGCGCCCACGCGGTCGACAGGTGCTCCTGGTGGAGCTTGGTCGCGGCGTAGACGTTGCGCGGGTCCATCGGCGCGTCCTCGGGCACGGACGTCGCGCGCAGCGGCCCGCCGCACACGGGGCAGCGGGGCTCGAAGTCGCCGGCGTCGAGGTCGGCGGGCGCCCGCGGAGGTGCGGGCTGCAGGCCGTCGGCCGGGCAGGTGAAGCGGCCTTCGCCGTAGACGACCATGCTCGACGCGAGCACGAGGCGACCGTCGAAGCCGGCGGCGTGCAGGCCCCGGAGGAGCACCGCGGTGCCGAGGTCGTTGTGGCCCACGTAGTCGGGCAGGTCGCCGAGGTCGACCCCGAGGCCGACCATCGCCGCCTGGTGGGAGACGGCGTCGATCCCGGCGACCGCGCGCTCCACGGCGGCCGGGTCACGGACGTCGCCCTCGATCCACTCCGCGTCGGCCGGGACGTAGGCCGGCTTGCTCCGGTGGGCGGCCGGATGGAGGTTGTCCAGGATGCGGACCCGGTGGCCGGCGGCGAGCAGCCCGTCGACGATCGCGGAGCCGATGAACCCGGCGCCGCCGGTGACGAGGACTGATCCACCTGACATGCCCGGGACGCTATCCCCCACATGGGCGTACGATCACTGACCGAGTGCCCGACGTGATCCTTCCCGTGTTGGACGAGCGCGACGCGCTCCCGTGGGTGCTCGGACGCTTCCCGGACGGCTATCGCCCGATCGTGGTCGACAACGGGTCCACCGACGGGTCGGCGGACGTCGCCCGCTCGCTCGGCGCCCTCGTCGTCCATGAGCCGGCCAAGGGCTTCGGCGCCGCCTGCTGGACCGGGCTGCAGACGGCCACCGACGACGTGGTGTGCTTCATGGACTGCGACGCGTCGCTGGATCCGCAGGAGCTGCCGCTCGTGACCGACCCCGTGGTGGCCGGTCGCGCCGACCTCGTGCTCGGCTCGCGCAAGGGCTCCAAGGGCGCATGGCCGCCCCACGCCCGGCTGGCCAACCGCTACCTCGCCCGGGCCGTACGCCGGCGCACAGGGGCGCCGATGAGCGACCTCGGGCCGATGCGGGCGCTGCGCCGCGAGGCGCTGCTGGGGCTCGGGATGGTCGACCGGCGCTTCGGCTGGCCGCTCGAGATGGTCCTGCGCGCGGGCCGTGCCGGCTGGCGCATCGAGGAGGTCGTCGTCGGCTACCGGCCGCGCATCGGCCGGTCGAAGGTCACCGGGACCGTGCGCGGGACGCTGAAGGCGGTGCGCGACATGCGCAGGGAGCTGGATCGGTTCGCGTGAGCACCCTCCTCGTCATCGCGAAGGCGCCCGTCGCCGGGCGGTCCAAGACGCGCCTGTGCCCACCCTGCACGCCGCAGGAGGCGGCCGACCTCGCCGAGGCGGCGCTGGTGGACACGTTGGCCGCGGTGCTCGCGAGCTCCCGCGCCACGCGGCGCGTGCTGGTGCTCGACGGGGAGCCGGGGCCGTGGCTTCCCGACGGCTTCGAGGTCGTCGCGCAGCGCGACGGCGGGTTGGGCGACCGGCTCGCGGGCGGCTTCGAGGACGCGGCCCACGGCGGGATCGCCGCGTCCGGCGGCCGCGCGCCGGCGGGCGGCTTCCTCATCGGCATGGACACGCCCCAGGTCACGCCGGAGCTGCTCGACGCCGGCCTGGCCGCGGTCGCGGCCGGCGGGTCCGCGCTCGGCCGCACGGGCGACGGCGGCTGGTGGGGCATCGGCCTGCCCGCGCCGCTTCCTCGGGTCTTCGACGCCGTCCCGATGAGCTCCGTCTTCACGGGGGACTGGCAGGCGGCGCGCATGCGCCAGCTCGGCCTGCGCCCGCAGCCGCTGCCGATCCTGCGCGACGTCGACACGATGGTCGACGCGCGGATCGTGGCGGACGAGGCTCCCGGCGGCCGCTTCGCCGCGCGGCTGCACGCGATCGACGCGGGGGTGCCGGCATGAGGGCGCCGTGGCCGCAGGACCCCCCGCCCGGGCCGTTCCGGCCGGCGTTCTGGAAGAGCCCGCTGCGCGGCCCGTGGCTGACGTCGATCCTCGGCTCGATCCTGCTCGTCGGCTTCCTGATCGTCGGCACGACGGGCTTCCTCTCCCACGCCGCGTACATGCCGTCGCTCGAGGGCAACGCGATCGTCGACCCGGCGCGCGACCTGCCGCTGCTGTTCGACTGGCCGACGCACCCGAGCTGGATCTACGCCTTCACCCAGGGCCTGCACGTGACGGTCGGGCTCGCGGTGATCCCGCTGCTGGCCGCGAAGCTGTGGTCGGTGATGCCGCGGCTGTTCGCCTGGCCGCCGTTCGCCACCCCCGCCGAGGCGCTCGAGCGCCTGTCGATCGGGCTGCTCGTGTCGAGCACGATCTTCCAGCTCGCCACGGGGCTCGTGAACGCGCAGTACTGGTACCCGTTCAAGTTCAACTTCGTCGTCGCGCACTACTGGGGCGCGGTCATCTTCAGCGCCTCGATCATCCTCCATGTGGGGATCAAGGCCCCGGTGGTCCTGCGGGCGTACCGCGAGCGCGGCGTGCTCAAGCCGCTGCGCGCCTCGCTGGCGGAGACGCTGCCCGAGCCCCGCGACCCCGACGGCCTGGTCCCCGTGGCGCCCGCCCCGCCGACGATCTCGCGCCGCGGCCTGCTGGCGTTCGCCGGTGGCGGCACCGGACTGGTGCTCGTGATGAACGGCGGACAGGCGCTCGGCGGGCCGTTTCGCAAGCTCTCCCTGCTGGCCCCGCGCCGCAACGAGGGCTTCCCGATCAACAAGACGTTCCGCGCCGCCGCGATCCCGCCCGCGCTGGTCTCCGACGACTACCGGCTCGTGCTCGCCGGGGGGGACGAGGAGGTCTCGCTGTCGCGCTCGGACCTCCTGGCGATGGACCTCCGCGACGAGTCGCTGCCGATCGCCTGCGTCGAGGGCTGGAGCGCGACCCGGCGCTGGACCGGGGTGCGCCTGCGCGACCTCGCGGCCGCCGCGGGCGTGCCCGACGCGTCCGGGGTGCTCGTGGAGTCGCTGCAGCCCCGCGGCGTGCTGAAGGCGGCGAGCCTGACGCGTGACCAGCTCCACGACGGCCGCGCGCTGCTCGCGCTCCGGGTCGAGGGCGAGGACCTCTCCCCCGACCACGGGTACCCGGCGCGGGCGATCGTCCCCGGCGTGCCCGGCGTCCACAACACGAAGTGGGTCGGGAGGATGACGTTCAAGGCATGAGGACGCGGTACGGCGCACACCCGGCCCACCTCCTCGGGCACCTGCTGGCGTTCGCGCTGATCGCCTACGCGATCGCACAGCTCGCCGGTGCCCGCGGGTTCGACAACGTGCTGCTCTGGATGCTCGGCGCGGTCCTGCTCCACGACGCGATCCTGTGGCCGCTGTACGCGCTCACCGACGCGGCGGGCCGGCGGGCGCTGGGGCGCAACGTGAACGTCGTGCGCATCCCGGCCGGGCTGTCGCTGCTGCTGCTGCTCGTCTTCCTCGGCACGATCAGCGGGAAGGGCTCGGGCAACTACCACTACGTCTCGACGTTCTTCTACGAGGGCTACGCCATGCGCTGGCTGGGGCTGACGGCGCTGCTGTTCCTGATCGCCGGGGCCGTCGCGCTGTTCCGCGGTCAGCCGCGCGGCGTCACGCGCTGAACGGTCCCGTCGGCGCCCGTCACCTGGATGGTGCCGTCGTCGCGGACTCCGACGGCGACCGGCCGGCGCACGCTCGGGTAGCGCTCGAGCTCCCGCGGCCGGGCCCCGCCGGCGAGCTCGATCAGCTCGTTCGTCTGGGTCGCGGTGGCCCACAGGCGCCCGCGCTCGGGGTCGTAGGCGAGCGCGTACGGCCCGCTCGCCGGAAGGCTGACGCGCCGGGTGACGGCGAGGGTCGGACGCAGGCGCACGACGACGATCCCATCGGCCGCGACGTCGGAGACGTAGGCGACCTCCTTCCCGTTCGTGGCGAGGTCCACGGGGCCCGTACCGGCCCCGATGCGCCCGCGGACGCTCCCCCTGGCGGTGAGGCGGCGGGTGCGGGGGTTCAGCAGGAGGGTGCTGCGGCCGTCATCGGCCTTGACCGTGGGCCGGCCGGGCACGCGCGCATCCGACGGGCTCGTGCAGGCGCCCTTCTCGCAGTCCGCGGCGTCGATCAGCGTGCCGGCGGGCTTCGCGGTCAGCGGGGGCGACGCGTCCGGCGTGGCGACGGGCGGGAGGTCGGCCGCGGCGAGGCTGCCGCAGCCGGAGAGGAGGACCAGCGCGGCGAGCGACGCCGGCGCCGTCGCGCGGCGCCGGGCGTGGGCGGGCGCCACGACGGCGGGCCGCGGCGCCTCGGCCGCGCGGGGGGTCAGGGCGGTCTCCCGGGCGCGGCGCACGAGCCGCAGCGTACGCTGGCCGCCGATGAGGACGCTGCGCGCGCGGATCGCGCCCTGGGTGGTGTGGATCGTGTCGGCGGTGATCGTCGTGACGGTCGTGGCGGGCCCGCTGCTGCGCAACGAGGCCGGCGTCGTCCTCGGCACGCCGCTGCCGCCCTTCCTCGGGCCGTGGAGCCCCGCGATCGACCCCCTGTGGGCGGCGGTCGCGGTGGCGGCGCTCGTCCTGGCGGTCCTCGGGCTGCCCGCGCTGATGCGCTCCCCCACGGGCGTGTTCCTCGGCGGGACGCTGGTGGCGACCCTCGGGGTGCGCCTCGCCGTCAACGCCGCCCGCGCCGGCACCGGCGACTGGGACCTCGTCCTCGACCCGCTGCGCGGCTTCGAGGGCAAGAACGAGTACCTCCCGGCGCTCGGCGCGCTGCAGTACGGCCCGCACTTCCTCCTCGACCGCTTCGACGAGCTGATCCCCACCCTGCCGGCGCACGCCGCCGCGCACCCACCGGGGACGCTGCTGGTGCTCGACGCGCTCGGCGTCACGTCCCCGGCGGGGATGGCCGCGTTGACGATCGGCGCGGGCGCGCTCGCGACGCCGCTCGCCTTCCTCGCGTTTCGCCGGGTGGCCGACGAGTGGGTGGCGCGGGCGGCGACGCTGCTGCTCGTCCTCTCCCCCGACGCGATCCTGTTCGGCGCGACGTCCGCCGACGCCCTGTTCCTCTTCGTCGGGGCGCTCAGCGCCTGGCCGCTGGCCGCGTGGGTCGACGGGAACGGGCGCCGCGCGCTGGTCCTGGCCGCCGCCGGGACGGTCCTCGCCTCCTTCTTCGCCTGGTCGCTGCCGGCGGTGACGGCCTGGGCCGCGATCGTCGCGTGGCGCCGGGGCGGCCTGCGGCGCGTGCTCGTCCTGACGGCGGCCTGCGCCGTGGCGTTCGTCGTCGTCTACGGCGGGCTGTTCCTGCTCACGGGCTACGACGTCCTGCGCTCCTTCCTCGCGACGGAGGACATCTACCGCTTCTCCGTCGCGTCGATGCGGCCCTACTGGTTCTGGGTCGTCGGCTCGCCCGTGGCGTTCCTCGTCCTCGCGGGGCTGCCGATCGTGTGGCTGGCCCTGCGGGCGCTCCAGGCCGGGCGTGAACACGCCGTCGCGATGGCGTGGGTGCTCGGCGTCGCCGCCCTGCTCGGGTTCACGAAGGCCGAGACGGAGCGGATCTGGCTCTACCTCGTCCCCTTCCTCTGCCTCGCCGCGGCGGAGGGCCTGTCCCGCGGACGCGTCCGGGTCGTCCTGGCGCTCCTCGCCGTCCAGGCCCTGGCGATCCAGCTCCTGTTCACCACCGTCTGGTGATCGCAGATCCCCCAGCGGCGCCCGGTCGCGCGCCGCGCAGGGATCCCCGCCGCGAGAACCGATTTGACCGCACGTGGCACGGTGAGATCGGTGCTCGCGAGATCGGCGCGGGGCTCAGCGCGGCTTGAGCGACCGCAGGAAGCGCTGGCGCAGCGCGACGCGGTACGCCGGGCGCACCGTGCCGTTCGCGTTGATCAGCCCCGTGTCCCAGTGCGCCCTGCGGGGGCGTCGCTGCCCCTTCCACTCCCACCAGTACATGCGGTCCACGCGGGAGCGGAAGCGCAGCGCCTGGCGGAACGCGAACCGGGCCGCGCGGGCCTGGCGCTTGAGGGAGAACGGCCACTCGCGATCGAACGTCGCGAACCCGCCGGTCTCCGTGATCCAGATCCGCCCGCGTGGATGCAGCCGCAGGAACTCCGCCAGCCGCGCGTTGGTGAAGCGGTTGACGTCGCCGTAGGTGTGCAGCGCCCAGATCCGCGGGGTCCTGCCGTAGGCACGGAGGAAGCGGCGGATCCAGCGCTGGGTCAGGTCGGAGTTGGACGCGACGATCGTGATCGGCACGACGGTGCAGCCGCGGCAGCGGACCCGCTCGAACGCCCGCGCGTAGCGCGCGGCGCGCGCCGGGTGCTTCCAGGTGGCCGGCTGGGAGGCGTGGTTGGCCTCGTTCCAGACCTGCCACTCCTTGATCGCGGGCCAGCGCCTCATCGCGCGCCTGACGGCCGCGGTGTAGGCGCGCACGGACGGGATGCGCCGGCGCTCGTAGCCCTGGAAGGAGAACAGCATCGGGACGCCGGCGGCCTGCGAGGTCGCGTACCAGCGGTCGACCCGCTGACGGGCGAAGCCCTCGTGCTTGGCGACGTCCCAGTCGGCGATCAGCCGCGTGGACTCCGGCCTGAGCTTCTGCAGTCGCGTGCTGGAGAGCATGTCCGGCGCGTGCGGGTCCCCGATGCCGAACACCTGCTTGGGGACGAGCGCGCTCGCCGACGCGGGGAGCGCCAGCGCGAGCAGGAAGAGGAGCAGGACTCCAGTCGATCGCATCGGGCATGGAACGCGCGCGGGACCCGATTCGATGCGGTCCCCGGTCAGTTGGCGGCGGGGAGCTCGCCGATCCAGGCGCCCTCCTCGCGCTTGAAGATCGGCGCCTCGGCCTTGAGGCGGTCCATGATCGCCCGCGCGCCTTCGAACGCCTCCCCCCGATGCGGAGCGCCGACGGCGACCAGCACGGCGGCCGCGCCCGCGGGCACCCGGCCGACGCGGTGCTCGATCGCCACGGCCACCAGCCCGTGGCGGACGGCCTCCTCCTCCGCGATCGACGCCATCAGCGGCTCCGCCATCTCGGCGTAGGCCTCGTAGTCGAGGTGGGCCACCTCGCGCGGGTCGCCCTCGAAGAGCACGACGCCGCCGGCGCGCACGTCGCGCACGAGGTCGAGCAGCCCCGTGGGGTCCAGCGGGCCGTCGACCACGACGGCCCGGCGCACGACGGCGGCCGCGGGCGCGCCGCCGGACACGGGCGGGATCAACGCGACCTCGTCCCCCGGCGCGATCGCGGCTGCGGGGGTCGCGTAGGCGCGGTTGACCGCGACGATGAAGGAGCGGTCGGGCAGCGCCCCGAGCGGGGTCGGCCCCAGGGCGGCGAGCAGGTCGGCGACCGTGGCCGGCTCGGCGAGCTCGACGTCGACGGTGTCGGCCCCGGCGAGCTCGCGCAGGCCGGCGAAGAGGCGAACGGTGAGCTGCACGGCCGCAAGGCTACGTCAGCGACGCCCGTCTATCGATCGTGCGTAGACTCGGTGTCAGTGGAGGGAGCCCTGACCCATCTGGACGCGGAGGGGACGGCGCGGATGGTCGACGTGTCGGCGAAGCCGCTGACCGCGCGCACCGCCCGTGCCAGCGCCGTCGTGCGCATGTCGCCGCAGACCGCCGAGCGCGTCGCGACGGGCGACATGCCCAAGGGCGACGTGATCGGCACCGCCCGGATCGCCGCCATCCAGGCCGCGAAGCGCACGAGCGAGCTCATCCCGCTCTGCCATCAGCTCGCGCTCTCCCACGTCGACTGCGACGCGTCCCTGGACGCCGGCGCCGGCACCCTCACCCTCGTGACGACGGCCAGCACCGTCAGCGGGACGGGCGTGGAGATGGAGGCGCTGACGGCCGCGTCCGTCGCCGCCCTCACGGTCTACGACATGGTCAAGGGCGTCGAGAAGGGCGTCACGATCGAATCCATCGCCTTGTTGGAGAAGACGGGCGGCAAGAGCGGGGACTACCGGCGATGACGATGCGCGACCAGCTGATCGACGGGCACGGACGGGCGATCGGCGACGTGCGGATCTCCGTCACCGACCGCTGCAACTTCCGCTGCCAGTACTGCATGCCCGCCGAGGGCCTGCCGTGGCTGCAGCGCGAGGCCGTGCTCACCTACGAGGAGATCGCCCGCCTCGTCGGCCTCCTCGCCGAGATGGGCGTGCACGACGTGCGCCTGACGGGCGGCGAGCCGCTGGCCCGGCGCGAGCTGCACCGGCTCGTGGCACTGCTGGACGCCGACCCCAACGTCCACGACCTGTCGCTGACGACCAACGGCTACCTCCTGCGCCGCCAGCTGCCTGACCTCGTCGCCGCCGGCCTCAAGCGCCTCAACGTCTCACTCGACGCGCTCGCGCCCGATCGCTTCTTCGAGCTCACCCGCCGCGACGCGCTCGACGAGGTCCTCGCGGGCCTCGAGGCCGCCGAGGCGTACCCGCAGCTGCGGCCGATCAAGGTCAACGCCGTCGCCCTGCGCGACTTCACCGAGGCCGAGGCCGGCCGCTTCGCCGAGCTCGCCCGCCGCAAGCCCTACGAGGTCCGCTTCATCGAGTGGATGCCGCTGGACGCCGACGACTCCTGGGGCCCCGAGCGGGTGCTCCCGAGCGAGGAGCTGCGCGCGATCATCCACGCGATCCATCCCATGCGCCCCCTCGGCCGCGCCACGAGCGGCACGAGCGACCGCTGGGAGTTCGAGGACGGCAAGGGGACGATCGGCTTCATCTCCCCGGTGTCTGAGCCGTTCTGCTCGGACTGCAACCGCATCCGCCTCACGGCCGACGGGAAGCTGCGCACCTGCCTGTTCTCGATCAACGAGACCGATCTGCGCGAGCCGCTGCGCAACGGCGCGACCGACGACGAGCTCGTCGAGCTCGTCCGCGACGCGGTGTGGAAGAAGGAGCTCAAGCACCGCATCAACGACCCGGCGTTCGTCAAGCCGGGCCGGTCGATGTCCCAGATCGGCGGCTGAATGCTGTCGCGGGAGGAGGCCTGGAAGCTCGTCGCGGACCGGGCCCAGCCGCTCCCGGTCGAGACCGTCTCGCTCGACGACGCGGTCGACCGCATCCTCGCCGAGGACGTCGTCTGCCCGATCGACCTCCCGGGCTTCGACCGCTCCGCGATGGACGGCTACGCGATTCGCAGCGCCGACGTCCCCGGCACGCTGCAGCTCGTGGGTGAGGTCGCGGCGGGTGACCCGGCGGGCGAGGAGCTCGCGCCCGGCACCGCCCGGCGCATCTTCACCGGCGGCGCGCTGCCACCCGGCGCCGACGCGGTCGAGCGCCAGGAGGTCGTGACCGACGACGGGGACGGCGCCGTCGAGATCGATCACGCGGTGCAGCCGAGGACCAACGTCCGCTTCCGCGGGGAGGACGTCCCCGCCGGCACCGTCGTGCTGCGCGCAGGACAGACCGTCACCGTCCAGACGCTCACGGCGATCGCCGCCGCTGGCGTCCCCGAGGTCGCCGTCCGGCGCCGCGCCCGCGTCGCGGTGCTCGCCACGGGCGACGAGCTCATCCCGGCCGGCACGCCGCTCGGCGAGGGACAGATCCACGAGACCAACCTCGTCGCGCTGCGCGCGCTCGTGCGCCGCGCCGGCGCCGAGCCGGCAGACCTCGGCATCGCCGCCGACGATCCGCGCGACATCGAGGAGCGCATCCGCCTCGGGCTCTCCGACGCCGACGTGCTGCTGGTCGCGGGCGGCGTGTCCGTCGGCGAACACGACCACGTGAAGGGCGCGCTGGACCGGGCGGGCGTCCAGGAGCTGTTCTGGCGCGTGCGGATCAAGCCGGGCAAGCCGGTCTTCGCCGGCACGCTGGAGGACGGCACGTGGGCCTTCGGGCTCCCCGGCAACCCGCTCAGCGGGGTCGTCGCGTTCCTGTGTTACGTCGAGCCGCTGCTGCGTCGCCTCCACGGGGATCCCGAGGCCGTGGAGGAGCGCGTCCCCGTGCGGACGACGCGGGAGATCGCACCGGTCGACGGACGGACCACGTACCTCACCGCCACGTTCGCCCGTGGCGAGGACGGCGTCCTGGAGGCCACCCCGACGGACCAGCAGGGCTCGGCCATGACCCTGTCGCTGGCGCAGGCCGGTGGCTTCGTCGTCGCGCCCGAGAGCGCGCCGTCGATCCCCGCGGGTGGCACCGCGCAGGCGCTGCTGCTCTAGGCGCGTTGCAACCTGACGGCAGCCTGGTCAGCACTGCTGACGCGGTGTAGCGTGCCTTGCAGGGAGTTGGACCCAACTGAGGGAGAGCATTCATGGCGCATGTCCACGTGTCACTTGAGGTCAACGGCACGCTCTACGAGCGGGACGTGGATCCACGCACGCTGCTGGTGCACTTCCTCCGCGACGACCTCGGGTTGACCGGCACCCACGTCGGGTGCGACACCTCCAACTGCGGGGCCTGCACCTGTCACCTCAACGGTGACGCGGTGAAGTCCTGCACCATCCTGGCCGTCCAGGCCGACGGCGCGGCGGTCAAGACGATCGAGGGCATGGGCACCGAGCGGGACCTGCATCCCGTCCAGGAGGGCTTCTGGGCCGAGCACGGCCTGCAGTGCGGCTACTGCACGCCGGGCATGATCATGGCGTCGGCCGACCTGCTGGAGCGCAACCCGGACCCGTCCGAGCACGAGATCCGCGAGGCGCTCGGCGGGAACCTGTGCCGCTGCACGGGCTACCACAACATCGTCAAGGCGGTCCAGCACGCGGCCAGGGCCGGCACCGGCAAGGAGGTCACGGCATGAGCGTCGCCGACCGGGTGGGTGGGCCCGAATCAGGGAACTTCGTCGGCCGTGCGATGCGCCGCAAGGAGGACCCGCGGCTGATCACCGGCCGCGGCCGCTACACGGACGACATCACCCCGCAGGGCACCCTCTGGTGCGCGTTCGTGCGCTCCACCGAGGCCCATGCCCGCATCGTCTCCGTCGACACGAGCGAGGCCGAGCAGATCCCGGGCGTCCTCGGCGTCTTCACGGGCAAGGACCTCGAGGGGCTTGGCATCCTGGACGCCCTCCCGATGGCCTGGGTGCCGCCGGAGGTCGAGGTCCACAACACCAAGCACTGGCCGCTCGCGGTCGACGAGGTGCGCTTCGTCGGCGAGCCGATCGCCGTCGTGGTCGGCGAGGGCCGCTACGAGATGATCGACGCGGCCGAGTCCGTGTTCGCCGACCTCGAGCCGCTCGACGTCGCCATCGACGTCGAGGCCGCGCTGGAGGACGGCGCGCCGCTCGTCCACTCCGATCTCGGGTCCAACAAGACCCACGACTGGTCGCTGGGCGGCGGGGACATCGAGGCCGCGCTCGCCGAGGCCGACGTCGTGGTCGAGCGCCGCGTCGTCAACCACCGCACCTCCGGCGCGCCGATCGAGCCCCGTGGCGTCGTCGTCGAGCCCCGCGGCACCGGGCTGACCATCACCACCTCCACCCAGGTCCCGCACTTCGTGCGCCTGTTCATCGCCCTGCTGCTGGGCGAGAACGAGGAGCGCGTGCGCGTGATCGCCCCGGAGGTCGGCGGCGGCTTCGGCGCCAAGCTCCAGGTCACGGGCGAGGAGGTCCTCCTCGCCGCCGTCGCCCGCCACCTCGGGCGCCCGGTGAAGTGGATCGAGACCCGCTCCGAGCACATGATGACGACCCACCACGGTCGCGATCAGGTCGCCTACGTCCGGATCGGCGCCAAGTCCGACGGCACCGTCACGGGCATCCACTCGCGGATCATCGCCGACATGGGCGCCTACCTCATGCTGCTCACCCCGACGATCCCGTCGCTGGGGGCGTTCGTGATGAGCGGCTGCTACAAGTTCGCCGCCGTTCAGACCGACATCACCGGCGTCTACACGAACAAGTGCCCGACGGACGCGATCCGCGGGGCCGGCCGGCCGGAGGCCACGCACGCGATCGAGGTGTGCATGGACCAGCTCGCGGACGAGCTCGGCATGGACCGCCTCGAGCTGCGGCGCAAGAACTTCATCACGGAGTTCCCCGCCGAGACGGCCCTCGGGATCGTCTACGACTCCGGCGACTACAACGGGTCGCTGGACAAGCTCCTCGAGCACTTCGACGTCGAGGCGTTCGAGGCCGAGAAGGCCGAGGCCGCCAAGGAGGGCAAGCTCCTCGGGGTCGGCTACTCGACCTACACGGAGATCTGCGGGCTCGCGCCGTCGCGCGTGACCGGCCCGAAGGGCTTCGGCCTGCAGACCGGCCTGTGGGAGTCCGGGATGGTGCGGGTGCACTTCACCGGCGCCGTCACCGCCTACACGGGCACCTCGCCGCACGGCCAGGGGCAGGAGACGACGTTCGCCCAGGTGATCGCCGACCGCCTCGGGGTCGACCCGTCGGTGGTGGAGGTCATCCACGGCGACACGGGCACGGGGCCGCACGGTCTCGGCACGTACGGCTCGCGCACGACCGCGGTCGGCGGCGAGGCGCTCGTGCGGGCGACGAACAAGGTGGTCGAGAAGGCCAAGAAGATCGTCGCGCACCTGCTCGAGGCCGCGCCGGAGGACATCGAGGTCTCCGACGGCAAGTTCGCCGTCCGCGGCACCGACAAGGGCATGACGCTGGCCGAGATCGCGGGCGCCGCCTTCATCCCCGACGGGACCCCGGAGGACATGGAGCCGGGCCTCGAGGAGACCGCGTTCTACGACCCGTCGAACTTCGTCTTCCCCTTCGGCGCGCACGCGTGCGTCGTGGAGGTCGACCGGGAGACGGGCCGGGTGGACGTGCGCCGCTACGTCGCGGTCGACGACTGCGGGCCGGCGATCAACCCGACGATCATCGACGGGCAGGTGCACGGCGGCATCACGCACTCGATCGGCCAGGCGCTGTACGAGCGGGTCCACTACGACGAGGCCGGCCAGCTCGTCACGGGCACGTTCGTCGACTACGCCCTGCCGAGCGCAGCCGACGTCCCGGGCTACGAGACCGACCGGACGGAGACCCCGTCCCCGGTCAACCAGCTCGGCGTCAAGGGCATCGGCGAGGCGGGCACCATCGCCGCCACCGCCGCGGTCACCAACGCCGTCATCGACGCGCTGCGGCCCGTCGGCGTGACGTACCTGAACATGCCCCTCACCCCCATGCGGGTGTGGGAAGCCATCAACGGCCAGGGAGGTGCGGCGGCATGATCCCCGCGGCATTCGACTACGTCGTCGCCGAATCGGTCGACGACGCGCTCAGCCAGCTCGCCGCGGGCGGCGAGGACGCCAAGCTCATCTCGGGCGGGCACTCGCTGCTGCCGCTGATGAAGCTGCGGCTCTCCGCCCCGTCCCTGCTCGTCGACATCCGGCGCCTGCAGGAGCTCGAAGGCATCCGCCGCAACGGCGGGGTCTCGATCGGGGCGCGCACGACGCACGACGCGGTCCATCACGGCGAGCTCGGGATCCTGTCGGAGGCCGCCGCGACGATCGCCGACCAGCAGGTGCGCAACCGCGGGACGATCGGCGGGTCGCTGGCCCACGGCGACCCGGCGTCGGACCTGCCCGCGGTCGTCCTGGCGATGGACGCGACGATCGTCGCGACCAAGACCGGCGGGGCGTCGCGGGAGATCGCGGCGGCCGACTTCTTCCGCGACTACCTCGAGACGGCGCTGGAGGCCGACGAGCTGCTCACGGAGGTCCGCTTCGCCGAGGACCCGGCGTCGTTTCAGTCGGGCTACGCGAAGTTCAACCGCCGCAAGGAGGACTGGCCGATGGTGGCCGTCTCCGCGTCGGTCAAGACCGACGGCGGCGTCGTCTCCGACGTGCGCATCGGTCTGACCCACATGGCGGGGATCCCGCTGCGGGCGACCGCCGTGGAGGAGGCGCTGCGCGGCAAGCCGCTGGACGCCGACTCGATCGGGGCGGCGGCCGAGCTGGCGGCGGAGGGCACCAACCCGCCCGCGGACCTCAACGCGACCGAGGACTACAAGCGGCATCTGGCGCGCGTGCTGTGCAAGCGCGCGCTGCAGCAGGCCGCAGCCGCCGGGTGAGCGTCCGCGGAGGCGAAGCCGGTGGCACGCCCCCCAGGGGCGTGACCGAGATCCAGGAGGCCCTCGCCGGTCAGGACTACCTGGCCGACCGGGGCCTGGCCACGTCGATCCACCTCGCCACGACCCTCGAGCAGCCGCTGCTGCTCGAGGGCGAGGCCGGGGTCGGCAAGACGGAGGTCGCCAAGGCCCTGGCCGCCGTGCAGGGCGCGCGGCTGATCCGGCTGCAGTGCCACGAGGGCATCGACGTCCACCACGCGGTCTATGACTGGGACTTCCAGCGTCAGCTGCTGGCCATTCGTGCCGCGGAGTCGGGCGCCGACGCGGAGGACCTGTACTCGCGCCGCTTCCTCCTGCGACGGCCCCTGCTGGAGGCGCTGGAGGCCGACGAGCCGGTCGTCCTGCTCGTGGACGAGATCGACCGCGCCGACGACGAGTTCGAGGCGTTCCTGCTCGAGCTCCTGTCGGACTTCCAGGTCTCGATCCCCGAGCTCGGGACCATCGTGGCGACACGGCGACCCACGGTGATCCTGACCTCCAACCGCACACGCGAGCTCCACGACGCGCTCAAGCGGCGCTGCCTCTACCACTGGATCGACTACCCGGACGTCGAGCGCGAGGTCGACATCGTGCGCGCACGGCTCCCGGGGGCGGACGAGGCGATCTCGCGGCGCGTCTGCGAGGCGGTCGCGCGCCTGCGCCGGGAGGCGCTGTACAAGCTGCCCGGCGTCGGTGAGACGATCACCTGGGCGCGTGCGCTCGCGCAGCTGGGCCCCGATGCGGCACTCGAGGAGACCCTCGGCGTGGTGTTGAAGGTCCACGAGGACGTGGAGCGGGTGCGCGCGGCGGGGGTGCTCGCGGATGCCTGAGCTCGCCGTCCCGCTGCTGGCCGCGCGGATGCGCGCGGCCGGCGCGACGGTCGGCGTCGGCGAGGTGCTGCTGGCCACCCGGGCGCTGACGGTCATCGACGCCGCCGACCGCACCGACGCGTACTTCGCGCTGCGCACGGCGCTGTGCGGGTCCCGCCGCGACCTCGCGGCCTTCGACGCGGCGTGGGCGCAGACGTTCGTCGCCACCGGCGAGGGCGGCGGCGACCCGGGGCTGCTCGACGACCTGATGGACGCCGCGCGGGCGGTGCTCCCGAAGACCGCGATGCCGCAGACCGAGACGCACCCGATGGAGGTCGGCGAGCCCGACCCGCTGCCGGCGTCGTGGTCGCAGACCGAGCTCGAGCTCGACAAGGACTTCTCCGCCTACACCGATCGCGAGCGCGTCGTGGCGCAGCTCCTGCTCGCCCGGCTTGCGGCCCGTGGGCCGCGCCGGCGCTCGCGCCGCACCCGCCCGACCCATCGGCGGGCCGGCCGCCACGATGCCCGCGCGACCGTCCGCGCCTCGCTGCGCCGCGGCGGCGAGCCCGTCGATCGACGCTACCGCGCCGTGCGTGACGCGCAGCGCCCGATGGTGCTCGTGGTCGACGTGTCCGGCTCGATGTCGCCGTACGCGCGGATGCTGCTGCAGTACGCCCACGCCGCCGTCGCCGCGCGCCGCCGCGTGGAGGTCTTCGCCCTCGGGACGCGACTGACGCGCGTGACGCGCGAGCTCGGCGGCCGCGACCCCGACCGCGCGCTGGCTCGCGCGTCGGAGCAGATCGTCGATCTCGGCGGGGGCACCCGCATCGGCGCGGCGATCGGCGAGCTCAACCGCGTCCACGGCCGCCGGCTCGGCCGCGGAGCGTTCGTCGTGATCCTCTCCGACGGGTGGGACCGTGGCGAGCCGGAGGAGCTCGCCGAGGAGATGGCGCGGCTGAAGCGCACGGCGCACCGGCTCGTGTGGCTGAACCCGCTCGCCGCCGACCCGGCCTATGAGCCGCTGACCCGCGGGATGCAGGCCGCCCTCCCCCACACCGACCACCTGCTGCCGGGCAACTCGATCGGCTCGCTCGTCGCGCTCGCCGACCTGATGGAGACCGTGCACTGATGCCAACACCCCACGAGGAGGTCTGCGCACCATGAAGCTCGAGCAGTCGTTCGACGTCAACGCCCCCGTCGATGTCGTCTGGAAGGCCCTGCTGGATCCGGCCCGGATCGCCCCGTGCCTCCCCGGTGCCGACATCACCGGCCAGGACGAGGAGGGCAACTACACGGGCACCTTCAACATCAAGCTCGGGCCCACGAACGCGTCCTACCGCGGCACGCTGAAGATCGGCGAGGCCGACGAGGCCAACCACGTCGCGACGCTCCATGCGCGCGGGCAGGACAAGCGCGGCCAGGGCGGGGCGACGGCCACGATCGTCAACTCCCTCGAGGCGATCGACGGCGGCACGCGCGTCACCGCCGTCACGGACTTCACCATCACCGGCCGGCTGGCCTCCTTCTCGCGCTCGGGCATGATCAAGGACATCTCCAACCGGCTGCTGCGCGAGTTCTCGAGCTGCCTGTCGGAGGACATCCTCGCCGGGCAGGCCGCCGATCAGGCCGCGGCGGCCGGCGAAGCCGGCACGGGCGCGGGCGCGACCGGTGACGGCGCGGGCGGCGCCGAGACCGCCCAGGCGGAGGCCGAGGGCGAGCCCGGTGCGTCCGGGACCACCGGGTCCCCGTCCGGCGCGAGCGCCGGGGGCACACCGCCGCCGCCGTCGGTGCCGCGCTCGAGCGCCGGCCCCGCCCCGGCGCAGCAGGCCGCTGCGCCACGGCCGCGGCCACGGGCGAAGGAGATCAAGGCCGGGTCCCTGTTCTTCTCCGTCATGTGGGAGCGCCTCAAGCGGCTGTTCGGCCGCGGCGAGCGGTGACCGGCCCCGAGGGCTTCGCCTTCACCGCGACGAAGGACGGCCGGGTGCGAATCGCGCACCACGGCCGGGTGGTCACGACGCTCGGCGGCGAGGCGGCGCGCCGGTTCCTCGCGCGCGCCGAGCGCGCCGACGCGGACCGCCTGCAGCACCTGCTGGCCCGCGCGACAGGCCACTACAAGCACGGCAACGAGCGCTGACGGCGGACCCGTAGGCTCGCGGGGATGCGCGCCGCCTGGGTCCTGCTGCCGATCCTCGGGTCCCCGATCGTGCACGCGCCGATCATGAGGACGGATGCGCTCAAGGCGCTCAAGCGGCCGATCGACGGCGGCCACACGCTCCGCGGCCGGCGGCTGCTGGGCGACAACAAGACCTGGCGCGGCGCGCTGGCGATGACCGCCGGCCCGCTGCTGGCCACGACGCTGCTGTCGCGCACGCGCTGGTGGCGCGCGAAGGTCCCGGCGGAGGTCGCCGCCGCCGACCCCGTCCTCCTCGGCACGGTGCTCGGCGCCTCCGTGTGGGTGGGCGAGCTGCCCAACTCGTTCCTCAAGCGCCAGCTCGGCATCGCGCCGGGCACCCAGGACCGGTCGGCGGCCGGGGTGGCGATCTCCGTCGTGGACCAGTTCGACTTCGTGCTCGGCATGGTCCTGCTCGTGCGCCCGGTGTGGCGGCCGACCGCGCGCGACGTCGCCGAGCTCGTCACGGTGGTGACGGCGGTGCACCTCCCGCTCAACGTGGTCGGCAAGCTGCTGGGCGTGCGCTCCTCATGGCTGTGATGCCGGCGTTCGTGTGGCGACGGGGCGCCGCGGGCAGCAGGAGACCATGACCCCCGCACCGGAGTCCGAGCCGCTCCCCGGCACCGACGAGACCGCTCAGGGCCCGCCCACGGGCGCGACCCTCGGCGGCGACCCGGACGGTGAGGCCGCGCCCGGCGCGGGCAGCGAGTCCCGCCAGCCGCGCCAGTCCAACGCCCGCCGCGAAGAGCCGGGCGCCCCCGAGCCCGGCGGCCGCTCGCTGAAGACCCGCATCGCCCGCTTCTTCGGCGGCTGACCGCACTACAGGCGGTCGCGCCACCGCAGCGCGGCCGCGGCGACCTCGCCGAGCTCGCGGCGCAGGCCCTGGCGGTCGCCCGTGGCCCGCGCGCTGGCCAGCCGGCGCAGGGCGCCCGCCAGCACGCCGGGGCCCGCAGGGCCGTCCTCGGTGCCTGTCGGAGCCGACGCGCGGCGCAGCGCATCCGCGTCGCGCATGGCCGCGTCGGACTGGTCCAGCGCCGCCGCGACCCGCGCACGGGCGTCGGCGATCGCGCGATCGCGCGTGCGCCGGGCCCGCCCCGCTCGCTCCGTCGCCAGCCGCGCCCGGTGGCGGGCCTCGGCGAGCCGCTTCTCGGCCCGGTCGGCACGCGCCTCGGCGGCCTCCGCCCGGCGGACGAGGTCGGCCTCGGACACCGGCAGCCGCGGCGCGGGCACCTCGTGGCGCGGGGCGGCGGCCGGCCGCGCGGTGCCGGCGGCCCTGGGCGGCCCGGGACGCGCCGGCTCCAGGCCGGCCGCGCGCACCGCGGCGTCGAAGGACCCGTCGAACGCGCGCTTGACGGCGTTCGTCGACGGCCAGGACCCGTCGTAGTAGCGCTCGACGCGCCACTCCTGCGCGCGCCAACGCGCCAGCGACGGGTTCCAGTCCGCCGAGCCGGGCGCCTCGCCGTGACGGGCGTGCCACTCGGTGATCTTCTCGATGATGGTGTCGCGGGTCCAGCGCCGGTTCCGACGCCCGCCCGCGATCTGCGCGGACGGGGTCAAGGATGATCCTGTCCGGGCTTAGCGGGTGCGGTTGAGCGTCGAGGGGACGGCCTGCGACCACACGGCGATGGCGTCCGGCGTCCACGGCTGCTGCAGGCGAGGGCTGTGGGAGGACGGGTTGCGCATCGGCTCGGTCACGCTAGCAACGGGGCACCGCCCCTGTCCACCCGGATGCCGGTCTAGCGGGCTCGAACCCGCGGCGTCATGAACGCCACGGCGGTGTCCAGGCCCGCGGTGGTCCGGGCGGCGGCGATGCGGCGGCCGGGCTGGACGGCGTCGCGCGCCGGCCCCACCGCGTCCCCCAGCGCGCCGAGGTCGGGCACGGTCGCGACGAGCCCCCACAGCCGTTGCACGTCGCCGCGCTGCACGACCTCGACGATGACGCCCGCGAGCCGGACGAACGCCATCGGCGCGTGGAGGTCGTCGCGGCGCCGGCGCTCCTCCCCGCCGAGGGCGAGCACCGCCGCGACGCCGTCGTCGAGCGTCGGCGTGAGGAGCACGACGTGGTCGAGCTCGAACGCCCCGTTGGGATGCGGCGCACCCGCCGGGGCGTCGTCTGACACCGCCATCGACCGCAGGCCACCCCCGTCGCCGTCGCAGCGCACGACCCCGGCGCCCAGGCGCAGGACCCCGTCCGCCAGCGCGAACCCGAGCCGCTCCCAGGCCGCCGGATCGTCGCCCGCCGAGAGCGCCAGAACCTGACTCATGCAGCCAGTTTCCCCTACCGTCGGGCGTCGTGCGGAGCCGCCTGCCCCTCCTCGGCCTCGTCGTCTCGGTCGTCTTCCTGGGGGGGATCGTCTACTGGGCCCTGCAGCAGCCCGCGCCCGAGCTCCCGACCTCCCCCGCCCGCATCGCGGACCTCGTCGGCGCGGTCGCCCTCTACGCGGTCGCCACCGTCGTGCGCTCCGAGCGCTGGCACGCGCTCCTGCAAGCCGACGGGGCGCAGCCGCTGCGGGCGGACTCCTACGCGCTGACCGTCGTGGGCTACTGCGGCAACAACGTGCTGCCCGCGCGCGCGGGCGACGCCGTGCGCGTCGTCCTCATGGCCCCGCGGGCGCGGACGAGCAACCGCACGGTGATCGGGACGCTCGTCGCGGAGCGCCTGCTCGACGTGGCGGTGATCCTCGTGCTGTTCGTCGTCGTCGGCTACGCCGTGCTGGGCAACGTCGGCTCGGGTGACCTGGAGGTCATCGGCGTCGTCACCCTCGCCGGCCTCAGCGCCCTCGCCGTCCTCGTCGTCGCACTCCGGCGCAGCGAGCGCCTCCACGAGCTGGTCCGGCCGATGCTCACCTCGACGCTCGGCCTGCGCAGCCCCCACGGCGCGATCATGCTCGGCCTGACGCTGGCCGTCTGGCTGCTGGAGTGCTTCGTGTGGATGTCGGTCGGCGCCGCCGCCGGCCTCGACATGAGCTTCCTCGAGGGCCTGTACCTCGTCGCCCTCGCCTCCGTCTTCTCGATGATCCCGTCCGGGCCCGCCTACGCCGGCACGCAGGACACGGCGGCGGTCGTCGGCATCAAGGCGATCGGGGGCACCAACCAGATCGCCGTGGCGTACCTGATCGTGCTGCGCTTCGTGCTCCAGGTGCCCATCACGGCGCTCGGCTTCGTCATCCTGGCCGCTCGCTACGGTGGGATCTCGATGCTGCGCAACGCCGTGCGACAGCGCGCCGCCACCGACGGGGCGGCTCCTTGAGCGCCGCGACCGCACCGGTCGCCGCCCCCCGCCCGCAGGATCGCCGTCGCAGCCCGCGCGAGTGGTTCGCCGACCGCGACAAGACCGAGCTCGCGCTCTGGGCCGGGCTGATCCTCCTCGCGATCGTGCTGCGCCTGTGGGACCTGGGCGCCCGCCCGTTCCATCACGACGAGAGCCAGGACGCGTACTTCTCCTTCGCGTTCTCGAAGGACTTCTCCGCCTACGCCTACGACCCGCTGCTGCACGGCCCGTTCCGGTTCTTCCTCACCGCCGGCGTCTTCAAGGTCCTCGGCGACAGCGACTTCACCGCGCGGCTGGCCCCCGCGATCATGGGCGTGATCGTCGTGGCGCTCCCGTACGGGCTGCGCCGGCAGCTGGGCCCGATCGCCGCGTTCGCCGCCGCCGTCATGTTCGCGATCGGCCCGAGCTTTCTGTACTTCTCCCGCTTCGCCCGGGAGGACATCTACTTCGCCGCGCTCTCCCTCGGGCTGATCGTGGCCGCATGGCGCTTCCTCGATCGCCCGACCCGCCACGGGCCGGCGGTGATCCTCGGCCTGGTCGCCGCGATGTTCGCGTGCAAGGAGACGGCGTTCATCTCCATCTTCGTCGCCGGGGCGTTCTTCATCCCCGCGGCGCTCATCAGGCGCACCGGCGTCTGGGCGGCGATCACGCGGCTGGGCTGGAGGCCCTGGGCCTGGGGCCTGCTCGCCTTCCTCGTCGTGTGGGGGGTCTTCTTCGGGGTCTTCTTCACCCAGTGGGCTCCCGGCGGGGCGCGCAACGGCTACCAGGCGGGCTTCATCGGCGGCTTCACCGACGGCCTGCACTACTGGCTGGACCAGCAGGACGTCGGCCGCGGCGGCGAGTCGCCGCTGCTGTACCCGGCGATCCTCTTCGGCGACGAGGGGCCGGTGCTGGCGCTCGGCCTCGTCGGGATCGGCCTCGCCCTGCGCCGGAGGACGCCGCTGCGCGTCTTCCTCGTCGTCGCCTTCGCCGGCCAGCTCGCGATCTACATGTGGGCCTCCGAGCGCTTCAGCTGGCTCGTCCTGCATCCGCTGCTGCCACTGATCCTGCTCGCCGGCCTCGGCGTGCAGGGGCTGTGGGACGCGTCGCGCACCCGCGGGATGCGCGTCGCTGTCGTCGTCGTGCTCGTCGCCGGGCTGCTCGGGACCGCCTGGTCGAGCTTCCAGGCCAACGCGCGCCTCGGCGCGAATCCGCGCGAGCTCCTCGTCTCCACCCAGTCCTCCCAGCAGGTCAAGGACGTCGTCGACGAGGTCCACGCGATGGGTCCCGGCACCACGATCACGGTCGACTCCCACGACGGCGCCACCTTCCCGTACGCGTGGTACTTCCGCGACGACGAGGTCGGCTACATCGACATGACCACGTCCGGCTACAAGCCGCAGAGCGACGCGCTGGTGATGACGGAGGCGGGCCAGGCCGCCCTGGCCGACCAGCTCGGCGGCTACAAGGGCCGCCGCTTCGACTTCCGCGTCTGGTGGGTGCGCGAGTGGAAGGGGGCGCGGTCGGTGTCGAACTGGTTCGACTACATCGTCAAGCGCAGGACCTGGAACCCGCGCGGCGGCCTCGACGAGTTCCTCTACCGCAAGCGGTAGACCGTCGTGCCGGCGGCGGCGAACGCCGGCCGCCCCACCTGCACGAGGGCGCCGACCCGCCCGTAGGTCGCCCGTTCCAGCGGCCCGACGACCGCGTAGTCGATCCCGTAGCGCGCCACCAGCGCCCGCACCCGCGCGGGATCGGGCGTCGTGTAGAGCGCCTGGACGTCGGCGCGGCGGGTGCCGACCGGATGGCTCCACTGCTGCTCGTGCCCCTGCCATCCCAGCACCGTCGGCCGACCGGTGAAGACGGAGACGCGCCCGGCGCCGGTGACGTTGTAGTCGTCCCCGACGGCCTCGGCGACGACCGCGTCCGGCGCGGCGCCGGCGCGCAGCCAGTCGATCGCCCGGCGGTCGCCGGGGCTGACGTAGGGGACGGCGCGGCCCTCCAGCGTCGCCGGGCCCGCGAAGCCGTTCGTGCGGGCGAGGGCCGCGCCGACCGGGTAGGCGAGCCCCACCGCGACGAGCACGACCGCCACCCCCTGCCAGGCGCGCCGGGGCGCCCCCGCACCGAGCCAGCGCCGTCCGCCGGCGAGGAGCACGCCGCCCGCGACCGCGAGCAGCAGCCAGGCCTGGTAGCCGAGCTTGAACACGGTGTTCATGCGGACGAACTCGCTCCCGTCGAACTCGTCGCGGACGTAGACGACCTCGGGCCCCGCCAGCAGGGCGAGGCCCGCGGCCACCAGCAGCCACAGCAGCCGCTCCGCCGGTGACTGCCCCCGGCCCAGCGCGGTCGCCAGCGCGCCGAGCGCCGCCGCCGCGAGGAGCACCGCGCCGCCCAGCCGGGGCCCGCCGAGCACGAGCGCGAGGATGACGGCCGCCGCCACGGCGACGCCGGCGGGCCGCGGGTGGCGGGCGGCGACGGCGCCGAGCGGCACGAGGACGAGCCACAGGAGGGCGCCCTCCATCACGGCGTGGTGGCGCAGGAACGCCCCGAGGCCCTCCCGCGCGCTCGTCGGCACGATGCCGAACCCGCCCGCGTTGGGGTCGAACCCCACGATGAACGGGAGCACGAGGACGATCCCGAGCACCACCGTCCCGGCGCCCCAGGCCAGCAGCCGCACCCGCGTCCCCGTCGCGGCCCGGGTCGCGGCGGTCAGCCCCACCGCCGCGGCGAACAGCCCGGTCATGACCGGCCACGACCACGAGTTGACCGCATAGAGGATGCCGAGCGCGAGCGCGGCGCAGAACGTCGTCCACGCTCCGCCGCGCGCGGCCGCCGGCGGGGTCGCGGTCACCACCTGGACCGCGAACGCCAGGCCGAGCAACGTCAGCGGCACCGCGATCAGGTGGGCGTGGAGGTCGCCGACGGCGAACGAGAACGCGGGGAACTCGTTGATCGTCCCCGCGACCACCCGTGACGGCGAGAACCAGTCGAAGGCCCGCAGCGGCCCGTCGCCGGTCAGCGCGTCCCAGCCCCCGCGCAGGTTGCCCGCCAGTGCCAGCAGCGCGACCGCGCCCAGGCCGGCGACGGCCGGCCGGCGGATCGGCAGGCCCTGGCGTCGACCGGTCTCGGCCAGCGCCGTGGTGACCGCGAACGTCGTCGAGACCACGAGCGCGAACACGGCCGCGAGGGCGAGGTTGTAGCCCCGGCTCGGCTCGACGTCGGTGAGCCGCAGCAGCAGCCCCACGAGGAGCTGTCCCAGGTAGTAGTAGTTGAGGTCGAAGCCGCTCAGCCACGGGTCGTGCGGCGGATAGGACCCCGCGAGGTTCGTGGCGTTGATGATCGCCATGTCCATCGGCTTCTCCGTCCCCCACACCGTCGGGTCGAAGGCCACGAGGGCCGCGGCGGCGAGGAAGGCGAGCACGAACAGCGCCTCGGCCGTCAGCAGCGTGGGGCGGCGGAAGGGGTCGGGCGCGGCGTCGCGGGAACGCCGGGCGTGCGCCCACGCGGCCGCCGCCGCGACCACGACCACCGCACCGAGGAGGACCGGGGTGCCGGTGCCGATCCCGAGCGATCCGAGCAGCCACACCAGCCAGCCGAGCAGCAGCAGCGCGAGGATGCGGCCGAGCCCGGCACCCGCCCCCGGCAGGCGCGGCAGCGCACGGGCGGCGAGCGGCGCTCCGGCCAGGCCGAGCGCCTCGAGCACGAGGAGGAAGCGCAGCGTCTCGCTCACAGGCAGGCCGAGACTACCTCCGGGTGGGATGATCTGATCCATGCCCGCCACCTACGACCGCCTGGCCGACCTCCCCCTCGTGGTCGACGGCTACGACCTCGAGCCACTGTCGCGCCCCGGCGCGCAGTGGACCCGCCACACGACGGTGTTCCGCCTGCGCGGCGGCGGCCATGATGGCGTCGGCGAGGACGTCACCTACGACGCCGACGACCAGCTGCGCCTGCAGGCCGCCGGACCGGTGCTCCCGCTCGCGGGCGAGTGGACCCTCGACGGCTTCTCCCGCCACCTCGACACGCTCGACCTCTTCGGCGGCACCGAGCCCGCCATGCCGGCCTACCGCGAGTACCGGCGCTGGGCGCTCGAGTCCGCCGCCGCCGACCTCGCGCTCAGCCAGGCGCAGACGTCGCTGCACGAGCGCCTCGGCCGGGAGGCCCGCCCGCTGACCTTCGGCGTCTCCCTGCGCCTGGCGGGCAGCGCGCAGGGCGTGACGGACCGCCTCGAGGCCTACGGGTCCTCCGTGCGGTTCAAGCTCGACTACGAGGCGGAGTGGACCCCCGAGCTGATCGCCGCGCTCGCCGGCACCGGCGCCGCCGACGTGATCGACTTCAAGGGCGCCTACAAGGGCACGATCGTCGACGTCGAGACCGTTCCCGAGGTCTACCGGCGCTGCGCCGAGGCGTTCCCGGACGCGTGGCTCGAGGATCCCGACCTCACCGACGCCGAGGCGGCCGCCGTCCTGGCCCCGCACATGGATCGCGTGACCTGGGACGCGCCCGTCCACAGCGTCGCGGACATCACCCGCCTCGACCACGCGCCGCGGGGCGGCAACTGCAAGCCGTCGCGCTTCGGATCCTGGCGGCGGCTGTGCGACTTCTACGACTTCGCCGCCGAGCACGACATGGTCCTCTACGGCGGCGGCCAGTCCGAGCTCGGCCCCGGCCGGGGCCAGATCCAGCTGCTCGCCGCGATCTTCCACCCCGACGGCCCCAATGACGTCGCGCCCGCCGGCTGGGACCAGCCGGACTTCCCCCGGACGGGCCTGCCGACGAGCCCGCTGGACCCCGCCCCCGCCCCCACCGGGTTCCGCCGCGCGGATTAGACTCGGGCCATGCCTCCCAAGCAGCGCGCCGTCCGCATCGAGTCCAAGTCCGCCATGTCGGCGATGCAGCAGCTGGAGCACAAGTCCGACGAGGAGCTCCACGCCGAGACGCGCTTCCGCTCGGCCGCCCAGGCGATCCTCGGGGCGCGCGCCGCGGAGCGCTCGGACGCGAAGGCCGCACGGGAGCACTTCCGCGTCGCGATCGCCGCCGCCCGGCCCCAGGAGCGGCTGCAGCTGCGCCGCATGGCCGAGGCGTCGCTGGCCTACGCGGAGCGCCGCATGGGCGACCTCAAGGTCGCGCAGGAGCGGCTGGGCCAGGCGCCGCCGACCGGCCGTCAGATGCTCGTGCTGCGGATCCTCGCGCTCGTGGATCCCGGCCGCGGGGCGCCGACCTGGCGCCGGGTCGCCGGGGTGCTCCTGGTCATCGCCGTCGTCCTGCTCCTGCTGCTCGTCGGCTGGGCCCTCGTCAAGCTGATCGGCCTGCCGTTCGGCGGGGTGGACTCCGGGATCGCGATCTTCTACGGCTTCGTGCTCGTGCTGATCGCGCTCGGAACGCTGTTCGTCCTCGGGCGGCGCCGGCAGAAGGCCGCCCGGGCCGGGAGCGCGCCCGCCCGGCGCTGACCATGGCGGGCGCGTACGCCAGCGGGGCCTCGGCGTGCCCGCTGACCGTCTCGGGCAGGGTGCACGAGCACGACCTGCGCGAAACGGCGATCGAGTCGCTCGGGCTCGCCGCCCCCAAGGAGACCGCATGACCGCCACGATCCACGCCCTCCCCCCGTCGCACCCGTGCATGACGGTGCAGAAGGCCTTCGAGCTCAAGGGCGTCGCCTTCGAGCGCGTCGAGATGGACATGAGCAACCACGGCCCGGGGATGGAGGCGATCTACGGGGCGGGCCGCACGACGGTCCCCGGCGTGACGTTCGAGGACGGAGAGAAGGTGCACGGCTCCACCGCGATCCTCGACGCGCTCGAGCGGCGCGCGCCGGAGCCGGCGCTGTATCCCGCGGCGATCGCCGACCGCGTCCGCGAGGCGGAGGCGTGGGGCGACGGCGAGCTGCAGGACCTCGGGCGGCGGCTGCCCTGGGCCGCACTGCAGTTCCGCCCCGAGCAGCTGGCGATCATCCTCGGCGGCGAGCCGCTGGACGGGCCCGGGACCGACTACGCGATGCGCTACGTCCGCGCCGCGTGGAAGTACCACGGCATCAGCGCCGAGCGCCTCGCCACCGACCTCGCGGGGCTGCCCGCGCTGCTCGACCGGGCCGACGAGCACTGCCGGGACGGGATCATGGGCGGCGCCCACGCGACGGCGGCCGACCTGCAGATCGGCGCGACCCTCCATGTCCTCGACACCGTCGGCGACCTGCGCCCGCTGCTCGACGGCCGCCGCTGCGCGGAGGCGGCGCGCGGGCTGTTCGGCACCCGCGAGCGCACCATCCCCGCCGGCGCGTACCCGGCCGGCTGGGTTCCGGCGGCCTGACTCACACGACGGGCGCCGGGGCCGTTCTCATCCCGGTGACCCTCCCGCCCTTCTCCTCGCTCGTCGACGCCCATGGGGACGAGCTGCTCACGCACGCGCGGCGGCTGAGCGACCCCGGGCGCGCCGAGGACGTCGTCCAGGAGGCGCTGCTGCGGGCGCTGCGGGCCTACCCGCGCCTGCGCCACGCCGACCACCTGCGGGCGTGGCTGCACCGGATCGTCTTCACCACGGCGATGGACGTCCACCGCGCCGCGGCCCGCGAGACGGCGGTCGCAGACGTCGTGGCGCTGGCCGACGACCCGGGCCGCGACGAGCTGGCCCGCCGGGACGGCCCGTCCACCGCCGCTGAGGACCCGGCGGCGATCGCGGCCTTCGAGTCGCTGATCGGCGACCTGTCTGACCCCGCCCGCGACGCCCTGCGACTGCGCTTCGTCGACGACCTCTCCTACGACGCGATCGCGCTGCGGCTGGACTGCTCGTCCGCCGCCGCCCGCCAGCGCGTCTCCACCGCCGTGCGCACCCTGCGCGAGAGGAGCACCGCATGACCCCCCTCCCCGACCACCTGCTCGAGGCGTTCGCCGCCGACGCCGTCCGCGACGGGCTGGCCGACGCGCTGTACGCGCCGGTCGACTCCCCCCTCGGCCGCCTCACGGTCGCCGCAGGAGCGACGGGGCTGCTGCGGGTCGCCTACCCCGAGTTCGCCGAGGACGCGGTGCTGGCGACGATCGCCGAGCGCGTGGGCCCGCGCGTGCTGCGCGCCCCGCGGGAGCTGCGCGACACGACGGAGGTGCTGCTCGCCTGGCTGGAAGGCGACCTTCCCGGCGAGCTGGAGCTTCCCGTCGACCTCGCGCTCGTCGCCGCCCCGTTCCGCCGCACGGTGCTCGCGACCCTGCGCGACTCGACGCGGCGCGGTGAGACCGTGTCCTACGGCGAGCTCGCGGCGCGCGCGGGCAGGCCGGGCGCCGCTCGCGCGGTCGGGACGGCGATGGCCACCAACCCCGTCCCCGTCGTCGTCCCCTGCCACCGCGTGCTCCCCGCCTCCGGGCGGCTCGGCCACTACACGGGCGGCGTCGAGCGCAAGTCCGCCCTGCTCGCGCTGGAGGGCTCCGTGCCGCAGTAGCGTCCAGCGCGTGCCGCGCCGGCTGGTCCTCCCGCTCCTGCTCGGCATGCTGCTGAACCCGCTGAACTCGTCGATGATCGCCGTCGCGCTCGTGACGCTGCGCGAGGACTTCGACGTCACGCTCGTGACGGTCACGTGGCTGATCTCGGGCTTCTACCTGGCCGCCGCGGTCGGACAGCCGCTGGCGGGCCGGCTCGCCGACCTGATCGGTCCCAAGCACGTGTTCTGCGCCGGCTGGATCCTCGTCGGGATCAGCGGCGTCATCGGGCCGCTCGCGCCGTCGTTCGGCTGGCTCCTCGTCGCGCGCGTCCTCACGGCCCTGGGGACCGCCTGCGCCTTCCCGGCCGGGATGGCGATCCTGCGCCGCGAGGCGGTCGGCGACGCACCGCCGCCGTCGACCCTCGGCGCGATCAACGTCGCCAACGCCACCAGCGCCGCGCTCGGGCCGGTGCTCGGCGGGCTGCTCGTCGTCACGACGGGTTGGGAGGGCATCTTCGCCGTCAACGCCGTGCTCGCCGCGGGCGGCCTGCCGTGGGCGCTGCGGGCGCTGCCGGCCGACCCGCCCCGGCCGGCGCAGCGCCGCCAGGTCACCGAGCTGCTCGACGTCGGCGGCATCGGCCTGTTCCTCGCCGGCCTCGGCGGCGTCCTCGGCTTCGTGCTCTCCCTCGGCGACCCGTCGCCGCGCTGGTGGCTGCTCCCCGTCGGCCTGGCGGGCCTGGCGGGGCTCGCCTGGTGGGAGCGCCGGGCGCGCACGCCGCTGCTCGAGCTCGCGGTCATCCTCGACCGCCGGCTGCTCGCCGTGTTCGTCCAGTACGCGGCCGTCAACGTCGTCTTCTACAGCGCGTTCTTCGCGGTCCCCCAGTGGCTCGAGGACGCACGCGGCTACGGGGCCGGGACCGCCGGCCTGCTGATCCTGCCGATCGCCGGCGTCGGGGTGCTCGTCACCCCGCTGGCGGCGCGGGTGGTCGCACGGCGCGGCCCGCGCCCGGCACTGCTGATCGGCTCGACGTTCCTGACGCTCGGCTCGGCCGTGCTGCTCGTCGTCGGGGACGCGACGCCCGTCGCGGTGATCGTCGTCGCCGCGGCCATCCTCGGCGTTCCCGGCGGCTTCAACAACCTCGGCCTGCAGAGCGCGCTCTACGCCGCGGCGCCGCCGGCCAGCACCGGCGCCGCGGCGGGGCTGTTCCAGACGTTCCGCTTCTTCGGCGCGATCGGCGCCACGGCCCTCATCGGGCTCGCGCTCGGCGACCCGGCGAGCAGCGCCGGCCTCCATGGCGTCGCCGCGGTCACGCTGGCGATCGCGGTGCTGCTCGTGCTCGCCGGGCTGCGGGAGCGCGGACGCCGTCCGGCGCGGCCCGCGTGAGTCCGGCCGTCCGCTAGGAGGACGCCACGCTCGCGGACTCGACGACGACGGGCTGCGTCGGCTGCTCGCTCGCGTCACCGAGCTGTCCGATCGCATCGACGACGTCCATGCCCTCGGAGACCTCGCCGACGAGCGCGTAGTCCGGCGGCAGCCCCGCGTCCTCGCCGGTGACGACGTAGAACTGGCTGCCGGACGTGCCCGCCGGCTCGGCGCCGGTCTTGGCCATCGCGACGACGCCCTTGAGGTAGCGCAGGCTGCTCGGCGGCGTCTCCCGCACGCTGTAGCCCGGCCCGCCGCTGCCCCTCTGCGTCGGGTCACCGCCCTGGATCACGAAGCCGGGCACGATGCGGTGGAAGATCGTGTCGTCGTAGAAGCCCTGCTCGGCCAGCGAGGCGAACGAGGCGGCCGTCTTCGGCGCCTGCTTGACGTCGAGCTCGATCGCGAACGAGCCGCAGGACGTCTTGAAGGTCACCGTCCACGTCTTGGCGGGGTCCAGCCGGCCCGTCGGCTTCTTCGCGCCGCCATCCGGCTTGGCGGCGGGCGCGTCGACGTCGGCGCAGCGCACCGGGGTCGGCGTCGCCGCCGCGGTCTCACCGCCGCCGTCGTCGTCTGCGCCGCCGCAGGCGCCGAGCACGAGGGCGGACAGGAGCAGGGACCCGAGGACGCGCAGACGCATGCGACGGAACGCTAGGAGCACGCACCCTCCCGACCGACCCGCCGGTGCGCCGGGTCCTACGCTGCCCCGGTCCATGCCACGCGACGTGTGCCTGATCGTCAACCCGCGTGCCGGCGGCGGCCGTGCCGAGCGCAAGCTGCCCGCCGTCGAGGCCGCGTTCCGCCACCACGGCGTGTCCGTGCGCACCGTGCGCACCCGGTCGCTGGACCACGCGCGGGTGCTGGCCCGCCAGGCGCTGGAGCACGGCGAGGTCGCCGCCGCGATGGGCGGTGACGGCGTCACCGGCGCGATCGCCGGCGAGCTGCGCGGCACCGACGGCGTCCTGGCCGTCATCCCCGGCGGCCGCGGCAACGACTTCGCGCGCAAGCTCGGCATCGCCGAAGGCCCGGAGGCCGCGGTGGCCGTCGCCTGCGGGGACCGCATCCGGGCCGTCGACGTCGCCGACGCGGACGGCATCACCTACCTCGGCATCGCCTCCGCAGGCCTGGACTCCGACGTGCAGGTGATCGCCAACGCCACGCGACTGCCGCTCGGCAACGCCGTCTACCTCTACGCCACGCTGCGCGCGCTCGGCCCGTGGCGCACCGCGTTGTGGCGGGTCACCGTCGACGGCGTCCTGCACGAGTTCGCCGGCTACTCCGTGTCGGTCGCCAACTCCGGGATGTACGGCGGCGGGATGCGCTACGTGCCGCACGCCTCGCTCGACGACGGTGAGCTCGACGTCGTGCTGCTCGGCGCGTGCGGCAAGTGGGACTTCCTCAAGGTGCTCCCGAAGGTCTTCCGGGGCACGCACGTGGATCACCCCTCACTGACCTTCCTGCGCGGGAAGGAGATCCGCTTCGAGGCCGACCGGGCGTTCACGACGTTCGCCGACGGCGATCCCGTGGCCGAGCTGCCGGCCACCATCCGGGTGCTGCCCGGCGCCCTGCGGGTGCTCGCGCCTTGAGCGCCGGACGACTGACGGCCGGGCTCGCCGCCGCACGGGCCGCGGGGACCCTGTCGCGCCTCGCGCGCCGCGGCGGGGGCACGTCGCTGCCCGGGAAGGTCCTCACCCGGATCGACCCCGACGCGATCGCGCACCTCGCCGGGCGCCTGGGCGAGGGCTCCGTCGTCCTCTCCGCGACGAACGGGAAGACGACGAGCGCCGCGATGGTCGCCTCGGTGCTCGAGCGCCGCGGGACCCGCCTCGTGCACAACCGCGCGGGGGCCAACATGGCCGGCGGCATCGCGAGCGCGCTCGCCGACGCCGCGAGCGCCGGCGGACGGCGCGTCGACGGGGACCTCGGCCTGTTCGAGGTCGACGAGTTCTGGCTCGGCGGCCTCGTGGACGCGCTGCATCCCCGGGCGATCCTGCTGGCCAACCTGTTCCGCGACCAGCTCGACCGCTACGGCGAGCTCGAGACGATCGGCGACCGCTGGGCCGAGACCGTCGCGACGCTCCCGGCCGCCACCGCCCTCGTCCTCAACGCCGACGACCCGCTCGTCGCCGACCTCGGCCGCGACCACCGCCGCGTCCGGTTCTTCGGCGTCGACGACGACGCGCTCGCGCGACCCCAGATGCAGCACGCGGCGGATTCCAAGCACTGCCGCCGCTGCGGCGCGCCCTACGTCTACGACGCGATCTACCTCGGCCACCTCGGGCGCTACCACTGCCCGAACGGAGACGGTGACCGGCCCGAGCCGTCCGTGCGCGCCACCGACGTGCGGCTGAAGGGCATCCGCGCCGCGGCCTTCACCCTCCACGCCGACGGCGGGCAGACCGAGGTCGAGCTGCCGCTGCCCGGCCTCTACAACGTCTACAACGCCCTCGCGGCCGCCGCGCTGTGCCTCGAGCTCGGTGCCACGCTCGAGGAGATCGCCGCCGGGCTCGCCGGCGTCGCCCCCGCGTTCGGCCGCGCCGAGACGCTCGAGCTGCGTGGCCGCCAGACGTCCCTGTTGTTGATCAAGAACCCTGCGGGCGCCAACGAGGTCCTGCGCACGGTCGGCCTCGAGGGCGCAGAGCTCGACGTCCTCGGGGTGCTCAACGACCGGATCGCCGACGGCCGCGACGTCTCGTGGGTCTGGGACGCCGACTGGGAGCTGCTGGCACCCCACATCGGTCGCATGGTGTGCGCGGGGTCGCGCGCCGCCGAGCTCGCGGTGCGATTGAAGTACGCCGGGCTGGACCCGGACCGGCTGGAGGTGGTCGAGGCGCTCGAGCCCGCCCTGGACCGCGCCCTGGCCGGCAGCGGCCCGCTCTACGTGCTGCCCACCTACACGGCGCTGATCGAGCTGCGCGAGCTGCTGGCCCGCCGCGGCGAGGCGAAGGACTACTGGCGATGAACGCCGCCGTCGCCTTCCACGACGCCGAGTGCCACGCCTACCGGGCGGACCTGCCGCTGTGGCGCGGCCTGGCGATGCAGGCCGCCGGCCCGGTGCTCGACGTCGGCGCCGGCACCGGCCGCGTCGCGCTCGACCTGGCCGAGCACGGTCACGCCGTCACCGCGCTCGACAGCGACGCGGGGCTGCTGGCCGCGCTGACCGAGCGCGCGGTCCGCGCCGGGCTGGACGTCGCGACCGTCGTCGCCGACGCCGAGGCGCTCCCGGACGGCCTCGGGCCGTTCCCGCTCGTGCTCGTCCCGATGCAGACCGTGCAGCTGCTCGGCGACCGGCCCGCGTTCTTCGCGGGCGCCCGCCGCGTGCTCGCCCCCGGGGGCCTCCTGGCGCTGGCGATCGCCGACGAGCTGACCGCGTTCTCGGAGGAGCCGGGGATCGAGCTGCCGGCGGCCGACGTCGTGGAGGCCGAGGGCTGGCGCTTCGAGTCCCAGCCGGTCGCCGTCCGGCTGTCCCCCGCCGTCGCGCGGATCGAGCGGATCCGCACCGTCCAGGGTCCGGACGGGACGCGCACGTCGGCCGACGACGCGATCGACCTGCGCCGCGTCGACGCCCCGACGCTCACCGCCGAGGGCGCGGCCGCCGGCCTCCTCCCGGCCCCCGGGCACCGGATCCCCCCGACCGAGGACCACGTCGGCTCCGCGGTGGTGCTGCTGCGTGGCTGAGACGACGCTGCGGGTCTGCGCGCTGTACCCGGACCTGATGAACATCTACGCCGACCGCGGGAACCTCCTGTTCCTGCAACGGCGCTGCGAGTGGCGCGGGATCGGCTTCGAGCTCGCCGGGGCCCAGATCGGCGAGGCGCTGGACCCCGAGGCCCATGACCTCCTCTACCTCGGCGGCGGCCAGGACCGCGACCAGGCCCTGTGCGCCGAGGACCTCGCGACGGTCAAGCGCGACGCCCTCCATGCCGCCGCCGACCGCGGCGCCGTCGTCTTCGCCGTCTGCGGCGGCTACCAGCTGCTCGGCGCCGACTACGAGCTCGCACCGGGGCGCTCGCTCCCCGGTTCGGGGCTCGTGGACCTGCGCACCGTTCGCGCCGAGGGCCCGCGCTTGATCGGCAACGTCGCCATCGAGGTCACCCTTCCCGGCCTCGCCGGTCCGCGGACGCTCGCCGGCTTCGAGAACCACGGCGGGCGCACGCGGCTCGGCCCCGGCGCGACCCCGTTGGGTCGCGTCCTCGCCGGCCACGGCAACGACGGCGCCTCCGGCTTCGAGGGCGTCCTGGAGGGCAACGTCCTCGGCACCTACCTGCACGGGCCGCTGCTGCCCAAGAACGCCTGGCTGGCGGACTGGCTGATCGCGACGGCGCTCGGCCTGGCGCCCGGCAGCCTCGTCCCGCTCGACGATGCGCTCGAGGACGCCGCGCACGCGGCGGCCAGGCGCGCCGCCGGGATCTGAACTAGGTTCAACGCCGATGCGGAGGCTCGTGCCGCCGGCGGTCGTGCTCATGCTGGTCCTTGTCGCCTGCGGTGGGGAACCGCGGCGCGGGCTGCGTGGCTCCGGCGACGACGTTGCGACGGTGCGGCTCGGGACGAAGAACTTCACGGAGCAGCACGTGCTCGGCGAGCTCTACGCGCAGGCGCTGCGCGCCCGGGGGATCAAGGTCGAGCTCAAGCGCGACATCGGCGCCACGGAGGTCACGCACCGGGCGCTGGAGGCTGACGCGATCGACGTCTACCCCGAGTACACGGGGACGATCCTGTCCGTCGTCAAGGGCGAGCGCCGCATCCCGCAGGACCCGGGGACCGCGTACCGCGCGGCCCAGCGCTTCGAGCGCGGCAGGGGGTTCCGGCTGCTCGACATGACCCCGTTCGAGAACAAGGACGCCGTCGGGATGCTCGAGACGACCGCCGCGGCGAAGCACGTCTCGAGCCTCGAGGACCTGCGGCGGCTCGGGCGCCGCGTCACGCTCGGCGGCTCGCCGGAGTACCGCACGCGCTTCCAGGGGTTCCGTGGCCTCCAGGACGTCTACGACCTCAAGGCCCGTTATCGCTCGGTGCCGATCGGAAGGGTCTACGCCGCGCTGCGCGCCGGCCGCCTGACCGCCGGCAGCGTCTTCACCACCGACGGCGAGCTGGCGGCCGACGACGTCCGCCTCCTCACCGACCCGCGCGGCCTGTTCGGGGCCCAGAACGTCGCGCCCCTCGTCTCCGACGACGTCCTCGCCGAGTTCGGCCGGGCGCTGGAGGTCCCGCTGAACCGGGTCAGCGCCGCGCTCACGACGGAGGCGATGCAGCGGATGAACGCGAAGGCGAGCGCCGGCGCTGATCCGGCCGCCGTCGCCCGCGCGTTCCTGCGCTCCGAGGGCCTGCTCGACCGGCCCTAGTCGAGCCCGCCGAGCACGAGCGAGATCGCGCCGGGGCTGTAGAGGATGGCCAGGTGGTCGGAGAGGTCGGCCGGGTAGCGGTTCTGCAGCGTGATGTTGGTCGCCCCCGAGAGGAAGCCGGAGGTGTACGGGATCACGACCTCGTCGTAGCGGGTCGCGATCACCCGGTAGCGGACCGTGCCCGGCGTCTCGTCGCCCGCGTTGAGCGCGGTCAAAAACGGCGACCCGGTGGCCTGCTGCGCGCACGCGGGGCACAGCAGGCCCGAGGGTGCGGCGAACGGGTTGCTCGTGCCGTGGTTGGACGGCGAGAGCCCGACGAGATCGTCGACCTTGGCCGCCCCGCCCAGGTTCTTGATGTAGTAGCGCGGCATCATCCCGCCCTGGGAGTGGCCGACGATGTCGACCTTGGCGGCCCCCGTCGCCCGCAGGACGCCGTCGACGTAGTCGCGCAGCTGCCGGGCGGAGCGGGCGATCGGGCCGGTCCCGTAGATGCCCAGCGCCGCCGAGCCGGCGTAGGCGCCGTAGTCGAGCGCGTAGACGCAGAAGCCCTTGGCCTTCAGCGTCGGCGCGAGCGCCTGGAAGGAGTTGCTCCGGTTGGCGAACGTCCCGTGGACCAGGACGACGGGGTCCGGGTGCGCCGCGGTCGGCTTGCAGGGCACGTTGGCGCCGGGCGGCGGTGGCGGCTCCAGCGCGTCGGCCGCGGCAGGCGCGGCGGAGAGCGCCGCCACGCAGGCGGCGGCGATCGTCAAGGTCCTCCCCAGGCTCCTCATGCCCGCCCGTATGCCCGGTAGCGTCCCGTTCGATGCAGCTCTCCGACTACCAGCGCGACTCCCGGGCGACCGCCGTGTACCCGGACGCCGGGAACAACCTCGTCTACCCCACGCTCGGGCTCAGCGGCGAGGCGGGCGAGGTGGCCGAGAAGGTCAAGAAGCTGCTCCGCGACGACGGCGGCGTTCTCACCGCCGAGCGGCGCGAGGCGCTGGGCAAGGAGCTCGGCGACGTCCTCTGGTACGTCGCGCAGGTCGCCACGGAGGCCGGGCTGGAGCTCGAGGCGGTTGCGGCGGCCAACCTCGACAAGCTGCGCTCCCGCCGCGACCGCGACGTGCTGCGCGGGTCAGGCGACGACCGCTAGGCCGGGTCGGGCGAGGCGCCGTTGCGGGCCACCGCGTAGCGCTCGAAGCGCGCGGCCACGGGGCGCTGCAGGCGCAGGCTGACCCGCGTCCCGGCCTCGGTCTCCTCGCGCTCGAGGTCGCCGTCGAGCTCATGGAGCTCATGCAGGACCGCCCCGGCGGAGTAGGGCAGCAGCAGGTCGACGTCGATCAGCGTGCGCTCGAACGCGACGCCGATCTGCACCCCCAGCTCGTCGAGGCCCTCGCCCGTGGCGGCGGAGACCAGCAGGCCCTCCGGATGGCGGAAGGACAGCTCGCGGCGGCGCTCGTCGTCCATCGCGTCGGCCTTGTTGAGCACGAGGAGCTGCTCGTTCTCGCCGGCGCCGATCTCGTCGAGCACCTCGCGGACGGCCCCGAGCATCATCTCGAGGTCCTCCTCGGGTGCGGAGCCGTCGACGACGTGGAGGATCAGGTCGGCCCGGATCGTCTCCTCGAGCGTCGCCGCGAACGCGTTGACGAGCCCGTGCGGGAGCTTGCGGATGAAGCCGACGGTGTCGGTGACCAGGTACGTGCGATGCTCGATCCGCGCGGTGCGCGTCGTCGGGTCGAGCGTGTGGAAGAGGCGGTCGCGGACCGACACGTCCTCCTTGCCCGTGATCGCGTTGAGCAGCGTCGACTTGCCCGCGTTGGTGTAGCCGGCGAGGGCGATCGTCGGCAGGTGCGTGCGCTCGCGCTCGGCGCGCATCGTGCCGCGGTGGGCCTTGACCTCCTCGAGGCGCCGGCGCAGCGCGGCGATGCGGTCGCGGGCGAGACGGCGGTCGGTCTCGATCTGGGACTCACCCGGACCGCGGGTCCCGATGCCGCCGACGCCGCGCCCCGCGCCCAGGCGCTCGAGGTGCGTCCACAGCCCGCGCATGCGGGCCATGTTGTACTCCAACTGGGCGAGCTCGACCTGGAGCTTGCCCTCGGCCGTCTGGGCGTGGCCGGCGAAGATGTCGAGGATGACCGACGTGCGGTCGAGCACCGGCAGGTCGAGCTCGTCCTCGAGGTTGCGCTGCTGGCGTGGCGTCAGCTCGTCGTCGCAGACCACGAGGTTCGCGTCCGCGGCCTTGGCGAGCGACTTGACCTCGCGGACCTTGCCCGTACCGAGGTAGACCTGCGGGTGGGGCTGGTCGCGGTGCTGCACGAGCGTCCCGACGGTCGCGACGCCGGCGGTGCGCAGGAGCTCCTCGAGCTCGGAGAGGTCGTCCCCCTCCTCCGCGATGCCGACGGCGAACGCGCGTTGAACCGCCCGCGGCTGCTGCTGCTCCATCACCGCTTGAGTGTACGCCCGGTTAGGGTGCCCGCATGTCCGTCCGCGTCGCCGCCGGCCAGTTCGCCGCCACCGCGGACGAGGCCCGCAACCTCGACGTCATCGGCGGCCTCGTGGCCGACGCGGCCGCTGCCGGGGCCGAGCTGGTCGTCCTCCCCGAGTACTCGATGGCGTTCGACCCGGCGGGGGACCAGCGCACGTGGGCACAGGCGCTGGACGGCCCGTTCTCTGTCGCCCTGGCCGCCCTCGCCCGCGAGCATCGCGTGGCGCTCGTGGCCGGCATGACCGAGGCGCTCGACGGCGACCGGGCCTCCAACACGCTGCTGACGGTCGCGCCCGACGGCGCCGTGGCGGCGCTGTATCGCAAGGTCCATCTCTACGACGCGTTCGGCTTCCGTGAGTCCGATCAGCTCCGGGCGGCGGACGTCGTCGCCCCGGCGACCTGGACGGCCGGGGGCCTGCGGTTCGCGGCCATGACCTGCTACGACCTGCGCTTCCCGGAGCAGGCGCGCTGGCTGGTCGACGCCGGTGTCGAGGTGGTGCTCGTCCCGGCGGCGTGGGCGTCCGGGCCGGCGAAGGAGGACCACTGGACGACGCTGGCGCGCGCCCGGGCGATCGAGAACACGGCGTTCGTGGTCGCGGCGGGCCAGACCGGTCCGGCGTGCGCCGGTCAGTCGCTCATCGTGGACCCGATGGGCGTCGTGCTCGCGGCCGCCGGCGAGGCGCCCGGCGTGGCGGTGGCGACGCTCGACCCGGCCCGCCTGGCCGCGGTGCGCGAGCGCAACCCGTCGCTGGCCAACCGCCGCTTCGACGTCCGCCCGCGCTAGGCGGGAGCGGCGGCGCTGACCAGCGGCGCCCGGGCGGGCGGGGGCAGCTTGTCGTAGCGGGAGGCGAGGTCGGTGGTCGGGAGGACGATCACGCCCTCCTCCACGTCCCCGACCCAGGTGCCGATCCCGGCGGCGAGGGCATAGGCGGTGTAGGCCGCGGCGCAGGCGTCGAGCTCGTCGAGCGTGCGGTGCCAGAGCCCGCCGTCCTCGTCCACGACGCCCTTCTGCTTGAGCGAGGCGATGCGCTGTTGCAGGCCCCACGGCGTGCGCTTCGGCGACGGGCGGTGGCCGAGGAGGGTGCAGAAGATCGCGTCGGGATAGGTCTCGAACAGCCGCCCCTCGTGGACCGCGTTGGTGCCGACGGCGGCCTCGTAGGCGCCTCCGGGCGCCGGGAAGTAGCGGCCGAGCCACTCGAGCGCGGCGAACAGCTCGAAGCCGACGTCCATCCAGGCGTCCCACGCCTTGCGCGGCTGGCTTGCGTTGGGGACCGGGTACAGCGGCAGTCCGCGGCGGAACAGCAGCGTGTCGCAGACGCGCATCGTCTCGTAGCGCCCCTCGGGGACGCCGAGCGTCTCGCGCAGCGCCGCCCCGCGCTGCAGCAGGTCGAGGCGGTGACCCGACGGCGCGTCGATCCCGACGACCGCCGATGCGCCGAAGCCCTGGATGGTGGCCGCGACCTCCGCGACCGACCCGGGGGCGTAGAAGGTGGCCACGAGCTCGAGCCCGCCGGAGCCGCGGCGCTCATGGAGCGTCACGAGCTGCTGGTTGCCCGACCGGGCGGAGACGTCGATCCCGCAGTAGCGCATGGAGGCGGGAAGATAGCCTCCGGCCATGTCCGCCGACCGTCTCGCCGCCCGGACGCTCGAGCTCGTGGACATCGCATCGGAGTCTCACGAGGAGGGCGCGCTCTTCGAGCACGTCGCCGCGGTGCTCGCCGCCGGCGGGTGCGAGGTCGAGGACCTGGGCGACCTGTGCCTGCTGGCGCGGCCCGCGGGACTGCCGGCCCGGCCCGACGTCCTGCTGACGGGCCACCTCGACACCGTCCCGGCGCAGGGCAACCGGCCCGGTTCGCGCGACGCCCAGCGCGTGCACGGTCTCGGCGCCTCGGACATGAAGGGCGGCCTCGCGGTGATGATCGAGCTGCTCCTCGCCGGACACGCGGCCTCCGCGGTGTTCTTCCCCCGCGAGGAGCTGCCGTTCGTCGACACCGCGCTCACGCCGCTGCTCGCTCGCGAGCCGGCCAAGCTGGACTGCGAGGTGGCGATCGTCCTCGAGCCGACGGACTGCGCGATCCACGCCGGCTGCCTCGGCAACCTCAACGCGCGCTGGACCTTCGACGGGATCGCCGGGCACTCCGCGCGGCCGTGGCTGGCCGACAACGCGATCGAGCGGGCCGCGGCCGGGATCGCGCACCTCGCCTCCCACGGCCCGCAGCACGTCGCCTTCGACGGGTTGGAGTTCGTCGAGGTGGCCTCGGTGACGCGGATCGCGGGCGGTCTCGCGGGCAACGTCGTCCCCGACCACGTCGAGTGCTGGCTCAACGGCCGCTACGCGCCGGGGCGCACCCCCGAGGAGGGCGAGGCGTGGCTGCGGGAGCGCTGCGGCGAGCACGGCCGGGTCGAGATCGTCGGCAACGCGCCCAGCGGGGCGGTCTCGGTCAGCCACCCGCGCGTCCAGCGGCTGATCGCCGCCGGCGGCCTCGACGTCGCCCCCAAGCAGGCCTGGACGCCCGTCGCCGAGCTGACCGCGGTCGGCATCCCGGCGGTCAACTTCGGGCCCGGGTCACCGGCGCAGGCGCACAAGCGCGACGAGGCGATCGAGATCGCCAACCTCGTCCGCGCCTACGAGACCCTGGCGGCCTGGCTGTGAGGCTCAACCCGACGCTCGAGGCGATGCAGCCGTACCCGTTCGTGCGCCTGCGGGCGGCGAAGGACCGCTTGGCCGCGGCGGGCGTGGAGGTGCTCGACTTCGGGATGGGCGAGCCGCGCGAGCGCACGCCGGACTTCGTCCGCGCGGCCGTCGCCGGCGCGGTCGGCGAGGTCAACCCGTACCCGATCACCGAGGGCCTGCCCGAGCTGCGGGCGGCGATCGCGGGGTGGATCCTGCGCCGCACCGGCGCGGTGGTCGACCCCCACACGCAGGTGATCCCCACGCTGGGCACCAAGGAGGTCATCTTCTCCCTGGCGTCGATCGTGGGCGGGGACCTCGTCGCCCTGCCCTCCCCCTGCTACCCGGTGGCCGAGCGTGGCGCCCTGTTCGCCGGCAAGGGCATCCTCGAGCTCCCGCTGACGGCGGCGAACGGGTTCCTGCCGGACCTCGACGCCGTCGACCCGGCCACCTGGGAGCGCGTCGGGCTGCTGTGGCTCAACTACCCGAACAACCCGACCGCGGGCGTGGCGCCGCTGTCGCTGTTCGAGCGCGCCGCGGAGCTGGCCCGCGAGCACGACTTCCTCCTCGCCTCCGACGAGGCCTACTCGGAGATCTACTTCGGCGAGCCGCCGCGCTCGGCGCTCGAACTGGACGACCACACGAACGTCGTCGTGCTCAACACGCTGTCCAAGCGCTCGGCGATGCCCGGGTTCCGGTCGGGCTGGGTGGCCGGGGATCCCGCCGCCGTCGCGGCCCTGAAGCGCTACCGGCCCAACGTCGGCACGGTCCCCCAGGAGTTCGTCCAGCGGGTCTCGGTGCTCGCCTGGGACGACGAGGCCCACGTGGAGGCGATGCGTGCCACCTACGCCGCCAAGCGCGCGGTGCTGCTGCCGGCCTGCGAGGCCGCGGGCCTGCGGTCGGTCGGCAGCGACGCGACCATGTTCCTCTGGCTCGCGGACCCCCACGGCCGCACGCCGGAGCTGCTCGAGCGTGGCGTGGTGCTCTCGCCGGGCGAGTTCTTCGGGCCCCAGGGCGCGGGGTTCGCCCGGCTGGCGCTCGTTCCGCCGCTCGCGGTGTGCGAGCGGGCGGCCGCGATCCTGCGCGCCTAGTCGTTGGCGTGCAGGGCGGCGTTGAGCTCGCCCCAGGAGCCGGTGCGCGCCAGCCCCTCGACGCGGCCGCTGACGCCGTTGCGGCGGAACAGGAGGTCGGCCTCGCCTGAGAGGGCACCCGCCTTGACCACGGACTCGTCGGGGAGGGTGACCGGCGTGCCGGCGGTGACGTAGAGGCCGGCCTCGACGACGCAGCCGTCACCGAGCGAGATGCCGACGCCGGCGTTGGCGCCGATGAGGCAGTTGCGGCCGATCGTGATGGTCGCCTTGCCGCCGCCGGAGAGCGTCCCCATGATCGAGGCGCCGCCGCCGACGTCGGAGCCGTCGCCCACGACGACCCCGGCGGAGATGCGGCCCTCGACCATCGAGGCGCCGAGCGTTCCGGCGTTGTAGTTGACGAAGCCCTCGTGCATGACGGTCGTGCCGCTCGCGAGGTGGGCGCCGAGCCGGACGCGCGTGCCGTCGGCGATCCGGACGCCGCTCGGGATCACGTAGTCGAGCAGGGGCGGGAACTTGTCCACGGAGGTCACGCGCGGGAGCTCGCCGCGGGCGCGCAGCGTCTCGACCTGCGCGGGGTCGACCGGGCCGGCGGCCGTCCAGGCGTTGTTGGGCAGCAGGCCGAAGATGCCGTCGAGGTCGAGGCCGTGCGGCGCGACGAGCGTGTGCGAGAGCAGCTGCAGCCGCAGGTAGAGGTCGGGGACGTCGGCCGGCGGCTGGTCGAGGTCGATCGTCACCGTGATCGGTCGCCGCTCGACCCCGCGCGCGGGGTCGGTGCGGGCGCTGAGCTCGGAGACGTCGGCGGGCTCGGTGCCGAGGACGGGACGCGGGAACCAGGCGTCGAGGATGCGGTCGCCGGCGAAGGTCGCCAGGCCGTGGGCGGCTGCGCTGCTCATCGTCCCGGCACGCTACCGGGTGCCGGTGGGGTCTCAGAGGGCCGCGAGCGACGCGACGAGCTCGGGGCTGAGCTGCGCGGCGTAGACGGGCACGGCCCAGCCGGTGAGGTCGACGTGGAGGTCCTCCCCCACGTCCACGACGAGCTCGCCGCCGTCGAGCACGACCGTCACGGGCGAATCGCCGCCGCGGGCGACGTGGGCGACCGCGGCGCCGCTGGCGCCGGTCCCCGAGGAGAGGGTCTCGCCGACGCCGCGCTCGAAGATCCGGGCCCGGATGCGGTCCGGCGCGAGCTCGGTCCAGAACGACACGTTGGTGCGGCCGGGGGCGAACTGGTCGTCGTGCTCGATGCCGGGCCCGATCGCGGGCAGGTCGAGCCCTTCGAGCGTGTCGAGGTCGTCGACGCGGATGGCGCACTGCGGGTTGCCGATGCGCACGGCCTGGAAGCGATGGCCCTGCGACTCGCCCGCGTCGCCCAGGCTCGCACGGCCCATGTCGACCGTGCAGGTGTCCGGGCCGGTGATCGTCGGGCGGATCTCCCCCGCGACGGTCTCGATCGAGAACGTGTCCGCGTCGGTCCAGCCGCGGTGGCGCAGGTAGAGGATCGCCTCGCGGGCGCCGTTGCCCGACAGCTCGGCCTCCGAGCCGTCGGGGTTGAAGATGCGCAGGCGGGCGACGAACCCGCGCTCGGTGGGCGCCGACAGCTCGAGCACCCCGTCGGCGCCGGGCCCGAAGTGCGGGTCACACAGCCGCCGCACGCGCGCCGGCGTCAGCTCCCACGGGAGGAGCGCCGCCTCGACGATGAGGTAGTCGTTGCCGAGCGCCTGCCACTTCTCGACCCGGACCGGACGCGCCGTCACCGTCCCGCCCACCGTCCCCCCACGGACCTAAAGTCGCGGATCTGTCGCTGGAGCAGCACGAACGCGACTTTAGGTGCCGTCGGGGACGATCTCGGCGGCGACGTCCTCCGGGGTGCGGCCGGTGACGTCGATGCGCTCGGCCCCGTCGAGCTTGCGCAGCCAGGTCAGCTGACGGCGCGCGTACTGGCGGCTCGCGCGCTTCATCGCGTCGACGTCGCCCGCGAGCAGCTCGCGGTAGCCGACCGCCTTGCGGACGGTCTCGGCGGCGCCCGCGGCCTCCGCGGCGTGCACCTCCGCCTGCGCCCCGGCGAGGACCATCGCATCGACGCGGTCCTCGATGCGCGCGTAGAGCTCGTCCCGGTCCATCGTCAGGGCGACCAGACGGGTCGGCAGGCGGGTGTCGGTGGTCCACAGGCGGCTCGACTCCGCACCGGGCGGCGGGACGTGCCCACCGTCGAGCAGCTCGAGCGCGCGGACGAGGCGGTGCGGATCCGTGACCGGGGTGCGCGCCGCCGCGGCCGGGTCCTTGGCGGTGAGCTCCTCGTGGAGCGCCGCCGGCCCGCGCCGGCGCAGATCCTCCGTGCGGGCGGCCCGCCGCGCCGGATCCGCCGGGGGCCGCAGCTCGAGGTCGGCGAGCGCGGCGCGCAGGTACAGCCCGGTACCGCCCAGGACCAGCGGTGTGCGGCCGGCGGCGAGCGCGGCGTCGATCTCGGCGTGCGCCATCGTCGCGTACCGCCCCGCGCTGCACGGGTCGTCGACCGCGAGGACGCCGACCAGGCGGTGCTCGAGCCGCTCCCGCTCGGCCGGCGACGCCGCGCCGGTCAGGATCTCGAGCCCGGCGTAGACCTGCATCGCGTCGGCCCCGATGGCGACGGGGTCCTCCCCCCGCGCGCGCAGTCGCTCCGCCACGGCGACGGCGACGGCGGTCTTCCCCACGCCGGTGGGCCCGAACAGGGCGAGGACGGACGGCATGAGCCGGAGTCTCGCAACCCGGTTGACGCGGCGCTCGGGGGTGGGGCACGTTCGAGGTCCCCACCCACCACGACGTGCCCGGGTTGCGCGCCGCGGCGGCGACGGGGGCGCGCCGCGGCCGCGGTTCGGGAAGGATGGGCGCATGAACCTGCACGGACGGCGGGCGCTCGTGACGGGCGCGACGGGCGGCCTCGGCCAGGCGATCGCCCACGGGCTTCGGGCGCGCGGGGCGCGGCTCGTGCTCACGGGCCGGCGCGCTGACGTGCTCGAGCGGGTCGCGGCGGCCGTCGACGGCGAGCCGATCGTCGCGGACCTGGCGACCGCGTCCGGCGTGGAGGAGCTGGTCGCCGCCGCCGGTGACATCGACCTGCTGGTGGCTAACGCCGGCCTCCCCGCGAGTGGGCCGGTGCTCGAGTACACGCCGGAGCAGCTCGAGCGGGCCATCGACGTCAACCTGCGCGCACCGATGCTGCTCGCCCGGGCGCTGGCGGAGCCGATGGTCGTGCGCGGCAGCGGCCACGTCGTCTTCATCTCCTCCCTCTCGGGCAAGGCCGCCTCGCCCGGGTCCGGCGTCTACTCCGCGACGAAGTTCGGCCTGCGCGGCTTCGCGCTCGGCCTGCGCGAGGACCTGATCGGCACCGGCGTGGGCGTCTCGACCGTCTTCCCCGGCTTCATCACCGGCGCCGGGATGCTCGACGACGCCGGCGTCGAGCTGCCGTTCTACGCGGGTGCCAAGCGCCCGGAGGCCGTGGCCCGGGCGGTCGTTCGCGCCGTGGAGGGCGGTCGCGCCGAGGTCGACGTCGCGTCCCTGCCGATCAAGGTCGGCGCCGCCCTGGCCGGGCTCGCGCCGCGGCCGGTCAACGCCGTGCAGCGCGTGCTCGGGGCCCGGGCCATCGGCGAGCGCATGGGCGAGGCGCAGCGCGACAAGCGCTAGACGTGCGCGCCGCGGCGGCGCGGGCCGCTGCGGGCCGCTTCACGCTCGCCTGTGCGCCCCTCGACGGCAAGGGTGCCGATCGCGGCGAGGACCTCATCGGCGAGCTGGGCGCCCTCCTCGGCGTTCTCCGGCGTGGCGTTGACGCGCACGACGACCGCGTCGGCGTCGACCTCCTCGAGCCCGACCTGGATCTCGCCGCGAACCTCCGTGCGGACGCCGCGTCCGACGGCGGCCTGGACCTCGGTTGGCTTGACGTCGGGGCGCAGGCGCGCGCGCAGGTCGACGCCGGAGGGCTCGCGCAGCGGGACGACCGCGGCGGAAAGCACCGTCGTGTTCGGCACCATGATCGAGTCCGACCCCTGGGCGAGGGTCGTGTAGAGCAGCCCCTGGCTGGTGACCGTGCCCTCGAGCTGCCCGGCGAGCCCGCCGGCCTGCATGCGTACGCGCTCCCCCACCCGGAACGGCTGAGCGGCGATGATCACGAGGCCGGCGATCACGTTGCCGAGCGTCTGCTGGGCCGCGAGGCCGAAGACGACCGCGAACACCGCGCCGCCGATGGCCAGCGTGCCGGAGTCGATCCCGACCACGGAGCACACGGCGAGGACCGTCGTGACCAGGAGCGCGAGGCGCAGGAGGAACCCGATCACCCCGGCCGTGCCGACGTCCAGGCGCCGGAACAGCCAGGGCACCGCGCTGCGGCCGAGGTCGCGGGACAGCAGGACGCCGAGCAGCCCGATGCCGACGGCGACCCCGACGCGGACCGCGGTCTGCGCCTCGGCGGGGAACCAGTCCTGTCGGTGGGCGTTGACGAGGATGACCGCCGCGAGGAGCGGGATCACCACGAGGAGCTCCATGCGGGCGCGCTTGGCCGCCTGTCGTGCCGACGCCTTCAGGGCGCGGGCGCCACCGGGGCGGGTGCGCTCGATGCGTTGTCGCAGCGGAAAGGGCATTGCACGAGGGGTACCCGTGATTGCCCTGCACATGGGCCGATCCACCCCACCTGTGCCCTGCCTCACAGCCCGCTAGAACAACGCCTCCTGGACCGGTTCCGGGGTGCGTCCGGCCGCACCGGCTGGGCGTTCGCGCCCTGCAGGGGCATCCGCATCGCTGCGCCCGACGCCGGTGACCGTGCCGGCACGCACGGCGACGGGCAGCCCGGCGAACCCCTCCGCCGGGCGGTCGCCGCCGTCGTGCGCACGGCCGAGCTCCGCCACCGGCGCCCCGCGCTGGAACCGGGCCGCCATGTCCGGCCGCCGGCGCGCGGCGACCCGGGTCGAGAGCGGCCCCTCGACCGTGCGCCTCTCCGCCCCGGCCAGCCGTGCCCGTTGCCCGTAGAGCGCCTCGTAGCGTGCGACGAGGTCGGGGCGCTGTTGCCGCAGCCACCCCATGAACACGTCACGCGTCGATCCGCGCAGGAACAGCGCCTGCCCACCGATCCGGGTCGCCCCCGCCTCGTCGCAGGCCGCCACCACCGCCTCGACCTGCTCGGGCGCGTCGTTGATGCCGGGCATCAGCGGTGCGACGAGCACCCCCGTCGGGACTCCGGCCGCGTTGAGCCTGGCCACCGCCTCCAGCCGCTTGCGCGGATGCGGCGTGTGCGGCTCCGTCGCGCGCCAGGCCTGCTCGTCCAGGGTGGGGATCGACAGGCACGCCGAGAACCCGACGAGCTCGACGAGCTCGAGCATCACGTCCAGGTCGCGCAGCAGCAGCGGGGACTTCGTCAGCACCGAGCACGGGTTGCGGGCGTCACGCAGCGCCTCGAGGATCCCCCGGGTGAGCTTGTAGCGGCCCTCCACCCACTGGTAGGGATCGGTGTTGGTCCCCAGCGCGATGTGGTCCCCGCTCCACGACGGCCGGGCCAGCTGCACCCGCAGCACCTCCGGCGCGTTGACCTTGACGATGATCTCCCGATCGAAGTCCCGCCCGGCGTCGAGGCCGAGGTACTCGTGCGTCGGACGGGCGAAGCAGTAGCAGCAGGCGTGGCTGCAGCCCCGGTAGGGGTTCACCGTCCAGCCGAACGGGAGCTTCGTCGCCCCGGGGACGCGATTGAGGACCGACTTCGCGCGGATCTCGTAAAAGCGGGTGTCCAGCGCCTCCGGCGCGTCGAAGGTGCGCACCACGGCCCCGGCGTCACCCAGGCCGGGGAGCCGCTGCTCCTGGTCCTTCCACGCGATCTGCTCGTGCCACCTCATGCGAACGCATGTTCGCATGAGGGGCAGACGGAAGGGCGCCTAGTCGTCGGCGCCGCGAGCGATGGCCTCGACCTTGCGAAAGCCCTCGAGGCGCGACTCGTAGCGGTCCACAGCCGTCTCGAAGGCCCGGTTGCCCAGCAGCAGGCGAAACGGCGGGTCGTCGGAGTCCAGCGCCTCGATCAGCGCGGTGGCGGCCTTCTCGGGGTTGCCGGGCTGGGTGCCGTTGTTCTCCTCCTGCATGCGCTCGTGGAACTCCCCGAGCACGCTGGCGTAGTCGGCGATCGGCTCGGCGCGCGACATCGAGTTGCCGGCCCAGTCGGTACGGAAGCCCGACGGCTCGACCATCATGACCTTGATGCCGAGGTCGGCGACCTCCTGCGCGAGGGTCTCGGAGACGCCCTCGAGGGCCCACTTGGACGCGTGGTAGATGCCGAAGCCCGGGAACGCGGCGAGGCCGCCGATCGAGGAGACCTGGACGATCCAGCCGGACTTCTGCTCGCGCAGGATCGGCAGGACGCGACGGGTGACCCAGAGGGCGCCGAAGAGGTTGACGTCGAGCTGCTGCTCGAGCTGCTCGTCCGTGACCTCCTCCACCCCGCCGGCGAGCCCGAAGCCGGCGTTGTTGACGACGATGTCCAGACGCCCGAAGTGCTCGTGGGCCTGCGAGACGGCGGCGTCGACGTTCGCGCGGTCGGTGACGTCGAGCTCGACGGGCAGCACGGCGTCCCCGTACGCCTCGACGAGGTCGTCGACCGCGGAGGTGTCGCGCGCCGTGGCGGCCACCTTGTCGCCGCGCTCGAGCGCGGCCTTGGCGAACTCCTTGCCGAAGCCCCGGGAGGCACCCGTGATGAACCAGATTCGATCTTCAGCCATGCGCCGGGTGTGCCCGGAACCGGCAGTTGCGAATCGCTACGACGCCACGAGGTTGGCGAGCAGCGAGGCCTCGCCGGTCAGCGTCTGCGACGTTGCGCTGTGGATCTGCACGGGCACGACCTCGCCCGCAGCCCCGAGGCCCGTGAAGTAGACCGTCTTGCCGAAGCGCGACTTCCCGCGCAGCTGGGACGGGTCGCGCCGCGCCGCGCCCTCCACCAGCACGTCGAGCGTGCGGCCGACGAACCGCTGCGCGCGCTCCCGGGCCCGCCGCTGCACGACCGCGACGAGCCGGTCCATCCGGTCGGCCATGACCTCGGGGGCGACCAGCCCCGCCGTGAACTCCGCGGCCTCCGTGTGGCGGCGCGGTGAGTAGTTGAAGGTGAACGCGCCGTCGAAGCCGACCGTCTCGCAGACCTCGAGGGTCTCGGCGAAGTCGGCCTCCGTCTCCCCCGGGAACCCGACGATGATGTCGGTCGTGATCGCGATGTCGGGCACGTGCTCGCGCAGCAGGGCGACGCGGTCCAGGAAGCGCCCGCGGTCGTAGGTGCGCCGCATCGCCTTCAGGACGCGCGACGAGCCGGCCTGCAGCGGCAGGTGGACGTGCTCGCAGACCGAGGCGAGCTCGGCGTGGGCGCGGACGACGTCCTCCCCCATGTGCGAGGGATGCGGGCTCGTGTAGCGGATCCGGTCGAGGCCGTCGATGGCGTCCAGGGCGTGCAGCAGCTCGGCGAAGGAGCGCTGCGGCCGCAGCCGGGTCCCGTAGGAGTTGACGTTCTGCCCGAGCAGCGTGACCTCGCGGACACCGTCGGCGACGAGGCCGCTGACCTCCGCGACGAGCTCCTCCAGGGGGCGCGAGACCTCGCGGCCCCGCGTCGAGGGGACGATGCAGTAGGAGCACTTCATGTTGCAGCCGGCGCTGATCTGCACCCACGCCTGGGTCTCGCGGGCACGCTTGGGCGGCAGGTGGCCGGTGAAGCCCTCGAACTCGAAGAAGCCCTGCGCGGTGAGGCTGTCGCTCGTCAGGAACTCCGCGAGCTTGTGCACCTGGCCGGGGCCGAAGGCGACGTCGACGTAGGGGAACTGGCGGAAGACCTCGTCCTTGACCGACTGCGCCCAGCAGCCGCCGACGCCGATCACGCGCTCGGGGTCCTGGCGCTTGAGGAACGCGGCGTGCTGGAGGTGGGAGACGAACCGCTCGTCCGCCTTCTCGCGGATCGAGCAGGTGTTGAAGAGGATGAGGTCGGCGTCGTCGCGGGCCGGCGCCTCGGCGTACCCGAGCGACTCGAGCATGCCCTTCATCCGCTCCGAGTCGTGCTCGTTCATCTGGCACCCGAACGTGGTGACGTGGAAGCTCGGCATCGCGCCGGGGAGGCTACCGGCGCGCGCGGGCGGCCTCGGCGGGCGACGTGCGGCGGCTCGGCACGCGGCGGTTCGCCGATCCCGCCACGTCCCCTCCGGCCGGGCCTGGTCGCGCGTGGGGACCGTCAGGGTCTGCGTGCCCGACCACGGTGCGCGACGGACGGGGTGGCGCGGCTGGCGGTCCGCCGCGTCCGCGCGCGCGGCTCAGCGCGCGTAGTCCGTCGATCGCGACTCGCGGATGACCGTCACCTTGATCTGGCCGGGGTACTCGAGCTCGCGCTCGATCTCGCGGGCGATCTCGTGGGAGAGGAGGGTCATGCCGTCGTCGTCGAGGGCGCCGGGCTCGACCATGACGCGGATCTCGCGCCCGGCCTGCATCGCGTAGACCTTGTCGACGCCGGCGTGGCGGGTGGCGAGCTTCTCGAGCTCGCGCAGGCGCTTGACGTAGGACTCAAGCGACTCGCCGCGGGCGCCGGGCCGCGCGCCGGAGAGCGCGTCGGCGGCCTGGACGATGACCGCTTCGACGGTCTGCGGATCGACCTCGTTGTGGTGGGCCTCCATCGCGTGCGCGACGGCCTCGGGCTCGGCGTGCTTGCGGGCCATCTCACCGCCGATGAGGGCGTGCGGGCCCTCGACCTCGTGCGAGACGGCCTTGCCGATGTCGTGCAGCAGCGCGGCCCGACGCGCGGTCTTGGCCGACGCCCCGAGCTCCTCGGCCATCATCGCGGCCAGGTGCGCGCATTCGACGGAGTGCGCGAGCACGTTCTGCCCGTAGCTCGTGCGGTACTTCAGCCGGCCGAGCATCCGCAGCAGCTCGGCGTCCAGGCCGGTGACGCCCGCCTCGAACGCCGCGTCCTCGCCGGCCTTGGCGATGATCGTGTCGAGCTCGGAGCGGGCCTGGTAGAAGGTCTCCTCGATCCGCGCCGGGTGAATGCGGCCATCCTCGAGCAGCTTCTCCAGCGTGAGCCTGGCGACCTCGCGACGGACCCCGTCGAAGGCCGACAGGACGACCGCGTTGGGCGTGTCGTCGATGATGAAGTCGACCCCCGTGAGGTGCTCGAGGGCGCGGATGTTGCGCCCCTCCCGGCCGATGATCCGGCCCTTCATGTCGTCGGCGGAGAGCTGCACGACGGACACGGTGGTCTCCGTCGCGTGCCCGGCTGCCATCCGCTGCATGACGACGGAGAGGATGTTGCGCACGCGGCGATCGGCGTCGCGCTTGGTCTCGGCCTCGACCTGGCGCACGAGCCGGGCCGCCTCGTGGCGCAGCTCGCCCTCGAGGTCCTTGAGCAGCAGCGCCTTCGCCTGCGCGGCACCGAGGCCCGACACGGCCTCCAGCGCCCGGATGCGCTCCTCGCGCAGTGCCGCGACCGCCGCCTCGCGGTCGCCGATGCTCCGCTCGCGGTCTGAGAGCTCGTCGGCGCGCACGTCGAGGCGGTCCTCGCCGGCGTGGAGTCGCTCCTCGCGCCGCACGAGCTCGGTGGCCGGTCCGCGGAGCGCGACGGCGCCCGCGGGGGTCCCGACGGCGGGGCCGGCGTCCGCGGCCCCCGGACGGGGCGTGGCCGGAGCGCGGTCGGCGCGGCCGTTGGCGCCGGTGTGGGTCGAGGCAGGAGCGGCCGACAGCGCGGAGGCGCCGTTGGCGGCCGGCGCCGGGTGGGCGTCGGCCGCGCGGCGGCGGGAATCGGCGCCCGCGCCGGCCTCGGCGGACCCGGTGGAGGCCTGAACGGGCGCGTGGTGGCCGTTGGGGCCGGCCGGTCGATCGCCGGCCAGGCTCGCAGCGTGCCCGGCCGGATAGGCGTACCCGGCCTGACGACCGGCGGCCGCGTCGTGCGGCGGCGGAGCGGTGAGGCCCGCACCGGCGGGCGGCAGGCGCCGCGCGAGGGTGAGCACCCCCCAGACGACGACGCCGGCGAGCAGTACGGCGGCGACCAGCAGGACGACCGCGACTCCCATGCTCATGTCGATTCCTTCTCCCTCCCGGCGTGCCCGTGGGGCGGCCGGCTCCGATTGGTCTCAGCGCGCAGGGCCGTCAGCGGGCCGTGCGCGGTGTTGGGGTGGTGTGGATCGACAGCCCGGCCGGGCGAGCGGCGGGCAGCGTGGGCCTCGCCCGCTTCAAGGCGCGGACGTGAGCAGTCAGTTGGCGGCGGAGGGTGGCGAGATCGCGGGTCGTTGGTGGGTGCGGGGGTACGGCGTTGCCGTCACTGCATCGGGGTGAACGAGGTTCAGGAACAACGAAAAGGTCTTGGTTTGCGGGACTTTCACGTCGGTCGTCCGACCGGTCTGTCGATCGCTTGATCGTAGTACCGCGCGGCCCGCGACGCAACGCCCAGGTGCGCCGCGGTCTCAGTCGTCGAGGCCGACGCCCGCATGCCTGCGCAGGGCGTCGTAGGCCAACTCGAGCTCGAAGCCCTTGCGGGCGAGCACCCCGAGCGCCTTGTTGCGCTCACGCGGATCGGCGGGCGGATCGGGAAAGCGCTTGCGCAGGAGGTCGAGGGCGGCCTCGAGCTCCTCACCCGCACCACGCTGGCCGACCGCGGCGCGGACGTGCTCCTCCGCGACGCCGAGCGTGCGCAGGCGCCGCTCGATCCGCTCAGACCCCCAGCCGTCCAGCAGCCGGCGGTCCTCCGTGAAGCGGCGCGCGTAGTCGGCGTCGTCGAGCCAGCGGTCCTCGACCAACTCCGAGACGACGGCGCCGGCCGTCTCGGGGTCCACGCGCCGGCGCTCGAGCGTCCGCAGCATCTCGGCCTCGGTGTGCTCCCGCCGGTTGAGGGCCGACCACGCGATGTCGCGTGCGTGCTGCAGCCGCGCCTCGGGGTCGAGGATGGGACGCTCGCCCGGCATCGGACCCGAGGCGCGGCGAACCCCGCCGCCTAGACGGCGACCGGCTCCTTGCCCGCGTCCTTGGCGGCCTTCGGCTCCTTCGCGGCCTCCGGCACCGGTTCGGCGACGGGGGTGTCGGGCACCTTGCCGTCGGCGGTCAGCCCCATCACCTCGTAGATCTTGGACTGGATCTCGTCGCGCTTGTCGGTGTGCTCGTTGAGGAACGCCTTGGCGTTGTTGCGGCCCTGGCCGAGGCGCTCGTCGTTGTAGGAGAAGAACGAGCCCGACTTCGTGACGATGTTGTGCTCGATCCCGAGGTCCAGGATGCAGCCCGACGTCGAGATGCCCTGGCCGTACTCGATGTCGAACTCGGCCTGGCGGAACGGGGCCGCGACCTTGTTCTTGACGACCTTGACCCGGACGCGGTTGCCCACGGCCTCCGCACCGTCCTTGAGCGTCTCGATGCGGCGGATGTCGAGCCGCTGGGACGCGTAGAACTTCAGCGCGCGACCGCCCGGCTGCGTCTCCGGCGAGCCGAACATGACGCCGACCTTCTCGCGGATCTGGTTCGTGAACAGGCACAGCGTCGACGTGCGGTTCAGGTTGCCGGTGAGCTTGCGCAGCGCCTGGCTCATCATGCGGGCCTGCAGGCCGACGGACTGGTCGCCCATCTGGCCCTCGAGCTCCACCCGCGGGGTCAGCGCCGCCACGGAGTCGATCGCGACGAGGTCGACCGCGCCGGAGCGGATCAGCATGTCGGCGATCTCGAGCGCCTGCTCGCCGTAGTCGGGCTGGGAGACGAGCAGCTCGTCGATGTCGACGCCGATGCGCTGGGCGTACAGCGGGTCCATCGCGTGCTCGGCGTCGATGAACGCACAGACGCCGCCCATCTTCTGGCACTCGGCGATCATGTGGTAGACGAGCGTCGTCTTGCCGGAGGACTCCGGGCCGTAGACCTCGACCACGCGCCCGCGCGGCATGCCGCCGATGCCGAGGGCGAGGTCCAGCGACAGCGCGCCCGTCGGGATGGCGTCCACCTTCACGCGCGCACCGGGATCCCCCATGCGCATGACGGAGCCCTTGCCGAACTGGCGCTCGATCTGCGTCAGCGCCCCGGACAGGGCGCTCTCACGGGCCTTGGCGCCCTGGTCTGTGCTCATGGTGGCTTCGTGGCTCCTCTTGCAGCTTTGACCGCGCAAGCTACGCGCGGGATCGGACGGAACCGGACCCTCGCGCGGCGGGCTGCCACAGAACAAGACGCACCGGTCACGAAAGCGCGACGGCGCTGCGCCAACTCAGTCCAGCAGCGCGCGCAGCAGGTGCATGCAGTGCGTCGTCGTGCGGTCGCGGATGCCGGCCCGGTCGCCCCCCAGCGACAGCGTCCGGTCCGTGCGGCGACCGTCCGCCAGCGACACCGACACGCAGACCATCCCGACGGGCTTCTCCGGCGTGCCCCCGTCCGGCCCGGCCACGCCCGTGATGCCGATCCCCACGGAGGCGCCGAGCGCGGCGCGCGCCCCGTCGGCCAGCAGCGCCGCGACCTCCGGCGACACCGCCCCGTGCGCCTCGATGACCGACTCCGGGACGCCGGCGAGCGCCGTCTTGGCCGCGTTGGCGTACACGACGAGCCCGCCCTGCACGTACGCCGAGGAGCCCGGGCGCTCGGTCAACCGGGCGGCCAGCAGCCCGCCGGTGCACGACTCGGCCGTGGCCACCGTCAGCCCCGCCGCGAGCAGGCCGCGCGCGACGACCTCGTCGACCGTGCCCTCGTCGGCGGAGAACAGCTCGGCCCCGTGGCGGGCCCGCACGCCCGCCGCGAGGCGGTCGTACGCCCCTTGGGCGGCCGGCCGGAAGGTCGTGGCGATCTCGATCTCCCCGCGGCGCAGGCAGGTCGTGATCTCGAGCGCCGAGAGGTCGAGCCCGTCGTCGGCGAGCACCCGCAGCGTCTGGGCGATGTCGGCCTCGGGGATCCCCCACAGCCGCAGCATCGACGTGCGCAGCTCGACCGCGCCGCCGAGCGCCGGCTCCAGCGCCCCACCCCCGAGCGCGTCCTCCCACATCGGCTGCAGCTCGCCGGGCGGGCCGGGCAGGACGAGCACGTACGGCCCGCCCGCAGACCCCGGGGGCGGCGGGACCACGAACCCGGGAGCGGTCCCGATCGGCTCGAGCACCGTCGCGCCGTCCGGCACGTGCGCCTGCTTGCGCCACCCGGCGGCCATCGCCTCCGGATCGCGGTTGGGCCAGCGCGCCGACAGCCGCTCGACGACCGCACGCACGCGCGCCTGCAGCGCCTCGTCGAGGGCGAGCGGGCGCGCGCAGAAGTCCGCGACCACGTCGGCCGTCAGGTCGTCCGCGGTCGGCCCGAGCCCGCCGGACGTCACGACCAGGTCCACCCCGAGGTCCGCGGCGTGGCGCAGCGCGGCCAGCAGGTCCTCCGGCCGATCGCCGACGACCGTGATCTGGGCGCAGTCGACGCCCACCTCCCGCAGCCGCTGCGACAGCCACGGGCCGTTGGCGTCGGAGATGATCCCCGTGAGGACCTCGGTCCCCGTGACGATGACCGCCGCGCGGGCGCTCAAGAGCAGGACGGCTGATCGTCGGCTTGGAGGCGGCGCGGGTCGCGGCCGGCACGCAGGTCGTAGCCGATGGGTGAGTCGGAGGAGGGCACGCGCACGGTCTTCCCGTTCACGCGCATCCGCACGGCGTTGTTGCCGAAGACGACCTGGAGCCGCTTGGCCTCGACCACCCGGGTCTGGTCCCCGTCGGCGAGCGTCTGCGAGTCGATCAGCACCTTGCCGGTGGTCCCGCTGACGAGGCAGACGTTGACCTCGCCCGTGGCGACCGCCTGGAAGCGCACGACCGCCTTGGCGGCCTCTTCCCGGGCCGCGGCGCGGCGCCGGGCCGCCGCACGCCGCTGGGCCGCGCGCCGTTGCGCGGCCGTCCGTGGCCTGGCGGTCGCGGTCGCGGTCGCGGCCGGGGTGTTGGCGGTCTCGTCGCCCGAGTCGCCGCCCCCACCGAGCTTGCCCAGGGCGAACAGGACCACGAGCAGGACGACGATGACCCCGCCGACGAGCGCGACCGGCGGGATCCCGCGGCCACCTCGGGGCGCGCGGCGGCCGCCGCCGCGTCCGCCTCCCCCGCCTCCCGCCCCGCCGAACGGGAGCAGATCCTGCTGGGACGGACGCTGGAAGTACTGCTTGTACTCCTCCACGAGCATCCGGGAGTCGAGCTCGAGGTAGTCGCCGTAGGTGCGCAGGAAGGTGCGCACGAACGTCGGCCCCGGGAGGAGGTCCCACTCCTCGTTCTCCAGGGCCCGGAGGTACTTCGCGCGGATCTTCGTCGCCGCCTCGACCTCGGTGATGTCAAGGCGGCGCGCCATCCGCGCTTCACGCAGCGTCGCGCCGATGTCCGGCATGGCGGTGAGGTTACGCCCTGTCCCCGTCGGCGCCGGGGTCCTCGTCGGCCAGCGGCCGCTCCTCCAGCGCGGTGCGCGAGGCATGCCCGAGCTGGCCCGCCTCGGCCAGCGTCGACAGCACCCGGCCGACGTCGCCCTCCGTGATCAGCACCTGCCGCGGCTTGGAGCCCTCGTAGCCCGAGATCACGCTGCGGCGCTCGAGCATGTCGATCAGCCGGCCGGCGCGGGTGTAGCCGAGGCGCATGCGGCGCTGCAGCATCGACGTCGACGCCGTCTGCATCTCCGCCACGAGGCGGATCGCGTCCTCGAGCAGCGGGTCGTCGTCGGCGTCGTTGGGATCGGCGGCCTCGGGGACGTCGGCCTCCTCCTCCACCTCCTCGAGCAGCTCCTCCTGGAACTCCGGCTCGCCCTGCTTGCGCCACGCCTCGGTGAGCGTGAGGATCTCGGCCTCGTCGACGTAGGCGCCCTGGATGCGCTGCAGCCGGGAGGACCCCACGGGCGAGAACAGCATGTCGCCCTGCCCGAGCAGCGCCTCCGCCCCGTTCTGGTCGAGGATCACCCGCGAGTCCGTCTGCGAGGACACGGCGAAGGCGATCCGCGACGGCACGTTGGCCTTGATCATGCCCGTGATGACGTCCACCCGCGGGGACTGCGTGGCGAGCACCATGTGGATGCCGACCGCGCGCGCCTTCTGGGCGATCCGGATGATCGAGTCCTCGACGTCGGCCGGCGCGACCATCATCAGGTCGGCGAGCTCGTCGATGATGCACAGGATGTAGGGCAGCTCGGCCTGCCCGCGCGAGACGCGCACCTTGTTGAGCTCGGGCAGCGAGCGGGTGCGCGCGAGCGACATGAGCGAGTAGCGCGACTCCATCTCGCGCACGAGGTTCTGCAGCGCCGTCGCGGCCTTGCGCGGGGAGGTGATGACCGGCGTCAGCAGGTGCGGGATCGACTCGTAGTGGTTGAGCTCGACCTGCTTGGGGTCCACGAGCACCATCCGCACCTCGTGCGGCGTCGCGTTGAGCAGGATGCTCGAGAGCATCGCGTTCACGCAGCCGGACTTGCCGGCGCCCGTCGTGCCGGCCACCAGCAGGTGCGGCATCTTCGCCAGGTCGGCGGAGATCGCGCGGCCCGCGACGTCCTTGCCCAGCGAGACCGTCAGGGGCGAGAACCCCTCCTGGCGGGCGCTCAGCACGTCGCCGAGGTGGACGATCTTGCGGTTGACGTTGGGGACCTCCACGCCGACGGCCTGCTTGCCGGGGATCGGGGCGAGCACGCGGATGTCGGACGCCGCGAGCGCGTACGCGAGGTCGTCCTTGAGCTGGGCGACCTTGGCCACCTTGATGCCCGGCGCCAGGCGCAGCTCGTAGCGGGTGATGTGGGGGCCCGAGACCATCCCGACGATCTGGGACTTGATGCCGAAGTGCCCGAGCGCCTCCACGAGCGCGGCGGACGTCTTCTCCTGGCCGGCGGTGTCGGGACGCGACGCGGCCTCGGAGGAGCGCTTCAGCCGGCGCGGGTCGGGCAGCTTCCACACGAAGGACGGGTCGTCGGTGACGTGGGAGCGCAGACGGCCCTGGGGCGTGAGGTCGAGCTGCGTGAGCTCGCGCTTCTCGACCCCCGGCTGGTCCTCGTCCTCGGCCAGGCCCTGCGTGGGCATGGGCTCCTCCGCGACCGGCTCCGGCTCCGGTTCGAACGGCTCCGGGAACGGGTCGTCCGCGACATCGGGCGGCGGGGGAGCGACGGCCGTCGCGTCCTCGAACGGCGCGGCGTCCCAGGCCGCGTCCTCCTCGTCGAGGAGCTCGGGCGACGCGCGCTTGCGCGAGACCTTCGCGGGCTGGCGCTCGAGCTCGTCGAGCTCCTCGTCCACGCGGCGACGGCGCACGACGGCGCTGACCTCCTCCGCACCGGCCATCACGTAGCGGCCCGACGTGGTGACGGACTCGTGGGTGGCCCGCAGCACGCCGGCGACCGAGGCGCCCGTCAGCAGCAGCACGGCGGCGAGGACGCAGAAGATCACGACGATGTGGGCGCCAACGGTGCCGAGCGCGCCGGAGATCCCCCAGTGCAGCACCTCCCCCACCATGCCGCCGTGGGTGCGGGCGTACTCCGGGTCGAGCTCGCGCAGGCGCATGCCGCCGGGGCCGAGGCCGAGCGTGTCGGAGGCGAGCCCGAGCGAGACGCCGACGAGGAGAAGGACGAGGCCGGTGCGGACGGGGCGCACGGCCGGCAGGTCCGGCTTGAGCACGAGCCACGCGCCGGCGGCCATGAACGCGACCGGGGCGGCGAGGTGGAGCGCTCCGACGGCCCACTTGAGGCCGTCGACGAGCTTGTCGCCTGCGGCGCCACCGTCCCAGCCCAGCCAGACGACGAAAGCGAGGAACACCGCGAGGGCGACGAGCACGAGGCCCAGCAGGTCCTGGTGGCGCTGCTCGAGCACCGGGAGGGCGGGCTTGGCGGGACGCCGCGCGGCGGGCTTGCGGCGGGCAGGGGCAGGCTTCACCGGCTTGCGGCGGGACGTCGTGCGTGGGGCCATGGCCCGCACCCCTTCGCCGCGTTGCGCCTAAAACCTCCCGAAAGACCGCTGGAGGCCGCGTATGGTCTCTCGCAGCATGGACGACCGCCCAGCACGCGTCCTCGTCGTCGAGGACGACGAGGACATCGCCCAGGTGCTCCAACGCTCGCTGCGCATGGAGGGCTACGAGGTGAAGGTCGCGGGCGACGGTGTCCAGGCGCTGGATCAGTTCCACGCGTTCCTCCCCGACCTCCTCGTCCTCGACCTCGGCCTCCCCCGCCTCGACGGCATCGAGGTCGCGAAGCGGCTGCGCAGCGACGGCCAGGACGTCCCCATCCTGATGCTCACCGCGCGAGACGCCCTCGAGTCGCGCGTCGAGGGCCTCGACACCGGCGCCGACGACTACCTCGTCAAGCCGTTCGAGCGCCAGGAGCTGCTCGCCCGCCTGCGTGCGCTGTTGCGCCGCCGGCCCCCGCGCGGCATGGCGCCGCTGGCCGTCGGCGACCTCACCCTCAACCCCGACACCCACGAGGTGTTCCGCGCCGAGCGGCGCATCGAGCTCACCCAGCGTGAGTTCGAGCTGCTCGAGTACCTCATGCGCAACGAGCGGCTGGTGATCTCCCGCCAGCGCCTGCTCGACGAGGTCTGGGGCTATGACCCCTTCTCCATCACGAACACGATCGAGGTGTTCGTGTCCAACCTCCGACGCAAGCTGGAGTCCGGTGGCGAGCCCCGCCTCCTTCACACGGTCCGCGGCGCGGGCTACGTCCTCCGCGTATAGGCGCCTGCCGATCCGCTGGCGGCTCGCCGGCGGCTCTGCGGTCCTGACGCTCGTCATCCTCCTCGGCTTCGCCGTGCTGGTCGGGGTGCTCACCTCCCGCCGCCTCCACGCGGACTTCGACCGCTCCGTCGCCTCCGCCGCAGACGAGCTGCAGGACTCGCTGCAGCTGCGCGCGGACCTGCGCGGGGGCGGGGACCTCGAATGCCAGACGGCGGTGTGCCCGATCCGCAACCTGTCCGACTACGCCGCGCCGCGCCGCGCGGTCGTGCGGATCGTCAACACGCAGGGGCGGGCGTACAAGACCTCGAGCGGCGCCCCCTACCTCGGCCCGCCCCGGGAGCAGACGGTCGACGTCGGCGACTTCCAGGTGGAGGCCCGCCCGCTCCCCGTCGTCGGTCGCCTGTACGGCTCGGTGTGGGTGCAGTACGCCGAGCGCAAGTCGACCGTCGACGCCACCGCCGCGCGGATCCGCTTCTTCCTCGCCCTCGGCGTCTTCGGCGGCGCCGCGCTCGCCCTCCTGGCCGGTCTCGCCACCGCACGGCGCGCGATGAGCCCGGTCACCGAGCTCACGGAGGCCGCCCGCACCATCCAGCGCACCCGCGATCCGTCGCAGCGGCTGCCGGCGCCGGAGGCCGACGACGAGGTCGCCGAGCTCGCCCGCACCCTCGAGGGCATGCTGCGCTCCCTCGACGACGCGCAGGAGGAGACGGAGGCCGCCCTGGCCCGTCAGCGCGAGTTCGTCGCCGACGCCTCCCACGAGCTGCGCACGCCGTTGACGAGCGTGCTCGCCAACCTCGAGCTGCTCGAGGAGGAGCTCGAGGGCGATTCGCGCGACGCCGCATCCTCCGCCCTGCGCTCCACGCGTCGGATGCGGCGCCTGGTGGCGGACCTGCTCCTGCTCGCGCGGGCGGACGCGAGCCGCTCCGCGCCGCACGAGCCCGTCGATCTCGCGGCGGTCGCCGCCGACGTCGCGGCCGAGCTCGCGCCCGTGGCCGGTGAGCACACGCTGTCGGTCGAGGCCGACGAGCCCGTCGTCGTGCTCGGGATCCGCGACGAGCTGCACCGGCTCACGCTGAACCTGATGGACAACGCGATCAAGCACACCGCCCCCGGGACGTCGGTGCGGGCGATCGTCGCCGTGCACGACGGCGACGCGGAGCTCGCGGTCGAGGACCAGGGGCCGGGTGTGCCGGTCGAGCTTGCCGACAGGGTCTTCGAGCGCTTCGTGCGCGGCAGCTCCGACCGTGGCGGTTCGAGTGGCCTCGGCCTCTCCATCGTGCGCGCCGTTGCGGAGACCCACGGCGGCACCGTGCACCTCGAGACACCCGGGTCAGGGACCGGCGCCCGGTTCGTCGTGCGGCTGCCTGCAGCCGACCGGGCGGCGCCCGCCGAATCCGATGCGGTCAGCGTCTGAACGCTCCTGACGTCCACAGAAGGACGTCTCACAGAAGTTGGCGCGTTGACGCTATGCCCTAGACGGACGTACTAGAGCCAAGAACCGATGCCGACGACCGCCCCTCGCGAGAGCGAGGGCCGATCGCCCGGTTTGACCCCTCGTGTCAGACGGTACGTTCGCGCTGTCGCTTCGAACCCCAGGGCCTCGCCGGTGTTGCCGCACCAGCAGGGCCGATCCCACAAGAGAGGGCCAGTCATGGGCTTCCGTCACTAGAACCTCAGCCGTTGTGTCAACGAGCGCCCATGGGGCGCTCGTTCTCGTTAACGGCACGGAGGATGCGGACCTTGAGCCCCAATCGTGTTCGTCAGCTGACCTTGAGCGGCGCGGCGTGCGCGTCCACCCGGTGCTGCAGGCCGAGTTCGAGCTCGAAGTCCTGTGCCGTCGAATGCCGGAAGCGCATCCCGCGGCGCTGGATCAGCCGGATGAACACCGAGACGACCTGCGCATCGAGCTGGGTGCCGGCCACCCGGCGCAGCTCCTCGAAGGCCTCGTCGGAGGAGACCGGCGTGCGGTAGGTGTCGCGGGCCGTGATCACGTCGTAGACATCGGCCACGGCGATGATGCGCGAGCCCAACGGGATCGCGTCGCCGACGAGGCCGTCCGGGTACCCCTGCCCGTCGATGCGCTCGTGGTGGGCGCGCACGACCTCCGCGACGGGGCCGTAGCCCTCGATCTCGGCCACGAGGTCCGCGCCGACGACCGGGTGGCGGCGGATCATCGCGTGGTCGGACTCCGACAGCTCGCCGTGGGCCAGCAGCACGTGGTCGGGGAAGATGAACTTGCCGACGTCGTGGAAGAGCGCGGCGGTGTGGATGACGTCCTGGTCGCGCTCGTCGAGGCCGAGGTCCTCGGCCACCGCGCGGGCGTACCGGGCGACGGCCGCCGAGTGGCGGGCCGTCATGTGGTCGCGCAGCGCGAGCGTCTTCAACGTCGTCGAGATCAACCCGACGTGCAGCGAGGCGAGCTCGCGGTTGCGGCGGCCGAGCTCGTCCGCCTGGTCGCGCGCCTGCTTGGCGTAGCGCAGGAGGTACTGGAAGATCAGGATCAGCACCGCGAGCACGACGAGCGACCACGGGCCCGAGCGTGCGGCGAGGACCGCGACGAGCGCGGTCATCACGCCCGTGGCCAGCTGCGCCGGCAGGACCGGGAAGAAGACGGTGCGGAACCCGTCGATCCAGCTCGCGCCGTTGACGATCGACTGGTGCAGCCAGACCATCAGGAAGTTCAGCGTGACGGTGGCGAAGAACACCGCGAGCACGAGCCCGCCCTCGGCGAAGGGGTCGGTGCGGTCGCCGAGGCGCTCGGCCAGCAGCGCGCCCGCCAGGGGGAACAGCGCGAACGTCGCGAGGTTGCTGAGCAGGCGGCCGACGTCCAGGCGGTGGCGCGCCGAATCCAGCGCGACGGTCACGACGCTGATCGCGACCGCGGGCGCCGGGCCGAGCAGGACCATCGCGAGCACGAGCGTCGAGAACGACGCCGACACGCGCATGCTGCGCAGGTCGATCGCGAGCAGGTCGGAGGCGATCGCCATCGCCAGCAGCGCGACCGGCAGCCACACGGGGGTCCAGTCCCCGGCATCGGAGTTGACCACAGCAAGCCCGACCGCGCCCGCCAGCACAGCCCCATGGAACAACGCGAGAGCCTTGACTCTCAGGGTCACGTCGTGTTCTTCGGCAGAAGCAGTCAGGACTTGAGAGCTTGGCAGACAATCGCTTGCCCGGCCCAATAGGGTCCGTTCGTGTCGTCCGCCACCGCGCCGCTGCGGGTCCCCGGGTATCGAGCGCTGCTGTCGTCGTACGGCATCAACGAGACCGGCGACGCGATCGGCCTGGTCGCGCTCTCCGTCCTGGTCTTCGACCGCACGGACTCACCCATGGCGCTCGTCGCCTTCTTCCTCTGCTCGCGCGTCCTCCCGGCGCTGCTGGCGCCGGCGATCACCGCCCGCATCGACCAGCTGCCCGTGCGCCGGGCCCTCCCTGCGCTCTACGCCGCCGAGGCCGTCCTCTTCCTCCTGCTCGCGGCCCTGGTGGACGCCTTCGCCCTCCCCCTCGTCCTCCTCCTCGCGCTGGGGGACGGGACGATCGCGCTCGTCGGCCGCGGCATCAGCCGCGGGGCGATCGCCTCGAGCCTGCAGGCGCACGGCCTGCTGCGCGAGGGCAACGCGCTCGTCAACGTGGCGTTCGGCCTCGCGTCGGTCGTCGGGCTCGCCGCGGGCGGGGTGCTCGTGTCGGCCTTCAGCCTGCAGGTCGCGCTCGTGATCGACGCGGGGTCCTTCGCCGTCATCGCGGCCGGCCTCGCGCTGGCCCGCAACCTGCCGCCCGGCACCCGGGAGGAGGCGCGCGAGGCGTTCCGCGCCCGGCTGCGCGCCGGCCTGCGGCTCGCACGGCGCGACCGGTTGATCGGCCCGCTCGTGCTCTGGGAGGGGCTCGCGTTCGTGTTCTTCGCGCTCGTGATCCCGATCGAGGTCGTCTACGTCAAGGAGACCCTGAAGGCCGACAGCGGCGTGCTCGGCGCGCTGCTGGCCTGCTGGAGCGGCGGCATCCTGGTCGGCAGCCTCGCCTACGTGAAGCTCTCGCGCTCCCCTGCGCTGCTCCTCGTGCTCGGCTCGAGCGCCGCCGTCGGCGTCGGCTACGCGGGCATGGGCCTGTCCCGCACCGTGGTGCTCGCCTGCGCGTTCTCCGTCGTCGGTGGCCTCGGCAACGGCATCCAGTGGGTGTCGGTCGTGACGCTCGCGCAGGAGCGCACGCCGGCCGACTACCAGGCCCGCATCAGCGGCCTGCTCGAGAGCGTGGCCGCCGCCGCTCCGGCCGTGGGGTTCCTGCTCGGCGGCCTGCTGACGACCCTCGCCTCCCCGTCGGCCGCCTACCTGACGGCCGGCTGCGGGGTGCTCGTGCTCGTCGCGCTGGCCGCCGTGGCCGGGCGGCGGCTGCTCGCCGGCTCAGACCTCGACGACGACCGGGATGATCATCGGCCGCCGCTTGAGCCGGTTGTAGACGAACGCGGCCAGGTCGTCGTGGAGCAGACCCTGTAGCGGCTCGATCTCCGTGATGCGCTGATCGGCGGCGCGGTCCAGGGCGTCCTCGACGGCCTCGCGCAGCTCGTCGACGAACGTGTCCCCCGCCTCCTTGACGAACGGGACGCCGCGGGCGATCACCTCCGGCGGGACCACGGAGGATCCGTCCTTGGCGGCCAGCGTGGCGACGATGATGAAGATGCCGTCCGCGCTGAGCGTGCGGCGGTCGCGCAGCGCGACGTCGGCGACGTCGCCGATGTCGACGCCGTCGACGAAGATCATCCCGGCCTCGACGCCCTTGCCCTCGCGGGCGCCCTTGGCGTTGATCTCCAGCGCGCGGCCGTTGTCGAGGCAGAAGACGTTCGACTCGGGAACGCCGACGGCCTGGGCGAGGTCGCCGTGGAGCTGCAGCCGCTTGGCGTCGCCGTGCATCGGCATCACGTAGCGGGGCTTGGTCAGGTTGAGCATCAGCTTGAGCTCCTCCTGGTAGCCGTGCCCGGAGGCGTGGATGGGCGCGTCCTGCGCGGTCACGACCGTGCAGCCGATGCGATAGAGGCGGTCGATCACGTCGTTGACGGCGCGCTCGTTGCCCGGGATCGGAGTGGCGGAGAAGATCACCGTGTCACCCGACCGCAGCTCGACGGCGCGGTGGTCGTTGTAGGCCATCCGCCGCAGGGCGCTCAGCGGCTCGCCCTGGCTGCCCGTGGAGACGATCACGAGCTGGTCGTCGCGGTAGTTGTCGAGCTCTCGCGGCTGCACGAAGATGCCGTCGGGCGCCTTGATGTGGCCGAGCGAGCGCCCGATGTTGACGTTCTTGCGCATCGACCGGCCGACGAGCATGACCTTGCGGTTGAGCTTGGCGGCCGCGTCGATGACCTGCTGGACGCGGTGGATGTTCGACGCGAACGACGTGACGAGGATGCGGCCCGTCGCGCGCTCGAAGACCCGGTCGAGGTTCGGCCCGACGACCGACTCCGACAGCGACCAGCCGGGCCGGTCGGCGTTCGTGGAGTCGCCGCAGAGCAGCAGCAGGCCGTCGCGCCCGAGCTCGGCCAGGCGGCCGAGGTCCGGGCCGGCGCCGTGCACCGGGGTCTGGTCGAACTTGTAGTCGCCCGTGATGAGCATCGTGCCCAGCGGCGTCGTCAGCGCGACGGCGCTCGCGTCGGGGATCGAGTGCGTCATGTGGACGAGCTCGATCTCGAAGGGCCCGGCCTCGACGACGTCGCCGTCCTTGAGGACCTCGAGCTCGGCGTCCTTGAGCTTGTGCTCGTCGAGCTTGGAGCGCGCCATCGCGATCGTCAGCTGGCCGCCGTAGGTGACGGGGACCTTGTCCTGGCCGATGTCGCGCAGGATCCACGGCAGGGCGCCGAGGTGGTCCTCGTGCCCGTGGGTGATCACGAACGCCTCGATGTCGTCGGCGCGCTCACGCAGGTAGGTGAAGTCCGGGAGGACGAGGTCGATCCCCGTCATCTCGGCCGTCGGGAAGCGCAGGCCCGTGTCGACGACGACGATCTTGCCGCCGTACTCGACGACGGTCATGTTCTTGCCGATCTCGCCCAGCCCGCCGAGCGGGAGGATGCGAAGTGTGTCTGTCATGTGGTCGTTTCGGTTTCGGTGAGGAGCCCGGCGGCGCTCAGGGCGTCGCGCACGGTGGCCTCCTCGGCCTCGTCGCACGGGACGAGCGGCAGTCGCAGGCCCCCGACGGGGTGGCCGAGCATGGCCAGCGCGGCCTTGACCGGCGCCGGGCTCGCGGTGCAGAAGATGGCGGAGTAGACGCCGCGCAGGGTGGCGTCGAGCTCTTGACGGCGCTCAGGCTCGTCGATGATGCGGCGCATCAGCGGGCCGGCGACGTGGGTCGCGACGCCGATGATGCCGACGGCGCCGAGGTCCATCGCGGTGGCGAGGTGGTCGTCGTTGCCGGTGAGGACCGCCAGCCCGTCGATGGGCGTGAGCTGGTCGTTGTTGGATTCCTTGACGGCGTCGATGCCGTCGATCTCGGCCAGCTCCTTGAGCAGGTCGATCGGCATGTTGGTCCCCGTGCGGGTCGGCACGTTGTAGACGATCACGGGCGTGCCGGAGGCGGCGGACGCCACGGCCTCGAAGTGCGCGCGGATCCCGCGGCGGTTCGGGCGGTTGTAGTACGGGTTGACGCTCAGGAGCGCGTTGACGCCGTCGATGGCCGCGGCCGCCGACGTGAGGTGGATCGCGTGGCGCGTGTCGTTGGAGCCCACCCCCGCCACGATCAGGGCCTCGTCGCCGAACTCGCCGGCCATCAGCTCGATGAAGGCCAGCTGCTCCTCGTCGGTGAGGGTCGCCGCCTCGCCGGTGGTGCCGCAGATGACGAGGCCGTCGTTGCCCTGGTCGAGCAGCCAGCGGCCGAGGGCGACGCCCGTGGCCTCGTCGACGTTGCCGTCGGCGTCGAAGGGCGTGACCATGGCGGTGAGCATTCCGGCGAGCGGCGGCATCGCCCCCAGTGTCGCAGGCGCACGGGCGGCAGCGTGATCAGCCGGACAACGGGCCGCCGGACGCCCTGCCCGGCCGGGGCCACGGGCGCGGCTCACCGGTCGCGCGGAGGTCGGCGGGCGCGCTCGGCGCGGCGGTCCATCCGGCGCAGCTCGTCCGTGAAGCGGCGCGGGACGGCCGCCCCCTCGCCCTCCTCCCACAGCGTCACGACCACCAGCTCGCCCCGGGGACGGTCCCAGCGGCAGACGTAGACGACGTCGGGGCGCCGCTCGTCCGCCACGCGCACGGTGCCCTTCTCCCCGTCCTCCACGCGCCCGGCCGCCCACGCGCTCGCCACGCGGGCGAGCACGACGGGCCGCACGTCGAGTGCGCCGCCCGCCCCGACCCGCTGGCGGAAGCGCTCGACGGCGTGGTCGGTGACGGCGATCGCCACCGGCGGCGGTGTCACGCCAGCCACCCCCACCCCCACCCCCACCCTCCGCCAGCGCCCACCGACCACGCCATGACGTGGTCAGCCGGCACCGGGCAGGACGGGTCCGCGTTCGAAGCTCGCAGGCAGGTTCTCCCCGTCGTCACCTGCGAACCAGCGCCGAGCGACGCAGAACGGGCGCCGGTGCTGGACGGACACGCCATGACGTGGTCGGTGGGCGCCGGCATGGGGGTTGGCGGGCTAGAGCAGGTGCTCGAGGCCGACGAGCGGGGACTCGTCGATCGTGCCGACCTTGCGCACCGCCAGGACGACGCCCGGCATGAAGCTCGTGCGGTCGGTCGTCACGTGGGTGATGCGCAGGGTCTGCGCGACGTCGCCGAGGATGACCTCCTGATCGGCGACGATGCCCGGGAGGCGGACGGAGTGGATCGGCACGTCGCCCGCCATCAGCTCCGCCGTCCGGGCGGCCGTGCCCGAGGGGGCGTCGAGCTTGGCGGGATGGTGGTACTCGATGATCTCCGCGCCGGCCATGTGCCTGGAGGCCTCGGCCGCGAACTGCATCATCAGCACCGCGCCGATGGCGAAGTTCGGCGCCCAGAAGCACTTGCCCGGCAGCCCGGACACGGCGGTGCGCAGATCGTCGAGCGCGAAGCCCGTCGTCCCGATCACCGCGTGCACGCCCGAGCCGCACGCGAGGCCGGCGTTGCCGACCGCCTCCGTGGGCTGGGTGAAGTCCACGAGGACGTCGGCGGCCTCGAGCACCTCCGGGACCGTCACGCCGAGCGCCGGATCGGCGCGGCCGGAGACCTCCATGCCGTCCGCCGCCTCGACGGCGGCGCAGACGGCCTGGCCCATCCGGCCGGCGGCGCCGGCGACCGCGACCCGGATCACGCGTCGATCCCGAACGGCTCGGCGGCGGCGCGGAACGCGTCCTCGTCGGGGCCGATGCCGGCCACCGACAGGCGCTCGGGAGCCCAGACCTCGGCCGCGAGGGCCTCCAGGTCGGCGAGCTCCACGGCGTCGATGCGCTCCACGAGCTCGTCGGGCTCGAGCAGCGGGACGTCGTACATCACGGAGGCGCCGAGGCGGTTCATGCGGGCGGAGGAGGACTCCATCCCCAGCACGATGCGGGCCTTGACGTTCTCCTTCGCGCGCTGCAGCTCCTCGGCCGTGGCCGGGCTCTCGCGCATGCGATCGAGCTCACCCGAGACGACCGCGAGGGCCTCCTCGAGGTTGTCGGGCCGGGTGCCGACGTAGACGCCGACCTGGCCGGCATCCTCGTAGGCGCCCGAGTAGGAGAACACCGAGTAGGCGAGCCCCCGCTCCTCGCGGACGGCCTGGAACAGCCGCGACGAGGACAGCCCGCCGAAGATCGCGTCCAGCACGCGCGAGGCGAAGCGCCGCTCGTCCATGCGGGCGAGCCCGTAGCCGCCGAGGGTGACGTGCACCTGCTCGGTGTCCTTGCGCTGGAAGCGCAGGGAGCTGCGCGGGGCGGCGGGCGCCGCCTCCGGGACGGGTGCGGCGGTGACCGCGCCGTCGAAGTCCGCGAACGCCGCCGTCGCGAGCGCGACGACCTGGTCGTGGTCGATCGATCCGGCGGCCGCCACCACGATCCGCGGCGGCACGTAGCGCGCCGCGTGGAACGCCCGGATGGTCTCCAGCGGCGTGTCGGCGATCACCGGCGCGCGGCCGATGATCGAGCGCCCGAGCGGGTGGTCGCCGAAGACGGCCTCCCCCAGCACGTCGAAGACCGTGTCCTGCGGGTCGTCGAGGTACATCGCGATCTCCTCGATCACGACCTGGCGCTCCGGGTCCACGTCGCGCATCGCGGGACGGGCGACCATGTCCGACATCACCTTGAAGGCGTCGGGCAGCCGCTCGTCGAGCATGCGCGCGTAGACCGTCGTGGACTCCTTGTCCGTGCCGGCGTTGAGCTCGGCGCCCCAGCCGTCGAAGAGCCGGTCGATCTCGGCCGACTCCAGGGACTCCGTCCCCTTGAACAGCAGGTGCTCGAGGAAGTGCGAGAGGCCGGCCTGCTCGACCGTCTCCCCCCGCGATCCGTTGTGGACGTAGAAGCCCAACGCGGCGGAGCGCACGCCTTCCATGCGCTCCGTCGCGATCCGCAGCCCGTTGGGCAGCGTGGTGAGCTGGTGGCTCAGGGCGCCGGCCCTCAGCCGCGATCCGGGTCGTTGTCGCGGCGCGGGCCGCGGTCGCGGTCCCGTCCGCGGCCACGGCCGCCGCGGTCGCCCCCGCGGTCGCCGCCACGGTCACGGCCACCGCCGCCACCCTCGCGGCGCGGGGGCCGGTCGCCGCCGCCCCGGGGGCCACGGTCGCCCGAGCCGACGCCGACGAGCTCCTCGGCGGACTTCCCGGCGACCTCGGGGTCGTCGGAGAGGCGCAGGCCGATGCGGCCGCGCTCGCGGTCGACCTCGACCACGCGGACCTTGAGGTCCTGGCCCTTCTCGAGGACCTCCTCGACCGTCTCGGGCCGCTGGCCCGGAGCGATGTTGGAGATGTGCAACAGCCCGTCGGTGCCCTTCGCGAGCTCGATGAACGCGCCGAACGGCATCGTCTTGACGACCTTGCCGTTGAACTCGTCCCCGATCTCGACCTCCTTCGTCATGCCGCGGATGCGGTCGACGAGGCCGTCGCCCTGGGCGCCGGTGGCGGCGTAGACGCGCACCTGGCCGGTGTCGTCGACGTCGATCTGGGCCTCGAACTCCTCCTGGAGCGAGCGGATGGTCTCGCCGCCCTTGCCGATCAGCAGGCCGATCTTGTCCGGATCGATCTTGATCGAGGAGATGCGCGGCGCCCACTCGGACATCTGCTCGCGCGGGGCGTCGATGACCTTGGCCATCTCGCCGAGGATGAACAGCCGGGCCTCGCGGGCCTGGGTCAGCGCGTCACGGAGGATGTCGAACGTGACCCCCGTGATCTTGATGTCCATCTGGAGGGCGGTGATGCCCTCGGAGGTGCCGGCGACCTTGAAGTCCATGTCGCCGAGGTGATCCTCGACGCCGGCGATGTCGGTGAGCACGACGTAGTCGTCGCCCTCCTTGATCAGGCCCATCGCGATGCCCGCGACCGGCGCCTTGATCGGCACGCCCGCGTCCATCAGCGACAGCGTCGAGCCACACACGGAGGCCATCGACGACGAGCCGTTGGACTCGAGGATGTCGGACACGACGCGGATCGTGTAGGGGAAGTCCTCCTGCGACGGGATCATCGGGACCAGCGCGCGCTCGGCGAGCGCGCCGTGGCCGATGTCGCGGCGCTTGGGACCGCGCATGAAGCCGGCCTCACCGACCGAGAAGGGCGGGAAGTTGTAGTGGTGGAAGTACCACTTCTCCGTCTCGAGCCCGAGCGTGTCCAGGCGCATGTTCTCGCGCGAGGTGCCGAGGGCGACCACCGAGAGGGCCTGCGTCTGGCCACGGGTGAACAGCGCGGAGCCGTGCGTGCGCGGCAGGAGGCCGGCCTCGACGGAGATCGGCCGGATCTCGGTCGTGTTGCGCCCGTCGGGGCGCTTCTTCTGCACGGCGATGCGCTCGCGGATGATGGTCTTCTCGAGCTTGTCGAAGACGAGCTGGGCGGCGGCGCGACGGGCCGGGTACTCCGGATCGTCCTCCGGGCCGGAGTACTGGGCCAGCACGGCGTCGTTGACGGCCTTGGAGGCGTCCTGGCGCTCGAGCTTGTCGAAGATCTGCGTGGCCTCGTCGAGCTGGCCGCCATGGGAGGCCTTGACCTCCTGGAAGAAGCCGTCGTCGATCGAGGGGGCGACGACCTCGAGCTTGGCCTTGCCGGCCTTCTCGGCGAGCTCGCGCTGTGCGGCGCAGAGCTTCTTGATCTCGCCGTGGGCGATGTCGAGCGCGTCGAGGATCTCGGCCTCGGAGATGACGTTGGCGCCCGCCTCGACCATCAGGATGGCCTCTTCGGTGCCGGACACGACGAGGTCGAGGTCGGTGCCCTCGTGGACGTCGGCCTCGGACGGGTTGACGACGAAGTTGCCGTCGATCTTGCCGATCCGCACCGCGCCGACCGGGGTCGGGAAGGGGATGTTCGAGATCATCAGCGCGGCGGAGGCGCCGTTCATGCCGAGGATGTCGTAGGGGTGCACGTGGTCGATCGACAGCGGCACCGTCACGAGCTGCGTCTCGTAGCGCCAGCCCTTGGGGAACAGCGGCCGCAGCGGCCGGTCGATCATGCGGGCGACGAGCGTGCCCTTCTCGCCGGCACGACCCTCGCGCTTGAAGAAGGAGCCGGGGATCTTGCCCGCGGCGTACATCCGCTCCTCGACGTCGACGGTCAGCGGGAGGAAGTCCACGTCGCGCAGGTTGCCTGCGGTCGCCGTGGAGAGGACGAGGGTGTCGCCCTGGCGGACGGTGAGGGAGCCAGAGGCCTGCTTGGCCATCTTGCCCGTCTCGAACGAGATCTCGGAACCGCCGATCTCGACGGTGACCTTGGTCACGTCAGACATGTGGTGTGTCCTTTCAATCCCGCCTGTCGGAGGCGGGTCCTTGGCGTTTCGAACGCTTCGGTAATTGCTGTCATCCACCCTAGCGCCGAAGCCCGTAATCCGGGCGTGTTCGGTCACCATGTCCTGCGCCGCGAGCAGCGTCTTCCCGGCTCCCCCGACGAGGTGTTCCCGTTCTTCGCGGACGCCGGCAACCTCGAGGCGATCACCCCGCCGACCCTCTCCTTCGACATCGTCACCCCGCGCCCGATCGAGATGCACGTTGGCACGCTGATCGAGTACAGGCTCAAGCTCCACGGGCTGCCGATCTCGTGGCTGACCCGCATCGAGGTGTGGGAGCCCGGCGTGCGCTTCGTCGACCAGCAGCTCCAGGGCCCGTACAAGCTCTGGCACCACACGCACGAGTTCTCGGCGACGCCGGACGGCGGGACGCTGATGACGGACACGGTCCGGTGGGCGATCCCCTTCGGCCCCCTCGGCGAGCTCGCGCGGGTGTTGTTCGTCCAGCGCGACCTGGACCGGATCTTCGACTTTCGCACGGAGGAGGTCGCCCGCCGACTCGGGGGGTGACGCAGGGCGCCGGAGCGCTGGTTAGGCTCCGCCGCATCAGCGTCCGGGCGCCAATCATGGGCGGCGGTGGAGCCGTCGCGGATGCCCTTCTGCAGGGCCGGCCGCTGCGCGTCCTGCTCGTCGAGGACGACGACGGCGATGCCCTGATCGTCGAGGACCTGCTCGAGAGCGCCGCCGAGCCCGTCGAGCTCCTGCACGTGCGCACCCTGTCGGAGGCGTTGGACGAGGCGCTCGACTACGACTGCGCGCTGCTGGACCTCAACCTGCCCGACGCGACGGGGGTCGGCGGCCTGCGTCGGCTGCGCGCCGCGTTCGACCACCTGGCCATCCTCGTGCTGACCGGCCTCGACGACGAGCGCCAGGGCGTGGAGGCCGTCGACGCCGGGGCCCAGGACTACCTCGTCAAGGGCCGGGTGTCCGGCGAGCTCCTCTCGCGCTCGCTGCGGTACGCGATCGGCCGCCGCCGGGCCGACGAGTCCCAGCGCCAGCTCGCCCTGGCCGAGGCGCAGACGGCCGAGAACGCCCGCCTGGAGCGCGGCCTGATCCCGACCCCGCTGGTCACCGACCGCGCGCTCGTCTCCACCCACTACCGCGCCGGCCGCCGCCGGGCTCTGATCGGCGGGGACTTCTTCGACGTGGTGGAGAGCGCCGACGGCGTCGTGCACGCGATCATCGGCGACGTCGCCGGCCACGGCCCCGACGAGGCCGCGCTCGGCGTCGCGCTGCGCATCGCCTGGCGGACGCTCACCCTGTCGCACGCCGGCCCGGACAAGACCCTGTCGGTGCTCCAGGAGGTGCTCGAGGCCGAGCGACCGAGCGTGGGGGTCTTCACCACGCTCGCGACGGTCGCGATCGCCGCGGACCGCCGGACGCTGGACCTGCGCACCGCCGGCCACCCCTCTCCCCTGCTGCTGCCGGTCGCCGAGGGGGTGCGGCCGTTCACCGACCACTCGAGCGGCCCGCCGATCGGCGTCAGCGCCGACGCGACGTGGCCGCCCCAGACGCTCGAGCTGCCTCCGGGCGCCGGGGTGCTGCTCTACACCGACGGTGCCGTCGAAGGACGCGTGCCGGGCGGCGGCCGGCTGGGCGAGCTCGGGCTCGCCGGCCTCGTCGAGGACGCCCGTGATCGCCATCCCGGCGAGCCGGGCGCGCAGGTGCGCGAGGTGATCGAACAGGTGGAGGAGCTCCACGGCGGGCCGCTGCTCGACGACGTGGCGCTCGTCCTGCTGGCCGGAGGCGACGGGCGGTGAGCGTGGCGGCGGCGCCGTCACGCGAGGCGCGTGGGGACGCCGCGGCACGCAGGCGGCTGAGCGTGGCGCAGTGGTTCGGGTTGACCCTCGGCCTGCTGCTCGTCGTGGCCGTGGCGGGCATCGTCGCCGGGATCCTCTCGCTGCACACGCTCGGCGAGAAGCGGCGCCTGCTCTTCGACCGGCTCGCTCCCGCCACCACCGCCGCCCAGCAGCTCGCCGTCTCCGGGCTGGACGGCGAGACGGGCGTGCGCGGGTACGCGCTCGGCCGGGACCCGGAGTTCCTGCAGCCCTACTACGACGGGATCCGGACCGCGCGTCCTGCCGCCTTCGCCCTGCTCAAGCTCGCGCCGGCCGAGGGCGTGGGCCTACAGCGGGAGCTCGCGGCCACGCTGCAATCGGGGGCGGCCTGGCGCCGGCAGTTCGCCGAGCCCACGATCGCCCGCATCCGCGAGGGCGGCCCGGCGCCGACGCGGGCGCAGGAGCGCCAGGGCAAGGTGCTCTTCGACCGGTTCCGCCGCAGCAACGCCCTGTTCATCCAGCGCCTCGAGGCCCTCCGGGTCGACGGTCGTGCGGCCCTCGGCCAGGCGGCCTCGCGGGCCCAGGTCATCTTCATCGTCTTCGGCGTGGTCCTGCTGCTGTCGATGCTCGGGATCGGCTACGTCCTGCGGCGCGTCGTGGTCGCGCCCATCGCGGGCCTGGCCAGCGGCGTGCGGGACGTCGCCGGCGGGGCCTACCACCGGCGGGTGGAGGCCGGAGGCGCGCGCGAGGTGCGCGCGCTCGGGGAGGACGTCGACGAGATGCGCGAGCGGATCGTCCAGGAGGTCGCCCAGCTGCAGGCCGCACGGGACGACCTCGCGCGCTCCAACGCCGAGCTCGAGCAGTTCGCCTACGTCGCCTCCCACGACCTGCAGGAGCCGCTACGCAAGGTCGCGAGCTTCTGCCAGATGCTCCAGCGCCGCTACGGCGGCCAGCTCGACGCCCGCGGCGAGCAGTACATCGAGTTCGCCGTGGACGGCGCCAAGCGGATGCAGGACCTGATCAACGACCTGCTCTCGTTCTCGCGCGTCGGCCGGGTCGCGGAGGCCCCGACGATCGTGCGCGGCGACGACATCATCGCCCGCGTGCGGACCTCGCTGGCGGACGCGATCGAGCAGACCGGCGCCACCATCGAGGCCGACCCGCTCCCCGCCCTGCGCGGCGAGGCCTCCCTGCTGGCGCTCGTGTTCCAGAACCTGATCGCCAACGGGATGAAGTTCCAGGCCGAGGGCGTGCCGCCCGTGGTCCGCATCGGCGTGCAGCGCGACGGCGACATGTGGCGCTTCACCGTCGCCGACAACGGGATCGGCATCGAGGACGAGTACGCCGAACGCATCTTCATCATCTTCCAGCGCCTGCACCCGCGCAGCGCCTACGAGGGGACCGGCATCGGGCTGGCGATGTGCCGCAAGGTCGTGGAGTACCACGGCGGCACGATCTGGCTCGAGACCGGCGACGACTCGGCCGGCGCGACCTTCCACTTCACCCTGCCGGTCCTCGAGGAGGAACTCACCCCATGAGCCTGTCCCAGCCCGCCGCCCAGCCGATCACGGTCCTCCTCGTGGAGGACGACCCCGGCGACGTCGTCCTGATCACCGAGGCCTTCGAGCACAACAAGGTCTCCAACGAGCTCCACGTCGCGTCCGACGGCGTCGAGGCGCTGCAGTTCCTGCGCTCAGAGCCGCCGTACGAGAACACGCCGGACCCGGACCTGATCCTGCTCGACCTCAACCTGCCGCGCAAGGACGGGCGCGAGGTCCTCGCCGAGGTCAAGGCCGACGAGAAGCTGCGGCGCATCCCGGTGGTCGTCCTGACGACGTCCAAGGCCGAGGAGGACGTGCTGCGCTCCTACGACCTGCACGCCAACGCGTACGTCACCAAGCCGGTGGACTTCGAGCGCTTCATCGAGGTCGTCCGCCAGATCGACGAGTTCTTCGTCTCCGTCGTGAAGCTGCCGGGCCACTCCGACCGCTTCTAGACGCCGAGGAGCGCCCAGACCTCGGGCCCCGGCGTGCCCGAGACGCGGCGGTTGCCCGGCAGGAACAACGTGGGGGTCGCCGCGACGCCGGCCCGGATGCCGCTGCGGAAGTCCGCCTCGATGCGCTCGCGCACCGCGTCGGTGCGGCGGTCGGCCTGGAAGCGGGCGACGTCGAGGCCGAGGCGCTGCGCACGCTCCCACAGGTGCGGGTCCTCCAGGCGCGCCGTGTCGGCGAACAGCGCGTCGTGCATCGCCCAGAAGCGGCCCTGCGCGGCGGCCGCCTCGGCGGCCTGCGCGGCCGGCCAGGCGCGCGGGTGCTTGGAGCGCACGGGGAAGTGGCGGAACGCGGTGCGCAGCTCCCCGGCGCGCAGGCGCTGCTCGACGGCGGCGCAGAACGGGCACTCGAAGTCGGCGTACACGACGACGAGCGGGGCGCCCTCGGGACCCCGCACCCGGTCGCCGGGCCCGAGCGGCGGCGGCGGTGCGGAGCGGAGGTCCACGACGCCGTCAGGAGACTGCTTCGAGCCCGTCGAAGATCAGGTTGGCGCCCGGCAGGTCGCCCGGGGTCGCCGCTTCGTGGCTCCAGGCGATCGTCCCGTCGGGCGCGACGATGACGAGCGCGCGCTGCGCGAAGCCGCCGGGATGCAGGACGCCGAATGCCGCACACGTCGCACCCTTGGGCTCGAAGTCGGAGAGCTGCTCGATGTCGACGCCCAGGTGCGTTCGAAACGCCTCCTGGGACGGCCCGGCGTCGCACGAGACGCCGTAGAGCGTCGCGCCCTGGGCCGCGAACTCGTCGAGCACCTCGTTGTAGATCGAGAGCTGGTCGGTGCACACCGGCGAGAACGCGAAGGGGTAGAAGACCAGGACGGTCGTCTTGCCCTCGAGGTCTGCGGGCGTGAAGGTCTCCCCTGACTGGCGGGCGAGGGAGAAGTCGGGGACGGGCGTCCCCGCGGCGAGGACGCTCACGGTGCCGGGCGCCTAGCGGCGCAGGCCGAGCTCGCGGATGAGCGAGCGGTAGCCGTCGAGGTCCTTCTTGGCGAAGTAGTCGAGCAGGCGACGGCGGCGGCCGACGAGCATCAGGAGGCCACGGCGCGAGTGGTGATCGTGCTTGTGGTCGCGCAGGTGCTCGGTCAGGTGGTTGATCCGACGGGTGAGCAAGGCGATCTGGACCTCGGTGGCTCCGGTGTCGGTCTCAGAGGCGCCGAACTTCTCGGCGATCTCGCGCTTGTCTTCAACGGTCAGGGCGGGCATGCGACGCAGGAGGGTAGCAGCGGGCCGGTGGCGCTCAGCCGACCGCCGCGCGTGTCGCGTCGGTGTCGCGCCGCATCTGCTCGATCAGCGCCTCGACCCCGTCGAAGCGCTCCTCGCCGCGCAGCCGGCGCACGAACGTCAGGTGCAGCTCCTGGTCGTAGAGGTCCCCGTCGAAGTCGAGCAGGAACGCCTCGATGAGGATCCCGCGGTCGGACTGGAAGGTCGGCCGCACGCCGACGTTGGTCGCCGCGGGGCGCCGCTGCCCCGCGATCCGCGCCTCACAGGCGTAGACGCCGTTGGCGGGCAGCACCGTGGCCGGGTCCGGGACGAGGTTCGCCGTCGGGTAGCCGAGCGTGCGACCGCGCTTGTCCCCGTGCTGGACGGGGCCGCGCAGCTCGAACGGGTGCCCGAGGAACGTCGCCGCCTGCGCCACGTCCCCGGCCTCCACGAGCGCGCGGATGTGCGTCGAGGAGACGATCTCGCCCTCGACCTCGACCATGTCGGCGACGGTGGTGGTGAACGCGTCGCTCGTGCGCAGCAGGTCGGCGTCGCCCGCCGCCCGGTGGCCGAAGCGGAAGTCGGCGCCCACGCGCACCTCCGTGGCCCCCAGCCGCGCGACCAGCACGTCGTCGATGAACGCCTGCGGCGACTGCTCGGAGAAGGCCCCGTCGAACGGGATCACGATCAGCTCGCTGACCCCCAGCGCGCCGATCAGGTCCGCCTTGACCCCCAGCGGCGTGAGCAGCCGCGGAGCCTTCTCGGGGGCCACGACGGCGCGCGGATGCGGGTCGAAGGTCAGGACGGTGTCGGCGTCGCCGATCACGGCCCGGTGCCCACGGTGCACGCCGTCGAACTCACCGACGGCCAGTCGTCGCGGCCGGGTCGCGGCGTCGGGGAGCCAGGTCACCTGCATCGTCTGGGTGCAGCCTACGGGGCGGTCCGGGGACCGGGCGCCCACGGCACCGGCGACGGCGCCGGCGACCGGAGCGGGAGGGGTTCACGAGGCGCCCCACGTCGTCCGCAGGAGCCCGTGGTCCGTCGCACGCACCGTGGGGGTGCGTCGGGCGCACCACGCCCCTCGGCGGACGACGTGGTCGGCCTGGCGGACCACCCGCCCACGGCACCGGCCGCCGCTGCCGTTCGCCTGCGCCGGCACCGGCGGCACGCGGCCGCCGTCATCCGCGGAAGCCGACGATCGGCTTGACGAGGCCACCGTCGCGGGGCTCGCCGATCGCGATCAGCCCGTCGGCGTCGGTCAGGCGCACGGGGCCCGTGGCCGCGCCCGCCACGGCGACGCCGTGGGCGGCCTTGAACGCGTCCTCCCCCGTGACGGCCAGCTCCGGGAGGAAGTCCATCGCCTCGCCGAGGCCGACGAGGCGCTCCGGGTCGGCGTCGGCGACGTCGAAGTGCCCGATGCGCGTGCGCCGCAGGGCCTCGCAGTAGGCGTCGCCGAGGTCCATCACCAGCGAGCGGACGTAGGTGCCCGAGGAGCACTCGATCGCGAGCGTCACCCGGTCGCCGTCGCGCGCGATCGGCTCGAAGCGCGTCACGGTCACCGTGCGCGGGGCCAGCTCGACCGCCTCCCCCGCCCTGGCCAGCGCGTAGGCGCGCTTGCCGCCGACCTTGACGGCGCTGAAGCGCGGCGGGACCTGCTGCAGCTCCCCCGTCGGCAGTGGGAGCGGGTCGGGCGGGGTGCGACCCGGGGCGAGCTCGCCCTCCACGTCACCGGTGGTCGAGGTCCACCCGAGGCGGGCGACGGTCTCGTAGGCCTTCGGCAGCGCCATCAGGAACCGCTGCACCCGGGTGGCGCGTCCGACCAGCACGAGGAGGAGGCCGGTGGCGAACGGGTCGAGCGTCCCCGCGTGACCGACCTTGACGCCCTTGCCGAGCCGGCGGCGCTGCTGCGCGACGACGTCGTGGGAGGTCACGCCCGCCGGCTTGTCGACGAGCAGGATCCCGTCGGCGGGATCGGTCAAGCCACCGGCACGCCGAGCTGGAGCGCGACCGCTTCACGCAGCGACGCGGCCAGCTCGGACATCGGCTGCGCGGTGGTGAAGCCGGCCGCGCGGCGGTGCCCGCCGCCCCCGTGGGCGCGGGCGATGGCCGACACGTCGACGCGGTCGTCGACCGCGCGGAGGGAGACCTTGCGCAGGCCCTGCTGGTCCCCGACCTGGTCGCGCACCAGCGCGGCGACGATCGTCCCCTGGAGGGCGCGCAGGTGGTCGACGATGCCCTCGGAGTAGGTCTGCTCGGCGCCCGTCTCGGCGTAGTCGGCGAGCGTGAGGTGCGTGAGGGTCAGCCGTCCCTCGTCGAGGCGTCGCAGGTTGGCCAGGCCGCGCGCGAGCAGGTCGAGCTTGGCGGGCGGCACGTTCTCGAACAGCTGGCGGTACACGGCCTGCGCGTCGACGCCGGCCTCGTGGAGCTCCGCGGCCATGCGGTGCGCCGCCGGGCCGGTGTTCTCGTAGGAGAAGCGACCGGTGTCGGTGACCAGGCCGACGTAGAGCGCCTCGGCGATGTCGCGCGTCAGCGGGACCTCGAGCGGCCCCAGCAGCGTCCAGACGACCTCGGCGGTCGAGGAGGCGGCGGCGTCGACGAGGTCGATCGTGCCGAAGCGGGTGTTGTCGTGGTGGTGGTCGACGTTGAGGACCGTGGCGCCCGGGGTGCGCAGCGCGGCGACGTCGGGATTGCGGTCCTCGTTGCCGCAGTCGAGGAACACGAGGATCCGGTCCGCGGCGTCGCGCGGGGCCTCGGTGACCATCCGGCCGAGCCGCAGGAAGCGGTACTCGTACGGGAGCGGCAGCTCGCGTGCGTGCAGGTAGGAGACGGCGTCCTTGCCCATCGCCGTCAGCAGGTGCTGGAACGCGACGAGCGATCCGAGCGCGTCCCCGTCGGGGTGCTCGTGGGTGCACAGGAGGAAGCGCTCGCCGTGGCGGAGCGCCTCGATCAGCCGACCGCGCGCGCCGGACTCAGGCATCGCCGTCGGGCCCCGGCGCCGCGGGCTCTGCGTCCGCGAGCAGCCGCTCGAGCCGATCGGCCTTCTCGACCGTGTCGTCGTAGACGAACTCGAGCTCCGGCGTGTGCTTGATGTGCAGCTCGTCGGCGACGCGGCGCTGCAGGTAGCCGTGCGCGGACTGCAGGCCCGCCAGCGACAGCTTGCGGGCGCCCTTGTCACCCAGCACCGAGACGAACACCTTGGCGTGGCGCAGGTCAGGGGAGGTGTCCACAGCGGTGACGGTCACGAAGCCGATGCGAGGGTCCTTCAGATCCGAGGTGACGGCGTCCGAGAGGACCTCGCGCATGGCCTCGTCGACCCTGCGCATGCGTCCGGACGGCGTCACCCTATCTCCGCCCGCCCCGTCATCAAGCTCAAGAGAGCGTGCGCTCGACCTGGCGGGTCGTGAAGACCTCCAGGACGTCGCCTTCCTTGATGTCCTGGTAGTTCTTGAGCACGATGCCGCACTCGAAGCCGGCCGCGACCTCGCGGACGTCGTCGGAGCCGCGCCGCAGCGAGTCGATCTCGCCCGTCCACACGACGGTGCCGTCGCGCACGAGGCGCACGGTGGCGCCGCGGGTGACCTGGCCGTTCGTGACGTAGGAGCCGGCGATGAGGCCGATGCGCGAGGCGCGGAACGTCTGGCGGATCTCGACCTCGCCGACGGTCTCCTCGACCTCCTCGGGCTTGAGCATGCCCGTCATGGCGTCGCGGAGGTCGTCGAAGGCCCGGTAGATGACCGAGTACGTGCGGATCTCGACGCCCTCCTGCTCGGCCAGGCGACGGGCGTCGCCGACCGGCCGGACGTTGAAGCCGATGATCACGGCGTCCGTGGCCGAGGCCAGGTTGACGTCGGACTCGGTGATGCCACCGACGTCCGCACGGACGATGTCGATGAGGATCTCGTCCTGCGGCAGCTTCGCGGCCTCGTCCTGGAAGGCCTCCAGCGACCCGGACACGTCGGCCTTGAGCAGCATGGGGAGCTCCTGCTGACCGGACGAGTTCTGGTCGAAGAAGTTCTCGAGGGAGACGCGGCGGCGCTGGCGGCGGGCGATCTGCTCCGTCTTGAGCCGGTGCCCGCGGTCGGCGGCCATCGAGCGCGCCTTGCGGTCGGACTCGACCACGCGCACGGTCTCGCCGGCATCGGGGACGGAGTTGAAGCCGAGCACCTCGATCGGCTCGGCCGGCGTGGCCTCGTCCTGGCGCTCGCCGAGGAAGTTCGTCATCGCCTTGATGCGGCCCCAGTGGGCGCCCGCGACGAGCGCATCGCCGATCTTCAGCGTGCCGCGGTTGACGAGCACGGTGACCGTGGCGCCGCGCCCCGGATCCAGGCGCGACTCGATGACGACGCCCGAGGCGTCGGCGTCCGGGTTGGCCTGGTAGTCCTCGACCTCGGCCAGCAGGGTGATGGACTCGAGGAGGTCCTCGAGGCCGATCTTCGTCTTGGCCGAGACGTCGACGAACATCGTGTCGCCGCCCCACTCCTCGGGCTGCAGCCCCAGGTTGGTCATCTCGGTGCGGACGCGCTGCGGGTCGGCGCCCTCCTTGTCGATCTTGTTGACCGCGACGATGATCGGCACGTCGGCCGCCTTCGCGTGGTCGACCGCCTCACGGGTCTGCGGACGCACGCCGTCGTCGGCGGCGACCACGATGATCGCGATGTCGGTGACCTGGGCGCCGCGGGCACGCATGGCGGTGAACGCCTCGTGGCCCGGGGTGTCGAGGAAGGTGATGAGGCTCTCGGCGTGGTTGACCTGGTAGGCGCCGATGTGCTGCGTGATGCCGCCGGCCTCCCCCTCGGCCACCTCGGTCTGGCGGATGGCGTCCAGCAGCGAGGTCTTGCCGTGATCGACGTGACCCATGATCGTGACGACCGGCGGACGCCACTTCAGGTCCTCCTCGGCGTCCTCGAAGATCTCCTCCTCGTCGACCTCGTCGGCGGAGGTGACGATCGCGATCTTCTTGTCGAACTCGCCCGCGAGCAGCTCGATGGCCTCGTCGGACAGCGTCTGCGTCAGCGTCGCCATCTCGCCCATGCCCATGAGCTTCTTGATGATCTCCGCGGCGGAGATCTGCAGGTACTCGGCGACCTGCCCGACCGTCGAGCCGGAGTTGATCTTGATCTGCTCGTCGGCGAGGGCGCGAGCGTTCTTCTGCTCGAGGCTCTCCGGCTCCGTGTCGAAGTAGCGGCGACGGCGGCGGCCACCGCCACGGCCGGGACGGCGCTGCGGGCCGCCACCGGGACCGCCGGGTCCACCGGGGCCGCCGGGACCGCGCCGGGCGGCCTGGGAGTCGATGACGACGCGGCGCACGCCACCGGGACCGGTGGTCGTGGGCGGCGTGACGTTGGAGCGCGTGGGGCGGCCACCGCGGCCACCGCCGCGCTGGTTGTTCGCGCGCTTGGCGTTGTCGGCGCGCTGCTGCTGCTCGCGCTCCTTCTGCTCCTGCGCGCGGCGGGCGGAGGGATTGACCGGCTTGGACGGCTTGGCGGGGCCGTCGCCCGTGCCGAGCGGCCGGCCGAGACCGGGGCCCGTCTGGGGCTTGGGTCGCGGCTTGGAGGCCGCGGCCTCCGGCACCTTCTCGCCACGGATGGCGGCGACGGCACGGTCCTCGTCCACCGCGGATGCGGCGGCCTTGACCATGATGCCGGCCTTCTCGAGCCGCGCGATGACCTCGCTCGACGGGATGTCGAACTGCTTCGCTAGCTCGTTGACGCGCTTCTTTGCCATGTGTGGATCGATTCTACGGTGTCGTCTGGGACGCCCACGGGGGCGCGAAAGGCTCGGTTGAAGGCGCGCCGCTTGAGCGCGCCGTCGAGACAGGCGGGGTCGGGATGCAACCACGCGCCACGCCCCGGGAGGCGGCGGTGCAGGTCGGTGACGACCTGCCCGTCCACCGTAGCGAGACGCAGGAGGGTTGTCTGCGGGGCCACCTGTCGGCAGCCCACGCAGGTACGGAGCGGGGTGGCTACGACGCCGAGGCCTCCAGCGCCTGGTGCGCCGGCAGACCGCAGTAGCGGGAGCCGGGGAGCGCGGCGTTGGGGCAGCGGCGGCCGTTTCGGTTGACGGCGGCACAGCGCCCGCCGGTCTCCTCCTCGCCGGCGTACTCCTCCTCCTCGTCCTGGGACGCGAAGTCGGTCTCGGAGCGGATGTCGATCCGCCAGCCGGTCAGGCGCGCGGCGAGACGGGCGTTCTGGCCCTCGCGCCCGATCGCCAGCGACAGCTGGTCGTCGGGGACGATGACCGTCGCCTGCTTGGCCTCGTCGTCGACGAGGACCTCGCGGACGCGGGCCGGCGACAGCGCCTTGGCGACGAACCGGGCGGGCTCGTCGTTGTAGGGGATGATGTCGATCTTCTCGCCGCGCAGCTCGGACACGACCATGCGCACGCGCGAGCCGCGGGGCCCGACGCAGGCGCCGACCGGGTCCACGCCGTCGGCGTGGGAGACGACGGCGATCTTGGAGCGGTAGCCGGGCTCGCGGGCGACGCCGGAGATCTCGACGAGGCCGTCGGCGATCTCGGGGACCTCGAGCTCGAAGAGCGCCTTGATGATCTCCGAGTCGCGGCGGGAGACGATGATGGACGGGCCGCGCGTGGAGGCCGAGACGTCCTTGATCACGGCCTTGATGCGCTGGCCGTGGTCGTAGCGCTCGCCGTCGACCTGCTCGGACTTGGGCAGCAGCGCCTCGACACGCTCACGCAGCTGCACGAGCGTGTAGCGGGAGTCCGTCTGCTGGACGATGCCGGTGATCAGCTCGCCGACGCGGTCGCGGTACTCCTCGAACATCATGTCGCGCTCGGCCTCGCGGACGCGCTGCAGGATGACCTGCTTGGCGGTCTGCGCGGCGATGCGGCCGAAGCCCTCGGGGGTGACGTCCCGGGTCTCGATGACGTCCATGTGCTGCTCGAGGGTCTCGAGCGGGATGTCCGGGGCCTCCGGGACCACGACCTCGCCCGTCTCGGGATCGACGCGGCGGCCGAGGCCCTCCTCGTCCATCGAGGCGGCCTCCTCCACGGCGTCGAGCAGGTCGTCCTCGAGCTCCTCGGGGATGATCAGCTGCTCGACGATGAACTCACCCTCGTCGCGGTCGAGCCGGACGCGGGCGTAGCGGTGCGAGCCGGGCTGCTTCTTGTAGGCCGACAGCAACGCGTCTTCGAGCGCGCCCATCAGCTTGTCCTCGGCGATGCCCTTCTCGGCGCCGAGGGCGCGGACGGCTTCGACGATCTCCTTCGACATGAGCGATCAGTCCTTGACGAGGTTGGAACGATGGATGTCGGCGTAGGGGATCGAGACCACTCCGGTGTCCGCCGCGACCGTGATCGCGTCGTCGGTGGCCCCGAGCAGTTCGCCCATGAAGCTGCGGCGACCGTCGTGGTCGCCTCGGGTGCGCACCCGTGCCTTCTTGCCGACGAAGCGGCGGAAGTGCTCGGGCTTGCTCAACGGTCGTTCCGTGCCAGGGGAGGAGACCTCGAGCGCGTACTTCTCCCGGATCTCCGCGAGGTGGCCGGTGACGCGCTCGCAGACCGCGAGCGTCACGCCGTCCGGGTGGTCGATGAACACCCGCACCATCTGGCCGCCGTGGACCTCGGCGAGCAGGACCTCGACGTCGGGCTCGGCCGATGCCAGGACAGCTTCGATGCGCTCCTGAACGCTGCTCATATGAGGATCCTCCTTCCCTGCAGACAAAGAAAAAGCGGGCAAGAGCCCGCTTTCCAGAAACCGGCCCGGAGGCCGCTGAAGAACGTCAGATCACAATAGCAACCGCGACTCCCGGCGACGGCGTCCGCCGTCGTGAGTGCCGCCGACGGGCGCCGGCGGCGCTAGGACGCTCGGCGCCGCGCGCGGTCGCGGTACTCGCGGTAGTCGGAGCGGTCCGGCCGCAGCGAGCAGGCGAGGGCGAGCGGGTTGCGCGCGTCGGCGTGGCGGCCCTGGAGCTGGCGGGCGCGGCCGAGGCAGAAGAGGGCGTAGTGGTTCGTCGGCGCGCGCTCGACGACGGCCTCGAACTCGGCCTCGGCCTCGCGGTAGCGCTGGGCCCCGAACAGCGCACGGCCGAACGCCTCGCGCACCGACGTCTTGTCCGGTTCGAGGTCGCGCACCTGCTGCAGGGGGACCGTGGCGGCGTGGTGGTCGCCACCGTCGAGCAGCTGCATCCCCCGGGTGTAGAGGTCGTAGGCGGACGGCATCGTCGTCTGCCGCAGGATAGGCCGGGCGGTGGCGCCGGACGCGTCAGGCGCGGCGGCGGCGCAGCCGCGGCGGCAGCGCCCGCCACGCCCGCAGCCGGGCCAGCGGGGAGCGTCCGCGCTGCAGTGCCGACCGCAGCCGGCGCCGCTGGGCGTCGGTCGGCGGGGTCGGCACCGGGCCGTAGCGCTGGGCGCGCAGGGCCCGCACGTACTCCACCGCGGCGGGCGACGCCGACAGCTCCCGCTCGAGCGCGCCGAGGGTGACGCCGGGCGCCACCCGCCGGCCGACGCTGCGCAGCGCGGCCTCCAGCTCGAGCACCGCGGGCGGCCGCGGGCGGCGGCGGCGGCGGACGGCGAGCCGCGCGAGGAGCCCGAGGGCGACGAGGCCGGCGGCGCCACCGACGAGCGCGGGCCACGGCAGCTCCTCCTCCCCCTGCGGCTGCGTGGCGGCCTCGACGGACGGGGCGAGGGTGGTGCCCAGGTCGCGCACGTCGCCGTTGCCGGCCGACGGCGAGGTCGGCGAGGCCTGCGTGCGCGGCGGGGCGGCCGACGGGGTCGGGTCGAACGTCACCCAGCCGAGGCCGGGGAAGTACGCCTCCACCCACGAGTGCGCGTCGAGGTCGCGGACGACGAACTGGTCGGCCTTGCGGTTGTAGGCGCCGGGCGCGAAGCCGGTCACGACGCGCGCGGGCACGCCGCCCATCCGCAGCAGGAGGGCCATCGCGCCCGAGTACTGCTGGCAGAACCCGGACCGCGCATCGAACAGGAAGCCGTCGAGGGTGCGCGCCTCGATCGGCGGCGCCTCCGAGTACCGGTAGCCGTCGGCGCGCAGGTGGCGCTGGATCGCCTGCACGTAGTCGTAGGGGGTGGACGCGTCCGCGAGCAGGCGGCGGGAGAGGCGGTAGGTGCGCGCGAGCGAGCTGTCGGCCATCGTGGCGGCCCCGTCGTCGCGCTGCCGGCCGGGACCGTAGGTCTCCACGGGCGCCTTGAAGCCGGGCACGAAGGCGATCGCGGAGGTGGTCACCGCGCCGGGGCTCGGGGAGCTGCGCACCTCGAACGCCGTCTGCCCCCGCAGCGTCTCGTCGTACGCGGCGCCCGCGTGCTCGAGCTCGCCCCGGCTGGGCTGCGGGGTGTAGACGCGGGCCCGGTAGGCGTCGCCGCGGCGCAGCTCACGCCCGGCCGTCCAGATGCCCTGGTGGATGACGGACGCGTCGCGGCCGGGGAAGTCGATGCCGAGCGTCGTGCCCGCGACCGGCAGGTTGGTGGAGACGAGGGAGCGGACGGAGACCTCGAGGTCCTGCGTCCAGCGGCGCAGCCGCTGCGGATCGATCCCGTCGAGGTCGCCCTGGCGCGACGCGAAGCGCCCGTCGACGTCCCACTCGCGGCCATCGAAGCCGTCGAGCGTCTCGACCTTCCAGTAGCTGCGCGACCGCGCCTCGATCCGCAGCATCTCGCGCCCGTCGCGCGGCCACAGGAGCGCGGAGTAGTCGTGGTCCCAGCGGAAGGACTCCGTGCGCCCGCCGGCGACCTCCTGGGCCCAGTCCTCGTAGTCGAACAGCGGCTCGGCGAGGTCCAGCGCGGGGGCGGCGGCCAGCGCCACCACGATCGCGACCCCCGCGGCGCCGGCGGCGCCGGCGGCCTGGGTGCGCGGCAGCCGCTCGCCGCGCCAGAACAGGAGGACGAGGAGCGTGAGGACGGCGCCGCGCACGAACTCCTGGTCGAGGATCAGGACCACGGCGGGGACGGCGTAGAGCGCAACACCCACGACGAGCGCCCAGAGCGGGAACCCCAGGCGGTCGCCGCGGCGCGGCCAGAAGGCCAGCAGCGCGAAGGCGAACGCGAGCAGCACGCCGCCGAGCGGGAGCACGAGCCGCAGTCCCGCGTCGATGCCGCGATAGGGGATGCGGGCGCCGGCCAGACCGTCGAGCCCGCTGGCGATCGTCGAGGTGGCGACGCCCCAGCCCGTCGGCCGCAGGTCGGTCAGCGGCAGGCCGCTGACCGCCAGGACCACGACGAAGCCGACGAGGATGAGCGTGAGAAGCGCGAGCCGCCGGCGGCGGACCCGCGCGAGGCGGCCGATGCGCAGCAGCGCCAGCGCGGTCGCGACGGCGACGGCGACGGCGCCGACCCCCCTCCAGGGCTCGGCGGGCTCGACCATCGCCATCCAGTGCCCGGCGCCGAACGCCGCGAGCAGGGTCAGCGTGATCAGCCGCATCAGCGGCGCCTGGAGCAGCGGCTGCACCGGCCGGGGGCCGTTGGGCCGCGCGGGCCTGGCCGCGTCGTCGGGTCGGGCGGTGGTGTGGGAGACCGGGGCGCGCAGGGCGGCGACGGCCACGGCTAGCTCCCGACTGCGGCGAGGGCGCCGGCGGCGCCGGCGCGGGTGCCGAGGTACCCGCGACAGCCGGCGACCTCCACGACCGGCCGGCGCGTCGCACTCGCCGGGCCCGGGGTGACGAGCAGCAGCCCACCGGGTGTGCGGCCCAGGCCGCGCGGCGCGCGCTCGACGATCCGGGCGCAGACGAAGACGACGAGCCCGCGGCGGTTCTGGGCGGCCGTCAACGACGGGCCGGCGACGTCGTCGAGCAGCGCGAGCCGCACGTGCAGCGCCGGCCACGCGAGCAGGTCGCGCTCGACGGTCGCCACACGCCGGTCCCCCGGCAGCAGGACGCCGCAGCCCGAGCGGCGGGCGAAGTGCATCACGAGCGACGCGGCGGCGCGGACGGCGGCGTCCAGGTGCTCCGGCGCGGCCGCGCCGCGGGGATCGAGCAGCACGAGCGGCCGCGAGTCGGCCTCCGCGACCAGGCGCCGTTCCATCATCTCCCCGCCCTTGGCGAGGGAGGCCCAGTGGATCCGCGACGCCGGGGCCCCCTCGCGGTGCGGGCGCAGGCCGTCGATCTCCGTCTCGGCCGCCGTGGTCAGCAGCGCACGGGCCTGGTGGCCGGACTCGTCGCCGCCCGTCGCCGTCGTGCGGACCGGCAGCACCTTCGGCAGGACGAGGACCTCGTCCTCGGTGGTGGCGGACACCACGCGCTCGGCCAGCCCGAGCGGGTCGCGCAGCACGAGCCGTGGCGCCGGCAGCGTGCGACGGCCGCGGCGGGTGAAGGACGCCTCGATGCGGATGCGCTCCGCCCGGCGACCGGCCCGCACGGGCGCGGGCGCCCCGAGCAGGGGCTCGTCGACGAAGCCGGGCGGCAGCGGGAGCCGGCCGGCGCGGGCGTCGACGCGCACCGTCAGCGGCTCGTCCTCGAGCACGCGCCGCGCGTCGAGCGTGCGGCTGACCGTCGCCCCCCACGCCCCGATCCAGATCCAGGCGACGGCGCCGGCGCCGAGCAGCACGAGCGCCGCGCCGGTCACGTAGAAGGGCTCGGCGTCGAAGGTGGCGGCGACCAGCAGCAGCAGGACGCCGAGGGCGGCCGCGCCGGCGGCGCCGCGCGATCCGCCGACGGCCGGCTCCGCAGCGGGCGGGCCGCCGGGCCGGCCGGGCATCACAACGCGGGGACCGCCGCGACGGCGTCGGCGACGACCGCGGCTCGCGGGATGCCGGCGGCCTCGGGGGCGAGCATGAGGCGGTGCGCGAGCACCGGCTCGGCGAGCGCCTGCACGTCGTCGGGCAGCGCGTGGTCGCGGCCGGCGAGCAGCGCGTGGGCCTTGGCCGCGCGCAGCAGCATCAGGCCGGCACGCGGAGAGGCGCCGAGCTCGACGCGCTCGTCGTCGCGGGTCCGGCGCAGCAGCGCCACGACGTAGTCGCGCAGCGCCTTGGAGGCGTGCACGCTGCGGACGGCGTCCTGCGCGTCGACGACCTCCTGGGTCGTGACCACCGCCTGCAGGTCGAGCACGGAGTCGCCCGACTCGTGCTCGTGGAGCATCTCGGACTCGGCGTCGGCGGACGGGTACCCCAGCGTCAGGCGCACCATGAAGCGATCGACCTGCGCCTCCGGCAGCGGGTAGGTGCCCTCGTACTCGACCGGGTTCTGCGTCGCGAAGACGAGGAACGGGCGCGCCAGCTCGTGGGAGTGGACGTCGACGGTGACGTGGCGCTCCTGCATGCACTCCAGGAGGCCGGACTGCGTCTTCGGCGACGCCCGGTTGACCTCGTCGACGAGCACGACGTTGGCGAAGATCGGCCCGGGCCGGAACTCGAAGCGGCCCTCGCGCTGGTTGTAGACGTTCGTGCCGACGATGTCGGCCGGCAGCAGGTCGGCGGTGCACTGCACGCGGGCGAACTGCGAGTCAAGCGACCGCGACAGCGCGCGGGCCAGGGCGGTCTTGCCGACGCCGGGGTAGTCCTCCACGAGGACGTGGCCCTCGGCGAGCAGCGCCACGATCACGTGGTGGAGCACGGCGGGCTTGATCTCGACGGCGCGGGCGATGTTCGCCGCCACGCGCCGCCCGACGTCGCCGGCCGCGCGGACCTCGTCTGGGCCCAGCCGCGTGCCGTCGCCGGCCGTGCGCTCCCCCTCGGACATCAGCCGACCCTGCTGACCCCGGATGAACGCCAGCTCAAGACCCGGTCGAGGATGGCGCGTGCCACCTCGGCCTTGCTCGCGCGCGGGATCGCCTCCTCGCCGTCGGCGGTGACGAGCGTCACCGCGTTGTCGGGCGTGTCGAAGCCGATGCCGGGCTGGGCCACGTCGTTGACGACCACGGCGTCCAGGCCCTTGCGCCGCAGCTTGCCGCGCCCGTACTCGATCGCGCCCTCCCCCGTCTCGGCCGCGAAGCCGACGAGCGTCTGCCCGTCGCGGCGCCGCCCGGCGAGGTCGGACAGGACGTCCTCGGTGCGCTCGAGCTCGATGGCCAGCGCCTCGCCCTGGGCGTCCTTCTTGACCTTGCCCGTGAACACCTGGGCCGGCCGGTAGTCGGCGACGGCGGCCGCCATCAGGAGCACGTCGGCGGTCGCGAACGCGGCGAGCGTCTCCGCGTGCAGCTGCGCGGCGGTCTCGACCGCGACCCACGCCACGCCCGGCGGGTGGTCGAGGCCGACGTTGGCGGCCACGAGCGTCACCTTCGCCCCGCGCCGGGCCGCCTCCGTCGCGAGCGCGACGCCCATGCGGCCGGACGAGCGGTTGCCGACGAAGCGGACGGCGTCGATCGGCTCGCGGGTGCCGCCGGCGGTGACGAGCACCTGGAGGCCCTCCAGGTCGCGCGGCGGGCCGGCGAGCGCGCGCTCGATCGACGCGAGCAGGTCGGCCGGCTCGGGGAGCCGCCCGGCGCCGTGCTCGCCGATCGAGCCGAGGGCGCCGACGCCGGGCTCGAGCACCGTCACCCCTCGCGCGCGCAGGGCGGCGACGTTGGCGACGGTGGCCGGGTGGGCCCACATGCGGTCGTTCATCGCGGGCGCGACGAGGACGGGCTGGCCGGCGCGCACGGCGAGCGCCCCGGTGGTGAGCAGGTTGTCCGCCTGCCCGGCGGCGAGCTTGGCGAGCGTGTTCGCGCTGCAGGGCGCGACGACGAGCGCGTCGGCGTTGGCGACCAGCTCGAGGTGGGAGAGCGGGTCGTGATCGGGCACGACGTCCCCGGGGAAGCTGCCGCGCAACGGGTCGCGCTCCCACTCCGTGGTGAGCACGGGGGCGCCGGTGATGCCGGCGAAGGTGGCGGTGCCGACGAAGCGCGTGGACGCCTCCGTCTGCACGACGCGCACGCTGTGCCCCGCCTTCATGGCGAGGCGCACGAGCTCGACGCTCTTGTAGGCGGCGATGCCGCCCGTCACCCCGAGGAGGATGCGGGCCATCGCGGGTCGCCTAGCGGTAGCGGTACTTGATCTTGCCCTGGCCGACTTCCTCCAGGGCGATCGTCAGGTAGTTCTTGGACGCCGTCTCGACCATCGGCGGCGGGTACTCCTCGAACGAGCCCTCGCCGAGGTTGTGGTAGTAGGAGTTGATCTGTCGCGCGCGCTTGGCGGCGACGATCACGCTCGCGTAGTTGGAGTCCACGTTCTCGAGGAGCTTGTCTACGCGCGGGGAGATCATCGCTCCGAAGTGTAGCTGCGGATGAGCCGCTCGAGCTCCGCCGCCGCCTCGTCGAGCCGGTCGTTGACGATCACGGCGTCGAAGTCCTCGCGCGCGTCGAGCTCGAACTGCGCCGTCTCGAGCCGGGCGTCCATGTCCTCCGTGGTGTCGCCGCGGCCGATCAGGCGCGTGCGCAGGGCATCCTCGGTCGGCGGCGCGATGAAGATGCGCACCGCCTCGGGCATGGTCTCCCTGACCTGACGCGCGCCCTGGACCTCGATCTCCAGGATCACCGGCCGGCCGGCCGCGGTATGCGTCTCGAGCTCGGAACGCAGGGTGCCGTAGCGGCGGCCCGTGTATCGGGCGTGCTCGACGAAGTCCCCCGCCCGGACCCGCGCCTCGAACTCCTCGTCGGAGAGGAAGTGGTAGTGCACCCCCTGGGTCTCCCCCGGCCGCGGGCGGCGCGTCGTCGCCGACGTGGACAGCTCGAGCTCGGGCATCCGCTCCCGCAGGGTGCGGATCAGGGTCCCTTTGCCGACCCCGGACGGGCCGGTGATCACGAACACGCGCGGCATCAGCCGCCGAAGGCTCTCAGGTCTAGCGGCGGAGCATGGAGACGAGCTCCGCGCGCTGGCGCTGGGAGAGGCCGCCGATGGTCTTGCTCGGCGAGATGCGGCACTGCTGCAGGACCTTGTTGACCTTCACGCGCCCGTACTTGGGGACGGCGAGCAGCATGTCGAAGACCTTCGCGGTCTCGACGTACTCCGGCGGCTCGAGCAGGAGGTCGTGGATCGAGGTGCGGCCGCCCTTGAGGTCGCGCTTGAGCTGGGCCCGCGCCGTGCGGATCCGGTTCGCGCGGGTGAGGGCGTCCATGCGCTGCTGCAGCGAGCGTTCGGGGGCGGCGACGTTGGGCTTGGAGGAGCTCTTGACTGCGGGCGGCACGGGCGGAGACTCTACACAGACAACGCGCCCGATCAACCGCCATCTGACCAATTCGCCTCGACCTCAAGTTGAGCTTCGGACACATGAAGGCGCATCGAGGTTTTTCGGCGTTTTTGCAGGTGCTTTGTGGTATGAGGACCGCCTCAAGCGCGCCGTTTTCCGCTGTTTGCGGGAATCACGCTGACAGGTGCCGCGCCAGCCGTCAGGAACCGCTATGCGTGCCGACGGCCGCGGCGACGTCAGGCAGGCCCGCTGACCGGACGTGCGCCGCGAGGCCGTCGTGCATCCGGCGCACCCACGTCGGCCCGCCGTAGACGAAGCCGGTGTAGGCCTGCACGAGCGTCGCGCCGGCGCGGATGCGCGCCCACGCGTCGTCGGCGTCGGCGATCCCGCCGGCCGCGACGAGCGTGACCCGGCCGGCGGTGCGGGCATGGAGGCGCTGCAGGACCTCGAGGCTGCGCGCACGCAGCGGGGCCCCGGACAGCCCGCCGGCGCCGGCGGCCTGCACGGTCGCGGCCGGCGTCCGCAGGCCCGCGCGCGAGAGCGTGGTGTTCGTCGCGACCAGCCCGTCCAGGCCGGTGGCCAGCGCGAGGTCGGCCAGCGCGTCGAGTGCGGCGTCGTCGAGGTCGGGACTGAGCTTGACGAGCAGCGGGACGCGCCGGTCGCTGACGGCGTCGAGCTCCGCCCGCACGCCCCGCACGAGCCCCTCCAGCGCATCGACGGCCTGCAGGTCGCGCACGCCCGGGGTGTTGGGCGAGGAGACGTTGACGACGAGGAAGTCGGCGAGTGCCCCCACGGCCCGCACGGCGGCGCGGTGGTCGGCGACGGCGTCGTCGTTGGCGACGACCTTCGAGCGCCCCACGTTGACGCCGACGACGAGGCCCGGCGGCCGGCGGCGCAGGCGCACGGCAGCCGCGGCGGCACCGCCGTTGGGGAAGCCCATGCGGTTGACGAGCGCGCGGTCTGCGGGCAGGCGGAAGACGCGCGGGCGGTCCTGGCCGGGCTGCGCGTGCGCGGTCAACGTCCCGATCTCGAGGTGCCCGAAGCCGAGCGCCCACAGCCCGCGCAGGTGACGGGCGTCCTTGTCGAACCCGGCCGCCAGGCCGAGCGGCGAGTCGAGGTCCATCCCCAGCGCGCGCACGCGCAACGCCGGATCGGTCGGGCCGAGCGTGCGGCGCAGTCGTCGCGCCGCACCGGGCGGCGTGGCGGCGGCGTCGAGCGCGGCGGTCCCGAGCCGGTGCGCGCGCTCGGCGTCGACGCGCACGAGCGCCCGCGCCATCAGCTGGTCGTAGGGGGTCACGTCAGGGCTGTCGGACGTCGACGACCGTCGCGGTGGTGCACCGGTGCGCGACCCGTCACGCCGTCGCGCCGTCGCGCTGCGCGTGGATGGCCTGCAGCGACAGCACGGGTGCGTCGGCCGCGCGGCCGGCGACGATCGCGCGCGTCGCGGCCATCCCGCCCGAGACCGTGGTGATGCAGGCGATGCCCCTGGCCACCGCGGCGCGACGGATCTCGTACCCGTCGGAGCGTGCGGCGGTGCCCGTCGGGGTGTTGATGACGAGGTCGATCTCGCCGTTCTCGATCCAGTCCACGACGTTCGGCGACCCGTCGGCGATCTTCAGCAGGCGCGTAACGGGGATGCCCATGCGGGCGATCGCGCGGGCGGTGCCGGCGGTGGCCACGATGCGAAAGCCCGCGTCGTGCAGCTGGGCGGCGATGCCGACCGCGGCCTGCTTGTCCGCGTCGGTGACGGTGAGGAAGACCGTCCCGCTCGCCGGCAGCGCGACGCCGGCCGCGGCCTGCGCCTTCGCGAACGCGGTCGGGAAGTCGTGGGCGACGCCCATCACCTCGCCGGTGGAGCGCATCTCGGGACCGAGCAGCGCGTCCGAGCCGTGGAAGCGGTCGAACGGCAGCACCGCCTCCTTGACGGAGATGTGGCCCCCGGCCATCGGGTCCTCGGGGAGCCCGAGGTCGGCGATCCGCTCGCCGAGCATCACGCGGCAGGCCATCTTCGCCAGCGGGACCCCCGTCGCCTTGGAGACGAACGGGACCGTCCGCGACGCGCGCGGGTTGGCCTCGATCACGTACAGGGCGTCGCCGTGGAGGGCGTACTGCACGTTCATCAGGCCGACCACCCCGAGCGCGAGCGCGAGGTCGTGGGTGACGCGGCGGATCTCGTCCAGCGCCTCCGTGCCGAGCGAATGGGGCGGCAGCACGCAGGCCGAGTCGCCCGAGTGGATCCCGGCCTCCTCGACGTGCTGCATGATCCCGCCGATCCAGACGGACTCGCCGTCGCAGAGCGCGTCGACGTCGACCTCGATCGCCTGCTCCATGAAGCGGTCGAGGAAGATCGTGCCCTGCGGCTTGACCCGGTCGAGGTAGTCCTGCAGGCCCTCCGGGCCGTAGACGACCTCCATCGCCCGCCCGCCCAGCACGTAGCTCGGGCGCACGAGGCACGGGAAGCCGACGTCGGCGGCCCGCTCGAGCGCCTCCGCCGGCGTCGTGGCGGACGCGTACGGCGGCGCCTTGACCCCGAGCCGGTCGAGCAGGTCGGAGAAGCGGGTGCGGTCCTCGGCGAGGTCGATCGCGTCCACCCCGGTCCCCAGCAGCGGCACGCCGGCGGCCTCCAGCCCGGCGGCGAGCTTGAGCGGCGTCTGGCCGCCGAACTGCACGATCACGCCCTCGGGCTGCTCGACCTCGACGATGCCGAGCACGTCCTCGAGCGTCAGGGGCTCGAAGTACAGCCGGTCGGAGGTGTCGTAGTCGGTCGAGACGGTCTCGGGGTTGCAGTTGACCATCACCGCGTCGCGGCCCGTCTCGCGGACGGTCATCGCCGCGTGGACGCAGCAGTAGTCGAACTCGATGCCCTGGCCGATCCGGTTGGGGCCCGAGCCGAGGATCATCACGCTCGGCTTGTCGCCGCGCACGACCTCGTGGCGCTGCTCGCGCTCCCAGCCCGAGTAGAAGTAGGGCGTCTCGGCGGCGAACTCCGCCGCGCAGGTGTCGACCGCCTTGAAGGAGCGGTGGCGGCCGCGGAACGGCCCCTCGGGATCCAGGGCGAGGGCCTGGAGCTCGCGGAGGTACCAGGGGTCGATCGAGGTCGCCTCGTGGACGAGCTCGACCGTCGCACCGCCCTTGAACAGCGCCTCGATCACGTCGAAGCGGTCCGCGCCCGGGACCGCCGCGCGCTCCAGCAGCCGCTCCGGCGTGTCGTCCACGTCGGCGGGGACGTCGAGCTCGCGGGAGCGCATCGCCTTCGCGAACGCCTGCCCGAAGGTGCGCCCGATCGACATCGCCTCCCCCACGCTCTTCATGTGGGTGGAGAGGTGCCGGTCGACGCCGGGGAACTTCTCGAACGCGAACCGTGGCCACTTGACGACGACGTAGTCGATCGCCGGCTCGAACGCCGCCGGCGTCACCCGCGTGATGTCGTTGGGGATCTCGTCGAGGGTGTAGCCGACGGCGAGGCGCGCGGCGATCTTCGCGATCGGGAAGCCGGTCGCCTTCGACGCGAGCGCCGAGGACCGCGAGACCCGCGGGTTCATCTCGATGATGATGATCTCGTCCGTCGCCGGGTTGACGGCGAACTGGACGTTGGAGCCGCCCGTCTCGACGCCGACGGCGCGGATGACGGCGATCGCCTGGTCGCGCAGCAGCTGGTACTGGCGGTCGGTGAGCGTCTGCTGCGGCGCGACGGTGACCGAGTCGCCGGTGTGGACGCCCATCGGGTCGATGTTCTCGATCGAGCAGACGATCACGACGTTGTCGGCGCGGTCGCGCATGACCTCGAGCTCGTACTCGCCCCAGCCCAGGACGGACTCGTCGATCAGCACCTGGCCGATCGGCGACGCCGCGAGGCCGGTCGACACGATGCGGACGTAGTCCTCCCGGGTGCGGGCGATGCCGCCGCCCCGGCCGCCGAGGGTGAACGCCGGCCGGATGATCGCCGGGAGGCCGAGCTCCTCCAGGTGCTCGAGTGCCTGCTCGACGGAGGTGACGATCGCGTTCTTGGCCGTGCGCAGGCCGGCGGCCTGCATCGTCTGGTCGAACAGCTCGCGGTCCTCGGCGCGGTGGATGGCGTCGTAGTTCGCGCCGATGAGCTCGACCCCGAACTCGGCGAGGGTCCCGTCGTCGTGGAGCGCCTTGGCGAGGTTGAGCGCCGTCTGGCCGCCGAGCGTCGGCAGCAGCGCGTCGGGACGCTCGAGCTCGATCACCTGGCGCACCGGGCCGGGGAGCAGCGGCTCGACGTACGTCGCGTCCGCGAACTCCGGGTCGGTCATGATCGTCGCCGGGTTGGAGTTGACGAGGACGACCTCGTAGCCCTCCTCGCGCAGGACCTTGCAGGCCTGCGTGCCGGAGTAGTCGAACTCCGCGGCCTGCCCGATCACGATCGGCCCGGAGCCGAGGATCAGGATCTTCGAGATGTCGTCTCGGCGCGGCATCAGCGGGACATCTCCTGGATGAAGTCGTCGAAGAGGCCGCGCGAGTCGTGCGGACCCGGGCCGGCCTCCGGGTGGTACTGGACGCAGCCGACGGGAACGTCGAGCAGGCGGATGCCCTCGACCGTGCCGTCGTACAAGTTCACGTGCGTGACCGTCGCCGGGCCGAAGTCGGTCTCCAACCGCTGGCCTGCCGGGGCGGGTGGGGCCGTTACCGCGAAGCCGTGGTTCTGGCTGGTGATCGCGATCCGCCCGGTGCGCACGTCCTTGACCGGGTGGTTGGAGCCGTGGTGGCCGAACGGCATCTTGAACGTCTCCAGGCCGACGGCGCGCGAGAGCAGCTGGTGGCCGAGGCAGATCCCGAACACCGGCTTGCCCGCCCCGATCAGGCTGCGGATCGAGTCCACGACGTAGTCCAGGGCGGCGGGGTCCCCGGGGCCGGGGACGAGGAAGACGCCCTCGGCGTCGACCGCGAGCAGCTCGTCGGCGGGCGTCGTGCACGGGTACAGGTGCAGCTGCACCCCGCGCGCGGTGAAGTTGTCGATGATCGAGCGCTTGATCCCGGTGTCGAGCGCGATGATGCGCGTGGGGCCGTCGCCGTGGACGACCGGCTCGGGCGTGGTGACGACCTGCGCGAGGTCGCGGCCCACCATGCTCGGTTCCGCGTCGACGCGCTCGCGCGCCTCCGCGACCGGGGTCTGCTCGGCGAAGATCCCGCCGCGCATCGCGCCGGCGTCGCGGATGTGGCGCACGAGCGCACGGGTGTCGACTCCGGTGATGGCGGGAACGCCCTGGGCGTCCAGCCAGCGCAGCCAGCCCTCCTCCGCACCGGGGGCGTCGTCGCCATCCATCGCCTCGCGCATCACGACGCCGGCGGCGTGCACGCGGTCGGACTCCCATGCGGCGGCGCTGACCCCGTAGTTGCCCGTGTGGGGGTAGGTGAAGGTGATGATCTGGGCGTGGAAGGAGGGGTCGGTGACGCACTCCTGATAGCCCGACATGCCGGTGGTGAAGACGACCTCGCCGCAGACGGACTCCTTGCGGCCGACGAGCTCGCCCCCGAAGGCGGTGCCATCCTCCAGCAGGACGTAGCCGCTCATGCCGCGCTCAGCGCGAAGGAGCGCTCGCGGTAGACGACGGCCCCGGCGGCGACGGTGACGAGCACCTTGCCCCGCAGACGCTGGCCGGCGAAGCAGCAGTTGTCCGAGCGGCTCTCATAGCCCGCCTCGCCCACCTCCCACTCGCGGTCGAGGTCGACGAGCGTCGAGGTTGGCCCGCTCCCCCACCGCGACCTTCGGCAGCGCCAGGTCGAGCACGGCGGCGCCCGCCGAGAGCTTGTCGACCACCAGCCCCAGCGGCAGCGCCCCGGGCAGCACGAGGGACGTGTAGACGGCGGCGAACGCCGTCTCCAGCCCCGTCGAGCCCATCGGGGCCTGCTCGAACGGGACCTCCTTCTCCTCGCGCGCATGCGGCGCGTGGTCGGTGGCGATGCAGTCGATCGTGCCGTCGCGCAGGCCCTCGACGAGCGCCAGCCGGTCGGACTCCTCCGTCAGCGGCGGGAACATCTTGCAGCGCGTGTCGAGCCGCTCCAGCAGCACGTCGCAGGTCATCGTCAGGTGGTGCGGGCTGGCCTCGGCGGTGATCTGCACGCCGCGGGCCTTGGCCTCGGCCACCGCCTGCACCGACTCCTCCGTGGAGAGGTGCTGGATGTGGATGCGCCCGCCCTCGTAGGCGGCGATCGCGGCGTCGCGGGCGATCGCGGTCGACTCCGAGATCGAGGGGACGCCGGCCAGGCCGAGCCGGGCGGAGACCTCGCCCTCGTGCATCACGCCGCCCGCGGTCAGCGACGGGTCCTCCTCGTGCAGCGCGATCGGGAGCCCGACCATGCGCTGGTACTGCAGCGCCTTGCGCATGATGTCGGCGCGGTGCACGGGGCGGCCGTCGTCGGTGAAGCCGACGGCGCCGGCGTCGCGCAGCGCGGCCATCTCCGTCAGCTGCTCGCCCGCGAGGCCCCGGGTGATCGAGGCCATGAAGCCGACGGGCACCCGCGCGGAGCGGCGGGCCTCCTCCACGAGGGACTGCAGGACGGAGGCGGAGTCGACGGTGGGGTCCGTGTTGGGCTGCGCGACGACGGCGACGAAGCCGCCGGCCGCGGCGGCGCGCGTCCCCGAGTCGAGGTCCTCCTTGTGCTCCTGGCCCGGCACGCGCAGGTGCACGTGCGGGTCCACGAAGCCGCAGAGGAGGTGCTTGCCGTGGCCGTCGAGGACCTCGGCGCCGTGGGCCTGCAGCGTGCCGTGCGCGCCGATCTCGGCGATCACGCCGCCCCGGACGAGGACGTCGAGCGGGGCGTCGATCCCCTCGCGGGGCGCCAGGAGGTGCGCCCCGGTGATGAGGACGTCGCCGGGGGTCCCGGCGCGGTGGACGAGGATGGGCATCAGGCCGTCTGGGGGGTCGGGGGTGTGGAGCGGTCGCCGAGGCGCGTGTCGCGGCCGGCGAGGCACTCGTAGAGCACGGCCATGCGCACGACGACGCCCGCGGCGACCTGCTTGCCGATCAGCGCCTGCGGCGAGTCGATCACCTCCGCGGCGAGCTCGACGCCGCGGTTGACCGGGCCGGGATGCAGGAGCACCTGGCGGGCGCCCAGGCGGCGGCCGTCGATCTGGTAGACGGCGGCGTACTCGCGCAGGCTCGGGACGTAGGAGCCCTGCATGCGCTCGTGCTGCATCCGCAGGGCGTAGACCGCGTCGGCCTCCCCCAGGCCATCGAGCTCGTACGCGACGGTGCAGCCGAGCGCCTCGATCCCGCGCGGGATCAGGGTCGGCGGGCCGCAGACGGTGACGAGGGCGCCGAGCTTGGTGAAGGCGGCGATGTTCGAGCGCGCGACGCGTGAGTGGAGCACGTCACCGACGATCCAGATCTTCAGGCCGTCGAGCGAGCCGAAGTGGTCCAGGAGCGTGTAGACGTCCAGCAGGGCCTGCGTCGGATGCTCGTGCTTGCCGTCCCCGGCGGAGACGACCGCGGCGTCCGTCCACTCCGCGACGAGCTCGGCGGCGCCGACGTGCGGGGTGCGCACGACGATCAGGTCGGGTCGGTAGGCGCTGAGCGTCTGGACGGTGTCCTTGAGCGACTCGCCCTTCTCGACGCTCGAGCCGGAGGCGGCGAAGTTGATCACGTCGGCGCTGAGCGCCTTCGCGGCCAGCTCGAAGGAGGACCGCGTGCGCGTGGACGCCTCGTAGAAGAGGTTCAGCACGCGCCGGCCACGCAGCGCGGGGACCTTCTTGACCTCGCGCTCGGAGACCTCGGAGAAGGACCTGGCGCGGGCGACGATCCGCTCGATGTCCTCGCGGTCGAGGTCGGCCATGGACAGCAGGTGCCTCACGACAGCGCCCCCACCGGCTCGGAGATCGTGACCTCGTCGGTGCCGTCGGTCTCCGTCAGGCGGACGTTGACCCGCTCGCCGCGGGCGGTCGGGAGGTTCTTGCCCACGTAGTCGGGCCGCAGGGGCAGCTCGCGGTGGCCGCGATCGACGAGCACGGCGAGCTGCACGCGCCCGGGCCGGCCGTAGGCGAACAGCGCCTCGATCCCGGCCCGCACCGTGCGGCCCGTGTAGAGGACGTCGTCGACGAGCACGACCGTGTGGGCGGCGAGGTCGAAGTCGAGGTGCGACGCGTGGACGACGGGCGAGTCGTGCGTGGCGATGTCGTCGCGGTAGAAGGCGATGTCGAGGTCGCCGAGCGGGACCGGGGCCTCGAGCAGCGCCTCGACCTGCGCGTGGAGGCGGCCGGCGAGGTGGGCGCCGCGGGTGTGGACGCCGACGAGGGCGAGCGGGCCGTCGCCGTTGCGCTCCACGATCTCGTGGGCGATGCGCACGAGCGTGCGGCGGACGTCGTCCTCGTCGAGGACGACCTTCTCGGGTTGGGGCACTGGGGGGCGTCCTTCCTGGCCTCTCGGGACCGGGTTAAAGGGGACCGTTCCGACGTCGCGGACCGTAGCACCGGCTCCGGCGGCGACCGGCCCGGCGGCGTCCCGGCGGTCCGTCGCCCCGCGGTCGACGCCTGCTGCCTGACCCGCCTGGACGCTTGTCCAGCCTGCCCGGCCCCCCAGCGGGGTAGCGCCCGCCGCATGGGACGACGGCGAGTGCCGCGGCTTGCTGCCGCGGCCATGACGGTTGCGGCAGCGGTGCTGATCGGCGCGCTCGTGCTGCTGCTCGGCCGCGACCAGGTCCTGCTGGACTCCGCCGCCGGGGTGCTCCTCGTCGGCGGCGGGCTCCTCGCCGCCGTGCTCGCGTCGCTCGCCTGGAGGCAGGAGCGCGATCGCTCCCAGGCCACGCTCGGGGCCGCGCGCGAGGCCGCGGCGCGGGCGCGGGAGTTCACCGCCCGCCTCAACGAGGGCCTCGGGCAGCTGCACCAGGGCCACACGATGCTCGAGGACCCCGCGGACACGCGGGTCGCGGTGCTCCGGCTGGCCGTCTCGCTCGTCGAGGCCGAGAAGGGCCTGCTGCTCGGCCGCGACGACGCCGACGGCGACGGCAACCTCGACGTCGTCTGTGCCCTCGGCTTCGAGCACGACCCCGAGCCCAGCCTCCTGGTCCAGCGCCTCGGTGGGCGGGTGCTCGACCGCGACGAGACGCTGCGTGACGACGCCCCCGTGCCCGACGGCAAGGGCGCCGACGGCGAGATCGAGAACCTCGTCGCGATCCCGATCTACATCCGCGACGAGTTCGACGGCGTCGTGGTCTGCGCCAACCGCGCGGGCGGCTTCGCCGACATCGACGACGAGGTCCTGCTCGCCCTCGGCAACCACGCGAGCTCCGTCCTGGGCGGCACCAAGCTGCGCGGCGAGCTGCGCACGGCCTACGTCGCCACGGTGCGCGCGCTGGCCGACGCGATCGCCGCCAAGGACCCGGGCGTGCGCAGCCACTCCGAGGACGTCGCGGGCTACGTGACCGCCGTCGCCCGCCGCCTCGAGCTCGACGCCACCCGGCGTGAGGAGCTGCTGTTCGGCTCGCTGCTGCACGACGTCGGCAAGATCGGGATCTCCGAGCGCATCCTGCTCAAGCCCGACCGGCTCACCCCGGACGAGTACGAGGCGATCAAGCAGCACCCGCAGATCGGGCACCGCCTCGTCGCCGGCATCCCTGCGCTCGCGGGCATCGCGGCGGGCATCCTGCACCACCACGAGCGCTACGACGGGACGGGCTACCCCACGGGCCTGGCGGGCGAGGCGATCCCGCTGGAGGCGCGCATCATCGGGGTGGCGGACTCGTTCAGCGCGATGACGACGAGCCGGCCCTACAGCACGGGCCGCAGCGTCGAGGCCGCCTGCTCCGAGCTCGAGCGCTGCGCCGGCAGCCAGTTCGACCCCCACGTCGTGGAGCTGTTCGTGGCGGAGGTCCGCGCCAAGCCGCCGGCGGGCCGGCCCAACCCGCTCGCGGAGGCGCTGACGGACCCCGTCCTCGCACCCCATCGGCCCTCCCCCGGGCCGGCACTCGCGGTGGTCGACGGGCTCACCGCGCTCTACGCCCGCCGCCACTTCGAGGAGCTCGCGGAGGCCCGCGCCCGCGTGGCCGGGCTGCGCGACGCGCCGTTCGGCGTCGTCGTGGTGGAGGTCACGGACCTCGCGGAGCGCAATCGCCGCGAGGGCTTCGCGGCGGGGGACCAGGCGCTGCAGACCGTCGCGGCGGGCCTGCGCCGCGTCGAGGCCGCCACCGGCGCCACGGCCTGTCGCGTGGGGGGAGGCCGCTTCGCGCTCCTGGTCGACGCGCCCGGGGAGGCCGCGCTGGCCGCTGCGCGCGAGCGCGCGCAGCTCGAGCTGGCCGGCGGGCCCGAGTGCCGCTGCCACGCGGTCCTCTGGCGTGCAGGCGAGGACGGCGGGGCGCTCATCGCCCGCGCCCGCGCGGAGCTGGCCGCGGTCTGACGCGGCCGCCGTATCGTCGCCGCATGACCGCTTCCGGACCCGACACGGCCGCCCGCAGCCTCGAGCACTGGAGCGAGGCGGGCCGGCGCGAGATGGAGGCCTTCTACGCCTACGCGACGCGCGACTACGTCGAGCTGGCGGGCGTGCTCCCCTGGGGCGAGCTGCTCGCCGGCACACGCGACCGACGGGCGGCTGTCGCTGCTCGACGTGGCGTGCGGCTCGGGCAAGTTCCCCTCGGCCCTCCTGGCCCACGCCGACCTGACCGCGCTCGAGGCGGTCCGCGTCGGCTACGACCTGCTCGACCCGTCGGCGTTCTCACTCCAGGAGGCCGCCGGCACGCTCGCGCCGCCGTTCGCCGAGGGCGCCCGGTACGAGACGACGCTCGAGGACCTCGATCCCGCTGCCGGTCCGTGGGACGTCGTCTGGGCCACCCACGCGCTCTACGCGTTGCTGCCCGACAAGGTCGACGCGGCCGCGGCGCGCTTCGTCGCCGCGATCGCCCCGGGCGGCCTCGGCTTCGTCGCCCAGGGCTCGCGCGACGGGCACTACGTGCACGTCTACGACCTGTTCCTCGACGGGGTCCGCGGCGGGACGGGGACGCCCTACACGCCCGTCGAGGCGATCCAGGCCGCACTGGAGCGCGCGGGCGCGACCGTCCATCGTCATCGACTCAGCTATGAGCACGTCGTCGCCCCCGGCGAGGAGGCCGTCCTGGAGGGCTACCTGCAGCGCTGCCTGTTCGACGACACGCTGGGCCTGGACGAGCTGCTCGCCGCGCCCGTGCTGGGCGACTACCTCGGGGCCTGCCGCGACGCCGACGGCGGCTACCGCTTCCACCCCGAGGTCGACTGCCTCGCGATCACCACGAACGGCCCGCCGCCGTGGAGCGCCGGATCCTGAGACCCGGCGCCCCGGTCCCCGGGGCTACCGCTTGGGCTTGAGCTTGGCCTTGTAGCGAGCGACGGTGGTGATGGTTCCGAGCGCGAAGCCCTCGCTGAACGCCGTGACCCCGAACGCCTGGTTGAGCGCGGCGGCCGCGTCCCGTGTCAGCGTGAGCTTGAGGTCGGTGAACGCCAGTCGCCTGCGGGAGACGAGCGTCTTGCCGGCGGCGAAGTCGATCTTCGCCAGCCGGATGCGCTCGCCATCGCCGATCTGGGTCGTCAGCGTCGCCGGGTCGCCGTCGTTGATGCGCAGGTTGTTGAGGTCGATCTTGATGGCGCCCTCCGTCAGCCGCAGGCCGCCGTTGTGGCGGATCAGGCCCTTGGCGGGCTGGTTGCCGGCGAGCGAGCCGGAGGTGACGTTGAACGCGATCGAGCCGCCCTCGAGCGCCTTGGCGCCCGTGATGGGCGTCGCGTTGACCCCGAGCGAGGTGAGCGCCGAGGTGGCGCCGGGGCTGAGCGTCAGCGCGGTCGTGCCCGCGTTGAGCTTGATGACGACGACCTTCCTCTGCTGGGCCGACGCCGGCGTGGCGGTGACGGCGACGGGTGCGGCGAGAGCGACGGTGGCAAGTGCCAGAGCGCGAATGCGGGACACGGACTCTCCTCTTGGGGGTGACGTCACGCGGCAACGTGACGAGCGCCCACTACCCCGTCGAACCGGATTGAAGCCGACCCGCGTCGTCGGCGCGGTGCAGCACCGGGGCGCCGCGCTCCGGGAACGGGACCTCGACGACGTCGAAGTCGTGCGGGACGACGGTCTCGGCGAAGGCGGCGCGCGCCTCCTGGCGGATCTCGCGCGGGAAGTAGCGGGTGGAGACGTGGGTCAGGGCGAGAAGGGCGACGTCGGCGTCCCGGGCGAGCTCGGCGGCCTGCCGCGCCGTCGAGTGCCCGGTCTCCCGCGCGCGCGGCGCGTCGGCGGCGAGGAACGTCGACTCGTGCACGAGCAGGTCGGCGGCCTGGGCGGCCGCCTCGAGCGCCTGGCAAGGACGGGTGTCGCCGGAGAGGACGATGCGCCGGCCCGAGCGGTCCTCCCCCATCACCTGCTCCGGCGTGACGTCGCCGACCGCCTCGCCACGCTGCAGCCGCCCGAAGTCCGGGCCGGGCGTGACGCCGAGCGCCGTCGCCCGCTCGACGTCGAAGCGGCCGGGGCGGTCGTCCTCGATCAGGGCGTAGCCGAAGGCCGGGACGCGGTGGTCGACGGGCACCGCCTCGACGACGTACTCGTCGAAGCCGACCGCCTCGTGGCGGTCGAGCTCGACGATCTCCAGGCCGTAGGCGACCCGCCCGATCAGGGGGCGCAGCCCGGCCAGCAGCGCCTTGAGCCCCTGCGGGCCGTAGACGGTCAGCGGCGTGTCACGGCCGCGCAGCTCGAACGTCTTGAGCATCCCCGGCAGCCCGAGCCAGTGGTCGGCGTGGAAGTGGGTGATGAAGACCGCGTCGAGGTCCGGCAGGCCACCCGCCTGCAGCAGCTGGCGCTGGGTCCCCTCGCCGCAGTCGAACAGCAGCCGCTCGCCGCCCGCGGTGACGAGCGTCGCCGGAAGGGCGCGCCGAGCGGTCGGCACGCTGCCACCCGTGCCGGCGAACAGGACGGAGAGCTCCACCTAGACCTCGATGAGCTCGAAGTCGAGGCGGCCGCCGGCGCCGACGGTGACCAGGCCCATCGTGTGCGCCGGCGCGCGGCGGCGCTCCGTCGGGGAGCCGGGGTTGAACGCCTGGAAGCCCGTCCGCGGGTCGGTGAGGTGCTCGGGCATGTGGGTGTGCCCGTAGACCACCGCGTCCGCGTCCCGGAAGCGGTCGTGGAGCCGGGCGAGCCGGCCGGCCTTGGGCCCGGGGTCGTGGACCATCCCGAGGCGCGCGCCCTCGAGCTCGACGACCCGCGTGGCCGGCAGCCGGTCGCGCACGGCCGCGTCGTCGACGTTGCCGTGGATCGCTTGGACGGGCGGCCCGATCGCCTCGAGGACGTCGAGGACCTCGACCCGCATCAGGTCCCCGGCGTGGAGGATCAGGTCGGCGGCCCGCAGCTGCTCGACGCAGGCGTCGGGCAGCCGCCGCGACCCGCGCGGCATGTGGGTGTCGGAGACGAGGGCGACGCGCACGGTGCGCGGGCGAGGCTACCGAGGGCGGCCCGCCCCCTGGGCTAGTCTGTCCCGGCCCGCGCCCGTAGCTCAGTGGATAGAGCGCTCGCCTCCGGAGCGAGAGGTCGCACGTTCGAATCGTGCCGGGCGCGTCAGCGGAAGCCCGTCGGGCGGTCGCGGTCAGGCCGGCTGCGGCTCGTCCCCGCCGCGCAGGTGCAGCACGGCCACCACGACCGCGCCGACCGCGACGCCGAGCAGCGCGGAGAAGAGCGTGTTCGTCAGCCAGCCGCCGACGCCGCCGAGGACGTGCTCCACCTCCTGCTCCAGGTGGTGCACGACGTCGTAGGGCGCGTGGAAGCCGAGCTCGTCGAGGCCGACGAGGAGGATGTGGCCGCCGACCCAGAGCATCGCGGCGATCCCGACGGTCGAGAGGACGCCCATCACGACGGGCATCCCGCGGACGAGGCCCCGGCCGAACGTCGCCGCGGCACCCTCAGAGGTCTTGGCCAGGCGCAGGCCGATGTCGTCCATCTTCACGATCAGGGCGACCGCCCCGTAGACGACGGCCGTGATGACGATCGCGACGAAGACGAGGATCAGGGCGCGGGCGACGAGCGGCTCGTCGGCGACCTCGTTGAGCGAGATGACCATGATCTCCGCCGACAGGATGAAGTCGGTCCGCACGGCGCCGCGGACGAGGTCGTCCTCCCCCGGCGGCTTCTCGGCCGCCCCCGGCTCGTGGGCGGCGCCGTGCCCGGGGCCGAGCTTCTCCCACAGCTTCTCCGCGCCCTCGAAGCAGAGGTAGGTCCCGCCCAGCATCAGGATCGGGGTCAGCAGCCACGGCAGCAGCTCGCTGAGCACGAGGGCCGCGGGCAGGATGAACAGCAGCTTGTTGCGCAGCGAGCCCTGCGCGATGCGGCGGATGATCGGCAGCTCGCGCTGCGGTTGCAGGCCCTGCACGTAGCGCGGTGTCACCGCCGCGTCGTCGACGATCACCCCGGCGGCCTTGACGCTCGCGCGGCTCGCACCGACCGCGACGTCGTCGACGGACGCCGCTGCCGCCCGTGCCAGCGCGGCGACGTCGTCCAGCAGTGCGACGAGACCGGCGCTCACCGGCGGCACCGTACCGGACGCACCCTGGGACCTGGCGCGTCGCAACGGGCCCTGGCAACGGCGGGTCTGCGCCGTCCCCGGCCCGGGCAGGACGACGGTCATGACCACCGTGACCTCCTGGGTCCTGCGCCATGGGCGGCTCGTCGCCCTCGGCTGGCTCCTCCTCACCCTGGCCGGTGGGTTCGCCGCCTCCCAGATCAGCGGGGCGCTGTCGCAGTCCTTCGACGCCCCCGGCCGGGAGGGCTTCGACACCAACCGCGAGATCGTGGAGCGGTTCGGCGCCGGCGGGTCGCTGTCGCCGATCGTCCTCGTCGCCGCGACCGACGACGTCGCGGCTGCGGGCACGGGCTTCGAGACGATCGCCGCGGCCGTCCCCCGGGGCCGGCTGCGCGCCGGCGACCCCGTGCTCTCCGACGAGGGCGTCACGGTGGGCCTCCTCTTCCCCCCGCGTCCGCCCAACGGCGCCGACGCGAACCCGGAGGCGCTCGCTGCGGCGACCGCGGCGGCGGCGAAGACCGAGGTCGGGGGCAAGCCGGTCGGCGTCACGGGCGTCGATGCGCTCGCGGAGGGCAGCGGCGGCGACGGTCCCGGCCTGCTGATCGAGACGCTCGCGGGCGGCGTCGGCGCGCTCGCCGTGCTCCTGTTCGTCTTCGCGTCGTTCCTGGCGCTCGTCCCGCTGCTGATCGCGGTCGTCTCGATCCTGACCACCTTCCTGCTGCTGCTCGGCCTGACGACGTTCACCGACGTCTCGTTCGTGGTGCAGTTCCTCGTCGGCCTGATCGGCCTCGGCGTCGCGATCGACTACTCGCTGCTCGTGGTGGTGCGCTGGCGGGAGGAGCGGGCCAACGGCGTCGAGGGTGAGCAGGCCATCATGAACGCGATGACGACGAGCGGGTCCGCGGTCGTCTTCAGCGGCACGACCGTCGCGATCGGCCTGCTCGCGCTGGTCGTGGTCCCCGTCCCCTTCATCCGCTCGATCGGCTTCGGCGGCCTGCTGATCCCGCTCGTCAGCGTGCTGGCCTCGATCACGCTGCTCCCCGTCCTCCTGCGGCGCTTCGGCCACCGGCTGGAGTGGCCGCGCCGCCGCGACGAGTCCCACGCCAGCCCCGCCTGGACCCGCTGGGCGACCGGGATCGTCCGCCGGCCCTGGCCCGCGGCGGTCGCCGGCCTGGTGGTCCTCGGCGTCCTGCTCGCCGTCGCGACCGGCCTGCGCCCCGGCGACCCCGACCTCGACTCGCTCGCCACGTCCGGCCCGCAGCGGGCCGCGCTGACCGCGATGGAGGAGACCGAGCTCCAGGGCGGGCCGCTGACGCCGATCCAGGTCCTGACGCCGGCGGCGTCGGCCGACGCGGCCACGGAGGTCATCGCCGGCGTCGCGGGCGTACGCGGCGTGCTTGCAGCCGAGGAGCGCGGCGGCCGGGCCCTGCTGGACGTGATCCCCGCCGAGGACACCGCCACCGAACGCGGCGCGGCGATCGTCGACCGCGTGCGCGACGACCTGGCGAGCGTCCCGGGCGCGACCGTCGGCGGCAGGACGGCGCAGACGCAGGACCTCTCGGACGCGATCTACTCGTCGTTCCCGGTGATGATCGCCCTGATCGCGCTGATCACCTTCGTCCTCCTCGCCCGGGCGTTCCGCTCCGTCCTGCTGCCCCTGAAGGCCGTGCTGCTCAACATCCTGTCGGTCGCGACGGCCTACGGCGTGGTCGTCCTCGTGTGGCAGCAGGGCGTCGGCTCGGACGCCATCTGGGGGATCCCCGCCACCGGCGCGGTCACCGCGTGGATCCCCCTGGCGATCTTCGCGTTCCTCTACGGGCTGTCGATGGACTACGAGGTCTTCATCCTCGCCCGCGTGCGGGAGGAGCGCGACGCGACGGGCTCCACCGACGAGGCGATCGTCCGCGGCATCGGCCGCACGGGTCGGCTCGTGACGAGCGCGGCCCTGATCCTGTTCCTCGCGTTCGTCGCGCTGGGCGCCAGCCCGGGGACGGAGATCAAGGTGCTCGCCACCGGCCTCGCCGCCGGCATCCTGCTCGACGCGACGGTCGTCCGGGCCCTGCTCGTCCCCGCACTGGTGAAGCTGTTCGGGGAGTGGAACTGGTGGATGCCGGACGGGCTCGCCAAGCTGCTGCGGATCCGGCAACCTACGCCGGGTGAGCGGTCCTGACGCAGATGTCCTGAACGCCATCGACGGCGAGGCGATCGCCGCCGACCTCGCCCGCCTGGTGCAGGCGGCCAGCCCGACGGGCCGCGAGCGCCCGGCCGTCGAGGCGTTCGCGGCGATCGCCGCCGAGCGCGGCCTCGACGCGCGCGTCGACGAGCACGACCTCGCGGCGGTGCGCGCCGCGCCGGGCTGCCCCGGCGAGGAGGCCCCGCGCGACGAGCTGCTCAACGCGACGGTGACGCTGTCCGGGAGCGGGACGCGGCGGCTGTGCCTGAACGGCCACCTCGACGTCGTCCCGCCGAGCGGCGCGGACCCGTGGACGCACCCGCCGTTCGCCGGCCATCGCGAGGGCGACGTCGTCCACGGCTGCGGGGCGCTGGACATGAAGGGCGGGGTGCTCGCCGCGCTCCACGCGATGGCCGCCGTCGCGCGGATCGTGGGGACGCCCGTCGCGGAGGTCGTGCTCCAGGGCGTCTCCTCGGAGGAGGACGGCGGACTGGGGACCTTCGCGGCCCTCCGAGCCGACGCCGCCTTCGACGCCTGCCTGATCCCGGAGCCGACCGGCTTCGACGTCGTCGTCGCCCACGGCGGCGCCCTGACCTTCACCGGCATCGTCCGTGGGACCAGCGCCCACGCCGCGGTGCGGCGGCAGGGCGTCTCGGCGATCGACCGCTACATGGGGGTCCACCGCGCGCTCGCCGCGCACGAGCGGGCGGTCAACGCCGACGTCGCCAACCCCCTGATGGCCACGCTCGACCTCCCCTACCCCCTGCTCGTCGGCCGCGTGAGTGCCGGCCAGTGGGCCAGCCAGGTGCCGGACCGGCTCGAGTTCGAGGGTCGTCTTGGCGTCGCGGTGGGGACGGACCCGGCGGACGCCCGGACGGCGCTGGAGGCCGCCGTGGCCGCCGCCGACGACGGGCTCGGGCCGCCGCCGGAGATCGTCTGGCACGGGGGGCAGTTCGCGCCGTCCGCGACGCCGGCGGAGGACCCGTTCGTCGGCCTCGTCCACGCCGCGGCGCGGTCGCAGTGCATGCCGGGCTCCGCTCTCGCCGGCGTGCCCTACGGCGCGGACATGCGCCACTTCCGCGCCCGCGGCATCCCGTGCGTGATGCTCGGCACCCCGGGCCTGGAGCGCGCGCACGCCACGGACGAGTGGGTCTCGATCGCGGACCTGACCCGCGTGGCGCGGGCGATCGCGCTGACGATCCTGCGCTTCGGCTGACGCGCCGCGCGGCCTACGGCAGCAGATCGCCGACGTCGAGGTCGGCCAGCAGCGAGCGCAGGCGCGGGACGCCGTCGTCGCCGATCTCGATCGCGCGGCCGGGCCACCACGGGTGGCTGGAGTCGGCGCCCGTGAGGAGGAACGGGTCGTGGACCCAGGACCCGGTGTTCATGAGCCGCGCGCCGCTGCGGCCGAGCCACTCGTCCGCGTCGTCGTCGCCGAACGGGCCGGCGCGGTGGGTGTGGCCGAAGAGCACCGTGTGCGCGTCGATCTGCAGGCGCGCGACGACCTCGCCCATCGCTGCCAGGCCGGCGCGTCGCAGCGAGACGGCGATCGCGTCGGCGCTGCCCGGCGCGAGACCGAGCACCGTCGTGGCGGTCGGCGCGAACGCCAGCGCCGCCCGGCGCGCCCGCCCGGCGAGCCGGTCGATCGTCTCCCCCATCGCCGTCGACGGCGCCTCCGTGGCCAGCAGCCCGGCGATCGCGGCGAAGTTGGCGCCGCCGGCGCGCTCGTAGTCCTCCGTCGTCGCGGGGTCGGGGACGTCGCCGACGACACGGGCGAAGCGCGGGAGGACCGCGCGGCGGACGAGCTCGGGCGTGAGATGGCGGTCCAGGTAGTGGCCGTGCATCGCGTAGACGCCGTCGGCGAGCTCGACGCCCGGGTAACGAACGGCCACCCGTGCGGGCCGCAGGGCGCGGGAGATGGCGGTCAGCCCCGGCGTGCTCTCGCGCCCGACCTGGGCGTGGAGGCCGACCGCGCGGCCGAGGCGTCCGCGCGCCGCCAGCCAGGGCCGGACGGCGGCGAAGTCGTGGTTGCCGCTGACGAGGACCAGCTCCGTGCCCTTGCCCGCCGCCTGCCCGATCGCCTTCAGCACCGGCTCGGCGTCGGCCATCGCCGCCTCGGGGCGGCCCTCGAGCAGCTCGACGACGTCGCCGAGCAGGACGACGCGGTCGGCCGCGCCGACGGCGGCCAGCAGCCGCTCGAGGGCGGGCTCCTGCCGCAGGACGTCGCGCCCGGTCGTCATCCCCAGGTGCAGGTCGGAGAGGACGAGGGTCGGCACCGGACGGCAACGGTACCCGCCCGCGGCGCGCCGTAGCCTCGGTGGCGATGGCCGCCCTGCACGACATCGAGGACCGCGACGACGTCGAGCGGCTCGTGCGCGCCTTCTACGGCCGCGCGCTCACCGACGAGGTGATCGGCTGGATCTTCACCGACGTCGCCCACCTCGACCTCGAGGCCCACGTCCCGGAGATCACCGCCTTCTGGGAGACGGTGCTGCTCGGCGCGCAGTCCTACAGCGGCGGCGCCTTCGCCCCCCACGCCCGGCTGCACGCCAAGGCCGGACTGCGCAGGGGGCACTTCGTGCGCTGGCTCGAGCTCTGGTTCGCCACCGTCGACGAGCTCTTCGCCGGGACACGCGCCGAGGAGGCCAAGGCGCACGCCGCGCGCGTCGCCACCGCCTTCCACGGGCGCGTGCAGACGCTGCCGGGCCCCGACAGCCCGCCGCAGGCGCCGGGGAGCCTGCCGATCACCCTGCACGAGCCCGGCAGGTGACCGGCGGGCCGGCCCCGGCCGCGGCGGCGCTCGGCGCCCGTCAGCCGGCGGCGACCGGCGGCGTGTCCGTGCCGAGGGCGTCCAGCGCGGCCCGCAGCCGGTCGCGCTCCTCGACGAGGGCGTCGAAGTCGCCGAGCTGGCGCTCGATCTCCTCCAGGCGGGCGCGGAGGTCGTTCGCGATGGCGTCGATGAACTCAGGCATCGCCCGACTGTACGTCAGGCTGTGGCGGTGACGCCCGCTCCGGACCCGCTGATCGTCTCCGCCGTCCTGGACGACGCGACGACCGCCCGCCTCGACGCCCTCCGGCGCGCGCACTTCCCGCCCGAGCGGCTCGTCGTCGGCGCGCACCTGACGCTGTTTCACGCGCTGCCCGGCCGCCACCTCGAGGCGGTGCTCGGCGACCTGCGTGCGGCGGCGGCGGCCACGGGACCGCTGCAGGGCAGCGTCGCCCGCCTGCGGTCGCTGGGCGCGGGCGTCGCGTACGTCGTCGACGCCCCGGGCCTCCCACCCCTGCGTGCGGCGCTGGCCGAGCGATGGCGGCCGTGGCTGACGCGTCAGGACGCCGGCGCCTTCCAGGCCCACGTCACCGTCCAGAACAAGGTGCCCGCCCCGACCGCCAGGGCCCTGCTGGCCGCGCTCGAGCGCGACTTCGCGCCGTGGCCGGCGCAGGTGCAGGCGCTCGGGCTGTGGCACTATCGCGGCGGCCCGTGGGAGGCCGTCGAGCGGGTCGCGCTCAGCGGCTGAGGAAGGCGGCGACGGCGTCCTGATAGCCCGGGACGTCGAGCAGGAACGAGTCGTGGCCGGTGTCGGCGTCGAGCACCTCGACCTCGACCTCCCCCGCCCCGCGCGCTCGCAGACCGGCGGCCACGGCGTAAGAGTGGTCGGGCCCGAAGCGCCAGTCGGAGGTGAACGCGAGCACGAGGACCCGGGCGGCGGGATCGACGCGGCGGGTGGGGTCGGCGAACGGCTCGAAGCCGTCCATCATCCGGCTCAGGTAGAGGTAGGTGAGCGCGTCGAAGCGAGCCAGGAAGACCGCGGCCTGATGGTCGAGGTAGGACTCGACGTCGTAGCGGGTGGCGAGCCAGTCGGCGGCATCCGGCGGTTGCGGGCCGGGCTCGCGGCGGTCGAAGCGGCGGGCCATCCCGGCCTCGGAGAGGTAGGTGACGTGGCCGAGCTTGCGCGCGACGGCCATCCCCCGATCCGGCCGCACGCCGTGACGGGCGTAGTCGCCGTCGCGGAAGTCGGGGTCGCCCATGATCGCGTCGCGGGCGACGACGGAGAGCGCGACGTTCTGCGCGCTCAGGCGAGAGGAGGCGCCGACGAGCACGGCCCGCTCGATCTCCCCCGGGTGCGAGAGCAGCCACTCGAGCACCTGCATGCCGCCCATCGAGCCGCCGATCGCCGTGTGGAGGCGCTCGACGCCGAGATGGGCGAGCAGCGCGCGGTGCACCGCGACGAGGTCGGCCATCGCCAGCGGCGGGAAGCGCAGGCCGTACGCCTCGCCTGTCGCCGGGTCCGGCGAGGACGGGCCGGTGCTCCCACGGCAGCCGCCGATCAGGTTCGGGGAGACGACGAACAGCCGGTCGGTGTCCACGGGCCTGCCCGGGCCGACCATGGCCGACCACCAGCCGTCCTCGCCGGCGGCGTGGGCGTCGCCCGTCAGGGCGTGGCAGACGATCGCGGCGTTCGTGCCGTCGAAGGTCCCGTACGTCTCGAAGGCGACCTCGACGGGCCCCAGTGCGCGCCCGCACGCGAGGCGCAGCGGGTCGTCCTCGGTGAAGAGGACGACCCGCTGCAGGGCGCTGCGCTCAGGCACCCACCGGCTGGCGCGTGGCGGCGAGCGCCTGGCTCAGGTCGGCGATCAGGTCGTCGACGTGCTCGATGCCGACGGACAGGCGCACGGTGTCGTCGGTGACGCCGGCCGCGGCGAGCTCCTCCGCGTTGAGCTGGGAGTGCGTCGTGGAGGCGTTGTGGATCGCGAGCGACTTCGCGTCGCCGATGTTGGCGAGGTGGCTGAACAGGCCGAGCGCCTCGATGAACGTCTGGCCGGCCTCGCGGCCGCCCTTGACGCCGAAGGTGATGAGGGCACCGCCGCCGCCGCGCAGCACGCGCTGGGCGACCTCGTGGTACTTGTCGCCGGGAAGGCCCGGGTAGGCGACCCAGTCCACGGCGTCGTGCGCCTCGAGCCACTCGGCGATCGCCTGGGCGTTGGCGTTGTGGCGCTCCATGCGCAGGGGGAGCGTCTCGACGCCCTGGAGGAGCAGGAACGCGTTGAACGGCGACAGCGCGGCGCCGGTGTTGCGCAGCAGGACGGTGCGCGCGCGGCCGACGTAGGCGGCCGGGCCGAGGGCGTCGGACCAGACGACCCCGTGGTAGCTCGGGTCGGGCTTCGTCAGGCCCGGGAAGCGCTCGGCGTGGGCGGCCCAGTCGAAGTTGCCGCTGTCGACGATCGCGCCGCCGATGCGACGTGCCGTGCCCGCCGATGAACTTCGTCAGCGAGTGGACGACGATGTCGGCGCCCTGCTCGAACAGGCGCGCGCCGCAGCGGGGTGGCGACGGTGTTGTCGACGATCAGCGGCAGGCCGACGGCGTGCGCCGCCTCGGCCCAGGCCGGGACGTCGAGGACGTTGAGCTTCGGGTTGCCGATCGTCTCGCCGAAGACGAGCTTGGTGTTCTCGTCGGCGAGCGCGGCGACCGACGCCGGGTCGTCGGCGTCGGCGAAGCGGACCTCGATGCCGTACTGCGGCAGCGTGTGCGCGAACAGGTTGTAGGTGCCGCCGTAGAGCTGGGAGACGGAGATGATGTTGTCGCCGGCGCGGGCGATGTTGAGCACCGCGTAGGTGACGGCGGCCTGGCCGGAGGCGGTCGCGAGCGCGGCGACGCCGCCCTCGAGCTGCGCGAGGCGCTGCTCGAGCACGTCCCAGGTCGGGTTCATGATGCGCGTGTAGATGTTGCCCGGCTCCGCGAGCGCGAACAGGTCCGCGGCGTGCTGGGTGTCGTTGAAGACGTAGGACGTCGTCTGGTAGATCGGGACGGCGCGGCTGTTGGTGGCCGGGTCCGGTGACTGGCCGCCGTGGAGGGCGATGGTCTCGGGACGCAGCGTGGTGGGATCGGGCTCGGCCATGGTGTGGGCTCCTGCTGTCGGCGTTCGGCGGCTTTCCTACTTCTTCGGTCGGGATTGTACCGCCGTCGCCTGGCGGATGGAGCTCCGGGCGACCGGGAAGTCGAAGTAGCGCTCCGGGAACGGCTCGTCGGCGAGCGTGAAGTGCCACCACTCGGTTCGGGAGCGGGGTGAAGCCCGCCCTGACCATCGCGTGGCGCAGCTTGAGCCGGTTGGCCCGCTGTCTGCCGGTGACGCGGCCGTTGAAGGGGTGCGACAGCGGGTCGAGGCAGTCGTAGCCGGTGCCCATGTCGATCGAGTTGTCGCCGAAGCGGACGCCCCGCGGCGCGGCGCAGTCGACCTGCCGGGCCCGGACGTAGCGCTCCTGCCGGGCGGCGGGGCGCTTGACGAGCGTCAGGTCGACGGTCGAGCCGCGGCTGTGGCCGGACCTCGCCGCGATGTAGCCCTGCTTGAACAACCGGGACTTGTCGACGCGCGGATAGAACTCCGCCTTGGTCCGGGTGTCCCTGAGGCGCTTGGCCCAGGCGACGAACTGATCGACGGCGCGTTGCGGCCTGTAGCAGTCGTAGAGCTTGAGCGTGTAGCCCCGCTTGCGCACGCGGCGCTGGACCCGCCCGAGCGCGGCGGCCGTCTGGGTCGTGACGAGGCAGACGTCGTCGCGGTAGCCGTCGATCGGCTCGCCGATGAAGTTGTGGCGGGTGCGGTAGCGGGTCTCGACGATGACGGACGGGATCGCGTCCTTGACCGAGACGAAGCTGCCCTCGGGTGGCGCTGCCGCGGAGGCGGCGTGGGCCGGGAGGGCGAGCAGGAGGGCGGCCGAGACGGCCACGAGACCAGAGGCGAGAGCGCGCATCACGAGCGGACGTACCCGTCCCTCACGCCCACAGTCGCCGGCGCAGGCCCGACGCCCGCGCGACGGGACGCTCGACGGCCGCGCGCACCACGGCCTCCGTGCCGACCAGCACCAGCCGGTCCTGGGCGCGGGTGACGGCGGTGTAGAGCAGTTCGCGACTGAGGATGCGCGAGTGCTCGTCGGGCAGGACCACGGCGGCGGTGCGGAACTGCGAGCCCTGGCTCTTGTGGATCGTCATCGCGTACACCGTCTCGACGGTCGCCAGGCGGGTCGGGCTGAGCCGGACGACGCCGTCGGCGCGGCGGAAGGCCGCCGCGACCCGCTCACCCGGCGCGCCGACGACGACGCCCGTGTCGCCGTTGAAGAGCCGCAGGCCGTAGTCGTTCTCGGTCACGAGCAGCGGGCGCCCCGCGTAGAAGCCGCCGTCGGGCGTGAAGCCGGGGACCGCGACGGCCAGCCACGCCTCGATCCGGCGCAGCCACCCGTCGACGCCGTGCGGGCCGGTCCGGTGCGCGCACAGGAGGCGGAAGGCGTCGAGGCCCGCCAGCGCCCCCTCCGCGTCGCCGCCGCGCGCGGCGCCGATCACGCCGGCCGCCGCGGCGATCACCGCCTCGCGGACCGGCCCGAGCGCCGGCGCCTCGGCCTCGGCGGCGTCCGCCTCGATCCAGGTGATGCCGGCGCCCTCGCGCAGCGCGGCCACGGCGTCCGTCGCGTCCCCGGCGCGGATGGCCGCCGCGAGCCGCGCGATCGCGCCCCCGAAGCGCCAGCCCGTGTCGAGCACGACGATGCCTGCCGCCTCGCCCTCCGGGCCGCCTGGGCCGACGACGTCGCCGAGCACCGCCCCGGCCTCGACCGAGCTCAGCTGCCCGGGATCGCCGACGAGCACCAGCCGGGCGTCGTCGCGCACGGCCTCGAGCAGCCGCGCCATGAGCGACAGCGGGACCATCGACGTCTCGTCGACGATCACGCCGTCGTGCGGGAGCCGGTTGGCGCGGTCGTGGCGGAAGCGCCCGCGCGCGCCGGGGCGCCACCCGAGCAGGCGGTGGAGCGTGAGCGCGCGCAGGTCGAGCAGCGCCGCCCGCACCGGCGCGTCGACCGGCAGCTGCTCCGCGGCCTGGTGGACGACCTCCTGCATGCGGGCGGCGGCCTTGCCGGTCGGCGCCGCCAGCACGAGCTGCGGCAGCGGGCGCCCCGCCGCGAGCGCCTGCTCGATGAGCAGCGCCGCGACCTTCGCGACGGTGGTCGTCTTGCCCGTGCCGGGGCCGCCGGCGATGACCGCGAGGTGCCGCCGGACCGCGGCCTCGGCCGCGCGGCGCTGGGCGGCGTCCGGGGGCGCGGCGCCGGCGCCGGCGGTCGCGGTCGCGGTGCCGGGCGCCGCCGTGCTTCCTGCGACCGGGAACAGCCGGCCGAGGCCGGCCGCGAGGACGTCGTCCCCGACGCCCGGGGCAAGCGCGTCGCGGCGCGACACGAGGTCGGCGGCGACCGCCCGTTCCTCGCGCCAGTAGCGGTCGAGGTACAGGCGCGAGTCGACCAGCCGCAGCGGGGCGGGCCCCGGATCGTCCTCGCCGACGGCCACCAGCGGGCTCGACGCGACGAGCGCGGGCCAGGTGTCCGGGTCAGGCCAGGCGAGGGCGCCCAGGTCGAGGTCGTCGGGGGTGTCCTTGTCCCCCGTCGCGGTCGAGTGGATCGTCGCGAGGTCGGTGAGCACATGCCCGAGCCGCGGCCCGCGGACGGCGAGGGCGATCGCGAGCAGGACCTCCGGGCGCGCCTCCTCGACCCGGTGCGCGAGGCGCACGGCGACGTGGACGTCGGCGGCGTGGAGGACCCCCGCCGCGTTGAACTCGCGCAGCCGCGCGGGCGCCGCGATCGCCCGCGAGACGGCCAGCGGATCGAGGGCGTCGACGGTCATCCGCGGTCCAGCAGGTCGCTGAGGCCGGTGACGAGCGCGGTCGGGGGCCGCCACGAGAAGACGCCGCACGCCACGCCGCCGACGGTCGGCGTGCCGGCGCCCGTCATCCCGCGCAGGAACAGGTACAGCACCCCGCCGAGGTGCGTCGCGGGGTCATAGCCCGGTAGGCGCCAGCGCAGGTAGCGGTGCAGCGCGGCCGAGTACAGCAGCGCCTGGAGGGCGTAGTGGTGGTGGACCATCTCCCGCGCCAGCGCCGCCGGCCGGTGGTGCCAGGCGGTGAGCGCCTCCTCCGGCGGGGCGAGCCAGTTCGTCTTGAAGTCCACGACGGCGAAGCGGGGCTCGGCACCGAGGTGGGTGCGCAGCACGAGGTCGATCGAGCCCGTCAGGAAGCCGCGCACCCCCTGGCGCAGCGCCGGATCCGACAGGCGCTCGGCGTAGGGGCGCAGCGGATCGCCGGCGTCGAGCGTCGCGCGCAGCAGCGCGCCGACGGCGGGCAGGTCCAGTCTGCCCGTCGGGTCCTCCCCGCCGAGCAGCGGCAGCTCGAAGGCGAGCTCGTCGAGGCGGTCGGCGCGGTCGACGTCGCGCAGCCGGCCACCGCCGACGAGCGGGCCGAGCGGGGTCTCGAGCACCCCGCGCAGCCCGGCGACGACCGGCGCGCGCTCGCCGAGGACGTCCGTGCCCGGCGTCTGGTCCAGCCGCGCGGCGAGCTCGGCGTCGATGTCGGCAGCCGCGAAGTCCGTCGCCTCGAGGATCGCGTGGATCGCCGTGCCGACCCGGGTGCCGACGGGCATGTCGGCGAGCGCGGCCGGCGCCGCCCGCAGGTCGGCGTCCGGATCGCGCGCGGGCGTGTCGTCGACGGCGGCGCCCGGCCCGCCGGCCGCGGCGCCGATCGCGGGCCCGTCCGGCTCGTCGGTCAGCGCCGCCTCCTCCGGCTCGGACGCCACGCGGGCCTCGTAGGTGCCGGCGGTGAGATCGCTGAAGGACGTGCGGCGCCAGGCGCCGTCCAGCGTGCGGCCGAAGTGGGCGACGCCGAGCGCCACCCCCGTGCGGGGCCCGGAGCGGTGGCTGCCGCCGGCCACGCGGGAGGTCTCGACCGCGATCACGTCGGGTGGGGCGAGCGCCGCGAACGCCGCGCGCGCGGCGCCGTCGGAGGGCACGGCACTGCCGCCGGCCGGCACCGTCCCGTCCGCTGCGCGGTCGAACACGAGCCGGCTCAGAGCGGAGTTGCGACTCGTCCCCGTCCCGGCCCACCACACGATCGCCTGGTGGCGGGCGCGGGTCAGCGCCACGTAGAGCAGGCGCAGCTCCTCGCCCCGGTCCTCCGCGCGCGCCTGGTCGCGGTGGTCCATGTACGCGCGGCCGTCGAGGCCGACGTCGAGGGTGCGCCGGTCGTCGTTGTCCGGATCGTGGAAGGCGACCGGCCGGTCCTGCGGGCCCTCCCACAGCGTCTCCCACAGCGAAGGGAGGTAGACGACCGGGAACTCCAGCCCCTTGGCGCGATGGACCGTCATCACCTGCACGGCGGCGGCGTCGGACTCCAGCCGCCGGGTGCGCTCCTCGTCGCCGTCGCCCTGTGCCTCGTCCACGCGCCGCTTGAGCCACTGCGCCAGCGCGGTGACCCCGAGCGACTCGCGGCCGGCGGCCTCGTGCAGCAGCTGCGCGAGGTGGCGCAGGTCGGTCAGGTGGCGCTCGCCGTCGGGGCGGGCGAGCATCCGCTCGGGCAGCCGCCCCGTCAGGGTCATCGTCTCCATCAGCGCCGCCACGCCCCGGTCACGCAGCACCCGTGCCCAGCGGTGCAGCCGCGCGTGCACGACCTCCCAGTCCTCCTCCGACGCGAGCGCGACGTCCGCCGCGCTCCAGCCCAGGAAGGCCGTCAGCGCCGCGCTGTGCGCCGGGCCGATCCCCGACGGGCGCTCGAGCGCCGCGAGCAGCCGGCGCCAGTCCTGCGCCGCCTCGGCCGCGAAGACGCTGCCCGCCCCGGTAACGACCGCCGGGACGCCGCGCGCCTCGAGCGCCCCGCGGACCGCCTCGAGGTCGCGGTTGCGGCGCACGAGCACCGCGACGTCCGCGGGCGCCACCGGGGCGCTGCCGGTCGTTCCACCTGCCGCGTCGCGCTGCTCGATCGTGGCACCGGCCGCCAGCAGCGCGACCACGTCCCCCGCGAGGTCGGCCGCGATCTGCTCGCGCACCGCGCCGACCGTGGGGTTGCCCTTCCACTGGGGCAGGTCCTCGCGCTCGACGATGCGGATGCGCAGCGGCGCCGGCTGCGGCGCACCGTGCAGCCGTCGGCCGTGGTGCGGCGGCGCGGCCTTGACCGGCCGGTGGCGGATCCCGGTGTGGCCGAGCGCCGAGCCCCGCAGCAGCCGGTCGCACGCCTCGACGTAGACCGCGTCGCTGCGCCAGTTGGTGTCGAGCGTCTGGCTCGCCCCCACCCCGCCGGCGTCGCCGGCGGCGCGCAGGTAGGCGTAGACGTCGGCGCCGCGGAACGCGTAGACCGCCTGCTTCGGGTCGCCGATGAGCACGAGCGTGCCGCCGTCGTGGCGGAACGCCGTGCGGATGATGTCCCACTGCACCGGGTCGGTGTCCTGGAACTCGTCGATGAGGACGATCGAGAAGCGCTCACGCAGCCGCGCCACCGCGTCGGCGCTGGCGGTCAGCGTCGTGTCCAGCCGGGTGAGCAGGTCGTCGTAGGTGACGACGGCGAGCCGGCGCTTGCGCTCGTCGAGCTCCCGGCGCACCGCGAGCGCGAGGCGGCTGCGCAGCGCGCCGATCCCCTCGGCCCCGCGAGGGTCGGGCACGATCGGCGCCAGCGGGTTGCCGACCGCCGCCGCGGCGATGGTCCCCGCCTCCCCGCGGGTGAAGTCGGGCGTCTGCGTCCCGGCGTACTTGCGCACGTACAGGTCGTCGACGACCTCCTCGAGCAGGTCGTCGACGTTCTCGGTGAACGTCGCCTCGCGGTCGGCGTCGGCGGCGATGCCCAACGACGCGAGCGCCTCCTCGCAGAACCCGTGCGTGGTCGCGATCGTCGCGGCGTCGAAGTCGGCCAGGGCACGCCGCAGCCGGTCGCGGCGGGTCAGCACCTCGGCCGGGTCGCCGACGGCCAGCAGCGCGGTGACCTCGTCGCCCGGGGCCCCGCGGCCCTCGAGTACGCGATCGAGGTCCTCGGCGATCGCGACGAGCCGCTCGCGCACGCGGTCGCGCAGCTCGCCGGTGGCCGCGCGGGTGAACGTGACGACGAGCAGGTCCTGCAGCCGCGCCCGGCCCTCGGCGACGTAGCGGGCCACCAGCGCGGCGATGGCGTAGGTCTTCCCGGTGCCGGCGCTGGCCTCGAGGACGACGAGCCCCGTCGGCAGCGGGCCGGTCAGGTCGAACGGGCGCGCGGTCACGCCGTCCCCTCGTGGGCGAGCAACCCCGCCCACAGCCGCTGCGACCAGCGGCCGAAGCGCGACGGCTCGTCCTCGTTCCAGCCCGGGCCGCTCTCGGCGGCCCCGGCCGGGACCTCCAGCAGCGTGGCGAACGGCACCTCGCCGCGGTGCACCAGCCGGTGCTCGGGCTCGCGGTCCTCGTTGTCGCGCTCGAACCCCGACTCCCACGCCCTGGCGGCGGCGAACGCCGGCTTGCCGCCCCGCAGGGCCGTGGACGCCCAGGCCTCGCTCGTCCTGGAGGCCAGCGGCGCGGGCTCGCACATGCCGCGGTCGTAGAGCTCGACGAGCTCCGCCAGGCGCCGGCCCGCCTCCTCCGCGCGCTCCTGCGGCGTCGCGCCGAGCGGCCCGACCCGGCGCACGTCGGCACCGCCCTGCAGCTTCCCGACGAGCAGGCTCGTCCACGGGCGCCGGGGGTCGGCCGCCGTCAGCGCGAGCAGCCGCACCCAGGCGGCGAGCCGGTGCTTGGGCGCGATGCGGGCGAAGCCGACGCGTCGCAGCGTGTCGCCGCACACGTCGGGGACGGTCCCGCGCAGCTCCCGGCCCCCCGGGAGCACCGCGCGGACGTCCACCGAGGCGGGCTCGTGCGGCAGCTGCGCCGCGGCGACGATCCGCTGCGCGACGGGGATCACCTGGGAGATGGGCGGGCGCCCGAGCTCCCCCGGCGGGAGCGCGCCACGCGCGATCTCCGCCCAGTAGGCGTCTTCGGGGTCGACGCCGGCCAGGAGCAGCTCGACGACGTGCTGGCCGATGCCGAAGCGCTGCAGGCCGTCGAGCTCGACCGGCAGCCGGTCCTCGGGCTCGTCGTCCCACCCACCGACGAACACGTCGAGGCGGGTGCGTAGGAACGCGCGCACGGGCGCCTCCACCCAGCGCACGAGGGCGTCGAGCTCGATCGTCCCGGCGCCCAGCGGCGGCAGCGGCTGCAGCAGGAACGGCGGCTGCGGCGTGCGCTCGCGCGTCAGCGCCCGGGCGCCGGCGAGGACGATCGGATCGAAGCTCGACGGCGCGGGCCGGCCGAGGGCCCCGGCCTCGAAGTTGCGCGGGTCGAACGGCTGCAGCGGGTGCTGGACGAGCACCGCCTCGCGTGCCGCGCGCCCGTCGGCTGACCGGACGGTCCCGTCGACGGCGTCGAGCAGCTCGCCGACCGGGACGGCCGGGGCGAGCGGCGCGTTCGTGCGCTCGTTGCGGCCCGCGTAGGTGACGATGAGGGTCTCCCGGGCGGCCATCAGCGCGTCGAGCAGCTGCTGGCGGTCCTCCGCCCGCGGGTCACGGTCGCCGACGTGCGGGTCGCGCAGCAGCAGGTCGTCCCCGTCGCGCGGGGCCGTGCGCGGGAACGCCCCGTCGTCGAGGCCGAGCAGGCAGACGACCCGGTGGGGCACCGAGCGCATGGGGACGAGCGTGCAGACCGTCAGCTGGCCGGTGCGGAAGTTCGCACGCGTCGGCCGGCCGCGCAGGCGCTCGGCCAGCAGGGCGCGCACCTCGGCCAGCGACAGCACCGTCTGCGCTGCGGGCCCGGCGTCCGCGACCGCCCCCTCGAGGATCCGCCCGAGGGCCAGCCGCTGCCAGGCCTCCGACCGCGCCGGGCGGGCGATCGCGTCCGTCGCGGCGCCGATGGCCGTGGCCCAGGCCGCGAGTGGCTTGGGGTCGCGCAGCGCGTCGACCGCCGCACGCAGCCGGTCGATCAGCTCCGCCAGCCGGCCCGCCAGCTCGATCGAGCCGCTCTCGACGTCCGCCAGCGGCAGCGCTCCGGCGTACAGCGTCGCGTCGTCGCCCGGCATCGCCACGCCGAGCAGCAGCCGGTCCAGGCCCCGCCGCCAGGTGCCCTCGATGATGCGGTCGAGCTTGTACGGCGCGCGATGGGCGGCATCCAGGCCCCAGCGCACGCCGGCTTGCGCCGCCCACTCCCCGAGCCGGGTGAGGTCGTCGTCGTCGAGCTCGAAGCGGCGCCGGACCGGCTCGCGGTCGGCGAGCTCGAGCAGCTCGGAGACCGTGAGCCGCGCGTCGGCGAGCTCGAGCAGGCGGGCGACGACGCCGAGCAGCGGGTTCGTCTGGCGCAGCGCGCGGTCGGCGAGCCGCACGCGCAGGTCGGGTGGCCGGTCCGTGGGCGCCGGCGCGTCGGGGTCCCCGTCGTCGTCGGGCTCGTCCAGCGCGCCGAAGGTCGCGTGGACGAGCGGCGCGTAGGTCTCGATGTCGGGGCACATCACGACGACGTCGCGCGGCTCGAGCGTCGGATCGGCCGCGAGCAGATGCAGCAGCTCGTCGCGCAGCACCTCGACCTGGCGGGCCCGGCCGTGGCAGGCGTGGACCTGCACGCTGCGGTCGCCGGGGGCCAGCAGCGGCCGCTCCGGGTCGTCGCGGACCGGGCGCGTGTCGTCGCGCACCGCCGCCTGCAGCCGCCCGAGCAGCGTCGGCGGCGCCGGCGGGGGTGCGTGGTGGTGGTCCTCGTGCGGGTCCTGCGCGAGCACGAGCTGCAGCTCCCGGGCGTCGCGGCCCCAGGAGCCGAGCAGCGGGTTGACCGGGAGCCCGTCCGTCGGGTCCTCGGCGCGGCGCTGCACGCGGGGGCCCTCCCCCAGGACGCCGCTGACCTTCGCCCACAGCACGGGCGAGGGGTGCAGGACGAACAGGTTCACCTCGCGGCCGGCGGCGAGGGCGCGCAGGACCTCCAGCTGGGCGGCGGGCAGGCGCGTCAGGCCGAACAGCGCCAGCCGCGGCGGCAGCGCCAGCGTGTCGGGCTCCGCAGCGATCAGCTCGCACGCGCCCTGCAGACGCTCCGCCGGACTCGGCGTGCCGATGCGGGCGCGCAGGCGCCGCCACAGCTGCGCCTGCCATGCCGGCGCGTCCCCGTCCACCCCCGCCGCCCAGCCGAGGACGAGGCCCGGCCGCTCGCTGCCGTAGGTCGCGAACAGGCCCGCGATGTGGCGCACCGTGGCGAAGCGCCGCGATGCCGACGCCGGGTCCTGCGGATCGCCGAGGTGCTGCGCGACCGGCTCGAGCCACGGCTCCTGCAGCGCGGCGTCGACGACCTCGAGCAGCGGCCACACCGGGCGGTCGCCGCTCCAGCGGTCCTCGTCGGGGTCGAGCCCCGTCGCCGTGGCCAGCGCCCCCTCGGTCAGCACGCGCGGGGAGCGGAAGTCGACGTTGGCGGCGACGCCGTCGGCGCGACCGGGCGTGGTCCCCAGCACGAGCGACAGCCGCTGCGCGAGCCAGCGCTCGACGCCCCGCGTCGGCACGGCCACGACCTCCGTCGCGAACGGGTCCGGCGGCGGGGTGGCCAGGTGCGCCCCCAGGGCCTCGACGAGGGTGTCCGCGCGTTCGGCTCGATGGAGGTGCAACACAGCTCGAGCGATGATGGCGAGCGGGTAGGACGCTCCCATGGGCGAAAGGGCAATTCGCAACCACTTCCGGCGCCCTGCCCGGGCCGTCCGCGGACCCGATGTCGAGAACGGCCGGGCGGCTCCGTCCCAGGGACAGAGCGGGCCGGGAATCCACCCACCGCCGGACCAAGGAGACGTCCTCTCATGAAGTACCTGCTGCTCAAGCACTACCGCGGCGGCCCGGAGCTGCACCACCCCTTCCCGCCGATGGACCACTGGGAGCCCGAGGAGGTCGACGCCCACATCGGGTACATGCGCGACTTCGCGGCCGGCCTGCGCGACAGCGGCGAGTACGTCGACGGGCAGGCACTCGCGCCCGGCGGGGCGTTCGTGCGCTTCGACGGCGAGGGCCGGCCGCCCGTGGTCGACGGCCCGTTCGCCGAGACGAAGGACCTGATCGCGGGCTGGATGATGATCGACGTGGAGTCCTGGGATCGCGCCGTCGAGCTCGCCGGCGAGCTGTCCGCCGCCCCCGGCCCGGGCGGCGAGCCGATCCACGAGTGGCTCGAGGTCCGGCCCCTGCTGACCAAGACCCCGCCGCTGGGCGGATGAACGAGGCCCTCCTGCGGGAGCTCGTCCCCGCGGTGATCGGCGTCCTCGTCCGGCGTGGAGTGGACTTCGCGTCGGCCGAGGACGCCGTGCAGGAGGCGCTGGTGCGCGCGCTGACGACCTGGCCCGGCGCGCCGCCGGACGATCCCAAGGGCTGGCTGATCACCGCCGCGTGGCACCGGTTCGTCGACGACGCGCGGTCGCAGTCGGCGCGCCGGGCGCGCGAGGACGTCGTGCACGCCGGGCCGGCGCCCGGCCCGGTGGCGGACGTCGACGACACGCTGGCGCTCTACCTGCTGTGCGCGCACCCGGCGCTCGCGCCGCCATCGGCGGTCGCGCTGACGCTGCGCGCCGTCGGTGGCCTGACGACGGCGCAGATCGCGAACGCGTTCCTGGTCCCCGAGGCGACGATGGCGCAGCGCATCAGCCGCGCCAAGCGGCGGCTCTCCGGGGTGGCGCTGGATCGGCCCGGCGACCTCGCGACGGTGCTGCGGGTGCTCTACCTCGTCTTCAACGAGGGCTACGGCGGTGACGTGGACCTCGCGGTGGAGGCGATCCGGATCACGCGCCAGCTCACGAGCCTGACCGACGAGCCCGAGGTCGCCGGACTGCTGGCGTTGATGCTGCTCCACCACGCGCGCCGGGCCTCGCGGACGACGCCGGAGGGGCAGCTCGTCCCGCTCGACCGCCAGGATCGGGGTCGGTGGGACACGCGGCTGATCGCCGAGGGCGTGGCCATCCTGCAGGCCGCGCTCGCCCGCGACCGGCTCGGCGAGTACCAGGCGCAGGCCGCGATCGCCGCGCTGCACGCCGACGCCGCCAGCGCCGCGGAGACCGACTGGGTCCAGATCGTCGGCTTCTACGACGAGCTCGTGCGCCTCACCGGCAGCCCGATCGTGCGCCTCAACCGTGCGGTCGCGGTCGGCGAGGCCGACGGGCCGCGCGCCGGGCTGGCGCTCCTCGCCGACCTCGACCCCGGGCTGCCGCGCTTCGCGGCGGTCGCGGCCCACCTGCGGGAGCGCGCCGGCGAGCGCGAACGCGCCGCGGACCTCTACGCCCAGGCCGCGGAGGCCGCGACGAGCGCGGCAGAGCGCGACCACCTCATCCGGGAGGCCGCGCGCGTCCGCCGGGGCGGGCGGCGGCCGTCCGCCGGCTAGCAGCTAGCCGCGCACCGGGTCCACCAGGGAGCAGGGCAGGCGCGTCGACAGCGCCGCGGCGATCGCCGCGAGCACCTCCGCCGCCCCGTCCGCGCCGCCGTCGGCGAGCAGGCGCTGCTTCGACGCGAGGTACAGCGGGTTGTGCGACTCGGCGCGCAGCAGGATCGCGCGGCCCCAGCGCACGCCGTCGGGGCCCGCGACGCCGAGCTGCACGAAGCGCGGCTGCAGGGCGGTGCGGTCCTCCGGACGCCACAGCCGCAGGGCGACGGGGCGGCCATGGGTGCGGCGCACCCGCAGCGCCTCCTCGACGGCGCCACGGCTCTCGGCGATCACGGCCGCGAGCGCGGCACGACGTTCCAGGCCCGGCTTGGCCGGGGGATCGACGGGCCGGGGCCGCGTCGGGGTGAGCTCCAGCGTCGCCGCGCCACTCATGGGGGAAGAAGTACCGCACGGCCCCGACGGATCACCGGGTCATGTCAGGAGGACGGACGGCTCATGTCAGCTGCCGTGCGGTCCACGGGCTCGCTCTCAGGCGCCGAACGGGGGCTGGGGCCACGCCGCCTGGACCTCCGCCGTCGCGTCGAAGAGCGCGACGGCGGCGTCGAGGACCCGGTCGTCCGCGCCGCGGGCGGCGACGAGCTGGACGCCGACGGGCATCCCGCCCGCGAACCCCGCCCGGACGGTGCAGGCCGGTGCTCCCGCGACGTTCTGCAGCGTCGTGAACGGCAGCACCCGCGCGCGCAGGTCCGCCGCGTCCTCGTGCCGGGGCGCGACGCAGCCCGCCACGGGCGCCAGCGCCAGGTCGACCGTCGCGAGCGCCGTGTCCATCGCCGCTCGCGCGGCGGCGAGCTCGGCGCGGGCGGCCGCGACGGCATCGGGCGAGCGCTCGGCGGCCGCTTGGAGCCGCTCCCGGTTGCGGGCGTCGTACTCGGCCGCGCGGCCGGGGAACAGCCCGCGGGCGCGGTGGGCCTCGAGCGCCTCGCTCGCCTGCACCACCGCGAAGGCGCCGATCGGGTCGGTCGCCAGGTCCAGCGGGAGCGGCACGAGCGTGGCGCCCAGCGTCGCGAGCGTCGCCCTCGTCGCGTCCAGCACCGCGGCCACGCCGGGGTCCAGCGCCGGCTCGAAGGGGTGCGTGAGCATGCCGATCCGCCGGCCGCGCAGCCCGCCGGCGCCGGGCCGGACGCCGCCGAGGACGGTCATCGCCGCCCGCAGGTCGTGCGGGGAGCGGGCGAGGATCCCGGCGTGGTCGAACGACGGCGCGAGCGGGAACACCCCCGCGGTCGACAGGAGCCCGTAGGTGGGCTTGAACCCGGCGACGCCGCAGAACGCCGCCGGGATCCGCACGGAGCCCGCGGTGTCGGTGCCGAGCGCGAGCGTGCACAGGCCGGCGGCCACCGCGGCGCCCGACCCGCCGCTCGAGCCGCCGGGGACGCGCGCGACGTCCCAGGGGTTGCTGACCGGGCCGAGTCCGGTCGGCGCGGTGGTGATGCCCCAGGCGAACTCGTGCGTGCGCGTCTTGCCGAGCGGGACGAGCCCGGCGGCCCGAGCGTCGGCCACGAGCGCGGCGTCCGCCGCCGGGATGTGGTCGGCGAACATCGCCGAGCCGTAGCTCGTGGTCAGGCGGGCGGTGGCGAACAGGTCCTTCGTCGCGAACGGGACGCCGGACAGCGGCGGCGGGGCCGGGCCGCCCGCGGTCCGCGCGGCGGCGAAGGCGCGGGTGCTCGCCCAGGCCGCGTCCAGCGCGCCCTCGGGGTCCAGGGTGGCGAAGGCCCCGAGCACGGGGTCGGCGGCCATCGCGCGGGCCAGGAGCGCCTCGGCGACCTCCAGCGGCGAGCGGTCGCCGCGGACGAAGTCCGCCCGGAGGGCCGCATGGGAGAGCTCGTCGGGCACCATCCCCACAGCATGCCGTCCGGACCGGCCCGTACGTTGCGCCCGTGTCGACCGACGCCTGCCCCGCCTGCGGGTCGCCGTTGGTCCAGCCGATGCGCTGGGAGCAGCGTGACGGCGGTGAGGTGCTGATCGAGCTGCGCTGCCCCGAGTGCCTCGTCGTCAGCCAGCTCGTGCGCAGCGGCTCCGAGATGGCGGCGATGGACCGGCGCCAGACCGCCGAGCGCGAGGCGATGGTCGAGGCCTACGAGGCCGCCGTGGCCGAGAACATGGCGCTCCTGGCGGAGAACTTCGGCGAGGCGCTGCGGCGCGACCTCGTCGGGCCCGACGACTTCGCCCCCCGCCCCCCGCGGCCGCGCACCCGCCCCGACGCCGCGGACGCGGACGAGCGCGCCGCGTGATCAGGCGCTCGGCCCGAGCCGCTTGACGGGCCTCGCGGGCGTGCCGGCGTAGAGCCAGCCCCCCTCGTGCGGGCCCGCGCCGACGACGGCGTTGGCGGCGATCACCGCGTTGGCCCCGACCTCCGCGCCGCGCAGGACGACCGCGCCCGCGCTGACCAGGACGTTCGCCCCCACGCGCACGGGTGTGATCCGCAGCGGCTGGCGCAGGTAGTGGCGGTCAGAGCCGTCGTGGGTGTGGTCGGAGTCGGTGATCGTCACCCGCTCCCCCAGCCCGGCGCGGTCGCCGATCTCGATCCGCCGGGTGCAGGCGAGCACGTCGCCGGAGCCGATCGTGACCTCCTCCCCCACCGTCAGCGCGCCGTCGGCCTTCAGCACGGCGCCGTCGCGGACGTGGGTGTGCTCGCCGAGCGCGATCGAGCCGCCGCGCAGCTGCACCCGGACGGCGTGCTGGAAGTAGACGCCGTCGCCCACCGTGAGGCTGCTGTCGGCGCCGCCGAGCACCTCGAGGTGCAGGTCGGAGCCGAGCGCGACGCCGCGGCCGAGCGTGACGGTCAGCGTGCCGCCGTCGCCCGTCCCGCTCACGCGCACGCGGGGCGGGCCGTCCATGCGCGCGCCGTGCGGCGCGCGGAGCACGAGTGCGACCCCGCGACGGCGCAGGCGCCCGCGCAGCCGGGCGGCCCACAGGAGGAAGCGCAGGCGCGCGAGGCCGGGCATCAGGCGGCGTTGGACCGCAGGCGGCCGAGGTCGCGGGCGGCGAGGCAGGCGACGTCGAGCGCCGCGTAGGCGAACCCGTCGGCGCGGCGGGCGAGGAGCTTGGCGCGGCCGGCGACCTCGCGCAGGGTCGGCGCCGGGAAGGCCCCGGGCCAGCGGTCGTCGAGCCAGCGCATCCCGGTCCCGTGGCGGTGCAGCTGCCGCAGCAGGCTGCCGAGGCGGGCGCGATTGCGGTGGCGCACGGCCGCGTGGGGACGGTCCTCCAGCCCCCAGCCCGCCGCCGCGAGCCGCCAGCACAGGTCGGCGTCCCCGCCCGAGCGCACCGGCTCGGGAAAGCCGCCGACGGCCTCGAACGCGCGGCGGCGCACGAGGCAGTTGGCCGTCTGCGCGTACGCGCCGCGGGGGTGCGCGAGCGTCGTGCGCTGGTCGAGCTTGCGGCGGTCGGCGACGTAGCGCGCGACGCGGGTGTCGCGCGTGACCCAGTCGACGATCCCGCCGGCGACGACGCCCGTGCCCGCCGCCGGGGGCGGCTCGAAGAAGCGGTCGAGGAGGTCGGGCCGCGGGACGCAGTCGGCGTCGACGAACAGCAGCCACTCACCACGCGCGGTGGCCGCCCCGGCGGCGCGGGCGTGGTAGCTGGACGCCGGTCCGGACGCGTCGAGCACCCGCACGCCCCCGCGGTGCCCGCCGGCCGCCCCCGGGCGGTTGTCGGCCAGGACGACCTCGTCGCCCGGCGCCAGGACGATCGCGCCCAGCGCGGCGACGGCCGCGTCCAGCTCCGCCGGGGACCCGGCGAAGGGGCAGATCACGGTGACCGGGGGCCGCGCCACGTGCCGGACGCTATCGACCGCGGCTGTCACCCTGGGCCGATGCCGGACGTCGCGTTCCTCGGCTGCGCCCACCCTCACGTCCCCGCCCTGCTCGCGGTCGTCGCCGGCGAGCCGTCGCTGCGCCTCGCGGCGGTGTGGGACGCCGATCCGTCCGCGATCCCACTCGCGCTCGACGGCTTGGCGGTCCGCAGCCCGGACGCGGCGATCCGCCGTGCCGAGCTCGTGGTCGTGTGCGCCCCCACCGACCTGCGCCCCGCCCTGACCGTGCAGGCGGCGCGCGACGGCCGGCCGGTCCTCGTCGCCGGCCCCGTCGCCCGCAGTGCCGCCGAGGCCGATCGCCTCGCCCGCGAGGTCACCCGCACCCGCACCCCCGCCGCGGCGGCGCTGTTCCTGCGCGAGCTGCCGGCGCTGGACCGCCTCGCCGGCCTGCTGCGCGAGCGGCTGCTGGGCCGGCTGGCGTCCGTCACCGCCGCCTTCACCCACCCCCGCGCCCTCGACGGCCCGCTGCGCTGGATGCGCGAGCCTGCGCGCGCGGGCGTCGGCGGCTTCGGCGACCTCGCCCTCCATCTGCTCGACGCGCTCGCGGCCCTGCCCGCCGCGGATCCCCCGCGGCTGTCGGCCGTCGCCCTGGATCGCCCGGGCCGAGCCGGCGGCGACGTCGGCGGCATCGGCCTCGGCACCTGGGCGGGCGTGCCCCTGGCGATGCGCGCCGGCTGGGCCGCGCGGCCGGGCGGGCTGCGGATCGAGCTGGCCGGCGCGACGGGCACCGCGACGCTGCGCGGCGGCACGCTCGAGCTCGTGCGTGACGGACGGCCCGAGCGCTGGATCGGGGCGCCCCCGGACCCGGGGGACGCGCTGCGGGCCTTCGCCGCCCGCGCGCACGCCCGCCGGTTGCGCCCGGACGGCCTCGTGGCCGCCGCGCAGGCGCAGGCCCGGCTGGAGCGGGCCGTCCCCGTCGCCTGACGCGGCGGCGCGGGGCCGACCGCCCCGGGCGCGGCTCAGCCGCCGGCCACGGCCGGCAGGATCGTCAGCTCGGCCCCGTCCGGGACCGGGGTGTCGAGGCCGTCGAGGAAGCGGATGTCCTCCCCCGACAGGTACACGTTGACGAAGCGCCGCAGCCCGCCGTCGTCGCCGGCGATGCGCTCGCGCAGCTCCGCGTGGTCGGCGTAGACGGTCTCGAGCACCTCCGAGACGGTCGAGCCGGAGGCCGGCAGCTCGGCCGCCCCGCCGACGACCGCGCGCAGCTGGGTCGGGATCTTGACCGTGACGCTCATGCGAGGGCCCCGAAGTGCGCGTCGAACGCGTCGACCGACGGGGCGATCTCCGCGACGTCGAACGTGTCGCGCACGACGTCGATCGTCTTGAGGCCGTCACCCGTGATCAGGAGGACGACCCGCTCGTCGGGGTCGATGTCGCCGCGCTCGGCGAGCTTGCGCAGCACGGCGGTGGTGACGCCGCCGGCGGTCTCGGTGAAGATGCCGGTCGTCTCGGCCAGCAGCCGCACGCCCGTGCGGACCTCGTCGTCGGTGACCGAGTCGATCGAGCCGCCCGTGGTCTTCGCGAGGTCGATCGCGTAGGGGCCGTCGGCCGGGTTGCCGATCGCCAGCGACTTGGCGATCGTGTCCGGCTTGACGGGCTGGCACCAGTCCCGGCCCGCGGCGAAGGCGGTGGCGACGGGCGAGCAGCCCGCGGCCTGGGCGCCGTTCATCACGGGGTGGCGGTCCTCGATCAGGCCGGCGGCGGCGAGCTCCTTGAAGCCGCGCGAGACCTTCGTGAACTGCGAGCCGGAGGCGATCGGGCCGACGATCCGGTCGGGCACCTCCCAGCCGAGCTGCTCGACGATCTCGAAGGCGATCGTCTTGGAGCCCTCGGCGTAGTACGGGCGCATGTTGATGTTCACGAACGCCCAGCCCTCGTGCTCGCCGGCGAGCTCCGTGCAGAGGCGGTTGACGTCGTCGTAGTTGCCCTTGACGCCGACGACGTTGGTCCCGTAGGCGCCCGTGGCGAGGATCTTCTCCTCCTCCAGGTCGGCCGGGATGAAGACGTAGGAGGGCAGGCCGGCCGCGGCGGCGTGCGCGGCGACGGAGTTGGCGAGGTTGCCCGTGGACGCGCAGGCGAGCGTGTCGAAGCCGAGCTCGAGGGCGCGGGCGACGGCGATCGAGACGACGCGGTCCTTGAAGGAGTGCGTCGGGTTCGACGTCTCGTTCTTGACCCACACGTCGTTGAGGCCGAGCTTCGCGCCGAGGCGATCGGCCTTGATCAGCGGCGAGAAGCCGACCGGGAGCGGGTAGCCGCGGCCGGAGACCGGGAGGAAGTCCTTGTAGCGCCAGAGGTTCAGCGGGCCGGCCTGGATGCGGCGGCGCAGCTCGTCCGCCGGGGCGTCAGGCGCGGTGTAGCGGACCTCGAGGGGACCGAAGCAGCGCTCGCAGACGAATCGCGCCTCGAGCGGGTACTCCGTCGAACATTCCTTGCACTGCAGGGCATCTGCCGGCATCTGGGGCTTGTCTCTCTTTCACGTCCACCCGGGGGTGCGGGCGGGTCAAGAGCGCAAGCGGCTGAAGGTCCCCGACCGCATCTCCCAGGCATTCTTGTCTTGGTGCCTGTTGGAATTGCCACCGTTCTCTGCGACCGAAGTCACGAAGCGGTTGGCGGGGTATCGTCGGGCCAATCCCTCCTCCCCTCTGGATGCGTCTGGTGGGAACTGTACTCGACCGGCGGACGGTTATGCTTCGTCCTGTGCCGCTGCCGTCGACCGACGAACCGCTGAGTCCGGATGCCGAGCCTTCCGAAGCCCCGCATTCGCCGGCTGCGCGCCGCCCCCGCCGCTGAGGTCGCCCAACGGCCGGATCAGCCGCGCGCCGAGGTCGTCGAGGCCGACGGCCTGCGCTGGATCAACATCGAGCGTCCGCGCGGCGTCGATCAGGCGTGGCTCGAGGAGCAGTTCGACTTCCACCCGCTCGACTACGAGGACGTCTACTCCCGCAACCAGCGGCCGAAGGTCGACGAGTACGACGACTACCTGTTCATCGTCCTGCACTTCCCGCGCTACGACAAGCGCGCCGGCCGCCTCAACGCCGCCGAGCTCGACATCTTCATCGGGCCCGACTACATCATCACGATCCCGAACGAGCCGCTGCAGCCGATCGAGTACCTCTTCGAGCGCTGCGAGCGCGACGAGGAGGAGCGCGACCGCCACTTCGGCAAGGGCTCCGGCTACCTGCTGTACCGCATCATCGACGCGTGCGTGGACGCGTGCTTCCCCATGCTGCGCAAGATGGGCAACAAGCTCGACCGCATCGAGGAGGAGATGTTCGAGGGCGCGGCCGAGGACGTCGTCCGCGACCTCTCGAACGTCAAGCAGGAGATCATCAACTTCCGCAAGATCGTCCGCCCGCAGCGCGCGACGTTCCGCGATCTCGAGCGCAACAAGGCGCGCTACATCGCCGACGACCTCGACATCTACTTCGACGACATCAACGACGCGTCGGAGCGCATCTGGGACATGCTCGAGAACTACAAGGAGGTGGTCGAGGCGCTCGAGTCCACCAACGAGTCCGTCCTCGCCCACCGAGGCAACGAGACCTTCCGGGTCCTGACCGCCTTCAGCGTCATCCTCCTCCCGCTCACCCTGCTGGCGTCCATCTTCGGCATGAACACCGGGGTCCCGGGCCAGAGCAGCCTGCACGCCTTCTGGGTGATCATGGGGATCATGGCCGTGGTGCTCGGTGGCCTGCTCTACTTCTTCCGCAAGCGTGGCTTCCTCTGAGCATCGACCCACCGGGATGACGGACGACTTCGAGCGCCTGGAGCGCGCGGCGGCCCTCGAGGCCCCGTCGCAGGCCAAGCGCATGCTCGTCATCGTCAACCCGTACGCGACGACGATGTCGGACCGGCTCAAGCACCTCGTCGTCTACGCGCTCCAGGGCCGCTACCACGTCGAGGCCGTCGACACGCAGCGCCGCAACCACGCCACCGAGCTGTGCCGCGAGGCCGCCGGGGAGGGCTACGACGTCGTCGTCGCCTTCGGCGGGGACGGCACGGTCAACGAGGCCGCCAACGGCCTCGCGGGCTCCGCCACGCCGCTCGTCCCGCTGCCCGGTGGGGCGACCAACGTCTACTGCCGCATGCTCGGCATCCCCAACGACGTCGTCGACGCGACGGAGCACCTGCTGCGCCTCGCCGACGACTGGAACCCGCGCCCCGTCGATCTCGGCGTCGTCAACGACCGCCTGTTCACCTTCGCCGCCGGGGCCGGCCTGGACGCCTCCGTCGTCGAGCGCGTCGACGCGCATCCCAAGCTCAAGGCGCGCTACGGCCCGCTCTTCTACGCGACCTCGGCCACCGGGGTGTTCCTGCGCCGCTACGTGATCAACCCGCTCCGGGTCGAGGCGTCCGTCGACGGAGGCGAGCCGATCGCCGGCGTGTCCGTCTTCGTCCAGAACGGCGAGCCCTACACGTACTTCCGCACCCGGCCGATCGAGCTCGTCGAGGGCCAGACGCTGGACTCGGGCGACCTCGGCGGCGCCGTGCTCGAGCGCGCGTCCGCGATCGACGTCCCCACGATCGGCTGGCGGGCGCTCTCGTCACGCGCGAAGGTCGACAAGCACCGCCGCGTGACCGGCTTCCGCGGCGCGGAGCGGATCGTCGTGCGCTCCCAGGACGGCCGGCCGGTCCCGATCCAGGTGGACGGGGACTACGTCGGCGAGGCCGAGACGGCGGAGTTCTCCGTCCGGCCCGGCGGCCTGCTCGTCGTCGCCTAGCTGCCCGAGGGCGTGACGCGGTAGGCGTCGAAGACCGCGTCGATCTGGCGCAGGCGCGAGACGACGGTCTTGACCGCCTGGGCCTCCGCCACCTCGACGACGAAGCGGTTCTTGATCATCGGGTGGCTCGTGGTGCACGTCGCCTCGACGATGCTCATGCCCGCCTCGGCGAAGGTGGAGGCGATGTCGGCGAGGAGGCGGTGGCGGTCGAAGCCGTCGACCTGCAGCTCGACGCGGAAGGCCGTGTCGTTCTCCCCCGCCCACTGCACCTGGACGAAGCGCTCGGGGTCCTTGCGCAGTGCGACGGCGTTCGGGCAGTCGGTGCGGTGGATGGTGATGCCGCGCCCGAGCGAGACGTAGCCGAGGATGTCGTCGCCCGAGACGGGGCGGCAGCACTTGGCCAGCCGCAGGGGGACGTCGTCGATGCCCTCGACGGAGATGCCGTACTGCGACGAGGACTTCGTCGTCCGCGGCGAGCGCGCCGGGATGATCTGCTGCGCCGGCTGGTCGTCGGCCGCCTCACCCTGCTTGAGGCGCTGCATGACCTTGTTGACGACGACCTTCGGGGAGATCTTCGCGGCGCCGAGCGCGATGTAGAACTCGTCGGCCTTGCGGAAGCCCATCTCGCGGATGACGTCGGCGAGCAGGCCGGAGCCCGTCATCCGCTGGGCCGGCAGGCCGGCCTTCTTGAGGTGCTCCTGCAGCAGCTCGCGGCCGGTGTGCTCGGAGTCCACGCGCGACTCCTGCTTGAACCACTGCTTGATCTTGTTGCGCGCGCGGGTCGTCTTGACGACGGCCAGCCAGTCGCGCGACGGGCCGCGGTCGCGCTTGGACGTCATGACCTCGACGATGTCGCCCGACTCCAGCGTGTAGTGCAGCGGCACGATCTTGCCGTTGACCTTCGCGCCGACGCAGCGGTGGCCGACGTCGGTGTGGACCTCGTAGGCGAAGTCGAGCGGGGTCGCGCCGATCCCGAGGCGCTTGACCTCGCCCTTGGGGGTGAAGACGTAGACCTCCTCCTGCACGAGGTGGTCCTTGAGGTTGGCGGCGAACTCCTGCGGGTCGAGGTCCTGGTCCTCGTCCAGCAGCGCCTTGAGCCACTTGAGCTTGACGTCGGTGGGGTCCTGCGCGGGGGCGCCGTCGGGCGCCTCCTTGTACTTCCAGTGCGCCGCGACGCCGTACTCGGCCCGCTCGTGCATCTCGCGCGTGCGGATCTGGATCTCCAGCGGCCGGCCCTCGGGCCCGATCACCGTGGTGTGCAGGGCCTGGTACATGTTGAACTTGGGCATGGCGATCATGTCCTTGAATCGCCCCGGCAACGGCTTCCACAGCGAGTGGATGACGCCGACGCCGCCGTAGCAGTCCTTCACGGAGTCCACGATCACCCGCATGGCGGTGAGGTCGTAGATCTCGTTGAACTCCCGGCCCTTCTTGGTCATCTTCGTGTAGATGGAGTAGAAGTGCTTGGCGCGGCCGGAGATCTCGGCGTGGATGCCGAGCGCCTCGAGCTCCTGCGCCAGGTACCGGCCCGCCTTGGCGACGTAGCGCTCCCGCTCGTCGCGCTGCTGGTTGACCAGGACCTTGATCTCCTGGTACTTGCGCGGATGCAGCGTCGCGAAGGCGAGGTCCTCGAGCTCCCACTTGATCGCGTGGATGCCGAGCCGATGCGCGATCGGCGCGTAGATCTCGAGGGTCTCCTTGGCCTTGTCGAACTGCTTCTGCTTCGGCATCGAGCCGAGCGTGCGCATGTTGTGCAGGCGGTCGGCGAGCTTGATCAGGATGACCCGGATGTCCGTGGCCATCGCCACGAGCATCTTGCGGTAGTTCTCCGCCTGCGCCTCGTCGCGCGACTGGAAGATGATCCCCGTGAGCTTGGTGACGCCGTCGACCAGGCCGGAGACGTCCTCGCCGAAGCGCTCACGCACCTCGTCGATCGAGGCGGAGGTGTCCTCGACGGTGTCGTGGAGCAGCGCGGCGCACAGCGTCTCGGTGTCCAGCCGCATGCCGGCGCAGATCTTCGCCACGCCGACGGGATGCACGATGAACTCCTCGCCGGACTTGCGGCGCTGGTGCTGATGGTGCTCGCAGGCGAACACGAAGGCGTCCAGGACGCGCTCGCGGTCGATCGGGGCGCCCGTGTCGTCGGCGTGCTCGGAGACGATCGCGAACAGGTCCGCGAGCAGCTCCTTCTCGGAGTCCGACAGGTCGGCGGTGGTGTCGACCGCCTCGACCGGCCCGCCTTCGGCGAGGCCGACCTCCTCGCGGTGGACGAAGGACTCGAGGGTGCTCGCGTCCGGCTCCGGGCCCGTCATGGCAGGCGGCGACGCGTCGATCGGGCCGCTCTCGGGTGCGTCGGTCAGCCCGCGGGTGATGTCCGGTGCGTCAGCCATGCGAAGCCCTCCGTGCGGCGCCGCTCGTAGGCGTTGAAGGCCTCCGAGCGCTCCAGCGCGGTGCGCTCGGGATCCGGGACGACCGCCACGGCGAGCCCGTCGCCGTCGCCGTCGACGGCGCGGACGAGGCCGAGCTCGGCGAGCACGCGGAGCAGCCGGCCGGCGTAGGCCGCGGTGCGCGGCTGCGAACCGTCCCCGCGCAGGACGGCGTGGAGCTCCGGGCCGCGCAGCCCGGACGGCTCAGGGACGTCGAGGTCCCCGGCCGGGACGAGAGCCGGCTCGCGCCGGGCGGCGCGCAGTGCCCGGTAGACGGCTTGAAGTGGCTCTCGCTGGGTGTGTTCCCACGCATGGATCGTCTGTGCGAAGCGTAGCTCAGGGTCGCCCCAGGCGAGATGGGTGAAGCCGCGGCCCGGCAGCGCGTCGAGCGCGCGGAGCATGTCGGGGTGCGCCGGCGGGTCCAGCGCCACGACGTGGCCGTAGGGCGCCGCGAGGTCCGGGTCGTGGAGCAGCGCGTCCCAGGACGTCACGTCGAAGCCGCCGAGGCGTGCGCGGAGCGTGCTCGCGCGGTGGGCGGCGTGGGCCGTCACGGCCAGCACCCGCTCGCCGGTGCCGACGAGGTCCGTCAGCGTGCCGGCGAGGCCGCTGCCCCGCGCGTCGCGACGGGTGCGCAGCGCCGCCGCGGGGGTTGCGCCGTCAGGCCCGCCGCCGCACCACGCGGCCACGGACAGCTCGGCCCCGAGCTCGGCCCGGACGCGCGCCTCGAAGTCGTCCTCGCCCACCACGCCGACGGGTTCGCCGGGAACGGGGCGCGCGCGGCGCACGACCACGCGCGGCTCGACGGTGCCGTTGAAGTGGTTGACCTCCAGCCGGACCGCGACGTCGACGCAGTCCTCCGGGCCGCACGGCGGGCGGTCGCCGGCCCCGAAGCGCACGGCGCGGGAGGACGCCCCGCCCGCACGGAGCGAGAACGCGAGGTGCTTGCCCTCGGAGCCGAGCGGCTTGGGATCGGCGACGGTGGCCGCGGGCACGAGCAGCGTGACGGCGGGATTGGCGTTGCCGCAGGGCTCGAGCCGCGCGAGGTCCTCCGCCAGCTCGAGCCCGAGCACGTCCCCGCTGACGACGGCGTCGATGCGCTCGACGGCGATCAGATCCGCGGGCGTGAGCACGTCGGCCGCATGCGCCTCGAAGGCCTGGCGGAACCCCTCGACCTCGTCGCGGCGGATCGTGCAGCCGGCGGCGGCGCGGTGGCCGCCATGGCGCAGCAGGTGGCGCCGGCCGGCCTCGAGGCCGGCGAGCAGGTCGAAGGCGGGGATCGAGCGGCCCGAGCCGGTCCCCTCCTCGCCGTCGAGCGCGATCATCACCGTCGGGCGGAAGGTGCGCTCGGCGATGCGCGCGGCGACGATGCCGATCACGCCCGCGTGCCAGCCCTCCCCCGCGAGCACGTACGCGGGGCGGTCGCCCATCTCCCGCACCATCGCCTCGGCCTCGAAGCGGATCCGCTGCTCGACCTCGCGCCGGTCGTGGTTGAGGGCGTCGAGGTCGGCGGCGATCTGCTCCGCGCGTGCGGGATCGGTCGTCAGCAGGAGCTCCAGGCCCGCGTCGGCACGGGCGATCCGCCCGGCGGCGTTGATGCGCGGTGCCAGCCGGAAGCCGATCGTGCTCGCGTCCAGGCCGCTGGGGTCGGCGCGCGCGACCTTCAGGAGCGCGCGCAGGCCCGGCTTGCGGGTCGTGCGCAGCGCCCGCAGGCCCTGACGCACGAGCGTGCGGTTCTCGTCGTGGAGCGCCACGACGTCGGCGACCGTGGCGAGGGCGACGAGGTCGAGGTCCTCGTCCGCGAGCGCCGGGTCCAGGCCCGCAGCGTCCAGCAGCGCACCGGCCACCTTGAGGGCGACGCCGGCGGCGCACAGGTCCCGACACGGGTTCCCGCCGAGCCGCGGATGGATGATCGGGGCATCGGGGAGGGTCCCGTCGGCGCGCGGCGCGTGGTGGTCGGTGACCACGACGTCCATCCCCGCCGCGCGGGCCCGCGCGACCTCGTCGACGGCGGTGATCGCACAATCGGCAGTGACCAGCAGCTGGGTCCCGCGCGTGGCGAGCCGGTCGACGGTCGCGGCGGCCAGGCCGTAGCCGTCCTCGGTGCGGCTGGGCAGGTACCAGTCCACCCGGGCGCCGAGCGTGCGCAGCACCCGCACGAGGATGGCCGTGGAGCTCACGCCGTCCACGTCGTAGTCGCCGTGGACCGTGATGCGGGACCCGCGGCGGACGTGATCGAGGATCAGGGCGGCGCCGGCGCGCAGCCCGCCGAAGGCGTCGAGCGGGTGTCGGACCTCGCCGTCCAGGAACACCCTGGCGTCCTCGGGATCCGTGAGCCCACGGCGGGCGAGCACCTGCGCCAGGGTGTGCGAGACGCCGAGCGCATCGACCAGCCGCCGCGCGTCCGCGAAGGCGTACGGGGCGAGGTCGAAGCGGACGTCGGGCACCCGGGCAACGTACGGGCGCGGTCGGACGCTGCGCCGCGTCCGCCCTGCAACGTGGGCGGTTTTGGTCTAGCGGCGCGGCGCGAGGCCGCCCGAGTGGGCCGCCTCGGCGTTCTCGGCGCGCACGCCGAGGGCGTAGACGACCGCGAGCCCGATCAGGCACCCCGGGATCGACTCCACGGCGGTCAGGAGGCTCATGTCGCTGTTGCCCGGAACGGTCAGGCCGTTCACGATGAAGCCGAAGACGAACGAGCCGATCACGGCCCCGACGAACGCCCCGACGATGCCGCCGAGGAAGCGGTCCGGGAGGAAGATCGTCCCGTGCCAGATGGCCAGACCGACCATGCACCACACCAGCGCGGCCATCAGCGCGGCCTCCCGTGTCGAGCGTTGCGTGACTTGCGGCGCCCGCCCCGCGGCGTGCTGCCGCCGGCGTCAGACGGCCCGTCGTCGCCGGCGTCGCGGGACGCGGGCGACTCACCGCCGGCGCCTGGCGCGGGCGGCGGGGTCTGGCCGCGTGACGAGACGTCCTCGCCGCGGGCGGCACGGGCACGCCGTCCGCCGCCCGGCCGGCCGGCGCCGGCGCGCGCGGCCCGCTCGTCCTCCACGCCGAGGTTGGCGACGAGCTCGTCGAACTCGCGGTCGCTGACGCCCTGCGCAGGATCGGACGTCGTCGTGACCCGCCGCTTGGAGGGCGGCTCCACCTCGGCGCCGTGGGTTCCGGCCGCGTAGGCGGGCACGTGGCCCAGGTCATCGAGGACGCGCTGGCGGCGGCGGCGGTAGATCGGCTCGCGCTCCTTCCAGTGCACGAGCACGGGACCGGCGATGAACAGGGACGAGTAGGCGCCCGAGGCGATGCCGACGAGCAGCGCGAACGCGAAGTCCTTCAGCGTGTCGCCGCCGAACAGCAGCAGCGCGAGGACCGGCAGCAGCGTCGAGAACGACGTGGCGAGGGATCGCACGATGACCTCCGACGCGGAGCGGTTGACGATCTGGGAGAACGTCGCGTTGGGCATGCGCGGCGCGTTCTCGCGGATGCGGTCGAACACGATGATCGTGTCGTAGAGCGAGTAGCCGAGGATGGTGAGCAGGGCCGCGACGGTCGACGCGGTCACCTCCCGACCGACGAGGGCGTAGACGCCACCGGTGATGAGGATGTCGTGCGCGAGCGCGATCAGCACCGGGACGGCGTACTTCCATTCGAAGCGCAGGGCGATGTAGACGGAGATGACGAGCAGCGAGGCGATGATCGCCACCAGCGCCGAGTTGGCGATCGACTTGCCGAACGTCGGGCCGATCGAGGTCGAGGACGGCGGCTGCGCCGTGCCGAAGTCGCGCTGGAGCGCCTCCTCCACCCGGCCGACCTGCGGCGGCTGCAGCTGGCCGGTGGAGATCGCGTAGACGTTCTTGCCGAGGTCGGCGTTCGTGACCTTCTGGACCTCGACGTTGTCGAAGCCCTCGCCCTCGATCGTCGAGCGGACCTGGTTGACGGTGGCGTCCCGGGTCAGCGACGCGGTGATCTTCGTGCCCGACTCGAAGTCGATGCCGAGCTTGAGGGTCTTGGACGCGATGCCGAGCGCCCCGATCAGCAGGATCATCCCCGAGATCGAGAAGAACCAGCGCGACGCGCCCATGAAGTCGATCCTGATCCGCGACGGCTTGTCGCTGGCGCCGAGCGCGAACTTCGACGAGAGCACGCGCGTGTTGCGCAGCGACAGCAGGATCGCCTGGGTCGCGAGCACGGCCGTGATCAGGGAGACGATCGTGCCGAGGCCGAGGGTCAGCGCGAAGCCGCGCACCTGGGCCGTGGCGAGGATGAAGAGGATGAACGCGACGAGGATCGTGACGACGTTGGCGTCGATGATCGTCGAGATGCCCTTCTTGAAGCCCTCGGCGATGGCCGCGCCCGTCGATCTCCCCTTGCGCACCTCCTCCTTCACGCGCTCGAAGACGACGATGTTCGCGTCCGCGGCGACGCCCAGGCCGAGGACGAGGCCGGCGATGCCCGGCAGCGTCAGGACCACCGGGATCAGCTTGATCAGCGCGTAGAAGTAGACCGCGTAGATGAGCATCGCCCCGACGGCGACGAGACCGAGCACGCGATAGAAGGTCAGCAGGAACAGCGCGACGATGACGAAGCCCGCGAGGCCGGCGATGAGCCCCTGGTCGAGCGCCTGCTGACCGAGGGTCGCCGACACCTGGGAGCGCGAGACGTTCTCGAGCTCGACGGGAAGCGCGCCGATCTCGAGGAACTTCGCGAGGTCCTGGGCGCTCTGGACGGTGAAGCCGCCGGAGATCTGCGCGCCCGTCTCGCCGTCGATGCCGTCGGGGTTCTCGGCGTAGTTGATGAACGGCGTCGAGACGAGCTGGTTGTCGAGCACGATCGCGAAGTGCTGGGAGGCCTCCAGCGGGGACTGGGTCGGCAGCGCGTTGTCCTGGCCGCGCTGGGCGATCGCCTGGGTGACCGACTGGAACGCGTTCTTGCCCTTGTTGGTGAACTCCATCGTGACGATGGGGCCGCCGCCGCCCTGCTGGTCGTAGGCCTGCTTCGGGTCCTTGATGTCGGTGCCCGACAGCGCCGGGTCGTCACGCAGCAGCCACCAGCGGTCGGGCTGGGGACCGAGCTTGCCGTTCTTGGTGGTCGGGCGCTCCGCGCGGACGATCAGGACGCCGGCCGGGACCTCGACCTGCTTGGCGTCGGCCGGCTTCTTGCCGCCGTCGAAGTCGCGCCACAGCTCGTTGGGGTCCGTCTCCGGCAGGCCGCCGTTGATGACCTCGTTGTTCTTGTCGAAGCCGTAGAAGCGCTGCTGGGAGGCGTTCGTGGTGTTCTTGCCGTCGAACGGCTTGCACTTCGCCGCTGCCTGCGTGGCGCGGTAGAAGCCCTGGATGAAGCCCGTGTTGCCGGCGTTGGCCTGGTCGGGGCTGGTCTGGCAGTTCTTCGGGTCCAGGAGGTTGAGCTCCCAGTCGTAGAAGTACAGCTGGGCGGTCGAGCCGACCTGGTCGGCGGCGCGCTGCGCGTCCTCGACAGCGGGCAGGTCGACCTCGATCTGCTCGTTGCCGGCGCGCGAGATCGACGGCTCGCCGACGCCGAGGGCGTCGACGCGCTCGCGGATGATGTCCACGGCGCGATCGAGCGCGGCCGGCGTGACCGTCGGCTGCTGCTTGGTCGGCTTGGCCTGGTAGACGAGCGAGACGCCGCCCTGGAGGTCGAGGCCCAGCTTCGTCGACTTCGCGGCCACCACCACGGCCGACCCGGCCAGCAGGCCGAAGACGAGCAGGAGGACGAAGAAGTTGCGACGGCGTTCGGTCATGGCTTGGGCCCCTACCGGGCCTTGACCTTCGACGGGGTCAGGACGACCAGGAGGCCGCCGTCGTCGTCGTAGGCCGGGAAGAGGTCGGCGACCGCGTTGGCCGGGATGTCGCCTTCCGCGTGGACGCGGACAGGCTTGTCGAGCTGGCGGACGCCCCATTCGAGCGCCGTGGCGACCGGGTTCTCGCCCCCGGGGAACTCCAGGCCGAGCACGTCCCCGAGCTCACGGCCGATCGTCTTCTCGTCCGACAGGCCGGTCAGCTCCTTCGAGCCCCGGCCGCAGGCGATGATGCGACCCTGCTGATCGCAGGTGAAGAACGCGGCGTTGGGCGCCGGGTAGTAGTCGTCGAGCAGCTCGAACAGGAACGCGAAGCCGCAGTTGGAGCAGCCCTTGGGGACGTTGCGGAAGCCGGCGGTCCGATCGCTCTCGGACGAACGACGGCCACAGTTGGGACAGATGAACAGGTGCGCCATTTGAAGAGTTCGCAGGGTAGGAGCCCCCGCGTCATCGGAGCCTAATGGCCGCCGAACAGCGGCGGCTGAGCTTCGGGTGCGGGCAGCCCAAGGTGGCGGAAGGCGTGCGGGGTCGCGACGCGCCCTCGCGGGGTGCGCTGGAGCAGCCCCTGCCGCAGCAGGTAGGGCTCGTAGACGTCCTCGATCGTGTCGGCCTCCTCCCCCACCGTCACGGCGAGGGTGGACAGGCCGACCGGCCCGCCGCCGAAGTGGCCGCAGATCGCGTGGAGCAGCTCGCGGTCGAGCCGGTCCAGGCCGGTGGCGTCGACGCCGAGCAGCTCGAGCGCGGCGTCCGCCGTGGCGGCGTCGACGCTGCCGGTCCCGCGGACCTCCGCGAAGTCGCGCACGCGCTTGAGCAGCCGGTTGGCCACCCGCGGCGTGCCGCGGGAGCGCTCGGCGATGGCGCGCGCGCCGGCGGCGTCGATCTCGATGCCGAGCACCCGGGCGGACCGCACGACGATGCGGGCGAGCTCGCCGGGCTCGTAGTGGTCGAGCCGGTGCTGGATGCCGAAGCGGTCGCGAAACGGCCGCGTCAGGAGGCCGGCCCGGGTGGTCGCGCCGATCAGCGTGAAGTGCGGCAGGGGCAGGGTGACGACCTGCGCGCCGGGCCCGGTGCCCATCGTCACGGGCAGCTCGCGGTCCTCCATCGCCGGATAGAGGATCTCCTCCAGCGCGCGGGGCAGCCGGTGGATCTCGTCGATGAACAGCACCGAGCGGGGCTCGAGCGCGGTCAAGATCGCGGCGATGTCGCCCTTGCGCTCGAGCGCCGGGCCGGCGGTGGAGGTGAAGTCGACGCCGAGCTCCTCCGAGACGATCCGCGCCAGGGAGGTCTTGCCGAGGCCGGGCGGGCCGGACAGCAGCACGTGGTCGAGCGCCTCGCTGCGTGCCTGGGCGGCGTGGAGGGAGACGCCGAGCTGCTCGCGCAGGTCCTCCTGGCCGACGAACTCGTCGAGCTTGCGCGGGCGCAGGGTGACGTCGAGCGCGTCGTCGGCTCCCAGGCCGGCGTCGTGGACCTCGACGGGGTCGACGGGGATGCTCGCGTCCAGGCCGGGGGTGCGGATCGGCTTCATCGGCGGGCCCCGCGCAGGGCGTGGGCGATCAGGTCCTCCGTGGGCCCGTCGGGCGCCGACTCGAGCAGCTTCTGCGCCTCCTCGGGGGAGAACCCGAGGCCGACGAGGCCCTCTCGGGCGAGGGTCCGCGGGTCGTCGCTCGCCGGGGCGCCGCCGACGGCGACGACCTCGTCGGAGACGGCGCCGACCTTCTCGCGCAGCTCGGTGATGATGCGCTCCGCGGTGCGCTTGCCGATGCCGGGAACGGCCTGCAGCCGGGCGACGTCGCCGGCGGCGACCGCACCCATCAGCTCGCGCGGGGTGCCGCCGCCGAGCACGGCGAGGGCGACCTTGGGGCCCACGTTCTGCACGCCGATCAGCATGAGGAACAGATCCCGCTCCTCCTCGGCGGCGAAGCCGTAGACGAGCAGCGCGTCGTCGCGCACGATCAGGTGGGTGTGCAGCGTGACCTCGTGCCCGACCGCGGGGACGTGGCGCAGCGTCTCGGCCGAGACCGCGGCGCGGTAGCCGACGCCGCCGGAGGTCAGGACCACCACGTGGTCGCCGCGGCGGACCGCGACCTCGCCGTGGAGCAGCGCGATCACGCGACGGACCCCAGCGCCGCCCGCAGCGGGGCCGCGTTCGTGTGGCAGATGGCCACGGCGAGCGCGTCGGCCGCGTGGTCGGGCCGTGGCAGCTCGTCGAGCCCCAGGAGGGTCTGGACCATCCGCTGCACCTGTCCCTTGTCCGCGCGGCCGAAGCCGCAGACCGCCCCCTTGACCTGCTGGGGCGTGTAGTTGGCGCACACCAGGCCGGCCTGGCCGGCGGCGAGCATCACGACACCGCGCGCCTGGCCGACCGCGAAGGCCGAGCGGGCGTTGGCGCCGAAGAAGAGGTCCTCGAGCGCGACCGCGTCCGGCGTGTGCTCGGCGATCAGCTGCCCCACCCGGGTGTGGATGGACGCCAGCCGCTCGCCGGGATCGGCGCCCGCGGGGGTGACGATCACGCCGCCGTCGAGGGCGACCATCCGGCCGGCGAGGCGCGCCACCACGCCGTAGCCGGTGTTGGCGAAGCCGGGATCGATGCCGAGGGTGACCACGTCCACCCGGGGCATTCTGCGCGGCGGTCCGGACGCCTCCCCGGCGTGGGCTAGATCGACGAGCCGGCGAAGAAGAGGAACCAGACGCCCATCGCGGCGCCGGCGACGCAGACCGACCAGATCATCACGACGTCGAGGACCTTCCAGCGGCCCTCGGTCGAGGAGCGGCGCTCGCCGCGCATCGACTGCAGCCACGCGGCCCGGCGGCGCTCCTCCTGGGTGCCGGTGCGGCGCCCGTAGTAGCGGTCCAGGATGCCGAGGCCCTTGCCGATGACGGTCATCCCGATCGGCACGCCGAACAGGATGATCAGGTACGGCCCGAGCGACGGCTGCGTCGAGGAGACGTTCTTCGAGACCGCGTAGATCAGGCCGATGGGCACGCCGAGCCACATGGCCACCGAACCGATGGCCATGAACAGGATGATCGCCGCGCGCGTGATGATCCCCGCGCGCCTGGCGACCGGGGCATCAGCCGGCGGCCGCTGCTCGTTCGAGGACGTCTGCGTCGACATCGAAGTTGGCGTGGACGGTATCGACGTCGTCTTGCTCCTCGAGCGCGTCGACGAGCTTGAGCAGCTTCACGGCCTGCTCCTCGTCCAACGGCACGCGGGTCTTCGGCTGCTGCGTGACCTCGAAGGTCTCGATCTCGATGCCCGCCTCGGTCAGCGCGTCGCGCACGGCGGTCAGCTCCGACGGGTCGCAGGTGATCTCGAAGACGTCCTCGTCGAGGGCGATGTCCTGCGCCCCTGCGTCGATGGCGACCATCAGGTCGTCCTCGGAGTAGCGCTTGCCGTCGACGACGACGAGGCCCGTCTTGTCGAACAGGTAGGCGACCGAGCCCGGCTCCCCGAGCGAGCCGCCGAACTTCGAGAAGGTGTGGCGCACGTCGGCGCCGGTGCGGTTGCGGTTGTCCGTGACGGCCTCGACGAGCATCGCGACGCCGTTGGGGCCGTAGCCCTCGTAGACGACGTCCTCCAGCGCGGCGGCGTCGGCGCCGGCCCCCGTGCCCTTGGCGATCGCGCGCTCGATGTTGTCCTTGGGCATCGATGCGTCCTTGGCCTTCTGCACCGCGAGGCCCAGCCGAGCGTTCATGTCCGGGTCCCCGCCGCCCTCCTTCGCCGCCACGGTGATGGCCCGGGAGAGCTTGGTGAACGCCGCGCCCCTGCGCGTGTCGACGATCGCCTTCTTGTGCTTGATCGACGCCCACTTCGAGTGTCCCGACATCGTGGGGACTGTATCTAGGCGCCCGGGCGTCTGCGCAACCGGGCCCGCAGGGCGGCCCGCGCGGCGTTGTGGCCGGGCCCGCCGTGCACGCCGCCGCCCGGATGGGCGGCCGCCGAGGCGAGGTAGACCCCCGGCACGCCGCTCTCGGGCCGGCCGAGGCCGGGGACGGGACGGAACACGAGCTGGGTGTGCAGCTGCGCGCTGCCGAGGTTCGTGGCCCCGCCGAGCAGGTTCGCGTCCGCCGCCTGGAGGTCGGCGGGGCCCGCGACGACGCGGCGGCGGATCGCGCCCGCGAAGCCCGGGGCGAAGCGCTCGACCTCCGCCTCCATGCGCTCGACGACGGTGTCGAGGTCCACGTCGGCGCCCTGCGGGACGTGCGTGTAGCCCCACGCGACGTCCCGACCGGCCGGCATCCGGGTCCGGTCGACGCTCGCGTACTGGCCGAGGAGCAGGAACGGATGCTCCGGCAGCCGGCCCATCGCGAGGGCGGCGGCGTGGGCCGTGAGCCCGTCCATCCCGTCGGCGACGTGGACGGTGCCGGCGCGGCGCGCGCCCTCCGCGGCCCACGGGATCGGGCGCTCGAGCGACCAGTCGACCTTGACGACCGCGAAGTCGCGCTGGTGGTGGCGCAGGTCCTCGCGCACGGCGACGGGGACGGCGTCGCGGGGCAGCAGCTCGCCGTAGAGCGCCTCGGCGGTGGTCGAGGCGAGCACGACGGGGGCCGTCAGCTCGGTGCCGTCGGCGAGGCGGACGCCGGCCGCGCGGCCGTGGCGGACGAGGATCGCGGTCACCTCCGCGCCGGTCCGCAGCCGTCCGCCGCGGCCGGTGAACCGGGTGGTCAGCGCCCTGGTCAGCTCGCCCGAGCCGCCGACGGGGACCGGCCAGCCGACCTGCTGACCGAGGGAGGCGAGCAGCCAGCCGAACAGGCCGCCGCCCGCCGCGTCCGGCGTGAGGTCGGTGTGGAGCGCGTTGCCGGCGAGCAGCATCGCGCCGCCGGAGCCGCCGAAGGTCTCCTGTGCGAGCCGGCGGACGGGCAGGAGGCCGAAGCGGGCGAAGCGCGTGATCTCCGTCCGGCCGCCCAGGGCGCGCAAGAGCCGCGCACCGGCGCGCACCGGCGGGAACGGGGTCATCAGCGCGTCGACGAGCGCGCCGCCCGTGCGCTCCCACAGCCGGAAGAGCTCGCGCCAGGCCTCGCCGTCGCCGGGGGCGTACGCGTCGAGGGAGGCCATGGTCTCGGCGAGGTCGGTCGAGAGGAGGGCGGCGCCGCCGTCGGTGTCGGGGTGGGCGAGCGCGACGGCCGAGCGGGTCCAGCGCAGGCCGTGCGCCTCGAGGTCGAGCGCGCGGATGACCGGGGACGCGTACCCGAGCGGGTAGAAGGCGCTGAAGCGGTCCGAGACGAAGCCCGGCTCGGTCAGCTCGGCGGAGCGCACGGCGCCGCCGGGCTCGTCCTGGGCCTCGAGCAGGAGGACGTCGCGGCAGGCGTCGATCAGCTCGTTGGCCGCGACGAGGCCGTTGTGCCCGGCCCCGATGACGATGACGTCGGCGTCCATGGCGACCGGACTACCCGCCGCGCAGCTCCGCGAGCAGGGCCTCGTGCGCCGCGACGCAGGCCGGCAGGCCGAAGGTCTCGGCCCGGGCGCGGCAGGCGGCGGCGGTGGCCGGGTCGCCCGCGAGCTCGAAGGCGCCGAGCAGCGCGTCGGCGACCGCCTGCGGATCGTCACCGGCGAACAGCCGGCCGATGCGGTCGTCGCCGCCGGTGACCGCCGGGATCCCCTCGCGGTCGGCCCCGACGACGGGCGTCCCGCAGGCCAGCGCCTCGGCGAGCACGAGCCCGAACGCCTCGCCCCAGCTCGGCAGGGCGGACACCCACGCCTGCCGGTACAGCGCCGGGAGGTCGGTCATCTCGACGAGCTCGACGCCCTCCGCCGCGTGCGCGGTGCGGGCGTCGAGCAGCAGTCGCGCGCGCGGCTCGACCCGGCGCACGAGCGCCATCGCGTCCACGAGCAGGCCGACGCGCTTGCGCGGCTCGGTCGCGTCGGCGGCGCAGACCACGGTCGGGTGCTCGCTGCGCTCCCCGCCGGGGGTGAAGCGGACGACGTCGACGGGCGGGGCGATGACCCGCGCCTCGACCCCGAGCCAGTGCCACCAGGCGTCCCGCGCGTGCTCGCTGAGGGCGGTGACGGCGCTGCACCCGCGCACGGCCTGCTCGACGAGCCGCAGGCGGTCGCGCCGCGAGGTCAGCCAGGCGCGGTGCGGGATGCCCATGTGGGCGTACACGGAGGGCGTGCCGCGGGTGCGGGTGAGCCGCGCGGCGACGGCGGCGTCGGCCGCCTGGAAGGCGAGGACGGCGTCGTCGCCGCCGGTCCGCAGCGCGGCGTAGGTCAGGGGGGCGAGCTGGACGTGGGGCTCGAACCGGCGGCGCTCGAGGCGGTCGCCGCCGGGCGGACGCGGGAGGCGCAGGACGGTGACCCCGTCCTCGACGGTCCGGCCAGGGCGCGCCGCCCCCGGGGTGGCGGAGGTTGACCGCGCCTGGTCCGGCCAACCTCCGCCACCCCGTGGCAGGACGGTGCCGGAAGGCGCGCGGATCGGCGCCGACGTCACGATCCGGACGTCGTGGCCTGCGCCGTGCAACCCGCCGGCCAGGTCGTGCACGAGCCGCTCGGCGCCACGGCGGACCTCCGGCCAGTACGTCGGGTGCGCGAGGGCGACCCTCACAGCAGGAACGTCCGGTAGCGGAGCGAGCCGCGCACGAGCGCGGCGGTCTCGACCCCGTCGAGCACGAAGCGCCCCGGCAGCTCCGTTCCCGTCCGCGCCAGGCCGCGCGGCCCGGTCCCGTAGACGCGCGGGGCCAGCACGAGCCACGGGAGCGCCAGCCACGGGCGGCGCAGCAGCAACCCGATCAGCGCGAGCAGCCAGCGGGCGTGCTCGGCCTTCCACGCCCACCCGCCGAGCGGCAGCTCGCGCCGCAGGGCCGGGTGCCTGCGCACGAGCAGCGCCATGTGCTGCCAGCGCCAGGACCCCCGGAGGCGTCGCCGCAGGCCCCAGTCCACCGCGTGGTGGGTCTCGGCCTCGGGCGCACCGACGAAGGGGGCGCCCGTCGCCCGCGCGCGCAGCGCGAGGTCGGTGTCCTCCCCGACGGCCTGGGGGAACGCCTCGTCGAAGCCCCCGACCCGCTCGAGCAGCGCCCGCGGGTAGACGATGTTGCACGTCTGGGCCATCGGGTGCGGCGGGACGATCTCCTGCGAGCGCGCGTAGGGCGCATGGTGCAAGACGGCCAGCTCGTCGGGATCGGGACTGGTCGCGCCCTGCACGATGGCGCCGGGGTGGCGCGTCGCCGCCGCCACGAGCGCCGCGAGCCACCGGGCGGGCGGGCGGCAGTCGTCGTCGGTGAACACGATCAGGTCAGACCCCGCCGCGGCGCGCCAGCCCCGGTTGCGCATCGCGGCCGGCCCCTCCCCGTCCGAGGCGATCACCTGTCGCAGCGGGAGCCGATCCTCGGCCAGCACCCGGGCCGTCGGCGCGTCCGACGCGTTGCGCACGACGACGAGGCCGAACGGCACCGTCTGCTCCGTCAGCGCCTCCAGCAGCCAGCGCAGCCGGACGGGACGGCCGTGGGTGGCGACGACTACCGCGACGTCCACGGCGCGTCGCCCGCGGCCCAGAGGTCGTTGAGCCGCGTGGCGTCCTTGTAGGTGTCCATGCACTGCCAGAAGCCCGCGTGGCGGTGCGCGCGCAGCTCGCCCGCGGCCGCGAGGCGCTCGAGCGGCTCGCGCTCGAGGACCGAGTCGTCGGCGAGCACGTCGAAGACCGCCGGCTCGAAGCAGAAGAACCCGCCGTTGACCCAGTGCGCCGAGCGCGGCTTCTCCTCGAAGCCCACCACCGCGTCGCCCGCCTCGTCGAGCAGCGCGACGCCGAACTGCAGCTCGGGCTGCACCACCGTGACGGTCGCGGTGGACCCGTGGGAGCGGTGGTGGCCGAGCAGCTCGTGCAGGTCGACGTCGGCCAGCCCGTCGGCGTACGTGGCCATGAACGGCGCGTCGCCGAGCCGGTCGCGAACCCGCAGGATGCGCCCGCCGGTCGGGGTGTCGAGACCGGTGTCGACGCACTCGACCTCCACCCCCGCCCCCCAGTCGGTCCCCTCGGCGAACGCCTCGAGCAGCTCGCGCCTGTAGCCGGCGCACAACACGAAGCGATCGGCGCCCTGGCGGCGGTAGAGCTCGATCACGTGTTGGAGGATCGGGCGGTCGCCGATCTCCACGAGCGGCTTCGGGAGGTCGGCGACGGCGTGCTGCAGGCGGGTGCCGCGGCCGCCGCACAGGATCACGACGGGCGGGAGCGTCATCTGGACGCAATCGTATGCTCCGGCCGATGGCGACCGTCTCCCCGAGGGTGCTGGCCCTCGACGCCTGCCCCACCTGCGGCGCCCCGGGCGGCGACGAGTGGGACCTCGGCGAGGCCCCTCTGCGCCGCTGCCCCGTCTGCGCCACGACGTACGCCCGCGAGTACGCCGACCCCGACGCGGTCTTCGTCGACGGCTACTACACGGCCGGGGACGGCTTCGGGATGGACGTCCTGCACCCGCGCTTCCAGGCCTTCCTCGCGGAGGTGTGCGGCGCGCGGGCCGACCGGGTCGCCGCGCGCCTCGGCGCGCCCGGCACCGCCCTCGACGTCGGCTGCGGGACGGGTGAGCTGCTCGCCGCGCTCGAGTCGCGCGGCTGGGACGCCCGCGGCGTGGAGCCGCTGGCCGACTCCGCCGCCCGCGCCCGCGAGCGCGGTCTGGACGTCACCGCATCCGACCTCGCGGACGCCGGCCTCCCCGAGCGCGCCTTCGACCTCGTCGTCGCCTCGCACGTGCTCGAGCACGTGCCGGACGGTCCGGCGTTCCTGCGCTCCCTCGCGCGGATGGCGAAGCCCGGCGGCCACGTCCTCGTCGAGTCGCCCAACTGGGACTCGACGCTGCGCCGCAGCGCCGGGGCGGGCTGGGTGCACCTGCGCCCGCTCGAGCACCTCGTGCACTTCACCCCGGGGACGCTGGCCGTCGCGCTGCGCGCCGCCGGACTGGAGCCCGTCACGGTCGAGGCCGTCACGTGGCCCTCCGCGCTGCAGACCGGCCGCGAGCGGCTGAGCGACATGGGCCGCGCCGCGTGGGCCGACCGCCTGGCCCGGCGCCTCCCGGGCCCCGTCGCCGAGCGCGCCGGGCGCGCCGCCGCCGGGGTCGCCCGCCGCTGGGACGAGCGCCGCGGGCACGGCATGGTCGTCTGGGCGCTCGCCCGCGTGCCGTGATCGGCCGCCGGCGCGGCCTGCGCGTCCTGGTCTCACCCACCCTGCGGACCGCCCACCACCCCGAGTCCGGCCACGGTCGCGTGTGGCGCCACGGGCTCGCCGCCCTCGCCGCGCTGACGCCGGTCGTCGAGGCCGACCCCGCCCGCCGCGCCCGCGGCGACGTCTGGCTCACCGACGTCTTCGACCCGCCACCCGCGCCCGGCCGCCCGGTGCTCGGCTACGTGTCCGAGGCCCCGTGGGCGGACCCGGCCGCGACGGTCGGGCTCGACCCCACCTTCCTCGCGGAGGCTGCTGCGCTGTCGCGCCGCGGCGCGGCGCGGGCCGACCGCCTGACGGTGCCCGCCCGCACCTCCGCGGCGCAGGCGGCGGCCGTGCTCGGCGTCCCGGCCGACCGCATCGACGTCGTGGCACTCGGAGTCGACGTCGCGCGCTTCGCCGCCGGGGTTCCGGCACGGGGTCAGGCGCTGGCCGGCGACGCGCCCTACGTCCTGTTCGCCGGCCAGGTCCACGCCCGCAAGAACCTCGGCGCGCTGCGGGCGGCGATCGAGGCGCTTGCCGCCGAGGGCGTGATCCGCACCCTGGTCGTCCTCGCCTCTCCCGCGGTCGACCGGCAGGACTCCACCGAGCTGCTCCACGCGGCCCTCGCCCCGCTCCAGGGTGCCGAGCTGCACACCCTCCCCCGCCCCGACGACGCCGGCCTCGCCGACCTGATGGCCGGTGCCGCCGTCGTCTGCGTGCCGTCGCTGTGGGAGGGCTTCGGCCTCGTCGCCGCCGAGGCGATGGCCGCGGGAGCCCCCGTCGTCGTCTCCGACCGCGGCGCGCTCCCCGAGGTGGTGCTCGATGCGGGCGTCATCCGCCCGCCGACCCCGGAGGCCATCGCCGACGGCATCCGCGCGGCGCTGGCCGACGCGCCGCGGCTGCGGGCCGCCGGCCGCGCCCGGGCGGCCCAGCTGACCTGGGCCCACACGGCCCGCGGCTGGCTCGCGGCGCTGGAACGCACCGCGCAGGAGGGCTGACGCCGCACCCGCGACGACGACCTGCCGATACCGGGTTGCACCGGGTAGCCGATCCGCTACCCGGTGCAACCCGGACGCGGTAGTGCATGCTCCCCCGATCCCGATCCCGATCCCGATCCCGATGCCCGCCCCCGTCCACGCCTACGAGACCGCCCGCCCCGACGTCGCCCGGCACGTCCCGGCCACCGCACGGCGGGTGCTCGACCTCGGCTGCGCGGCCGGGGCGCTCGGCGCGGCGCTCAAGCAGCGCACCCCCGCCCTCGAGGTCGTGGGCGTCGAACGGGACCCCGCCTACGCGGCGCAGGCGGCGCAACGGCTCGACGCGGTGCGCACCGCCGATCTGCAGGACCCGCACGGGCTGCGGGGGCTCGGCGTGTTCGACGTCCTGATCGCCGCCGACGTGCTCGAGCACCTCCCCGACCCCGACGCCACGCTCGCCACGGCGGTCGCGCGGCTCGCGCCGGGCGGGACCGCGATCGTCTCCCTCCCCAACGTGCGCTCGTGGGAGACGTTCTGGCAGCTCGGGCGCCACGGGCGCTGGCCGCGGCGATCGGTCGGGCTCTTCGACCGCACCCACCTGCGCTGGTTCACGCTCGCCGACGCCCACGACCTCGTCACGGGCGCCGGGCTCACGGTGCAGCGCGTCGACCGGCGGCTGCTGCGGCCGGACGGTCAGCCGTGGCCGTGGCCGGTCGCGCTGCTCGCGCCGCGCCTGCCCGGCGTGCGGACGCTGCTGACGCTGCAGCACGTCATCGTCGCAACCGCTCCCGGATGAGCCGCGGGGCCTCGCGGCCGAGCGCCCGGACGAGCTCGCCCGGGTCGTGGTTGAGCACCCCGAGGCGGACCTTGCCCCGCCGCTCGTCGTAGCGGCGCTGGGCCTCCACGAGCGTCGGGAGGTCCTCGACGCGCAGGCCGAGGTCGGCGCCCCGGCCGCGCACGCCGACGCCGACGACCTGGAAGGGCGCATCGACGGGGCCGACACCGGCGACCCAGGCGGCGTCGAAGCCCCCCAGGAGCGAGCGGAAGCCCTCGGGGGTGAAGCGGAAGTAGTCGCTCGGGTACGCGTGGATGCCGAACAGCATCACGGAGGAGATGACGCAGACGCCGCCGTCGGGCGAGCAGACGCGGGCGAGCTCGCGACACGCCTGCGGCGGGTCCTCGCAGTGCTCGAGCGTGTCCAGGCACAGGGCCGTGCCGACGGACCCGTCCTCGAAGGTCAGCGCCCGCAGGTCCTCGACCCGGTCGACGCCCGGCCCCGCGCGGAAGTCGGTGCCGACGTAGGGACGGCCGGGGAACAGGGGGCGCAGATCGCCGTCCTGCTCGTCCTCGACCTGGAGGGCCCCGAACTCGACGACGGGGTCCGGAAGCTCGAGCCTCGTCGCGAGCTCGGCGACGAAGGCGCGGATCAGCGGCTGGGCCATCCGGTCGGACGGTAGCTCTCCGGACGCCGATCCGCCTGGTAGAAGCTGGCGCATGAACCGTCGCCCCATCGCCGAAGCCGTCGGCACCTTCGTCCTGGTCTTCGGAGGCGTCGGTTCCGCCGTCGTCGCCGGGGACGTCATCGGTCCGCTCGGCGTCGCGTTCGCCTTCGGCATCTCCCTGCTGGCGATGGCCTACGCCATCGGGCCGATCTCCGGCTGCCACATCAACCCGGCCGTCACGCTCGGCCTGCTCGTGTCCCGCCGGATGGAGATCGACGAGGCCATCCGGTACTGGATCGCCCAGGTGATCGGCGGGATCGCGGCCGCGATCGTGCTCGTGGTGATCGTCAAGAGCCAGGACGGGGGCTACTCGCTGGGCGACCTCGGGCTCGGGGCCAACGGGTTCGCGTCGCACTCGGGCGGCGGGTTCAACGTCCTCGCGGCGATCATCGCGGAGCTGATCCTCACGGCGCTGCTCGTGTTCACCGTGCTGTCGTCCACCGACCGGATCGCCAACGTCGCCTTCGCCGGCATCCCGATCGGCCTCGTGCTCGTCCTGATCCACCTCGTCGGCATCCCGATCGACGGCACGTCCGTGAACCCGGCTCGCTCCATCGGCCCGGCGCTGTTCTCCGGCGGGTGGGCGATCGCGCAGCTGCCGGTGTTCATCGTCGCGCCGCTCGTGGGTGCGGTCGGCGGGGCGAAGCTGCACGAGTTCCTCTTCGCCGGTGAGGCCGCGATCGATCCGGCCGAGTCCGCCGTCGCATCCGAGGGTGGCGCGCCCGCGGTGTGATCCCGGGTAGGGACACGGGCATGAGCACCATGAAAGCCGCCCGCGTCCCCGAGCAGGGCGCGAAGTTCGAGCTGGTCGACGTCGACATCCCCGAGCCGGGGCGTGGCGAGGTCCGCGTCAAGGTCCAGGCCTGCGGCGTCTGCCACTCCGACTCGCTGACCGTGCTCGGGGCGATGGGCAACGACTTCCCGCGCATCCCCGGCCACGAGGTGGCCGGCGTCGTGGACGCCGTCGGCGAGGGCGTCGAGGAGTGGGAGCCGGGCGAGCGCGTCGGCGTCGGGTGGTTCGGCGGCTGCTGCTTCGTCTGCGAGCCCTGCCGCCGCGGGGATTTCATCTCGTGCGAGAACGGCAAGGTCTCGGGCATCACCTACGACGGCGGCTACGCGGAGTACATGGTCGCCCCGCACGAGGCGCTGGCGAGCATCCCCGACGACCTCTCCGACGCCGACGCCGCGCCGCTGTTGTGCGCCGGCATCACGACGTTCAACGCGCTGCGGGAGTCCGTTGCCCGCCCCGGTGACGTCGTGGCGATCCTCGGCGTCGGCGGCCTCGGCCACCTCGGCATCCAGTACGCGGCCAAGATGGGCTTCGAGGTCGTCGCCATCGCCCGTGGGACCGAGAAGGCGTCGCTGGCCAAGGACCTCGGGGCCCACCACTACATCGACTCGACGGCGTCCGACGTCGCCGAGGAGCTCAACGGGCTCGGCGGTGCGCAGGTCGTGCTGGCCACGGTGACCGTGCCGGACGCGATGACCCCGGCGCTCGGCGGGCTCAAGCCGCGCGGCCAGCTGGTCGTCGTCGGCGCGTCGGCCGACCCGATGCAGGTCCCGCCGTTCGCGCTGATCCCGGGTTCGACCGCCGTGCAGGGCCATGCGTCCGGCACGTCGCAGGACTCCGAGGACACCCTGAGGTTCTCCGCGCTGACGGGCGTGAAGCCGACGATCGAGACCATGCCGCTGGCCGAGGCCCAGGCGGCCTACGACAAGATGATGGCCGGGGACGCGCGCTTTCGCATGGTCCTCACCATGAGCTGACGCCACCCGAGCACGGCCACGTAGGCTCCGGCCGGTCGTGGCCGTCCTCGGTGCCCTCGCGCTCGTCGCCGCCGTCGCCGCGCTCGGCGCGGCCGCCTGGCGCTGGGCCGGGCGGCTCGGCGCGCGCGGCCTCGAGCGCGTCGTTGCCGCCGCGCCGTTGGCGGCCGCCGTGGCGGGGATCGAGACGCTGCTCCTGGGCCTCGCCGGGCTGGGCGGCAACGCCGTTGCGCTCACCCTCGCCGCGGTCGCGACCTGGGGCGCCACCACCGCCTGGACCGAGCGGCCGCCGGGGGCCGCGGCCCGGTTGCGCATGCCGCGCGGGCGCCGGCTGCTCGCCGGGGGGGCGCTCGGCGGCGCGGCCCTCGTCTGGCTCGCCTGGCTGATCAAGCACCCGGGGCTCGGGATCGATCCGCTGACCTACCACCTCCCGGAGTCCGTGATCTGGACGCAGACGGGGCACCCGGGGGCGGTCGAGCTGCTCCAGTACGAGTTCCCGCAGGGCGACTACCCCGTGACCAACGAGCTGCTCGTGGCGTGGACGACGGGGATCACGCACGGGTTCGGCGCCGCGCTGCTGTGGACGCCGGCGATCGCGCTGCTCGCGATCGCAGCCGGGTGGCTCGCGCTCCGAGCGGCGGGCGCGGACCGGCTCGTCGGCGCCTGGGCGCTCGCGGCCGTGCTGCTCTCCCCCGTCGCCGTCACCCAGCTGATCGGCCCCCACACCGACCTGCCGGCGCTCGCCTGGCTGTGGTGCGCGGGCGCCCTGGTCCTGTGCGCCCGCTCGCGCCCGGCACTGCTCGCGCCCGGGCTGACGGCCGCCGCGCTGGCGCTGGGGACCAAGACGACGCCTGCCGCGCTGCTGGTCGTCCTCGTCGTCTGGGCCGGCTGGACGCAGCGCGCGCGCCTGCGGCACGTGGCGCGCCCGCTCGCGCTCGGCGCGGCGCTCGGGGCGGGCGCCGGCGGGGTCTGGTACGGGCGCAACCTGCTCGTGCACGGCTCGCCCCTGTATCCGTTCAAGGCGGCGCCGTGGGGCGACCCGATGCCCGCCTTCCTCGCCCGCCTCGACGTGAGCTTCCTCCAGCGGCCGGGCGAGACGCTCGATCGCAACGGCGCCGCGTACCTCGACGCGGTGGCGGGCGGCTTCCTCGTCCTGGCGCTCGGCCTCGTCGTGCCGCTGATGCTGCGCGGGCGCCGCGGGGCGCTGGCCGTGGCGGCCGTGACGCTGCTGGGGGTCGGCTTCTGGACGGTCGCGCCGTTCACCGGCGCCGCCCCGGACCCCGCCCTGGACCTCTCGGCCACCACGATCCGCTACCTGCTGCCGACCATCGGGGTCGCCGCGCTCGCCCTCGCGCTGGCGGCCCGCCGCGCGCCGGACGGGGTCCGCGCCGGGCTGGTGGCCGTTCTCGCGCTCGGCTGCCTGTGGTCGGTGCGCTCGGCCCAGGGCCTGAGCGTGCTGGCGATCCCGTCGACCGCGACGCTGCTGGTGGGCGCGGGGCTCGGGGCCGTCCTCGCAGCGGGGTGGCGGAGGTTGACCGCCCATCCTGCGGTCGACCTCCGCCACCCCCCGGCGGCCTGGGCGGCCCGGACGGCCCGAACGGCATGGGCGGCAGCCGGGCTCGGCGCGGTCGTCCTCGTCGTCGGCGCCGGGCACGGGTTCGCCCGCCGCCAGGCCGGGGCGCCGTGGCTCGCCAGCGCCGGCGTCGTGACCTGGGCCGCGAACCAGCCCGCCTGGCAGGACGACGGGTTCCCCGTCGCGTTCGCGCCGCAGCTGCTCGCGCCGCTGGCCGGGGAGCGACTGCAGCACGACATCGCCCTGATCCCGGCCGCCGAGGACTGCGCCGCCGTGCGCGCCCGTGCGGCCCGCGGCTGGGTCGTCGTCGGCACCTTCCCCTTCGCGGACCGACGCGAGCCGTTCAGCGCCCCGGGCTGCCTCCAGGACGCCGAGCCCCTGTACCGGGACGGGAGCTACGCGGTCTTCGGGCCGGCGCAGACCGCGACGAGGTCGAACGCCCGCGCCACCGCGGCCGGGTCGTCGACGAGGAAGAAGTCGTCGGGCGTGATCGCCGCCGCGCGCGGGTCCGGCGCCCCGGCGCGCGAGCGCGTCAGCAGGGCGTCGTAGGCCAGCTGCCGCGCGCGGCGCGGCACGAACCGGCGCAGGCGCAGCGGGTCGCGCCGCAGCAGGGCGTCCAGGCGCGCGTGCTCCTCCGCCACGAGGGCGGCCCACGCCGGCGAGCCCGTCAGCCCGCGCACGGTGACCCGCTCGAACCACGGCGCCAGCAGCGCGTGGAGCTCCTCCGGCGCGTACTCGACGAAGTGATAGGGGTCGATGATCTCGTCCGCGCGGGCGAACTCCAACCGGTTCGGCGTCACGAACACGGCCGGGCCCCCGGGCTCGAGCACCCGCACCACCTCGGCCAGCATCCGCCCGGGATCCGGGACGTGCTCGATCGACTGCACGCTCAGCACCGCCGCGAAGGACGCCGCCGGGAACGGCAGCGCCCGCATGTCGGCCACGACCGTCTCGCGCGCCTGGCCGGCGAGCGCCTCGGCGGAGACGTCGACGCCGACGGTCTCCCGGGCGCCGAGCTCGTGGAAGGAGTGCCCCGTCCCGCAGCCCAGGTCGAGGATGCGCCCGGTCGCGGGCAGCTCCGGCGCGCACAGCCGGTAGGTCGCGACGTGGCGCTGGAAGGAGAGGTTGAAGCCGCCCTCGGCCGTGACGACCCGCTCCCCCGTGACGAGGCGGCGCCTCACGGCTGGTACTTCCGCGAGCGCCAGACGCCGTGGCGGTGGCCGACCAGCCGGCCCGCCTGCCACAGGGTCTTGGCCCCGTAGACGATGCCCTGGCGCAGCGAGACGTTGGAGTCGTCGTCGGCGTAGATCGTCGAGCACGGCACCTCCACCACCCGGAACCCGAGGTGCACGGCCTGGAAGAGCAGCTCGGAGTCGAAGGAGAAGTCCAGGGCGTTGCGCAGCCACGGCACGTCGAGCAGCAGCCCGCGCGAGTAGGCCCGGTAGCCCGTGTGCAGCTCGGCGAAGTCCGTGTGCAGCACCCGGTTCTCGACCGCGGTGAGCGTCCGGTTGGCCAGGTACTTCCAGCGCGGCATGCCGCCCGCGAGCGGGCCGCCGGGGGTCAGGAAGCGCGATCCGAGGACGAGGTCTGCCCGGCCGTCGAGGATCGGGGCGACCATCTTGGGGATCAGCGTCGGCTCGTACTGGCCGTCGGGGTGGAGCATCACCACGACGTCGGCCTCCGACTGCAGCGCCTGGAGGTAGCACGTCTTCTGGTTGCCGCCGTAGCCGACGTTGTGCGGGTGCCAGACGACCTGGAGCTGCGGGAGGGTGCGGGCCAGCGCCACCGTGTCGTCGGTCGAGCCGTCGTCGACGAGGATGATCTCGTCCACCCAGTCGGCGGGGATGGCGTTGACGGTCCGCACGAGCGTCAGGGCCGCGTTGCGCGCGGGCATCACGACGACCACCTTCGAGTCCGGACGGGCCGCTGGCACCCGCGGCAGCCTACGGCCGCCGAGGGGTAGGCTCGCCGCAGTGGCGCCAGCCGACGAACCCCGAGACGAGCCCTCCCGCTTCGAGCGCGCCGGCCGTCTGCACGACCGGGAGGCGATCCGTCACGAGCGGCCGTCGCACGCCGACGGCCTCGACCTGTCGGGCGACCCGTCGCTGCCGCGCGATCACCTGCAGCGCGTCCTCACCCTGCTGGGGACGGACCCCAACGCCGACTTCGACCGCCTCGCCGCGCTCGCCGGGCGGCTGCTCGGCAGTCGCGTCGCCCTCGTCTCGCTCGTCCATCAGGGCGACGCCCAGCACTTCCTCGGCGAGTCCGGGCTGACGGACGCCGGCCTCGTCGACGTCCGCTCCACGCCGATCGGGCAGTCGATCTGCCAGAACGTCGCCGCGACCGACGCCCCGCTCGTCCTCGATGACACGGCAGCCGATGATCGCGTCGGCCCCGAGCACGGCGCGGTCACCGACCTGCGCGTGCGCGCCTACGCCGGGGTCCCCCTGCACGCGGAGGGCGAGGCGGTGGGTGCCCTGTGCGCGCTCGAGTTCGCCCCGCGCGCCTGGACCGAGAGCGAGGTCGAGACGTTGGCCGATCTCGCCGCCACCGCCGAGGCGCTGCTGGAGGCCCGGCTGGCCTGGAAGCGCGCCGAGGAGCTCGCGGCGCGCGAGCGGCGCACGTCGCAGATGCTGCAGCAGGCGCTGCTCCCCGATGCCCTGCCGGAGATCGAGGGGGTGCGCCTCGCTGCCGCCTACCGCCCGGCCGAGACGATCGTGGGCGGCGACTGGTACGACGTGCTGCGCCTCCCGGGCGGGCGGCGCGTGGCGTTCGGGCTCGGCGACGTCGTGGGCCACGGCCTCGAGGCGGCCGCCGCGGCCGGCCGGCTGCGCACCGCCTACCAGACCCGGCTGCTCGAGGACATGGACCCGAGTGCCGCGATCGAGCGCCTCAACGACCTCGCCAACGTGCGTGACGCGCTCGCCTACTCGAGCGTCGTCTGCGGCGTGCTCGACCTCGACTCGGGCGAGCTGCAGTGGGCCAGCGCGGGCCACCCGCCGCCGCTCGTCGTGCGCCGCGGGCAGGCCCTGCTCGACCGGGCCTCCGAGAACCCGGTGCTCGCCGCCCTGCCGCCCCGCACGCCGTTCGCGATCCGCCGCACGACCCTCGAACGGGGCGACGGGATCGTCCTCTACTCCGACGGCCTCGTCGAGGAGCGCCGGGGGACGACGGAGCGCTACGAGCAGCTGCGCGTGGTGTGCGAGGCCGCCTGGGGCGACCCGGAGGCCGTCGTGGCGGCGGAGCTCCAGGCGCTGCGGCCCGTCCCGGGGCCCGACGACGTGGCCCTGCTCGTGATCCAGCGCGACTAGCCCCCGGGGGGTGGCGGAGGTCGACCGGACCTGGTGCGGTCAACCTCCGCCACCCCCGGCTGCCGCGGCCTCCAGCGCCGCGACCACCGCGGCCTCGAACGCCGCGGCCGAGTAGCGCGCCGCCGTCGCCCGCCCCCCGGCGACGAGCCGCGCCCGCAACGCCGCGTCCCCGGCCAGCCGCCGCACGGCGCCCGCGAGCGCGTCGGCGTCACCCGGCGCCACCACCAGCGCGTTCTCGCCGTCGCGCAGGTACTCCGCCGACCCGCCCGTGCCCGTCGCGACCACCGGGCGCCCGACGGCCATCGCCTCCAGCGGGACGAGCCCCCACGGCTCGGCCCACGTGACGGGGAACAGGACCGCGTCGGCGGCCGCGTAGGCGGCCGCGACCGCATCCGGCGCCGACCGCACGAAGGACACGCGCTCCGACACCCCGAGCGTCGCCGCCGCGGCCCGCAGCTCGGCGTCGTAGCCGTCCTGCACCGGCCCGTCGACGGTCAGCACGGCGTCGGGCAGCCCGGCGAGCGCCTGCAGCGCCACCGCGACGCCCTTGCGCGGCTCCACCCGCCCCACGTAGGCGAGCCGACCGCCCCAGTGCGGGGCGGGAGCGGCGGGCGGGAACGTGGCCGGGTCGACGCCCGGGTGCGCGATCCCCGTGTCCGGGAGCTCGTGGCCGGCGGCCAGCGCCCGTTCGCGCACCGCCTCGGCGATGAACAGCCAGCGCGCGCCGGCGCCGAGCCGCAGCCGGGTCGGCACGCCCGTCGCCCACGCCGCGGCGGCCGCCGCAGGGGCCGGCGCCCGCGCCCAGCCGCGGGTCCACGCGTCCGCCTGCGGCCCGTAGGCCATCCAGCCGTCCCCGACGACCCCGACCGCCGGCACCCCCGCCCGGCGCGCCAGCTCGATGAGGGACAGCGACATGCCTCCCATCCCCCACCAGCAGACGACGTCGACGCCGTCGAGCGCGGCGCCCAGCACCGCGGCGTTGGCGCGCTCGAGCCGCAGGCGCTCCCGCCACGGCGGGGTGGCGAACCCGCCCGGCTCCGCGTACCAGCGCAGTTCCCGGCGCACCGCCGGGTCCCGGGTGTTGTCAGCGGCACCGCCCCGGGTAGTCAGGACGCAGGCGTCGTGCGACGCCGCACGCAGGGCGCGAGCGGTCGCGGCGCAGATGCGCTCGTACCCGCCGGCGCCGGCGGGCGGGTATCGGTTGGCGACCAGCAGTGCCCGCACCCCCCGTATCCTGCCGCCTTCATGCCGCCGACCGTCCTCCCCGAGATCTTCAAGGCCTATGACGTCCGTGGCCTCTACGGGGACCAGATCGACGGGGACACCGCCTTCACGGTCGGCCGGGCCTTCGTCCGCACCATCGCGGACCTGTCCGGGAAGGACGCCGCCGCGCTGCGCCTGGGCCTCGGCCGCGACATGCGTCTGACCGCCCCGGAGCTGGCCGGCCGCTACCGCGACGGCATGATCGCCGAGGGCGCGCACGTGCTCGACGCCGGCATGGTCGGCACGGAGCAGCTGTACTTCCTCGTCGGCTCGCGCGACCTCGACGGCGGCCTCATGTGCACCGCCTCGCACAACCCGAAGGCCTACACGGGAGCCAAGCTCGTCGAGCGTGGCGCCCTCGCGCTCTCCGGTGACCGCGGCCTGCAGGACATGCGCCGGCTCATCGAGACCGGGCTCGGCGATGCGCCGGGCGGCGGCGACGCCGAGGACGTCGACGTCGTCGCCGAGTTCCAGGACAAGGTGCTCGGGATGATCGACGTCGCGGCGCTCCAGCCGCTGAAGGTCGTCGTCGACGGCGGCAACGGCATGGCGGGCGCGATGATCGGCCCGATCCTGGACCGGTTGCCGATCGAGCTCGAGACCCACTACTGGGTCCCGGACGGCGAGTTCCCCGACCACGAGCCGAACCCGCTCCTGCCCGAGAACCGGCAGTTCATCATGGACGCGGTCCGCGCGACGGGGGCCGACCTCGGCATCGCCTGGGACGGGGACGCCGACCGCTGCTTCTTCATCGACGACCAGGGCCGCTTCGTCGACGGCGACTTCCTCACCGCGCTCCTCGCGGAGTCCGTCCTCGCCAAGCACCCCGGCGCCGACATCCTCTACGACGTCCGCGCCTCCCGCGCGGTGCCCGACACCGTCGCGCGTTGCGGCGGCACCGCGCACGTCAACCGCGTCGGCCATGCGTTCTTCAAGACCCGCATGCGCGACGAGGGCGGCGTCTTCGGCGGCGAGGTCTCCGGCCACTACTACTTCGCCGACTTCTACAACGCGGACTCCGGCACCATCCCCGCGCTGCTCGTGCTCGAGCTGCTCGCGGAGAAGGACGCCAAGCTCTCCGCGCTCGTCGACGCCTACCGCACGCGGTACTTCATCTCCGGCGAGATCAACTCGGAGGTGGCCGACGCCGCCGACCGCATGCGGGCGATCGAGGCGGCCTACGGCGACGGCGCGCAGATCACCCGGCTCGACGGCATCTCGCTCGACTTCGAGGACTGGCACTTCAACGTGCGGTCCTCCAACACCGAGCCGCTGCTGCGGCTGAACCTCGAGAGCCTCGTGTCCGAGGCCGACATGCAGGCCAAACGCGACGCGGTGCTGGAGCTCATCCGCGCCTCGTGAAGCTGCCACCCTTCGAGCTCGAACGCTGGTTCATCGACCACGAGCGCGGCGCGCCGCTGGACGCGTGTGCGTCCGACGTGCAGGCGCCCTCGATGGCCGAGATCCTCGCCCTCGCCAGTCCTGACCTGCGCGCGGAGTGGGAGACGCTGACCCTCTCCTACACCGAGGCGCACGGCCACCCGCGGCTGCGCCGGGCGATCGCGGCGCTCTACGACGACCTCGAGCCCGAGGACGTGATCGTGTTCACCGGTGCCCAGGAGGCGATCTTCGCCTGGGCGAACGCGACCTTCTCCCCTGGTGACCACGCCGTCGTCGTGTGGCCCGCCTACCAGGCGCTGCACGAGATCGCGCGCACGATGGGTGCCGACATCACCACCGTCGCGCTCCATCACGAGGACGGCTGGGCGCTGGACCTCGACGAGCTGCGGGCCGCCCTGCGCCCCGACACGCGCTCCGTCGTCGTCAACTTCCCGCACAACCCCACGGGCGCGCACCCGGACCCCGAGACGTGGGCGGGACTGGTCGCGCTCTGCGACGAGGCCGGCGTCGAGCTCTTCTCCGACGAGGTCTACCGCTGGGGCGAGCACGCCCCGGCGCTCATGCTGCCCGCCGCCGCGGAGTGCGCCCGGCAGGGCCTCTCGCTCGGCGTGATGAGCAAGACGTTCGCCGCGCCCGGGCTGCGCGTCGGCTGGCTCGCCGGGCGCGACCGGCAGACCCTGCGCCGCATCGCCGCGGTCCGTGACTACACGACGGTCTGCTCGAGCGCGCCGAGCGAGCTGCTGGCGATCGCCGTGCTCGAGTCGCTCGACGCGACCGTGGAGCGCACCCGCGCCATCGTCGAGCCCAACCTGCGCCTGCTCGACGACTTCTTCACCCGCTGGGCCGGGACGCTCGAGTGGGTGCGTCCGCGCGGCGCCCCGATCGGCTACCCGCGCCTTTCGGACGGCTCCCCCGCGGAGGCCTTCGCCCGCGACCTGCTCGCGGAGGAGGACGTCCTGATCATGCCGGGCGACGTCTACGGCGAGCCCGGCTCCGCGCACTTCCGGCTCGGCTTCGGCCGTCGCGACCTCCCCGTCGCGCTCGAGCGGTTCGACCGCTTCCTTCGCTCGCGCACATGACGCCGGCGGCGGCGCCGGGGGTCCAGGACGCCGCGGCCGCGGGGTATCACCTCCTCCGCGTGCCGACGCCGTTCGCCGTCGGGGCCGTCAACTGCGTGCTGGTCGACGACGACCCGCTCACGCTCGTCGACTGCGGCCCCAACTGGGGCACGAGCCTCGAGGCGCTCACCGCGCTCCTCGCCGCGCACGGGAAGCGCCTGGAGGACGTCGAGCGGCTCGTCATCACCCATCAGCACGCCGATCACCTCGGCCTGGCGGGGATCGTGGCGGCGCGCTCGGGCGCCGAGGTGTGCGCGCTGGACCTGCTCGCGCCGGTGCTCGAGGACTACGCCGCCCATGCGGCGCGTGACGACGGCTTCACGGCCGCGGTGATGCGTCGGCACGGCATCGACGACGAGCTCGTCACCGCGATCCGGGCGATCGCACGCGCCTTCGCCGGGCTCGGCTCCAGCGCCCGCGTGGACCGCCGGCTCCACGACGGCGACACCCTCGCCTTCGCCGGTCGCGAGTGGGTCGTCCACCACCGTCCCGGTCACTCCCCGTCGGACACGATCTTCCACGACGCGGCCGCCGGGGTGGTGCTCGCCGGCGACCACGTGCTGTCGCACATCTCGTCGAACCCGGTCCTCTCGCGCCCCCTCGGCGGGCTGTCCGGGGACCCCGACGCCGGCCGCCCCCAGCCGCTGCTGCGCTACCGCGAGTCGCTGGCGGCCACGCGGGCGATGGCCGACGTCGCCGTCGTCCTCGGCGGCCACGGCGACCCCGTCGTCGAGCTCGCGCCGCTGCTCGACTCCCGTGACCGCGCGACCGACAAGCGCGCCGCGAAGATCCTCAGGGCCCTGCGCGAGGACGGTCCGCTGACGGCGCACGCCGTGGCCCGGCGCCTGTGGGGCGACACCGCGCTGACCCAACCGCTCCTGACGCTGTCGGAGGCCGTCGGCCACCTCGACCTGCTCGCCTCGCGCGGCGAGGCGGCGGAGGACGCCTCCGGCGCCGTCGTGACCTGGACCGCCCCCTGATGGGCCGGTCGGCCCCCGGGCGCTTCCGCCTGCGGCCCGGCCGCACCCTGCGCGAGCACACCGCGCGCGGCGCGGCGATCAACGCCGTCTTCCTCGTCGGCGTCAACACGATCAACGTCGCCCGCGGGTTCGTCGTCGTCGCGTTCCTCACCCCCGCCGAGTTCGGCCTGTGGGGCGTGCTCACCGTGTCGATGGGCCTCGTGCTGTGGCTCAAGCAGGTCGGGATCGCCGACGGCTACGTGCAACAGGACGAGGCCGACCAGGAGCTCGCCTTCCAGCGCGCCTTCACCCTCGAGGTGCTGCTGACGGCCATCTTCACCGTGGTCCTGGCCGCCGCCGTGCCCCTGATCGCGCTGATCTACGGCGAACATGCCCTGCTCGCACCGGGCTTCGTGGCGCTGCTGGTGATGCCCGCCCTCGCGCTCCAGTCGCCCCTGTGGGTCTTCTACCGGCGGCTGGACTTCCTCAAGCAGCGCCTGCTGCAGACCGTCGAGCCGATCGTGACGACGATCGTCTCGATCGCCCTGGCGGCGGCCGGGGCCGGGTACTGGGCCCTGCTGGCGGGCGTGATCGCCGGCGCGTGGTCGGCCGCCGCAGCGGCGGTCTGGGCCTCCCCCTTCAAGCTGCGTTGGCGCTTCGACCGCGCCGCGCTCGGGCGCTACACGCGCTTCTCGTGGCCGCTGCTGGCCGCGACGATGGCCGACATGGTCGTCGCGTTCGGCGCGGTCTTCCTCGGGCAGGCCAAGCTGGGCCTCGCCGGCGTCGGCGCCATCACCCTGGCCTCGACGGTGACCCAGTACGCCGACCGGCTCGATCAGGTCGTGACGCAGACGATGTACCCGGCGATCTGCGCCGTGCGCGACCAGACGGAGCTGCTGCGCGACGCCTTCATCAAGTCCAATCGCCTCGCGCTGATGTGGGGCGCGCCCTTCGGGTTCGGCGTCGCGCTGTTCGCCCCGGACCTCGTCCACTTCGTGCTCGGGGACCGCTGGACGTCCGCGATCGGCCTGCTGCAGGCCTTCGGCGTCCTCGCCGCGCTCAACCACGTCGCCTTCAACTGGGGCGCCTTCTACCGCGCCCGCGGCGAGACGCGGCCCGCCGCGGTGGTGTCCGTCGTGCTCCTGGTGAGCTTCTGCGTCGCCGTGATCCCCGGCCTGCTCCTGTTCGAGCTGCGCGGGCTCGCCGCGGGGATGGGGATCGTCGTCGCCGCCGCGATGGCCGCCCGGGTGCACTACGTGCGGCGCCTGTTCCCGGGCTTCGCCGTCGTCCGCTTCGCGCTGCGCGGCCTGCTCCCGTGCGCGCCGGCGGCGGCGCTCGTGGGCCTGCTGCGCCTCGCCGAGACGGGCGGACGGTCGCTTCCGCTCGCCCTCGCGGAGCTCGCGCTGTTCGTCGGCGCCTGCCTCGCCGCGACGTGGTGGCTGGAGCGGCCGCTGCTCCGAGAGGCGTTCGGGTACCTGCGCGGCCGCCGGGCTACGGCCTACGCTGCCTGACGCGCCATGACCTACGAGCTGCCCCACCTCGACGCCCTCGAGTCCGAAGCGGTCCACCTCATGCGTGAGGTGGCCGCCGAGTTCGAGCGCCCGTGCCTGCTCTTCTCCGGCGGCAAGGACTCGATCGTCCTGCTGCGGCTCGCCGAGAAGGCGTTTCGGCCCGGCCGCTTCCCGTTCCCCGTCATGCACGTCGACACGGGGCACAACTTCCCCGAGGTGATCGAGTTCCGCGACCGTCGCGCGCAGGAGCTCGGCGAACGGCTGATCGTCGCCTCCGTCGAGGACACGATCGCCGCCGGCCGCGCGGTCGACGAGACCGGCCCGCGCGCCTCCCGCAACCGCCTGCAGACCACCACGTTGCTCGACGCCATCGAGGAGCACGGCTTCGACGCCCTGTTCGGCGGCGCGCGCCGCGACGAGGAGCGCGCCCGGGCGAAGGAGCGGATGCTCTCCTTCCGCGACGACTTCGGCCAGTGGGACCCCCGGGCGCAGCGCCCGGAGCTGTGGAACCTCTACAACGGCCGCATCCGCAAGGGCGAGCACGTGCGGGCGTTCCCGATCTCCAACTGGACCGAGCTCGACGTGTGGCAGTACATCGAGCGCGAGGGCCTAGAGCTCCCGTCGATCTACTACGCCCACGAGCGCGAGGTCTTCGAGCGCGACGGGATGCTCTACGCGGTCTCCGAGCACGTCACGCTCGCCGAGGACGAGACGCCGTTCGTGACGTCCGTCCGCTACCGCACCGTCGGCGACCTCACGATCACCGGGGCCGTGCGATCGACGGCCACGTCGCTGACCGACGTCGTCGCCGAGATCGCCGCCACGCGCGTGACCGAGCGCGGCGAGACCCGTGCCGACGACCGGGCCACGGAGGCCGCGATGGAAGACCGCAAGAAGGAGGGCTACTTCTAGTGGCCGGCCAAGCGACCCTGCTGCGCCTCGTCACGGCGGGCTCCGTCGACGACGGCAAGTCGACCCTCATCGGCCGGCTGCTGTACGACTCGAAGGAGATCCTCGCCGACCAGCTCGCGCACCTCGAGGACGTCTCCTCCCGCCGCGGCCTCGACACCGTCGACCTCGCGCTGCTCACCGACGGCCTGCGCGCCGAGCGCGAGCAGGGCATCACCATCGACGTCGCCTACCGCTACTTCCAGACGGCGCGGCGCAAGTTCATCCTCGCCGACTGCCCCGGCCACGTGCAGTACACGCGCAACATGGTCACCGGCGCCTCGACCGCCGACGTGGCCGTCGTCCTCGTCGACGCCCGCCAGGGCCCGACGGAGCAGACCCTCCGCCACACCTTCCTCGCCTCGCTGCTGGGGATCCGCCACGTCGTCTTCGCGATCAACAAGATGGACCTCGTCGGCTGGGACGAGGGGGTCTACGACGCGATCGAGGCGCAGATGAGCGACTTCTGCCACAAGCTCGAGATCCCCGACATCGCCTTCATCCCCGTGTCGGCGCTGAAGGGCGACAACGTCGTCGAGCGCTCCGAGCACACGCCCTGGTACGGCGGGTCGCCCCTGCTGTGGTACCTCGAGCACCTCCACGTCGGCTCCGATCGCAACCTGATCGACGTCCGCTTCCCGGTCCAGTACGTGATCCGCCCGCAGACCGACGAGCTGCACGACTACCGCGGCTACGCCGGCCAGGTCGCCTCCGGCGTCCTCAAGCCGGGTGACGACGTGCTGGTCATGCCCTCGGGCAAGCCGTCGAGGATCGAGCGGATCGAGACCTTCGGCGGCGACGTCGAGGAGGCGTTCCCGCCCATGTCGGTGACCGTCCACCTCGCCGACGACGTCGACGTCTCCCGCGGCGACCTCATCTGCCGCCCGCACAACCACCCCCAGCCGGCGCGCGAGCTGGACGCGATGATCTGCTGGATGAGCGAGACGCCCGTCAAGCCGGGCGCGCGACTGGCGATCAAGCACACGACCCGCACCGGCCGCGTGATCCTCGACGACGTCCAGTACCGCCTCGACGTCAACACGCTCCATCGTGACCTGGAGACGAAGGAGCTCGGGCTCAACGACATCGCCCGGGTCCGCCTGCGCACCAGCGCCCCGCTGATGGTCGACCCCTACCGCCGCAGCCGCGCGACGGGCGCCTTCATCCTCGTCGACGAGTCCACCAACGACACGGTCGCCGGCGGCATGGTCCTCGGGCCCGCCGAGGGCGAGGATGGCTGACCGGCGCCGTCGCAGCGACGGCGTCGTGTGGGAGCGCGAGGCGCTGACCCGCGAGCGCCGAGCCGAGCTGCTCGGCCAGCGCGGCGCGACCGTCTGGTTCACCGGCCTGCCCGCCTCCGGCAAGTCGACCCTCGCCGCCCGCCTGACGGTGCACCTCGTCGAGTGCGGGGTGCCGGCCTACCGGCTCGACGGCGACAACCTGCGCCACGGCCTGTGCGGAGACCTTGGCTTCGACCACGCCAGCCGGGAGGAGAACATCCGCCGCGCCGCGGAGGTCTCGCGCCTGATGTCCGACGCCGGCGTCGTGACCGTCGTGTCGCTCGTCTCCCCCTACGCCGCCTCCCGCGCGGCGGCCCGGGCGATCCACGAGGACGCCGGCCTGCCCTTCCTGGAGGTCTGGGTCTCCACGCCGCTGGCCGAGTGCGAGCGCCGCGACCCGAAGGGCCTCTACGCCCGCGCCCGCGCCGGCGAGCTGCAGAACATGACGGGGATCGACGACCCGTACGAGGAGCCGACCGCTCCTGACGTCGAGATCGGCCCCGATTGCGACCACGCCGTCGCGATCGAGCGCCTTGCGGCGGCCCTGGGCCGCTGCGGCGTCGACGTCTGAGCCGCGTCCTCCCGACGTCGTCCTCCGCGCCCGAAGCCGGGCGAGTTCCGCGACCGGGTTGCACCGGGTAGCGGATCGGCTACCCGGTGCAACCCGGCATCCGAGAGGGCTCCGGTGTCGTTGCCGGTCTCCTGCCGGCTGCCTGCCGGTTGCCGGTGACCGGGTGCCGTCAGAGGACCGTCGCGCCGTGCCGGAGCGAGCCTCGAAGCAGCGCGGCCGCGCCGACGGCGTCGGCGCGGAGGTGGGTCAGGGCGATCTGGGGCGACGGATGGGCCGGCCAGTGGCGGGTCAGGCGGCGCAGGCGGCGGGCGTAGGGCAGCGCCGCCAGCAGGGGGGCCGGGTGGCGGGCCAGGACCGCCAGCGCGGCCCCGGCGACGGCCAGGTCGAAGGCACGGGTCTGCTCGGTGAGGAAGAGGCGGTCGCGCAGGAACGTGTCGCGCACGCCCGGGGCCGCCGCGACGAGCGCCGGGAAGTGGCGCAGGCGGTGGCGCTCGGCGACGAACGCCGCGGCCGGACGGTCGAGGACCGCGTGATGGACGAGCGCGTCGGCCGCGAAGACCGCGCGGGCGCCGGTCGCGACCGCGGACCAGCCGAGGAGCGCGTCCTCGCCGAACGGCGGGTCACCCGGGTCCTCGATGCCCGCGCCGAAGCCGCCGACCCGGTCCAGGACGCGGCGGGGGACGAGGAGGTTCGCGCTCTCGAACAGGCCGGTGAAGCCGGGCACGGCGAGGGTGCGCTCCCAGGGGGTCCGTGTGGCAGCGGGATCGGGCGCCACACGGCCCTGGACGATCGACGCTCCACCCTCGCCGGCGGCGGCCAGCGCGGCGAGCCACCCCGGGGTCGGGACGCAGTCGGCGTCGGTGAACGCGACCAGGGGCGCGGCGCAGGCGGCCACCCCCGTGTTGCGCGCCGGGCCGGGGCCGCGGCCGGGTCCCGCGACGACCTGCGTCACGGCCGGGTGGGCGCGGGCGATCGCACCCGTCGCGTCGGAGGAGCCGTTGTCGACCACCACGACGGACTCGGGCGCCAGCGTCTGCGCCCCGAGGGCGTCGAGCGTGGCCGGCAGCGTGCGTGCGGCGTTGCGGGCGGGAACGACGACGGCGACGCCAGGCACGCGCGGACCATACCCTCGCGGCGTGGCCGCGTCCGTGTCCCCCGCCCGCCCCGTCACGGCCGTCGTGGTGTCCTGGAACACCCGCACGCTGCTCGACCGCTGCCTGACCGCGCTCGGCGCGGAGGCGGACGTCGCCGTCCACGTCGTCGACAACGCCTCCACGGACGGCTCGGGAGGCCTCGTGCGGGACCGTCACCCCGGGGTCGTCCTGCATGAGCCCGGCGTCAACCTCGGCTACGGGGCGGCGATCGAGCGCGTCGCGGCTGCGACGGAGAGCCCGTGGCTGCTGCTCGTCAACGCGGATGCCGCGCCACGACCGGGCGCGGTGGCGGCGCTGCTCGCCGCGGGGGCGGCCGACCCGTCCGCCGGGGCGCTCGTCCCGCGGCTGCGGCTTTCGGACGGGACCGACCAGCACGCCGTCCACCCCTTCCCCACCCTCGGGTTCCTCGCGGCGTTCAACGCCGGGCTGACGGCGGCGAACGGGGATGCGCTGTGCCTGGAGGGTCGCTGGGACGCCGGCCGGGAACGGGTCGTGCCGTGGGCGGTCGCCGCCTGCCTGCTCGTGCGGCGGACGGCCTTCGACGACGCCGGCGGCTTCGATCGCGCCATGTGGCTGTACGCGGAGGACCTCGACCTCGGCTGGCGGCTGCGGCGCGCCGGCTGGCACACCCGTCACGTGCCAGGCGCCGTCGTCGACCACGCGAGCGCGGCCAGCACCGCGCAGGCCTGGGGCGACGAGCGCACGCGACGCTGGCAGGCCGCGACCTACCGCTGGCTGCGCCGCCGGCGCGGACCTGGCCGGGCGCGCGGGGCGTACGTCCTCAACCTGCTCGGGGCGTCGGCACGGGCCCGCTGGGCACGGGAGGGCTGGCGCCGGGACGCGGCGCGCGGGTGGGCGAGGACGCACCGGCAGGCGTGGGCCGACGCGTGCCACGACGAGCCGGTCCCCTGACCGGGGGCCGGCCGGCCGCGGCCGCCTGCAAGACTGCCGCGCCGATGGACGACCCACTCGACCGCGCCCGAGCGCAGGCCTGGTACCACACGCTCGAGCTCCCCGGGTTCACCACGCAGGGGATCTTCGACCTGCGTCCCTACGTCGGCCGCTACGGCCTCCCCGCCGACCTGCGCGGCAAGCGCGTGCTCGAGGTCGGCACCTGGGACGGGTTCTGGGCCTTCGAGCTCGAGCGCCGGGGCGCGGAGGTCGTGGCGATCGACCTCGACGACGAGGGGCAGCTGGACTGGCCGCCGCGCCGTCGCGACCCGGACACGAGTGCCGTGCGCGGCGAGGGCTTCGCCCTGGCCAAGGCGCTGCTGGGCTCGAAGGTCGAGCGCGTCGCCTGCTCCGTCTACGACGCGACGAAGGCGCGGCTGGGCGGCTTCGACCTCGTCTTCTGCGGCTCGGTGGTCATCCACCTGCGCGATCAGCTGCTCGCCCTGGAGCGGATGGCTGGCCTGCTCAACCCGGGCGGGACCCTGGTCTCGGCGGAGGAGTACGACCGCGCCAGTGACCTCCTGCCCTTCCCGACGGCGCGCTTTCGTGGCAACCGCGAGCAGGCCGTCGTGTTCTGGCTGCCCAACCGCCGCGCCTGGCGCGAGCTCCTGTTCTGCGCCGGCCTCGACGACGTGCGCGAGGCCGCCCGCTTCACGATGCAATCGACGCAGGGCTGGGGGGTCCGGCACGTGGTGCACCACGCGACACGGCGCTGAGCCGCGTCAGGCCGCCGCGGGGCGCCGGGCGCGCTCGATCAACGCGGCCAGGCGCGCGGCCTCCGTGTCGACGTCGGCCATCGCCAGGACGTGCTCGCGGCCGGCGCGCCCGAGTGCGGCCCGCTCGGCGGCCGGCAGCGACAGGAGCTCGTCCAGGGCTGCGGCCAGCGCCGCCGGGTCGTGCGGCGGGACGAGCCGGCCCCAGCCGTCCTGCACGACCTCCGGCAGACCGACCTCCCGCGTCGCGACGACGGGCAGCTCCATCGCCAGCGCCTCCTTGACCACGACGGGCATCGAGTCACGGTCGCCATCGGCCGCGATCACGCACGGCATGCACAGCACGTCGGCGTCCTCGAGCAGGTCGCGGACGGCGTCGTGCGCGACGCTGCCGAGCAGCTCCACGTCGGGATCGCCGGCGAGCTGGTCCCGCAGGGGGCCGTCTCCTGCGATGCGGACGCGGATCGGCATGCCGGCCGCGCGCAGCTGCGCCGCCGCGGCGACGAGGTCGGCGAAGCCCTTCTTCTCCACGAGCCGGCCGACGGCCAGCACGGTCCGTGTGGCGGGCGCCGGGCGGCGGCGGGCGAAGCGGGCGCCGTCGACGCCCATCACGACCTCGTGCACGTCGGCCCCCGGCGCGATCCGGCGCAGGTCGGCGACGGTGTAGGCGCAGCCGGAGGTGGCGAAGGCGGCCGCCTCGAGCTTCTCGCGCAGGTTGGCCGGATGGGCGTAGATCTCCCAGGCGTGCGCGGTGACGCTCCAGCGCACGCCGGTGATGCGCGCGATCCGGTGCGCCGAGAGGGCGGCCGCGGCGGCGAAGTGGACGTGGACGTGCACGTCGCCGCGGGCCCAGCGCCGCGCGGCGGGGGCGAGCAGCCGCAGCGGCGGGGCCGGCTCCTCCCTGCGCCAGCGGCGGCGGGCGCGCAGGTCGGCGGCGCAGCGGCGCGGGTGGCGGCCGACGAGCCAGGCGACGGCCCGCAGCCGCGTGAGCGTCCCGTCGTCGGTCCAGCGAGCGTCGGGTGCCCCGCCGACGGGGTCGTGAGCCGGCGCGACGGCCTCGACCGTGACCGCCGCACCGCCCCGGCGCAGCGCGTCCGCCTCGGCGGCCACGAAGGTCTCCGACCGCTCCGGGAAGCGATCGGTGAGGACGACGACGGCGGTCATCGCGACGACAACGCGGCCGCGGCCTCCTCCCCGAGGCGGACGGCGTAGTTCGTCCCGCGGTCCTCGGGATAGATCTGCGTGGTGTTGGCCAGCACGAGGCCGTCCACGCCGGTCTGCAGCGGGGGGATGCGCTCCTTGTACCCGACGGTGACGATCGGCTGGGCCGCAGGCTCGCGGAACGTCCACGCCTGCCTGATCCAGTCCCGCGACCACGCCGGGTTGACCTTGCGCAGCCCGGCGTCGTAGCGCTCGAGGATCTCCTCCTGCGTGCGGTCGAGCAGCTCGTGGCCGTGCGGGAGGTAGTTGGAGACGTAGAGGAAGCGGCGCCCGTCGTAGCGCTCGGGCTCGATGAGGTTCGTGTGCTCGATCAGCCCGAGGAAGCCGAGGTCGCGATCGGCCACGTTGGTCCAGTAGAAGGGGCTGAACCGGCGGTCGAGCTCCAGCAGCACCACGAGCGCCGAGAAGTACTCCGCCCGCTCGAGCCGTGCGCGGTAGGCGTCGGGGAGCAGGTCGCCGGCGAGGAGGTCGAACACGTCGGAGGGCAGGGTCGAGAGCACCGCGTCGTAGCGCTCGGGATCCGTGGCCAGCGGGCGGAAGTCGCGCGGGTCGTGGCCGGCGCGAAACGACCCCGACTCCCCCGGAGTGAGCTCAAAGCCCGCGCCGTCGCGTGTCAGCCGCGCCGCCGGGCGGTCGGTCAGGACCCGGCCGCCGCCGCCCTCGATCGCCGCGACGAGCGCGGCGAACAGCGGCTCCCAGGAGGACCGGGGGTAGCCGAGCTTCTCCCCCAGCGCCTCGTCGCCGCCGAGGCGCCGGCGCAGGGTCAGCTTCGACCACAGCCACACCATCGCGATGTCCTCCGCGCGGTCGCCGAACTTGCCGCGCAGCAGCGGGCCCCAGACGTGCTCCCACGCCCCGCGGCCCATCCGCTTGCGGATCCACTCGGCGGCTGTGACGTCCTCGTAGTCGGCCTGGTCGCCGCCGAAGCGCTGCAGCGCGACGACCGCCGCGCCCATCCGCACGCGCTCCCAGGGCTTGAGCGGGCCGAAGCGCAGCAGGTCCGTCGGCGAGGTGAACGCCCACTGGCGGCCTTGGGCGAAGAACGCCTGCGTCGAGTCGCGCCACTCCAGCTCGTCGGGCATGCCGAGCTCGGCGTAGAGCGCGGCGATGTGACGATCGGAGGTGAAGAGGTGGTGGTAGTAGCGCTCCAGCCGGTGCCCGCCGCCGACGTCGAGCGTCGCGGCCTGGCCGCCGAGGCCGGGCCAGCGCTCGTACACGTCGACCCGGTCGCCGGCGAGGGTGAGGCGGCGCGCGGCGACGAGGCCGGCCATGCCGGCCCCGAGGACGGCGATCCGGCGGCTCACGCCTGCGGCCTCGGCGAGATGTCGGCCTCGGCGGCGGTCAGGGCGTCCGCGCTCGGCCCGTCGAGGTTGGTGACCTCGTCGACGACGTAGAGCGGGCGCCGCTTGACCTCGTCGTAGATGCGCCCGACGTACTCGCCGATCAACCCGACGGTCATGAGCTGGATGCCCCCGAGGAGGAAGACCGCGATCAGGGTGGACGGCACGCCGGGGACGAACTGGTTCGTGTAGCGCGCAACGACGGTCAGCGGGATCGCGAGGAAGGCCAGCAGCGCGAAGCCGAAGCCGATCACCGTCGCGAACTGCAGCGGGGCGTGGGAGAAGGAGGAGATCGCGTCGAGCGAGAAGCGCAGCATCTTGGGGAGCGAGAACTTCGTCTCCCCGGCGAAGCGCGCATCGCGGGCGTAGTGGACCGCGCTCTGGCGGAAGCCGACCCAGACGCTCATCCCGCGCAGGAAGCGGTTGCGCTCGGGCATCGCGAGCAGGACCCGCAGCGCCCGGCGGTCCATCAGCCGGAAGTCGCCGGAGTTGGGGGCGAGCTCCATCTGGGTCATGCGCGCGAACAGCCGGTAGAAGACGTTGGCGGTGGCGAGCTTGAAGCGCGTCTCCCCCGCCCGCGACTCGCGCACGGCATAGACGACGTCCGAGCCCCCGCGCCACTCGTCGATCATCTCCAGCACGACCTCCGGCGGGTCCTGCAGGTCGGCGTCGATCATCACGACGACGTCGCCGCGGGCGTGCTCGAGCCCGGCGGTCAGCGCGGGCTGGTGGCCGAAGTTGCGCGAGAGGGCGACGACCTTGACGCGCTCGTCCGCGGCGGCGAGCGCCTCGAGGTGCGCGCGCGTGCCGTCGGTCGAGCCGTCGTCGACCAGCACGAGCTCGAGCTCGAAGCCGTCGAGCGCCCCCATCACCCGCTCGTGGAAGGCCCGGACGGTCTCAGCCTCGTTGTAGAGCGGCGCGACGACGCTGAGCAGCTGCAGGTCTCGACCCATGCCCGCCTGATGGTACGGAGCGGCTCGGCTAGGGTCGCGCCTCGCGTGCCGCTCCCCAGTGAGATCTACGACCGCGCGTACTTCCTGTCGGACTACTGCGAAGGCCACGCCGAGTTCGCGGCCGGACGCGGCCTGAGCGCGCTGAAGGCCCACCAGGTCGCCCTCCTGGCGCCGGCGCCGGGCGTCCGCGTGCTCGACGCCGGGTGCGGCCGCGGCGAGGTGCTGCTGGCCTGCGCCGCCGCGGGGGCGCAGGTCGCCGGGATCGACTACAGCGCCGCCGCCGTCGAGATCGCCCACGAGACGCTCGCGGACGTGCCGGGTGCCGACGTCGTCCAGGGTGGCGTCGAGCGCCTCCCCTGGCCCAACGGGCACTTCGACCGCGTCCTCTGCGGCGACGTGATCGAGCATCTCGACCCCGGCCAGGCGGACGCCGCGCTGCGGGAGTTCCGCCGCGTCCTGGCCCCGGGCGGCCGGCTGCTCGTCCACACGGCCCCCAACCGGCTCTTCCGGACGCTGACCTGGCCCGTCGCCCGCCCGCTCCTGCGCCTCGCGGGCCACGGGGCGACCGCGAATCGCCTGGACTGGTGGCTGACGGAGGCCGAGCGCTTCCACGTCAACGAGCAGACCCTCCACGGGCTGCGCCGCGCGGTGCGCCGGGCGGGCTTCGGCGAGGTGCGCGCCTGGCTCGCCGCCGACGTCGTGCGCGAACAGGGCGGCCACCACCTCACGCAGGGCCTCGACGGGTCCCCGCTCGTGCGCCTCGCCGGCCGCGTCGCCGCCGCGCGGCCCGCGCGCCTGCTCCTCTCCAACGACCTGTACGCGGTCGGCGCCGCGTGAGCGGCCTGCGCCCCGTCGGGAGCCGCTGCGCCGCCTGCGGCGAGGCCGCCCTCGTCCCCCACCTGCGCGTCCACCACCCGGACGCCCCCGTCGCCGAGCTCGACCTGCGCCCGACGTCCGACGACTACGGCACCGCGATCGCGGACCTCGTGCGCTGCACCGCCTGCGGGCACGCGCAGCTGGAGGCCTTCCCCGACGAGCACGACCTGGCGGTGGCCTACGCGTCCACCGACACGGCCGACTACGTCGCGGAGGAAGCCGGCCAGCGCGCCACCGCGGCCGCGATCCTCGAGGCGATCGAGGCGCGGGTGGACGGCCGCCGGATCCTCGACCTCGGCTGCTGGGTCGGCTTCCTGCTGGCGGAGGCCGCCGACCGCGGCTGGCACGCGACGGGCGTCGAGCCCTCGGCGTTCGCCGCCGGCTACGCCCGCGACCGCTTCGGCCTCGACGTCCGCAACGAGGAGCTCCTCGGCGCGCGCCTGCCGCGGCGCAGCTTCGACGCGATCTTCCTCGGCGACGTGATCGAGCACCTCGTCGACCCGGGCGCCGCCCTCCAGCGCATCGCCGGCCTGCTCGCCCCGGGCGGCGTCCTGGTGATGGCGCTCCCCGACGCGGGCTCGCGCCTGGCCCGCCGGCTGGGCGCGCGCTGGTGGGCGGTGCTCCCGACCCACGTGCAGTACTTCTCCCGCGGGTCGATGCGGGCGATGCTCGAGCGCGCGGGCTACACGCCGCTGCTCCTCGCCACCCAGCCGAAGACGTTCAGCGTCCGCTACTACCTCTGGCGCCTCGAGGGGTACTCGCCGTGGGTCTCGCACACCGGGACCCGGATCGCCGCGGCGCTGGGCCTGGCGGAGCGGCTGTGGACCCCGGACTTCCGCGACCGCATGCTCGTGATCGCCCGGGCGCCGGGATGATCGACGCCGCCCCCACCCCCGCCGCCGTCGAGCCGTGGCGGGTGGCGGGGAGCTCGTCGGCTGCCGCCCGCTGGCGGCGGGGCCTCGCCGGGGATAGCCTGGCGGCGGATGGCCGATGACACGGACCTCGAACGCGAGCTGCACACCGTCGGGCGCGAGCTCGCGCGCCGGCTGCCGAAGAACCGCAACCCGCTGAAGGCGGTCGACGACAAGGCGATGGAGCTCTCGAGCGCCGACGCCGAGCTCAAGGCGGCGTTGTTTCGCTTCGTCGACGTCGTCCCCGCCTGCCGCAACCTCGACGACCTCGCGCGCCACCTGACCGGCTTCCTCTCCGAGGTCGAGACCCCGCCGCCGCCGATCGCCGTGGCCATGCGGATGGGCGACTCCCGCGCGGGACGCACGGCCCTCGGCGCGTCCGCCGCCCGCGGGGTGCGGCACATGGCCCACCGCTTCATCGTCGGCGAGACGCCGCAGGCGGCCATGCGGACGTTCAAGGGCCTGTGGAAGGACGGGATCGCGACCACCGTGGACCTGCTCGGCGAGGCCACCGTCACGAGCGCCGAGGCCGACCGCTACGCCGAGCGCTGCGCCGCCGCGCTGGAGGCCCTCGTCGCGTCCTCGGCGTCCTGGCCGGCCCGCCCGGGCCTCGAGGCCGACGGCCGCGGACCCCTGCCACGCGCCAACCTGTCGGTGAAGGTGTCCGCCCTCACCCCGCTGCTGCGCCCCGACGCGCCGCAGAAGGGCCAGCGGGACGCGGCCAACCGCCTCCTGCCGCTGCTGCGCAAGGCGCGCGACCTCGGCGCACACCTGCACATCGACATGGAGTCGATGGACTCCCGCGACGCCGTCACCGAGCTGATCCTCGAGCTGCTGGCCGCCGACGAGTTCGTCGAGGGGCCGTCCGCCGGCCTCGTCCTGCAGGCGTACCTGCGCGACTCGCCGCAGACGGCCGATCTCGCGCTGGAGTGGGCGGTCGACGGGCCGGGCGCGCGCCGCAGCACGCCGCTGACGATCCGCCTGGTCAAGGGCGCCTACTGGGACCACGAGGTCGCCGAGGCCCAGCAGCACGGCTGGGAGGCGCCCGTGTTCGAGGCCAAGGCCGACTCGGACCTCAACTTCGAGCGCCTCAGCCGGCGCCTGATCGACGCCGGCGCCGCCGTGCGGCCCTGCATCGCCTCCCACAACCTGCGGTCGCTGGCGCACGCGATCGCCTACAACCGCCTCACCGGCGGTGACGACGCCGACCTCGAGCTGCAGATCCTGCGCGGCCTCGGGGACCCGATCGGCGAGGCGCTCGCGGCGATGGACCTGCGCGTGCGCTCCTACTGCCCCGTCGGCGACCTCGTCGCGGGCATGTCCTACCTCGTGCGGCGCCTCCTGGAGAACACGAGCAACGAGTCCTTCCTCCTCGCCCAGCAGCAGGGCACGGGGATCGACGACCTGCTCGCCCGCCCGGTGGGGTCCCTGACCTGATGGCCGTCCTGTCGCCGTTTCGCAACGAGCCGGTGCTCGAGCTGCGCCGTGCCCCGGTGCGCGCGGACCTCGCCGGCGCCCTCGCCGCGCTCGACGCCGAGCTGCCCCTGCGCGTCCCCGTCTGGATCGGGACCGACCAGCGCCCGGGCGAGGACCTCGTCTCCGTCGATCCGGGCAACCCGTCCCGAGTGGTCGCCTACGCCGCCGCCGCGACCCCGGCGGAGGTCGACACGGCGCTCGCAACCGCCCAGCAGGGCTTTCGCGAGTGGTCCGCGACCCCGGTGGCCGAGCGCGCGCGGATCCTCCTGCGCGCGGCCGAGCTGCTGCGCCACGGCCGGCTGCGAGCCGCCGCGCTGGCGCTGCGCGAGTGCGCCAAGCCCTGGCCGGAGGCCGACGGGGACATCGCCGAGGCGATCGACTTCCTCGAGTTCTACGCCCGCGGGGCGATCGAGCTGCAGGAGACCCCGCCGCAGCTGCTGCAGGTGCCCGGCGAGCGCAACGCGCTGCGCTACGCGCCGCGCGGCATCGTCGCCGTCGTGGCGCCCTGGAACTTCCCGCTCGCCATCCCCCTCGGCATGGCCGCCGCCGGCCTGGCGACCGGCAACGCCGTCGTGCTCAAGCCGGCCGAGCAGTCACCCGGCTGCGCGCTCCTGCTCGCCGAGGCGCTGCGCGAGGCGGGCGTGCCGCCCGCGGCGTTCGCCCTGCTGCCGGGCGAGGGCGACGTCGGCAAGGCGCTCGTCGAAGACCCGCGGGTGCACACGATCGCCTTCACCGGCTCGGGCGCCGTGGGCCTGGAGATCCTCAAGGCCGCCGCGGAGGTCCGCCCCGGGCAGGGGCACCTCAAGCGCGTCGTGTCGGAGATGGGCGGCAAGAACTGCGTCATCGTCGACTCCGACGCCGACCTCGACGAGGTCATCCCGGCCCTGGCGCGGTCCGCCTTCGCGTTCGCCGGGCAGAAGTGCTCGGCCGCGGCCCGCGTCCTCGTCCACGAGGCCGCCCACGACGCGCTGCTCGAACGCCTCGGCGGCGCCGTCTCCGTGCTGGAGGTCGGACCCGCCGACCGGCTCTCGATCGACGTGCCCGCGGTGATCGAGCAGGAGTCCTTCGATCGCCACGCCCGGTACGTGGAGCTCGCCGCGCGCGAGGGCCGGATCGTCGCCCAGGCCGCCGACCTGCCGGCCGGGGAGGGCTTCTACGCCCCGCCGACGCTCGTCGCGGACCTGCCCGAGGACTCCGAGCTGCTCGCCCAGGAGGTCTTCGCGCCGCTGCTCACCGTCGAGCGGGTCACGTCGATGGACCACGCCTGCGACCGCGTCGACGCCTCGCCCTTCGCCCTCACCGGGGGCCTGTTCGCGCGCAACCCGCGCACCGTCGACCACGTCGTCGCCCGCTCGCCCGTGGGCAACCTCTACGTCAACCGCCACATCACGGCGGCGATGGTCGGCCGCCAGCCGTTCGGCGGCAACAAGCTGTCGGGGACCGGCACGAAGGCCGGCGGCCCCGGCTACCTGCTGCAGTTCGTCGAGCCGCGCGTGGTGACGGAGAACACCATGCGCCACGGCCTCGTCGTCTAGGCCGGGCGCGGCAGCAGCAGCGGGGTCGCCAGCAGCAGGACCCCGGCGGCGGCGATCGCGGCGCGCGGGCCGACGACGGCCGCCAGCAGGCCCCACAGCGCCGTCGTGGCGGCGACGGTCAGCGCGCTCGTGATCGACCAGGCGCTCAACGTGCGGGCGACGCGGTCCGGTGGCGTGTGGTCGAGCCGGTGGGTCGCGAGGATGGGCGTGAAGATCCCCGAGGCGGTGACGATGGCCAGCTGGCAGGCCATCACCAGCAGCAGGCCGCCGGTGCCGGGGACGACGAAGGCCAGACCGACGGAGAAGCAGGCGCGCAGCGTCCCTGCGGCGCGCAGGACCCGCAGCCGTCCGTGCCGGGCCGCCAGCGGGCGCGACAGGCGCGAGCCGGCCAGGCCGCCCGCGCACGGCAGCGCGAACGCGAGCCCGTACTGCCACGGCGCGAAGCCGAGGTCGCCGAGCATCAGCACCGCGAGCAGCGGTGCGGTCGCGAGGATCAGCGCGTTGACGGCCGCCGTGTTGGCCAGCAGCGGCGCGAGGACGGACGAGGCGCGGATGTGGCGCCAGCCCTCCAGCAGCTCGCCGCGGCTCAGCCGTCCGCCCGGGGCGTGTGCCGGCGGCGCCTCGCGCCCGCCCATCGCCCGGATGCCCAGCGCCGACAGGACGAAGGAGGCGGCGTTGACGATGACGGTGACGACGGGGCCGAACGCCCCGATCAGCGCGCCGCCCACCGGCGGGCCGACCAGCGTCGCCGTCCAGGTGGTCCCCTCGAGGCGGCCGTTGGCCTCGAGGAGGTCCTCCCCGGCCAGCAGGCCCTTCAGGCAGGCGCCGCTGGCCGCGCGGAACGCGATGTCGGCGGCGCCCACCACCACCGCCACGACGAGCAGCTGGGCGACGGAGAGCACGCCGAGCGCATAGGCGGCCGGGACGGTCGCGAGGGCGGCGCAGCGCAGCAGGTCCATCCCGATCATCACCGGCCGCTTGGCCCGGCCCTCCACCCAGGGGCCGAGTGGGAGCGCCAGCACCGCTCCCACGGCCAGGCCGCTCGCCGCCAGCGCCGACACCGCCACCGGGCCGGCGTGCAGGGCGAGGATCGCGATCAGCGGGAACGCGTCGAAGGCCACCCAGGTCCCGAGGGCGCTCGCGGCGAAGGCCGCCCACAGCCAGCCGAACGGCCGCCCCAGCGAGCGGCCGGCCGCGGCGTGCTGCATCTCGACGGTCGCCACGGAGGCGACCGTATCCGCGCCGGCGGACGCGGACGGGGCGCCGCGGTCTAGCGGCGGCCGAGGGCCAGCCGCCGGACGGGCGGCCGCCGGAAGGACTCGTGCGCGAGCATCGAGTTGACGCCCACGAGCGCCGCCTCGGTCGTCAGGGTCACGAGGCCGAGCGCGTTCATGCGCTGCTTGGCGGCGCGCTGGACGTCCGTGGCCTGCGGGGCCGCGTGGTCGCCGTCGGCGAGCGGCACGCCCTCCGCCGGGGACTCGCGCGCGTACTTGACGCCGGACAGCGCGGTGGCGACACCGGTCGCGCCGAGGGTCACGAGCAGCCCGTCGCGGACGGTGGCGAGGCGCTTCTCCCGCGCCGAGAGCCGGCTGCCGCCCCCCTCGTCGGCATGGGAGGCCACGCGGCCGAGGGCCACCGCGACGAGCGAGACCGACTGGACGGTGCCGTAGCGGCGCCAGGCGGCCGTGACGACCTGCCCGCGCTCCCGTGGGTCCTTGAGCCCGGCGACCGCCGGATGGAGGGCCATGCGCCCGTAGAGGTTGCCGCCGAGCAGGCCGGCGAGCCCGACGTCGGAGGCCGCGCGGGCGGCGCGGCTGAGCATGGTCTGGCGCGACATGGCCCGGGGCTAGCCGATCCCGTCGCCGGTCAATCGCCCCGGGTCAGCCGGAACCGTCGTGACCGCCCCGGGCTCGGCTAGAAGCGGTCGCGGCGGATCGTCGGGCGGTTGCCCTTGATCTTCGTGCCGCGCAGGGCTTCGACGACCGCGTCGACGGACGCCGAGGGGACCTCGACGAGCGCGAACCGATCATGGACGGCGATCGCGCCGATGTCGTGGCCCTTGAGGTCGGACTCGCCGGTGATCGCACCGACCAGGTCCTGAGGGCGCACGCCGGCGGCCTTGCCGGCGCCGACGAACAGGCGGGCCGTCGACCCGTCGCCGTTGAAGGAGCGCAGCGGCTTGCGGTCGCGTCCCCCGGGATGCCCGGAGCCGCGCTCGGGGCGCTCGCCGCGGTCGGCGAAGGCGCCCTGCTCGTCCTCGAACTCGCGCTTGCGGCCCTTCGGGCGGCGCTCGTCGCGCTCGCCGCGGTCGCGGGCGCGCTGCTTGCCGGGATGCTCGTCGCGGCGCGGGGCCTTGCCGAACGTCGCCTCGGGGACGTCGCGCTCATCGGCCTCGGCGGGTGCGAGCGAGGCGTGGGCGACCTTGACGGCGGCGAGGGCCACCTCCATCACGTCGAACTCCTCGCACAGCGACTCGACGACGGGGCGCAGCGCGTCGAGCTCGCCGGCCGTGATCGCCTCTCGCAGCGTCCCCTGCGTGAGCTCCATGCGGCGGGCGCGCAGGTCGGCGACGGTCGGCAGCGGCTCGACGGAGATGCGCCTGCCGGTCGTGCGCTCGATCGCCTTCAGCAGCCGGTGCTCGCGCGGCTGGGCGAGCGTGATCGCGACGCCCTCCCGGCCCGCGCGGCCGACGCGGCCGATGCGGTGCACGTAGGCCTCGGGCGCGGAGGGGACGTCGTAGTTGACGACGTGGGTGAGCACGTCGACGTCCAGGCCACGCGCGGCGACGTCGGTGGCGATCAGCAGCTCCGAGGTCTGGTTCTTCAGGCGCCCGACGACCTTCGTGCGCTGCTCCTGGCTGAGGCCGCCGTGGAGCGCCTCGGCCCGGTAGCCGCGGCCGTTGAGCGTCTCCGTGAGCGAGTCGACCTCATCGCGCGTGCGGCAGAAGACCAGCGCGGCACCCGGCGCCTCCAGGTCGAGCACGCGGCCGAGCGCGGCCGGCTTGAAGTTGCGGTGCACGACGTAGGCGCGCTCCGTGACGAGCAGCTCGTCCGAGCCCGTGCCGGTCGGGCCGCCGGCGAGCTCGATGCGCTCCGGCGAGTTCTGGTGGCGGCGCGCGAGCTTCTCGATGCGATCGGGCATCGTCGCGGAGAACAGGACCGTCTGGCGGGTCTTGGGGAGCGTCTCGAGGATCGCCTCGATGTCCTCCGCGAAGCCCATGTCGAGCATCTCGTCGGCCTCGTCGAGCACGACCGTCGCGACGGCGTCGAGCTTGAGCGCGTTGCGCTTGAGCAGGTCCAGCGCGCGCCCCGGGGTGGCGACGACGACGTCGACGCCGCGCTCGAGCGCCTTGATCTGGCGGAAGATCGGCTGGCCGCCGAAGACGGGGACGACGCGGGCGCCGATGCCGCGGCCGTACTTGTGGATCGCCTCGGACACCTGCATCGTCAGCTCGCGCGTCGGGGTGAGCACGATCGCGGCCGGCTTGGACTCCGCGCGCGGCCCGTCGAGGCGCTGCAGCAGCGGGAGGGCGAACGCCGCGGTCTTGCCCGTGCCGGTGGCCGCCTGGCCGAGCAGGTCCCTGCCGGCGATCAGGGGCGCGATCGCGGCCGCCTGGATCGGGGTGGGCTCCTCGTAGCCGAGGGTGGTCAGCGCCTCGAGCAGCTCGGGGCGCAGCTCGAGGTCGGCGAAGGTCGTGGGGACGGCGTCGGACACCCCGTCCACGCTAGGGGGCGGCAGTGCGCCCGATGTCACGCAGGAGCAGCCCGTGCACGCGGTCCTCGCCGGCGATCTCGGGGTGGAAGGACACCGCCAGCAGGCGTCCGTCGCGCACGGCCACGGGGTGGCCGTCGACCGCCGCCAGGACCTCGACGTCCGGCCCGTGGGAGGCGACCCACGGCGCGCGGATGAAGACCGCGCGCACGGGGTCGCCCTCGATGCCGGGCAGGTCCAGGTCGGCCTCGAAGGAGCGGACCTGGCGGCCGAAGGCGTTGCGCCGGCACGTCCAGTCGGCCACCCCGAGGTGGTCGCGGTCGAGCATGATCATCCCCGCGCAGGTGCCGAGGACCGGCTTGCCCGCGGCGACGAAGGCGCACAAGGGGTCGCGCAGCCCGTCGCGCTCGATGCCCAGCGTCATCGTCGTCGACTCCCCGCCCGGCATCACGAGGCCGTCGAGGCCCTCGAGCCCCTCCGGGGTGCGGACCTCGCGCGTGCGCGCGCCGAGCCGCTGCAGCATCCGGCAGTGCGCCTCGAAGTCGCCCTGGACCGCCAGGACGCCGACGAGCGGACCCCCGCCCGGGTTCACCAACCGCGGGTGGACAGGAGCTGGGACTCGTCCAGCTTGCGGGTCTCGAGCGACGTCATCGCGTCCCCGAGGCCTTCGGAGGCCTTGGCGACGCGCGCGGCGTCGGCGAAGTGCGTGGTGGCCGCGACGATCGCGCGGCCGCGCTCGGCCGGGTTGGAGGACTTGAAGATGCCCGAGCCGACGAAGTTGCCCTCGGCGCCGAGCTGCATCGTCAGCGACGCATCGGCCGGCGTCGCGATCCCGCCCGCGCAGAACAGCACGACGGGCAGCCTGCCGTCGGCGGCCACCTGGCGGACGAGGTCCAGCGGCGCCTGGTGCAGCTTGGCGGCGGTCGCGAGCTCCATGTCGTCCATCGTCGTCAGCGCGCGGATCTCGGAGCGGATGCGGCGCAGGTGGCGCACGGCCTCGACGACGTCGCCCGTGCCGGCCTCGCCCTTGGAGCGGATCATCGCCGCGCCCTCCGCGATCCGCCGCAGCGCCTCGCCGAGGTTGGTCGCGCCGCACACGAACGGCACGTCGAAGTCCCACTTGGAGATGTGGTTGGCCTCGTCGGCGGGCGTGAGGACCTCGGACTCGTCGATGTAGTCGACCTCGAGGGCCTCGAGCACCTGCGCCTCGGCGAAGTGGCCGATGCGGGCCTTGGCCATCACCGGGATCGAGACGGCCTCCTGGATCCCCTTGATCATCAGCGGGTCCGACATGCGAGCCACGCCGCCGTCACGGCGGATGTCCGACGGGACGCGCTCGAGCGCCATCACGGCGACCGCGCCGGCCTCCTCGGCGATCTTCGCCTGCTCGGGGTCGACGACGTCCATGATGACGCCGCCCTTGAGCATCTCGGCCAGGCCGGCCTTGACCCGGAAGGTGGACTCGTCGCGCATGCCGACGAGTCTAAGGGAGCTTCTCGGTGCGCGCCCGCCCGGAACGTCACATCGGCGCGTCCGTCGAGGACGTGGACTGACACCCGTCGCTGCGGTCGCCTTGACAGCCGCACGACGTGGCGCATAGGTTCGTAACAACTGTTGTGTTCGAGGGAACCAGCTCATAGTGCTCGCCGCGGTCCTGACCCACTTCGGCGACTCGGACGCCCTGTCGTGGGCCCCGGTTCCCGACCCGGTCTGCGGACCGGACGAGGTCGTCGTCGACGTGGTCACCTGCGGCGTCAACCACTGCGACCTCGATTCGCGCGCCGGTGTGTCGCGCTGGGACCTGGACCTCCCGATGGTGCTGGGAGGCGAGTTCGCCGGCACGGTGGCCGAGGTCGGCCGGGCGGTGGACGGGCTGCGCCCCGGTGACCCCGTGGCGGTCCTGCAGCACTATCACGCCGAGGACGGGCGGCTCGTGCAGTTCGGCATCGACCGCTGGGGCGGATACGCCGAGCGGGTGGCCGTCCCGGCCAGCGCCACCGTCGCGCTGACCTCCGCTGCCGACATCGAGCGCGCTGCTGCGGGGCAGACGGCCGCCAGCACGGCGTGGCGCATGGTGACGACCCTCGGCGAGGTCCGCGAGGACGAGACGGTGCTGATCCCCTCCGCCTCCGGCGGCGTGGGCAGCGCGCTGATCGGCGCAGCCCGGCTGCGCGGCGCCCGGGTGATCGCCACCGTGGGCGGGCCGGAGAAGGTCGCCCCGGTCCGCGCGCTCGGCGCGGACGAGGTCATCTGCCACGGGGACCACCCGGTGGCCGACGCGGTGGCCGAGCTGACGAGCGGCGCCGGGGTCGGCTGCGTGCTCGACACGGTCGGCGGGCGACAGCTCTCCGAGCACCTCGCCGCCCTGCGCCCCGACGGCCGCTACGTGACCTGCGGCGCCCACGCAGGGGAGTTCGTCGAGCTCGACCTCGTCCGGTTCTTCCAGCACGGGCACCGCCTCATCGGCTTCGGCTTCTGCACGGAGGACGATCTGCGCGACGCCCTCGCGCACGTCCTCGAGGGCCGTCTCGAGATCCCGGTGGCCGCGCGCTACCCGATGGCCGAGGCGGCCGCGGCCCACCGGGCGCTCGACCGCCGCGAGCACGTCGGCAAGCTGGTGCTGCACCGGCAGGCGGACGCGGCATGAGCGACCGCCGCACCGAGGTCCTCGACCACGCGCGTCACGTGATCATGCGCGACGGACTCGGCACCACCTCCCTGCGGCGGATCTCGCGCGAGGGGGGCTACACGACCGGCGTGCTCTCGCACTACTTCGCCGACAAGCGCGAGCTGCTGGCCGCGTGCTTCGACTGGACCCACCAGCGCTGGCTGGACACCGCCGAGAGCCAGCTCGCCGCGTCCACGCCCGAGGGAAGCCTGCTCGAGTACGTCGACATCGCCATCCCGCGCAACGAGGAGCGCCAGCGCGAATGGCGCCTGTGGCTTGAGTTCTGCGTTGCGGCCGTCGACGACGGCGCACTGGCCGGCCAGCTGATCCGTCACGACGACCGCTGGCAGGGACTGACCGAACGCACCTTCCGGCGCTGGGCGCAGGCGGGTCTGGTCACCGCCACGATGCCGGCGTCCGAGCACGCGGCGACGCTCATCCAGCTCGCCGACGGGCTCGGCCTGCGCGCCATCCTGACGGGGGACTGGGACGGCGCCCGCAGGCGCTTCGTGGCCACGCTGCAGCTGATGGGCCTTCCTGCGGCGCTCGCCGACCAGGCACTCGCCGACCCGCCGGGCAGGCCCGTCTGATGCCCCTGCTCGAGGTCGACGACCTCGCCGTCCGCTTCAAGACCGGTCACGGCCTCGTCCACGCCGTCAACGGGGTGTCCTTCGACGTCGAGGCCGGCGAGACCGTCGGGCTCGTCGGCGAGTCGGGCTCGGGCAAGAGCGTCACGAGCCTGGCCCTCATGGGCATGCTCGGCGACCGGCACACGGAGATCACGCGCGGCCGGGTCCTCCTGGACGGCACCGACCTGCTCGCGCTCACCCCCCGGGAGCAGCGCCGCCGGCGCGGCTGCGACGTGGCCATGGTCTTCCAGAACCCGATGGCGAGCCTCAACCCGGTCGTCCGGATCGGCACGCAGATCACCGAGGCGATCACCGCCCACGAACCGGTGGGACGCAAGGCCGCCCGCGCCGGCGCTCGCGACCTGCTCGAGCGCGTCGGCGTACCGGACCCCGACCGGGTGCTGGACGCCTACCCGCACCGGCTCAGCGGCGGGATGTGCCAGCGCGTGATGATCGCGATCGCCCTCGCGCTGCGGCCCAGGCTGCTGATCGCCGACGAGCCGACGACCGCGCTGGACGTGACCATCCAGGCCCAGGTGCTTGAGCTGCTGCGCGAGCTCACGCGCGACTTCGGCACGGCGCTGATCCTGATCACGCACGACCTCGGCGTGGTCGCCGCCATGGCGTCGCGCGTGAACGTCATGTACGCCGGGCGCATCGTCGAGCGCGCCCCGACGTCGCGGCTGTTCGCCGCGCCGGAGCACCCCTACACCGTCGGCCTCATGCGCTCCGTGGCGCGCAGCGACCGCGACAGCGGCGCCGCGCTCGTGCCGATCCCGGGACAGCCGCCGGACCCGGGCGTCGAGCTGGCCGGCTGCCCGTTCGCCCCGCGCTGCCAGTGGGCGCTGGACCGCTGCACGGCCGAGATGCCGCCGCTGGAGGCCGTCGAGCCCGAGCACGTGCGCGCCTGCCACAACCCCGTGGGCGCCGCCGAGGCGCGCGCCGGTCACCCGCTCGCGGACGCGGCGGCATGACCGCTCCCCTGCTGCGCGTGACCGACCTGGGCGTGGAGTACACGCGCCAGGGCGTGACGGTCCGCGCCGTCGACGGCGTCGACCTCGAGGTCCACCGCGGCAAGACCCTGGGGCTCGTCGGCGAGTCGGGCTGTGGCAAGAGCACCGTGGCCAAGGCCGTCGTGCGCCTGCTCCGCCCGGCGCGCGGGCGCATCGAGTTCGACGGCACCGATCTGGCCGCGCTGCCCGAGTCCGGGATGCGGCCCCACCGGCCCCGCCTGCAGATGATCTTCCAGGACCCGCAGTCCAGCCTGGACCCGCGCATGACGGTGCGCGACATCGTCGAGGAGCCGCTGGCCATCCACCGTCGTGGCGACCGCGCCGAGCGTCGCGCCCGGGTCAGCGAGCTGATGGACCGCGTCGGGCTGGCCCAGCGCATGGAGCGCCGCTACGGCTTCCAGCTCTCCGGCGGCCAGCAGCAGCGCGTGGCCATCGCCCGCGCCCTTGCCCTCAGCCCCGATCTGGTGGTCGCGGACGAGCCCACGAGCGCGCTGGACGTGTCGGTGCAGGCGCAGATCCTGGCCCTGCTCGGGGAGCTGCAGCGCGATCTCGGCCTGTCGTACCTGTTCATCAGCCACGATCTCGGCGCCGTCCGCGAGCTCGCCCACGACGTCGCCGTGATGTACCTCGGCCGCGTCTGCGAGGCGGGCCCGGTGCGCGACGTCCTCGACGCGCCGCGCCACCCCTACACCGTCGCCCTGCTCTCCGCCGCCCCCGTCCCGGACCCCGAGGTGGAGGCCGCGCGCGAGCGGATCGTGCTGCGCGGCGACGTGCCCTCCCCCGCCGCGCCGCCGAGCGGCTGCCGCTTCCACACGCGCTGCTGGCTGCGCACGGAGCTGGGCGGTCCAGACGTGTGCGCCACGGACGATCCCGCGGCCGCCGACCGCCCGGGGGGCGGCCGCGTGCACTGCCACTTCGCAGACCGAGTGACCGATCACAGACCGAGCCCGCAACCGCGTGCCGGAGCCGTCGAAGGAGGAAGACCATGACCCCTGATCCCGTCGTGCCGGACGGACATCACCGCGGACCGCTGATCGACCAGCTGCTGCGTGACCCCATGAGCCGGCGAGAGGTGCTGCGCCGCGGCGGGATGGCCGGCCTCGCGCTCACCGGCGCCTCCACGCTGCTGACGGCGTGCGGCGGCGCCAGCGGCGGCGGCGGCGGGGCGGGCGGCGCCGGCGCGCGGCTGGTCATGAGCTCGGGCGCCACGCCGGTGACGCTCGACCCGATGCTGTCGCTGGACGGCCAGTCGCCGTTGCTGTGGCGCTGCGTCTACGAGACGCTGGTGCGCTTCAAGGACGGCACGACGGACCTCGAGCCGCACCTGGCCGAGTCCTACGAGAACGAGGTCGGCAAGAACCGCATCGTCTTCCACCTGCGCGACGGGGTGACCTTCACCGACGGCACCGGGATGGACGCGGCAGCCGTCAAGCTCAACCTCGAGCGCCAGCAGGGCCTCAACCAGGGCATCGCCTACGCCCTGTCGTCGATCAAGAAGGTCGAGACGCCCGACGCCCGCACCGTCGTCGTGCACACGGGCGGGTTCTCCGACGGCCTGCTGGACGGCTTCGCCAGCCTCTACGGCCTCTACCTGATCTCGCCCAAGGCGATCAACGACCACAAGGGCAAGGACTGGGCGAAGTCCTTCCTGCGCGACAACATGGTCGGCACGGGCCCGTTCCAGCTGCAGTCCTACACCCTCAACCAGCAGGCCGCCTTCAAGCGCAACCCCGACTACTGGGGCGGCTTCGACGGCCCGCACTTCGACGGCGTGGTCGTGCAGTACGTCAACGACGCCTCCAGCCAGCGGTTGCAGCTCGAGCGCGGCACGAGCTCCATCGCGTTCTTCCTCCCCGACGACGACGTCTTCGCGATGCGCGAGGCCAAGAAGGTCGACGTCATCGACGAGCCCGCCTTCACGGCCTACTACATCGGGCTGCCGTGCCGGACGGGGCCGACCGCCGACAAGCGCGTGCGCCAGGCGATCTCCTACGGGTTCGACTACACCGCCGCCAACAAGAACGTCCTCAACGGCACCGCCGAGCAGCTCCACGGACCGCTGCCGAGCATCTTCCCCGGCGCCGACGACAGCCTGCCGCAGTACAGCTTCGATCCCGACCGGGCGCGCAAGCTGCTCGCCGAGGCCGGCTACGAGGGCGGCGGCTTCAAGCTCAAGTACATCTACGAGAACGGCTACTACTGGAAGCGGCCGTTCGGCGAGCTGTTCCAGGCCAGCATGAAGGACCTCGGCATCGAGGTCTCCCTCCAGGAGCTGAGCCCGTCCACGTGGGCGGAGACCCTGCAGAACAAGGACACGGCCAAGGACGCCTACGGCGTGGCGTGGTGGCCGTCGCTGGCGACCCCGTTCGACTTCCTCTGGACGCTGTTCGCGACCTCGGCGCAGGGATCGGCGGGGTACAACTTCACCTACTACTCCAACCCGGCGTTCGACAAGCTGCTCGACGCCGCCTTCGCCGAGCCCGACGAGGGCAAGCGGATGGCGCTCTACAAGCGCGCCCAGCGCATCGTCGTCGACGACGCGCCGTACCTGTTCGTCAGCGACGTGCACTTCCTGCTGCCGCTGGACAAGGGGCTCAAGGACGTCACGTTCAACCCGATGTACCTCAACGTGCTCGACCCGTACGAGCTGCACACCTAAGCCATGTGGCCGCTGCTCAAGCGCCGCCTGCTCGCCATCCCGATCGTCCTGTTCGGGATGAGCCTGCTGACGTTCGCCCTCACGCACATCGTGCCCGGCGACCCGGCCCGGCTGCTGGCCGGGCCGCGGGCGACGGCGGACCAGGTGGCGGCGCTGCGCAGCGAGTACGGCTTCGACCAGTCCCTTCCCGCCCAGTACGTGCGCTACATGGGCGACCTGCTGCACGGCGACCTCGGGACGTCGATCACGACGCGGCGGCCCGTCGCCTCCGACATCGCGCAGTTCTTCCCCGCGACGGTCGAGCTGACCGTCGCGGCGCTGCTGATCGTCGCCGTCCTCGGGCTGCCGCTCGGCGTGATGGCCGGCCTGCTGAAGGGCCGGCTCCCCGACCACGTCATCCGGCTGTTCTCGATCGCGGCCGTGTCGATGCCCGTGTTCTGGCTCGGCATCGTCCTGCAGATCGTCTTCTACGAGAAGCTGCAGATCCTGCCCGCGTCCGGGCGCATCGACGAGCTGGCCCTCCCGCCCGACCAGGTGACGGGGCTCTATCTCGTCGACACCCTGCTCGCGGGTGACCTCTCGACGTTCTGGTCGGCCCTCGAGCACCTGATCCTGCCGGCCTGCGCGCTCGCAGCGGGCAGCCTCGCGGTGATCACGCGCATGACCCGGGCCTCCGTGGTGGAGACCGCCGAGGCCGACCACTACCGCGCGGCCCGCGCCAAGGGGCTCAGCGGGCCGCTGCTGGTGCGCCGCCATGTCGTGCGCAACGCGCTGATGCCCGTCACGACGGTCTTCGGCCTGCAGATCGGCGCGCTGCTGGCCGGCTCCATCCTCACGGAGGTCGTGTTCTCCTGGCCGGGCATCGGCCTGTACGCGGTCAACGCGATCTCCAACCTCGACTACACGGCGATCATGGGCGTGACGCTGCTGATCTCGGCGATCTACCTCGTCGTCAACCTCCTCACCGATCTCGCCTACCTCATCCTGGATCCGCGCATCCGGGACGCCCAGGAGGTGCCGGCGTGAGCACGGTGGCCCCCGGCGGCGGCTCGCTCCTCGCGACCGATCCGGTCGTGGCCGAGCCGGCGGCCGAGCCCTCCGCGCGCCGCGCCGTGCTGCGCCACCTCGCGTCGAACCCCCTGAGCCTCGCCGGCCTGGTCGTGCTGGGCCTGTTCCTGGTGCTGGCCGTGGCAGCGCCGCTGATCGCCCCCTACGACCCGACGGCCTACGACGCCGCGGCGAAGTTCACCCCGCCGGGGGCCGCCCACCTGTTCGGCACCGACGACGCGGGCCGCGACGTCCTCAGCCGCGTCATCTACGGCACGCGCTACAGCCTCCTGTCGGCGCTCGGCATCCTCGCCTTCGCCGCGGTGGTGGGCACCGCGGTGGGCCTGCTCGCCGGCTACGTCGGCGGGTGGGTCGACGACGTGCTGATGCGCATCACGGACATGTTCCTGGCCTTCCCGGCGCTCGTGCTCGCGATGGCGGCCGCCGCCGCCCTCGGGCCGAGCCTGTTCAACGCGGTGATCGCGATCGGCGTCGTGTGGTGGCCGTGGTACGCGCGCCTCGTGCGCGGCCAGGTGCTGCAGCTCAAGAACGAGCCGTTCGTGGCCGCCGCGCGGGTGGCGGGCGCCGGTCCCGGGCGGATCATGCGCGTCCACGTCCTGCGCAACTGCACCACGCCGATCATCGTGCAGATGAGCCTCGACGTCGGCTACGCGATCCTCACGATGGCGAGCCTCTCCTTCATCGGCCTCGGCGCCCAGCCGCCGACCCCCGAATGGGGCTCCATGATCTCGGTCGGCCGTGACTTCTACCTCGACCAGTGGTGGTACGCGACGTTCCCCGGCCTGGCGATCTTCCTCGTGGTCATGGCCGCGAACCTGATCGGCGACGGCCTGCAGGAAGCGCTGGCCCCGCGGCGTTCCCTCTGACAGAAGGCGATGTGAGATGCAGACAGACATGCTGATCGTCCGCGGCGGCCTCGTGGCCACCCCGGACGGCGCGCAGGCGCGCGACGTCGTCGTGCGCGACGGTCGCATCGAGGCGCTGGTCGCGCCCGGCGAGGCCGGCGACCCGGGCGCCGAGGTCATCGACGCCGAGGGCCTGGTCGTCATGCCGGGCGCCATCGACGGCCACACGCACTTCCTGCAGGACGACCCGGCGCTCTTCGAGCACGACCCCGTCGAGCACGAGGGCTTCGCGGCCGGCGGACGCGGCGCGGCCGCCGGTGGCGTGACGAGCCACGTCGAGATGCCCCAGGGCCGCCCGCCCGCGACCGACGGCGCGACCTTCCGGCGCAAGCGCGAGCTCGCCGAGGCCGACGCGATCGTCGACTTCGCGCTCTGGGGCGGCATCGTCGGCGGCCAGGACGTGGCGGCCATCGCGGAGCAGGTCGATGCGGGCGCGGTCGCCTTGAAGGCGTTCATGTGCGACTCCGACCCGACGTTCCCGGGGGTCGACGACGCCCAGCTCGTCCTCGCGCTGGAGACGCTGGCCGACACGCCGCTGCTGGTCGGGGTGCACGCCGAGAACGACGCCCTGCTGCAGGCGGGCCTCGCGCGCATGCAGGCCGCCGGGCGCACCGACCCGCTCGCGCACGCCGAGTCGCGCCCGCCGCTGACCGAGATCGAGGCGGTCGCCCGGGCGATCGTGCTGGCCGAGCACGTCGGCGCCCACATCCACATCGTGCACATGTCCACGGGCGCGGCGGGCGACCTCGTCGCCGCGGCCAAGGCGCGCGGCGTCCGCGTCAGCTGCGAGACCTGCCCGCAGTACCTCGTCCTCGACCACGACGACCTCGAGCGGCTCGGGCCGTTCGCGCGCTGCGCGCCGCCCATCCGCGCCCGCGAGGACGTCGAGCGGCTGTGGGCGCACCTGGACGCGGGCACGATCGACTGCATCACGACCGACCACTGCGCCTTCAGCCTCGAGAGCCGGCTGCCCGGCCACGAGGACATCTTCGCCGCCCCCAACGGGCTGCCGGGGATCGAGACGTTCGTCCCGCTCGTCGTCGACGAGGCCCGCCGCCGCGGCTTCGGCTGGGAGCGGATCGCGGAATGGGTCGCGGGCGCCCCCGCGCGGCTGTGGCAGCTCGCCCCGCGCAAGGGCGCGATCGTGCCCGGGGCGGATGCCGACCTCGCCCTGATCGACCCGGAGCGGACCTGGACGATCACCGGCGCGGGCCTGCACCACACGCACAAGTGGACGCCCTACGAGGGCCGGGAGGTCACCGGCCGGGTCGTGCGCACGCTCGTGCGCGGCCGCACGGTCTACGCCGAGACCCCGGACGGCGCGACGTTCGCCGAGCCCGGCAGCGGGCGCTTCCTCGCCCCGGAGCCGGCGGCGGTCTGAGGATGCGACTGCTGCTGGTCAACCCCAACACGACCGCCTCGATGACCGAGCACATGGTGCAGGCCGCGGCGGCCGCCGCCTCGCCCGGCACCACCGTCGCCGGCGCGACGGCGACGGAGGGCGTGCCGTTCGTCGACGGCTACGCCGACGAGATGCTCGCGGCCGCCGCCGTGGTGCGGCTGGTCGCCGAGCGCGACGGGAGCTTCGACGCGGCGATCGTCGCGTGCTTCGGGGACCCCGGCCTCTACGGGGCGCGCGAGGTCACCGAGGCGCCCGTCATCGGCATCGCGGAGGCGAGCTTCGCCCTGGCGATGACGCTCGGCCACCGCTTCGGGATCCTCTCGACGATCGACCGGGCCACCCCCGCCACGCACGACCTGCTGCGCCGCTACGGGATCGAGTCGCGCTGCGCGGCGATCGAGGCGACCGGCGTCGAGGTGCTCGACCTCGACGAGGACCCGGCGGGCGCCTCCGATGCGCTCGTCGCGGCGGGCGGGCGCGCCCTCGCCGCCGGCGCCGAGGCGCTGTGCCTCGGCTGCGGCGCGATGCTCGGCGCCCGCGCCGCGCTGCAGGAGCGGCTCGGCGTGCCCGTCGTCGAGGCGGTCCCGGCGGCCGTCCGGCTGGCCGAGTCGCTCGTGTCCCTCGGCCTCGGCACGTCGAAGGCCCGGGCCTTCGCCCGGCCGGCCACCCCCGTCGCATGAGGGTCGCGCAGCGGCTGGCCGAGCTCTACGCCATCGGCGGCGGCGAGGGCGCGAACCGCCCGGGCCTCAGCGGCGCCGAGCAGCAGGCCCACGACCTCGTCGCCGGATGGATGCGCGAGGCCGGGCTGGAGGTCGATCACGACCCGGCCGGGAACCTGTACGGGCGCCTCGCCGGCCGCGACCCCGGCCTGCCCGAGATCTGGATCGGCTCCCATCTGGACAGCGTGCCGCGGGGCGGCTGCTACGACGGCGCCCTCGGCGTGGTCGCCGGCCTGGAGGCGGTGGCGCGCCTGGACGGGCCCCAAGCCCGCACCGTCACCGTCGTCGGCTTCCGCGACGAGGAGGGCTGGCGCTTCGGCAACGCGTTCTTCGGCAGCCGCGCCGCCACCGGGACCCTCCCCGCGGCGGCCCTGGAGCGCGCCGACGTCCAGGGCGTCACCGCCGCCGCCGCGCTCGCGGACCTCGGGTTCGGGCTCGACCCCGGCACGGGGGCGCTGGCCCCGCTGCCGGCCGCCTACCTGGAGCTGCACATCGAGCAGGGGCCCGTGCTCGCGAACGCCGATGCGCCCGTCGGGATCGTCGAGTCGATCGTCGGCCTCGTCGAGCTCGACGTGGTCTTCGAGGGGCGGGAGGGCCACGCGGGCACGACCCCGATGGACGCCCGCCGCGATGCCGGGCTCGCAGCGGCCGCCTTCCAGGTGGCCGCCGCGCGCTGTGCCCGGGAGATCCCCGCCGCGGTCGCCACGGTCGGCGCGATCACGCTGGAACCCGGCGCGAGCAACGTCGTCCCGCGTCTGGCGCGCCTCGTCGTCGATGCGCGCGCCCCCGACGACGCCCGGGTCGACGCCCTCGAGGCGGCGCTGCGCGACGCGGCCACCGCCGCGGCGCGCGAGCACGACTGCACGGTGGACGTCACCCTCGTCGCGCGCACCGCGCCCGTCGTGGCGGACCCGCTCGTGGCCGGCGCCCTCGCGGCCGCCGCCCCCGACGCGCCGTCGCTGCCGTCTGGAGCCGGGCACGACGCGCAGGTCCTCGGCGGCCTCGGCGTGCCGGTCGGCATGCTCTTCGCGCGCAGCCTCGCCGACGGCATCAGCCACTCCCCGCGCGAGCACACGGCGGACGCCGACATCGAGGTCGCCGTCGACGTGCTGGTCCGCACCCTGCCCGCGCTCTGCGACCGCCTCGACCGGCCGGCATGAGCACGCTGACCGCCGGCGCGCTGGCGGTACGCAGCCTGGAGCGCCACGGCGTCGAGCTCGTCTTCGGCATCCCCGGCACCCACAACCTCGCCATCTACGAGGCGCTGGGCGAGAGCGCCATCCGGCACGTGACACCGCGCCACGAGCAGGGCGCCGGCTACGCCGCCGACGGCTACGCGCGCGCCTCCGGACGCCCGGGCGTCGTCGTGGTCACCACGGGCCCGGCCGTCCTCAACGTCGCGACGGCGGCCGCGCAGGCGTGGTCGGACTCGGTCCCGCTGCTCGTGCTCGCCCCCGGGATGCCGCTGGGGCACCCGACGGCCAGCACGGGCTACCTGCACGAGGCGCCCGACCAGCGGCTCGCCATGAGCGGCGCGGTCGAGCGGGCCGTCCGGGTCGCATCCCACGCGGAGCTGGCCCGCGAGCTGGCCGACGCGTTCGGGGCCTTCCGGTCCGGCCGGCCGCGGGCGCGGTTCGTCGAGGTCCCCCTGGACCTGCTGGCCCACCCCGCCCCCGCCGAGGTGGCCGTGGCGCCACCCGTGGCGCCCCGTCCGCCCGAGCCCGGCGCCGTGGCCGCGGCGATCGGGCTCCTCGACGGCGCGCGGCGCCCGCTGGTGATCGCCGGCGGCGGGGCGCACGGCGCCTCCGCCCAGCTGGCCGCGCTCATGGACCGCGGCTTCCCCGTCCTGACGACGATCAACGGCAAGGGCGCCGTCGACGAGCACCACCCGCTCGCGATCGGCAACCGCCTGCAGGTCGACGCCGGGCGGCGGCTCGCGGAGTGCGCGGACGTCCTGCTGGTCGTGGGCTCCGACCTCGGCGAGCTGCGCCAATGGGGGCCGACCGCGCCGACGGGCGCGGTGGTGCGCGTCGACATCGATCCGGTGGAGGCCCACGGCAACCTGCCGGCGTCGGTGGCGCTGGTCGCCGACGCCGCGGCCGCGCTGGACGCCCTGCTCGCCGTTCTCGCGCCGCACCAGGACGCAGACGACCCGGTGTGGGAGCGCCTGCGCGCGTCAGCCGATCGCGAGGTGGCTGCGCTCGGCGCCCCGTGGGCGACGGTCGCCGCCGCGCTCGAGGACGCGATCGGGCCCGGCGACCTCCTCGTCGCCGACAACGCGATGGTCGCCTACCACGGCCTGCTCGGTCTCGTCCGGCTGCGCCCGTCGAGCCGCTTCCTCTTCCCCAGCGGGTTCGGGACGCTCGGCTACGCCCTGCCCGCGGCGATCGGCGCCAAGCTCGCGCGACCCGACCACCGGGTCGTTGCCGTGCAGGGCGACGGCGGGACCATGTTCACCCTCAGCGAGCTCGCCACGGCGGTCGAGCTCGGCATCCCGCTGCCGATCGTCGTCACGCTCAACGGCGGCTACGGGGAGATCCGCAACCAGATGCGCGAGCTCGGCTTCCCGCCGCTGGCCGTCGACCTCGATGCGCCCGACCTGCCGGCGGTCGCCCGCGCGCTCGGCGGCCACGGCGTGGCGCTGGACGCCGCCGACGAGCTCGGCGCGGCGCTCGACGCGGCCTTCGACCGTCCTGGCCCGACGCTGATCACCGTCGCCGAGCAGGCGGCGGCTACTTGAGCTTGTAGGCCTTGATGCGGTCGTCGTACTGGGCCGCATCCCGCGCGTAGACGCCGTAGGCGAGCGCCTGCAGCGTCGACAGCAGGCCGGTGTGCGAGCGCACGTAGGCCGGCGAGTTCGACGAGTACCAGAGCGTGCGGTCCGACAGCTTGGCCACGTCCGACAGGGACGCGTCCGTGATGCAGATGGAGGCGGCACGACGGTGCTTGGCGATCTTCATCGCGCGCACGACGAGCGGATGGGGGCGGCCGGCGGAGAGCCCGATCACCAGCGTGCCGGCGTCGATGCGCCCGAGGCGCGTGAGCACCTCCTGCGACGGCGAGGCCGCCGTCTCGGAGCGGATGTCGAGCAGCATCAGCAGGTGGCGCAGGTAGGAGGCGAAGAACGCCATCTGGTCGACGCCGCAGATCATGATCCGCTCGGCGGTGGCTATCGCCTCGACCGCGCCCTCGACCTCGGAGCGCGAGACCTTGCGTGCGGTCTCCTCCACGTTGACGAAGTCGGCCGCGATGGCGGCCTCGAACGGGCCCTGGTCGATCGAGAACAGCGGCTCGATCGGCGCCGGAGCGGGGCCGTGACGGCGATACTCCTCGCGGGCGGCGGCCTGCAGCTCCGGGAAGCCCTCGAAGCCCAGCGCCTGGGAGAAGCGCACGACGGTCGAGGACGACGTCGAGGCGCGGCGGGCCAGCTCCTCCGCGGTGTGGAAGGCGACCTCGTCGAGGTGGTCCACCACGTACTGGGCGACGTCCTTCTGCGACCGGGAGAACTCGTCGAAGCGCGAGGAGATGTACGCAGAGAGGGTCTGGTGACCAGCTGCGGAGGGAAGCATCGAAACGGTCTTGGGCATCGCGGAAGGCTCTTTCGACGGCCCCTCGCTCCTATCCTCCCCGACCTCATGGAGCTCCTCGAAACCCGCCTCGACGGCCTTGCCCTGATCGCCCCCGCCGTCCACGGCGACGAGCGGGGCTTCTTCGTGGAGACCTACCGCGAGGAGACGTGGCCCGTGCGGGGCCCGTTCCTGCAGGACAACCACTCGCGCTCGCGCCGCGGGACCGTCCGCGGGATCCACTTCCAGACCCATCCGGGGCAGGGCAAGCTCGTGCGCTGCGCCCGCGGGACCGTGTGGGACGTCGTCGTGGACCTGCGCAAGGGCTCGCCCACGTTCGGCGAGTGGGAGGGCTTCGAGCTCGACGACACCCGCGGCCACCAGCTGTGGGTGCCGGTCGGCTTCGGCCATGGCTTCTGCGTGCTGTCGGAGACCGCCGACTTCACCTACAAGTGCACGAACTACTACGACCCGGCCACGGAGTCGGGCATCCGCTTCGACGACCCGGCCGTCGGGATCGACTGGCGGCTGCCGCGGGAGGAGCTGCTGTTCTCCCAGCGCGACGCCGACGCCCCGCCGCTGGCCGACGTCGCCGATGACCTCCCGTTCTCCGTCTGACGGGCGCTTCGCCCCCTCGCCGACAGGGGTCCTGCACCTCGGCAACCTGCGCACCGCGCTCCTGGCGTGGCTGTTCGCGCGCTCGGCCGGCGCGCGCTTCGTCGTGCGCAACGAGGACCTCGACCCCGGCCGCGTGCGTCCCGGCCTGGCCGAGCGCCAGCAGGCCGACCTGCGCGCCATCGGCCTGGACTGGGACGGCGAGGTCGTCGCCCAGTCCGCGCGCGGGGACCGCTACGCCGCCGCGATCGAGCGCCTCGACACCTACGAGTGCTTCTGCACCCGCGCCGAGATCCGCGAGGCCGCCTCGGCGCCCCACGTCCCGGCCGGGACCTACCCCGGGACCTGCCGCCACCTGTCCGACGCCGAGCGCGCGCAGCGCCGCGCCGCGGGCCGCACGCCGGCGCTGCGCGTGCGCGCCGGCGACGTCCGGGTCGACTGGACCGACCGCCTGCTCGGGCCGCAGTCGGGCGTCGTGGACGACATGGTCCTGCGCCGCGCCGACGGGGCCTTCGCCTACAACCTCGCGGTCGTCGTCGACGACGCCGCCCAGGGCATCGGCGAGGTGGTCCGCGGCGACGACCTCGCCGACACCACCCACCGGCAGCTGTGGCTCGCGGGGGCGCTCGGCGTCGCCGCCCCCAGCCACGCCCACGTCCCGCTCGTGCTCGGGGCGGACGGGGCCCGCCTGGCCAAGCGCCACGGGTCCGTCACGCTCGAGCACGTCGACCCGGCTGCGGCCGTGCGCTGGATGGCGGCCTCCCTCGGGCTGCGGGGGACGACGCCCGCCGAGCTGCTGACCGACTTCGAACCCGCCGCGATCCCCCGCCGGCCAACGGTGTTCCACGGGGTCGGCCCGTGACAGACTGACGCGCGTGCAGCCCTTCACCCCGGTCCAGACGCGGCGCACGTTCCAGGAGGCGGTCGAGCAGATCGTCGAGAAGGTCAAGCTCGGGGAGCTCGCGGTGGGTGACCGCCTGCCGTCCGAGCGGGCCCTGGCCGAGCAGATGCGGATCTCGCGCCCGACGCTGCGCGAGGCCGTGCGGGTGCTGCAGGACTCCGGCCTCGTCGAGGTCCGGCGCGGCGCCGCCGGCGGGATCTTCGTCGCCACCGAGCTCGTCCCGCCGGAGCTCCTGGCCACGCACCGGGAGATGCGCATGGCCGAGGTCGCCCAGGTGCTCGAGGCCCGGCGGATGCTCGAGCCCCCGGTCGCGCTCCTGGCCGCCAAGCGGGGCGGCCCGGAGGACTGGGAGTCGATGCAGGCCACGATCGACGCCCAGCAGGCGATCGTCGACGAGGGCGACGCCCTCGCCGAGGGCCGCGAGGACCGGCTGCTGGCGCTCGATCACCGCTTCCACCTCGCGCTGGCCAAGGCGGCCGGCAACGAGCTCGTCGCCACCTTCGTCCGGCAGCTGTACCGCGACCTCGAGATCGCACGCGACATGGCGATGCACTACGAGCCGGTGCCCGCCTGGATGATCGCGATCCACACGCGCACGCTCGAGGCCGTCAGGTCCGGCGACGCCGCCGAGATCGAGACGGTGATGGACGAGCACCTCGCGCAGGTCGAGCGCACGTGGGAGCAGGAGACGGGCTCGGTCCTGGCGCGCCCGTAGGTCCGTCCGCCGGGCGTGACAGCTTTACCTCATGGTCAGCGTGGTTTACCATTCTGCCCTCGAGTCGACTGACCTGGAGGAGGAAGGGCCCGCCGTGACCCCCGAGGTGCTGATCCGCCGCAACGCCGAACCCGCGACGGGCGACCGGCGGCCGGTGTCGCTGGAGGACCGCTACCGCCTCGAGCACGGCGTCGTGTTCCTCTCCGGGCTGCAGGCCGTCGTCCGGGCGATGCTCGACCAGCGCCGCGCCGACGAGGCGGCCGGCCTGAGGACGGCGGCGATGGTCTCGGGGTACCAGGGTTCGCCGCTCGGGACGATCGACAAGGAGCTCCAGCGGGTCGGTGGCCTGCGCGAGCAGCTCGGCGTGCACTTCCAGGCGGGCGTCAACGAGGAGCTGGCGGCCACGACCATCTACGGCTCCCAGCTGGCCCCGGCGCTGCCGCGTCCGCAGGTCGAGGGCGTCACGGGCTGGTGGTACGGCAAGGCCCCGGGCGTCGACCGCGCCGGCGACGCGCTGCGCCACGGCGGCTTCATCGGCGCCCACCCCAAGGGCGGCATGGTCGCCCTCGCCGGCGACGACCCCGCCTCGAAGTCCTCCACCGTGCCGTCCGCGTCCGAGACGCTCCTCGCGGCGCTGCACATGCCGATCCTGTTCCCGGGTGACGTGCAGGAGGCGCTCGACCTCGCCCGCCACGCCGTCGCCCTCTCGCGCGTCAGCGGCCTGTGGAGCGCCCTGAAGGTCGTCACCAGCGTCGCCGACGCCACCGCGACGGTGCAGGTCGGGCTCGAGCGCGTCTCCCCCGCGCTCCCCGTCGTGCTCGACGGCGGCGTGCCCTACGTCCACGTGCCCAACTCGAACCTGCTGGCGGCCACGACGCTCGAGGCCGAGCGCACGCTGCTCGGGCCGCGCCTGGAGCTGGCGCGCGAGTACGGGCGCCTCAACGGGCTCAACCGGATCGTGCGCACGGCGCGCGACGCGCGCCTGGGCATCGTCGGCACCGGCACCGCCTTCCACGATGCCCAGGAGGCGCTGCGCACGCTCGGTCTCGACACCGACGCCGCGTTCGAGGCCGCCGGGTTGCGGCTCGTGCAGCTGCAGCAGCCGTGGCCGCTGCACGCCGACGACGTCCGCGAGCTCACCGCCGGCCTCGACGAGGTCCTGGTCGTGGAGGAGAAGGGCCCCTTCGTCGCCGCCCAGCTGCGGGACCTGCTCTACGCCGCGCCGCAGCGCCCGCGGGTGCACGGCGACGGCCTCCCGCGCCACGGGGCGCTGGACCCCGACGTGATCGCCCGCGCGATCGGCGGCGCCCTGCGCGCGGCGGGCGCGAGCACCGACGCGGTGGAGGCGCGGCTGTCGCTGCTCGAGGCGATCGCGCCCGCCGTGGTCGCCGGCCAGCCCGCCCGCACCCCGTTCTTCTGCTCCGGCTGCCCGCACAACCGCTCCACCGACGCGCCGGAGGACGCCGTCGTCGGCGCCGGGATCGGCTGCCACACGATGGTGCTGCTCAACGGGGCGGGCAAGGGGACGGTCACCGGCCTCACGCAGATGGGCGGCGAGGGCGCGCAGTGGATCGGCCAGGCGCCGTTCACCGGGACCGAGCACCTGTTCCAGAACATCGGCGACGGGACGTTCCACCACTCCGGCTCGCTCGCCGTGCGCGCCGCGGTGGCGGCGAACGTCAACGTCACCTACAAGCTGCTCTACAACCGCGCCGTGGCGATGACGGGCGGCCAGGCGGTCGAGGGCGGCATGACCGTCCCCGAGCTGACCCGCTGGCTCGCCCTGGAGGGCGTCCGGCGCATCGTCGTCACCACCGACGAGCCGGAGAAGTACGACGGCGTCGCGCTCGACCCGATCGCCGAGGTCCGCGACCGCGCCAAGCTGCTGGCGACCCAGCGGGAGCTCGCCAAGGAGCCGGGGGTCACCGTCCTCATCCACGACCAGCAGTGCGCGACGGAGCTGCGCCGCGATCGCAAGCGCGGCAAGGCGCCCGAGGTCAAGACGCGGATCGTCATCAACGAGCGCGTCTGCGAGGGCTGCGGCGACTGCGGGAAGAAGTCCGACTGCCTCTCCGTGCAGCCGGTCGAGAGCGAGTGGGGCCGCAAGACGCGCATCCACCAGGCCTCGTGCAACTCCGACCGCTCGTGCCTGGACGGCGACTGCCCCTCCTTCCTCGAGGTCGTCCCGGGCGAGAAGGCCGCTCACCGGGTCCCAGCGCCCCCGGTCGATCTCCCCCAGCCGGCGCTGGCGCGCCGCGAGGCGTCGCTGCGGCTGATCGGGATCGGCGGCACGGGCGTCGTCACCGTCGCGCAGGTCCTCGGGATGGCCGCCCGCCTCGACGGCCGCCACGTCCGCGGGCTCGACCAGACGGGCCTCGCCCAGAAGGGCGGCCCGGTCGTCTCGGACCTGCACATCACCGACGAGCCGCAGGGCGGCTCCGTCCGCGCGGTCACCGGCGGGATCGACGCCTACCTCGGCTTCGACCTGCTCGGCGCCACCGCCCCGACCAACCTCCTCACCGCCGATCCGGACCGCACCGTCGCCGTCGTGTCGACGCACCAGACGCCGACGGGCGCGATGGTCGTCGACCCGGCCGTCACCTTCGCGCAGCTGGACGCGTCGCTGGACGCGATCGGCCGCCACGTCGCCGAGACCGTCTCGCTCGACCCGCAGGCGCTGTCGGAGGCGCTGTTCGGCGATCACATGCCCGCCAACGCGCTCCTGCTCGGCGCGGCCTGGCAGAAGGGGCTCGTGCCCGTCACCCTCGGGTCGCTGGAGGAGGCGTTCCGCCTCAACGGCGCCGCCGTCGAGCAGACGCTCGCGGCGCTGCACTGGGGTCGTGCGGTCGTCGCCGACCCGGACGCCGTCGCCGCCGCCACGGCGCTGCCGGCGCTGCCGGCGATGGAGCTGTCGGCCGACGCGCGGGCGATCATCGCCTCCGTCGGCCCGCGAGCCGGGAGCGAGCTCGCGCGGCTGCTCGAGCTGCGCGTCCCGGAGCTGATCGCCTACCAGGACGCCGCGCTGGCACGCCGCTACGCCGCCGTGGTCGCCGATGTGCTGCGGGCCGAGCCGGCCGGGCGCACGACGATGACCGAGGCCGTCGCGCGTGGCCTGCACAAGCTGCTCGCCTACAAGGACGAGTACGAGGTCGCCCGTCTGCACCTCGACCCGGTCGAGCGCGCGCGGATCGAGGCCGAGTTCGGTGCTGGGGCCCGCGTCAACTACCGGCTGCATCCGCCGATGCTGCGGGCGCTGGGGATGGAGTCCAAGCTCTCCCTGGGCCCGTGGTTCGACCCTGGCTTCCGTGCCCTGCGGCGGATGAAGCGGCTGCGCGGAACGCGGATCGATCCGTTCGGCCGAGCTGCGGTGCGCCGCGTCGAGCGCCGGCTCCCCGGCGAGTACGAGGCCTGGGTCCAGCGCGCGCTGGCGGTGCTGGCCGACCGCCCGGCGCTCTATGACACCGTCGTGGAGCTGTGCGAGCTGCCCGACCTCGTCCGCGGCTACGAGGACGTGAAGCTGGCGAGCGTCGAGCGCTTCGAAGGGCGCGCGGCCGAGCTGCTCGCCCGGCTGGAGGCGCCGGGCGCCCCGCCGGAGCCGCCGCAGCTGTCGATCACCGTGCGCCGCCCGGCCTGAGCCGCGCGGCCGCCGCCGCGGCCACCGCCGCGGCCATCGAGATCGGTTTCGAGCCGCCCCACGCGGCCGGAACCCGATCTCGCGGTCAGAGCACGATCGCGACCATCACGAGCAGCAGCACGACGATGATCGCCACGAGCACGTAGGCGAGGACGCGGCTGGAGCCCGGGCTCTGGCGTGAGCGTGGGCCGGCCGTGCCGCCGCGCCGCGGCGGCGGCCCGGCGCGGCGTGCGGGTTGCCGGCGCGGAACGCCTGCTGCGGCCTTCGGCTGCGGGCGGCCGCCGTCGGCGGTGTCACCGTCGCGAGGAGGGGCGGTCGGGGCGACGGTCGCGTCCGGCACTGTGACGTCGTCCGCGCCCTCGGGGGCGGCCGGCACCGGCGCCTCACCGGAGCCCGTGTCGGGGAGCACGGCGGGCGCGCCGATGTCGACGGTCTCCACGGCCGAGAGCCGCTCGCGGACGATCCGCTCGGCCGTCCGGCGGGCCTCCTCCTGCAGCGCGGAGCGCTCCCGCTCGACGGCGGCGCGCACGGCGAGCTCGATCGCCTCGGCGTCGGGTGCAGCGGCCGCCTGGGCTTCGGCGATCAGCCGGTCGCGCTCGCGGTCGAGCGCCGCCTCCGCGTCCGCGGCGTAGCGCTCGCGCTCCTGCGCGACGGCCGCGGCCACGGCAGCATCGATGGCCGCTTCGCCCGGCGGCGCGGCCGGCACGTCCGGCGGCTGGGGCAGGTCCGCGGCGTCCAGCACCTCCGTCGTGTCGCCCAGCGGGGTGCGCTGGGCGGTGCCGGCGGCAGTCTGGGCGGGCGGTTCGGCCCGGGCCAGCGCGGCGGAGACGGCGGCGGTGGCATGGCGCTCGATCCGCTCGTCCGCGACACGCTCGGCGACGTCCTGGGCGGCGCGCCGGGCGATCTCCTCCGCGGCGCGCTCGGCGCTCTCGGCCCCGACCCGCTCGGCGATGGCGCGGGCGACGTCCTCCGCGCGGTCGACGGCCTCCTGGGCGATCTGGGCGCCGGCGGCCTCTGCGGCCGCGACGGCCTGCGCGACGATGCCCTCCGCCGCCTCGGCGCCCGCGGCGTGGGCCGCCGTCTCGGCGCGGGTGACGGCGTGCTCGGCGATCTCCCGCGCAGCCACCTCCGCCTGCTCAGCACGGGCGATCGCGCCGGCCGCGGCCGCCTCGGCGGCAGCGATCGAGCGCGCCTCGGCGTCGGCGGCGATGCGGTCGGTCGCCTCCGCGGCCTGCGCGCGGGCCTCGGCGAGCCGCTCGAGTGCGGTGCCCGCGTCGGCGCTCGCGGCTGCCAGGCGGTCGGCGGCGGCGTCGCTCGCGTCCCGTTCGGCGGCCAGCCGCTCGAGCGCGCCCTCGGCCGCGACGACGTCGGCGTCGACGGCCAGCAGCGGCGCCGGCAGCTCGATCGTCAGCTCCGAGCCGAGCTCGAGCTCACCCGGTCCGGCGACCTCCGGGCGTGCGGGGTACGGGAAGCGGGCGGTCCACGCGGCGCCGCCCGGCCCGGCGGCCGCGGACGAGCGGGCCTGGTCGGCGATCCGGCGACGGCGGCCGTCGACCTCGATCACCAGCCGGGCGCGGCCGAGCCGCACCGGGGCCTCGGCGCTCCAGCGACCCTCGACCACGAAGGCGCCGGCCGCCCAGCCGAAGTGGTCCAGCTCGAAGGCCGGCTCCGCGATCATGGGCCTGCGGGCTCGTCGCGGCGCGTGGGCTCGTCGTCGTGACGGGTGGGCCCGTCGTGGAGGTCGTCGTCGTGCCCGCGACCGGTCTCCTGCTCGCCGGCGGGCTCGTCCCACGGCCGCCGCGTCGCCGCCTGGGCCTCGTCCCCCGGCTCGGCTGCGCGGTCCCGGCGCGGGCTGCGGGAGTCCACGGCGCTCACGCGGCGCCGGCGCGCCTCGACGTCGAAGGAGATCCGCACCCGCGCGGCCACGAGCAGCCCGCCGAGCGCCATCACCACCGCGCCGACGAGCGCGAGCCACAAGCCGCTGTCCGCGTCGGCCTGGCCGACGGCGGGCGGGGCGTCGATCACGGTGGCCAGCACCAGCACGAGCGCCGCCCCGGTCAGCCACGGCAGCGTGCGCGTGTCCGGCCCGGCGGCGAAGGCGCCGAGCGCGCTCACCGCTGCCAGACCGGTGCCGACCGCCAGCGCGGCGAGCACCAGATCGAGCAGCTCGAACACGTCCCAGGCCGTCAGGCCGGGCGCGTACCAATCCAGCAGCAGGGCGATGAGGAGCAGCAGCGCACCCAGCAGGGCGAGCAGTGGACCGATCTCGAAGCGTCGGGCAGGCATGGTGGCGAGGCTACCCAGACCGGGCCGGGACACGCGATCAGCGGGCCCGCAGGGTCTCCACGCGGCTCACCGCGTCCCGCAGCCGCGCCCGGAACCCGGCCGAGCGCCGCGCAGCGGCCTCCAGGGCGGCCGCCGAGCGGCCGAAGGACCCCCGGCCCGTGGTCAGCACGAGGTCGATGCCCGCCTGGACGGAGCGCACCGCCGCAGCGCCCGGGTCGGCTGCGCTGTCGACCGCCCTGGCCTCGAGCGAATCGGTCATCGCCACGCCGGTGAAGCCCAGCCGGCGCTTGAGCAGGCCGGTGACGATCGGCCGCGACTGGGACGCGATGTGGTCCGGATCCAGCGCCGGGTAGCGCGCGTGGGAGAGCATGACGGCCGGGACGCCGGCGGCGATCGCGGCCTGGAACGGCGGCAGGTCCCCGGCCCCGAGCGCGCGCGCGGACAGGCCGATGTCGACGGCGTGGTCGTCGGTGTTGGCCCCGGCGGCGCCGAGGCCCGGGAAGTGCTTGACGGTGGGCGCGACGCCCGTCCCGCGGTAGCCCCGCACCGAGGCGGCGATCAGCCGTGCGGTGGCCGCGGCGCCGCCGGCGTAGGTGCGCGCCTCGAGGGCGCTGCCGGGCCGGCCGACGTCGGCCACGGGCGCCAGCGTGACCGTGATGCCGTTGGCCCGCAGGTCGCGACCGGCCTCGCGGGCGACCCGGCGTGCCGCCGCCGGCGTCGTGACCGCCCGCTGCCCCGGCTCGGGCGCGGCCCACGGCAGGACGCGCACCGCGCCGCCCTCCTGGTCGAGGCAGACGATCGTGCCCGTGCCCCCGGCGCGCCGCAGCGTGCGGGCGATCCGCCGCGTCACGGCGGGCGACGTGGCGTTGTCGGCGAAGAGGATCGCGCCGGCCGCGCGCCCCTCCCGCAGCGCCTCGCGCACGTACGGGGGAACGACCGGGCCGGCGAAGCGCAGCACCACGGCGCGGCCCGCGAGCTCGTCCAGGGGCAGCCGGGCGACGCGGCGGCGTGTCGCGGCGCTGGGCGACGCAGGACCGGGACCCGCGGGGCGTTCGGCGCCGCCGGCGGCGCCTGGCCGGGCGGTCGTCGCGGGCGGCTGCCCGGACGACGCGTCGTCGTTCAGGAGGCCCGCCCCGCTGACGACCCCCGCCGCGAGCGCCGCGCACGCGGCGAGGGCGACGAGCACGCGGCGGCGCCGGATCGCCCCGCGGCGGTTCGGTCCCAGGCCCACGCGGGGAGTCTGACAGCACCATGGCCGTCCTCCTCTTCACCGAGTTCACCGACCCCTCCTGTCCGTACGCGTGGAGCGCCGAGCCCGTTCGTCGCGAGCTGCGCTGGCGCTACGGGGACGAGCTCGCGTGGTCGATCACGGTCGTCGGGTTGTCCGAGACCCGGCAGGAGCACGAGGCCAAGGGCCTGACGCCCGCCGCGCTCGCCGCCGGGTGGGCGTCGCTCGCCGGGTCCCACGGGATGCCGATGGACACGGCCGAGCTTCCCGCCATCGCCGCCTCCCTCCCCGCCTGCCGCGCCATCGTCGCCACCCGCGTGCACGCTCCCGACGCCGAGCGGGCCGTCCTGCGCGCGCTGCGCGTCCGCGGCTTCGGCGGCCAGCTGCTCGACGACCCGCGCACCATCCGCGGCGCCGCCGAGGATGCCGGCCTCGACGGCGACGAGTTCGAGCGCTGGCTGCACGACGACGCCGTCGAGGCCGCCCTGCGCGCCGACCTGGACGCTGCCCGAGCTCCCAGCCACGCGGCCGCGGCACTCGCCCACAAGCTCGCCTCCTGGCCCGGCGGGCTGCGCTACACCTGCCCCTCCTACGAGATCTCCCGCGTCGACGATCCGGAGCGCTCGATCGCCGTTCCTGGACTTCCAACCCACCTCCTCCAGCGAGATCGCCGTCGCCAACCTCGCCCCCGAGCTCGACCGCCGCGAGAGCGCCACCGACGTCGAGGAGGTCCTGCGCTGGGCCGGAGAGCCCCTCGCGACCGCCGAGGTCGCCGCCGTCTGCGGCCTGGACCGCGACGAGACCCGCCAGCAGCTCAGCCGCGTGGCCACCGAGCGCCCGCTCGGCCAGGACGGCCTCTGGACCCTTGCCGCCTGACCGCGTCCGTAGGCTCTGCGCGCGACGGGCCGGTAGCTCAGTGGTCAGAGCAGTGGACTCATAATCCATCGCGCGCGGGTTCGATCCCCGCCCGGCCCATGTAGGGAAAGCCGCGGCAATCCGACGCCTCAGACCGATCTCGCAGGGCCCGAAAGCCGGACGCCGTCCCGTCAGGAGGCCGTGTCCGAGCGGTGAGCAGGGCATGAGACCCGCCCCGAGCTCGCGCAGCAGCGGCAGGATCTCGTCCCCCACATCGCGGGACCAGAGCGACTGCTCCGTCTGCGGGCCAGCGAGGTAAGGGCGTGACAAGCCCTGATTGCTGTACAGCGATGCTCGAATGGTCGCCTGGCCTAGGCACCTGACCACGGAGCTTCCGTCTTGATTGGGATCGTCCAAACCGGACACTCCGTCGTACAGGCCTCGGCGGAGCATCGGGATCGTCACCGGAATAGCGACCTGCGTGGGCCGCTGAGGCCTTTCCACACCACTTCGACGAACGCGTGACGGAGCCGCGTTCCCGACTGGTAAGGCTGGTGAGTCTGGTGGGCGTAGCGTCGGCGGCCACAGTCTGTAAGCGCTCGTCGTGGCGCGCATAGCCGCGACGAAACACCGACGGCCGCGAGATGCCCTGGCGTGAGATGCCGAGCAGGGGCGCCTCGCCCTAGGCGAGGCACACGCTGACCGACGCCGGTGCGTACGAGCAGCAGGTGGCCCTCGCGCCACCACCGGCGGATCCCGGCAGCCGGGGCATATTGACGGTCGTCGTGGCGCCCTTGTCGCCCGCGCCGATTCATGGTGGCAGCCAGAGGCCGGTGCTATCCACGAGGTGGTTCGAAGGCGTCTGCCCCATCCCGCGGTTCGTAACGGAACCGCGGTACAGCGAGACGACAGACGCGATGCCCACGGCTGTGAGACACGGTCCTGCGACAAGCTGCCGGCTCAGGGGGCCTGCGTTCGCTGCCAGCCGGCGTATGCATCCTGGAGGTCGACCCGCAGGTGCTGGGTCAGCTCCGGGGCGGGACTGCCGCGAAGCGCCGTCGTCATCGCGGCGAGCTGCTCGACGTAGCGGTGGCACGGCTCGCACGCCTGGAGGTGGCGCCGGATTCGTCGACGCCGCCACCAGCCGAGGTCGCCGTCGACGAACGCCGACAGATCGTCGGGCGAGAGGCGGACGGTGCGACCGGTGGGCACCTGGGTGCAGTCTCGCGGCTTGCGTGGGCGTTTCACCTCGACCGCACGTAGGATGCCGCGATGGCGTCGGCTGAGCTGAAGGCGGAGGCCGACGCCGAGGACCGCCGGTTGGTCGAGCGCCTCCGCGACGGCGACGAGCGGGCCTTCGACCTTCTGGTCACGAGCCTCACGCCGTCGCTGCTGCGTGTGGCGCGCGGCTACGTGTCGACGCACGCCGTTGCCGAGGAGGTCGTGCAGGAGACGTGGCTGGGGGTGCTCAATGGCCTTGACAGGTTCGAGCAGCGGTCGGCCTTCCGCACGTGGGTGTTCCACATCCTGCTCAACCGGGCCCGGACGCGCGGGCAGCGCGAGGCCCGCACGGTGCCCTTCGCGGCGCTCGCCGCACGGGAGCTCGAGGAGGGATTCACCGCGGTCGACCCGGACCGGTTCCTGCCGGCCGATGCGGACCTGTGGCCACATCATTGGGCGACGCCGCCGCGCCGCTGGTCGGAGTCGCCGGTCCACGCGCTTGAAGATGCGGAGGTGCTCGTGGTCGTGCGGGCGGCGATCGATCGGCTGCCGGCGATGCAGCGGCTGACGATCACGATGCGCGACCTCGAGGGCTTCCCCGCCGACGAGGTGTGCACGCTGCTGGAGCTCAGCCAGGTCAACCAGCGAGTCCTCCTGCATCGGGCCCGTTCTAAGGTGCGTGGGGCATTGGAGGCCTATCTGTGTCCCTGACCGACCACCCCGCGATGACCTGTCGCGAGTTCGTCGAGCGCGTCACCGAGTACCTCGAAGGCGCCCTGTCGGCGCCGGACGTCGCCCGGCTGCAGGCACACCTCGACTACTGCCCGCCGTGCGTGGAGTACCTCGAGCAGATGCGGACCACGCTCGCGCTGACCGGCCGGCTGCGCGAGGCCGACGCCCCGGCCTCCCATGCCCGCGACGAGCTGATGGCGGCCTTCCGGCGCCGCCGGTCCTGACCCGCCTCACCCGAACGCGACGAGCGCACCGCTCTCGGATCCTGCGATGAGCAGCCCGTCGGTCGTGAGCAGCGGATAGGCATCGACGACGCCGCCGAGGTCTGCGTCGAGCAGTTGGCGACCGTCGGCGGCGAACCCGAACACGTGCCCCGGGTGGGTACCGAAGTAGACGGCGTGGTCAGCGTCGACGACGGGCCGGGTCCAGACGCCGACGTTGTGCTCCACGGCGGTCCGGCCCTGACCCAGGACACGGAACCGCACCCGTCCGTCCGCGGCGGCGAGGCCGGTCACGAGCCCGCGGTGGTCCCCGAGGTAGATCAGGCCGTCCGGCGTCGTCGCCGCGGAGGAGTAGGTGAGGTCACCGAGGTCGTGGCGCCACGCGACCCTGCCGTCAGGCCGAACGCCGTACTGGTGGCGGTCGTTTGACCCGACGGTGACGGTGCCGTCCGCGGCGACTGCCGGGGACACCTCGATCGTCCCGCCGGTCCGGACGGTCCATGCCACGCGGCCGTCCTCGATCGCGAACAGCGCAGCTCCCGCGGCGGCGTAGACCGTGCCACCGGAACCGACCGCCGGGCTCGAGTACGAGCCGGGACCGAGGTGACGCCGCCACACCCGCCGCAGCGTCGAGTCCCGCGACCCGAGCCTGAGCCCGGTCAGCGTCCCGGAGGAGTCCTGCACGGCGACGTGAGAGCCCCGTACGGCAGGCGTGAGCGGCTGCCCGACAAGCCTCGTGCGGTCGAGCACCATCCCGGTGTCGGCCCGCAGCAGGTAGAGCGTGTTGCTCGGACCCGGCCACAGCAGCCGCGTCGTACCGACAGCGACCGCACTCGTCGAGAGGTCCGACCCATAGCTCGTGCCGCCGTCGAAGTGCCATCGGTCGCGACCCGTCGCGGGGTCGACTGCGTGCAGCACCCCGGCGTTGCTGGCCGCATAGACCGTGCCGTCGGGCCCCTGCACCGGCCCGGGCACGACCGGCCCCTCGAGCTCCCGACGCCAGGCGACGTGCCCGGTGCGCGGACCGGCCGCCCGATCACGCAACGGCTCGCCGGCCGCCAGGGGCTGCAGCAACTGGGTCGGGGCCGCAGACGACGCGCTGCCGCAGCCGCCAAGAAGCACGATGGCGGCAGCGGCGAGCAACAGGCGCTGCATCACCCGAGCGGCTCAGCGCGCCGCAGTCGCACGACGCGGACCGCATAGACCATGCTGGAGAGCGCGAACAGCGCCGCCGTGATCCACAGCCACGCCTGCAGCGGGTCGACCGCAAGCTGCCGGCCGGACGTGCGGCGAACGTCCCGGTGTTCTTGCCGAGGATGCCGGGTGCGTCGACGAGGAACAGCACCCCGGCGATGATCACCGGAACCCGGACGTGGTTGACGAGCGGGATGCGCCGCAGCCCGTTCTCGGCGAGGACGAACCGGCCGGCGACGTCACGAGCGTGTAGACCGGCAGCAGGACGGCATCGTGCAGCATCGCGCCGGCGAGCAGCCAGATCAGGAAGTTCAGGTCATCGGTGGACGCGACGTGGACGACCTGGCTGACGGCGTAGGCGGCGAGCACCACCAGGGCGACGTTGGCCGCCAGCCGCAGCCCGATGAGCGCGGCGCGCCTCATGCGCGTGCAAACGTCATGTTCGAGACCCACTTCGTGCAGTGCACGCCGGCAGGCCCGCCCCGACGACGCGGGCCGGGAAGCCGTGGTCCATGCTCAGGTCGCGCCCGTTGACCTGCAACGCGAGCAGGATGTCGTCGGCGTGCACCTGGCCGGGCGTCAGCGAGGCGCGGCGGAGCGCACCACGCGGCTGCAGCGAGCCGACGGTGAGGACGTCGTCAGGGTCGGCGCCGGCCATCCGCGCCAGCGTGCCGAGCCGGACGCCCGTCCAGCGCTGGGTGCTCGACCAGCCCTCGACGCAGGCGATCGGCAGGTCCAGCGTGGTGGGCTCGAGCGCGAGCAGCTCAGCGCGCGACAACTCGAGGTCCTGCGTGCCACCGTCGACCCGCAGCCGCCAGGACACGCCCGCCATGGCGTCGTCCACCCCCGCGATGGCGGCGGTCTTGTTGACCGGGAACCCGAGGTCACCGCCGCGCGGCGCGAGCACCGCAAGCCGCCGAAACGGCCCGCCGAGCGCCTGGCCGCCGGTGGTCACGAGCAGCGTCGCCGAGGTGGCGCCGACGACGCCGAGCAGCCCGCGGCGCGACAGCGTCGGGCGTTCCGGGTCCGGCGTGACGAGCCCGCCCGGCTCGTACGGCTCCATCCCGGCGCCGTCGCGCTCGAGATCGTCGATCAGCGGCTGCAGGACCCCGCGTTCGCGGTAGGCGCGCCGGATCGTCGGCAGCTTCGTCGCGACGTGCACGCCCACCGCCGCCGAGAAGATCACCGCGCCCCAGTAGTGCGCGACGACGAAGTTGAAGTGGAACGGATACCAGAGCTGCGTGTTGGCGATCCCGGTCGCGAACTGGAAGACGGCGCCACCAACGAGCAGCAGCAGCGAGACGCGCTCGATCGCGTGCAGCGGCGACCGGACCGGCGGCCACTCGAACAACCGCGGGATCACCGACCAGAGCTTCGCCAGCAACAGGGGCACGACCATGAACCCCACCGTCACGTGGACGCCCTGGGTCACCGCGTACAGCCAGGGCCACCCGGTCGGCCAGTCGACGAACAGCCAGTCCCAGCGTCCGCTGCGCGGCACGATCGCATTGCCTACGAGATCCGGCGCGTACGCGAGGTGTGAGAGGAAGCCGGTCCCGGCCACGAGCAGCAGCCCGATCAGGAGCAGGCTGCCGAGGATCGACGTCAGCCACGGTCCCCGCAGCGGGCTGTACCAGAAGCCCGGGTCGCTCGGCCCCGGCGGCGGAGACTTCGTCGGGTGCGACATCCGGCTAGCTCGGCAGCACGGCGAGGCCGTAGCGCGAGACGAGGTGCACGACCGGTCGGCCGAACCGCTCCCCGGCGCGGCCCGGCAGGTCGCGCTCGAGCCAGTTCGACTGCCCGTCCGGGAACGTCGAGATCACGATCCCCGTGGCATCGAAGTCAACCAGCGTGTCGGCGATCGCCGTCAGCGGGTTGCTGTCGCCGACGCTGCCGTGGGCGTCGATGCCGTGCCCGCGCAGCGAAGCGACGGCCTGCTCGAGCCGCTCGTGGGCCCCGGCGATCGCGTCGTCGACGTCGGAGACCCAATGCCGCAGCCGGCTGTTGAGGGCCGGCGCGACGACGTGCACTCGGCCGTCGTCGGCGAGGCGCGCGACGGCGTCGAGCACGTCCGGGCACGGGCATGTCCGGTTGGCGACGAGCAGGATTGACGGAGTGGGCATGGGCATCCAGTCCGCCGCCCGGCCGTCGCGTTACACCGGATCAGCCGAAGGTGAAGGCGAAGCCGTGCACGCCGCCGGGCACGCGCAGCGACAGGTGTGCGTGCCGACCGACGCGCCGTCGACGATGCTCATCCCCCGTCCTGCGCGGACGTTGCAGCCGGCGGCCGTAACGCCCCGCCACCTGGCGTGGCTGGGAGCCCATGACCCAGATCACCCCCGGTGACCGCCTTCCGGGCTTCGACGTCGATCTGCCCGGCGGCGAAACGTTCCAGCTTCCCGCCCTGGAGGGCGGCTTCAGCGTCCTGCTGCTGTTCCGCGGTGCGTGGTGCCCCTACTGCTACGCCCAGCTCCGGGCGTTCGAACGCTCGAACGCACGACTGCTCGAAGCCGGCGTGAGCGTCGTCGCGCTCTCGGTCGAGGACGAAGCCACCACGCGGGCGCTGGTCGCCGAACACGGCCTCAGCTTCCCCGTCGGGCACAGCGCCGACGCCGATCGGCCACACGACCTCCTCGGCGCGTTCGTCCACGACTCTCCGCGCTACGTGCAGTCGACCGGGTTCGTGCTGGACCCGTCCGGCGCGGTGGCGTCAGCGTCTACTCCAGCGGCGCCATCGGGCGCCTGCTGCCCGACGACGTGATCGGTCTGGTCCGGTACCTGCGCGAGCACGCGGCTGCGAATGTCCAGCCCGCAGGCAGGCCCTGGCCCCGACATCGACCTCGACCTCGACTTCTCTGACCTCCGCGCGCTGTTCATCAACTGCACGCTCAAGCCGTCGCCGCAGCCTTCGAACACCGAGGTGCTGATGTCGAACGCCGCCGCGATCCTGCGCGCCCACGGCGTCGCCGTCGACCATGTCCGCGCTGCCGACAACGTGACCCGCCGGGCGTGCAGGAGGACATGACCGCGCACGGCTTCGCCCGCGACGACTGGCCTGCCATCCAGCGACAGGTGCTCGCCGCGGACATCCTCGTGCTCGGCACCCCCATCTGGCTCGGCGCGAAGAGCTCGCTGCTCACCGCCGTGATCGAGCGGCTCCGACGACATCGACCTCCGCGTAGCCGCGGTGGAAGAGGCGGGCGTGTTCGAGCCCGCCGACCAAGACGGCGACCGCCGCTAGGCCGAGCAGGACCAAGGCGGGCGTGCCGACGCGCTCGGCGCGGAACATGCGGGTGATCATGCCGCCGGCCTCAGCGGACGACGACGGTGCCGCGCATGCCCGGGTGGTAGGTGCAGACGTACTCGTAGGTGCCAGGCTTGCCGAAGGTCACCGAGCCGGACTGGCCCTTGTCGAGGTTGTCGATGCCCTTCGGCCCGGACTTGAAGGTGACCGTGTGGTTCGCGGCGTCGTCGTTGGTCCACTTGACCTTGGACCCCTTCGCGACGGTGACCGTCGCCGGCTTGAAGGTGAAGTCCTTGATCGTCGCGGTCTGTGTCCCAGCCTTCGCGCCGCCGGTGGAGCCGGCCGCCTTGGTCGCGGCCGCCGTCGGTGCCGGCGTCGTCGCTGCCTTGTCCGACGACGACTCGCCGCCGCCGCACCCCGCAACCACGATCCCCGTTGCGAGGAGCACTGCACCGTGTCGCATCCACTGCCGTCCAGCGCCCATCGTGTACCGCCCCGCTCGCGTGTCGCCCTCCACCTACCGGCTGAAGGGATCTGCCGCCTGTTGCGTCATTCCGCACGAAGCGGATCATCGTTCGGACTGCGCAGGTCAGCGCTCGATCAGCACCGCCGTCCCGAGCGGCAGGGTCTTCGCGAGCCGCGTGATGACGGCGTTGCGGACGCGGTTGAAGCCGTGGGAGACGTCGGTGCCGAGTGCGTCAGGCCGGTTGGTGCCGTGCAGGCCGAGCTGGCCGTCACCGCCGGCGAACGTCGTCAGCACCGGGGAGTGCCCGGACAGGCCGAACGCGTAAGGCCCGTAGGTGCCACCCGGATGCGGCGGTTGGATGAGGTCGGTGAAGAAGTAGGTGCCCGTCGGTGTGGGCGTCAGGGACCGCCCGACACCAATCGCCGTCGACAGAGTGCGCTTGCCGTCACGCCAGACCGAGAGGCGGTGGCGCTTGAGCTCGATCTTCACGCGGTACGTGTCGGCGGCGAGCTGCGCTGACGAACGCCGGATCCACCCGGTCGAGAGGTTCGGCCGGGTCGGCAGGTGGACCTGCAGCCACCCAGCACGGCGCTGCTTGACGAGCCCGGCCCATCAGCGGTTGCTGTTGGAGCCCTCGGGTGCGGCCGATCAGACCCGAGCGCAAGCATGAACAACTCGACGGTCGCGCCGCGCAGAGCGCCGTCCAGAGTCCAAGGAACCCTCAAGCGGTACCGATACGGGTAACCGAGTGAGCCAACGTGGCCTCGTCCAGCCATGCGAGCCCGGCTAGCACACGGCTCTACAGAGCCAAGCCAGACGGGATCTCGATGCCTCATAATCCGTTGCTCGTGGGTTCGATCCCCGCCCGGCCCATCAGCCCGAGAGCCACGAACACGAATCCAGACGAAGACCAGCGGCCCTGGTCGGCTTCGAGCTTCGGCATCGTCACACTGACCGCGTGACCGCCTCCACGCTCCGCGCCACGCTCGCTGCCGGCGAGCTCGTCCTCGGGACGTTCCTGACCGACCTGGCCACCCCGTTCATCGGCCGGGTCGCCGCCGGCGCCGGCGCGGAGTTCATGGTCATCGACCAGGAGCACACCGGCCTCGGCCTGCGGGAGGTCAAGACGATCATCGCTGCCGCGGGGGCGTTCGACATCGCGCCGATCGTGCGGGTGCCCGACGCGCGCTACGACCTGATCGCCGGCGCGCTCGACGCCGGGGCGCGCGGGATCCTCGTGCCGATGGTCGAGGACGTCGACGAGGCCCGCGACATCGTGCGCTGGAGCACGTACCCACCCGCCGGCGAGCGCGGCTCGGCCTTCTTCTACCCCGACGATCGCGACCCCGGCGGCATCGGCGCCACCCAGGCTCGCCTCAACGCCGAGCTGCTCACGCTCGTGCAGATCGAGACGGCGAAGGGCCTGGCGATCGTGGACGAGATCGCCGCAGTCGACGGCATCGACGTCCTCTGGGTCGGGCAGCTGGACCTGACCACGTCGCTCGGCATCCCGGGGGACCTCGATGCGCCCGCGTACCGCTCGGCGCTGCAGCGCGTCGCAGACAGCGCCCGCCGGCACGGCAAGATCGCGGGGATGCTGGTGCAGACGCCCGAGGAGGCGCAGGTCGCGCTGACCGCCGGCTTCCGCATGCTCGCCTACTCCGGTGAGCTGTGGCTCTTCGAGCGCGGGCTGCGTGAGGGCATCGACGCGGTCCGCGCGCTCGACGGCGCGTGAAGGCCGACCGCGACCACCGACCCGGAGCGGCAGCGCTGCCGGTCCCGGCTACTCGAGCGTCGAGAGCAGGAAGGCCAGCGCGAACCCCAGCAGGGTGATCAGGCCGACGACCTTGCCGCCGTGCTCGAAGGCCTCGGGCATCATGGTGTCGGCGAGCATCGTGAGGATCGCACCCGCGGCGAAGGCCTGGATGAACGCCACGACCTCCGGGGCGGCGCCGCCCAGCAGGCCGTTGCCCAGGCCCGCGGCCAGCGCGGAGACCACGGCGACGGCGGTCCACAGGGACAGGATCCAGCGGGGTGAGTGCCCCGCCTTGCGCAGGCCGGTGGCGGCGGACAGCGACTCGGGCACGTTGGAGAGGAAGACGGCCGCGACGGTCGCGACCCCGACCCCGCCACCGCCCAGCAGGCTCACGCCGATCGCGACGGACTCCGGGATGCCGTCCATCAGGGCCCCGAGGACGATCGCCGCTCCCGAACCGCCCTGCTGCTCGCCGCCGGAGCGCTTGCGGTGGTCGCCGCCGCGATGATCGAGGACCCAGTCACCGGCGAAGAAGCACAGCCCACCGGCGGCCAGGCCGGCCGCCAGCGCGGCCGTGCCACCGCGGTTGAACGACTCGTCGGTGAGCTCGAAGGCCAGCGCGCTGATCAGCACGCCCGAGCCGAAGGCCATGACCACGCCGATCAGGCGCTGGCCGGGGCGCGCGCGAAGACCGACGACGGCACCGATCAGCAGCGCGAACCCCCCGACGAACCCCCAGAAGGCGGCCTCAAGCACCTGGAGATCCCGTCAGTCGCTCCGCGTCCCGGCGTGCGCCGGCACCGCGCCGGTCCCCGACCGCCGGGACCTGCAGCCAGACGTCCGCGCCGCGGGGCCCGTTGCCGGCCCCGGCCCGTCCGCCATGGGCGATCGCGATCGCCTCGACGATCGAGAGGCCGAGCCCGAAGCCCGAGGACTCCTGCCCGCTGGCCAACCGCGTGAACGCCTGCGGGAGCATCTGGGCCGTGAAGCCGTGGCCGTCGTCGACGACGTGCAGCTCGACGCCGTCCCCGGCGGCGCGGGCGGTGATGGTGACGGGCGCGGCGCCGTGGTCGAGCCCGTTGTCGACGAGGTTCGTGAGCGCCTGCTCGAGCTGCAGCGCGTCCGCGCGGACGACGAGCCCGTCGGGCACCGCGGTGCGCACCTCCCCGCGCCCGCGAAAGCGCGCGGCGACCCGCGCGGCCAGCGGCGCCAGCTCGACGTCGGCGAGTCGCAGCGGCAGCTTCCCGTCGTCGGCGCGCGCGAGGACCAGGAGATCGGTGGCCAGCCGCGTCAGCCGCTCGGCCTCCTCCCCCACCGAGGCCAGCGCGGCGCGCAGCTCGGCCGGATCGCGCTCGCCGTCGAGGGCGAGCTCGACCTCCGTGCGCAGGATCGCCAGCGGCGTGCGCAGCTCGTGGCTGGCGTGCGCCAGGAACGCGCCCTGCGCGGCGGCCGACTCCTCCAGCCGGGCGAGCATCGCGTTGAGGGTCTCGCCCAGCCGGCGCAGCTCGTCGTCGCCCGCGGGAAGCGGGAGCCGCGACGTCGGTCCCGCGGCGGAGATCAGCGCCGCCCGCCGGCGCATCCGCTCCACCGAGCGCAGCGCCAGCGCGGCGACGAGGTAGCCGGCGCCGGAGGCGAGCAGCAGGATCAACGGGCCGGCGATGAGCAGGACGCGGCCGAGCGTCTCCAGCGCCCGCTCGCGCTGGGCCATCGGGGCCTGGACGACGATGACGCGCCCCGCGCCCGCCGGACGCGCCAGGAGCCGGCTGGCCTCGTCGCGCTCCCAGCGGACCTCCCCCCGCAGCGCGGCGCGCAGGTGCCGCGGACCGATCAGGGTGCGGTCGCGGCCGCGCGGGCTGGCGGCGAGCACCCGCCCGTCGGCGGCGACGAGCTGGGCGGGCTCGCCCTCGACCGCGAGGGCGGCGCGCACGCGCTCGTCGCCGCGGCCATCGGCGCGCCGGGCCAGCAGCGCCGCGTCGCCGCGCAGCGTCGCGTCCAGGGAGGCGTTCAGCCCGTCCTTGACCTCGAGGAACACGAACGTCCCGACCGCGCCCAGCAGCAGGGCGAGCACCACGGCGAACCCGGCGGTCAGCCGGATCCGCAGGGGCAGCCGGGTCAGTCGGCGCACAGGCGATACCCCAGGCCCCGGACCGTCTCGAGCGACTGGCGCGCGAACGGCCGGTCGAGCTTCTCGCGCAGGGTCTTGACGTAGACGTCCACGACGTTGGACCGCGGCTCGAACGTCGCGTCCCACCCCGCGTCGAGCAGCACGTCGCGGGAGAGCACCTGCCCGGGGTGGCGCATGAAGACCTCCAGCAGCGACAGCTCCTTGGCCGTCAGCTCGACCGGCGTGCCGGCGCGGGTGACGCGCGCGGCGGCGGGGTCCAGCGTGATGTCGGCGACACGGAGCACCGGCGCGTGGGTCGGGGGGCCACGCCGCGCGAGCGCCCGGATGCGCGACACGAGCTCCGTGAACTCGAACGGCTTGCCGAGGTAGTCGTCGGCGCCGCCGTCGAGGCCCTCGACGCGCTGCTCGAGGTCGCCGAGCGCGGTGAGCATCAGCACCGGCGTCATCGTCCGCGCGGCCCGCAGCCGCCGGATCACCTCCAGCCCGTCGACCCCGGGCAGCATCCGGTCGAGGACCAGGACGTCGTAGGGGTAGGCCGTCGCCTGCCACACCGCGTCCTCCCCCGTGCCGGCGCAGTCGACGGCGAAGCCGGCGCGCTCGAGGCCCCGCTGCAGCAGCGCCGCCATCTTGACCTCGTCCTCCACGACGAGCAGGCGCACGTCAGTCCAGTCCGTGGCGGCGGCGCTCGTAGTCGCCGATCATCGCACCGAGCTCGACGCCGGCCGTCAGATCCGACATGAAGTGACCGCCACCCACGAGACGGGAGTATGCGACCTCATCGGCCATCCAGTGGAACTCCGTGGCGCGATGGGGCTCCATCGGCGTGAGGATCGCGAGCCCGACGCCGGCGTCGGCGGTGTGCTTGGACGGGTAGCTCTCGCGCACCTGACCGGCGTAGCGGGCCTGGTTGAGGGCGTGCACCGCCGGGTCGGCGACGTACGGGGAGGGCCGGGCGTAGCGGGACTTCGCGGCGAGCTGCAGGCGTCCGGCGAGGTCGAGGCCGGCGCTGAGCGCGGTCTTCGCGGCGGCCGCGGTGGACGCGGCCACGAACGGCTTGTCCTGCTTGAGGAACAGCTTCCACGGCTGCTTCTTGCCGTGGGACTCGACCCACGCGGCGCTGCCGGCCTCGACCGTGGTGCGGCGCGCCGCGATCGCCTTCAGCTGCCGCAGCTCGGCGGCCTGCGTCCCCGCACCCGGCGGTGGCCCGATCGCCCCGACCGCCCACGCGGAGAACGCGGCGTCGTCGGTGACGGGGTGCGCGTCGAGCCACACCTTCGCCAGACGGTGCCCGCGGGCCTCGGCGGCCAGCAGCGGGGCGTGGACCGCGGTCAGTTGGGCGTCGGTGTACAGCGGCGGGACCGCGGCGCCGTGGAACGGCTTGCCGCTCGCGGAGCTGCCGGTGGCCGACAGGGCGTAGGCGCCCCCGCCCGTCGCCAGCACCACGAGGGCGATGAGCGCGAGCAGCAGCCGGCGGCTACGCATGGGCGAACCAGCGCCTGGACGTCTGCCGCAGCGCCGCGGGGGGACCGGGGGCGCGGGAGAGGCCGACGCCCAGGACGTACTTCGACAGCGCCACGGGGCGACTGCCAGCGGCGCGCAGCGCGGCGGCGGCCGGCCCGTCGCCGGTCGCCGACTTCGCCTCCACCACGACGTGCCCGGGCCGGATCGGCACCCCGCCCAGGACGAGGTCCAGGTCGGCGGTCAGCCGTTCGCCCTCCGCGACCAGGGTCAGCCGCCGGTAGGTGGTGCGCAGCGACGGCGCGAGCCGGCCGACGTCCGCCGCGTGCCCGGCGAGGAACGCGCACGCCGAGCGGGTCATCGTGCCGTGGGCCGCGGCCTCGTAGTCGAGCCGGTGCTTGACCGTCTCCCCCCGGCCGCCCTTGACCTTGACCTCGAAGGCGCAGCTGCCCGTGTCGACGTAGAGGCGCGTGCGGCACTTGAACCGCCGGCGACGGCCCTGCACGTGTGCGCGGGCGGTCAGCAGGTCGGGCGTGTCGAAGTAGATCGTGTCGTAGGCGAAGGTCCGCCGGCCGTCGATCTCCAGGGCCCGGTGCGTCGGCGCCAGGGCGCGGATGACGTCGGCGAGCGCGTCGGTGGTCAGCACGTGCTTGCTGTCGGATCGGGTGCGCAGCGCGGCGGCGGCGTCGAGTGCCTCCAGGCCGATCGGGGCGCACGCGGCGAGGGCGTCCTGCAGGGCGCTCACGCGGTCTCCAGTGCGGGCTCGGGCTCAGGCCGGCCGGCGGCCTGCAGATGACGCACGCTGAGACGCATCGTCTCGCGCACGTAGTCGACCTCCTCGACGGTGACGTCGACGACGTCGAGGCCAAGGCGGCCGGCGAGCGCGTCGCGCAACGCCGCCTCCCCCAGGACGATCTCGTCGAGGATCACCCGCCGCCGCGCCGTCCGCCGGTACAGGGCGGGATGGTCGACGAACCACAGCCCGAGCAGGACGACGGCGTCGAGGGCGACGGCCAGGAGCTCGTCGTCGAGCCGGAGCCCGTTGACGAGCGCGAGCACGAGGGCGCTGAAGAAGTACGCGAGGTCGATGTTCGCGATCGGCTCCGAGCGCAGCCGGACGATCGAGAGCATCGCGAAGAGCCCGAAGCCGATCGCGGGGCCCACGTGCTTGTGCGTGATCGCCGCGAGCACGACGAAGAGCCCGAGGTTGAAGGTCGCGAAGACCATGAACAGGCCGCGCCGGGGGCGCCGTCGTGCGACCAACCACGACAGCGCCCCGATCGCGACGAAGTCGCAGAAGAGCCGCAGGAGGAGGTTGGCCCAGTCGGCGCGTGTCACGACCGGCATGACACGACATCGACGTGAGGGGACCGTGAAGCCCCCGGGGATCGGGGTCAGTCGCGGGCGGTGCCCAGGGTCTTCAGGTAGGCGTCGATCGCCTTGAAGTCGCGGTCCGTGACGACCGATGGCGGGAACAGGCCGTGCTCGTGCACCCGGCGGAAGTCATCGAGCTTCTTGCCGCCGGCCAGGCGCGGGCCGCGAGCGCCCTCGGCCTGCTCGCCGTGGCAGCTGGCGCACCCGAGCCCGGTGCGCGCGAACGCGGCCTTGCCGGCCGCGGCGTCATCCGTGCCCGACGCCAGCGCGACGTGGAGCGCGGAGGCCCCGGTCGCGGACTGCGCGCCCTCCCCGAGGGCCTGCACGCCGACGCCGTGCTCGTAGGTCATGCGCCCGCCGAAGTAGCCCTGGGCGAACACCGCCACGGCGGCGACGAGCGCGATCGCGAGCCCGGCGCCGCCGACCGTCCAGGGGGCCTCGCCGCGGCGCCGCCGCACGACCGTGCGGCCGGCCGCGGCCAGCAGGACGACGGCCAGGGCGATCCCGAGCCAGAAGTGGATGCCGCCGATGCCGTAGTCGCTGCCGCGCAGCTGCGTCTCGCTCTGGCCCTTGACGAGCAGGCCGGTCAGACCGCTGGACGCCACGCCGAGGAGCGCCGCGCCAAGCACCCACGGGACCCACGCGCGGACCGCATCCCCGCCGCGGCCCAGCCGTCCGAGCACGAGCACGAGCAGGTACAGGGGGATCGCGATGACGGCGAGGTGCGTCGCGGCACCGTGCAGCTCGGAGAGGTGCGGCATCCGCGGGACGCTCCCGTGGCCGGATGAAGGGCACATGAAGCCTGGCGCGTCCTCGCGCTGGGCAGCCCGCGCTCATCGCCCGTTCACCCCGCACGGCCATCCTGAGGTCATGAGCCTCCTCGTCGTCGCGGGCGTCGCCATCGGCGTCTGGGCCGTCTGCGTCCTTGCGATGGTCCTGCTGGCCGGCCGCCTGCCGCCCGGGCTGCTGCGCGACATCGCCGAGTTCCTCCCCGCCTGCGTGACCACCGCGCGCACCCTGCGCGGGGACCCGGCGGTGCCCCGACGGGCGAAGGTCGCGCTGCTCGTGGCGATCGCGTGGGTCGTGTCCCCGATCGACCTCCTGCCCGAGTTCCTCCCCGTCATCGGCCCCCTCGACGACGTCGTCGCCGTCGTCCTGCTGCTGCGCTACGCCGCCCGCAGCGTCCCGCGCGAGCGCCTCGAGGCCGCGTGGCCCGCCAACCCGGCGACGCTGCGGCGTCTGCTGGGCACCGCGCCCCGGACCGGCGCCTGAGCCACCCGGTGACCGGCGGCCCGGGCGCCTCAGCGGGCGAGCACGACCTTGCCGATCATCGAGCCGTCCTCGACCAGGGCGTGCGCCTCGCGCAGGGTGGCGGCGTCGATGCCCTCGAGGCGGCGCGTGGCCGTCGTGCGGATGAGCCCGGCGTCGACGAGCCGCGCGAGCTCGTCGAGGATGCGGCCGTGCAGCCCGACGTCCGGGCCGTCCTGCTCGACCCGGGTGCCCATGTACTCCCAGGTGAAGGTGATGCTCTTGGCCTTCAGGGGGAGCGTGTCGAGGCCCTCGGGCTCGTCGATGGCCACGAGGCGCCCGCGCGAGCGCAGCACGGCGACGAGCGCGTCGAAGTGGGTGTCCGTGTGGCCCGAGGAGAGGGCCGCGTCCACGCCGCCCGGGACCAGTGCGCGCACCTGCTCGGCGAGGTCGGCGTGATGGTCGACGACGTGGTGGGCCCCCATCTCGCGGGCCCAGTCGGCGGACTCCGGCCGCGACGCGGTCCCGATCGTCGTCAGGCCCGTCAGCAGACGCGCGTACTGCAGCGCCATGGACCCCACGCCGCCCGCGGCGGCGGTGATGAGGATCGACCCCGTCTCCTGCAGCCCACCCGGGCGCAGGGCGAGGCAGTCGAACAGGCACTCCCACGCGGTGAGGGCGGTCAGCGGGAGGGCGGCGGCGTCGGCGAAGTCCAGCGTGGCGGGCTTGCGGCCGACGATCCGGTGGTCGACGAGCTGGCGCTCGGCGTTGGAGCCCTGGCGCGGGATCGAGCCGGCGTAGTAGACCTCGTCGCCGACCGCGAAGGAGCTGACGTCCTCCCCCATGCCGACCACGACGCCCGCAGCGTCGAACCCGAGCACCCTCGGGCCGTCCGGTGCCAGGCCGCCGCGGAGCTTGACGTCGACCGGGTTCACCGACACGGCCCGCACGTCGACGAGCAGGTCCCCGGGGCCGGGCTCGGGCACCGGGAGCTCGACGTCCACGAGACTGCGCTCGTCCTCCACGGGCAGGCACTCGGTGTAGGCCACGGCACGCATCTCGTCCATGCGGCTGAGGCTACGCCCGTCGGTACCCTCCGCCGGGTGTTCGACCACGTCGGGATCGCCGTCTCGGACCTCGCCGCGTCCGCGCGCTTCTACCGCACCGTCCTCGCCGAGCTCGGTGTCGAGACGAGCGCCGCCGACGACGGCACCGTCGAGTGGGCGGACTGGGCGATCGGTCCGGCGGACGCCGACCACCCCGTCACCCAGGGCCTGCACGTCGGCTTCCGCGCCCCGTCGCGCGAGGCCGTCGACGCGTTCCACCGGGCGGGGATCGCTGCCGGGTACCGCGACGACGGCGCCCCCGGTGAGCGCCCGGTCTACACGCCCGACTACTACGGCGGCTTCCTCCTCGACCCGGACGGCAACAGCGTCGAGGCGGTGCACACCGGTCGCGCGCCCGCGGTCCCGGACGGCCAGATCGACCACCTGTGGCTGCGCGTCGGGGACCCCGCGGCCTCCAAGCGCTTCTACGCGACGGTCGCCCCGCACCTCGGGCTCCAGATCGCCGCGGACGAGCCGGGCCACGTGCAGGTCCGCGGCAGCGACTTCAGCTTCTCGCTCGTCAGCGACGGGCGGCCGCTGACCCGGCACGTCCACCTCGCGTTCCCCGCCCCGGACGACGCGACCGTGCGGGCGTTCCACGCCGCCGCGATCGCCGCGGGCTACGAGGACCACGGCGGCCCCGGCGAGCGCCCCGGCTGTTACGGCGCGTTCGTCCTGGATCCCGACGGGTTCGACGTCGAGGCCGTCCACCACCGCTGATGCCCTTCTCGAGGCGAAACCTCCGCGCCGACCTGCAGGACCTCGGGTCCAGCTTCGCCGGCTCGCCGGGCCTCGAGTTCCGTCACGCGAGCGAGGCCCTCGGGCTCGAGCACTCCGGGCTGAGCTTCCAGCGCATCCCGCCCGGCTACCGCTTCCCCTACGGCCACACGCACAAGACGCAGGAGGAGGTCTTCGTGATCGTGCACGGGAGCGGGCGGATGAAGCTCGACGACGAGATCATCGCCGTGGCCGAGCTCGACGTCGTGCGTGTCCCGCCCGGCACGTGGCGTGGCTACGAGGCCGGCCCGGACGGCCTCGAGCTGCTCGTCTTCGGCGCGCCCGGTCTCGGCGAGGACCCGCGCGGGGACGTCGTGGGCGAGCGCGGCTGGTGGGCCGACTAGCCCGGCTTGGTCGCCACGAACGAGAGCGGCACCGAGCCGGCCACGTGGTAGAGCCACAGGACGTACACGCGGCGGGTGCGCGGGCGGCGGCGCATCCAGTCGAGGGTGTCGACCTTCAGGCGTGCGGTCCGGCTCGAGCGCTGCTCGGGGCGGAACGGCTCGTCGCGCAGGACCCAGTGGCCCGCCGGCTCGAGCAGGCGGACGCGGAAGCCGGCGAGCCGCGCCGCGAGCAGGTAGGTGGCGGCGAGGAACGCGTGCTCGTGGCCCTCGAACTCGGCCACCTCGGCGCCCGGGCGCAGCTGCGGCGCGCCGGGGGCCCGCAGCGTCTCGCGCAGCACGGACACGCGGCCACCCGGGCGCAGGACCCGGAACGCCTCGCGGAAGGTGCGCAGCAGGTTCAGGAGCGAGTTGTGGTGCAGCACCTCGCAGCAGAAGACGTGGTCCAGGGTCCCCGCCGCCAGGGGGAGGTCGAACATCACCCCGCGGACGCGCTCGAAGCGCGTCCCGTCGCGGCGCATCCACCAGTCCGCGGTGCGCAGGCCCTGCAGCGCGGTGTCGGCGATGTCGAGCGCGACGACGTCCAGGCCCCGGCGCGCGAACGCCGCCGACGCCCAGCACGTGTTGGACCCGACGTCGAGCAGGCGCTCGCCGGGAGCGAACGCCTCGCCGGCCAGCAGCGCCTCGAAGCTCGCCTTCTGTCCCTGCCAGTACGGGCTCGGCTCGTCGGGCAGCCGCAGCACGCGGGCCTCGTCCCAGCCGTCGGCGCGCATCACGGCGGCGAAGCGCTCGAGCCCCGCGACCTCGGCGGTGACGAACGGCGGCGCGTCGTGGAGCAGGTCGGCGATCCCGCCCCGGACGGGGGCGACGTGCCCACAGCGCCCGCAGCGCAGCGCGCCCTCCCGGACCTCCGCATCGTCCTGGGCCTCGACCGAGAGACGGAGCGATCCCGCGGCCCGACAGGACGGGCAGCGCAGCAGCGCGGTGGTCTGCGGCCTCATCGCGGTGAACCGGTCGCAGTCAGGGTCGCGAGCCTACGCGTAGGCACACCTCCGTCACCTCCGCGCGTCTTCTGACGCACCCCGTCGACGGGGTGGTCGGGGTTGACGGCGAATCGCGCGGTCAACCCCGACCACCCCCTCCCGGCGGGGGTGCGGGGCCGGGCGGGGCCGGGCGGGGCCGGGCGGGTCGGCGGCTCAGCAGGCGGGCGTCCAGGAGGGCCGGGGCGGTCGGCGGCTCAGCAGGCGGGCGACCAGGAGGGGGTGATGCCCTGGGCGCTCCAGGCGTCGCCGGCCGCCGTGGTGCTCGCGCCGGTGTCGGCGGCGGCCTGCACGAACGCGGCGCGGGCGTCCGCGAAGGTCGAGCGCGGCGTCAGGTACGTCGTCTGGGCGCGATAGCGGACCTGGGCGGCCGCGGGACGGCCGAGGGCGTCGACGAGGTTGGCGTAGACCTTGTTCGGGATGCCCGAGTTGGTGTGCACGCCGCCGTTGTCGGCCGTGGTGCAGTCGTACTCGGCGCCCGTCGCCGGCTGCCCGTAGGCGCCCGGGTCGCGCAGGTCGCGGATGGCGCCGATCGGGAGGTCCTCGCCGAGCGTGGAGTCCTCGGGGTCCACGTCCCACGCCGCCATGTCCGACAGCGACTCGTTGAGCGCGCCCGACTGGTCCTGGTACTCCAGGCCGGCCGTGCGCTCGGTCACCGCGTGGGTGAGCTCGTGCCCCGTCACGTCGAGCGTGGCGAAGCCGTCGCCGTAGACCATCTGCTCGCCGTTCCAGAACGCGTTCTCGTACCCGCGGCCGTAGTGGACGGAGGAGATCAGCTCGGCGCCGGCGTCGTCGTAGGAGTCGCGCCCGAACGTCCCCTCGTAGTAGTCGTAGGTCGCGCCCGTGCCGTCGTAGGCGGCGTCGACGTCGCCGTCGCCGGTGGCGGACTGGCCCTCGGAGCGGACGAGCCGGCCGGGCAGGAACAGGTCGATGCCCCTGCCGGCCATGTCGTGGATGGAGCGGTTGCGCGCGTCGGCGATGCGGTCGAGCACCGCGGTCGTCGCACCCGACCGGGCGTCGACCATCGTGATCTCGTGCGTGGCGCCGTCGGCGGAGAGGCGGTCCACCGACCACGCCAGCGCCGGTTCGGCCCCGGCGGGCGCGTAGACGACCAGCTGCGTCGGCGCGAAGGCCCGCGACGCCCCCATCTGCTGCGAGGCCGTGTTCTCCGCCGCCGTCCGCGAGACGGTCGGGGTGGTCGCCACCCCGGCGACGCCGGGCCGCACGGCGGCGGCCAGGGCGCGCAGGCCCCGTCCCTCCGCGCCGAGCGCGACGATGACGCGGGACGCGAACACCGGCACGCCGTCGACGACCTGCGTGTAGCGCGCCGTCCGGGCCCCGGAGGCGTCGGCCGCGACGCCGTCCAGGCGCAGCTGCGTGGCCGGGTCGGTCACGCCGACGGCGCCGCCGTACTTCGCCAACGCGGTCGCGGCCTGCGTCTCGGCAGGGCCCCCACCCAGCTTCGCGGCGCTCACCCGCCCGCGCAGGAAGGACGCGCGCTCGGTGCCGGCCGGGCGCACGACGGTCGCCGACGTGGCGTCGGACCGGAAGGCCGACAGGGCCGAGGGCCCAGGCGCCGCGCCGGCAGGCGCGGCAGCGATGAGGGCGCAGGTCGCCGTGAGGCCGACCAGCACCGGACGCGGAGCTCGCAAGAGCGTCTCGACTTTCTGGCCGCCACCCCCCTGGCGTGCGGCCGGATCGTTGTGTCCCCAGTCCTAGGCGCCGCCCAGGAGTCCCGCAAGGCCCGGTGTCAGGACCCGGTCACTCGCCGGCCGGCCGTCGATGCGCTGCTAGCGCGCGCCCCGCGCGAGGGCGTCGAGCTCCTCGAGCGTCTGCCCGGCGCCGAGCGCCACGCACGTCAGCGGGTCCTCGGCGATCGTCACCTCCATGCCGGTCTCACGCTCGATCCGGGCCGTCAGCCCGCGCAGGAGCGCGCCGCCGCCGGCCAGCACGATGCCCGCCTTGGTGATGTCGGCGGCGAGCTCCGGCGGCGCCTCCTCGAGCGTCGCGTGGACCGCCGTCATGATCTCCGCGACGGGGGCCTCCAGCGCCGAGCGGATCTCCTGCGAGGTGAGGATGATCTCGCGCGGGAGCCCCGAGAGCAGGTCGCGGCCGCGGACGCGCGTCTCGCGCTCGACCTCGAGCGGGCCGGCCGATCCGACCTCGAGCTTGACCGCCTCCGTGGAGCCGGTCCCGACCGCCATCCGGTGCTCGAGGCGCAGGTGGGTCCCGATCGCCTCGTCGAGGTCGTAGCCGCCGGTGCGCACGGAGCGCGAGACGACGATCCCGCCGAGCGAGATGATCGCCACCTCGCTCGTGCCGCCACCGATGTCGACGACCATGCGGCCGAACGGCTCGGCGATGTCCAGCCCGGCCCCGATCGCGGCCGCGAGGGACTCCTCGATCAGGTGGACCTGGCGCGCCCCGGCGCTCAGGGAGGCCTCCTCGATCGCGCGACGCTCGACGTCGGTGATGCCCGACGGCGCGCACATGACGACGGTCGGGCGCGAGAAGCGGCTCGTGAGGACCTTGGAGAAGAACTGGCTGAGCATCGCCTCCGTGACCTCGAAGTCGGCGATCACGCCGTGGCGCAGCGGCCGGTCGGCCGAGATCGAGGCGGGGGTGCGCCCGATCATCTGCTGGGCGTCGGTGCCGACGGCGTGGACCTCGCCGGTGCGCTGGTCGATGGCGACGACCGAGGGCTCGGACATGACGATGCCCTTGCCACGCACGAAGACGACGGTGTTGGCGGTCCCGAGGTCGATCGCGATGTCGCCCTCGGCACGCAGGGAGGGCAGCCGCAACCGCCGCCGCGGGTTGGAAGCTGCTCGCCGCAAGGCTCTGCACTCTAGGTCCGGCGGCCGTCACCCGTCCGCCCGACCGGCTAGACCCTGAGGTCGAATGGCTCCCCGTCGCCGGTCCACTGGCCGCTACGTCTCCTCGTCGCGCCGGACCGGCTCGGCCCTCCTCGGTTCGCCGGCCTCGCGCACCCGCGGGCGCCGCGCCCCGGGGCTCGGCCCGCGCCGCCGCCGCGGCCCCGCCCGCGGGCCGCTGCTCGCCGGGCTCGCCATCGTGCTGCTCGTCGCCGCCGGCGTCGCGGTCGTCGTCGTGCAGCGCAACCGCGCCGCCGCCGACGACCGTCGTGAGGCCGCCGCCACGGCTTTCGCCCGCGCCTGGACCCGCGGCGACCTCGCCGCCATGTGGCGACAGACCGGCGGCACCGGCCGCCCGTCCCTGGCGGCGTTCAAGCGGTCCTACGGCCGCGCGTACCAGGCAGCCGGCGTCGAGCGGACGACCGTCGGCAAGCCGGGGAAGCTGCGGGGCGGCGCCGTCACGGTCCCCGTCTCGATGCGCACCGACATCTTCGGGACCCTGCGGGGCACCGTCCGCCTCCCGACCGTCGACGCCGACGGCAGGGGGCGCGTGGCGTGGGACCCGCGGCTGCGCCTCCCCGGCCTGCGCAAGGGCGAGACACCGGTGCGCCGCGCCGGTCCGCGCCCGGCCGCCGGCGAGGTCCTGGCCGCCGACGGCAGCGCCCTGGCCGACGACCCGATCGGCGCGGGCATCGCCGGCGAGCCGGCGGTGGCGGGCGAGCCCGCGACGGGCCTCGAGCGCATCTACGCCGCGCGCCTCAGCGGCCGCCCGTCGGCGTCCCTGCGCTTCGGCGACCGCGTGGTCAAGCGGGTCAAGGCCGCCAAGGGCCGCGACGTGCACTCCACCATCCGCCTCGGCCTGACCCGCTCGGCGCAGTCGGCGCTCGGGGACAGGGAGGCCGGCGTGGCGGTCATCCGCCCGTCCGACGGCTCCGTGCTCGCGCTCGCCGGGCTCGCCGTCTCCGCCCCCCAGCCGCCGGGCTCGACGTTCAAGATCATCACCCTGTCCGCCGCGCTGGCCGCCCGCAAGGCGAAGCTGTCGGACTCGTTCCCGGTCACCACCGGCGCGACCCTCTCGGGCGTGCGGCTGGCCAACGCGTCCAACGAGTCCTGCGGAGGCAGCCTCCTCGAGTCCTTCGCCGAGTCCTGCAACTCCGTGTTCGCGCCCCTGGGCGCCAAGGTCGGCGCGAAGCGGATCGTGAGGATGGCGGAGCGCTTCGGGTTCAACGAGCAGCCGCGCGTGCCCGCCGCCAAGCCCGCGCAGATCTCCGCCGCGTCCGAGCTCAAGGACGACCTCGCGATCGGCTCGGCCTCGATCGGGCAGGAGCGCGACCTCGCCACCCCGCTGGAGATGGCCTCCGTCGGGGCCACGATCGCCAACGACGGCGTGCGCATGCGCCCGCGGGTCGTGCGCGAGGAGCCCAAGCGCCGCCGCCGCGTCGTGTCGCGCCGGGTCGCCGGCCAGGTGCGCGAGGCCATGATCGCGGTCGTGCGCGGCGGCACCGGCACCGCGGCCGCCATCCCGGGCGTGACCGTGGCCGGCAAGACCGGGACGGCCGAGCTCACCGCCACCGGGACCGGCGCGACGGACCCGAAGAACACGACGGCGTGGTTCGTCGCCTTCGCCCCCGCGGGCGATCCGGACGTGGCGGTCGCGGTGATGGTCGTCGGCGGCGGCGCGGGCGGCGCCTCCGCCGCCCCGATCGCCAAGCAGGTCCTCCAGGCCGCCCTCTAGGCGCCGCCTCTAGGCCCCGATCGCCTCGAACGCCGTCCGCACGTCGGGCAGCGTCTTGACCCGGCCGTCGTGGGTCAACAGCCAGAAGCGGTCCATCCGCGTGAGGAACGCCCGGTCGTGGCTGATCGCCACGACGGTCCCCTGGAAGCCCTCCAGCGCACCCTCGAGCGCCTCGGAGGAGTCGATGTCGAGGTTGTCGGTCGGCTCGTCGAGCAGCAGCAGGTTGTGGCCCTCCACGTCGAGGCAGAGGATCTCCAGCCGGGCCTTCTGGCCGCCCGACAACGTCGAGGGCTCACGCCGCGCGGCGTCCGCGAGCCCGTAGCGGGCCAGCGCCTGCATCGCCCCCTCGTGGGACCTGACCCGCTCCATCACGATGTCGAGCACGGTGCGGGCGCGCCAGTCGGGTCGCGCGTTCATCTGCGTGAACAGGCCCGGGGAGACGCGCGGGCCGAGGCGCAGCAGCCCGCTGTGGCCGACGGACTCCCCCGCCAGCAGCCGGATCAGGTGCGACTTGCCCGAGCCGTTGGGCCCGACGATCCCGAGCCGCTCGCCGTAGTGGACCTCGTCGGTGAACGGCCGCACGAGCCCGTCGATGGCGACGTCGGCGAGGTCGAGCACCCTGCGGGCGCTGTCGCCGCCGCGCAGGCGGACCTTGATCGAGTGCTCGCCGACGGGCGGCGGGGGCGGACCGTCCGCGGTGAAGTGCTTCAGGCGGGACTCCATCGCGTTGGCCCGCTTGGCCCACGCCGAGTCGAAGCGGGCGCGTTCCTTGAACGCGCGCACGAGGTCCTTGAGCCGTGCCTCCTCGGCCTTCCAGCGCGCGAGCCGGTCGCCGAGCTCCTCCTGGCGGCGCCTGCGAGCGTCCGCGTAGGTGGCGTAGGAGCCGTCGTGGACCCAGGCGCCGTCGCCCTCGAGCGTGACGATGCGGTCGCAGGCGGCCGCGAGCAGCGAGCGGTCGTGGGAGACGAGCAGGACGGTCTTGCGCGAGGCGGCGATCTGGCGCTCCAGGTCGCGCTTGGCGGGGACGTCGAGGAAGTTGTCGGGCTCGTCGAGGAGCAGGATCGGGGCCTCGGAGGCGAACAGGGCGTCGAGCACGAGCCGCTTGCGCTCGCCGCCGGACAGCGCTGTGGCCTCGCGGTCGCCGATCTCGTCCAGGCCGGCCCGCACGATCCGCCGGCAGGACGCGTCCCACTGGCCCTCGAGCTCGTAGCCGCCGAGGACGGACCACTCGCCGATCGCCTCGCCGAGCCGCACGCCGGCGCGCTCGTCCCCCGCGGCGAGCTCGCGCTCGGCGGCGAGCATCGCGGCCCCCGCCGCGCGCAGCCGCACGGGCGCTCCGGCGAGCAGCAGCTCGCGCACGGTCCCGCCGCCCAGGCCGACGTCCTGGGCCATGTAGCGCAGGTCGCCGCCGGTCGCGACGTCCCCCTGATCCGGCTCCAGCACCCCGGCCACGACCTGCATCAGCGTGCTCTTGCCGACGCCGTTGGCGCCGATCAGCCCGGCGTGCCGCCCGGGGGGCAGCTTGAAGGAGACGTCGAAGAACAGGGTCTCACCGCCGGGATGGGCGTAGGCGAGGTCCGAGACGTGCAGGTGCGACACGGTCGCCTCGACGCTACCGGGCCGTCGCCGGACCGGCACTCCCGGGGCCGCCCCGGGTTCGAGTGCCGCTAGACGATCGGGAGCTCGACGCGGAGCAGGCCCAGCAGGCGGGCGAGGTCGCCCTGCACCCCGCGCACGCGGAACGCGACGCCGGCCGCCGCGGCAGCCACCGCCACGTCGGCGAGCAGCCGCACGCCGGGCACGTCGCAGAAGAACAGGCCGCTGAGGTCGAGGTCGATCGACCGGGCCTCCCCCACGGAGCGTGTGAGCACCTCGTCGAGCTGCACCGTCGAGGCCACGTCGAGCTCTCCGTCGGCGTGCACCTCGTCGGCTGAGACCCCGCGCAGGATGCGCAGCTGCAGGATGTCGGACGGCTCCATGCCGCATGCAACGGGTCCGGCGGCGACGGACTTTCACCGCCGGCGCGAAGTTCGTCCGGCCGGCGGCCGGGTCCTGCGGGGCGCAACCATCCGGCAGCCGCCGGGTTGGCAGTCATCGATGCGCTTCCGTACCGCCCTGCTCACCCTCCTGCTGCTCGCCATCGCCGCGCCGGCCGCCTCCGCCGTCCAGCGCGGGCCGTGCGTGGTGGGCACCACGACGCCCCGCTGCGACATCACCAGGGGGACGGCGCCGTTCGGCGCCGACGACGGCGACACGCTCGACGTGCACGTCAACGGGACCCCGCGGCGCACCTACGCCCACACCCGCATCACGGGCGTGCAGGCGATGGAGCTGTCGGACTACTCGACGAAGGCCGGTGAGTGCAAGGCCGCCGAGGCCAACCAGCGGGTCGACGAGCTGCTCAAGCGCGCCAAGGGCCGGGTGCGACTGTCGGTGCAGAACCCCGAGAGCGTGTCGCGCAGGCGGCCGCTGCGCTCCGTCGCGGTGCGCATCAAGGGCCGCTACCACGACATCGGGACGGACCTGATCGAGCGCGGGCTGGCGGTCTGGCTGCCCAACTCGGTCGAGACGCACCTCAACGAGCGCTACGCCGCGCTGACCCGCGAGGCGGCCCGCCTGCAGCTCGGCGTCTTCGATCCCGACGGCTGCGGGGCCGGCTACCAGAACGGGCTCCCGATGTCCGTGTGGGTCAACGCCGACCCGCCGGGCGCCGACGCCGAGCACCTCGACCAGGAGTACGTCGTCATCCGCAACACCGACACGGTGCAGACGCTGGACCTGTCGGGGTGGTGGGTGCGCGACTCCGGCCTGCGCCGCTACACGTTCGGTCCCGGGACGCTGGTCGCCCCGAGCCAGACGATCACGGTCAAGGTCGGCCGCGGTACGGACACGGCCGACACGCGCTTCTGGGGCCTCAAGAAGGCCGTCTTCGACAACAAGGGCGACGGCGCGTTCCTCTTCGACCCCGAGGGCGACATCCGCGCCTCGATGGTCTACCCGTGCCCCGAGAACTGCGCGGACCCGCTCGCGAACCTCGTCGGCGTCGACGTCAAGCCGAAGGGCAGGGAGGTGGTCACGCTGACCAACCACGCGGCCGCTCCCGTCTCCCTGCTCGGCTACCGCCTGCGCTTCCGCAGGCGCACGTACGCCTTCACCGCCGACGACACCCTGCAGCCGGGCGAGCAGCTGCGCCTCGACGTCCAGGGCTACCCCGAGGACGACGTGCACGGGCGCAAGAGCTGGGGCGAGGTCACCACGATCCTCCCGAACCGGGGCGGTGCGATCACGCTCGAGACCTTCGACGCGATCACGGTCGCGTGCGGGGCCTGGGGCAGCGGCACCTGCAGCTAGCCTGCGGCCCCCTGTGTCAGGCGCGGTGAAGCTCTCGGTCGTCGTCCCCGTCTACAACCCGGGGGCGAACATGGACGAGCTGCTCGCGTCGTTCGACGCCCAGACCATGCCGGGCGACGCGTGGGAGGCCATCCTCGTCGACGACGGGTCCACCGACGGGACCGGCGAGCGCCTCGACGGCTGGGCGGCGCAGCGGCCGTGGGCGCACGTCGAGCACATCCCCAACTCCGGCTGGCCGGGGACGCCGCGCAACGTCGGGCTCGAGCGGGCGCGTGGCGAGTTCGTGCTGTTCGTCGACAACGACGACTGGCTGGACCCGGAGGCGCTCGAGCGCCTGCACGAGCGGGCGGTCGCCGACGAGGCCGACGTGGTCGTCCCCAAGACCGTCGGCCACGGCAAGCTCGTCCCCCGCGCGGTCTTCCGCGCCGACCGCCGGGAGGTGCGCCTGGACTGGGAGCCGTTGCTGCGCCTCCTCTCGCCCCACAAGCTGTTCCGGCGCGCGCTGCTCCAGGAGCACGGGATCCGCTTCCCCGCCGGCAAGGTCCGGCTCGAGGACCACCTGTTCGTCATGCACGCCTACTTCCACGCGCGCCGCATCTCGATCCTCGCCGACCACCCGATCTACCACTGGGTGCTGCGCCCGGGCCACAACGCGTCGGCGACCTTCGACCCCGAGACGTACTTCCGCGACCTGCGCCGGGTGCTCGACCTCGTCGACGAGCACACCGAGCCGGGCGAGCTGCGCGACCACCTCGTCGCGCACTGGTACCGCTCCAAGGTGCTCAAGCGCGCCGGCGGCGTCAACCTCCTCGACCGCGCGCCGGACGCGCAGCGCGCGATCCATCGCGAGCTGGTCGCGATCACGGCCGAGCGCTTCCCCGAGCGCCTGGACGACCGCCTGTGGCTGAGCAGCCGGATCCGCGCCGCCCTGCTGCGGCGGGGCGAGCTCGAGCCGCTGCTGCGCTTCGCGACGGTCGAGCGGGGCTACAGGACGCTCGCGACCCACACGCGCGTCGCGGCCGACGGCGACGACGTCGTCGTCCACCTCGAGGCGCGCCTGGGCGGCCCCCAGGGCCCGTTCCGGCTGCGGCCGGAGGGTGACCGGCTCCTGTGGGTCCCGCCCGCCGAGCTCGCCGACGTGCTGGACGGGATCGACCTCGACGTGGCCCGCGACCGTGAGCGTGACTGGCTCGAGGTGCTGGTGCGCTCGGTCCGGCAGCGCACGGAGCTCACCCTCGCCGTGCAGCGGGGCGAGCGCCTGGAGGCGCTCGGCGACGGGGACGTCACGCCGGTCCTGACGGGCGTGGCCCGCCTGTCGGCGGCGGGTGAGCGTCCCCTGCGCGCCGGCGACTGGGTCGTCGTCCTGCTGCCGCGCATCGCCGGCTTCACCCCGGCCGCGAAGCGGGTGACCGACGCCGGGGGTGACCTGGCGGTGGTCAGCGACGGCGCCACGGTGCGCCTGCGCACGCCGTGGAAGCGGGCCCTGGCCCGCCAGGCGCCGGGAGTCGCCGACCGGCTGCGACGGCTGTCGCAGGCCGTCCGCCGCTGACCTGGCAGCATCCGCGGCCGATGCCAGCCCCTCCGGACATCTCCGTCGTCGTGCCGGTCTACAACCCGGGCGCGAACATCGACGAGCTCCTCGCGTCCCTGGACGCGCAGACGCTCGCCGCCGGCCGCTGGGAGGCGATCCTCGTCGACGACGGGTCCACCGACGGGACCGGCGCGCGCCTGGACGCCTGGGCGGCCGAACGGCCCTGGGCGCGGGTCGAGCACATCTCCAACTCCGGTTGGCCCGGCCGGCCGCGCAACGTCGGGACCGACGCCGCCACCGGCGACTACGTCCTCTACGTCGACAACGACGACGTGCTGGACCCCGAGGCGCTCGAGCGCCTGCGCGACCGCGCCCGCGCCGACGACGCCGACGTCGTCGTCGGCAAGGTCGTGGGGCACGGCAAGAACGTCGCGCGCGAGCTGTTTCGCAAGAACCGCACCGGCGTGACCCTCGAGTGGCCACCGCTCGTGCGCCTGCTCTCCCCGCACAAGCTGTTTCGCCGCGCGTTGCTCCAGGAGCACGGGATCCGCTTCCCCGAGGGCCGCCAGCGGCTGGAGGACCACGTCGTGGTGATGCGCGCGTACTTCCTCGCCGACCGGATCTCGATCCTCGCCGACCACCCGATCTACCACTGGATGCGCCGCGACGAGGGCAACTCGTCGTTCGCCAAGATGGATCCGGACCAGTACTTCGGCCACGACGTCCCCGCCGTCCTGGACGTCATCGACGCCCATACCGAGCCGGGACCGTTCCGCGACGAGCTCTACCTGCACTGGTACCGCACCAAGGCGCTGAACCGCCTCCAAGGTGGTGCCTACGTCCGGCGCGAGGACGACTTCAACCGGCTGCTCTACGACGCGGTGCGGCGGCTGATGGACGAGCGCTTCCCGCCCCGGTTGGACCCCGGGCTGCCGTTCAGCTGGCGCGTGCTGGCCGCGCTCGTGCGCGCCGACCGCTTCGAGGGCGTCCGCGCCCTGGCGGAGTTCGAGACCGGGCTGCGGCTGCGGCTGCGGCTCAACGAGCGCACGGCGGGCGAGGAGGGCACGGAGACGCTGCACTTCGCGGCGCGCCTGGGCGGCACGCGCCTCGAGCTCCGTCAGGACGGCGAGCGCCTCGCATGGGCGCCGCCGGAGGCCCTCCTCCCCTTCCTGGTCGGGATCGACCTCGACGTCACCGACGAGGCCAAGGCGCACACCGACGTGCTGATCCGCGCCGAGGACGGCGTGGAGCACGTCCTGCCGTCCAGGCGCTCCCTGCGCCTGGAGGCCGTCGACCCGGCCGACGCGACCCGCGTGCGCCCCGTCGTGCGCACGACGGCCACCCACGACCCGCAGACCGCGGGCTCAGGCGTCGCCCTGACACCCGGGACGTGGAGCGTCGGCGTCCTCGTGCGGCTCGCGGGCTTCTCCGCCCACGCGTTCAGGGCGCGGGTCGTCGGGGCCGACGGCGTGCTCGGCGAGCGGCCCGAGCCCGTGCTCGTGCAGGTCGCGCCGCCGCGCCGCGGCCTGCTCGGCCGGCTTCAGCGCCGGCGCAGCGTGTCGAGGTAGGAGATCCCGCTCCTGCCGCCGAAGTCCTTGCGCAGCCGCTTGCGCAGCTCCTTGATGCCGTCGGCGCGCTCGATCTGCTCGCCCCGGCTCTCGCGCAGGAAGCGCCAGAAGTCCGCGTCGAGGACCTCCTGGGGGTCCAGCGCGCCCGCGCGGGTGAGGATCTCCTCCGGGACGACCTGCGGGTCCGGCGTGATCAGCTCGCGGGCGATCTCGTCGTAGGCGTCGGGAAGGACCGTGCTCTGCGGGTCGAGGCCGAGGACGAGCAGCAGCCCGGTCGGCTCGGTGTCGATGCGCAGCATCACGAGGTCCGGGCGGCGCTCGGCGAGGACCTGGGTGAGCTTGTAGATGTCGCCGGTCCAGGCGCGCGTCTCGCGGTCGCGAGAGGCCATGTCCGCGTCGCGCGGGAGCACGTCGTCGAAGACCACGGCGGTGCTCCAGCGTGAGAGGCGCTCGACGTTGATGAAGTCGCGCAGGGCGAACTCGGCGTGATGGAGGCCGTCGATGAACGACAGGGCGACCTTGTGGCGGGAGAAGAAGCGCAACGGGCGGTCGCGGGCGAAGTAGTCGTCGCTCGTCTGGCGGAAGATCCTCGTGCGCTCGTCGAAGGTGCGGCCGCGCAGCCGCGGCTGCGGGTCGACGCCGATCGCCCACCCCCGCTCGCGCTTGAGCGCGAGCGAGTCGCCGTGGCGCACCCCGATCTCGAGGTAGGTCGGCGGCCGAAGGTTGGCGTGGATGCCCGCGAGGAAGTCGAGGTAGTGCATCGGCGCGGTTACGCTAGCCGCGTGTCCGGCAGCGGTCCACCCTCGGCGCGGCGCGTCGAGGTGCTCGATGGCCGCCTGCTCCGCATCGAGCCGGAGTCCGGGGCTTCGGTCGAGGTCGAGCTGGCGGCGCTCGTGTCCGCGGGCGGACGCACCTTCGAGGTGCGCGTGCCGGACGGGCTGAAGCTCCCGCGGGCGGTCGTGCTGCCCGCCGCGGACGGCGGGCTTCGGCGCGTCCGCGTCATGGCCGGGGACGCGCGGCGGCTGACCGCGACCGTCGAGCGCGCGCCGGACGGCGCCGAGGTCCACGCGGTCCGGCTGGACGGGACGGTGCTCGTGCTCGACGCCGATCTCACCGGCCCGGTCGTCGCGCGCGCGCGTGCCACGGGGGTGGCGGAGGTTGACCGCACCATGGACGGTCGACCTCCGCCACCCCCCCGCGCCGAGGACGCCTCGGGCGACGGCGTCGACCTCGCAGCCCTTGAGCCGGGCGTCCACGACCTCTTCGTGGGCGGGCGCCGCGCCGGGCGGCACCTGGACGGCTTCGTGGGCCGCGCCTCCGCTGCCGTCCTGCCCGGGGTCGCCGTCGCCGCCGGCTGGGCGCAGCCGTACTGGACCGTGGAGGACAACCTCAGCGTCCGGGTCGGCGACCCGCCGGCCGCCGAGGGCGCCCGCACCGGCGACGAGGAGCCCGACGAGGGCGTCGTGGAGTCCCGCCGCCGGCGCCTGCTCGGCGCGCCCGCCGTCGCGCTGCACCGGGCCGCCCTGCGCTCGCGGCGCCGTCCGGCGGCGGGGACCGGCACCGGCGGCACCGTCCACGTCCTGCTCCTGCACGCCTACGGCATGGGCGGGACGATCCGCACGACGCTCAACCTCGCCGGCGGCCTCGCCGAGGCCGGCCGCGACGTCACCCTCCTGTCGCTCGTGCGCCGCCGCGAGGACCCGTTCTTCGCCTTCCCCGACGGCGTGCGGGTCGAGGACGTCGACGACCAGCGCGCCGGCCGCGGGCGTGCCCCGAGCCTGCTCGTGCACCCCGACGACCACGCGTACCCGTGGTGCTCGCGGCGAACGGACCGGCGGCTGGCCGCGCGGCTGGCCGCCCTGCGGCCGGGGGACGTCCTCATCGTCACGCGCCCGGCCTTCGCGGTGCTCGCCGCCAAGCTCGTGCCCGCCGGGGTGACGGTGATCGCCCAGGAGCACCTGCACTTCCGCGCCCACCGCCCGCGCCTGCAGGGTGACGTCCTGCGCGCCCTCCCCGACCTGAACGCGCTGTCGGTCCTCACCGCCGACGACGAGCGCGACTACACCGCGGCGCTCGGCGGTGCGCCGACGGTCGTCGCCAGGATCCCGAACGCGATCCCGCCGCTGGGGCCCGGCACGAGCGACACGCGCACGCCGGTGCTGATCGCCGCCGGGCGGCTGAACCGCCAGAAGGGCTTCGACCTGCTGCTGGACGCGTGGGCGCGCGTCGCGCCGCAGCACCCGGACTGGCAGCTGCGCATCTACGGGACCGGCCCGGCTCGCGCCGCCCTGCGCCGCCAGGTGCTCGACCTCGGCCTGCACGACTCCGTCCTGCTCGCCGGCCAGGCCCGCCGCCTCGGGACGGTGCTGCGCGAGGCGGGCGCCTTCGTCCTCTCCTCGCGCTGGGAGGGCTTCGGCATGGTCCTCGTCGAGGCGATGAGCAAGGGGCTGCCGGTCGTGAGCTTCGACTGCCCGCGCGGCCCGTCGGAGATCGTCACCGACGGCGTCGACGGGACGCTCGTCCCCGCCGGTGACGTCGCGGGCCTCGCCGCCGCACTCGATGCGCTGCTGGGCGATCCCGCGCGCCGTGCGCGTGAGGGCGCCGCGGGCATCGAGGCCGCCAAGCGCTACGACGTCGGACCGATCACACGGTCATGGGTCGCCCTGCTCGACGGGCTGGCCGGATAGCCTTCCCCCGCCGTGACGAGCGCTGTCCGCCACCCTCCCGCGCCTCGGGTCGCCAGCGCCGGCGGCCGCGCCACCGGCGTGGCCGCTGCCGTCGTGCTCGCGACCACCACCGCCGAGGGCGGCGGCCCGTCCGCCGCGCAGCGCTTCCAGGGCACCTCGCTGCTCAGCCGCCTGCTCGATCAGCTGACCGGCCTCGCGCTCCCCGCCGTCCACGTCGTGACACGGCCCGGGTTCGAGGCGGTGCTGCGCCCGATCGCCGACGCGGCGGGCGCGGAGCTGCACGTCGCGCCGGACGCGGGCGCCGACCTGCGCCGCGTGGCCACGGTCGCCGGGGCGGTCAGCGGCGGCGTCGTCGTCCTCCAAGGCGACCTGATCACCCAGCGCGAGGCGCTCGCCGGCCTGCTCGCCGACCCCCGCATCGCCACCGGCGCGCTCGTGACGGGCGGCAAGTCCGGGCGGCCGTTCGCGTTCAAGCTGCGGGCCCGCCGCGGCCGCATCGTCTCGGCCGGCTCGGCCTACCACAACGTCCACCGCCCCAACTCGGCCTTCCTCGGGGTGATCAAGGTCGACGCCGCCGACCGCGACACCCTCGTCGAGATCGCCGACCGCCTCGCCGTGCCCGCCGCCGCGCCCCCCGCGGAGTGGCGCGCGGAGCTCGAGCTCAAGCGCGGCACCTGGCGGCTGGCCTGGCACCGGGTGCTCGAGCGGCGTGCCGCGCGGGTCGCGGCCGGCCTCGACGAGGAGGGCGAGGACGACGAGCGCGACGAGCGCGACGCCGTGCGCTCGATGGAGCTCGACCTCGCCGGCGACGCGGGCAGCGACGCCGAGCACGAGGGCGACGGCGCCGACCACCGCGGCCCCGACGACGTCGAGCTCGACCCCGAGGGCGCCGCCGAGCTCGAGCGCCGGGTCGCGGCCGCGGGCGAGGACGTCGTCGCCCTGCTGCTCGTCGGCCTCGTGCGCTCCGACGTCGTGGTGCGCATCTCCAACCTGCGCCGCCTGTACTGGTCGCGGCCGCTGTCGGCCGCCGCCGTCGAGCGCTCCACCGAGCGCATCGACGCCTTCGACGAGGACAAGGCCCTGCGCACCTCGGCGGTGAAGGCCTCCGACGGGTTCTTCACGACCTACTTCGTCTCCCCCTACTCGCAGTACATCGCCCGCTGGTGCGCCAAGCGCGGCTTCACGCCCAACCAGATCACGGTCGTGTCGCTGTTCGTGGGCCTGCTCGCCGCGCTCGCCTTCGCCACGGGCGAGCGCTGGGGGCTGATCACCGGCGCCGTCCTGCTCCAGGCGGCCTTCACGCTCGACTGCGTCGACGGGCAGACCGCGCGCTACACCCGCACGTTCTCCAAGCTCGGCGCCTGGCTGGACTCCGTCTTCGACCGGTCCAAGGAGTACCTCGTCTTCGCCGGCCTCGCGGCGGGCGCCGCCGCCCAGGGCGATCCCGTCTGGCACCTCGCGTGCGCCGCGCTGGCGCTGCAGACCGCGCGCCACGCGATCGACTTCTCCTACCCGGCCATCAAGCAGACCGCCGACGCCGCGATGGACTTCCCGCCGCTGGAGCAGCCGTGGGACGGCTTCGGCTCGGGCCTGCCGTACTGGGCGAGGACGCCGAAGGAGCGGGCCGCGGCCGACGCGCAGGCCGCCCGGCCCGCCGCCGACGCCCCCGCCGGCGCCGTCCTGCGCGCGAAGCGGTTCTGGCGCCGCGCGGGCAAGAACCGCCGGGTCGTCTGGGCGAAGAAGATCATGATGTTCCCGATCGGCGAGCGCTTCGCGGCGATCTCGCTGGCCGCGGCGCTCTTCGACGCGCGGATCGTCTTCTACGTCCTGCTCGTCTGGGGCGGCTGGGCGAGCACCTACGTCGTGCTCGGGCGCGCCCTGCGCTCCCTGCGCACCGCAGGGAGCAGCGCGGCGGTCCCGGAGTCCGAGGGCGCCCAGCGCCTGCGCGCCTACCGCGACGACGGCCCGATCGGCACCGCGATCGCCCGGGTGCTCGGCCCGCTGCTGCCGCTGCCGGGCTGGCTGCTGACGCTCGTCGGTGTGCTGCCGGTGTTCGCCACCGCGCTGATCGCGGGCGCCGACGCCTCGCGCCCGCTGGCCCTGGTCGTGTGCGCCTGGTTCGTGGTCCTGGCGGGCGCGGCGAGCGCCCGCGGCGAGACGGACGCCCTGCGCTGGCTCGTCCCGCCGCTGCTGCGCGCCGGGGAGTTCGCCGCCATCGCCTGGGTCTCCGCCCGCGCGGACGCCGACGCGGATCCTGCGACCTTCGCCCTGCTGTGCGCGATCGCCTTCCACCACTACGACGTCGTCTACCGGCTGCGCCAGCGCGGCGAGGTGCCGCCGCGCTGGCTCACCGCCGTCGGCGGCGGCTGGGAGGGCCGGCTGATCGTGGTCGTGGCCCTTCTCGCGCTGCTGCCCACCGACGTCTCCCCGGCGGCGATCTGGATCCTGGCCGCGGGGCTGGGCGTGATGTACGTGACCGAGGCCGTGCGGGGCTGGATCGCCTACGGGCGGCGCGCCGGCACGGTCTACGACGAGGAGGACGAAGGATGATCGGGATGGTCCTGGCCGCGGGAGCGGGGCGCCGGCTGCGGCCCTACACCGACACGCTGCCCAAGACGCTCGTGCCGATCGACGGCGAGCGCACCGTCCTCGACACCTGCCTGGAGAACTTCGCCGCCGCCGGCCTGACCGACGTCGCGATCGTCACGGGGTACTGCGCCCAGGCGATCGAGGACCGCGTCGCCGACCTCGAGCGCACCCACGGCATCACGATCGAGACGGTCTTCAACGACAAGGCCGAGGAGTGGAACAACGCCTACTCCCTCTGGTGCGCGCGCTCGCTGTTCCAGGAGGGCGTCGTGCTGTGCAACGGCGACACGGTCGCGCCGCTGTCGGTGACCCAGACGCTGCTCGACGCCGCCGGCCAGGGCTCGGACCTCGTCCTGGCGCTCGACGACGTGAAGGTCCTCACCGACGAGTCGATGAAGGCCACCGCCGACGCGACCGGCCAGCTGCAGAAGCTGACGAAGAGGATCCCCAACGACGAGGGCCTCGGCGAGTACATCGGGCTGACGCTGATCGAGCCGATCGCGCACGAGATCACCGCGGACGCCCTGCATCAGGTCTGGAACGACGACCCGCAGCTCTACTACGAGGACGGCTTCGCGGAGCTCGCCAGGCGCGGCGGCCGGGTGACGCTCGCCCCGATCGGCGACGTCGAGTGGACCGAGGTCGACGACCAGGCCGACCTCGAGCGCGCACGGGAGATCGCTTGCCGCTCCTGAGCCGGATGATCGGCACGCCGCTGGCGGTCGACATCGGCTCCGGCGCCGTCGCCGCCCTCGCCCCGCTGCTCGCGGACCGGCGCATCTCCGCCGGCGGGCACGTCGCGGTCGCGGTCGGCCCCGGGCAGGGCGAGGCGATCGGCGAGGTGCTGCGCCCCCAGCTGGACCGCACCGCCGAGATCCAGACCGTGCAGGGCGGCTCGATCGAGGCCGCGATGAGCCTCGCGGCGACGCTGCGCAGCGGCTACTACGACGCCGTCGTCGGCATCGGTGGCGGCCGCACGATCGACACCGCCAAGTACGCGGCCACCCTCGCCGGGCTCCCGATGGTCGCCGTGGCCACGAGCCTCGCCCACGACGGCCTCGCCTCCCCCGTCGCCTCGCTCGAGCACGACGGCCGCAAGGGCTCCTACGGCGTGCAGATGCCGATCGCGGTGATGGTCGACCTCGACTACGTGCGCACCGCGCCCGCCGGCCTGCGCCGCTCGGGCATCGGCGACGTGATCTCCAACCTCGGCGCGGTCGCGGACTGGCGGCTGGCCGGCCGCGCCCGCGGCGAGCTCGTCGACGGCCTCGCGGTGACCTTCGCCCACACCGCGGCGCTCGCGATCCTGGACCGCACGGACACCATCGCCGACGATGCGTTCCTCTACGCGCTCGCCGAGGCGCTCGTGCTCGGCGGCCTCGCGATGGCCACGGCCGGCTCCTCGCGGCCCTGCTCCGGCGCCGACCACGAGATCCTCCACGCGATCGACGCGAAGTTCCCCGGCAGCGCGCACCACGGCGAGCTGGCGGGCGTCTGCTGCGCGTTCACCGCGCACCTGCGCGAGGACCCCGTGCAGTTCGGCGCCGTCGACCGCTGCCTCGCCCACCACGGCCTGCCCCGCACCTTCGCCGACGTCGGCCTGACGGCCGAGCAGTTCTCGGAGGCCGTCGTCGACGCGCCCGCCACCCGGCCGGACCGCTACACGATCCTCGAGCACCTCGGCTTGGGGCCCGAGGAGGTGCGCCGGCGTGTCGACGCCTTCGCGGCCGTCGATCGCTGAGCTGCGGGCGACGACCCAGCCGGCGTCGATCTTCGCCCGCAACTCGGGCGAGCACTGGGCCGGGCGCCTGTACGTGCGCCGCCTCTCGCCCTACCTCACGCGCCTGCTGATCCCCACGCGGCTGACGCCGAACGCCGTCACCTGGCTGATGATCGCCGTCGGCGTCCTCGCCGCCGGCGCGCTGTCGGTCCCGGCGGTGTGGGCATCGGTGGTCGCCGTCGTGCTGATCCAGGGCCAGATCCTGCTCGACTGCTCCGACGGGGAGCTGGCCCGCTGGCGCCAGGCGTTCTCCCCCGTCGGGATCTACCTCGACCGGGTCGGGCACTACCTGACCGAGACCCTGTTCCCGATCGCGCTCGGGATCCGCGCCGACGGCGGGTGGGACTCGCTCGGGCCCTACACGACGCTCGGCCTCGTCGCCGCCGTGCTGGCACTCGCGGTGCGGACGGAGAGCGCGCTCGTGGCCGTCGCGCGGCTCGAGAGCGGCCGCGGCAAGGCCGAGGACACCGCCGCCGTCGCGGCGCCGCGCGGCTCCGTCCTGGGCGCGCTGCGGCGCTGGGTCGGCTTCCTCCCCGTCTTCCGGGTGTTCATCGCCGTCGAGTGCACGCTGATCGCACTCGTGGCGGCGATCGTCGACGCGGTCGACGGGACACCCGTCGGCACGCAGGTCCTCGTCGTCGCGATGGTCCCGATCGCCGCCATCACCGCCGTGGGGCACCTGCTCGCGATCGTCACGTCGGAGCGGCTGCGGTGACCGTGCCCACCGTCGGGGCGGTCCTCCTGACCACCGGGAGCAAGCCGGACGAGCTCGCGCTGGCCGTCGGCTCGCTCCTGCGCCAGCGGGACGTCGACGTCGACGTGGTGGTCGTCGGCAACGGCTGGGAGCCCGTCGGCCTGCCCGCGGGCGCGCGCGGCGTCCACGTCCCCGTCGACGAGGGGATCCCTGCGGGGCGCAACGCGGGCATCCCGGCGGCGCGCGGCGAGCTCGTCTTCTTCCTCGACGACGACGCGCAGCTGCGCGACGACGACGCCCTCGCCCGGCTCGCCGGCGAGTTCGACCGCCGCCCCGACCTCGGCCTCGTGCAGCTGCGGGTCGACCCGACCGACCCGTCGAAGGCGCCGCTGCGGGACTGGACGCCGCGGCTGCGCGTCGGCGACCGCACCCGGTCGAGCGAGATCACCGCCGTGTGGGAGGGCGCCGTGTGCGCTCGTCGCAGCGTGCTCGAGCGCGTCGGCGGCTGGCCGGAGGAGTTCCGCTACGTCCACGAGGGCGTCGACCTCGCCTGGCGCGTCATGGGGGCGGGCTTCCGGGTCCGCTACGCCGGGGACGTCGTCGCCCTCCATCCCGTCACCGGCGCGCCGCCGCACTGGTACTCCTACTACTTCAGCGCCCGCAACCGCGTCTTCCTCGCCCGCCGCCACCTCCCCGGCTGGCTCGGGGCCATCTACGTCGGGGGCTTCGTCGCGCGCTCCGCCCCGCGGCTGCTGCGCGGCGGCGGCCGGGCGGGCCGCGAGGCGCTCAAGGGCTACCGGGACGGGCTGCGCCTCGATGCCGGCACGCGCCGCCGGCTGCCGGTGAAGACCCTGTGGCGCATGACACGCGCGGGCCGTCCTCCGGTCCTGTGAGCCCTAGTCTCGCTCCCTCACCATGAGCACCGCGGCCCCATCACCGCCCTCCCCCGCTCCCGAGCGGCAGGTCTTCGAGAAGCAGGTCGTCGGCCTCCCCCCGCTGCGCCAGTACGTGCGCGGTGCCTGGGAGCGCCGCGAGTTCGCGATCGAGCTCTCGCGCACGAAGCTCCATTCGCAGCACTTCGACACGGCGTTCGGCCAGCTGTGGCTCGTCCTGAACCCGCTCCTGCTGGCGGGCGTCTACTTCGTGCTCGTCGACATCCTGCGCTCCGGCGCCCACGAGGACGGCTTCTTCGGCCACCTCGTGATCGGGATCTTCGGCTACTACTACGTCTCGGGCGCGATGCGCGACGGCGTGAAGTCGGTGACGGGCGGGGCGCGGCTGATCCTCAACCAGTCCTTCCCCCGGGCGCTGCTGCCGCTCTCGAGCGTCGTGACGGCGTGGAAGCGCTTCGTGCCGACGTTCGTCATCTACCTGCCGATCCACGTCCTCAGCGGCCGGCCGATCGACCTCGGGCTGCTGTGGGCGCTCCCCGTGTTCGTCGTGATGACGGTGCTGGCCGCGGGGCTGACGATCCTCGCCGCCGCCGTGCAGGTCTACTTCCGGGACCTGGCGAGCTTCCTCCCCTACCTGCTGCGGGTGTTCCTGTACGCCTCGCCGGTCCTGTACTTCGCCGACAACGTGCCCAAGGGCTACGACTGGCTGCTCTACGTCAACCCGTTCGGGATGGCGATCGCCTCCTGGGGCCACGTGTGGGACACGGGCTCGGCGCCGCCGCTTCAGTACCTGGCCGTCGCCGTCGCCTGGGCCGTCGGCCTCTTCGTCGTCGGCACCCTGTTCTTCCTCAGCCGGGAGCGTGACTTCGCTGTCCGCCTCTGACCGCATCGCGATCCAGGTCGAGGACGTCTCGGTCACCTACACGGCGACCGTCGACCGCCGCCCGACGCTCAAGGGCCGCATCGCGCGGGCCGTCAACCGCGTCCCGGCGCCCGGCGCCAAGCGCCACCAGGCGAGGCAGACGCCGCAGGAGCGCACCCAGGAGGAGCTCGACAAGGCCGCCCACCGCCAGGAGCTGCGCGCCCAGCGGCGCTCCTCCTACGAGGTCGAGGCCGTCAAGCGCGTCTCCTTCGAGGTCCCGCACGGCACCGTGCTGGGCATCGTGGGCTCCAACGGGGCCGGCAAGTCCACGCTCATGCGCACGCTCGCGGGCATCCTGCCGCCGACCGACGGCCGCGTCGTCGTCGAGGGCCGCGTCTCGACGCTGCTGGCGCTCGGCGTCGGGTTCAACCGCAAGCTGTCAGGCCGCGAGAACGTCGTCCTCGGCGGCCTCGCCGCCGGGCTCTCGCGCGAGGAGATGGCGGCCAAGTACGACGAGATCGTCGCCTTCGCCGAGCTCGAGGAGATCATGGACCTCCCGATGCGCACGTACTCCTCGGGCCAGTTCGGCCGGCTCGCGTTCGCCGTGGCCGTGACGATGGACCCGGACGTGCTGCTCATCGACGAGGCGCTGTCGGTCGGCGACGCGCGCTTCCGCCGCAAGGCCTCCCGCCGGATGAAGCGCCTGGTCAAGGAGGACCGCACCGTCGTGCTCGTCTCCCACGCGCTCGGCACGATCAAGGACCTGTGCGACAAGGCCATCTGGCTCGACAAGGGCGAGCTGAAGATGTGGGACGACGCCGAGGTCGTCGTCGACGCCTACACGGAGTTCCTCGACGTCGACCAGGACGCGCTGGCCATGGAGGACGTCTAGCCGCCGTCGGCGGCGGTCAGGCGCACCCGGGGTCGGCCTTGACCCGCCACGAGCGGTTCTGGGCCACGGTCCTCCAGCCGGCGGGCGCGCGGACGTCGCGCGGGAAGTTCTCCTTGTAGACGTAGCGCGTGGCCGGCGAGCGCCGCGGGACGATCAGCACCCGGCTCAGGGGGCTCGCGTCCTGCGCCACGGTGCCGAGCGAGTCCGGGCCGGTCCCGAGCCAGTAGCGCAGGTACGGGATCGGTCGGTAGTCGGCCACGGTCGCCGTCCCGCCGCACGCCGCGATCGTGCGCCGGACCGCCCGGTCCTGGCCGATGTCGCGCAGGCCCGCGTAGAAGACGCCGGTGCGGTCCACGCGCGTCTCGAGCGCGCTCAGAAGCTTGACCTGGAACGGCAGGTAGACCACCGTCGCCAGGACGGCCGCACCGGCCAGGACCTGCAGGCGCCGGCGACGCGCGTCGTCGCGCGCGACGAGGAGGAACCCGGCGACCGCGACGCCGTAGAACAGCGCGAGGAGGACGCTCGGGGTGCGCACGTAGCGGCCGATCAGGGGCAGCCCGAAGGCGGGGTTGACGGCGAACACGAGCACCATCGCGCCGGCGACCGCGAGCGGCAGCCACGCCGCGCGCAGGCGCAGCTTCCAGGCGACGAGCAGGCCGAGGGGGATCGCCACGATCGACGGCTCGCGCAGCACGTAGCCGAAGTACTTCGCGGTCCAGAACGGCACCTGGTCGAAGCGCCGGCGCCGGTCGGCCGCCGCGGCGAGGTCCGACGTCCCGTGCAGGGAGTGGAGCGCGTCGCCCGTGACGGCGAGGTCGCCGAGCGCCCAGATCAGCGGCGCGAGCCACACGAGCCCCGCGAGCAGGATCCGGTCCTTCCACGAGCGCGAGGGGAGCAGGTAGAGCCAGTAGAGGCCGCCGAGCATCCACGCCTCCGGCCGCAGGAGCCCGGCGACGACGAGCAGGCCGAGCGTGCGGTACCCGTTGCGGGGCCGGCGCGCCTCGACGAGCACCGCACCGAGCACGAGGGCGGCGAACGGGACGTCCTGGTAGCCGAGCACCGCGTCGCGCAGCAGCGCCGGGCGGGTGAGGACGACGAGCGCCGCCACGACGCCGACCCAGCGATTGCCGAACAGCTCGTCCCCGAGCTTGTACGCGAGATGGACGACGACCCCGAAGCTCAGCAGCGCCAGCCACACCATCAGCCGGTCGCCGTCGGCCCCGAACGGGAGCGCGACGAGGCTCCACGCCGTCGACAGCGGGTGCGGCGTCGGCGCGAAGTCGGCGGTGTAGTCCGGGGTGACGCCGTGCGCGAGGTCGCCCGCCCACAGCAGCGCGTAGCGCGCGTCGTAGTTGAGGTACCAGGGCCGGAAGACCGCCCAGACGGCGACGGCGACGCCGACGATCACGACGAGCGCCGTGCGATGGCGCTTGAGGCGAGCGGGCATCCGGGTGCAAAGGTACTGCCACGGTGGTGTTCGTCGCCGGGTGGCGCGATAGCGTGCCGCGCTTCGTGACCGTGCTCGCCGTCGCACCCGTCGTGCAGGGCCTGGCCGCCGTGCTGGCGGCCCTGGGCGCCGCGCTCGTCCTGCTGGGCCGCGAAGGCGGGCGGCGCTCGGCCGCGATGGTCGCCAGCCTCGTCCTCGCGGCGGTCGCGCTCGGCCTGACCGCCGGGGGCGCGATCGCCGACGGGCTCGACGGCCGGCTGCCGCTCGCCGCCGCCGGACTCGCCGCCGGCGCCGTCGCGCTCGTCGCGCTGGCTCTCGGCATGCGCCGCTGGCCGCTGGCGTTCCCCGTGCTGGCGGTCGCCGCGCTCCCCTTCCGCGTCCCGATCACGCTCGGCGGCGGGGAGTCCGCGTCGCTGCTCGTGCCCCTGTACGTCGTCATCGCCGCGGGCGTCCTCGCGCGGCTGCTGACCCGCGAGGACCGGGAGGGCGATCCGGTGCGCGGCGACGCCCGGGCGCTGCTGGCGCTGCGCGCCCTCGCGGGGTTCATCGTCCTCTACGCCGTCCAGGCGGTCTACTCCACCGACGTCGAGCCGGCGGTCAAGGACGTCGCCTTCTTCTACGTCCCCTTCGCCGTGCTGCTGCGGCTGCTCGTCGACCGCGAGTGGGATCGCGCGACGGTGCTCGCCGCCCTGCGCGTCACGGCCGGCCTGGCGCTGCTGTTCGCCCTCGTGGGGATCGTGCAGTGGTTCACGCGCTCCTCGCTGCTGGCCAACGAGAAGGTGCTGTTGGCCAACGAGCTCAAGCCCTACTTCCGCGTCAACTCGCTGTTCTTCGATCCCAACATCTACGGGCGCTACCTCGCCCTGGCGATGGTGCTCGTCACCGCCGCGCTCCTGTGGACGCGCGAGCGCCGCGCCCAGTGGATCTCCGCCGGGGTGCTGCTGGTGCTGTGGGCCGGTCTCGTCCCGTCGCTGTCGGAGTCGAGCTTCGCCTCGCTGACGCTCGGCCTCGCCGTGCTGGCCGCCCTGCGCTGGCACGCCCGGCCCGTCCTCGTCACCGGTGGGGTGCTGGCGGTGGTCGGCGTCGTGCTGGTGCTCGTCGCCCCGTCCTCGGTCGGGGTCGAGCGGGGGCTCAACGAGGCCACGAGCGGCCGCGCGGACCTGATCTCCGGGGGCTTCGCGCTGTGGCGGCAGCAGCCGGTCCTCGGCCACGGCGCCGGGTCCTTCGCCGAGCGCTACCGCGACCGCGAGGGCCTCCTGTCACCCCGCTCCCCCGCCGAATCGCACACGATCCCCGTCACGGTCCTCGCCGAGCAGGGCCTGGTCGGCCTCGCCGGCTACCTCCTGGTGCTGTGGACGACGATCGCGATGGTCCTGCGCGCGGTGCGCCGCCGCGCCGCGCGAGCCGCGGTCGCCGCCGCCTACCTCGCGCTCGTGCTGCACACGCTCGTCTACGCCGCGTTCCTCGAGGACCCCCTGACGTGGGCGCTGCTCGCCGCGGCGATCGGCCTGCGCCGCGCCGGCACCGCCGGTGAGCCGGTCGCACCGCTTCCCGAGCGCGCCCGTCGCAGCGCGTCCACGACGCTCGCCGCCTAGCCTCACAGCGATGCCGGCGCCGTCCCCAGAGCCCTCGCGGGGCCTCGTCCGCCCCGGCTTCGGGGAGACCCTGCCGGCGCTGCTGCAGCGCACGCGCGGCATCGCGCCGCGGATCACGGTCGGTGTGATCGCCGCGCTGCTCGTCCTCCTCGGCGTCGCGGTCCTGGTGCTGCGCGACCCCTACGACGGCAACACCCAGCTCGTCCACGACTCCAAGCCGGTCTTCAACCTCCTCTACGGCGGCGGCTTGAAGGTCGCCGCGCCCGAGGGCGACGAGGCGGCGCGCCTGCTCGGGCGCCGCGGCGAGGTCGAGGTCGGCGTGACCGTCCGCCCGTTCGAGCTGCCCGCCTACCGCGGTGACGTGTCGGGGGTCCTGCCGATCGTCATGACCAACCGCGCCCGCAGCCTCGCCGGGTCGCTCGCCGGGTTCCGCCAGACCGCCGACGGCAAGGGGCGCATCTCCAAGGCCCCCGGCTACCAGGTCGAGTTCACGTACGGCAGCAGGGCCCGTCCGGGCTACGGCCTCGACGTGCTGATCGTGGCGCCCGAGACGCCGCGGGCCACGCAGGGCCTGCTGATCTCGCTGCGCCAGACCCGCGGCGCCAAGCGGCCGCCGGTCCCGGGCCGCGAGCTGACGAAGGCCGCTCGCTCGGCGCTGCGGTCCGTGCGCTTCGGCCGCGACACGACGTACCCCTAGGCGGCCGGGCCGCCGCCCGTCGTCGGGGGCTCGACGATGTGCAGCCAGACGCCGAAGCCGGTCCCGCGGTCGGCGTCGCCGCCCAGCACGACCCCCGCGCAGCTCGCCCCGCCGGCGGGGACCAGCGGCCCGTAGCGGACCGCCTGCGCGGCCGGCAGGTAGCCCACGGTCGCGCCCTCCGTGCTGCGGACGGCGATCGCGTTCGAGTCGTAGGGGTTCTCGGGCTCCGGTACCAGCCGGAACGCCGTGCGCAGCTCCACCCCGCCCGGGCGCTTCGGCCCGGCGAGAACGAGAAGGGCGTCCTGGTAGTGGGACTCGCCGACGACGGCCAGCGACGCTCGTCCGGACAGGTCCTCGAGCGGCTGCGGCGCGCGCGGGGCGCGCCGGGGCCGCGGGTAGGCGTCCCGGGGGCCGCGCGCCATCAGGCCGAGGCGGGGTCCTCGGCGGCGTCGAGATAGCCCCACTTGACCGCGATCGGCTTCAACGCGTCGGGGACCTCGTCGGCGGTCGGCAGCGGCGCCGGCGGCTGCACCTCGCCGGACTTGATCTGCTCCGACCAGTCGCCGAGGCCGGCGCGGAAGCGGCGCTTGCGCTCGCCGTACTGCAGCATGGTCGCCTCCCACGGCACGCCGAGGAACGCGCACAGCTCCTTCGTGACCCGGGCGGGGTCGGACGCGAGGTCCTCGTAGCGGACCGTGAGCCCGTCGTGGGCCTGCCGCGCGGCCTCGACCCCGTTGGCGTAGCGGTTGACCATCGTGAGGTTGCGCTCCTCGCTGTCGTCGGGGCGCAGGTTGTGGCGCGAGCGCGCGACGGCCAGCGGATGGCGCAGGAGGAAGATGAAGCGCGCGTCGGGCCAGGCGGCCTTGATGTCGTCGATGACGTAGACGTCGGACGGGGTCTTGTTGACGAGCAGGGGCTTGCCGGTGGCGGCCAGCTCGCGGCCGAGGTACCAGTCCCACAGCACGTACTGCAGCTCCTCGCGGCTGAGGCGGACCTCCTTGAGGGCGCGCTCGGCGTACTTGGACTTCAGCTCGACCTGGATGTCGCGCAGGTGCATCTCGTGCGGCGAGTGGATCTGCGAGTGCGAGTCCAGCAGCACACGCAGCAGCGTCGATCCCGACCGCACCGTCGAGATCACGAACGCGGGCTGCTTGAGCACGCGCTTGCCCTTGCGGGGGCGGCGCGGGCCGCCGAGGGCGGGCGTCGGCTTCTGCAGCTGGTAGCCCGTCGCGCGCGTGAGGACGGCGTTGATCTGGCGCTTCACGCGGGTCAGCCTATCCCCCGCGCCGTGATCAGCCGGGGACGGCGAGCGGCGTCGGCTCGTCGTGCCCGCGCAGCACGACGGCCTCCGACGCGGCCCAGGCGCCTCCGCCCCGCGATGTCGCGGCCGCGACCACCCGCGCCGTCGCCAGGACGCCCTCCGGCCGCCGCTTGGCGAGCTCGCACAAGCGCGCGGCGACGTTGACCGGGTCGCCGATGACGGTGTACTCGAAGCGCTCGCGTGCGCCGATCCAGCCCGCGACGGCGTCGCCGCAGGAGACGCCGATGCCGGCGGCCAGATCCGGCACGTCGCGCGCCATGCGGGCCTGCAGCTCACGCGCCGCGGCGAGCGCGCCGCCCGCGGCGTCCGGGTGCTCGGCCGGGGCGCCGAAGATGCACAGGGCGGCGTCGCCCTCGAACTTGTTCACCCAGCCGCCGTTGGCGGCGACCACCTCGACGACGACGGCGAAGAACGCGTTCAGCCGCGCGACGACGCGCTGCGGCGGCGTGCGCGCCGCCATCGCGGTCGAGCCGACGAGGTCGACGAACAGCACGGCGACGTGGCGCGTCTCGCCGCCGAGGCGGGGCTCGTCGGCCAGCGCGACCGCGGCGACCTCCTCCCCCACCTGGCGGGCGTAGAGGCCGCGCAGCTGCTCGCGCTCGCGCAGCCCGGTGACCATGGAGTTGAAGCCGCTCTGCAGCAGCCCGACCTCGCTCCCGTCGTCGATGCGCAGGCCGGCGGTGAGGTCGCCGCCCTGCACGCGCCCCAGCGCCTCGCGCACGGCGGCCAGCGGCCGGGTGACGGTGCGTGTCGCGGCCGACAGGACGGTGAAGCCCACGAGCAGCGCGATCAGGGCCAGCGCGACGACGGCGACGCCGAAGCGGGCCGGATCCGCGCCGCCGTTGGTGGCGTCGAGGCCGACGAGCACGATGCCGATCAGCGGTGCGCCGGTCGCCAGCAGCCAGGCGAGCACCACCCGGCCCTGGACGCCGGGCCAGACCGGGGTGGCGGGCGGGCCCGAGGCGAGCGCCAGGTCGGTGACCGGGCGCAGGTCGCGCTCCATCAGCAGGTAGGCGATCCCGCAGGTCGTCATCCCGCCGAGCACGATCGTCACCGCGACGTGCGCCGCGACCGTCACCGAGATCGGCAGGTTGACGATCGCGAAGATCGCCGCGCCGAGCAGCCAGACGCCGGCGTCGATCTTGAAGCAGCGGTTCGGCAGCCGCAGGACGGCCCCGCGCTCGACGGCGTCCGGCTCACGGCCCGCGATGAGCCAGCCCATGCGCTCCGTGCTCACGCGCCGTCCCAGCCACGCGCCCAGCACGATCCCGAACGGTGTGGCGATCAAAGCCGCGACGAGGTTGGGCACCACGAAGCTCGACAGCTCGAGGTCCGGCCGCGGGCGCGGCAGCACGACGAACAGCAGGACGATCACGTCGCCGGCGCCGATCAGGTGGGCGATGCACTGCGAGATCGTCACCCGGCGCCGGACCCTGCGCACGAACGCCGCGCCCGGTTGTGCGCGGCCAGGGACCGACGCAGTGATTCGCGCCGCGGTCGCCGGTGCCCCCATGCGGGGATGATGTCAAGCCCGGCGGGCGGCATGTGTGATGCTGCACCCCATGGCAGACCTCGAGGCCGAGAAGCGCGTCGCCGGCATCGCCGCCGCGGCGCTGGCCGAGCCCGGACAGCGGATCGGGCTGGGCACGGGCTCGACCGTCGCGCCGCTCCTGGAGGCGCTGGCCGCGCGAGAGCTGCCGGGCCTGCGCTGCGTGGCCACCTCCGTCGCGACGGAGCGGCGGGCGACCCAGCTCGGGCTCGCCGTCGAGCCCTTCGACACGCTCGACGCGCTGGATCTCGCGATCGACGGCGCCGACCAGATCGCGCCCGACGGGTGGATCGTCAAGGGCGGCGGGGGCGCGCACACCCGCGAGAAGGTCGTCGCCCGGGCGGCCGCCCGCTTCGTCGTGATCGCGGCCTCCGACAAGCCCGTCGACGTCCTGGCCTCCCCCGTCCCGCTCGAGCTCCTCGCCTTCGGCCTGCCCGCGACCCTGCGCGAGCTGGTCGCCCACGGCGAGACCCGGCTGCGCGACGGTGCGCCGCTGAGTCCTGACGGGCACGTCATCGCCGACCTCCACGGGGAGGTGCGCGACCCGGCCGCGCTGGCGGCGGCGCTGGACGCCACCCCCGGCGTCGTCTCCCACGGGCTGTTCGCGCCCGAGCTCACCACGGACGTCCTGATCGCGCGCGGCGAGGACGTCGAGCACCGCCGCCCGCACGGCTGACCCCGGGGCGGGCCGCCCCGCCGAGCCGGCTCAGCGCGATTCGGCGCGGAGCTTGGAGTGCTTGATGCCGTAGAAGGCGTAGATCAAGCCGCCGATCGCCAGCCAGACGGCGAACCGGATCCACGTCTGGCCCTCGAGCGTCGTCATCAGGTACAGACACAGCAGGCAGCCGATGATCGGCACGACGGGAACGAACGGGACGCGGAAGCCGCGCGGCATGTCCGGCTTGGTGCGCCGCAGGATGATCACGCCGACGTTCGTGACGAAGAACGCGAACAGCGTCCCGATGTTGACGAGCTTGGAGAGCTCCGACAGGGAGACGAACGCGGCGAGCGCCGAGATGCCGACGGCGAAGATCACCGTGGCCAGCAGCGGGGTGCCGCGCTTGGCGTCGACCTTGCCGAAGACGGCCGGCAGCAGGCCGTCGCGGCCCATGGCGACCGTGATGCGCGTCTGGCCGAAGAGGATCGTCAGCACGACGCTCGTGATCGCCACGAGCGCGCCGAAGGAGATGAGGTCCGCGGCCCAGCCGACGCCGGCGCCGTCGGAGAGCGCGGCCGAGAGCGGAGCGTCGGCCTTGCCGAGCGAGCCGGCGTCGAGCGCGCCGACGGCGGCGATCGCGACGATGATGTAGAGCACGGTGGCGATCACCAGGGATCCGATGATCGCGATCGGCAGGTCGCGTCCCGGGTTCTTCGCCTCCCCCGAGGCGGTGGAGATCGCGTCGAACCCGATGTAGGCGAAGAAGATGATCGCGGCGCCGGAGCGGATGCCCGACAGGCCGTTGGGGGCGAAGTCGTTGAAGTGGTCGCCGTTGAACGCGCTGAAGGCGATCACGGCGAACACGACCAGGATCATGAGCTTGACGCCCACCATGATCGTGTTCACGCGGGCGGACTCGCGCACCCCGGCGATCAGGACGGTGGCGACGGCGAGGATGATGAAGACGGCCGGCACGTTGACCGAGCCCCCGTCCCCGGGCGGCAATGCGATCGCGTCCGGCAGGGCGAGCCCGAACAGCGAGTCCAGCAGGGAGTTGAAGTACTCGCCCCAGCCGACGGCGATCGCCGCCACCGACAGCCCGTACTCGAGGATCAGGTCCCACCCGATGATCCACGCGACGAGCTCACCCATCGTCGCGTAGGAGTACGTGTAGGCCGAACCCGAGACCGGGATGGCCGACGCGAGCTCGGCGTAGGAGAGGGCCGAGAACACGCAGGTGATGCCGGCGAGGACGAAGGAGAGGACGATGGCCGGCCCGGAGTCGCCGATCGCCTCGCCGATGACGACGAAGATGCCGGTGCCGATGATGGCGCCGATGCCCAGCGCGGTGAGGTCGAGCGTGCCGACCGCGCGCTTGAGCCCGGAGGCGTCGGACTCCTCGGCGCTCTTGGAGACGTCCTTGGTCGCCAGCAGCGGTGAAGGCATGGCGACCCATTCTCCACACCGGCGATGCGCCAAACCGGACTGGGCCGCCGCGGCCTGAGGTTTCCCCCCGGGGCGCGCCGGGCTAGCCCGGGGAGATGGACGACGATCGCACCGAGACCACCGAGACCGACGCCCCCGGCCCCACGCCGGACGACATCAAGACGGCCCCGCCGAGCAACCCGCCGGTCGACGACGACGCGGTGGAGCAGGGCGAGGACCAGCTCGGGCGCGTCAAGCCCTACTAACCGCGCGCGGCGGGCCCGCCGTTGAGCGGGCGCGCCGGACGCTCGTGCGCGGGGACCGGCAGCGGCGCGCCACGGCGCTCGGGCCTGCGGACCGGCTCACGGTCGCCGTGACCGCGGCGGCGGGTCGGCCACGGGTGCGCGTCGGGCAGCGGCGCGGGCAGGCCGCTGCCGGGGCCCGTGTCGGGCTCGCGCGGCTGCACGGGGTCGTTGCCCCCGCCGTCGTCGTCATCAGCGTCCTCGTCTTCGTCGCGCAGCTTGAAGAACCACACGAGCCAGACGATCAGACCGCCGACGTCGAAGACGCGCAACCCGACCATGAAGATCCACCCCTCGAGGCTCATCCGCCTCCAACGCTAGAGAACCGGGCCGCCGCCGTCACGCGGCGCTGTCACCTGGGCGCGGAGGCGGTCAGTCGCGGGCGCGGGCGGCGCGCAGCACGCGCTGCGCCAGCACAGCGGTCGGCGCGAGGACGAGCGTCTGCACCCCCGCGCGACGCTCGGCGAGGGCGACCGCGCCGCCGCGCGCGGTCCAGGTCCCGCGGCCCGAGCGCGTCGCGTCGAGCGCGTCCGGGATCGCCTGGCGCAGCGCGGCGGCGAACTCCCGCGCGTCGCCCCGTGTGTCCCAGCTCCAGCGCAGGACGAGCGTGTCGCGTGTGACGCACGGCGTCGCGCATGGTCCCTCCCCCGTGCGCCACAGCTCGTAGCGGTCCCCACCCCAGCCCCTGGCCGCGCGGCCGGGGTCGTCGGCACCGCCGATGGTCAGCAGCTGGCGGGTCTGCCACTCGCCGAACGCGCCGGCGGCGAGCCGCTTCGCGTCGGCGCCCAGCACCGGGGCGATGCCGAACGCGCGGATGCGGTCGGGCAGCTCGACGTCGATCCACTTCCGCGGGTGGAGCACCTGCTCGCTCGAGGCCGGCGGCCGCGTGCGCTCGGCGTAGTCGACGAGCGTCCACCGGCCGTCGGCGCGATCGCGCAGAGCGGCGACGAAGCGCTGCCCGTCCAGGTAGGGGAACAGCAGGCTCGCGGTGATGAACGGCGGCAGGCCCTCGGTGCCCGTCGGCCCGACGGCGCTCGACAGGCTCGACCCGAGGGTGTCGCCGATCGTGAAGTGCTTCGCCATGTAGTCGGTCATCAGCGCCGTCGCCGAGCCCTCGACGAGCGCCGTGTAGGCCAGCGCGGCATCCCCGTCCGCGTCCAGCGCATCCGTCTTGAGGCCGATCGCCTGGTCGTCGAGCGCGTGGGTGAGCTCGTGGGCGATCGTCGTCTCCCCCAGCACCCGGTTGCTCGTGAGGGCCGAGCGGATGATGCGCAGGCGCCCGTCGCGCGGGTCGTAGTAGCCGGCGACCGCGCCGTCGAAGAGCCCGGCCGTCAGCGCCTGCAGGTCGGTCCGGGCCGGGATCAGCCCGAGCAGCGTGTCCACCGCACCTTCGGCGGCCAGCCCGGCGGCGGCCTCCGGCCGGGCCGCATCGGCGGCCGCCTCGCGCTTGGCCGTCGCGCCGGTGACGTAGACGGGTCTGGGCAGCGCCGTGTAGCGCAGCCCCCGCAGCGCCTCGACGCGCTTGGCGATGGTGCTGACGGGCGCGATCGCGGGGACGCGCTCGCGCGGCGGTGCCGAGGGCGCCGACCAGCCCCCCGACGCGATGGTCGCCCCCACCAGCAGGACGAGCACGGCAGCCATGATCGACAGCTGCGTGCGCATGCCGGGACCGTAGGGGGCTAGCGCGGCGGCGGCAGCAGGCCGTCGACGGTGTCGCCGAGGCCGTCCGCCACGCCGCCGAGGATCGGGCCGACGACGGGGACGGGCGACGCGATGCCGCTGACGACGTCGGTCACGCCGTGCACGAGCGAGGGGCGCGGCGTCGCCGCGGGCGCGGGCAGCGCCCCAGACGCGGCGGGGGCGGGCGCCGCGGGCGCCGGGGCGGCCGGCGCCGGGGTGGCGCCGGGCGCCGCGGTCGGGGCGGGGCCCGGCGGGACGGACGCGCCGGGTGTCGACCGGCGCCGGGACGGCCCCGCGCCGGCGGGCGCGGCGCTGGGCCCGGTGCCCGAGGGCGCGGCCGCGGCCGCCGGGGCGGCGAGGGCGACGGCCTCCAGGACACGGGCGGCGCGGACCTGCCCGCGTACGTCGGCGACCTGATCGAGGTCCGCGTCGCGTGGGCCCTGCACGAGCTCGGCGAGCGACCCCAGGCCGCCCAGCCCGCCGCCCGTCGCGAGCACCGCGACGGCGACGACGAGTGGCAGCAGCGACGCGATCAGGATGGCCCCCACCGACCGCCGTTGCCAGTGTCGGAGCAGCGACATGACCGCCCGGACGGTACCGGCGCGCCGAGGTCCGTGCGCCGGTGGCAGCGCGACCGTCGGCCCGGTGGTCCAAGATGGTGGCGTCGTGCGCCGCGCCTCGATCGCCCGTGTGCTGCTCCTGGCCCTCGTGGGCCTGACGGTCGCCCTCGGCGCCGTGGCCGCGCTCGCGGTCGCGTCCCTCTACGACGCGCGCCGCGACTACGAGGGTGAGCTGGCCCGCTCCTACGCCGGTGAGTCGGCCGCCGCCGCGCTCGTCTCGGCGGGGGTGGTCGAGGAGACCGTGCTGCGCGCCGGCGGCGCCGCGCCGGCCCGGGCGCAGGCCCGCCGCTCCTACGCCTCCGCGGTGGGCGCGGCTCGCCGGACCGTCGCGGGCTCGCCCGCGCGCGCCAGGCTCCTGGACCGCGCCCTCGCCGGACAGCGCGGCCTGCGCCGGGCCGCGGCAGCACCCGCCGCGCGCCGGGCCGCGGCGCTGCGGCGGGCCGACCGCGGGGCGCGCACCGGCCGCCGCGCCGCCGCGGCGCTCGCCGACGCCCAGGGCGGGCGGCGCGTGGCGGCGCAGGACCGCGCGACCGACCGCAGCCGCAAGGCGCTCCTGACCGCCGGCGGCGCGGGCATCCTCGCCCTGCTGGGCGCGGTCGGGCTCGTCGCGGCCCTCGTGACGTCCCTGCGCCGGCCGCTGGACTCCCTCGTGCAGGCCACGGGGCGCCTGGCCGCCGGTGACTTCGAGGCCCGCGTCGAGCCGGACGGGCCGGCCGAGCTGCGTGACCTCTCCGGGGCCTTCAACACGATGGCCGGCCAGCTCGAGACGGCGCGCGAGCGGGTCGAGGCCGCACGTCAGCGGCTCTCCACGACGATCGAGAGCCTCGGGGACGGCCTGCTGATCTGCGACGGTCGCGGCCGCGTGCAGGAGGTCAACCCGCGGGCGCGGGAGCTCGTCCCCGAGCTCCCGCCCGGCACCGACCTCAAGGGGCTCCCGGGGCCGCTGCCGCCGCTCGCCGACGCCCTGGAACGGGAGGTCGGGATCGACCACGGCGGACGGCACCTGACGGTGACGGCGGCGCGGATGGGCGCCGACCTCGCCGAGGGGGTGGTCTTCACCGTCCGCGACTCGACCGAGCGCGTGCAGCTCGAGCGGGCCAAGAGCGACTTCGTCGCCACCGCCTCGCACGAGCTGCGCAGTCCGCTGACCTCGATCAAGGGATTCGTCGAGCTGCTGGCGGCGGGAGAGCTGCCCGACCGCCAGCGCGAGTTCGTCGACATCGTCCTGCTGTCGACCAACCGGCTGGTGGACCTCGTCAACGACCTGCTCGACGTCGCGCGCGTCGAGGCGGGCCAGATGGAGATCCAGTGCCGGCCGACGGCGCTCGGCGACGTCGTGACGGAGGTCGCGACGCTCCTCGATCCGCGGCTGCAGTCGCGCCGCCAGGCCCTCGCGGTCGAGGTGGACCCGGACCTGCCCGCGGCGTGGGCGGACCCTGCGCGCGTGCGGCAGATCCTCACCAACCTGCTGACCAACGCGCACCTGTACACGCCCGAGGGCGGCGACATCGAGGTCCGCCTGCGCGCCGAGGCCGACGACCTCGTGCTCACGGTCGCCGACAGCGGGCGCGGCATGACGGCCGAGCAGCTCGAGCACGCCTTCGACCGGTTCTACCGCGTGGACGGCACGGCGGCCGCCGGCACCGGGCTCGGGCTGCCGATCGTGCGCTCGCTGGTCGAGCTCCACGATGGGTCGATCGACCTGGACTCCGAGCTCGGCCGCGGGACCACCGCGACGGTGCGCCTGCCCCGCGCGCTCGGCGCGGCGGAGCTCAGCGAGCCGCACCAGGCGCTGCGCGGGCGGCGAGTGCTGATCGTCGACGACGAGCCAGAGATCGGCCGCCTCATTGGCGAGCTGCTCGCGGAGCAGGACGTGTCGGTCGCCACCGCCCATAGTGGCGGGGAGGCGCTGCGGCGGCTGCGCGCGGCACGCTACGACGCCGTCACCCTCGACGTGCTGCTCGGCGATCGCGACGGCCTCGACGTGCTGCGCGAGATCCGCGAGGACGCCGACCTGCGGCAGGTCCCCGTGGTCGTCGTGTCCGTCCGCGCCGGCACCGACCCGCTGCCCGGCGAGTGGTCGGTGACCAAGCCGATCGACCCCAGGGCGCTCGTCGACGCGATCGGCTCGGCAATCCTCGCCGCCCGCGCCCGCGTGCTCGTGATCGCGTCCGGCGAGGCGGCCGACGCCGCCGCCGCGGACCTGCAGCCGCGCGGCGTGGACTTCGCCGTCGCCGCCGACGCGGACGAGGCCGCCGAGCTCGCCGCCCAGCGCCACTTCGAGATCGCGATCGTGGACCGGGCCCTCGGCGAGGCGGAGGAGGTGGCCGCCGGGGTCGAGCTGCGCGGCCGCCGGCTGCGGACGGGGATCGGGTCCTTCGACCCCTCGGGCGCCCCCGGGACCGGCGCGGCCGCCGCCGTCGTCCAAGCCCTGCGCACGGCGACGAGCGTCGGTGCCGCCGGGTAGGGTCGGCCGCGTGTCCGCAACGGACAGCCTGGACGACCTGCGCGACCGCCTTGCCGCCAGCGAACGCGAGCTCGAAGCGCTGCGCGCACGGGTCGCCGCGGCGGAGTCGGCCGGGGCAGCAGCCGCGTCGCAGCTGCAGCGCTACGCCGCGGACCTCAACGCCACCTTCCTCGCCGAGCGCGAGTCGACGGCCGAGCTGCAGCGCTCCTACCGCGCGACGGTCCGCGCGCTCGCCAACGCCGTCGAGGCCCGCGACGCCTACACCGGCCGTCACGCCGAGCGCGTGACCGCCTACGGGGTCGCCCTCGCCCGCGAGGTCGGCCTCGACCTCGCGCCGGAGATGGAGTTCGGCTTCCTCCTGCACGACATCGGCAAGGTCGCCGTGCCCGACGCCATCCTGTTCAAGCCCGCCGGCCTGACGCAGGAGGAGCACGCCGTCATGGCCCGCCACGCCCTGACAGGGGCCGAGATCCTGCGCGACATCACCTTCCTGGGCGAGGCGCGGCTCGTCGTGCGCCACCACCACGAGCGCTGGGACGGCAGCGGCTACCCCGACGGCCTCGCCGGCGCAGACATCCCCGAGGCCGCCCGCGTGTTCGCCGTGGGCGACGCGCTCGACGCGCTGACGACCGACCGGCCCTACCGGCCGCGATCGACGTTCGCGGAGGCGCGCACGGCGATCCGCGCCGCGGCCGGGACGCAGTTCGACCCGGAGGTCGTCGCCGCCCTCGACCGCCTCGGCGACGACGCCCTGGCCGGGCAGGAGGCGCCGCGGTGAGGTGGAATCCGCAGGGGTGCGTCCCACCATCCTCGTCGCCGACGACGACCGGCACGTCCGCCGGCTGATCGCCACGACGCTGGAGGACGTCGCGGGCTTCGACCTCGTCGAAGCCGGCGACGGCGAGCAGGCCGTCGAGCTCGCCCGACGCTACCGCCCGGCCATCGTGTTCCTCGACGTCGACATGCCGCGCCTGGACGGGATCGGCGCCTGCGAGCGCCTGCGCCGCAACCGCTTGACCGCCGACGCGACGATCGTGATGCTGACCGCGACCCGCACCAACGCCGCAGCGCGGCGCGCCGATGCGGCCGGCGCGGACCTCTACCTCACCAAGCCGTTCTCGCCGCTGGACCTGCTGCGGCTCGTGGACCGCGTCGGCGCGACGGGCTAGGGGGCCGTCGCCGCGAGGACGTGCAGGTCCAGGCGGGCGAGCGCGCGCTCGGCGTCGGCCGCGCGCAGGCGACGCGCCGTGATGTCGCCGAAGGTGCGGCCGTGGGGATCGGGGACCGGCTTGGGCGCGGGCGCCGGCGGCCGCTCGCGCAACGCGGTGTGATCGGCGATCGCGGCGGCGAAGTCGACGTCCCCGGGCTCGAGCAGGGACAGCTCGAGGTAGCGCTCGAGCGTCGCGAGCTCGCGGCGGGTGGCGCGGCGGACGCGCTTGGCGCCCGAGAAGCGGTCCCAGGAGCGGGCGAAGGCCAGCAGGGTGGTGCGGCCGCCGTGGCGGTGGGCGGCGAGCATCGGGCAGATCCCGCCGGCGTCGTCGGTGTAGGCGCCGACCACGATCGGGTTGCGGCGGATGCCCTCGAGCATCGCCTCGCGCGTGCGCTGCGGCAGCGCCGAGATCGCCCGGCGCAGCTCGGTGGTAGCGTCCCGCGAGGTGCCCATCGAGGGCCCACCGTACCCCCGGAGACCCCGTTCTCCTCCCGCTGAACGCAACCTTGCAGGAGTCACCGTGAAGCTCGGCCTGTCCGTCGGATACTGGGGCCTCGGGCCGACCAGCCAGGAGCAGCTGACCACGGTGCAGGAGGCGGAGCGGCTCGGCTTCGACTCCGTCTGGGCCGCGGAGGCCTACGGCTCCGACGTCCCGACCGTCCTCGCGTGGCTGGCCGCGCAGACCACGACGATCCGGCTCGGCGCCGGGATCATGCAGATCCCCGGCCGCAGCGCCGCGATGACGGCGATGACCGCCGCGACCCTCGACCAGCTCTCCGGCGGGCGCTTCGTCCTCGGCCTCGGCACGAGCGGCCCCCAGGTCTCCGAGGGCTGGCATGGCGTGCGCTTCGGGCGCCAGCTCGCCCGCACGCGCGACTACGTCGCCGTCATCCGCCAGGCGCTGCGCCGCGAGCGGCTCGAGTACCACGGCGCGACGCTCGAGCTGCCGCTGCCCGACGGCCCGGGCAAGGCGCTCAAGCTCACGATCGGCCCGGTGCAGGAGCCGGTCCCGATCGTGCTCGCTGCGATCGGCCCGAAGAACACCGCCTTGGCCGCGGAGGTCTGCGACGGGTGGCTGCCGGTGCTCGTCTCCCCCGACCACACGTCGGCGTTCATGCCCGCCCTCGAGGACGGCTGGGCGGCGCGGGAGGGCGGCCGGCCCGAGGGGTTCGAGATCGCGCCGACCGTGACGGTGCGCGTCGACGACGACGTCGCGGCGGCCCGCGACGCGATGCGCGGCTACGTCGCGCTCTACGTCGGCGGCATGGGCTCGCGCGAGCGCAACTTCTACTTCCAGCTCGTGAGCTCCTACGGCTTCGAGGCGAACGCCACCGCGGTGCAGGACCTCTATCTCAGTGGGGACAAGGCGGGCGCGATGGCCGCCCTGTCGGACGAGCTGATCGACGCCGTCTGCGTATGCGGGCCGGCCGACGTCGTCCGTGACCGGCTCCTCGCCTACCGCGACGCCGGGGTCAGCACGCTGATCTGCTCGCCGATGGCCTGGGAGGCCGAGGACCGGATCGACCAGCTGCGCCGGCTGGCCGAGCTCGCCCCGTGAGGATCCTCCTCGGGGCGTTCGGCGACCCGGGCCACGCGTTCCCGATGCTCGCGCTCGGGTCGGCGCTCGTGCGCCGCGGGCACGACGTCGCGTTCCAGACGTGGGCGAAGTGGACCGCCGACACCGAGGCCGCGGGGATGACCTTCCTCGCCGCCCCCGAGTACCAGGTCTTCCCCACCGCCGAGCGGCCGATGCGGCCCTACGAGGCCGCGATCCGGGCGGCGGAGGACACCGTGGAGCCGGTCCGTTCGTTCGCGCCGGACGCCTGCGTCAGCGACATCATCACGCTCGCGCCCGCGCTCGCCGCCGAGGTCTGCGGCGTGCCCGTCGCGACGCTGATCCCGCACGTGACGCCCTACCCCGGTGCGCCGCCGGGCGGCGGCCGCGCGGACCTCTATCCCCCGTTCGCCATGGGCGCCCTCCCGCCGCGCACCGCCGTCGGGCGCGGCCTGTGGCGCGCGTGGCAGCCGGTGCTGGGCAAGGGCCTGGACCGCGGCGCCGAGGACTACAACTTCGCGCGCGGGGCGCTCGGCCTGGCGCCGCGCGAAGGCGTGCACCCCGGCCTGTCGCGCGCCCTGACGCTCGTCGCGACCCTGCCGCAGCTCGAGTACCCGCGCGACTGGCCGGCCTGGATGCAGGTCACCGGCCCGCTGCTGTGGGAGCCGCCGGGCGAGCGGGTCGATCCGCCGCCGGGCGATCCGTCCTGGCCGGTCGTCCTCGTCGCCCCCTCCACCGCCCACGACGCCGAGCACCGGCTGCTGCGCGCGGCCCTCGACGGTCTCGCCGACGAGCCGGTGCGGGTGATCGCGACCTGGAACGGCCGCCGGCCGCCCTGGCTCGACGACTACGCCGTGCCCGCCAACGCGGTGCTCGTGCCCTGGCTGTCCTACGCGCAGACGATGCCCGCCTGCGACCTGGCGATCCTCCACGGCGGCCACGGCACCCTGGCCCGCGCCCTGGTCAGCGGCTGCGCGGTCCTCGTCGCCCCGGCGGCCGGCGATCAGTTCGAGAACGCCGCCCGCGCGACGTGGTCGGGCGCCGGCGTGCGGCTCCCGCGCCGCTACGTGGCGCCGCGGACGGTGCGACTGGCGGTCCGGCGCGCCCTGACGGGCGGGCGACGCCGCGCGGCGGCACAGGCGATCGCGGCCACCGCGCCGGACGGGGCCGCGGTCGCGGCCGACGCCGTCGAGGCGTGGTGTGACTCCCCGGGGAGGACTCGAACCTCCAAACCTTGATTAACAGTCAAGTGTGTTGCCATTACACCACCGGGGAACGGGGTCAGGCGCGGGGCAGTGTAGTGATCGAGCCCCTCTCGGCGGCCCTCGACGAGCTGACCGATCGCGACGGCCAGACGCCGTTCGAGCCCTGCGCCCGGCTGGCGATCATCCCAAGCCCATCCACGAGGCGACGCGCCGCTGGCCCGTCCGCAGACCAGGAGATCCCCCATGCTGACCATCAACGTCACGAGCGTCTTCGTCGACGACCAGGAGACCGCGCTGCGGTTCTACACCGAGGTCCTCGGTTTCCAGACCAAGCAGGACGTCGCCCTCGGGGGCGGCGCGCGCTGGCTGACCGTCGTCTCCCCCGCCGCCCCGGACGGCGTCGAGCTGCTGCTCGAGCCCAGTGGCCATCCGGCCGTCGGGCCGTTCAAGGCGGCCCTCGTGGAGGACGGGATCCCGTTCACGTCCTTCGCCGTCGAGGACGTCCGCGCCGAGCACGCGCGCCTGGCCGCCGCCGGCGTGCGCTTCACGCAGGAGCCGGTCGACATGGGGCCCGTGGTGACCGCCGTCCTCGACGACACCTGCGGGAACCTCATCCAGATCGCGTCGATGGCCTAGGCGGAGAGGCGGCCGTACTCCAGCCGCAGGCGCTGCTTCTCGGCCGCCAGCTCGCTCACCGGCTGGGCGGCCACCCGGGCCGCGGCGATCGAGCGGTCCACGTGGACCATCTGGAGCATCAGCGTCGCCCGCTCGAGCTCGACCACCGTCGGGTCGGCGATCGCCCCGGCCCGGACGACGAGGCTCGCGATCAGCCGCGCGAGCGCCGCGTCGTCAGGGTCGAGGCCCTGCGACGGCGCGTGCAGGTGCGCGCGCAGGTGGGCGGCGGCGCGCAGCGACAGGGGCGTCTGCAGCAGGGTCTCGACGGCGGGGTCGGCGAGGCGCCGCGCACCCTCGGAGGGCATCGCGATGCAGAGGGCGAGGAAGGCGTGCTCGGCCTGGGCGAAGTGGTCCAGCGCCGCGGAGGCACCGGCGAAACGGCCGCCCGCCTCCGGCCCGGGGTCGGCGAGACGGTCCCCACCGCGCGGTCGCGGCGCCACGGGCGCAGCGTCCGAGCCCGACAGCGCAGACGCGATCAGCCCCTCCGACAGGCCGAGCCGGCCGGCCACCAGACGGACGAGGTCCTCGCGCAGCACGCTCTGGGGCAACGCCCGGATCGGGTCGCGGACCGCGGCCAGCAGCGCGTCGCGGCCCTCCGGCGTCTCGCGGTCGCCATGATCGAGCGCGTGCTCGACCTGCCAGCGCGCGAACGGGACGGAGCGCGCGATCAGGGCCTGCACGGCCTCGGCGCCCTCGCGCTGGACCACGTCGGCGGGGTCGGTCCCGGTCGGGAGGGGGACGACGCGCAGGACGAGTCGCTCGTCGGCGCGCTTGAGCGCCGCCGAGGCCTTCAGCATCGCGGCCTGGCCGGCGGCGTCGGCGTCCAGCGCCAGCTGCACGGTGCCCGAGAGCTTGGCGAGCTCCTTGCCCTGGTCCTCGGTGACCGCGGTGCCCATCGAGCCGACCACGTGCCGCAGGCCCGCCTGGTGGAGCGCGATCACGTCGGTGTAGCCCTCGACGAGCACGACGGAGCCGGCCTTGGCCGCGGCGACGCGGGCGAGGTCGGCGCCGTAGACCTGCCGGCCCTTGTGGAAGAGCTCGCCCTCGGCGGTGTTGAGGTACTTCGGCTTGTCCTCGGGGTCCAGCGCGCGGGCGCCGAAGCCCAGCACGCGGCCGCGGGCATCCGCCCAGGGGAACATCAGCCGCCCGCGGAAGCGGTCGATCACGCCCGAGCGCCCTCGCGAGCGCTGGCCGAGCCCGGCAGCGAGCAGCTCGTCGACGCTGAAGCCGGCCTTCATCGAGCCGCTGACCACGCGATCCCACCCGGCGGGCGAGTAGCCGACCCGGAACTCGCGCGCGACGGGCTCCTCCAGGCCGCGATCGCGCAGGTACTGGCGTGCGCCCTCGGCCTCCGGGGACTCCCACAGCATGCGCACGTAGAACGCGGCGGTGCGCTCCAGCAGTGCGAGCAGGCGGTCACGGCGCCCGCGCTTCTGCGCGTCGCGCGGGTCCTCCTCGACCGGCTCGAGCTCGACGCCCGCGCGGTCGGCCAGCAGCTCGAGCGCCTCGCCGAAGCCGAGGTTCTCGGTCTCCATGACGAAGGAGAACACGTCGCCGCCGGCGCCGCAGCCGAAGCAGTGGTAGAGCTTCTCGACCGGGTCGATGCCGAAGGACGGCGTCCGCTCGTCGTGGAACGGGCACAGCCCCTCGTAGCGGCGCACGCCGGCCTTGCGCAGCTCGGTGCGGGCCCCCACGACCGCCACGAAGTCCACGGCGTCGCGCACCCGCTCGCGCGAGTCGTCGGTGTAGCGCGGCATCGGCTAGCCCGCGAACCCCTCCGGCACCGCGCGGTCCGTCCAGGCGCGGATGGCGAAGCGGTCGGTCATGCCGGCGAGGTAGTCGATGACCCGGTCGGCGGGCGTGGCGTCGGCCGGGAACTCCGCCGGGAGCTCCTCCGGGTGCGCGCAGAACCACTCGAACAGGCCGCGCAGCACCCGCTCGATCTTGGCGTGCTCCTGGCGGGCGTGCTCGCCGAGGTAGACGCGGTCGAACATGAACGTGCGCAGGCGCAGCATCGCGGCCCCGACCTCGTCGCCCTGGACGATGTCGCCGGCCGCCTCGGAGTGCTCCACGAGGTCGGTGACGAGCCGGTCGATGCGGTTGGCGCCCGTGTCGCCGAGGATCGCGATCTCGCGTGCGGGAAGCTCGTCGACCTGCAGCACCCCGGCGCGCAGCGCGTCGTCGATGTCGTGGTTGATGTAGGCGATCCGGTCCACGAGGCGCACGATCTTGCCCTCGAGCGTCGCGGGCTCGCCGGCGCCGCTCGAATGGCGCAGGATGCCATCGCGCACGGGATCGGTGAGGTTCATGCCCTCCAGCACGTCGACGACGCGCAGCGAGTGCTCGTTGTGGCGGAAGCCGCGCCCGAAGCGCTCGCGTCCGCAGCGGTCGAGCACCCCCTCGCCGATGTGGCCGAACGGCGGGTGGCCGAGGTCGTGCCCGACGCCGATCGCCTCCGTGAGATCCTCGTTGAGGCGCAGCGCGCGGGCGACGGTGCGCGAGACCTGCGTGACCTCGAGCGTGTGGGTCAGGCGGGTGCGGTAGTGGTCGCCCTCGGGCGCGACGAAGACCTGGGTCTTGTGCTTGAGGCGCCGGAACGGCTTGGAGTGCACGATCCGGTCGCGGTCGCGCTGAAACGGGGTCCGCAGGCCGCCGTCGTCGATCGCCACCGCCCGCGCGGACGGGTACGACCGGGCCGCCAGCGGCGAGAACGTGGCCTCCTCGAGCGCCTGCATGCGGGCGGCGAAGGCCTCGGTCGTGGAAGCGACGGTCACACGGGCATTCTCGCAGCCCCGGCGGCGCGGCCGACCCTCAGGTCGACAGCGCCCCGAGCCGCACCCCGGCGTGGTGCTCGGCGGTCTCGCGCACGGCGCGGTCGGCCTGGGCCAGGGCCCGGCCCTCCGCGCTCGGCGCCTCGGCCAGCGGCCGGCCGAGCGCGGCGACGAGGAACGCGTGCGCGGGCTCGTCGAGGCGGAACGCCCCGGCCTCGCACCCGGGGCAGGTGACGCCGCCCTGGGCGCCGGAGAAGCCCGCGATGTGGTCGGTCTCCCCGCAGGCCGCGCAGGCCGACAGCTGCGGCGCGACGCCGGCGGCGAGCAGGAGCTTCAGCCGGAACGCGAGCGCGTTGCCGGGGGTGGCGGCACCGTCGGGGTCGCGGTCCAGCAGGGCGAGCTCGTTGCAGAGCAGGTGGAAGACCCCCGGGTGCGGGTCGTCGGTGGCGAACAGGCGGTTGACGGCGTCGCAGGAGCGCGCGGCGACGTCGAGCGCGCGGCCGTGCTCGCGCAGGCGCGGGAACCCCGCCACGGTCGTGGCGGCGGTGACCGTGTGCAGGTCCGACTTGCCCTGATGGAGCACGAGGTCGAGGCGGAAGAACGGCTCCAGGCGGCCGCCGAAGCGCGACTTGGCCTTGCGCACGCCCTTCGCGATCCCGCTGATGCGGCCGCGGTGGGGCGTGTAGAGATGGAGGATCCGATCGGCCTCGCCGTAGCGGATCGAGCGCAGCACGACGGCCTCCGTCTTCAGCGAACCGGCCATGCCACCCCCGCTATCCTTTGTGAAGCAATGGCTGACATCCTCATGTACTCCACCGATCCCTGTCCCTTCTGCCGCAACGCGAAGGCCCTGCTGGACAAGCGCGGCATCCCGTACGAGGAGATCAACCTCGCCAAGGATCCCGAGGGCCGCACGGAGCTTGCGGACAGGACCGGCATGATGACCTTCCCGCAGGTGATCGTGGGCGGCGAGCTCGTCGGCGGGTTCACCGAGCTCGTCCGCGCGGACAAGGACGGCACGCTGGAGCGCCTCATCGCGGCCTAGCCGCTCGGGCGCCGGCCCGGTTGGCCCCGCGGGGCACCGGCTGGCAGCGCGGGCAGACGTAGGTCCCGCGCCCCGCGGCGCGCAGCTTGATGATCGTCGTGCCGCAGCGCCCGCAGGGCAGGCCCGCCCGCAGGTGGGCGAGGAACTGGTCCTGGAAGGACCCCTGGACGCCGTAGGGGTCGCGGAAGTCGTCGATCGAGGCGCCCTTGGCCGCGATCCCGGCCTGGAGTGACGCGACGACACCCGCGGCGATCGCGTCCAGCTGCGGGCCGGTCAGCGTGCGCGTGACGCGCAGCGGATGCACCTGCGCGCGATGGAGCGCCTCGTCGGCGTAGATGTTCCCGACGCCGGCGACCTTCGTCTGGTCCAGCAGGAACGCCTTGATCGGCGCGCGCGAGCCGCGCGCGAGCGTGCGCAGGACGCCGCCGTCGAAGTCCGCCCCCAGCGGCTCGACGCCGAGGCGGGTGGCGAAGAACGCGTCGCGCGCCTCCTCCCCCAGCGCCAGCTCGCCCGTCCCGAAGCGGCGCGGGTCCACGAAGCGCAGCTCGTGGTCGGGGAGGGAGAAGCGCACGCGGGTGTGACGCGGATCCTCGGGCGGATCGAGGAGCAGCGTCCCGGTCATCCGCAGGTGGACCATGAGGAAGACCTCCTCCTCGAGCTCGAAGACGAGGTACTTGCCCCGGCGGGCGAGGCGCTCGACCACGCGGCCCTCGACGGCCGCGGTCAGCTCGGCGGGTGCGACGGGACGCGACCAGCGCGGGTCCAGCACCTCGACGCGCTCGAGCACGCGGCCCTCCAGATGGGGCGCGAGACCACGGCGGATGGTCTCGACCTCAGGGAGCTCCGGCACCCTTCCAGGGTAGGTCCCGACCCGGCGTTCAGACCGTGAACGACGCGCCCGGAAGGCCCGGTTCCGGGGCGCCGGAGAGCCACGCGAGACAGCTTGCGCCGACGTCGGCCATCGGGCCGTCGTGGCGCCGGCCGCCGTGGCCGCGGAAGCGGGCCAGGAGCGGCACGTGCTCGCGGGTGTGGTCGGTCCCGGGGTGGGCGGGGTCCACCCCGTGGTCGGCCGTCACGACGAGGAGGTCGCGGGCCGGGTCGAGCACCTCGAGCCAGCGGCCGAGCGCGCCGTCGAAGGCCTCCAGCGCAGCCGCGAAGCCCGGCACGTCCTTGCGGTGGCCGTAGCGCTGGTCGGTGTCGACGAGGTTGGCGAAGACCATGCCGCCGTCGAGCTCGCGCACCAGGGCATCGAGCGAGGCGATCGCCTCCGGGTTGCTCGCGCCGGGATGGGTGTGGTCGACGCCGACCCCGTCGAAGACGTCGCGGACCTTGCCGACCGCGTGGGTCAGGACGCCGGCGTCGCGGAGCGCGTCGAGGTAGGAGCGCGCGGGCGGCGTGAGCGCGTAGTCGTGGCGGCGCGGCGTGCGGTGGTAGTCGCCCGGAGTCCCCTCGAACGGGCGGGCGATCACGCGGCCGACGGCGTGCTCACCGGTCATGATCGCCCGGGCCGCTTCGCACATGCGATGGAGCTCGTCGGGGGCGATCACGTCCTCGTGGGCGGCGACCTGCAGCACGGAGTCCGCCGACGTGTAGACGATCGGCTTGCCCGTGGCCACCATCTCGGGCCCGAGGCGCTCGATGATCTCGGTGCCGGAGGCGGCGACGTTGCCGAGCACGTCGCGGCCCCACGCGGATCGCAGCGCGCGGAGGACGTCGTCGGGGAAGCCGTCGGGGTAGGTGCGCATCGGCTCAGGGGTGATGACGCCCATCAGCTCCCAGTGGCCGGAGATCGTGTCCTTGCCGGGGCCGAGCGGGTGCAGCCGGCCGTGGACGGCGCCGGGCGCGGCGGCGGGCGGGACGCCGAGCAGGTCGCGCACGAGGCCGAGGCCGAGGGAGCCGAGGTTGGGGACGTGGAGGCCGCCCGCCCCCTCGGCGACGTGGACGAGCGTGTCGGCGCCGGCGTCGCCGTAGTCGCCGGAGTCGGGGAGCTCCCCGGCCCCGCAGGCGTCCAGGACGACGACGAACGCTCGGCGGGCCATCGCGCGAGGGTATGCCCTGGAGGGCTAGGCGGGGAGCTGCGCGCGCGGGTGCGCGTCGAAGTAGACGTCGCGCAGGCGCTCGGTGGAGAGGTGCGTGTACAGCTGCGTGGTGGCGATGTCGGCGTGACCGAGCATCTCCTGCACCGCGCGGAGGTCGCACCCGCCGGCCAGCAGGTGGGTGGCGAAGGTGTGGCGCAGCGTGTGGGGGCTCATCTTGTCCTCCAGGCCCGCCGTCGCCGCGTGGCGCTGGACGATCTTGTACAGCCCCTGGCGGGTCAGGCCGTGCCCGCGGTGGTTGACGAACAGGCGTGGCTCGCGCTGCAGGCCGACCATCGCCGGGCGCCCGCGCTGCAGGTAGGTGGTGACGGCGCGGATCGCGGCCGACCCGACGGGCACGACGCGCTCCTTGGAGCCCTTGCCGCGGGCGCGCAGGACGCCGTCCTCCAGGTCGACGTCGCCGACGTCGAGGCCGACGGCCTCCGACGCGCGCAGCCCGCAGGCGTACATGAGCTCGAGCAGCGCCCGATCGCGCAGGGCGGCGGGCTCGGTCCCCCGCGGCTGCTCGAGCAGGCGGCCGACCTCCTCGCGCGAGAGGACGGCCGGGAGTCGGCGGCTCTGGCGCGGGGCGCGGATGTGCGCGGTCGGGTCGGCCTCGATCAGGCCCTCCCGGCGCAGGTGGCGATGGAAGGAGCGCAGGCAGGCGATCTTGCGCTGCAGGGTCGAGGCGGCGACGGGGGCGCGGTCGGCGTCCGGATCGCCCTCGGCGAGGTCGGAGAGGAAGTCGGCGAGGTGGGCGTGCTCGACGAGCAGCGGGTCGACGCCGTGCTCGACCAGCCACGCGCCGTACTGGAGCAGGTCGGACCGGTAGGCCTCCAGCGTGTTGCGCGACAGCCCCCGTTCGAACTCGAGGTAGGCGAGGAAGTCGAGCAGGGGGGTCTCGATCCCGGGGGCAGCGGACACGGCCATCGTGCTGGGAGTGTTCGCCGCCCGCCGCGGCCGGGCCTTCGCGGTGCAACCCCCCGTTCAGCGGGTGCGGGCCGCGCCGACGGCCACGGCGCCCTCGACGGTCGCCATGAACAGCGCCACGCAGTCGTCGATCAGGGCCTCGCGCGTGTGCGCCAGCCCCCCGTCGAGCCAGGCGACCAGGAGCTCCGTGAGGCCGCCGGCCAGGAGCGTGGCCGTCGCATCCACCAGGGGCGCCGCCTCGCCCGGGGGCCGGTAGGTGGCGCGGCCGTGTGCGGCGATGAGCGCCGTGAGGTCGCGCATGGTGGCGGCGCGCCTGGCGATGAGCGCCGGGTTGGCCCGGGCCTCGACGACGGCGACCCGCGCCCGGCGCGGGTCGTCGGTCAGCGCCGTGATGAACGTCTGCAGCGCGGCGCGCGCCTGCGCGGCCGGGTCGGGGGCAGCGTCCGCGAGGGCCGCGAGCAGGAGTTCGCGCGCCTCCCCCACCACGGCGTCGAACACCGCCACGGTCAGCGCGTCGGTGTCGGCGAAGGCCTCGTAGAACATCCGCGACGTCACGCCGGCGTGGCCGCAGACCGCCCGCACGGTCATCGCGTCCCGCCCGCCCGTGCCGAGCAGCTCGAGCCCGGCGGCGAGCAGCCGCTCGCGCCGGTCGGCCCGGCGGGCCCCGGCCGGACGGCCGGCGTAGACCCGGGTCGCGTTCACGGAACAGCACCCTACGTGATCGGGCGACATGCGTTTCCCGATCGGCGTAGGGTTCGGGAAACCGACGTGTCCGGATCTTCGCTCATCCCCCGGCTCGAAGCCGCCACCCGCCTGGGTGACCCGACAGCCGATGCCGTCGTCGCGGCCTTCGCGCGCCTGCCGGGCGGCGCGGGGTGGGCCGCCTTCGAGCGCGCGCTCGCCGGTGCGCCGACCACGGTGACGGAGCTCGGGATCCTGCTGGACGGCGCCCGCGACCTGCCCGCGTGGCTCGACCCGGCGCTGGCCGACCGCGGTGCCGTCGCGTTCTGGCGGGTCGGCTCGCCGGCGCTGTTCCTCGCCCTGACCTACGGGTCGCTCGCGTTCGGCTACCAGGATGCGCGCCTGTCGCGGCCGCTGGCGGCAACGGGCCGGCTCGAGCGGATGGCCGCGCGGCGCCTCGCGGAGACGTCGCGCTGGGTCGTGGCGGCAACGGCACCGGGCGGGCTGCGGACCGGCGCCGGCGGCTGGGCGGCGACGCTGCGGGTGCGGCTCGTCCACGCGCTCGTCCGGGCGCGACTGCGCCGGAGCGACTGGTGGGACGCGGACGCCTGGGGCGAGCCGATCAGCGCGGCGGATGGCTTCGCCACCGCCATCGGCGGGTTCTGCGTGATCCCGATGCGCGCGCTCGCCGACCTCGGCGTGCGCTTCAGCGCCGCGGAGGAGGACGCGATCGTGAACCTGTGGGCGACCGTCGGGTTCCTCATGGGCGTACCGGAGGACCTGCTGCCGCGCGATGCAGCCGCCGCCCGGGCGTCCGTCGCCGCCGTCCTCACGCTCAGCGACGGACCGTGCGAGGACTCGCCCCGCCTGATGCGCGCCCTGCTGGAGCGGGGACTGCCGCTGCAGGACCGCCTGCCGGGGCCTGCGGGTGCGCTCACCCGCGGGGTCGGCGCGCGGATCGCGGGCGGCTTCACGCGCCGCTGGATGGGCCATGCCATGGCCGACCGGCTCGACGTGCCGCGCCTGACGCCCGCGCCCCTGGTGCCGCTCCTGCGCCCCGCCCAGCGCGTCCGCGACCTCGCCCGGGCCTCGGGGATGCTCGGCTCCGACGAGCGCCTCGCCGCGCTGGAGCTCGCGGCCGTCCGCCGCTTCCTCACGCTGACCGGCGCGCCGGTGGCGCCGGTCGCGCCGCCGGACGTCGAGCGGGCGCCGCTGGCGCAGGCCGCCTAGCGACGGCGGTTGCGGCGCAGGAGGAAGAGGATCAGCAGCAGCCAGAACGGCCACAGCGGGAACCCGAAGCCGAAGCCGTAGCCGAACAGGTGCCCGACGAACCAGCCGGTGAAGAACCCGCGGCCGAAGCCCCCGCGACCCCGGGTGCGGTACCGGGGCCGGCTGAAGCCGCGGGAGGAGCGACCGAAGCCGCGGGAGCGCCCGAAGCGGGCCGATCCCGCACCGCCGGCGGCGAACGGCGGCGCGTGGAGGGCGAGCGCCGCCGCCGGCTGGACGGTGCGGGCCGCGGCGGCCTGCGGGGCCGCCGGGGCGGCGAGGAGCGCCGACGCGGCGACGACGACGGTGCACAGGGTCCGGAGGCGCCTCATCCCTGCGGGCTCTCCGCCCGCGCGGGCGTCGAACCGCCGCCGGGTGTGGCCCGGCGCACGCACGCGGCGTCGCGGTCAGCCGCAGGACGCCGGCTCATCCCTCCCGGCGGCGGCGCAGCTCCCACAGGCCGATCAGCGTCTTGGCGTCGGTGACCGTCGCGATCAACCCGTCGAGGTCGGCCAGCGGCCAGGTGATGAGGTCGATGCGCTCCTCCTCGCCCGTGTCGGGCCGCGCGACGTCGTGCAGATCGGTGGCCAGCCAGACGTGGACCTGCTCGTTCGAGAACCCCGCGGAGCCGTAGAAGACCTTCAGCTCCTCCCAGCGGCCGGCGGCCTTGCCGATCTCCTCCGCGAGCTCGCGCCTGGCGGTCTCGAGCGGCGGCTCGCCGGCGACGTCGAACTTGCCGGCCGGCAGCTCGAGGAAGTCGGGGATCCCGATCGCCTCACGCGGCTGGGCGACGAGGAACAGCTGCTCCTCGTCGTGGCAGACGACGGCGACCGCCCCGGGGTGCACCACGATCTCGCGGTCGGCCTCCCCGCCGTCCTCGTAGCGGAAGCGGTCCTCGCGGACGCTGACGATCCGCCCCTCGAAGCGGGTCTGGGAGGCGAGGCGTTCGAAGCGTGCGCTCATAGGGCGCGCATCGTCGCAGGCGCGATCAGGCCGCGACGGACGGCGGCGCGGGCTCGCGCTCGGCGGCCGCGTCGAGCACCGCGAGGGCGACGTCGAGCATCGCCTCGAGGGCGGAGACGGACACCCGCTCGTCCGCCTGGTGGTTGCGCTCGGTGCCGTTGGCGAGGCAGACGCACGGGAAGCCCTTGGCGATGAACGCGTTGCCGTCGGCACCGCCGCCCGTGACGATCCGTCGCGGCTCGAAGCCGGTGGCGGCGAGGGCCGCCTCGGCGACGAGCACGGCCGGCTCGTTCGGCCCGAAGCGGTAGCCGGTGAACAGCTTCTCGACGGTGACGTCGACGTCGCACTCCGCGGCCGCGGCGCCGTCGTGCAGCGCGTCGACCATGTCGGCCACGACGGCCTCGACCTTGTCGGGGTCGATCGAGCGGGCCTCGGCGAGCAGCGAGCAGCGAGCGGGGACGACGTTCGTGGCCGACGGTGTGCCGCTGTGGATGAAGCCGACGTTGGCGGTCGTCTCGGCGTCCAGGCGGCCGTGGGGCATGCGGCCGATCGCGTGCGTGGCGGCGAGGATCGCGCTCCTGCCGGCCTCGGGGCGGACACCGGCGTGGGCGGGCTGCCCGTGGAAGTCGGCCGCGATGCGGAAGTACGTCGGGGAGGCCACGACGATCTCGCCGATCGACGTCGCCTGGTCGAACACGTAGCCGTAGTCGGATCGGAGCGCCTCGACGTCGAAGCGCTTGGCGCCGGCCAGGGCGTTCTCCTCCGACACGGTGAACAGCAGCTCGAGGCCGATCGGGGCCGTCTCCGCGCGGACCCGGCGGGCGACCTCGATCATCACGGCCAGCGCGGCCTTGTTGTCGGCGCCGAGGATGCCCTCGGAGGTGTTGACCCAGAAGCCGTCGACCACCTCGGGGGTGATCGGCGGCAGGTCGGGCACCGTGTCCATGTGGCCGCAGAGCAGGACCGAGCGCTCGGAGCGTGCGCTCGGCAGGCGGGCCAGGAGGTTGCCGCACTCGGCGCCGGCGGCCTGCGCGGCCCCGTCCTCGGTCACGTCGAGGCCGATCGACTCGAGCTCCGCCCGGATCCAGTCCGCGCACTCGCGCTCGTGCCCGAACGGGCTCGAGATCGCGCACAGCGCCGCGAAGGTCTCCCCCAGCCGCTCCTTCTCGACGTCGGACGCCGGGCGCACTACTCGTCGTGCTGCTGCGAGCCCGGCCGCCGGCCGGGGATCGCGGCGAACTCGCCCGACTCCTGCTCTTCGCCCTCGGCCGCGGCCCGGGCCCGCAGGCGCTCGACGGCGGCGCCGACGAACTCGCGGAACAGCGGCGCGGGCCGCTGCGGGCGGGACTTGAACTCCGGGTGGTACTGGGAGGCGACGAAGTACGGGTGGTCGCGCAGCTCGATGATCTCGACCAGGCGCTCGTCCGGGGAGGTGCCCGAGACGACGAGGCCGGCGTTCTCCAGCCGCTTGCGCAGGAAGTTGTTGACCTCGTAGCGGTGGCGGTGGCGCTCGTAGACGACCTGCTCGCCGTAGGCCTCGCGGGCCTTCGTGCCCTCGTGGAGCTTGATCGGGTCCGCCCCCAGGCGCATCGTGCCGCCCATGTCGGAGATCTCCTTCTGCTCCGGGAGCAGGTCGATCACCGGATACGGGGTCTCGGGGTCGAACTCGGTGGAGTTCGCGCCGTCCATGTCCACGACGGTGCGGGCGAACTCCGCGACCGCCATCTGCATGCCCAGGCAGACGCCGAGGAACGGGATCTTCTCCTCGCGGGCGACGCGCGCAGCGCGGATCTTGCCCTCGATGCCGCGGACGCCGAAGCCGCCGGGGATGAGGATGCCGTCGGCCTCCTCCAACCGGGCGCGGACCTCGACGTCGTCGAGCGTCTCGGAGTCCACCCAGTCGATGGCGATGTCGCAGCCGTGCGTGTAGCCGGAGTGGCGCAGCGCCTCCACGACGGACTTGTAGGCGTCCTCGAGCTGGACGTACTTGCCCACGAGCGCGATGCGCACGGGCGGATTGGCGGCCGCCTGCGACGAGTTGCGCACGAGGCGCTGCCAGTCATCGAGCTGTGCCTCGGGCGCCTCGATCCCGAAGAAGTCGAGGATCGTGTCGTCGACGCCCTCCGCCTGGTAGATCAGCGGCACCTTGTAGACGTTGTCCACGTCGCGCGCCGAGATGACCGACTCGACCGGCAGGGAGGCGAACAGCGCGATCTTCTTGCGGATCTCGAGGTTGAGGCCCGACTCGGAGCGGCAGAAGAGCATGTCCGGCTGGATGCCGATGCGGCGCAGCTCGTTGACGGAGTGCTGCGTCGGCTTCGTCTTGAGCTCGCCGGCGTGGCCGATGTAGGGCACGAGCGTCAGGTGCATGAACAGGCACGCGCGGCGCCCGGCGTCGACGGGGAACTGGCGGATGGCCTCGAGCATCGGCAGCGACTCGATGTCGCCGACCGTGCCGCCGATCTCGGTGATCACGATGTCGACGTCCTGGCTCTCGCCGATCAGCCGGATGCGCGCCTTGATCTCGTCCGTGATGTGCGGCACGACCTGCACGGTGCCGCCGAGGTAGTCCCCCCGGCGCTCCTTGCGGATGACGGAGTTGTAGATCGCGCCGGCCGTGACGTTGGAGCCGCGGGACGTGTTCGCGTCCGTGAAGCGCTCGTAGTGCCCGAGGTCCAGGTCGGTCTCCGCACCGTCCTCGGTGACGAACACCTCGCCGTGCTGGAACGGCGACATCGTCCCCGGGTCGACGTTGATGTACGGGTCGAACTTCTGGATCGCGACCTTGAGGCCGCGGGCGACGAGGAGGCGTCCGATGGACGCCGCGGCGATCCCCTTCCCGAGCGAGGACACGACCCCGCCGGTGACGAAGATGTAGCGCGTGCGTGGGCGTGATTCGGGCATCTGTTGGTGCTCAAGCCTAGACCGGCCCCCGGCGGCAACCCCCTTCCCGACTCACCCCCAGCGGGCGTGAGGCCGCAAACTGCGGGGTTCGCGACGGCGACGCTGCCGTGGATCACGCCGCCTTGAGCAGCTCCTTCGCGTGCCGGCGCGCGGCCACGTCGGTGTCCTCGGCGCCGAGCATGCGCACGAGCTCCCCGACGACCTCCTGCTTGCGCAGGGCCGTGACGGTCGTGCGGGCGGTGTCGGCGCCCGTGTCCTTCTCGATGCGGAAGTGGCGCTCGGCGAGGGAGGCGATCTGCGGCAGGTGCGTGATGCAGATGACCTGACGCGCCTCGGCGAGAGCACGCAGGCGCTCGCCCACCGCCCGGGCCGTCTGCCCGCCGATCCCCGCGTCGATCTCGTCGAAGACGAGCACGCCGGCGCCGGCGCCACCGCCCTCGAGCCCCTCGGCCGCGACGCTCATCAGCGCGAGCATCACGCGGGAGAGCTCGCCGCCGGAGGCGATCTCGCGCAGCGGACCCGCCGGGACACCGGGGTTGGGGGCGATCACGAACTCGACCTCGTCGCCGCCCGTCGGCCCCGGGTCGCGCTCGCGCAGCTGCGCCGAGAACGTCGCGCCCTCCATCGCGAGGTCGGCCAGCCGGGCCTTGACGGCCGAGGCCAGCGTGTCCGCCGCCGCTGCACGAGCCTCGTGCAGCGCGGCCGCCTCGGCCTCGAGCGCGGCCCGCGCCGCCTCGGCCGACGCGGTGGCGGCCTCCATCGCCTCCTCGACCCCCGTCAGGAGGTCGCGCCGCTCGCGGCAGCGCTCGGCGTAGGCCAGCACGTCGGCGAGCGTGCCGCCGTGCTTGCGCTCCAGCCGGTCCAGCAGCGCGAGGCGCTCCTCGACGACCTCGAGCCGCCCCGGGGGCGCGTCGACGCCCTCCGCGTAGCGGCGCAGGTCCCCCGCGACGTCCTCGGCCTCGAGACTCAAGGCCGTCAGCCGGGCGGCCAGCGCGTCGAGCTCCGGGTCCACGCCCGCGACCGCCTCGAGGCCCTGGGCGGCGGCGCCGAGCATCAGCAGCGCGCCCGGCGCGGACTCGAAGTCGCCGTCGGCGCCGTCCAACCCCGCCAGCCCGCCGGCCACGGCGGCGCGCAGCCCCTCCGCGTGGCGCAGCCGCTCGCGCTCGGCCAGCAGCTCGTCCTGCTCGGCCTCGGACGGCTCGGCGTCCTCGATCTCCTTGAGCTCCCACTCGAGCAGGTCGAGCTCCCGGTCGCGTGCGCCCGCGCGCTCCCGCAGCTCCTCCAGCGACGCACGCGCGCTGCGCTCGCGGCCGTAGGCGTCGGCGCAGCGCGCCAGCCGACCGGCGTGCTCGGGACCGCAGAAGCCGTCGAGGATCGCCAGCTGGGCCGCCCCCACCGTCAGCTTGCGGTGCTCGTGCTGTCCGTAGAAGCTCAGGAGCGCCCCGCCGAGGTCGCGCAGGTCGCCCGCCGTGGCGGACCGGCCCGCGACGTAGGCGCGTGTGCGGCCCTCCGCCGTGACCCGGCGCGCCAGCACGACCTCCTCCGCGTCGGGCCCCAGCCGGTCCCCGAACTGCGCGCGCAGGTCGTCCGGCACCTCGAAGACGCCCTCGACGTAGGCCTCCGACGCCCCCGGACGGACGATCCCCGAACGCGGCTTGCCGCCCAGCAGCAGGTCGAGCGCGTGGGCGAGCACCGTCTTGCCCGCACCCGTCTCGCCCGTCAGCACGTTCAGGCCCGCGCCCAGACGCAGCTCGGCCCGCTCGATCAGCAGGAGGTTCTCGACACGCAGCTCATGCAGCACACACGCGTTGTACCGCGCCGCCAGGACGGAACGGACGCGAACGCGTGTTCTGTCGCAGTCTGGCGCGGTTCAGCGCGCCAGTCGGCCGAAGACCTGCCGCAGCCGGTGGTAGAACGACGCGTCGGGCAGCTGGGCCAGCCGGGCGTGCGACTCGGCGAAGCGCAGGGTGATCGAGCCCGACGGGCGCAGCTTGCGCGCCGGCCGCCCGTCGACGTGGACCTCCACGTCGTCCTCCGAGGACGCGTTGGAGATCGTCAACGCGTCCCCCGGGGCGACCACGAGCGCCCGGGCGGTGAAGGAGTGCGGCGCGATGAAGGACACGACGAAGCCCTCGACGCCCCAGGCCAGGACCGGGCCGCCGTTGGCGAGGTTGTAGCCCGTCGACCCCGCCGGCGTGCAGACCACGAGCCCGTCGCAGCGCACCCGCCCGATCTCCTCCCCGCCCAGCGCGTAGGCGAGATCGGCGACGCGGCCGCCGGCCTGGCGGTGCACGGAGATGTCGTTGAACGCCAGCCACGGGTCCTCCTCGGTGGCGAACGACATCGACGGCATCGTCATCGTCTCGAAGTCGCCCGCCATCGCGCGGTCGAACGCGGCACGCGGGTCGGAGGGCTCGACCGTGGCGAGGAAGCCCACCTCGCCGTAGTTGACCGCGAAGACCGGGACGTCGGTGCCGGCGAACTCGCGCAGCGCCGTCAGGATCGTCCCGTCCCCTCCCAGGACGAGGCAGAGGTCGAAGTCCGACCGGTCCCCCTCGTCGCACGGGATCCCGGCCTCGCCGAGCGCCGCGACGTTCGGGTCGGTCGGGGCGGCGTGCAGGGTCGCCCCGGCGGCCGCCGCCGACGCGCGCAGGGCGGCCAGCACCTCCGCCGAGACGGCGCCGCCGCGCCGGGTGAGGAGCGAGACCTTCACGGCTCCACCACGCGCGCCGCGGCCTCGAGGTCGTCCTGGGCGCCCTCGCGGCCGCCCTCGGCCAGCCACACGAAGGACTCGCGGTTGCCCTTGGGGCCCGGCAGCCCGGAGGACGCGAAGCCGAGCACGGCCGCGCCGCAGTCGACGGCGGCCGCCGCGACGGCCACGAGCGCGGACCGGCGCAGCTGCGGATCGGAGACCACGCCGCCCTTGCCGACGCGGTCGCGGCCGACCTCGAACTGCGGCTTGACCATCGCGAGCCCGTCCCACGTCGGTCCCATGCACGCCAGCACGGCGGGCAGCACCTTGGCAAGGGAGATGAACGAGACGTCGGCGACGAGCAGGTCCGGCGTCCACGGCAGGTCCGCGGCGGCCAGCGCCCGGGCGTTCGTGCGCTCGAGCACCGTCACGCGGTCGTCCTCGCGCAGCTTCCAGTCCAGCTCGCCGTAGGCGACGTCGATGCACGTCACCGCCGCCGTGCCGCGTTGCAGCAGGCAGTCCGTGAAGCCGCCGGTAGAGGCGCCCACGTCGATCGCCCGGCGGCCCGCGACGTCGACTCCGAGCGCATCGAGCGCGTTGGCGAGCTTGATCCCGCCGCGGGAGACGTAGGGCATCGGCTCCGCGAGCTCGAGCTCGACGTCGTCGGCGACGAGCTGGCCTGGCTTCTCCGCCCGCCGGCGGCCCGGCAGCAGCAGCACGTCGCCCGCCAGGACGGCCGCGGCGGCCCGTGACCGGGAGCCGAAGTGCCCGCGGTCGGTCAGCAGGGAGTCGAGACGCACCCGGGCCATTGGCCCGAGACGGTACCCGCCCGGCGGCGCCCGCTAGGCCTGGGGCAGCTCGAGCCAGGCGGTCGCGCCCGCGCCCGCCTCGCCGCGCAGCATCACGGCGCCGCCGTGCTGGTGCGCGATCCGGTCCGCGAGGAACAGGCCGATCCCCAGCCCCGGGACCGACCGGGCCTCCGCGATCCGCGAGCGCACGAAGCACCCCGTGAGCTTGGAGGCCTCCGTCGCGTCGAAGCCCATCCCGTCGTCGCGCACGCGCACGAGCAGGCGCTGGCCGTCCGCCGCCGCCTCGACGGTGATCTCGCCGCCGCCCCGGGTCGCGTTGATCGCGTTGTCGAGCAGCTGGAAGAGCGCGCCGTCGAGCGCGTCCGGGACGCCGCGGACCAGCAGGTCGGGCTCGGGCTCGCGCAGCTGCAGCGTCACGCCCCGGGACTCGACGCGATCGCGGTGCAGCTCGACCGACCGGCGCAGCCAGTCGGCCGCGATCATCAGGCGGACGTCGCCGGCGTCGTGGGGCTCGAGGCGCACGAGCGCGTCGAGGTCCTCGATCGCCTTGCGCAGGCGCAGCGTGTCCTCCGCGACGCCGAAGAGGTGCGAGTGCACGGCGCCGGGGAGCCGGCCGGCGCTGCCGCCGAGCAGCGCCTCCACCACGCCCCCGGCGTGGGCGAGAGGGCCGCGCATGAGCACGACCATGCGGGCGGCCAGGGCGCGCTGCTCGTCGCCGAGAGCGGGTTCGCCGGCGGGCCCGACGGGGGCCAGCAGCGGAGCGGGAACGGGTGTGGGCCGGGGACCGAGTGCGAGAGTCGATGCCAGTGGGGACGCGGCCTCCTCGCGGCGGCCGAAGGTGAGACGCATGGCCATGGGGTCGGCACCGGAGGGCCGTCGGCCAAGCGGATCAGACCAGGGTCGAACGACGGTCCAGGACGGCCGCCTCGATCCGCGCGGCGACGGCGTCCGCCGTCCACCCGACCTGCTCGTGGAGGAGCTTCGGCGCCCCGTGGGTGACGTACTCGTCCGGAAGCCCGACGCGCATCATCCGCGGGACGACGCCGGCGCCGTCCAGCGCCTCCCACACGGCCGTGCCGAAGCCGCCCGCCAGCACGCCCTCCTCGAGCGTCACCACGAGCTCGTGGTCCTGGGAGAGCTGGGTGAGCAGCGGCAGGTCCAGCGGCTTGGCGAAGCGCGCGTCGGCGACCGTGACGTCCAGGCCGCGCTCGGCGAGCTTGTCGGCGGCGTCGAGCGCCAGCGCGACGCCCGTCCCGTAGCCGACGAGCGCGACCCGCTCGCCCTCGCGCAGGACCTCGCCGGTCCCGACCTCGAGCGGCGCGATCACCTCGGGCACCTCCACCCCGCCCGCGGCACCGCGGGGGTAGCGCAGGGCGGACGGGCCGTCGAGCAGCAGGCCGGTGCGCAGCATGCGGCGCAGCAGGTGCTCGTCGCGCGGCGCCATCAGCGTCATGTTCGGCAGGCAGCGCAGGTAGGCGATGTCGAAGACGCCGTGGTGCGTCGGCCCGTCGTCGCCGACGAGGCCGGCGCGGTCGAGCGCGAACACGACCGGCAGCTTCTGCAGCGCCACGTCGTGGACGATCTGGTCGTAGGCGCGCTGGAGGAACGTCGAGTAGATCGCCGCCACCGGTCGCGAGCCGGTCAGCGCGAGCCCCGCGGCGAACAGGACCGCCTGCTGCTCGGCGATGCCGACGTCGAAGTAGTGGTCCGGCTCGGCGTCCTGGAGGAGGTTCAGGCCCGTGCCCGAGTTCATCGCGGCCGTGATGCCGACGACGCGGCGGTCGCGGCGCGCCTCGTCGATCATGGCCTCGCCGAAGACCGTCGGCCACTGCGGCGCGGACGGCTTGGCCGCCTTGGCCACCTTCGCGGGAACGCGGTTGGCGATCGACCCGGGCTTGGCGGCGTGCCAGGCCTCCATGCCCTCCAGGCCCCCGTCCTCGGCGGGCGCGAAGCCCTTGCCCTTGACCGTCGCGGCGTGGATGACGACGGGGCGGTCGGCGTGCAGCGCCTCGCGCAGCGCCCGGCGCAGCGCCTTGACGTCGTGGCCGTCGACGACGCCGATGTAGGCCCAGTCGAGCTCCTCCCACAGCATCCCCGGCGCCCAGAAGGCCTTGATGGACTCCTTGAACTGCGGGCCGAGCTTCTCGACCGCGGCGCCGAGCTTGGGCAGGCGCGTGAGCTTGTCCTCGACCCGCTCACGGCCCTTCCACATGTGCGGCTCCAGGCGCATGCGCTGGAAGTAGCGGTTGAGGGCGCCGACGTTCGGCGAGATCGACATGCCGTTGTCGTTGAGGATCACGACCATCGGGGTGCCGAGGCCGCCGGCCTGGTGGATCGCCTCGTACGCGACGCCGCCGGTCATCGCGCCGTCGCCGATCACCGCGACGACCTTGCCGTCGGGCGCGTCGCCGCGCCGCATGGCCTCCTTCATCCCGACGCCGAGGCCGATCGAGGTCGAGGCGTGCCCGGCGCCCATCGCGTCGTGCTCGGACTCCTCGATGGAGCAGAACGGGGCGAGGCCGCCGTACTGGCGGATGGTCGGGAGCTGGTCGCGCCGGCCCGTGAGCACCTTGTGCGGGTAGGCCTGGTGGCCGACGTCCCACAGCAGCTTGTCCCGGGGGGACTCGAGCAGCGAATGGACGGCGACCGAGATCTCGCAGGTGCCGAGGTTCGCCCCGAAGTGGCCGCCGATCTCCCCCACGGTGTCGATGAGCAGCTCGCGCAGCTCCTGGGCCACCTGGGCGAGCTGCGGCTCGGTGAGGCCCTTGAGGTCCGCGGGGGAGTCGATGGAGTCGAGGAGGCGGGTCATGAGGTGCGGCGGAAGATGAAGTCGGTGATGTGCTCGAGCTCGGTGCCGGCGCTGTCGGGCACCGCCTCGGCGAGCGCTGCGCGGGCCTTTGCGTGCGACTCGGTGGCGAGGTCCCGGGCACCGTCGAGCCCGAACGAGCTGACGTAGGTCAGCTTGCCGTGCCGCTCGTCCGATCCGCGGGGCTTGCCCAAGGCCTGGTCCGTGCCCGTCACGTCGAGGATGTCGTCCACGATCTGGAAGAGCACGCCCAGCTCCGAGGCGAAGGCGCGAAGGGCGTCGAGTCTAGGGGCGTCATGTCCGGCCAGGAGGGATACGCACTCCACGCTCGCGCCGATCAGCCGGCCCGTCTTGAGCTCGTGGAGGCGGCGCAGCTCGGCGGGCCCGCCGGTCGCCAGGTCCTTGACGTCGAGGTACTGGCCGCCGACCATCCCGTCCACGCCCGTGGCCGCCGCGAGCTCACGCACGGCCGCCAGCAGCGCCGCCGGCTCGCCCTCCTGGCGGGCGAGCACGAGCTGGAAGGCCTCCGCGTAGAGGCCGTCGCCGGCGAGGATCGCGACGTCCTCGCCGTAGACGACGTGGCAGGTCGGGCGCCCCCGCCGCAGGTCGTCGTCGTCCATCGCCGGCAGGTCGTCGTGGATCAGCGAGTACGTGTGGATGAGCTCCAACGCCGCTGCGAGCGCCATCACGTCCTGGGGCAGCCGCAGCGCCTCGGCCGTGGCGAGGGCGAGCACGGGGCGGATCCGCTTGCCGCCGGCCATGAGCGAGTAGCGCATCGCGTCGGCCAGACCGGCGGTCGCGGGCGAGCGCCCGGTGAAGTGCAGCGTCTCGAGGTAGTCGTCCACCCGCCGGCGCAGGTGGTCGGGGTACGTGGGCGCCTGGGGCGCGGCGCTCACTGCAGTGCGAGCTGGCCCGCCGGCCCGAGCGGCTGGTCGCCGATGCGCACGTGCCGGTCGAGCTCCCCGCCGGCCTCGGCGGCGATCCGCGCGAGGTCGTCCACGACGGCGGCGGCGTGCCGTGGTTCGAGCTCACCGGCTCGCAGCTGTTGGGCGGTGCGCTCCAACCGGGTCACGAGGACTTCGAGGGTCTCGGGCATGGGACCCACAGTGTGACGCATCGGCGGGCGGGCCCCTCCGGACCTGACACTCCGGCTTTTCCTATTGGCTTGGTGTACTATGCCCGCCATGCCGTCGTTCACCGCACGAACCCTCGGTCCCGCCGAGCTGGCGGACCTCGCCACGGGGCTGGCCGCACGGCCGGAGCTGTGGCGCGACCGCGTCCGTCTCGCTCCCGGCGAGGCCCGCGCCTTCCACGCGCTCGTCCAGGAGGAGCACGCCACGGTGTGGCTGATCTGCTGGGGCCCGGGGGCCGACACCGGCTTCCACGACCACGACGGCGCCGCCGGCGCGGTCGCGGTGTGCGCGGGCGCCGTGTGCGAGGAGCGCCTGCGGATCGGCGGCCCGCCGGCGGCTCATGTGGCCGGCCCGGGCGAGCTGCTCGAGTTCTCGGGGGACGACATCCACCGCGTCAGGTGGGCCGGGGGCGCGCCCGCCGTGACGATCCACGCCTACTCGCCCGCCCTGACGCGGATGGGCGCCTACACGGTCACGTCCGACGGCGTGCTGCAGCGCACCGCCCTGGACGAGGACACCGAGCTGGTCAACGCCGCGCCGGACGCGGTCCACGCCTAGGTCGCCGACCGCGCCTCGAGCGTCAGCGGCGCAGCGCCTCGCGCTCCTGCGAGGCCTGGCGGTAGTTGGCCGCGACCACCTCGGGCGGCGGGCCGTGCTGCAGGTGGTGGCGGATCCGGAGCAGGCTGACCCCGCCGAGCAGCACCGGCAGGCCGAGCTGGAAGACGCGGTAGGCCAGCACCGCGGCGGTGGCGGGCGCCAGGGCGCTGCCGTAGAGGACGAAGGCGCCGATCAGGCCGCCGTCGGTCCCCCCCACGCCGCCCGGCGTCGGGAGCAGGGCGCCCGCGTGGCCCACGGTGTAGGCGAGGACGAAGACCCCGAACGGCGGGCCGCCCCCGCCGAGGGCCTGGAAGGCGAACCCGAGCGCGGCGATGTCGAAGGCGTAGAACGCGATCGAGCCGAGCAGCAGGAGCGGATCGCCGTGGCGCAGCTGCGCGAGGCTCAGGCGCACCCCGTTGTGGACGAACCGGCGCACGCGCCACAGCAGCCGCGCCGGGCCGCCCTTCGGTGCCGGCGGCGCCGGTGCGCCCATGCGGGAGAACAGCACCGCGACGCCGATCACCGCGACGGCGACCGCAGCCGGCACGATCGTCCCGACGAGCCCGACGTCCCCCCGGTGGAGGGCGCCCGTGGCCGTGAGGACCCCGAACACCAGCAGGCCGCCGAAGGACGCGCCGCTCGTGAGCAGGAAGAGGACGGCGTGGCGCTCCGTCGCGACGTCGTCGGGCACGCCGGCCCGGCGCATCACGAGCGCGCCGAAGGCGGGACCGCCCGCACCCCCGGCGGGCAGGAGCACGTTGGTCCCCTGCTCGGCGAACCCGAGCTCGGCGGCGATCACCGGCGGCGGGATCCGGTCGAAGGCGCCGTAGAGCGCGACCACGAAGCCGATCATCGACAGGAGCTCGCACACCCCGGCCAGCGCGAGCCAGTGCCACTCCATCGCGGCGAAGCGCTCGCGCACCTCGCCGATGCCGGGCAGCGCGGAGAGCGCCACGACCACGAGCGCGACGAGCAGGACGAACAGGCCGACGCGCTTGAGCACGCCGCCGAGGTCGATGGCGGGGCTGTCGGGCGGCGCCGGAGCGTGCGTCATCGGCGCGGGCGGCTCAGGCCGCGGTCTCACGCAGCGCGGCGCCGAGGATGCCGTTGACGAAGCCCGGAGCCTCTGCGCCGCAGAACTCCTTCGCCGTCTCGACGGCCTCGTCGATCGCCCCCTCGGCCGGGATGGGGGTCTCGGCGTCGGTGACCTCGGGATGGAGCATCTCCAGCAGGGCCACGCGCATGATCGCGCGCTCCAACGGCGCGATCCGGTTCAGCGTCCACCCGCGCGCGTGCCTGGAGATGACCCGGTCGAGCTCCTCCTGGTAGTCCGCGGTGGCGTGGGCGAGCGCGCGCGTGAACGGCGCGGCGTCGCGCTCGAAGGCGGCGTCCAGCTCCCCCGAGGCCACCTCCGCCTGGTAGAGGGCGAAGACCGCGGCCCGGCGCTGGTCGCTTCTGCGGCTCAAGGCCTCACGCGCGGGACATGTAGCTGCCCGAGCGCGTGTCCACCTTGATCGTGTCGCCGATGTTGACGAACAGGGGGACGTTCACGATCGCGCCGGTCTCGAGCGTCGCGGGCTTCTGCCCCCCGCCCGACGCGGTGTCGCCACGGACGCCGGGCTCGGTGTGGGTGACCTCGAGCTCGACGGAGGCGGCCAGCTGCAGGTCCGACGGCTCGTCGTCGATGAACAGGAGGTCGGCCTCCTCGTTGGGCTTGACCCACTTGAGCGCGTCACCGACCTTGCCCTCGGGGATCGCCAGCTGCTCGTAGCTCTGGGCGTCCATGAAGTGCGCGTCGGTGCCGTCGGCGTAGAGGAAGGTCATCTTGCGCGCCTCCGTGCGCACCGAGCGGAACTTCTCCCCCGCGCGGAACGTCCGGTCGATCACGTTGCCGTCGGAGGTGCGGCGCAGCTTGGTGCGCACGAACGCCCCGCCCTTGCCGGGCTTGACGTGCTGGAACTCCACGATCTTGAAGACGGTCCCGTCGACCTCGATGTGGTTGCCGTTCTTGAACTGGTTGGTGGAGATCATTCCGCCGCTCAGGCTAGCTCTGAGCGCCGGGGTGCCCCGCGCGCGCCCCTGACCCGGGTGGCGAAAGGCCTGTGAATCAGCTTGCGTTGTCGCTGAGCACCACGTACTCGATCCGGGACCCGGGTGCACCGTTGCCGGAGGTGTGGAACCTCGTCTGGATGAAGAACCCGTCCGAGGTCCTTCCCCCTTCGAAGGTGCAGTCGTAGCCGCCGTCGTACTCGGGGTTGAAGGGTTCGCAGTTGACCTCGGGATAGGCCTTCTGCACCTCGTCGAGCGTCGATCCCGGCCCCACACCGCGATCCGTACGAGCACCTGTGGACCTCGTGAAGACCTCCCAGACCCGCTCTCGCAGGAAGTAGACGGCAGAGGTCTCCGGGTAGAGCCAGGACTGGCGATCTGGGTCGAAGTCGTCGTTACGCCGTGTCAGGGGCTCCCCTACCGCCTCGAGCACCTGGCTGGGAGCGTCGCCGAGCCGCACGCCGTTGATGCTCTCGTTGATGACGATGGGTCCTGCCCAGGTGGAGGAGCTGGCCGGAGGCTGCGACGCAGCACCCGACTCGGGCGGCGGCGGGCCGGTCGTCCCGCCCGGGCCCGTGGACGCTCCGGTCGTGCCCGCACCAGAGCACTGAGGATGAAAGAAGTCGTGCTTCAGGAACGTCGCGGACACGATGCCGAACGTCCAGTGCTTGATGAAGACGTCGGCGGACACGCTGGCGGAGACCTTGAGGCCGACGTCGCCGGTGACGCATGTCTGCCCGCGGAAGGACTCTGCACCGAAAGTGAACTCCGGACCGACGTCGGCGCCGACCCCGACGCGACCGCCGAGGCTGAGTTGCGCCCTGGCTCCGAGGAACAGGCGATCGCCGCCAGCGACCCTGAACCCGACCCCCGGTGTGCCCGGGTTGAAGGTGCGCGTGTCGCTGTTGCCGTATGGGCTGCGCGAGAACCCGAAGGCTAGGGACGGCTCCCAGGACAGCGCCGCCGACAGGCTGCCCGTCGCACCGATCTCGAGGATCGGGGAGACCTTCACGACGAGTGCGCCACCAACGGGGATGACGACGTGCAGCGGCAGGGTGAGGTGGCAGTCAGCTCGGCCGGCGAGCCCGGCGCTGAGGCTGACCTTCGGACGCCCGTACATCGTGAAGGCGATCTGCCGCAGGTCGGGGATGAAGTCGAGGTCGTAGCGCATGCGCGAGAGATCCAGATCGACAGAGGCCTGCGGAACCACCGAGCCGCTGCACCGGATGCCGCTTCCGCCGACGTGGAACGACGCTGCTGGGTTTGCTGCGTGCGGCGCGGCGGCAGCGGTGGCCGCCGCGTCGCCGGCGAGGCTCCCGCTGACGTGGTACTCCACCTTCGAGTAGGCCTCGTCGAGGGTCGCCGGCGCGAGCCTGACGGCGGTCTTGCCGCCGGCGCGCGGGCGCACGCTGAGGACCCTGCCGAGCGCGCCGTCTGGCACGCGAGCGCTACTAGGGACCACCATGGTCTGGCGCACCTTCGGATGGGGCGAGCTCGCCTCGAGCGTGAGCGTCTGTGTCGCTGCCGGGTCACCCGTGACGTCTGCGACATCGGCCGCCGCTACCTCGACGGTGCCGGCCCGCGGGATTGCCTGGGCCACTTCATCCCCGATGGTGACTCGCCGGCGCGTCGTCACCTGACGACCTCCGTGGAAGCGAACACGGAGGGTCACCACATACCGGCCCTTGCGCATGTAGCGATGTCGCGCACGGCGTCGGCCGCGCGTCTTCGCCGGCTTGGTCCTGTCGCCGAACGAAACGGAGGCCCGGCTGATGCGACCGTGCGTATGCCCCCATTCAGCGGTGAGCGTCTGCTTCGGCCGCAGCTTGGTCGCGGAGAGCTGCAGCGCCACCCGAGGACGGCTCACCTCCGCTGCGGAGCCCTGCGCCGCCGCCGCGAGACCGGCGAGTACCGCAGCCGTGAGTGCGAGCAGGCGAAGGAGACGAGGCACGTCCAACGAACGTTCCGGCAGCCGTTTTCTGTCAGGACTACTCCGGGCATGGCGTCCACACCATCGTGCTGGCCGACAGTCGCCGTCGACCACCCGTTCACCACTCCCGCCGCCGCGCGTGACACCCTGCTGGGCGTGCTCCGCTCAGCCGTCGTGACCGTTCTGCTCCTCGGCGTCGGCGCCGCCCCGGCGGCCGCGGCGCCGGCGCCGCCCGCCAAGGACGGCAACCGGATCGCCCGCTACGTCAAGGCGGTCACGCGCGACACGAAGTGGAAGCTCGTGGACGCGGTCAAGCTGCAGGCGCGCACCTTCCACCCGGAGGGGATCGTCCGCTACGGCGATCGGTGGCTCGTCTCGAGCGTCGAGGTGACCGAGCCGACGGTGAAGTTCCCCCAGGGCAAGGACGCGTCGGGGACCGACCGCACGCCGGGCAAGGGCGTCGGGCACCTGCAGGCCTTCGACGCGCGCGGCGCGCTGCTCGCGGACCGGGTGATCGGGGGCTCGACCCCGGACGAGTACCACCCGGGCGGCCTCGACTACGACGGGCGCGACCTGTGGGTGACGATGGCCCAGTACCGGCCCTTCTCGACGGCGACGTTCCTGCGCATCGACCCGCACACGCTGGACGCCACGCCCGTCATCCGTGCCGGCGACCACTACGGGGGCGTCGTCCACGACACCGCGCGCAAGCGCCTCGTGACGCTCAACTGGGGTGCTCGCGAGGGCGCGCAGTGGCGGCTCCCGCGCCGGCCGCACCCCCGGGGCACGAGCCTGCCGCAGCGAACGGTCGCCAACCCGAGCCACTTCGCCGACTACCAGGACTGCAAGTACCTCGGCCGGGTCAGGGGCGAGCGGCATCCGCTGATGCTCTGCGGCGGCCTGACGGGCTACGGCGCCTTCCAGCTCGGGGCCGATCGCCCTGCTGGACACCGTCACCCTGCGGCCGGTCTGGGAGGTCCCGGTGACGACGCTCACGCCCGCCGGGAACGTCATCACGCGCAACCCGATCGACGTCGCGGTGGTCGACCACACCCTGCGCCTGTACCTCGCGCCCGACGACGAGTCGACGACCGTCTACACGTACGAGGCACAGCTCGGCTAGGCGCCGAAGGTCCCCCGCGCGTCCGGAGGCGTCCAGGGCCGCGGTTCGGCTCGCGAGAACCGAATTCGCCGTCTGTGAGCCTGGCAAATCGGTTCTCGCGAGATCCGGCGCCTGCACGGCACGCGTCGCGCCCCCGGACGGACGGCATGTGACGTCATCCTGTGTCACCATGCGGGGATGAGCACCGTCGAGGCCACGCCGGACGAGCTCGCCCCCTCCGCGCTGATCGGCTCTGCGCCGGCCTCCCCCGCCGGGCCGGTCACGGCCGAGGAGGCCGCCGCCCTGGCGACGCCCCCGATGGTCGACGGCCCGCGCGCCCTCCAGGTCCTGCGCTTCAGCCAGCGCCAGATCGAGTTCGTCTTCCGCCACCGCCGCGAGCTCGGCGAGGTCTTCCGCGTGCGCGGGATCGTGCCCGGCGGCCCCGTCGTCACGAGCCACCCGGACCACGTGCGCTCGCTGTTCACCGCCAAGCCGGAGCTCGCGCCGTCGCTGACCGCCGAGTCGCCGCTGCGGCCGGTCCTCGGCCCCAACTCGGTCCTGACCGCCAACGGCACCCGCCACCTGCGCCAGCGCAAGCTCCTGCTGCCGCCCTTCCACGGCGAGGCGATCGCCCGCTACGCCGAGATGATCGTCGAGGCGACCCGGCGCGAGCTCGACGGCTGGCCGACCGGCCGTCCGATCTCCCTCGCCCCGCGCATGCAGGCGATCACCCTCGACGTGATCATGGCCGGGATCTTCGGGATCGAGGGCCGCCCCGCCCCGGGCACCCCCGAGCACCGCCTGCGCCGGGAGACCCGCAACGTCCTGTGGGCGTCGACGCAGCCGTTCGCCAAGGTCGGCGAGCTGATGAACGTCGGCAAGGACGAGCCGGTCGGCATCCAGCGCATCGGCCTCGGCATCCTCGACCGCCCCACCTACGAGGTGATCCGCAAGCGCCGCGCGGCCGCCGACGTCGAGGACCGCCACGACATCCTCTCCCTGCTGATCGGCGCCCGCACGGAGGACGGCGAGGCGCTGTCGGACCGCGAGCTGCGCGACGAGCTGCTCACGCTCGTCCTCGCCGGCCACGAGACGACGGCCAACCAGCTCGCCTGGACGTGGGAGCGGCTCGTGCGCACGCCGGATGCCCACGAGCGCCTCGTGCGCGCGGTGCGCGACGACGAGGACGCCGACGCGGTCGTCGAGCAGACGCTGCAGGAGAGCATGCGCAACCGGCCCGTGATCCCCATCATCGGGCGCCGCGTCACGGTGCCGTGGCAGCTCGGCCGCTACCGCGTGGACGCGGGCACGCCGATCTCGATGAGCATCCTGCTCGTCCACCACCGCGAGGACCTCTACCCCGACCCGTTCGCGTTCCGGCCCGAGCGCTGGGTCGGCCACAAGCCCGGCACCTACGCGTGGATCCCCTTCGGCGGCGGGACGCGCCGCTGCCTCGGCGCGGCGCTCGCGATGGTCGAGCAGCGGATCGTGCTGGCGGCGATGGCACGGCGACTGGACCTCGTCGCCGACGACCCCGCCCCTGAGCACGCCGTGCACCGCAACGTGACGATGATCCCGGGCCGCGGCGCCCGGGTCGTCGTGCGTGCGCGCCGCCCCTAGCGCACGATCGTCAGGTGGCTGCGCACCCGGCGCGCGCGCCCGGCGGAGTCCACGCCGCGGACGATCATCCGGGCCCGCACCGCGCCGCGCCGGCGCACGACGCGCCGTCCGTGGGCGGTCAGCCGCACCGCCACCTTGAAGGATCGCCGGTCGGCGGCCATCCGCTCCCCGCCGCCGATGCGGCGCCCGCCGCTGCGCAGGTCCACGCGGCAGCGCCGCAGCCGCAGCTCCCTGGCGTCCTCGGCGCGGCAGCCGACGTTGCGCGCGCCGCGGCCGCGGCGGCCGAAGCGCAGTGACCGGTAGCGGCGGAACAGGCCGAGGCGGAACGGCTCGCCGTAGCCGCCCTGCGGGTACTGGGCGACGCGCACGACGCCGTTGCGCACGCGCTGGGGGTGGCGGCCGACGGGGATCTTGTGGACGATCTCCTCCGTGTCGTAGGAGATCACGGCGACCGTGTCCTCGCCGGAGGACGAGACGTAGCAGTAGCGCCCGTCCGCGGAGTTCGTCGACCAGTAGGGCTTGTCCCCGACGTCGAGCAGCTTCGTGGCGAACGTGTCGCGGTGCACGATCGCGCCGTAGTCGGCCATGGTGCCCGCGACGCAGAGCTTCCTGCCCGAGGGGTCGATCGCCAGGCCGTGGTGGGCGGAGTCGAGCACGTACTGCTCCGGCAGCAGCCGCGCCGTCGCCTCGGGGATCGGCAGGCGGGCGATCCGGGTGACCCGGTCCGCCTGCAGGTCGTACTCGACGAAGCCGTGGAAGAAGGAGACCTGGAAGTAGACGAAGCGCTCGTCGGGTGCCAGCGCCATCGGCCGGACGGCGGAGGAGAAGTTCGGATACCCGGCCTCGGCCAGCTTGGCGCCCATGTCGATGCGCTTGACGACCTTCATGGTGCGGTTGTCGACGACCTGGAAGTACTCGCCGCCCTTGGCCGTCGAGTCGACCACCGACGGGCGGTCGAAGGGCAGGTAGACCCGACCGATCGACGCGTGGTAGATCGTGTTGCCGTCCTTGGAGTAGACGCTCTCGTGCGGCGAGTCGCCGGAGGGGAACGAGCGGGTGCGGGCGCCCGTGGCGGTGTCGAGCTCGTGGACGACGTTGCCCGTGGACGCCGAGACGAGCAGGCGCGTCCCGTCCGCGTTGATCGCCATGTGGTCGGAGCGGTAGCCGTCGACGGGCGCGCGCCAGCGGATCTCCTTCGTCGCGAGGTCGATCGCGACGACGTCGGCCAGGCTCGGGCGGCTCACGTACAGCGTGCGACCGTCGTGGGAGGAGAACACGTCGTCGTTGAACTGGTCGTGGCCCTCCCCGATCAGCGCGCGGACGGCGTAGAAGAAGCCGAGCCGGTCGGGCGCGAGCGCGAGCTCGCGCAGCCGGGCCTGCAGGTCGGGGACGACGTTGACCCGATCGAGGCGCTCGAAGGTGTCCGGATCGACGATGTCGGTCGTCCCGTCCCAGTTGTTGCCGATCAGCACCGCGGGCCGGGTGACGCCCGGTTCGGGCACGGGCGCGCCACCCGCGGCCGTCGCCTCGTCGGCCCCGGCGAGCGCCGCGGCGGCCATCAGGACCCGGATGGTGGCGCGCATCGGCGCATGCTAATCCGCGACGGGTCCTCCGCGTCGCACCCGCCCCTGGCGCGTACGGCATGATCCCCTCCCATGAGGAGAGGTCTGCTCGCCGCCGCGCTCACGTCCATCGCGCTTTCGATCACCCCGTCGCCGGCGTCCGCCGCGGCGAGGCCGCGCATCGTGACGGTGAAGGGCGTCGACGCGGCCGGGCCCGCGAAGTACGACCGCACCCGCGTCGTCCAGGTCGGCCCGAAGTCAGCGCAGAAGGTGCTCGTCCTCGTGCCGGGCACCTCGGCCGGGGCGGGCTACCTCGTCCCGGACGCCCAGGACCTCGTCAAGCGGATGAAGGGCTGGCAGGTCTGGGCCGTCGACCGGCGCGAGAACGCGCTCGAGGACCGCTCGGCGCTCGAGGCCAACCGCAGGGGCGACCGCGACGGGCAGAGCCTGTTCGACTACTACCTCGGCTGGATCGGCAACTCGGCGATCACCGACCACTACACCCCGCCGAGCACCGACGCCACCGCGTTCGCCCGCAGGTGGGGCATGGCGACCGCCGTCGGGGACCTGCGCAACGTCGTCAAGCGAGCCAAGGAGGGCGGGCGCACCGTCGTGCTCGGCGGGCACTCGCTCGGCGGCTCGATCGCGATGGCCTACGCCGCCTGGGACTTCAACGGCACGCCCGGCGCGCGCGACCTCGACGGCCTCGTGCTGATCGACGGCGCCAGCGGCGCGGAGCCGATCACCGCCGCCGACGCCGTCGAGCGCAAGGCCGCGATCGACACCGGCGCGCCGTTCAACGACCTGACCGGGACGGGCCTGCCGTGGACCGCCGGCGTGTTCGCCTCCGTCGGCTCGGCGCTGGCGCTGCGCGAGCCGAAGAAGGCGTCCCTGTTCGCCGCCTGGCCGCTGGCGCCGAAGAACCTCCTCCCGCCGGTGAGGACGACCAATCGCGGCCAGCTCGGCTACGCGGTCGACACGGCGACCGGCCCTGAGCAGCTCGCCCTGGTGCAGGCGCATCTCGGCGGCCTGGCCAAGACGGGCGACCCGCGCGGCTGGCGCGACGGCGGCCACGCGACGCTGACCCGCACGGCCAGGGCGATGAACGGGATCCCCGGCTCCGACGGCTTCTCCTGGTTCCATCCCCTGCGCCTCAGCCTCGACGCCGCAGCGGTCGCCGGCGGTCGCGCGAACGCCGCGGGCAGGGCGCTCGGCGTCAAGGCCACGCGCGGCGCCCAGGCCCGGCTGCCGATCTACGCCTACGAGACGTCACTCGGCAAGGGACGGGTGCTCAAGGCGGCACTGGCGTTCGCGCAGCGGGCGCGGGTGCCGGTGAGCGAGATCAAGCTCGTCTCGCGCTCGAGCCGGGACGCGCACTGCGACCCGATCTTCGACGACTACGACGCCAACGACTTCCTCCAGACGGTCATCCCGTTCCTGGAGGCCACGACCTAGCCCCGTGCTGGCCTACCTGTTCTGGCACCGGCCGGGGCCCGGGGTGCCCCCGGCCGCCTACGAGGCGATGCTTCAGGCCTTCCACGCGGCGCTCGCCGCCGACCCGCCCGCGGGCTTCAGCTGCTCGCGCACCCACCGGCTCGACGCCGCCCCGTGGCTGCCGGGCGAGGGCCAGGCCTACGAGGACTTCTACGTCACGGCGGGCTGGTCCGGGATCGAGGCGCTCGAGGCCGGCGCGGTGAGCGGGAGCCGCAAGCCGGCCCACGACGCCGCCGCGGCCGCCGCGTCCGCGCGGGAGGGCGCCGCCGGGGTCTACCGCCACCGGGCGGGCGCCGCGGACGGTCGCGGATCCGTGGCGAGCTGGGGCGCCCGCTCCGGCGGGGCCGTCTGGCAGCGCGCGATGGTGCTCGGGCCCGCGCCCGAGTGGGTCGTGCTCGGGACCGATCCGGTGGACGGCGCGCATGGACCGGTGCTCCAGCGGGCACCGCTGGCGGACTGATGCGGACCTTCACCTGTGGCCACTGCGGCGTCGACGCCGTGTTCGAGAACGTCTCCTGCGTGCGCTGCGGGCACCCGTTCGCCTTCGATCCGGGACCGCGCGAGCTCGTCACCGACGACCCGCGCGAGCACTGCGCCAACGAGGCGCTCATCGGCTGCAACTGGCTCGCCGCCGAGCCCGGCGGCCTGTGCGCCTCCTGCGCGCTGACTCGCACGCGTCCCGCGGACGGCGACGAGGAGGGCCTCAAGGAGCTCGCCGACGCCGAGCGGGCCAAGCGCCGCCTCCTGTTCGAGCTCGGCGAGCTGGGCCTCTCCCCCGACGGGCTGGTCTTCGACCTGCTGTCCTCCGAGACCGAGCCGGTCACCACGGGGCACGCGGACGGGCTGGTCACGCTCGACCTGGCCGAGGCCGACGACGCGCACCGCGAGGAGATGCGCGCGCAGATGGGCGAGCCGTACCGCACGCTGCTGGGCCACTTCCGCCACGAGGTCGGCCACTTCTACTTCGACGTGCTGTGCCCCGACGAGGACGCCAAGGCCGCCGCGCGGCCGCTGTTCGGCGACGAGCGCGAGGACTACGCGGCGGCGATGGACCGCCACTACGAGACCGGCCCGCCCGCCGACTGGCCCGAGCGCTACGTCTCGGCCTACGCGACCATGCACCCGTTCGAGGACTGGGCGGAGACCTTCGCCCACTACCTCCACATCCGCGACACCCTGCAGACGGCGGGCGCCTACCGCGTGATGGTCGGCCACGACGCGCCGGGGTCGGTCCCCGCCGACAGCGGCTTCGGCCGCCTCGTCGACGCGTGGCTGCCGCTGACCTACGCGCTCAACGCGCTGAACCGCTCGATGGGCGCCGAGGACCCGTACCCGTTCGTCCTCACGCCGCCCGTGATCGAGAAGCTCTCCTTCGTGCACGACCTCATCCGGCGCTGACCCTCAGCGGCGGATCGCCAGCGGCGTGCCGAGCGGCAGCGTGCGCGCGAGCTTGCGGATGACGCTGTTGCGCACCCGGATGCAGCCGTGGGAGACGTCGCTGCCGAGCGCGCCCGGCTGGTCGGTGCCGTGCAGACCGAGCTGGCCGTCACCGCCGGCGAAGCTCGTCAGCACCGGCGAGTGGCCCGACAGGCCGAAGGCGTAGGGCCCGTAGGTCCCGCCCGGGTCCGGCGGGCGCAGCAGGTCGGTGATGAAGTACTGGCCCGTCGGGGTCGGCGTCAGCGACTTGCCCACGCCGATGCGGGCACGCACGATCGGCCGGTTCGCGCGCCACGCGGTGATGCGGTGCTTGGTGAGCTCGATCTTGACCCGGTACGGGTTCGCCCGCAGCTTCACGGCCGAGCGCCGGATCCAGCCCTTCGACAGGTTGGGACGACTGGGCAGGTAGACCTGCAGCCAGCCGGCGCGGCGCTGCTTGACCAGCAGGACGAGCGGCAGGCGCCTGCCGGAGAGCCGCGTCGCCCGCAGCGTCCTCGCGCCGGTGCGCGTGTGCGGACGCCTGCGCACCCGCACCGCGCCGGCGGGAACGCGGGCGACGACGGAGACGTGGCGACCCGGATCGGAGCGCACGTCCCTGGGGTCGAAGACCGGCGTCGTCTCCGGCGCCTTCGGCGCGATGACCGACTTGAGGGCCGCGGCCGGGTCCGGCCCCTTCGCGTCGCCGCCGGCGAGCGCGGCACTGGCGATGAGGCCGATCGGGACGAACGCGAGCGTGATCGCGATGCCGCCGAGCCGCCGGCGCGTCCGCGTGGAGCGCCGTGGTGCAGCGACGGGGACGGCGTCCGGTGCCCCAGCACCGGACGCCGCCTCGACCCGCTCCTGCCGAGGACGTCGACTCGCCGCGGTCCGCCCCGGCGGTGGCGTTGCCGCGCCACCGCCGAACATCGCCGCGAGCTGCTCCTCGGCCCGGCGGATGGACGCCTCGGCATCGGCGTAGGCCGCTGCCGGGTCTTCCGTCCGGGATCCGTCGTCCCCTGCCACGTCGGTGGGCTCCTAGCCCGCCGTGTTCGGCGTCGCGCCGACGGCGGATCCCGCCCCGGCACCCGCCATGTTCGAGATGAACCCCGTCGACTGGACGGCGGCGAGGATCGTCGCCATGTCGGCGGCCGGGTTGAACGCCTCCGGCGCGGGCGACGGCGAGCCGCTGCCCTTGCCGATGATGGAGGCGATCCACGCGGCGTGACGTGCCTCGACCGGGTGGATCGAGATGGCCGCCGCGAACACGTCCTTGGACTTGATGTCCGGCGCGGCGCCCTGGTAGGCCTTCACCCCGGTGTCCTCGAGCAGCATCGCGGTCTGCGCGAAGGTCGTCTGGTCGTCCGTGGTGCCCTTGAAGTCGAACGACGGCTTCTTGACGGCCTTGGCGCCGAGCGCCTTCTTGAGCGCCTCGACGTGGGCCTGCTCGTGCTGGCCGACGATGCGCGCGAAGCGCTTGTACTGGCCGCTCAGCGCTCCGCCGTCGTTGGCCGACTTGTAGAAGGCCGCCTCGAGGTACTCGAGGGTCAGCGCGTAGTTGAGGATGTCGACGTCGGACTTCGACGCGCCCTGGGCGAGCGAGAACGCGACGGGCAGGCCGCCGACGATCAGGCCGCCGCCGGCGAAGGCCGAGCGGCGCAGGAACTGCCCGCGGGAGATGCCCGCCTTGGCGGCGGTCTCCTGCAGCGCGCCGTCGCGGTCGAGCTCGTGGAGCGTGGGGATGCGATCGGTCATTGGTTCTCCCTCAGCCCTTCAGGAATCCGGTGCCCTTGACGACGTCCAGCACCGCGGCCATGTCCTTCGGCGCTGAGAACGCCTCCGGGGCCGGGCTGACGCCCTTGCCGCCGCCGATGATGTCGCGCACCCAGGATGCGTGACGGGCCTCGACGGCCAGGATCGCGCCGGCCGAGGCGAGCACGTCCTTGGACTTGATCTTGCCGGCCTGCCCCTGGTAGGCGGCGACGCCGGTGTCCTCGAGCGCCATCGCCGTGCGCAGGAACTTGGCCTTGCCGGTGGCGTCGCCGAAGTCGACCTTCGGGGCCTTGCCGGCCTTGGAGCCGAGCACGGCCTTCAGCGCTTCGACGTGCGCCTGCTCGTGCGCGCCGACGACGCGGGCGAACGTCGCCGCCTCGCCGCTGAGCTCACCCTTGGCGTTGGCGTCGGCGTAGAACGCGGCCTCGAGGTACTCGAGGGTCAGCGCGTAGTTGAGGATGTCCACATCCCCCTTGGCGAGCCCTTGGGCCCGGGCGACGCCGATGCCGGCACCACCGAGCAGGAGCCCGGCGCCGGCGAGCACGCCGCCCCGCTTGAAGAGGTCAGCGCGCGTGGTCCCGCCCGCGGCGGCCTCGTGCGCGGCGGCAGCGCGCTCGCGCACTGCCCCGTCCGGATCGAAGCGCTCGAGCGTGAGCGGCTCCTCGTCGATTCCCGCCATCGGATCCTTCTTTCCCTGTCGGTGACCCCGCGCGGTGCGGGGTCCATGCTCTGCATGCGCCTCGACAGGCCAGGCGGATCACCCGCCTGGCGGATCTGCTGACTACGCGGGCGTCCCGGTGCTCGTGGTGGTGGCCGCCGGCGTGGCCGCCGGGGCCGTCGAGGTCGCCGCGACGGCGGGGGTCTCCTTCTCGTCCTCGTCGTCTCCGGTCATGCCGGCGATCGCGCCCTTGAACTCGCGCAGACCCTTTCCGAGCGAGCGTCCGGCGTCGGGAAGACGCTTCGGGCCGAGGATCAGCAGTGCGATCACGGCGACGATGAGGATCTCTGGAAGTCCGATGCTGCCGGGCATGTGATGCCCTCCGTTCGAGTCGATGGCTTCCTCCTCTAGCGCGCCCGGACGCCAAGCGGATCACCGAGCGGTTTGTGGACGAACCCCACCGACTTGGGGGTGTAGGGTCCCCGGCGTGCGGATCTCCGCGAAGGCCGACTACGCGTTGCGGGCCATGGCCGAGCTGGCCGCGGCCGGTGGCGGCCCGGTCAAGGGGGAGCGGCTGGCCACCTCCCAGGCCATTCCCCCCAAGTTCCTCGAGAACATCCTGTCCGACCTGCGCCAGAGCGGCCTGATCCGCTCCCAGCGTGGCTCAGAGGGCGGCTACTGGCTCGCCCGCGACGCCGACGCGATCAACGTCGCCGACGTCATGCGCGCCGTCGACGGACCCCTGGCCTCCGTCCGCGGCCAGCGTCCCGAGGACGTCGCCTACAACGGCGCCGCGACGGAGCTCCAGCGCGTCTGGATCGCCGTCCGGTACAACCTCCGCCAGGTCGTCGAGTCGGTCACGGTGGCCGACCTCGCGGCGAGGAGGCTTCCGACCGCCGTCAGCGACCTCGCCGCCCATCCGGAGGCCTGGGAGACCCGCTAGGCGCTCGGCGCCGGCGCAGGGGTCGACCGGGCCAGCTGCACGGGGCCCGACGCGTCCCGCACCCACGCGATGTCGCCCGCCTTGAGCTCCAGCGCGTCGGCCTCCGCGCGGGTGACGATCGCCGTCAGCGACTCGCCGGACCGCAGCGTCAGCTCCACGCGCACCTCGAAGCCGAGGTAGAGCACGCGCGCGACCATCGCCTCCTCCGCGCCGTCGGTCGGCTCGTCGTGCAGGACGAGGTCGTGCGGGCGCAGCAGCCGGCCGCCCAGGCGGGCGACCGGGCCGAGGAAGCCCATGACGAAGTCGTTGGCGGGCGCCTCGTAGACCTCCTTCGGGTGGCCTCGCTGCTCGACCTTGCCGGCGCGCAGGACGACGAGGTCGTCGGCGACCTCCATCGCCTCCTCCTGGTCGTGCGTGACGATGATCGTGGTCACGTGGACCTCGTCGTGGAGCTTGCGCAGCCAGGCCCGCAGATCCGCGCGGACGTTGGCGTCCAGCGCACCGAACGGCTCGTCCAGCAGCAGCACCCGCGGCTGCACCGCGAGGGCACGCGCGAGCGCCATGCGCTGGCGCTGGCCGCCGGAGAGCTGCGACGGGTAGCGCTCGTGGTAGCCGACGAGGCCGACGAGCTCGAGCAGCTCGTCCACCCGTGCGGCGATCTCCTGCTTCGGCCGCTTGCGGATGGTGAGGCCGAACGCGACGTTGTCGCGCACGGTCATGTGCTTGAAGGCGGCGTAGTGCTGGAACACGAAGCCGATGTCGCGCTTGCGCACGGGCAGGTGGGTGGCGGGCTCGCCCCCGACCTCGACCTCACCCGAGTCGGGCTGCTCGAGGCCCGCGATGACGCGCAGGAGGGTCGACTTGCCCGAGCCGGACGGTCCGAGCAGGGCGGTGAGCGAGCCGTCGGCGACGTCGAGCGAGACGTCGTCGAGGGCGGCGAAGTCGCCGTAGCGCTTCGTCACGTGAGACACGGAGATCATCGGGACTTCTCGTTTCGGGAGCCGAGGACGGTCATGGCCAGCAGGGTCAGCAGCGCGATCACGGCCATCAGGGCCGAGGCGGCGTAGGCGCCGGCGAGGTCGAAGTTCGCGTAGCGCTCCTCGACGAGCAGGGTCAGGGTCTGGGTCTCTCCCGCGATCTTGCCCGACACGACGGAGACCGCGCCGAACTCGCCGATCGCACGGGCGACCGAGAGGACGACGCCGTAGGCCAGGCCCCAGCGCATCGCCGGCAACGTGATGCGCCAGAAGGTCTGCCGGCTCGACGCGCCGAGGGTCGCCGCGGCCTGCTCCTGCTCGTCGCCGACCTCCTCGAGGACCGGCGCGACCTCGCGGGCCACGAACGGCAGGGAGACGAACACCGTCGCGAGGACGATGCCCGGGAAGGAGAAGATCACCCGGATGCCCGCGTCCGTCAGCGTCGGGCCGAACCAGCCCGTGCGGCCGTAGAGCAGCACGAGCCCCAGGCCGATGACGACCGGCGAGATCGCGAACGGCAGGTCCACGAGCGCGTTGAGCAGCTTGATCGATCCCCACCGCCCCCTGCCGCGGACGAGCACGAGCGCCGTGGCGACGCCGAAGATCGCGTTGAGCGGGACGGCGATGGCCGTCACCTCGATCGTCAGCCAGAACGCGGACACCGCTGCGGGTGTCGTGACCGACTCGATCACGGTCCCGACCCCGTGCTGGAACGTCCGGTACATGACGAGCCCAACCGGGATCACGAGCAGCAGCGCGAGGTAGAGCAGCGCGATCGTGCGCAGGCCGATGCGGCGCACCCCGTCAGTCATGGCGCACGCTCCAGCGGTCGAGGGCGCGGATCCCGATCAGCACGAGGAACGACACCAGCAGCAGGACGACGGCCACGGCCGCGCCGCCGACCGCGTTGTCGGATTCGATCTGCTTGAAGATGTAGACCGACGACACCTGGGTGTCGAACGGCTTGTTGCCCGAGATCAGCACGACCGAGCCGAACTCGCCGACGGCGCGGGCGAACGCCAGGGCGGCGCCCGAGATCAGCGCGGGTACGAGGTTCGGGAGGATGACCCGCCAGAACGTCACCCAGGGCGTTGCCCCGAGCGAGGCGGCGGCCGCTTCCATCTCGCGGTCGAGCTCGTACAGGACGGGCTGGACCGCCCGGATGACGAACGGGAGCGTGACGAACAGGAGCGCGAGCGCCACCGCCACCTTCGTGAAGGAGACGTCGACGCCGACCGGGCTCCTGTTGCCGTACAGCGCGAGCAGCGTGAGGCCGGCGACGATCGTCGGCAGCGCGAACGGCAGGTCGATCATGGCGTTGACGATCCGCTTGCCGGGGAACTCGTCGCGGACGAGCACCCAGGCGATCAGGAGGCCGAAGACCGCGTTGATCAACGCGACGAGCAGCGACACCAGCACGGTGAAGCGCAGCGCGTCGACGGCCTGACGCGAGGTGACCGAGCTCCAGAACGTGTCCAGTCCGCCGTCGAGCGAGCGCGTGACGATCGCGGCCAGCGGCAGCAGGACGATCAGGCTGAGCCAGAGGGTCGAGATGCCCAGCGGCAGGCCGCCGACCGACCCGGGCCGGGCCCGCCGCGCAGCGCGCGGCGGGCGGGGTGCGGAGGAGGCGACGCTCACTTGGCCGTCGAGACCCCTGCTTCCTCCTCGAGCTTGGCGACGGAGCCCTGCTCGACGTCGAAGTACGTCTTGTCGGCCTGCTCCCAGCCACCGAACGCGTCGATCGTGAACAGGCCGGACGGGTCCTTGAACTTGTCCTTGTTCTCGTCGAGGACCGTCTGGTTGACCGGGCGGTAGCCCCAGGAGGCGAAGACCTCCTGGCCGGCGTCGGAGAGCGCGTAGTCCACGAACGCCTTGGCGTCGGGGTTGGCGTCGGTGGTGACGGCGATCGGGTTCTCGATCTTGATCGTGTCGTCCGGGATCACGTAGTCGACGTCCTGGCCCTTCTTCTGGGCGGTCAAGGCCTCGTTCTCGTAGGAGAGGAGCACGTCGGCGTCGTCGTTTGAGACGAAGTTCTGCAGCGCCTCACGGCCCGACTTGTCCTGCACGGAGACGTGGTCGTCGAGCAGCGTCTTGAGGTACGCCAGGCCCGCCTCGGGGTTCCTGCCGCCGTCCCCCTTGGCGCCGATCGCGGCCAGGATGTTCCACTTCGCGGCGCCGGAGGTGAACGGGTTCGGCGTGAGCACCTCGACGCCAGGCTTGATCAGGTCGTCCCACGTCCTGATGGCCTTCGGGTTGCCCTTGCGGACCACGAAGGAGACGACGGAGGTGGACACGAAGCCGTGGTTCTCGCCGGCGTTCCAGTCGTCGGCGACCAGACCGGCCTTCGTCAGGCGGGTCATGTCCGGGGTCAGCGAGAAGGCGACGACATCGGCCTTCTGACCCGCCTCGACCGCCCGGCTCTGATCGCCCGAGGCACCGTAGGAGGCCTTCAGCGTGTCGTCCTGGCCCACTTCGGTCCGGGCGAAGGCGGGGCCGAGCTCGTCGTAGACGACCTGCGGGGTCGAGTAGGCCACCAGCGAGAGGGAACTGCCACCTCCGCCACCTCCGCCGCCTCCGCCGCCACCGGCGGCGTCGGACGCTCCGCCGCAACCGGCGACGAGCACGGCCGCAAGGGTGGCCAGGGACATGAGTGGACGCTTCATGGGTCAGCTGCTCCGGTGGTCATTGTCGGCCTTGCCGACCAGGACGGTGGGCAAAGCCTAACACGACAATCCTTGTAGGCAATACCGGCGACGTGAGGAGCGCGGTTCAGGCGCTCGACGGCGCAAGCGCGGCGGACGCCGACGCGCGGCCCGGCAGGCGCAGACCGAACGCCTGGGTCGTGAGCCACGCGGTGCCCGGGAGCGCCCAGGCGAGGTAGAGCAGCCACTGCCCGTCGGGCGTCAGGACCGAGGCGAAGGTGTCCACCGACAACCAGACCAGCAGCGACGTGGCGAGGGTGGCGACCGGTGGCCCGCGCCGGGTCGTGGCCTCCCAGGCGGCGAGCGCGAGGATCAACGGGAGGTGGTAGTAGCCGTTGTCGACCGGATCGAGCAGGCAGCGGAAGGCGAGGCCGAGCGCCAGGAGCGCGAGGACGTCGCCCCGCCGGCGGCGCCGCGCGAACAGCAGCGCGAGCGCGAGCGCGACCACGACGATGAGCGGGTGCGCGAGGCGCCCGACCAGCTCCGGCGCGGCGCGCCAGTCCTCACGCAGCACGTTGTCGTAGCCGCGCGAATCCGCCGTCGGCGTCCCCAGACCCCACCACAGCTGCCACGGGCGCATCTCCCCGCCCGTCCCGTGCACCGCCGTCACGGACGTGGCGGCGGTCTGCGCCGGGGCCAGCGGCCCGGCGGTCGCGAGGACGAAGGGCGCCACGAAGGCCGCGCCGATCAGCCCGGCGACCACCAGGGTGCGAAGCCGGTGCTGCGACAGGCCGACGAGGACCGGGCCGAGCGCGACGACGGCCCAGGCCTTGTTCCCCATCGCCAGACCGAGGAGGATCGCCGCGAGCCAGGCGCGGTCCGCCCGCGCCGCCAGCACGGCGCCGACGGCGAGGGCGGCACCCAGCAGCTCCTCCGCGTGGCCCATGCCGAGCGCGCGCAGCGAGATCGGGTTGGCCGCGACCAGCAGCACGATCAGCGGGATCCAGCCCGCGCCGTCGCGGCGACGTCCGGCGGCCAGCACGAGGGCGAGCACGGCGCAGGCCAGCAGACCCGGAACCGCCAGGGCGCGGTAGACCGCGAGCTCGCCACCCCCCCACAGCCCCGGGACGAGCGCCGCGGGAGCGCGCAGCAGCAGCGACGGGCCGTCGACCGGGGCGTCTCGCAGGAACCCGCCGACGTCGCCGTGCACGAGGGCCGCGACGGGCCCGGCGGTCACGTAGTCGTAGTCGGTCCAGGCGAAGCCGTCCAGGCCGAACCACGCGAGCACGGCGACACCGGCGAGCGCCAGCGCACCGGCCCGGGCTACTGCAGTGCCCACCAGTCCGGTCCGGTGAAGGGGGCGGGCTCCTGACCGGACGGCCACACCGTGCGGCAGGTCCGCGAGCGCCGGTACGGCTCGCACGGGTTGAAGGGGTTGACCTGGCCGTACGCCCCGGGGTGGTTCGTCGGCAGGTTCCCGTTGGCGTCCGCGACGGTCAGCGGCGTGAGCGGCTTGCACGGCTTGCCGTCCTGGCGGTCGTCCAGGCGCGCAGCGCGGATGCGGCTGAGCTCCATCAGGTTGGGGAAGTCGTCGTGGTCCTCGTCGTCGGCGCCGTCGAGGACGCCGTCGCCGTCGGTGTCGGGGTCCGACGCCGACGTCGCGGCGTACGGCAGCGGGTAGGCCGGCTCGAGGGCGTAGCACGCGGCCCAGTAGGCGGGAAGCATCCGGCCGTGGCTCTCGTCGAGGTTCGAGAGCCCGTCCCCGTCGGCGTCGCGCTCGTCGTCGGAGGCGAAGCCATCCTGGTCGAAGTCGGCGGGAACGGCCTCGTCGGGGTCGACGGTCCCCGAGAGGTCCAGGTCCCGGATGTTGAAGCTCGCACGCCCGTTGAGGTGGTCGTACCACGGGGGCGGCGAGTTCTTGACCGACACGCGGACGTCCTCATAGCCCGTCGCGGCGGCCCAGGCGGTGAAGGCCTGGTAACCGGGCTCGTCGGCGGAGCGCAGGGCGGGCACGCGGCGGTTGTCGTCACCCGCGCCGCAGAGGGCGGGTCCACCGGCGGGGCAGTAGACCGACTGGGAGTACTGCAGGCCGTCGGAGTAGGAGAGCGGTGTCGCCCTGGGGGCCGCGTCGGCGAACGACCGCTGCCCGGCAGGGGTGTCGGCGAGCCACAGCCGGTACTCCTCGGCGATCGAGAAGCCGTCGCCGTCGAAGTCCAGGCCGGCGTCGTCGGCGAAGAGCGGGTTGGGGTAGGGCCGCTTGCCGGGATAGGGCAGCACGGTGTTGGGCTGCCGGTACTCGTCGTCGTTGAGGTCGACGGCCGAGCGGTACTCGTAGCCGTCCTCGACCCCGTCGCCGTCGGTGTCGGCGTCGCAGGGGTCGGTCGCGATGCGGCCCTCCAGCGCGTCGGGAAGGTGGTCGTCGTCCTGGTCGGCGGTCTCGGACTTCGAGTTCGCGTTGCAGGCGGCGATCGGCAGGCCGGTGCCGGTCGCGCCGCCGGGGAGCGTGGGAGCGCCGGCGGCCGGCGCGACGGGGACGCTGCCGGGCCGCGGGGCGATCGTCGGAGAGCGGCGCTTGGACGTGTAGCGGCGGCCGAAGCGCGACGTCAGCACGCGCACCCGCAGGCGGCGGGGCTTGCCGGCGAGCACGGACTCCAGGCGCGGCGGGAGCGTGACCCGCATCAGCCGGCGGGTGGAGAGCCCGGCCTTGACGAAGACGATCGGCTTGCCGTCGGCCTTGAAGCCGACGCCGTTTCTGCCCTTGCCGGGGCGGAAGTGCCTGCCGCGGAGCGTCAGCTGCTGCCCGACGACGGCCTTGAGCGGGCTGATCCTGGTGACGACGGGCGCCGGGGCCTTCCTGGCCTTGCCCTTCGCCGCGGCGGTACCGGCGACGGCGCCGAAGACGGCGAGCCAGAGGACGAGGATGAGGGCGGGGCGGCGCACAGGACCGTCATCGGCCCGGTCACCGCACGCCTTGAGCCGCCGTCAGCCGACGACCGTCGGACCCTTGTCCAGGCCGGGAGTGAGGACCCGGGCGCCGTCGGCCTCGACGACGACGAGGTCCTCGATCCGGACGCCGCCGAGGCCGGGGACGTAGACGCCCGGCTCGACGGAGACGACGTTGCCGACCTCGAGGGTCTCGTCGGTGGCCGTCTGGGCCAGGCGCGGGGCCTCGTGGACGGCCATGCCCACCCCGTGACCGAGCGAGTGGCCGAAGTGGTCGCCGTGGCCGGCGGCGGCGATCAGGTCGCGGGCGGCGCCGTCCACCGCGGCGCCCGTCCTGCCGGGCGCGACGGCGGCGAGCCCGGCCAGCTGGGCCTCGAGGACCAGCGCGTGCAGCTCGGCGAGCGCGCTCGCCACCGGCCCGGTGGCGACGGTGCGGGTGCAGTCGGAGCAGTAGCCGTCCAGGCGGGCGCCCCAGTCGATCGTCACGAGCGTGTCGGCGGCGATGGGGGTGTCGCGCGGCACGGCGTGCGGCAGGGCGCCGTGCTCGGCGGAGGCGACGATCGTGGCGAAGGACGGCTCGGCGCCCTCGGCGCGCAGCCGCAGCTCGAGGTCGAGGGCGACTGCGGCCTCGGTGCGCCCGGCCAGACCGCCCTCCAGGACGGCGGCCAGCGTCGCGTCCGCGAGCGCGCAGGCGGCGGCGATCCGCTCGATCTCCTCCGGCTCCTTCACTGCGCGCACGGCGCCGACGACGCCGCTGACCCCGACGAGCTCGACGCCCGTGGGGACGAGCTCGCCGAGGCGGCGGTGCGTGCGCACGGACGTCGCGTCCTCGTCGAAGCCCAGCCGGAGGCCGCCTGCCGGCCAGCCGTCCGACAGGGCGGCCAGCAGCTCGCGCGGGCCCCGTTCGGGTTCGAAGCCGTCGACCTGCGTGGCGGCCTGCTCGACGTAGCGGAAGTCGGTCGCGAAGCGGCGGATGCCCTCCCCCACCACGCACAGGCCGTTGGAGCCCGTGAAGCCGGTGAGGTAGCGCAGATCGGTGGCGTCCGTGACGAGGAGGGCGTCGACGCCGGCGTCCTCCAGCCGGGACTGGACCCGGTCGGCGCGGGTCATGCGATCGCGTCCCTGAGGCGCTCGAGCGCGACGCGGTAGCCGTCCACGCCCTGCCCGGAGACCGTCAGCAGGCACAGGTCGCGGACGACCGAGACCTTGCGGAAGTCCTCGCGCGCGTCCACGTCGGAGAGGTGGACCTCGACGGCGGGCTTGCCGGCGATCTCGAGCGCGTCGCGGATCGCCCAGGAGTAGTGCGTCCACGCGCCCGGGTTGAGGATCAGCCCGTCGGCGTCCTCGCGGGCGCGGTGCAGGTGCTCGACGTACTCGCCCTCGTGGTCGGTCTGGAAGAACGAGAGACGCAGCCCGAGCTCGTCCCCGAAGTCCTGGATGCGGTCCTCGAGCTGGTTGAAGGTGAGGTCGCCGTAGAGCGCGGCCGGCCGCAGGTCCAGCGCGCCGAGGTTGACGCCGTGGAGGACACTGACCCGGTTCGCCATCAGATGGCCGATCCCACGATCCCGCGCCCGTACGGACCGCGCTGACGCGGCGCCGGGCGTACGAACACGGATGTCGTGGGATCGGCCATCAGCGCAACTCTGCCAGAGCGGCGCGCAGGTCGTCCTCGGGCACGGGGACGCCGGTGACGACGTCGCCCGGCGCGTCGACGAGCACGAAGCCCACCTGGCCGTCGCGGCGCTTCTTGTCCCGCGCCGTGGCGCGCAGGACGGCCTCGGGGTCGATCGCGGGGTCCATGCGGGTCGGCAGGCCGCGGCCCGCGAGCAGGACGCGGACCTCATCACGCAGCCGCGGCTGGTTGGAGAGGGTCAGGGCCGCGAGCAGGCCGAGCCCGACGGCCTCGCCGTGGCGGTAGCGCGCGTAGCCGGTGACCGTCTCGATCGCGTGGCCGACGGTGTGGCCGAGGTTGAGCGCCTGGCGCCGGCCGCCGTCGCGCTCGTCGGCGGCGACGATCGCGAGCTTCGTGCGCGCGCAGGCGACGACGAGGTCGCGGTCGAGCACGGGGGCGTCGGGCGCGGACTCGCGCACCCGCCGCCACAGCCCGCCACCGGCGATCAGCGCGGTCTTGACGACCTCCGCCCATCCCGCTGCGAGCTCCGCCTGCGGCAACGAGCGCAGGACGCCCGGGTCGGCCACGACGGCCAGCGGCTGGTGGTAGGCGCCGGCGTAGTTCTTGCCTTCCGGGAGGTCGACGCCGGTCTTGCCGCCGTAGGCGCTGTCGACCTGGGCGACGAGCGTCGTCGGGACCTGCACGACGCCGATCCCGCGCTGGTAGATCGCCGCGCAGAACCCGGCGACGTCGCCGACGACCCCGCCGCCGACGGCCGCGACGTGGGAGTCGTGATCGAGGCCGGCGGTCGCCATCGCGCGCAGCACCGCCTCGGCGGTGGCGAGCGTCTTGTGGGTCTCCCCCGCCGGCATCGCATGGTCGGCGCCGGGAGCGTGGAGCGGGCCGACGACGTCGTCGGTGACGGTGAAGCGGCGGCCGGGCACGGGCCAGAAGTCCGCCGTGCTGAGCCCCTCGCCGACGAACACGGGGTAGGTCGACGACGCCGACTCGGCCCACAGGAGCTTCGTCGCGCGCGGCGCGGTCTGCAGCGCGGCGATCGCCGGAAGGGCGTGGCGCAGCGTCTCCCGCCGGCTCGTGGGCAGGATCGCGTCGGCGAGGCGCTCGTACAGCGGCAGGCGCTCGGCGTGCAGCTCCTCGAAGCGGCGCCGGTCGCGGGCGAGCGGGCGGCGGCCGCCGGCGCGCTGCCAGGCGCTGTCGGTGTCGACGTCGAGCAGGACGACGGTGTGGTGGCGCAGCGCCTCCTGGACGCGCTCGGACCCCACGGCGCCGCCACCGAGGGCGATGATGGGCGCTCCACCCGGATCGGCGAGCAGGCCGAGCACGGTGGCCTCCTCCTGCTCACGGAAGGCCGCCTCGCCGTGGTGGGAGAACCAGTCCTCGATCCGCATGCCGAGGCGCTCTTCGAGCATGGCGTCGGCGTCGACCGGCCGCCCGCCGAGCTCGGCGGCGGCGGACCGGGCGGCCGACGTCTTGCCGGCCCCCATGAAGCCGATCAGGACGAGGGCCACTAGCGGTGGGTCCAGCCGATCCGCTGTCGGTACGCGGCGAGGGCGGCGCGGGCGTCGTCGATGTGATCGCCGCCGAACTTCTCGCGGTAGGCGCTCGCGAGGACGATCGCGAGCATCGCCTCCCCCACCACGCCCGCGGCCGGGACGACGGCGGAGTCGGTGCGCTCGCGCAGCGCCTGCACGGGCTCGTGCGTGGCGATGTCGACGCTGCGCAGGGGCTTGGTCAGCGTCGGGATCGGCTTGGCCGCGACCCGGACGACGACCGGCTCCCCCGTCGTCATGCCGCCCTCGATGCCGCCGGCGCGGTTGGTCTCGCGGAAGTAGCCGCGCTCCTCGGAGTGGAAGACCTCGTCGTGGGCCTGCGAGCCCGGGCGCCCCGCGAGGTCGAAGCCGTCGCCGATGCCGCAGCCCTTCACGGACTGGATCGAGAGCATCGCCTGGCCGATGCGGCCGTCCATGCGCTCCTCCCACGACACGTGGGAGCCGAGGCCCGGGACGACGCCGAAGGCGCGCACCTCGAAGACGCCGCCGAGCGACTCGTTCTGCTTGCGCAGGGCGGTGATCTCGGCGACCATCGCGCGGGTCGCCTCGGGGTCGAGGCAGCGGACCGGGGAGGCGTCGACGGCGTCGAAGTCCGCCAGCGTCAGCTGGTCGCGTAGCGGCGCCTGGACGCTGTTGATCTGCAGGACGTGCGAGCGGATCTCGACGCCGAGCGCGCGCAGGAAGGCCTTGGCCAGCGCGCCGCCGGCGACGCGGGCGGCCGTCTCCCGCGCCGACGCGCGCTCGAGCACGTTGCGCACGTCGTCGAAGCCGAACTTCATCACGCCGGCGAGATCGGCGTGGCCGGGGCGCGGCGTGGTGACGGGCGGGATCGTGGCCTCCACCGGCCACGGGTTCATCCGCTCCTCCCAGTTCTTGTAGTCGCGGTTGGCGACGAGGAGGGCGATCGGGCCGCCGAGCGTGCGGCCGTGGCGGACGCCGGAGGTGACCTCGGCCGAGTCCTTCTCGATCTTCATCCGGCCGCCGCGGCCGTGGCCCAGCTGCCGGCGCGCCATGTCGGCGTTGACGGCGTCCTGGTCGAGCTCGAGCCCGGCGGGCAGGCCCTCCACGACGCAGGTGAGACCGGGGCCGTGGCTCTCCCCGGCGGTGACGACGCGCAGCGACATGAGCCGCCGAGTCTAGGAAGGGCTACTTCTTGGTGAGGGTGCCGTCGGCGGCGTCGTAGCGCAGACCCACGCCCTTGCCGCCCATCTTGCGCAGCCAGCGCTTGCCGCCGCGAGCGGTGCGGGTCCGTGACGCGCGGGCGACGCTCGCACTGCGCGTCTCACGGGTGTGGACCTTCAGGACCTCGACCTGGTACTGGCCGCCGTCGGGGGTGCCCACGAACTCGATGTCGCCCTTGCGCATCCGCAGCGTCTCGCAGGTGTCGGGCGTCGGCCGGCAGGCGCCGTCGCCGAGCACGCTGACCCGGTCGTCGACGAGGAAGACGGCGGTCTTGCGGTCCTTGAGCAGGCCGAGGTAGAGCAGCGCGGGTGTCGCGCCCTTGGGCAGGCCGCTGAGGCGGGTGAGCGTCCGGTCGGCGTGGTCCGGCTCCTCCACCGTGCCGAAGCGGACCTCGAGGGACTGGAGCGGGAAGACGAGGTCGGGCGTGGGGGTCGCCACCGGCGTCGCGGTCGGGGCCGGGCCGGCGGGGGCCGGCGAGGACGTGGCGCCCTGCCCGCCGGAGGTGCCGCCGGTCGTCCCGGAGCCGCCGCCGGTCGTCCCGGAGCCGCCGCCGGTCGTCCCGGAGCCGCCGCCGGTCGTCCCGGAGCCGCCGGCGGACTGCGCCGCGCCGGCCTTCTCTGCCCGCTTGGCCTTCTTGGCCGCAGCCCGGATGACCCGTGCCGCGCGGAACGGGTCCTTCTCCTTGCCCAGCACCTCGCGGGCCGCGTCGAGGGTGGCGGGATCGGTGGCGTCGACGACGGGATCGGCGTCGTCGTCGGCGTTGGCGACGATCGGCGCCGCCGGGCCGGCGGCGGACTCCGCCGAGCGCGAGAGGAGCAGCGGCACGGCGGCGAGCGCGAGCACGAGCACGAGCGCGAGCGGCCACAGCTTGCGGTCGACGAGCTCGCGGAAGGGCCTGGTCAGATCCATCAGCCGTTGCTCCCGGTGGCGGGGGTCGGGACCGTCGAGACCGCACCGGACGGCGCGGCGGCGCCCGGGCTGGCCGCGGTCGCGCCTGCGGTGGCGCCCTCGACGGGCGAGACGAGGTAGGCGGTGGCCGACACGACGGCATCGAGCTTGCGGCTGCCGGGGGTCGGCGCCGTCAGCGAGACGCCGTCGAGCGTGAGCAGCCGGCCCTTGACGCGAATCGTCTTCCCCGTCTTCACGTAGGCCTGCAGGCGGCGGAGGAAGCCCGTCAGCTGGAAGTAGTCGCCGGAGAAGGTGAGCTTCAGCGGCACCGTCGGGAAGCCGGAGGCGCCGACGGTGGCACCGGGCGGCAGCGGCGCCGTGGTGGTCTGCCCCGTACCGGTGGGCACGGCGCCGGTCGGCGCGTTGCCGCGTTCGAGCGAGACGAAGCGCACCTTCGAGGCGCGGGCGGTCGCGGACAGCTGCACGAGCAGGGACTGGAGATCGTCGTCCTCGGGGACCGCCTTGCCGAGCCGCAGGACCTCCGTGTACGCCGCGCGGTAGCGCGCCTTGGCGCCCTCGGCCGCGGCGAGTGTGGTCTGCGCCGTGGTCAGCGCGGCCTGCTGGGTGTCGATCTGGGCCTGCACGTCCGCGGCCTCCTGGCGCGGCGGCGAGACGAGGAAGTGCCACGCGCCGAAGCCGGCGAGGGCCACGACGACGATCGCGATGATGGCGGAGCGGGACTTCACGGCGTGCTCGCAGGGGTCGCGGCGGCTGCGGTGGCGGTGGGAGCCGGCTGGCCCGCCGTCGTCCCGGCGGCCGGGGTCGCCGGCGTCGGCGTGGCGGTCGCCCCGGCGGCGGGGGTGGCGGCGGGGGTGGGCGTCGCCACGGCGTTGGCCTGGCCGGCCGCGGCGATCGGCGCGCGGCCGAAGAACACGACGAGGGAGAACTGCGGCGGGTCGCCCTTGGGGCAGGGCCGTGTCCCGGGCGTCGCGCTGTCGGTCGCGTCGGCGCCGGTCGTGGCGCGCATGGAGGACTCGAGCGTCACGCGGGTCACGCCGCGCACGTTGCGCAGACGCGTCATGAGCGTCGCGACCGCGTCCTGGGACGTGGTGCAGCCGGTCATCGTGACCGCGGTGGCGTTGGGGAGGCCGCTGCGCAGCGTCGCGGTGCAGCCGCCGGCGCCGGCGTCCCCGCAGAGGGTCCCGAGGTACGCGTCGCCGGGCAGCACCCGCGCGATGTCGGTGAGGGTCGGCGCCCAGTCGAAGCGCCCGCGGGCGAGCGCGCCGACCGTCTGCTGGCGCTGCGTCGCCAGGGCCTCGAAGGCGGTGTAGCGCTGCAGCTTGGCCGCCCGGGCGCTGACGACCTGCACCTGCGCCGTCACGCTCGCGAGCTCGGCCTCGCGGTCCTTGACGGTGTTGGTGCCCTGCACGTGGAGGGCGACGGCGATCACGGCGACGGCGAGGATCGCCAGGACGGCGAGGGCGCCGATCGGCGCCTCACGGGCGTCCGCGGCCGCGGCGGAGGCTGCGGGCCGGGCGGGGCGCTGCTCGCTTGGAAGGAGGTTGACCGCTTGCATGGGGAGCCGCCGGGCCCATCTGCGGGAACCGGCGGTACTGCGGTCATCGGCACCGTCGCGTGGGGCCTTGAGAAATCCGGTCCTGGCGTTGCCCTAGGTGAAGGAGTCCAGGTACCAGTCGACGATCGCGTCGCCCGCCCAGAGCCCGACGAGGCCGCCGAGCGCGAGGAACGGCCCGAACGGGATGAAGGTCTTGCGGCCCGCCTTGACGCCCTTGACGGCCATGATCGCGAAGCCGCTGAGCGAGCCGGCGATCAGCGCGACCGCGAGTGCCGGGCCGACCGCGCGCCCGAGCAGGAGGCCCATCACGCCGGCGAGCTTGACGTCGCCGAGGCCCATGCCGGCGGGGTAGGCGAACCACGCGATGCCGAGGAACAGGAGCGCGGCGAGCCCGCCGACGAGGTGGCTCGTGAGCTCGTCGCGCTGGAACACCGCCACGAGCACCACCGCCAGCGGGGCGGCCGGGTAGGTGATCCGGTTCGGGATGATCCGGTGGTCGATGTCGATGAACGTGCACGGCACGAGCACGAGCACGAGCAGGAAGCCCGTCCACACGTCGGAGTCGACGCCCTGGGTGATCGGGACGAGCGCGAACAGGACGGCGGTCAAGGCCTCCACCAGCGGGTAGCGGACGGGGATCGGCTCGTGGCAGTGGCGGCAGGCGCCGCGCAGCAGCAGCCACGAGAGGACCGGGACGTTGTCGTAGGGCTTGACCGGCGCGTCGCAGCGCGGGCAGTGCGACGGCGGGGAGACGAGGGACTCGCCGCGCGGCAGGCGCCAGATGACGACGTTGAGGAAGGAGCCGATCAGGCCACCCACGAGGGCGGCGAGGAGGGCGGCGACGGCGAGGGACACGTCAGGCGGTTACGCCGCGGGGGCCCGGCTTCCTGCGGGGCCTCACGGCGTGTCGACCGCGAGCCCGGCCGCAACGGCGAGCCGCGAGCCGTCGCCGGCGATGGTGGCGCCGTGGACGGCACGCACCTCGACCATCATCGACAACTTGTCCGCGAGCGCGCCGGGCAGGCCCGGGACGGCGGCGGCGGGCCCGGTCAGCACGGCCCGCGAGACCGGCTGCGCGTTCTGCTGCATCCGGTAGAAGTTGAGCGAGTTGCGCACGGTGTCGGCGAGCTGGTGCACGCCCTCCTCGAGCACGGTGCGGGTCGCGGCGACGACCTCGGGATCGCCGTCGATCTCCTCGATGGGCGTCTCGAGCCCGACGTGGCTGATCCACTGACTCGCGTGCTCGGTCGTCAGCGCGCGACGATCGGCGAGCGCATGGATCATCGTGTCCAGCCCCCCGGCGGCGGCACGGGTGAACAGGCAGTGCGGACCGATCGCCACGGCGACGTTCGTGAGCCCGGCGACGTTGACGAAGATGATCCCCTCGCCGTCGTTGGGGGCCGCGAGCGCGCGCACGAGCGCGAAGGCGGACAGGTCGATGCCCGCGATGTCGAGCCCCGCGCCGCGGACGGCGTCGACGTAGCGGTCGATCATCTCGCGGCGGACCGCGACGACGACGACGCGCGTGCGCGGACCGGCCGGGGTGTCCACGATGCCGAGGACCTGGTGGTCGATGATCGCCTCGTCCATCGGCATCGGGATGTGGTCCGGCGCCTCGACCTGGACCGCGGAGGCGATCGCCTTCGGATCGGTCAGCGGCGGCAGGTCGAGCGTGCGGACGACGATGCGCTGGTTGGCGATGCCGAGCCGCACCCGCGTCGGCAGCTCGCTGTTGGACGCCCAGAGGTCCTGGATGGCCGCGGTGAGGGCGGCGGGGTCGGTGACCTCGCCGTCGCGCAGCACGCCGGGGCGCAGGGCGCCGATGGCCGAGCGGGTGATGTGCACCGAGCCGTTCGACGTGGCCTCGACGGCGGCGACGTGGGCGGGGTCGAGGTCGAGGCCGACGAGCGCCTTGGACGAGTGGCGCTTCAGGGACAGGCGGGGCATGTGCACAAGATCGGCGCGCGCCCCGCCCGCCTTGAGGATCAGCCGCCGGAACCGGTCCAGGCTGACGTGCAGCCGCCGCCGGTCGGGGTGCACTCGTAGGAGATGACCCCGGCGGTGTTCTTGATCGTGAAGTTCGCGCCCGAGCGCGAGTAGGCGGTGACGCCGTAGCCGGTCGCGGTGCCGGTCGTGCTGACCTTGACCTTGCCCTTCTCGATGCCCGTCGTCGTCTGCAGGCCGCCGGCGGCCAGCGTCGTGTTGTCGCAGGACGCGTAGGTCTGGGCGTCGGTGTAGCAGGACTCCATCTGCGAGACGGCGTTGCGCACGTCGGACTTGGCCGAGGCGTCCTGGGCCTTCTTCGTCTGCCCGAGGAAGCTCGGCAGGGCGATCGCCGCCAGGATCCCGATGATCAGGATGACGACGAGGAGCTCGATGAGGGTGAAGCCTTCCTGGCTTCGTGCGCGTTGATGGAGGTTGGAGAACATGGGACGCCCTTCCTTGGACGAGTGAGGGGGTGTTGTAGCCCTCCTATCGACGTCTCGGGATCCCGAAATGACGAAAGCGCCCATCTCTGGACGCTTTCTGGACACTCACGATTTGCAGGCCTTTAACGACGACGGGCGGCCCTGGGGCCGCCCGTCGCACTACTGGCCGGGAGGGATCAGGTCGTGGTCTTCCACGAGGCGGAGCAGCCGCCGTCGCCGGTGCAGGTGCGGGTCGTGCCGGAGCCGTCCTTCGTGATCGTGAAGGTGTTGCCGGACTTCGACGTGGCGACGATGGAGTAGCCGACGGTGCCGTTGGGCGTGATGTTGACCTTGCCCTGGCCCGTGCCGAGCGGGAGGTTGGTGCCGGTCATCGAGTTGCCGCAGGCGGCGTAGGACTGATCGTCCTGGTAGCAGGACTCGACCTGCGTGACGGCGTTGCGAGCGTTGGACTTCGCGTCGGAGTCCTGGCCCTTCTTCTGCTGGCCGAGGAAGGCCGGCAGGGCGATCGCGGCGAGGATGCCGATGATCAGGATGACGACGAGGAGCTCGATGAGCGTGAAGCCGGACTCGTTGTCACGGCGCTCGCGAAGCTTGTTGAGCATGGGTACGTAAACCCTCCAGGGTTGGGTGGGAACTGCTTCGATTGGACTGCTGTGCCAGTTCCCACGGTTTCCTCGGTGAGTGGCCCGGCGGGCTCCGGTACGGGAGCTCCGTGGCTTTGCGTCTCGCCCTCACGGACGATTTGCCCTTGGTCACCTGAGTCCTGGCTTGGGTGGGGTATCGACCCCATCGGGTGAGGCCTTTAGGGGGTCCGCCTCATACGTCCGTCCAGCGTGTTGACCGTCCCGGTGGCCGCGTCGTAGCGCAGCGTCCCGACCCGGTCGAGCATCGTCCGCAGCGCCATGCGACCGCCCGGGGCGACCGCTGCGCGCGCGTCCTTGGCGGCCGCCGCGGACACCGGGCGTTCGCGCACCGGCCGCAGCTGGACGTCGAAGCTCCCGTGATCCGTCATCAGGCGGGCGGCCTCGCCGCCACGCAGCGCCAGCTGCTTGCAGTTCTCAGGCGCGGGCCAGCACTCGCCGTCGCCGCTGACCCCCGTCCCGGCCGCGACGAGGAACACCGCGGTCGCGTGGTCGCGCCGCAGGCCCATCAGCAGCAGGACGGGCCGGCGTGCGCTCGGGAGCCCGGCGAGCCGTGCGACCGGCCGTGCCGTGGACCGCTCCCCCGCCGGACCGAACCGCAGCGCGACCTGCCAGGCCGGGCGGGTGGTGACGGGCGGCGGGGCCGGCGCGCGACCGCCGGCGTCCGGCGTGACACCGGCCTGGGGCTCCCGGGTGGGCGTCGCCGTCACCTGCGGACGCGGAGCTGACCCGCCGCCGCCTGCGCCGCCACGGGCGGCGGGCTCGCCGGCGGACGGCGTGCGCACGGGCTCGGGGCTCGCGCCAGCGGGACTTCCGGCCTTCTTGCCGGCCTTGAACGGGTTGTGGCGCCGGCCCAGGCGCCGCCCGCCGGCGCCGCCGGGCGCCTCGAGGGTCACGACCGTCGGCCTCGCCGCGGCCGGCGCGGACCCGTCCCCCGTCTCCGCCACGGCGGGCGCTGCCGGCGCGGCGTCCGCACCCGGCGACCCGCGCAGCTGCCCCGGCACGACGACGAGCGCCGCCAGCAGCAGCGCGATCACCGGGTACAGCCGCGGGTCCACCGCGCGTCGCAGTCCGGCCAGCCGGGCCTTCACTGGTCCACGACCTTGCCCGAGGACGCGGTCGGCGTCGCGGCCGGGGACGGGGCGGGCGCGGCGGTGTCGCCGGGCGCCGCGATGCCCGTGGCGGTCTCGCCGGCCGGCAGCAGGAACGCGCGCGCCTTGACCGTCGCGCGGATCTGCGGGAAGCCCCCGTCGCCCGGTTCGAGCGAGAGGGAGTCCACCACCACCAGCCGGCCGCGCACGCCGACGCGCTCGCGCGCGATCCGCACGAACGACCGGACCCGGCGCAGCACGCCGTCGACCCCGAAGAAGCCGCCGGTGAAGGTCAGCTCGAGCGGCAGCACGGCGAAGCCCGCCGGCCCGGTCACCGTTCCGGCCGGCAGCGGCGGCGCCCCGGCGGCGGCGGGAGCCGCGTCGGCCTTGCCGTCCCCGGTGACCTTGAGCGACTTGAAGGCGACGCCGGCCCGCTGCGCCGCGACCTGGAGCTGGTAGACGAGGGTGCTCGTGTCCGCCGTCGAGGGCACGGCCTTGCCGAGCCGCACGACCGACGCGTAGTTGCCCCGGTAGCGCCGCCGCGCCGCACGCGCGCGGTCCAGCTGCCCGGCCGACGCGGTGCGGGCGTCCTCCTGCGTGGCGATCTCGGCGTCGAGCTCGCGCTGGGCCGCGTACTTCGGGCTCAGGGCGAGGCGGTGGAAGCCGAAGGCGAAGGCCGCGACGAGCACGAGCACGAGCGCGACCAGCCGGCGGTCGAGGCTCACTTGCCGTCACCCGCTGCGGGCGTCGCGGCCGTCGGGGCCTCGTCGGCCGCCGTCGGGTCCTTCCAGCCGCCGAAGAACGCGACGACGTCGAACGTCGGACCGCCCTTGGCGCACGTCGCTGGCGAGTCCGCTCCGCCGTCGTCGCCGGAGGATGCGAGCGCGACCTCGGTCACCCCGCGAACGGCCTGCAGCTGCGAGACGAGCTCGGGCACGCGGCCCTGCGAGCCGAGGCAGCCCGTCAGCGACAGTGCCGGCGCCGGGTTCGCGCCACGCAGCGCGCCGCCCCCGCCCTCGATGGAGACGGAGCCGTCGAGCTTGCCGATCTTCGCGTCGGCCGGCAGCACCCGGGTGACGTCGTCGAGCACCCGCTCCCACGGGAAGCGCGCCGAGGCGAGGAGCCGCACCGAGGCGAGCCGGGCGGTCGCGAGGTCCTCGTAGGCGAGGAAGGGCGCGAGCCGGGCCGCGTCGGCCGCTGTGGCCTGCGCCGCCTGCGTGGCGACCGCCAGGCGGGCCTCACGGTCGTGGACCCCGCCGACAGCGGTCGCGAACAGGGCGGCCGCACCCAGCGCGAGCGCGAGCGCCCCGACCAGGAGCAGCCCGAGAGGCCCGCGCGGCGGCGGGCGGTCGGCCTCGACGACGGCCGCGAGCAGGTCGACGGTGGTCACGCCGGTCCCCTGGAGACCTGAAGGCGGGTGCGATTCACCACGGGGTCGTTCTCGACCGTTCGTCCAGCCGGCTTGAGAACACCCGAGTTCTCCCGCTAGCGCGCAGGCGACTGCTCGGACGCCCGCACGATGCGCCATGCGGCGCGGCTGGGCTCGAGGAAGAACGGCGGGTTGCGGTAGACGAACCGGTCGTCGTAGGCGTAGTTCTTGCGGTAGCCGGTGGCGCCGGTGCCGACGGCCCCGCGGTAGCTCTGCGCGATGCCGCCGGTGACGGTCAGGGTGCCGAGCGGGCCACAGCGGTAGTTGTCGACCGTGAAGGAGTTCGACACGGCCAGGATCGCCGCCTCGATCGTGACGTCGTTCAGCGACCCGGCGGCGTTGTCGCAGCTGTCGGGGGTGCGCGTCACGGGGTGGTAGACCCGGGCGAAGCGGCCCGCGATCAGCCCCGCGACGGCGTCGGCGCCCGCCTTCTCCGTCACGTCGCCGTTGACGATCACGTCACGCTGGCTGGCAACGGTGAGGTTGCGCCCGTACGTGCCGCTGACGTAGGCGTTGGCGCAGCCGCTGGGCTCGGCGGCGTAGGTCATGTCCGCCGGGGTCTGCGAGGAGCTGCACGACTCCCCCGCCTGCACGTAGACGAGGCCGTTGGACGGCCACGGGAGCGTCGTGCGCTGCGACAGCCCGCCGCCCGTGACCTCGATCGAGGTGTTCTTGAGCACGATCGTCGTCGTGCCCGTGAAGCGGTAGGCCGGCTGCACGGCGTCCTGCAGCTCCGCGTCGCTCTCGGGCATGTCGACCCCGCTGGTCCCCGTGCGCAGCGTGCCGCGGAAGCGCGGCGACGCGCTGCAGCCGCCGCTGGGGGACTTCACGTAGCCGGGCGCCGCGGCGGAGGTCTCGATCGCGTCGGCGCTCGTGCGCCCGAACGTCGCGGCGCCGCAGATCATCAGCGAGTCGTTGGAGCGCAGCGGGCCGGCGAGCACGTCGGCAGCGGCGAACTGGATCTCCGTGCAACCCACGTCGCTGGAGGACTGGTAGGTGCGCCGGTTCGGTCGCAGCTTGCCGGCGCAGTTCGCCAGCGCGTAGGTGCGGTTCTCGGTCACGCCCGCCTGGCGGGTGACGGGGTAGTTGAGCGGGTCGGTGGTCTCGAACTCCGTCAGGTAGAGGAAGTCGAGGAAGCGCGCGCGCCGGAAGGACGCCACCAGCGAGCGCTTCTGGCCGGCGAAGCGCCCCGTCGCGCGGATGCGGAACGCCCGGGTGCCGGCGTCGATCATCGTGCCGGCGGGGTTGGCCCGGCTGCACGCCTGCGCGCCGTTGGCGGCGAGCAGCTCGACCGTGTACTCCGCGCTGGAGTCCGGCAGCGCGCGCCAGATGCGCGGGTCGGTCGTCTGCGTCCCCGGCTTCCACTCGTCGTTGACCGGCGCGTCCGGCCCGGCCACCGACGTGCACTTCATCCAGAAGGCGTTGTCGTAGACGAGCCGCGACAGGTACCAGTTCAGCCCCGCCTCCGCCGCGGCGTAGGCCTGCTTGCCGTCGCGCGACTGGCCCGACGAGCGGGTCCCGCCCGCGGCCGAGCCGTAGGCGGCGGCGGCGAGGGCAAGGCCGACGACCAGCATCGCCAGGACGCCGGGCAGCGAGAAGCCGCCCTGGCCGCGGGTCACACGCACTGGGGCACCGCCGCGCCGTCGGGGTCTGCCAGCCGGGTGAAGACGGCGCCCGTCACGGTCGTCGTCCGGGTGCCGTCCTGCAGCCCGGCGGGGAGCGCGCGCATGGTGATCACGATGCGCGCGACGGTCGTGCGGGCGCCGGCGCTCAGCGGCGTCGTCAGCGGGCTGTCGGCGACCGGCGGGTTGGACCCGTTGAAGGCGAAGAACGCGAACACCGGGGTCGACCCCACGGGCTCGATGTCGCGCGCCAGCACGCGCGTGTTCGCGGCGCCCGTCCCGTCGAGGTCTCCGGCCGCCCACACCGACTCGGTCAGCGTCCCGGTGTCGGTGTCGAGCGCGACCCGGCGCCGCAGGGGCGTGTCGGCGCCGCCGCTGAGGTCGGCGAAGAACGTCACGCTCGTGGCGGTCGCGTCGATGACCGGGACGCGCGGCGTCGTGTCGGTCGGCACGCAGCTCTGGGCGCGCAGGCTGCGCACGACGGTGTCGAGGCCGATTCGCGCCTGTTGCAGCGCCGCGGTCCGGCGCTGCACGGCGTCCGAGCTGCGCGACGCCCCGGTGAGCACCGTCGTCGCGACGGCGAGCACCGCGCCCGCGATGAGCATCGCCACGAGGACCTCGACCAGGGTGAAGCCCTGCTCCGCTCCGCGGCGTGTCACGGGCAGGACCCCGTCGTGCGCTCGCCCGCGGTGAACGTGAAGACGGTGGGCTCGCGCCCCGTGGTGATCGTGCGCTGGTAGCGGTCCGAGCCCGCCTCGGCGCAGATCGCCCAACGGCCGTAGGGCAGCTGGACGCTCGCCGTGGTCGCCGCCGTGGCCAGCGCCGTGGTGAGCTTCTGGGTGCAGTCGGCGTCGTCATCGGTGGCGACGACCGTGGAGAGCTTCACGGTCGACGTCGGCGCGGTCATCGTCACGGTGGGGACGAAGACGTCGACGCTCGACGTCCCGCCCGGTGCGACGTCGACGGTCTGGGCCGGCTGGCCGTAGCGGGTCGGGTCGTTGACCGCGCAGCTGCCGGCGAAGGCCGCGTAGCCCTCCGTGAAGGGGAACAGGCCGGTCGCGGAGATGGTCGCCGCGCCGCTGGCGGGGCTCGCCGGGAACTGGCGCAGGCCGGTGCCCGCCCCGGCGCCGGTGGTCGAGAGCGACAGCGTCGCGGCCTTCGCGCTCGTCAGTCCCGCGCCGGGCGCCGCCTTCGTGCGCACCGTGGCGTCGACCCGGCCCGCCTGGTCGTAGCGCTGGACACCGGTGATGTTGGTCTGCCCGATCGAGACGATGCCGCTCGTGGTCACCGCGCCCGTCTGCCCCGCCGGGGTCACCCAGCCGGTGCGGTTGTAGCTGAGGGCGTAGGTGCCGGGCGGGTAGTAGCTGAACACCGCGCAGCCTGACCCGCCGGAGGTCGCGCTGCCCGAGGACGGGCCGGTGGCGCTGACCACCATGCCCGGGACCGGTGTGCCGTTGCGGTCCTCGAACGGCACCGACAGCGTCCCCTTGTAGCCCGTCGTGCTGCTCTTCGGCGCCAGGAGGGAGCGCAGCACGACCGGGCGGGTGCCGGTCCCCGCGCTGCGGTTCACCGTCACCGTGAGCAGGAAGTAGTCCGCCGTCTTGTCCGTGCCGCTGGTGCACGTCGAGGCCCCGCTGCCGAGGTCGTTGACGGACTTGACGGCGGTCTCGATCGTGTAGCCGAGCTGGCCCACCGTGACGGTCCGCACCGTCGTCGTGTAGCCGTCGAGCGTGCGCACCGAGACGCCGCGCAGGCGCTCGAGCTCCTGCTCGGCCAGGTCGGAGGCGACGAGGCGATCGCGGCTGACCCCGGACGAGCGCGCGGAGCCGTCGAGGACCGCCAGCGTCGCACCCGTGGCGATCAGCAGCACGACGGCGCTGACGATCACCTCGAGCAGCGCCGCGCCGTGTTCGCCGCCTGCGGCCCTGCCTCGGAACATGGGGATGACTTCGGCGTCCGGCACCCCCGGCTTGAACCCCACGGGCGTACGCTGAAGGGCATGTTGCAGTCCCGCCGGGCGCTCGTGGCCCTTGCCGTGGTCCTCCTCCTGCTGGCCGTGGGGGCGGGCGTGGCCTCCCGTCCCGCCACGTCGCCGCGCGCCGCGGACCCGCCGGCCACCGAGGAGGTCGCGGCCGCCGAGCCGGAGCTCGAGCGGACCCTGCGCATCGGCGCCGCCCGCTCGCAGACGCTGCGCGTGCAGGTCGACCGCCAGGCGCGCGTGACCGTCAAGGGCGCCGACGCCGCCGACGTGGTCGAGCTCGCGGGCCTGGACCTCTTCGCGCAGATCTCCCCCGATCTGCCCGCCGTCTTCGATCTGCTCCCGGCCCGGCCGGGGACCTACCCGATCGTGCTGGTCGGGACGGGCGAGCGCGTCGGCGCGCTCCGCGTCAGCGGCTAGCGGTCAGTCGTTGTCCTCGCCCGGCGGGGGTGCCGCCGGGCGCACGCCGGTCCCGCCGCACCACGGGCAGGTGACGTCATGGGCGTCGCCGCCCTTGTTGGAGATGACCTTGCCCGTGCCGCGGCACGGGCTGCAGGGCTGGGGCTCGGTGGTGCTCATGCGCCCATCCCCGGGGGCGGCACGGAGCCCTTGGCGCGGTCCGGCCCCGCGGCGTGATCGGCGCCCAGGTCCGGGTCGGCCTGCCGGTCGCCGGGCAGGTGGCGCCGCTGAGCGGGCGGGACGTCGCGATCGGTCACGTCCTTGAGCATGCCGAACCGGCTGAGCGCCTGCGTCGCGGCGTCCGTGTCGACCACGCGCAGCAGCAGCCCGACGGCCGCCGGCTCGCCGTGCGGGGACCGCTTCGCGAGCTCGGCGAGCTCGGCCGGGTGGAAGGCGGTCGTGACCCGATCACCGGTCAGCGGCGGCGAGAACAGGAGCGCGACGTTCGGGGCGTCGGCGCCCAGGACGGCGCACGCGGAGCCGTCCTTGGCGGTCCACAGCCAGCCGTCGATGCCCTCCTCGCGCGGGATCACCCGGTCGGCGGTCAGCCGGTGGAGGATCGGGAAGCGCCCACCGGCCCCGCGGGTCGGATCGGCCGGGCCGGCATCGACCGTCGCGGCGGTCACCGCGCCGGGCGCGAAGCGCAGCGGCGCCTTCAGCGTGGCGGCGTGCTCCACGACGATCTCCTCCGGCGTCATGGTGACGGTGTGGGGCCCGCGCCGGCTGAGCAGCCGGCGCATGCCGGTCGGTTCGGCGAGCTCCAGCGTCAGGCGAGTGCCGGCGGGACCGGGCGGCGGGGTCGAGGTCATCGGCCCCCATCATGCCGCACGGCGCGGGCCGTCAGCGGACCTGCGGGGCTGGGACGCGGATCGCGAGGCGCATGCCCCACGGATCGGCGACCGCGAAGCCGTCCTCGAGCGGCTCGGCGGCGATCCCGGCGGCCTCGACGCGGGCCCGCACGGCATCCAGGTCGCCCCCGCCGAGCAGCATCGTCCACTCCCGCAGGCCGGCCACGTGCGGCGGGACGGGCGCCACGCCCTCCCCCCGCCAGACGTTGAACCCGAGGTGGTGGTGGTAGCCGCCCGCGGAGGCGAACACCGCGCTCGGGAGCTCGGCCTGCACCTCGAGGCCGATCACGTCGCGGTAGAAGGCGAGGCCGTCGGCGATCGACCCGACGTGGAGATGCAGGTGGCCGGTGCGCAGGCCGGTGCCGACCCGGGCCGTGGGCGCCTCCCCCGCGATGTCGGCGACCAGGCCCTCGAGGTCCAGGGGCTGCGGGCCGCCACGGCGCATCTCGTCCTCCAGCGTCCCCCACGCCGCACGCGGGAAGTCGGCCGCCAGCTCGATCCCGTTCCCGTCGGCGTCCGCGAGGTAGATCGCCTCGTGGGTGGCGTGCGTCGACGCGCCCTGGATCGGCGTGCGGGTGCTGGCGAGGCGGACGGCCGCGCGGGCCAGCTCGGCGCGGGTCGGGTACAGGAGGGCGTAGTGGTAGAGGCCGGCGGTGCGCCCGGCGGGCCGCGCCTGCGCGTCCTCGTGCAGCACGACGGTCACCGTCTCCCCGTCGCCCAGGCGGGCGAGGTCCGGCTCGTGGTCGTGCACGCGCAGCCCGAGGGCCTCCTGGTACCAGGCGACGGCGCGGTCGAGGTCGCGGACGGTGAGGTGGGTCGCGCCCAGGGCCAGGGTGGCCGGGAGGGTCGCGGTCGGCGGCGGGGTCGACATGCCTCGATGATACTTGCTTGAGCAAGCATCTCGCCGGTCGCCTAGCTTCTGGCGCTGATGCCCCGTCCGAGCCGCGTCTACGTCACGGGTCACCAGAACCCGGACACCGATTCGATCGCCGCCGCCGTCGGGTACGCCGAGCTGCTCAACCGCGTCGCGCCCGACGACGAGCACATCCCCGTCCGCCTCGGGGAGCTCTCGACCCAGACCCGCTGGGTGATGGACCGCTCCGGCGCCCCCGAGCCCCGCTTCCTCGCGCACATCAACCTCCGCGCCCGCGACGTGATGACGCACGACTTCGCGCGCGCCGGCCACGAGGAGCCCGTCCGTCAGGTCGGCCTCACGATGGCCCGCGAGGACACCGACGTCGTGCCCGTGCTCGACGCCGACGGCAAGCTCGCCGGGGTCGTCACCGAGCGCGCCCTGGCCCATCGCTACATCCGCGAGTCCCGCGAGGCCTCGAGCCTGGTCGACACGCCGACCGAGGTCGCCGCGATCGTCGACGTCCTCGAGGGCGAGGCCCTCCACGACGCGGGCGAGCCGATCGCCGGCCGCGTCTGGGTGCTGGCCCGCTCCGTCGACGCGCCGACGGGCGTCGAGTCCGGCGACGTGGTGGTGATCGGCGACCGCGACGACATGCAGCGCCGCGCGATCGAGCACGGCGTCGCGATGATCGTCGTGTCCAACGGCTGCACCCCGGAGCCCGAGACCCTCGAGCTCGCCCGCGAGGCCGGCATCTCCGTGATCGCGTCGCCGCTGGACTCCTACGTGACCGGCCGCATGATCACCCTCGCCGCCCCGTGCACGGCGGTGCTCGAGACGGATCCGCTGACCGTCCGCCCCGACGACCTGCTCGACGACATCGCCGAGTCGGTCAAGGACGTCCACTACCGGGCCGCCGTGGCGGTCGACACGACGGGCAAGCCGGTCGGCCTCGTGTCGCGCTCGGCCCTCGTGTCGCCCCAGCGACGCCGCGTGATCCTCGTCGACCACGCCGAGCCGGGCCAGAGCGTCCCTGGGATCGAGGAGGCCGAGATCGTCGAGATCCTCGACCACCACCACATCGGCTCGATCGAGACCGCCAACCCCGTGCGGGCGATCTTCGACCCGGTCGGCTCGACCGCGACGCTCGTGCTCGAGCGCTATCGCTTCCACGGCCTCGAGCCCGACGGACCGATCGCGCTGCTGCTGCTGTCGGCGGTCCTGTCGGACACGGTGATCCTGAACTCCCCCACCACCACCGAGCGCGACCACGAGGTCGTCTCCTGGCTGGAGGACGTGCTCGAGCTCGACGCGGAGGAGTACGGCCGCGAGATGTTCGAGGCGACCACCGACATCAGCGACGTGCCCGCCGCAGACGTCGTCGTGCGCGACGCCAAGCACTACGACGCCGACGACGGCAAGACCCTCTGCATCGCGCAGATCGAGGTCGTCGGGGACGCGGCGCTCGAGCGCAAGGACGAGCTGCAGGAGGCGATGGACGACGTGCGCGAGCGCCGCGGCTACGTGGCCATGGCGCTGATGGTCACCGACATCGCGGCGAAGGACTCCACCCTGCTCGTCTCGGGCGACGACGCGCGGGTCGCCAAGGCGCTCGGCGACCCCGAGGAGGACGGCACGTGGGCCCTCCCGGGCGTGATGAGCCGCAAGAAGCAGCTCGCGCCGAAGCTCCTCGCCGTCTTCTAGGCCCGGGGCACGGGGCCGCTGCGATGAAGGCGATGCTCGACACGATGGTGTTCGACGCGCTGGAGGCCGACCCGGACGGCCTGGAGGCCGTGCGCGCCGCCGTCGGCCGCCGCCGCCTCGTCCTGCTGAGCACCCCGGTGCAGGAGGCGCAGCTGGCCGCGGTCCCCGACCCGGCGCGCCGCAAGCGGATGCAGCGCGCGATCCCGCGTGAGGCGGTCCCCGCCGTCGGCTGGGTCCCCGCGGCCGGCCTCCAGCGTCACGCCGCCGACGCGGCGATCCTCGACACCGCGCTCGAGCGGGCCGACGTGCTCGTGACGGAGGACCGGCGGCTGGCCGACGCCGCCCGCGCCGACGGCGTCCGGGTGTGGCGGGTCGCCGACCTGGTGGCGTTCGCCCGCGGCGCCTGATCCTGTCTGCTTCCCTGAGCAGGAAGTCCGTCGGACCGTTCGGGTAGGCTGTCACTCGTGACCGCTGCCGTCCTCGAGCCGCCCAGCACCGCCGAGCAGCTGCGTGCGCGCGCCGAGCTGCTCGCGGACGAGGTGCTGGGCCAGCTGTCGCCGGGAGGCGACGGCGATCCGCGGGCGGCGCGGCTCGCGCGGCGGGCGGCCTTCTTCGAGCAGGTGCGCGCGGCGGTCAAGAGCCTCGCCGCCTCCCCCGCGTGGCGCGCCCACGACCTCACGACGGAGCTCCTGCTGCTCGTGGAGGACCTGCGGGACGCGATCGACGCCGACCCCGACGCGACGGACGCGGGCTGGGCCGTCCGCGAGGTCCTGCAACGGATGCTCGCCGTCCTGCGGGCGATGGTCCGCCAGCTGCTGCACAACGACATGGACCAGCCGGAGCTCGCGGCGCCGTTCGTCGCCGACGCCCTCGCCGACGTGCCCGTCGCCGCGGTCGCCGAGCTGCTCGGCACCTCGGCGCGGATGGTCGGCAACTACCGCAAGGGCGCGGTCGGCCAGGTCCGCAAGAACCCGGCTCGCGTGACGCTCGTCGGCCAGCTCGTCGCCGAGCTCGCGGGGTCGATGACCCCCCGCGGCGTGCTGCTGTGGTTCGACGCGCGCGCCGCGCAGCTCGGCGACCGCACGCCTCGCGAGCTGCTCGACGAGGATCCGGCTACCCATCGGCCCGCGCTCATCGCCCTCGCCCGCGGCGGCCGCGCCCAGACCGACCGGGGCGGCGTCGTCCTTGGCGCCCTGGACCAGGCCGCCTGAGCGCGTCGCCGGCGTCTGGACGGCGTACCGGCACACGAGTCGCGCCTTCCTGCCCCTGTGGTACGGCGGCGGGGCCAAGAGCCTGCGCCAGGAATCGGCCCGCTGGCACCGGGAGGGCGAGGGCGTCGCGCAGTACCTGGCGCTGTCGGTCAACGGCGCCTGGGCCGAGCGCTGCCGCTACGCCGCGATCCGCGACGAGAACCGGCGGCTGGAGGATCGCCGCAACCTGTGGGAGCTGCAGGTGATCGAGCACGACATCGCCGACCTGCGGTCCTTCGACGCCTGGGCGGCCTGCGGCCTGGACCCCGCGCTCGCCGTCGGGCCCCACCCCGACGCGTGGCCCGTGGCGGACGCGCTGCGGGCGGGCGGCTACCGCGGCGTCCTCTCCCCCGCCGCCGCGTTCGACCGGCCGGGTGCCGTCAACCTCACGCTGTTCGGCGAGCGCCTGGAGGACGAGCACTACGGCGCGATGCCCGACCCGGCCGCCAACCCACGACCCGACGTCTTCCTCGCCGCGATCCTGATCACCGACGCGGGCGCGCCGACGGCGTACGCGATGCACCACACCTGTCACGAGGGTGCGCCCCACAAGCAGCTGCACCGCTGGCGCGGGGCTTAGGGCCGCCACGCCGGGACGGCCGGCCGGGCTGACGAGGCGCCATCGCAGGGACGCTCAGGCGAACAGCTCTGCGATGATCGGCCTGGCCTCGGCCGGGCCGGTGATGTCGAGCACGAGCGCGTCGCCCTGCGAGCGCAGGTCCATGCGCAGGAACGAGCAGCACGAGGCCTCGGCGGCGACCGCGTCGCGCAGGCGGGTCTCGGTCTCGGCGCCCGGCGCGAAGGTGAGACGCTCGCCCTCGGCGAGAGGCTCGCGAGAGCGCAGCGCGCCGTCGGCGAGCGCGCGCAGCTGCGCGGTGCGGTCGGTGTACTGGGTGGGCCTGAGCGTGCAGGCGATCGGCTGGTCCATGAGGTTCCTCGGGTTCGGGTGGCAGCTGTGGTCCGTAGACTCGATGCTCAAGCCGGCTTGAGGTCAAGGGGAACATGCAAGCAGTCGCGATGCGCATCGGTGAGGTGGCACAGCGGGCTGACCGGCTGCGCGAGCTCGCTGACCGGCGCTTGCCGGAGATCGACGCGCTGATCGAGCGCGCCCAGCGTGTCCGTGCGTGGCTGGCCACTGCGCAGAGCTGCGGCTGCGACGCGATCGACGACTGCGAGCTCTTCGACAACGCTGCGCCCCTGCCCGCAGGCCCGGTCAAGCGCGGCGTGCATCACGTCGGCGGCATGCCGGCGTGACCGGTCGCTCGATCGCGCTCTTCATCGCCGCCGCCGTCGCCGAGATCGGCGGCGCGTACCTGATGTGGCAGGCGATCAAGGAAGGCCGCGGACTGCTCTGGGCGCTTGCCGGTGCCGTCGCGCTTGTCGGCTACGGCGCCGTGGCAGCGCTTCAGCCCGACGCGAACTTCGGCCGCGTGCTCGCCGCGTACGGCGGCGTGTTCATCGTCGGCTCGCTGCTGTGGGGCATGGTCTTCGACGGCTTTCGCCCCGACCGCTTCGATGTCGCCGGGGCGGCCGTCTGCCTGGTCGGGGTCGCGGTGATCATGTACGCGCCGCGTGGCACGTGAGCGACTGGGCCACGCGCATGGCGTCGAAGACCCTTCAGAGACCTACTTGATCGAGTCGTAGACCTTGAACATCGGCATGTACATGGCGATCACGACGAAGCCGACGATGAGGCCGACGAAGACGATCATGATCGGCTCGAGGATCGAGGTGAGGGCCTTCACGGCGGCGGCGACCTCGTCCTCGTAGAAGTCCGCGACCTTGCTCAGCATCGTGTCCAGGCCGCCCGTCTCCTCGCCGACGGCGATCATCTGCGCGACCATCGGCGGGAAGACCCACTTGTCGCGCAGCGGGGCGGCGATCGTGCCGCCCGACTTGACGGAGTTGACGACGTCCTCCATCGCCTCCTCGATGACCGTGTTGCCGGCGGTGCGGCCGGTGACCTCGATCGCCTGCATGATGGGGACGCCGGCGGAGTAGAGCGCGGAGAAGGTGCGCGACCAGCGGGCGAGGGCGATCTTCTGCACGGTGTCGCCGACCTTCATCGGGAGCTTCATGCGGAAGCGGTCCCACTGCGGCCGGCCCGTCTTGGAGGCCTTCCACTTGCGGAACGCGACGACGATCGCGACCGCGCCGCCGATCAGCAGGTACCACTGGTGCGTGACGGCGTGCGAGAGACCGACGGTGAACCTCGTGATCGCCGGCAGATCACCGCCGAAGTCCTTGAACACGCCGACGAAGACGGGGACGATGAACGCGATCAGGGCGATCAGCACGAGCAGCGCGAAGCTCAGCACGACCGACGGGTACATCATCGCGGCCTTGACCTGGCGGCGGAGGGAGTCGTCGGCCTCGAGCTGGGCGGCGGTGCGCTCGAGCGCCTCCTCGAGCACGCCGCCGGCCTCGCCGGCGCGCACCATGGCCACGTAGAGCGGGGAGAAGACCTTCGGATGGCGCTCGAGGGCGTCGGAGAACGTCAGGCCGGCCTCGATGTCCTCGCGGACCAGCTCGAGCGTCTCCTTGAGCTTGGGGTGCTCGACCTGGGCCTCGAGCACGTAGAAGGCGCGCAGCAGCGTCATGCCCGACGAGACCATCGTCGCCAGCTGCCGCGTCATGATCGTGAGGTCCTGCGCCTTCACGCGCGAGGGCAGGCCGATCTCCATGTTGAGACCGGACTTCTTCTCCGTGACGTCGCTGACCGTCAGGCCCTTGGCGCGCAGGGCCTCGGTGACGGCCGTCTTGGACGCGGCGGCCATCTCGCCCTTCTGCGGCGTCCCCGTGAGGTCGACCGCCTTGTAGGCGTACGTCGCGGTGGCCATGGGCTAGGCCGCGACCTGCGCCTCGAAGGGGGACCCGACCGCCAGGGCGGCGCCGCCCTCGATCAGGCGGCGCAGCTCGGTCGGGTTGCTCGACCGCGACTCGGCGACCTGCATCGACACCCGGCCGTGGCGCACGAGGCCGGCGAGCGACGCGTCCATCGTCTGCATCCCGTGGCTGGCGCCCGTCTGGATGAGCGAGTAGATCTGGTGGATCTTGCCCTCGCGGATCAGGTTGCGCACCCCCGGCGTGGGGACGAGCACCTCCGCGGCGACGGCCCGGCCCTGGCCGTCCGCGGTCGGCACGAGCGTCTGCGTGACGATGCCCTGGAGGCCGACGGCGAGCTGCATGCGCACCTGGCCCTGCTGGTCGGACGGGAAGACGTCGATGATGCGGTCGATCGTCTGGGGCGCGTCCTGGGTGTGCAGGGTCGCGAAGACGAGGTGACCGGTCTCGGCCGCGGTCAGGGCCGTGCCGATCGTCTCCATGTCGCGCATCTCGCCGACGAGGATGACGTCCGGGTCCTGGCGCAGCGCGGCTTTCAGGGCGAGCGCGAAGGAGTGTGCGTCGTTGCCCAGCTCGCGCTGGTTGACGATGCACCGCTTGTGCGTGTGGACGAACTCGATCGGGTCCTCGATCGTGAGGATGTGCTCCGAGCGCGTCTCGTTGATCTCGTTGATCATCGAGGCGAGCGTCGTCGACTTGCCCGAGCCGGTCGGCCCCGTGACGAGGACGAGCCCGCGCGGCTTGCGCGCGAAGTCGCGGATCACGGGCGGCAGGCCGAGCTGCTCGATCGGCACCGTCTTGGACGGGATGAGCCGGAAGGCCGCCGCGATCGAGCCGCGCTGCATGTAGGCGTTGACGCGGAAGCGCCCGCGGCCGGGGACCATGTAGGAGAAGTCCAGCTGCGCCTCGGTCTCGAGGCGCTGGCGCTGCGCGTTGTTGAGGATCGAGTAGACGATCTCGCGCGTGTCGGTGGGCGTGAGGCGCGCCAGCCCGTCGATCGGCGCCAGCGCGCCGCGCTCGCGGAGCATCGGCGGCACGCCGGGCGTGATGTGCAGGTCGGACGCTCCGCGGTCGACCACGGTGGAGAGGATGTCGGCGAAGTCGGTGTCCATGGCTCTACCGGGGCTATCGGCACACGACGCCGCGACCTCAAGGGGTTCGTCCGCGGCGCACCGGGGCGAAGCGCGCCAGGCGCTCGCCGCGCGCACACGCCTCCAGCAGCTCGGCCAGCCGCTTCGCGCGCGTCGCCTCCCGCTTGGCCTCGCCGATCCAGAACGCGCACGACTTGCGGTAGGACGGCGGCAGCGTGTCCCAGTACGCCGCCGCCTTCGCGTGGGCCCGCAGGACGGCGTCCTGGGCCGGCTCGAGCTGGTCGGGCCGGTCGGAGGTCGAGTACGGCACGAGATCGGGGTCGCGCGCCTCGAAGGCGGCGATCCCCGCCGGGTGCATCAGCCCGGCGGCGGTGAGGCGCTCGACGTGGCGCACGTTGACCGCGCTCCAGCGGCGCGACCTGCGCGGGGTGAAGCGCTGCATGATGCGCTCGTCGTCGATCCCCTTGCCCTTCCCGTCGATCCAGCCGAAGCACAGCGCCTCGGGGACGAGGTCCGCCCAGCGCGGTGACGGGACGCCCGTCTTGACCCGCCACATCCCGACCCACACCTCGGTCCGGGAGTCGTGGTGCTCCTGCAGCCAGGCGCGGAACGCCGCGGCGTCGGGGAAGAAGATCGGGTCCGGCTCCGGCACCGGCCGGACGCTAATGCGTGCCGGCGACGCGGGCGACCTCGGCGATCGAGGTCACTCCCGCGCGGACCTTCTCGACGCCGTCCTCGCGCAGGCGCATCATCCCCTCGCTGACGGCCTCCTGGGCGATGGCGTCCGCCGTCTCGCGCGCGACGGCCATCGAGCGGATGCGGTCCGAGACGGTCATCACCTCGTAGAGGCCGACGCGGCCCTTGTACCCGGTGCCGCCGCAGCGTGCGCAGCCGCCGGGCTCGAACGCGGGCATGTCCTCGAGCGTCAGGAAGCCGTTGGCCTGCAGGACCTCGGCGGTCAGCACCGTGTCCCGCTTGCATTCGTCGCACAGCCGCCGCGCGAGCCGCTGGGCGACGACGGCGTCGATCGCCGAGCCGACGAGGAAGGGCTCGATGCCCATCTCGATCAGGCGCGTGATCGACGTCGGCGCGTCGTTGGTGTGCAGCGTGGAGAGCACGAGGTGGCCGGTCAGGGACGCCTCGATCGCGATCTGGGCCGTCTCGCGGTCGCGGATCTCGCCGACCATGATGATGTCGGGGTCGGCGCGCATCATCGCGCGCAGCCCCGTCGCGAAGGTCAGCCCCGCCTTGACGTTGACCTGCACCTGGGAGATGCCCTCGAGCTGGTACTCGACCGGGTCCTCGATCGTGATGATGTTCTTCTCGATCGTGTTGAGCTGGTTGAGCGCCGCGTACAGCGACGTCGACTTGCCCGAGCCGGTCGGCCCCGTGACGAGCACGGCGCCGTGCGCCTGGCTGAAGGCGCGGGAGAAGCGCTCGCGGGCCTGCGGCAGCATGCCGAGCTCGTCGAGGCGGATGCGCACGTTCGTCTGGTCCAGGATGCGCATCACGACCGACTCGCCGTTGGCCGTCGGCAGGGTCACCACGCGCACGTCGATGCGCCTGCCCTCGAGCTCCATCGTCACGCGGCCGTCCTGTGGCAGCCGGCGCTCGGCGATGTCGAGGTCGGAGAGGATCTTCACGCGGGAGATCACGGTCGCGACGACGTTGGCCGGCAGCCGCGCGGCCTCCAGCAGGACGCCGTCGACGCGGTAGCGCACGACCATCTCGTGCTCGTAGGGCTCGAGGTGGATGTCGGAGGCGCCACGCTCGACGGCCTCGGAGATGATCCGGTGCACGAGGCCGATGACCGACGCATCCTCGGCGCCGTTGCGGCCGGCCTGCAGCTCCGTGAAGTCATACAGCGGCCCCGTCGCCACCTGCGGACCGCCGGTCGGCACGGCCGCCCCGGCCTCGGGCTCGGCGCCCGGCTCCACGGTCGCGGCGCTCGAGGCCAGCTCGTCGAGGCGTGAGAGGACGCCCGTGATGGCGGCCGCCGAGGCGACGGCGGGACGCACCTCGTAGCCGGTCATCACCGCGATGTCGTCGACGGCGAGGACGTTCGCCGGGTCGGCCATCGCGACCAGGAGGACCCGGTCGGCGGCGAACGCGACGGGGATGGCCTGATAGCGGCCGACGGCGGCGGCCGTCACGAGCCGGGCGGCGTCGGGCTCGACGGGGAAGATGCTGAGGTCCAGGTGGTCGAGGCCGAAGCGCTCGGCGACGGCGCGCGAGACCTGCTCTGCGGTGAGCACGCCGCGGGCGACCAGCAGCCGCTCGGGCGCCGCATGCTCGCGCTCGGCGACCTTGAGGGCCTCGTCCATCGTCAGCGAGTCGACGAAGCCGAGCTCGACGATGACCTCCTCGAGCGGCCGGCCGGAGCCGCCCCGCCGCGATGGCGGGGTGACGCCGGGACGCCGGGACGATCCGGTCAGGGTGTCGGTGACGGAGTACACGCTCATGGACGGAGTGCGGCGCGGCGCATGACGTCGACGGGCACCGCGCGGCCGCTCCAGCCCGCGAGCGCGACGGCCCCCTGCTGGACGAGGATCTCGATCCCGTCCACGACGACGGCCCCGCGTTCGCGGGCGGCGGTGAGGAAGGAAGTGCCGTCGGGGGTGTAGACCATGTCGACCACGCAGGAGGCTGCAGGGATCTGATCGGCATCAAGTGGGAGGCGCTTGAACGGATCCTCCCGATCGTGCAGGCCCAGGGACGTGCACTGGACGATGAGGTCCACCGGCAGCTCCGGCGCGACCACCGCTCGACCGCCGAGCTCGGCACAGACGCGCTCGGCGCGCTCGGGGGTGCGGTTCCACACCTGCACGTCCGCCGCGCCCGCGCTGAGGAGCGCGTGGACGGCGGCGCGGCCGACCCCGCCGGCACCGAGCACGAGCGCGCGACGTCCCTGCGGGGCGTGCGGCGCCGGGATCGAGCGCAGCAGCCCGGGCGCATCGGTGTTGTCGGCCGCGATCTGCCCGTCGGCGAAGCTCAGCGTGTTGGCGGCGCCGATGGCGCGCGCCGCGCCGGTCGCGCTGTCGGCGAGCGCGAGCGCCGCCTCCTTGTGCGGGATCGTGACGTTGACGCCCGCGAATCCGGCGCGTTCGAGCGCCCGGACGGTGGCGCTGAAGACCTCCGGCGGGATCGGGAGGTGCTGGTAGCGCCAGTCGTGCAACCCGAGGGCGGCGAGGGCCGCGTTGTGCATCGCGGGCGAGCGGGAATGCGCGACGGGCCAGCCGCAGACGCCGAGCCGGGTGGACACCGCGCCGGCGGCACTCGTCCATCAGGGCGCGTTGCCGCCGTTGGCGTCGCGCGCCTGGTTGTAGCGCTCCACGTCGCGGCTGAACTGGGCCTCCGTGCTCGAGAAGGCGTGGCCCTGGGTGCCCGGCTTGACGACGTAGTAGAGGAAGCCGACGCTCGCGGGCCGGGCGGCCGCCTCGATGCTCTTGACGCCGGGGTTGCCGATCGGCGTCGGCGGCAGGCCCCGGTTGAGCCGGGTGTTGTACGGGCCGGGACGCTGGAGCTCGGACTGCTTGAGCGGCCTGGTCCAGTTGCCCTCGGCGTAGCGGATGGTGGCGTCGATCCCGAGCGGCATGCCCTGTCGCAGCCGGTTGTAGATCACGGCCGCCACCAGCGGGCGCTCCTTGTCCAGCCGCGTCTCGCGCTCGACCATCGAGGCGACGATCAGGACCTCGTAGCGCGACAGGCCGCGCCGCTTGGCGCGGGCGTAGCCGACGTTCGCCGTCTGGGCGGCGAAGGAGTCCAGCTGCTTGGCGACCAGGTCGGTGGCGCTCGCGCCGTTGACGAGGTCGAACGTCGCCGGGAACAGGAAGCCCTCGGTGGTCTTGGCCTTGGCTGGCAGGCCGAGCTTGCGGGCGCGGCGGCGGGCCGCCGGCGCGTCGGCGGCGGCCTTGTAGGAGCCGTCGATGTCGTCGTCGACCCGCCCGGCGGTCTCGGCGATCGAGAGCCCTTCGGGGACGGTCAGCTTGAACGTCTTGAGCTTGACGGCCTTCGGGCCCTTGCCGAGCACGTCGAGCACGGCGCCGTAGCTCATGTCGCGCTGGAGCGTGTAGGTGCCCGCGACGAGGTTGCCGCGGCGACCGGTCACGGTCGCGTTGACGGAGAAGAAGCGGCCGCTGGCCACGACGCTGCGGTCCTCGAGCAGCGTCCCGATCGTGCCGGCGTCGGCGCCGGCCGGGATCTTGACCCGCACGAGGCCGCGCGGGTCCCCGTGGAAGGGCTGGAAGGTCTGGATCGCGGCCCAGGCCCCGACGCCGAGGATCAGGAGCACGGCGAGCGCCAGCACGCGCCGCCCGGTCCGGCTGGGCGGACGGGCGCCGGCCGGGACGGGCCGCTTGGGGGCCTTGGGCCGGCGGGGGCCACCGCCCCGGCCGCCACCGGGCCGCGGCGGCGCCGCACGCCGTTGCGGGGCGGGGCGCGGGGAGATCGGCGGCGCGGCCCGGCGACCGGAGCGCGGGATCACCGGGGAGCCGTGCAGCTCCGTGGCGCGCTCGGGCTCGGGGGCCGGCTCCGTCTCCGCCTCCTCGGGCTCGGGATCGACGTGCGGCGCGTGGACCGGCTCGGGCCGCGCGGGGGCGGCATCCGTCACGGGCTCGTCCTGCGGCTCGAACCAGGACACGCCGCTGTCGTGCTCGTCCGGCACGGTCTCGTGCCACGCGGGCTCGGGGTCGGTGGCGACCGGCGGCTCGTGGCCGTCCGGCTCGTGGACGTCCGGCTCGGGCTGCGCATGCGCCGGCTCGATCGTCGCCGGCTCGGGCTCGGACTCGGCCTCGGGCGCGGGCGCCTCGGCGACGGCGGACGGCTCGTCGGGCTCCGGCGCGGGCTCGTGCACCTCCGCCGGCGCGGCGTGAGGCTCCGCCTGCTCCGGCCCGGCTTCAGGGTCGAAGACGGGCAGGGGCGGCGGGGCCTCGCCCCGTCGGCGCGCCCGTTCGGCGGCGGCGGCGGCGCGTTCGGCCGCGCTGCGCTCGCCCTGTTGGCCCTTGTTGCGTCCCAGCACGATCAGACAGTGTGACGATCCTCCCCGACGAGTAGCAGGTGGCGAGGTTCGCCCGCCCCGTCACGGACGAGCTCGACGTGCCCGCGGACGACCACCAGCAGCCCCTGGCCGCCCAGGTAGGAGGCGTCGAGCGCCACCCTCTCGACCTGTCCGTCGATCAGCGCCTGGCGGCTTGCGCACTGGGCCTCGTAGTCCTCGCGGTCGAGCAGGGAGGGCCAGCTCGCCTTCTTGAACTCGGCCTCGGTGTAGCCGACCAGCGCCGAGAACCCGGCGTTGAGCTTGAGGAACCGGCCGTCGAGCGCGACGATCGCGAGCGGGGTGGCGACGTCGTCGAACCCGGGCTCGTGCGGGCGGTCGAGCCCGGGCGAGGCAGCCGCACGAGCGGCCATCGCGGAGCGGACCGCCGCCGGGCCGCGCGCGGCGGGACCGGCGTTCGCGGCGAGCATCTCGCGCCAGATCTCGGCCACCCGCTCCGGCCGGACGAGCGGCGCCCCCTCGCCGTGGCGCTCGCGGTCGCGCACCAGCTCCGCACGGGCGGCCTCGGCGTCGGAGCGGGCAGCGAGGGCGTCGCGGCGCGCATCCTCGGACAGGAGCACCGCAGCCCGCACGGCCTCCCCCAGCTCGTCACCGAGCTGCGTCATGTCGTAGCGCAGCTGCAGGAGGTCCTCCCGAAGCCGGTCGCCCTCCTGGCGCGCGGTCTCGGCGTCGGCGCGGGCCTGGCGCACCTCCGCCTCCAGCGAGGCGCGCTCGTGCGGCTGCATGCCCTCCTCGCGCTCACGCAGCGACGAGACCTCCGCGCGCAGGGCGCGCAGCTCCTCCAGGAGCGGCAGGAGGGCGAGCGCCTCCGGCGGCGCGCCGCGCGGCTGCAGGGCCGTCGCGGGGTCGGCGGCCTGGACGCCGTCGTCGGCGCGGCGCAGGACGACCAGGGTCCCCGCGCGTCCCGTGCCGGGCCACGGCTCCGCGGCGCGGCCCGCGGCCGCGGCGAGCAGGGCCTCCAGCGCAGGACGCTCGGCGGGGGCGCCCAGGGTGGCCGCGAGGTGGTCGAGCTCGGCGCGCGCCGCGGCGCTCTCGCCGGCGCCGATCGGCGCGAACGTCGCCTCGAGCGCCAGGTCTCGGGCCACGGCGTCGGGCGGCGCGCACCGGGCGACGCCACGCGGCAGCGGCTCCCCGATCTCCCCCAGCACGGAGGCGGCCGATGCGCCGGCGGCCGGCGCGTCGGCTCCCAGCAGCGTCCCGAGGCCGTCCCCGGCGACGGCGATGATCCCGTCGCCGTCGATCAGCAGGTAGCGGCCGGCCTCGAGGCCGTCCAGCGCCACGCGCAGGGCGAGCTCCGAGCCGTCGTACTCGACGGCGGGCGGCGTGGCAGCCTCCATGCGCCAGGCATCGTCACGACGGTCAGAGACCTTGAGCGGCGAGCCAGTCCTCGAGCAGGACGGCAGCCGCGCGGCTGTCCTCCGCCGCCCTGCCGGACGACCGTGCGGCGATCCGGGTCGTGAAGCGCTCGTCGTAGAGCTCGACGGGGACGTCGAGCCGTGCGCGGAGGCGGTCGGCGAACGCCCGGGCCGCGCGCGTCTGGTCGGAGTCGCCGCCGTGCAGCGCCAGCGGCAGCCCGACGACGACCCGCTCGGCCCCGAGCTCCGCCGCCAGGGTCACCACTCGCGTCAGCCCCTTGCGCGTGTCCGGCGTCAGGACGGGCTCCAGCGGGGTGGCGAGGGTCCCGGTCGGATCCGACACGGCGGTGCCGCAGCGGGCGGCGCCGTGGTCGAGGGCCAGGACCCGCACCCTCAACCCGCCAGGACGCGCTCGATCTCGGCCCGCGCGGCGTCGAGCGCCTCCGGGAGCTTGTCGGGATCGCGCCCCCCGGCCTGGGCCATCGTGTCGCGGCCGCCGCCACCGCCACCGACGATGCCCGCGGCGAGCTTGACGATCGCCCCGGCCTTGACGCCGCGCTCGACCGCCGCCGGGGTCGCGGACGCGATCAGGCTGACGCGGGCGTCGCCCGCGACGCCGAGGACGACGACGGAGGTCTCCCCCAGCTGGCCGCGCAGGCGGTCGGCGAGGTCCGGCAGGGCCTTGGGGTCGGCCACCTCGGCCGTCGTGACCAGGACCCGCACGCCGTCGACGTCGACCGCGGCGTCCGTCGACACCGCCGGCGCGTCGTTGGCGCCCTCCCGCAGGGCCTTCTCCAGCTCGCGCCGCTTGGCGATGGCTCCCGCCGCCGCGTCGACCGCCTGCTCGAGCGGGACGCGCAGGGCGGCGGCCGTCTGCCCCAGCAGCCGGTCGTGGCGGCGCAGCGTCGCGACCGCCTCCGGCCCGGTGATGGCTTCGATGCGGCGCACGTTCGCCGCGCTGGACGTCTCGGTGGTGACCTTCAGCAGACCGATCTCCGCCGTGGAGCGCACGTGCGTGCCGCCGCACAGCTCACGCGACCACGCGCCGTCGCCGACGGTCACCATGCGCACGACGTCGCCGTACTTCTCGCCGAACAGCGCGGTCGCCCCGAGCGCCTTGGCCTCGGCCAGCGTCGTCTCGATCGCGCGGACGGGGTCGTTGGCGAGGATGGCGGCGTTGACCGCGTCCTCGACCTGCTCGAGCTGCTCCGGGGTCAGTGGCGCCCCGTGGGTGAAGTCGAAGCGCAGCTTGTCCGGGCCGACGTAGGAGCCGGCCTGGCGGACGTGACCGCCGAGCGCGTCGCGCAGCGCCGCGTGGAGCAGGTGCGTCGCGGTGTGGTTGCAGGCGGTCGCGCGCCGCGTCGGCGCATCGACGACCGCGTGCACCCGCGACCCGGGGTCCAGCTCGCCCTCGACGGGATCCAGCACGAGCGCCTGGTCGCCGCCGAGGCGCAGCACGCCGGCGACGCGCGCACGGCCGCGGCCGTCCTCGCGCTCGACGACGCCGCCGTCGGCGACCTGGCCGCCGCCCTCGGCGTAGAAGGGCGACTCCGCGAGCTTGGCCACGAGCTGCCCCGCGACCTCCTCCACCGCCACGACCTCCGTGACGGCCTCCAGCGCGCCGTAGCCGACGAACGCCGACGGGGGCGCCGCGGTCGCCCACTGGCGCGCGCCGGCGCGCAGGTCGTCGGTCGCGCCGCGGCCCGCGGAGGAGCGCGACGCCGCGCGCTGGCCCTGCATCAGCTCCTCGAAGCCCTGGGCGTCGACGCCGAGGCCGGCCTCGCCGGCGAGCTCGACGGTGAGGTCGAACGGGAAGCCGTAGGTGTCGTGCAGGAGGAAGGCGTTGTCGGCGCCGATGCCCTCCAGGCCCTCCGCCCTGGCCCGGGCGATCATCTCGTCCAGGAGCCGCTGGCCCTGGTCGATCGTGCGGCCGAACGCCTCCTCCTCGCGGCCGAGCCACATCTCCACGGCCTCGCGCTGCTCGACGAGCTCGGGGTAGGCGGCACCCATCGTCTCGCGCACCACCTCGGCGTAGGCATGCAGGAACGGGCCCTCGATGCCGATCGTGCGGCCCTGGTGGATCGCGCGGCGCATCAGCTTGCGCAGGACGTAGCCGCGGTCCTCGTTGGACGGGACGACGCCGTCGGCGATCAGGAAGCTCATCCCGCGGGTGTGGTCGGCGAGGATGCGCAGCGCGCGGTCGGCCGGCTCGTCGGCGCCGTAGGTCGCGCCCGACAGGCGCTCGCCGAGGTCGATCAGCGGCTGGAACTGGTCCGTCTCGAAGACGGTGCGCTTGCCCTGCTGGATCAGCGCCATGCGGTTGAGGCCGAGGCCGGTGTCGATGTTCTGGCGCGGCAGCGGCTCGAGCGTCCCGGGCGTCACCTGGTCGAACTGCATGAAGACGAGGTTCCAGTACTCCAGGAAGCGCTCGTTCTCCCCCGCCGGCAGGTCGTCCTCGGTGCCCCACTCCAGGCCGCGGTCGTAGTAGAGCTCCGAGCACGGGCCGCACGGCCCGGTCGTGCCGGACTGCCAGAAGTTGTCCTCGCGCGAGCACAGGACGATCCGCTCGCGCGGCACGCCGACGGACTCCCACGCCGAGATCGCCTCCTCGTCCGGGCCGAGGCCCAGCGCCTCGTCGCCCTCGAAGACCGTGATCCAGATCCGCTCCGGCTCGAACCCGAGGTGGTTGAGGCTGAAGTCCCACGCGAACTCGACGGCGCCCTGCTTGAAGTACTCGCCGATCGAGAAGTTGCCGAGCATCTCGAAGAACGTGAGGTGGCGCGTGGTCACGCCGACGTTGTCGATGTCGGGCGTGCGGAAGACCTTCTGACAGGACGTGAGCAGGGTGTCGGGGGGCGTCTCACGGCCTTGGAAGTAGGGCTTGAGCGGGTGCATCCCCGCCGTCGTGAGCAGCACGGACGGATCGTGCTCGGCCGGGACCAGCGAGGCGGAGGCGAGGCGCAGGTGCTCCCGCTCCTCGAAGAAGGCCAGGAACCGCTCGCGGATCTCGTCGGACGTCATGGTCGGCAAGGGTACGATCCGTCGGTCATGTTGCTACTCGGGGCGCTGGTGCACATCTCGTCCCGCGCGGGCTACCTGGCGGTGTTCGGGCTCATCACGATCGAGACGATGGGGATCCCCGTGCCCGGCGAGACGGCCCTCGTCGCCGCTGCGGTGGCGGCCAGCAAGGGCTCGCTGCAGATCGAGGTCCTGATCGCCGTGGCGGCCGCCGCCGCGATCCTCGGGGACAACGTCGGCTTCCTCATCGGCCGCCGCGTCGGCCGCCGGGTGTTCGTCCGGCCCGGATGGTTCTACGAGCAGCGCCTGGCGCTGCTGGACATCGGCGAGCCGTTCTTCGCCGCCCACGGGCCCAAGGCCGTCTTCCTCGGTCGCTGGTTCGCGGGCCTGCGGATCGCCTCGGCCTGGCTGGCCGGGATGAACCGGATGCGCTGGGGCACGTTCCTGTTCTGGAACGCGCTCGGGGGGATCGCGTGGGCGACGGGCGTCGGACTGGGCGCCTTCTTCGCCGGTGAGGCGTTCATCCGCCTCGTCAGCCGCATCGGGGTCGTCGGCGGCGCCGTCATCGCCCTCGCCGTGATCGGCGTCCTCGTCTGGCGCCACCGCCGCCACTCCTCCGGCCTGAAGGCCCGCGGGACGGCGATCCGGGAGCGGATGGAGGCCGACGCGGCGGGGCTAGGCGATGGTCCCGACACCGACGACGGCGTCCCCGCGTAGGAGCACCGCCGCCTGGCCCGGCGCCGGGCCGTGGGCCGGGTCGTCGAGGAGCAGCTCGAGGTCGGGTCCCTCCCCCTGCACGCGGCACGCGAGCGGCTTGGAGCGGTAGCGCAGCTTGACGGCCTCCACCTCGGCCGGGGGGCGGTGCAGGACCGCGCCCCGGACCCGCACCCGGTCGGTGCGCAGCGCCTCGCGCGGGCCGACGGTGACGGTGTTGGCGGCCGCGTCGGTGGCGAGGACGTACAGCGGCTCGGTGGCCGCGACGCCGATCCCGCGGCGCTGGCCGACCGTGAAGCGGTGCTGTCCGGCGTGCTCGCCCAGCCGACGTCCGCCGGCGTCGACGATCGCGCCGGGCCGGTCGCCCTGGCCGCCGTGACGGGCGAGGAAGCGCGCCTGGCCGGTCCCGGCGAGGAAGCACAGGTCCTGGGACTCCCGCTTGGAGGCCACGGCCAGGCCGGCCTCCGCGGCGAGGGCGCGGACCGCGGGCTTCTCCAGCTCGCCGAGCGGGAACCGCAGCCGCGCGAGCGTCGCGGGTCCGAGCCCGGCCAGCATGTAGCTCTGGTCCTTGGCGTCGGAGGCCCCGGCGCGCAGCAGGCCGTCCGCCGTCCGGCGGGCGTAGTGGCCCGTCGCGAGGTCGGCGGCGCCCAGGGTGTCGGCCAGGTCGACCATGGCGTCCAGGCGCACTGCGCCGTTGCAGCGCACGCACGGGTTCGGCGTCAGCCCGAGGGCGTGGTCGGCGAGCCACGGGTCGACCACGCCGGCGCGGAACTCGGCGCGCAGGTCGAGGGTGAGGTGCGGGAGACCGAGGTCGTGCGCGACGGCGCGGGCGGCCCGCACGGCGCTGGCCGAGCAGCAGGACGCCTCCGCGTCGTTCTCGGGGTCGCGCCACAGCTCGAGCGTCACGGCCACCGCCTCCCGCCCCGTGCGCTGCACGAGCAGGGCCGCGACGGCCGAGTCGACGCCGCCGCTCATCGCGATCAGCGTGCGGCCGGGGGCGGGCGCGAGGGCCGCATCGGCCCGGACGGCCGCGCCGAGGGCCTGATGGAGCGCGTCCGCGGCGAGGTCGGCGGCGTGCAGCTTGCCCGCCGAGAGGCCGCCGAGCTCAGCGCTGACCTCCCGCATGCCGACGCGGGCGGCCTGCAGCAGCGGCTCGCCCCGCACGAGGGCGACGACGGCGGAGCCGGCGGCCTGCGCGGCGCCGCAGCCGTGCGCCTCGAAGCCGGCGTCGGTCACCCGGTCGCCGTCGACGCGCAGTGTGATGGTGACCAGGTCGCCGCACACCGCCCCACCGGCGGCGCCCGCGTGGCCGCGCTCGGGGACGTGACCGCGCCCGACGGGATGCTCGAGATGCTCGGCGAGGCCGGCGCCGTTCATGCCGCCGAGTCTAGGTCTGGCCTAGGCCGCGGGACGGCGGGCGTCGGCGATCGCCTGGCGGATCGTGTCCCGCGAGACGTAGCCGGCGAGCAGCTGAGCGGAGAGCTTGCGGTCGACGACCACGACGCTCGGTGAGCGGGCGACGTCGACGCCCTGGGTGATCGCCGCATACCGGGCGACCTTCGTCACGGGCGCGACGTGCACGACCACCTCGCCGCGCCGGCCGAGGCCGCGCACGGCCCGGCGCACGGCCCGGTCGTCGGAGCCGCGGCGGTCCCAGAAGAGGAGCACGACGACCTCCTTGCGGGCGAGGGCGCCGGCGATGTCACGCGGCAGGCCGGTGGCCTTCGCCAACGTGGCGGCCGGGGAGGCCGGCTTGGCGGGGGCGCTGCTGCCGCCGGCCTGCGGCGTCGGGGCGGCCGTCGGGGCGGCGGCGCCTGCGCGGGCGTCGGCGGCCTCCTGCTGCTTGGCGGCGCCGCGGGCCTGCTGCACGGCGCGACCGAGGCCGGTCTCGGCGGCCGGGCCGTCGGGGTCGTTCGCGCGACCGGCGGGCGTGGCGCTCGCGGCGGCACCGGGCGTGGCCGCGGCGGAGCCGGGAGCCGCGGTGCCGTTGGCGGCGGCCGCGTTGGCCGGGGTCGCGATCGGGGTGGCGGCCGCGGGCTCGGGCGCGTCCTTGGGCTTGAGCACCGTGAACCACGCCAGGGCGACGAGGATGGCCGCCGCGAGGGCGATCCGCATGGGCGGGGAGATCTGGTCCATCCCTGGCACCATCGGCACAGGCGCCCCGCGCCCTTAGGGTTGGCACCCGATCCGGTGCCGCCGGAGCTCAGGCGCCCGGTGGCGGCGCCGTCGAGCGCAGCGCCAGCTCCTTGAGCTGCTGCTCGTCGACGGGGGCGGGCGCCCCGGTGAGCGGGTCGGTGCCGCCGGCGGTCTTGGGGAACGCGATCACGTCGCGGATCGACGGCTCGCCGGCGATCAGCGCCACGAGCCGGTCGAGCCCGAGCGCGATGCCGCCGTGTGGCGGCGCGCCGTAGCGCAGGCCGTCGAGGAGGAAGCCGAAGCGCTCCTGCGCCTCCGCGGCCGAGATCTGCAGCGCGTCGAAGACCCGCTGCTGCTCCTCGGCGTCGTGGATGCGGATCGACCCGCCCCCGAGCTCCGTGCCGTCGAAGACGATGTCGTAGCCGCGCGAGAGCATCGCCCCCGGATCCGACCAGTCGCCCGTCGGGGCCGTGAAGGGATGGTGGATCGCGTCGTAGCGGCCCGTGGCGGGGTCGTGCTCGAACATCGGGAAGTCGACGACCCAGAGCAGCTCGTGGCGGTCGGCGTGCAGCGCGAAGCGCCGCGCGATCTCCAGCCGCAGCTCGCCGGCGACGGTCGCCGCGACAGGCTCGGCGTCGGCGACGAGCAGCAGCAGGTCGCCCTCCTCGGCGGCCAGCGCGGCGCAGACGGCTCGGCGCTCGTCCTCGCCCAGCGGCCCGGCGCTCGTGCGCTCCCAGCCGCCGTCGGCCCCGGCGATCGCCCAGACGAGCCCCTTGGCCCCGAAGCGCTTGGCGTGCTCGGTCAGCTCGTCGAGCTCGCGCCGGACGACCTCGCGCCTGCCGGCGTTGAAGCCGCGCACGACGCCGCCGCCCGACAGCGCCCCGGCGAAGACGCGGAAGTCCGTGCCGGAGACGGCGTCGCCGAGATCGGCGATCTCCAGGCCGAAGCGCAGGTCCGGCTTGTCGGAGCCGTAGCGCAGCATCGCCTCCTTGAAGGGCATGCGCGGCCACGGCGCGGGCGGCACCGTGTGGCCGGCCTCCTCGAAGACCCGCATCAGCAGGCCCTCGGTGAGGGCGATGACGTCGTCCTCCTCCACGAAGGACATCTCGATGTCGAGCTGGGTGAACTCGGGCTGGCGGTCCGCGCGCAGGTCCTCGTCGCGGAAGCAGCGGGCGATCTGGTAGTAGCGCTCGTAGCCCGCGACCATCAGCAGCTGCTTGAACAGCTGGGGCGACTGCGGCAGGGCGTAGAAGGACCCCGGCGCCAGGCGCGCCGGCACGAGGAAGTCGCGCGCGCCCTCCGGCGTGGAACGGGTGAGGATCGGCGTCTCGACGTCGAGGAAGTCATGGGTGTTGAGGTAGTCGCGCATCGCCCGCGTGACCGTGTGGCGCAGGGCGATGTTGCGGGCCATCTGCGGCCGGCGCAGGTCGACGACGCGGTTGCGCAGGCGCAGCAGCTCGTCGAGGGGGCCGTCCTCACCGACGCCGAACGGGGGCGTCACGGACTCCGCGAGCCGCTGCGCCGACGCGACCGACAGCTCGACCTCGCCCGTCGGGAGGTTCGGGTTGACCTGCCCACCCTCGCGGGAGACGACCGCGGCCTCGGCGGCGAGCACGTGCTCGGGGCGCAGCGTCTCGGCCAGCGCGTGGGCGTCGGGCGACGTCTCCGGATGGAAGACGAGCTGGACGATGCCGCTGCGGTCGCGCAGGTCGATGAAGATCAGGCCGCCGTGGTCGCGGCGGCGGTTGACCCAGCCGGAGACGCGGACGGTCTGCCCGACGTCGGCGCTGCGGAGCTCCCCGGCCCAGCGGTCGCGGTAGCGGTTTGCGCGTGGCGGCCTCACAGCTGCCCTCCCCGGATGTGGTGCATGACGGATGCGACGTCGACGGTCTGCTGCTCGCCGGACTCCATGTCGCGCAGGCGGGCCCCGTCGGCGCCGACGAGCGCAACGTAGCGGGCGCCGACGCGATGGGCCTGCTTGAAGACGCCCTTCTCCGAGCGCCCGGCGAGCTCGAGCTGCGCGGTGTGCCCGGCCCGGCGGGCGTCGTCGGCGAGCTTGAAGGCCGCGACCCCGTGCTCGGGCTCGGCCGCGACGTAGAGGTCGACCGGGACGGGCGCGACCGCGGCCTGCTCGGAGCACAGGAGCATCCGCTCGACGCCGGCGGCCCAGCCGGCGCCCGGGGTCGGCTTGCCGCCCAGCTGCTCGATCAGGCCGTCGTAGCGGCCGCCGCCGCCGACCCCGCTCTGGCTCCCGAGCGCGTCGGAGGTGAACTCGAACACGGTGCGCGTGTAGTAGTCCAGGCCGCGCACGAGCGTCGTGTCGAGGTCGTAGGCGACCTGGGCGGCGTCAAGCCTGGCGCGAACCTCGGCGAAGTGGGCGGCGTCATCGGCGTCGAGCGCGTCGAGCATGCGCGGCGCCGTCTCCATCACGCGGCGGGTGCCGGGGTGGTCGGCGTCGAAGGCGCGCAGCGGGTTGAGGTCCATGCGGTCGCGGACCTCGGCGGAGAGCTCGTCCTCGTGCGCGCGCAGGTGGGCGACGAGGTCCCGCCGGTAGGCGGCGCGGGCCTCTGGCTGCCCCAGCGAGCCGAGCCGCAGCCGCACCCCGCGGGCGCCGATCGCCTCCAGCAGCTGCGAGAGGAGGACGATGAGCTCGGCGTCGACGGCCGGGTCCTCGGCGCCGATGGCCTCCGCGCCGATCTGGGCGAACTGGCGGTAGCGGCCCTGCTGGGGCGCCTCGGCGCGGTAGAAGGCGGAGACGTACCAGAGCTTCACGGGCTGCGCCCGCTTGTGCATGCCGTGCTCCATGTACGCGCGGCAGACGGGCGCGGTGCCCTCGGGGCGCAGGGTCAGCGACCGGCCGCCGGCGTCCTCGAAGGAGTACATCTCCTTCGAGACGATGTCGGTGGAGCGCCCGACCCCGCGGGCGAACAGCTCCGTCGCCTCGAACGTCGGGGTCTCGATCCGCTCGTAGCCGGCGGACTCGAGGACCCGCCGGGCGATCTCGGTCAGGCGGTCGCGTGCGAGCGCGTCGTCGCCGAGCACGTCGAACGTGCCCTTGGGGACCTGGATGCGCTCGCTCACGGGGTGCGCTCGGCCAGGAACGGGTTCGTCGCCCGCTCGGCGGCGAGCGTCGTGGTCCCCATGTGGCCCGGGAGCACCTGCGTCTCGCCGGGCAGGGTCTCGAGGAGCATCGTGATCGAGTCCAGGAGCGTCTGGTGATCGCCGCCCGGCAGGTCCGTGCGGCCGATGGAGCCCTCGAACAGGACGTCGCCGGAGAACAGCGCGCCGGCGTCGGCGACGTGGAAGGCGACGTGCCCGGGCGAGTGGCCCGGGACGAAGAGGACGTCGAGGTCGAGCCCGGCCAGCGTCAGCGTGTCGCCGCCCGTGACCGTGTGGTCGGCCCGGTAGGCCTCGAACGGCCCGAAGCCGGGGAAGCGCACGTAGTCGTTGATGTTGGCCAGGATCTCGACCTCGAGCTCCGGGCAGTAGACCGGCGCGCCGGTGGCACGGGCGATCTCGGCGACCGCCCCGACGTGGTCGAAGTGGGTGTGCGTGAGCAGGACGGCCTCGACGGTCAGGCCCTCCTGCTCGATGGCGGCGAGCAGGCGCGCGCCCTCCTCTCCCGGGTCCACCACGAGGCACCGGTCCGAGCCGTCCGCGTTGAAGATGAAGCAGTTCTCCTGCAGCGGCCCGACCGTTGCCATGCGGACGTTCATCGCGCGGCAGCCTGCTTGAGCTTGCGGTTGTAGACCCACTTGTCCGTGAGGTACATGATCGGCGTGTAGAGCACGAGGGCGACCATCGCCATCAGCGCCGCCTGCCCCGTCGACGCCGAGCTGCCGATGAACTTGAACAGGACGAAGAGGACGACGGCGCCGAAGACGGCCTTGATCGCCGCGCTCTGGAGCGTCGGCGGCCGCAGCTCCCGGCCGGTGCGCTTGTCGCGCGGACCGGCGCCGCCGGAGCTGACCCGCCGCTCACCCGCGCGGGGCTTGGCCGTGTGCCCGCGGATCTCGACGGCTCCGGCCGCGTTGCCGCGGTGCTTGGTCCGGCGCTTGCGCTTCGTCTGGCCCATAGGAGCAGTCTAAGTGCCCAGCACGCGTTCGATCAGGTGCTTCTCGGGGTCGAAGCCCGGGATCGGGACGTCGGCCGGGAAGCCTTCGAACGCGGCGGCCGGGGCGAGCGCCACGAGCTCGGCGCGGGCCACGGCGGCGTGCCGGCGGATCGCGGCCACGACGTCGCCCGGCGTGGCCTCGTCCGGGGCCTCCACGTTGGTGGTCACCTGCGCGACGCCGGCGCCGATCGTCACCCCCAGCGCCCGCACGCCGGGCAGCCCCTCCGCCCCACCCTCGCGGATCAGGGCCGCGATCGCCCGAGCGTCGGCGACCGTCGCGGGCGGCGCGAGCTCGACGTTGAAGGCCACGAGCGGCGGCCGTGCCGCGACGAGCGTCGCCCCGGCCGTGGGATGGCTCGGCGGGCCGAAGTCGGGAGCGACCCCGTCCAGGCCCCCGGGCCGGCGCAGCTGCGCGCGGGTGCGCCCGCCCGCGAGGTCCCCGTAGAGGTAGACCGGCAGCCCGAGCTCGTCGCCGAGCCGGTCGGCGAGCACGAGCGCCTCGGCGACGGCGGCCCCACGGTCCCGGGGGTCCGCGAAGACGATCGGGGCGACGTCCACCGCACCCACGCGGGGGTGGACGCCGGCGTGCGCCGTCAGGTCGATGCGGGCCACGGCCTCCCTGGCGCCGGCGAGGACGGCGCGGCTGAGCACGGCGGGCCCGGCCGCGAGGGAGAAGACGCTGCGGTTGTGGTCGGCGTCGACGTGGAGGTCGAGCACCCGCGCCCCGGCGGCCTGGAACGCGGCGCCGATGGCGGCGAGGACGGCCTGGTCGCGTCCTTCGGACACGTTGGGGACCGCGAGCAGCATCGAGACGGCAGCCTACGTCGCGACCGGGTTGCACCGGGTAGCGGATCGGCTACCCGGTGCAACCCGGTGTCGGTGGGGATCGATGTCCGCAGGCCCGGCGCGTAGCCTGCGCCGCATGAGCTCCGTGTCGGCGACCGTCCTGCAGTTCACGCGCTACGGGGGGCCGGAGGTCCTGGAGCTCGCGACGGTCGAGGTGCCGGATCCCGGCGCGGGCGAGGTGCGGATCGACGTGCGTGCGGCGGCGGTCAACCCGTTCGACGCCAAGGCCCGCTCGGGGCGCTTCGGCCGGGGCGAGGACGGTCCCGCCGCCCCGGTGCGGGTGGGCTTCGACCTCGCCGGCGTCGTCGAGGCGGTCGGTCCGGATGTGGCGGGCATCGCCGTCGGCGACGAGGTGCTCGGCCTCGCGGCGGGCGGCGGCGGGGCGATGGCGACCTACGCGCTCGCCGGTCCGGTCGCGCCCAAGCCGGCCGACATGTCGTGGATCGACGCCGCCGCGTGGCCGACGGTCACCGAAGCCGCCACCCGCGGGCTCGAGCACCTGGCCCTGAAGCGCGGCGAGACGCTGCTCGTCCACGGCGGCGCCGGCTCCGTCGGCCTCGTCGCGGTGCAGCTCGGCCTGCGCGCGGGCGCGCGCGTGATCGCCACGGCCGCCGAGCGCGACCACGGGTCGCTGGCCGGGCGCGGCGCGATCGCGGTCACCTACGGCGACGGCTGGGCGGACCGCGTGCGGGCGGCGGCCGGCGACGGCTCGCCCGTCGTGGACGCGGTGCTCGACGCGGCCGGCACCGGGGTCCTCGCCGACTCCGTCGCCCTCGCGGGGGGCACGGCGCGCGTCCTCACCCTGGCGGGTGACGACGCCGAGGAGACGGGCGTGACGTTCTCCGGCGGCGGCGACGCCGCCGGCAAGGCGCGGGCGATCCGGTCGATCCCCGGGCTCTACGCCGACGGCGTCCGGGTCCCCGTGGGCGGCGTGTTCGGCTTCGCCGACGCGATGGAGGCCTACAACGAGCTCGAGCGCGGCGCCCGCGGCAAGCTCGTCGTCAGCGTCCCGGCCGAGTCGCGCCCGGTCTAGTTGCGCGGCGACCCCGACGCGTCGCCGGCCACCTTGCGCATCTGGACCTTGACGTCCAGGCTCGTCGCGCCCTGGCCGCGGTAGACCCCGCGGATCGGCGGCACGTCGGCGTAGTGGCGGCCGTGGCCGATCTTGACGTAGCGCTCGCCGGTCAGGCAGCGGTTCGTCGGGTCCAGGCCGACCCACTGGAAGCCGCCTTCGGCGTCGGGCAGCAGGGCCTGCACCCAGGCGTGCGTGTCGACCTCGGCGGAGTCGGCCTCGACGTCTGAGTCGCGCGGGGCGAACAGGTAGCCCGAGACGTAGCGGGCGGCGATCCCGTTGCGCCGCAGGCACAGGAGCGCGAGGTGGGCGAAGTCCTGGCAGACGCCCGCGCCGGCCTCGAACAGGTCGAGCACCGTCGAGCCGACGTAGGTGACGCCGGTGCGGTAGGCGAAGCGGTCGGGGATCAGCTCCGTGAGTCCGATGACCGTCTCGCGCGGCGTGGCGCGGCGGGTCAGCCCGACGAGCTCGTCGAGGCGGATGTCGTCGGGCTCGTCGGCGACCGGGAGCAGGAACTCGATGCCCGCGGCGCGGTAGGCCGGGTCCTCGATCGCCTCCCACGACGGGTCCGGCGGCGGCGGCGCGTCCGTCGTCGTCACGCGCGCCCGCACGTCGACGGCGAGCGACTCGTGCGACTTGGAGAGGCCGAACTCGATCACGGTCGTGCCGTAGTAGTCCTCGTGCTGGCTCAGGCGCGCGTCCGGCGTCGTGCGGACGCCGAAGTCGTCCAGCGTCTGCGTGGGGGTCGTGGCCGGCTTGACGCGCAGGGCGTTGAGGTTGTCCGACACCGCGGACGCGTAGCGGTACTCGGTCAGGTAGTGGATCGCGAACTGCATCAGGCGCTCACGAGCTGGTGGGAGGTGCCGCCGAAGTAGCGCAGGACGATGTCCTCGTCGACCTGGGCGAGCTCGCGCTGCACGAGCCGCAGGGTCGCTTGGAGGTCCCCTTCGAGCTCGACCGCGCGAGCACGGAACTCGAGGTCGGCGAGCAGGCGCCCCACGCGCAGGACGGCCGGCGAGGACCGGGCGTGCTCGTCCGCCGAGCAGAGGGCGTTGTGGAGCACCTCCACCCACGACGCCACCGCGTCGGGATAGGCGCGCTCGTACAGGAGGAAGCGCGTCACGGGCGCGGCCAGCGGCGCGGCCGGGACGGCGCGGCGGTAGGCCTGCAGCCCGCCGACGGCCTGCAGGACGGCGAGCGCCTGGCCGTCGAGCTGGCGCACCTCGCCCTCCTCCTCCGGGACCGGCAGCGCGACGCGCAGCATGCGCAGGACCATGTCGGCGGCCTCGATGGCGGCGCCGGCCTCGAGGAACGCGTTGGCCTCGTCGCGCAGCATCGTCCGCCGGGTCACGCCCCAGAACAGGCCGCAGCGCTCGCGCACGAGCGAGTAGACGGAGTAGGGCCCGTCGCGCAGGGCGGCGTTGATGTCCTGGCGGCGCAGCGTGAGGTCGAAGGTGTTGATCGCCTCCCACATCTCGGCGCTGAACACGTCGCGCACCGTGCGCGCGCCCTCGCGCGCCCGCGTGACGCAGTGCAGGATCGACGCCGGCTCGTCCGGGTCGAGCGTCATCAGGGTCAGCGTCGCCTCGCGGGTGGCGGGGGCGCCCGTGGGCTCGGCGCCCATCACGGCGAGGATCGAGTCCCACGACAGGCGCTCCTGGGAGCGGTTGTCGGGCCGGGCCTGCAGGTCGGCGTGGAACACGGCGTCGAGCATCCGCGCCGTGTGCTCGGCCCGCGAGAGCCGGCGCCCGATCCAGTAGAGCTCCTGGGCGATCCGGGCGAGCATCAGCGCCAGCCCTCCGCCTGCTGCTGCTGCTGCTCCTGGCCGAACCACTCGTTGCCCGTGCGCAGGCCCGGCATCCGGGGCGGGGGCGACCAGCCGCGGCGCACGACCTGATGCTCCATCGTGCCCTGCTCGTCGAGCACCCAGGTGTCCTTGGAGCCGCCGCCCTGGGAGGAGTTGACGATCATCGACCCCTTGCGCAGCGCGACGCGCGTCAGCCCGCCGGGGATCACCTTGATGTCCTCGCCGAAGACCGCGAACGGCCGCAGGTCGACGTGACGCGGCTCGAGCGTCCCGTCGTCCATCGCGGTCGGGACCGTCGACAGCTGCACGAGCTCCTGGGCGATCCAGCGCTCGGGCTGGCGGCGGATCTCCTCCGCCTGGGCCTCGACCTCGGCCTGCGTCGCCCGCGGGCCGATGAAGACGCCCTTGCCGCCGGACTCCGACGTCGGCTTGGCGACGAGCTGGTCGAGCCGGTCCAGGACGTGATGGCGCTGCTCGGCGTCGGCGAGCAGGTAGGTCTTGACGTTCTGCAGGATCGGCTCCTCGCCCAGGTAGTACTTCACCATCTCGGGGACGTAGTGGTAGATCGCCTTGTCGTCCGCCACGCCCGTGCCGACGGCGTTGACGATCGCGAGGGTGCCGGCGCGGTAGGCGCGCATCAGGCCCGGGACGCCGAGCACGGAGTCGGCCTTGAACTCCAGCGGGTCCATGAAGTCGTCGTCGATGCGGCGATAGACGGCGTGGACGCGCCGCAGCCCGCTGGTGGTGCGCATGAAGCACGTCTGGTCGTGGACCACGAGGTCGGAGGCCTCGACGAGCTCGACCCCCATCTGCCGCGCGAGGAACGCGTGCTCGAAGTAGGCGGAGTTGAACGGGCCGGGGGTCCAGACGACGACGGTCGGCTCCTCCTCCCCGCCCACGGGCGCGACCTCGTTGAGCGCCCGGCGCAGCACGGCCGGGTAGTGGTCGACGGGCCGCACGCGGTAGTCGGCGAACAGGCCGGGCAGCAGGCGGGTCATCGCGTTGCGGTTCTCGAGCACGTAGGAGATGCCGCTGGGGGTGCGGACGTTGTCCTCGAGCACCTTCCAGGAGCCGTCGGCGTCGCGCACGAGGTCGCAGCCGCTCACGTGGCAGTAGACGCCGCCGGGCGGGCGGATCCCGTGCGCCGCGCGGGCGAAGGCCGGCCGCGAGACGACGAGCTCCCACGGGACGATGCCGTCGTGGACGATCTCGCGGGCGTGGTAGACGTCGTCGACGAAGGCGTTGAGCGCCTTGATGCGCTGGATCAGCCCCGTCTCGATCTCCGCCCACTCGTCGCCCGGGATGATCCGCGGGACGAGGTCGAGCGGGAACGGGCGGTCCTTGATCGGCCCGTCCGAGGCCTCGCCCGTGGCGTCGAAGGTGATCCCCTGCTGCATGAAGATCGCGTCACGGCGGGCGCCGGCGCCGGCGAGCTCCTCCGGGCCGAGGGCGGCCAGGGCGTCGGCGAGGGCTGCGGCGTGCGGCCGCGGGATCTCGCCGGGGGCGAAGACCTCGTCGTAGGTCCGGTCGGTGGCCTCGGCGCTCATCGCCGGCCATCCTCCCCGAGCGCCACGGTGGCTGTCGTGCGCCCCGTGGCCAAAGTCCGACGCGGGGGGCTCGTCCACGTGGCGGGCATGCAAGTGCCCGTACCCGCCACCCCCGCCTCCGAAAAGGGGCCGTGGCTTCAGCGCCTGAGCACGATCCGCCGCTCCGTCGCCCGCACCACGTGGCGGGCGTCCGTCGCCCGGACGCGCAGGCGCAGGCGCCGGCCCGCCGTCGTCCGGCGAGCCCGGGCCGGCACCGTGATCGTCAGCGTCCGGCGCCTGCCGGCCGCGAGCCGGTAGGCGCGCGTGCGGGCACCCCGGGCGGCGACCCCCACGCGGCCCCGGCACCCGCTGCGGCGGGCCCGCGGGCACGTCAGCCGCAGGGCGAGGCGCCCGTGCGCGGCCAGGCGCGCGCGGACGGCGGCGACCGCGACGGCCGCGCCGAACGCGGTCACCTGCGAGCCGCCGGCGACGTAGACGGACCGGCCGTCCCCCGAGGTGGCGATGCCGGCGCCGGAGAGCCCCGGCGCCGGCGAGCACGACCGGTAGGTGAGGACGGACTCGGCGCAGCCCGTCTGGGTCAGCGCGCCGGAGTCGCGGTCGCGCCGGAAGGCGGCCAGGGAGCCGCTGTCCGAGAGCGCGAACAGCGCGCCGCCGTCGGCGGAGACCTTCAGGTCGCTCACGCTGAGCAGCGCCCGGGCCGGCGCGCAGTCCGCGGTCCCGGCGTGCCCGTCGCGGTGCTCGTCGGCACCGGGGTCCGCGTCATCGCCGCCGTCGTCGCCGTCGTCGCCCGTGTCGTCCTCGGGCGGGTCGACGGCGTCGGCGCCGGCCGGCGGCGCGTTGAGGACGCAGCCGACGGGCGTGAGGTCCGTCGGCGTCGCGCCGCGCCGCAGGATCGAGATCGTCGAGGCTCCCGCGCCGGCGACGTAGGCGAACGCCCCGTCGGGGCTGAGCGTCAGCGACCGCGCGCCGGCGAGCGCCGGCGCCGCGGTGCACGCGCCGCCGGCGGGCGCCCCGTCGAGCAGGCAGCCGCTCGGCGTCACGGCGCCCGTCTCGGGGTCGCGGGCGTAGGTGGTGACCGCGCCCATCGTCGCGGTGACGTAGACGGCGCTGCCGTCCGGCGTGACCTGGACGCCGTGGGCGCCGCGCAGGGCCGTCCCGTTCTGGCAGGTCCCGTCCGTCCCGGTGTCCGAGACGCAGCCGGTGAACGCCAGGTCCCCCGTGGCCGGGTCGCGGTCGAAGACCACGAGCGACCCGTCGGCGCCGGCGGTCGCGTACACGTTGCGCCCGTCGGGGCTGACGGCCAGGTCGTCGACGCCGTCGAGGGCGGGCGCCCCCTCGCAGCCGCTGCCGCGGCGGTAGGTCTGCTCGCAGTCGGTCTGGGTCAGCGTGCCCGTCTCGGGGTCACGCGCGAAGGTGCCGACGCTCGTGGAGCTCGCGGCGCCCACGTAGACGTTCCTGCCGTCCGGGCTCATCGCCACGGCGGAGGCGCCCTCGAGCGCGTTGCCGTCGACGCACAGCCCGTCGGAGCCGAGCCGGCCGTCACCGCCGTCGTGGGAGACGCACCCCGTCGGGCGCAGCGCGCCGGTCGTCGCGTCGCGTCGGAGGCTGACGATCGCGTTGGAGCCCGCGTCGCGCCCGCCGCCGGCGACGACGTAGGCGTCGCGACCGTCCGCGGCCACGATGACGCCGCGGGCGTTGAGGAGCCCGTGGCCCTCGGTGCAGCCGGCGTCCGGGGTCGCCGGGGCCGTCGGCGGGACACCGGGGACCACCCCGGGCGCCTGCGCCACGCAGGCGTCCGCGCCGGTCAGGACGGCGATGCTCGAGGCACCCTGCGCGGAAGCCGCGGCCGGGGCGAAGCTCGTGAGCGCTGCGACGACCAGCGCCAGGCGTGCGGAGCGGGACATGGCCTTTGAACGCTCGGGAGGCGCCGGTGTTACGGGATATCGTGCAGGCCGTTCCGGAGCGCCCGAACAAGCCTGACACCCTCGACCCCGAGGTCGTCGCGCGGCTGATCGTCCGCGACGTCGAGGAGCAGACGGGCAAGCCCCTCTCGCGCCGTACGCGGGAGACGCAGCGTTCGATCGAGTCCTACCTGAAGGCCGGGGTCAAGCCGCGCTGGAGCGAGCGGCTGATGGAGATCGAGCGCCACCAGCGCGACCACGCCCGCGCGCTGGAGAAGCGCCTGCGCCGCCTCGAGGCCGAGCACCCCGACCGCGCCGCGCTGCGCGCGGCGTGGCGGGGCGTCGCCGAGACGTGGGACTTCAGCCGGGTCAACGACCTGATCGCCCAGCACAACCAGTGGTTCCCGATCGAGCGCGACCTGCCGATGAACCCGCGCACGGGCGAGTACCTGCCGGTCATGGGCCGGTCATACCGGCGCAAGCCGCTCGGCGCCGCCTGGGTGCTCGAGCGCTTCCCGGTCTGAGCCGGCCGCCCGGCGCCGGCGCGCCGCCACGCCGCCGCCCGCGACGAGCAGCCCGACGAGCACCCACAGCGGTGCGTCGCCCGTGCGCGCCCACGGCGTCGGCGACGCCCCGGCGGGCCGCAACCCCGCACCGACGAGCTCGACGGCGCCCCCGGCGTCCAGGCGTCGGCGGCCGGCGGCGTCGATCCAGGTCCCGCCGCGGGTGTTGGCCGCCCGGACGACGTCCGTGCGCAGCTCGACCGCCCGGAGGGCGGCCAGCTGAGCCTGGATGTCAGCACCGGTGGTCCCGTCGTACCAGGCGGCGTTGGCGACGTTGACGATCAGCTGCGGGCGCACGCGCCGGGCCAGGTCGCGGCCGGCGAGGCGGTCCATGTCCTCGTAGCAGTTGAGGATGCCCAGTCGCAGGGCCAGGCCGTCCGGGCGGCGCAGCAGCAGGGCGTGGGTGCCGTGCCCCGGCTCGGCCTCGCTGGCGCGCGCGAAGCCGTCGCGCAACCAGCCGAGCTCGGCGCGCAGCGGGACCCGCTCGCCGAAGGGGAGCAGCCGGCGCTTGTCCACCGGGCGCTGCAGGGTCCCGTCGGGTTCCACGAGCGCGACGGAGTTCCACCAGCGGCGCGCCTCTGGCGTCCCGCCGAAGGTCCCCAGGCCGAAGATCCGCGGCACCGCCGCCCCGCCCGCCACGGGCGACAGGGTGCCGTTCACGACCGGGGCGGCGTGGGCGAGCGGGTACGGAAAGGCCGACTCGGGCCAGACCACGAGCTGCGCGCCGCGGCGGTCGGCCTCGCGCGAGCGCTCGCGCAGCCGCTCGACGACCGCCGGCCAGCGCGCCTGGTCGCTGCGGGTCGCGGCGCTGATCCCGGCGTCGACGAGCCCGACCTGCAACCGGGCGCGGGGCGCGTCGGCGACGGCGCCCATGCGCACGACCCCGACGGCGTGCAGGGCGACGATCGCGGCCAGCGCGGTGGCCAGTGGCACCGCCACGGCGCGCCGCCCGCCCGGACGGTCGAGGCCCCGGATCGTCAGGGCGGCCAGGCCGGCGACGAGCGCCGTCACCCCGAGCTCGCCGATCCAGTCGGCGAGCTGCACGAGCTGCGGCCAGACGGTCAGCAGCCCGGCCGGCGACCACGTGAAGACGCCGGGCGCGGCAGAGGCGGCGACGGCGGCGATCGCGAAGCCCACCTCGAAGGGCAAGACGGTGCGCCGCGCCAGCAGCCGGGCGAGCACGCCGGCCAGCGCCCAGCCGAGGCTCTGGGCGAGGCTCAGCAGCACGAGCGCGAGCACCCCGGCGGCGGGCCCGCCCCCCGTGAAGGATCCGACGACGGTGACGACGAAGCGCAGCACGATCAGCTGCGCGACGGCGGCGAAGACGAGGCCGGCGACGGCGGCGGAGCGGTACCCCCGGGCGCGGCGCAGGGCGAGGGCGAGCAGGGCGAGGCCGGCGAGCACGCCGGGCCCGAAGCCCAGCGGCGGGGTCGCGGTGGCGAAGACGACGCCCGCAGCCGCGGCCAAGGCCGCCGGCCGGCCCGCGAGGGCGGCCAGGCGCGCGCGGGTCACGCCGCCTCCATCGTCTCGACGTAGACGTCCTCGAGCGTGCGGCCCGAGCCGGGCGGGGCGAGCTCGGCCACCCGCCCCCCACCGACGACCGTCCCGTCGCGCATCAGCACCACCCGGTCGCAGACGTCCTCGATCTCGGTCAGCAGGTGCGAGTTGACGAGCACGCCGACGCCGTCGGCGCGTAGGCGGTCGAGCACCTTGCGGACGGTGCGGCGCCCGATCGGGTCCAGCGCGCTCGTGGGCTCGTCGAGGAGCAGCAGCGCCGGCGAGCCGATCAGCGCCTGGGCCAATCCGAGGCGCTGCTGGTTGCCCTTCGACAGCGTGCCGATCCGGCGGCCCGCCACCTCCTCGACGCCGGCGAGCGCCAGCAGGCGCTCGCGCTCTGTCGCCCCGCCCGCGGAGCCCGCGAGGCGCTGGTGGGCGGCGAGCAGCTCGTCGCCCGTCAGCGCCGGCGGGAAGCGGAACAACTCGGCGAGGTAGCCGACCCGCGCCCGTGCCGCGCGCGACCCGGCGAGGGCGCCGGCGACGGTCGCGGTCCCCGAATCGGGGGTCACGAGGCCGCAGGCGATCTTCACGAGGGTCGACTTGCCGGCCCCGTTGGGGCCGAGCAGGCCGACCAGCTCCCCCGGCCCGACCTGGAGGTCGACGCCGCGCAGCGCCGGGACGGACCCGAAGCGCTTCGCGATGCCGACGAGTTCCAGGACGGGTGCGACTACTTCCTCCCCTTCTTCTTCTTCGACTTGGCGCCGGGCAGGTACTTCGCGAGGCTCGAGCACTTGCCGATCCCCTTCGCCTTGCCCTTGGCGATGATCGCGGTGCCCGTCGGCTCCGGCGACAGGCGCGGCCCGAGCACGATCGGCGCGTACGTGCCGCCGCCCGTGAGGCCCTTCGCCTTGCCCGTCGCGCCGAGCACCTTCCACTGCGTGCCGGCCACGGTGCGGCCGTCGCTGATCATCGACAGGCACACGCGCGTCTTCCGGTCGCGCTTGGCCTGGGCGAGGATCCTCGCCGTGCCGCCGACGCCCCAGGTGTCCGGGCCCAGGTCGATCTTGACGCCGTTGAGCTTGACGACGAACGTCGAGCGATACAGCGCCTTGAGGCCCTTGAGCGCCTTCACCTTGCGCAGCGGCTTGGGCAGCGAGCCGCGCACGTCAGCCCGGGTGATCGTCCCCTTCGAGTGCAGTGCGCCCTTCGAGAAGAACAGCTTGCCGCGCTTGAGGATCTTGTCCCTGCTCTGCTTGAGCAGCGTCGTGATCGTGTAGGCCTGCTTCTTGGCCGCTGTCGCCGTGCCGTCGTTCACCCGGAGCCTCATGGGCCCACCGGGCGGGTCGGCGGCATCGACGTCGACGATGATCGACCACTGGCTGCTGTCGCCGGTGCCGCTGATCGACTCGACGAGCGTCACGACGTAGCGCCCCGGGTCGGTGTAGGTGTGCTCGAACGAGGGCGCCTTGTTGCCCGCCACGTCCTGGAAGTCGTGGCCGCCGTCGCCGAAGTCGATGAACGCCTCGTCGACGTCGTCGGGCACCGGTCCGCCGTTGAAGGTCGTCGGTCCCCCGACCTGCGCGCGGAACACCTCGTAGAGCCTCGAGGAGGCCAGCGAGCCGGCGGGGCGCGCGTCGTAGACGACCTGGGTCACGGAGCGGTTGCCGGTCTTGTCGCGCGCCTCGACGCAGATGAAGCCCTCTCCGGCCTTCGCCGGCGTGAACGACTCGCGCGGGAAGTCGTAGTCCGTCTCGTAGGTCCCGTCGCCGTCGAGGTCATAGCGGTAGCCCGCGATGCCATCGCCCGGGTCCGCGTCGGAAGCGTCCACGACCACCTGGGCCTCCTGCCCGGCGACCGGCCGGTAGGGATTGATGAGCACGTGGGAGATCTCCGGGGGCGTGCCGCCGCCCGTCGTCACGGTGCGGCCGCACGGCCCGCTGTGATCCTCGCCATGGCCCGGCGGCGTCGGGTCCGACGTCGGGGGCGTGGTGGCCGGCGAGGTCGGCGGGGTCGGCCTACCGGGGTTGACCACCGGCGTGGTCTGGCCGGGGATGGGGGTGGTGACCGCCACCGTCACCGAGGCGACGCTCCTCGTGACGCTCTTCTCGTCAAGCACGTCGTAGAAGTTGTCCACCACGACGGTGACCTTGTGAGCGACGGTGGAGCCCAGCGCGCCGGCGGGCATCTTCGCCTGCAGCTTGCCGTTGACCACCTTGCAGGTCGGGCCGCCGGTACCGATCGTGTCGAGCGTCTCCTCGGGCGGCTCCGAGATGTTCGTCTTGCGCGACACCACGCCTTCGACGCCCTCGACGAAGAGCGAGATGCTGCGCGGGCACTGCGAATCGGACTGCAGCTCCGCCAGCGTCGATCCACTGGCGTCGAAGGTCAGCGTCTCGCCGGCCTTCGCCGTCGTCCGCTCCGGTACGAGCACGGCGCCGGGTCCGGAGTTCTCCGGGATCACGTCAGAGGGGTCGGGGTGGCTGCCGCAGCCGGTCAGCCCGACAAGCAGTGGCACCGCGACGAGAGCGGCGAGTCGGCGCCTCCCGCGGCGCCCGGTGAGCTGATGCATCGTTTCCCTTCGAGTGACCTGGACCGCCGGGGCCCGCGCCCCGACTATCCGATCCAACGGTGTGCAGGGCACACCTCTGATGCACCTCAGCCGGAGGTAGTCAGTTGACCGCCACAGTCCGCTTGCGCGCGCAGGCACGCCATCGCCGACCGGCCGCCGCGGTCGGATCGGTCACGCGTCCAGCCGTCTCGTTCCGTGGACCGTCAACGCCAGCATCAGGACGGTCCATCCCGCGATGCCGGCCGCCATGGGCGTACTGAGGGTCCGGGCCCCGCCGAATGGGCCGCTCGCCACGCCGAAGCGCGCCAGGTCCACGAGCTCCCCGCCGAGCCCGGCGAGCACCGCCCGATAGAGCGCCTCGAAGGGCAGCAGCACCGAGACGACGTCGGCGACCCGGCCGAGCTCGGGCAGGCCGAAGGCGAGGCCCAACTGGCCGACCAGCCCCACGGTGAAGCCGACGCCGACGAGCGAGAGCGTCGCGATCCCGGCCGCCGTCGCGGCCAGCACCGTCGAGGCGGCGACCGCCAGCACGGCGACGAGCGCCCCGGCCAGCGCGAGCTGGCCCACCGGCACGACCCAGGCACGCGGCCAGTAGCCGCCGGCGAGGCCGACCACGACCACGGCGGATGCCCAGATCAGGGCGGTGGTCGCTGCGGCCACGCCCGCCGCGGCCAGCAGCCGGCCTGCCACGACGGCGCCGCGGTGCACCGGCCGCGCCAGGACGGGCTGCAGCATCCCGCTCTGGGCGTCCCCGCGCACGGCCGACTGGCCGAGGAAGACCGCGACGATGGCCCCGAGCAGGAGCGCGACGAAGGCCGCGGTGCCGAGCAGCGTCGAGCCGACGACGACGAAGTCCAGTGAGCCCGCCCCGGGGCTGCGGCTGACGGCGAGGCCGCGGTCGGCGGCGAGCCCCAACAGCGCCAGCAGCGCGACGACGACGCCCAGCAGGGCGAGGCCGGCGCGGCCCCTGCGCAGATCGAGGAGGGCCAGGCGCGCCATCAGGCACGTGGTGTCGAGGAAGCCGGGCGAAGCCGCGACAGCGTAGGCGCCGTGACCGGCCGCCGAGCCGCATGGGTGTGTGGATCGGCACGAACGGGAACCTGGCCGCCATGGTCCGCCAACTGTGGTTCTGGGTGCTGATCGCCATCGCCGCCGGCATCCTCTTCGGCCTCGTCGCTCCCGACCAGGCCACGAACGCCCGCTGGCTGGCCGACGCCTTCATCCAGCTCATCAAGACGATCACCGGTCCGGTGATCTTCGTGACGGTGATCATCGGCATCGCCTCCCTCGGCGACCTCGGCCGCGCCGGCGGGCTCGCGCTGCGCGCGCTGGGCTACTTCTTCGTCGCCACGGTCATCGCGCTCGCGCTCGGTCTCGCCGCGGCCAACCTCATCCAGCCCGGCGCGGGCGTCAACGCCGACCCGTCCGCCGCCAGCACCGAGCAGGCCCAGAGCTCGATCAAGGAGGCCGGCGGCGAGGAGGGCGTCGTCTCCTTCGTGACCGACTCGCTGCTGCCCGACTCCCTCGCCGGCCCGTTCGTGGAGAACGAGATCCTGCGCGTCCTCGTGCTCGCCATCCTCGTCGCCGCGGCGATCTCGACCCTGCGCGAGGCGGATCGCAGACGGGTCGTCGGCGGCTTCGAGACCGTCTCGCAGATCCTCTTCCGCGTGATCCGCTTCATCATGTACGCCGCCCCGCTGGGCGCCTTCGGGGGCATGGCCTACACCGTCGCGGCCTTCGGCGCGCAGTCGCTGACCGGCCTGCTGGCGCTGGCCGCCACGTTCTGGGGGACCTGTGCGATCTTCGTGCTCGTCGTGCTCGGGACGGTCTCCCGTGTCGCGGGCTTCAACGTCCTGAAGGTCATCCGGCTGATCAAGGACGAGCTGCTGATCATCGTCGGCACCTCGTCCTCGGAGACCGTGCTGCCGCGGCTGCTGCGCAAGCTCGAGGCGGCGGGCGCGTCGCGCCAGACGGTCGGCATGGTCATCCCGACGGGCTACTCGTTCAACCTCGACGGCACCTGCATCTACCTCACGATCGGGGCCCTGTTCATCCTGCAGGCGGCCGGCCAGGACATCGCCCTGGGTCAGCAGCTCGCCCTCGCGGGGCTGATGATCCTGACCTCCAAGGGCGCGGCCGGGATCACCGGGGCGGGCCTCGTGACGCTGACCGCCTCCCTGCAGGCCTTCGGCGGCGAGTTCTTCACCGCCGAGTCGATCGCCGTCGGCATCGCGCTCGTCGTCGGCATCGACCGCGTGATGAGCGAGGGGCGCGCGATCACCAACGCGATCGGCAACTCCGTCGCGACGCTGGCCATCGCGCGCTGGCAGGGCGAGCTCGACCTCGAGCAGCTGCGGCGCACGCTCGACGACCCGTCCGAGGTCAACCGGCTCACCGACGCCGGCGCCGAGCGCCCCGAGGACGCCCCGGCCGAGCGTGCCGAGGGCGGCATCGTGCTGCCGGCCGGCGCCGGCTGAGCCTCAGCCGAGGCGGACGACCATCTTGCCGGTGTTCTCGCCCCGCAGGAGCGCGATGAACGCCTCGGGGGCGCGCTCGAAGCCGTCGACCACGGTCTCGCGGTACTGGATCCGCCCGTCGGCGACGAGGGGGCCGACCTCGTCGAGCATCGTCTGACGCAGGTCGCCGTGGTCGCGGACGATGAAGCCGCGCAGGGTCAGGCGCTTGCCGACGGCCAGGAACAGGTTGCGCGGACCGGGCGCGGGCTCCGTCGCGTTGTAGACGCTGATCGCCCCGCACAGCGCGAAGCGCGCGCGGAGGTTGGCGGCGCCGATCGCGGCCTCCAGCTGCGCCCCGCCGACGTTGTCGAACATCACGTCGATCCCGTCCGGGGCGAGCTCGGCGAGCCGGTCGGCGGCCGGGCCGTCGTGGTAGTCGAACGCGGCGTCGAAGCCGAGGTCCTCCGTGAGGTGGCGGACCTTCTCCGCGGTTCCCGCGCTGCCGATCACGCGATGGCCGCGCTGGGAGGCGATCTGGCCCACGAGCGACCCGACGGCGCCGGCCGCGCCCGTCACGAAGACCGTGTCCCCCGCCCGCAGGGCGGCGACCTCGATCAGGCCGGCGTAGGCCGTCAGCCCGGGCATCCCGAGGACGCCGAGGTGGGCGGAGTCGCCGATGCGCTCCACGGGCTCGACCCTCGCGACGGCCGTCGCGTCCAGGACGGCGTGCTCGCGCCAGCCGAGGCCGTGCAGGACGACGTCGCCGGGGGCGAACCCGTCCGCACGCGACGCCTCGACTACGCCGATCGCGCCGCCCTCCAGCGGCTTCCCGAGCTCGAAGGGCGGGACGTAGGACGCCGCGTCGTTCATGCGCCCGCGCATGTAGGGGTCCACCGACATCCACGTGTTGCGGACCAGCAGCTGGCCGTCCCCGGGATCGTCGAGCTCGATGTCGGCGAGCCGGAAGTCGGCGGGCTTCGGCTCGCCCTGCGGGCGGGCCGCGAGCAGGAACGCACGAGAGGCGGTGGGCATGCGGCGGACGCTAGGCGGCGCACGCGCAAGCATCGTCCGCGATGATCGTTGCAATGCCCATGCGCCTGACGCTCTCGACGCTCCTCGCCCTCCTCGTGCTCGGCTCCGGCCTGGCCTTCGGTCATGCCGAGCGCGCCACGCAGTATCCGGACCGCGCGACGGGCGCCGTCCCGAAGTACCGCTCCACCGGCACGGCGAAGATCGTCTGCAAGCCGGGTTCGGCCAAGCGCATCCGCCGGACCTTCAAGGGCCGCAAGCTGCGCGGCGCCCGCCGCGCCCGCCTGGCGCTCGTCAAGCGCTGTCGCTTCCGTCACGTCCAGGCGGCGGTCAACGCCGCCAAGTCGGGGGACCGCATCCTCGTCCTCCCCGGCGTCTACCGCGAGGAGCCGAGCCGCGCGATCCCGGTCAAGGACCCGAAGTGCTCCGGTCCGGCCTTCTGGGAGGACTCCGGTGACAACCACACCGAGGACGGCAAGGTCCCGACGTACCTGCATCAGGTCGAGTGCCCCAACGCGCGCAACCTGATCGCGATCATCGGCGACTCCGTCGACGACCCCGACCGCAGCTGCGACCAGAAGTGCAACCTGCTGGTCAAGGGGCTCGGGCGCCGCCGCACCGACGTGATCTTCGAGGGCGACCGGCGCAAGCCCGACGTCATCCGCGCCGACCGCGCCGACGGCTTCCAGCTGCGCAACGTGACCGTCGAGCAGGGCGCGTACAACAACATCGACGTCGTCGAGACCAACGGCTTCCACCTGCGCAACCTCGTGTCGCGCTACGCCTCCCACTACGGGATCCTGACCTTCACGTCCGACCACGGGCTCTACCAGGACATCACCGCCTACGGCAGCGGCGACTCCGGCGTCTACCCGGGCTCCGGCCCCGAGGCCCACTGCAACGGCTTCGGGATCGAGCTGCGCCGGATCGACTCCTACGGCAACACGCTCGGGTCCTCCGGGACCGCCGGCAACGGCACGTGGACGCACACCTCGCGCTTCCACGACAACGCGGCCGGGATCGCCAACGACTCCTTCGCGCCCGGCCACCCCGGCATGCCGCAGGACTGCTCGAAGTGGACCGACAACGAGATCAACTCCAACAACGTCAACTTCTTCGATGACGCCAACGAGGCCTACTGCAACGCCACCCCGTTCGAGCAGCGGCGCAAGGAGGTCGTCTGCCCCGTCTTCCAGGTGGTCGTCGGCACCGGCTTCATGCTCTACGGCGTCAACGAGAACACCTTCCAGGGCAACCACATCTACGACCAGCACCGCAACGGGGTGCGGCTGTTCCACGTCCCCGCCCCCGCCCGCGGGGAGACGGACCCGGCGAAGGCCAACGACACCTCCCACGGCAACCGCTTCGTGGGCAACACGTTCGGCGTGCGGCCCGACGGGACCCCGGACCGCAACGGCACCGACGTCTACTGGGACGAGCAGGGCCAGCGCAACTGCTGGGAGGGCAACGTGACCGCGCCCGGCGTGGGGCTCACCAGTGACCCCAAGACGCTGCCGGACTGCGCCAGCGGCGGCTCCAAGAACCCCGTCGGGAACCTCGCCAAGCTCGCGGCGGACCTGCCCTGCATCCAGTGGAACCCGCGCACGAACCCCGACCCCGCGGGATGCACCTGGTTCACGACCCCGGCCGACCCGGGTGACGGCGGATCGGCCGCGCGCTCGTCGGCCTCGGGTCAGCGCCCCGCGCTCGAGCGCGCGAGCGTGCTGGCCCCGGCGTCGTTCGCCGGCGCCGTCGAGGGTCCCGGCGCCTCCGCCGTCGGTCCGCTGGCGTGGAGCGGCGAGGTCCACACCGCCCGTCCGCGTGAGCTCCCGTCGGACCGGCTCGTCACCGGTCGGCTGACGAACCGCTCCTCCTCCCCCATGGCGCTGAACGCCGGGGCCGCGCGCCTGCTCGACGACGCCGGCCGCTCCGTGACGGGCACGGCGTCGTTCGCCTCGGGCTTCTCCCACGGCCTCTACGGCCCGGCGGTCGGGCCGCGCGAGGCGATGCCGGCCTTCCAGGCCCGCCGCCTCGGCGTGACGACGACGATCGCGCCCGGCGACAGCGTGCCGTTCACCGTCACCTGGCGCATCGGCGACGACGGCCGCGCCCCGACGCGCGTGGCGCTCGGAGACGCGACGGTGGCCCTGCCGGGCGCCTAGATCGTGGGCGCGCCGGGCCCCGGCTCGGGGCTCGGCGGGGCCGGCGGCGTCTCCGGCGGCATGGGGCTCGGATCCGGCGACGGCACCGGCGGCTGCGGGTCAGGCGCCGGCGGATCGGGCATCGGCGAGGGAGCGGGCGGCTCGGGCGAGGGGACGGTCATGACCGGGGCCTCCCCGCTGTGGCGGCTGCCTACTCCGGCCCCGGCTATCCTCCTCGCCCGCGTGGCTCGGTAGCTCAGCTGGTTAGAGCGCACGGCTCATAATCGTGAGGTCGGTGGTTCGAGTCCACCCCGAGCTATGGCGCAGACGGCCGCCCCGCAGGGGCGGCCGATCTCGTTCCGCGGGGCCCCTCGACGCAAGTTCTGTCGCGTTTGCATTCCCTTCGCCCCCATCGGGTAGCAGGCCCGCATGCAACTCACCCTGCCGATCCTGCTCATCATCATCGGGATCGTCCTCGCGATCCTCGTCAACTACATCCTGGGCATCGTCTGCGTCGTCATCGGACTCGCCCTGCTGCTGGTCCCGCGCCTCACGAGTGGCGGTGGCCGCGCCCCACGCTGACCCCTGACGACGGGGCCGGCTCGGTCGCCGTCGTCTGCGTCCCAGCACCGAGGGCCACCCCGTCGCGGGGTGGCCTTCTTCGGTTCGCGGCCCTAACGTCCCCCTCCCGTCTTCGCCGTCTCGACGCCGTGCCACACCGAGGAGTCCCGTGTCCCCCGCGCCTGCAGGTCGTTCCGAGGAAGGCGCAGGTGGCGCGACGCGCCATCCGCTGTACGCGCGGCTGAGCGGCGGCTGGCGCCGGCTGCGCGACGAGTTCTGGGCGCTGCCGCTGCTGTGCGCGGTGCTGGCGTTCGCGCTGGGTCTGGGACTGGCCAGCGCCGACCGGTCCCTGGACACCGGGCGCAGCCTCCCCCTGCTGTTCGGCGGCGGTCCGGAGGGCGCGCGGTCGCTCCTCTCGGCGATCATCACGTCGATGATCTCGTTCACCGGCCTGGTGTTCTCGATCACGATCGTCGTGCTGCAGCTCACGAGCAGCCAGTTCTCCCCCCGCGTCCTGCGCACGTTCCTGCAGGACCGCTTCAACCAGCTCGCGCTGGGGATCTTCGTCGCGACCTTCGTCTACGCCCTCGTGGTGCTGCGCGCGGTCCGCGGAACCGCGCAGATCAACCCCTTCGTCCCCCAGCTGGCGGTGACCGTCGCGTTCGTGTTCGTGCTCGCCAGCGTCGTGATCTTCCTCGGCTACATCCACCACATCGCACAGTCGATCCGCGCCGCGACGATCATCTCGACGATCGGTGACGACACCCGCGAGCTGCTGGAGCGCACGCATCCGGCCGACGCCGAACCGACAGCCGCCCTGCGCCCCACCGGCCCGGTGGCGCAGCGGGTCGAGGCCGCCCGGCCGGGGATCGTGCGCACGATCGACGACGACGCCCTCCAGCGCCTCGCCGACGAGCGGGGTGCGAGCGTCTGCCTGCTGCGCGCCGTCGGGGAGTTCGTGCCGGGCGGGGCGCCGCTGCTGGTCGTCCACGGCGCGACGATCGAGGCCGTCGATCAGCTGCGCGCCGCGATCGAGCTCGGCGACGAACGCAGCCTCGACGACGACGTCGGCTTCGGTCTGCGCCAGCTCGTGGACATCGCCGAGCGCGCGCTGTCGCCGGGGATCAACGACCCCACCACCGCCGTGCAGGTCATCGACCAGATCCACGACGTCCTGCGACGGCTCGCCGTTCGCCCGCTTGCGCCCCGCCAACGGGTCAGCGACGGCCGCCTCGCCGTCGACGTCCCCCAGCCGGACTTCGAGGCGTACCTGCGGCTGGGGATCGACGAGATCGCCCGCTGGGGGGAGGACACGCCACGGATCCAGTACCGCCTCGACGTCCTCCTCGCCGATCTCGAGACGGCGGCGCGGCCCGAGCACCGTCCCGCGTTGCGGCGGGCGATCGCGGCGCGGCCGGCGACCTCCGCGCAGGGCACGCCACCGTCGCCGACCGACGTGGGGCTGCGGTGAACGCCATGAGCGACCGCCCGACGACATCCGGGAGCGGTCGTGCACCAAGCTGAGCTGTTCGTCGCGCTGCTGGTGGCCGTGGTCCTCGTCGCACTCGCGGCGCGACGGCTGCGACACGTGCCGACGCCCGTCGCGCTCGTGCTCGGTGGCATCGGTGCCGGGCTGCTGCCGTTCGCTCCGGAGGTCCGCCTGGACCCCGAGGTCGTCTTCGTCGTGTTCCTCCCGCCGATCCTGTACCCGGCGGCCTTCACCCTCGCCTTCCACGACGTGCGGACGGACGGGCGACCGATCGGCGTGCTGGCCTTCGGCCTGGTGCTCGCCACGGTCGGGGCGATCGGCGCCACCGTCCACATCCTGGCCGGCATCCCCTGGTCGGCGGCGTTCGTGCTCGGCGCCGTGATGGCCGCCACCGATCCCGTCGCCGCCAGTGCCGTGATCCGCTCCAGCGGGGCGCCCGGCAGGCTGGCGACGATCCTCGAGGGTGAGAGCCTGATCAACGACGGCACATCGCTGACGGCGCTGCGCATCGCGATCGTCGCGGTCGGCGGCTCGTTCGGCTTCGCCTCGGCCCTCGGCGACTTCGTCCTCATCGCCTTCGGTGGCGCAGCCGTCGGCGCCGTGCTGGGCTGGCTGACGGCCCAGCTCCGGCGCCGGCTCAACGAGCTCGAGCTCGAGACCGCCATCACCGTCCTGCTCGCCTACGGCGCCTTCCTGCTGGCGGAGCGCCTGGGCGTCTCGGGCGTCCTCGCCGTCGTCCTCGCCGGCTACGTGATGGGCCACAGCGACGACATCGCCAGCCCCGGGACGCGGATCGGCGGTGAGTCCTTCTGGTCCGTCGCGCAGTTCCTCGGCGAGTCGATCCTGTTCCTGCTCGTCGGGCTCGAGTTCGCCACGCTGCTCGGCGACCCGGCCACGCGCGGGGTCTGGGAGCTCGCGGGCATCACGGCGCTCGTGGTGATCGCGGCGGTCGGCGTCCGCGCCCTGTGGCTGTTCGGTCTGCCGTTGGCGGCCCGCGCGACCGGCCCGCGCGGGCGAGATCTCGCCGCGCACCTCTCCGGCCCGGAGCGGCTGATCCTGGCCGTCTCGGGCCTGCGCGGCGCGCTGTCGATGGCCGCCGCCCTGTCGATCCCGGCGACCGTCGACGGGGTGGTCTTCCCCGAGCGGAGCACGATCGTGGTCGTGACCGTCGCGGCCGTCGTGATCCTGCTCGTGGTGCCCGCGCTCGCCCTGCCGGCGCTCCTGCGCGCCGCGGGCCTGCGTGGCGCGGGCGAGGACGCCGAGGGCGAGCGGCGCGCGCGGGCCGCGCTCGCCGCTGCGGCCGTCGCCCGCGTCGACGCCCTGGCGGCCGAGCAGGACCTGCCCGCCGACCCCGTCGCCCGGGTGCGCGAGCACTACGCCTCGCGTGCGCGACAGCTCGAGGACGGGGCGCAGGCGGAGACCGGTCCGGAGGTGATCGGCGCGCTCCGGCGCGAGGCGGTCGAGGCCCAGCGCGCGGAGCTCCTGCGGCTGCGCCGCAGCGGGGCGGTCAACGGCGAGCTGCTGCGCGAGCTCCAGCGCGCCCTCGACGTCGAGGACCTCCGCCCCGGCTGACACGGCCCGCAGCCCGACGCCTCGGGGCGGCGGTTCACGGCAGGAGCTCGACCCAGCCCTCGGTCCCGTGCACTCGGATCCGCCGGCCGTCGGGGATCAGGCGGGTCGCATCCTGCACCGCCACCACGGCGGGCAGGCCGTACTCACGGGCGATCACCGCGCCGTGGGTCATCAGGCCGCCGACCTCGGTGACGAGGGCGGCGGCGGCGAGGAACAGCGGCGTCCAGGAGGGATCGGTGCCGACGGTGACGAGGATGTCGCCCGGCTCGAGGTCGGCGTCGGCGACGTCGAGGACGACGCGCGCCCGCCCCTCTGCGACGCCGCTGGAGACCGGGAGCCCCGGCAGTGCGCCGGCCGGGACGTCATCGCGGTGGTAGGTGGGGGTGGGGACGTGCCCCGCGGACGTGATCACGCGGGGCGGGGTGAGCGCGCCGTTGTCGCGGTGGGCCCGTCTGCGCGCGGCGATCAGCTCCGCGTCCGCCGCGTGCGTGCGGACGACGACCCGCAGCTCCTCGAGGGTGAGGTGCAGCAGGTCGTCGCGGTCCGCGAGCACCCCGGCGGCGACGAGCCGGTCGGCCTCCCCCATCAGCGCCTGCTTGTAGACGAGGTAGCGGCCCATCCAGGCGTACTTGGGGTGCTCGCGGTAGCCGATGAAGGTCCGCACCCGGTCGATCATGAGCTTCGTCTGCGCGGCCTTCGCCTCCCCGTCGGGAAGGGCCCGCAGTCGCTGCAGCAGGTCGCGCTCCTTGGCCGCCGCCGCTGCGCGGCCCCGCTCGAAGCGCCGTCCGGCCTCCCCCGGCGCGAACGCCCGCACGTTGGCGAGCAGCAGCGCGACCACGGCGGCCGGCCGCTCGGCCCAGCGCGGCCGGGTGATGTCGAGCTCGCCCGGGCAGCGCATGCCGTGGACCGCCAGGAACCCCTCGATCGCCGCCCGCACCTGCGGGCCGCCCTCCAGCGTGTCCAGGCCGCTGAGCAACCCGTCGTCCGTCGCCTGCTCGAGGTGGGCGGCGACCGCCGGATGGGGACGGATGACGTCGGCGACGTCCAGCAGCGCAAGGCCCATCTGCGAGGTGACGTTGTCGGGGACCGACTGCGTGAGGACGTCGGCCACGCCCTTCTCCCCCAGCCACAGCGCCATGTGCTCGTTCAACCACGCCGAGGCGTCCATCGCCGTCATGTACACGGGCCGGCTGCGCGGATCCGCCAGGTCCTCCTTGAGCTCGGCGACGTCGGCGACGACGAAGTCCACCAGCTCGGCGCCCGTCCGCCCGGCGATCGCCCGGGCGACGGCGGCGTTGGCGGCCGCCTTGTCGGCGACGAGCTCCGCCACGATCGCGGGGTCGGGGTCCAGCAGCTCCGGGTGGGGCGGCGGGACCGCGCCGGCCGGGCCGTCACCGGGCTGCGCACCGACGAAGTCGCCGTCGTCGAGGACGGCCTGCAGCGCGTCGCCGGTCAACGGGTCCGAGGCGCCGAGCGCCTGCAGGACGGCCTCGCGCGTCCCCGGGGTGGAGAGCCCGCCGAAGACGTCGACGAACACCCGCCCGGCGGCCGCGTGCATGACGGGGCGGGCCACCGCCTGCTGCAGCGAGAGGCCGAGCGCTCTCATCGGGTCGGTCATCATCTGCTGGTGCCCGACGGAGACGAAGACGTGCTTGAAGCCGTCGCCGGCGTCCGGGACGGGGAACAGCGTGGTGATCGGCCGGCTCTGGACCACGTGCACCTCGTCGTCGGCCAGGCACCACTCGATGTCCTGGGGGGCGCCGAAGTGCGCCTCGATCCGTCGCCCCAGCGCCGCGAGCGCCACGGCCTGGGCGTCGGTGAGCACCCGATCGGTCCCGGCGGCGGTGCGCTGCACCACCGCGCCGTCGCGGACGGCGTGCCCGTCCGGGGTCACCGCACCGGAGACGAGGCCCTCGCCGAGGCCGCGGACGGCCTCCACGGTGCTCGTCCGGCGGTCCGACGTGCGCGGGTCGGCGGTGAAGAGGACACCCGACGCCTCGGCGGGCACCATCCGCTGGACGACGACCGCCATCCCGACCTGCCGGTCGTCGAGACCCTGGCGCCGGCGGTAGGCGACGGCCCGCGCCGTGAACAGCGAGGCCCAGCACCGGCTGACGTGCTCGAGCACGGCGGCGGCCCCCACCACGCCCAGGAACGAGTCCTGCTGCCCGGCGAACGACGCCGAGGGAAGGTCCTCCGCGGTGGCGCTGGAGCGGACGGCGTACGCGGCGTCCGCCCCCTCCTCGCTGAGCGCGGCGACGATCGCCGCAGCGGCGTCGTCGGGGACGCCGGCGGCCTCGATGGCCCGACGGGCCGCCGCGCTCCATCGGGCGATCCCGTCCCGGTCCTCCGCGCGCACTCCGGCCAGCCGCTGCAGGGGCCCGGCCAGTCCCGGCGCGTCCTCCATGACCCGGCGCAGGACCGCCGTCGTCACGCAGAAGCCCGGCGGCACCCGGACCCCGGGGACGTGCGTGAGCTCCCCGAGGTTGGCCCCCTTGCCCCCCGCCAGGGCGACCTGCGTCGCGTCGATCGCGTCGAGGCGGAGGGTCAGGGCCCCCGTCGCCGTCTGTGCCTGCATCGCCATCCTGCTGCTCCCGTCGTCGCTTGCAGCAGGGCATTGTGAGACACACCGGGGGGCTTGAAACAAGCCCCCCGGGCGGGGATACTGTGGACCTGGCGAGGGATCGGCACGTCCGGCTGCACCTCGTCGGGCTCGCGACGCTGGTCGCCGCCGCGCTGCGGCTGCCGTTCATCGGCCATCAGAGCCTCTGGCTCGACGAGGTCTTCACCCGCACCATCGCGCTGCAGCCCCGTCTCGGGGACGTGTGGCCGGCGGTCGCGGCCACCGAGTCGACGCCCCCGCTGTCCTCCGTGATCGACTGGCTGCTCGTGACCGCGTCCGGGTCCGGGTCCGACGCGCTGCTGCGGCTGGGATCCGTGGTCGCCGGGATCCTCACCGTTCCCGCCGCCTTCCTCGCCGTGCGGCCGTTCGCGGGCCGGCGCGTGGCGACGGCGACGGCCTGGCTGTGCGCCACGGGCCCCGTGCTGGTCTGGTACGCCGTCGAGGCGCGGGCCTACGCGTGGTTCGTCCTGCTCGGCACGCTGAGCGTGTGGCTGCTCGCGCGGGTGCTCGAGCAGCCCACGGCCCGGCGGCTCGTCCCGTGGGTGCTCACCGCCGCCGCCTGCGCCTGGACGCACTACTTCGCCGCGTTCCTGCTGCTCTCGGAGGCCGCCGTGCTGCTCTGGCGCTTGCGGGGCCGGCGCCGGGACGTCCTTCTCGCCTGCGCCGGGGTGGTCGTCCTCGCCGCGCCGCTGGTCCCCCTCGTGCTCGAGCAGCGCGACGGGCGGGCCGGCTACATCGAGCAGCTCCCGGCCGGCGTGCGCCTGCAGCAGACGGTGCGCCAGTTCGCGCTCGGCCCGAACCCGCCCGCCGCGTGGTTGGAGGCGGCGGGCCTGCTCCTGCTCGTGGGCGGAGTGCTCGCCGGGCTGGGCCTCGCGGCCCGGCGCCGCCACGGCGGGATCGCCCTCCTCGCGGGCCTCGCCGCGTTCGTGATCGCCGTCCCCGCCCTGCTGCTCCTGCTCGGGATCGACCGCAGCTTCTACATGCGCAACGTGCTCGTCGCCTGGCCGCTGGTGGCCGCCGTGGCCGCGTACGGGCTCGTGCGCCTGCACGCGGTCCCGCTCGTCCTGGCCCTGCTCGTGGCCACCGTGGCGACGGTGTGGGTGCAGACCGACTGGCGCTTCGAGAAGCCCGACTGGCGCACCGCCGCGCCCGTGATCGCCGCGCGGGCCGGCAGTGAGCCGGTGGTCGTCGACCCGGGCATCGAGGGCCCCGCCGCCGGCCGCTACCTGGGCCGGCGGCCCGCCGCGGGCCCCGTCGCGACGGCGGGGCTGTGGGTCGCGATCCCCCCGCGGCGCACCACGCGGCGGGCGCTCGAGCCCAGCGCCGCCCGTCTCGCCCCGACCGGCTTCACGCCGGCCGAGACGGTTCAGCTGCCGCACGGCTTCGTGCTCGTGCACCTCACCGCACCGGCGCCCGTGCCGGTCGATCCGCCGGCACTGGGCGCGGATGCGCTGGGCGCGGCGCCGGGGCTCCTGGTCCCCTAGCGCCCGCGACCCGTCAGCCGCTCACGGGCGGCCGCGTCAGCGCGCCGGCGTGACGCGGATCATCTTCTTGTTGACGAACTCGTCGGCGCCGAAGCGGCCGAGCTCGCGGCCGAAGCCCGAGGCCTTCACGCCGCCGAAGGGCAGCTCGGCGCCCTCGGCGCCGACGGCGTTGATGAACACCATGCCGGCCTCGATGCGGTCGGCGACGCGCAGCGCCTGCTCCTCGTCGTTGGTGAAGACGTAGGAGCCGAGCCCGAAGCGGGTGTCGTTGGCGAGCTCGATCGCCGCGTCCTCGGAGTCGACCTTGTAGACCGAGGCGACCGGGCCGAAGAACTCCTCGCCGTAGGCCTCGTTGTCCTTGGTGATCCCGGTGAGGATCGCCGTGTTGTAGAAGTTGCCCTCGTGGCCACCGCCGGCGACCAGCTCGGCGCCCTGCTCGGTGGCACGCTTGACCTGGTCGTCGAGACGCTCCGTCGCGAGCTGGGAGGACAGGGGGCCGAGCGCGGTGTCGGGCGACTTCGGGTCGCCCGGCTTGACGCCGGTGAGCGCCGCGGTGAACTTCTCCATGAACGGCTCGTAGAGCTCGTCGAGCACGATGAAGCGCTTGGCGGCGTTGCAGGCCTGCCCGCCGTTCTCCAGGCGCCCGCCCACCGCGGACTCCACGACGGCGTCCATGTCGTCGGCGGCGAGCAGGATGAACGGATCCGAGCCGCCCAGCTCGAGCACGACCTTCTTGAGGTTGCGCCCGGCGATCTCGGCGACGGCCGCACCGGCGCGCTCGGAGCCGGTGACCGAGACGCCCTGCACGCGCCGGTCGGCGATCACCCACTCGATCTGGTCGTTGGTCGCGTAGATGTTGATGTACGCGTCGGCCGGGACACCCGCGTCCTGGTAGAGCTGCTCGATCGCGGCCGAGGACTCCGGGCACTGCGGCGCGTGCTTGAGCAGGACCGTGTTGCCGATCACCAGGTTCGGGCCGGCGAAGCGAGCCACCTGGTAGTAGGGGTAGTTCCACGGCATGATGCCGAGCAGGACGCCGACGGAGGAGCGGCGGATGAAGGCCGAGCCCTCGCCCTCGAGCAGGTCGATCGGCTCGTCGGCCATCAGCTGCTCGGCGTTGTCGGCGTAGTAGGTGTAGATCGCGACGCAGAAGTCGATCTCGCCGAGGGACTGCTCGATCGGCTTGCCCATCTCGCGGACGATGATCTCGGCCAGCTCCTGGCGGCGCTCCTCGTGCAGCTCGGCGATGCGGCGCACGAGCGCGGCGCGCTCGGCGACCGTCGTCTGGCGCGACCACTCGCGATGGGCGGTGTCGGCGCGGCCGATCGCGTCCTTCAGCTGATCGTCGCTGATCGTCGGGTACTCCTGGATCGTCTCGCCGGTGGCGGGGTCGACGACGGCGTAGTCAGCCATGCTCTCTCCTGTGGGTCTTGGGTGCTCGGGCTCACGGTACCGGTCTACGGTGGGTCGCATGGACCTGTCGAGCAGCACCGCCCTCGTCACCGGCGCCAATCGCGGCCTCGGCCGCGAGTTCGCCCGCCAGCTCCGCGATCAGGGCGCGACCGTCCACGCCGGGGCCCGCGACCCGGGCGCCGTCGACCTCGAGGGCGTGACCCCGATCGCCATCGACATCACCGACCCCGCGTCCGTCGTCGCCGCCGCGCGTCACGCCGCCGACGTGGACCTCCTGATCAACAACGCCGGCGTCGCGACCGCCACCAACCTCGTCACGGGCGACCTCGACCAGATCCGCCTCGAGTTCGACACCCACGTCTTCGGCACGCTGGCCGTCGTGCGCGCCTTCGCTCCGGTGCTCGCGGCCAACGGCGGCGGCGCGATCCTGAACGTCCTCTCGTCCCTGTCGTGGGTCTCCTTCGACGGCTCCACCGCCTACAGCGCGGCCAAGGCGGCCGAGTGGAGCCTGACCAACGGCATCCGCATCGAGCTCGCGGGCCAGGGCACCGCGGTCTCGGGGCTGCACCTCGGCGCCGCCGACACGGACATGATGGCGTCCTACGACGGCCCGAAGCTCGCCCCGGAGGAGGTCGTGGCCGACGCGCTGGCCGGCGTCGCCGCCGGCGCCATGGAGATCCTCGTCGGTGACAGCGCCCGCCAGGCGAAGGCCGCCGTCGGCGCCGACCCGGCCGAGGTCTACCCTGAACCCACCCGCGCCCGCTAGCGCCGCCGCCGTTCCGCAGGGGGCAGCGGCGGGGTAGGCCGCCCCCGTGATCGCCCGCCTCGACGCCTTCCAGCGCCGCCACCCCGCTGTCGGCTTCCCCCTGGCGGTCCTGTACAAGTTCTTCGACGACCAGGGGAGCTACCTCGCCGCCCTGATCGCCTACTACGGCTTCGTCTCGCTGTTCCCGCTGCTGCTGCTGTCCACCACGATCCTCGGCTTCGTGCTCCAGGGCGACCCCGCGCTGCAGCGGGAGATCCTCGACTCCGCCCTGTCGCAGTTCCCCGTGATCGGCGCGGACCTCGGGACCCCCGACGTCATCGGGGGCGGCGCCACGGGCGTCGTCATCGGCATCGTCGGCTCGCTCTACGGCGGCCTCGGGGTCGCCACCGCGATCCAGAACGCGATGAACGTCGCCTGGGCCGTGCCCCGCAACTCCCGTCCCAACCCGTTCAAGTCGCGCGGGCTGAGCGTCGTGCTGCTGCTGATCGTCGGCCTCTCGGTGATCGCCACGACCGCCCTGACCGCCCTCGCCACGGCCGCCGCCGTCGTCCCCGCGCTCGTGATCGGTGCGTCCGTGCTGCTCAACGCCGGCGTCTTCGTCGTCGCGTTCCGCTTCGCGGCGGCACGGCCGCTGAGCGTGCGCGACGTCGCCCCCGGCGCGATCACCGCCGCCGTCGCGTGGCAGGCGCTGCAGTCCTTCGGCGCCGCCTACGTGCAGAACGTCGTCCAGGGCTCGAGCGCGACGAACGGGACCTTCGCCCTCGTCCTCGGCCTGCTCGCGTTCCTCTACCTCGCGTCCTTCGTCGTCGTCCTGTGCGTCGAGCTCAACGTCGTGCGCGTCGAGGGCCTGCACCCGCGCGCGCTGCTGACGCCGTTCACCGATGACGTCGAGCTCACCCGCGGGGACGAGCGCGCCTACACGGGGCTGGCGCGCAAGGAGCGCACGAAGGGCTTCGAGCGCGTCGACGTCACCTTCGACGACGACGACGACGGCTAGGCGATGGTCAGCCAGCGACGCGGGTTGGCGCTCGTGAGCGTCTCGAGCGTTCCGTCGTCGAGCCCCAGCGCCCGCAGCGCCGGCAGCACCTGGGTCGCCACGTAGGCGTACCCGCGCCCGCCGCGGGAGGCCAGCTCGGGCATCTGGCCGACGTCCTGTGACAGGAGCACGCGCTCCGCGCAGCCGTGCTCGACCAGGTCGGCGATCAGGCGCAGCACGACGGCCTCGTGGTCGCCGAGCTGATGCCCGAGGTTGTCGATCGAGACGTAGGCGCCCCGGCGGGCGACCTCGAGGCAGTAGTCGAGGTCGGGCCAGGTGTCGCAGTGCCCGACGCAGACGCGCGCGGGGTCCACGCCCTCCTCGTCGAGCACCCGCAGCTGCTCGCGGCCGGCGCCATGGTGGAGCGTGTGGGTGGCCAACGGCAGGCCCGTCGCGACCTGGGCGCGGGCGGCCGCGCGGTGCACGCGCTCCTCCAGCGGGGTCAGCCACCCCTGGGAGGCGCCGATCTCGCCGATGATGCCGGGCCGCACGCCGGTCCCGTCGAGCCCGTCCTCGATCTCGGCGATCAGCGCCGCGGCGACGTCGGCGGTGCTGCGCCGGGCGAGGTTCGCGGCGGGCGGGTAGAACGGCTCGGTGTAGAACCCGCAGCCGGTCACGATGGCCAGGCCCGTGCGCTCGGCCATCGCCCGCAGCGCGAGCGGGCGCCGGCCCGCGCCGCCCGGCGTCTGGTCCACGAGGCACGTCCCGCCGGCCGCGCGGAAGGCGCCGAGCTCGTCCGCGAGCAGGTCCTCGTCGGGCAGCTGGCCCACGTGCGTGACGCCGTCGGTGGACCACATGTCGAGGAAGACGTGCTCGTGCGGCAGCGTGAAGCCGAGCGTCGCCGGGTCCACCGGGCCGGTGACCGTCTGGATCATGCCGGCACGCGGGGCGGACGCAGGCGCGGGTCCGCCCGCGGGTGGGCGTCCAGCAGGGCCTTGGTGTAGGCGTGCTGCGGGTGGGTGAAGACGGCGGCGGTCTCCCCCGTCTCCACGACCCGGCCCTGGTGCATGATCGCGACGCGGTCGGCGGTCTCGGCGAGGACCGCGAGCTGGTGGGCGACGAAGAGGATCGAGACGCCGACCTCGTCGCGCAGCTGCACGAGGAGCTTCAGCAGCTGGGCCTGCACGGACACGTCGAGCGCGCTGACGGCCTCGTCGGCGATCAGCACCTCGGGCTCGACGGCGAGCGCGCGCGCGATCGCGACGCGCTGGGACTGGCCGCCGGAGAGCTCGCGCGGCCGGCGCACGGCGAACGTCGCCGACAGCCGCACGCGCTCGAGGGCGGCCCGGACGAACGCCTCGCCGTCCTCGGTCCCCGGCCGGCGGTGGACGCGGCCGGCCTCGAGGATCGCGTCCCCCACGCTCATGCGCGGGTTCAAGGACGTGTACGGGTCCTGGAAGACCATCTGCATGCGCCGGCGCAGGTCGCGCAGCTCGGCGCCGGAGGCGGCGAGCACGTCGGTGTCGCCGAGCACGACGGACCCCGCGTCGGGCTCGACGAGCCGCAGCACGCAGCGCGCGAGCGTCGTCTTGCCACTGCCGGACCCGCCGGCGAGGCCGAGGATCTCGCCGCGGCGCAGGGTGAAGGAGACGTCGTCGACGGCACGATGGGGCGCGACCTCGGTGCGGGTGAGCCGCTCGAGCAGGCTGCGCCGCAACCCGAACGTCTTCACGACGCCCTCGACGCGCAGGACCGGGTCCTCGCTCACCGCTGCGCCGCCTCGGGGACGTGGCCGACGGCCGGGCCGCCGCGCAGGGGCCGCATCGGACAGGCGCTGGCGTGGTCCTCGCCCACGGGCTCCAGGCGCATGGCGACCGACTCGCAGCCGTCCTGTCTGAACGCGCAGCGCGGCGCGAAGACGCAGCCGGGCAGCTCCTCCCCCAGCTCGGGCGGGCGTCCGGGGATGCCGTCGCGCGGCGCCCCATGGCCGGCGGACTCGAGCTCGGGCACGGAGTCCAGCAGCGCGCGGGTGTAGGGGTGCTGCGGGTCGTCGAAGAGCGTGGTCACCGGGCCCGTCTCGACGACGTGGCCGCCGTACATCACCGCGACCCGGTCACAGACGCGGGCGATCACGCCGAAGTCGTGCGAGACGATCAGCACGGCCATCCCGAGCTCGTCGCGCATCTGCAGCAGCAGGTCGAGGATCTGCGCCTGGGTGGTGACGTCGAGGGCCGTCGTCGGCTCGTCGGCGATCAGCAGCCGCGGCTCGCTCGCCGTCGCCAGCGCGATCATCACGCGCTGGCGCATGCCGCCCGACAGCTCGTGCGGGTAGGCCTTCAGCCGCCGCTCGGGGTCGGGGATGCCGACGCGGTCGAGCAGCGCGGCCGCCTCCCTGCGCGCCGCGGCCTTGCTCATCCCGCGGTTGGCCCGCAGCGTCTCGGTGAGCTGGTCGCCGATCCGGTAGACGGGGTTCAGCGAGGAGAACGGGTCCTGGAAGATCATCCCGACGTCCGAGGCGCGAAACGCGCGCAGCTCCTTCGGCGAGAGCTCGAACACGTCGCGGCCGTCGAAGCGGACGCTGCCGCTCGTGACCCGCCCGGGCCGCGCGATCAGCCGCATCGCGGCGCGGCAGGTGACCGACTTCCCCGAGCCGGACTCGCCGACGAGGCCGACGATCTCCCCCGGACCGACGTCGAGGGAGACGCCGCGCACGGCGGCCAGCGGCGCGTCGGCATCGCCGAACGCGATGCCGATGTCCTCCACGCAGAGCAGTGGTTCGGCCATCAGGTCCGTCCTCCTCGCAGGTTGCCGTCGGAGAGGCCGTCGCCGATCAGGCCGACCCCCACCCCGAAGAACACGAGCATCAGGCCCGGGAGCGTCGCCACCCACCAGGCGTCCAGCAGGGTCGACTGGCCGTCGGCGATGACCATGCCCAGCGACGGCGTGCCCGGCTGCGCGCCGAGCCCGAGGTAGGACAGGCTGGCGAGCAGCAGCAGGTTCACGACCAGGTCGACCGTCGAGTAGATCAGCGAGGACCGCACGAGGTTGGGGATCGCGTGCCGGAACATCGCCCGCTTGCGCGTGTAGCCCAGCGCCGTGGTGGCGAGCATGAACGGCTGCTCGCGCAGCACGAGCATCTCCGCCCGCGCCAGCCGCGCGTACAGCGCCCAGCCGGCGAGCGGCACGCCGATCATCACGCCCTTCAGGCCCGGTCCGACGATCGCGACGATCGCGATCACGAGCACGACGAACGGGATCGCGACCACGACGTCGATGACGCGGGAGATGACGGCGTCCACCCAGCCGCCGAAGAAGCCTGCGGCGGCGCCGGCGAGGATGCCGATCGGGACCGCGATGTAGGTGATCAGCAGGGCGACGCCGAGGTCGGTGCGCAGGCCTGCCAGGGCGCGGGTGAAGACGTCGCGGCCGGAGTCGTCGGTGCCGAACGGGTGCGACGGCGACGGGGCGGCGGAGAGGTTCGCGTAGTCGAGCTGGTCCTGCCCGTACGGCGAGAGCAGCGGCCCGAGCACGGCGGCGAGCGCGAGCACGACGACGATCCCGCTGCCGATCCTCACGCTCACGGGCAGGCTGCGCAGGCCGCCGCGCAGCCGCCGGCGACGCGACACGGCCTCCAGGGGGACGGGGAGCGTGCTCATCGGCGCGCCAGCCGCACGCGCGGGTCGGCGGCCGCCTGGGCCAGGTCCGTGAGGAGGCTGATCACCACGACGGCCGCGCCGGACAGGAGCGCGAGCCCCTGCACGAGCCCGTAGTCGCGCCGCAGGACGCCTTGGAGCAGCAGCGACCCGACGCCGGGGATCTGGAAGATGACCTCGACGACGACCGTCTGCCCGATCAGGAACCCGAGGTTGACGCCGACGACGGTGATCGTCGCCATCATCGCGTTGCGCAGGGCGTGGCGGATGACGATCCGCCGTTCGCTCAGACCGCGCGAGCGCGCCGCCTCGACGTACTCGGTCTGCAGCACCTCGAGCAGGCTCGAGCGCAGCGTCCGCAGCACGATCGTGGCCAGCGGCAGCCCGACGGTCAGCGCCGGCAGCGTCAGCTTCTCGAGCACCCAGCCGAGGCTGGGCTCGTAGTCGGACGCGGATACGGGGAACAGCCCGAGCGCGAGGCCGAAGATCAGCGCGAGCATCAGCCCGAGCCAGAACTGCGGCATCGCGAACGTGAACGTCGTCGCCACGCGGATGACGTTGTCCAGCGCCCCGTTGGGCCGCAGCGCGGCGAGGATCGCGAGCGGGACGCCGACGAGCAGCGAGACGAGCAGGCCGTAGCCGATCAGCAGGGCGCTCGGCGCGATCCGCTCGCCGACGATCTCAGACACCGGGGCGTTGAACGTCAGCGAGGTCCCGAGGTCCCCCGTGACGGCGCCGGAGACGAAGCTCCAGAACTGGACCAGCAACGGCTGGTCCAGTCCCAGCTGCTTCGTCGCCGCGGCGACCGACTCCTCCGTCGCCCGGCTGCCCAGCGTGATCCGGACGGGATCACCCGGGACGAGGTGCACGAGCGCGAACGTGACGATCGCGAGGCCGACCAGCACCACCAGGGCCAGTGACAGGCGTTGGAGCAGGTAGCGCGCCACGGCCCCGGATCCCCTGTGCTACTTGCCCTCGCCGGCGGCGATCCAGGTGTTCTCGAGGTGATCGGCCCCGAGGGCGTTGACCGTCGTGGCGCACACGTCCTTGCGGTGCACGTTGACGTAGGGCACGTTCATCACGTTGATGACCGGGCTCTCCTCCAGGAGCGCCTTCTGGATCTGCGGCCACAGCTGGGCCCGCTTGGCCTCGTCCGGCGTGGAGGTGAACTCCTGCACCTGCTTGCGGATGGCGAGGTCCTTCCAGTTGGAGAAGAACCCGTCGATGTCGTCGGAGTCGGTCAGGAACGTCGCGTACTCGTCCGGCACCACCACGTCGCTCGTGAACTGGGCGTACGGGAAGGTGATGTCGTACTCCTCGTTGTTGAAGCGGTTGGTCACCTCCGCCGGATCGAGCTCGGTGAGCTTGAGGTCGATGCCGATCGCCTTGTACTGCTGCTGCATCAGCAGCGCGAGCTGCTTGTAGTAGTCATAGCCCGACGGGTACTGCAGCGTGAGCTTGAAGCCGTCGGCGAACTTCGACGCCTTCATGAGCTCCTTCGCCTTCGCGACGTCGTAGTCGTAGGGCGGGAGGTCCGACAGGGGCGCGTCGTACTTCAGCGGCGGCAGGACGGAGTTGGGGATGGTGCCGACGCCGCGGAAGATGCCGTCGTTGATCTCGGTGCGGTTGAGCGCGTACTGCATCGCCTGGCGCACGTTCTTGTCCGCCAGCGGGGCCTTGTCGTGGTTGAGCCACAGGCCGATGAACAGCGGCACCTCGACCGACTGCAGCTTGACGCTGTCGTCCTTGGTCAGGTCGTTGATCTGGGAGAACGGGACGCCGTCGGCGATCTGCGCCTCGCCGTTCTTGACCGCCAGCACGCGGGTGTTGGAGTCCGTCGCGAACGCGAACTTGATCTCGTCGAGGTACGGCTTGCCCTGCTCCCAGTAGTACGGGTTGGGCTCGAAGACGATGTTGGAGCCGCGGGTGAAGGACTTCACGCGGTAGGGCCCGGTGCCGACGGGCTTCTTGAAGAACGCGTTGCCCTGCTCCTCCACGAGCTTCTTCGGCACGATGAAGGCCGGGAAGATCGAGATGTTGTAGAGGAAGGACGCGACCGGCTGGGTGAGCTTGACCTCGACCGTGGACTCGTCGATCACCTTCGACGAGCCGTAGCCGCCGGCGACGACCGACAGGACCTGGTTGATCTTCGGGTCGCCGAAGCGGTCCAGCGTGAACTTGACGTCCTCGGGGGTGACGGGGGTGCCGTTGGAGAACTTGATGCCGTCGCGGATGTGGAACCGGTAGGTCTTGCCGTCCTCGGAGACCGTCCACTTGTCCGACACGCCGCCGACCAGGTCGTCGGTCTTGCCTGTCGGGTCCGAGCGCGTGAGGCCGTTGAAGATCAGCTCGGTGGCGAAGATGTCGCCGTTGCCGTTGCGCAGGTTGATCGGGTCCAGCGACTGCGTCTGGGACTGGCGCTCGTAGACGAGCGTGCCGCCCTTGACGGGGTCGCCCTGGCACGCGGCGGCGACCTCCCCGCTGGTGGCCGACTTCAGGTCGGCCTTGTCGCCCCCACCGGAGCCCCCCGAGCCTCCGCATCCGACCAGACCGGCGATGGCGCACAGGGCGCCTGCGGCCGCGAACCGACTTCTACGCATGAGCGTCTCCTTGTGTGCGCGCGGCCGCGAGGCGGTCGAGCTCCTGGGTGGCGAGTGCGAGCTGGCGCTCACGGGTGACCCGCTGAGGGTCGAGCAAGGCGTGGAGCGACAGGCCGTCGATCAGCGCGAGCAGCTGCTCGGCGACCTCGACGGCCTGCTCGGTGGCGGCGATCTCGCCGGCGGCCTGGGCCTCGGCGACGTGCGCGGCGAGACGGTCGAGCAGGCGCGGGCCACGGCGCCAGCTCTGCGACGTCGCCGTGCCGTCCTCGTCGGTGCGCAGCGTGCGGCTCCAGTAGTTCATCAGCAGCCGGGTCTCGCGCTCGCGCTCGTCGTCGAGCGGGAGGTTGTCGAGCACGAGCTCGCGCAGCGCCTCCATCCCGGTGGTGTCGGCGAGCTTCTCCTCCCAGCGGGCGGTGATCCGCTCGTGCGCGAGCCGCAGGGCCGAGGTGAGGATGTCGTCCTTGTCGACGAAGTAGTGCGCGAGGACGCCCGGGCTGTAGCCCGTCTCCTTCGCGATCGAGCGGACGGTCGCGCGGTCCAGGCCGTCGCGCACGATCACGCGCGAGACGGCCGACAGCAGCTCCTCGCGGCGCGCGTCGTGGTCGACGATCTTCGGCATCGGCTAGGCCCGGACCGGTTCGCGGCGGGGCGCGGTGGCGAGGAAGGCGAGCGCCTCCTCGAGGTCGGCGGCGCCCGCGTCCGAGCCCAGCGCGCGGAGGTTCAGCGCGCCGGCGGCCGCGCCGAGCTCGGCGGCACGGTCGAGCGGCCAGCCGGCCGCGAGGGCGACGATCGTGCCGGCGCAGAACGCGTCGCCGCAGCCGGTGGTGTCGACGACGGGGGCGTCGAAGGCGGCCACGGACCGCTCGCCGTCGGCGTCGACGAGCAGGGCGCCGTCACCGCCGCGCTTGACGATCACCGCGCCCGGGCCGAGCTCGAGGAGGGTCCGTGCGGCGGTGGCGACGTCGGCGGCGCCGGTCAGCTCGAGCGCCTCCCCGTCGTTGGGCATGAAGACGTCCACGTGCGGCAGGCTCGGGCGCAGGACCTCGAGCGCGTCGTCGCGCTTGACGCCCAGGCAGTCCGCGGTGACGGTCATCCCGACCGCCTTGGCCTCGCGCAGGACGGCCGCACACGGCGCGCCGTCGAACGCCGGCAGGGCGCCGAGGCCGCCGACGTGCAGGACGTCGCACGCCTCGATCGCCGGACACAGCAGGTCCTCGGTCGTCAGCGTCGCGTACGCGCCCGGGACGTGGAAGGCCGGGCGGCTGCCGTCGGGATGGATCGGCAGCATCGTCGCGGAGGTCTGCACCCCCGGGCGGCGGACCATCACGCTCGTGTCGATGCCCTCCGCGGCGAGCAGGGCCAGGAGGAAGTCGCCGATGCGGTCGTCCCCGATGACGCCGACCGCCAGCACCTCGGCGCCGAGGCGCGCGAGGTCGACGGCGGTCCCACCGCCGGTCCCCGCAGCGGTCATGCGGATCTCGTCGAGGATCAGCGCACGCTGGCCGACGGGCAGCTCGCTCACCGGCCGGCCGAGGACGTCGACGACGTAGACGCCGAGGCAGGCGACGCGGGTGCGGGCGGCGCGCAACGCCTCCAGCTGCTCCTGCGTCGCGATCATGCGGCCGCCAGCCCGTAGCGCAGGGTGCGGCTCTGCTCGGCGACCGCGTCCAGGTCGTCGGAGCCGAGCACCGACGGTGACCCGTAGACGAGCGCGTGCCAGGCGACGGACGCCAGCCACTCGAGCTGCTGGGCCTGCTCGAGCGCGAGCTCGATCGTCGCGCCGGTGGCGACGGCGCCGTGGTTGGCCATCAACGCGGCGCTGCGGCCCGCCAGGGCGGCGACGACGTTGTCGGCGAGCGCCTGGGAGCCGAAGGTCGCGTACGGCGCGACCCGCACCGGCCCGCCGAAGCCGGCGGTCACGTAGTGCACCGCGGGGATCTCGGCGACGAGCGTCGAGAGCACCGTGGCGAAGTGCGAATGGGTGTGCACGATCGCGCCGGCGTCCGGCAGCGCCGCGTAGACCGCGCGGTGCAGGGGGGTCTCCGAGGACGGCTCGGTCCCCTCGGCGGCGTGGAGCACTGCGCCGTCGGCGATGGCCACGGCGACGCAGGAGCCGGGGTCCACCGCGCCGAGCCGGGCTCGACGCGGGGTCACCAGCAGGCGGTCGTCGCGGCGGAGGGAGAGGTTGCCGGCCGAGCCGACGACGGAGCCGCTTGCCGCGATCGCCGCCGCGGCGGCCACGAGCGACTCGCGTTCCGCGCGGGTGAAGGGGTCGGCGCCCATGCCGTCAGCCCTGACCGAACGCGGCGGCCACGGCGCCGAACGCGGCGTCGGTGCCGACCAGCGCCTGGTCGATCACGCCGTCGTCGTGCGCGGTGGAGACGAACCAGTTGTGCACGGGATGGAGGTAGACGCCGTTGCGCGCGGCGGCGCCGGAGAACGCGATGGCCTTCTCGAACGCCGGGTCGTCGGCGAAGGTCATGAACGGCAGCTGCGGCGGGCCCGACACCGTCACCTGCAGCCCGTGGGCGAGCGCCTGCTCGCGCAGGCCGTCCTGCAGCCGCAGGCCGGCGGCGCGCATGGCGGCGATGCCGTCGTCGCGCTCGAGCACGTCGAGGGTCGCCATGGCGCCGGCCATCGGGGCGCCGGCGCACCAGAACGAGCCGGTCGCCGTCACGCGGGTGGCGGCGTCGCGCATGGCGTCGCTGCCGAGCAGCGCCGCGAGCGCGTGGCCGTTGGCCAGCGACTTGCTCCAGGCGCTGAGGTCGGGACGCACCCCGAGCGCCTCCCAGCTGCCGTGGGTGCTCAGGCGCAGTCCGCAGCGGACGTCGTCGAGCACGAGGGCCGCGCCGGTGCGGTCGCACAGCGCGCGCAGGCCGCGGGCGAACTCGGGGTCGGGCAGCTCGAGGTCGCGGAAGATGTCGTGGCGGATCGGCGTGGCGACGATCGCGGCGACGTCCCCGCCCGCCAGCGTCACGGCGGCCGCGGCGGACTCGAGGTCGTTGTAGTCGTAGAAGATCGTGTTGGCGTGGTCCTGCGGCGTCATCCCGACGGCGTCGGGCCCGAGCGACCAGCCGGCGATGCCGTGGTAGGAGCCGCGGGCGACGAGCACCTTGCTGTGGCCGGTGGCCGCGCGGGCGGTGACGATCGCGAGCATCGTCGCGTCGTTGCCGTTCTTGGAGAAGGTCGCCCAGTCGGCGTGGGCGACGGTGTCGACGAGGCGCTCCGCGAGATCGACCAGCACCGGCACGGGGCCGTTGAAGACGTCGCCGCCGCGCATCGCGTCCTGCACCGCCGCGTCGACCTCCGGGTGCGCATGGCCCAGGAGGATCGGGCCCCACGAGCACATCAGGTCGACGAACTCGCGGCCGTCGACGTCCCAGACGCGGGCGCCCTCGCCGCGGGACCAGAACTGCGGGTAGTCCGCCGGGAGGCGACCGACGTTGAGGTGCCCGTACATGCCGCCGGGCACGACGCGGGACGCTCGCTCGCGCAAGGTCGCGTCGGCGCTTCCGTGGGGCGTGACGGTGGGCGAGCTCATGTCGCCGGGTTTTATCTCAGACGTCCGACATAAATGTCAAGGGCACGGGTTCGCCGCCTCCGCCGGATCCTGCGAGGCTTGCCCGCGATGGCCGCCGACATCAAGCCGCAGGAGTACCGCGATCCCCGGCCCGCCGCGGCGATGGCGCCGTTTCACGCCTGGGCCCGCGAGCACGAGCCGGGCTGGACGTACACGGCGGTGCGTGTCCTGCTCACGCCGGTGGTGCTCGGGCTCTACCGCGCCCGCTCACGTGGCCGCCGCCGGGTCCCGGCGAGTGGGCCGGTGATCATCGCGCCCAATCACTTCTCCAACCTCGACCACTTCTTCTGCGGCGTGTTCCTGCGCCGCCGGATCCGCTTCATGTCCAAGTCGCAGTTCTTCGGCGACAACCGCCTGCTCAGCGAGCTGTTCCGGATCTCCGGCCACTTCCCCGTGCGGCGCGGCTTCCAGGACGAGGAGGCGTTCACGACCGCCCACGCGATCCTCGCCCGCGGCGGCTGCGTCGGCGTCTACGCGGAGGGCGGGCGCTCGCGCACGGGCGGCCTCGGCGAGCCGCGGCCGGGCATCGGCCGGCTCGCCCTGGAGTCCGGCGTCCCGGTCGTCCCGGTGGCCATCCACGGCTCGAAGGACGTGCGCGGCTGGCGGCGTGGGCGCTTCCCGCGCATCCGGGTCTCCTACGGCGACCCCGTCGTGCTCGCACAGGTGGATCGCCCGACGCGCGAGCAGCAGCAGGAGGCGGCGCGGGCGATCTTCGACCGCGTGCGCGCGCTCTACGAGGGCTGAGCGTCAGGCGTCGGGGCGCTGCTCGCGCGAGTCCCACCACTCGCGCCCGTAGGAGAGCATGATCTCCTGGCCCTCGCGGATGTCGCGGAGGGCGATCATCGCCACCTCGTCCTCGCCATGCTCGACGTGCTCGATGTCGGGCTCGTCGGCGTGGTTGTAGAGCATCCCGTAGCCGAGGATCAGGCGTGAGATCCCCTCCCCCGCGTTGGAGGAGAACACGTAGTCGTCCATGCGACCCGAGACGTCCTTGGACTCGACGTCGAGCGTCGGGCAGACCTCGACGATCTCCCCCTTGCGCACGTCGGCGGTCGCGAAGACGCCGCGGCCCCAGCGCCCGGCTCCGACTCTGACCGGCCAGTTCACGGCGGGGAGCTTACGGTGACGCGGCCGGGCAGCAGCCAGGCCGCGACGGCGGCGACGAGGCACAGGGCCGCGCCGGCCGCGAACGTCGCGCTGTAGGCGTCCGCGACGGACGCGCCCGCGTCGCCGAACGCCCGCAGGAGGGTGACGGCAAGGCCGCTGCCGACGGAGAAGCCGACGTAGCGGGTCACCTGGTAGAAGCTCATCGCGCTGCTCGTCTCCCCCGCCGGGACGGCGCCGACGATCAGCCCGGGCATCGCCGCGAACGTGAAGCCGAGGCCGAGGCCGACGAGCCCCATCGTCACGATCGCCTGCCACAGGGCGTCGCCGGTGACGGAGAAGAACGTCATGCCCGCGGCGATCACGGCGGCGCCGGCCGGGATCGTGGCGCGGGTGCCGGTGAGCCGCTGCACGCGCGGGAGCATCCGGCTCGACAGCGCGGAGGCGGCCGACAGCGGCACGAGCGTCAGGCCCGCGACGAAGACGGTCTCGTCCATGCCGCCCGGGCGCTGGACGACCTGGGTGACGAGGGAGATCCCGAGGTACATCGCCACCCCCAGCACGAGACCGGTGACGTTGGCGGTCAGCACCGCCCGGCGGCGCACCAGCCGCAGCTGCACCAGCGGGGCCTCGACGCGGAGCTCGTTGGCGGTCCACAGGGCGATCAGCACGACGGCGACGGAGAGCAGGCCGAGCGTGCGCCCGCCCACCCAGCCCCAGTCCGGCCCGCGGTCGACGGCGAGCAGGAGGGCGACCAGGCCCGCGCCGATCAGCACGGCGCCGCGCACGTCCAGGGCGGCGGGAGGGTCGGGCGACCGCGGCGCGGGGACGAACAGGGCCGCGAGCACGAACGCGATCGCGGCGGCGACCGCGCCGAACCAGAACGCCGCCGACGCATCGGCGTAGAGCGCGATGAAGCCCGTGATGGGGTAGCCGAGTCCGACCCCGGCGGCGCCGATGACCGAGAGGGTCGCGATCGCCGGTCCCGCCCGGCCGGGCGCGAGGTGGTCGCGGGCGGAGGCCATCGTGAGCGGCATCAGGGCCAGCCCGAGACCCTGCATCGCCCGGCCGGCGATCAGCGCGGCGAGGGAGCCCGCCAGGGCGGCGACCACGCCGCCGAGCGTGACGATCGCCAGGCACGAGAGGAGCACGGTGCGGCGGCGGGGGCCGTCGCCGAGGCGGCCGACGAACGGCGAGGCCACGGCGCCGACGAGCAACGTCACCGTCAGCGACCACTGGGCGGCGGCGAGGCTCACGTGCAGCTCGCGCGCCAGCGACGGGATGAGCGGCGCGCCGAGCGACGAGATGACCGACACGACGAGCCCGATGGCCAGCAGGCTCGGGACGTAGGCCCGGCTCTCCCCCGTCATCGCATGATCCGGACCGCCACAGTCGCGTTCAGGCTAGCCGTCTGACCGGTGGGCGCGCGCGGCCCTACGGCAAGACGCAGAAGGCGGCGCGCGTGCGGTTGAGGCACACGAGGCCGACGAGGTCGCCGGCGTCGTCGACGACGGGGATCCGGTTCAGACCCGCCGACTCGGACAGCTCGAGGGCACGCGCGGTCGGGTCGCCGGGCGCGACGGTGGGGACGCCGCCCGTCTCGAGGTCGCCGAGCAGGGCGTCATCGGCGGCGCCCGCCACGGTCTCGGGCACGACCGCCCCCGCGTAGCGCGAGCCCTCGGCGAGCACGAGCAGCTTCTGGCGAGGGCTCTCGAACACCGCGCGCGCGTCGGCGACGGTCGTGGACGGCAGGTGGGTACCGGGGCCGCGCAGCATCACGTCGGCCACGAGCGGGCCGGCCTCGTCCAGGGGGATGTGGATCGTCTGGGGCATCCACGCATCCTGGCGGATTCAGCCGAGGCGGCGGTCGAGGTTCACGACCGCGGAGATCAACGCGAGGTGGGTGAGCGCCTGGGGGAAGTTGCCGAGGTGGTTGCCGGCCACGCCGAGCTCCTCGGCGTAGAGGCCGACGTGGTTGGCGTAGGTCACCGCGCGCTCGAGCGTGTCGCGGGCCTCCTGGACCCGGCCGGCGCGCGTGAGGGCCTCGACGTACCAGAACGAGCAGAGGCTGAACGTCCCCTCGTCGTCGTCCATGCCGTCCTCCCCGTCGGGCTCGTAGCGGCGCACGAGCGAGTCGAGCACGAGCTTGTCCTCGATCCGCGCGAGCGTCGAGAGGAAGCGCGGGTCGGTCGGCCCCGTGAAGCGCACGAGCGGCATGATCAGCAGCGAGGCGTCCATGCGGTCCGAGCCGGGGAAGTCGACGAAGGACTGCAGGTCCTCGTCCCAGCCCTCGTCGACGACGGCCTCGTAGGCCTCGCCCGCGATCTGCAGCCACTCGTCCAGCGGCGCGGGCAGGCCGCGCTGGCGGGCCGTGCGGATCGCGCGCTCGAACGCCACCCAGACCATCACCCGCGAGAACGTGTGCCTGCGCGGCTCGCCACGCTTCTCCCACAGGCCGGCGTCGGGCTCGCGCCAGCGCTCGGCCAGCCAGGCGAGGCTGCGGCGGATCTCCGCCCACAGGTCGTAGGAGATCGGCGTGTGCTTGTTGAACAGGTAGACGGAGTCGAGCACCTCGCCGTAGGTGTCGAGCTGCAGCTGCTCCCCCGCGGCGTTGCCGATCCGCACCGGGGTCGACCCGCGGTGGCCGGGCAGGTGGTCGAGCTCGACCTCCGGGGGCGGCGGGTCACCGTCGAGGGTGTACATCGGCAGCAGCCCGCGCTCGGCATCGGCCTGCTCCATCCGGTCCTGCAGCCAGCGCATGAACGCCGCCGCCTCGTCGCTGAAGCCGAGCCGCATGAGGGCGTAGGTGGTGAAGGCGGCGTCGCGCAGCCAGGTGTAGCGGTAGTCCCAGTTGCGCTCGCCCCCGATCTCCTCCGGCAGCCCGGCGGTCGGCGCGGCGACGAGCGCCCCCGTCGGCGCGTGGACGAGCAGCTTCAGCACGAGCGCCGAGCGGTGGATCATCTCGCGCCAGCGACCGGTGTAGGTGCACTGCGCCAGCCAGTCCTGCCAGAACGCGACGGTGCTCGCCTGCATCTGCGCCGCCGTGCCGTCCTCGATCGCCGCGGGCTCCCCGTCACCCCAGGTGAGCAGGAAGTCGGCCGTCTCCCCCTCCCCCAGCGTGACCTCGGCGGTCGCCGCCGGGCCGTCGGCGTGCAGGGCCACCGTCGAGCGCAGCACGAGGGCGCCGGCGTCGGAGCGGAACGCCGCCCCGTGCTCGCCGGCGTCGACCACGTGCTCTGCGCGGCCCCAGTCGAACGCCGGCCGGCAACGGACGGTGAAGGTCTGCGTGCCGCGCACGACCCGCACGCGCCGCACGATCGGCCGGTCGGTGGCCGGGTGCTCCTCCGCCCGTCCGGGGACCATCAGGTCCACGACCTCCGAGACGGAGTCCGAGCAGTGGAAGCGGGTGACGACCACGTTGGAGTCCGGCAGGTACAGCTGCCGGGTGCGGTCGACCGTCGCGGGGGCGATCGTGAAGGCGCCGCCGTCCTCGGGGTCGACGAGCCGGGTGAAGACGGCGGGCGAGTCGAAGCGTGGCAGGCAGGCCCAGTCGATCGCACCGTCGGTGCTGACGAGCGCGACCGTGTGCAGGTCACCGACGACGGCGTGGTCCTCGATCGCCGTCTCCATGACCGTGACGCTAGGCGGCCGGGTCGGCGGCCGCCATGCCGCGGCGGGCCTCGAGGTCCCAGCGCGCCAGGTCGTGGGCGAGGCCGGCGGCGGCGCGGCCGGCGAGCCGGCCCGAGGTCGTCACGCGGACGTCGGCGAGGCGGGCGATCTTCAGGCCGGCGGCGCGCAGGTCGCGCTCGAGCCGCGCGTCCTCGAGCGCGACGAGCGGGACGATCCCGCCCAGCCGGCGGTAGGCGCGCACGGTGAGCGCCATGGAGGCGCCGGCGAAGTGGTGGTGCTCGGCGTCGGGCGCGTGGCGGCGCACGGCCTCGAGGCGGACGACCGCGGCAGCGTCGCGGCGCGCGGCGACGGCCGGGAGGACACCCGTGCCGTCGAGGTCGACGCGACCGGCGACGGCGTCGGCCCCGGCGGCGACGGCGTCGAGCTGCCGGCGCAGCCAGTCGGGGGCGACGACGCTGTCGGCGTCCGTGCTCGCGATCAGCCCGTCGGGGCCCATGCGCGCCACGGCGGCGTCCATCCCGACCCGGCGCGCGGCGCCGGCACCGGCGCCGGGCCCGTCGAGGACCGTCAGGGTGCGTCCGTGCGCGCGGGCCGCGGCGAGCGCGACGGCGCGGGTCCCGTCGGTGGACCGGTCGTCGACGAGCAGGACGGCGTAGTCGGCGGGCTCGACGCCGGTCTGCGCCATCAGCGCCGTGATGCAGTCCGCCACGTGGGCGGCCTCATCGCGGGCGGGGACGACGACGCAGGCCTTCATCGGCGGCGGAACCGGTCGAGGAGGAAGCCGGGGTGCTCGGCCCCGCCGAGGTGCTCCAGCGAGGCGCGGGCGCGCAGCGCGGCGTGGACGGCCTCGCCCGTCTGGACGTGGTCGGCGGAGCGACCGGTCCAGTGCACCGCGAGCAGCAGGCCGCCGGGGCGCAGCGCCGTCTCGATGCCGGTGATCGCGGCGTCGAGCTCCGCGTCGGGGAGGTAGTAGAGGACCTCGGAGGCCACGACCAGGTCGAACGGCCCGGCGGGGAGGTCCTCGGGCAGTGCACCCTGCACGACGGCGACGTGGGCGTCGCGCACGCGCTCGCGCAGCCGGGCCACGGCGGTCGGCGCCGGCTCGAGCGCCACGAGCTCGTCGCAGAGCGCGCACAGGCGCTCGGTGAGCACGCCCTGGGCGGCGCCGAGCTCCAGGCCGCGACCGAAGTGGTCGGTCCCAAGCGCGGCGATCGTGGTGTCGTAGCGACCCTGCTCGTAGGGGCTCGTCGCGAAGTCCCAGGGGTCGGCGTCCGCCCGGTACTTGGCCTCGAAGCTGTCCAGCGGCGTGCGGCTCACGGACGGGCGGCGTCCAGAAGGGCGGTGCCTGCACGGGCGACGAGCGGGTCCAGCCGGTGCTGGAGCAGGAACACCTCGAGGTCGCGCCGGGCGCGGTCGAGGCCGTCGGCGGTGGCCAGCGGCCGCGAGCCGCAGGCCCGCACCGCCTCGTCGAGCAGCGCCCGCGCCGCACCGGCGACCGCGTCGCGCAGGTGGACGGCGAAGGCCGCGTCGATCGTCTCGGCGCCGTCCGGCGGCTCGGCCGGCCCGCCGCCGGCGCCCGCCGTCGTGGCGGCGGCCTGGGCGTCGGAGGCCGCGCCACGGCGCGCGGCCTCGGCGAGCCACAGCTCGATCGTGCGGTGTGCGGTCTCGATCCGCCCCGCGGCCAGGCCCTCCAGGTCGCCGCGCTTGGGCCGGCCGGCGAGCAGGGCGTGGGCGGCGGCTGCCGCCGCATCGGCGAGCCCGGCCCAGGTCGCGGTCGTGCGTGTCGCGTCCCGGGCGAACCACGGCTGGGCCGCGATCTCCCCGGGGCCGCCGAGGACCGCGAGGATCGGCGCGCCGTCGAAGACGACGCGGTGCGAGCACGACGCGCGGAGGCCGGACGCGCGGTACCAGTGCGCGTCGATCGTGGTCGCCGGCGTCGTCAGGTCGACGTGGACGAGCAGCCCGCCGGCGAGCACGAGCGCGCGGCTGAGGCCTCCCGCGCCGGAGCAGTAGGTCTTCACGCCGCGCAGGACGTCGCCGTCGACGCGGGCCGGCTCGCCCTCGCCCGGTCCCGGGTCGGCGCCCCAGACGCCCTGCAGCCCTGGCCCGGGGTCCACCCCGTGGGCCGCGAGACGCTCCAGCGCGTTGAGGTGGCCGTCGTAGATGCGACCGACCGCGCCGTCGGCGGCGCTGACCGCCCGCACCTGCGCCAGTTGGCCGGCGAGGTCGGCCGGGAGGTCGAGCGCGCCGGCGGCGTCCAGCGCCGCGAACGCCGCGGCCGGGAACGGCGGCGTCCCGGCCGTCCGGTCGCGCTCGGCCGCACCCGCGGCGACCGTCTCCAGCGCCGCGATCACGGTCGTCTCCGGCTCCGGGTTGCACCGGGTAGCCGATCCGCTACCCGGTGCAACCCGGTCGAGGAACTCGATCGCCATGGGGCCTCGCTACCCAGCGGAACCGCCCCGCCCCGTCGTGACGACCGCCAGAGCGCCGAGGTGGGCAGGCTGCTGACCAGCCGCGCGGACCGCCGCGACCAGGTCGGGGACGAGTGCGGCGGTCTCGGCGGCGCCGTCGCGCCTGGCACCGGGACCGAGACCGTCGTGGGCGAGGACGATCGCGTCGGGGTGCGCGAGGGCCGGCGTCACCCGCTCGAGCATGCGGGCGGCGGGCAGGCCCGACCAGTCGCGCGTGTCCGCCGTCCAGCCGACGAGACGCAGTTCGTGCGAGGCCGCCAGCGGCGCCGACCAGGGCGCCTCGAGGCCCCATGGCAGCCGCCACCAGACGGGGTCCACGCCGACCGCCTCGAGCGCCGCGAGCGTCCTGCGGGTGTCCTCGGCGACCGTCGTGCGCGGCGAGGAGGGATGGCGCAGGTGGTCCCAGCCGTGCACGCCGACCTCGTGCCCCTCCGCGATCGCGCGACGGACCAGGTCGGGGTGGGCGACGACCCGCGGGCCGAGGACGAAGAAGGTGGCGACCGCGTCCGCTGCCGCCAGGGCATCGAGGATCACGGGGGTCCAGACGGGGTCGGGCCCGTCGTCGAAGGTGAGCGCGACCGGGTGCATCCAGACCCCGAGTCATAGCGGTACGGTCGCGGTGTGGACGGCGAGGAGCGCACGAACCGGCAGATGAGCGAGCTGCTCAACGAGCTGCGCGTGGCCCTGCCCGGGGTGCAGATCCTGTTCGGCTTCCTCCTGACGGTGCCGTTCTCGTCGCGCAGCCAGGCGCTCACGGACTTCCAGCGCGGGCTGCTCGGCGCCTGCATCGTGCTCACCGCGCTGTCGGCGGCGTGCCTGATCGCGCCCTCGGCCGCCCACCGGATCCGCTTCCACCAGGGCGACCGGGAGTGGCTGATCGAGTCCGCCAGCCGCCTGCTGCTGGCCGGGCTGCTGTTCCTCGGGCTGGCGATGACCTGCGCGGTGCTCCTGGTCGGCGACGTGCTCTACGGGCGCGCGGCCGCCGTCGTGCTCGCGGTCTTCGTGGCGGCGGCGCTGCTGCTTCTGTGGCTGGTCCGGCCGGTGAGCCGCGGCCGGCGGGACGCTGCCGAGCGCGAGGGGTGACCGCCGCGACGCTGGTCGCCGTGGCCGCCGTGCTCGTCGGCGCCACCGTGCAGTCCGGCCTCGGCTTCGGCCTGGCGATCCTCGCCGCGCCCGTGGTGGCCGCCGTCGACGGCCCCGCGCTGGCGGCGCCGACCCTGTCCGTCGTGGGGTTCGCGACGAGCGGCCTGCTGCTGCTCGCCGAGCGGCGTGAGCGTCACGTCCTGTGGCCGGCGGCGCGTGCGCTGATCGGGTGGACGATCCCGGGGATGTTCGTGGGGGCGGCGCTGCTCGCCCTCGTCCCCGTCACGGGACTGAGCGTGCTGGTCGCCGTCGCCGTCCTCGTCGCGGTCGGCCTGCAGGCGCGCACGCTGCGTCCGCCCGTGGTGGACGGCGCCCCCGTCGTCGGGCACGCGCCGGCCGGGCTGCGGTCGCCGGCCGTCGCCGGGTTCGGGTCCGGCGTGATGCAGACCAGCACGGGTCTCAACGGCCCGCCGCTCGTGCTGCACCTCCTCGGCCGGACGACGGCGCCGCAGGCCCGCGACACGCTGGCGGCGGTGTTCCTGGCCGCGAACCTCCTCGGGGTCGTGGTCTTCCTCCTCACCGGGACCTTCCGCGTCGCGGGCCACTGGCCGCTGCTCCTCGGGGCCGGCGTGGCGGGCTGGGCGCTCGGTCGGCTGCTCTTCCCCCTGATCGCCCGCTGGCACGCGGCGCTGTCGCTGGCCGTGGTGGTCCTGGGCGCGACCGCCGCGCTCGTGCAGGTCGCCCTCGCGACGAGCTAGCCGGCGGGCCGGCTGAACGGGACGATCGCGGCCCGCACGGTCTCCGCACGGCGGCCGAGCGGCGCCAGCTGCAGCGCCACCGTCGGCCCCGCCGCCGGGTTGGCCCGCTGGACTGGCGCGGTGACGAGCGCGGCCGTCCCGCGCCAGCGGCCGCGCAGCCGCGCCGTGTAGCCGCCCGCCGGGCCCCGCAGCTCGATCGCGGCGACGCCCCGGAGGGTGGCGCGATCGGTCCCCGTCAGCGCCACTCGGCGGCCGGACGCGAGCACGAGCGTCGTGCGCACCGCCGGTCCCGTCGAGGGGAAGCGGACGGTGGGCCGCAGGGGCGCGGAGCGGCGTGACCGCCGCGGGCCGGCGATCCGCCAGCGTGCCTCGATCCGCGCCGGCTCGAAGCGGTAGGCACTCGTGACCCGCACGCCGTTGGCCCGGCGCGTCCCCTGCACCGCGAGGTCGCCGAACGGGCCGGCGTCCGGCTGGGTCGCCAGCACCCGTTGGCGCGTCACCCGCCCCTGCGGGGACCGGGTCAGCGTCAGCGGCGGGCGGTCGGGGTCGGTGTGCAGCGCGCGTTGCGTCTCGAGCAGGGACCGGCCGTTGCGCTCGACGGCGACGCCGAACGCGAGCGGCGCGCGGCCGCCGGTCCCGCCCACGGGGTCGCCGTCGGCGTCGTAGAGGCGCGCCAGATCGATGCCGCCGTAGGGGACCTTGCCGCGGTTGACCGCCAGGATCGCGGTCGAGTAGGACGCCGTGGAGACGGCGAGGCGGCCGATGTCGGCGTCGTAGGCGTAGAAGGGCGGCGGCTCGGCGGCCGGCATCCGCCCGAGGCCGAGCGTGACCGCGCGCGCGGCGTTGGCGGCGGTGCGCGCGGCGAACATCGGTGTCGGCGCCGCATCGGCCGACCGGATGCCGAACAGCTCGCCGCTGGGCAGCCACGGGGCGGCGGTGCCCTCCCCCAGGTGCGCGTACAGGGCGAGCCCGCGGTCGAAGGTCCACTTCGCCCACGCCGCCTCCTGCGGGCGCCGGGTGAAGCGCGGGGCGGTCGCGATCGCCAGCAGCCCTTGCTGCGCGTAGGCCCACGTCTTGCCCTTCATCCAGCGCCCGTAGCCCCAGCCGGTGTCCCAGTTGAGGAACCCCGCGTGGGTCCAGTAGCCGTACAGCACCCGCTGCGTCCAGCCGCGCAGCAGGCGCAGGTCGGCTGCCGGCAGCGGCGCCATCCCGGCGCCGAGCGCCTGCTCGTAGAAGCCGAGCACGTGCAGGGTCATGCTGGCGTATTCGGGCGAGTCGAGGTTGCGGGCCAGCGTCCCGGCTCGGTTGGACTGGTAGGTGAAGCGATACGACGGCCCGACGTTGGTCGATCCGCCGGGCAGCTGCGGCGTGACGAAGCCGCCCGTGAACGCATGCAGATGCGCGCGGTAGTCCGTGCGCAGCAGCTCCGGGTCGCCGGTCAGCGTCGCGTCGAGCGCGTACAGCTCGGCGTTCCAGTTGATCTGGTTGAGCCGCACGTTCGGGTAGCGGAAGAACGGCGTGCGGGCGACGGCGTCGACCTCGGCCACGATGGTGTCGGCCGTGGCCCGGTCGAGGCCGAGGGCGTCGCGGGCGCCCCAAGCGAGCGCCAGCGCCTCGGCGACCTTCGGGTCGACCGACTTGTCCATGCTCAGGTAGCGGCCGCCGAGGTTCTCCGTCCACCCCGGCGTGTGGAACATCTTGTCCGCGACGGGGGGCGCGGCGGCGGTGAAGAACGGCGGCTCGCCCGTCAGCAGCGTCACGAGCCGGCGCGCCCGCGCATCGTTGCGCGACGGGCCCGCGTGGCCCTGGGCGGCCGCGGTCGCGAACACCGTCAGCAGCGCCGCGTTGCCGATCGTCGTCGACCAGCCCGCCGTGCTGTAGGCCCCCTCCCGCTCCGACCACGCGGGCTCGAGCGCCGTGACGATCGCGTCGGACACCGCGAAGTAGTCCGCGTCCGTCAGCGGCGGCGCCGGAACGGCGCGCGCCGCGGCCGGGTGCGCCGCGAGCAGCGCGAGGGCGGCGAGGCACACGGCGAGGACCCGCATCGCCGCATCATCCTGCGGCGGCCGGTCGGACGCGTCAGCCCGGGGCGCCCGCCAGCCCGCGACGCTCGAGCAGCGGCCCGAGCTCCGGGTCGCGCCCGCGGAACGCCCGGTAGGCCTCCATCGGGTCCACGGTGTTGCCGCGCGCGAGGACCTCGGCGCGGAAGCGCTCGCCGCTCGCCCGCCGGAGGCCGCCCTCGGCGCGGAACCAGTCGGCCGCGTCCGCGTCGAGCACCTCGGCCCAGAGGTAGGCGTAGTAGCCGGCGCTGTAGCCGCCGCCCCAGATGTGCTCGAAGTAGGTGGAGCGGTAGCGCGGCGGGACGAGCGGCGAGTCGAGCCCGTGGGCGGCGAGAGCGTCGTGCTCGAAGCGCTCGACGTCGGCGGCGGCGATCCGCTCGCCCGGGGCGAGGCCGTGCCACGCCTGGTCGAGCAGCATCGCGGCGAGGATCTCGGACATCGCCTGTCCCTGGCCGTGGCGCTCGGCGGCCTGCAGCTTGGCGGCCACACCCTCCGGCAGCGGCTCGCCGGTCCGGTGGTGGCGCGCGTAGCGCTGCAGGGACTCCGGCTCCCACGCCCACAGCTCGTTGACCTGGGAGGGGAACTCGACGAAGTCCGCCGGGACGTTGACGCCCGACAGCGAGGGGTACCGCACCGCCGAGAGGAGGCCGTGGAGCGCGTGGCCGAACTCGTGGAAGATCGTGCGCACCTCGTCGGGGGTCAGCAGCGCGGGCTCCCCCGGGGAGGGCCGCGGGACGTTCAGCGTGTTGACGATGACCGGCAGGCTGTCGATCAGCTGCGCCTGCGTGCGCAGGCGGCTCATCCACGCGCCGCCGCGCTTGCCGTCACGGGCGAACGGGTCCAGCACGAACAGGCCGATCGCGGACCCGTCCCCGTCCGCGACCTCCCACGTCCGCACGTCCGCGTGCCAGGCCGGCAGGTCGGTGCGCTCGCTGAAGCTCAGCCCGTACAGCGCGGACGCCGCGCCGAAGGCGCCGTCGATCACCACGCGGTCATGCTCGAACCAGGCAGCGATCGCCTCCGGGTCGATGTCGAAGCGCTCGCCGCGCAGGCGCTCCGCGTAGAAGACCCAGTCGGCTGGCTGCAGGGGCCCGTCGACACCGTCGGCGCGCAGCGCGTCGGCGAGCTCCACGGCCTCGGCCCGGGCGTTCGCCGCGGCGGCCGGTGCAAGCCCGGCCAGCATGGCGACGACGGCCTCGACGCTCGGCGCCGTCTCGTCGTCGATCACCCAGGCGGCGTGGGAGGCGAACCCCAGCAGCCCGGCACGCTCCGCGCGCAGCGCGGCCAGCTCCGTGAGGGTCTCGCGCGTGTCGTGCGCGCCGCCGCGAGCACCGCGCGCCAGCGAGGCGGCGAGCACGCGGCGGCGCGTGTCCCGGTCGAGCAGGCGCGCGAGCACGGGCTGCTGCGTCGGCAGCGACAGCAGGAGCAGGTGGCCCTCGAGGCCGCGCTCGGTCGCGGCCCGGGCGGCGCCGGCGATGCCCTCCGCGCCCAGGCCGTCGAGCTCGGCGGCGTCGTGCACGTGCACGGCGAGCTCGGCGGTGTCCTCCAGCAGGTGCCGGCGGAAGGCGGCCTCGAGGCTCGAGATGCGCTCGTTGACGTCCCGCAGCCGGGCCTGCTCGGTGTCCCCGAGCCGGGCCCCGGCGCGCACGAGCTCCGCGTGGCGGCGGTCCAGGAGGCGTCGCTGCTCCGGGGTCAACCCGAGCGTGTCGCGGCGGTCGTGGAGCGCGTCGACGCGGGCGAACAGCCGCGGGTCCAGCTCGATCGCGTCCTGATGGGCGGCCAGGCGCGGGGACACGTCGGCCTCCAGGTCGCGCAGCGGCGGCGTCGAGCACGCCTGCAGGACCGTGCCGAAGGCGGCGATCACGCGGTCCAGCAGCGCGCCGGAGCGCTCGAACGCGTCCAGGGTGTTCTCCACCGTGGGCGCCGCCGGATCGGACAGGATCGCCTCGACCTCCGCGCGGTGCTCGGCCATGCCGGCGTCGAACGCTGGGGCGTAGTGCTCGGTCTCGATCCGGTCGAACGGGGGGAACTCGAACGGGAGCGCGCTCGGGCCGGCGAACGGGTTCTCGGGCGGGAGGGGCTTCACCCGCCGAACGCTACTCAGGCACCCGGTGCACCGCTGAAGAGGTGCTCGGCCTGCCGCTCGAGGTCGAGCAGCAGGCGCTTGGCGGGCAGGCCGCCGCCGAAGCCCGTCAGCGTGCCGTCGGCCCCGACCACGCGATGGCAGGGGACGACGATCGGGATCGGGTTGCGACCGTTGGCCGACCCGACGGCACGCACGCTCGTCGGCCTGCCGATCGCCCGCGCGATGTCGCCGTAGGTGCGCGTCTCGCCGTAGGGGATCCGCGCCAGCTCGCCCCAGACCAGCCGGTCGAAGTCGCCGCCGCGCTCGGGTTCGAGCGGCAGGTCGAAGTCGTGGCGCTCCCCGGCGAAGTAGGCGCCGAGCTGGCGCCGGGCCTCCTGGAGCGGCGCCGGGGCGGAGTGGCCGTCGGGGGCGGGGTCGACGTCGGCACCGGCCGGAACCCGGCCGGGGAAGTGGATCGCGGTCACGGCACGCTCGTGCCCCTCCACGACGAGGTCGCCGAGCGGACTGGGGACGGTGAGGCGCATCGTGCTCATGCTCCTGCAACGGGCGGCGGACCCGTCGCGTGAGGCGCCTCGACGGGCAGCCCGGCCGCCCGCCACGCCTGGAAGCCGCCCGCGAGGTCCGTGGAGCGCGGGAAGCCGATGGTCTGCAGCCGTGCCGCCGCCAGCGACGAGGAGTACCCCTCCTCGCACATCACGATGATGCGCCTGCTCTCGGCACCCGCGAAGGCGGGGTCGGGCGTCTCGGCCGTCTGGTCGACCCGCCACTCGAGGTGGTTGAGGGAGTGGCGCAGCGCGCCGGGCACCTCGCCCCCGGCCGCGCGCTGCGGTTCGGTGCGGACGTCGACCAGCAGCGCACCCTCGTCGCGGACCGCCGCCGCGGCGGCCGCCGGGTCGAGCCGGTCGAGGCCGGCGCGCGCCCGGGCGAGCAGCTCGGCGACGTTCATCGCCTACGGGCGGTCGGGCACCTCGAAGCACGCGCGGCAGCGCGCCTCGTAGGCCTCGGCGCCGCCGACGGAGATCAGCGGCCCGTCGCGCCACGGCACCGGTGTGCCGTCGACGAGCAGCTGCGAGCGGCTCGCATCGGCGCCGCAGACGACGCAGACGGCGTGGAGCTTCGTCACGTGCTCGGCCTCGCAGATCAACGCCGGCATCGGCCCGAAGGGCCGGCCGAGCGCGTCGAGGTCCAGGCCCGCGACGATCACGCGCACGCCCTCGTCGACCAGGTCGCGGGCGACCTCGACCACGGCCGCGTCGAGGAACTGCGCCTCCTCGATCCCGAGCACGTCCGGTTGGTGCTGCACGGCGACGCGGCGGATCTCCTCCGCCGTGGAGACGGCCACGCACGGCCAACGGCGGCCGCCGTGGGAGGCGATCGCGGTCGGCTCGTAGCGGACGTCGACCGCCGGCTTGACGGCGACGACGCGCTGGCGGGCGATGTCGGCGCGCACGAGGCGCCGGATCAGCTCCTCCGACTTGCCGGAGAACATGCAGCCGCAGACGACCTCGAGGCGCGGCGGGCTCGACGGGCCGGGCTGGCGGCGCGGAGCGCTGCGGCGGTCGGTGCGGACGGTCTCGGCCATCGGAACGCCGCAAGCTAGGGGTTCGCGCGGCGGAACCGCTCCGCGAACCCCTACCCGTCGGGCTGGACCCGGCGCGAGTGCGGCTCGCGCCCGCGGGGGTGCGACACGGGCTCGGGCACGTCGATGATCGGCGTCTCGCGCTCGACGGGCTCGCCCGGCTGCAGCGTCAGCTCCTCGCCGTGGTGCTCGATCGTGAGCGGCTCCTCGCCGATGAGCTCGTACGTGGACTTGCCGTGCACGACCGTCACGAGCAGCCGCCGGCCGCGGTAGTTGATGCGGAAGCGCATCCGGGTGAGGACATCGGGCAGGCGCGGGGAGAAGTGCAGCTCGCCGGCGTGGTCGCGCATGCCGCCGAAGCCGGCCACGAGCGCCAGCCAGGTCCCGCCCAGCGACGCGACGTGCAGGCCGCTCGAGGAGTTGGACTTGAGGTTCAGGAGGTCCGTGAAGGCCGCCTCGCCGAGGTAGTCGTAGGCGAGGTCGAGGTGGCCGGTCTCGGCGGCGACGATCGCCTGCGTGTTCGCCGACAGCGACGAGTCGCGCACGGTGATCGACTCGTAGTAGGCGAAGTTGCGCCGCCGCTCCTCGGCGGTGAACTGGTGCCCGCACAGATACAGGGCGAGCACGAGATCGGCCTGCTTGACGACCTGCTTGCGGTAGAGGTCGAAGTAGGGGAAGTGCAGCAGCAGCGGGTACTGCTCCGGTCGGGTCTTCTCGAAGTCCCACACCGCGTGGTGGAGGAAGTTCTGCGCCTGCGGGTGCAGGCCCAGCTCGGCGTCGTAGGGGACGTACATCGTGCGCGCCGCCTTGCTCCAGTCGCGCCGCTCGACCTTCGTGACCCGCAGCGCCTTCGCCTCGTCGGGATGCAGCTCGCACAGCTGCACCGCGTGGTGGAGGTTGCGCATCGCCATCAGGTTGGTGAAGACGTTGTCGTCGGCGATCGCGGAGTACTCGTCGGGGCCGGTGACCCCGGCGATGTGGAACTTCCCGTCGCCGTTGTGGTGGCCCAGCGACGCCCACAGCCGCGCCGTCTCCACGATCAGCGGCAGCGCGACCTCGCGCTCGAAGACGCCACCGTCGTCGATGGCGCGCGCGTGACGCATGGCGGCGTCGGCGATGTCGGCCCCGACGTGGAACGCGGCCGTGCCTGCCGGCCAGTAGCCGGAGCACTCGCCGCCGGTGATCGTCCGCCACGGGAACGCCGCGCCGCGCAGGCCGAGCTGCCTGGCCCGGTCGCGCGCGAGGTCCATCGTCGACAGACGCCAGCGCAGGGCGTCCCCCGCCGCGAACGGCACGGTGTAGGTGAGCACGGGGAGCACGAACGTCTCCGTGTCCCAGAAGGCGTGACCGTCGTAGCCGGATCCGGTGAGCCCCTTGGCCGGGATCGCGCGCCGCTCGCTGCGTGCGCCGGCCTGCAGGACGTGGAAGAGCGAGAAGCGCACGGCCTGCTGGAGCTCGTCGTCGCCGTCGAGCTCGACGTCGGCGCCCGCCCAGAACGCGTCGAGGTACTCGCGCTGCTCCTGGCAGAACACGTCCCAGCCGGCGTGGCGCGCCTCGGCGACGGTGCCGCGGACCTGCGCCCGGACGGAGGAGATCGAGCGCTGCGAGGACCAGCCGTAGCCGAGGAACTTCGTCACGACGAGCTTCTCGCCGAGCTTGAGGTTGACCGCGATCGTGACGCGGCCCGAGTCCTCCTCGGCCTCCGCGGTCGCCTCGAAGCTGTCGGGGCCCTCGATCTTGTGGTCCATCGCCGCAGCCATGCGCAGCTCGGAGGCGCGGGTGCGGTGCACGAGCATCACCCGCAGACCGGTGACGTCCTGGGCCTCGGGCTCCAGCGGGCGGTCGAGGGCGGCTGCCGCGCGCGGGTCGCCGGTGTCGGCCACCTCGGACTCGTTGGCGACGAGCTCGGACTGGATCACGACGCGGGCGTCGCGGCCGACGGGCTCGACCTCGTAGCGGATCGCCGCCGCCCCGCGCTGGGACAGCGAGACGAGCCGCTGGGAGTGGATGCGCACCTCGCGGTCCGACGGCGAGCGCCAGTGCACCTTGCGGTCCAGGATGCCGGTGCGGAAGTCGAGCGTGCGCTCGTGCTCGAGCAGCTCGCCGTAGCGGACGTCGAAGAGCTCGTCGTTGACGAGCAGGCGGATCAGCTTGCCGTCGGTGACGTCGACGACCGTCTCCCCCACCTCGGGCTGGCCGTAGGCGGTCTCGGCGTACGGCAGCGGGCGCTGCTCGTGGAAGCCGTTGAGCAGGGTGCCGCCGGGGACGGAGGGGTCGCCCTCGTCGAGGGTCCCGCGCATGCCGAGGTGCCCGTTGGCCAGAGCGAAGATCGACTCGGTGTTGGGGAGGGCATCGACGTCGAGCTCCGTCTCGCGGATCTCCCACGGGTCGATCGGGAAGCGCTCCTCGTCGCGCTCCTCCTCCGGCTGCTCCTCGGGGCGGGGCGCCTCGACGCTCACAGCAGCTCCTCCAGGTCGTCGACGACGACGTCGGCATAGCGGGCGAGCTCGTCGCGCTGGCCGACGCGGTCGACGCCGACCACGAAGCCGAAGTCCCCGGCCTTGCCCGCCTGCACCCCGGCCTGGGCGTCCTCGAAGACCGCCGCCTGGGACGGCTCGACGCCGAGCTCTCGGGCGCCCTCCAGGAACGTGTCCGGCTTCGGCTTGCCCGGCAGGTCGCGCTCCTTCGCGACGTTGCCGTCCACGATCGTCTCGAAGCGGTCCTGGAGGTTCGTCGCCTTCAAGATCGCCCGGGTGTTCGCGCTCGAGGACACGACGGCGATCTTCAGACCGGCCTCCCGGGCGGCGTCGACGTAGCGGACGGTCCCGTCGTAGGCCTCGACGCCCTCGTTCTCGATCAGCTCGAGCACGCGCTCGTTCTTGTCCGTCGCGAGGCGCTCGACGAGATCGGGCTCGGGTTCGATGTCGCGGCTCTCGAGGAAGCGGGTGACGCCGTCCTCGCGCCGCATGCCGTCGACGTAGCGGTCGTAGTCGGCGTCCGAGAAGGGCTCGAAGTCCTTCCCCTCGCGCTCCTCGAGGTACGCGTCGAAGGTCCGACCCCACGCCTTCTTGTGGACCACGGCCGTCTTGGTGATCACACCGTCGAGGTCGAAGAGGCAGGCGGTCACGCCCTCAGGGAGGCCAAGCATCGGCGCAGACTACCCCCGTCCGGCAACGGGAAGGCCCCGACCATGAGCATCTCCGCTGCCGGGTCCGGCACCTTCAAGATCGGCGGTGACCTCGAGGTCACCCGCCTCGGCTACGGCGCCATGCGCATCACGGGCAAGGGCATCTGGGGTGAGCCGGCCGACCGGGAGGAGGCGTTGCGGGTCCTGAAGCGACTTCCGGAGCTCGACGTCGACCTCATCGACACCGCCGATTCCTACGGCCCGGACGTCTCGGAGGACCTCATCCACGAGGCGCTCGCCCCCTACGACGGGCTGACCGTCGCGACGAAGGCGGGGCTCACGCGCCAGGGCCCCGACGGATGGCTGCCCGTCGGGCGGCCCGAGTACCTGCGCCAGTGCGCCGAGATGAGCCTGCGCCGGCTCGGGCTGGACTCGATCCCGCTGTGGCAGCTGCACCGCATCGACAAGAAGGTCGAGCGCGAGGAGCAGTTCGGCGTGATGAAGGAGCTCCAGGACGAGGGCAAGGTCCAGCACCTCGGCCTCTCGGAGGTCTCCGTCGACGAGATCAAGGCCGCGCAGGAGCACTTCGCCGTCGCGACGGTGCAGAACCGCTTCAACCTCACCGATCGCGCCTCCGAGGACGTCCTGGACTACTGCGAGCAGGAGGGGATCGGCTTCATCCCGTGGGCGCCGATCGCCGCGGGTGACCTCGCCAAGCCCGGCGGCCCCGTCGCGGAGGCTGCCGAGGCCCACGACGCCACCACCGGCCAGATCGCGCTGGCGTGGCTGCTGCAGCGCTCGCCCGTGATGCTGCCGATCCCGGGGACGAGCTCCGTCGCCCACCTCGAGGACAACGTCGGCGCCGCGTCCGTCGAGCTGACCGCGGACGAGATCGCCACGCTGGACGCCGCCGCATGAGGGTTCGCCCGCGCCAGCTCGGGTAGCAAGCGGCACAAGGTGCCCCGGGGGAGGGGCCGCCCAGACACGAGGAGCGTCCCGCCGTGCCCGAGACCGATCCGCCCGTGACCGACTGGGCCGCCATCGAGCGGTCGCCGGAGTTCCGGGAGCTCGTCCACGACCGCCGTCGCTTCGCGGCCGTGGCCGGCATCCTCGGTCTGGGCTTCGGCCTGCTGTACGTGATCCTCGCCCACGTCGCCGACAGCGCGATGGAGGCCAAGGCGATCGGCGGCATGTCCGTCGGCTTCCTCTTCGGCGTCGTCGTGATCCTCGTGACCTGGGCGGTGACGGGGCTCTACATGCGCCGCTCGCAGCGGGTGTGGGGGCCGATGGAGGAGACGGTCCGCGAGCTCGCGCAGGGGGCGGCGCGATGACCGTCCTCGCCGCCCTCGGCGACGGCACGAACGTCCTCGCGCTCGTCGTCTTCGCCGTCGTCCTCGCCGTCACGCTGGGGATCACCTACTGGGCCTCGAAGCGGACGTCCTCGGCGTCGGACTTCTTCGCCGCCGGCCGCGGCATCACCGGCTTCCAGAACGGCGTCGCGATGGCCGGCGACTACCTCTCGGCCTCGACGTTCCTCGGCTTCGCCGGGTTGATCTTCCTCTTCGGCCTCGACGGCTGGATCGGGCTCGCGGCCGCCGGCATGTCCTTCCTCCCGGTGGTGCTGTTCCTCGCGGAGCGGATGCGCAACTCGGGCAAGTTCACGATGGCCGACGTGCTGTCGTTTCGCATGAACGCGCGGCCGGCGCGGACGGCCGCGGCGATGGGAACGCTGGCGGTGTCGTTCGTCTACCTCGTCGCGCAGATGGTCGGGGCGGGCGTGCTGCTCCAGGCGCTGGCCGGGATCGACTTCACGATCTCCGTGATCGTCACCGGCACGTTCATGATCGTCTACGTCGTCTTCGGCGGGATGCTCGCCACGACGTGGGTGCAGATCATCAAGGCCGGGCTGCTGATGATCGTCGGCGTCGTGCTGACGGTGCTCGTGCTCGGCAAGGTCGGCTTCAACCCGTTCGAGCTGTTCTCGCGCGCCGCGGACAACTACCCCAAGGGCGGGTACCTGACGAGCGGCCAGCAGTACCCCAAGGCGATCGACGGGATCTCCTTCGGCCTCGCGCTGCTGCTCGGCACGGCAGGGCTCCCCCATCTGCTCGTGCGCTTCTTCACCGTCCCCGACGCCCGGGCGGCACGCAAGTCGATCGGCTGGGCCGTGGCGCTGATCGGCGCGTTCTTCCTCATGACGATGATCATCGGCGTCGGCGCGCGGGCGCTGCTCGGCGAGGAGGCCGTCGAGGCGTCCGCCGGCGGCAACCTCGCGACGCCGCTGCTGGCCCAGGAGCTCGGCGGCGGCGCCGGGACGGTCGGCGGCGACCTGTTCGTGGCGATCATCTCCGCCGTGGCCTTCGCCACGATCCTCGCGGTGGTCGCAGGGCTCGTGATCGCGGCGTCCGGCGCGGTCGCCCACGACGTGTGGACCGGCGTGGTGCGCCGCGACCAGGCCGACGAGGGCGAGGAGGTCTGGGTCGCCCGCATCACCGCGTTCTCCCTCGGCATCCTCGCGATCCTCGTGTCGATCCTGGCCGGCGAGGGCTTCAACGTGTCGCTCCTCGTCGGGCTCGCGTTCGCGGTCGCGGCGTCGGCGAACCTCCCCGCGCTGCTGTGTGCGCTGTTCTGGAAGCGCTTCAACACGACGGGCGCGGTGGTCGGGGTCCTCGGCGGCCTGCTGGTGGCGGTGATCCTCATCGTCCTGTCGCCCCCGGTGTGGCCGGGCCCGGACTCCGAGGGCTCCCCCATCCCCCTGGCCAACCCGGCGATCATCTCGATCCCGGCGGGCATGTTCTTCTGCTGGCTCGGCACGATGCTCGCCCGCACCCCGGCCGACGAGGCCAAGTACCACGAGCTCCGCGTGCGCTCCGAGACGGGGATCGGGGCGGAGGTCTAGCGCCGGGCGCCCGTCCGGGAGGGACCTAAAGGCGCGTTGCGGTCGCTGGGACGACCAGAACGCGACTTTAGGTGCGTTGCAGAAGAGCGTCGACCGCCTGGGCGGTCGACGCCCAGGTGCGGGTGGCGGCGCGCTCGAGGCCACGCTCGCGCAGGTCCCGCTGTCGCGCGTCGTCGCGCAGCAGCGCGGTGAGGGCGTCGCGCAGCGGTTCGGGTTCAGGCGCGACGAGGACGCCCGCGTCGCCGACGGTCTCCGGCAGCGCGCCGGCGCTCGCGGCGACGACAGGCGTCCCGCAGGCCATCGCCTCCAGCGCGGTGAGTCCGAACCCCTCGTGGCGGGAGGGAAGGACGAACGCGGTCGCCCCGGCGTAGAGGCCCGGGAGGTGCGCGTCGGGGACGTGGCCGAGGAGGCGGAGGGCGCCGAGGCCCTGCTCGGCGGCGAACTGCGGGCGGCCGCCGCCGGCGACGACGAGGTCGACGCCGTCCCGTGCGAGCGCCCGCGCCGCCAGGGTGAGGGAGCCGAGGTTCTTGCGCGCCGTCGCGCTCGCGACGCAGAGGACGTAGGGGCGGTCGAGGCCGAGCGCGGCGCGCGCCCCGGCGGCGTCGGCGTGCGGCGTGAACGCCTCCCCCACGCCCCCGCCGATCACCGAGACCGCGTCCGCCGTGACCCCCAGCAGGCGGACGAGCTCGGCCTTGGAGAACTCGGATACGGTCACCAGATGAGCCGCACGGCGCGCGATCGCGGGGAGCATGCGCGCCTGCAGCGCGGCGTAGGCGGGCGAGTACCAGCCCGGGGTGTGCAGCGCGGCGGCGTCGTGGATGACGACGACGTTGCGCGTGCCCGCGAGGGGCGCGAGGTTGGCCGGGCAGAGCGTCAGCCGCGCGCGGTGCCGGGCGGCCTGAACCGGCAGGACCCCCTGCTCCCACGCGTGACCGAGCCGGTGGCTGAGGGCCTGGGGCGGCCGGCAGACCACGTAGCCGCCGGGCCGCAGGACGGGCAGCCGCGCGACGAGCTCCCGCGCCCAGCGCTCCACGCCTCCGAGCTCTGGCCGGGCGGCGGCGCGCGCGTCGATGACGACCGGTCCGGACACGCGGGGAGGGTCGCAGACGGGTGCGCGGGGCGGCCACGGGCGGCGCGGCGCGCTGCCCGTGGCGCCCCCTGCGGGGGGGTGGTCGGGGTTGTCCGCGCCTATCGCGGTCAACCCCGACCACCCCGTGTCCGGACCGTGCCGGGACAGCCACCGAACCGCGCCGCCGGCGTGCTCCCCGGCCGGACGGGGCGGTCGTGACCGGCCTGCGGATCGCCGTCGACGGGCGCTCGCTCGTGGGCGGGCCGGCGCGCGGGATCGCGCACTACCTGGGCGCCCTGCTGCGGGCGTGGCCGGCTGTCGCGCCGGAGGACGAGCTGCGCGTCGTCCTGCCGCGAGGCGGGCCGGTGCACGCGCGTGACGCCTTCACCGGGGGGCGGCCGGACGGACGGGCCGGCGTGTGGCCCGTGCCGGCCGCCTTCCCCGGGCGGGTGCTGTTCTCCGCCGCCGCGGCGACCGGGCGACCGACGCTCGAGCGGCTCGCCGGGGGATGCGACGTCGCGTGGCTCGCCGCGCCGGCGCCCGTTGCGGTCGGCGACGTGCCCTACGTGCTCACCGTCCACGACCGCTCCTGGGAGGCGCGGCCGCAGGACTTCACCCGCTACGAGCGCGCCTGGCACGCCGCGGCCCGGCCGCGCCGGCTCGCGCGCGGCGCGGCGCGCGTGCTCACCACCACCCGCTGGGGCGCGGAGGACGTCGCCGCCGCCTGGCGGCTGGACCCCACCCGGGTGCAGGCGGTGCATCTCGCCGCCGCCGTCCGTCCCCCGTCCGTGGCGCGGCACGAGGGCGGGCACCTCCTCTTCGTGGGAGCGCTCGAGCCGCGCAAGGGGCCGGACGTGCTGGAGGCCGCCCTGCGGCTCGCCCGCGGCCGCGGCCTGCAGACGACGCTCGTGGTCGTCGGCGCCGGCCGCCTCGACGGGCTGCTCCGCGTCCCCGGCGTGCGGGACGCGGGCCACGTCGACGACCCCGGCCTCGGCGCGCTGTACGCCGGGGCCGCCGCGCTCGTCGTCCCCTCGCGCCTGGAGGGCTTCGGCCTGCCCGGGCTCGAGGCCCTCGCCCACCGCACGCCGGTCATCAGCAGCGACCTGCCGCCCGTGCGCGAGGTGCTCGGCGACGCCGCCACCTTCTTCCCGGCGGAGGACCCGGAGGCCCTGGCCGCCGCGCTGCTCGCCGTGGACGGGAACCGCGCCACCCGGCGCCCGCCGCTCGCCGGCCGGACGTGGGAGGACGTCGCCCGCGAGACCCGCACGGCGCTGGCGGAGGCCGCCGCATGACCCCGACCGCACTGCCGTGCGCCGCCGCGACACGCGGGACGTGGGAGGTCGCGGCGTGACCCCCGTCTCCGTGGTCGTCGTCCTTCACGACTCGGCCCGCGAGCTGCCGCCGCTGCTCGCCTCGCTCGCGCGGCACCTGGCCGGCGCGCAGGTCATCGCGGTGGACACGGCCTCCGCCGACGACGGACCCGCGCTGGCGGCCGCGGCGGGCTGCGAGGTCGTCGCGCTCGGCGCCAACCCCGGCTTCGGCGCGGCGAACAACGCCGGCGTGCGCCGGGCCCGCCACCCCGTGACGATCCTCCTCAACCCCGACTGCGAGCTGCTCGACGGCGGCATCCGCGGCCTCGTCGCCGCCGCGGCGGAGCACGACGCCCTGCTCGTCCCGCGGCTGATCGGGACCGACGGCCGGGTCGAGGCGTCCGCACACCCCCTCCCCGGGACCCCCGGGGCGCTCCTGCCGGCGCTCGTCCATCCGCCGCTGCTGGGCCCGGCCCTGCGCGACCGCGCCCAACCGTGGCGCGCACGTCGGCCCCGCACCGTCGGCTGGGCGATCGCGGCGTGCGTCGTCGCCCGCACGCAGACCCTGCGCCGGCTCGGGCCCTTCGACCCCGACGTGTTCCTCTTCTTCGAGGACCTCGATCTCTGCCTCCATGCCCGCGAGCGCGGGGTGCCGACCGTCCTCATCCCCCAGGTGACCGTCCGTCACGCCGGCGGGCACAGCACGAAGCAGGCCTACGCCGGAGAGCCCCACGCCCTGCTCGCCCGGCGCCGCCGGGCGGTCGTGCGGGCGCGCCGCGGCCGGCGCGCGGCCGTCCTCGACGAGCTCGCGCAGCGGCTGACGTTCGCCACCCGCCTGGCCGCCCGCACGGCGCTGCGGCGTCCGCGCGACCGCGAGCGCGATCAGCTCCGAGCCCAGCTCGACCGTTGACGGGCCACAACAGCGCACCGCTGGCGCCCGCGGCCCGTTGCAGCCGCATGGCCGATCGCGCGAACCGGTTCCCTATGGTCGGGCCCATGCTCCGCCGCTGGTGCCTCGTCCCGCTGCTCGCGCTGCTGCTGGCGCCGACCGCCGCGCGCGCCCAGAGCGCCGGCGACGGCCAGTACATCGACCCCCTCGAGTCGCAGAAGCCGAAGCGCTCCGCCACGGCGGCGCCGACGGCCGTCCCCACCGCGGTCCCCACGCGCGCCCCCGCCACGGCGCCGACCGCCGCCCCCACGGTCGACCCGGCCGCCGCCGCAGCCGAGCGCAAGCGCGCCGCCGCGAAGCGGCGCAAGGCCGCCCGCGCCAAGGCCCGCCGCGTCGCCGCCAAGCGCAAGGCCGCGCGCGAGCGGGCCGCGCGGGAGCAGGCCCAGGCGGCCCAGGACGCCCAGGAGGCCACGGCCGCAGCGGCGTCGAAGGGCGACAAGGGCGGCGGAGGCGGCGGGCTCGGCACGGGCGCGGTCATCGCGATCGTCCTCCTCGTCCTCGCCCTCGTCGGCGGCGCCGCGCGCTTCGCCGTCACGCGCGCCGGCCGCGAGCCCGACACCGCCCCCTAGGGCGGCTGGTCCCCGCGCGACGGGCCACACGGCCCTAGCCGCGCAGCAGCCGCTCGACCCGCGCCATCAGGTCGTCGCCGAAGGCGCTGTCCCAGTCGCGCGGCCACGCGACCGCGGAGCCGGCGACACGGCGCGCGCCGTCCGCCGCCCCGGCCGCCGCGGCGATCAGCGCGTCGGCCACCCCGGCGACCGTCGGCTCGGCCGCCACGATGTTGGCCGAGATCGCCGCCATCGCCTCCGGCGTCTTGGGCGGGAAGGCCGTCGTCACGGTCAGCAGGCCGGCCGAGGCCATCTCGATCGGGACGAGGCTCGGGTGCGGGGTGTGCATCAGCGCCAGGCCGACGTCGTGCCCCGGCAGCAGCGTCGCCCAGTCGCCCTGCGCCGAGCGCTGCAGCAGCTCGAGCGTCGCGCCGCCGCCCAGTGACAGGGATCGGCCCAGCGCGGTGGTGCCGACGCCCCGCAGCTCCCACCCGCGCAGCGCGCCGGACTCGGCGGCCCGCTTGATCGCCAGCGCCCCGAGCTCGAAGAGGTTGCGCGCCGCGTGCGCCTCCGGGCGCGCGTAGAACAGCAGCCGCCGCACCCGCCGGGCGTCCAGCTCGGCCGCCGGGGGCGCCGAGACCGCGGTGATCGCGTTGGAGAACACGGCCGAGCCCTCGTCGCCCGCCGCCGCACCCGCCGCGTAGACGCCGACCCGCTCCGCCCGGAACCAGTCGCGCAGCAGCGCGGTCGAGAACAGCGCCCGGTGCTCGAAGCGGTAGCTCGCCTCGGCCAGCGCCGCCCACGTCCCCATCGGGAACGTGAACGGCTCGTACTCCTGGATCAGGTAGAGGAAGCCGGGGGCGCCCGTCGCCCGGGCCGCCTCGTCGGCGATGTGCGCCGTCCACCACGTCGTGGCGATCCACCGGTCCTCCCGCGTGACGGGGAGCGGCGCGGCTCCGCGGGCGAAGGCGACCTCCACCCGGTCGAACAGGCCCTCCAGCCCCGCGTAGGCCTCGACCCGCGAGCGCCAGTCCGGCGGCAGCGGCGCCCCCGGGTCCACCGTGACCAGGCGGACGCGGTGCCCGCGCTCGGCCAGGCGTCGCGCGAGGTTGAACTTGCCGATGTAGCCGCCGAACAGGTGGTCGAGATCGATCGCGGGCAGCAGGAGGTTCACCCGCGCCGGCCCGTCCCCGATCGCGAGATCCAGCGGCCGCACCTTCTCCTCCACGCTGCGGATCTCGGGCAGCTCCGCCGCCGTGCGCCCCGGCGCCATGGCCAGCGACGGCGGCGGGACGGCGTCCAGGCGCAGGCCGCGCTGGGGGCGCTCGCGGGTCGTGGCGTCCAGCAGCCGCCGCCAGGCGAACCCGTGGGCGAGCATCCACTCCGCGCCCAGCGTCTCGGGCGTGCGCCGCAGCAGCTCCCGCGCGCCCCGCGCCGCCAGCATCCCCAGCGCGACCCAGGAGGTGTCCGTGCGCACGAAGCGCTCGAGCGCCCGGCGGTCGCGCCGCGCCATCCGCGGACCGACCCGGTCGAGGAGGATCGTCGCCTCGCTCACCAGCCGGCAGACGTCGACGAAGAAGTGCATCCGCCACAGCCGCACGCGCTCGCGCGGGTCGCGGCGGAGGGCGCTTACGCGGTCGCGCAGCGTCGGCATCCGGGTCGCGGCGGCGTGCCCGAGCGACGCGTCGCCGTGCTGGACGTAGTCGTACAGCGGCCGGTCCACGTAGGCGATGGGCCGCGCGACCGGGCCACGAGGGCGAGCCAGTGGTCGTGGAAGTGCGCGAACTGCGCGGGCGGGAACGGCAGCGCGTCGTCGAGCACCGCCCGGCGCAGCAGCGACGCGGCCCCCGTGACGGCGTTGGCGACCAGGAGGGAGAGGAGGTCGTCGTGGTTGTTGCGCCGCGTGCCCCAGTAGGTGTCGGCGATCGGCTGCCCGTCGGTGCCGACGACCCGCGCGTCGGAGTAGACGAGCTCCGCGTCCCCCAGCCCGGCGAGCAGGACCGCGAGCTTGTCCGCGTCCCAGACGTCGTCCTGATCGGCGAGGGCGACGTACGCCGCCTCGGCCGGGGCGAGGGCCAGCGCGCGCTCGAAGTTGCGGTAGAAGCCCAGGCGCCGCTCGGCCTCCACGACGGCGATCCGCGCATCGCCGGCGACCGCCGCCCGGATCGCCGCCAGGCGCTCGGGCCGCGAGCCGTCGTCGGCGATCACGAGCACCCAGTTGCCGTGCGTCTGCGCCCGGATGGACGCCAGCTGCGCCTCGAACAGGCCGGGGGGCGGGTCATACGTCGCCATGCAGACCGCCACGAGCGGACCGTCGCCGCCCGGGGCGGACAGGGGAAGCGGCGCCGGCAGCGCCTCGACCGCGATCACGCCCAGCGCCGCCCCCACCACGGCGCCGCCGTCGAGCGTCGCGCGCAGGTCGACGGTCCAGGGGCCGGCGCCACCGAGACGCACCGTCGCCCAGAACCCGCTGCGGTAGCCATGCAGGCCGGGGTCGCCCGCGGAGTCCTCGTCGCGCTCGACGTCGAGCGCGTAGGGATCCATTCCGGGGTGGAGCGCGCGGAAGACGTCGAGCCGCGGCGCACCGTGCGCGGTGACGGCCTGCGCGACGCCGTCGACGACGACGTCGAGCGCCACGATGCGGCCGGCCGGGGCCACGCACCACCCGCCGACGTGCAGCGCCGTGGGCGCGCCGCCGACGAGCGCGGCGGGCAGCGGGGCGTCGAGCTCGACGTGGAGGTCCGCGGACAAGCCGAGCACCCTACGCCCGATACGCTCGCGCCCATGGACCTGCTCAAGCGCCGCCGCCGGCCCGACCGGTCGCAGGAGCTGCGCGAGCGCCACCGGGAGGGGCTGCGCCGGGTGCAGGAGCCCCACGCCGCGCCGCGGCACGCCGAGCCGGCTCCCGGCCTCCCCGTGGGCGACCCGCTCCCTGCGCTGGCCCCCGCCGGCCTCACCCCCGCGGTCCTGCGCGCCGCCATCCTGCGCGACGGCTGCCTGCTCGTCCGCGGTCTGATCCCCCGTGGCCGCGCCACCGCGCTCGCGGACGGCATCGAGCGGGCCTTCGCCGCCCGCGCGGGCGAGCGCGCCGGCCGCCCGCCGCAACCCGAGTGGTACCTCCCCTTCGTCCCCGAGCGCGGTGGCGACGACCTGCCCGACATGCGCCCGTGGATCGAGGAGGGCGGCGGCGTCCTGGCCTGCGACTCGCCGCGGCTCGCGCACGAGACCCTCGCCCTGCTCGAGCAGGCCGGCGTCCCCCAGCTCGTGGAGGGCTACCTCGGTGAGCCGGCCACGATCTCGACGCACAAGACCACCCTGCGCAAGGCCGAGCCGACCGTCGCCGGCGCCTGGCACCAGGACGGCGCGTTCATGGGCGAGGTGCGCGCGCTGAACCTCTGGCTGTCGCTGTCGGACTGCGGCGTCGACGCCCCCGGCCTCGACCTGGTCCCCCGGCGGCTGGAGCACCTCGTCACCGCCGGCACCGACGACGCGATGATCGACTTCCAGGTCTCGCGCCGCATGGCCGAGGAGGCGGCGGCCCCGCACCCGATCGTCCGCCCGGCCTTCGCCCCCGGCGACGCGCTGCTCTTCGACGACCGCTTCCTCCACGCGACGGGATCGGACCCGTCGATGCGTCACCCGCGCTACGCCGTGGAGTGCTGGTTCTTCGGGGCCTCCGCGTTCCCGGACGGCTACGCGCCGCTGGCGGTCTGATGGCCGACGAGGCGGCGGCGTTCTGGCGGTCCCTGCGTGCGCGCCACCCGCGGCTGCGCGAGGCCGTCGTCGCCGACGCCCGCGCCACCGCGGCCTTCCGGGGTGAGGCGTCGGATGCGCAGGGGACGCTGGCGGTGGCCCGCCTGATCCTGCGCCTGTGCTGGACCAGCGACGCGTTCCTCGCCCAGGCGCTGTACCGGGTCAAGGCCCGCGCGCAGGCCCGCGGCGTCCCCGTCCTGCCGCGTCTCGCGCACCGCGGGTCGATGGCGCTCGCGCAGGTGTCGATCGGCGACCCGGTCCTCGTCGCCCCGGGCGTCTACGTGATCCACGGCCAGGTCGTCATCGACGGACTGGTCGAGATCGGGCCGGGGGTCACCCTCGCCCCCTGGGTGACGATCGGCCTGAAGGCCGGCGACCCGCGCGGTGCCACGATCGAGCGCGACGTCGCCATCGGGACCGGGGCGAAGGTCATCGGTCCCGTGCGCATCGGCGCCGGCGCCACGATCGGCGCCAACGCCGTCGTCGTGGACGACGTGGCGCCGGGCGCGACGGTCGTCGGCGCGCCCGCCAGGCCCGTTGGCGCCTGAGCTACGCTCGCGCCATGAAGCTCTTCCGCCGCCGCGACAGGCAGCCGGGCGCGGCCGCCGCAGCGTTCACCGCCGTCGCCGACCGCGACCCGCGGGAGCTGCGCGACGAGCTCGACCGCCTCGCCGAGGCGACGGGGGGCCGCGAGGACCGCGACGCCGAGCGCCGCCTGCTGCGGGTGCGCCACGAGCTCGGCCTGGCCATGCTCGGCGGCGACGGCCGCACGCCCAGCCACCCCGAGCCGGACACCGCCGCCCTGCCGCAGCAGCGCCTGCCGGAGATCGCTGCCGCCGACGTCACGCCCGGCCTGCTGCGCGCCGGCATCCTCCGCGACGGCTGCCTGCTCGTGCGCGGCCTCGTCGGCCGCGAGGACGCCCTCGCGCTGGCCGCCGAGATCGACCGCGCCTTCGCCGAGCGGACCGCCATGCAGGCCGGTGGCGCGGGCACGCCCGGCTACTACGACGAGTTCGTCCCTGCCGCGCCCTACGGCCCGCTCGACGACCTGCGCCCGTGGATCCAGGAGGGCGGCGGGGTCCTGGCCGCCGACTCGCCGAAGCTCGCCGCCGATCTGCTGCGGCTGCTGCGCCGGGCGAACTTCGACGCCCTCGTCGAGGGCTACCTCGGCGAGCCGCTGCTGCTCTCGGCCGAGAAGACGACGCTGCGCAAGGCCGAGCCGACGGTCACCGGCGCCTGGCACCAGGACGGCAAGTTCATGGGCGAGGTGCGCGCGCTCAACCTGTGGCTGTCCCTGTCGCGCTGCGGCGACGTCGCCCCGGGCCTCGACATCGTCCCCAAGCGCCTCGAGCACATCGTGGCGGCGGGTACCGACGACACGTTCATCGACATCCAGATCTCGGACGCCAACGCGCGCGAGGCGGCCGGGGACACGCCGATCGAGCGCCCCGTCTTCGAGCCCGGGGACGCGCTCCTCTTCGACGACCTGTTCCTCCATCAGACCGGCTCGGACCCGTCGATGCCCAACCCGCGCTACGCCGTGGAGAGCTGGTTCTTCGGGGCCTCCGCCTTCCCCGAGGCGTACCGGCCGCTCGCCGTCTGATCCCGCCGTGGCGCAGCCGCTGATCCGGGCCTTCGTGGCCGACGCGGCCCGCGCGCTGGAGCTTCGAGACCCGATGGTCGAGTTCGGCGCGATGCAGGTGGAGGCGCACCAGCAGGGCGACCTGCGCTCCCTCTTCCCCGACCGCGACATCCTCGGGACCGACATGCGCCTGGGCCCCGGCGTCGACCGCGTCGAGGACCTGCGCGGGCTGAGCTTCTCCGACGGCGAGGTCGGGACCGCGCTGTGCGTCGACACGCTCGAGCATTGCGCCGACCCGCCCCAGGCCGGGCGCGAGCTGGCCCGCGTCACGAGCCGCGACGGTGGGATCTGCATCGTCTCCTCCGTGATGCTGTTCGGCATCCACGGCTATCCGAGCGACTTCTTCCGCTTCACCCCCGAGGGGATGCGCGCGGTGCTCGCCGACTTCGAGTCCACCTGGGTGGCCGGGATCGGGCATCCGCTGCTTCCCTTCCACGTCGTCGGGATCGGCGCCCACGGCCGCGACCTCGACATCGACCTCCAGACGTTCCCGAGCCTCGTGGAGGCGCAGGAGCTCTACGACCACCAGCCCGACGCCGTCCGGCTCGGCGTCCTGAACTACTCCACGCCCGAGGTCCTGCGTGCCCTGCGCGACGACGCCCCGCGGCTGATCCGCGACCGCCTGCGGGTGGGTGCGATCACGGCCCGCAACCGACTGCAGGCCCGCCGGGCGCGATGAGCGCCGACCGTCGGCCGGCCGTCGACGGCCTGCGTGCCCTCGCGGCGCTTGCCGTGGTGGGGACGCACGTCGCCTTCACGTCGGGGTTCACCGCCGAGGGGGCGCTGGGGCCGCTCAGCGGCCGCCTCAACGCCGGGGTGGCCCTGTTCTTCGCCCTCTCGGGGTTCCTGCTGTACCGGCCCTGGGTCGCGGCCCGCCTGGACGGCGTGCCCGGTCCCGACCGCCGCCGCTACGCCCTGCGGCGCCTCGGGCGCATCCTGCCCGCCTACTGGGTGGCGCTCCTGGTGCTGGGCCTCCTGCTCCCCGACGAGGTCAACGGCGCCTTCGGGGACCGCTGGTGGGCCTACTGGGGGCTGCTGCAGGTCTACTCCACCGACACGGTGCTCGGCGGGATCGGCGTCGCCTGGTCGCTGTCGACCGAGCTGACCTTCTACCTCGTCCTGCCGCTGCTGGCCTGGCTGGCCGCGCGCGCGCTCGCCGGCCGCACACCGCAGGCCCAGGTCCGGCTGGAGCTGTGGGCGCTCGCGCTGTCGGTGCCGGCGACGGTGGCGCTCACCGCCGTCCTGGCGGGCGACGGACCGTCCGTGCTGCCCAACACGGTGCTCGGGAAGTGGCCGTGGTTCGCGGTCGGGATGGGCCTGGCCGTCGGGCACGCCGCCTGGGCAGGCCGTCCCGTCGCCGAGCGACCCGCCGCCGTGCGGGCCTTCGCCGCCGGCGGCCCGTGGTTCACCGCGGCGCTCATCGTCCTGCTCGTGCTCAGCTACGCCGGGCTGCTGCCGCGCGTCGCGCTGCTCGAGACCCCGGGCGAGGTGCGGCTGGAGACCGTGGCCTTCGCGCTCGTCGCCCTGTGCCTGCTCGGCCCGGTCGTCCTCCCCGACCTCGCGCGCCCGTCCCTCCCCGTGCGTGCCCTCGCCACCGGGCCGGCCGCGGCCCTCGGGCTGATCTCCTACGGCATCTTCCTCTGGCACTACCCCCTGACGGAGTGGCTCGCCGGCCGGTCCGTGTGGCTCGTGGGACCGGTCGTGCTGGGCCTGACCCTCTGCGCCGCCACGCTGTCCTGGGTGCTCGTCGAGCGTCCCGTGCTGACGCTGACGGGCCGGCTGCCGCGGCGCGGCCCGCCGCCGGCGCCGGTCCAAGAGGTTCTACCCTCACGCGCCCAGTGACGGACACACGCGACAGCCCCCTCTTCGGCCTCGACCCCTACGCCCACGACCCCGACCACTGGGGCGTCTCCCTGGCCCAGTCCGCGGAGCTGATGCTGCCGTGCCTGGAGGCGGCGGGCGCGCGGTCCGTCGTGGAGGTCGGGGCCTTCGCCGGCGACCTGACCCGCCTCCTCGTCGCCTGGGCGGCCACGACGGGCGCCACGATCGGCGCCGTCGACCCGATGCCCCAGCCCGACCTGGTCGCCCTCGCGGAGGAGCACGCGGGCCTCGAGCTGATCCGCGAGACGAGCCTCGACGCGCTGCCGCGCATCGAGCTGCCCGACGCGATCGTCCTCGACGGCGACCACAACTGGTGGACGGTCACGGAGGAGCTGCGCATCCTCTCCGAGCGCGCCCCGGGCGCCGAGCTGCCGCTGCTGCTCTTCCACGACGTGTGCTGGCCGCACGCGCGCCGCGACGACTACCACGCCGCCTCCTCCCTCCCCGCCGACGCGATCCACCCCACCGCGGGCACCGAGGGCGGCATCTTCCCCGGCAACGAGGGGATCGTCCCGGGCGGCGGCCTGCCCTACCCGAACTCCGCCAAGCACGAGGGCGGTCCGCGCAACGGGGTCCGCACCGCCGTGGAGGACTTCGCCGCCGGCCGTGCCGACGTCCGCTTCGCCGCCGTGCCCGTGTTCTTCGGCTTCGGCGTCGCCTGGTCCACCGACGCGCCCTGGTCGGACGCCGTCGCGGCGGTCGTGGATCCGTTCGACCGCCACCCCGTCCTCGAGCGCCTCGAGGCCAACCGCGTGCACCAGCTCGCCACCCAGCACACGCGGCTCATCGAGCTGTGGGCGCTGCAGGCCAAGGTCGCCCGCCAGGAGGCCGTCCTGCGCCGCCTGCTGGACTCCAGCGCGTTCTCCGTCGCGGAGCGCCTGTCGCAGATCCGCCGCTCCGCCGGGGTCGCCACGGACGCGTCCGTGGTCTCCAAGCGCGAGATCCGCGACGCGCTCGGCGACTAGGGCAGCTTGCGCCGCGCGCGTTCGCGGCGCAGCTGGTTGCCGCGTCGCAGCGGCTCGGTGAGCCGCCAGCCGAGGGTGCCCGTCGCCGCGTCGAACGCCTCCTGGAGGCGACCCAGCTCCGCGTCGGCCATCAGGGCGCGCCCGGCGGTCATCGCGCGCGCCGCGTCGCGCTCGGCCTCGGCCCGGCGGGCCCGCTCGCGCCACTCGACGTCATCCTCCTCCGCCGGCATCGGCCGCAGCCGGTGGCCCCACTTGGTCGCGAACGCGACGTGCGCCGCGGCCCACGTCTCGGGGACCTCGACGAGCTCGAAGCCCTGGTGGAGCGTGACCGACAGCGGCGCGACCCGGACCTTGCGGCCGGCCTCGAGCGCTTGGAGGCACAGGTCGATGTCGAAGCCGTAGCCCAGCCACAGCTGCTCGTCGAAGCGCAGGTTGCGCACCGCCCACGGGCTGAGGACGAGCAGGTTGCCGTCCACCACCTCGACGTCGCCGGGCGCGGGCTCGGCGTCGCGCCAGCCGTGCAGGGGCAGCTCGCCGCCCCCGTGGTCGCCGTAGCGGCGCACGACGGGGCCGGCGACGAGCGCGGCGTCCCACCAGGCGATGGAGGTGACGTCACGGGCCCCGACGCAGCCGACGATCGCGACGCCGGGGTCTGCGAGCTCGGCCCGGACCTTCGCGACGAAGTCGGTGTCGGTGATCTCGCAGCGCGGGTGGACGATCACGAACGCCTCGAGGTCCTCATGGGTCGCGGCGGCGTCCAGCAGCAGGTTGTAGGCGCGGCCGATCGGCGCGACGGGCGCGAACGCGTAGGCGATCCCGTCCTCCTCGCGGGCGAGCTGGATGCCGGGGGCCGCGTAGCGCGCGTAGGCCTCCTCGTCGGCCAGGGCGGTGCCGAAGACGATCATGAGCCGCCGGACCGCCGCAGGGGGGCCGTGAGGCGCCAGGAGACGCTCTCGGTGGTCTCGGCGAGGGCGCGCCGCAGGAACGAGGCCTTCGCGCGCGTCTCGAGGTCGAGGCCGTGGTCGATCGCCCGCGCGGCGTCGCGCTCGGCCTCCGCACGGAGCGCCCGTTCGCGCCAGGAGCCGGGCGTGTCGGCGACGCCGAGGCCCCGCCCGTCCCACTTCTCGGCGACCTGGATGTGCGCGTCCACCCACGACTCCGGCTCGTTGACGAGCACGAGCGAGTGGTGATGGACGGCGCGGAAGCCGGCCGTGACGACCTTGCGGCCGCTGTCGCGCACCTGGAGGCAGTAGTCGTAGTCGTAGCCGTGCAGGTTGCCCAGGCGCTCGTCGAAGCGCACGTTGCGGGCCACCCAGGGCGACAGGACGAGCAGGAAGCCGTCGATCGTGTCGACCTCCCCCATGCGGGCGTACGGCGGCGCGTCCGACCAGGCCCAGGAGAACGCGGGCAGGTCCCCGCCGCCGTGCTCGTGGTAGCGATGGGAGAACGACGCGCAGGTCACCGACCCCTCCCACCAGGCGATGGAGCGCACGCCGACGGCGCCGACGCAGCCGATCAGGCCGACGTCGGGGTCGCGCAGCGTCTCGCGCACCACCTCGCAGAAGTCCGGGTCGACGATCTCGGTGTCCTGATGGAGCAGGACCACCGCCTCGAGGTCCTCGCGGGGGGCCAGCTCGTCCAGCAGCGCGTTGTAGGAGGCCTGGAGGGAGCCGATCGACGGGCGGTCGAGCACGAGGGAGTCCGGCTCGGTGACCCGTGCGAGCCCCGCCGCCGCGCAGCGGGCGTACACGTCGGGCTTGGTGACGGCCGAACCGAAGGCGAGCATCGCGCCGGCGAGTGTATGGTCGGCGCCGATTCCGCGGCCATCACCAACCACCGCCCCCATGGTCGTCCAGGCGCACGACCTCCACAAGGCCTTCGACGTCCCCGACCACCGGGTCGACTCGCTCAAGGAGCGGGTCGTGCACCCGTTGCGCCGGATCGAGTCCCGCCGGCTCGAGGCGCTCAAGGGCGTCTCCTTCGAGGTCCACCAGGGCGAGTTCTTCGGCATCGTCGGCCGCAACGGGTCCGGCAAGAGCACCCTGCTGAAGGTGATGGCGTCCATCTACGGACTGGACTCCGGGCGCCTGCGGGTGGCCGGTCGCCTGGCCCCGTTCATCGAGCTGGGCGTCGGCTTCAACCCCGAGCTCGCCGCGCGTGAGAACGTGATCCTCAACGGCGTCCTGATGGGGCTGACGCGGCGGGAGGCGCGGCGGCGCTTCGACAGCGTGCTCGACTTCTCCGAGCTGCGCGAGTTCGCCGACCTCAAGCTCAAGAACTACTCCTCGGGGATGATGGTCCGCCTCGCCTTCGCCGTCATGGTGGAGGCCGACGCCGACGTGCTGCTCGTCGACGAGGTGCTCGCGGTCGGCGACGCGGCGTTCGCGCGGCGCTGCATGGACGTCTTCAAGGCGCGGCGCGCGGCGGGGACGACGATCATCCTGGTCACCCACGACATGGAGACCGTGCAGTCCATGTGCGACCGCGCGATGGTGCTCGAGCGCGGGGAGGTCCGGCACACGGGCGCCCCCGACGAGGCGGCCGCGCGCTACCTGCGGATGAACTTCTCCCGCCCGCGGGCCGACGGCTCCGAGCCCGAGGGCATCATCTCCGACGTCAACGTCCGCATCGTCCGCTCGCAGCTGCTGGACGGCGCCGGGGCGCCGCTCGCGACGCTCGCCCCCGGGGAGCCGCTGCGCCTGGACGTCGTGCTGGAGGCCGCGCAGGAGCTCCTGGCGCCCAACTTCGTCGTGCAGGTGCGCGCGGAGGACGGCGCGAACGTCTTCGCCTTCCTGCGCGAGGCCGGCACGGACGCCGCGGAGGGCTCGCACGTGACGCTCGGCGGTGAGGTCCAGCACCGGCTGGCGCCCGGCCGCTACCACCTGGACTGCTGGGTGCGCCGCCAGCGGCCGGGGAAGGAGAACGCCGTCCAGGGGCTCCGGCTGCTGTCCTTCGCCGTCGACGGGCCGACGGAGGACGTCAGCGGGATGATGCGCGTCGACGCCGACGTGCAGGCGCGGGTGTCGGCGTGAGCGCCGAGCTGCGCGACGTGCCCGGCCCCTCCGCGCTCGGCGGCGGCCGCCGCCGGGCCTGGGAGCTGCTGCTGCTGATCGCGGTGACCGAGTTCAAGCGCACCTACTTCGGGACCGCGCTGGGCTACCTGTGGTCGATCTGCCGGCCGCTGCTGCTGTTCGCGGTGCTCCTCGCGGTGTTCACCCAGGCCTTCCGCGCCGGCGCGGGCGTCGAGCACTACCCCGTGCTGCTGCTGGCCAACGTGGTGCTGTTCGGCTTCTTCCAGGAGGCGACGGGCGCCGCGGTGACGTCCGTCCTCGCCTCGGAGTCGGTCGTGCGCAAGACGCAGTTCCCGCGGCTCGTGATCCCGCTCGCGATCGCCCTGACGGCGCTGTTCAACCTCGGCCCGAACCTCGTGGTCCTCGGCGTGTTCCTGCTCGCCTTCGGCGTGACGCCGATGTGGACGTGGCTGCTGTTCCCCGTCCTGCTGCTCGCGCTCGCGGTGTTCACGATCGCCGTCTGCGTGATCGTCTCGTCGCTGTACCCCCGCTTCCGCGACGTCGGGATCATCTGGACCGTCGCGCTGACGGCGCTGTTCTACGCCACGCCCGTCTTCTATCCGCTCGAGGCGGTGTCCCAGCGCCTGCGCGACGTCATCTCGCTCAACCCGCTCGCGCCGATCTTCTCGCTCCAGCACCGGTGGCTGATCGACGGCAGCGCCCCCGGGCCGGTGGAGCTGACCGGCGGCTGGGCGCGGCTGGCGATCCCGATCGGGATCTACGTCGCGGTCTGCGTGCTCGCGGTCGTCGTGTTCCGCCGCGAGGCGCCCAAGCTCGCGGAGGTCCTGTGAGCGCCCAGCGGGTCGTCACGACCGTCGTCGCGGTCTGCGTCCTCGTGGTCATGGCCATCGGCCTGCGCGACACGCGCCTCGTCGCCGGCGCCCTCACCGACGGCGGGAAGGACCCCCGCGGCGCGATCGCCGACCTCGAGCGCGCGCGGCTGCTGAACCCGGACCCGTCCGCGGACCTGACCCGCGCCATCTTCCTCAACGGGCAGGGCGAGCACGACGCGGCGATCGAGACGCTCCTGTCGATCGTGCGGCGTGAGCCCGCCAACCGGGACGCGTGGCGCTTCATCGCCACCCTGAGCAGCGAGCGCGACCCGGCGCTCGCCGCGCGCGCGCAGGCGGCCATCGCGCGGCTGGACCCGCTCGGCGCGAAGCCCGGCTAACGCCGCTTCAGGGTGATGACGTCGGTGGGCAGCAGCCCGGGGTGGCGGCGCAGCGCCGCGATCCGGTAGTCGGGCAGCGCCGCGAGGAGGTCCGCCAGCTGATCGCCGGGCGACGGGCCGGCCAGGCGCCCCGAGGCGACGTCGGCCGCCGTCACCGACTTCGTGGCGTCGACGACGAGGATCGTGCCGCGGCGCGCGGCGCGGCGGGCCTCGGCCGCCACCTCGGCCGGCGGGGCCAGCGGCAGGGCGACGAACTGCCCCGGACCGCGCTCGCGACGCGCCCGGTCGGCCTCCACGGTCGGCAGCCCGAGCCGGATGACGGGGAAGCGGCGCTGCAGCCGGGCGTCGCGCAGCGCGACCTCGAAGCGCTGCAGCACCCCCGGCTCGGGGAACGGGAGCTGCGTCAGGACGATCGGGTCGCCCGGCCGGGCCTGCGCCGCGACGTCGCGCACCGCTGCGTCGACGTCCGCGCGGCGGAAGCGGCGCTCCTGGCTGTGCACCGCCCCTGCGCCGAGGCCGACGGCGACGGCGGCCACGCTCGCCACCGCCACCCGGCGGTCTGCGGCCAGCGCCAGCGCTGCGACGCACAGGCACGCGTAGGGCACCGTGGTGATGAGGTTGCGGGGCAGGAAGACGCTCGGGCCGAGGATGGAGGCCACGGCGCCGATCAGCGGCGCCGCCAGCGCGCAGGCGATCAGGAGCCCGAGCCCCGTGGCGCCCGCGGGGCGGCGGCGCCGCCAGCCGAGCCCGCCGGCCACCACCGCGACGGCCGCACCGAGGGCGAGCAGGACGACGAACAGCCGCCCGGGCAGCAGGGTGACCGAGGTGAACGGCGAGCCCGTCAGCATGCGCCCGGTGTCCTCCACCGCGGTCCGCAGGCCGAACGGGTGCAGCCCGTCGATGACCTGCGCCCCCGGCGAGTCGCTCGTGGCGAGGTAGACGGGCAGCCACGGCAGCCACCCCACGGCGGCGGCCGCGCTCGCGACCACCAGCGGCTTCCACCGCTCCCGGTGCGCCCACAGCGCCCATGCGGCCTGCGCGATCAGCACGAAGGCCGCCGTGTAGTGCGTGTACATCGCCGCGCACGCCGCGACGGCGTACACGACCCACCAGCGCCGGCGGCCGTCCTGCAGCGCCCGGACGAGGGCGTAGGTCGACAGGAGATCGAGGAAGGCCGCCAGGGCGTAGGCGCGCGCCTCCGTCGCGTAGAAGAGCAGGAACGGGTGGAGCGCGGCGAAGGCCGCCGCCAGGAGCCCCGCGCGCCGGCCGACCGTCGCGCGGCCGAGCAGGAACAGGAGCGGGACCGTCGCCACGCCCGCGAGCAGGGACGGCGTCCGCAACCACATCGAGTCGTGGCCGAGGTGGGCGGCCACCCAGGCGAGCAGGAAGATCGCGGGCGGCGTCTGCTCCTGCGGCGAGTCGACGATGTCGAGGATCGTCCGTGGCCCGTGGCCGTCCACGATGAACCACGTCGAGATCTCGTCCCCGAACAGCGCGTCGCCGAAGGCCGGCAGGCGCAGCAGGAACGCCACGAGCGTCAGCGCCGCGACGGCGAGCGTCGTGCGCCGGCTCACGGATCCCACTGCGGCGGCACCCACTGCTGCTCGAGGTTGGACAACCCGACCGCCCGCGACTGGGAGAAGACGGTGAACAGCACGATCAGGTTGCCGAGCCCGATCACGCAGACCGACCCCGCCACGGCGAGCGTCACGGCCAGCCACCCGGGCAGCCCGCCGCCGGAGGCCCCGACCGCCAGCACGACGACCGTCAGCGCCACGAGGAGCACGATCGTGCTCAGGATCACCATCATCATGCGCCGCGCGATGCGCTCGGCGAAGGGCATCAGCATCCGCAGCGCATGGAGCGCGAGCCGCGTGTAGCCCATCCGCGAAGAGCCGTCGTAGCGCGCGCCCCGCTCGCACTCCACGACCCGCCGCGGGGTGTCCAGCGCGAGCATCGTCGACGAGTAGCACAGGTCGAAGGACGGATGCAGCAGCAGGCGCTTGGCCAGCCAGCCGCGGTAGGCGGCGAAGTTCCCCGTCCGCACCGAGGTGCCGGTCAGCAGCCGGAACAGGCCGCGGAAGACCCAGTACATGCCGCGGAAGCGCGACGAGGCGTACCGCCGGCGCGCCCGCACGGCCAGGACGACCTCGCTGCGGCGGGCGGGGTCCTCCAGCAGCGGGAGGACGAGGCGCGGGATGTCCGACGGGCGGTCCTCCCCGTCGGCGTCGAGCGTGACGACGACGTCCTCGTCGTCCAGCTGCGGGCGCAGGCTGCGCACGGCGTAGACGATGCCCCGCTGGTGACCGAGGTTGAAGGGCGGCGTGAGCACGTCGACGCCGTCGAGTGCCGCGATCGCCGCGATCGCGGGATCGCGGCCCGCCGTGTCGTCGAGGACCACGAACCGCACGTCCGCACCGGCCAGCTCAGGCGTCTGCGCGACGACGTCCAGGATGCGCTCCCGCAGGATCGTCAGGGACGGCACGTCGCAGAAGACGGGCGTCACGAACCACAGCCGGGTCATCGCGGCGGCACGCTAGTCGACGGTCCGGGCGCCCGGGCGGGCGTCTCGGCGAGCACGATCAGCGTCCCCGCGAGCACGAGCACGGGCAGCGACAGGGCGGGCAGCTGCCACAGCCAGTCGATCGAGGCATGCAGGGACCACGCGAGCGCGGCGGCGGCGGGACCGGCCGCCGCGGCCCGCCGCGCGGTGAGCGCCCGGCGGCCGGTCACGACGACGCCGCCCGCGAGCAGGCCGAGCGCGAGCAGCCCCACCAGGCCGAGCTCGGCGGCCATCTCGAACTCGATCGAGTGCGTGTCGCGGACCTGCTCGGCGATGCGCCGCTCCCGCAGCCAGGCGACGCGGAAGCTCCCGGCGCCGCCGCCCCGCAACGGGTGGTCGGCGAAGGCCTCCAGGGCCACGCGCCAGTACTCGTAGCGGTTGGAGGACACCGTCGCCAGCCGGGTCGCCTGCGCCCCGCGCGACAGCTCGGCCTGCGTCGGGCGCTCCGCGATCCCCCCGGCCACGAGGGCGATGGCCGCGAGCGTCGCGCCGACCGCGGCCACGGGCACCAGCCGGTGCCCCCACGACGGCGCCGTCCACGCGCGCTCGTCCTCGGCCCGCGCGGCGCGCAGGGTGAGCACCGCGGCGACCGCGGCGAGGATCGCGAGCAGCGCGAGCGTCACGAGCCCCTGCGTCTCCCGGGTCCCGAGCCCGCCCTCCAGCGCGGTCACGCCGCCGAAGGGCGCGCACGCCAGCGCGGCCAGGACGGCGGTGACGAGCGCGACGCCGCAGGCCCGCAGCTGACCGCGCAGCGGCTCGAACGCCGCGACGAGCACGATCCCCAGCAGCGCCACCGCGATCGCCCCGCGCGAGAACGACAGGTACACCCCCGCGCCGAGCGCGACGATCGCCGCGGCGGCCAGGGCCCGCGCCCACGGCGGCCGGGAGCGGTCCCCGGCCAGCCGGGCGCACAGCACGAGCCCGACGGCCGCCAGCGCCCCTTCCCCGTTCCAGTAGGTGATCGGCTGCTCGAGGCGCCCGAAGGCGCTCCGGGAGCGGTCGAAGGAGAGGATGCCCGGCAGCAGGCGCTCGCTGAGCCCGTAGCCGATCACCAGCGTGGCGCCCGCCGCCAGCGCGGGCTCGACCGCCCGCAGCGCCCGCGGTGCCGCGCGCAGCACGCCGACCGCGAGCACGAGGGCCCCCGTGTAGAGCCCGAGCCGTTGCGTGCTCTCGAGCGCCGGGCCGCCGAGCGGCGCCCACGCGATCGAGAGGGCGCTCCAGACGGTCATCAGCGCCAGCCCCCCGAGGGCCACGCGGCCTGCCCGGGTGCGCGGCAGGCCCAGCGGCCCGACGAGCACGAGCGCCCAGACGACGAGCGCGGCGATCAGCCGCGGCTCGGAGTAGTAGCCGCCCGAGCGGAACGCCAGCGCCGTCGGGGCGGCCAGCAGGCAGGTCGCCGCGAGGAGGAGACGGGCGCGGCGCATCTGCGCGGCGACCCTACCGGCCATCCGCCGGGGCTCCGGTACCGTCGCCGCGATGGAGGTCGCGGTCGTCGTGCCGAACTTCAACGGCGAGGCCTGGCTGCCGGGCGTCCTCGCCTCGCTGGCGGCGCAGCGGTGCGCGCCGGCCGAGGTGCTCGTCGTCGACGACGGGTCCACCGACGGTTCCCTGCGCCTGCTCGCCGAGCGCCATCCCGGCGTGCGGGTGCTCGCCCTGGGCGACAACGGCGGCTTCGCCCGGGCCGCCAACGCGGGGATCGGCGCCGTCACGACGCCCGCCGTCGCCCTCGTCAACACCGACGTCGAGCTGGCGCCGGACTGGCTCGAGCACGCGCTGGCGCCCCTGGCCGACCCGCGGGTGGCGTCCGTGGCGACGAAGCTCGTGCAGCTGTCGGACCCGGGGATCCTCGACGACGCCGGCGACGTCCTGCGCCGTGACGGCGTCGCCGAGCAGCGCGGGCGCTTCGAGCGCGACACGGGCCGCTGGGACACCCCGGGCGAGGTGTTCAGCGCGTGCGCCGGCGCCGCCGTCTACCGGCGCAGCGCGCTGCTGGCCGCGGGCGGCTTCGATGAGCGCCTCGGCACCTACCTCGAGGACGTGGACCTGGGGCTGCGCCTGCGCCTCGCGGGCTGGACGTGCGCGTGGGCGCCGGAAGCGGTCGCGCGGCACGCCGGGGGTGCGACGGCTGCGGGCGCGCTGGCGGCCGGCGTCGGGGCGTGGGTGCAGCGCAACACGCTGCTGATCGTGGCCCGCGCGTTCCCGGTGCGGTGGCTGCCGCTCGTCGTCTACCGCCAGCTGTCCTGGGCCGTGGCGTCGCGCCGTGCCGGCCGCGGCACCTGGCTGGCCGGGACGCGCATGGCACTGCCCCTGCTCCCCGCCTTCCTGCGCGAGCGCCGGCGGCTGCGCGCCCAGGCGGCCGTCGGGATCGAGGTGGTCGTCCCCGCGCGACCGATCCGCGGGCCGGCGGCCGGTGGGCACCCGTCCCGCCACGCCCGGGCCTGACTCAGCGCAGGGCGTCGACGGGCGGCCGGGCCATCGACAGGGGCGCGCCCCCGCGGACCTCGGCGAGGATGTTGAACAGCCCCTCGGCGAACGCGTCGGTGCCGAAGCGCCCGGCGTTGGCCGCGCAGGCGGCCGGATCGATGGCGTCGACGTCGAAGCGCGCGACCGCCGCCGCGAGCGCCTCCGGCTCGGACGGGGTGAAGAACGTCCCGGTCACGCCGTCCACGACGGTCTCCGTCACGCCGCCGGCGCCGTGGGCGATCACCGGCCGCCCGGCCGCCTGGGCCTCGACGGCGGCGATGCCGAACTCCTCCCTGCCGCAGACGATGAGCGCCTGCGCGTGGGCCAGCAGGTGCTCGACCTCACGGTCGCCGAGACGGCCGGCGAAGCGGATGGTGGGGCCGGCGAGGGCGCGCAGCCGACGGACGTCCGGCCCGTCGCCGATCACGACGAGTCGGCGGCCGAGCCGGCTGAACGCGCGCACGGCGACGTCGATGCGCTTGTGCGCCATCAGCTCGGACAGGACGACGCAGTAGTCGCCGGGGGCGTCGGGGGCCGGGGCGAAGCGCGCGGTCTCCACCGGCGGGTAGACGACCTCCGAGCCGCGGTCGAAGCAGCGCGCGATCCGCTCCTGCGTGTCCGCGGAGTTCGCGATGTAGCGGTCCACGCGCTGCGCGGCGCGCCGGTCCCACTCGCGCCAGCGGCCGAGCACGGCCGCCAGCGGCGCGCGGGTGAGCGGATCGCGCGCGGCCAGGGTGGCGTCGCGCTCGTCCCAGGCGTAGCGGAACGGGTTGTGGCAGTAGCAGACGTGGGCGGCGCCGGGCGCCACGCGGACGCCGTGCGCCCACGCGCTCGAACTCGAGATGACGAGGTCGTAGGCGGAGAGGTCCAGGCGCTCCATCGCGGACGGGTACAGCGGCAGCAGGGAGCGGAACGTGCGCGCGCTGGGACGCAGCCGCTGCAGGTAGGACGTGTGGACGCGGCGGTGCGCGAAGCGCCCCTGCGTGCCCCGCTCGTCGTAGACGGCGGTGAACAGGTCGGCGTCGGGGAACAGGTTCGCCAGCGCCAGGAACACACGCTCGCCGCCGCGCACGTCGAGGAGGAAGTCGTGCACCAAGGCCGTTCTCGGTGACCGGGGACGCATCGAGGGCACACTATCCATCGTCTCAGCCAACGACCTGACGGCCCTAGGGTCTCGCACATGCTCGACCGGTTCGTCGCGTTCGCGCCCGGGCGGGTGAACCTCGTCGGCGAGCACACCGACTACAACGCCGGCCTCGCGCTCCCGTTCGCCATCGAGGCGGGCGTGACGGTCACCGCGACGGCGGCCGCGAGCGGGATCGAGGCGGTGGCGCTCGACGCCGGGGAATCCGACCGCTTCGACCCCGGCGACGTGCAGCCCGCGGAGGGCTGGCGCGCGTACCTGCGCGGGATGGTCGCCGAGCTGCAGGCCGACGGCCTGCCGGTCCGTCCGTGCCGCCTCGAGGTCTCGGGCACCGTCCCGCAGGGCTCCGGCCTGTCGTCCTCGGCGGCGCTGGAGGTGGCGGTCGGGCTCGCCGTGCTCGCCGTCGCGGGCGTCACGGACGTCGACCCGCTCCGCCTGGCCCGCATCTGCTCGCGCGCGGAGCGCGAATGGACCGGGGCCGAGACCGGCCTCCTGGACCAGCTCGCCTCGCTGCTCGGCCACCCCGGCCGGGCCACGCGGATCGACTTCAGCGACCTCGGGACCCGGCCGGTCCCGCTCGCGCTCGGCGACTGGCAGCTCGCCACGGTCGACTCCGGCGACACCCACTCGCTGGCCGGCGGATCGGGCTACGCCGACCGGCGGCGCGAGTGCCGCGAGGCCTGCGCGGCCCTCGGCGTCGAGACGCTGCGCGACGCGCCCGCCGGCGCCGCCGACGGCCTCCCGGCCCCGCTGGCCCGGCGCGTGCGCCACGTCCTGTCGGAGAACGACCGCGTCGACGCGGCCGTCGACGCGCTCCGCGCGCGCGACCTCGCGCGCCTCGGCACGATCCTCGACGCCTCCCACGCGTCCCTGCGCGACGACTACGAGTCCTCCACGGAGGCGGTCGAGGCGACCGTCGCACGGGTCAAGGCGGCGGGCGCCGCCGGCGCGCGCATGGTCGGCGGCGGCTTCGGCGGCCACGTCCTCGCCCTGTTCGGGCCGGGCGCCGCCCTGCCGGACGATGCCCGCCCCGTCGCGCCCGGACCCGGCGCGGGCCTGCGCTAGTCGGCAGGCGCCTCGGCCTCGGCCTCGGCGAGCTGCTTCGACAGCGGGCGCGTCAGGGCCCAGAGGATGAACAGGCCACCCATCACGAGCATGCCGAGCCCGGCCCACAGGTTGATGTGCACGCCGGCGGCCTTGTCGATCTCGGCCTGGGTGTCCCCGAGGCCGACGACGACGAGGATGGCCCCGTAGAGGAGGAACAGGCCGCCGATGATGCGGCGCAGGTCGAAGGTGTCGGCCGCGCGCAGCTCGGCGCCGCCGTCGGTGTGCTGTGCGGATCCGGGTGCGGACATGGCTCGCTCCCTCCTAGAAGAAGACGATGGTCAGGATGGTGGCGAGGCCGATCGCGGTGAAGCCGAGCAGCTTCGGCGACTCCCACCACTTCGGCTTGCGGGCGGACTCGTCGATCTTCGCCGTCCCCCACACGAGTCCCTCCAGCTCGGACTCGGGCTTGGACTGCGTGAACAGCGTCACGGCGACCGTGACGACGGCGTCGACGACGAAGGCGGAGCCCGCACCCCAGAAGGACTCGTCGAGGTCGGAGCCGAAGTCGAAGGTGCCGGTGAACTTGTAGCCGACGTAGAGGATGAGGGCGGCGAGCGTCCCGGCGACGAGGCCCCAGAGACCGGCCTTCGGCGTCGTGCGCTTCCAGAACATGCCGATGATGAACGTGGTGAACAGCGGCGCGTTGAAGATCGAGAACAGCGCCTGCAGGTAGTTCTGGAGGTTGTCGTAGCTCGAGGCCAAGAACGCCGTCCCGACCGCCACGACGATGCCGCCGACGGTGACGTAGCGCCCGACCCCGACGTACCACTCGTCCGCCCGGTCCTTGGCGATGTAGGGCTCGATCAGGTCCGTCGTCATGACGGTGTTGAACGCGGAGACGTTGGCCGCCACGCCCGCCATGAACGACGCCATCAGGCCCGTGACGGCGATCCCGAGCATCCCGTTGGGGAGGTACTCGTTCATCAGCAGCGGGATCGCGTTGTTGTACTCGAGGTCCGGGTCGCCGGCGCCGAGGCCCTTGATCACGACGAGCGCGATCATGCCGGGGATCATCACGACGAACGGGATCAGCAGCTTGGGGAAGGCGGCGATCAGCGGCGTGCGCTGGGCGGCGGAGAGGTCCTTGGCGCTGAGGGCGCGCTGGACCTCGGCGAAGTTCGTCGTCCAGTAGCCGAACGAGAGCACGAAGCCGAGCCCGAACACGATGCCGATCCAGGTCGCCCCGATCGGGTTGGTGACGTCCCCCGGCGCCGTGCCCTGCAGCGCGTGGAGGCCCGCCTCGCCGAGCTTGGAGTCGCGGATGCGGTCCTGCAGGCCACCCCAGCCCCCGACGTCGTGCAGGCCGACGATCGTCAGCGGCACGAGCGCGGCGATGATGACGAAGAACTGCAGCACCTCGTTGTAGATCGCCGACGAGAGGCCGCCGAGGACGATGTAGGCGAGCACGACGACCGCGGCGACGACGATGCCGACGAACAGCGGCCAGCCGAGCAGCAGCTTGAGCACGAGCGCGAGCGCGTAGAGGTTGACGCCGGCGATCAGGACGGTGCCCAGCGCGAACGTCACCGAGTTGAAGATGTGCGAGGACGAGTCGTAGCGCTTGAGCAGGTACTCGGGGACCGAGCGCACCTTCGACCCGTAGTAGAAGGGCATCATCACGAGGCCCAGGAACACCATGGCCGGGATCGCGCCGATCCAGTAGTAGTGCACCGTGGCGATGCCGTACTGGGCGCCGTTGGCGCCGTTGCCGAGGATCTCGAGGGCGCCGAGGTTGGCCGACACGAAGGCCAGGCCGGTGATCCAGGCGGGCAGCGAGCGGCCCGACAGGAAGTAGTCGAGGCTCGTCTTGATGTAGCGGCGGGCGGCGAAGCCGATGCCGAGGACCGTGACGAAGTAGATCGCGATGATCCCGACGTCGATGGCGTTGATGTCGAGCCGGACGTCGGCGGCGAGGAGACCCATGGCGCGCTCCGGTTACGTCATCGGCCCCGCGATCCCTCCTGGGACCGGACGCGGCCGGTCAGGGTTGGGACGCCGAGGGCATCCCGAAGCGCCACGTCGCCTCCGAGCGGCGGTCGACGCCCGTCTCGGTCGGCCGCCCGGCACCGGTGAGCACCGCGCAGCCGAGCCCGGAGGTCAGCGTCGTCGGGCCGAAGTGGACCGCCTCGGCGTCGAGCCCGTCGGCGCGCAGCGCGGCCACCGCCTCCGGCCCGAGCCGGTGGTCGACCGCCACCGGCGCCAGCGAGTCGGCGTGCACGCGCGGGCGCTGCACCGCCGCGTCGGCGCCGAGGCCGTCGTCGATCACCGCCTGGGCGATCTGCGCGACCGCGGTGACGATCCGCCGCGCCCCGGCAGCGCCGACCGCCAGGCAGCGCGACCCGTCGGGGCTGACGAGCACGAGCGGGCTGACCGCCGAGAGGGCGCGGGCGCCCGGGGCGATCGACGCCGGGCGCCCGGGCCGCGGGTCGAACCACATCATCCCGTCGTTGAGGAAGCACCCCAGCTCCGGCACGCCGACGTGGGAGCCGAACAGCCCGAGCAGCGTCTGGGTCGCCGCCACCACGCCGCCGTCGCCGTCCGCGACGGAGAACGTCGTGGTGGCGGTGGGCGGCGGAGCGGTGCCGGCCGCCGCCGTGAAGCGCAGCGTCCGCGCGGCGGCGGCGTCGCGGTCCAGCCGCTCCGGCGTGAGCACGGCGGCGGACGGGTCGTCGCCGCGCAGCTGCTGCAGCCGCACGCGGAACGCGACGACCGCCGCGCGCGCGACGAGCGCGAGGCGCGCGTGCGCCGTGGCCGGGAGCGGGAGCCGGTCCAGGATGCCCAGCACGTGGGCGGCGCTGACCGCGCCCGAGGCCCGCGGCGAGCCGTGGACGGCCCAGCCGCGGAACGTCGTCAGCGGTGCGGTGGCGTCCAGGATCTCGACGGGCCGCCCGAAGTCCTCCGGCGCGAGCAGGCCGTCGGGACCGAGGGCGTCGAGCACCGCGCCCGCCGCGGCGCCGCCGGGGGCCCAGCCGGCGGCGCCGTCGGCGGCGATGGCGCCCAGCGCCCGGGCGAGCGCCGGGTTGCGCACCTGCACCGGGGGACCGTCCACGGGAGGCGGCAGCGGCCGGCCGCCCGGGTACAGCACCGCGGCCGCGAGCCGATCGTGCGCGAGCGTCTCCATCGACTCCACGAGCACCGACGACAGCGCGAAGTCGACGTCGAGCGGCCCGTCGGCGACGGCGACGGCGGGCGCCACCGCCTCGGCCCACGGTCGCACGCCGAAGCGGCGGTGGGCCGCGGCCAGCGCCGCCGCCAGCCGCGGCGGCGCCACGGACGCGGGACCGTGCACGTTGCGGGCGCCCTCGACGGCCGGCCATCCGTACAGGCCTGCCGGTCCACCCGCCACCCTGAAGGTGTCCGGCGAGGCCGCGGCCGGCGCGTGCGCGGCGCCGTCCACGACGTGCACCTCCCCGGAGGGGGCGCGGTAGACGAGCTCGAGGACCCCGCCGAGCCCGCTCATGTGCGGCTCCACCGCGCCGATCGCGAGCGAGACCGCGACCGCCGCGTCGACGGCGTTGCCGCCCGCGGAGAGCACCGCTTCGCCGGCGGCGATCGCGGGTGCGCGAGAGGCGGCGACGGCCGGGCCCATGCACCGACGATAGATAGCGTGACGGCATGACCGACGTCTCCCATCCGCTGTTCGCCCGGTTCTGGGCCTGGGCCGCGCCCAACGCGGCCTCCTTCCGCGACCGCAAGGCGACCGTGGCGGACCTGACGGGACGCGTCGTCGAGGTCGGTGCCGGCAGCGGCACCAACCTCCCGCTCTACGGCGCCGGCGCCGAGGTCGTCGCGGTCGAGCCCGAGCCGTACCTGCGCGAGCGCGCCGCGGAGGCCGCGGCCGGGTCCGCCGCGACCGTCACGGTCGTCGGGGGGACCGCGGACGCCCTGCCCGTCGCCGACGGCTGGGCCGACGCCGCCGTCGCCTGCCTCGTCCTGTGCACGGTCCCCGACCAGGTCGCGGCCCTCGCCGAGCTGCGCCGCGTCCTCAAGCCGGGCGGCGTCCTGCGCTTCTACGAGCACGTCGACGCCGAGGGTGCCGTCGGTCGCCGGGTCCTGCGCGGCCTCGACCACGCCTGGCCCCACCTCGCGGGCGGCTGTCACGTCACGCGCGACACCGTCGCGGCGATCCGCGCCGCCGGCTTCGAGGTCGGTGAGGTCCGCCGCTTCACCGTCGGGGCCGGCCCGCTGGGCCTGCCCCACGTGCTCGGATCCGCGGTCGCAGGCCCCTAGCGCCGACGTCGGCGCCGACGCCGCAGGCGGTGGATCGTCACCGTCGCGTCGTCGGCTGACGGCGTGGACTCGGCCAGCCACTGGGCCTTGATCGACTGGAGGAACTGCTTGCAGCCGGCACGCCCGGGGTCACCGAGCCACACCTCCCCGTCGGGGGCCACGACCCGGTCGATGAGCGCACGGAGCTGGTCGGCCTGCGCGAACGTGTAGAGGACGTCGGCGCCGAGCACGAGGTCCCAGGCATCCCCGAGCGCGTCGGCCTGGGTCCAGTCCACCACCGCGACGTCCCCGACGAGGTCGTTGAGCACGAGGTTGTGGGCGGCGTAGACGGCTGCCTCGGGCGCGCGATCGGTGGCGGTCACCGCCGCGCCCGCGCGCGCGGCGGCGACGGCGGGCAGCCCGAGCCCGCACCCGACCTCGAGGGTCCGCCGGCCGGCGAACGCGGCAGGGTCGGCCGCGGCGATCGCCTGCGCCAGCGCCGTGCCGCTCGGCCACGCCGACGCCCAGTAGGGCGTCCCGCCGCCCGGGCCGGCCAGCGCCTCGGCCTCGCGGACGGCGTCGAAGGAGCGCGGCCGGGCACGCAGCAGCGGGCCGGCGGCCGTCTCGACGGTCTGCAGGAGCGCGTCGGTGAACGCGTCCGGGGCGTCACCGCGGGCGCTCGTCAGCTGCTCGCGCAGCGAGGTCCGCAGGGTCTCGCGCGCGCCGGGCACGGAGGCATCGCTACCCGCATGGACCGAGCCCGTCACACTGTCGCCCTTGGCCTCCGAGTGTCCCGACCCGGCTGAGCCGCCGCCCGACGCGCCCGAGGCGCGCGCGCCGGCGCCACCGTCCGCACGCAAGCCGCGTCACGCCGGCGGCGCGGCGGCGCTGACGCTCGGCGCCCTCGGCGTCGTGTTCGGCGACATCGGCACCTCGCCGCTGTACGCCATGCAGGCGATCTTCTCGGGTGAGGAGAGCCCGGTGAAGGCGACGGAGACCCACGTGTTCGGCATCGTGTCGCTCGTCTTCTGGTCCGTCACGGTGATCGTGTCGCTGAAGTACGTGACGCTCGTGCTGCGCGCCGACAACGAGGGCGAGGGCGGCATCATGGCGCTGATCGCGCTCGTCGGGCGGCGCAAGCACGCCAAGGGGGTCGGGCTGATCGCCCTCGGGGTCTTCGGCGCGGCGCTGTTCTACGGCGACGGCATGATCACCCCCGCCATCTCGGTGCTGTCGGCCGTGGAGGGCATCGAGGTCGTCGACCCGGGCCTGCAGCCCGCGGTCGTCCCCATCGCCCTGGGCATCGTGGTCGTCCTGTTCGGCCTCCAGCGCTTCGGCACGGGCGCGGTCGGCAAGCTGTTCGGGCCGGTCATGGCCCTGTGGTTCGTCGTCCTGGCGCTGACGGGGATCGGCGGCATCGTCGAGCACCCGGCGATCCTCGGGGCGCTCTCCCCCCACCATGCGATCGCGTTCTTCCTCGATGAGCCCGGCGTCGCGTTCCTCTCGCTGGGCGCGGTCGTCCTGACGGTCACGGGCGCCGAGGCGCTCTACGCCGACATGGGCCACTTCGGTCGCGGCCCGATCAGCCGCGCCTGGTTCTTCGCGGTCTTCCCCGCCCTGACGCTGCAGTACCTCGGCCAGGGCGCGCTGATCATCGGGGACCCGTCGACGATCAGCGGGCCGTTCTTCCAGCTCGCGCCCGGCTGGGCGGCGATCCCGCTGGTCGTGCTGGCCACCGTCGCGGCGGTGATCGCCTCCCAGGCCGTCATCTCGGGCGCGTTCTCGGTCACCCGGCAGGCGATGCAGCTCGGTCTCGTCCCGCGCCTGTCGTTCCGCCACACGTCCGCGGAGGAGGTCGGCCAGGTCTACGCCCCCGCCGTCAACTGGGGCATCTTCGTCGCCGTCGTGGCCCTCGTGGTCGGCTTCGAGTCCTCCGAGAAGCTGTCGGCGGCCTACGGGATCGCCGTCACCGGGACCCTCGCGATCGACACCGTCCTGTTCTTCGTGGTGGTCCACACGCTGTGGCATCGCTCGCGCCGGCTCGCGATCGCGGGCGCTGCCGCCTTCCTCACCGTCGACCTCTCCTTCTTCGGTGCGAACCTCCCGAAGGTCCCGCACGGCGGCTGGTTCCCGATCGTCGTCGCCGTCGTCCTGTTCACGACGCTGATGACCTGGCGCCGCGGCCGCGAGCTGATCACGATCGAGCGCGAGGAGGAGGAGGGGAGCCTGATCGACTTCGTCCGCTCCCTCGACGCGGCGGACCCGCCGATCCAGCGCGTCCCGGGCTGCGCGGTGTTCCTGCACATCGGCAAGCGCACCACCCCGCTCGCGCTGCGCGCCAACGTCGAGCACAACCACGTGCTGCACGAGAGCGTCGTGATCCTCACGGTGGAGGTCGAGCGGGTCCCGCACGTGCCGGTGGCCGAGCGGCTGGTCGCCGACGAGCTCGGGGCCGACGACGACGGGATCAGCCACCTGCGCGCCCGCTTCGGCTTCCAGGACACCCCCGACGTGCCGGCGACGCTGCGGATGGCCGCCGAGCAGGATCTGCTCGAGCGCCCGGTGGACGTCGACGGGACCTCCTACTTCCTCTCGCGCATGACGATCGTGCCGTCGGCCAAGCCGGGCATGGCGACGTGGCGCAAGCGCCTGTTCGCCCTGATCGCCCGCAACGCCTCCTCGGCAGCGGACTACTTCCGCCTCCCGGAGGACCAGGTCGTCACCGTCGGGTCGCGGATCGAGTTCTGAGCCGGGGGCGGCGGCGGGACAGGCGCCGGACATGGCCTGCGGCCTACCGTCCGGCGTCTCATGGACGACCCTGCCCTCGCACTGCTGCTGGTGATCGTGGCGGGCGTGGGCCTCGTCGCGCTCGCGCCGGTGCTCCAGGTCCCCTACCCCATCCTGCTGCTGCTGGGTGGCGCAGCCGTCGGCTTCGTCCCGGGGCTCCCGGAGGTGGTCGTCTCCCCCGACGTCGTCCTGCTCGTGCTGCTGCCGCCGCTGCTGTACTCCGCGGCCTTCCACTTCCCCCTCGGCGCCCTCCGGCGCAACGCGCGGCCGATCGGGATGCTCGCGGTCGTCGTGGTGGCGCTGACCTGCCTCGCCGTCGCCGTCGCCGCGCACGTCGCGCTCGGCTTGAGCTGGGGCGTCGCCTTCGTGCTCGGCGCCGTGCTCGGGCCGACGGACCCGACGGCGATCGAGGCCGTCGCCCGGCGCCTGGCCGCCCCGCGCGAGCTCGTCGCGATCGTCCAGGGCGAGACCCTGGTCAACGACGCGACCGCGCTGACGATCCTCGCCTCCGCGCTCGCGCTCGTCGTCGATGGGCAGGTGTCCGCCGGGACGGTCGGGCTGCGCTTCGTCGGCGGCCTCGTCGGCGGGATCGTGGCCGGCGTCGCCATCGGCTGGCTCACGAAGCGGGTGCGCGAGCGGATGGACTCCGCCCCGGAGGAGCTCGCCATCTCGCTCGCCTCGGCCTACGTCGCCTACCTGCTGGCCGACTCCGTCGAGACCTCGGGCGTGATCGCCGCCGTCGTCTGCGGCGCCTACCACGGGCGCCGCCAGCACGAGTGGATCTCCCCTGCCACCCGCCTGCAGACGTTCGCGTTCTGGGAGCTGCTCACGTTCCTCATCAACGGCACGCTGTTCGCGCTCGTCGGCTTGCAGCTGCCCGGCGTCCTCGACGGGCTGCAGTCCCGTGGCACCGGCGAGGTGCTGGGCGGGATCGCGCTGCTGACCGTCGTCGTGGTGCTCGTGCGCGGCCTGTGGGTCGTCAGCGCGACCACGGTCCTGCGGGTCGTCGAGCAGCGCGGCAGGCCCGTCGGCGCGCTGCCGAACCGCTACGTCGCCGTCGTGGCCGCGTGCGGCATGCGCGGGGGCGTCTCCCTCGCAGCCGCGCTGTCGATCCCCGCCTCCATCCAGAGCGGCGACGCGTTCCCCGAGCGCGACCTGGTGCTCGTGCTGACCTTCGGCGTGATCGTCACGACGCTCGTCGGCGGCGGCCTGGCGCTGCCGACCCTGATCCGCCGGCTCGGCCTCGAAGGGGACTCGACCGTCGAGGACGAGGAGATCGAGGCGCGCCGGGCGGCCGCGAAGGCCGGCCGCGAGCGCCTCGAGGAGCTTCAGGACGAGGACTGGGTGCGCCCCGAGACCTACGAGCGCCTCCATGCGACGTACGCGTTCCGCGAGGAGCGCTTCGGGGCCCGTCAGCAGGGCGAGCACCAGGAGATCGAGGCCCAGTCCCAGGACTACCAGCGGCTGCGGCGCGAGCTGCTGCGGGCCGAGCGCGACGCCCTCTCGCAGCTGCGCGACGCGCAACGCATCGACGGCGACGTCGCCGGCCGGGTCGAGCGCGACCTCGACCTCGAGGACAGCCGGCTCGACGCCTGACGCCGAGGCGGCGCCGGACCCGGCTATCCGGGCGCGGCGAGGAAGCGGCGCACGGCTGCCCGGGCCTGCTGCGCCGGGATCCCCCACGGCGCGACGCCGTTGAACGCGTGGTCGGCCCGGGGCGCGACCACCAGCTCGTGCGCGATCCCGCGCTCGCGCAGCCGGGCGGCGAGCGCGCGCTGCGGGGCGGTCCCCACCACGTGATCGGCCGAGCCCGTGACGATCAGCGTCCGCGGGGCGCCGCGCGTGGCGAGCTCCAGCGGCTCCGTCTCCCGGTAGCGGGCGGGATGCCGCGCGGGCGGACCACCGAGGAAGTTCGCGGTGTAGCGGCGCACCGTCTTCTGCAGCACCCCCGCGTCGGCCCAGCGGCGCGCGCGGTCCACCGCGCCGTAGTAGGCCACCACCGCCGCGACCCGCGGCACGGTGCCGCCGCAGGAGGACCGCGCGCCGCCGTAGGCCACCTGGAGCGCCAGCGCGGCCCCGGCCGATCCGCCGGAGAGGACGAGCCGCGCCGGGTCGACGTCGAGGTCGCGCGCGTGGCGGACCGTCCAGGCCGCGGCGCACGCGACGTCGCCCGGCGACGCGTCGAACGTGGGCGACGGGCCGAGGCGGTAGTCGATCGCGAGCACCGTGTAGCCGGCGCGGGCGAGGTCGGCGGCGTCCGCGCGCTGCGACGTCCGCTTGCCGCCGGTGAACCCACCGCCGTGGACCTGCAGGACCGGGACGCGCCGGCGTCTGACCCCGGCGGGCGGCCGGAGGACGTCGAGGCGCAGCGGGACGCCGGCCACCGTGGCGTAGGTGACGGTGCTGTCGGGCCGGGCGGCCGTGCGGCTGAGCAGCAGCGCGCGGCTCCAGTCGATCGAGGCACCGGCGCGGTCGGCCGCCCGCACCTGCAGGACGGTCGTCTGCACGTGGACGGCCGTCGCGAGCAGCCCGAGCCCCACCAGCGCCGGCCGCCAGCGGGAGCGCCGGGCGGGGAGCGCCACGAGCGCCAGCAGCGTCCCCGCGACCGCCCAGCAGGACGAGCTGCGGCGCCCAGGCGCCCGCGGCGACGGTCCCGAGCAGCCCGGGCCACCACAGGTCCGGCACGAGCGAGCCGACCGCGAGGACGACCGCGGCGGCGATCAGCACGATGGCGACGGGGGCGAGCAGGCGACGGCGCACGAGGGCGGCTTACCCGCTCCGCGGCGCCGCAGCAGCCGGGCCCGTCGACGACGCCGCGCGCCGGCGACCGCCGGCGCGGCTAGCTTGCCCGCATGGATCCCGTTCCGCGCGAGCCGCCCCGCCCCCTCGACGCCGGGGCCGCGACCCGTCGGGAGCGCGTCGCGCCGTGGACCGCGGCCTGATCGCCGCCGGCCTGAGCGGGCGGCTCGCCCGCGCGGTCGTGTCGCTGCCCGCCCCGCTGTTGCGCGCCCTCGCCGGCGCGCCGCCCGCCGCGGCGGCCGGCCTCGCACCCGAGGCCTACGCCCTCGCGCGCCTCGGGCGACTCGTACCCGAAGGTGACCCGGTCCCCGTGGCGGTCGCGCGCGCCAGGGCCAACGCCCAGGGACTGCCGATGGCCGCCCGCCTCGCCCCAGAGGTCGAGGCCACCCAAGTCTCCGTGCCGGGCCCCGCGGGCCCGATCGCGATCCGGCACTACCACCCGCCGGGCGCCGGTCGTCCGGGCCCGCTGCTCGTGTGGCTGCACGGCGGCGGGTGGGTGAACCGCAACCTCGACACCCACGACCCGGCCCTGCGCTTCCTGTCCGCGCGCTCGGGCGTCGCGATCGCCTCCGTCGAGTACCGGCTCGCGCCCGAGCACCCGTTCCCGGCCGCGTTCGAGGACGCGCTCGCGGCGTGGTCGGCCGTCACGGGCGACCCGGCCGCCTTCGGGGCCGTGGCGGGACGGATTGCCGTCGGCGGGGACTCCGCGGGCGGCAACCTCGCCGCGGCCGTCGCCCTCGCCGCCCGCGACGGGGCCGCACCGGCGCCCTGCTGGCAGCTGCTGCTGTACCCCGTCTGCGACGTGCCGGGCGCCCACGCCTCCTACGCGACGTTCGCCGACGGCTTCTCCCTCACCCACGAAGCGATGGAGTGGTACTTCGAGCAGTACGCGGGCACGGACCGGGCGGCGTGGTCGGACCCGCGCGTGGCGGTGATCGGCGCCGACGTCGCCGGCGCCGCCCCGGCCCACGTGGCGACGGCGCTGGCGGACCCGCTGCGCGACGAGGGCGAGGCCTACGCGGCGCGGCTGCGCGACGCCGGGGTCGCGGTGACCGCGCAGCGCCACCCGCTCCTTCATGGCTTCCTCAACCAGACGGGCGCGCGCTCGAGCCGGGACGCCGTCGCGCAGCTCGCCGGCGTGATCCGCGCCGAGCTGGGCTAGCAGCCGCCGCGGCCGGCCGCGGCCTCGAGGCCGGCCGCCAGCAGCTCGACGGCCGTGTCGGCCAGGTCGTCCCAGTCGATCGGCACCAGGCGGGCCCGCGCGCCGGTCACGCGGTCGGCCAGGCCGGTCAGCATCGCCCACATCGCCGAGTGCGCGACGCTGCCCATCTCCCCCGGGACGAGCCGGTTGACGCCGTCGGTGACCGTCGCCAGGGCGGCCGTGGCGGACGCCACGAGCTCGGCCGCCACGTCCGGGTGCAGGCCGCCGCCGGAGCGCGCCGTCCACGGACTGAGCTCACGGGCGTAGATGCGATACATCGGCGTGTAGGCGTCCGCGATCGCGCGCAGGAGCACCCGCAGGTCGGTCGCCTCGGCCGCGACGGGGCCGATCTGCTCGGTGAAGCGGTCCAGCCGCTCCGCGTAGAGGACCGCGAACAGGCCCTCCCGACTGGGGAAGTACGTGTACAGCGTCCCGGGACTGACCCCGGCGGCCGCGGCGACCTCGCGCATGCCCATGTCGGCGTAGCCCTCGGCCTCGAGCACCTGCCGGGCGGCGTCGAGCAGCTGCCGGCGGCGGGCGGCGCGATCGATCCGCGGCGCCCGTGCCGTGGCGTGGGGGATCGTGGCCATGAGGCCGGGCAGCGTGGCATCGCGCCCGGCAGCGTGTCAAGCGGCGGGCTGACAAGATGGCGGCCGTGTCCGCGCCCTTCGTCTCCTTGTTGACCGCACCCGTCGCCCGTGGGCGGGCCGCGGCGCAGAACGCGCTCGAGATCGCGCGCTTCGGCGGCCTGGACACGGGCGAGGAGCCCTCGCCCTACGACGTGATGGCGACCGAGCGCGTGTACCGGCTGCGGCGCTACTTCCCCGATGACGTCCCCGCCGACGCGGCCCCGGTCGTGCTCGTCCCGCCCATGATGATCGACGCCGACGTCTACGACGTCTCCCCCTCCGCGACCGCCGTCGGCGTGCTGCACGAGGCCGGCGCCGACCCGTGGGTGATCGACTTCGGCAAGCCCGACCGCGAGGCCGGCGGCCTGGAGCGCGACCTCGCCGACCACGTGATGGGCCTCTCGCACGCCGTCGACCAGGTGCGCGCGGTGACGAATCGCGACGTCCACCTGGGCGGCTACAGCCAGGGCGGCATGTTCTGCTACCAGGCCGCCGCGTTCCGCCGCAACGCCGGCATCGCCTCCGTGATCACGTTCGGCAGCCCGGTCGACCTCGGCGGCAACATGCCGCTCGGCATCCCGCCGGACGTCGCCGGCTGGCTCGCCGAGGCGCTGGCGGCGAGCCCGCTCGTGGGGGGCTGGATGCTGCCCGCCTGGGCGTCGCGCACCGGCTTCCGCCTCCTGGACCCAGCCAAGTCCCTGCGACAGCGGCTGGACTTCCTCAAGCAGCTGCACGACCGCGAGGCGCTGCTGCCGCGCGAGCGCCAGCGCCGCTTCCTGGAGGCCGACGGCTGGGTCGCCTGGCCGGGACCTGCCCTCGCGGACTTCCTGCGCCAGTTCATCGCCCACAACCGGATGCTCGAAGGCGGCTTCGTCATCGACGAGCGGCTCGTGACGCTCGCCGACATCGACGTGCCGATCCTCTCCTTCGTCGGCGAGGTGGACGAGATCGCCCCCGCCGCCGGCGTGCGGGCGATCGAGCGCGCCGCCCCGCGCGCGGAGATCTTCGAGACGACGCTGCGCGCCGGCCACTTCGGCCTCGTCGTCGGCTCCACCGCGCAGCGCCTGACCTGGCCGACCGTCGCCGCCTGGGCGGCCTGGCTGGACGGCGACCGCGCGGGCGAGCGCCCCGAGCTCGTCAGGCCCGCGGCCGAGGTCCTCGCGGGCGAGGTCGAGATCGCGTCCACCGACGGGGAGACCACCGCCGAGCTGGCGCTCGAGGCCGGCATCGGGCTCGCGCGCGCCGCGTCGAGCTCGGCCACGCGGACCGTCAAGGGCCTGCGCACCCTCGCCCGTCAGTCCGGCGCCAACCTCCCGCGCCTCAGCCGCCTCGGGCGCATCTCCACCACCACGCGCATCTCGCTCGCCGGCCTGCTGGACGAGCAGGCCGGGCGCACCCCGAGCGGGGTGATGTTCCTCTTCGAGGACCGGGCGCACACCCACGCCGCCGGCAAGCACCGCGTCGACTCCGTCGTCGCGGGCCTCCTGTCCCTCGGCGTGCGCCAGGGCGAGCACGTCGCGGTGCTGATGGCCACCCGGCCCTCCGCGCTCGTCCTCGTCGCGGCGCTCAACCGCATCGGCGCCGTCGCCGTCCTGCTGCGCCCGGACGGGGACCCGGCGCTCGAGAGCCGGATGGGCGCCGCCACCCGTGTCGTCGCCGACCCCGAGCACCGCGACCGCGCCGTCGCCACCGGCCTGCCCGTCCTCGTGCTCGGCGGCGGCGCGCAGGAGCGCGACCTCGGCGGCCAGGTCATCGACATGGAGCGCATCGACCCGGAGTCCGTCACGGTCCCGGGCTGGTACCGGCCCAACCCCGGGCTTGCGCGCGACCTCGCGTTCATCCTCTTCACCGGCTCCGGCGCAGGGACGCGCGCCAACCGCCTCACCAACGGGCGCTGGGCGCTGTCGGCGTTCGGCATGGCCTCCTCCGCCGCCCTCACGGAGGCCGACACCGTCTACTGCGACACGCCGCTGTATCACTCCTCGTCGCTGCTGATGAGCCTCGGTGGGGCGATCGCGGGCGGCGCCCGCATCGCGCTGGCCGACGGCTACGACCCGGACACGTTCTGGGTCGAGACCCGCCGCTACGGCGTCACCGTCGCCTCCTACACGTGGACGATGCTGCGGGCGCTCGTCGACGCCCCGCCGCACCCGGCCGAGCGCGGGCATGCCCTGCGCCTGCTCGTGGGCTCGGGCATGCCGTCGGGGCTGTGGGAGCGCGTGCAGCGTCGCTTCGAGCCCGCCCGCGTGCTCGAGTTCTACGCCTCCGTCGAGGGCGAGGCGATCCTCGTCAACCTGCGCAGCGCCAAGGCGGGCTCGGTCGGGCGCCCGCTGCCGGGCGCCGCCGAGGTGCGCGTGGCCGCGTGGGACGTCGACCACTCGCGCCTCGAGATCGGGCCGACCGGGTTCGCCCGCCAGTGCTCGCGCGGCGAGCCGGGCATGCTGCTCGCCCGCACCGACCCGGCGTCGCGGGCCGCGGCCGAGCGCGGCCTGCGCTCCGTCTTCCGCCGCGACGATGCGTGGGTCGCGACGGGCGACCTGTTCGTGGAGGACGCCGACGGCGACTTCTGGTTCCTGGACCCGATCGACACGCTCGTGCCGACCAGCGACGCCCACGTCGCTCCGTCCGGCGCCCGGGTGGCGCTGGCCCAGCTGGACGCCGTCGACCTCGCGGTCGCCTACGGCGTGCCGGACAAGGACGCCGGCGGCGACGAGCTGCTCGTCGCCGCGGTCTCCCTGCGGCGCGGCGCGAGCCTCGACCCGAAGGCCGTCACCCGTGCGATGAAGGCCCTCGAGGAGGCCGTCCAGCCCGTGATCGTGCGCGTGCTCGACGAGATCCCCGTCACGAGCTGGTACCGCCCCGACGTGCGGCCCTTGCGTGCGGAGGGCATCCCGGCGCCGGACGGCGAGCGGGTGCTGCATCGCACCTCGCGCGGCTACCGGCCGCTGACGGCCGCAGCACGCAAGCGGCTCGCGGGCTGACTAGCCGGCGAGGCGCTTGAGCGCGTCGGCGAACCGCTTGAACGCCGGCACGGCGACGACCTTGCCCTTGCGCAGGCGCAGCAGGCCGGAGTAGGTCTGCCAGGTGGTGCGGTCCTCGACGGTGAGCCACGAGTACCACACGACCTTGTCGATCTTGAGCTTCTTGCGCAGGCGGGCGAGGGCGGGCAGGCCCTTGCGGACCTTCTGCGCCTGACCGCGCTCGGAGGTCTCCCACGGGCGGGCGCCCGGGCGCTTGCCCTTCGACGAGGGCCAGGTGACCTCCGTCAGCCAGATCGGCTTGCGCTTGTCGCCGTTGCGCTTCATCACCTGTCGCGCGCGCTTGGCGACGATGCCCACGCCCTTGGCGTCGGAGGTGTAGATGTGCAGTGCGGCGGCGTCGAAGTGCTTGCGGCCGCCGGCCTTGTAGACCTGCGCGAGGTCGGCCCAGGACTGGTTCGTCAGGCCGGCGAGGATCGTGCGGGCACCCGGGTCGGCCGACTTGATCGCCTTGTTGGCGGCGGCCAGGACCTTGACGTAGCCCTTGGCCCAGCGCTTGTCGTTCCAGTACGGCTTGAGCTCGGGCTCGTTGTAGACCTGCCAGTCGCGCAGCGGCAGCTTGCGGAACTCGGGGTGCTCGGTCCAGAACGTGCCGGCGGGGCCGTACCGCGCGATCAGCGCCTTCATCAGCGGCTGGATCGACGTCGCCTTCTTCGGCGGGGACCCGTCCTTCTTTCGGTTCTTGGCGGCCCACTCCGGCGTGCGCAGGACGACCGGCAGGACCTGGAGGCCGCTGCCCGCGGCCTTGGCGACGAGGTTGTCGGTGGGGGTGAAGTCGAAGCCACCCGGGAAGGGCTCGAGCTGCGGCCAGTAGAAGGCCAGGCGGACGTTGCCGAGGTGCGCGGCGCGCATCGCGGTCCACTGGTCGTCGTAGTCGGTCGTGGGCTCGATGACGGGCCCGTCCACCATCACGCCGGCCCACGGGACCTGGCGGGCGGCGGCGCCCGCGGGCGCCGCGAAGACGAGGACGGTCAGCGCGACGAGCGCGGAAACGAGCACACCGGGGCGTCGCGACATCAGCCGGAGGCTAGCGCCGCTGCACCCGTCCGGGCCCCACTTCACCGGGCCAGGGACGGACCCCGTCAACGGCGCGTGCAGCGGCGGTAGGTGCGGGCGTTGCGACGCAGCGCACCGGTGGTGGTGCGGGCGGTCGCGACGACGCGGAAGCGCGTGCGCGGGAGCTTGCGCACCACGATGCGGCGCCCGAGGCGGCGGGCGGGGATCCGCAGCGTCCGCGAGCCGATCCGGACCCGGGCGGAGCGCAGCGTCCTGGGCGCGCGCAGCCGCAGCCGCAGCACCCGGCGCGCGCCGCAGCGGCGGGCGATGCGGCGCGGGAGCACGGCGGCGCGGCGGACCTTCGCCTGGCGCTTGGCCTTCGTGGTCCCGAACGGCGTGGTCCCGCCGGGCCCGCTGCCGGGCGCGCCCGTCGGGGCGTCCACCGTCGGCAGGGTGAGCACCCCGGGGGCGTCAGGGCCGGTCGGCACGGCGACGGTCCCGACGCCGAGCGACCCGCGGTAGGTGAGCTCGCTCGTCGCGAGCGTCAGGCGAAGCGCGTGGCCCTTGGGGAAGCGATGGACGATGCCCGGCAGCTCGATCGTCACGGGGCCGCCGAGGTCGCTGACGCGCACGGCGGAGACGAGGTTGCGGATCAGCCGCGCCCCGTGGTCGTCGACGTCGTAGAGCTTGCCGAAGAGGACGAGGTCGTTGGCGGGCTCGCCGTCGCCTGCGAAGGCGGCGAACGCCGGCGCGTCGAGGCGGACGGTCAGCCGCGGCGGGCCGACGACGTCGACGTCGGCGTCCAGCGGCAGGTCCCAGGAGACCGACGTCGCCTGCCCCTCCGCCGTCTTGTCGCCGGGGTTGATGACGCCCCCGCCCGCGCTCAGCGGCAGCGGGCCGGGCGCGACCATCGAGGCACTGCCGGCCTCCACCGCCGCCGGGTCGGTCACGAGCCGGTCGGTCCCCGACAAGAACAGCCGCCGCTCGCCGCCGGCGGGGTAGGCGGGCGCGGTGCCGACGGCGCGCACCGCGTCGGTCCCCTCCGGCGTGATCCAGTCCGTCAGGAAGGAGAAGTCCAGCGCGGGCCTGGGGCCCTTGCCCTTGAGCCAGTGATCGAGCCAGGCGAGCTCCATCCGGCTCTCGTAGGCGCCCTCGGGGTTGGCCGGGTCGCTCTCGGCCTTGCCGATCCCGCCGCCGGAGTGCCCGGCCGAGCGCCACAGGAGCTTCACCGGCGTCCCCTGCGCCTTCAGCGCGCGGTAGGTCGCGAGGCTCTCCTGCAGGTTGAAGAGGTTGTCGGACTGGCCCTGGGCGAGCAGGACGGGGACCTTGATGCGGTCGACGTAGGTCGCGACGGAGGCGTGGCGCAGCAGCGCGACGCCCGGCGGGCGCAGGTACCCGCCGGCGGCGCCGCCGATCAGGGCGGGGCACACCTCGTCGGCGAAGTTCGGGCAGCCGCTCAGGCGCGCCGGATCCTGCAGGCCGGCGGCGAGCCCGCCGCCCGCACCGACGCCGAAGAACAGCAGCGGCCAGTCGAGCTTGACCACGCCGGGGACGTCGGAGGTGACGCCGGAGCGCAGGCCGGTGTTGTTCGGCGCGAGCGAGTAGGCGAGGTCGTTCCAGGTGATCTGCGGCACCAGCGCGTCGACGCGCGGGTCGATGCCGGCCACCGCGAACTGGATCTGGCCGCCGTAGGAGCCGCCGATCATCCCGACCCGCGGATCGCCCGGCGCGTCCTTGACGACGTCCTCGCGGCCCCCGAGGTAGGAGACGAGCTGCTTGCCCGCCTTGCCGTCGGTGTCGGGGTCGTCGAGGGTGATCTTGCAGGTGGACCCGCCGAAGCCGAGGCCGGAGTAGGCGAGGAACGCGTAGCCGCGTGTGGCGTAGGAGGCGCCGAGCGCGTCGAAGTCGGCCTTGGAGCCGCCGAAGCCGTTCGTGCCCAGGACGGCGGGGACCGGCTTGGCCGCCGACGCCGATCGCGGCAGGAACAGGTTCGCGGTGATCGTGCACCGGGTGTCGTCGGCGGCGCCGACCACCACCGGGAGCTCGAGCGACTGCTTCGTGAACGCCGGGTCCTCCGCCGCCCGGGCCGGCGCGGCAGCCAGCACGGCGAGCACCATCGCGACCAGTACGCACCCGCCGAGCCTCCCCATGCCGGGGAGCGTACCCCTCAGGCGCGCAGCACGGGGCAGGTCAGGCACGTCGGCCCGCCGTCGCCCTTCAGCGACAGGTCCGAGCCGTCGTAGACGTGCACCTCGACGCCGCGCGCCTCGAGCCTGGCGCGCACGCCGGGGACCCCGTCGACCATCACCACGACGCCGGGACGCACGCAGAGGACGTTGCACCCCATCGCGAGGTACTCGTCGGGCTCGAGCGCGATCCAGTCGAAGCCACGCTCGCGCAGGTCCGTGAGCAGCCGGACCGGCATCAGGGGCTCGTAGACGACGAGCAGGTCGTCCGTGGCCGCCGAGAGCATCGACTGCAGGTGCAGGACGACCTCGGGGCCGGCGTCGTGCGGCAGGTCGTAGCCGCGCACCTCGATGCCCTCGTCCGCCGTCAGCGCCGCCAGGGCGGCGACGCCGGCCGGGGTCGTCCGGTACCCCATCCCGACGGCCATCGTGGTGTCGTCGATCCAGAAGCGGTCGCCACCATCGGCCCACGCGCCCTCCGGCAGCGTGCCGAGCGTCGGGACGCCGAGGCGCTCGAGCTCCGTGCGGATCGCCTCCGGCTCCGTGGAGCGGACCGGCTTGCGCATGCGCAGCGGGATCGCGCCCCTGCCCGTGAGCATCACGGGGTCGTGCATGTAGACGCTGTCGACGAGACCGTCGAGCGGCACCGCCACCTCCACCTCGACGCCCAGCCCCTCGAGCAGCTCGCACAGCGCGGCGTGCTGAGCGAGGAGCCGGTCGGGGTCCGGCGTGCGCCAGCCGGCGCCGAGCCAGTCGCCGTCGGTCGCGGGGGTGCGCAGGAGCACGCGACGGAGGGGTGCCGACATGGAGGTGACGCCGAACGAGGCCATGGCGCCGGAGCCTACGGGCCGTCCACCGGCTCGGCGACCCGGATCGGCTCGGCCCGCCCGCGCAGCTCCGTCGGGTCGTCGTCGAGGCGCCAGTGCTCCTGCTCCTCGGCGCGGGCGCGCGACAGCGCGACCTCGGAGGCGAGCACCCGCGACGGGCGCTCCTTGGCCAGGTCGGTCAGCCGCGCGGCGACGTTGACCGCGTCCCCGATGACGGTGTACTCGTAGCGCTCCGGCGTGCCGACGTTGCCCGCCACGACGGTCCCGGCGGCCACCCCGACACCGGCCTCGAGGTCGGTGAGCTCCGCCCGGAGGCGCGCCTGGAGCGCCCGGGCGCAGGCGAGGGCGGCGCCGGCCGGGTCCTCCTGGTCCAGCGGCGCACCGAAGATGCACAGCGCGGCGTCACCGGCGAACTTGTTCACGAGCCCGCCGTGCTCGCCGGTGGTCTCGACGACGACCTTGAAGAACGCGTTGAGCGCGTCGACCGTGTCGGCGGCGCCGCGCTCGGCCGCGAAGGTCGTGGAGCCGACGACGTCGACGAACAACGCCGCGGCCTCGCGCTCCTCCCCGCCGAGCGTCACCCCCTCCTCCAGCGCCCGGCGGGCGACGTCCTCCCCCACCTGGCGGCCGAACAGGTCGCGCAGCTGCTCGCGCTCGCGCAGGCCGCCCACGAGGCGGTTCAGCCCGGCGGTCGCGAAGCCGATCTCCGTCGCGTCGTGCACCGGCAGCGTGACGTCGAGGTCGCCGGCCTCGACCTCGCGCAGCCCGTCGCGCAGGCGCCGCAGCGGCTCGCCGATCGAGCGCGCCAGCAGGACCATCCCGAGCAGGCCGAAGACGAGCATGATCGCGCTCAGCACGAGCGTCGCGCGTGCCAGCGGCCCCGTCTCGACGTCGACGACGAGGGCGAAGATCGACAGGGTCAGCGCGCCGGCGACCGGGATCGCGCTCGTGGCCGTCCAGACGGCGAGCATGCGGGTCTGCACCCCGGGGGCCTCGCGCCGGCGCGGCGGCTCGACGGTCAGGACCCGCGCGACGCCCGCGCGCGAGAGGCGGACGGCGTAGAGGTAGGAGAACGTCGTCGTCGCGATGCCGCCCAGCGCGACCGTGATGCCGACCTCGAAGCCGAACAGGCCGTCCTCGAACACGTTCAACAGCGTGAACAGGACGACGGCGACGGCCCAGGCGAGGCCCTGCCCGACGGCGAGGCGCAGCGGGAAGCGCAGCACACGGCGGCGATCGGCGTCCGTCGGCTCGCGGTCGGAGGCGAAGAAGCGCGCGACGGGCCGGCCGAGCGCCCAGCCGCGGACGATGCCGATCAGCACCGCGACGAGCACGTAGATGGCCGCGGCGACGGCGTTGCGCACCCGGACCGAGGTCTCCCCGTCGACGCCCTGCGGCAGCGGGAGGACGACGATCAGCAGCGTCGCCACGACCACGGCGCCGATGAGGTTCGCGACGACGCTCGTGAGCGCGATCAGCGCCCGCGCCACGCGAGCGCCCGCGGGCCGGCCGAGCGCGGCGGGATCGCCGCGCAGGACCCCGAGGACGATCCTGGGCGAGCCGAGCACGTCACCGCATCCTTCCACGGTGCGCGTCCGGCCCCACCTCCGGCCCACCCAGGCCGCGCGATGGCGAGACGATGCGCGCGCGACCGGGTTGCACCGGGTAGCGGATCGGCTACCCCACGCAACCCGGACGCCGAAGCCCCCGCGTCGCGGTCGGCGGACCCGAACCGCAACCGCGGACTAGGCGGCGACCTTCTCCCGCTCGGGCGGCTTGGCGAGCTTCTGCTCCTGCCGCTCGGGGGTGATGCGGATGACGTTCCACGCGAGGCCCGTCCGCTCCATGCCGCGGATGACGAGGTCGGAGATGTCGAGCTCGTACCACTTCAGCCCGTGCGCGGCCGAGCGCGGGAACGCGTGGTGGTTGTGGTGCCAGGCCTCGCCGAGCGAGAAGATGGCGAGCCAGGCGACGTTGGTGGAGTGGTCCTCGACCTCGAAGCGGCGCTTGCCGAAGAAGTGGCAGATCGAGTTGATCGACCACGTGACGTGGTGGAGGAGGAAGACCCGCACGAGGCCGCCCCAGACGAGGCCGCGCAGCGCGCCCTCGAGGGTGAAGCCGTGGGCGACGAAGCCGACGAGCGCGGGCGCGAGCAGCGAGTACAGCGCGATGAGCTGGAACGCGCGGTTGATGCGGCGCATGCCGTCGTCCTCGTAGAGGTCGCGGGCGTACTTCTTCCAGTCGGCCTGGCCGTGGGTCTCGAACAGCCAGCCCATGTGCGCGTGGAAGAGGCCGCGGACGCCGTGGCCGCCGCCGACGTGCGGGGAGTGCGGGTCGCCCTCCTGGTCGGTGTGGGCGTGGTGCTTGCGGTGGTCGGCGACCCAGTCCAGGACGGAGCCCTGCAGCGACATCGAGCCGGCGATCGCGAACGCGTACTCGACCGGCTTCTTCGTCTGGAAGGCGCGGTGGGTGAGCATGCGGTGGTAGCCGATCGTGACCCCGAAGCCGGCGATCGCGTAGAAGACCAGCAGGATCGCCACGTCGGTCCAGTCGAACCACGAGTTCCACAGGAAGGCCATGGCGGCGCCCACGCCGAGCAGCGGGACGATCACCCCGATCAGGTTCGCAATGCGTTCAGCGCGCGTCATACCTGCAGGTTGGAGCACGAAACGAGCGTCGTCTTGTCGGATGAGCTGGCCTGCCGGGCGCGTTCTTTGTAGCTTTGTCACAATGGACGCGGACCGAGAAGCCCTCGCGGAGGCGATGCAGCCTGCCCTCGGCCGGCTCGCAGAGGACGTGATCGCCGCGATCGGCGCCGAGGTCGCCGAGTACGCGCGGCCGCTGACGGGCGCGTTCGGGGCCAACGTGCGCCTCGGCGTCGAGCTCGCCCTCGGCCGCTTCATGGCCGAGTTCGCCGGGGCCGAGCCGCGCGCCCCCAACCGCGCGGTCTACGTCGAGCTCGGGCGCGGCGAGTTCCGCGAGGGCCGATCGCTGGACGCGCTCCTGAGCGCCTACCGGGTCGGCGCGCGGCTGTCGTGGCGGCGGATCGTCGACGTCGGGCGCGCGGCCGGCGTGGACCCGGAGATCCTCTACGAGGTCGGCGAGGCGATGTTCGCCTACATCGACGGGCTCTCCGCCGAGTCCACCGAGGGCTACGCCGCGGCCCAGTCCGCTGCGGCGGGTGGACGCGCGCTCGAGCGCCGGCGGCTCGTGGCGCTGCTGCTCGCCGACCCGCCGGCGGACGAGCGCGTGCTGCGCGCCGCGGCCGAGAGCGCCGCCTGGCCGTGGCCGGCGCGGCTCGCCGCGCTCGCGCTGGACGGCGACGACCCAGACGCCCTCGCCGTCCGCCTCGGCGTCGGCGTGCTCGCGACGGAGGACGGCGCCGGCGCCCGCGCGGGTGCCGCGGGGGCGCCCGCGCCGGCGGGGGGCGCGAACGTGTCGGCGGACGCACCCTTCCCGCCCACCGATGCCGCACCGGCCGGCCGGGCCCTGCTCGCGCTCGTCCCCGACCCCGACGCCCCGGGCCGACGGGCGCAGCTCGGGCGCGCGCTCGGCGACGCCTCGGCGGCGCTCGGGCCGACGGTCCCCCCCGCCGGGGCGGCCGTCAGCGCGCAGCGCGCGCGGCTGGCCCGGCGCCTGCAGGCGGAGGGGCGCCTGCCCGGCGACCTCGTCGCCGCCGCCGACCACCTCCCCTCCCTCGTCCTGCACACGGACCCGCGGCTGACGGCGGAGCTCGCCGCCGCGGCCCTCTCCCCCCTCGACGCCCTCACGCCCGGCGCCGCCGCCAAGCTGCGCGAGACGCTCCGGGCGTGGCTGGACGCGCAGGGCCGGATCGAGCCGACCGCCGCCGCGCTGGGCGTGCATCCCCAGACCGTCCGCTACCGGCTCGGGCAGCTGCGCGAGCAGCTCGGCGACGCGCTGGACGACCCCGAGGGCCGGCTCGCCCTGAGCCTCGCGCTGCGCGCCTGACCGTCCGCGTGGCAGGGTGACGGCATGCGCGCCATGCAGATCTCCGAGCTGACCGGCCCCCGCGGGCTGGAGCTGACCGAGCTCCCCGACCCGCCCGCGGAGCACTTCATGACCCCGGGCGAGGGGGTCGTGATCGAGGTCGCCGCGGCCGGCGTCGCGTTCCCGGACGTGCTCCAGACGCGGGGCGAGTACCAGATGAAGCCGCCGCTGCCGTTCGTCCCCGGGGCCGAGGTCAGCGGCATCGTGCGCGAGGCGTCCGCCGGCAGCGGGTTCGCCCCCGGCGACCGCGTCGCCGCCTGCACCTACCTCGGCGGCTTCGCCGAGCTCGCCGTGGCGCCGGCCCACATGGTCGTCAAGCTCAGCGACGCCCTCGACGACGCGCAGGGCGCGAGCCTGATCTTCAACTACCACACGGTCTGGTTCTCGCTCGTGATGCGCGGCCGGGTGCAGGCCGGCGAGCGGGTGCTCGTGCACGGCGCGGCCGGCGGCATCGGCACCGCCGCCCTCCAGGTCGCCAAGGGCCTGGGCTGCGAGACGGTCGCCGTCGTCTCCTCCGACGCGAAGGCGCAGGTCGCCGAGGCGTGCGGCGCCGACCTCGTCGTGCGCTCCGACGGGCCGTGGAAGGACGAGGTCAAGGAGTCCGGCGGCGTCGACGTCGTGATCGACCCCGTCGGCGGCGACCGCTTCACCGACTCGCTGCGCTCCTTGCGCCGCGGCGGCCGGCTCGTCGTCGTCGGCTTCACCGGCGGCTCGATCCCGGAGGTCAAGGTCAACCGCCTCCTGTTGGCCAACACGGAGGTGGTCGGCGCCGCCTGGGGCGAGTGGGTCATCTCGATCCCGGCGGCGACCGCGGACATCGCGCGGGGCATCGACGGCCTGATCGCTGCGGGTGACGTGCGCCCGATCGTCGGTGCGCGCTTCGGGCTCGAGCAGGCCGCAGACGCGCTCGAGCTCATCGACGGTCGCGGCGCGACGGGCAAGGTCGTCCTCGAGGTCTGACACCGCGTCAGCCGTTCTGCGAAGATGACGCCGGTGTCAACCTTCTCGCCGGACCCGGTCTCGAGCAACCCGCTCCGGCTGGCGCTCAAGGACCTGCGCGCCGAGGGAGCGGCCCGGTCCAAGCGCATCCCGCCGGGGGCGACGAGCCTCAGCGCCCGCCGGACGCAGGCGATCGCCACGGATCCGCTGACGCTGCTGCTCGGTCTCCACGAGCGCCTCGGGCCGGTCTTCTCCCTCCGCGTCCTGGCGAGCCGCAACGTGTTCGTGCTGGGACCGGAGGCCAACCACCACGTGCTCGTCTCCCACGCCGCGGACTACCGCTGGCGCGACGGCGGGTTCGGCCAGCTGATCCCGCTGCTCGGCGACGGCCTGCTGACGATCGACGGGCCGCTGCACAAGCGTGCCCGCCGGATCATGCTGCCGGCCTTCCACCGCGAGCAGATCGCCGCGACGGCCGCGACGATCGACGCCGAGACCGAGGCCGCGGTGGGTGACCTGCGCGACGGCCAGCGCCTGGACCTGTACGGCTGGACGCGCCGTCTGGCGCTGCGGATCGCCATGCGGGCGCTGTTCGGCCTCGATCCCGACCGCGACCGGGCCGACCTCGACGCGGCGCGCGACTTCGAGCAGGCCCTCGGCTTCTACGGGCGCGACTTCGCCGTGCAGGCGCTGCGCGGGCCGAGGACGCCGTGGGCGCGGATGCGGTCGGCGCGCGGGCGCCTCGACGCCCTGATCTTCAGCGAGATCTCCCGTCGCCGCAGAACCGGCGAGCGGGGCGAGGACGTCCTCTCCCTGCTCCTGGACGCCACCGACGAGGACGGCGGCACGCTCCCCGACGACCAGGTCCGCGACCAGGTGATGACGCTGCTGTTCGCCGGTCACGACACCACCACCGCCACGATCGCCTTCCTCTTCCACGAGCTGTCGCGCAACCCGGCGGCGCGCGCGGCCCTCGAGGCCGCCGAGGACGCGCTAGGCCCGCCGACCGCCGAGCAGCTGCAACGGGGGACGCGGCCCGCGCTCGAGCAGGCGCTCGACGAGACGCTGCGCCTGTACCCGCCCGCCTGGATCGGCCCGCGTCGCGCGGTCCGCGACGTCGAGTTCGGCGGCTTCACGATCCCCGCGGGGATGGCGGTCAACTACTCGAGCTACGTCTCGCACCGACTGCCCCACGTCTTCACCGACCCGCACGCGTTCCGCCCCGAGCGGATGACGCCGGAGGCCAAGGCGGCCCTGCCGCGCGGCGCGTACGTCCCGTTCGGCGGCGGGTCGCGCATCTGCCTGGGCATGCGCTTCGGCCAGCTCGAGATCCGCACCGTCGCGGCCCGGCTGCTGCGCGAGTGGCGGCTCGAGGTCCCGGCGGACTTCGAGCTCGAGATCCGGCAGACGCCGACCCTCGGCCCCAAGGCGGCCGGCCTCCCGGTCCGGGTCTCGCGCCGCTAGGGGGTCCGGGGCGGGCGTCGGCGCTTGCGCTTGTGCTTGTCTGCGGCTTGCGCTTGGCCGGGGCGATGTACTCCGCCAGGCCCCGCTCGCCGGCCTCCACGTCCAGGATCGCCTGGTGGGCCGGGTCGCCCGCCACGAAGGACTGCTGGGCGACGATCAGGCGCGTGCCGAGGAAGCGCACGCTCGAGGGTGAGTCGAACGGGACCGGCGAGCCGTTGGCCCCCGTCAACGGGGCGGCCGGGAACGCCTCGCGCGTCGTGCCGTCGGCTCCCACGACCTGCAGCTGGTTGGTCACCAGGCAGGCGATGTAGAGCGTCCCGGAGGCCGCGACCGCGAAGCCGTCGGGACCGCACAGGGGCGGGCTCTCCCAGACGGTCTGCAACGGGCCGGCCGGCCGGCCGTCGGCGCCGATCGCCTGCTGGAAGACGCGACCCGTCGCGGGGTTGCCCGCTTGGAGGCCGGCCGTGCTCTGCTGGCCGACGAGGACGGTGGCCCTGTCGGCGAGCAGCGTGATCTGCGTCGTCCCGAACGGGCCGCCCCGCAGACCCGGAGCGTCGAGCCAGACCGTCGCGGCACCGCCTCCCGGCGGGACGCGCCAGACCTTGCCGCCCTCGTAGTCCGTCACGAGCAGGGCGCCGCCGGGCACCCAGGTCGCGTAGTTGGGGACGACGCCGGCGGGGAACGTCGCGTACGTGCGCTGCTCACCGGTCCGGCGGTCCAGCCGGATCACGCGCGCCGGGTGCTTGTCGAGCAGGTACAGCCTGCCCGAGGCGCCCATCGTGGCGACCTGCACGCCCTGTTCGCCGCCGAGCTCCTGCCCGCGCACGGTCCAGGAGCGCAGCAGTTGCCCCTCCCCCGAGTACTCGAACACCCGCGACGGCGCGGTCTTGGCCGCCGAGTTGGTGTAGGTGCCCTCGTAGACCCGGCCGTTGGGGGCGACGTAGGCCATCGCCGGGTAGCCGGGGTGCCCCACGAGCGCGAACACCCGCGTGTCGAAGCGCTCGCGCGCCTGGGCGGCGGCGGGCGCGGCGGCGGCGAGCGCGCAGACGGCCGCCAGCGCGGCGGCGGCGCGCCTCACGCGCCCACGACCTCGGCGGCCGCGCGGATGCCGGAGCGCACGGCGCCCTCCATGTAGCCGTTCCAGTAGGTCGAGGTCTCCGTGCCCGCGAAGTGGATGCGGCCCTCCACGCGCCGGATCTGGTCGCCGTAGGTGGTCATCGTCCCCGGGCCGTAGACGCCCACGGGGCAGCCGCGCGTCCAGGTCTCCTGCGTCCAGTTCGTCTCGAAGTAGCGCGACGCCCCCTGCGCCTCGCCGCCGAAGAACGTGGAGAGCTCACCGAGCGCCGTCGACCGCCGCTCCGCGGGGGTGAGCCGGGCGAAGCTGCGCGCCTTGTCGCCGCCGATGAAGCCGAACACGACCCCGAGCGAGCCGTCCTCGGGCGAGTCGTCGAAGGTCGCGTTGATGTGCGTGTCCGTCGACAGCGCCTGGCCCGTCAGCCCCTTGTCGCGCCAGAACGGCCGGTCGTAGACGGCGGCGACCTTCAGCAGCCGGCCCTGCGGGATGCGCTGCAGCAGGGCGTCGTGGTCCGGCGGGAGGTTGGGACGGAAGTCGATCCGCGCGGCGAGCACCGGCGGGACGGCGACGATCACGCGCTTGGCCTTGACCGTCACGCGGTCCGAGATCACCGTCACGCCGCTCGCGTTCTGACGGATGATCCGCACGGGCGCCTTGTAGACGATCCGCTTGCCGATCTCCTCCGCGAGCTTGCGGATGACGGCGTAGGAGCCGCCCGCGAAGCGCGACTCCTGCGCGCCGCCCGCCGTGTTGAAGTTGCGCTCGAAGTTGCCGACGTGGCGCTCGTCGCCCGCCGTGGCGATGTACCAGAGCACGAAGAGGAGGCTCAGCTCCTTCGGCTCGGCCCCGAAGATCGGCCGGCACGCCGTCTGCCCCAGTGCGTTGAACTGCGGCGTCAGCGCGTTCTGGTCCAGCCAGGTCTGAAACGACATGGCGTCGTGGGCGCCGGCGTCGGGCGCCTGCCACGGGGCGTCGACGGGGACCTTCGCGGCGAGGTCGTCGAGCTTGGCGACGTTGATCGCCAGGTCCGGCAGCAGCACGGGGCTCGACGGCGCCGAGCCGGTGACGCCGGCGGAGGAGAACGTCGAGCGCTGGCCGTCCTGGAGGTAGACGTTGTTGCCCGTGTCGAAGGTCTTGAACGTGCCGATGCCGTAGTCGGCGCCGAGGCCGATGACCCGATCCTGCGTCGGTCCGACGAACGTGCCGCCGCGCTCGGAGATGCGCCCGCCGCCGAGCGGCATGTTCTTCACGCGCCCGCCGGGCCGGTCGCGCGCCTCGAGGACGATCACCGACTTCCCCGCGCGCGTGAGCTCGCGTGCCGCGGTCAGCCCGGCGAAGCCGGCGCCGACGATCACGACGTCGGCCTTGCGCGTGCGACGCCGCCGCTTGGCCGGCTTGCGCCGCTTGGCCAGCGCGTCGTCGGGCAGCGCGACGGCTGCCCCGGTGGCGAGTGCTCCCGCGACGAGGCGGCGGCGTGTGGTGCGGGTGTCGGTCATGAGCGGGTGGAAGCGGTCCCGGTTGGAGGGTCGAGGCAGGAGCGAAGCATGACGCCCGCTGGCGCGCGGAGCGCCGGATCCCTGCCGCGGCCGTCGCAGCAGGCGTCGTAGTGTTCGGCCCGTGTCTGGCTCCCTCACGCCGAAGCAGGCGCGCGCGGCGGTCGCCGGCGCCTGCCACCGGCTCGCCGCCGCGGGCCTCGTCCGCGGCACCTCCGGCAACGTCTCCGTCCGCACCGGTGAGCACGTCGCCATCACCCCGACGGGCGCCGAGCTCGCGTCGCTGGACCCCAGCGACATCCCCCTCGTGGACCTCGCCGGCGAGCTCGTCGACGGCTTCCTCGCCCCCACCTCGGAGCTCGACCTGCACCTCGGCGCCTTCCTCCGCGACGGCGTCGGCGCGGTCGTGCACACCCACGCGCCCGCCGCCACCGCGCTCTCCTGCGTCCTCGACGAGCTGCCCGTCGTCCACTACGAGCTGATGGCGCTCGGCGGCGCGATCCGGGTCGCCCCCTACGCCACCTTCGGGACCCCCGAGCTGGCGGGCGGCGTGCTCGAGGCCCTCGACGGCCGCACCGCCGCGTTGATGGCCAACCACGGGACGCTCGCGATCGGCACCGACATCGCCGGCGCGGTGCGCGCGACGGAGCTGCTGGAGTGGGTGAGCGACCTCTACGCCCGCGCCGTGGCGCTCGGGACGCCGCGGACGCTGGACGCCGACGCGCAGCGCGAGTTCGTCGAGACCGTCGTCGCCCGCGGGTACGGGCGCACGCAGCCGCGATGAAGGTCCTCTGCCTCGGCGTGCACGTCCTCGACGTGCTCGTGCGCCCGGTCGAGACGATCCCCGAGGGGCAGGGCGGCACCCTCGTGGAGCAGATCCGCCTGACCGCAGCCGGTTCCGCCGGCGGCACCGCCCTCGTGCTCGCCCGCCTCGGCGCGGAGGTCACGAGCGCCGGCGCCGTCGGCACCGACGCCGCGGGCGACCTGCTGCTCGACCTCCTGCGCCGCGAGGGCATCGACGTCGGCGGCCTCGCCCGCCGCGCCGACGCGCAGACCTCGGCCTCCGTGCTGCCCATCCGGGCCTCCGGCGAGCGGCCGGCCTTCCACGTCGTCGGCGCCAACGCCGGCTGGGGCGACCCGCCGTGGGAGCTGCTGGCCGCGGCCGATCACGTGCACCTCGGCGGCCCGGAGTTCTGGGGCGGCGAGATCGCCGGCCGCGCGCTCGCGCACGCCCGCGAGCACGGCGCCACCACCTCCGCCGACCTGCTGGCGCCGGGCGACCCCGGCCTGCTCGAGTGGATCGCCCCCTGCCTGCCACAGGTCGACCACCTGCTCCCCAACGACGAGCAGGCGCTCGGCCTCACGGGCGCGGACAGCCTCGAGGCCGCCTGCGCGGCGCTGCTGGACCGCGGCTGCGGCCACGTCGCGGTGACGCGCGGCGGCGACGGCGCGCTCGTCGTGGGCGCCGGCGGGTCGACCGCCGTGCCCGCCACCGACGTCGAGGTCGTCGACACGACCGGCTGCGGCGACGCGTTCAGCGCCGGCTACGTGCGCGGCCTCGGCCTCGGCCGCGAGCCCGCGGACGCCGCCCGGCTCGGCTGCGCCGTGGCCGGGATCGTCGCCGGCGGGCTCGGCTCCGACCACGGCAGCTACGACCTGGGCGCCATCGAGCGCCTCGTCGCAACCGTCGCGCCGCGATCCACCGACGCGCCCCGGGACGGATCCGCATGAGGCGGCTGGTGCCGCGCATCCGCCCGCTGGAGACCGTCGACGCCGGGCCCTACGGGTCCGGCCCGGACCCGGCGTGGCTGCACGAGGACTGGTCGCAGCACCTGCAGGCGTTCACCCACCGCGGCAAGCGACTCAACTACCTCGACTACGGCGCCGGCGAGCGGACGCTGCTGCTCGTGCACGGCTGGTCGTCGGGCTGGCAGCACTGGCTCGAGCAGCTCATCCCGCTCCGCGACGAGTTCCGGATCATCGTCCCGGACCTGCCGGGCTTCGGCGCATCGGACACGCCGGCCGACGACCACGACCTGTCGATCGACGGGTACGCCCGGGCGCTCGACCGCCTGTGCGACCACCTCCAGGTGGAGTCCGCGGTCGTGGCCGGGTCCTCCATGGGCGGCTTCGTCGGGGCAGAGCTGTGCATCCAGTTCGCCACCCGCGTCGAGGCGCTCGTCCTCGTCGGCGCCGCCGGTCTGTCGAACCGCTTGATCGGCCTGCCGACGGCGGTGCTGCGCAACCCGAGCCTCGAGATCGTCACGCCCGCCGTGCTCGCGGGCCTCGGTGCGCCGGACGCCGTGCTGCGCGCGGTCGTCACCCGCCGCCGCGGGCGCGAGGTCGCGCTCGGCGTCGTCTGCTCGCATCCCGCGCGGCTGCACCCGGCGCTCGTCTACGAGATCGCGCGGCTCGCGGGCCGGCCCGCGGCGGCCAAGATGGTGCGCCAGCTCGCCTCCTACGACTTCCGCGAGCGCCTCGACGACATCACCTGCCCCACCCTCGTCGTGTGGGGCGACACCGACCGCCTCGTGCCCGTCTCCTCCGCCACGAAGTACGAGGAGGCGATCGCGGGCGCCGAGAAGCTCCTCTACCGCGACACCGGGCACCTGCCGATGCTCGAGCGGCCGGAGCGCTTCAACGCGGACCTGCGCGCGTTCCTGGCGCGCGGACATGACGCCGGGGAGACCCCCTCGCGGGCCTCCGCGTAGCCTGCGCGCATCGCGCTCACGGACCTCGAACCCCGCGAAGACGAGCCGCCGCGCTCGCGCCGCCGGCGCGTGGGCGTCGGCGTCGCCGTCTCCCTGCTCGCGACGGCCGCCCTCGTGTGGGTCATCTTCGACCGCCGCGAGGACTTCTCGACCGCGCTGAAGACCGTCTCCTGGCCCGTGCTGGTGGGGGCGAGCCTCCTGCAGCTCACGGCGCTCGTCATCCGCACGGAGGCCTGGCACATCTGCGTCGAGGCGGCGGGCGCGACCTGCGGGCGGCGCCCGCTGTATCACTCGTCGGCGCTCGGCTCGCTCGGGTCGCAGCTGAACTCCCAGGTGGGCACCGCGGCGCGGATCGCCATCCTGCGCCGCGAGGCCCCCGGTGGCGCGCCGCGGATCCCGGCGCTGATCGCCGCGGAGGTGCCGATCCTCGCGATCGAGGGGTCGCTGGCGGCACTGACCTGCTTCACCCTGATCGGGCCGCTCGACGCCCCGTGGTGGGCGGCGGCGCTGGTCGTCGCGCTCGCCGCGACGATCGTCGGCTCGCTCGTCCGGCTCGCCGACCGCCGCCCGACCGGGATCGCCTCCGGGCTCGCCGTCCTGCGCACGCTCGACGGCGCCTGGCGCGTGTTCGCGCTGATCCTGCTGGCGACCTTCACCCAGATCGCGCGCAACTGGATCATGCTGCGCGCCGTCGGGACCGACGCGACGTTCTTCGACGCGGTCGCCGTGCTGATCCTCCAGGTCGGGCTCTCCCAGCTGCCGATCGGGCCGGCCGTGGGGGCCGGCGCGGTCGGCCTGGTCCTGGGCGTCTCCGGCGACGCCGCCCTCGGCATCACCACCGCGGCGGGCGTGCTGCTCACCGCGACCGGCACCGCGGGCGCGCTCGCCTACCTCGCCTGGGGCGTCGTGGACCGCTTCGGCATCGAGCCGCGCCGGCGCGATCGCCTTTCGGCCTCGCCGCCCGATCCGTAGGGTCAGCCCGGTGATCGCGCAGCTCTCGGACCCGCACCTGCGTCCCGAGGACCCTGACGCCGAGCCCGCCCTCGCCGCCGCGGTCGCGACCGTCCTCGGCCTCCGGGTCCGACCCGCGGCCGTCCTCGTCTCCGGCGACCTCACCCACGACGGCGACGCCGCCTCCTACGCCCGGGCGCGGGAGCTGCTGGCGCCCCTCCCGATGCCGCTGCACGTGATCCCCGGCAACCACGACGATCGCGAGGCGATGCGCGCGGGCTTCGAGCTCGGCGGCGCCGCTGGAGACCCGCTCCACGTCGACGCCCTCGCCGGCGGCCTGCGGCTGCTCGCCCTCGACGACCACCTCCCCGGCGAGCCCGGCGGCGCGCTCGGCCCCGAGGGCCTGGACTGGCTCGCCGCGCGGCTCGGCGACGACCCCGACACGCCGACGCTGATCGCCCTGCACCACCCCGCCTGGCCGATCGGCCTCCCGGCACTCGACGCGATCGGGCTCGATCCCGACGACGCGGACGGGCTGGCGAGCATCGTCGCCGTGCACCCGCAGGTGGTCGCGCTGACCGCCGGCCACGTCCACCGCGCCGCCGTCACCCGCTTCGCCGGACAGCCGGCGCTGACCGCCGCGTCCGTGCACACGCAGGCCCGCCTCGACCTCGGCACCGACGAGTACGCGATGGTCCTCGAGCCGCCGAGCCTCCTCGTGCACGCCCTGGCCGGGACGGGCCACGTCGCGCACGTGCAGCCCGTGCTGCGCTGACCTACTCGCCCGTGACGGCGCCAAGCGTCAGGCCCGTCACCAGCCAGCGCCGCACCACGAGCCCGCAGACGATCATCGGGGCGACGACGATCGTCCCGATGGCCGTCAGCTGCCCCCAGTCGATCGACGTCTGGGTCACGAGCTGGGACGCCGCGATCGGCAGGGTCTGGGAGTCCGGGCCGGAGAACGTCGCGGCGAACGCGTAGTCGTTCCACGCGAAGACGAGGCACAGCACGGAGGTCGTCGCGAGCCCGGGCAGGGTCAGCGGCAACGCGATGCGCCGGAACGCCTGCCAGCGGGAGGCGCCGTCGACCATCGCCGCCTCCTCCAGCGACGGGGGCAGCTGGGCGAAGAACGCGTTCATGATCCAGATCGCGAACGGGAGGTTGAAGGACAGGTAGGCGACGATCAGGCCGGCCACCGAGCCGAGCAGGCCGGTGAAGCGGAAGATGACGAACAGCGGCAGGATCACCGCGGCGATCGGCGCCATGCGGGTGGAGATGATCCAGAACGCGACGTGCTGCTTCCCGCGGAAGCGCGAGCGGGCGAGGCCATACCCGGCCATCGAGCCCAGGGCGACCGCGATCGCCGTCGAGATCAGGGTCGCCAGCAGCGAGTTGCGGATGAACGGGCCGACGTCGTTGCCGCCGGAGAACAGCGCCTTGTAGTGCTCGAGCGTCGGCTTGAAGCTCAGGTCGGGCGTCGAGGCCGTGATCGCGCCGCTCGGCTTGATCGAGCTCAGCACCATCCACAGCAGCGGCACCACGGTCCACACGAGGACCACGGCCAGGAGCACACGGCGCCCGATCAGCGTCCCGGGGGCGGGCCGGCTCACATCCCCACCCCCTGCCGGCGCAGCAGGCGCAGGAACAGGTTGGCGAGCAGGATCGAGACCGCGAGCATCGAGAGCCCGATCGCCGCGGCGTAGCCGAGGTCGAAGAAGCGGAAGCCGGTCTCGTACAGCCGCACGGGGACGGTCTTCGTCGCGTCCGCCGGGCCGCCGTTGGTGGTGTTGGTGATGATGTCGAAGTAGCGGATGGCGTCCATCGAGCGGATCAGCAGCGCGACGATGATCACGCCGGTGATGGACGGCAGCACGATGTGGCGCAGGCGCTTCCAGTAGCCGGCCCCGTCCAGCGCGGCCGCCTCGAGCATCGGCTGCGGGACCGAGCTCAGCCCCGCGAGCACGATCAGGGCGATCAGGGGCGTCCACTGCCACACGTCCATCAGCGTCACGGCGGCGAACGCGGCGGTCGGGGTCCCGAGGATGTCGCCGGAGTAGATCCCCGCCTCGCGCAGCACCCAGGCGTAGAGGCCGTAGGTCGAGTCGGTCATGAAGCGGCCGAGCAGCCCGACGATGACCGGCGCCATGAACATCGGCATCAGGATCAGCGACAGGCTCAGGCCGCGGCCGCGGCGGGTGGCGTGCAGCAGCAGCGCGATGCCGATGCCGAGCAGCAGCTCGAGGCCGACGGTCATCACGAAGTAGACGCCCGACCGCAGCCAGCTGGCCCCCACGGCGCCGTCACCGAACAGCCGCGTCCAGTTGTCCACCCCCGCCCAGCTGAGATCGATGCCGCCGAGCAGCCCGACGCGCGAGAGGCTCATCACGACGATGGAGACGAACGGGAACAGCGACAGAAGCGCGAGCAGGATCAGCGCCGGGGCGAGCATCCCCCCGTTGAACGTCAGCCGCCGGGGCATCACGACAGCGCCTTCGTGTTGGCGATCGCCTCGTCCATGCCCCGCTTGGCCTGGCGCATGTAGGTCTCCGGGTCGCCGCCGGAGGAGGAGCATCTTCGACAGGGCGGTGAAGATGCGCGTGTCGCACTCGTTCCAGGCCGGGATCTTCGGTCGCAGCCCGATCGTGCCCGGCTTCCAGGCCTCCTCGATCGCGCCGTAGGTGAGGATGTTGGGGATCTTCGACGGCGGCCTGCGTGCCTGCACGACCTCCGGCACCTCGTAGACCGACGCGCGGGTCGGCGTGCCACCGCCGACGTCGGACTTGAGGTTCTTGAGCTGGTTCTCCTTCGACGTGGCCCAGACGACGAACAGCCAGGCCGCGCGCTGGGCGTCCTTGGACGACGTCGCGTTGATGCCGATGCCGCAGCCGCCGTACATGTCCGCGCGCCGGGCCGGGCCCTGCGGCAGGGGGGCGAAGCCGACCTTGCCCTTGAGCCTGGAGCCCTGCACGGTCGCGGCGTCCTCGTGCCACAGCGGGGCCATCGCGGCGCGGCCGGCGACGAAGCCCTCGGAGGCGCCCGTCCAGTCCCACCCGAGGCTCGACGGGTCGGCGACGGCGAGCAGGCGCTGGTAGAACTCCGCCGCCTCCAGCGCCTTGTCGGAGGTCAGCTGCGACTCGCCGGGGTCCGTCTTGCCGAGCGAGCCGACCGTCTCGCCGTCCTCGAAGTAGTCCCCGCCGTAGGCCCACAGGACGTTGGAGAAGTCGTTCATCAGCGAGTCGTGCTGCTTGGCCATGTGCAGCGTGCCGTAGCCGACGTCCTCCTTGGCGTGCTTGCCGAACCACCTGGCGGTCTCGAGGTACTGCTGCCAGGTCGAGTCCAGGGACGGCATGGGGTCGAAGCCGAGGTCCTGGGCCATCCGCTCGCCGTGCTTGTCGAACAGGTCCCGGCGGTACATCCAGATCAGCGTCGGCGCGTCGTAGGGGAGCGCGTAGATCGTGTCGGGGTCCTCGAACGTCCCGGCCGCGCGCAGCTGGGTGGGGATGAAGTCGTCCATCGCCTCGACGGTGGGCAGGTCCTCGTCGTCCTGGAACTCGTTCAGCGGCGCGAGCGCTCCGTGGTAGGGCGCGAGGATCTGGTACGGATCGGCGTAGACGAGCTCGTAGTTGCCGAGCCCGGAGGCGAAGTCCAGCGCGACCTTCTGCACGAGCGCGGAGAGCTCGAGCTGCGTGATGCGCACCTTGATGCCCGTCAGCTGCTCGAACTCCCCGAGGTTGGCGGCGATCGCCAGCGTCGGCGCGGTGTTCTCGGAGATGAAGTCCAGCGTCGTCCCCGCGTAGCGCTTCCACGGGTCCCCGCCGGCCCGGCCCACGCGGACATCGCCGCCCGAGCCGCCGCAGGCTGTCAGACCCGGCAGCGCGAGGGCCGCGGCCCCGGCGGCCTGCAGGACGCGCCGGCGAGAGAGGCGAACGGGCTCGCGCACTCGGGACACGGAGTCGGTCGTACCCGCTGCCGCGCGGCGGGAGCGGGCCGTGTCGGATCCCTGACCCGCGCGCCGTCGGTGGCTAGCCGGCGACGAGCTCCGTCGCGCGGACCTCGTCGATCGACCGGCAGCCGGCGAGGCCCATCGTGAGGTCGACGTCGGCCTTGAGGTTGGCGAGGACGTCGCGGACCCCGCGCTCGCCGTCGAGCGCCAGGCCGTAGACGTAGGGGCGACCGATCAGCGTCATCGTCGCGCCGAGGGCGAGGGCGCGGAAGACGTCCGCGCCGCCGCGCACGCCGGAGTCCAGCAGCACGGGGATGCGGCCGTCGACGGCCTCGACGACGCCGGGCAGTGCACGGATGGTCGAGATCGCGCCGTCCACCTGGCGACCGCCGTGGTTGGAGACGAGCACCGCGTCGACGCCGTGCTGCACCGCGAGCCTGGCGTCCTCGGGGTGCAGGATCCCCTTCAGCACGACCGGGAGCGTCGTCATCTCGCGCAAGCGGGCGATGTCGGCCCACGTCAGCGACGGGCGGGAGTAGATGCGCACGAAGCGCTGGACGGCCGCCCGCGCGCGCCCGGAACGCAGGGCCTGCAGAAACGGCGCCGGGTAGGCGCGCACGAGCCGGATCAGCGACGCGATCGCGGCGGGTGTCGGCGGCGGGGCGGGCGCGGCGTCGGCAGGCTCGTCCAGGAGCGCGGTGAAGACCGGGTCGCTCGTGTACTGCGCGATCCCCTTGCCCTGCAGGAACGGCAGCGAGCCGAGGTCGAGGTCGCGCGGGCGCCAACCGAGCAGCGTGGTGTCGAGCGTGACGACGATCGCCTCGCAGCCGCAGCGCTCGGCGCGGCCGACGAAGGAGCGCACGAGGTCGTCGTCGGTGGACCAGTACAGCTGGAACCAGCGGGCGACGTCGGGCCCCGCGGCCGCCGCGACGGCCTCCATCGGCTGCGACGCCTGGTTGGAGAGCACGACGCCCACGTCCTCGGCCCCGGCGGCTCGGGCGACGCCGGCGTCGGCATCCCGGTGGGCCAGCTCGAGCACCCCGACCGGGGCGAGCATGATCGGCGACGCGTGGGTGCGCCCGAGCAGCTCGACGGACGTGTCGCGCGCGCTGACGTCGCGCAGCATGCGCGGCACGATCCGCCACCGGTCCCAGTCGGCGCGGTTGGCCGCGACGGTGGACTGCTCGCCGGCCCCGCCCTCGACGTAGGCGTAGGCGACCGGGCTCATCGCCTCGCGCGCCCGCTCCTGCAGCTCGCCGTAGTGGGTCGGGACGCGCGGCTTGTGCCCGGCGACCCCGGCGAGGTAGATCGCCTGTTGGCGCAGCGTCCCGTAGGCCATGCGCGGACCCTACCCGGGGCGGCGCGCGGCGGCGGCGAGCGTCAGACGGCGAGGTCGGCGGGGCGCGCGAGCAGCTGCGGCTGCACGTCGAGCCCGGCCAGCAGCGGGCGCACCTGCTCGCCGGCCACGAGCCGGTGCACGCGCCCCACGGCGGCGGCCGCCGCCATCCAGTCCAGCAGCTCCTGCACCGCGTGCAGCTCGGCGGTGCCGACCTTCCCGGCGTCGAGCACGAGCCGGTCGAAGGTGCCCAGGCGCGAGTCCACGACGGCGCGCAGGCGTGCGACGCCCGCGCTGTCGAGGTCCCCCGTCGGGGTGACGATGAGCGTCTCGGCGACGCGGCGCAGCTTCATGCCCCACGCGCGGTGACCGGCCGCCGGGAGCCGGCGGTCGAGCACCGTGAGCAGCGCGTCCGGGTCGGTGGCGAAGTCGTCGGCGCCGGCGGCGCGGGCGCGGCGTGCCTCGTCCGGGTGGCCGAAGGAGCAGGCGACGATGATCGGGGGGTCGTCGAGCCGGCGCAGCTGGGTGTAGGTGGCGACGGACCGCAGCAGGTCGGTCGGCCGGCTCGTCGGCATGACGACGAGCTCCACGCGCCGGCGCGCCGAGCGCGCCGCGAGCTCCACGGGGTCGTCCGCGGGCGAGAAGGCCTCGACGGTCCAGCCGTCGAGGGCCAGCACGTCCATGATCACCTGACCGTCGAGGAGGTCGAGCTCCTCCCCACCGACGGACACGAGGACGGTGCGTCCCTCGCCACGGCGCGGTGCGCCGTCGGCCGGCGCGGAGGCGAGCACCGCGAGGGTGGCGCGGACGCTGCCGAGCACCAGGCGGCCGGTGGGGCTGCCCCCGCCCGCCTCGTCCGCAGCCGCGACGGTGCGCAGCGACGGTCGCACGACGTCGGCGTACATGCGCCCCAGGCCGATGCCGTCCCCGGCGGCGGCCAGCAGCAGCTCGCGTGACCGGCGCAGGTCGAACCCGGCGAGTGCCGCCTGATAGGCGTGACGCAGCTGCTTGAGTGCCGCGGCCTGAGACGGACGGGTATCGGGTGTCGGCTCGATCGGATCAGGGTACATTTCCCGGGTTCGTCCGCCTAGGGCTGCGCCTGGCACGAGTGCACCCCGACCGCCCCCGCCGTCGCGACCCGACATGATCCGCACCCTCGACATCGACCGTGACGACCGCGCGCCGCTGCGGGCTCGCCGAGCGCTCGACGACATGGTGGAGGGGATCGACGTCGCCGTGCTCGACGATGCGCGCCTGCTCGTCACCGAGCTCGTCTCCAACTCGGTGCGCCACGGCGCCGGAGAGGCGGTCCGGCTCATCGTCGACACCCCGGCGGGGGGCCGCCTGCGCTGCGAGGTCATCGACGAGGGCTCCGGCTTCCTGCCCGTCGCCCGCACCGGGGGCACGGAGGAGGCCGGCGGCTGGGGCCTGCACCTGGTCGAGACGCTGTCGGTCGCCTGGGGCGTCCGCGAGGGCTCGACCCACGTGTGGTTCGAGCTGGCGCCGCGAAGCTCCTAGTCGGCGGCGCGCCACTCGAGCGCCAGCAGGGCGACGTCGTCGCCGAAGCCCTCCTCGGGCGCCGAGGCGGCGAGCACGGCGTCACAGAGCGCCTCGAGGTCACCGGCCGTGGCCTGGCCGGCGGCGATGCGGACGCGCTCGAGGCCGGTGTCGAGCAGCTCGTCGCGGCGCTCCACGAGCCCGTCGGTGAACAGCAGCAGCCGATCGCCGGGCGTGAGCGCCATCTCGCTCTCGGTCCGGCGTCTCCAGTCGGTCCCCAGGGGCGGGGACAGCGCCTCATCCAGCCAGGTCCCCTCCCCCGCCGTGGAGATCCGCAGCGCGGCCGGGTGCCCGGCGTTTGCGTAGCGCACGCGGCCCGTCGCGGGTTCGAACAGGAGGTGCTGCGCGGTCGCCATCGCCTCCTCGGCGTAGGCGAGCCGGTCGACCAGGCCGAGCACGGTGGCCGGATCGTCGTTCTCGACCGCGTAGGCGCGCACGCCGTTGCGCAGGCGCCCCATGATCGACGCGGCCTGCAGGCCCTTGCCGGCGACGTCGCCGATCGCCAGCGACAGGCGGCCGTCGTCGAGTGCGACCGCGTCGTAGAAGTCGCCGCCGACGTCGACCCCGTGCGCGCGTGAGAGGTAGCGGGCGGCGAGGGTGACCCCCTCGGCCCGTGGCAGCGACTCGGGCAGCAGCGAGCGCTGCAGCGCCTCGGCGACCGCCCGCTCGCGGTCGCGCAGCTGCGCATGGCCGATCGCGAGCGCCGCGCGCTCGCCGACGCGCTCGAGCAGCGCGAGGTCCTCCGCGTCGAAGCGGTTGGGCTCCGGCGCGGAGACGAGCAGGACGCCGATCACCACCTGCTCGAGGATCAGCGGGACGCCGGCGAGGGAGCCGCCCTGGTCGCTCGCGAAGGGCGACTGGATGCTCGCGTCGTCGACCTCGTCGAGGATCAGGCCGTGGCCCGCGAAGGCGATCTGCCCCGCGAACCCGCGCCCGAGCGGCAGCAGGTCGTGCGCGCCGGCGAGGTGGACGCCCGAGACGGCGGCGAGCGTGAGCACCCGTCGGTCCTCGTCACGCAGCAGGATCGCCGCGCGCTTGGTGCTCAGCACGTCGCAGGCGATGTCGAGCAGCGCGTCCAGCACGGCCTCGCGCGTCGGTCGCGTGAGGCCCGCGAGCATGATCGACTCCAGCCGGCGCACGCGGTCCATCGCGGCCGCCGCGTCGGTCTGCGCGCGTTCGAGCTCGCGCTGGCGCCGTGACAGCGCCCGCTGGGCGCTGATCAGGTCCTCGTTGAGCTCGAGCACCTGCTCGACGAGCTGATGCTGCCCGGCGGAGGCGGGCTCGGCGACGACGACGACCTCCTCACCCTCGCGGCGGACGAACACCCGGCGGTCGTCCGCCGGCCGGGGCGAGCCGTCGGTGAAGCCGACGGTGAGGGTCTTCCAGCGCTCGCCGGCGGCGGCGAGCGCGCGTCGCATCGCGGGGCGCTGCGGCTCCGTGAGCAGCCCGTCGAACCCCTGGCCGGCGAGCGTCGTCCCGGCGAAGGCCTCGAGCGCGGCGTTGGCCTCGAGGACCGTGCCGTCCGGCGAGAGGCGCGCGGCGAACAGCGTCTCGGTCTCCTGGAGCAGCCCCCCGAGGCCGTCGACGCGGCTGCCGGCCTCGCTCATGTCGTGCCGAAGCGCTGCGCCAGCAGCCGCAGCAGCGTCCCGGGATCCGCCGCGAAGGCATCGGCGCCGACGGCGCGGGCACGTCGCTCGTCGCCGCCGAAGGCCTGACCGCCCGCGACGATGAAGGGCGGCGACTCGAGCCGGCGCAGCGCCGCGCAGGCCGTGCCGGCTGCGAGCAGGTGCACGGGGAGGGCGGTGGACAGCGCGACGAGCTCGACCCCCTCCGCCTCGGCGACGCGGGCGAGCTCCTGTGCCGGGGTGTCGGCACCCAGCAGGAGCACCTCCCAGCCGTCGGCCTCCAGGAAGTCCGACACCATCTGGCCGCCGAGGACGTGGAGCTCCCCCGGGCTGCAGGAGACGATGGCGCGGCGACCGACGCCGGCGGCGCCGGAGGGTTGGATGCGGCCGGCGAGCTCGGCCATCACCGCGGCGGTGATCTGGGTGGCCAGGTGCTCGTCGGCGACGCCGATGCGCGCCTCCTGCCACAGGCGCCCGACGTCGTGCAGCGCCGGCTGGATCACCTCGAGGTAGATCGACGTCGCGGGGACGCCCGCGTCGCAGGCGTCGGCGACGAGGCTGCGGGCGCGGCGCGCGTCCGGGGCGAGGATCGCGTCGACGTAGGCCTCCTTGACGGCCCAGAGGTCGGTCGGGGCCGACCACTCGGACGGCTGCGGCGCGCTGGTCACGTCCGGACAGTATGGAGCTAGCCTCGGGGAATGGGTCCGATCCCGGAAGATGCGGCACTTCTTCGGGCGCTCCGCGGTGGCCCGGCGACCCTCGACGCGCTCGCCGCGCGGCTCGACGGAGCCGACCGCGACGCCCTCACCTGGGCGCTCGACGAGGCCCGTGAGCGCGGCTGGGCCGTCGCGCTCGGCGGGGAGGACTGCGGGCCCGACGGGCTCTGCGGCACGAGCGCGCCGGCGGTGTTCCGGCTGACGGACGCCGGCGCCGAGGCGGCCCGCGCCGCCCACGCCGCGTAGGCGGCCGGTGAACGGGTAGCGCCCGCCCCATGCAGGAGATCCTTCCCGGAATCTGGCACTGGACCACCGAGCACCCCGACCTCGGCCAGCGCGTGTCCTCCTATGCGGTCCCCGGTGCGGGGCTGGCGCTGGACCCGCTGCTGCCCGACGGCGGTGCGCAGCGGCTCGGTGAGCTCGGGGTGGCGTCCGTGGCGCTGACCTGCCGCCACCACCGGCGCGATGCGCCCGAGCTGCAGCGTGCTCTCGGCGCGCGGGTGTTCGTCCCGGAGCCGGGGCTGCACGAGTTCGAGGGCGACGACGAGCTCGACGTCCAGGGCTACGCCGACGGTGACCGGGTGGCCGGCGGCGTCCGCGCCCACGCCCTCGGCGCGATCGCCCCCGATGACTTCGTGCTCCACATCACCGTCGACAGCGGCGCGCTCGCCTTCGCGGACGGCCTCGTGACGGTCGACGGCTCGATCGGCTTCGTGCCCGACAGCCTGATGGACGACCCGCCGGCGGTGAAGGCGGCGACCGCCGAGCGGGTGCGCGAGCTGCTCGAGCTCGACTTCGACGCCCTCCTGTTCGCCCACGGGGACCCGGTGCCGAGCGGCGGCAAGGCCGCGCTGCGCGCCTGGCTGGACCAGGCGTCGCGCTGAGCGGCCATCATGGCCGGGTGCACCGGCCGCCCGTCCCGGACGTGGACCTCGCGCTGCGCGCGTACGCGCAGGGCCTGTTCCCCATGGACGACCCGGACGCGCAGGAGGACCCGCTGCCCTTCTACCGCGCCGATCCGCGGGCGGTGCTCGGGCTCGACGCCGCCTCGCTGCGGGCGACCCGCCGCACGGTGCGCCGGTCGCTGGCCGCCGACCCCGGCTGGCGTGGCGGCCTCGACGAGGCGTTCTCGGCGGTGGTCGCCGGCTGTGCCCGGCCGCGCGACGACGGCGGCGTCTGGCTGACCCCCCGGCTCGGGCGCCTGTACGCGGCCCTGCACGCCGTCGGGGTGGCCCACGCCTTCGAGCTGTGGGACGGGGACGAGCTGATCGCGGGGATCCTCGGCGTCGTTCTCGGCCGCGCGGCGATGCTCGAGACGATGTTCCACACCACGCCGCACGCCGGGAACGTCAACGTCGTCCGCACGCTGCAGCGGCTCGCCGACGCCGGCGTCGAGCTGTGCGACATCCAGATCGCCTCCGACCACACGCGCCGGCTCGGCGCGGTGGAGGTCCCCGCCCGGGACTTCGAGCGCCGCCTGCGCGACGCCCTCGTCGGCCCCGCGGCCCGGCTGCGCGGGCCGTAGGCGACCGATAGCGTTGTCGGCGTGCGGTCGCGGTCCCACCACGCCGGCCGGTCGACGGCCTCCCCCCCGCGCGACCTGGGCGGCAGGCGCGTCCTGATCACGGGCGCCGCGAGCGGGATCGGCCTCGCCACCGCCCACGCCGCCGCGGCGGCCGGCGCCGAGCTGGTGCTGACCGACGTCCAGGTCGCCGGGCTCGACGCGGCGGTCGCCGCCATTCGCGCCGCGGGCGGCACCGTGGCCTTCTCCGCCCCCGCCGACCTGGCCGACCACGAGGCCGTCGTCGCCCTCGCCGCCGCCGTCCACGCGGCCGGCGGCAGCGTGGACGTCGTGATGAACGTCGCCGGCATCTCCACCTGGGGCGCGGTCGAAGCGCTCGAGCACCGGCACTGGCGGCGCACCGTCGACGTCGACCTGATGGGCCCGATCTCCGTGATCGAGTGCTTCGTCCCGCCGATGATCGAGGCCGGCCGCGGCGGGCACCTCGTCAACGTCGCCTCGGCCGCCGCCCTGATCGGCCTGCCGTGGCACGCGCCCTACAGCGCCGCCAAGTTCGGGCTGCGCGGTGTCTCGGAGGTGCTGCGCTTCGACCTGCGCCGGCACGGGATCGGGGTGTCGCTCGTGTGCCCCGGCGCCGTCAGGACGCCGCTCGTGGGGACCGTCGACATCGTCGGCATCGACCGCGACCACCCCGACGTGGCGAAGCTCACCCGCCACTTCGAGCGCCGGGCCGTGACCCCGGAGCACGTCGCGGCGCAGATCCTCGAGGGGATCCGCCGCAACCGCTACCTCGTGCACACCTCAGCCGACATCCGGCTCGCCTACTGGGCGCAGCGGATGTTCCCGCCCGGCTACGCGCTCGCGATGCGCCTGCTCAACGACCGGCTGATCGGCGCCGCGCGCCGGGCGCGCACCTGACCGCGAGCGCGCGTCAGGGCGTGCGGTCCTCGGACGTCGACCGCTCGAAGCCGCGACAGCGCAGCACCGGCACCCGCGGGTACTTCGGGTAGGCGGGATCGGTCCTGGAGCGCGTGCACAGCGAGAACACGCTGCCGCGTCCGGTCCGCACGACCTGCTGGTGCCGGCACAGCCCACACAGCCCGACGGGCGGCGTCCCCGTCACCGGAACGGGTTGTGCCCGAGGCGGGCGAGCCGCTCGTGGTGCGCGACGACGCGGGCCTTGACCGGGTCGCCGTCCGCGCGCGCGTGCACCAGGCCCCACATCGCGTCCGCCGCGCGCTCGGCGCTCTCCGGCGTCGCCCGCTCCGCGATCGTGTCCGCGAACGCGATCTCCAGCCGCTCGATCTTCTCCTCCGCGGTGCCCTCGCCGAGGGCCGGGAACGGCACGCCGCGCAGGTGCTCGTCCCAGGCGCCCTTGACCATGGCGAAGCGGTTGCGCAGGCCGATGGCGTCACTCATGGGCTGCGGAAGTCTACGCCCGTCCGACGCTCGTAGAGTTGATTGCTTGCGCACCTTTCTTCGCCTCTTCGGCTTCCTGCGGCCCTACCGCGCCGGGACCATCGGATCGGTGGTGCTCGCGGCGTTCGCGATGGTCGCCACGGTCGCCCTCCCGTGGCTGACGGGCAAGGCGATCGACCGCATCCAGTCCGGCGACCGCGGCGGCCTGTGGGTCGTCGGCGGGGCCGTGCTCGTGGCCGCCGTGCTGCGCCTGGTGCTCTCGGTCTTCCGCCGCCTCGTCGCCGGCAAGGTCTCGCTCGGCGTCGAGGCCGACATGCGCAACCGGCTCTACGGCCATCTGCTGGAGCTCGACATGGGCTTCTTCGACCGCTCCCAGACCGGGCAGCTGATGTCGCGCGCGACGGTCGACCTGCAGTCGGTGCGCTTCTTCCTCGGCTACGGCCTCGTCTTCATCACCCAGAGCGGGCTGACGATCCTGCTCGCCGCAGCGGCGATGATCGCCCTGCAGCCGACGCTCGGGCTGCTCGCGCTGATCCCCGTCCCGTTCGTGGTCGCGATCGCCTACCGCTACGGCGTCGTCTCGCGCCCCGCCCTCCAGGAGGTCCAGCAGCGCATCGCCGAGCTGACCGCCGACGCGGAGGAGAACGTCTCCGGCGTGCGCATCGTCAAGGCGTTCGCGCGGGAGGAGCGCCAGCTCCACCGCTTCCGCGGCACCGTCGGCCGCGTGTTCGACCAGAACCTGATCGCGACCCGCCAGCGCGCGTTCTACCAGCCGCTGATCGGCTTCCTCCCCCAGCTCGGCCTCGCCATCGTGCTGCTCGTCGGCGGTCGCCAGGTGATCGACGGGACGCTGTCGACCGGTGACTTCGCCGCGTTCTACACCTACATCCTCATGCTGTCGGCGCCGATGCGCCTGCTCGGCGTCGCCCTCGGCATGGCCCAGCGCGCGACCGCCTCGGGCGCGCGGCTGTTCGAGGTGCTCGACCGCCGCCCGGACCCCGAGATCGAGCCCGGCCTCCCCGCGCTGCCGCCGGGTGACGGCCGGATCGAGTTCGACGGCGTGACCTTCGCCTTCGCCAACGCCCGCCGCACCGCGCTCCGTGACGTCTCGCTCACCGTCCCGGGCGGCCGCACCGTCGCGGTCGTCGGCGGGACCGGCGCCGGCAAGTCGACCCTCGTGCAGCTCGTGCCGCGCCTCTACGACGCCTCCGCGGGCGTCGTGCGCGTCGACGGCGCCGACGTCACGGCGATCGACCCCGCCTCCCTGCGCCGCGAGATCGCGGTCGTCACCGACGACCCGTTCCTGTTCTCGGACACCGTGCGCAACAACATCGCCTACGCGCGACCGGGCGCCAGCGACGCGGAGGTCCGCACCGCCGCCGAGCGCGCGCAGGCGCTCGGCTTCATCGAGGAGCTCCCGCGCGGCTTCGACACCGTGATCGGCGAGCGCGGGCTGACCCTGTCGGGCGGCCAGCGCCAGCGCGTGGCGATCGCCCGCGCGTTCCTCGCCGACCCGCGGATCCTGATCCTCGACGACGCCACCTCCGCCGTGGACGCGACGACCGAGCACGTCATCCAGTCCGCCCTCCGAGCCGTGATGGCGGGCCGGACGACGCTCGTGATCGCGCATCGGCTGTCGACGATCGCGCTCGCGGACTCGGTCGTCGTCCTCGCCGACGGCCGCATCGTCGCCGAGGGCACCCACGACGAGCTGCTCGAGACCTCGGGCTTCTACGCGGAGATCGCGGCGAAGGGCACGCCCGCCACGGTCATCGACGACGACGCGCAGCGCCCGGCGGAGGTGGGCCTGTGACCGCCAGGTCCTCCCTCGCCGAGTTCCGCCGCCGCCGCAAGGCCACGAGCGGGCGCGGGAAGCACCTCCGGCGGGTCCTGACGCTCCTGCGGCCCTACCGGCTGCGCGCCTGGCTGACCGTCGTCACGCTGCTGTTCGCCACCGCCGCCGCGCTGGCGCCGCCGCCGCTGGCCAAGCTCGCGATCGACGACGGGATCACCCCGGGCGACCTGTCGACGCTCAACTGGGTCGTGGTCGGCTTCGTCGTCTCGGCGCTCGTCTACTTCTTCGCCACCTACGCGCAGACCTACCTCGTCGGCTGGGTCGGCCAGCGCGTGCTGCAGGACCTGCGCCTGCGCATCTTCGAGCACCTGCAGTCGCTCTCGATCGGCTTCTACTCGCGCCGCCAGGCCGGGGCGATCATCTCGCGCATGACCAACGACGTCCAGGCGCTCGACCAGCTCGTCACCGACGGCGTCGTGACGCTGTTCTCGTCGTCGCTGATGCTCGTCGGCACCGCGGTGATCCTGTTCCTGCTGGACGCCGAGCTCGCGCTGCTGACGTTCCTCGTCTTCCCGGTCCTCGGCGTCGGGTCCTTCGTGTTCCGCATCATCTCCGCCGACGCCTACCGGCTCACGCGCGAGAAGGTCGCCGCGATCACGGCCTACCTGCAGGAGTCGCTGTCGGGCGTGCGGGTGGTGCGGCTGTTCGCCCGCGAGGACGGCCACCGCCGCCGCTTCGGCCAGCTCAACGACGACAACCGCGCGGCGAACATGACGACGGTCAACCTCAACGCCGCGTACTTCCCGGCCGTCGAGCTGCTGTCGGCGGTCGTGCAGGCGGGCATCCTCGTCTACGGCGGCATCCAGGCCCTCCAGGGCGAGGTGACGATCGGCGTCCTCGTCGCGTTCATCGCGGCGCTGAACACCTTCTTCGACCCGATCCAGCAGCTCTCGCAGCTGTACACGACCTACCAGGCGGGCATGGCCGCGCTGGACAAGATCTACGAGCTGCTCGACGAGGAGCCCGACCTCGTCGACGCCCCGGACGCGATCGCCCTGCCGCCGATCCGCGGTGAGATCACCCTCGACGGCGTCACCTTCGCCTACGCCGGTCGCGAGGACGCGCCGGCGCTGGCCGACGTCGACCTCGTGATCCCGCCGGGCCAGACCGTTGCGCTCGTCGGCGCCACGGGCGCGGGCAAGTCGACGTTCGCCAAGCTCGTCGCGCGCTTCCACGATCCGACGACCGGCGCGATCCGCGTCGACGGTCACGACCTGCGCTCGGTCACGCAGGAGTCCCTGCGCGCGCAGCTCGGCATCGTCCCGCAGGAGGCGTTCCTGTTCAGTGGCTCCGTGGCCGAGAACATCGCCTTCGGCCGCCCGGACGCGACGAGCGAGGACGTCGTGGCCGCCGCGCGCGCCGTCGGCGCCGAGGGCTTCATCGAGGCGCTCCCCGACGGCTACGACTCCGACGTCGGCGAGCGCGGCTCGAGCCTGTCGGCCGGCCAGCGCCAGCTGCTCGCCTTCGCCCGCGCGCTGATCGCCGACCCGCGCATCCTCGTCCTCGACGAGGCGACCTCCAACGTCGACATCCAGACGGAGGCCCACATCGAGGCGGGCATGCGCCGCCTCGTCGCCGGGCGCACCGCGATCGTGATCGCCCACCGGCTCTCGACCATCCAGCGGGCGGGCCGCATCATCGTGCTCGACCACGGCCGCATCACCGAGATGGGCACCCACGACGAGCTCCTCGCCGCGCGCGGCGGCTACTGGCGCCTCTCCCAGGACTGGACCGCGCCGGCCGACGCGGCCTAGGCCCCCTGGCGCGACGCCGCGATCAGCGCGTCAGGGTCGCCGAGCAGGTTGCCCCGCCACGACGGGTCGATGTGGTCGAGCTCCACGGCGGGCTCGCGGCCCAGCAGGTGCCCGAGCACGCGCGGCGGCGTGAGCGGCAGGCGGCCGATGCGCGCGCCGGTGGCGTCGGCCACGGCGCCGGCGACGGCGGCACCGACGTTGAGGATCGGGATCTCCCCCGCGCCCTTGGCGCCGAGCGGGCCGAAGGACGGCGCGCCCTCGTGCAGCACCATCCGCACCGGGACGCTGTCGCCCGACAGCGGCAGCCGGTAGGTCTCCAGGCCGCCCTGGCGCAGCCGGCCGTCGGCGCCGACCGTCAGCTCCTCATGGAGCGCATAGCCGAGGCCCTGGATGACGCCCCCCTGGATCTGGCCGTCGATCGCGCGCGGGTTGATCGCGCGCCCGACGTCCTGGACCACCCGGTAGTCGAGCACCTCGACCCGGCCGGTGGCGGGGTCGACGGCGACGTCGGCCTCGTGCACGGCGAAGACGGGCAGGTCGAGCGCCTCGATCATGTGCCCGGCGGCGCAGCCGGGCATCGCGCCGGTCCCGGGGGCGGTGAACGCCCCGGCACCGGAGATCGGGCCGGTGCGCGCCTGCGCGTGGGCGATCACCTCCCGGAGCTCGAGCCGGGTGCCCGGCACGCCGGTGACGAGCACGGCGCCGTCCTCCAGGCGCAGGTCCTCCGGCGCGGCCTCGAGCAGGTCGGCGGCCGCCTCGAGCAGCTTGCGCTTGACCTCGTCCCCGGCCGCGGCGCTCGCGGCGCCCAGCGACACCGTCGTGCGGCCGCCGCCGACGCCCATGTCGTAGCCACCGGCGTCGGTGTCGGCCGCCTTGACCAGCACGTCGGACGGCTGGATGCCCAGACGGTCGGCGACGATCTGCGGCAGCGCCTGCACGAGCGAGCCGGAGCCGATCTCGACGCCGGCGGTGATGAGCGTCGCGCCGCCGTCGGGGTTGAGGTTGACCGTGGCCGCCGACGGGCCGACGAAGACGAACCAGGTGCCGACCGCGACGGCGGTGCCGTGCAGCCGGCCGTCGTCGGGCGCCTGCGGGCGGGTCCCGCGCAGCTCGTCCATGCGCTCGAGCATCGGCCCGAGGACGTCGCCCTCGAACACCTGCCCCGTCGCGCCGATGTCGCCGTCGCCGATCACGTTGGCCTTGCGGAAGGCCCAGCGGTCGGCGCCGAGGGCCGCGCAGATCTCGTCGGTGTGGCGCTCCAGCGCGAAGGTGCAGTAGACGCCGTTGCAGGCGCGGAAGGCGCCGGTCGGCGCGGTGTTCGTGTACACCGCGCGGCTGACCAGCCGGACCGCGCCGAGGCGGTAGTTGCCCCCCAGGGTGTGGGCGGTCATCGTGGTCAGGAACGTCTGCTCGCCGCCGTAGGCGCCGCAGTCCATCAGCACCGTGGCCTCGCGGGCGAGGATCTCGCCGGCGCGCGTGACCGCCGACCGGATGCGGATCTCCGCGTTCTCCCGGCACAGCGCCGTGCGCATCTCCTCCTCGCGCGTGAGGGCGAGCTTGACCTCGAGTCCGGTCTCGCGGGCCAGCAGGGCGACGAAGGGCTCGATGCTCGCCTCGTACTTCTGCCCGAACCCCCCGCCGACGGCGGACGGGACGACGACGCGGACCTGGGCGTCGGGCACGCCGAGCAGCCGCGCGACGGCCGAGCGCACCGCCCACGGGTGCTGGGTGGAGGTCTCGACGACGAAGCGGCCGTCCTCGAAACGGGCGAGGGCGACGCGGGGCTCCAGCGACGCCTGGTTCTGGCGGCCCGTGGCGAGGAGCGTCTCGACCACCACCACGTCGTCGCGGGCGAACGCGGCGTCGGTGTCGCCGCGCACGACCGTGGCCTCCCAGGCGACGTTGCCGCCGCGCGCGCCGCCGGACACGAGCTCCTCGTAGCCCGCCCAGTCCGGATGCAGCTCGCGGGCGCCGGGTGCGAGCGCCTCGGCCATCGTCAGGTGGGCGTCCAGCGGCTCGGTCTCGACGACGATCAGCGCGGCCGCCGCGCGGGCGATCGCGAGCGTCTCCGCGGCCACGGCGGCGATCGGCTCGCCGTGGAAGCGGATCACGTCGGTGGCGAACAGCGGGTGGTCGGCGATGCCGACGCCGTAGCGCCCGGGGGCGTCGGCGGCGGTCACGACGGCATGGACCCCGGGCAGGGCCCGGGCGGCGGCCGTGTCGACGCGGGTCAGCGTGGCGGCCGCGACGTCGGAGCGGCGCAACGCGCAGTGCAGCATGCCGGTCCCGCCGCGGTCGACGGCGAAGCGGGTGCGCCCGCGCAGCTTGTCCGCGCTGTCGCGGCGGGGGGTGTTCGCGCCGATGGCCGGGGCGCTCATGAGGTCTCCTGTCCGGCCGCGGCCAGCGCCGCGGTCACGATCCGCTCGTAGCCCGTGCAGCGACACACGTTCCCGACGAGGGCGGTGCGGACGTCGGCGTCGGTGGGATCGGGCTCGCGCTCCAGCAGCGCGGTCAGCGTCATCAGCACCCCCGGGAAGCACATGCCGCACTGGACGGCGTCGGCGTCCTCGAGCGCCTGCTGCAGCGGGGACAGGGTCCCGCCGGCCGCCAGCGACTCGACGGTGCGCACCGAGCGGCCCTCGACGTGCGCGGCGGGCAGCAGGCAGGCGACGGCCGGCTCGTCGTCGACGAGCACCGTGCAGGAGCCGCAGAAGCCCTCGCGGCACGCCTCCTTGGTCCCCGTCAGCGACAGCTCGCCGCGCAGGACGTCCACGAGCGGCGTCATCGGTTCCACGTGGACGGTGCGGCCGCGGCCGTTGAGCTCGAAGGCGATCATGCCGCGGCCTCGAGGGCCTGCAGCGCCCGCCGCACGAGCGCCGGCAGGACCGCGACGCGGTACCAGCCCTCCGCGTCCACGCCGTCGCGCGGCGTCAGCTGCGCCGCGAGCCGGGTGGCGGCGACCTGCGGGTCCTCGCCCCCGGCGAGCGCGTCCTCGAGCGCCCGCCAGCGCGCGGGCTGGGCCTCGACCGAGCCGAGCGCGACCCGCGGTGCCCCTGTCCCGGGGTCGCAGACGTCGACGATGGCGACGGGGTAGTCGCCGGCCGCCCGCAGCGTCAGCCGCACGTGCGCCGAGCGTGCCGGTGGCGAGCCGACGTGGACGGCCGTGACGAGGCGTCCCGCCTCCGGCCGGCCGCGCAGCGCCATGAAGCGCTCCAGCGGCACCGTCTCGCTCCCGCCGGGACGCTCGACGACGACGTCCGCCTCGAGGGCGAGCAGCGCGGGCACCAGGTCGGAGGCGGCGAACCCGGGCGTCGAGACCGCGCCGCCGACCGTGGCCATCGCGCGCACGGCCGGGTTCGCGGAGCGTGCCGCGGCGTCGCGCAGCCCGGCGAAGGCCGGATGCGGCGCCAGCGCCGCCGCCAGCTCGGCGTGCGTCACGCACGCCCCGATCCGCAGCCCGGCCTCGACCGCGACCGCACGGAGCGCGGGGATCCGGCGCAGCGACACGTAGGTGTCGGCGGCCGGTTCCCCGCGCAGGCCGGCGCGCATGACCCACGTGCCGCCGGCCAGCGGGGCCGCCGCCGGCCCCGCCGCGGCGAGCAGGCCGACGGCCTCCGCGGTCGAGGCCGGGAAGGCGACCCTGGTGCTCATCTGGTGCGCGCGGCCTCGGCTTCCTTGCGCGCCGCGGAGTAGAACGCGGTGCCGGTGGCGCACGACGCGCAGATCGGCTCGTGGCCGACGACCGGGTCGCGATCCATCTCCCGCACCGCGTAGGACTTCTCGCAGGCGTGGCAGCGGGCACGCATGTTCCACGCGTCGTCGACCTCGTCGATCGGATCGAACGGCCGCTCGAGCTCCATCCAGCCGCGCTTGGCCGCACCGAGCGTCAGCGTGTAGATGCCGATCGACAGCACGAACGTCAGCGGCAGGCCCCAGAGCTCGAAGAACTGGCTCTCGGGCGAGTCGGCGATCTTGAGCACGATGCCGATCACCGTGGCGATCACCCAGGCCGCGATCCCGCCCGGGTTGAACGCGGGCACGCGGCCGGGCCGGAACTCGACGTCGGCGACGGCGATCCGCCTGCGGCGCAGGTAGGCGACGTGCCCGAGGGCGACGCCGACCCAGGCGACGATCGCGATGCCCTGGTAGTTGAGCGCGTCCAGCACGTAGGAGAACACGTTCGTGAGCATCAGCAGGTACGAGATCACGGCGGCGGCCGCGACCCACACCGTGCGCGGCAGGTTGAGGCTGAACACGCGCGAGGCGAGGCTCTGCAGGTTGGTCGAGGCGAGGTAGAGGTTGACCGTGTTGATGCGCATCTGCGTGATCACGATCAGCGCCAGCCCGAGCAGGCCGGTGAGGCTGACGATCGAGACCGGCAGCGCGCTCTCCTGCCCGGCGAGCTCCTCGAAGGAGATGTCGAACGTCGAGCACAGCAGGATGCCGACGAGCCCGTTGACCAGGAACGTGAGCACGTAGAAGAGCCAGCCGAACGTGACCGCGGTGTGGTAGCGCTGATCCGCCGGCCGGGCGAGCCGCGCGAAGTCGAAGGTGAACAGCATCAGGACCCAGACGCCCATGTAGGCCGAGAAGGCCTGCAGCCACGGCAGCGTCGTGCCCGGGGCCGCCTTGGCGTCGGGCAGGAAGCCGTTGTACCCGTTCGAGGACAGCGCCCAGATGATCACCGCGAGCAGCGCGACGGCGTAGAACGGCAGCAGCACCGTGTTGAGGCGGTCGAGCCACGCCCGGACGCCGCGCCAGACGAGCGGCGCCAGGGCGAGGATGACGATCGCGTACCAGAGCTTGATCGGCCCGCCGAAGAAGCTCTGCGCCGCCACCGCGATGACCGAGCCCTCGAAGACGATGTAGTAGATCGCCGTCGCGGCGAAGATCAGCGTCGCGATCGCAGCACCGACGAAGCCGAACATGCTGCGGCTGAACAAGGCGACGGTCAGACCGCTCTGCGATGCGGCCTTGGACAGCACGATGTTGACCAGCGTGTAGGCGACGACCGTCAGGCCGATGCCGATCAGCGCGTTGACCGTCCCGTACGCCAGCGCGATGAACGCCGCGAAGTACATGTAGAAGAAGGCGGTCATGACGGCGTACCACGCCATCGTCAGCTTGCCCTTGTCCATCCGCCAGGTGGGCGGCACGACGTGGAGCGAGTAGTCCTCGGTCGCGGCCTCCTTGAGGACGCGAGGATCGTCCTTGTCGGTGAGGTGGAGGCTTGGGAGGTCGGTCGAGCCGGGTGGCGTGGAAGTAGCCATCAACGGTTCCCTTCTGGTCAGTGGTGGGTGGTCTGCGTGCTGATGGATGTCCCGCGTGCCGGCATCAGCCGAGCACGAAGGGGTCGCGGGTCGCGCCGGTGAGCTCGACCCAGACGGACTTCGTCTCCGTGAAGGAGCGGATGGCTTCCATGCCGTTCTCGCGTCCCATGCCGCTCGCCCCGAAGCCGCCGAACGGCACGGCGTAGGAGAGGACGCGGTACGAGTTGATCCAGATCGTGCCGGCGTTCAGCCGGCCCGCGACGCGATGGGCGCGCCGCACGTCGCTCGTCCAGATGCCCGCCGCGAGCCCGTAGGCGGTGCCGTTGGCGAGCGCGACGGCCTCGTCCTCCTCCGCGAAGGTCTGCACGACCAGGACGGGCCCGAAGACCTCCTCCTGGGCGATCTCGGCGTCGGCTGCGACCCCGTCCAGGACGGTGGGGGCGGCGAAGCGCCCGCGCTCGGGCAGCTGCACGCCGTGACCGGCGCCGACGAGCATCCGGGCGCCGCCGGCGACGGCGGCCTCGACCATCGCGCCGATCTTGGCGAACTGCGCCTCCGTCGCGACGGGGCCCATCTCGGTCCCGGGGTCCTTGGGGTCACCGAGCTTGATCGTGCGCGCGCGGGCGACGAGCCGCTCGAGCAGCTCCGTGCGGACCGATTCGTGCACGACGAGGCGCGAGCCGGCGATGCACGTCTGGCCGGTGGCTGCGAACACCCCGGCGACGACGCCGTTGACGGCCGCCTCCAGGTCCGCGTCGGCGAACACGACGTTGGCCGACTTGCCCCCGAGCTCCAGGGTCGTCGGGGCGAGGTGGTCGAGGGCGCTCTTGGCCACCGCGACGCCGGTGCGGGTCGAGCCGGTGAAGGACACCTTGTCGACGCCGGGGTGGGCCGTGAGCGCCTGCCCCGGCGCCGGCCCGCTGCCGGTGACGACGTTGAAGACGCCGGGCGGGAAGCCGGCCTCCTCGACGCGGCGGGCGAGCTCGAGCGCGGTGACAGGCGTCGCCTCCGAGGGCTTGAGCACGACGGTGCAGCCGGCGGCCAGCGCCGGCGCGAGCTTGAACATCGTCAGCAGCAGCGGGGAGTTCCACGGCAGCAGCAACCCGACGACGCCGATCGGGACGTGCTGGGTGTAGACGAGGAAGTTCGCCTTGCCCGAGGGGATGACGGACCCCTCGAGCTTGTCGGCCGCGCCCGCGAAGTACTCCACGTGATCGGCGATCGCCGCGCACTGCGCGCGGGTCTCGCGCAGCAGCTTGCCGTTGTCGGTGCTCTCGAGCACCGCGAGCTCCTCGGCGTCGCGGCGCAGCACGTCGCCCAGGCGCCGCAGCAGCCGGCCGCGGGCCGCCGGCGTCAGATCGCGCCACGCGGGGTCGGCGAGCGCCGCGCGGGCGGCACCCACCGCGGCATCGACGTCGGCGTCGGTGGCCTCGGGCACCCGCGCCCAGGCGGCCCCCGTCGCCGGGTCGACCGTCTCGAAGGTCCCGCCGTCCGACGCCGGGACCCAGTCGCCGCCGACGAACAGGAGGTAGTCGGCGACGTCCATGGTCAGCGGCTGTCCGTGCGGCGGACGAGGCGCCAGGCGGCCGGCAGGGCGAGCGCGCCGACGATCGCCTTGACGATCCCGCCGACGATGAAGATCGCGAAGCCGTCGTGGATCGCGGTGCCCCAGTCCATGCCCGTGGCGACCTTCAGCCACGGGACCCCGACGCCGAACACGAGCAGCTGCCCCAGCGCGAACCCGCCGAACGCGGACAGGATCCGGCGGTCGCCACCGAGCTCGGCGAAGCGGCCGATGGCGTAGGCCGCGAGCACGAACCCGACGAGGTAGCCGCCGGAGGCGCCGAACAGGACCTGCGGTCCGGAGCCACCGTCGGCGTAGACCGGCAGGAGCATGCCGAGCAGCAGGTACAGCAGCATGGAGGCGCTGCCGCGCCGCGAGCCGAGGGTCGCGCCGACGAGCACGACGCCGAGCGTCTGCCCGGTGATCGGGACGGGCGAGGGCGGGACCGGGATGGCGATCTGCGCGAGCAGGGCCATCAGGCCGGCGCCGCCGGCGACGAGCGCGACGTCGCGGGCCCGGTCGCCCGCGAGCGCGTCGGCCAGGACGGCGCCGTGCGCCGGGCGCGAGAGGCTGTGGGTGCTCATGCGGTGGTCCTCCGGGAGGGTCGGTGTGCGGTCATGCGACGTCGTCCAGGCCGGCGGCGAGGGCGTCGGCGAGCAGCTCGAGCTCGGGGGCGTCCGCGGTCAGCGGGGGTGACATCACGACGGCGTTGAGGGTCGGGCGCACGATCACGCCGTGCGCGCGGACGGCCTCGGCGAGGCGCTGCGCCAGGCCGGGGTCGGCGGCGAGGCGCTCGGGGTCGAGGCCGACGGCGGCCATGAAGCCCACGCCGCCCCGCGTCTCCCCCACCAGCGCGTGGCCGAGGACGCTGTCGACGACGGCCTTGAGCGGCTCCTCGAGCTGCTGCCCGCGCTCGAGCAGCCCGTCGCGCTCGAGCACCTCGAGGTTCGCGATGCCGGCGGCGGCGCCCACCGGGTGCCCGGCGTAGGTGGCGCCGTGGCGGAACGGCGCGGCGGCGGGGTCGTCGAAGAACGGCGCGGCGACGTGCCCGGCGACCGCCAGGCCGCCGACGGGGAAGTGCCCGCTCGTGACGCCCTTGGCGAAGGTGATCATGTCCGGCACGACGCCGAAGCGCTCGATCCCGAACCACGTCCCCAGCCGCCCGAAGCCGCAGATGACGGCGTCGGCGACGAACAGGACGCCGTGGCGGGCGCACACGGCGGCGCAGCCCTCGAGGTAGCCCTCGGGCGGGGTGTAGACGCCGCCGGCGCCGATCACCGGCTCGGCGAAGAAGGCCGCGACGCGGTCGCTGCCGACGGCCTCGATCTCGGCCTCGAGCGCCCCGACGTCGTCCCACGCGACGTGCGAGACGCCCGGATGGGCCGGCCCGGCGATCTGGTTGGCGGGGATGCCGGCGAGCGAGGTGCCGAAGCCGTGGGTGCCGTGGTAGCCGCGCTCACGCGAGATCAGGTGCAGCCGGTCCGGCTGGCCGGCGCGGCGGAAGTGCTCGCGGGCGAGCTTGGCCGCGGTGTCGATCGCGTCGCCGCCGCCGGAGGAGAAGAAGACGCGCGTGTCGGCCATCGGCGAGCGCTCCGCCAGGCGGTCGGCGAGCTCCAGCACCGGCGGGTTGGCGAACTCCCCGAACGTGTGGTAGCTGCCCAGGACGCGCATCTGCGCCTCCATCGCCGCGATCACCTCGGGATGGGCGTGGCCGACGTTGGCGTACCACAGCGACGCGGTCGCGTCGAAGAGGCGGTTGCCGGCGTCGTCGTGGAGGTAGCAGCCCTCTCCGCGCGTGATCACGAGCTCGCCGTGGCGCACCTTCCCCATCGCGGCGAACGGGTGCCAGTAGGCGCTGTCGCGCTGCATCTCCATCGTCATGCTGAACCTCCGACCCGGTCACCGGCGAACGCCGGGATGACCTCGTTTGCGAACAGGCGTGCCGACGCCATCGCGTCGGCGCCCGAGATGCCCGGCAGCTGCATCCAGCACGACAGCTCCGTCATGCCGAGCTCATCGCGCAGCCGGGTGATCGACTCGATCGCGTCGTCGGGCGTGCCGACGACGTAGCGGTCCTTGAACGTGTCGAAGTCGACCGTCCGGTTGTCCTCGATCACCTCGCCCGCGTCGTTGCGCAGCACGCGCTCGCCGGTGGCGGAGTGCTTGCCGTAGAGCTCGCGGAAGAGGTGCGTGACGGCCGGCCCGGCGAGCTCGATCGCCCGCTCGCGCGTCTCGGCGACGTAGACGCCGCGCATGATCGGCCGCTCGGGCGCGGTGAAGCCGAACTCCGCGCCGTGCGCGTCGTAGGCGGCGAAGTGCGCTTGGAGCTCGGTCTCGGTGTGGCGGGGCGAGGCGACGAGCACGCAGCCCCGCCGGGCGGCGCGGCGCAGCAGCTTGGGGCCGGAGACGCCGTACCACAGCGGCGGGTGCGGATCGCGCTGCACCGGCCGCGGGGTCAGCCGCGTCTCGGGGATCGTGTAGAAGCGACCGTCGTAGGAGAACGTCTCCTGCGTCCAGGCGAGCTGGAGGATGTCCAGGCACTCCTCGAAGCGCTTGAAGCGCTCGGCGTAGGGGATCATCAGGCCCGCGAACTCGTCCTGGACGTAGCCCGGCGCGACCCCGAGCGTCACCCGCCCGCCCGAGAGCTGGTCGAGCACCGCGACGTCCTCGGCGAGCTTGACGGGGTTGTAGAGCGGGACGAGCAGGATGTTGGTCGTCAGCCGCATCCGCTCGGTCACGGCAGCGGCGGCGGCGAGCGCCAGCAGGGGGCTGGGCTGGTGCCCGTCGGCCTGGAAGTGGTGCTCGACGGTCTGGATCGAGTCGTAGCCGAGCGCCTCCAGCTCGGGCGCGGTGGCGATCCAGTCGGCCGCGAGGTCGCTCCAGGTGACGCCGCTGCCTGGCGGGGCGACGAACCCGGGCACGATGCCGAAGCGCATCAGCCCGTCTCCTCCAGGTGGACCTCGAGGGCCTCCGTGTCGACGCGCGCCTCGACGAGCGCATCCCAGTCGACGAGCCGGCGATGGAGCCCGAGCGTCGTCGAGACCCCCTCGACGTGGAACTCGGCCAGGGCGCGGCGGGCACGGGCGAGCGCCTGCTCGCGGTCGCGGCCCCAGACGAGCAGCTTCGCGAGCAGCGAGTCGTAGTAGGGCTGCACGACGCGGCCGGCCTCGAAGCCCGTGTCGACGCGCACGCCGGGACCGTCGGGGACGTGCCAGCCGTCGATGCTGCCCGGCGAGGGCATGAACTTCTTGTCCGGGTCCTCGGCGTTGACGCGGAACTGGATCGCCGCGCCCTCGCAGCGGACGTCCTCCTGCGCGATGTCGAGCGGCAGCCCGGCGGCGATGCGCAGCTGCTCCGCGACGAGGTCGACGCCCGTGACGAGCTCGGTGATGCCGTGCTCGACCTGGATGCGGGCGTTCATCTCGATGAAGGCCGCGGTCCCGTCCTCGGCGACGAGGAACTCGCAGGTGCCGGCGCCGACGTAGCCGACGCCGCGGGCGAACTCGGCGGCGCCGGTGCAGAGCGTCTCGCGGATCGCCGGGTCCAGCTCGGCGGCGGGCGCCTCCTCGATCAGCTTCTGCTTGCGGCGCTGGGTCGAGCAGTCGCGCTCGAAGAGGTGGATCACGTTGCCGTGGGTGTCGGCGAGGATCTGCACCTCGACGTGGCGGGGCTTGACGAGCCGCTTCTCGATGAACAGGCCACCGTCGCCGAACGCGGCCTGCGCCTCGTTGGAGGCCGCCTTGTAGGCCGCCTCGAGCTCCTCGGGGGCCTCGACGACGCGGATGCCGCGCCCGCCGCCGCCCGCGGACGCCTTCAGCATCACGGGGAAGCCGATGTCGGCGGCGATCTCCTGCGCCTCCTCGACGCTCGCGACCCGCCCGTCGCTGCCGGGTGCGACGGGGACGCCCGCCGCGATCGCCGCGGCCTTGGCGAGCACCTTGTCGCCGACGTTGGCCATCACGTCGGCGGACGGGCCGACGAACGCGATGCCGGCCTCCTCACACGCCCGCGGCAGGCGCGGGTCCTCCGACAGGAAGCCGTAGCCCGGATGGACGGCACCCGCACCGGCCTCCTTGGCCGCCGCGACGATCGCGTCCGGCAGCAGGTAGCTCTTGCCCGCGTGGGCGGGACCGATCTCGATCGAGTCGTCCGCGAGGGCGACGTGGAGCGCGTCGCGGTCGGCCTCGGAGTGGACCGCGATCGGGCTGATGCCCAGGTCGCGGCACGCACGGATGACCCGGATGGCGATCTCGCCGCGGTTGGCGACGAGGACGCGCTCGAAGGGCGGCGAGCCCGCCATCAGGCCTGCAGCCGCGCGACGACGTCGCCGGGGCTGACCATGCCTTCGTCCTCGACCTCGAAGGCCTCGATCGTCCCGGCGCTCTCCGCCACGACCTCGTGGAACTGCTTCATCACCTCGACGAGCCCGACCACGGTGCCGGCCTCGACGCTGTCGCCCTCCTTGACGAACTCCTCCGAGTCCGGGTCGGGGCGGCGGTAGAAGATGCCCGGGATCTGGGCCCGGATGGCGTCATCGTCGGCCATGGTGCTCCCCCTTCACTGCGCCTGGACGGCGTCGTTGACCTTGGCCATGGCCGCCTGGCGGTCACGGCGTGCTTGCAGCGCCTCGTCGAGGCTGACCTCGGTGAAGCGCGTCTGCTCGTTGCTCTTGGACTGCCCGAGCCGATCGAGGTCGACGGAGATGACCGTCGCGACCGTCGCGTACCCGCCGCCGGTGACGGCGTCGTTGAGCAGGCAGATCGGCTCGACGCCGCCGGGGACCTGCAGCGACCCGACGGGGTAGCCGAAGTCGACGACGTTGGCGGGGTCGGAGCCGGCGCCGACGGGCTGGACGCGGTCCTTGAACCGCAGCTCGGCGCCGCGGTAGCGGTAGCCGACGCGGTTGGCGTCCGGCGTCACGGTCCAGGTGGCGGTGAACAGCTCCGCCAGCGAGTCGGGCTCCAGGCGGTAGCTCGCGAGGCCGACGACGACGCGCAGCTCGGTCTCCTTGCCGTAGGCCGGGCGCAGCTCCTCGGGCAGCACGACGTCGGCGGTGCCGTCGACGCCGGGGCCGATCGGGAGCTCGTCACCCGGCGCCAGCGCGCGGCCCTTGAAGCCGCCGAGGCCGACGAGCGTGTAGGTCGAGCGGCTCCGCTCGTACTCGGGCACGTCGACGCCGCCGGCGACGGACAGGTAGGCGCGGGCGCCGGCCGTCAGGTAGCCGAACGCGAGCGTCGCCCCGGCCTTGACCGCGTAGGAGCGCCAGGTCTCGAGCGGCTCGCCGTCGAGCTTGGGGCCCATCTCGGCGCCGGTGACGGCGATCGTCGCGTCCTCGGTGAAGCGGATCTCCGCGCCGAGGTAGGTCATCTCGAGGCCGGCCGCCCCCGCGGGGTTGCCGACGAGGAGGTTGCCGATCCGGTAGGCGTGCTTGTCCATCGCGCCCGACGGCGGGAGGCCGGCCGCGTAGGTGCCGGTCCGTCCCTCGTCCTGGACGGTGGTCTGCAGGCCGGGCTTGACGATCTCAAGCGGCATGGAGGCTCCTCATGATCGACGCGTTGACCCCGTCCGGGTCGTCGGCGAAGTCGCTCGGGATGAACTCGACGGGCGCCTGGCGGTAGCGGAAGCGCTCCGCCTCGACCTCGGCCCGGATCGCGTCGTAGCCCTCCCGGTCGACGGGCGTGAAGACGGCGAGGTCGCCGACGCGGAAGAACCAGTCCGCCTCGCGGAAGTCGGGGAGCCGGCGGCTCGGGTCGACCTGCGGCGTCGCGCACATGCCCAGCAGCTGGTAGCCGCCGGCGCCCTGGACGGGGTAGATCGCGGCGAACGCCCCGCCCCAGCTGAAGGCGCGCTCGGGCGTGTCGGTGCGCGGGCGCACGTACTTGGGGACCTCGATCAGCTTGTCGGGGCTGGTGAGCGGATACCACCACGCGAGGCTCGGGACGAAGCCCGTCATGCTCGCGAGGAACGGGGTCTCGCAGACCCGCGTCTTGAACGCGTCGACCGAGTCGAAGCCGTTGAGCTCGGCGGCGAACTCGATGTCGGTCTTGTCGGGCGTCTGGTGACGATCGCGGAAGCGCATCAGCGTCTTGAGCGTCCACTCGTCCTCCCACAGGATCGGGACCTCGACGACGCGCGTCTGCAGGCGGAAGTCGGCGGCGTCGCCGATCTCCTCCTCGAGCGCCTTGAGCTGCTCGACCGCATCGCGGGGATCCAGCGTGTCGGGGTCGACGCGGATCAGGTAGGAGGCGTTGGAGCAGCACACGTCGAGGATCCCGTCGAGGTGCTTGGCCTCGAGCGCGCGGCAGATCGCCTGGGCGCGCATGTTGACGCCGAGGCTCATCGCCTCGGCGAGCTCGACGAGGATCCACTCGTCGCCGCCGTGGGTGTAGCGGGTCTGGAAGGCGTCGCTCATGCGCGTGCTGCCTCGACCGTGGCGCCGGCGGCCTCGATCGCCTCGCGCACCGCGGTGGCGACCGCCACCGCGTTGGGGCCGTCGCCGTGGACGCAGACGCTGTCGGCCTCCATCGGCACGAGCGTCCCGTCCTCGGCCTCCACGACGCCGTCGGCGAGGAAGCGCGTCACCTGGGCGGCCGCGAACGCGGTGTCGGTGGCCTGCTTCGTGCGCTGGATCAACAAGTGGCCCTCCGGGCTGTAGGACAGGTCGGGGTAGATCTCGCCGACGACCCGCACGCCGCGCTCCTGGAGGGCGTCGCACAGGGCGACCCCGGCGATCGGGGCGGGGAAGTAGAAGGCCACGCCGGCGCCGAAGCCGGCCACCGCGTCGGCGACGGCGTCGGCGACCGCCGCGTCCTCGCGCAGGTAGAAGGCGAGCGCGCCGTGGGGCTTGACGTGGTTGAGCTCGAGGCCCTCCGCGTCCAGGAAGGCGCGCAGCGCGCCCGTCTGGTAGCGCACGTAGGCCGCCGCCTCCGCCGGGCTCAGCGTGTACTGCCGGCGGCCGAAGCCCAGCAGGTCGGGGTAGCCGGGGTGCGCGCCTGCGGCGATGCCGTGCTCGCGCGCCAGCGCGGCGGTCCGGGCCATCACGAGCGGATCGCCGCCGTGGAAGCCACAGGCGATGTTGGCCGTCGTGACGACGGGCATGATCGCTTCGTCATCGCCCAGGACCCAGTTCCCGAAGCTCTCGCCCAGGTCGCAGTTGATGTCGACGGCGCGGGGGCGCTCAGCGGGGTTCACGGCCCCAGTCATAAAGGCTGGACAATTGCATTGTCAAGGCATTAGGTCGTCAGCTACTTTCAGGGTCGTGGCCCAACCCAGCCCTCGGGAGCCGTTCGTCGCCCGCCCGATCGAGACGGTCAGCGCCGCGGAGCAGATCGCCCAGCAGCTGCGCAACGCGATCGTCAGCGACCAGCTTCCGCCCGGCCACCGACTCCCGCCCGAGGCCGAGCTGGCCGCCGACTACCAGGTCAGCCGCGGGACGATCCGCGAGACGCTGAAGATCCTCGCGGCCCAGCGGCTCGTCGAATCCACCCGCGGCGCCACCGGCGGCACCTTCGTGCGCCACCCCGAGCCGGCGGAGATGGCGGCCGCGATGGCCGACACCATCACCCTCTGGTTCAACGCCGGCAACACCTCCCTGGCGCAGGTCAACGCGGCGCGCGACTGGATCGAGCACGGCTGCGTCAAGATGGCAAGCGAGACTCGCGACGAGGCCGACGTCGAGCGCATCCGCATCCCCGTCGAGGCGATGGAGGCCCCGGGGATCGACATGGACGACATGCTCGCGATCGACATCGAGTTCCACAGCGCCGTCTGCCGCGCGGCACACAACCCGGTGATGGAGATGGCCATGAACGCCATCCACAGCGTCCGCCCCTACACGAACGCGATGATCGCCCCGCTGCTGGACATCGACACGGTCGCGGACCAGCACCGCGCGATCTTCGAGGGGATCCTCGCCGAGGACGCCACGGCGGCCACCGCCGCCTTCGAGACCCACGTGAGGTACCTCTCGGTGCTGCGCGAGCGGGCCCTGGCCGACCGCCGTGCGGAGGACATCCGGATGGAGAGCCTCAGCGAGGCGCGGCCGTCGATCGAGCGCGTCCGCCGCCGACTGGCCTCCTGAGCCGGCAGAACCCGCGCTGAGCGGGGACTTCGAGCGAGCTGCGGGACTAGGACTCGAACCTAGAATGACGGCACCAGAAGCCGCTGTGTTGCCAATTACACCATCCCGCAAAGGATCCGGCGACGACGCAGTGTAGGGCCGCTATCGCGGGAGCGGCTCACCGGAGGCGATGAGCTTACGCGCCTCGTCCAGGTCGTCGGAACGCCCCACCGTCATGGCCTGCACGACCTTGCCGCCGTGGAGGTAGAAGACGGTGAACGCGCCGGAGTCGAAGGAGCCGCGGACGACCTCCTCGTCCCACTCGGCGGCCGGGCCGACGGACTCGTAGGAGAGCCAGCGGCCGAGGTCGGACCAGAAGTAGGGCACCTCGGCGTAGGCGTCCGTCGCGCCGAGGATCGAGCGGGCCGCGAAGGCGCCCTGGGCGCGCGCGTGCTCCCAGTGCTCGACCCGCAGGCGGCGGCCGTGGACGGCCGACTCGTACTCGCACACGTCGCCGGCGGCCCAGATGCCCTCGGCGGAGGTGCGCAGCCGCGCGTCGCAGGCGATCCCGCCGGTCTCGCCGAGCTCGAGGCCGGCGGCGCGGGCGACGGTGACGTCGGGCATCGCGCCGGTGCCCATGACGACCACGTCGGCGTCGAGGGTCAAGCCGGACTCGCAGACGACGCGCTCGACCCGCTCGCCGCCCTCGAAGCCGGACAGGGTCTCCCCCAGCGCCAGCCCGATGCCGTGCTCGCGCAGGCGGTCGCCGACCCAGGCGCCGACCGTCTCGCCGAAGCCGGTGGCCAGCGGCTGGGACTCCATGGCGACGATCGTGCAGTCACAGCCCAGGGCCGTGAGGGTCGCCGCGACCTCGCACCCGATGTAGGAGCCGCCGACGAGCACGACCTTCGCGCCCTCGCCGACGTCCTTGCGCAGGGTGTCCGCGTTGCCGGGGGCGCGGAGGTAGTGGATGCCCTCCAGGGCGGCGCCGTCGACGCGCAGGCGACGGACGTTGGCCCCCGTGGCCAGCAGCAGGGACTCGAAGCCGACGGTCTGCTTGCCCGCGGCCAGCGTGGCGACGCGCTCGCCGGCGTCGAGCTTCATCACCATCGAACCCGTGACGAGCTCGATGTCGTGCTCGTCCCAGTGGTTGACGTCGTGGAGCAGCAGGTCGGCGCGGACCACGTCCCCGGCGAGGTAGCCCTTCGAGGTCGGCGGCCGGTCGTAGGGTGCGTCCGGCTCGCGGCCGGCCAGCAGGATGGAGCCGTCGTAGCCCTCTTCGCGCAGGGTCAGCGCGGCCTCGGCCCCGGCGGGGCCCGTGCCGACGATCAGGACGCCGACGGAGCGATCAGGCATGGAGGTCGGCCTGGGAGACGAACAGGGGGGTGATCGCCTCCTCCAGACCGGGGTCGAGCACGATCAGGACCTCGTCGCCGGCGGCGATCACGGTGTCGGCCTTGGGGACGAAGCCGCCGCCCTCGGCGCGCAGGACGGCGACGATCAGCGCGCCCTCGGGCAGGTCGAGCGCCTGCACCTCGCAGTCGGCCGCCGGGGTCCCCTCCGAGACGACGAGCTCGATGATCTCCAGCCGCTCCTCCGGCAGGTCGAGCAGGTGGACGAGGCCGTACTTGGGCACCTCGTGCTCGATCAGGCGCAGGATCAGGTCGGTCGCCGAGACCGCCGGCTGGATCCCCAGCAGCTTGAAGTGATCGAGGTTGCGCGGGTTGTTGCAGCGGGCGATGATCCGGTCGACGAGGTACTTCTCCTTCGCGACCTGGCAGATGAGGAGGTTGTCCTCGTCGTCGCCCGTGACGGCCACGACGAGGTCGGCGCGGTTGATGCCGGCCCGCTCGAGCACCCACAGCTCGGTCGCGTCGCCGTAGTGGATCGCGTGCTCGAGCTCCTGCTCGACGGTCAGGTAGCGCCGCCGGTCGGCCTCGATGACCGTGACCTCGTTGTCCTTCTCGAGCAGCTCGCGCGCGAGGTTCCACCCGACCTTGCCGGCACCGGCGATGATGACGTACACGCCGCTCACACCCCTTCCTCGGCGGGACGGGGCTCGCCACCGGGCTCGCCGAGCGCCGCGCGCTCGAGCTGGTCGATCGCGATCGCCGTCGGGCAGATCGTCTGCAGCCCCTGCTCGGCGTACCAGGCGGCGCGCCGGGGATCCAGGATGCGGGCGACGACCTTCGGGACCTCGTAGCGACGCTGCGCGAGCTGGGCCACCACGAGGTTCGTGTTGTCGCCGTTGGTGGAGGCGATGAAGACGTCCGCGTCGGTGATGCCGGCCTCCTCCAGCGCCTCGATCTCCATGGCGGTGCCGATGGTGAAGCGGCCCCCGGCCGCCTCCCACGCCTGCCCGAGCTCGACGTCGAGGCGCTCGTGCGAGAGCGGGTCCTCGTCGAGGACGGACACGGTGTGCCCCGAACGCAGGGCACTCGTGGCGACGGCGGCGCCGACGCGGCCGGCGCCGAGGACGAGGACGAACATGCCGGGCATGCTAATCGCGGCGGGCGGGGGCCGGATCCAGGGCCGTGGCGGGACGCGTCGGATCACCCAGCGGAGGCGGCGCACCGGGCCGTTCGGCGTGGAGCGCGTCGGTGGCCCGGCGGCCGCCCGGATCCGCCGGCGCGGTCAGGATCACCCGGCACGGCGCCTTCGTCACGACGTAGCGCGTCGTCTCCCCCACGAAGGTCGAGCGCAGGCCCTCGCGGCCGCCCAGCAGCACGCCGCCGCGCTGGCGCGTCGGCTCCTCCGCCGGCATCACGATCGCCTCGACGCCGCGCCGGCGGGCCTCGTGGACGATCGCCTCGCCGGCGCTGCGGGCGCGCACGGTGAACGGGTTGACGGTCACCCCCTCGTACTCCTCCCCGACGGCCTTGGCCCGCTTGAGCGCCTTGCGGGCGAACTTGAGGTCGCCCTCGGGCAGGCGGCCGTCGATCGGCAGCGACATCGGCACGATCGTGACCCAGACGGCTTCGATCTGCGCGCCGTCCTCCTCGTCCTCGTCGACCTCCTCCGCGGCGAGGCGGCCGGCGGTCTGCATGATGTCGTCGTCCAGCGGGGTGCCGAACACGGGCACGAGGATCGACCCGTACTCCACCGACGGTCCCTCGCGGCGGGCCAGCGCCTGCTCCGGCACCGTCAGGCGCGTGGTCACCCCGCGCCCGGAGGAGCGCCGGTAGCCGGTGTAGAGCGCGATGCCGACGACCATCCAGGCCGGCCCGACGATGCGGGTCGAGCCGTGCAGCGCCAGCACCGACACCACCATCAGGCCGCAGACGACGGCGCCGACGATCGCGGGGACCGGGTAGGCGACGCCGCGGATGCGCACGTCGAAGGGGACCCGGAACGGCCGGTCGCGGTCGGGCTCGCGCCGGCGCAACGTCAGCACGGAGGCGTGCACGATCGTGAACGCCAGCGTCGCCCCGAACGCGTAGAAGGCCGCCAGGAGCTCGAGGTCCTCCGGGATCACGAGCACGACGGCGAGCACCGCGCCGACGGCGATCAGGACCCACGGCGTGCGGAAGCGGGCGTGCAGGCGCCCGACCGCAGACGGGATCTGGCGGTTGACGGCCAGGGAGTAGCCGAGCCGGCTGAGGCCGAGCATGGAGGCCACGCAGGCGGTGAACAGCACGAGCGCCGCCGAGATCGCGACGACGGGGGTCAGGATGTCGCGCAGCAGCCCCGCGTCGAGCGCGTCGACGACCCCGATGATCGGCGCGTCGAGGTGGTCGGCGGGCCCGTCGGGCGTCCCCGCGACGCTCGAGACCACGAACGCCAGGCCGACGTAGGCGACGATCAACGACGCCGAGCGGATCCCGAACAGCCGCTTGAGGCCCTTGCGGGAGATCTTCACCTGCCCGGCGAAGCCCGACGAGGCATCGAGCGCCGTGAACGCCACGGCGGCCAGGGGGAACGCGTAGACGAGGTCCTGCACCGAGACGTCGCCCGCCACCACCGACGGGGTCGACAGCACCGCGGGGTCGAACAGCACCGCCACGCCGACGACCACGAGGAGGACCTGCACGCCGAGGTCGGCGAGCGCGACGAAGAAGAAGCGGCCGAAGCGGCCCGGGTCCAGGCCGCGGAGGTTGATCAGCGCGACCACCCCGATCACGACCGCCGCCGCCGCGACGCCGGTGGCGCCCGTCGACAGGGGGTCCCAGAACACCGCGAGGTAGCTCGTCATCGCGAACGCCGTGATCGCGATCAGGATCAGGTAGTCGAGCAGGATCGCCCAGCCGGCGATGAAGCTCCACAGCTCGTTGTAGGCGTACCGGGCGAGCACCGTGACGCCGCCGCGCTCCTGATGCAGCGAGGCGCCCTCCACGTAGGAGGCGGCCGTCAGGACGAAGAGGAGGAAGGCCCCGAGGTAGACCGCCCAGGTGAGGCCCCCGGCACGGTCGGCCACGAGGCCGGCGGAGAAGTAGAACCCGGCGGCGAGGAACGCCTGCACGAGCCCCCACAGGACCGGGGAGCCGAAGCCCCGGCGCAGGTCGCGCGGCTGCTCACCCATCGTGGCCGCCCGTCTTGCGCTCGAACCAGATCCGGCCCGCGCCCGCGGCGCAGAACAGCAGGCCGAAGAGGAGCCCGACCGCGACCGGGCCGCCGCCGGACGCCAGCGTGCGGACGATGATCGCGACGCCGAGCAGCACCATCACGGCCGGGAGCAGCAGCCCGCGGATCACACGAGCTCCGCCCGGACGGCCGCCGACTGCATCCCGCGGCGGCGCCCCACGGCGGGGCTGGACTCGATCACGACGCGGCAGGGCCGGTCGGCGAGGATCGTCTCGAGCGTCTTGCCGAACAGCGACGCGCCCGCCACGCGCTGGGGCAGCCCGACGACGATCGCCGTCGCGCGCATGTCCTGGGCCTCCTCGATGATGCGCCGCCCGGCCTGGCCGGCGCGCACCTTCTCCCAGTGGCCCGTCACCCGGCGGCCGCCCTGCACGCGCGCCTGCTCCACGATCGAGTCGGCCAGCCGCTCGGCGTCGGGCATCGAGGCGTCGAGGGTCTCCGAGTACGGGACGGGGATCGACACGAGCACGTGGATGCCGTGCCGGCGCCGGGCCGCGAGCTTGGACGCGGTGGCCAGCAGCCGCTCGTCGAAGCCGTCCTCGGTGGTGAAGGCGACGAGGACGGAGTCGTACTCGGCCTCGTGGTCGGTGACGGCCTGCTGGATCGCGACCCGGTGCGTGGAGGTGAGGTCGAGGCCCTGGGAGCGCCGGAAGGGGACGTAGACGAACAGCCCGAGGACGAGCCAGACGCCGCCCGCGAGCGCGACGGTCGGGTTGAGCACGGCGATGATCACGAACGCCAGGCCCGTGAACGTCCCCCCGATGATGGCGAACAGGGGGGCGTCGTAGCCCCGGACGTCGAGGTTCCACGGGCCCCGATAGGGCCGATCGGCGTCGGGTTGGCTCGCCCGCAGGCGCGCGACCGCGACGTGGGCGATGGTGAACGACAACAGCGCTCCGAACGAGTACAGCGAGCCGAGGAAGTCCGCCTTGCCGGGCAGGATCGCCACGATCGCCAGGCCACCGAAGCAGAGGATCCCGATCCACGGCGTCTGGTAGCGGGGGTGCAGCCGGCGCAGGGCGTCGGGCATCTGGCGGTGGATGCCCATGGAGTAGACGAGCCGGGAGACGCCGATCAGCCCCGCGTTGGTGGCCAGGAACAGGATCGTCGCGGCCAGCAGCCCGACGTAGATCTCCCCGACCGACTGCAGCGGGCCGAGGTCCATGCTCTTGACGAGGCCGAGGATCGGGTCGCCCGCGTAGCCGCCCTGGGCCTCCGTGAGCCCGAGCAGCGAGTACTTCTCCCCCACGTCGACGGCACCCGAGCGCACGACCGCGTCCCCCGCCCTGGCCGTCTCGACCGGCAGGGCGCTGAGGGCGATCGCCGGGAGGGTGAAGTAGATCGCGAACACCGCGAGACGCACGCGGTTGATCGACGCCGGGATGGTGACCCGCTCGTCCTTGGCCTCCTCGGCCATGTTGGAGATCGTCTCGATCCCCGTGTAGGCGAGCATCCCGATCGGCACCGCCAGCAGGAACTGGTTCCAGGTCGGCGCGGTGCCGAGCGAGACGTTGCTCACCAGCGTGGAGGGATCGAGCACGATCACGACACCCAGCAGCACGAGCAGCACCTGCGTGGCGAAGTCCACCACCGCCAGCAGCACGTTGACGCCCGTGGACTCCTTGGCGCCGAAGACGTTGATGACCACGAGCACCGCGATCACGAGGGCGCCGCCGATGATGTCGCCGGGGGCGTGGCGCAAGGCGTCCCAGAACAGCCCGCCGATGTAGTGCGGCACGAAGAAGGCCGAGATCGAGACCGTGATCGTGTAGGTCAGCATCCCGGCCCACGCGGCGAAGAAGGACCAGAACTCGTTGAACGCCCGGCGGGCGAAGGACGACGAGCCGCCGGCCTCGGGGTACATCGCCGTCGCCTCGGCGTAGGTCGCGGCCGTGCAGAAGAAGAAGAACCCCGTGATGATGAAGACGACGGGGGTCAGGCCGAGCGCGTAGGAGGCGACGAGGCCCAGCGCGTAGTAGATCGAGGAGCCGACGTTGCCGTAGGCGGTCGCGAAGAGGGCGTTGGTGCCCAGGACCCGTTGGAGCCCGTGGAGACGGCGTTCGGCCATGTCGCGCTGCGCAGTCTACGTCCGTGCTGGCGCGTCAGGACGCCGGACCGGCGTCCTCTCGGGCCTGCTTGGCCGCGGCGCGGCGGCCCCGGACCTCGATCGCCACGCGGGCGGCCGCCAGCGCCGGGCGTGACCGCACGCTGCCGCTGCCCACGACCCGGGCCGCGAGCGGCCGGTCGAGGGCGCCGTACCAGTACTTGTACGGCTCGGCGCCGCGCCCGAAGTCGAAGCGCGCCCGGCCGGCGTCGATGCTCGTGCGGATGCCGTGGGCGATGGCGATCTTCCCGAGGCCGAGCTTCGCGTGGGCGGGATCGAAGCCGCCCAGCCACCAGTTGAACGCCTCGTCGTCGGCGAAGTTGACGTAGCAGCCGACCACCTCGCCCGCGACCTCGAACTCCCAGATCAGCACCTGGCCGGTCGGGAGCAGGTCGCGCGCGCAGTCCGTGACGAACGCCGCGAGCCGCGCCGACAGGTGCGCCGGGTTGATCGCCTTCTCCTGCGCCGACCACTGGGCCTCGCGAAAGCCCTGCCAGCGCCGGATGGTCGCCGGGAGCGCGTCCGGGTCGGTGACCGGGCGCAGCGTGACCTCACCCTCGTCGAGGCGGCGCAGGTGCCGGCGCAGGTTCTGGCGCCGGTTGGAGGAGACGGACCGCAGGTAGGCGTCGAAGGAGTCGGGGAGGTCGATGCCGGGGGCCGGGATGCGCGGTCGCACGAGCGACGGGAGGCCGGCGCGGTCCACCGCGGCCTCCAGCGTGGACTCGACGGGCAGGCAGCGCAGGATCCAGGCGTCCCAGTGGCCGCGGCGGGCGCGCAGCGCGTCGAGCACCGCGGCCTGCACCGGCGCCTCGAGCCCCGGCTCGGCGAGCACCGTCCAGTAGTCCCCGGGGTCCATCCCCACCGGCTCGAGCACCCGGAGCGGGCCGCGTCGGCGCTGCACGAGCGGGGCCAGCCCGACGGCCCGGCCGCCGTCGCGGACCTCGACGACGCAGGGGGTGACCCCCTCGCCGTAGTGGCGCCACCACGCCTGCGCCCAGCCCGAGGACATGAACGGCGTGGCGTGGCGCGCGCGGGGCTCCAGCTCGCGCCAGACGTCCATGGCCGGCGCGGGGCCGGTGGTGTGCACGACGGTCTCCATCCGCGGCGCATCGTACGGCGCGAGGTGGGGTGCGACAGCCGATCGGGGTGGGCCGCAGGTCCGGCCCCATAGCCTCCGCGCCGTGCCACGACCCCCCGGCGAAGCACCGGAGTCCGGTCAGCCGGAGGACGAGATGAAGGGCAAGGGCATCGTCGCCAACACCCTGTTCGGGCTGCTGGCGCAGGTGACCACGGCGTCCTTCACCCTCGTGCTGACGCTGTTCCTCGTCCGCTCGCTCGGCCCGAGCGGGTACGGCCTGTTCTCCCTCACGCTGAGCATCGGCGCCATCGGCCTGATGGTCGCCGACTTCGGCCTGGCGTCCTCGGCCGCGCGCTCGATCGCCGAGCGCCTCGGCGACCGCACGCACCTGCAGCGGATCGTCGGGACGACGCTGCGGCTGAAGCTGATCGGGGCCCTCGGCGTCGCAGCGGCCCTCGTCCTCCTCGCACCCGTGCTCGAGGACCTGTTCGGCGAGGGCCTGACCTGGCCGCTGCGCGCCGTCGCCGTCTCGCTCGTCTTCGAGACGCTGATCCTGCAGGCGACGACGTCCTTCGGCGCCTTGCGCCGCGTCGACCTCAACGCCCGCACGCAGATCTTCGAGAGCCTCACGGAGACGACGGCGAGCATCGCCCTGGTCCTCCTCGGCACGGGCGCGGCCGGCGCGCTGCTCGGCCGCGCCGCGGGCTACGCCGTCGGGACGGTCGTGGGGATGCTGCTGCTCGCGCAGCTCTCCGGGCGCCCGCGCCTGACCCGCGACGAGCCCTCCAAGGCCCTGTCGCGCGCCATCGTCGACTACGCCAAGCCGCTGTTCGTCATCAACGGCGCCTACACGCTCTACGTCTACACCGATGCCCTGCTGATCGGCCTGTTCCTGACGAGCACCGACGTCGCGGAGTTCACCGCCCCGCTGCGGCTGATCGCCCTGATCGGCTACATCGGGACCTCGATCGGGACGGCGGTGGCGCCGCGCATGGCCGGCGCCGACCCCGAGATCGGCGCCTTCAAGCAGTGGCTGCGCATCGCGATCCTGATCCAGTGGCTGCTGATGGTCCCGCTGCTCGTGTGGTCGGGCCCGGTCGTCAAGCTCGCCCTCGGCCCGGACTACCGCCTGGCCGGCGAGGTCCTCCAGGCGCTCGTCCCCTACGCGTTCCTGCTGGGCGTCGGCCCCCTGATCACGATCACCGTGACCTTCATGGGCCAGGCCGCCAAGCGCGTGCCGATCGTGCTCGGGGCGCTGGCGGTCAACGTCGTCCTGGACGTCATCCTGCTCCCGACGGTCGGCGTGCTCGGCGCGACGATCGGGACGGGCGTCGCCACCGCGATCTACGTCCCGGCGCACCTGCGGGTCTGCGTGCGCCACTTCGGCCTCGACCTGCGCCCGATCGGCGTCAGCTTCGCCCGCGGGCTGGTGGCCGCAGGGGCCGCGTCGGGCCTGCTGCTCGCGCTCGGCACCCACGACCTCGAGGTGTGGCGCTGGGCCGTCGGCATCATCGGCGTCCCCCTCGTCTACGTCGCCGTCCTGCGGGTCACGGGCGAGCTGACGGCCGCCGAGCTGACCCAGGCGCGCGGGCGCGTCGCCCGGATCCTCAGGCGCGGCTGAAGAAGTCGAACTCCGCGCGGAGGCCGTCCGCGAAGCTCGTGGAGGGCTCGAAGCCGAGCTCCGCCTGCGCGCGCCGCGTATCGGCGCCCGTGTCGCGCACGTCGCCGCGCTCGGTGTCGTGACGGGAGACCTCGAGCGTGCGGCCGGCGAACTCCTCCAGGAGGGCGATCGCATCGTTGACGCTGACCCGCGAGCCGCCGCCGACGTTGTAGGCGCGGCCCGCGATGCCCGCCGTCGAGCCCGCCGCGCGGGTGGCGGCGACGACGTCCTGCACGAAGGTGAAGTCGCGCGTCTGGCCGCCGTCGCCGAACAGCGTCAGGGGCCGGCCCTCGAGCGCCGCACGGCAGAAGATGTTGAACGCCATGTCGGGGCGCTGGCGCGGCCCGTAGACGGAGAAGAAGCGCAGGGCGACGGTCTCGACGCCGAAGTTGCCGTGGTAGGCGTCGCAGAGGTGCTCGGCGGCGAGCTTCGTGACGCCGTAGGGCGAGAACGGCCGCGGGATCGTGTCCTCGGGCGTGGGCAGGGCCTCGGCCTGGCCGTAGATCGACGACGAGGACGCGTACACGAAGCGGCGCGTGGGCTCGGCCTTCGTCGCCTCCAGCAGCAGCTGGGTGACCGCGACGTTGTTGCGCTGGTAGGACTCGAAGCGCTGGCCCCAGCTCGCGCGCACCCCCGGCTCGGCGGCGAGGTGGAAGACGACGTCGCAGTCGCTGACGAGCTCGTCGAGCTCCCCGCGCGAGAGGTCGAGCGGGATGAAGTCGAACGCGTCCCACTGCTGGGCGTGCTCGAGGTTGCGCCGCTTCTCGGCGCGGCCGTAGTTGTCGTTGAAGCAGTCCACGCCCACGACGTCGTGGCCGTCGGCGAGCAGCGCGTCGCTGAGGGTGGAGCCGATGAAGCCGGCACAGCCGGTGACGAGTGCCCGCATGAGACGCGATCCTATTCCGCCGTCGCGCCCCCTGCGTGGGTGTCCGTCGCGTGACCTCCCCCCGCCTCCGCGCTCGTGTCGGGCCGGGCGTGCGCCGAAGCGATCTCATGCGGTTCACCCGCCTCCTCCTGCTCGCGCTGCTCGCGCTCGCCCTGGCCCCCGCCGCCCAGGCCGAGGCGGCGTGCACGGCGGTCGCCGCCCCGGGCGGCTCCGACGGCGCGTCCGGCAGCGCCGACGATCCGCTGCGCACCGTGCAGGCCGTCATCGACCGGCTCGGCCCCGGCGACACGGGCTGCCTGCGGGCGGGGCGCTACAGCGACAGCCGCCACGGCACCTACGTCGCGGACCTCCGTCGTCCGGGCCGCCCCGGCGCGCGCATCACGCTGCGCTCGTTCCCGGGCGAGCGCGCGACGATCGCCGGCACCGTGATGATCGCCCGCAGCGCCGCCTGGACCACCGTGTCGCACCTCGACCTCGACGCGACCCCCGGCGGCTACGCGGCGCGCACCGTCGGCGTCGGCACGACGATCGGCGTCGGCGTCCTCGGCCCCCACGCGGTCCTCGCGAGCAACGACATCACCAACCGCGAGGCCTCCTGCGTCGGCCTGGGCGGATCGGAGGGCTGGGGCGCCGCCATCAAGCCGACCGTCCGCGGCAACCGCCTGCACGGCTGCGGCACCCGCGGCGACAAGCTCGAGCACGCGATCTACGGCAACGACGTCCGCGGCGGGCGCATCACCGGCAACGTCATCACCGACGCCGCGGGCTTCGCCGTCCACCTCCACGGCCGCGACCGCGGGATGCTGATCGACCACAACGTGATGGCCTTCAACGGCGGCGGGGTGATCTTCTCGGGCGCCGGCAGCTGGGTGGCGTCACGCAACGTCGTCACGCGCAACGTGATCACCGACTCGCACCGCTGGCCGGGCATCACCTACTGGTGGGGCGACGGTTGGAAGGGGTCGGCCAACCGGGCGACCCGCAACTGCCTGGCGCGCAACGCCGACGACGGCGACCGCTCCACCCCGGGCTTCTCCCTCGCCCGCAACCTCGCCGCGGATCCGGGCTACCGCTCGGCCTCGGACCTGCAGCTGCGCGCGACGAGCCCGTGTCGGCGCCTGCTCGGCTACGACCCCGCCGCGCGCCTCGCCGGCCGGTAGCGTCCCCGGTCATGGGCCGGACCAAGGAGCTGCAGCGGCGCCTGCGCCGCCACCCCGCGGGCGCCGCCCTGGCCTCGGGGGCGCTCGAGGTGCTCGCCGCCCGGCGCGTCACGTCCGTGCCCACCGAGGCGCTCGTCCCCCTCGAGGCGGCCGACGACGTGGTGCTCGTCCTCTCCCGCCGCGGCCGGCCGGACTTCCACCCGGAGGCCTACTCCCTCGAGCAGGCCTTCGCCGCCGAGCTGGCCCTCCGCGGCCGTCCCTTCGCGATGACCGACGACCCCGCCGCGGTGACGGGCAAGCGCGTCCTGTGGGCGCACCCCACCGGGCTCGTGCAGCCCGCGCTGTGGGACTACGCCCGCCAGGTGCGCGAGTTCGCCGGCGGCCTCGCGTCGCAGGGCAACACGCTGTACCCCTCGCCCGGGGAGGTGGCGTTCTGGGAGAACAAGGCCTTCATGCACCGCCGGCTGGACGACGTCGGCGCCCCCACCCCGCCGACGCAGGTCGTCGGGCCTGACGACGTCGCGGGCCTGGACCCCGGTGCGGGACCGCTGCTCGTCAAGCAGGAGCACTCCGCCGGCAGCGACGGGATCGACTTCTTCGACGGCCCCGACGCCGTGCGCGCCTTCCTGCGCGCCTACCGCTTCCGGCCCGGCGAGTCCGTGATCGTGCAGTCGATCGTCCCCGGCGCCACGCGCGACCTGCGCCTGACGATGGTCGGCGACCGGGCGATGGCGAGCTCCACCTACTGGCGGGTCAAGAGCGCCGAGGCCCTGGCCCGCACGGAGTGGGTGACCACCGCGACGACCTTCGGCTCCACCGTCGTGCACGAGCCGCCCCCGCCCCGCGCCGTCGAGGCGTGCGCGCAGATCATGGCCGACCTCGGGGTCCGCACCGCCGGCTTCGACCTGATGTGGGTCGACGACGACACATCCGGCACCCCGCTCGTCCTGGAGCTGAGCCCCTTCTACCAGCCGAACCCGCCCAAGCCGCCCCGCTTCGCCGACGAGCCGTACAAGTCGTTCAAGGCCCGCCGGTTCCGCGCCGACGGGTACTTCGAGCACCAGCACCGGGCGCACCGCGACATCGCGGCCGCCACGCTCGACCAAGCCCTCTTCTAGGGAGAACCGCCCCGATGCAGCTGACCCCACGCGAGACCGAGATCCTCCACGAGCTCGCCCAGATCAAGGCGGAGTCGGGCTCGCACTCACCCAGCGTGGCCACCCTGGCCGACCGGATCCCCGAGCTGCGGGTCGAGGTCGACGCGTGCTTCCTCTCCAACCCGTACGCGACGGACCTCTTCATCGACCGCCTGACCGCGGACCTGATCGACACGGGCGCGATGCGCTCCGTGCTGGAGTCCTACCCGTCGCCGAACAGCCACGTGGCCGGGATGCTCGAGGGCACGCTCGGGATCGACCGCGAGCAGGTGTTCGTGGTCAACGGCGCCGTCGAGGCGATCCAGGCCGCCCTGCACCGCTTCGCCGGCTCGCGCGTCGCCGTCGTCCTGCCGACGTTCTCGCCCTACTACGAGTACCTGCGCCCCGATCAGCAGGCCGTCTTCTACACCCTCTCGCGCGAGGACGACTTCCACTTCGACGTCGACGACTTCGCGGCGTTCGTCGAGCGCGAGCGGGTCGACACCGTCTGCCTGATCAACCCGAACAACCCCAACGGCGGCTACGTCCCGATGGAGGCCATGCGCGGGCTGCTGGATCGCCTGTCGGGCCTGACGCTCGTGATCCTCGACGAGTCCTTCGTGGACTTCGCGTGGGAGGACGCCGAGCGCAGCCGCACGAGCCTCGCGGACGTGGCCTCCGGCATGCCGAACGTGATGCTCGTCAAGAGCATGTCCAAGGACTTCGGGATCGCCGGCCTCCGCGCCGGGTACGCCGTGATGTCCCGCGAGCGCGTCGCCACCCTCGTCGGCAACGGCTACCTGTGGAACCTGTCCGGGCTCGCCGAGTTCTTCTTCCGCCTCTTCACGGAACGCACGTTCCAGGAGGACTACGCCCAGGCCCGCCTGCGCTACATCGCCGAGGCGGAGGACTTCTTCGAGGCCCTCACCCACGTCGACCTGGTGCGCCGGTACCCGACGAAGGCGAACTTCGCCCTCGTCGAGCTCGACCCGGAGGTGCCGCTGTCGCTCGTCGCCCCGCTGATGCTCGTGCGCCACGGCGTGTACGTGCGCGACTGCAGCGACAAGGTCGGCCTGGAGGGCGCCCAGTACATCCGGCTGGCGAGCCGCAAGGCGCACGAGAACGAGCAGATCCTCGCCGCGCTCACGGGGGTCATCGCCGAGTGCCGGGTCCGCGCGTAGCCGCGCGCCGCCTGGCCCGCCGCACCCTCGACGCGCAGCAGGCCGCCGGCGCGGTCCTGGCGGCGGGTCGCTCGCGTCCCCCCGTCCGGATCTGCTGGGACCTCGACAACACGCTGGTGGACTCGGGGGCGCTGCTCCGTGCCGGGCACACGTTGGAGGACGCGGTCGCGACGGCGGTCCCCCTCCCCGGGATGCTCGAGCTCGTCGGCGCGCTGCGCGCGCGGCTGCCCGATGCGGCGCACGTCGTGCTCAGCGCACGCCGCCGCGCCCTGCGGGCGGACACGCACGCGTGGCTGCGCACCCACGAGATCGAGCTGCACGACCGCGACGTGCTGCTCGTGCCCCGCGCCGGCGACAAGCCGCGCGTGTGGCGGCGCCTGGCCCGCGGCGGCCGGCTGGCGATCGTCGACGACCTCACCTTCGGTCACGAGGGCCCGGCGCCACAGCCCTACGCCGAGCTCGTCGCCGAGGCGCGGGCGATCGCGGACGTCTACCTCGGCGTGGAGGACATCGCACGCCTCGGGGCGGACCCGCAGGCCGTCGCGGCGCTCGCGGACCGGACCGCCGCGGCCCTGCGCAGCGGCGGCCCATGAGGGCTGCGAACGGTCCCGTTCGATCTAGACTCGTGGTGTCCATGCGCCCGGTTCGCGTTCCAGGTCCATCCTTCACCGCGGGCTTCCTCCACGTGCCCGACGGGCCCGTCCACACCACGGCCGTGCTGCTCGTGCCCCCGTTCGGCTGGGACGACCAGGGCGCCTACCGCCCGCGCCGCGCCTGGGCCGAGGCGCTCGCCGCCGCCGGCCACCCCGCGCTGCGCATCGACCTGCCCGGCGCGGGGGACTCCGAGGGCCACCCGCGCGACGATGGCTGGATCGACTCCGCCACCGGCGGCATCGTCAGCTGCGTGGCCTGGCTGCGTGCGGAGGCCGGCGCCGGCCGCGTCGCGATCGTCGCGATGGGCCTCGGGGGGCTGCTGACGCTGCGGGCGATCGGGCAGGGCCTCGAGGTCGACGACCTCGTGCTGTGGGGGGTCCCGGCGACCGGCCGTGCGGTCGTGCGCGAGCTCAAGGCGTTCGGGCGCCTGGAGGCCTCGCAGACGGGTGAGGACGTGACGGCCGTCCCCGAGGGCGAGATCCGCGCGGGCGGGCACGTGCTCAGCCCCGAGACCACCGCGGAGCTCGGCGCCCTCACGGCCGCCGGCCTCCTGGGCGAGCGTCGCCCTGGCCGCGCGCTCGTGCTGGCGCGCGACGGCGTCGGCCCCGACGACGACCTGCTCGACGCGCTCGACGGCATCGACGTGGCCACCCACCGCGGCGACGGCTGGGGCGACACGATCGCCGGCGCCGACGAGTCCGAGCCCCCGAGCGTCGTGATCGCCGCCGTCGAGACGTGGCTGCGCGACGACCGCGACGGCACGCTGACGGTGCCGGAGGGCTTCGACGACGTCGTCTTCGACGTCGGGGGCACGCGCCTGCGGGAGACCCCGCTCCTGCTCACGGGCGGCGCCGGACGGCTGTACGGCGTGCTGACCGAGCCGGTCGACGTCCCCGCGCGCGCGACCGCCGTGCTCCTCAACGCCGGAGCCCTGCGCCACATCGGCCCGAACCGCATGTGGACCGAGGCCGCCCGGCGCTGGGCCGCCGACGGCGTGGCGACGTTCCGGATGGACTTCGAGGGCATCGGCGACGCCGACGGCGAGCGGTCGGCCTACACGACGGTCGACACGTTCCACCACACGCGCTTCGCCAGGCAGCTCTCGACGGCGCTCGACGCGCTGGCCGCCCGCGGCCTGCCCGCGCGCTTCGTGATCGCCGGGATGTGCTCCGGGGCCTACTGGGCCTTCCAGGGCGCGCTTGCCGACGAGCGCGTGCGCGGCGCCATCGGCGTCAACCAGCGCCAGTTCTTCTGGAGCCGGCAGGCGGAGTCCAGGAAGGAGCTGCGCCGACTGCTGCGCATCGTCACCCCGCGCGGCTTCCGCAACGTCCTCATCGGCGAGCGGCGGCTCCAGCGGCTGTGGCGGCTCGTGAAGTGGGTCGCGACGATGCCGGTCACGCGCCTGCTCAACCGCGGCAACGGCGTCGACCGCCCGCAGGAGCAGCTCGCCGCGGCGCTGGACATCCTCCACTCGCGCGGCCAGTCGCTCGAGCTCGCGTTCTCGGTGGCCGAGCCGATGGTCGCCGAGCTCGAGGCCGCCGGGCTGACCCCCGTGCTCGAGCGCCTGGGCATCCCGATGCACGACCTGCCGTACTTCAGCCACACGCTCAAGCCGGTGCCCGCGCAGCACGCCGCCCATGCGGTGCTCGACGAGGCGCTGGCGCGCATGCTGCCGGCCGACGGGGCGCCGGCGCCGGCGGCGCCCGCGCCCGTCACGGCGCCCTGAAGCCGTCTGGACGGCTGATCGACGCCCGCCGCGTCGGGCTGCAGTCCTGACAGGACTCGCCCGATGAGCGGGGTACGGCGCCGGTCCGGCGCACCCCCAGAACCCACAGATTCCGCCTCCGAAACGGCAAACCGCTCGCAAGGGCGGGACGCAAAGCCACGGGACTCCTTGCGGAGTCAGCCGGGCTACCGAAGAGGAAGCAGCACGCGGTGGCGGATCGCGTCCCACACGGAGAACCGCCCATGTCCCGCCGCTTGGCCGTCTCGCTCGCCTGCAGTGCCGCCGTCGCCGCCGTCAGCGCCCTCGCCCCCGCGGCGGGCGCCGCCACGACGTGCGACCGCTACGGCTCCCCCACCGGCGACGACCGCAACGCCGGCACGCTCGCCGCGCCGGTGCGCACCGCCCAGGCCGTGCTGGACGGCCTCTCGGCCGGCCAGACCGGGTGCCTGAAGGCCGGCACCTACGACCAGGAGGTCACCGGCCCCTACGTCGTCCGTGTTCCCCGCGCCGACGTCACGCTGCGGTCGGTTCCGGGTGAGCGTGCGACGGTGCGGGGGATCGTGTACGTGCCCAAGGGCGCCGACCGCGTCACCCTCGCCGATCTCGACATCGACGGGCGCCGCGACATCGCCGGCGACACCACCACCTCCGTGAAGGTCAACGCCAACGACGTCATCCTCGACGGCAACGACATCACCAACGACAAGCGCGCCATCTGCGCCGTGCTCGGCGGAACCGGCAGCTGGGGCATCGCCAACCGCACCATCGTGCGCAACAACACCTTCCACGACTGCGGCAACCCCCAACACGGCTTCTTCGACCACGCCCTCTACCTCGACCAGGCCAACGACACCCTCGTCACCGACAACCTCTTCCTGCGCTCCGCCTCCTACGCCGTCCACCTCTACCCCAACGCCCAACGCACCCTCGTCACCCACAACGTCATGGTCGACAACGGCGCCGGCGTCAAGTTCGCCGGCGCCGACGGCACCGCCTCAAGCGACAACATCGTCGAACACAACGTCATCGCCACCTCCACCCGCACCACCGGCATCGAATCCTGGTGGGGCTCAGGCCAAGGCACCGGCAACATCGCCCGCCACAACTGCCTCGCCAACCGCACCAACACCGACACGAGCTCGGGCGGCTTCACGGTGGCCGACAACACCACGACCACGAGCCCCTTCGTCGACGCCGCCGCCGGCGACTACCGCCTGAAGTCCGGCGCCTGCGCCTCCGCCGCCGGGTACGACACGATCGCCAAGCGCACGGGCGCCGCCGCTCCCGCCGAGCCGGCGCAGCCCGCCCCGGCACAGCCCGCCCCGACGCAGCCCGCCCCGGCACAGCCCGCCCCGGCACAGCCCGCCCCGGCGGCCGACGCTCCGGCACAGCCCGCCCCGGCGACGCCGGCGCCGGCCGCGACCGCCGCCCCCGCCACGGCCGCGACGCCCGCGACGGCACCGGCCGCCCCGGTGGCTGCGGCGCCCAAGCCGGCCGCGGCGCGCCGCACCCACCGGCCCGCCGCCGCCAAGGTCCGCGCCCGCAGGGCCAAGGCCGCGCGGGCCCGGGCCGCCAAGGCCCGGATCGCCAAGGCCCGGATGGCCAAGGCCCGCGCCGCCAAGGCCCGCGCCGCCAAGGCCGCGCGCGCCTGAGCCGGGCGCGTCCCGAGGGGGGACCGCGCCTACCATGAACCGGAGGTGCGATACCCGCCGAGCCCCCTCGCGATCGGCGCCGCGCTGCTCGTGAGCCTCGTGCTCGCGGGCTGCGGCGCAACCGGACGCCCGCCGGCCCCGACGCCCGCGTCGATGCCGTCACGGGCCGCCGTCAGCCCCCTCTGCGACCTCGTCGCCGCCCCGGAGGGCGACGACGACGCCGCCGGGACCGCCGCCGAGCCGCTGCGGACCGCGCAGGCACTGGCCGACCGCCTCACCCGCGGTCAGACCGGGTGCCTGCACCGCGGCGTCTACTCCGCAGAGGTCTCGCCGCCCTACGTCCTGCAGGTCGACCGGGCCGGGGTGACGATCAGGTCGGTTCCGGGTGAGCGTGCGACGGTGCGGGGGATCGTGTACGTGCCCAAGGGCGCCGACCGCGTCACCCTCGCCGATCTCGACATCGACGGGCGCCGCGACATCGCCGGCGACACCACCACCTCCGTGAAGGTCAACGCCAACGACGTCATCCTCGACGGCAACGACATCACCAACGACAAGCGCGCCATCTGCGCCGTGCTCGGCGGAACCGGCAGCTGGGGCATCGCCAACCGCACCATCGTGCGCAACAACACCTTCCACGACTGCGGCAACCCCCAACACGGCTTCTTCGACCACGCCCTCTACCTCGACCAGGCCAACGACACCCTCGTCACCGACAACCTCTTCCTGCGCTCCGCCTCCTACGCCGTCCACCTCTACCCCAACGCCCAACGCACCCTCGTCACCCACAACGTCATGGTCGACAACGGCGCCGGCGTCAAGTTCGCCGGCGCCGACGGCACCGCCTCAAGCGACAACATCGTCGAACACAACGTCATCGCCACCTCCACCCGCACCACCGGCATCGAATCCTGGTGGGGCTCAGGCCAAGGCACCGGCAACATCGCCCGCCACAACTGCCTCGCCAACCGCACCAACACCGACAGCGCCAGCGGCGGCTTCACCTTGACCGCCAACGCGACGGCGAAGGACTACCGCTCACGCGCCTGCATGGCCGCGCTGGACGGCGAGGGCCCGTCGCTACGGGCCCTGGCCCGCGCCCGCTGACCGCTCGCGGGCCATCGCCCCGACGGCGATGCACGCCGCAAGCAGGAGCCACAGCTGCTTGCTGTAGATCGCGGTCGAGAACACGAGTGCCGCCAGCAGCCCGCAGAGGGCGATCAGCAGCGCGCGGCTGAGCAGCTCCATCTCGCTGTCGCCGGCGGCGCGGAAGCGTCCTGCGGCGACGAACAGGCAGCGCAGGCAGAAGGCGAAGCCGGCCAGCAGCAGGGCGAGGCCGATCACCCCCAGCTCGGCCAGCGCCTGCAGGTACACGTTGTGCGGCGGCTTGGGCTCGTCGATGATCAGGTCGGTGCGCTTGATGTCGCCCGCGTCGAAGAGGTAGTGCACGGAGACATCGGCGAAGTTGCCCGCCCCCACGCCGAGCACCGGGTTGGCCTCCACCATCCGCCAGCCCACCCGCCAGATGTCCGTGCGGCCGCTGCCGCCGTCGGAGTTGTCCTCCGTGAGACGCGCGAGCGTCTGGGGGGGCGCGAGCACGGTGAGGTAGGTCGCGCCGCCGACGAGCACGAGCCCGATCAGCATCACGGCGATGCCGCGCCGGCCCTTGCCGACGAGGAACGGGGCGAGCAGGAGCGAGACGACCAGCCCGAGTGTCGCGCCGCGAGAGGCGGTGGTCAGCAGCGCCGCCATCGACAGGAGCCCCGCGAGGCCGAGGGCGAGACGGACGGGGCCGGGCAGCCTGGGCGTCGCGCACAGCGCGCCGGCGAACACGACGGACAGGATCAGCAGCTGCCCGAGCTCGTTGGGGTTGATCCCCGAGCCCTCCAGGCGGCCCTCCGTGAAGCCCCCGGACAGGCCGATGCCGGTCGACAGCAGCCCGCCGGCGATGCACGCGAGCATCAGCCAGCGCACGTGCTCGACCTTGCGGATCGCGGTGTAGACGATCGGGAGCAGCAGGAGGTTCAGCACCCAGCGCTGCGCCGAGCTGAACGACTCCCCGGGCAGCTCCGCCCAGGCGGCGGACATGACCGTCCAGGCCCCGAGCGCCGCGAAGATCGCCACGCCGACCGGGTGGTCACGCAGCAGCGTGCGGCGGTCGGTGCGCTCGACGGTGACCAGCAGCAGCCACGAGAGCACGAGCAGGCCGCCCGACGCCTTGGCCAGCGACAGGCCGCTGAACATGCTCAGGCTCTCGAGGTAGGCGATGACCGCGAAGAGGGCGACGCCCATCGCCACGTCGGTGATCACGAGCGCGGCGTAGGCCATGCCGAGCGCCGCGCCGAGGCCGAGCATCGGGTTGATCCCCGCGATGAGGCCGACGACGGCGGCCAGCGCCGGGATGCCCAGGCGCCACAGCCGGATCGGAAGGAGCGCAGCGGCCACGGCCAGAGGATAAGGTCCGCCCGCTTCAGATGCCCCGTCACGACGTCGCCATCTACTTCCCGGACGCCTGCGGCTTCTACGACGCCGCCGCCGACCGCGTGGACGGCGGCGCAGGACGCCAGACGTTCCTCCTCGCGCGCGAGCTCGCCGCTGCGGGCCTCCGGGTCGCGCATGTCGTCGACCCGGTGCGCTCACCCCGGACCGACGTCGTCTCCGCCGTGACGCTCGTGCAGCAGCCCGCCCAGCGCCGGCACGGCTCGGTCGCGGCGTTCGCCGAGCAGACGCGGAAGGTGTGGTCGGCGCTCGCCGAGGCGGACGCGGCGGTGACGGTGTTCCGCGGCGCGTCCGGTTCCCTCGGCCCGGGAGCGGCGTGGGCGCGCGCCCACCGGCGCCGGGTCGTGTTCGCGGGCGCCAACGACTCCGACTTCCGCGAGGGGCCCTTCGACAGCCCCCGCGACCCGCGCGCGATCGTCTACTCGGCGGGCCTGCGACTCGCGAGCGCGATCGTGGTGCAGAGCGACGACCAGGCGACGCTCGCCCGCGAGCGGCTCCCGAGCTCGCACCCGCGTCGCATCGCGTCCTTCGTCGAGCCCCAGCCCGCCTCCGACGCCCCCGGCGAGGCGTTCCTGTGGGTCAGCCGGATCGCCGAGTACAAGCGCCCGATGGCCTACCTCGAGCTTGCCGCCGCCGTCCCGGAGGCGACGTTCTGGATGATCCCGGCGCCGCCGGAGTTCGCCGCCGACCAGCCGCGTCACGATGCCCTTCACGCCCGCGCCGCGGAGCTGCCCAACGTCGAGCTGCTGCCGCAGCGCTCGCACGCCGAGCTGCAGGCGCTGATCGGCCGGGCGATCGCGATGGTCAACACGTCGAGCTTCGAGGGCGTCCCCAACACGTGGCTCGAGGGCTGGTCGCGTGGTGTGCCGGCGCTGACGCTGTCCTTCGATCCCGACGGCCGGATCGCCCGCAACGGGCTGGGCATCGCGGCGGGCGGGGACTGGGACGCGTTCGTGGCCGGCGCCCGGCGCCTGTGGGCGGCGCGCGCGGACCGTGCCGGCCTCGGTCCGGCCGTGCGCGACTACGTCGCCGAGGCGCACGGCGCCCGGGTGCTCGACGCGTGGCTCGAGGTCGTCGGTCGCTCCGCCGGCTGACCGCTCCGGGCTAGCGGCGAAACAGCGAGGCGTCGCCGACGACGACGTTGTACAGCCACGGCAGGCGGTCGGCCCGCGTCCGCCGCAGCAACCGCCCCGTGCGGGTCATCGGCGGGCCGTCGGCGTCGCCCATCAGGTCCCGTAGACGGCGGGCGGCGCCGCTCTCGGCGCCGTCGAGGGTCGTGCGGAAGCGCAGCAGCTCGACGGGCTGGCCGTCCGGCCCCAGCGCACGCTCGCGGCGCAGCACCGGCCCGGCGGAGCCGGCCCGGACGGCGAGCGCCACGACGGCGATCGCCGGCAGTGCGACGACGAGCAGCACGAGCCCGACGAGCATGTCGGCGCCGCGACGCAGCGACCGGCGGTAGCGGTCGCTCTCCGGGCGGCTCACGGCCAGGGGCACGGGTCGATGGCTCATCTGAGCTCTCGGTCGGCAGGCCCGGCAGCGGGCTTGACCGCCGCCCGGGCGCCTGGACGGATGATCGGGTGCGGCCGGGTGCGACACTGCGCCGACATGCGACTCGCAGCGTTCGAGGACTCCGCCTACCGCCGCGACGGCGACGTCCTCACCACCCGGCGGGCGTTCCCACGCTTCCTCTGGGCCCTCGGTGAGGAGGTCGACGCGCTCGTGGTGATGAGCCGGCTGGACCCCGAGCCGGGGCGCGACCACTACGTCGTCGACGTGCCGGACGGGGCCTCGTTCGTCCCCCTCCCCCACTACCCGGCGCTGACCGACGTGGCGGCGGTCGCCCGCGCACTGCCCGCCACCGTGCGGCTGCTGTGGCGCACCCTCGGCGGCGTCGACGCCGTGTGGGTCAACGGCCCGAGTCCCGTGGCGATCCTCATCGCCGTCCTCGGCGTGCTGCGCCGCCGCCGCGTCGTCCTCGGGGTGCGCCAGGACACCCGCGAGTACGCCCGCCGCCGTCACCCGGGCCGGCGCGCGGCGCAGGCCGCGTTCCGCGCGATGGACGTCGTCTGGCGCCTGCTCGCCCGCCGGCTCCCGATCACCCTCGTCGGGCAGGACCTCCACGACTCGTTCGCCGCCGCCCCGCGCCGCCACCTGCTGACCGTCTCGTTCGTGACGGAGGCCGACCTCGCCGCCCCCGGGGACCGGCCCGCGCCGGTGGACGGGGACCTGCGACTGCTGACCGTCGGCCGGCTCGAGGCGGAGAAGAACCCGCTGCTGCTCGCCGACGTGCTCGCCGAGCTCGGCGACGGGTACCGGCTGACGATCGTCGGCGAGGGTCCGCTGGAGGCGCAGCTGCGGGCCCGGCTCACCGAGCTCGGCGTGGCCGACCGCGCCGAGCTCGTCGGCTACGTCCCGCTCGACGACGGCCTGTTCGACCGCTACCGCGCCGCGGACGGCTTCCTCCACGTGTCCTGGACGGAAGGGCTGCCGCAGGTGCTCGTGGAGGCGTTCGCGTCCCGCACGCCCGTGGTCGCCACGGCGGTCGGCGGCGTCCCGGCCATCGCCGCGGGCGCGGCGCTGCTCGTGCCCCCGGGCGACGCGCCGGCGGCGGCCGCGGCGATCAAGCGGCTCGCGGGCGATGCGGGCCTGCGCGAGCGCCTCGTCGAGGCGGGCTTCTCGCGCGCCCGCGAGCGCACCGCCGAGGCGGAGCGCCGGCGGCTGCTGGACTTCATCGCGAGCGCCTAGACGCGGTCGATCGCGGTGCCGTGGGTCTCGCCGCGCAGCCCGTAGCGATAGAGGCCGAGCAGGAAGCCCGCGCCCCAGGAGAGGTGCATCGTGGCGAAGACGGCCGGGAGGTAGGCGGCCTCGGACCCGTGCTCGCGCGCCTCGCCCGCGGCGGTCGCGACCGTCGCGAGGGCGTAGGCCCCGAGGCCGATCCGCGCGAGCCGCCGCAGCGAGCGCACGGGCGCGACGACCGCGCCGACCCCCGCGAGGACGACGGCGGGCGGCAGCAGGTGGGCGGGCTGGAGCGCGTCGCGGTGGCGCAGGACGGTGCGGGCCCGGCCCTGGCCGTAGCGCCAGTACTGCCCGCGCAGGGCTCCGAGGGTGCGGCGGGGGACGTAGTGGGCCGCCATGTCGGGGACGCAGACGATGCGGCCGCCCGCGGCGCGCAGGCGCGCGGCGAGCTCCGCGTCGCCGTTGGGGTGCACCTCCTCGTCCCAGCCGCCGGCGTCCGTGAGGGTCGCGGTCCGCCACACGCCGGTGAAGCCGGAGGGGACCTCGATCTCCTGCTGCAGGGGGCGGCGGAACGCGGCGCCGCCGATGCCGAGGCGCGTCGAGAGCGCGAGCGCCACGCGGCGCGACCACGGGTTGTCGCCCGCAGCGATCTGCGGCCCGCTGGCGGACACGACGTCGCCCCGGCACAGCCGCTCGACGCCCGTGCGCAGGTAGGTGACGGGGTAGTGCGTGTGCGCGTCCATCCGCGCGGTGAACTCGCCGCGGGCCGCGGCGAGCCCGATGTTGAGCGCCGGGTTGGTCAGGCGCTTCGGGTTGTCCAGCACCCGGATGCGCGGGTCCTCGCGCGCAGCGGCCTCCAGCAGCTCGCGGGTGCGATCCGTCGAGCGGCCGTCGATGAAGAGGAACTCGATGGCGCCGCCGGGGTCGGCCTGTGCGCGCATCTCCTCCAGAACGGCCTGCAGCCCGTCCTCCTCGTTGAGGACGGGGGTGAGGACGCTGACGCGGACGTCGTCGGCGACCTCGCTGCTCACGTGGTGGCGGGCTGCCCGTCGACCCGGGCGAGGTTGAGCTCGTGCTCACCCAGCGCCTGCTGACGGAGGCGCTCGACCTCACGCTGCTGCACGAAGCGCGGCAGGCTGAACTCCGACTTGAACTGCCGGTCGGCGATCAGGGTGCGCAGCGTCTCGCCGAGGATCAGCAGGTCCAGGGTCAGGGAGCCGTGCTTGAGGTAGTAGAGGTCGTGGCTGAGCTTCCAGGTCGAGCCCTCGTCGGAGCCCGCGTAGCCGCACTTGACCTGCGCCCAGCCGGTGATGCCGGGGCGCGCGATGTTGCGGCGGCTGTAGTGCGGGACCGCGACCTCGAGCTGGCGCACGTACGCGGGCTGCTCCGGACGCGGGCCGACGATGCTCATCTCGCCGCGCAGGACGTTGAGCACCTGCGGGAGCTCGTCGAGGTGCGTGCGCCGCAGGAACTGCCCGATGCGGGTGATGCGCTCGTCGTCGGCCACGGTCCAGATCGCGCCCGCGGACGGATCGGCGACCCGCATGGAGCGCAGCTTGTAGATCTGGAACGTCTCGCCGTTCTCCCCGACGCGCGGCTGCGTGAAGAACGCGGGGCCGCCGTCGCGGCGCACGATCAGGGCGAGCAGGCCGAGCAGCGGGAGCGCGAAGAGGCAGACGACCGCGGTGATCAGCAGGTCCATCGAGCGCTTCAGCGGGGAGACGCCGACGCGGTAGTTGGGGTGCATGACCCACTGGAACCAGGCGGCGTTGATGCGGCCCAGCGGGACGTGGCCGAAGGTCTGCTCGTAGAAGGAATGGAGCTCCTGCATGCGCACGCCGGAGTCCGAGCACGTCTCGGCGACCTCGTCGAACACGGCCATGCGGGGCGCCTCGTCGGAGAGCAGCAGCATGTGGATGCGGTGATGGTCGATCGCCTCGGCGAGCCCGCCGAGGCGGCCGAGCTCCCAATCGCCGGGTGCGCCGGCGGGGCGGTGGTCCGGAGCGATGTGGCCGAGCACACGCACGTCCGTGCGGCGGGCGGCCATCAGCTCATCGCGCAGGTCGAGGGCGATCATCCCGGAGCCGATCACGGCGACGCGAAGCTGGTCGGTGCGGTCCAGGTGACGGGCGCGCCAGCCGGGCAGGTAGGACAGGACGGCGCTCAGCAGGCCGGCGCCGATCGCCACGAGCGGGGGGATCGCGCCCGCGAGGCCGATGTCGTCGACGAGCGTGAGGCCCGCGACGGTGCCCCCGACGGCGATCAGCGGCTGCAGGCGCAGCAGCAGCGGGAGGAACTGGACGTGTGGGCCCATGCGCAGCAGCTGGCGGTTCCAGACCCAGGTGACGAGGAACGCGCCGACGGCCGTGGCGACCGGCCGCTCCACCGCGAACAGACCCGCGGCGAGGCCGACGGCGATGGCGGCCAGGCCGTTGAGCGTGGAGAGCTCAGCCCAGAAGCTGCGGTGGCCCGACGGGACGTCGCGTGTGGCGTTCTCCGTCGAGACGACCCGCGGAGTCCAGCCCGGTCGGGGAGCATCATGCTCTTCGCTGGTCATGCGATGTTCCGTCCTTGGTGTCATGTGATCCCGGCCAAGTGCCCTGTCCGAGCCATCCAGGCTCTTACATCGGCTGCTTCAAGCGGTTACCTGACCGTGATGGTTGTCTACACCACCAACGGTCCAGCTCCTGCGGAACTTGCGCACCGGCCCCTGCCGGTCCGTGTCGTCTCGCACTGCGGTTGGTCGTCCCCCTAATAGTACCCCTGCCGGGCGTGACCGCCCATGACAACGAACCCTGCGGGGACGATGTCCTGCTGGGCGAGCATCTCCGCCAGCTCGTCGAGCTCGCGGACGTTGGTGTTGCCGACGCGGCAGGTGATGAGGACGTCGTCGACGCCGCGGGCGATCGCCATCGTCTCGGCCACGTGGTTGAGCGGCGGCGAGTCGACGATCACCCAGTCCGCCAACCGACGGGCCTGCAGGAGCAGCGTGTCCACCGACAGGTGCGAGAGCACGTCGGCGGCGGGCGCCTCGGACTCCGACGTGAGCAGCACCCGCAACCGCGAGTGCTCGTCGCCGACGGGCAGCAGCGCGTCGACGAGGTAGTGCTGGCCGGTGATCACGGACGCGAGGCCGACCTTCGCCTGCATGTCGAGGGCGCGGCCGATCGACGGGCGGCGCGAATCGGCCTCGACCAGGATCACGCGCTTGCCGGCGACGGCGAGCACGGAGGCGAGGTTGATCGCCGCGGTCGTCTTGCCGTCCCCCGGGGTGGGGCCGGTCATCAGCACGACGCGGCCGGCGAGGGCATCGCGGCGCTCCGTGGTGAGCGCGGCGCGCAGCGCGGTGTAGCCGTCGAGCGCGGCGAGGGACAGCTCGCTCGGCAGCAACGGGCGCTTGCGCTTGCGCTTCTCGAGCGGGATGCGGGCGAGGATCGGGAGGCGGAAGCGCGCGCGCAGCTGCTCCTCGCGGCGCAGGCGCGGGTCCAGCAGCTGCAGGCCGAAGGCGCCGAGCAGGCCGAGGACCCCGCCGCCGATGAGCGCCGCGGCGATGGTCAGAGCCGGGCGCGGGGACTTCGCCGACGCGGGCAGCTCGGCGAGTGAGTCGATCGAGACGGACGGGTCGCCGCTGCGGTTGAGCGCATTGAGCTGCTGCAGCTGCGCGCGCGGGGAGTTCTCCCCCACGGCCGCCTGGCTCCCGGCGGCCTCGACCGTCGCCTCGAGCTGGCGGATCTGCGGCGCGAGCGTCTCACGCAGCCGCGCGTTGCGCTCGGCGACGAACTGCTGCGCGAACGCGTCCGAGAGCTGCTTGGCGGCCTCCGGGGACCCCGCGTCGGCGGCGACGGTGACGATGTTGGACTGCGCGATCGGGCTGGCCGCGACGTCCTGCAGGACCGCCGGCACGGGATCCGTGAGCCGCAGCTCCTCGCGCACGCGGCGCGCGACGGTCGTCGAGGTGATCAGCCGCGCGACGGTCTCGACGTCACGCGTCGGGTCCGAGGACTGCACGATCACGCCCGAGACGGGCACGGTGAGCGTGCTCTGCGGGGTGATCAGGACGTCGGTGGTGGCCTCGTAGACCTTCGAGGCCTGGGCGAGGTAGAGCGCCGCGGCCGCGAGGCAGGCCACGACGGCGCCGACGATGATCCAGCGGCCGGCCTTGATCGCCTCGAGGTAGCGCACGAGGCCTTGGCTCTCGCCACCGCCGGGGGTGTGCCAGACCGCTCCCGGTGTCGTGGCGACCGAGGGGCGATCGCCGCCGGAGGCGGATTCGAGGGTGGGTGCGGTCATCGCGTGGGCCGTGGGCGTCGAGGCACCGACACGGCGCCCGGCGTCATCCTACGGCCCCGGACGACGGAGACGCGCTGGTGCGCCTCCGCCGATGATGCGCAACCGGTCAGTCGGTCAGGACGCGTCGCGCGTGAAGCGGCGCATCGCGAAGCCGCCGCCCAGCAGGGCGAGGCCGGCGAGGGCGACGAAACCGGCCTCGAAGCCGGTGAACGGCAGGTTGCCGGTGGAGGCCTGCTGGGTCGTCTGCGCCGGCGTGGCGACCGGGGCGGGCGTCGAGGCGGTCGGAGCGGTCGTCGTCTCGGTCGACGGCGCGGCCTCGGTGTCCGGAGCGCCAGAGGAGGACTCGGGCAGCGTGCCGGACTCGGGGGCGGGCGCGGGGGTGCCGCTCGAGACCACGTCAGCGACACCGCTGTCGGGTGCGTACACGCTGTCGGTGGGCGACTGCGCGAAGGCGGCAGTCGGTGTGGCGGCCGCAGCAGCGGCAACCAGCAGAACGGTGATCTTGCGGTGCTTGGTCATTTGGCGCCTCGAGTTCGCGTCCGGGTGCTTGAGCGTCACTCACCCACAGCCATCCTGGCTGGAGGTGCCCTGCTTACAGCAGATGCTACTACGACAGTTGCCGAGTTGCGGCACGTTCACGCTCGAACAAACGTCGAGTTTGGGCAGCGGCGTCTACAGGACGCTCGGAATCGAGCAGCGCGGCGGCCTCTGCGAGGACGGGTTCACGGGGGTTGAGCGCCGTCGCGCGGTCGAGGGCGCGGCGCGCCGCCACGCGGTCCCCCGCCTCGGCGTCGAGCAGGGCGAGCTCGAGGAGGGGCACCCACGTCTCCTCCCGGTCGATGGCCGTCTGGAACGCCGCGCGGGCGCGATCGGTGCGCCCGAGCTGCAGCGCGATCAGGCCCGCGTTCTGCGCCGGCTCGGGGTTGAGGGGGTTCCAGTCGCTCGCGCGGTCGAGGTCGGCGAGCGCCCGGTCGGGGTCGGCGCGCCAGCCCGCGGTCCCGCGCTCCTCGAGACGCACGGCGATCCAGGGCATCGCGAGCGAGATCGCGCACCCGGCGAGCACGAGGCCTGCGGCAAGGCCGCCGGCCAGGCGCGGCGCGCGACGACGGACCGGGCGCTCGGCGTCGGCGCCGGGGACCGCGCGGGCGATCGCCTCACGCCGGCCGGCCGGAGCCCGCACGGCGAGGGCGATCACCATCAGCCCGAGCACGGGGCCGGTGATCGTCGGGTAGGCCTCCAGCCAGTCGAGGGAGCCGTGGATGGCCACGTAGCTCATGGCCGCCAGGGCGGTGGCGCCGAGCGCGCGCTCGCCCCGGCCGCTGTCGCGGAAGCCGCGCAACAGGCCCCACAGGGCGGCGAACAGCCAGGTCCCCCACAGCAGCAGGCCGACGACGCCGGTCTCCCCCGCCACGCGCACGAGCAGGTCGTGCGGGTACTTGGCCGGCTTCACGTAGCGGCGGTCGGCGCTGTAGCGATGCTGGAAGCTGCCCGTCCCGTCACCGATCAGCGGCCGCTCGCGGATGCCCTGGAGCGCCACGCGCCAGTAGTCGTAGCGCTGGATCGGGTCGACGGTCGTCAGCCGCGCCTCGCCGTCGGGGTTGGCGGCCTTGCCGCCGAAGGAGGTGCCGGGGTTGCGCAGCGACTGCCACTGATCGTCGATGCCGCCCGCGATGCGGCCGGCGTTGAGCGCGAGGACGGCGACGACCAGCAGCCCGACGACGCCGACGAGGCCCCAGCCTCCGCGCCGCACGGTCGCGCGGGTGTCGTCGCCGGGGCGGATGCGGCGTTCCATCACCGCGAGCGCCGCTCCCCCGGCGCCCCCGACGAGCGTGGCGGCGAACAGCGCCCAGCCGGCCCGGCCGAGCGCGTCGGTGACCTTGCCGGTCGTCGTGGCGACGTCGTAGACGTCGAGGCTCGCGCCCGCGGAGACGCCGACCCCGACGCCGACCACCACGAGCGCCCCGAGCAGGCGCCAGCGGAACGGGACGGCGAGCAGGAGGACGAGGACCGCGACCCCGCCGCCGAGCACGGCGCCGCGCGACTGGGCGAGGAGGCTCACGGCGAAGAGGAACGTCCCGGCGGCGAGGCCGACCGCCTTCAGCGCGATCGCGCCGCCCGGGCGGGCGGCCACCACGATGCCGGGCAGCGCGGCCAGGACGGCCAGCGCGGCGAAGGCGTTCGCGTAGTCCAGCGGCTGGTTGTAGCGCCCGGAATCGAAGCGCAGGAGGAGCGCTCCGCCGCCGGTCGATCCGATCAGCGCGATGGCGAAGACGACGGCGACGAGCACGGAGAAGGCCACGACCCAGGCGCCGGCGGTCGCCGCCCGCCACGGGGTCAGGGCCAGGATCCAGCCCGACGCGAGGGTGACGAGGAGGAGGTTGGCCGCATCCCAGCCTGCGCCGGGGGCGACGGACCAGGTCATGGAGAGGAACGACCAGACCGTGTAAGCGGCGAGGGCCAGCAGCGACACGCGCAGTGGTCCGGGCGGCGGCAGCAGGCGGCGGTTCCCGGCCATCGCGACGGCGGTGAGGGCGATCAGGACGATCCCCGCCGGCAGCCAGTCGCGGGGGTTGAAGCCGCCCGCGCCGGGCAGCAGCGCCGTCCACACGACGAGCACGCCGAGGGCCGGGAGGAGCCGGACGATCTCGGTGCGGTCGGGAGGCGGGGCGCTTGGCATCGCCGGGAGTATCGACCAGGGACCGGCCGATCGTGAGCCTTGCGCTACACGCGTCCCGCCTCTCCAGCACAATGGGGCCCATGCACGCTCGTCACCGAGAGACCACCGCCGCCGCGGGAGCGCGCACCATCGGGCCGGGACGCCGGTGACCCCGGCGACCGCGACCTTCACGCTCGCTGCCCGCGAGCGCGTCGATGCCTCCCCCACCACCGCCCTGCTGCGCGTCAGCGGCACCTGGACCGCCGCGCAGGAGGCGACGCTCGGCGTGCCCGTCCTCGAGGTGGTCGCCGGCGGGCGCCGTCACGAGGTCTCGGCCCTCCCCGATCCCGCCGGCCCGCCCGTCGCCGGCCCGGGCGGCGAGGACTGGCGTGGGGCGTTCCCCCTCGCCCGCACCCTGCTCGACGAGGCCACCGGCCTCGTCCTGACCGCGCCGGGCGCCCGCCCGGCCGTGCTGCTGGCCCCCGAGCCGCGTACCGGCGGACCCCGGGCGCGGCGCGCCGACGCCCCCGCCGTCCCGGTCCCGGCCCCGCCTCCGGAGGGGCGCAGCGCCGCGCGACCTGCGGAGGCCACCGCCGAGCTCGACCGCGAGCGGGCGGCCCGCCGCCGCGCCGAGGCCCTGCTGCTGCGCGAGCGCGACCGCACCCTCGCCGTCGAGGACGAGCTGGACCGTGAGCTGGAGGCCGCCGCCGAGCGCGAGACCCAGCTGCGGACCGCCCTCGCCGACGCGGAGGCCCGCGTCGACGCCGCCGAGGCTGCCGCCGCGCAGGTCGAGACCGCCCGCGACGAGGCCGTCGCCGCCGTCGCCGCCGCGGAGGCCCAGCGCGACGAGGCCGTCGCTGCCGCCCAGGGCGAGGCCGAGGCCGCCGTCGCCGCCGCAGAGGCCCAACGCGACGAGGCCGTCGCCGCCGCCCAGGGCGAGGCCGAGGCCGCCGTCGCCGCCGCGGAGGCCCAGCGCGACGAGGCCCTCGCCGCCGCCCAGGGCGAGGCCGAGGCCGCCGTCGCCGCCGCCGAGGCCCAACGCGACGAGGCCCTCGCCGCCGCCCAGGGCGAGGCCGAGGCCGCCGTCGCCGCCGCAGAGGCCCAACGCGACGAGGCCGTCGCCGCCGCCCAGGGCGAGGCCGAGGCCGCCATCGCCGCCGCCCAGGCCCAACGCGACGAGGCCCTCGCCGCCGCCCAGACCGAGGCCGAGGCCGCCGTCGCCGCCGCAGAGGCCCAACGCGACGAGGCCGTCGCCGCCGCCCAGGCCGAGGCCGAGGCCGCCCTCGCCGCGCGGGAAGCGGCCGAGGCCGCCGCGTCCACCGCTGCGGCCGACGCCGCGGCGGCCCGCAGCGAGGCCGAGGCGGCCGACGCGGCCCGGCTCGAAGCCGAGGAGGCGGTGGCCGAGGCCCGGAACGCCGCCGAGGCCGCCGAGCGCCGGGCCGCCGTCGTCACGGCCGAGCGGGAAGCCGAGGCGCGGGCCGTCACCGAGGCGGCCGAAGAGCGCGCACGCGTCCTCGCCGCCCGCGCCGAGGAGGTCGAGGCCGACGCGATCAGTCGTGCCGACGCGGCCGAGGCCGCCCTCGAGGCTGCCGAGGCCCGCGCCGCCGAGGCGCGCGAACACGCGTCCCGCGCGGAGGCCGAGGCCGCGGAGGCCGTCGAGGCCGCGCAGGCCGAACGCGACGGCGCCCGCCAGCAGGCTGCGGCCACCGACGAGGCGCTCGCCGAGCTGCGCACCACGCTCGCCGACACCGAGCAGTCGCTCACGGAGGCCCAGGCCGCCGCCGCCGACGCCCAGCAGCGCGCCGAGGCGGCCCGCGCGGAGACGCAGGCCGCCGTCGAGGCCGCCCAGGCCGCCGTGGAGGCCGCGCAGGCCGAGGCCGACACCGCACGCCGCGCTGCCGAGGCCGAGGCCCAGGCCGCCCGCGATGCCGCCGTCGCGGAAGCCGACACTGCACGCCGCGCTGCCGAGGCCGAGGCCCAGGCCGCCCGCGATGCCGCCGTCGCAGAGGCCCGGAGCGCGCAGCGCGCCGCCGAGGCCGAGATCGCCGCCGCCCAGGCGGCGGCCGCCGCGGAGGCGCAGGCCGCGGTCGAGGCCGCCCGGGCGGAGGCCGACGCCGCCGCCGAGCGGGCGCAAGCCGCCGTGGAGGCCGCCCGCGCGGAGGCCGAGGCGGCCGTCGAGCGCGTTCGAGCCGAGCGGGACGAGGCGCTCGAGCGGGCGGACGCCGGCGCCGCCTTGCAGACGCTGGTCGACGAGGCCGAGGCGGCCCGCGACGCCGCGGCGATGCGCGCCGAACACGTTCGTCGCGAGCTCGAGCGGGTCTCGGCGGCCCTCGAGGCCACCGAGGCCGAACGCGAGGCCGCCGAGGCGCGGGCCGCGGCCGCCGCCGCGGAGCTGCCAGAGGTCGAGCGCGCCGCCGTCCGCCGGGCGGAGGCCGCAGAGCAGCGGCTCGAGGCGCTCGCGACCGAGCTCGAGAGCGAGCGGGCCCGAGCCGAGGCGCTCGAGGCCGAGGTCGTCCACCTGCGCGAGCGCTTCGAGGCCCACACCGCCGACGCGACGGATGATCCGAGCCCGGCCGACCTCGAGGCGGCCCGCGCCGAGGCGCAGGCCAACCTCGCGCAGCTCGACGCGGTGCTCGCCGACGTCGATGCCGCCGAGAGCAGCGCCCGGGACGCGCAGGACCAGGCGGAAGCGCTCGCGGGCGACCTCGAGGTCGCCCGGATCGAGCTCGAGGAGGCGCGCGCCGCGGTCGAGGACGCACGCACCGAGGCCGCGGCCAGCGAGCGAGCGCGCCAGGAGGCCGAGGCCACCGTCGCGGCACTCCGGGCCGACGCCGACGGCGCCGACCTCGCCGCGGCCCTGTCGGATGCGCGGCACGCCCTGCGTCTCGCCGAACGCGAGCGCCATGAGCTGCGCGCGGAGCACGAGCAGGTCGTCGGCGAGCTCGCCGATGCCCGGCGCCGGCTCGAGGAGGGCGCGATCGCCGATGTCGCCCCCCGGGACGCCGGCGGCACCGACGTCGACCTGATCGCCGCCCGCCTCGCCGAGGCGGAGCGCGAGCGCGAGCAGCTGCGCGACGCCGTGCAGCGGCTCGAGGAGGACGCCGCCCGCAGCGGCGGGGACGAGCCCGCGCGACTCGAGCAGGAGGTCCAGCGGCTCGCCGCCGAGCTCGCGCGCAACGAGGAGCAGCTCGACGCCCAGGCGCGGCGGGCACTGGAGCTCGAGGCGCAGCTCGATGCCGCCGTCGACCGGGCCCGCGAGGAGGCCCAGGCGCGTGACGAGGCCGAGGCCCGCGCCGCCGCGGCCTCCGGCGAGCGCCGGCCGGCCCGCGACCGCTCCCCCGCCCGCAGCAGCGACGCCGACCACGACGCGGCGCGCGCCCTCCAGGAGCGCGATGCAGCCTCCGCGCGCGCCGAGGCGCTGGAAGGCCAGCTGCGTGAGGTCCGGGCCGAGGTCGACGACCTCCGCGACCAGCTCCTCGAGTCCCAGAAGCTGGTGCAGCAGGCGACCGATCGCCTGCGCGACGAGACAGAGCTGCGCATGCGCTTCGAGGCGCGTGCCGATCGATCGACCTGAGGAACCCGTCATGGCCGACACGCTCGTTCTCTGCTACCACGCCGTCAGCCCCACCTGGGACGCCGCGCTCTCCACCACGCCGGAGCTGCTGCGCAGCCACCTCGAGCTGCTCCGCGACCAGGGCTACCGCGGCGTGACCTTCACCGAGGCCGTCTCCGCCCCCCACCGCGGCAAGCGCGTCGCGGTCACGTTCGACGACGCCTTCACGTCGGTGCCCGCCCTCGGCAAGCCGATCCTCGACGAGCTCGGGTGGCCGGGAACGATGTTCGCGGTCAGCGACCACGTCCGCGACGGCTGGCCCCTGGCCTGGGAGGGGACCCAGCGCTGGTTGGCGACCCCCCACGAGCACGAGCTCGCCGGCATGGGCGTCGGCGAGCTCAAGCTCCTGCTGGAGGCCGGGTGGGAGGTCGGGTCCCACACGTCGACGCATCCCTTCCTGACCCGGCTCGACGACGCCGAGCTGGCCGAGGAGCTCCAGCAGTCGCGCGCGTGGCTGGCCGAGGCGCTCGATCACCCGTGCGACTCGATCGCCTACCCCTACGGCGACCACGACGCCCGCGTGATCGCCGCGACCCGGGCGGCGGGGTACCGCCACGCCTGCACGCTGCCGGCACGGTGGCCGAAGCCGGAGCCGCTCGCGTGGCCCCGCGTCGGGGTCTACCACGCCGACGACCTGCGCCGCTACCGGGTCAAGACCTCGCCCGCCGTGCGGCGGGCGAGGCAGCTCCTGGGTCGCTAGGCGACGAGCGGCAGGATCAGGATCGCCACGATGTTGGCGACCTTGATCATCGGGTTGATGGCCGGGCCCGAGGTGTCCTTGAACGGGTCGCCCACCGTGTCACCGGTGATCGAGGCCTCGTGTGCGAAGGACCCCTTGCCCCCGTGCGCGCCGTCCTCGATGAGCTTCTTCGCGTTGTCCCACGCGCCGCCGCCCGCGGTCATCATGATCGCGAAGAACAGACCGACGACGATCACGCCGATCAGCAGCCCGCCGAGCATCGCGGTCGAGATGATGCCGACGATCACGGTCATGACGATCGGGATCAGCGACGGGATGATCATCTCGCGCTGCGCCGCCTGCGTGACGATGTCGACGCACTGGCCGTACTCGGGCTTCTCCGAGCCGTCCATGATCCCCGGCTTCTCGCGGAACTGGCGGCGCACCTCCTCCACGACGGCACCGCCGGCACGGCCGACGGCCTCCATCGACAGCGCCGCGAACAGGCAGACCATCAGCCCGCCGAGGATCAGCCCGATCAGGACGTCGGAGTTGGCGAGGTCGAAGCGGATCGCGGACGGGCTGACGTCGAGCTCGTTCGCCAGCTCGATCTTGAACGCCGCGAACAGCACGAGCGCCGCAAGCGCCGCCGAGCCGATCGCGTAGCCCTTGGTGACCGCCTTCGTCGTGTTGCCGACCGCGTCGAGCGGGTCGGTGACGTTGCGGACGTCCTCGGGCATGTCGGCCATCTCGGCGATGCCGCCGGCGTTGTCGGTGATCGGGCCGAAGGCGTCGAGCGCGACGATCAGGCCGGTCAGCGACAGCTGCGCCATGACCGCGACGCCGATGCCGTAGACCCCGGCGAGCTCGTTCGCCACGGCGATGCCGACGACGATCACGAGCGCCGGCGCCGCCGTGGCCTGCAGGCCCTGGGCGAGGCCCTGGATGATGTTCGTCGCGTGGCCCGTCTCCGACGCCTTCGCCGTCGACTTGACCGGGGAGAAGCGCGTCGACGTGTAGTAGTCGGTGATCACGAACAGCAGGCCGGTGATGACGAGCCCGGCGAGGGCGCAGAGGTAGATCTTCCCCCAGGAGGGATCGCCGCCGCCCTGCAGCCCATCCATCATCCACTTCGTCACGGGCAGGAACGCGAGCGCGGCGAGGACGGCGGAGACCACGAGGCCCTGGTAGAGCGCCCGTTCCACGTTGCCGCTGGCGGACTTCACCGCGAACGTCCCGATGATCGAGGCGATGATGGAGACGCCGCCGAGCACGACCGGGAACAGGACCACGTTGGGCTGGCCGTCGAAGGTCAGGACCCCCAGCAGCATCACGGCGACGGCCGTGACGGCGTAGGTCTCGAACAGGTCCGCCGCCATGCCGGCGCAGTCACCGACGTTGTCGCCCACGTTGTCGGCGATGACCGCCGGGTTGCGCGGGTCGTCCTCGGGGATGCCGGCCTCGATCTTGCCGACGATGTCGGCGCCGACGTCAGCGCCCTTGGTGAAGATGCCGCCGCCGAGGCGGGCGAACACGGAGATCAGGGAGCCGCCGAAGCCGAGGCCGATCAGCGCGTCCACCGCGTCCTTCTCGTCGACGTCGAAGATCGCGGTGAGGATCCCGTAGTAGCCGGCCACGCCGAGCAGGGCGAGGCCGACGACGAGCATGCCGGTGACGGCGCCGCCGCGGAACGCGACGTCGAGTGCGGGCGAGATGCCGCCGCGGGCGGCCTCCGCCACGCGGGCGTTGGCGCGCACGGACACGTTCATGCCGATGAAGCCGGCCGCCGCGGAGGCGAGGCCGCCGATGGCGAAGCCCACCGCGACCTCGATGTTCTGCAGCGGGATGAGGATGATGAACAGGACGACGCCGACGATCCCGATCGTCGTGTACTGACGACGCAGGTACGCCGAGGCGCCCTCCTGGATCGCGGCGGACAGACCGCGCATGGTCTCGTTGCCCGGCGACAGGGCCAGCAACGAGCGTGACGTCAGGCCGCCGTAGAGCACGGCGGCCAGGGCGCAGACCAGGGCGACGAGCACGCCGTGGTCGGTGAGGAAGTCGGTCAAGTGAGGCTCTCCATCTCTCTTGTCGGAACGCACTCGACCCCGGCGCCCGGCTAGTGCCGCGCGTCACGAGGGGAGCAGGGCGGGACCCTACCGAGCGCGGCGGTCGTCACGCGGTCAGGGCGTGACGACCGCCGGGGACTACTGGCCCGGAACCCAGAGTCGGCCGGTGCGCTGCGCGTCGCCGGGGCCCGCCTGGCCGCCCTGCGGCTGGGCCGGCTGCGACTGCGGCGGCGCGCCGGCGGGCGGGGCGCCGGCGCCCGCTCCCGGGCGGCCGCCCGTGCCCTGGGCGTAGGCCAGCTGCAGCTGGGAGACGGCGTCGCGGATCGGGCCCACCTTGTCGGCATGGCGGGGCTCGACGATCGCCAGCAGCGACGCGGCGGCGTCGATGGCGATCTTCAGCTGGTCGTAGTCGGGCGTCAGGCCCGCCTCGGGCGGCGCGCCGACGGCGCCCTTGCGGGCACCGAGGTTGATCAGGGAGACGATCGTCTGCAGCACCACGTCGTCGACGTGCACGCGCTCCAGCTCGGCCTCCAGCTGTTGCATCTGCTCGGGGGTCATCCCCTCGGGTCCGGGCTCGCTCATGGTCCTGCGACCTCCTTGTAGCTGTCGGCTGTCTCTCGCACGCAGACGGCGTAGACCTCGGCCGGGCTCGCCCCCTCCGCGATCATCTGTCGCTGGCGCTGGGCGCCGTTGGCCTCGGGAAGCAGGCCGTCGAGCGCGACCCCGGCCCAGTCGGCCAGGCGCGCCACGGCCTCCGTGGCGGGCAGCGGCTCGATCCGCGCGGCCTCGAGGTCGAGCAGGTTGCCGTCCATCCCGTGGCGGATCGCCCGCCACAGGTTCTCCTCGATCAGCCGCCGGGGGACGTCGGGCGGCGCCGAGCCCTCGTCGACCTCGCGCGCCGCCGCCGCCACGCAGCCGGCGATCAGCGTCGTGAGCGCGTCGGACTCGCGCGCGGTCGTCTGCGCGTCGCAGATGCGGACCTCGACGGTGCCGAAGTCGTGGTGGGGGCGCACGGACCACCACAGCTGGGTGAACTCGACGATCGAGCCGGTCCGCTTGAGCAGCTCGACGTAGTCGGCCCAGGTGGCCCAGTCGCCGTAGACGTCGGGGACGCCGCAGCGCGGGAAGGACTTCGTGAAGGTCTGGGTGCGGGCGGTGTGCAGGCCCGAGTCGATCGTGTCGACGTAGGGCGAGTTGGCCGAGAGGGCGAGGAGCGTCGGCAGGATCGGGCGCAGGCGGTCGGTGACCTTGATCGCCCGGTCGGCGCCCTGGACGCCGACGTGCACGTGGACGGAGAACGTGTTGTTGCGCCAGGCGACGTACTGGAGGCCGTCCCCGACCCGGCGGTAGTGCTCCGTGTCGATGAGCTGCTGGTCCTGATAGCCCGACAGCGGGTGGGTCCCGGTGGAGCCGAGGGCGAGACCCTGGCGCTCGGCGAGCCCGAACAGCGCCTGGCGGAAGCGGCCCTGGCGGGCGATCGCGTCGGCGGCGTCCGTCCCACGGCCGGAGCGGATCTCGATCTCGGAGGCGATCAGCTCGCCGGCGACGGAGTCGGTCAGCGCCGGGTCGGCCTTCGCCGCGGTGAACAGCGGGTCGAAGCCCGGGACGAGCGCGAGCGTCGCGGGGTCGAGGAGGGCGAACTCCTCCTCGATGCCCACGGTCCCGTCCACGGAGGCCTCGAAGACCTCCCGGGCAGTCTCGAGGTCGATCACGTCAGGTAGAAGTACAGCGCGTACAGCAGGTCGACGGCCGGGCTCGAGGTGTGCACCGTCACCTCCGGCGGGACCTGCAGAAGCGCCTCGGAGTAGTTGAAGATGATCTTGATGCCCCGGTCGACCAGGTGATCGGCCAGGGCCTGTGCGGCCGCCGTGGGGACGGCGATGACCCCGACGACGATGTCCTCGTCGACGATCATGGCGTCGAGGTCGTCGAGGTGGCGGACCTGCGTGGTGCCGACGGCCTCGCCCACCTTGCTTCGATCGGTGTCGAAGACGCCGACGACGTTGAACCCGTGGTCGGCGAAGATGTCGGAGGAGGCGATCGCCTTGCCGAGGTGGCCGGCGCCGAAGAGCGCGATGTTGTGCTGGCCGCTGGACCGCAGGATCTTGCGGATCTGCTGCACGAGCGAATCGACGTTGTAGCCGACCCCGCGCTTGCCGAACTTGCCGAAGCCCGACAGGTCGCGACGGATCTGCGTCGAGTTGACGTGGGTGTAGTCCGACAGCTCCTGGGAGGAGATCGTCTCCTTGCCCATCTTGCGCGCCTGGGTCAGCACCTGCAGGTAGCGCGACAGGCGCGCGGCGACGCCCAGCGACAGCCGGTCCGGCAGATCGCCGTCGCCGGCGGGGATCAGATCCTCGAGCGTCATCGGGCCCCGCAGATCCTACGACGGCCCGGCGGCGGAACCCAGGCGTGCGCGCAGGTCGTCGGCGTCGACGTGGAAGTCGTAGAGCTCGGCCCCGTCGAGGGCGACCACCGGGATCCGCTCGAGGTAGCGCCGATGCATGGCGTCATCGGCCTCGATGTCGACCAGCTCCAGCTCGAACGGGACCTGACGCCGCAGCCGCCGCAGCACTGCGTGGGCCTCGTCACAGAGGTGGCATCCGCGCCGCGTGTACAGCGTGACGCGGCTCATCCGGCCTCGAAGGCGGTGGAGACCGCGTCGGTGGGCGTGGCCTGGCCGGGGGCGCTCGCCCGGACCCGGAACACGTAGCGCCCCGCGGCCAGGCGGCGGACGACGGCGGCGCGCAGCGTGTAGGCGTACTGGCCGGGGAGGACGCCGCGCTCGCCGCCCGTCGGCGTGAGGCGCTCGACGCGGCCGCCGCCCTCGCGCTCCAGGGTCAGGACGAGCCGGGCGGCCGGGACGACCGTCGTGCGTCCGCCCGCGGCGGCATCGCCGCGCTCGAAGGTCCCGACGGTGAAGGCGACCCCCGTGGCCCCGTCGCGGCGGACGACCTCGGGGGTGCCCACGGCGACGGGCCCGGCCGCGGGCGTGGCGGGTGTCGCGCCGGGGGTGGCACCCGGGGACGGCGACCCCCCGGCGCCCGGGGTGCGCGTCGGGACGGGGGCCGGGCCGTTGCCCGCCGCCTCGAGCCGCCGTGCCCGGGCATCGGCCGAGCCGGTCAGCTTCGCGGCCTCCGCCCCGAGCACCGCCGCGGCGACCGCCCCGCCCGACACGAGCCGGCCGCCCACGAGGACGCTGCCCGGCCGCAGCAGCCGCGGCACGACCCGCCCGGCGAAGGTTGACGGCACCGAGGTGAACGGCGAGCGCCCGGCGCCGAAGGGCACGCCCTCGCGGGCGTCCGGCGGCCGCAGGCCCGCGGTGCGGGCCGGCTCGTCCCCGTCGACGTCGAGCAGCGCCGACGCCCCCTCCCCCGTGACGCCGAGGACCGGCACGGGCACGCGGCCGGCGGGCATGGCCGCGAGCGGGTGCCCGTCCGGGCGCGCAAGGACGACCGCTCCGGCCCCGGCGGCGGCCGCCGCGGCGGCCTGGGCCGCGGGGTTGGCCCCGGCTCGGACGATCGCCAGCCGGCCCTGCAGGGGCGGCTGACCGCCGCCGAGCAGCGTCGCGGCCGTCGTCGCCTCGACCGGGCGCGCCGCGGTGCGCAGGGGGCGGCGGAGGGTCCCGCGGCCGAGGACGGCCGCACCCTCGACCCGCACGTCGCCGACGGTCAGCGTCGTGCGCACGACCGCATCCGGCTCGATCAGCGGCCCCGCGGTGAGGGCCGCGCCCGCCGCCCCCGGGGACCCGGTGGTGCTCGACCCGGGCGCCGCGGGGCCCTCGGCCCCGGCGGAGGCGACCACGAGCGTCCCGAGCCGCCGGGCGCCGCGGACGGCCTGCGCCTCGGGGGCGTCGGCGAAGCCCGCGTACGGCGCGGAGACGCCGATCACCGCCACGGCGTCGCGATCGTCCGTCGCCCCGTCGCCGTCGGGGTCCAGCGCGTGCTCGAGCCCGTCGAGGAGCTCGTCCGTGGTCCCCAGCTCCTCGCTGCCGACGAGCTCGGAGATGCGTCGCACGCCGGCGACGCGGATCGGCCGCACGCGCACGCCCTCGGCGCGCAGCAGGGCCGCGAGCGGCTCACCCCCGACCTCCTCGCGCGCCCCGCGCGGGTCCCGGTCCCGGCCGATCGCGTCGTAGCCGCCGGCGCCCGCGACGCCCCCGGCGAGCAGCGCGACGGTCGGCGCCCCGCGCGCCGGCGCGGCCGGGGCGACCGTCTCGGGCGAGACGGTCAACGGCTCCGACAGCTGGGGGAACAGGCGCCGGTTCGGCCGCACGCGCACGCCGAGGCTCTCCAGGCGCGGGCGGTCCCCGGCGCTGACCGTGGCGGCGAAGCCGTGCCACGCGCGCGTGAAGCTCACGACGTCTGCGAGCTCGACGCCGCGCGCATCGAGGGCGGAGATCAGCGCGTCCTCCTCGTCCTGCAGCGACGCGACGTAGGCGCGCTGCTCGCGCGCGCTCATCCCCCGCGCGCCGTCGAGCGCCCCGAGGGGCGGCCGCGGGAGCTGCACCAGCACCCGCTCGCGCGCCGCGGCCGGCAGCGACGGCGAGCGCCCGTCGTAGGGGTCGGGGCTCGCCCGGGCGGCGTCGAAGTCGCGCACGCCGCCCAGCGGTCCCCCGCCGGCGGCGAGGAACGCCGCGAGCAGGGCGCCGATCACCACGACGAACGCGAGCGCGATCCCCTGCACGTGCCGGGGCAGCCGCCGGGCGCGCGCCCACAGGACGCGCAGGCGGGTGAGCGCGCGGCTCACGCCGCCGACCGGCGGGTCGCGTACGCGTCCAGGTCCAGGTAGCCGGGGAACGCGACGGGCGCCACCCAGCGCGCGGCCGACCCGATCATCGCCGCGTTGTCGGTGCACAGCGCGGTCGGCGGGATGTGGACCTCGGCGCCGAGCGCCGCGACGCGCTCGCGCAGCAGCCGGTTGGCCGCCACGCCGCCGCCGATGGCGACCCGGTCGAGCCCGGTGACCTCGATCCCGCGGCGGACGCGGATCATCAGCGCGTCCACGATCGCGTGCTCGAAGGAGGCGGCGAGATCGGCGGCGCGCTCACGGGTGCCGTCCTCCCCCAGGTCGCGCGTCGCGTACAGCAGCGCGGTCTTGAGGCCGGCGAAGGAGGAGTCCAGGCCCTTGACCTTCGCGCCGGTGGGGAACGCGAACGCGTGCGGGTCGCCGGCCTGGGCGAGCTTCGACAGCGCCGGACCGCCGGGATAGCCGAGGCCGAGCAGCCGCGCGCCCTTGTCGAACGCCTCGCCGGCGGCGTCGTCGAGCGTGCGGCCGAGGGTCACCGACGTCGCGTGGTCGTCGACCCGGCGCAGCAGGGTGTGGCCGCCGGAGGCGATCAGGCACAGAAACGGCGGCTCGAACGGGGCGCCGGCGTCCGTGTGGAGGTAGTTGGCGGCGACGTGGCCCTGCAGGTGGTCGACGGGGGCGAGCGGCAGTCGCCGGGCCGCGGCGAGCGCCTTCGCCGTCGCGACGCCGACGAGCAGGGCGCCGACGAGGCCGGGACCCTGCGTCACCGCGATCCGGTCGAGGTCGGCGAGGGTGGCCCCGGCCGTCTGCAGCGCGTCGTCGACGACGGCGTTGACGAGCTCGAGGTGGTGGCGGGAGGCGATCTCGGGGACCACGCCGCCGAAGCGGTCGTGGACGCCCTGGGAGGAGATGACGTTGGACAGGATCCGCCCGTCCATGGTGACGACGGCCGCGCAGGTGTCGTCGCAGGAGGTCTCGATCGCGAGGATCACCGCAGACCCACCCCGGGGTCGGCGGCGGGCACGTCGTCGAGGGCGCCCCGAAGGGTCCCCGGGGTGCGCCACATGATCACGGCGTCCTCGGCGTTGTCGGCGTAGTAGCGGCGCCGCACGCCGGCGGCCTTGAAGGCGAAGGACGCATAGAGCCGCTGGGCACCGACGTTGGAGCGCCGCACCTCCAGCGTGATGGGGGCGTCCGGGGCGGGCAGCCGCTCGATCAGGCCCTGGACGAGCGCGGACGCGATCCCCTCGCGGCGCCGGTCGGGGTCGGTGGCGAGGTCCATCAGGTGCCAGACGTCGTAGACGCGCGAGCAGATGCAGTAGCCGAGGAGCCGGTCCTCCGCGTCGACGGCGGCGATCGAGACGCCGCCCGGCTTGCCGAGCTCGAGCACGAACATCGCCAGCGACCACGGCGCGGGGAAGGCGCGGCGCTCGATCGCGACGACCTGCGGGAGGTCGGCGTAGGTGATGCGGCGGATCGCGGTCACGGGGTCTCGGGCGCGGCGGCGTCGCAGCGGCGGCGGGTCGCGGTCACGGGGTCCTGCGGGCGACGGCGTCGGGGTCGCGCCGGTAGTCGGGCAAGGGGGCCGCGCCGACGGGGGCGGCAGCGTCGCGACCGAGCCGGCAGACGGCGGTCGCGGTGAGTCGGTGCGCCGCGTCGGCGTCGGGTGCGACGTGCGCTCCGGCCGCCTCCAGCACGGCCCTGAAGGCTACCGCGCCGTCTCCCACCGCCCGCACGCCGGTGCCCAGGCCGGCGACGAGCTCGGCGAGCGCCTCGGGCTTGCGCGCGGCGGCCTCCTGCAGCTCGGACCCGCTGGGGCCGTAGGCGGCGGCGAAGGCCTCGCCGCGGCGGGCGTCGATGACGCCGAGGACGGTGGCGCCGGGGCGCAGGGCGGGCAACGCGAGCGCCGCCAGCGACGACACGCCGACGAGCTCGATGCCGCGGCCCTGCGCAAGGCCGCGGGCGGTGGCGAGGCCGATGCGCAGGCCGGTGAAGCCGCCGGGACCGATGCCCACGGCGATCCGGCCGACGCCGTCCCACCCCACGCCCGCGGCCTCCAGCGCCGCCTCGGCCAGCTCCAGCAGGCGGGCGGAGTGGCCGGGGCGCTCGCCGGGGGCGGGGTCGTGGCGGCGCTCGACCGCCGTGCCGTCGTCCGTCAGCACGGCGGCCGACGCGGCGGCCGTCGCGGTGTCCAGGCCTAGGACGACCACGTGATCTCCCGGGCGTCCCCGCCCGCGTGGGCGAGGGTCACGTGCGTGCGCACGGGGCGGCCGCCGGCGGCGAGCGCCTCCGTCTCGGCCTGCTCCGGCCATTCGACGAAGGAGATGGTGTCCGGCTGGAAGTAGGGATCCAGCAGGCCGGGGTCCTCGTCGGCCAGCCCGCCGAGGCGGTAGAGGTCGAGGTGCGCGACGGGCCCGGCGTCGCCGTCGTGGAGCACGCCGACGACGAAGGTCGGGCTGGTGACCGGGCCGGCGACGCCGAGCGCCCGGAGCGCACCGCGCACGAAGGTCGTCTTGCCGGCGCCCAGCTCGCCCGAGACGAGCACGACGTCGCCGGGGCGCAGCGTGGCCGCGAGCTCGGCGCCGAGGGCCTCCGTCTCGGCCCCCGAGGCGGTCCTGCGCGCGTCAGACGCGCCCATCGCGCAGGGCCAGCTGGAGGCGGAGGCTGGCGCCGAAGGCGAGCAGGCTGATGCCGGCGAGGGCGAGCGCGCCCGCGTCCGTGCCCGTGGTGGGCAGGTGCCGGACACGGGCGGAGCCCGGGCGGGCGGTGGCGGTGGGCGTCGCCGTCGGCTCGGGGGTGGCGGTGGGCGTGGCGGTGGCGGTGGCGGTTGGCGTGGGCGTCGGGCTGGGCGTGGCCGTCGGCGTCGGCTTCGGCTTCGGGCCGAAACCCGCCGGCGGGTCGGCCGAGAGCGGCGGCACGTCCGCGATGCCCTGGGCGCCGGCGCCCGCGGGGGCGGCGAGCGCAAGGAGCAGCGACCCCGTGAGGGCCATCCGGCGGACCGTCGGGAGCATCGCTGCGAACCCTAGGGCCGAACCCGGCTGGATGGGCCGGGTCACTACCTTCGCCGGCATGGAGGCGTCCGTGCCACCGCGCGCACGCCTCGCGGCGCTGCGCCGATCAGAGAGCGCCGCCGCGGCGTTGCTCGCCGTGGCGACGATCGTCCAGCAGGGGGCGGCGATCGTCTTCACCGTCGTCTTCACCCGGGTGCTCGGGACGGACGGCTACGGCGCGCTGGCCGCCCTGACGAACTTCACGGTGATCATGCTCGTGCCGGGCTCCGCGCTCCAGGTCGCGGTCGCGCGGCGGGGGACGCTCGGGCGGCTCGGCGGCGGCCCCGAGCTGGCGGCGACCCTGCGGCGCTGGACGACGCGCCTGCTCGGGCTGCTGCTGGCCGTGTCCGTGGTCGCCGCGGTCCTGCGCGAGCCGCTCGCCGGCCTCGTCAACGTCGACGAGACCTGGGGGGCGGCGGCCGTCCCGGCCACCGCGACCCTGTGGCTGCTCGTCTGCGTGCAGCGCGGGCTGCTGCTCTCGGCGGGCGCCTACAAGGGGGTGGCCGCGTCGCTGGCGGCGGAGGGCGTCGGCCGGATCCTCGTCGCGCTGGTGCTGGCGGCCGTGGGCCTCGGGGTCACCGGCGCCTACCTCGGCCTCGGGCTGGCCTACGGCCTGATCGCGCTGGTCCTCGCGGCGGTGCTCGCGCGACGGCTCGGTCCGGCCCCCGCCCCAAGCCGTCCCCACCCAAGCCGTCCCCACCCAAGCCGTCCCCGCCCAAGCCGTCCCCACCCAGGCCGTCCCCGCCCTGGGGTGGCGGAGGTTGACCGGATCCGATGCGGTCAACCTCCGCCACCCCCGGGCGGAGGGCGGCGAACTGGCCCCTGAGCGGCATCTGCGCACCGTCGCGCGGACCGCTGCCGTGCCGATCGCGGGGCTGATCCTCGTCGCCGCGCTGCAGAACGTGGACGTGATCATGGCCCGCCGGGCGCTCGCCGCCGACCCTGCCGGGGTCTACGCCGCCACCACCGTCGCGGCGAAGGCGATCGTGTGGATCGCCGTGGGCGTCGGGCTGTGGGTGCTTCCGGAGACGACGCGCCAGGCCGCTGCCGGACGCGATCCGCGTGGTGTCCTGTGGCGGGCGCTCGCGCTGATCGGGATCCTCACCGTCCCCGCCCTGGCGCTGTTCGCGTTCGTCCCGTCGACCATCCTGCGCCTCGCGTTCGGGGAGGAGTACACCTCGGGCGCCGACGTCCTGCTGCCGCTCGGCGCGGCCTTCGCGCTGCTCGCGGCCGCGTACGTCGCCGTGCAGTTCCTCCTTGGGCTGCACCGGCGCAGGTTCGTCCTCGGGCTGTTGGTCGTCGCGGCGGCCGAGCCGTTCGTGCTCGCGAGCGCGGACACCCTCGCGGCGTTCGCAGGCCGGGTGCTCGCGCTGCAGGCCGTCGCCGCCGTCCTCGTGCTCGGCGCCGCCGTGCGCGCGCGCCGCGACGAGCGCCCGGGCGAGCCCGCGATCTGACGCGCCCCCACGCCCGCCCGCGGAGTACCGTTCCCCGTCGATGCTCGACCGGGTTCGCCGCGCCGCCAACCGTCCGGACCAGGGCCCCGACCGACGCTTGGCGACGGAGGGCACCGTCGCCCTGCGCGAGATCGACTACGCCGATCGCGACGAGTTCCTCGAGCTCGTGCGCGCGTCGCGCGAGCTCCATCACCCGTGGGTGTACCCGCCCGAGCGCCGCGACCAGTTCGACGACCTCGTCGCCCGCGCGCGCCGGGAGGACGTCGTGACCCTGCTCGCCTGCCGCGCCGAGGACGACGCGATCGCGGGCGTGTTCACCATCTCCCAGATCTTCCGCGGCGCGTTCCAGAGCGCCTACCTCGGCTACTACGGGCACGCGGCGCACGCCAACCGCGGCTACATGGGCGCCGCCTTGCAGCTCGTGCTCGACCACGCCTTCGGGCCGCTGGCGCTCCATCGGCTCGAGGCCAACATCCAGCCCGGCAACGTCCCCTCGTCGGCTCTCGCGCGCGGCGCCGGCTTCCGCCTGGAGGGCTTCTCCCCCCGCTATCTGCTGATCGGCGGCCGCTGGCGCGACCACGAGCGCTACGCGATCACCGCTGAGGAGCGCGTCGGCCGGCGCTGACGCCGGCGGCGTCAGAACAGCCCGAGCTGGTCGTCCTCGTCGCGGGTCCTCGCGGGCGGCGGCTGCGGTGCCGGCTGCGGCCGCGGCTCGGGCTCGGGCCTCGGGGGCGCGGCCTGCTCCGGCGCGTCCAGCGCCAGCAGCGCGGGGATGCGGGCGAAGTCGGCCCGGAGCGTGTCCAGCAGCGACCGGGTGTAGAGCGCCGCAGCGGGGTGGTAGAGCGGCAGCAGCCGCACCGTGCGTGGCCCGATGACGATGACCTCGGCCTTCCCGTGCAGCTTCGTGACGCCGGTGGTGTCGCCCCGCACGAGCTTCGTGGCGAAGTTGCCGAGCGTGCAGACGACCTTCGGCTGGATCAGCTCCAGCTGGCGGTCGAGGTAGGGCCGGCAGTTGGCGAGCTCCTGCGGGAGCGGGTCGCGATTCCCCGGCGGGCGGCACTTGAGCGCGTTGGCGACGAACACCTGCGAGCGCTCCAGGCCGATCTCGGCGAGCAGCTCCGACAGGAGCTTGCCAGCGGCGCCGACGAACGGGAGGCCCTGCTCGTCCTCGTTGCGACCGGGCGCCTCCCCGATGAACATCAGGTCCGCGTCGGCGTGACCGGAGCCGAACACGACCTGGGTGCGCTCGGCGGCCAGCTGGGGACAGCGGACGCACGCCGAGGCCTGCTGGTAGGCGGCCTTGAGCTCGTCCCGGCGCTCCTCCGCGGTGGCCATGGCCCGCAACGTAACGCCCGGCCGGGCCGTGGGTACACTGGCGAAGCAGTCGGGCCGTCACCCTGCGCGGGACGGACCCGCGGCAGGACCCACCCCCACCCCCCTCTTCCCAGCCGGTATCTCATGCGAGAACTGGACCGGATCGCCCTCGTCGGCGCTGGTCGCCTCGGCACCGCCCTCGCGGCTGCCCTCCGGGCGAGCGGACGCACCGTCGACGGCCCGCTGCGCCGCGCCGAGGTCCCTGCGGCCGACGCCACGCTCGTGGTCCTGTGCGTCCCCGACGCCGCCATCGCGGCGGCCGCCCATGCCGTTCCCGCCGGGCCGCTGGTCGCCCACGTCTCGGGCGCGACGAAGCTGGCCCCGCTCGCCGACGCCGGCCACGAGGCGCTGTCCGTCCACCCGCTCATGACCGTCCCCGCGGGGTCGGGCGCCGACGCCCTTCGCGGTGCCCCCGCCGCCGTCGCCGGATCGACCCCCCGGGCGCTCGCGGTGGCCCGCGCCCTCGCCGGCGCGTGTGCGATGGCCCCCTTCGAGGTCGCCGACGCCGATCGCGCGGCCTACCACGCGGCGAGCTGCATGGCATCCAACTTCCTCGTCACCCTCGAGGCGGCGGCGGAGGAGCTCGGCGTCACCGCCGGCATCGACCGTGCGGCGCTGCTGCCGATCGTCCGCGCGACGGCGGAGAACTGGGGCGCGACGGGCGGGACCGCCCTGACGGGCCCGATCGCCCGCGGCGACGAGGCGACGGTCCAGGCCCACCGGGACGCGATCGAGGCGAGGACCCCGCACCTCGTGGAGCTCTTCGACGCACTGGCGGACGCGACGCGCGCCCTCGCGCGCGGTTCCGTCACGGTCGCGCGCGGGTCCGTGACGGACCTCAAGTCGCGCGGAGGTCGTCACAGCGACACAAACGCGACTTTAGGTGCGTCACGGAACTCCACGGCGTCCACGGCCACGGCCGCGGCCGCGCCCGCCCCCGTCGTCCGCTCCGTCTCCGCGGTCCGGGCGCTCGTCGCCGGGTGGCGGGCGGCCGGGGAGCGGGTCGCGCTCGTGCCCACCATGGGGGCCCTCCACGCCGGGCACGCCGCGCTCATCGAGCGGGCCGCCGCGATCGCCGACCGGGTGGTCGTGTGGATCTTCGTCAACCCGACCCAGTTCACGGAGCAGTCCGACCTCGCCGCCTACCCGCGCGACGAGGCGGGCGACGTGCGCACCGCCTCCGCGGCGGGGGCGGACGTCGTCTTCGCCCCCGACGTGACCGAGGTCTACCCGGACGGGTTCGCGACGACGGTCTCCGTCGCGGGGCCCGCCGAGGGCCTCGAGGGGGCGCTCCGGCCGGGGCACTTCGACGGGGTCGCCACCGTGGTGCTCAAGATGCTGCTGATGGTCGGCCCAGACGACGTCGTCTTCGGCGCCAAGGACGCCCAGCAGGTCGCCGTCGTCCGGCGCCTCATCCGCGACCTCGACGTGCCGGTCACCCTCGACGTCGTCCCGACGGTGCGCGAGCCCGACGGCCTCGCACGCTCGTCGCGCAACGTCCACCTCTCCCCCGCCGAGCGCGCGAGCGCGGCCGCCCTCAGCGCCGGCCTCCATGCCGCCCAGGCCGCCGCGGCCGCGGGGGAGCGCGACGCCGCCGCGCTCATCGCGATCGCCGAAGGGGCCCTGCGCGCCGCGGGGATCGAGCCCGACTACGTCGCCGTCGTCGACCCCGACAGCTTCCGGCCGATCGCGACCGTCGGGCGCCGCGCGCTGCTCGCGCTCGCCGCCCGCGTCGGCGCGACCCGCCTGATCGACAACGCCGAGCTCACCCCCACCCAGGAGGCCTGACCCAGCATGTCCAGCGCCCCGCGCGAAGACCGCAAGCCCATCTCGCTCACCGCCCTCGGCGAGAAGAAGGCCCTCGGCGAGCCGATCGTGATGGTGACCGCCTACGACCATCCCGGCGCCCTCGTCGCGGAGGAGGCCGGGGTCGACATGGTGCTCGTCGGCGACTCCGCGGCCAACAACGTGCTCGGCTACGACAGCACCGTCCCGGTCACGGTCGACGAGCTGCTGATGCTCACCCGGGCCGTCCGCCGCGGCCTGCAGACGCCGTTCCTCGTCGGCGACCTGCCGTTCGGCTCCTACGAGGCCTCCGACGAGCAGGCCGTGCTGACGGCCCAGCGCTTCGTCAAGGAGGGTGGCTGCGACGCGATCAAGCTCGAGGGGGGCGGCACGTCCGTGCAGCGCGCGCGGGCGATCGTCGCCGCCGGCATCCCCGTCATGGGCCACGTCGGCCTCACGCCGCAGACCGCGACGGCCCTCGGCGGCTACCGCGCCCAGGGCCGCACGGCGGAGCGCGCGGCCGGGATCGTCGAGGACGCCCTGGACCTGCAGGAGGCCGGGTGCTTCGGCGTGGTCTTCGAGGCCGTTCCGGCCGAGGTGACCGATCTGGTCATGGGCGAGCTGGCCCTCGTCGTGATCGGGATCGGCGCCGGGCCGGCGACCGACGGTCAGGTGCTCGTCCTCCACGACCTGCTCGCGATCCACCGCGGGCACGTCCCGAAGTTCGTCCGCCGGTTCGCCGACGTGCGCAGCGAGATGCGCCGCGGCGTGGAGGCCTACGCCCAGGCCGTGCGCACGCGCGAGTTCCCCGCGCCGGAGCACTCGTATTCGATCGCGCCGGAGGAGCTCGAGCGGCTGCGGACGATCGTCTCCGAAGGGCATGCGCGAACGCGGTAGCCTCCGCCCACCATGTCCCGTCTCACAGAGCTCTTCATGCCCAGGGAACGGGGGTTCTACGACCTGTTCGAGGAAGCCGCCGCGAACATCGTGAAGGCCGCGGCGATGCTCGAGACGATGCTCGAGGGCTGGCCGGAGCGGTCGGACCTGACCCGGGAGATCCTGCTCGCCGAGCAGGAGGGCGACCGGATCACCCACGACATCATCCACAAGCTCAACGCCACGTTCGTCACCCCCATCGACCGCGAGGACATCATCGGCCTCGCCTCGGGGCTCGACGACATCCTGGACTTCACCGAGGAGGTCGCGGACTTCCTCGGCCTCTACCGGGTCGAGGCCCCGATGGACCAGGCGATCGAGATGGCGAAGGTCCTGCACCAGGCCTGCCGCCAGATCGAGGAGGCGCTGCCCCGCCTGCGCACCATGCAGGACCTCTCGCACTACGTGGTCGAGATCCACCGGCTCGAGAACGACGGTGACCGTCTCGAGCGTGCTGCGCTCGCCTCCCTCTTCGAGCGGGCGATCGACCCGATGGTCGTGATCCGCTGGAAGGACATCTTCGAACGGCTCGAATCGGCCGTCGATGCCACGGAGAAGGTGGCCAACACCCTCCAGGGCATCATCCTGAAGAACTCCTGACCGCATGGACAACGACCTGATCCTGGTGATCGTCGTGATCACCGCGCTGGCGTTCGACTTCACGAACGGCTTCCACGACACCGCCAACGCGGTCGCGACCTCGATCAGCACCCGCGCCCTCCCGCCCCGCGTCGCGGTGGCGATGGCCGCGATCCTCAACTTCGTCGGCGCCTTCATCTCGCTCCAGGTGGCGGCCACGATCGCCAAGGGCATCGTGGACGCGTCGATCATCACGCCCGAGATCGTCTTCGCCGGCCTCGTCGGCGCGATCTTCTGGAACCTCCTGACCTGGTACTTCGGGTTGCCGTCGTCGTCCTCGCACGCGCTCATCGGCGGCGTGGTCGGTGCCACGGTCGCGGCCGTCGGGACCAAGGGCGTGCTCGGCGACGGGCTGATCGAGAAGGTCATCGTCCCGGCCCTGATCGCCCCCGTGCTGGCCTTCTCGGTCGCCGGGCTCGGCATCCTCGTCTGCTACCGGATCGTCGGCCGGCTGCGGCCCGGACCCGTCAACCGCGGCTTCCGGCTGGGGCAGATCATCACCGGCAGCCTCTTCTCCCTCTCCCACGGCACCAACGACGCGCAGAAGACGATGGGCATCATCTTCCTCGCCCTCGTCGCCAACGGGAACCTGCAGTCCGGTGACGACGTCCCGCTCTGGGTCGTCGTCTCCGCCGCGACCGCGATCGCCGCAGGCACCTACGCCGGCGGCTGGAAGATCATCAAGACGATGGGCGCACGCATCATCAAGATGGATCCGGCCCAGGGCTTCTCCAGCCAGGCCGCCGGCGCCGCGGTGATCCTGTCCGCCTCCCACGCCGGCTTCCCCCTCTCCACCACCCACGTGATCTCGGGCGGCATCATGGGCGCCGGCGCGGCCAAGCGCCTGTCGGCCGTGCGCTGGGGCGTTGCCGGCAACATCGCGGTCGCCTGGGTCCTGACCCTGCCGATGGCCGCGCTCGTGGGGGCCCTCACCTACGGGATCACGCGCATCTTCGGCACCGGCGCGGCAGGCCCGCTCGTCGTCTTCACCCTGCTCGTGATCGCTCTCGCGGTCGTGATGGTCCGGCGCTTCGTCACCTCTCGCAACCTCACCGCGGCCGCGGAGACGACGTGAGCCCCGCGTTCATCCAGTGGAGCCTCGTCGGCGAGGTGATCGGCGTCTCCTTCGTCGCCGGGCTCGTGGCCGTCGCGCTGTTCGCCACCGTGATCCTCGGCTCCACCCGCGGGGCCGAGGCGCGCCGTGGCGGCCGCAGCGGGACCGCGACGGCCTACACCGCGCTCGCGTTCGGCGCCTTCATCGTGTTCCTCGCGATGTGCGCGTTCGCGATCTACCTGATGACCCAGAAGGGCTAGCCCGCCGCGCCCGGTGCGGGCGCGTACTCGATCGCCTTGATCACCCGCGCCGGGGCGCCGACGGCGATCGTGCGCGGCGGGATGTCGCGCGTGACGACGCTGCCGGCACCGATCACGCAGCGCTCCCCGATGGTGACGCCGCTCGTGACGACGGCGTTGGCCCCCAGCCACACGTTGTCACCCAGCGTCGTCGGGCCCTTGGAGTGGAAGCCCTGGTAGGGGACGGGCCGATCCGGGTCGTCGAAGTTGTGATCGGCGTCGGAGATGAACGAGCCGTTGGCGATCATGCAGTGCGCGCCGATCGTCACCCGCTCGATCGCCGCCACCTGCACGCCGAGGTTGAGGAACGTCCCGGTCCCGATCTCGATCGTCCCGGCGCCCGTGAGCCAGACGCCCGGCTCGAACAGGACGTGCTCGCCGAGGCGCAGCCGGTCCTCGCGCAGCATCTGCAGCGCGTCGCCGTGCAGGGGCCAGCGCGCGAAGGCCCGTCGCCTGGCGAGCTCCAGGTGGATGGCCGCCCGGTTCCAGGGCAGCGTGTTGCGCTCGTACCAGCGCCACTTCTGCGCCCACAGCTTCAGATCCTCGGCTCGCATCGGGGGCGCAGCATCGCACGCACGACGGCCTGCACGGGCTGCAGGATCGGTTGCGGCGGCTGCAGGACCGGTTGCGGCGGGTGCAGGACGCCGTGCAGGGGCACGTAACGCCGCGCGCAGACGCCGGCGGACGCCGGAATCCGGCTAGACACGGTCGACCATGCCGGACCCCGTCCCCCGATGCAGGAGGTCTCCTGTGCGCCGCACCCTTCCGATCCTCGCCGCCCTGACCGCGTTCGCCGTCCCCGCTTCCGCCGCCCACGCCGAGGTCGCCCATGTCGTGCAGCCCGGTGAGACGCTGTGGACGATCGCGTCCGCGAACAACCTGACCACCAACTCGCTGGCGGTCTACAACGGGCTCAGCACGAGCTCGAACATCGTGCTCGGCTCCACCGTGCGCGTCCCGACCACCGCCGAGGCGACCGGGAAGCTCACCGAGACCGGCCTGTGGGCCGGCAGGGACGGCACCACCCCGAGCGCTCCGGCGACCGCGGCCCCGTCCGCCCCGTCCGCGATGGGCGGCTACACCGTCCGCCCCGGCGACACGCTCTCCGGCCTCGCCGCCGGTGCGGGTGTCGGGGTCGGCGAGATGGCCGCGATGAACGGGCTCGACCCGGCCGGAACACTGGTCGCGGGCACCGTGATCAAGCTGCCCGCCGGCGCCCCCACCCCGGCGCGGGCCGCCGAGCCCGCACCGTCGCCCGTGGTGGCCAAGGCCTCCCCGGACCCGACGTCGCAGACCGTCGACGCCTCCACCGTGCAGTCGATCGCCTCCGCCAACGGCGTCCCCGGCTCGCTCGCCGCCGCGATCGGCTGGCAGGAGTCGGGCTTCAACAACTCGATGGTCTCGAGCGCCAACGCGCGGGGCGTCATGCAGGTGATGCCGGGCACGTGGGACTGGGTCAACCGCAACCTCAGCCAGACGCGGCTGAACCCCGCCTCGGCCCAGGACAACGTCAAGGCCGGCGTCCTCTACCTCGGGCACCTGCTCAAGCAGACGGGCGGCGACGAGTCCACCGCGATCGCCGGCTACTACCAGGGCCTCGGCTCGGTCCAGTCGCGCGGCAACTACGACGACACGAACCAGTACGTCGCCAACGTCCAGGCGCTGCGCGGCCGCTTCGGCGGCCCGTAGGCCTCCCTCGCGGGCTCGCGACGACCGTCGCGAGCCCGACCGCGGTCGCTAGGCGGCCACCTTCGCCCGTGAGGCGGCCTTGCGCGCCCGGATCCCGCCGCGCGCGGGCCGGGCCGCCGGGGTGACGAGCTCCGTGAGGAAGCGCCCGGTGTAGGACTCCTCGACCGCGGCGACCTGCTCCGGGGTGCCGACGGCCATCAGGACGCCGCCCTCCTCCCCGCCCTCGGGACCCATGTCCACGAGCCGGTCGGCCGTCTTGATGACGTCGAGGTTGTGCTCGATCACGACGACGGAGTTGCCCGCGTCCACCAGTCGCTGCAGGACCTCGAGCAACCGCTGGATGTCGGCGAAGTGCAGGCCCGTCGTCGGCTCGTCGAGGATGTAGAGCGTCCGCCCCGTCGCGACCTTCGACAGCTCCGACGCCAGCTTGATCCGCTGCGCCTCGCCGCCCGACAGCGTCGTGGCCGGCTGACCGAGGCGCATGTAGGAGAGCCCGACGTCGTAGAGCGTCTGCAGGCGCCGCTTGATCTTCGGGATGTGCTGGAAGAACGGCAGCGCCTCCTCGATCGGCATCTCGAGCACGTCGGCGATGTTCTTGCCCTTGAAGTGCACGTCGAGCGTCTCGCGGTTGTAGCGCTTGCCGTGGCACTGCTCGCACGGGACGTAGACGTCCGGGAGGAAGTGCATCTCGATCTTGATCTGGCCGTCGCCGCGGCAGACCTCGCAGCGGCCGCCCTTGACGTTGAAGGAGAAGCGGCCCGGCTTGTACCCGCGCGCCTTCGCCTCCGGCGTCTTGGAGAACAGCTCGCGGATCTGGTCGAAGAGCCCGATGTAGGTCGCCGGGTTCGACCGCGGGGTGCGCCCGATCGGCGACTGGTCGACCGAGATGATCTTGTCGAGGTCCTCGAGGCCGGAGATGCGCTTGTGCGCGCCCGGCCGCGTCTTGGCCCGGTGCAGCTTGTTGGCGACGGCCTTGTAGAGGATGTCGTTGACGAGCGTCGACTTGCCGGAGCCCGACACGCCCGTCACGCAGCAGAACACGCCGAGCGGGATCTTGACGTCGACCTTCTTGAGGTTGTGCTGGGAGGCGCCCTCGATCTGGATGTGGCCCGACGGCGTGCGCCGCTTCGGCGGCGCCTCGATCCGGCGGGTCCCCGCCAGGAACTGGCCGGTCAGCGAGCCCGGGACGGCCATGACCTCCTCGGCCGTGCCCTGCGCCACGACGAAGCCGCCGTGCTCGCCCGCGCCCGGGCCCATGTCGATGACGTGGTCGGCGGCCCGCATCGTGCCCTCGTCGTGCTCGACGACGAGGACGGTGTTGCCGAGGTCGCGCAGACGCTCGAGGGTCGCGATCAGCCGCTCGTTGTCGCGCTGATGGAGGCCGATCGACGGCTCGTCGAGGATGTAGAGGACGCCGACGAGCGAGGACCCGATCTGGGTCGCCAGCCGGATCCGCTGCGCCTCGCCGCCCGAGAGCGTCGCCGCGGCACGCTCCATCGAGAGGTAGCCGACGCCGACGTTGTCGAGGAAGCGCAGGCGCTCGTCGATCTCGCGCAGGATCAGCCGCGCGATCGCCCGGTCGGTCTCGGACAGCTCGAGCGACTCCATCCACTCGATCGCCCGCCGCGCCGACAGGCGGGAGAACTCGTCGATCTGGACGCCGTTGACCTTGACCGCCCGCGACTCGGGCCGCAGCCGCGCGCCCTTGCACTCCGGGCACGGCCGCATCGTCATGTACTCCTCGATCTTCTCGCGGGAGTAGTCGGACTCGGTCTCCTTGTAGCGGCGCTCGAGGTTGGGGACGATCCCCTCGAAGGTCGTCATGTACGAGCGCCGGCGGCCCATCCGGTTGCGGTAGGAGACGTAGATCTTGTCCCCTTCCGTGCCGTAGAGGAACAGGTCCTGCGTGTCCTGGGGCAGGTCCTGCCACGGGACGTCCAGGTCGATCTCGTAGCGGTCGGCGATCCCGGAGATCAGCTGGTCGTAGTAGCTCGACGTGCCCGAGGACCAGGGCAGGATCGCGCCCTCGTTGATCGTCAGGGACGGGTCCGGGACGACGAGCTCGGGGTCGATCTCCATCTGCGACCCGAGGCCGGTGCAGCGCGGGCAGGCGCCGTGGGGGGAGTTGAAGGAGAACGAGCGCGGCTCGAGCTCGGGCATCGAGAGGCCGCAGTGCAGGCACGCGAAGCGCTCGGAGTACGTGCGCGTCTCCCCGCCGTCGACGAGCTCGACGTCGAGGATGCCGTCGGCGAGCTGCACCGCGGTCTCGACGGAGTCCGCCAGGCGCTTGCGCAGCTCGGGGCGCATCACGAGGCGGTCGACGACCACGGAGAGGTCGTGCTTGAACTTCTTGTCGAGGACGATGTCGTCCTCGAGCAGCTTCAGCTCGCCGTTGACCTTCACGCGCGTGAACCCCTCCGCGCGGAGGTGGTCGAGCTGATCGCGGAACTCGCCCTTGCGGCCGCGCACGATCGGCGCGAGCACCATGAATCGCGTCCCGTCCTCGAGCGCCATCACCTGGTCGATGATCTGCTCGGCCGACTGGGCCGCGATCGGGCGCCCGCAGTTGAAGCAGTGCGGCTTGCCGATCCGCGCCCACAGCAGGCGCAGGTAGTCGTAGATCTCCGTGACCGTGCCGACCGTCGAGCGCGGGTTGCGCGAGGTCGTCTTCTGGTCGATCGAGATGGCCGGCGAGAGCCCCTCGATCGAGTCCACGTCGGGCTTGTCCATCTGCCCGAGGAACTGCCGCGCGTAGGCGCTCAGGGACTCGACGTAGCGGCGCTGGCCCTCGGCGTAGATCGTGTCGAAGGCGAGCGAGGACTTGCCCGACCCGGACAGGCCCGTGATGACCACCAGGCTGTCGCGGGGCATCGAGACCGTCACGTCCTTGAGGTTGTGCTCACGCGCCCCGGCGACGACGATCTCGGCCTGCTTCGACATGCGCTCGACTCTAGAGAGGCGAACGGACGTTCGATGTCGTCCTGACGGTCAGCCGACACACCTCCCCTAGGCTCATCCCATGGCCGGACTGCGCCGCGACACGGGCTCGAGCGCCCCACACGAACGGCGTCCCCGGATGCCTTCCTCCTCGTCGCAGGCCAAGAACGGAGCGGACGGCGACGGTCCTCCGAAGCGCCGTTTCGGCCGCCCCGGCTTCCTGCTCATCGTGCTCGTCCTGCTCGCCGCCAACTACGGCCTGCTGAACCTGATCTCGCCGCCGACCCCGACGGTGACGGTCCCCTACTCCCCCACGTTCCTGCGCGAGGTGCAGGCAGGAAACGTCGAGCGCATCTCGCCGCTGGGTGAGACCGTCTCGGGCAAGTTCAAGGAGCAGGTCAAGTACCCGGCCAAGGGCGGGAGCTCCGCGAAGGTCTTCGAGACGGAGATCCCGCAGTTCGCCAACGGCGACCAGCTCGAGAAGACCCTGCGCGAGAAGAACGTCATCATCGAGGCCCGCTCGCTCACCGACGGCCGCTCGACCCTCCTGTCGATCATCCTGGGCTTCGGCCCCGTCCTGCTGATCATCGGCATCTTCGTGTGGTTGGCGCGCCGCAGTGGCGGCGGCGCCGCGATGAGCGGTCTCGGCGCGTTCGCGCGCTCCCGCGCCAAGCGCGTCGACATCGCCGAGCAGCGCATCACCTTCAAGGACGTCGCCGGCATCGAGGAGTCCAAGCACGAGCTCACGGAGGTCGTGGACTTCCTCAAGACGCCGGAGAAGTACCAGCGCCTCGGCGGGCGGATCCCGCGCGGCGTCCTGCTGGCCGGCCAGCCCGGCACGGGCAAGACCCTGCTGGCGCGCGCCGTGGCCGGCGAGGCGGAGGTCCCGTTCTTCTCCTCGTCCGCCTCCGAGTTCGTCGAGGCGATCGTCGGCGTGGGCGCGGCCCGCGTCCGCGACCTCTTCAAGCAGGCGAAGGAGGCCGCCCCCGCGATCGTCTTCATCGACGAGCTCGACGCGGTCGGGCGCTCCCGCTCCGGCGGGGCCGGCTTCGGCTCGGGCTCCAACGACGAGCGCGAGCAGACGCTCAACCAGATCCTCACGGAGATGGACGGCTTCGACTCCGACGCGACCGTGATCGTGCTCGCCGCGACCAACCGCCCCGAGGTGCTCGACTCCGCGCTGCTGCGCCCGGGCCGCTTCGACCGCCGCGTCACCGTCCCGCCGCCGGACCTCGACGGCCGCGAGCGCATCCTCGAGGTCCACACGCGCTCCGTCCCGATGGACGACGAGGTCTCGCTCGCGCGGGTCGCGGCCGTGACCCCCGGCATGGTCGGCGCCGACCTCGCCAACCTCTGCAACGAGGCCGCGCTGCTCGCCGCCCGCCGCAAGCACGCGAAGGTCATGCAGGCCGACTTCACGGACTCCCTGGAGAAGATCATCCTCGGCGCGCCGCGCAAGATGGTCATGTCCGAGGACGACCGCCGCCGCACGGCCTACCACGAGGCGGGCCACGCGATCGTCGGCATGCTCACCGACGGCGCCGACCCGGTGCGCAAGGTCTCGATCATCCCGCGCGGGCGCGCGCTGGGCGTGACGTTCTCCTCGCCGGACGCCGATCGCGTCTCCTACGACAAGCAGGCGCTGGAGGCCAAGATCGACGTCGCCCTCGGCGGCCGCGTCGCCGAGGAGATCATCTTCGGGACGATCACCACCGGCGCGGAGTCCGACATCGAGCAGGTCACCGGCATCGCCCGCGGCATGGTCGGGCGCTGGGGCATGTCGGACGAGATCGGCTTCATCGCCGTCCTCCCCGCCGACGGCGCCAACCCGTACTCCGATCCCGCCTCCGAGGACTCGCGGCGGATGGTCGACACGGCGGTCCGGGCCATGGTCGACCGCGCCCACGAGCGCGTCACGACGCTGCTGACGGCCGAGCGCGGCCGCCTCGACAGCCTGGCCGAGGCGCTGCTGAACAAGGAGACCGTCGACATGGACGACGCCTACAGCGCCGCCGGCGTCGCGATCCCCAAGGTCCCCGAGCGCGCCCGGCAGGGCATGGACATCGCGCCCGACGCCGAGCCGCCGCACACCCCCGGGCCGGAGAGCATCCCCGGCCCCGGCGCCGACCCGACCTAGCTACACCTAGAGCAGCCCGGCGTCGGTGAGCCGGGCGCGCAGGTGCGCGAGCAGCGGCTCGACGCGCAGCTCCTCGCCCGTCGCGCGCAGCAGCAGCTCGCGCGGCGACAGCTTGCGGCCATGGCGGTGCACGTGCTCGCCGAGCCATGCGCGCAACGGCCCGAACTCCCCCCGGGCCAGGTGCTCGCCGAGGTCCGGCATGTCGCTCGAGACCTGCTCCCACAGCTGTGCGGCCATCAGGTTCCCGAAGGTGTAGGTCGGGAAGTAGCCGAACAGCCCCTGGGACCAGTGGACGTCCTGCAGCACGCCCTCGGCGTCGTCGGCGGGCTCGATCCCGACGAGGCGCACCATCGCCTCGTTCCACGCGGCGGGCAGGTCGGCCGCCTCGAGGCGCCCCTCGATGAGGGCGAGCTCGAGCTCGAAGCGCAGGCCGACGTGGAGGTTGTACGTCGTCTCGTCCGACTCCGTGCGGATCGGGGTGCGCAGAACGGCGTTGAGGCCCCGGTGCAGGTCGTCGGCGGCCATGTCCGCGAAGGCGTCCGGGAACGCGCCCTGCAGCTGCGGCAGCAGCCAGCCCACGAACGGGCGGCCGCGACCGACGAGGTTCTCCCACAGCCGGCTCTGGGACTCGTGCACGCCGAGCGAGGCGCAGTCGTGCAGCGGGCTGCGGCGCAGGCTCGGCCCGAAGCCCGCCTCGTAGAGCCCGTGCCCGAACTCGTGCAGGCCCGAGTACAGCGACGAGGCGAGGTCATGCACGTCGTAGCGGGTCGTCAGCCGCACGTCCCCGGCGCCGACCGCCTGGGCGAACGGGTGCGGCGCGGTGTCGAGGCGGAACGTGTGCGGGTCGAAGCCGATCGGGCCGAGGACGCCCAGCAGCAGCTCGCGCTGGGCATCGAGGGGGAACTCGCCCTCCAGCACACCGCGCAGCGGCCGGGTGCCCGGCTCGTCCGCTGCGGCCTTCGCCAGCTCGGCGAGCGGCGGCAGCAGCGCGTCGAAGAGCGCCCTCGCCTCGGCGGTCGACATGCCGGGCTCGAAGTCGTCCAGGAGCGCGTCGTAGGGGTGCTCGGCGTCCGGGAAGCAGGCGGCGTAGCGGCGGCGCAGGTCGATCTGGCGCTCGAGCGCGTCGCGGAAGCGCGCGAAGTCCGACGCCTCCCGGGCCTGCATCCAGGCCGTGTAGCCCCGTGCGGACTCGCGTGCCATCGCGACCGCGAGCTCCGCGGGGACGCGGATGGCCTTCTCGAGATCGCGGCGGGCGACGCGGACGAGCGCCGCGCCGTCGTCGTCGGGCTCCTGCCCGGCCGCCCACGGCTCGAGCGCCTCGACGAGACGCGCGTGCTCGGGGTCGACGAGCCGGGCGTGGATGAGCCCCTCGAGCGTCGCGAGCTGCTCGGCGCGGGCCTCCGAGCCGCCGACGGGCATGAAGACGTTCTGGTCCCAGGACAGCAGGCCGCCGGCGTAGCCGAGGTCGGCGACCTCAGCGAGCCGGAGGCGCAGGGCCTCCAGCTGGGGCGGCGCGGCGGGGGTCAGCGCCACGGAGGCGCGGTGCTAGCCGACCCGGGCGTAGACGTCGTCGAGCAGGCCGGCGGCGTCGGGCAGGTCGTAGTTGTCGTCGAGGTAGGCCTCGACCTCGCCGCGGGGCGTGCCGTTGAGGGCCATGTTGAGCGCGATGAGCCGGGCGCCCTCCTCGTCGGCGTCCCCTCCGGCCGGGGTCTCGGAGACCTCGACGACCTCCTCCTCCACCGCCAGATCGGCGCCCGCGAGGGCGGGCTCGGGCGTGACGGCGGCGGGCAGGTCGGGCTCGAAGCCGGTGGAGCTCGCGCTGCGCAGCTCGCCGACGGTGCCCTGGAGCAGGGACAGGTCGGAGGCCAGACGCGCGGAGCTCGCACGGAGGGTGTCGAGCGTGGAGCGCAGCTCGGCCTCCATCTGGTCGATGCGCTCGAGCATCGAGGTCGACGCCTCCGAGACGCGGGCGACGTGGTCGCGCGACTGCGCACCGGCCTCGGCACGGACCTTCTCGGCGGCCTCGCGGGCCTCCTGCCGGATGCGCCGCGCCTCGAGGTCGGCGTCTCGCTCGATGTCGCCGGCGCTCTGCTCCGCGGCCTCGACGATCAGCCTGACCTGCTCGGAGGCCGCACCGGCGACGCCGGCGGCGCCGCCGCGGGCGTTCCGCTTCAGGGACTCGACCTCGTCGGCCAGCAGGCCGAGATGGGCATCGACGGCATCGGGGTCATAGCCCCGTCGGCCGATGGGAAAGTCTCGCTTCTCGATGGACTGCCGGTCCAGGGCCACGTCTTCAGGTCTCCCGCACGTCTGAGTTTCGTCGGTGCAACGGCTGATGTTACCGGCGAGGGAGGTCGATGACCCCAGTGGTCCCGCGCACGACCAGGCCGTCGCGCTCGAGGCCGCCCACGACGCGTTCGGCGCCGGCCGGCAGCGGGTCCCCGGCGAGCAGCGCGGCGACGACCCGGCCCCGCAGGAACCGGTCGGTGTCCTCGAACCGGACGCGGGTGCCGCGCGCCGCGCGGGCGGCGATCGCGGGTCCGCCGGCGGCCGCCGCGTCGCAGCCCGTCCGCAGCGGACACGTGCCGCAGCGGGCCACCCGGGCCGTGCAGACCGTCGCGCCGAGCTCCATCATCGCCTGGTTGAGCGTCGCCTGGTCCTGCGCGCGCGCGGCGACCGGCTCGGCGCCCGCGCGGTCGACGACGCGGCGCCAGTTGGTGTCGACGGTCGCGACCGGCTCGCCGAAGGCGAACGAGGCGACCGCCGCCGCGGTGTAGGGCCCGACCCCCGGCAGCGCCCGCAGCTGCGCCGCGGTGCGTGGCCAGCCGTGCGCCGCGACGTGGGCGGCCGCACGCTGCAGCGCGAGCCCGCGGCGGTTGTAGCCGAGCCCGCTCCACAGCGCGAGCACGTCGGCGGGGTCGGCGGCGGCGCAGTCCTCCGGACGGGGGAAGCGCGCGAGCCAGCGCTCCCAGAACGGCACCACCCGCTCGGCCTGGGTCTGCTGGCACATGACCTCGCAGACGAGGATCGCCCACGGGTCGTCGGTGAAGCGCCACGGCAGCGGCCGCCGGACGGCCGCGTACCACTGCAGCAGCGCGGGGACGTCGACCGCCATCGGGGGCAGGCTAGGCCGGGCGAGGGCCGGTCCCGCCTCCGCGCGGGCCGGGTCGCGAGCGCGACCACGTCCCCCTCGTCCGCGGCGTGGGGGCGCTCGCGAACCGCCGCGGTCCGCGGGGCGTGCCACGTCCTGCTGCTGCGGGGCGTGGTCGGCTCAGCGAACCGGGTCAGGCGTGACGGCGGTGGACGACGATCGGCTCGCCGAGCCGGCCCGTCGTCGCGCGCTCGAAGGTCATCCCCAGGGCCTCCGCGACCCGGATCGACGCCGCGTTGGCCGGCTGGATGCGCGCGATCACCGAAGGAGCGCCGACCGGACCCAGGAGCTCGTCCAGGACGGCACCGGCCGCCTCGACGGCCAGCCCCCTGCCCTGGTGGGCGGGGGCGACGAACCACCCGATCTCGTGCTCGTCGGCCGGGAAGCCCGCGGTCCCCTCCCCCAGCCGGTTGGCCGCGATCACGCCGATGGGCGTACCGCCGTCTCGCAGCACCGGCACCCGCCATCCCCACCCGCGTGCGAGCCAGTGCGCGGCGGCGAAGCTCGCGCGCTCGGCGACGTCGGCGGGCCCGAGCGGCCGGCCCGTGCCGACGAAGCGCATCATCTCCGGCAGCGCCATCAGCTGCTCGAGCAGGCGGGCGTGCGGCGCCTGCCACGGGACGAGCTCGAGCCGGTCGGTGCGCAGCGCGCGGTCCACGGCCGCAGGCTACGGGCGCAGGGAGCGGCCGCACCCGGCGTTCGCCGGACCGTTCGCCGCCCGCACCGGTTTCCGTGCGGACATGTCACCAGCCTTACCAGACGTGCCTATGATGGCTGCGGATGTCGCGCGGAAGGAAGCCGCCGGACGGTATGCGGGAAGGGAATCCTGCCGGCCCTGCTGCGGCCGCGCTCGGGGCGCTGCCCGCTGCCGAGGAGTCCCCCGAACCGGCCACGCCCCGGGCACTCGTCGCCGTCCCGGCCGAGGCGGCGCCCGAGCGCGCGGTGTGGGGCTGGGTCGGGCGACTGGTGCGCCCCATGGACGGCCCGCACTGGGCGTGGGTGACGCGTGCCATCGACCTGGCGTTGCTCGGTGTGGCGGCGCTGGCGGCCCAGGCGCTGACCCCCGACGGCAACTCCGTCCGCGGCGCGGCGACGCTGCTGGTGATCTTCCCGCTGGGCGGCACCGTCACGCTGGCGCTGGCCCGCACCCGCGCGCGGCGGATGAAGGCCGGCGTGCTCGACGACCTCTGGCCCGTGATCGCCGCGATCTCCGTCGCCGCGATGCTCTCCGCGGCGGTCGGCCGCATCGTCGCCGGGAACGGGCTGCGGGAGACGACGCTCGTGGAGACCTGGGCCATCGCCGTGCTCGCCCTCTGCGTCCGCCACGCCGTCGGGCGTGTCGGACGGCGGCAGCTGCGCCTGCGCGGCCTCTCCGGCCGGCCGACCCTGATCGTCGGCGCCGGCGAGGTGGGCGCGCGCATCGGCCGCTGGCTGCACACCCGCCCCGAGTACGGGCTGCGACCGGTCGGCTTCCTGGACTGGTCGCCGCCGGCGGCCGACACGGTCGGCGGCCGGCCGGTGCCCATCGTCGGCCTGCCGAGCGACCTCGGACGCCTCGTGCGCACCACGGGCGCGCGCCACGTCGTGCTGGCCTTCGTGCAGCGGCCGGACCGTCAGCTGGTCCCGCTCATGGACGCCTGCCACGAGCTCGGGGTCGAGGTCTCCGTGGTCCCCCGGCTGTTCGAGCACACCAACGACCGCATGACCTACGAGCCCGTGGGCGGCCTGCCGCTGCTGGCGATCGACCTCGATCCCGGCCGTGAGTCGCGCCTGCTGCTCAAGCACGGCCTCGACCGGCTCGCCGGCGTCGCCGGACTGGTGCTCGCGGCTCCGCTGCTCGGCGCCGTCGCGCTGGCGCTGGTGCTCACGAGCGGCCGGCCGGTGATCTACCGCCAGCGTCGCCTCGGTGACGGCGGCCGGGAGTTCGACCTGTTGAAGTTCCGCACCATGCACGCCGCCCCGGCCGTCGCGCCCGGCCGCCCGCGGCGCCTGCCCACCGGCCGCGCCCCGGGCGGCGTCGAGGGAGAGGACCGGCGCACGGCGCTCGGGCGGCTGCTTCGACGCACGTCGCTGGACGAGCTGCCCCAGCTCGTCAACGTCGCCCGGGGCGACATGAGCCTCGTAGGCCCGCGGCCGGAGCGTCCGCACTACGCCGCGCTCTTCAGCGACAGCCTGGAGCGCTACGCCTACCGCCACCGGATGCGCCCCGGGATCACCGGGCTGGCCCAGGTCAGCGGGCTGCGGGGTGCGACGTCGCTCGAGGAGCGCGTCGAGCTCGACATCTACTACATCGATCACTGGTCACTGACCCTCGACGCCAAGATCCTCATGCGCACGGTGCAGGCGGCCTTCCGCGTCCCGGAGTAGCGTGCCGCCCCTGCCCCGCCTGTTCGATCTCGTCGTCGTCCGCCAGCGGCGCGTCTTCGCCGCCGTGGCCCTCACCGCCTTCGCGATCGCGGCCGTCGTCACGTTCGCGCTGCCGAAGCAGTACCGCGCGGAGGCGACGCTGTTCGTCGGGGAGAACCGCTCCGTCACCACGGGGGCGGGCGCCGTGCAGCTCGACGAGCAGCTCGCACGCACCTACGTCGCGCTCCTGCGCACGCCGGAGGTGACCCAGGCCGTCGTCCGCGCGCTCCCCTTCGACCTCGCGCCCTCGGCGCTTGAGCCGAAGGTCGACGTCGCCGTCCCCACCGGGACGCGGCTGATCCGCATCGGCGCCACGGACGCGAGCCCGCGCCGGGCGCAGGCGCTCGCCGACGCGTACGCGACGACGTTCGTCGACGGCCAGCGCACGGCGTCGGCGGCCACCAGCAGCCGTCAGCTCGCCGAGCTGCGCACGCGCATCGGCAACCTCGGCCAGCTCATCCAGCGCCTGCAGCGCGACGCCTCGCCCGCCGCCGCGGCGCGTCGTTCGGTGGCCGAGACGGAGCTGCAGTCGGCCCGCGACGCCTACGTCTCCACCCAGCGCAGCCTCGCGCTCAGCGGCGCGGACATCTCCGTCGCCAGCCGGGCGACGCTGCCCGGGTCGCCGTCACGGCCGCGGCCGAAGCTCTTCCTGGCGCTCGGGCTGCTCGTGGCCCTCGCCCTCGCCGGGGCGGCCGCGGCGTTCGCCGATCGCTTCGACGACCGCCTGCGGGACGAGGGCGAGCTGCTCGAGCTGCTCGGGGCGCCCGTGCTGGCTCGCGTCCCGCTGCAGACGGCGGGCCACGAGGCGGCCACGCGCGAGGCCTTCGACCTGCTGCGCGCGAACCTCAGCGCGGAGGCCGGGGGCCGCGATCGGCTGCTCGCCGTCACCTCCGCGCTGCCGGGAGAGGGCAAGACCTTCGCGGTCGGCCAGCTCGCCTCCGCCTTCGCGCGGCTGGGCAACAGCGTGGTGGCCGTCGACTGCGACCTGCGCCGGCGCGCGCTCGGGACCGCCATCGGGACCCCCGGCGCGCGCGGGGTGACCACGCTGCTCGTGGAGTCCCACAACGATGCGCTCGACCTCGTCGGGCCCACGTCGCTGCCTGGGGTGCGGCTGCTGGCCGCCGGGCCGTCGGCCCCGAACTCGCCCGCGCTGCTCGGGATGCGCCGCATGGGCGAGGTCTTCGATCGTCTGGGCGAGCGCTACGAGCACGTCGTGGTGGACTCCGCCCCGGTGACGGTGGTGGCCGACACCACCGCCCTCGCGGCCGCGGTGGATGCGGTGGTGGTGGTCGTCGATCTCGATCGCGCGGGGCGGCGGGCGCTGAAGGAGGCCGCCGCGCAGCTGCGGCGGGCCGGCACGCCGATCGCCGGGATCGTCCTCAACCGGGTGGCCGCGCGCGCCTTTGCCTACGAGCCCTACGGCGCCGACGGCGCGGGTGCCGTCGTGCCGTCGCCCGGCGGGCGAGAGGCCGGCCGCTGAGCGCCCGCGCGGCGCACCCGTTGACGCTGGCGGCGGTGGCGGCGGTGCTGTCGGCGACGGCGATGCTGCTCGCCTACACGGCCGGCCCCGCCGCCCCGCTGGCGCTCGGACTCGTCGCCGCCGCCGGCCTCGTCGCCGTGACGCGCCCGCTCGTCGTCGTCGGCGCCGCGATCGCGTGCGTCCCGCTGGAGTTCTTCGCGCTGCCGGTGTCGGGCGCGGGGCTGACCGCCTCGGAGGGCCTCTTCGCGCTCGGCGGGGTGGGCTGGCTGCTGCGCCGCGTCGGCGCGGGCCGCCCGCCGCGGCGCCGGACGCCGCTGGACCTCCCCGTCGCGCTGCTGCTGGCCGCCGTCGTGCCAGGCTTGGCGCTCGCCGCCGAGCGCCCGGCGGTGGCACGCGTGCTGGCCATGTGGGTGGTCTTCGCCCTCGTGGCCGCCGCCGTCGCCGACGAGGCCGGCCCGGCGACGATCCGGCGGCTGCTCGGACTGCTCGTCGCGGCCGGCGCGGTCACCACGGGCATCTCCTTCGTGCGCTCGGGCGGACAGCCGCAGGAGCTCGCAGCGGGGGCGGACGTCGCCGTCGGCCGCGCCCTGGGCGCCTTCGAGGATCCCAACGTCTTCGGCACCTTCCTGGCCCTCGGCGTCCCCGCCGCGGTCGCGCTGGCGCTCACCGGCCCTGCCGCCCGGCGGCCGGCGGCAGCCGTGGGACTGCTGGCGTTGCTGGCGGGGCTCGGCCTGTCGCTGTCGCGCGGCGGCCTGCTGGCGGCCGCGGCCGCGCTGCTCGTGCTGCTCGGTTGGCGCCCCTTCCGCCGCGTCGCGCTCCCGCTTGCCCTCGTCCTCGTCGTCGTCACCGCGGCCGGGGCCAACCCGCTGGCGCGCACCCAGCAGGTCGACACCGTGGTGGCACGGGTGGCGTCCATCTCCTCCTCGGGGCAGAGCGTCAGCGACCAGCGGTTGGCGCTGTATCGCACGACCCCGCGCATCGTCGCCGACCACCCGCTGTTCGGCGTGGGCGAGAACCAGTTCTCGGTCGTGGCGCCCCGCTACGGCCTGATCGACCCGACGACGGGCCTCACGTTCGACCATGCCCACGACCTGCCGTTGACCGTCGCCGCCGAGCTCGGGCTGCTCGGCCTGGCCGCGCTGCTGTGGCTGGCGGTGGCGCTGGCGCGCGTCTGCGCGCGCGCCTGCTCGGCCGCCTCGCGCGACCGGGCCCTCGGCTTCGCGGTGACCGCCGCGTTGACCGCGCTCGCCGTGCAGGGCCTCGTGGACTACACGGTGCGCTCGAACGTCGTTGCCGCCGTCGCCGCGCTGCTCGCCGGCTGTGCGGTCGCGCTCGTCCGCCCCGAGGCCGCGAGCCGATAGCGCGCCGCCATGTCGGCCGCCGCGCGCCCGGGTTCGTAGCGGCGGCGATGGCGCTCGCGGCCCCGCTCGGCCAGCGCCGTCCGGCGGACGGGATCGTCCAGCAGGGCGGCCACGGCCGCGGCCAGGGCCTCGGTGTCGCCGGGGGCCACCAGCACGGCGGCATCGCCGAGCACCTCCGGCAGGGCGCCGCTCGCGAAGCCGGCGACCGGGGTGCCGGCGGCGAGGGCCTCGACGCCGACGAGCCCGAAGCCCTCCTCCCCCATCCCGCGCTCGTCGGCGACGCTCGGCACGACGACGACGTCGGCGGCCGCGATCAGGTCCGCCACGTCGTCGCGGTGGCCGAGCCGCAGGACGCGGTCCCCGAGCGCGGCCGCGGCCGCTCGCACCGCCGCGGCGTAGGTCGCCTGCGCCGGGTCCTCGCCGCCGGCGAGCACCAGCCGGGCGTCCGGCCGGCGCGCCCACAGGGCCGGCGCGGCGGCCAGGAGCTGCGCCTGGCCCTTGGCCGGGTGCAGGCGGCCGGCCAGCAGCACCCAGGGCGCGTCCGCCGGCAGGTCCAGCGCGGCCGCGAGGCGGGCGCGGGCGGCGGTGGCGTCGCCGCTGTAGGCCGGGACCCCGTTGGCCACCACGGCCAGCCGCGGGCGCGGGAGCCCGCGCGGGCGCCCCCGCCGCAGGCTCGCGAGGACCGCGGCGGAGACGCCGATGACCTCCACGCAGCCCGCGCCCACCAGCCGGCCGAGGGGGCCGTCCCAGCTGAAGTCGTGCTTGTGCCACAGCACCGGGACGCCCGTGCCGGCCAGCGCGAGACCGGCCACGAGCGCGGCCTTGACCCCGTTGGCGTGCACGACGGCGGGCGGCGGTGACGCCAGCCGCGCGTCGCAGACGCCACGCGGCGGTGAGCAGGCCGGCCCGCCGGCCCGCCGGCAGGACCTCGACCGGGAGGCCGAGCGCGTGCAGGCGCGTCTCGGCGGGCCCGTGGGCGAGCAGCACGACGCGCTGCACCCAGGCCGGGCCGAGCGCCGCGAGCAGGTCCTCGAGGACGCGCTCGGACCCGCCCTGACCCGCGTGGGAGCCCACGAAGGTCACCGCCACCGCAGGGCGGCTGTACCGTGAGCCCTCCCCGGCCGATACGACTTCCACGTGCTGCCGCTCCCCGCCAACCCTCGCCGACGTCTTCGCCTGCTGCTGCCGGGGCTCACCCTAGTCGCGCTGGCGCTGGCCGCCGTGCTCGCGGCAGCCGCGCCGCCGTCACCCGCCGTGGGTGGCGGGACCGGCCGGCCGGCGGCGCTCGGGGTGCAGGTGCACCCCCTGTGGGCGGGGGTCTCCGCCCGGGCCGCGCGCGGGCAGATCGACGCCGCGGCCGACGCCGGGGCCCGTCTCGTGCGCGTCGACGTCGGCTGGGCCTCCCTGCAGCAGGACGGCCGTGGACGCTGGTCGCCCTGGTACCTGCGCCGCCTCGACACCGTCGTGGCCGCGGCCCACCGGCGCGGGCTGCGCGTGCTGGCGACCGTCACGAGCACCCCGTGCTGGGCCTCCCGTGCCCCGGCACGGCTGCGTCAGGGCTGCCGCGGGGCCTGGTGGGAGCGTGGCGTCGAGCGCTATCCGCCGCGCCGGGCGCGCGACTACGCCCGCGCCCTGCGGATGCTCGCTCACCGCTACCGCGGCCGCGTGCAGGCCTGGGAGATCTGGAACGAGCCCAACCAGCAGGCGTTCCTGCGCGCCCGCCACCCGGCCGTCGCCTACGCCGGGCTCCTGCGCGCCGCCTACCCCGCGATCAAGGGCGCCGACCCGCGCGCCCTCGTCGTCGGCGGCTCGCTCGCCGAGGCGGACCACCGCTTCGTCGCCAGCCTGTATGCGCTCGGGGCACGGGGCTCCTTCGACGCGCTGTCGGTGCACCCCTACTCCGGGGACCGCTCGCCGCTGGACCGCGCGGACGGCGCCGACGCGACGCACTCGTTCGTGCGCGGGGTCCCGGCCGTGCGGCGGACGATGCTCGCCGCGGGCGACCGCCGACCGCTGTGGCTGACGGAGCTGGGCTGGTCCACGACCGCGCGCCGCGACGGCCCGACCTGGGAGCGCGGGGTGGACGCGCAGCGCCAGGCGCGCTACCTCGAGCAGGCCGTGCGCCGCCTGCGGGCCTGGGACTACGTCGACGTCGCCGTCTGGTACACGCTGCGCGACACGAGCGCCGACCTGTCGATCCACGACGACAACTTCGGCCTGCTCACCCACGACGGGCGCCCGAAGCCGGTGCGCGCCGCGTTCGCGCGCCTCGCCCGCGGATGAGCCGCGCTCGCGTCTGCGTCGTCGTCCCCTGCTACGACGACGGGGACCTGCTCCCGGGCGCGTTGGACTCGATCGAGGAGGCCGAGCCGGTCGAGGTCGTCGTCGTCGACGACGCCTCGCAGGACGACGCCACCCGGCGCACGCTGGACCGGCTGTCCGCGGAAGGGACGCGCGTCGTGCGTCACCCGGTCAACCGCCACCTGTCCGCCGCCCGCATGACGGGCCTCGCGGCCACGCGGGCGCCCTACGTGTTCCCGCTGGACGCCGACGACGAGGCCCTCCCGGGCGTGCTCGCGGCGGCCGCCGACCGCCTCGACGCCGACCCCGGCCTGGCCGCGGTGATCGGCGACATCGAGGAGTTCGGGGCGCGGGACCTCCTGCGCGCCGTGCCCGAGACCCTCGATCCCTACCGCATCGCGTTCTGCAACGAGTACCCGACGGCGGCGGTGTTCCGCCGCAGTGCGCTCGAGCAGGTCGGCGGGTGGCGGACGGCGCTGCGCGGCTACGAGGACTGGGACCTGTGGATGGCGCTCGCGGAGGCGGGCCTGCCCGTGGCCCATCTCGGCGCGGGCCGGGCCATCCACCGCTACCGCAAGGCCGACCCGCGCATGCTCGCCGCCGCACGCGGGCGCCACGTCGAGCTCTACCGCGACCTGCGCGCCGCCCATCCGCGCCTGTTCGGCGATCTGCGCCACCACTTCCGCGCCTCCCCGATGCCGCTGCGGCGCAAGCTGCTGTACCCCATCGTCTACGGCGGGCGACCCCGCACGCGGGTCGAGCTGCGCGTCAAGCGCTGGCTGGACGACCAGGGGCTGTGGACCCTGCGCCGCTGAGCACGTCGGCGTAGAGCGCGGCCGTCTCGCGCACCATCCGCTCGACGGTGAAGCGCTCGGCGTGCGCGGCCGCCGACGCCGCGGCGCGCGCCCGCAGCCCGGCCTCGTCGCGCAGCAGCGCCAGGACCGCGGCGGCGAGGGCGTCCGGGTCGTGCGGCGCGACGAGCCGGCCGGTGGCCGCCGTGACCGCCTCGCCCGTGCCGCCGACGTCCGTGGCGACCTGCGGCACCCCGCAGGCGAGGGCCTCCAGCGCGCCGACCGGCAAGGCCTCCCACCACGAGGGCAGCACGTAGAGGTCGAGGGCGCGCAGGGGGCGTTCCGGCGGCCCGTGGTAGGGGAGCAGGGCGAAGCGCGGATGGCGGTCGAGGCCGAGCGCGGCGGCCTGCTGGACCAGCGCCTCGCGCATCGGCCCGTCGCCGACGACGGCGATGCGGGCGCGCGGCTCGGCGGCGAGGATCGCCGGCGCGGCGCGCAGCAGGTCTTGAAGGCCCTTCTGCTCGCGCAGGACGGTCACGGCCCCGACGAGCAGCCCGTCGCCGCGCAGCGCCAGCAGCCGCTCGTCGGGCGCGGCCGTGCCGGGCGTGCTCGCCCCGTTGCGCACCACCCGGGCGCGGTCCGGGGCGACCAGGCGATGCTCGAGCGCGATCGTCCGTTCCTGCTCGCACACGCACAGCAGCGCAGCCGTCGCGGGGCCGAGCAGGCGCTCGGCGGCCAGCGACAGGTGCCGCCGCGCGGCCGAGACGTCCCCGACGAACGGCAGGCAATGCGGGCTGTAGACGGCCGGGACGCCCGCCTGCCGGGCCGCCAGGCGCCCGACCACGCCGGCCTTGGCCGCGTGGCAGTGCACGAGGTCGAAGCGCCCCGTGCGCAGCAGCCGCGCGAGCGCCCCGAGCGCCTGCGCGTCGCGCCACGGTCTGCCGTAGCCGCGGGCAAGGGCCAGCGGGTGCACCGCAACCCCCGCCTCGTCGAGCGCCGTCAGGGACGGGGCGCGGCGCGGCCCGGCGACCGCGACGGTCACCCCGTGGGCGCCGAGACCGGTGGCGAGCTCGGACACGACCTGCGCGACGCCCCCGTCCGGCGGCTCGAAGACGTGCAGCACCGAGGTCACCGGAGCGGCTCCTGCGTGGTTTCGTGATAGGACGTGCGGGTGCCCGCCGCCCTGCTCGCCGCCGCACGCCGCGTGCGCGCGCGCCGCTCGGTGATCATCGGCGGCCACGGTGTCGCCCGGGTGGCCGTCGGCCACGACCCCGAGCACCTGTGCGTCGAACCCGGGCGCTTCCGCGCCCAGCTCGAGCTGCTGCTCCAAGCGGGCTTCGAGGTCGTCCCGCTCGGCGAGCTCGCCCGCCGCGCGGCAGGCGGGACGCCCCCGCCGGGGCTGGCGGCCTTGACGTTCGACGACGGGATGGAGAACACCCTCTCGGTGCTCGCGCCGATCCTGCGTGAGTACGGGCTGCCGGCCACGGTGTTCGTCGTCTCCGGGCTGCTCGGGCAGCCCAACCCGTGGATGGACCCGCGTGCCCGCGCGCGCATGCTGACCGCGGACGAGCTCGTCGAGCTGCACGGCGCCGGCGTCGAGATCGGCGCCCACACCGTCACCCACCCCGATCTGTCCGTCCTGCCGGCCGAGGCGTGCCTGCGAGAGGTGCAAGGCAGCCGTGACACCCTGCAGGACGCTATCGCAGCACCCGTGACGAGCTTCGCCTATCCCTTCTTCGCCCACGGGCCGGCCGCCGTGGCGGCGGTCCAGGCGGCCGGCTTCGGCGTCGCGGTGGCGGGCGCAGAGCGCGGGCCGTGGCGGCCGCTGGCGCTGCCGCGGGCGATGATCACCGGCGTGGACGGCCCGGCGGCCTTCGTGGCCAAGCTCGCCGGCGCCTACGACCCCGCCTTCCACTCCCGGCCCGGACGGCTGGCCCGGGCCCTGACGCGGGGCGCGCGCACGTACGCCCGGAGTCGCCGGTGACCCCGCGGCGGGCGTTGATCGTCACGGACGGGGCCGCCCCGCAGGTGCCCGCGGCGGTGCGCGCGCTGCACGCGGGGGGCTGGACGGTGGGGCTCGCCCTCGGCGGGTCGCGACAGCGGCGCTCCCGTCACGCCGCGACGGTGGTCGCCGTCCCGGCGCCCGAGCGCGATCCCGAGGCGTGGGTGGCCGCGGTGGCGGCGGTCGCGGGGGACTACGACGTCGTCTTCGCGGCCGACGACATCGAGCTGCTCGTCCTCTCGGCGGCCCGCGACGCGATCCCCTGCGTCGTGCCGCACGCTCCGCACGCCGCCGTCCTGCGCGCCGTAGACAAGCTGGAGCTGACGCGCGCGGCGACGCGCGCCGGCCTCCATGCGCCGTTCACCCGGCCGGCCACGGAGGCCGCGCTGGCCGCCGTCGACGGCCCCGTCGTGGTGAAGTCGCGCCTGCACTGGGAGCCCGGCGCGGCGGACGGGCAGCGTCACGCGCTCGCCGCGCGCTGCGACGGCCGCGATGCCGCCCGCCGGCACGCCGAGGCCATGACCTCAAGCGGCGCCCGACCGCTGCTGCAGGAGCTCGTCGACGGCGAGCTGATGGCCCTGACGCTCCTGGCCGACCGCGAGGGCCGCTGCATCGCCGCCGTGCAGCAGCGCAGCCCTCGCCTGTCGCTGCGCGACACGAGCAGCCGCGCCGTGACGACGGCGATCGATCCTGACCTGCTGGCCGCGGCCGGGAGGCTGCTGCGCGACCTCGGCTGGGTCGGGCTGGCCAACCTGCAGTTCCTGCGCGCCCCGGGGGCTCCGCCCGCGCTGATCGACCTCAACGCCCGCTTCTACGGCAGCCTGGCCCTGGCCGTCGCCGCCGGGGTGGACCTCCCCGGCCTGTGGGGCCGGGTCGCGCTCGGCGACCCCGTGCCGAGTTGGACGGCGGGCCGGCCCGGCGTGCGCTTCCAGTCCTTGCTGGAGGACCTGCGCCGCGCACGCGCCGAGCGCTCCGGCGGCCTCGTGCGCGACGTCGCCGGCACGCTGACCCATGCGCTGGGCGCCACCCATCCGCACCTGAGCGCGTCCGACCCCCGTCCGGCACTGGGGCTCGTGCGCGAGCTGGCGGCCGCCCGGCGGCCGCGCCCGCGCGCCTGACCGGTGTCGTCTCAGGCCGGCGGCTGCGCGCGCCGCGCGGCGACCTGCGCGACGGCCGCCGCAGCCGCGCTGGCGACGGGACCTCCCAGGACGACGAGCAGCGCCTCGATCCGGCGCCGGTCGGGGTACAGCAGCGCGGAGGGCCCGTCCTCGATCGCGCAGGAGTCGATCCAGTCCAGCCGCGGGTCCTCGTGGAAGGCCTCGAGCACGGCGACCTCGAGCTGCAGGCCGGGCGAGACGCGGGCCAGGGTCTCGTCGTAGGCCGTCTTGAGATGGAAGGCGCCCCGGCCGTCGATGACCGCCGACAGGGCGGCCACGGGACGGCCCCCGGCCTCGAGCACCCAGCCCTGGACGGCCTGCTCGCGGGCCGCGGCCCCCATCGCCGCGCGGAAGAAGCGCTCGTCGCCGGGCACCGAGGCCAGTGCCGTCCCCGCACGCCCCTTCCAGCCCGCGCGCTCGAGCGCGAGCAGGGGCTCGACGCCGTCGCCGGCGAGATCCCGCACGCTGAGGGGGCCGAGCTCGGCCTCCAACCGCCGCCGCGCCTTGCGCAGGGCCTTGCGCCGCTGCGTGCTCAGGCGGCCCTCGAGGTAGGTCGCCTCATCGCGGCGGTGCACCATCGGGCGCGCGTCCGCGGTCAGGACCCGGGTGCGGGCGCCGCGCCGGGTGATCGCCGCGTCGAGCGCCGCGCGCACCGGGCCGTCGGCCGGGAGGCGCTCGAACATCAGCCAGCCGCCCGATCCGGCCGCCGTCTGCAGGGCGCAGGCCGCGGCGGCGACGGGATCGGTCGCCGGGTCGACCAGCGGCGTGTCGAGGAAGGCGTGCTGGTGCCCGCAGGCGAGCAGGGTGCGGACGGGTGCGCGCCGGTAGCGCCGCCGGGGGCGCACGGGGAGGGCGAGGACGAGGCGGTCGCCGTCGCAGACCACCAGCAGCCGGTCGGCGTGCGCGGCCGGCAGCGCGTCGGCGGCGGCCCGCGCGAGGGCCGGCGCGGCGAACGGGTTGGGTTCCAGGGCCTCCGCGGCGAGCCGCCGCCAGGCGGCGGCGAGGGTCGGATCCAGTTCGCGCACGAGCGGGAGCGCCCCCCGCAACCCCCTCACGGCGTCCCGCTCCCGCGCAGCAGCAGCGTCCGGACCGCCGCGAGACGCTCGGGACGGCGGGCCCGGACGAAGGCCACCCAACCGGCGGCGTAGGCGGCCGCCGTCACGGGCGCCTCGATCACGACGGGCAACGGCAGCGCCACCAGCGCCGCGCCCATCAGGGCGCCGAGCGCGAGCGTCTCGGCGAACGGGCGCGCGATCGCCAGCCCCGGCACGAGGCGCAGCGCGAAGGCCAGCCCGATCGCCGCCTCCACGACGTAGGCGGCGGTCGTCGCGAGGGCCGCGCCGGCGACGCCGAGCACCGGGATCAGCGCGACGTTGAGCGCGACGTTGAGCACGAGGGCCACGGCGGCGCCGACGAGGATGCCCACGGTGCGCTTGCGGGCGACGAGCACCGCGCCGACCGCGGCCGCCAGGGCGTAGGCCAGAGGGGTCGGGGCCAGCCAGCGCAGCGCGGCGCCGGCGCTCTCGTAGCGCGTGCCGTAGAGCAGCTCCAGCACCGCCCGTCCGTCGGCGAGGCAGACGACGACGAACGGGACGTAGACGAAGCCGAGGACGACCAGCACCAGCTCGGCGAGGCGGGCGACCTCGGCCGGGTCCCCGGCACGCTCGAACATCAGCGGCGCGACCGCCCCGACGACGGCGAACGTCAGGAACAGCACCGTCTCGAACAGCCGGTAGGCGGCGGCGTACTCGCCCACCGCCGCATCGCCGCGCAGAACGGCCAGCAGCACGGCGTCCAGCCGGAACAGGGCGATGGCCAGCAGCGCGCTGAGGGCGAGGTTCCAGGTGCCCCGTGCGAAGACGCGCATGCCCGGACGGTCCAGCAGGGCGGGCCGGAAGGCGACGCCGAGCCTGGCCACAGCGCGGACGTGGCCGACCCAGCCGATCGCCGATCCCGCCAGGAACGCCGCAGCCATCCCGGTGATGCCCAGCCCCGCGACGATCGCCGGGATCATCAGCGCCGCCGTGGCCAGGCGCTGCAGCGCCAGGGCGCGCGAGGTGCTGGTCTGGTCGCGCGCGGCGGCGGCGCTCGAGCGCGCCGTGTCGCTCCAGATGTCGAGGAAGATCGCGAGGAGGACGAGGACGATGGCCGCGCGCAGGTCCGTCTCGGGGCGGGTCAGCCAGACCGCCGCGGCGGCCAGGACGAAGATCGGGACAGCCAGGGCGACCTGCCAGGCGAGCGCCTGCGTGTGGTAGAGCGCCAGGCGGCGGCGGTCCTCGCTGGCGCGCCGCACGAGGATCGGGTCGAAGCCGCCCTCGGCCAGCGCGGAGGCGATCAGCGCCAGCGCCAGCGCCAGGTTGAAGGCGCCGAACTGCTCCTGGGTGAGCAGCCGTGCGGCGACCACGGTCCAGGCCAGCGTGCTGAGCTTTCCGACGACGTCGGCGGCGGCCGCGGCCGCCGCGTTGAGCGCGGGCGCCCGATGCTCGCGCGCCGGCCCGGTGGCCTCGGCGTTGCTCATCCGAGCCGCTGCCACACGCGCCGGGCGAGGTCGGCGGCCAGTGCCTCAGGCGACGCGCCGGCGTCGACGCGCTCGACGCCGAGCGCAGCGTGGACCGCGGCGTAGCCGGCCCGGTGCGCGGCCAGCTCGGCGGCGGTGTACTCCTCCGGTTTGCGCCGGTAGGCCTCCTCGGGGTCGACGTCGAGCCAGAACGCCGCGGCGGGCGCCGGGCAGGCCCGGCGCAGGACGGCCGCCGGCAAGCGCACGGAGCGGCCCTCGCCGTAGACGCTTCGCAGCTGGACCGTGGCGTCGAGCACGTAGCGGTCGCGTACCACGACCTCGCCGGCCCGCAGGTGCGGCGCGAGCGCGCGGCGCTGGCTGAGGGCGTGCACGACGGCGACGACGAGCGTCCAGCCATGGTCGAGGGTCGCGAAGCGCGCACGGAGGGCGCCCGCGGCGGCGTCGGCGGGGTCCACGGCGCTGTCGCCGACGTCGGCGGTGCTTGTGCCGGCGCCGTCGGCCGGTCGACGGCGGGCGAGCCAGCCGAGCACCCGCTTGGGCCCGGCGCCCAGCCGGCGCAGGAGCGGGTCGTAGGTGATGCGGCTCCACTGCACGGTCGCGTCGAGCCCGAGGTCGGCGAGCGTCAGCGCGAGGCCGGCGGCCTGGGTGCTCTTGCCGGAGCCGTCGATCCCCGACAGGGCCACGACGGCGCCGCGACGGCGCGTGGGTGCCGCGTCGCGCAGCAGGAGCGCGGCGCCTGCCCGTGGACCGGCCGCCCGTGCGCGCTCGAGCCTCGCCCGAGCGCGCAGCGCCGGTGCGACGGTGCCGTCCCGGGAGGCGCTGCGCAGGACGGCGAGGGCGTGGGCGACGCCCCAGGCGGGGCTGCACGCGGCCGCCGCGGTCCAGGCCCCCGGGTCGGCGGCCTCCGCCGCGGCGATGCGAGCGCGGTGCTTGGCGGCCAGCGGGCCGTCGAGGCCGAGGCGGCGCCGGGCGAGGATCAACAGGACGTGCGCGGGGGCCGGCTCGCGCAGATGGGCGTGGCCGGCCAGCGGCCGGGCGCCGGCCAGCAGCGCCTCCAGCTCGCCGGCCGGCAGGCCCCAGGCCGACGCCGGCTCGAGGTCGACGAGCGCCACGCGCGGGCCGTCGAAGCGCGCCCACTCGGTCCCGCGGGGCTCGTAGCCGGCGGCGGCCAGGGCGTCGGCCAACAGCGGGACGTCGGCGTCGGCGACGAGCAGATCGAGGTCGCGGCCGCCCGGCGGGAGGCTGCCGGTGACGAGCACCGTCCCGGAGGCCGCCGCGTCCACCACGCCCGCCTGCTCCCCGCTGCCCCGGGCGCCGGCCCGGAACGGAGCTTCACCTCCGGCGAGTGGCAACGCCGCATCTCATTGCGGCACAGGATGGCAGGCGCGGGCGCGCCGCAGCGCACCGGCGCATACCCTGCGCGGCGATGCGCGCAGAGGTCCACCGAGGTCCGTGGGAGGACCTGCTCGCGGACTGGACCCGCCTGCACGCCGGCCTTCCGCGGGCGACCCCCTTCAGCTCGGCGGGATGGGCGCGCGCCTGGTGGCCGCACTTCGGGGCCGGAGCGGACTCGTGGCTCGTCGTCGCCCGCGACCACGGGCGGGTCGCCGGGCTGGCGGCGCTCGCGCGCCGGCGCAAGGGGCCCCTGCGCGTGCTGGAGCCCGTCGGCGTCGAGCCGGGCGACCGGTGGGAGCTGCTCGCCGAGCCCGGCCGCGGCTCGGAGGTCGCCCACGCCGTCGCCGCCGCGCTGGCGCGGCACCGGCGCGACTGGGACGCCTGGAGCCTGCGCTGCCTGTCCGCGGGCGCGGAACCGGCAGCCGGCGCCGTCGCGGCCGGCCTGCGCGTGCACGGGCTCCCCGCCGTCCCCTCCCCCGCGCTGGCGCTGCCCGTCAGCTTCGACGCCTACCTCGCCACGCTCGGCTCGGGGCACCGGCGCAACCTGCGCCGCCATCTGCGCCGGCTCGACGAGGACGAGGTGCGCCTGCGCCCCGTCACCGACCCGGTGGCGCTCGGCCCCGCCGTCGAGCGCTGGCAGGCCCTGCGCCTACGCCAGTGGGCCGCCACCGGCCGCACGCTCGACCCGCTGCACCGCACGCCCGCCTTCCCCGCCTTCGTCCGCGACGTCCTGCGCGAGCTCGTGCCCGTGGGCCAGGGCCTCCTGTGGGAGTTCGTCCGCGACGGCGAGGTCGTCGGCAGCTACGTCAACTTCGCCGATCCAAGCGCCTTCCACTGGTACCTCGGCGGCTTCGACCCCGACCACGCGTCGCTGGGCCTGGGCAAGATCGCCGTCGGCCACGGCATCCGCACGAGCATCGAGGCCGGCCGCGGGCGGTTCGACTTCGGCCGTGGCGCCGAGGGCTACAAGTACTGGTTCGGGGCGCGCGACGAGCCGCTGGACTTCGCCGTGGCGGGCACGGGCCGACCTCGCTCGCGCGCGGCGACGGCGGCGCTCGCCGCCCGCTCGCGACGGCGCGCCGCGTCCGAGCCGCCCGGCTCCTAGGCCGGCTCGCGCGCGGCGTCGAGCTCGCGGCGCATCTCACGGATCTCGTCGCGCAGCTTGGCCGCGTACTCGAAGCGCAGGTCCTCGGCTGCGGCGAGCATCTCCTCCTCGAGCTCGACGATCGTCGTCTCGAGCTGCTCCGGTGACATGTCCGTCTCGCGCTTGCGGGAGCGGCGACCCTTCTTCGGCACCTTCGAGTCGCCCATCAGGAACTCGCCGATGTCGGAGATGCCCTTGACGATCGTCTCTGGCGTGATGCCGTGCTCGGTGTTGTAGGCGACCTGGATCTCGCGGCGGCGGTCGGTCTCCTCCAGCGCGGCGGTCATGGCCGCCGACTGCTTGTCGGCGTACATGATCACGCGCCCGTCGATGTTGCGGGCCGCACGGCCGATCGTCTGGATCAGGGAGGTCTCCCCACGCAGGAAGCCCTCCTTGTCGGCGTCGAGGATCGCCACCAGCGAGACCTCCGGGAGGTCGAGCCCCTCGCGCAGCAGGTTGACGCCGACCAGGACGTCGAACTCGCCCAGGCGCAGCGCGCGGATGATCTGGATCCGCTCGAGCGTGTCGATCTCCGAGTGGAGGTAGCGGACCTTGAAGCCCATCTCGAGCAGGTAGTCCGTGAGGTCCTCGGACATCTTCTTCGTGAGCGTCGTGACGAGCGTGCGCTCCTCCCGCTCGACGACCTTGCGGATCTCCGACATCAGGTCGTCGATCTGGTTCTTCGTCTCGCGCACGTCGACCGGCGGGTCGATGATGCCCGTCGGGCGCACGATCTGCTCGACGATCTTCTTCGAGTGCGTGCGCTCGTACTGGCCCGGTGTCGCGGAGACGAAGCAGATCTGCGGGGTGATGGAGAGGAACTCGTCGAAGGTCTGCGGCCGGTTGTCCATCGCCGACGGGAGGCGGAACCCGTAGTCGACGAGCGTCTGCTTGCGCGAGCGGTCGCCCTCGTACATCCCGCCGATCTGCGGCGTGGTCTGGTGGGACTCGTCGATGAAGCAGACGAAGTCCTCGGGGAAGTAGTCGATCAGGCAGTACGGCCGGGCGCCCATCTCGCGCCCGTCGAGGATGCGCGAGTAGTTCTCGATGCCGGAGCAGAACCCGACCTCGCGCAGCATCTCCATGTCGTACTGGGTGCGCTGGCGCAGGCGGTGGGACTCGAGCAGCTTGCCCTCGGCCTCGAGCTCGTTGCAGCGCTGGTTGAGCTCCTCGCCGATCTCGGCGACCGCCGCCTCGATCGAGCCCTCCTTGACGTTGTAGTGCGTGGCCGGCCAGATCGCGACGTGCTCGAGGTCGTCGACGATCAGCTCGCCCGTCAGGGGGTCGAAGTGCTGCAGGCGCTCGACCTCGTCACCGAAGAAGGAGGCGCGGAAGGCGGTCTCGGCGTAGGCCGGGAAGACCTCCAGCGTGTCCCCGCGGACGCGGAACGTGCCGCGGGCCAGCGCCGTGTCGTTGCGGGTGTACTGCAGCGAGACGAGCTTGCGCAGCAGCCAGTCGCGGTCCATCTCCCCGCCCTTGAGCAGGATGACGCAGTTCTCGTTGTAGGTGTCCGGCGAGCCGAGGCCGAAGATCGCCGAGACGGAGGCGACGATGATCACGTCGCGGCGGGCGAACAGCGCGGCCGTGGCGGCGTGGCGAAGGCGGTCGATCTCCTGGTTGATCGCCGAGTCCTTCTCGATGTAGAGGTCCCGCGAGGGGACGTAGGCCTCGGGCTGGTAGTAGTCGTAGTAGGAGACGAAGTACTCGACGGCGTTCGTCGGGAAGTACGTGCGGAACTCGTTGCACAGCTGGGCGGCGAGCGTCTTGTTGTGCGCGAGGATCAGCGACGGGCGCTGCACGGCCTCGATCGTGGCGGCCATCGTCATCGTCTTGCCGGTGCCCGTGGCGCCCAGCAGCGTGGAGTAGCGCTCACCCGCCTCGATCGACTCCTTCAGCTGGGCGATGGCCTTCGGCTGGTCCGCGGTGGGGCTGTAGACGGCGTCGAGCTTGAAGGGCGGCATCGACGTCCCAGGATAGGCAGGGGAACGGACGTTCGCACGCCCGTCGCGGTCAGGAGCTGTCCGCAGGACCGCGGCGACCGGCCGACGAACGAGCTCGGGCGCTTGCCGACGCCCGGATCGTCACGTCCTGTCGCTCCGCGACCCGATCGGCCACGTTCCGGAGTGTACACCGCGACCCGGGAGGACGCATCACGGGACGGGTCGGTCGGTGTCGCGCGAGGGCTGCACGCGCTTGGGCTCGCCCGGCATCTTCGGGTACTCGGGCGGATACGGCATGTCGCCCTCGCCCTGGGTCTCGTAGAGGTCCAGCAAGGGCTGCAGCGAGTGCTGGACGTCGTCGATCTCCGCCCAGAGGTCGCCGCACTGCGCGAAGCGCTCCGGCACCGTGTGGAGGTTGAAGTCGAACGGGTCGGCGATCTCGGGAAGCTCGTCCCAGTCCACCGGGCAGGACACGGGCGCGCCGGGCTTGGCGCGCAAGGAGTAGGCGCTCGCGATCGTCCGGTCGCGGGCGTTCTGGTTGTAGTCGACGAAGATCGCCTCGCCGCGCTCCTCCTTCCACCACTTCGTCGTCACCCCCGGCGTGCGCCGGCCCAGCTCGCGGCCGAAGGCGATCGCCGCGTGGCGGACCTCCGTGAACGTCCAGCGCGGCTCGATGCGCACGAACATGTGGATGCCGCGGTTGCCGCTCGTCTTGACGAACGCGCGCATCCCGAGGTCGGCGAACAGCTCGCGCGCCACCCCGGCCGCGCGCACCGCGTCCGCGAAGTCCGTCCCCGGCTGCGGGTCGAGGTCGATGCGCAGCTCGTCGGGATGGTCGACGTCGGCGCGCCGCACCGGCCAGGGGTGGAACGTGATCGTCCCCATGTGCGCGCACCAAGCGGCGACGGCGATCTCCGTCGGGCAGACCTCGTCGGCGGAGCGCCCGGAGGGGAACTCGATCCGCGCGGTCTCCACGTAGTCGGGGGCGCCCTGGGGGATCCGCTTCTGGTAGAAGGCGTCGCCGCCGCGCTCGGACCGGGTGGAGAGCACGATCCCCTCCAGCACCCCCTTGGGCCAGCGCTCGAGGGTGGTGGGCCGCTCGTGCAACGCACGCATCAGCCCGTCACCGACGGCGACGAAGTACTCCGCGACCATCACCTTGGTGACCTCGGCGGTGCGCTCCGTCGCGGGGAAGATCACCCGGTCGGGACTGGACACGCGGACCGCGCGGCCGCCGGCGTCGATCTCGGTGCCCTCGGACTTGGCCACGCTCGCAGGATGACAGGCGCCCGCAGAGCTCCTCGTGTCGACCCTCGTCGCCGCGCGGCGACGAACGGGCTCCTCCGTCGGGGGACCGAGCCCTGATTCCGCCGGGAGGAGCCCGCCCGCCGCCACGCTCATCCAGAGGTCCGGCGGAGATGCAGAGCGGGACGGTCGTCCACATCTCGCTCAGGCGGCGTGAAGGCCGGTCCTCTTCAGTGGAATGAGGGCTCGGTCCCCCGCTGAAGAGGGCCGGTCTTCGCGTCGCCGGACGCAGAAGGTCCACAATCACCAACACACGTGCAGATCACCGCCCGCACCGGCAACCCCGACTTCCTCGACCTCCCCTGGGAGCGCCCCCTCGCCGACTGGGAGGACACCCTCACCGTCGAGGTGATGCGCGGGGTGCACCGCCACGTCGTGCGCTTCGTCGAGGCCGACGGCGTGCTGTTCGCGCTCAAGGAGCTCCCGCGCAAGCTCGCCGAGCGCGAGTACCGGCTGCTCGGGCGCCTCGCCGAGGAGTCCGTCCCGGCGGTCGACGTCGTCGGCTACGTCCACGACCGCGGCGCGGGCCTCCAGGCCGTCCTGATCACCCGCCACCTCGAGTTCTCGGTCCCCTACCGCTTCCTGTTCTCGCGGCGCGGGCCCGACGAGCTGCGCCCCCAGCTGCTCAACGCCCTCGCCGGCCTGCTCACGCGGCTGCACCTGGGCGGGTTCTTCTGGGGCGACTGCTCGCTGTCGAACGCGCTGTTCCGCCGCGACGCCGGCACCCTCACCGCCTACCTCGTCGACGCGGAGACGGGCGAGATGCACTCCGCCCTCACCGCGGGGCAGCGCGACCACGACCTCCAGCTGGCGGAGACGAACATCGCCGGCGAGCTCTTCGACGTGATGGCCGAGTTCGGGCTCGACCCCGCCGAGCTCGATCCCGTCGAGACCGCCTGGGAGCTGCGCCGCCGCTACGACGACCTGTGGTCGGAGCTCACCCGTGAGGAGGAGTTCGGGCCGGGCGAGCGCCACCGCGTCGACGAGCGCCTCGCGCGCCTCAACGAGCTCGGCTACGACGTCGCCGAGATCGAGCTCGTCGCCAGCCCCGGGGGGTTCCGGCTGCGGCTCGACCCGCACGTCGTCGAACCCGGCCACCACCAGCGTCACCTGTTCATGCTGACCGGCCTGCGGGCGCAGGAGAACCAGGCCTGCCGGATGCTCAACGACCTGCGGACGTTCAAGGCCCGGCTGGAGCAGGAGACCGGCCGGCCCCTGCCCGACTCCGTCGCGGCCTTCAGGTGGCGCGGCGAGGTCTTCGAGCCGGTCATCGCGGCCGTCCCCCCCGAGCTGTTCGACCGGCGAGAACCGGCCGAGGTCTTCCACGAGGTGCTCCAGCACCGCTGGTTCGAGTCGGAGAAGGCCGGCCACGACGTCGGCCTGCAGCAGGCCGCCGACGCCTACGTGCAGGACGTGCTGCAGTTCGCGACGCTCGAGCGCGCCGTCATCCGGCGGCCGTCGGAGCCGTCGACGTAGCTACCGGGTCGCCGGGGCGAACGCGGCCCGGGCGGCCCTGGCCTTGCGGGCCTTCCGCGCCTTGCGCGCCCGGCGCGCCTTGGCCGCGGCGGCCTTCTCCCACGCGCGCAGCTCCCCGAGGGGGTCGACCGGGTGGCCGCCCTCGTAGTAGCCGGGGGACGTCCAGAGCTCGAAGTGGAGGTGGCAGCCGCTGGCGCGGCCGGTGTCGCCGACCTCGCCCAGGGGCTCGCCGGCGTAGACCGCGTCGCCCGGTGCGACGCTCGCCGGCCGGCGCAGGTGCATGAAGGCGTAGGAGCGGCCGTCGGCCCCGTCGACCACGACGTAGTTGCCCGCCGCGCCCTGGAACTCGGCGAGCTTGACCGTGCCGGCGACGTTGGCGACGACGGGGACGCCGCAGCGCGCGAAGACGTCCTGCCCCTCGTGCCCGCGCGCACCGCCGAAGCGCTGGACGGCGGTGGTGCCGATGCGGTGCCTGCCACGAACGGGGAAGACGAAGTCGGCGGAGGCGGGGCGGGCCTTCGGCGGGTCGAGCGTGACGGGCTCGGCGCGGGCCTCGCCACCGGGGGCGATCAGGCTGACGGCACCCGTGCGGGCGGTGGCCGGGACGGTGACGGTGACCGCCGTGGCGGTGACGGTGCCGGGCGCGGCGGCGCGATCGTCCGCAGCGCCGGCGGCGCCGCGGAAGACGACCTTCGTCACGCCGTCGAGCGCGCTGCCGCCGAACGTGAGCCTGCGGCCGGGGCCGCAGGCGCCGGCGCGCCCGTCGGCGCAGGTCGCCGTCGAGACGACTGCCGGCTCGGGCGCGGCGGTGCCGCCCGGGTCCTCAGCGGCGGAGGCCAGGCCAGGCAGGACGAACGTCAGCAGGGCTGCCGGCACAGCAGCCACGCGTGTCGAGGGACGAATCGGCACGAAGCGGGCAACCTAGCGAACGGGCCCGGCGGAGGCCGGGTCGCCGCACGAGCGGGCCGCTCGACGCGGGCGGTCCTGGCGCGTCGGAGCTGGCGTGAGACCCCGTCCGCCGCAGCGCTTGACCGCAGAGCTATGTTCCCACGATGCGGCCTTGGAGAGGAGTCGCACCCGTCGCAGCGCTCGCGCTGTGTGCGGGTGCAATCGGATGTGGAGGGTCCAGCTCGAAGACCACCACGCTGAACTGGTGGTCCTACAACGAGCCGTCAGGGTCGTTCGTGAAGGCCGCCAAGCGCTGCACGAAGGAGTCGGGCGGCAAGTACAGGATCGCCTTCAACGCGCTCGGCAACGACGCCGACACGCAGCGCCAGTCGCTCGTGCGGCGGCTCGCGGCCAAGGACGCCTCGATCGACATCATGAGCATGGACGTCGTGTGGACCGCCGAGTTCGCCGAGGCCAAGTGGATCCAGCCCTGGCCGCAGAAGTACCGCGACGTCGTCGCCAAGGGGACGCTCGCCGGCCCGCTGGAGACCGGGACCTACCAGGACAAGCTCTACGCGGCGCCGGCCAACTCCAACACCCAGCTGCTCTGGTACCGCAAGGACCGGGTCAAGACCCCGCCCAAGACGTGGTCGGAGATGATCAAGCAGGCCGAGCAGCTCAAGACCCGCGTCGAGATCCAGGGCGCCCAGTACGAGGGCACGACGGTGTGGTTCAACTCGCTCATCCAGTCGGCCGGCGGCAACATCCTCGCGTCGCCGACCAAGGCCGGCCTGGAGCAGGCGCCGACCGAGGCGGCGCTGAAGGTGATGAAGCAGCTCGCGGACTCCTCCGCGGCCGACCCGTCGCTCGAGAACCAGAAGGAGGACCAGAACCGGCTCGCCTTCGAGACCGGCGCGGCCGACTTCCAGATCAACTACCCCTTCATCTACGCCAGCGCGAAGGAGAACAACCCCAAGCTGTTCAAGCAGATCGCCTGGACCACGTATCCCGGGGTCGAGGAGGGCAAGCCGGCCAAGGCGCCGATCGGCGGCTTCAACTGGGGGGTCTCCTCCTTCACGAAGCACTCCGACCTGGCCTTCCAGGCCGCCACCTGCTTGCGCGACGCGAAGAACCAGCGCGGCTTCGCGATCGACGGCGGCCTGCCGCCGACGCTCTCCTCGCTCTACGACGACAAGACGTTCCAGAAGGCGTACCCCTTCGCGGAGGACATCCGCAAGTCCCTCGAGACCGCAGCGGTGCGGCCGGTCACGCCGCTGTACGCCGACGTGTCCCTCGCGGTGTACAAGACGGTCTCGCCACCCCAGACGATCAAGCAGGTGTCCACCGTGGCCGCTGACCTGAAGACGCGCGTCGCCAACGCCCTCAAGTCCAAGGGCCTGCTGTGAGCGCCGCGCAGGCCGCCGGCTCGGCCGAGGTGGCCGAGAGCGAGAAGCCCCCGAAGCCGCAGCTGTCGGCGCGCTCGCGGGCCGAGCGCAAGCTCGGCTGGATGCTATGCGCGCCCGCCGTGATCGTGATGCTCGCGGTGACGGCGTATCCGATCGTCTACGCCTTCTACCTGTCGCTGCTGCGCGCGGATCTGCGCTTCCCCGACAACCGGTCGTTCATCGGCCTGTCGAACTACGTCACGGTGCTGTCGTCGAAGCTGTGGTGGAACGACGTCCTGCACACGGCCGTCATCGCCGTCGTGTCCGTCGCCCTTGAGCTCGTGCTCGGGATGCTGCTCGCGCTGGTCATGCACCGCGCGATCGTCGGCCGCGGCCTCGTGCGCACGTCCGCGCTGATCCCGTACGGCATCGTCACCGTGGTCGCCGCCTACGCGTGGCAGCTCGCGTGGTCGGGCGCCAACGGCGGCTTCATCCCGAAGGCGCTGGGGATGGAGTCCGACCCGCTGACCAACACGTTCCTGACCTACGTCGTCGTGATCCTGTCGGAGGTGTGGAAGACCACGCCGTTCATGGCGCTGCTGCTCCTCGCGGGCCTGGCCCTGGTCAACGACGACCTCCACGAGGCGGCGAAGGTCGACGGCGCCACGGCCTGGCAGCGCTTCTGGCGGATCACGGTGCCGCTGATGCGGCCGGCGATCCTCGTCGCGCTGCTGTTCCGCACGCTCGACGCGTTCCGCATCTTCGACTCCGTCTACATCATCGGCAACGGCGGCACGAACCCGAAGATCGAGACGGTCTCGGTGCTGGGGTACAACCAGCTCCTGAACCGCCTCAACCTCGGGCTCGGCTCGGCGATCTCGGTGCTGGTCTTCCTCGGCATCATGGTCATCGCGTTCACCTTCGTCCGATTGCTCGGCACCAGCCCCGCCTCGGGAGGCACCAAGTGAGCTCGTCACAACGCAAGGGGCCCTGGTACGGGATCAACGCGGTCGTCGTCGCGGCTGCGCTGCTGCCCGTCCTGTGGATCGTCGTCCTCTCGCTGAAGAAGCCGGCAGACGTCCTCGACGGCCGGGTCATCCCGAAGACGTTCTCGCTCGAGAACTACAGGAACATCTTCGAGCAGGACATCTTCACGTCGGCACTGGCCAACTCGCTCATCATCGCCGCGGTGGCGACGGTGATCGCCGTGGCGCTCGCGGCGATGGCCGCCTATGCGATCGCCCGGCTCGAGTTCCCGGGCAAGGGCCTGATCCTCGGCGCGGCGCTCGCGATCGCGATGTTCCCTGCGATCTCGATCGTCGGCCCGCTGTTCAACATGTGGCGGGCGCTCGGCCTCTTCGACACGAAGCTCGGCCTGATCATCCCCGACCTGACGTTCGCCCTCCCCCTCGCGATCTACACGATGTCGGCGTTCTTCCGCGAGATCCCGTGGGAGCTCGAGCAGGCGGCCCAGGTCGACGGCGCCACGCCCGCGGTGGCGTTTCGCAAGGTGATGGTCCCGCTGGCGACCCCAGCCGTGTTCACCACGGCGATCATCGTCTTCATCATGTGCTGGAACGACTTCGTCTTCGCGGTGTCGCTCAGCTCGACCTCGAACGCCCAGACGGTCCCGGCCGCCCTGTCGCAGTTCTCCGGCGCCTCGCAGTTCCAGGCGCCCTACGGCTCCATCGCCGCGGCAGCGGTGATCGTCACGATCCCGATCATCATCATCGTCCTCATCTTCCAGCGCCGCATCGTGGCCGGGTTGACCTCCGGCGCGGTGAAGGGCTGAACCCGTCAAAAGGAGCCGCGCACCATGGCCACCATCGAGCTCGACAACCTCGTCAAGCGCTACGACGACGGCTTCGAGGCCGTCAAGTCCCTCAACCTCTCGATCGCCGACGGTGAGTTCCTGATCCTCGTCGGCCCGTCGGGCTGCGGCAAGTCGACGGCGCTGCGGATGATCGCCGGCCTGGAGGACATCACCGGCGGGGAGCTGCGCATCGACGGCGAGGTCGTCAACGACAAGGCGCCGAAGGACCGCGACATCGCGATGGTGTTCCAGAACTACGCGCTGTACCCGCACATGACGGTCGGCGAGAACATGGGCTTCGCGCTCAAGCTCGCCAAGACGCCGCAGGAGAAGATCGACGAGATGGTCGGCGAGGCCGCCAAGGTCCTCGACCTCACGCAGCACCTGGACCGCAAGCCGGCGAACCTCTCCGGTGGCCAGCGTCAGCGCGTCGCCATGGGACGCGCCATCGTGCGCGACCCGAAGGCGTTCCTGATGGACGAGCCGCTGTCGAACCTCGACGCCAAGCTGCGGGTGCAGATGCGCATCGAGGTCGCCCGCATCCAGGCGCGCCTCGGCGTCACGACGGTCTACGTCACGCACGACCAGACCGAGGCGATGACGCTCGGCGACCGCGTCGCCGTCATGCGCCAGGGCGAGCTGCAGCAGGTCGGCACCCCGAAGGAGCTCTACGAGGATCCGATCAACCTCTTCGTCGCGGGCTTCATCGGCTCCCCGGCGATGAACTTCTTCCCCGCCACCGTCGAGGGCGACGTCGTCAAGCTCCCGATCGGCGACGTGCCGCTGCCGCCGGCCCTGAAGGCGAAGATCGGCGACGCGGACACGAGCGAGGTCATCGCGGGTCTGCGCCCGGAGGACTTCGAGGACGCCGCCGTCGTGGACCGCCAGCGCCACCAGGGCGGGCTCGAGTTCGACGTGCCGATCGACGTCGTCGAGTCGATGGGCTCGGAGATCTACGCCTACTTCAACTACGAGGGCGAGGGAGCGAGCTCCGACGCGCTCGCGGAGCTCGCCGCCGACGCGGGTGCCGAGGACCTCCCGGGCGCCGGCGAGGGTGGCCGCGGCACGGCACGGCTGGACCCGGCGTCCAAGGCCGAGGCCGGCAAGTCCCTGCGCATGTGGCTCGACGCGTCGCGCCTGCACCTGTTCGCCCCTGGCAGCGGCGAGTCGCTGACGCACGGCGCCGACCGCAGCGCCGCCGCGGCGGCCTAGCCGCACACGGCCCGCACCGGTCTCAGATGCCGAGCTCGCGCTCGTACTGGGACCGGTACTGCGAGCGCAGGTCGAGCACGCTCTCGACGTACTCGCGCGTCTCGGGGAACGGGATGTGCTTGCCGGGATCGAACGTCTCGCCCCGGTCGGCGGCCGAGCGCAGCCACTCGTCCAGCTGGCCCTCCCCCCCGTTGTAGGCGGCGAGCGCGAGGGCGTCGGAGCCGCGGTACTTCTTCTCGAGGTAGCGCAGGTAGTAGGCGCCGTAGGAGATGTTGACCTGGGCGGTGGCGAGGTCGCCCTGCACGAACGCCGTGCCGCCGGAGAGGTTGGCGATGTACTCGGCGGTGGAGGGCAGCAGCTGCATCAGGCCCTGCGCCCCGGCGTCGGAGACCTGGCCGTCGCGGAAGCGGGACTCCTGGTAGATGACCGCGGCGATCAGCGCGGGGTCGAGGCCCTTCTCCCGCGCCTGCTGGCGGATGATGTCCTCGTGGCGCAGCGGCAGGGCGATCTCCTTGACCGCCTTGTCGGCCATGGGCGAGACGAGGGCCGCGACCACGAGCGCCGCGATCGCGGCGCCCCCGATCAGCCACAGCCGCCGGCGCAGCCGCTGCCGACGCTCCAGGCGGCGCTTGGCCGCCGCGGTCCGGCGCGCCGGGCGGGCACGGCCGGAGCGGGACGCGGTGGAGGCCGATCGTGATCGGGTGGACGCGCTCACGGTGAGGGGGTCAGTGTGGCGAGCAGCTCGGACAAGGCGGCTTCGAGGTCCGAGACCGAACCGTCGTTGCGCACCACGTACGTCGCCCGGTCGGCCTTCTCCTGCTGGGTCAGCTGCCGCGTGGTGCGTTCGTCGACCGCCTCGTGCCCGCGGGCGCCCGCGCGCTCGGCACGGACGTCCTCGTCGGCGACGACCGCGACGGTCGCGTCGTACATCGCCTCCATGCCCGCCTCGAACAGCAGCGGCGTCTCGATCACGATCGCGCGGGGGGCGGGCTCGTGTGCGGCCGACGCCTGGATGAAGGCGGCGACGCGCTCCCCCACCCGCGGCCACAGCTGCTGCTCCAGCCAGCCGCGCTCGGCGTCGGAGGCGAAGGCGAAGCGCGCCACGGCGCCGCGGTCCACGACCCCGTCCGGCGCCACCGAGTCACCCCAGCGGTCGCGCACCAGCGCGACCAGCTCGGGGGACTCGTACAGCTCGTGCACGACCGCGTCCGTGGACAGGGTCGCGGCGCCGAGGCGCTCCAGTGCGGCGAGCGCCTCGGACTTGCCGGCCCCGATCCCCCCGGTCAGGCCGAGGAGGGGTGGCCGTGCCAACGTCTACTCGACGGTCGAGCCCGGCGTCTCGCCGGAGCCGTCGGTGTCCTCGGCCTCGCGCTCGACCTGGTCCGAGACGCCCTCGGGGATCTCGACCTCGACGTCGCCGGGGGCGACGTCGCCGGTGGCGGGCTCGGCGTCCTCGGCGGTCGTGGTGACCTCCGGGGCGAGCGAGCCCTCCGTGAAGACGTCCTCCGACAGGCCCAGCTCGGGCATGTCGTCGAGGTCGCCGGTCGGGTTGTCGATCAGCGGCAGGACCTGACCCTCGACGCGCTTGACCGACAGCGACAGCCGGCGGCGCTCGGAGTCGATCTCGAGGATCTTGACGCGCACGTCCATGCCGGGCGTGACGACCTCGCGCGGGTTCTCCACGTGGTGGTCGGCGAGCTCGGAGATGTGCACCAGGCCCTCGACCCCCTCGAGGATCTCGACGAAGGCACCGAACGCGACGACCTTCGTGACCTGGCCCTCCAGCTCATCGCCGACGCGGTAGGTGTCCACGACGCGCTGCCACGGATCCTCCTGGGTCTGCTTGAGACCGAGGGAGATGCGCTGGCGGTCGCGGTCGATGTCGAGCACCTTGACCTGGACGGTGTCGCCGATCGAGAGGATCTCGCTCGGGTGGTTGACGTGCGACCACGAGAGCTCGGAGATGTGGATCAGGCCGTCGATCCCGTCGAGGTCCACGAACGCGCCGAAGTCGACGATGTTCGAGATCTGGCCCTCGATGACCATGCCCGGCTGCAGGCGGTCGAGGATCTGCTGGCGCTGCTCCTTGCGCTCCTCCTCGAGCACCGCACGGCGCGAGAGGACGACGTTGTTGCGCGAGCGGTTGAGCTCGATGACCTTGCACTCGATCGAGCCGCCGAGGTACTCGTCCAGGTTGGGGACGCGGCGGATGTCGACGAGCGAGGCGGGCAGGAAGCCGCGGACGCCGAGGTCGATGATGAGGCCGCCCTTGACGACCTCGATGACCTGGCCCTCGACGGGCTGGCCGGAGTCGGCGGCAGCCTCGATGCGGCGCCAGGCGCGCTCGAAGCGGGCGCGCTTCTTGGAGAGGATCAGGCGGCCGTCCTGGTCCTCCTTGGTGAGGACGAGGGCGTCGACCTCCTCACCGATGGCGACCTCGTCGGACGGGTCGACCGACTTGCGGATCGAGAGCTCGTTGGAGGGGATGACCCCTTCGCTCTTGTACCCGATGTCGATGAGCACTTCATCCTTGTCGATGCGGACGACGTTGCCGGTGACGACGTCGCCCTCCTCGAACGGATGGATCGTCGCGTCGTAGTTCGGGACGATCTGGCCGTCGATCTCGAGCAGCAGGCCGTCGGAACCGTCGACGACCTTGGCGGAGGGGGTAGTAGGGGCGAGAGTTGCGTTCATAGAGAGCCAAGGAGTGTAGGCGGGATCGCCGGGCGCGGTCAGCCCGCGCGGGGTGACCGAGGACGGCCTCGCGGTGCTTGAACCGGTTCGGCGGCGGGCCGCGTACCCTGAATCGCCGCCCATGCCCGTTCGAGCCACCAAGCGCGGAGCCGACCGCACACCCCTCTCCGGCCGCTGGGACGTGATCGTCTGCGGCGCCTCCTTCGCCGGGCTCGCGGTCGCCCGCGAGCTGCGGGCCAGCGGGGCGAGCGTCCTCGTGCTGGACCGCTACGAGATCGGCGAGCGTCAGACGAGCGCCTGCGCCGCCCCCACCGAGCTGCTCGAGCACATGGGCCTCGAGGGGTCGATCCTGCAGCGCTTCGACACGCTGCTCGTCAAGACCCCGCGGGTGCGCGCCCGCTGGCCGCTGCCGTTCTCCTTCTCCACCTTCGACTACCGCGAGCTGTGCCGGCTGCTGTGGGCGCAGGCCGGCGACGCGGTGTTCGAGACCGCGAAGGTGGAGCGCCGGGAGCGCCGCGGCAGCGATCACGTCATCGTCACCGACCGCGGCGAGCTGACCGCCCCGCTCGTCGTCGACGCGCTCGGCTGGCGCCGGGTGCTCTCCAACGGCACGCCGATCCAGCCGCCCGACGCCGCCCTCTCGCGCGGCCTGGAGGTCCACCCCGAGGGTCAGGCCGACGACCTCGAGCTGTTCATCGACGACCGCTACGTCTCCCCCGGCTACTCCTGGTCGTTCCCGGCCGATCACGAGGTGCGCGTCGGCGTCGGCTCCTTCGATCCCACCGTCCACGTCAAGCAGCCCACCGTGCAGCTCGTCGACGACCTGGGCCGCACACCGGACGGCTACCAGGGCAACTGGATCCCCCACCGCCTGCGCCCCGTCATCGAGGACGGCGTCTTCTTCGCCGGTGACTCCGCCGGGCACTGCCTGCCGCTGACGGCCGAGGGCATCCGGCCCGCGCTGGTGATGGGCGCGGTGCTCGGTCGCGAGCTGGCGGCGGTCGTCGCCGGCGACCGGGAGCCCGCCCAGGCCGCGCGCGCCTACGCGCGCGCGTCGGACGCCATGGGCTGGAAGTTCGAGTCCATGTACCGCGTGCAGCAGTCGATCCGGCATCTGCACGGCCGGCCGCTCGACCGCATGGCGCGGACGTTCGCGCGCCGGCGCCTGGCGCTGTGGACCTTCCGGCACTACCTGCGGATCTGCCCGCCGGCGCTCGCGCTGCCGGCCCCGCCGCCCGCGCCCGCGGGCCGGTCGCAGCGCGAGGTCGCGGCCACCGGCTGACCCCGGGCCCGGTCCGGCGCGACTACTTCGCGTCGAGCCAGTTGGGCCCCACGCCGGCGTCGACCGCCAGCGTCGGATCGAGGTCGGCGGCGGCGACCATCTCGCGGCAGACGAGCTCCTTCGCGGCCTCCATCTCCTCCGGCGGGCCCTCGAACAGGAGCTCGTCGTGGATCTGCAGGATCAGCCGCGTCGTCAGCCCGGACGCCTCCAGCGCGGCGTGGCAGCGCACCATGGCGACCTTGATGATGTCGGCCGCGGTCCCCTGGATGACGGTGTTGACCGCGAGGCGCTCGCCGAGCTTGCGCACCCCCCAGTTGCGCGCGCGCAGCTCCGGGATCTGGCGCCGGCGCCCGAGGAGCGTCGAGACGTAGCCGTGCTGCTCGGCCTGCTCGACCGCGTCCGTCATGAACCGGGCGACGGCCGGGAAGCGCTCGAGGTAGCGGTCGATGAACTCCTGCGCCTCGTCCTGCGGGATGCCGAGCCGGTCGGACAGCCCGTAGGCGCTCAGGCCGTAGACGATGCCGTAGTTGACCATCTTCGCCTTCGAGCGCTGACCGACGTCGACGTCGGCGGGGGCGACGTCGAAGACGCGCGAGGCGGTCTCGGCGTGCACGTCGCCGCCGCGGCGGAAGATGTCGCGCAGGACGTCCTCCCCCGCGATGTGCGCGAGCACCCGCAGCTCGACCTGCCCGTAGTCGACCGACAGCAGCTGGTTGCCCGCCTCGGCGACGAAGCAGCGGCGGATCTCGCGCCCGGTCTCCGTGCGGATCGGGATGTTCTGCAGGTTCGGGTTGATGGACGACAGGCGGCCGGTGGCGGTCGCGGTCTGCTGGAAGGTCGTGTGCAGGCGCCGCGTGTCGGGCGCGATGTGGGCCTTGAGCGTCTCGAAGTACGTCTGCGCGAGCTTCGACAGCTCCCGGTACTCCTCGATCAGCGGGATGATCGGGTGCTCGTCGCGGATCGCCTGCAGCACGCGGGCGTCGGTGGAGAAGCCGGTCTTGCCGCGGCGCTTGCGGCTGAGGCCGAGCTTCTCGAACAGGATCGAGCCGAGCTGCTGCGGCGAGCCGATGACGAACTCCTCCCCGGCCTGCTCCCAGATCTCGCGCTCGAGCACGTCGCAGCGCTCGTTGACCCGCGCGCCGACGCCGTCGAGCTGGGGCACGTCGAGCTTGATCCCCTCGACCTCCATCGCGCGCAGCACCCGCACGAGCGGGATCTCGACGCGGGTCATCAGGTCGATCAGCCCGCGCTCCTCGAGGACCGGCCGCTGCTCCGCCGCGAGCTTGAGCGTCAGCGCGGCCTCGATGGCGAGCGGGTCGTCGGCGTCGACCGCGATGCCGCGCTCCTCCGTCAGCTCGTGGAGGGGGTAGCCGCGACGCGCGGGGTCGAGCAGGTAGGCGCCGATCTCGGTGTCGAAGACGAGGTGGTCGGGGACGGCGAGCAGCGCCTTCGCGTCGTGCGCCACGACGGCGCGCTCGGCGAGGGCCGCGGCGAGCCGCTCGGGGTCGTCGACGGGACCGGCCAGCGCCGGGCCCTCCCCGCCCCAGGCGCCGAAGCGCCAGGTGGCGTCGGGACCGACCAGCTCGCCCTCCGGGACCTCGGGCGCGGCGGCGGCGAGCGCGATCTCCTCGCCTGCGAGGCCGGTCAGGTCGGACGGGACGGCGTCGGCGGTGACGTCGAGCGCGAGGCGCGTCGCGTCCTCCGGTCGCGGCAGCGACGCGGTCGCGTCCTCGCCCTCGTGCTCCTCCAGCGCCTCCTCGAGCCGGCGCAGCGGGTCGCGCAGCTCGAACTCGCGGAACATCGCGCGCAGCTTGGAGCGGTCGGGCGAGCGCACGAGCTCGTCCTTGAGGTCGATCTCGTCCGTCGGGACGTCGCGCTTCATCGTCGCCAGGACCTTCGAGACGCGCGCGTCGTCGGCGTGGTCGATCAGGTTCTGCTTGCGCTTGGCGCCCGAGATCTGGTCGACGGAGGCGAGGACCGTCTCGAGGTCGCCGAACCGGTCCAGGAGCTGGGCCGCCGTCTTGTCGCCGATGCCCGGGACGCCGGGGATGTTGTCGGACGTGTCGCCCTTGAGCCCGTAGAAGTCCGGGATCATCTCGGGGGCGACGCCGTAGCGCTCGATCACGGCCTCGCGGTCATAGACCTTCGTCTCGGTGATGCCGCGGGCGGTGGCCATCACCTTCACCGGGCCGTCGATCAGCTGGAAGGCGTCGCGGTCGCCCGTGACGATCATCACCGGGATGTCCTCGGCCCGGCAGCGCTCGGCGAGCGACGCGATCACGTCGTCGGCCTCGAAGCCGTCCACGCGCAGGTTGGAGTAGCCGAAGGCGTCCACGAGCGGCTGCAGCGCCGGCCACTGCTCGCGCAGCAGGTCCGGCTGCTTGGCCCGCGTCCCCTTGTACTCGGGATAGACCTCCTTGCGGCCGGAGGAGCCGGCGTCCCAGACGACGATCGTGGGGACCACGCCGAAGTCCGTGACGAGCTTGACGAGCATCGACGCGAACCCGAAGATCGCGTTGGTCGGGCGCCCGTCGGAGGTGGCGATCGACTCCGGCAGCGCGAAGAAGGCGCGGTAGGCCAGCGAGTTGCCGTCGATCAGGTACAAGGTGCGATCGTCGTCCGCCGTCGGCATCGGGGTGAGGGTATCCACGCCGGGGCTCAAGACCGGGCCGCCTCGGGTCGATCACAGTCGCAATGGCCTCGCAGCCCGTGTCCGTCTCGCGCTTCGCCCGGTCGCTGTCTGACTTCTCGGCGCTGGCGTGCGCCACGTCGGGGTCCGACGACGAGACGGCGTTCGCGATCGCGGCCGCCGCCGCGGTGCTGGAGGCCGAGTTCGACGGCGTCGTGTCGGCGCTGGCGGAGCGCCAGGCCCTGCTGGAGCGGCTCTCGAAGATCCAGAAGTCGATCACCCGGCGCGCCGACCTGCAGGAGACGCTGGACGCGATCGTCGCCGGCGCCGCCGAGCTGCTGGACGAGCCGATCGCGGGCCTGCGCCTGATCGACGAGCAGGACCCGGGCTGGCTGCGGCTGGTCTCCTGGGTCGGGATGGGCGCCGATTTCGGCCCGGAGATGGCCCGCTCCCCCGTCGCGGACGGGGTCGGGGGCCGCGCGGTGGTGGAGGAGCGGCTCGTCGTCGACGAGCACTACCAGGCCGCCGCCCGCCCGATCGCAGCCGTGCGCGCGGCCGGCGCCCACGCCGCGATCGCCGCGCCCGTGCGCGAGCAGGCCCGCGTCGTCGGGAGCCTGGCCGTCGCCTCCACGCGACCGGAGCGGCGCTTCTCGTCGTACGAGCGCGAGGCGCTGACCGCGTTCGCCGAGCAGGCCTCGATCGCGCTCACGGACGCGCGCATGGTCTCCGACGCCCTCCACCAGGCCGTCCACGACGCGCTCACCGGGCTCCCCAACCGGACGCTGTTCGCCGACCGGGTCGAGCGCGCGCTCGCCCGGGCGCGCCGCCGGGGCGGCCGGGTCGCGGTGCTGTTCTTCGACCTCGACCACTTCAAGGTCGTCAACGACTCGCTGGGCCACCACGCCGGCGATCAGCTCCTCGTCGCGCTTGCCGATCGCCTGCGCGACCTGCTGCGCGACTCCGACACCGTGGCGCGCTTCGGCGGCGACGAGTTCGCCGTCCTGCTCGAGGACGTCGACGACGGCAGCGGGCCCGTGCGGGTCGCCGAGAGCGTGATCGAGCTCCTGAGCCAGCCGATCGTGGTGGGCGGGCGCCGGCACGTGATCTCCGCCTCGATCGGCATCGCGCTGTCGGGGCCCGGCTCGAGCTCACCGGCAGCGCTCGTACGCGACGCGGACGCGGCCATGTACCGCGCCAAGCTGGGCGGCCGCAACGGCTACGAGGTCTTCGACGACCGGATGCGCGCGCACGCGATGGAGCGGCTGCGGATCGAGAACGAGCTGCGCGCCGCGCTCGAGGAGGAGCAGTTCGAGCTCCACTTCCAGCCGATCGTCGACCTCACGGATCCCGCGCACCCGATCTGCTCCGCCGAGGCGCTCGTGCGCTGGCGCCATCCGCGGCGCGGGCTCCTCGGGCCGGGGGAGTTCATCGCGGTCGCCGAGGAGAGCGGCCTGATCCTCGGCCTGGGCCGCTGGGTGCTCGAGGAGGCCTGCCGCGCCTGCGCCGCGTGGCCGGCGGTCGACGGCAAGCGGGTGTCGGTCACGGTCAACCTCTCCCCGCGCCAGATCGGGCCGCGCCTGATCGACGCCGTCGCGGCCGCGATCACCGACAGCGGCCTCGATCCCTCCCTGCTCGCCCTCGAGATCACCGAGGGCGTCCTGCTCGAGGACTCCGACACCTCCCGCGCGACGCTGAAGGCGCTGCGCGCGCTCGGGGCGCGGCTGCTCCTCGACGACTTCGGGACGGGCTACTCGTCACTGGGCTACCTGCGGCGGCTGCCGCTGGACGGCCTGAAGGTCGACCGCTCGTTCGTCGACGGCCTCGGCGCCGACGAGGAGGCGTCCGCGATCGTCGGCGCGATCATCGGGATGGCCACCTCGCTGGGACTCAGCGTCGTGGCGGAGGGCGTGGAGACGCCGGCGCAGCTCGCGGCGCTCGCGGAGCTCGGCTGCGGGCTCGCGCAGGGCTACCTGTTCGCCCGGCCGATGACCGGGGACGCGTTCGTCGCGGAGCTGGCCCTACGATCCGGCGCACCATGGCCCAGCCGACGTCTGCCCAGTACTCGCTCACGATCCGTGTCCGGATCGAGCACAAGCCCGGGCACCTCGGCCGCGTAGCCACCGCCATCGGCGACGCCGGCGGGACCATCGGCTCGATCGACCTGGTCTCGCTCGACGACGCGTTCACCGTCCGCGACATCGTCGTCGACACGGGCGGCCCGGAGCACGGGGAGGCCATCGTGGCCGCGATCGAGGCGTTCGAGGGCGCGGAGGTGGTCGACACCACCGACCGCACGTTCCTCCTGCACCTCGGGGGCAAGATCGAGCAGCACAACAAGCAGCCGCTGCGCAGCCGCGACGACCTCTCGATGGCGTACACGCCCGGCGTCGCGCGGGTGTGCATGGCGATCCACGAGGACCGCCAGCGCGCGTTTCAGTACACGATCAAGCGCAACACGGTGGCCGTCGTCTCCGACGGGTCGGCGGTGCTCGGCCTGGGCGACATCGGCGCGGAGGCGGCGATGCCGGTCATGGAGGGCAAGTGCATGCTCTTCAAGGAGTTCGCGGGCGTCGACGCGTTCCCGATCTGCCTCGACGCGCACAGCGTCGACGACATCGTCGCCCACGTGAAGGCGATCGCCCCCGGCTTCGGCGGCATCAACCTCGAGGACATCTCCGCCCCGCGCTGCTTCGAGATCGAGGAGCGGCTGCAGACCGAGCTCGACATCCCGGTCTTCCACGACGACCAGCACGGCACGGCGGTCGTGGTCCTCGCGGCGCTGATGAACGCGTGCAAGCTCACCGGCCGCTCGCTGCCCGACGTGGGCGTGCTGATCGTCGGCCTCGGCGCGGCGGGGATGGCGACCGCGCGGATCCTGCTCGGCGCGGGCGTGACGAACGTCGTGGGGTGCGACTCCCGCGGGGCGCTGCACACCGGCCGCGCCGACTACCTGGACGGGTCGATGCCGCCGCAGAAGCGCTGGTTCGCCGAGGCGACCAACCCCGAGGGCCGGGTCGGCGGCCCGGCCGACGTCCTCGACGGCATGGACCTGTTCGTCGGCCTGTCGGGTGCCCGCGTGATGGACCCCGCGGCGCTCGGCCGCATGGCGCCCGACGGCATGGTCTTCGCGATGGCCAACCCCAACCCGGAGGTCGCGCCGGAGGAGGCGGCCCGGTACGCGCGCATCGTCGCGACCGGCCGCTCGGACTACCCCAACCAGATCAACAACGTGCTCTGCTTCCCCGGCGTGTTCCGCGGAGCGCTCGACGTGCGGGCGCCGCAGATCACGGAGTCGATGAAGCTCGCCGCCGCGCGCGGCATCGCCGGGCTGGTCTCCGACGCCGAGCTGCGCGACGACTACATCATCCCGTCCGTCTTCGACCGCGGCGTCGCCCCGGCCGTGGCGGCCGCGGTGGCCGCCGAGGCGCGGGCGCAGGGCCAGGCGCTGGCCGACGTCGAGCTCGGCTACGCCACGGGCGACCACTAGCGCGGGCCCCGCGTGGACCTGCGCCAGCTCGAGTGCGTCGTGGCGGTCGCCCGCCACGAGCACGTCACCCGCGCCGCCGACGCCCTGCATCTGACCCAGTCCGCGGTCTCCCAGCACGTGCTGCGGCTGGAGGCCGAGCTCGGCGTGCGCCTGTTCGAGCGCGGCGCGCGGGGGACGACGCCGACGGCGGCCGGACGGGAGCTGCTCGAGCGGGCGGAGGCGATCCTCGCGGCCGTCGGCGACGCCCGCGCGGCGATGGCGGCCCACGGTGCGGGCACCGCCGCGGTCGTGCGGGTCCTCGCCGCCCCGGGGGAGGTCGCGGGCCTCGCGGATGCGCTCGCCGCCACCAGCGTCGACGTCGCGCTGCGACACGCCCCGGCGGCCGAGGTCGTCGACGGGGTGCGCCGCGGCGCGGCGGAGCTCGGGCTGTGCGCGCTCGACGGTCCTGCACCCGGCGGGCTGGACGCCGTCCCGCTCGCGCCGGACCCGCTCGTCCTGCTCGGTCCCGCGGTTGGCGCGAACGTGGCGCAGAGCGCCACCCGCACGCCAGCCGGTCTCGCCGGGCTGCGGGAGCGGCCGGTCCTGCTGCCCGCGCCGGGCACGGCTGCGCGCACCGTCGCGGCGGCGGCCTTCGCCGCCACCGGGTTCAGCCCCCTGCCGCGCTTCGAGGTCGCCGACGCCGCCTCCGCCGCCGCGGTCGTCGCGGCGGGCCTCGCCGTCGCGGTCGTGCCCGCCTCGTGGGCGGCCGCGCATCCGCAGCTGCGCGCCGACCCGCTCCCCGGCGCCGCACCGGTCCGGCCCGTGCTGGTGCATCGGCCGGGTCTCTCCCCCGCCGCCGCGACCCTCGCGGCGGCGCTGGCCCGGGCGCTTGCGCCCTAGCCGACCGGCGCCCCCAGCGCGTCATCCAGCTCCCGCTCGAGCCGCTTGCGCGGACGGGCGCCGCGGAGCGTGAGGACCGGCTCGCCGCCGCGGAAGAGGATGAACGTCGGCATCCCGAGCACGCCGTAGCGCGCGGCCGTGGCCCGGTTGGCGTCGACGTCGAGCGCCACGACGTCGACGTCCCCACGCGCGGCGTCGAGCGCCTCGAGCACGGGCTCCATCTGGCGGCACGGCGGGCACCAGGCCGCGGTGAAGTCCACCAGCACGGGGGTGTCGGCCTCGAGCACGTCGGATCGGAAGGCGGCGTCGTCCACGGTTCGCATGCCCGCACCCTCGGTGCGCCGCGGCGCCGGGGCAAGGCCGATCGCCGATCGGCCCGATCGCTGCCGCCGATGACGCCCGCTCCCGGCGGGTACGAACCCCGGGTGAACCCTGGAGCGGCGACGCGCCGTACTCCAGGGAAAGCGACGAAGGAGCACCACCTGACATGCGCGTGACCATCACCGGAGCGACAGGGCTGATCGGCTCGCGGCTGATCCGCGCCCTCCAAGAGCGCGGGGACGAGGTCACCGTCCTCACCCGCAACCCCGACAAGGCCCGCAGCACGCTGCCGGGCGTCGAGGCCGTCGCGTGGGCGGATCCCTCCTCCGAGCCGGCGCCCGCCGCTGCCCTCAGCGGCCGCGACGCCGTCGTGCACCTCGCCGGGGAGCCGGTCGCGCAGCGCTGGAGCGACGACGTGAAGCGCCGGATCAACGACTCGCGCGAGCTCGGCACCCGCAACCTGCTCGCCGGGATGCAGGCCGCGGACGCGCCGCCGCAGGTCCTCGTCTCCTCCTCGGCGGTCGGCTACTACGGCCCCCACGGCACGGAGGAGCTCCCGGAGACGACGCCTCCGGGCGACGACTTCCTCGCCAAGGTCTGCGTCACCTGGGAGGCCGAGGCCACCAAGGCCGAGTCCGCGGGCGCCCGCGTCGTGCTGGTGCGCACCGGCATCGTGCTCGACGCCGACGGCGGCGCGCTGGAGAAGATGCTGCCCCCGTTCAAGCTCGGCGTCGGCGGCCCGGTGGCCGGCGGCGACCAGTTCATGCCGTGGATCCACCTCGACGACCTCGTCGGCATCTACGTCCGGGCCCTCGACGACGCCTCCTGGTCGGGTCCCGTCAACGGCTCCGCCCCCAGGCCGGTCACCAACACGGCGTTCTCCAAGGCGCTCGGCAAGGTGCTCAAGCGGCCCGCGTTCTCGCCCGTGCCGGCGTTCGCGATCAAGCTGCTCTACGGGGAGATGAGCGAGATCGTCACGAAGGGCCAGAACGCCGTGCCGGAGCGCACGCAGCAGCTCGGCTACGCGTTCAAGCACACGGAGATCGAGCCCGCGCTGCGCGACGCCCTGGGCAAGTAGCCCGGGCTGACAGCCGCCGCCGGTTCCGGTACGCTCCGACATGTGACACCGTCACATGATGGAGCCGACGAGCCGGACACCCCCGATCCGTGGTCGGCGGCGCGCGCACGCAGCCGCGCGGACGTCCGGGCGGCGTTCGCGCCCCGCACGGCGACCTGCCCGGAGTGCGGCGCCAGCGTCGAGGCCGACGGGCGCCGCTGCCCGGCCTGCGGGGCGAGCCTCGTCGCGACCCGCGCGAAGTGGCGTCCGACGCCGCGGGGCCTCGCGATCGGCGGCGGTGTCAGCGCCCTCGTGGCCGTCGCGCTCGTCCTCTTCATCGGGGCCCTGCGCGACGACGCCGACCGCGAGCGCGCGGCCACGGCCCAGCGCCGCGCGGCCCTCATCCGCGGCGAGAAGGCCCGCCTCACGCAGGACGGGCTCCCGCGCACCGCGACGGGCCCGGCACCCGGCGCCGCGGTCAGCCGCGCCGCCGAGGCGGCCGAGCCGACCGCTGCCGACGTCGCCGCCGTGCTGCGCCACCGCCGCCGGCTCGTGGCCGCCGGCGAGGCGGCCATCACCCTCGACGCCCGCAGGCGCGCACCGGACGACCCCCCCAAGGGCACGACCTGCGAGCCCTCCCCGGCCGGCCCGACGCGCGACAGCCAGGAGCGTGACCCGGCCGTGCAGCGCAACCGCTACGAGTGCATCGCCTTCGAGCGCCGCTTCCCGCTCAGCGAGCTGGAGGGCAAGGCGCGCACCGGCATCTTCGGCACGCCGTACTGGCTCGTCGCCGACTACGGGACGGGCGAGCTCACGTACTGCAAGATGACCCCGCGCGGCGGCGAGGCGGCGACGACCCTCGCCCACGTCCCGGTCGATCCCGCCTGCCGGGATCCCTTCAAGCGCCAGCCGCGCTAGCGGCCGGCAGCCTCACGGCGCAGCGGCGCCGCCGTCCTTGGCGGCCGCGCGCTCGCTCTTGACCTGCGAGCCCCACGGGCCGACGGTCTTCCACATCGACTCCTCCTTGGCCGGGATGACCAGCCACGCGAGGGCGCCGATGAAGTTCAGCAGCAGGCCGCTGGCGAGGCCAGGCCGCTCCCCGTAGCCCTTGCGGGCGGACAGGTACGCGCCGGCGATCGCCGAGAACAGCCACAGGTAGGTGAGCCAGAGCGCCTTGACGCCCAGGAGTGCGATGACGGTCATATGCCGAGGTAGGCCTTCTGGACTTCGGGGTTGGTCTGCAGCGACTTCGAGTCGTCGGCGAGGACGACCTTGCCGGTCTCCATCACGTAGCCGCGGCCGGCGACCTCCAGCGCGTGCGTCGCGCTCTGCTCCACGAGCAGGATCGTCGTGCCCTGGCGGTTGATCTCCGCCACGATCTCGTAGATGACGTCCACGAGGATCGGGGCGAGGCCGAGTGACGGCTCGTCGAGCAGCAGGATCTTCGGGTTGGCCATCATCGCGCGGCCGATCGCGAGCATCTGCTGCTCGCCGCCCGACATCGTGCCCGCCTTCTGCTTCTCCCGCTCCTTCAGGCGCGGGAACAGCTCGAAGACGCGGTCGAGGTCCTTCGTGATCGAGGTGTCCCGGCGCAGGTAGGCCCCGAGCTCGAGGTTCTCGCGCACCGACATGCGCTGGAAGCAGCGCCGGCCCTCCGGCGACTGCGAGATCCCGAGCGCCACGATGTCCTGCGCGGGCGTCTTGGAGATGTCGCGGCCGTCGAGGCGGATCGCCCCGGTGCGGGGCGAGTTGAGCCCCGAGATGGAGCGCAGCGTCGTCGACTTGCCGGCCCCGTTGGAGCCGATGAGGGTGACGACCTCGCCCTCGTTGACCTCGATCGAGACGCCCTTGAGGGCCTCGATGGAGCCGTAGTAGGTGTGGATGTCGTCGACTTCGAGGAGCGCCACGGCTCAGCCCTGCTTTCCGAGGTAGGCCTCGATGACACGCGGGTCGTTGCGGACCGCCAGCGGCTCGCCCTCGGCGATCTTCTCGCCGTGGTCGATCACCGTGATCTGCTCCGAGACCCCCATGACCACCTTCATGTCGTGCTCGATGAGCAGGATCGTCAGGTCCTTCTCGGCCCGCAGCTTGCGCATGAACGCGGTCAGCTCGGCGGACTCGGACGGGTTCATGCCCGCCGTCGGCTCGTCGAGCAGCAGGAGCTTCGGGCTCGACGCCAGCGCCCGGGCGATCTCGACCCGGCGCTGATCGCCGTAGGAGAGGTTGGACGCGACCCAGTCGTGGTAGCGGGGCGCGACCCCGACGTAGGAGAGCAGCTCGCGCGCCAGCTCGTCACCGCCGCGCTCCTCCCTGCGGGTGCGCGGCGGCCGGATGATCGCCCCGAACACGCTCGACTTCATCTCCGCGTGCTGGCCGACCAGGACGTTCTCGACCGCGGTCATCGTCCCGAACAGCCGGATGTTCTGGAACGTCCGCGCCATCCCGCCCTTGGTGATGCGGTCGGGACGCTTGCCGGTGAAGTTCCTGCCGTCGAACATCACCTTCCCGTAGGACGGCTTGTACAGCCCGGTCAGCATGTTGAAGAACGTCGTCTTGCCGGCGCCGTTGGGGCCGATGATCGAGACGATCGACCCCTTCGGGATGCTCACGGAGACGCCGTCGACGGCGACGAGGCCGCCGAAGATCTTCGTCAGCCCGTCCACCTCGAGCAGCATCTCGCTCGACAGCGGCCGCTTCTCGGCGTGGGCCTCGGCGGCACTCACTTGCGCACCTCCACGGCGTAGGCCTGGTCGTGGTCCTCGAGCCCTTCGGTGAGCTCGATCTTGCGGCGCTTCTCCGGGATCATGCCCTGTGGTCGCAGGACCATCATGATCACGAGCAGGAAGCCGAAGATGCCGAACCCGAGCTGGGTCAGGTCGAAGTCCAGCCCGATCTTGGACGGGATGTCGTTGAGCACGTCCGGGATCAGCCAGGTGTTGATGTAGGACAGCGCCAGCGCGCCGACGACCACCCCCCAGATCGACCCGAGACCGCCGAGGATGATCATGGCGAGCACGAAGATCGAGAACGAGAACTCGAACTGGTCGGCGTTGACGGTCGCGAAGAACGAGCCGAGGTAGGCGCCGGCGATGCCGCCCATGCCGGCCCCGATCGAGTACGCGAGCAGCTTGACCTTGACGGTCGGGATCCCCATCGAGACCGCCGCGACCTCGTCCTCGCGCACCGCGATCCACGCGCGCCCGAGCCGGGAGTCGCGCAGGCGCAGGTTGACGAACACGATGATGAGGGCGAGCGCGAGCGCGAGGTAGTACCAGGGCCGCAGGTCCAGCGTGGTGAACTGGTCGAGGCCCGGCAGCGCCGGCTTGTCGATCGGGTTGATGCCCTGCCGGCCGTTGGTCAGGTTGAAGGAGCCGATGCCGAACACGCCGTCGGAGCCGTTGACGGCCACGCGGCCGATGATCTCGCCGAAGGCGAGGGTCACGATCGCGATGTAGTCGCCACGCAGACGCAGCGTCGGGAACCCGAGCACCGCCCCGAGCGCCGCCGCGAGCACGAGGGCCGCGACGAGGATCAGGAGGAAGTTCAGGTGGATGCCGGGCTGGGCCTGCAGGAACTCCGGGACGCCGAAGTGGATGCTCGTCTTGGAGAAGAAGCTCGAGCCGAACCACCCGATCGTGTAGGCGCCGATGGCGTAGAAGGCCACGTAGCCGAGGTCGAGCAGGCCGGCGAAGCCGACGACGACGTTCAGGCCGAGGGCCATGACCACGTAGGCCAGGGCCTGCGCGGTGTCGCCGATGAAGGCCGAGCCGCTGTCGAAGAACGCCGGCAGGACGAGCGCGACGGCGATCGCGATGACCGCGAGGATGAGCGGGAGCTTGTCCCCAGCCTTCCCGCCGCGCGACAGGACCTTGCGCACGCCGCCCTGCTTGGCGGGGGCGGCGTCTGACATGGCGGTGCTCATCCGGCCTCACGTCCCTTCTCGCCGAGCAGTCCTTGGGGCCGGAACACGAGGATGAGGACGAGGTAGGCGAACACGATCGCCGGCGTCCACTCGGTCGCGATCCGGTTGTCGGAGATCTGCTGGATCATGCCGATGATCAGGCCGCCGAGCACGGCGCCCCTGAGGTTGCCGATGCCGCCGAGCACGGCGGCCGTGAACGACAGCAGGCCGGCCTGGAAGCCCTGGAAGAACCAGGCGTCCGTCTGATACAGCGCGTACACGAGGCCGGCGGCGCCCGCCATCATGCCGCCGATCAGGAACGTCAGCGCGATCGTCGAGTCGACGTTGATGCCCATGAGGCGCGCGGCGTCGGGATCCTGCGCGGTGGCGCGCATGGCCCGGCCGGAGCGCGACCGCGAGATGAAGGACACGAGGGCGATGACCAGGGGGATCGTCACGACCGCGGCGAGGATGTCGCCGTTGAAGAACGTGATCCCGAAGATCGTGAACAGCTTGTCCTGCGCGCCGATCAGGTCCGGGACGCCCTTGTGGGAGCCGCCGATCCAGAGGAGGCCGATGTTCTGCAGGATGAAGGAGAAGCCCACTGCGGTGATCAGCGGAGCGAGCTTCGGCGCCCCGCGCAGTGGCCGGTAGGCCACCCGCTCGATCATCGTGTTGAGCACGCCACACGCGACCATGCAGACGATGAGGGTGAGGATGAGGCCGAGCACGAGGCCGATCCCACCGGACGTGATCGTGAGGCCGATGGTGCCGAAGAAGCCCAGGGCGGTGAGCGTGCCCAGCATGAACACGTCGCCGTGGGCGAAGTTGATGAGCTCGATGATCCCGTAGACCAGCGTGTAGCCGATGGCGATCAGGGCGAGGATGGCGCCGTTGGAGAGGCCGTCCTTGATGTTGGTCGCCAGGCGGGAGAGGTTGCCGTCGTCGATGAGGTCCTTGACCCCGAAGTAGACGGGCAGGGCCACGAGCAGGACGATCAGGGCGTACTTGGCGATCGACTCGCCGAGCTCGGCCCGTGACGCGCGCCCGCGTTGTGCCGACGGTGCGGTGGAAGCTTCCATGGAACGTGGGTCGAGCGTCGGCCACCCGGGCCGCGCCCCCCGAGGGAGCGCGGCCCGGTTCAGGCACGAGGCTGGCTAGACGGCGGCCTTGATCGCCTTGTTGAACACGAGCTTGCCGCCCTTGGCGACGTACGCGCCGTAGGTGGTCAGCGTCGTGTCGCCGTCCTTGTCGATGGAGTAGGTGCCCAGGACGGACTCCTTGTCCTTCGTCGTGAAGAAGGCGTCGATGACGGCCTGCTTGTCGTCGCCGCCCTTCTCGATCGCGTCGAGGACGACGTCCATCGACTCGTAGCCGTAGACGGCGTAGGGATCGATGTCGGACTGGTCCTCGCCGTACTCGGCGGTGTAGTCCTTGTAGAACTTCTGGCCGGCGGGCGGGAGCTCGTCCGGGGAGACGGTCGGTGCCGTCAGGTACGTCTTGGTCTGGACCTTTGCCGGCAGGTCCTTGGTGAGGTCACCGGTGGCCATGCCGTCCGGACCGAAGATCTTCGCGTCCGGGTTGGCGGCGTTGATGTCCTTGAACAGCTGGATGCCGTTGTTGTCGATGATGCCGCCGGTGAAGACGGCGTCGGCGCCGGAGGCCTTGATCTTGGACGCGAGCGCGCGGTAGTTCGACGCCTTGCCGTCCCACGCGTCCTCGCCCGCGATCTTCAGGCCGGCCTTCTCGGCGGCCGCCTTCGTGTTCGCGGAGACGCCCTTGCCGTAGACCTCGGCGTCGTCGAGGATGTAGACCGAGGTCGACCCCTCGTCCTTCATGTACGTCGCGAGCGCGGCACCCTGGATCGTGTCGATCGGGACGACGCGGCCGTAGGTGCGCTTGCCCGACGGGTAGTACTTGGCGGGCTCGCCGTCCTCTGCGCCCTCGCCGCTCTTGGTCAGACCGAGCGCGGTGTTGGACGGGGAGACCTGCAGGATGCCGGCCTCGTTGGTGGTCGGGATCGAGATCGCCGAGGCGCCCGAGTTGAACTCCCCGAGGTACGCGATGGTGTTCTTGTCCTGGGCCGCCTTGCGGGCGTTGGCCTGCACGGCACCCGGATCCCACTTGCCGGCCGCCGCAGTGGCGTCGTCGAGGGAGACGTACTTGATCTTGAAGTCCCCGGCCTTGCCGCCGCGCTCCTTGAGCGCGAGCTTCTCACCGCGGATGACGTCCTCGGACTGCGCGCGGGATGCGCCCTGCAGGGGGAGAGACGAGTAGATGGTCAGTTCCTTGGAACCGCCGGAGCCGCCGGAGCTGCTCGAGGAGCTGTCATCGCCGCCACAGGCACCGACACCGACTCCGAGGGCTGCCACCAGGCAACCCCCTACTGCAATGCTTCGTACGCGCAAGGTCCCTCCTCCAGGGATCGAGGCAAATTCAAAGCGTGCATGGTTGCACGCCTCACAACAGTCGTTTCACAGAACGGCGACACGGGTACTCCGCATCGCCGTTCGCGCAACTTACCAATGATCGGGGTCGGAACCCCAGAACTTTGGACGCAGGGCGAACCTCGTCGTCCGTGCGTGCTCCCCGCGGCTCGTCGCGGGGCTCAGTTGAACGGCGCCGGGTCGCTCGAGCCCTCGTCCTGGTTCCGGTTGCCCGGCAGGTACGGAGCCATCATCGACACCGTGGCGGTGCCGAGGACGATGAGGAGCATCACCAGGAAGCCGTCGAAGCCCTTCAGGCCGAGCGCCCAGGAGACGACCCAGAGCACGGAACCGGCGATGATGGCGAGGATGATCGGCATGTGCGCGCGATCCTACCGCGCTCAGCGGGCGAGCGCCGCGGCCATGGCACGCGTCAGCTCGCCGACCGCGGCGGCCGGATCGCCGCCCTCCTGGGCGGCCTCCGCCGCGGCGCGCACGAGCCGGGTGCCCACGATCACGCCGTCCGCGCCGGCGTCGGCTGCCGCGCGGGCGTCGTCGGGCGTGGAGATGCCGAAGCCGAGCGCCACCGGCGCGACGCTGGCGGTCTTGGCGCGTGCGATCACATCGGCCACCTTGGCGGCGCCGCCCGCGCGCTCCCCGGTCGTGCCGGTCACCGAGACGGTGTAGAGGAAGCCGCGGGCGAGCGCGCCGATCTCCCCCAGCCGCGACTCCGGCGTCGTCGGGGCGACGAGCGAGACGAGCGCCAGGCCCTCCGCGTCGAAGGTCTCGCGCCAGCGCGGGGCCTCCTCGAGCGGGAGGTCGGGGATGATCATGCCGCTGATGCCGCGGCCGGCCAGCATGGCGGCGAACGCCTGCACGCCGCGGGCGAGCACGAGGTTGCCGTAGGCGAACAGGACGACGGGAACGCGCTCGGCGAGCTCGGCGGCGACGTCGACCACCTGGGCCGTCGTCGTTCCCGCCCGCAGCGCGTGGGTCCCGGCGGCGTGGATGACCGGCCCGTCGGCCAGCGGGTCGGCGTACGGGATCCCGACCTCGAGCACGTCGGCGCCGGCGTCGACGCACGCGTGGCCGATCGCGAGCGAGTCCGCGACGGTGGGGAAGCCGCCCATCAGGTACGGCATCAGGGCGGCCACGCTGCCGCGCTCGCGGGCGCCGGCGAAGGCCGCCCGCAGCCGGGCGTCGCCCGCGACCGTGACGCTCACGCCTCGAGGTCCTCGACGCCCTCGAGGTCGTCGCCGGCCGCGAGCGCCTCGAGCGCGGCGAGCGCCTCGGCCAGGTCCTTGTCCCCGCGGCCCGACAGGCACACGAGGTCCATGGCGTCGGGGCGCTCGTCGGGGTTGGCGAGCACCCACGCGAGGGCGTGGGAGGACTCGAGCGCCGGGATGATGCCCTCGAGCTTGGCCATCCGGTCGAAGGCGCGCAGCGCGTCGACGTCGGTGATCGCCGTGTAGGTGGCGCGGCCGCTGTCGCGCAGCCAGGCGTGCTCGGGTCCGACGCCCGGGTAGTCGAGGCCGGCCGAGATCGAGTGGGCCTCGAGGATCTGCCCGTCGTCGTCCTGCATGACGGCGCTGAAGGTCCCGTGGAGGATGCCGCCACGACCGCCGGCGGTGAGGGGCGCGCCGTGGCGCGGGGTGTCCAGGCCGTCGCCGGCGGGCTCGACGCCGATCAGCTCGACAGCGGTGTCCTCGTAGAAGGGCGCGAACATCCCGATCGCGTTGGACCCCCCGCCGACGCAGGCGATGACGCGGGAGGGCAACCGCCCCGTGGCGGCGAGTACCTGCTCACGCGCCTCCTCGCCGATGACCCGCTGCAGGTCGCGCACGATGGCCGGGAAGGGGGCGGGGCCGGCCGCCGTCCCGAGCACGTAGTGCGTGTCGCCCACGGACGAGACCCAGTCGCGGATGGCCGCGCTGACCGCTTCCTTCAGGGTGCGCGCACCGGAGTTGACGGGCTCGACCTTCGTCCCCAGCAGGCCCATGCGCTGGACGTTGGGCTGCTGGCGGCGGATGTCCTCCGAGCCCATGTAGACGATGCACTCGAGGTCGAGGAGCGCGCAGGCGGTGGCCGTCGCGACGCCGTGCTGGCCCGCGCCGGTCTCGGCGATGATGCGCGTCTTGCCCATCCGCTTGGCCAGCAGGCACTGGCCGAGGGCGTTGTTGATCTTGTGCGCGCCGGTGTGGTTGAGGTCCTCGCGCTTGAGCCACACGGGGCGCCCACAGACCTCGGAGAGGCGGCGGGTGAGGTAGAGCGGGCTCGGCCGGCCGACGTAGTCGCGCAGGAGGCCGGAGAGCTCGGCGCGGAACGCCTCGTCCGTCGCGCGCCTCGATCCAGGCGGCCTCGAGCTCGGCCAGGGCCGGCATCAGCGTCTCGGGGACGAACTGGCCGCCGTAGGGGCCGTAGCGGTGCTCGACGGTCACGCTCATGCGGCGGCGCTGCGGTGGGTGGAGGGCTCGGGTCGCACCGTGGCGTGCGCCGCCTCGAGGAAGGCGGCGAGCTTGTCGGGGTCCTTGATCCCCGGCGCGGCCTCCACGCCACTCGCGACGTCCACGGCGTAGGGCTCGACGGTGTCGATCCCGTCGGCGACCGTCTCGGGAGTGAGCCCGCCGGAGAGGATCAGGGGCACCTGCGAGCGGCGCTGGCGCACCAGCGACCAGTCCCACGACTCCCCCGTCCCCCCCTCGGCGCCCTGCACCCGGGTGTCGTAGAGGTGGTGGTCGACCTCGCGGAAGCGATCGGCGTCCTGCACGTCGGCGCGCGAGCCGATCTTGAACGCCCGGATCACGGGGGTCGCGCTTCTGCGGCGCACCGCGTCGCAGAAGGACGCGCCAATGGAACCGTGGAGCTGGACCATCGAGAGGCCGAGCGTGTCGATCGCGTCGGCGACCTCGTCCAGGGTCGGGTCGACGAAGACGCCGACGGTCTGCACCTGGCGCCGGTAGCGGGCGACCATGCCGGCGACGAGCTCGGGCTGGGCGGCACGCGGCGAGTGGGGCCAGAGGATGAAGCCCAGCGCCCAGGCCCCGCCCTGGATCGCCAGCTGGGCGTCCTCGGGACGGGTGATGCCGCAGACCTTGACGCGCGTCATGGCCTCCAGGCTACGACGCGACGGCCCCGGCGGGCCTAGTCGCGCGGGTCGCGCTCAGCGGTCGCCTCGGCCAGCTCGACCGTGGCGGCCTCGGGATCGTCGGCGAGCATCAGCCGCTCCCCGACGAGCACCGCGTCGACGCCCACCCGCTCGAGCTCGAGCAGCTGCTCGGGCGTGGCGATGCCGGACTCCGAGACGACCATCTTGCCCGCCGGCACGTCGGCGAGCAGGTCGTAGGTGCGGTCGAGGTCGACGGAGAAGTCACGCAGGTCGCGGTTGTTGATCCCGAGCAGGTCGGCCTCGGCCTCGAGCGCGACGTCGAGCTCCTCCTCGTCGTGGATCTCCACGAGCGCGTCGAGGTCGAGGTCGCGCGCCTCGCGCAGGAGCACGGCCAGGTCGTCGGGGTGCAGCGCCGCGACGATGAACAGCACCGCGTCGGCACCGTGCGCGGCGGCCTCGTGCACCTGGTAGGGGTCGACGAGGAAGTCCTTGCGCAGGATCGGCAGGTCGATCGCGGCGTGGACGGTCCGCAGGTCCTCGAGCGAGCCCTTGAACCAATGCGGCTCGGTCAGCACCGACACCGCGGCCGCGCCGCCGCGCTCGTAGGCCGTGACGATGTCCTCGACGTCGGCGCCCTTGCGGATCGTCCCCTTCGACGGGGATGCGCGCTTGTGCTCGGCGATCACGGCGATCCCGGGGCGGCTGAGCGCCTCCGCGAACGCGCGGCGATCGAGCGCCGCCCGCGCGATCTCGGCCTCGAAGGAGGCCACGGGGACGCGGCTGCGCCGATCCTCGAGGTCGCGCACCGTGCGCTCGACGATCTCGTCCAGGACGCTCATGCGGCGGGCACCGGCTCAGGCGCGAGCTCCTGCGTCAGCGCCACGAGGCGGCTGAGCACGTCGGCGGCGGACCCGTCGTCGAGCGCGGTCTCCGCTGCGCGCACGCCCGCCTCGAGGGTCTCGACACGGCCGGAGACGTAGATCGCGGCACCGGCGTTGAGCACGGCGATGTCGCGCGCGGGGCCCGACTCGCCGGCGAAGACGCGGCGGGTGACCTCCGCGTTGTCGGCCGGGTGGCCGCCCCGGACGTCGTCGTAGGACGCCCGGGCGAGGCCGACGTCCTCCGGCGCGACGCTCCAGGGGGGCAGGACCTCGCCGTCGCGGACCTCGATGACCGTCGTCGGTGCCAGGGTGGAGAGCTCGTCGAGCCCGTCCTCGGAGCGCACGACGAGCGCGCGCTCGGCGCCCAGCTCGGCGGCCGCGCCGGCCACCGCCTCGAGGTAGGAGGGGTCAGAGACCCCGATCACCTGGCGCTGCGCCCCCGCGGGGTTGGTCAGCGGGCCGAGGAAGTTGAAGATGGTGCGGACGGCGAGCTCCTTGCGCACGGGGACGACGAACCGCGTCGCCCCGTGGTGGGCGGGGGCGAACATGAAGCCGAAGCCGGCGCTGTCGATGCAGCGCCCGACGGCCTCGGGGGCGAGGTCGATGCGGACCCCGAGCGCCTCGAGCACGTCGGCCGAGCCGGACAGGCCGGTGGCGGAGCGGTTGCCGTGCTTGGCGACCGCGCAGCCGGCGCCCGCGGCGATCAGCGCCGCGGTCGTGGAGACGTTGAAGGTCGGGCGGCCGCCGCCGGTGCCGGCGGTGTCGACGAGGTCCCCGCGGCGCGCCCGGACGGGGGTGGCCATCGCGCGCATGGTGCGCGCGAGGCCCACGATCTCGGGAACGGTCTCGCCCTTGGTGCGCAGGGCGATGAGCACGGCGGAGGTCTCGACCTCCGAGGCGTCGCCGGCCATGATCTCTGCGAGCACGGCGGCCGTGGCGTCGGCGGTGAGGTCCTTCCCGGACGCGAGGGCGTCGATGGCCTCGGTGAGGACGGGGTTGGGCACTGAGCGGCGTCACGATACCGCCGTCGCCGGGTGGCGTGGGACGACCGCGTCCCGGCGCCGCGTCAGACGGCGCGGTCGACGGCCAGCGCGAGCTGCGCGAGCATCGACCCGTCGGGGTCGTCCGGCCCCCAGAAGCGGTGCTGCGCCGCACGCCCTGCGAGCCGGTAGGTCGCGGCGAGGTGCGGCGGGAGCGGGTCCCACTGGCCGACGTCGCGGATCCAGCCGGCGCCGTCGTGGTCGTAGGCGAGCAGGCGCGAGACGGCGCGGCCGAGGAAGTGGCCGGCGTGGGTGGTGAGCTCGAGCATCCCGCGGGCGTCCGCGCCGCGGGGCAGCGGCGGCTCGTCGAGGTGCTCGGCGATCGTGGCGAGGCGGTCCTCGAGCTCGCGGCCGGGCCCGAAGCGGCGCGTGACCGTCACGTAGCCCCGCGACAGCACGGGGACGCGGCCGAGCGGCTCGGCGACGACGTCGATCTCGAACGTCTGCCCCTCGCGCGCCGCCCCGGCGCGCAGCGGGGTGAAGCGCCCGAGCGACGAGGCCCACTCGGGCCAGCGGTCGGCGCGATCGAGCTCGGCGAGGAGCGCGTCGGCACCCGCCGCCGTCCGCACGGGCGGGTACGTGTGCCACGTCTGGCGATCCTCGGCGGCCGCCGGCGGCGTCAGCTCGCCCACGGCGGCGTGGCGCAGCCGCGCGCCGGGGTCGAACGCGGCGCGCGCGGCGGCGTCCGGGAAGGCCACGCCCCAGCCGCGCAGGGCCGGATCGGCGGCCGCGGCGGGGAACCACGGGCCGGCGAGGCGCTCCCCCGCCCGCAGGACCTCCGTCGGCTCGAGCGTGAGCCACCCACGGCGGCGCGGGCGCCAGCGAGCGAGGCCGAAGGCCCGGATGACCGGCGCGAGGTCGTAGGCGCGCAGGCGCCGGCCGCCCAGCCGGGCCTGCCAGGTCGTCAGCAGCAGCCAGGCCAGCCGGAGGTCCTCCACTCGCCGCACGTCGGCGCGCCGGCGGTGGTAGGTCGCGTTGAGGAAGTCCGTCACCCAGGGCGCCGCGTCCGGCTGGGCCAGCGACGAGCCGGCCATGCGGGCGAAGCGCACCGGCGCCACGAGCGCCTGCGCACGACCGCCCGGGGCGCTCACGGGGTGAGGAAGTTGGAGAGCAACTGCTTCCCGTACGGCGTCAGCACCGATTCGGGATGGAACTGCACGCCCTCCACGGGCAGCTCCCGGTGCTTCATGCCCATCAGCACGCCGCCGCCGCGGGCGGTCTCGACGAGCGCGTCGGGCAGGTCGTCGGCGACCACCAGCGAGTGGTAGCGCCCGACGGTCAGCGGATCGGGCAGGTCCTTGAACAGGCCGTCGCCGTCGTGCTCGATGTCGGACGTCTTGCCGTGGATCGGCAGGTGGCGGATCACCCTGCCGCCGAACGCCTCGGCCAGGGACTGGTGCCCGAGGCAGACGCCGAGCGTCCGGATCCCGGCCTCGGGCAGCCGCCGCATGGCCTCGACGGAGATGCCGGCCTCCTGCGGCGTGCACGGCCCGGGCGAGACGACGGCGCGGTCGGGGGCGCGCTCGATCAGCGCGTCGACGGTGGCCGCGTCGTTGCGCACGACCTCGAGCTCGGCCCCCAGCTCGCCCAGGTACTGGACGAGGTTGTAGGTGAAGGAGTCGTAGTTGTCGACGACGAGGACGCGCATCGGTGCCCGACGATACGGCTACGCCCAGCCGGGCTGGCGGGCGGCCAGTTCGACGGCGCGCACGACGGCCGCGGCCTTGTTGCGCGACTCCTCGTACTCGTAGGCCGGCTTGGCGTCGGCCACCGTGCCGCCGCCGGCCTGCACGTGAGCCGCACCGTCCTTGCAGACGACGGTCCGGATGCAGATGCACGTGTCGAGGTCGCCGGTGTAGCTGAGGTAGCCCACGGCGCCGCCGTAGGCGCCGCGCTTGATCGGCTCGAGCTCCTCGATGATCTCCATCGCCCGGACCTTCGGGGCGCCGGACAGCGTCCCCGCCGGCAGCACGGAGCGCAGCGCCTGGATCGGCCCGACGTCCGCGCGCAGGGTCCCCGCCACGCTCGACACGATGTGGATCACGTGCGAGTAGGTCTCCACGGACATGAAGGTCTCGACCTCGACGGTCCCGTACTCGCAGACGCGGCCGAGGTCGTTGCGGCCGAGGTCGACGAGCATCACGTGCTCGGAGCGCTCCTTCTCGTCGGCGAGCAGGTCCGCGGCGATGCGCGCGTCGGCCTCCGCGTCGGCCCCGCGCGGACGGGTGCCGGCGATCGGGCGGGTGGAGACGCGGTCGCCGGTGACGGTCACGAGCGGCTCCGGGGAGGCGCCGACGACCTGGAAGTCCTCGAAGTCGAGGAAGTACATGTACGGCGAGGGGTTGACGGCGCGCAGGCCGCGGTAGATCGAGAACGGCTCGACGTCGATGTCGGCGCTCCAGCGCTGGGAGGGGACGACCTGGAAGGCGTCCCCGGCGTGGACGTACTCCACGATCCGCTCCACCATCGCCTCGAACTCCGCCCGCTCGAGGTTGGAGCGCCACTCGGGCTCGGCGCCGACCCGGCCCGCGCCGGCGGGGAGCGGGCCGGCGAGGCGCTCGCGCACCGCCTCGATGGCGGCGGCGGCGCGGCCGTAGCCGGCCTCCACGTCGTCGGCCTCGACGTTGGCCAGCACGGTGGTGGTGTGCTTGAGGTGGTCGAAGGCGACGATCACGTCGGAGAGCATCAGCGCCATGTCCGGCAGGCCGACGGGGTCGGGGTTGGGACCGGGGAGCGCCTCGACGGCGCGCACGCAGTCGTAGCCGAAGAAGCCCACCGCGCCGCCGGCGAACGGCGGCAGGTCCGGGCGGGTGGCCTGCCGGCGCGCGGCGACGGCGGCCTCCGCGAGCGCGTACGGATCGCCGTCATCGCCCAGCGACCAGCGCAGGACGTCGTGGGGCTTGTAGCCGATGAAGGAGAAGCGCCCGACGCGCTGGCCCTGCTCCGCGGACTCCAGGAGGAAGGCCGGCCCGTGGCCGCGCAGCTTGAGGAACGCCGAGACGGGCGTCTCGGTGTCCTCGATCACCGTCTGGGTCAGCGGGATCAGCTTGTGCTCACCGGCGGCGGCGAGGCGCCGGACCTCGTCCAGCGACGGCCGGATCTCGCCTGCCAGGGCCGAGTCAGCGGCGGCGCTCAAGGAGCACGCCCTCCGCGTCGGCGAGCGTGAGCCCGCGCGTGGCCAGCAGCACGGTCAGGTGGTAGAGGACGTCGGCGGCCTCGTCGGCGACCCGCTCGTCGGTCTCCTCCCGCACGGCGCGCGCGACCTCCTCGGCCTCCTCCTGCACCTTCTCGCCGGTGAACCCGGGGTCGGCGAGCAGCTGCGCCGTGTAGGAGGCGCCGGCGTCCGCGCCGCGGCGCTCGCCGATCGTGCGCTCGAGGCCCGGAAGCGCCTCGTGCGGTGCGGGCGGCTCGAGCTCCCCCCGGTGGAAGCAGGTCCGCTCCCCCGTGTGACACGCGGGACCGGCGGGCTCGACGAGGGCCAGGAGCGCGTCGTTGTCGCAGTCCACCCGCAGGGCTCGAACCCGCTGGACGTTCCCCGACGTCGCCCCCTTGTGCCACAGCTCGCCGCGCGAGCGGCTCCACAGGTGCAGCTCGCCCGTCGCGCGGGTCCGGGCGAGCGCCTCGGCGTTCGTGTAGGCGAGGGTCAGGACCTCGCCCGTGCGCCAGTCCTGGATCACGCAGGGCGCGAGGCCGCGGTCGTCGAAGCGCAGGTCGTCGGTCACTCGGCGCCACGATACCCATGCGTGCCGCCGCCGCCGGGCGCGGCGAGACGCAGGTACCAGGCCGCTGCCGGGGTGCACAGCCGCGGGCGCGAGAGGAGGTCCAGCACGCCGTCGAGCAGCCGTGGCGGCAGGCGCGGCATCAGCCACTGGAGGGCGAAGGCGAGCTCGAAGACCGGCCGGTGGCGGCGCGAGAACGCCGCGTAGCGCGCGAGCGCCTCCGCGCGGGTGCGCTCCCCCGCCAGCGCGGCGCGCACCTCGCCCCCGGCCGCGGCGCCGAAGTGCAGCGCGGTGCGGATGCCCTCCCCCGTCAAGGGCAGGCAGTGCCCCGCGCTGTCGCCGGCGAACATCACGCCGTCGGCGACCGCCGGGCGCAGGCGGTGCGGGAACCAGTTGCCCTGGTAGCCGTCGGGCGGCAGGCCGAGGCGGCGCGCGGTCTCGATCGTGGGCGCCTTGACGTGATGGCGCGGCTCGTAGGACCCCACGCCGACGCGCTGCTCGCCGCCCGCGGGGACGTTCCACGCGTAGCCGTGGCGCACGAGCGAGCGGTCGATCCAGATGTCGAGGTCGACCGCGTGCGGGCCCCGCACGGCCGGCGGGTGGACCTCCAGCCCGCGCGAGATCGTCGCCTCCGGCGGCTGCACGACGGGGCCGTCGCCGAGCACGCGGCGCCAGCCGAGGGCGTCGATGAGGTGCGCCGCGCGGACGTCGCCGCGGTCGGTGTGGACCGTCGTGCCCGTCCGGCCCTCGACCTTCGCCGTCTCGAACCGCGCGTCGCCGCTCTGGGCCCACAGCAGCCGGCACAGCTCGGCGTAGTCGAAGGCGGCCCACGCCCAGGGCAGGCGGAAGCGGTGCGAGCCGTGCGGGGTATGGAAGCCCATCGCCGGGAGCCGCTGGCGCACCGCGCCCTCGAGCCCGAGCGCCCGCACCCACGGCTCGGGGACGGCGCAGGCGCTCGTCTGCCGCTCCCCGATCGCGTAGCGGTCGAGCACCAGCACGTCCGCGCCGCTGCCGGCCAGCGCGCGGGCGGCGGCCAGCCCGGCGAACGAGGCGCCGCAGACGACCACGTCGACGGCGAGCCCGGGCGCGAACGGCGTGCGCTCGGCGCCCCGCTTGGTCGCGCGGCGCGTCACGGGGCCGACCGCGGTCCGGGGGCGCCCCGCCCCGCCGCGACGGTCATGGGCGCAGCGCGCCCAGCGTCGCCGCGGCGACCTGCCACGGCGCGGCCGCCGTGCGCCGGCCCATGACGTCGAAGCCGACCGCCTCGATGCGGTCGAGCACCCGGCCGTACACCGCGAGGGCGATGCGGATGCCGGGACGCACGCGGGCGGGCGCCCCGGCGACGGCCCCCTCGCAGCGGGCGAAGTCGGCGCGCGCGCGCCGGACGCCGTCCTGCACCACGCGGCGCAGATGATCGTCGCCGGGCCCCTCGACGGGGAGGTACATGCGGCCGAGGCCGGCGTCCTCACGCGCGTCGCGGAGGAAGTTCGTCAGCTGGAAGGCGCGGCCCATGCGGCCGAAGGCCGCGCGGTCCTGGGCGCCGAGCAGGTCGGCCATGATCCGCCCGACGGTGCCGGCCGAGCCGTCCATGTAGGCGTCCAGCTCGTCCCAGGTCCCCATCCGGATCGGGCCGCAGTCCAGGCGCATGGAGTCCATGTACTGATGCAGCTCCGTCAGCGGCAGGCCGTGGCGGCCGGCCGCGTCGGCGAGCGCGAGTGCGACGGGATGGCGCGGCGCGTCCAGCTCGGCCTCCCAGGCGTCGAGCGCGTCGACGCGGGCCTGCGGGTCGTGCGCGCGACGCGGGCCGTCGACGAGCTCGTCGGCGGTGCGCACGTACCCGTACAGGGCGTGCGTGGCCGGGCGCACGTCGGACGGGAGACGGCGCGTGGCCCAGTAGTAGGTGGGATCGTGGCGACGCTGCATCCGGCGGCAGTGGTCGTACGCGTCGAGAAGGGCCTCGTCCATCGAGTGCTGAGTCTAGATTCCGTCCATGCCCCCGCCCGTCCTCGAGCGCGACCTCATCTACGTGACCGGCAAGGGCGGGGTCGGCAAGACGACGGTCGCGGCCTCGCTGGGGCTTGCCGCCGCCGCCCGCGGCCGGCGCACGATCGTCTGCGAGGTCGCCGAGCAGTCCGCCATGTCACGCCTGTTCGCCGACGTGGGGACCGAGCGGGAGGTGCGCCTCGCGGAGGACCTGTACGCGATCACGATCGACCCGCAGGAGGCGCTGCGCGCCTGGCTGGGCAAGCAGGTCGGCGGCGCGGCGCTGAAGGTGCTCACCCGCTCGCAGGCGTTCGGGTACTTCGTCGCCGCCGCTCCGGGGGCCAAGGAGCTCATCACCGTCGCGAAGGTCTGGGAGCTCGCGCAGGACCACCGCTGGGAGTCCGGCGACCGCACCTACGACACGGTCGTCGTCGACGCGCCGGCGTCGGGCCATGGGATGGCGATGCTCAAGACGCCCCAGACGTTCGGGGACATCGCCCGCGTCGGCCCGATCCGGCGCCAGGCGACGAAGATCAGCGCGATGCTCGGCGACCCGGAGCGCACGGCCTACGTCGCCGTCGCCCTCGCGGAGGAGATGCCGGTCAACGAGACGCTGATGCTCGAGGACATGCTGCCCGAGGCCGTCGGCGCGCAGCTGGACGCGATCGTCGTCAACGGCCTGCTGCCCGAGCGCCTGAAGGCCGCGGAGGTGGACGCGCTCGCCGACGTCGCCGGCCTCGGCGCCCTCGCCCCGGCGGCTGCGGCGGCCGTCGCGGTCGAGCGGCGCGCGCGCACCCAGCGCGGCCACGTGCGCCGGTTGCGCAAGGACGCGCGGGCGCCCGTCCTCACCCTGCCCCACCGCTTCGACGGCCCGCTGGACCTCGACGCGCACCGCGACCTCGGGGAGCGCCTCGCGCGGGGGCTTGAACGGACGCGGTCGCTCGCGTCCTGAGCCGCCCCTGCCGATGGGGAGGGCGACACCTCGTGTCGACCGCCGGGCTCGGGCAGCCCCCGCTTCTCCGAAGGGGCCCCCATGGTCGGCACGCCGACGTCGCATCGAAGTGTCCGCCGTCTCGTGCTGCTCTGGCTGGCGCTGGTGTTCGGTCTCGCCGCGCTCGCCCCGTCCGCCACCGCGGGCGTCGCGGGCACCGCGACGGTCGACCTGAAGACCGCCTCGGGCTACGCGGCGCTCAGCGGGGCCTCGATCGGGAACACCGTCAGCGCCCCCGGTGCGCCGCGCACGACCCTCCACGGCGACCTCGGCGTCAAGCCCGACACCCAGCCGACGGGCTTCCCGCCCGGCGTGGTGACCGGCACCCGGCACGTCGGCGATGCGGCCGCCGCCCAGGCCCACGCCGACGTGAGCGCCGCCTACGCCGAGGTGGCGGCGCGGACCGGCGGCGCCGTGCTGCCCGGCGCGCTGGCGGGCACGACCGTCGCCCCCGGCCTGCACACGATCGCCGGCGCCGGATCGAACACCACCACCGTGACCCTCGACGCCGGCGGCGATCGCGACGCCGTCTTCGTCTTCCAGGTCGGAGGCGCGCTGGCCATGGCCGCCGGCAGCCGCGTCGTGCTCGCCGGCGGCGCCCGTGCGGACCACGTGTTCTGGCAGGTCAACGGCGCGGGCGCGGTCGGCGCGGGTGCGCGCTTCGCCGGGACCCTGATGGCCCACGACGCCGTCGGGATCGGCAACGGGACCACGGTCAACGGCCGCGCCTTCGCCCTCGGCGGCGCGCTGACCCTCGACGAGAACGAGGTCTTCAGCGCCGCGCCCGACGTCACCATCTCCGGCGGCGCGACCGCGACGACGCCCGACAGCACCCCGACGCTCAGCGGCACCACCGACGTCGAGTCCCCCGGGGTCGTCACCGTGACGGTCAACGGGGAGACGCTGACCGTCACCCCCGCCGGGGGCGCGTGGTCGCTGGCCGCGCCGCGGCTGGCCAACGGGACCTACACCATCACCGCGTCCGTCACCGACGCCGTCGGCAACGAGCGCACCGCGACCCAGCGGCTGACCGTCGACACCGTCCCGCCGCTCTTGCGCATCGACGGGGGGCCGGCCGTCGCCACCAACGACGCCACGCCGACCCTCACGGGGACCACCGACGCCGACCCGGGCACGGTCGTCCGGGTGCTCGTCGGCTCGCAGTCGCGGGCGGCGCTCGTCGACGACGACGGACGGTGGAACGTGACGCCGGCCCCCCTGGCCGACGGCACCGTGACGGTCACCGCCAGCGTCGCCGACCCCGCCGGCAACTCGACGACGGCCGTCCAGGAGCTGACGGTCGACACCACCGCCCCCGCGTTGACGATCGACGGCGGCGCGACCGCGCTGACCAACGACGCGACCCCCGTGCTCGCCGGCACGACCGACGAGGCCCAGGGCACCCCCGTCACGGTGACGCTCGCCGACGAGACGCTCACCACCGCGGTGGGGACCGGCGGCGCCTGGTCCGTGCCGGTGTCCCGCCTGTCGGACGGCCCGCACCGCGTCACCGCCACCGTCACCGACGCGGTCGGCAACGGCACCGCCGCGGTCCAGCGCCTCACCGTCGACACCGTCGCGCCCGTGGTGGCCATCGACGGCGGCTCATCGGTGACCACCGCCAACACCGCCCCGACGATCACCGGGACCTCCGACGCGCCGGCCGCGACGACGGTCACGGTGACCCTCGCCGGGCAGACCCGGACGACCCTCGTGCAGCCGAACGGGACGTGGAACGCCACGCCCGAGGTCGTCGGGCCGGGCACCTGGACGGTGACCGCCGCCGTGGCGGACCCGGCCGGCAACGTCGGGCGGGCCACGCAGACGCTGACGATCTCCCCGGCCTCCCCCGGCGCCCCGGCACCACCCCCGGTCGCCCCGGTCGCCCCCGCGCCGGCGAGCGAGCCCCCGCCCACCCCCGCCGTCCCGCCGGCGGTCACGCCCTCCCCCGCGTCGCCGGTCGCGGTCGTCGCACCTTCCCGCTCGGCTCGCGCGCGGGTCAGGGGCAGCGTGCTGCGCAGCAGCATCACCGTCAGGTGCCCCGCCGCCGCGAAGGTCGCCTGCGCCGGACGGATCGTCTTCTCGGCGCCGCGGTCACGCGGCGCGAAGCGGGTCCGCATCGGCAGCTCCCGCTTCAAGGTCCGGCCCGGCCGGAAGGCGCGGATCGTCGTCAAGCTCAACCGCAGGGGCAAGCGCCTGCTGGCCCACGTGCGGCGCCTCGAGGTCACGCTGGTCACGACGACCAGGAACGGGGCCGGCCGGCGCGTCAGGACGAGGGCGCGGGTGACGCTGAAGGTGACGCACCGGCGTCCGGCTGCGCGCAGCCGCCCTTGAACGGGCGCGTTGCAACGCTACGGTTGGATTGATGCGCCCGCCGCCGGGTGGGCGCATCGGAGTCCATTCAAGCTCACAGGGGGAGCACCTATGACTCGCATCACCAAGCGGCTCGCGCCGTTGTTCGCCGTTGTCGTCGCGCTGATCGCGGCCGGTCCGGCCGTCGCCGCGAACTGGGCGCCGGCCGCGTCGGCCCCGATCCACCCAGGGGTCAACACGACCACCGACGGTGGGTCCTGCACCGCGAACTTCGTCTACACCAACGGCGCCGACGTGCTGATCGGCCAGGCCGCGCACTGCTCCGGCACGGGCGGCTCCACCGAGACCGACGGTTGTGACTCCCAGTCGTTGCCCGAGGGCACCCGCGTCGACGTGGACGGGGCCAGCCAGCCCGCCACGATGGTCTACAACTCGTGGATCCGGATGCAGCAGCGCGGCGAGACCGACCCGGACACCTGCGCCTACAACGACATCGCGCTCGTCAAGCTCGCACCGGCGGACGCTGCGAAGGTCAACCCGTCCGTCCCGTTCTGGGGCGGCCCGACCGGGCTCGCCGACAGCGTGCCCGTCGGCGGCAAGGTCGTCTCCTACGGCAACTCGATCCTGCGCGGCGGCATCGAGCAGCTCAGCCCGAAGGAGGGGGTGCAGCTGCAGCAGGACTCCGGCGGCTGGAACCACGTCGTCGAGACGGTCACCCCGGGCATCCCGGGCGACTCCGGCTCGGGCTTCATGGACAAGCAGGGCAACGCCTTCGGCGTCCTCTCGACGCTGCAGATCGCGCCCATCCCGACCGGCAACGGGGTCGGCGACCTCTCGCGTGAGCTCGCGTACGCGCGCTCGTTCGCGGACTTCTCCGGTGTGCAGCTCGTCAACGGCACCGAGCCGTTCACGGGCCCGCTGGTGCCGGTGCCGTAGCTAGGGCTCCTGGGTCCTGCGGGCGCGCTCGGCTTCGAAGCGTGCCTGCAGGGCCCGGATCGCCGCCTCGGGCGCCTGCATGGCGCCGGGGTGCTTGTTGCGGGCCTGGATGCCCCACGCCTGGACGCGACCGCCGTCGACGAGGTCGACGAAGCCGACCGCGGCGAAGCCGCCGGAGGGCTTGAGCGAGAAGCCGGCGACCTCCTCCCACGGGACGCGCACGGTGCGCAGCGGGTTGAGGACCTTCACGCCCCCCTCCTCGACGAACACGCCGGCGCGCGCGAGGCGCGCCACCGTGAAGACCGCGAGTGCGACGACGACGAGCATGGGCGGCCAGCCGGCGCGGCCCGTGACGACGTAGACGATCGCGCCGAGCCCGAAGACGGTGCCCATGACCCCGAGCAGTGCCGCGAAGCCCTGGTTGCGGTAGCCGTCGGTCACGTGATGCCGAGGCGGTCGAGCGCCTGCTCGTCCCCCCGCCAGGACCGGCGCACGCGCACGGAGAGGTCCAGGTGCACGTGCCGCTCGGTCTCGCGCTCGATCTCGCGCCGCGCGGCGGAGCCGATGTCGCGGATCATCTTGCCGCCGGCGCCGATGAGGATGCCCTTCTGGGACTCCGCCTCGACCCAGATCGCGCCCGTGACGAGCACGACGTCACCGCGGTCGACGACCTCCTCGACCGCCACCTCGACGGCGTGCGGGACCTCCTGGCGGGTGCGGCGCAGCACCTGCTCGCGGACGAGCTCGGCCAGCCACACCTCCTGGCGCTGGTCGGTGACCTCGTCGAGCGGATACAGGAACGGCCCCTCGGGCAGCTGCCCCGTGAGGTGGGCGATCAGGGCCTCGACGCCCTCGCCGGTGCGGGCGGAGATGGGGAAGATCTCGGCGTCGATGCCGAACTCGGCGTCCAGGTCGGCCGCGGCCGAGAGCGCGCGGACGTGGCCCGCGTTGTCGAGCCGGTCGGTCTTGTTGACGGCGATCGTCACCGGGTGGCGGCCCTTGCCGGCCGCGACGGCCTCGGCGATGAAGCGGTCGCCCCCGCCGCCGACGCCCTGGGAGCCGTTGAGCATGAACAGCACCGCGTCGGCGTCGCCGATCTCGGTGTCGACGCGCTTCTGCATCCGCGCCGTCAGCTCGTCGCGCGGGCGCTGCACGCCCGGCAGGTCGCAGAGGACCATCTGCCAGCCGTCCTGGCCCTCCGCCTCGGGCTGCGTGGCAACGCCGCGGATGGCCCGCCGGGTCGTCTGCGGCTTGTCGGAGACGATCGCGACCTTCGCGCCGACGACGGCGTTGACCAGCGTGGACTTGCCGACGTTGGGGCGTCCCGCGATCGCGACGAAGCCCGCGCGGGTCATCGCATCCAGCTCAAGAGCTGGGCCTGGAGGGCGAGCATCTCGCCGTGGTCGGTCTCGTGGTCCATCCCGACGAGGTGGAGGATGCCGTGGACGACGGCCTCCTCGAGGTCCTCGGTGTGGGCCGGGCAGATGATCACGTCGCCGAGCTCGCGCGGGCCGAAGGACTCGCCCGCCTCGTCGACCGGGAACGAGAGCACGTCGGTGGGCTCCGGCTTGTCGCGGTGCTCGGCGTTGAGGTCGGTGATGTGCTCCTCGTCGACGAAGGACACCGCGAGGTGCCCGTCGTCGATGCCCGCGGACGCGAGCGTGAGCGCGGTGAGCGCCTCCACGCGCAGCGCGGGCAGCCCCCCTCCGACGACGTCGACCTCGAGCACTAGCGCCCGCGCGCCGCGCGGATGTCGGGAGCCTGGCGCTCGCCGTGCTCGGCGTAGGCCTGCACGATGCGCTGGACGATCTTGTGGCGCACGACGTCGTCGGTGCCGAACTTCACGACGCCGACGCCCTCGACGCCGTCGAGGATCTCGCCCACCTCGATCAGCCCGGACTTCTGGTCGCGCGGCAGGTCGATCTGGGAGACGTCGCCGTTGATGACCATCTTGGAGCCGAACCCGAGGCGGGTCAGGAACATCTTCATCTGCTCGGGCGAGGTGTTCTGGGCCTCGTCGAGGATCACGAAGGAGTCGTTGAGCGTGCGGCCGCGCATGAACGCGAGCGGCGCGACCTCGATGACGCCCTTCTCCATGTGCGCGGCGACGCGCTCGGGATCGAGCATGTCGTTGAGTGCATCGAAGAGCGGGCGCAGGTACGGGTCGATCTTCGCCATCAGGTCGCCCGGGAGGAAGCCGAGGCGCTCGCCGGCCTCGACGGCCGGGCGGGTCAGGATGATGCGGTTGACCTCGCGCCGCGACAGGGCGGCGACGGCCATCGCGATGGCGAGGAACGTCTTGCCGGTGCCGGCCGGGCCGATGCCGAAGGAGACGGTGCTCTCGCGGATCGCGTCCACGTAGCGCTTCTGGTTGACCGACTTCGGGGCGACGCGCAGGTTGCGGTGGCGCCACACGACGTCGTCGAGCACGGTGGAGGGCGAGGAGGACTGGTCGAGCACGCGGGCGACGGAGTCCAGCGTGGCGGCTCCGAGCGAGTGGCCGCGCTCCACGAGCGAGGACAGCTCCCGCACGACGGTCGCGCCGTTGGCGACGGCCTCGGCCTCGCCGTCGAGCGTGACGACGTTGCCGCGCAGGAACACCTCGCAGTCCAGGCGGTCCTCGAGCTCGCGCAGGACCTGGTCCTGGGAGCCGGCGAGCTCCGCGGCCGTCTCGTTGGAGACCTCGAGCTGGCGGCGGGCCATCAGACGAGCACCGCCTTCGCCTTGGAGGAGACCCGGCTGCCGTCCGCGCGGCCGTCCGCGGTCGCCATGACGTGCTTGATGACCTTGCCCATGTCGCGTGGCCCCTCGGCGCCGGTCGCGGCGACGGCGTCGCGCACCAGCGCGTCCAGCTCGTCGTCGGTCAGCTCCGTGGGCAGGTAGGTCTCGATCAGGGCGGCCTCGGCGGCCTCCTGCTCGGCGAGCTCGGTGCGGCCCGCGTCGCGGAAGGCGGTCTCGGCGTCGCGACGGCGCTTGCGCTCGCGGCGCAGCACCGCCTGCTCGTCGCCCGCGCCCTCCTTCGCGTCCTTCTGCAGCTCGGCGAGGATCAGCCGGAGCGCGCCGACGCGGTCCTTCTCACCCGCCTTCATGGCGGTGCGGACGTCGGCGGTGATCTGCTCGGTGAGGTGCAACCCACCGAAGACGATAGAGCCCGCGGCGGCGGGCCCCCGCGTGAGGCCCGCCGGGTTCGAGCTCGGCCGCGACTCAGCCCTTGCCGGCGGAGATGTCGCCCACCGCGTCCTTGAGGAAGCGCGCGATGTCGGCGCCGATCCCGCTCTGCGACAGGGCGACGATCACCGCTGCCACGATGACGATCACCCCGAGGTACTCCGCGGCGGACTGGCCGCGCTGTCGCTGCGTGCGCGTCATGACAGCCAGGTGGGTCACGGGATCGGGAACCCGGAGATGGTTGCACCGCGTACGACCGGGGCGCCAGAGCCCGGGGACCCAACCTGGGCTTGGGACCCCGTCCCACGACGACGGGCCCGGGACCCGCGAGCGGATCCCGGGCCCGTGCCCGGAGTGGCTGTCGCCCGGCGACTACTTGGAGCCGGCGATGGAGTCGATGGCGCTCGAGAGGGCCTTGGCGATCTTGTCGTCGAGGCCGGCGCCGACGATGGCGGCGATGATGGCGGCGACGACGACGACGATGCCGAGGTACTCCGCGGCGGTCTGGCCGCGCTGCTCGGCGGCGCGGGTGGCGACGCGCTGACCGAACTCGGCCAGGGCGTTCTGCGTGCGGACGGTGAGCTCGAGGGACTTGGTGGTGGCGTTCATGAACACCATGATGTCCGCCCGCCGGGACCGCCAAAAGAGCCGTGGGACTCAACCTCGGAGGGACCAGGGGACCCAATCCGGATTGGGCCCACCCCACCCGCACCCCACCCCCTTCCAACCCGCCGGCGCCCACCGCACCCCACCCCAACCCGCCAGCGCCCACCGAGCGCGTCATGGCAGGGTCCACCAGCACCGGCGCGCGACGGACGGCCTTCGGAGCTCGTTCGCCGGTGCCGACGACGTCACGGCCGGCCCACCGGTCAACCAGCTCCTAAGCGCGCGCCGGGCGCACCGGTGCTGGGAGACCACGCCATGACGCGCTCGGTGGGCGCCGGCGGGTGGGGGCGGCCGAGGTGGCGGGTGGGGGCGGCCGAGGTGGCGGGTGGGGGCGGCCGAGGGGGCGGCGGCGGGGCCGGTGGGTCAGTCGTGGCGGACGCCGAGCCAGAGGGCGATCGCCTCGGCCCGCGAACCGACGCCGATCTTCTCGTAGATCCGCGACAGGTGGTTCTTGACGGTCTTGTGCGTGATCACGAGCTCCTCCGCGATGTCGCGGTTGGAGAGGCCGCGGGCGAGCAGGTTGAGCACCTCGCGCTCCCGCGCCGAGAGGGAGCCGAGGCCCGTCTCCGACTCGTCGTTGGCGACGCCCGGCGCGCGGCGCAGCGCGTCGAACACCGCGGGGGTGATCGACGGCGAGAGGACCATCTCGCCCCGCGCGATGGCGATCACCCGCTGCTCGAGCTCCTCGGGGTCGAAGCGGCCGTGGACGAGGTAGCCGGAGGCCCCGTTGCGGATCGCGCCCGTGACGAGGTGCTCGTCCTCGGAGTAGGAGAGCATCAGGACGCGGCTGCCCTTCGACAGCGGCCCGGCGGCGGCGACGCCGTCCATCACGGGCATGCGCACGTCGAGGCACACGACGTCGGGCTTGAGCTCGGCGGCCTTCGCGATCGCCTCACGGCCGTCGCCGGCCTCGCCGACGACGTCGATGCCGTCCGCGGCGTCGAGGAGGCTCGCGAGGCCGCGACGCACGATCGCGTTGTCATCGACGAGGAGGACGCGGACTACTGCCATTGGTACCCGGAGACCGTACGGGCGGGCGCGGCGGAAGGCTCCGGCTCAGGCTCCGCCTCGGGCCGGGCGCGGCGCGGGCGGCGCTCCGCGGCGGGCTCGGGGTCCGGCGCCGGGGCCGGGGGCTCCGCGACCGGAACGGGCTCCGCGCGCTGCGGCGTCTCGGGCGCGGCGGCGGGGACCCACACGGAGATCGTGCAGCCCTCCCCGGGCGCGGACTCGATGTCGAGGTCGCCGCCGGCCACCTGCGCACGCTCGCGCATCCCGACGACGCCGTAGTGGCGGTTGGCGGAGAGGGTCGCGAGGTCGTCGGGGACCTCGAACCCCGGCCCGTCGTCGATGACGCTGAGCACGACCCGCCCGCCGAGGCGACGCACGGACACCGACACGCGCTGGGTGCCCTTCCCGTGACGCGACACGTTGCGCAACGCCTCCTTGAGGATCCAGCGCAGCTCGCGGGCGGCGACGGGCGGGAGGTCCGAGACGTCCTCGATGCGCAGCTTCATGGGGATCTGCGTCGTCGCCGACCACTCCGCCGCCTCGGCACGCAGCGCGGGCCCCGGGGCGAGCGTGGACTCCTCCTGGCGCTCGCGCAGCCCCGCGATCAGGTCGCGCGCCTCCTGGGCGGCGACCTTCGCGTCCTGGGCGAGCTGGCGCGCGTCGGCGGCGGCCGCGGCGGGGTCCTTCTCGATCCGCCGCGACAGCGCCAGGGCGGAGAAGCCGATCCCGTGCACGGTCTTGGCCAGGGAGTCGTGCATGTCGCGGGCGAGCCGGCCACGCTCGCGCTCGGCGGCGGCCGTCGACTCCTGCTCGGCGAGCTCGCGCTCGGCGGTCGCGACGCGGTCGAGCAGCTGCCGGGCGGCGGCACCGGCCAGGGCCGTGATCACGTAGAGCGCCGGCAGGCCGACCTCGAGCTGGAAGGAGTCCGGCAGCGGTGAGACGTCGGAGCGGATGTCGGCCACCCACAGGTAGACGCCGGCCAGGAGCGGCCCGAACACCGCGGCCCCGGGGAAGCCGTAGAGCAGGCCGGCGAGCACGGCGGTGCCCAGCGTGTAGGAGTAGAAGGGGCTCTCGACGCCGGTGATGACGAGGATGAGCGTCGCGAGCACGACCTCCCCCGCCAGCCACAGCGGGTGGCGCACGAGCTTCGGCCCGACCCGGTCCCACATGCGCAGGGGCACGAGCGAGGAGACGGCCGCGATCAGGACCGCGAGCGCGAGCACGACCGGACGGTCGAGCGACGACGCGTACGCCAGCGTGAGCAGCAGGACGAGCGACCGGATGCCGAGGACGAGGCGCGTCGCCTGCGCCAGCCAGCCCGCCGCGCCGGACTCGCCGCGCTCGAGCACCGGCGGCTGGTCGTCGCGCCCGGTCATCCGAGCAGGCCCGATCCGGTGATGTCGGAGCCGATGATGATCGACACCAGCAGGAGGATGATGGCGCCGGGGACGATCAGCATCGTCGTCACGAGCGAGACGCGCGGGGCCGCGCGCTGGGCGTGGCGGCGGGCGTTCTGGTGGGCGCGGCGGCGCATGTCCTCCGCGATGTCGTTGAGCGCGTCGGCGAGCGGCACGCCGAGCTCCTCCGCCTGCAGCTGCGCCGCGACGAAGGACGACATGGAGTCCGACGACGAGCGCTCGCGCAGCCCCTCGAACGCCTCTCGCCGGCTCACGCCGAGGCCCATCTGGCGCAGCGCGGTGGTCATCTCCTCCCCCGTGGGGCCGCCGAGCGACTCCGCCACGCGACCGAGCGCGGCGCGGTAGCCGAGGCCGGCGCGCACGGTCACCGAGAGGATGTCGAGGAAGTCCGGCAGGTCCTTCTCGATGCGCTCCTGGCGCAGGCGGCCGCGGCGGCGGATCCAGACCTCCCAGCCGCCCCAGCCGATGAACGCGCCGACGAGGATCATGTACCACTGCCCCCCGAGCAGGAACAGGAGGAGGAACAGGCCCGAGAGCAGCACCGCCGACGCCGCCTGGTTGCCGAGGAAGCGCTCCGCGTTCATGTGCCCGGGCCGGCCGGCGTGGTCGAGGCGGGTGTTGACCTTCTCGAGCGCGAACTCCCCGCGGGAGCGCGCGATCGCCGGGCCCAGCCGGCGCGAGAGGCCGTTGAACAGCTTGCGGGTGATGGACTTGTCCGGCGCGTCCCCGGCCTCCCCCGGGACGTCGAAGGGGTCGATCTCGGCGGCGCGCATGCGCGGGTACGCGTAGAGGGCGAGCGCGACGCACGCCGTCGCGAGCAGGCCGTAGACGCCGGGGCTCACAGCTCCACCTTCGTCATCGAGCGGATGAGGGTGAAGCCGATCGCCCACAGCAGGCCCGCGACGACGAACGCCGCGATCCCGAGCGGCTGCGAGGTCATCTCCCGCAGCACACCGGGCGAGATCACGTTGAGGAGCACGAGGGTGCCGACGCCCATCACCGCGACGAGGTAGGACGTGTAGACCGTGCCGGCGAGCAGCGTGCGGACCTCGCGGCGCAGGTCCTTGCGGGCCTCGAGGGTCTCCGACAGCTCGCCGAGCGCCTTGACGGTGTCGCCGCCGGCGCGCTGCTGGATCGCGAGCGTCGTGACGAGGACCGCGACCTCGCGGGAGGGCAGGCGGGAGCGCAGCTCGTCGAGCGCCTCGGTGAGCGGCTTGCCCAGGCGCAGCTCCTGGACGACGACACCGAGCTCGGTCGCGGCGGGGTCGGAGCTCTCCCGGGCGGCCAGCGTCACCGCGCCGGCCATCGAGAGCCCGGCGGAGGCGCCGTTGGACAGCGTGCGCGCGAGCTCGGGGAGCTGCTGGATGAACGCCTCCGTCCGCTGGCCGCGGCGGCGCTCCCCCCAGGCGCGGCCACCGGCGACGCACAGGGCGCAGGCGACGACCACGGCCGGGATCAGCCCGACGAACAGCAGCAGGAACAGGGCGCTGACCACCGTCGCAGCGGCGATGATGCCGACGAACTCGAGCAGGTTGACCGGCGAGCCGCACGCTTGAAGCCAGCGCGAGAGCTTCGAGCCCGGCCCGGTCCGGCGCAGGCGCAGGTCCAGCGCCTCCGCCCAGCGGCCGCGGTTGGCCTCGCGGCCGCCGTCGCCGCCGCGGACGACGAGCTCGGCCCGGCGCGAGTAGCCGGAGACGAGGATCGTGATCGCCGCGAACGTCACCGACAGCGTCACGGCCAGGGCGGCGAGCGCCTGGGCGCTCTGACTCACGCGGCCTCCCGCTCGAGCGCCGCGGCGTCGGCGTCGTCGACGAACGCCTTCGGGAGGTCGAAGCCCATCAGCATCAGGCGGCGCTCCAACCACGGCGGCGGCCGGAAGTGGCGGTAGGTCCCCGTGACCTTGCGGTCGGCGCCGACGGGGTCGGCGTCGAAGCGCGCGACCGTCGCGAGCTTGAACGTCTCCCGCCGGCTGGAGGCCACCACGGCGATCTCCGTCAGGCGCCGCGCGCCGTCGGCCTGGCGGTCCACCTGCACGAGCATGTGGATCGCGGAGTTGATCTGGTCCTGCAGCGCGTCGTAGGGGATGTGCAGGTCGCTCATCGTCGCGAGGGTCGCGATCCGGTGGATCGCGTCGTCGCACGAGTTGGAGTGCACCGTGGTCAGCGACCCCTCGTGGCCCGTGTTGAGCGCCTGGAGCATGTCGAGCGTCTCCGGGCCGCGGACCTCGCCGACGATGATCCGGTCCGGCCGCATGCGCAGCGAGTTCTTGACGAGGTCGCGGATCGTGACCTGGCCCTTGCCCTCGACGTTGGCCGGCCGGCCCTCGAGCGTGACGACGTGCGGCTGCTGCAGGCGCAGCTCCGCGGAGTCCTCGATCGTCACGATCCGCTCCTCGGCGGGAACGGACGCCGACAGGGCGTTCAGGAGCGTGGTCTTGCCCGCGCCGGTGCCGCCGGAGATGACGATGTTGAGCTTCGCCTCGACGCAGAGGCGCAGGAGCTGGCCCATCGGCTCATCGACGGACCCCAGCTCGATCAGCTGCTGGAGGGAGAACAGCCGCGGGAAGCGGCGGATGGTCAGCGTCGGCCCCTTGACCGCGAGCGGGGGGATGATCACGTTGACGCGCTCGCCCGTGGGCAGGCGCGCGTCGACCATCGGCGAGGACTCGTCCACGCGCCGGTTGACCTGGGAGACGATGCGATCGATCGTCTGGTAGAGCTGCGCCTCGTCGGTGAAGGTCATGTCCGCGCGCTGCACGCGGCCCTCACGCTCGACCCAGACGTCGTCGGGGCCGTTGACCATGATCTCGGTCACCGTCCCGTCGGCCAGGAGCGGCTCGAGGACGCCGAGGCCGATCGCCTCGTCGATGATGCGCCGGATCAGCGACCCGCGCTCGGCGTTGGAGAGCACCGGCCCCTCGCGGGAGACCATGCGACCGACGGTGCGCTCGAGGCGCGCGCGGCGCTGCTGCTCGGAGAGCTCGGCCAGCTCGCCGAGGTTGACCTCCTCGAGGAGGCGGCGGCGGAAGAAGGCGACGCCCCCGTCACCGGACGCCGGACGGCCGGCGTCGCCCTGGATGCGGTCCTTGAGGCCCATGTCAGTCCCCCTCGGTCACGACGGCAGCTCGGCGCGGCCCCAGATGGCGAAGCGGTCGGCGTTGACGGCGGCGGGCACGATGATCGGCATGGGCACGCGTACGGAGACCTTGTCCCCCCGGACCTCGATCTTCACGCCCTTGCGCAGCGGCCCCGGCAGCGCGGCGCGGGCGGCGCGCTGCGGGTCGCCGCCGTCGCGGGCGATCACGCGGCTGCCGGTGCGGGCCGCGTTGGTCGCCTCGAGCTTCGTCCAGCCCGCGAGCAGGATCTGCCACGCCACGAGGCCGGCGAGCAGGACCCAGCCGATCCAGCCCATGAACTCCGTGGCGGCCTGGCCCGACTGGTCGTGAAGCCGGCGCAGGCGGCTCACTGGGGCTCCGGGGTCGCGGACCGCTTGGAGGTGTAGTCGTCGTCGAGGTCTTCGTCCTCGATCACCGAGCCCGACGTGGAGGCGATCTGGATCGGGCTCACGACCCCCGGGAAGAGCACGGGGACCTTGAGCTTGACGGTCACCTTCGACTCGTTCTCGACGCGCTTGATGTCGGCGTCCTTGCGCCACGCGCCGGGCAGCCGCTCCGCGGCCTGCCGGCGGTAGGGCGGGTTGCCCTTCGGCTTCTCGGACGTGTTGGTCGCGAGCTCGCGGGCACCCTCGCGGGCCGCGTTGCCGGCCATCACGTAGGTGAACCCGGTCAGCGCCATCTGCCAGATCACGACGGCGGTGACCAGGACGAGCGGCAGCATCCCCAGGAACTCCGCGGAGGACTGGCCGCGCTCGCCGGTCAGGCGGCTGAGCAGGCCGCCGCCGCCACCGCGGCCGTCGTCCTCGACGCCCATGTCGACGTCGTCGTCCTCGTCCGGGACGGCGTCGAGCTCCGCGGCGAGCTTGTCGAAGGCCTGCAGGACCTTCTGATCGGTCAGCCGCCCCGGCTGCCCCGTGTTGACGGCGGGCTCGAAGGCGGCGAAGTCGGCCGGGATCGTCGTCTGGGCGAACTGGCCGCCGACGACGCGGCGCGCGACGTCGGGCTGGACCTCGAGCTTGCGCGACGTGCGGTTGAGCACGATCATCGCGTCGTCGGTCTCGCGGGCCTGCAGGCGCCGCAGCAGCTCCCGCATCCGATGCACGCCGCGCAGGGCGAGGATGTCGGGCGTGGTGACGATGATGAGGCGGCTGGCCGCCTCGATCGCGGCGACGGAGGCCTCCGAGAAGCTCGATCCGCAGTCCACGATCGTCAGCGCGTGGCGGGAGCGCACGGCGTCGAGCACGTTGCGCGACACCTCGTTGGTGACGTCCTCCCCGCGCTCGCCCTCCTCCGGGGCCAGCAGGAGGCGGATCCCGGCCGGGTGGCTGTAGAGCGTCTCCTGCAGGTGGCGCACGGTGAGCTCGGAGGCGACCTCGACGAGGTCGGCGACCGAGCGCCGCGGCGGGGTGTCGAGCAGCGTCCGCAGGTCCCCTGTGAGCATGTCGAAGTCGGCGAGGCAGACGGGCTTGCCGGGTGCGGCCCGCGTGGCGGCGAGCGCGAGCTGCAGCGCGACCGTCGTGGTGCCGACGCCGCCCTTGGAGCCTGCGACGGCGATCAGCTGCCCGCCGAGCCCCGACGCGGCGGTCTCGTCCACCGAGACGCGCTCGCGCAGGGCCCGCGACCACTGGGCGGCGTTGCGCACCCCGGCCTCGAGCGCGTCGAAGGTCAGCGGCAGGGTGAGGACGTCGCGCAGCCCGGCCTGCATCGCCGAGCGCATCAGGGCGGGCGACTCGTCCTCGGCGATCAGGACCAGCCCGACCTCCGGGAAGCCCGCGGCGATCTCCCGCGCCAGCGTGAGCACGGGCGTGGTGCCCAGCGCGTCGTGGAGGACGACGACGTCGACGTCCTGGCGGCGCAGGGTGCGGGCGACCTCGTCGGGCTCGGAGACCGTCGCGACGACGTCGAGCCCGTCCCCCTCGGAGGCGAGGGCGGCCGCGTTGGACGCCACGTCGACGTCGGCGATGGCGAACAGGAGGCGCTGGTCCATCAGGACCCCTGCCCCGAGGCGCCCTTGGGCCGCTGGTACTCGCGCTCGGAGCCCTTGAGCTTCTGCGCGTCGCCGGGACGGCGCAGCGCCAGGCGGACCTCGGCGGCCAGCGACTCGGCGTACTGGATCTTGAGCACCTGCTGTGGGGTGAGCGCGAAGGTCACGGGCACGACGGTCGTGGGGTCGGCGTCCTGCTGGTTGCCCCCCTTGACGCGGGTCTGGCCCACGCCGAGCACCTGGGCGTCGGGGACGACGACCTCCGAGGTGGCCGGCGAGCGGTCGGACGCCTCGAAGGTGGCGACGACGTCGACGGTCGAGCCCGTCTGGATCTTGCCGGCGACCCCCGTCTCGGCGTCGACGAGGATCGCGAGCTCGCGCTGGCCGGGCTGCAGCGCCGGCGGCGAGGAGAGCATCCCGTCCTGCAGGATCGAACCGGCGGTCAGCTCCGACCGCGGGACGAAGCCGACGATCTGACCGCGGTCGGTCAGGGCCGTCTTGGGGGCGTAGCGCTTGGGCATCCGCTTCGTCTCGACCATGTCGTCGGTCAAGGCCTTGAAGGGCGGCGCGTCCTTGCTCAGGGCGAGCACCGTGACCTTCGGGTCGACCTCCTTGCGGACGTCGGAGACGTAGCCCGACACGAGCACGAACACGACGACGAGCCCCACGAAGGAGAGGATCAACAGCAGGAGCGCACGACGCTGACGCGGATTCACGCCGTGAAGGTACCCGCGATCGGCCCCGACCGCGCCGTCTCATGACCGGTCCCAAGGGCAGGTTGAGGCCCCCGACCCACGCGCACCCGCGCACCCGTGCGTAGATTGACCACGTGGCCATGCGTCGCCAGGACGGACAGATCTTCCCGCTGATGGCGGCGCTGCTGCTCAGCGTCCTGGCCCTCGGCTTCGGGCTCTTCCAGGTCGCCCGCGGTGCCGTCCTGCGCTCCCAGGCCCAGACGGCCGCCGACGCGGCCGCCCTCGCCGGCGCCCGCAGCGCCAAGCAGCAGCTGGAGGCGATGATGGCGGGCGGCGGCATCGCCGACCCGTCGCTGATCCAGGACGCCCCCGTCCGGGCCGCCGTCGCCGACTACGCGAAGCGCAACGGCGCGGTCGTCGTCGCCTACCACCGCCGCGACACCGACGTGAAGGTGCGCGTGCTCACCTCGGAGCAGCTCGGCGGCGACGCCAAGCGCGTCGACGCGGAGGACGTCAGGGGCGCCGCGAAGGCCCGCGCGCGCATCGAGGTCAGCGCCGGCACGGGCCTCGGCGGCGGCGGGGGGTCTGGCGGCGGCTCCGGGGGCGCGGCCGGCGGCGGCGACCGCAAGGTCACCCAGGCGGAGTGGGACCGCTTCCAGAAGTCGCAGCTGGACGGGGACAAGCCGACCTGCACCGACGCCGGCCCGGGCAACGACGTGATCAAGCTCGGGCGGTTCCTGCAGTCCCAGGGCTTCGACATCGGGGAGAACGCGGCGTTCTCCGGGCCCGGATCGGCCGCCGCCGTCGGGCGCTCCACGACGTCGCAGCACTACGCGTGCGGCAACGCCGGGGCACTGGACATCAACGCGGGCGCGGGCCAGTCCCCCGCGGAGATGGCGGCGCTTGACCCGCTGATCGCAGACCTGCAGCGACTGGGCTACGCGACGATCTGGCGCGCCCCGGGCCACTACGACCATCTCCACGTCGACGCCGGCTCGGCGAGCATCGGGGCGGGCGCGGGCGGCGGCTATGGCTTCGGCGATCAGGCGCTGGACGTCCGCCTCATCGACTGGGACGCCGCCTACGAGGACCTCGACCTGCTCAACGACGGCACGGCGACCGCGACGGCCGGCAACCCCGACCCCGCGGTCATGCGGATCATGTGCAGCGTCCTGGAGGACCGCAACGCCTCCGCGCGGGTGCGCCTGGCGACGTTCGAGACCGCGATCGTCGAGTCCGGCGTGCGCAACCTGACCTACGGCGACCGCGACTCCGTCGGCGTCTTCCAGCAGCGCGCGGCCGGCTGGGGCACGTTCGAGCAGCGCACGAACGTCGCCTACGCGACCTCCTCGTTCCTCGCGAAGGCGATCGCGCTCGACCGCGGGGGCTATGGCGGGACCACCGGGCACCTCGCGCAGACCGTCCAGGTGTCGGCGTTCCCCGACCGCTACGACGGCGTGCGCGGCCAGGCCGCCTCCCTGCACAACCAATACTGTGGCGAGCCGAAGATCTCGCCGAACGACTGATGCGCCGCGCCGTCCCCACCCTGCTGCTCCTCTGCGCCCTGGCGGCCGGCGCCACCGGCTGTGGCGAGGAGTCCTCCGGGGCCGCGCTGCCCGAGGAGCCGACCGCGATCCCGCAGGAGCGACTGGACGCGCCGACGCCGACGCCGACCGCGTCGCAGGCGCAGCCGCTGCCGGCGAAGGTGCGGGCGCAGCTCGCCGCCGGTGAGGTCGGCCTCTTCGACGTGTTCGGCCGGACGTCCGTGCGCCCGTCGACGGTCGTGTTCGCCGCCGACAGCCAGGTGGAGGACGTCGACTGGTCGCGCTGGGCCCCCGAGGGCGCGACGGGCACCGGGACGATGCGCTTCAACGACTGCGACCCCAACTGCGTGGACGGCGACCGGCAGGCGGTCCCGGCGACGGTGACGCTGCGCGAGCCGCGCTCCTGCGACGGCCGGCTCTACTTCGCCACCGGCAAGGTCACGACGGACGCCGGTCCGCGCGTGACGTCCTACTTGCGCGCGCCCTGCTGAGGCCGGCGGGCAGGCCCCCCGCGGTGCCCGCACATCGGGCAGGGTGAGCGGCCGATCTCGGCCGCGCACCACCGGCAGCTCCACATCTCGCGGCCCGTCATCAGCTGGCGGCCGAGGCGGTCGACGTCGATCGGCACCAGGACGCCCTCCACGAGCTTGCCCGTCCCCCACCACCTGCGACCGGCGTCCATGGGGTCGACGGCGCGGACCTCGACGCCGAGGCTGTCCTTGACGGGCCCGAGCATCCAGGCGGCGTCGCCCCCGTGGTCGGCCACGACGAGGCGCGAGGGCCGTTCGACCGGTGGCAGCGGGATCCCGTCCAACCCGCCTCCGCGCACCTTGTGCACCGCGAGCTCCGGATAGGAGGAGACGGCGAAGGCCGAGCCCGGGCCGAAGGAGGTCAGCGACATCCCGAAGGACGGCGCGGGCGTGGTGAGCCCGCCGACGCTGCCCAGCCAGGTGATGACCTGCAGCTGGGCCTCGAGGTCCCCGAGCACCGACGCGAGCATCCCGGCCGAGGGCAGGTGGGGTGCGACGGCGGAGGCCAGGGAGGCCAGGGCGGTGCCGGCCAGCGGCGGCAGGGCGGTGCGGTGCACGGCGATGCGGGCGTCGTCGAGCACGGCGAGGGCCATGTCCAGGCGCATCGCGCCGTCGGCGTCGAACCACTCCGGGAGGAGGACGATCACCGCTCCGCCGTCCTCGAGCCCGGAGCGCAGGGCCTTGACGAGGAGGTCGAGCTTCTCGGGGCCGGGGGGCTCGAGGAAGCAGTCGATGCGCCCCTCGCCGTCCGTCAATCGCTCAGGCCGCAGTCCGAACGTCAGCACCACCGGGCGCTGCCTCCCGCCGCTGCGAACGGCCACGGACGCAGGTTCGGGGCTCAAGTCCGGGCCGGTCACGGGCCGAAGATAGCCCAGCGTGCGATTCGGGAACCCTCCTCCCGGACGTCAGGCTGAGTTTCACGACGTTGCGCCCCTCCGGGGGTGCTGCGACCATCGAGGTGCACATGGAAGTCCTGCTGGTCCTAGCCGCCGTGCTCGGTGTGGGGTTGATCGTCGTGGGCCGCATCAAGCGGACCTCGAAGCCTGCCTCGCGCTCACGCACCGCCACCAAGCGCCGCGGCCGTCGTCCGCGCAAGCGGGCCGCCGCCGCAGGGCGTCCGACGTCCTCGCGCCCGCTCGCGCGCACGGGCGCAGCGGCCTTCGGCGGCTCGGGCGTCGGCACGGTGGACACCTGGGACGAGGTGGACGACTGGGGCGCCGACGGCGCCGTCGACGGCGAGTCCGAGCGCGTGGTGGGGAGCGAGGAGGTGCCCGCCGAGGTGCCGACGGCCGTCGCCACGCCGCCGGCCTTCACGAGCTGGGACGTGGGCCGGGACGAGCCGCCCGCGCCCGCGCACGACGTCGACGACCACCCCGGCGAGGAACCCGCCCGCAACGGGCACGACGCACCCGGCGACGACGCCGTCGGCCGCAACGGCCATCACGGACACGACGACGCCGACCCGCCCCGCAACGGCCGCCGCGCCGAGGGCCCGGCGACCGCGCCCGCAGCCGACCCGCCCCTGCGCCCGAGCGCCGACATCGGCGACGTCGACGACTGGGGCGACTCGGGCTGGCGCCCGGCGCCCGCACCGGCCACCGTCGCCGCCGCCACCACCGCGACGGCCACGGTCCCGCCGCGCAGGCGCAAGGACGGCAAGCGCGGCATCGGCGCCCTGTGGGCGACCCCGATGGTCCGCCTCGTCGTCTACGCCGTCGCCGGCGTGCTGATCGTCGTCGTCGGCACCTCGCTGCTCACCGGCGACACCGGCTCGGGCGACAGCAAGGCCTCCCAGCGCACCAGCACCCCCGAGCCGACGACGACCGCCGAGCCCACGGCGACTCCCTCCGCGACGGCCACCCCCGGCCTCACGGCCGAGCAGCGGCAGCAGCGGGAGGAGTTCCGCACCGCCCAGACGGGTGCGGCGGCCGCGCACGCCGGCGCGATCAAGGACGCCCGCCAGGCCGCGCGCCGCGCCCGCATCGCGAAGCGCAAGGCCGCCGAGCGTGCGGCCGCCCGGGCCAGGGCCAGGGCCAAGGCCGCCCCGCAGGCCCCCTCCACCGCCACGACGCCGCCCGCGGCGACCGCTGTCCCCCAGGCCCCCGCGCCGACGGCCGCACCGCCGTCCGGCGGAGGCGGCTCCGGTGGGGGCGGTGGGACCGGTGGCGGCGGCGGCTGCGAGTTCTGCCTCGGCTGATGGCGCCCGCACCCTGTGAGCGCCTCGACGCGCTGCCCGCCACCGACCTCGACGGCGAGCACCGCGTCGCCTACGCCAAGACGCGCCGGTCGCGCTCGAAGGGCCTCGCCCGGCTCGACGCGCTGCCGACGGGGCTCGCGCTGCACATCCCGAAGTGCCGCAGCGTCCACACCGTGACGATGCGCTTCCCGCTGGACCTCGTGTGGCTCGCGAAGGACGGCACGACGGTCAGGATCGACCGCGACGTGCCGCCGACGCGGCTACGGACGTGCCTGCGTGCCCGATCCGTCGTCGAGTGCAACGCCGGCGAGGCCGACGCCTTCGTCGGGGCCGGCCTCGGGCGCCCCGCCTGACGGCTGCGCCGGGCCTTCGAGCCGCGGCGGGTGGCCGAGCTGCCCGAGCTCGGCGGTGTCGCGCGGGAAGACGAGGTCGACGGTCCAGTCGATCGTGATGCGCAGCCGGCGCTTGTAGCCCGGCATCTGCGACAGGTGGTAGGTGCGGGCGAGGAACCAGGCCGGGAAGCCGCGCCACTTGATGCCGACGGTCTCCGCGACGGCCTCCTGGCGGCCCATGTCGACGAACACGCCGAGCGTCTTGTAGCGGAAGGGCCTGGGCTTGCGGCCGGCGAGCCGGTTGGCGACGTTGCGGGCCACGGTGCGGCCCTGGCGCATGCCGTGCTGGGCCGTCGGCGGGCACGGCTGACCCTTGCGCGCGGGGTCGGGGATCGCGGCGCAGTCGCCGATCGCCCAGACGTCGTCGGTGCCCTTGACCTGGCAGAAGCGGTCGGTGGCCAGGCGGTCCCCGTCGAGCTCGAAGCCGAGCTTGGCCACGACGGGGACGGGTGTGACGCCGGCGGTCCAGCAGACCGTCCGCGCCGGGATGGTGGTCCCGTCCTTGAGGGTGACGACGTCGGCCTCGATCGTCTCGACCTGGGTCCCGGTCATGATCTCGATGCCGCGCTTGCGCAGCTCCGCGGAGGCGAACTCGGCCAGGGACGGCGAGATCTCCCCCATCACGCGGTCACGTGCCTCGATCAGGACGAAGCGCATCCCGGTGACCTTGCAGCGCGGGTAGTTCTCGATGATGTCGCGCCCGAGGTCCTGCAGCTCCGCGAGGCCCTCGAGCCCGGCGTAGCCGCCGCCGACGAAGACGAACGACAGCAGCGCGCGGCGCGCGTCGAGGTCCTCCTCGGCCTCCGCCCGTTCCATCGAGGAGATCAGCCGGTTGCGCAGCGCGATCGCCTCCGCGAGGGTCTTGAAGCCCATCGCGTGCTCCTGGAGGCCGGGGACCGGGAGCGTCTTGGACGTCGAGCCGAGCGCGACGATCAGCTGGTCGTAGTGCAGCGACTCCTCCGCGCCCTCGCCGGGGACGTAGGAGATCGTCCGGGCGTCGCGGTCGTGGCCGACGACGCGGCCGATCCGGATGTGGGTCGAATGCAGCTCCTCGCGCAGCGGCACGACGACGTGGCGCGGCTCCAGCGTGCCCCCCGACGCCCCAGGGAGCAGCGTCGTGTTGAGCATGAAGTTCTGGTCCGAGACGAGCGTGACGCTCGCCGACTGGTTGGGGAGGAGCTTCTCGAGGCGGCGGGCGGCGGTCAGTCCGCCGTAGCCACCGCCGAGGATCACGACGTTCCAGGGCATCGCAGCAGTCTCTACCCCTCGCGCGTCAACACCAACGCGCACCACTCGGCGGCGTGTCGACGATCACGCTCCACGAGCCCGTGCGGGGCGAAGGCCGCGGCCACCTCGTCTCCCTCCTCGGCGAGGAGACCGGACGCGATCAACCGGTCGGGGACGGTCTCGAGCGATCGAGCGCACTCCAGCAGCAGCGGCCGCAGCAGGTTCGCGCAGACGGTCGGCGCCGGGGGCAGCGGGCCGTCGCGCAGGTCGGCCTGCCAGGCCTGCAGGTCCACGCCGTTGACGGCCGCGTTGTCGATCGTCGCGCTGACCGCGAGCGGATCGTGGTCGACGGCCACGACCGGCCCGTAGCCGAGGCGGTGGGCGGCGATCGCCAGCACGCCCGTCCCGCAGCCCCAGTCGGCCAGAGCGGCGTCGGCGGGCGTGTCGAGGTCGAGGAGGAGCTCGAGGCACAGACGCGTGGTCGCGTGCGCGCCGGTCCCGAAGGCCTGGGCGGGATCCACGACCAGCTCGGGAAGCGCGGAGTCGTCCAGGGCCGGCTCCCACGGCGGCCGCACCCGCAGGCGCCCACGGCGGCCGCCGAGCACGACGGGCTGGTGCCACGACTTCCAGCGCTCGTCCCAGTCGTCCTCGATCTCCGTGCTCGTGACCGCCAGCAGGCGCCCGCCCGCGGTGACGTGGGAGTCGGGCAGCTCGGGGAGCTCGCCGGGGGCGCCGTAGAGGACGTACTGGAGCCCGTCAGGGCCGTCGTGCTCCTCCACCCCACCGGGTGAGAGCTCCATCAGCTCCGCGAGGACGACGCCGTCGGGGTCCTGTCCCACGTGGACCGCGAGGCGGATCACAGGTGGCGGGCGAGGCGGCGCAGCTTGCCCAGGACCGACTCGTCGTCGCGGTAGGCGTCGTCGCCGATCGAGTCCGCGAGCTCCTGCATCAGCCTGCGCTGGTGCTTGTCGAGCTTGCGCGGGACCGAGACGTCGACCATCACCCGCAGGTCGCCGCGGCGGCCGCTGCGCAGGGACGGCATGCCCGCCCCCCGCACGGTCAGGACCTTGCCGGGCTGGGTGCCGGCCGGGATCTCGAGCTCCTGGTCGCCGTCGAGCGTCGGAACGGGGAGGCTCGCGCCGAGCGCGGCGAGCGGTGCCGGGACGCTGAGCGCCGTCACGAGATCGTCGCCGTCGCGCACGAAGCGGCTGTCCTCGCGGACGTGGACGAGCACGAACAGGTCGCCCGGGGGGCCGCCCCGCTCCCCCGCGTGGCCGCGGCCGGTGACCCGGATGCGCTGGCCGTCGGCGATGCCGGCGGGGACGTCGACGGCGACGGCGCGCTCGTCGGCCACGCGGCCGCGGCCGGAGCAGACGCGGCACGGCGTCTCGGGGACCTTGCCCTGGCCCTCGCAGGTCGGGCAGACGCCCGAGCGGACCATCTGGCCGAAGGGCGTGCGCTGGACCTGCTGGACCTGGCCGGCGCCGCCGCAGGTCTGGCAGGTGGAGATCGGGGTGCCCGGCTCCGCGGCGTTGCCCTTGCAGTGCTCGCAGGTCGCGACGACCTCGTAGGTGATCTCCTCGCTGAGACCCGTGGCGGCCTCCGCGAGGTCGACGTCGATCTGCACGCCGACGTCGGCGCCCTGGGCGGGGCCGCCGGCGCGTCCGCCGCCGAAGATGTCGCCGAAGCCCCCGCCGCCCGCCGCGCCGCCGAAGATGGAGCCGAGCAGGTCGCTGAGGCTGCCGAAGTCGGTCGGGGGCTGATAGCCGCCGGACTTCAGGCCGTCGTGGCCGTGGCGGTCGTAGAGCTGGCGCTTCTGGCCGTCCGAGAGGACCTCGTAGGCCTCGGCGAGCTCCTTGAAGCGCTCCTCGGCCTCGGGGTCGTCGGGGTTGGCGTCCGGGTGCGCGTCGCGCGCGAGGCGGCGGAAGGCCTTCTTGATGGCGGTGTCGTCGGCTGCCCGGTCGACGCCGAGGACGTCGTAGTAGTCGCGCTTCATGATGTCCACACGTCCTCGACGAAGCGCGAGAGCTCGGCAGCGGCCGCCCGCACGGTGCCGATCACCTCGCGGTACTCCATCCGGGTGGGCCCGATGATCGAGATCGTGCCGAGGTTGCGCTGCGGCAGCCCGTAGTTGGCGGCGACCAGGCTCATGCCGCGCAGGGCGGGCAGGTCGTTCTCGGCGCCGATGCGCACGTAGACCTCGCGCTGGTCGAGCGCCTGGCGCAGGTGGGCGAGCAGCGAGGCGCGCCGCTCGAGCACCTCCATCAGCTCATGGAGCTGCGAGACGTCGGCGAGCCGGCCCTCGCTGAACAGGCGGTGGGCGCCGTCGACGTAGAGCGTGTCCTCCGCGGTGTCCTCGAGGTGGGTGAAGACGGGCGCGAGGCTGGCGACGAACTCCCGCTCGCCGGCGTTGAGCGCTGGGTCGGCGAGCCGCGCGCGGAGGGTGCGGGCACCGAGGCCCTGCCCGACGACCTGCTCGTTGAGGTAGGCGGCGGCCCAGTCGGCGAGCCCGGGATCGACCGGCGAGTCGTAGGTGAAGACGCGCTTGGAGACGCCGCCGGTGGAGGTGATCACGACGACCATCAGCACCTGGGGCTGCAGCAGCAGCACCTCCACGTGGCGGATGGTGGTGGTGTCGATCGGCGGGGCGGAGACGATCGCGAGCAGGTTGGTCAGCTGCGAGAGCGTGGCGGTGGCCGCGCGCATCGCCTCGTCGACCTCCCGGCGCACGAGGGAGAGCTCGAGCGGTGCGATGATCGGCTTCGGCGCCTGGGTGGCGGCGAGCAGGTGATCGACGTAGTAGCGGTAGCCGGCGTCGGTGGGGACGCGGCCCGCTGAGGTGTGGGGGTGGGCCAGGAGGCCGCGCTCCTCGAGCATCGCGAGCTCGTAGCGGACCGTGGAGGCCCCGAACGCGACGTCGGCGGCGGCCGACAGGGCCTTCGATCCGACGGGCTGACCGGTCTCCGTGTGCCGATCGACCACCTTGCGCAGGAGCAGCTGTTGCCGGGGGCTGAGCACCGGGGTCCAGTGTAGGTTGGGGTCAGCAGCCCAGTCGTCCCAAACCGCCGCTTTGATCTGTCGCATTCGGGCATACACTGTGAGATCGGTCGTCACGACCGGCCAGACGTCCTGGCCGTCTGACTCGGACGTCGGAGAGTGCATGACCCAGACCACGAGCCCATCATGAGCAGGAAGCTCAAAGCCCTCGCAGTGGCCAACATCATCGGTTGGGCCATCGTCGTGCCCGTGCTCGTCGGGATCCTCCTGCACCCCTTCGTGGACTTCAGCGGCTGGCCCGGGTCGAGCCTGCTCGGCCGGCCCTCCCAGTCCACGCCGCTCGCCCAGGTCGACCCTGGCGACGAGCCTGCCGGCTCGCCCCGCACGCGCAACGGGAGGAGCGGCGCGGACGGTGACGTCGCCGGCACCTCCGCGGCCGGACGGCCCGCCGCGCAGGCCCCCGTCGTGATCTTGCCCGGGACGGGCGCCGGCTCCGGCTCCGGCTCCGGTGGCGGCACCAGCGGGAGCGGCAGCGGTGGCGGCACCCCTGGCGGCTCTGGCGGTGGCGGCGGCGGCGACGCCTCCGGCGACGGCATCGAGCCCAGCGGCAGCGCCGGCCGGCCCGACGGCACCGCGCCTGCGGCCCCGACCCCCGCGCCCGCACCCGGCGCCGGCACGGGTCCCGGCGCCGGCACGGGTCCCGGCGCCGGCACGCCTGCCGGCCCCAGCCCCACGACGCCCGGCGCGGGCGGCGCCCCGACGCGCGCCACGCCCGACAGTCCCGTTCCCGAGCTTCCCGACCCTGCGGCGGGCAACGACGGCACCTCCGGCGGCGTGGCCGAGGGCCCACCCGACCAACCGCCGGTGGACCCCGCCGACCCGACGGGCCCCCCGCCCAAGACCGAGCCTGAGGTCCCGGATCCCGGCGCGACGCCGGACCCGTCGGCGACGCCCGATCCGTCCGGCGCTCCGGACCCCTCGGCCACGCGCGACCCGTCCGCCGCTCCGGACCCGCTCGGCCACGCGCGACCCGTCCGCCGCCCCGGACCCGTCGGCCACGCGCGATCCCTCCGCTTCCCCGGACCCGTCAGCCACGCGCGACCCGTCCGCTTCCCCGGACCCGTCGGCCACGCCTGACCCGGGTGCGACACCGGCCGGGACGGGCACGCCGGGCGCCGGCACCCCGCCGGCACCCGCAGGGAGCCCCGACCACGGGCGCGACGACCACGGCAGCGGCAGCGACGACGACGGCGACGACAAGGCGCCGGGCAAGGACGACGAGCACAAGCCCAAGCCGGTCGCCGATCGTCCGCCCAAGCACGACGTCCACCACGACGACGACCAGGGTCCCGCCCCGGGCGGCGGCGGTGGCGCAGGCGGCAACGGCGGCGGTGCACGGCGGCGGCGGCAACGGCGGCGGTGGCCACGGCGGCGGCGACAGCGGCCACGGTCCGTCGGGCGGCGGCTCGAGCCCCGCTCCCGCGCAGCCCGCGCCCGCTGCACCGGCCCAGCCGGCGCCCGCGGCGGCACCCGCCACACCGGCACAGCCCGCGATCCCGGCGGCGACCCCGCCGCCGGCCGCGCCCACGGCACCCGTTCCCGCCGCACCAGCGGCGCAGGCGCAGGACTGCGCCCCGGCCGCTCCGGCGCCCGCGCCCCCCGGCGCCTAGCCGGACCTACTTGGAGGCGTCGCCGAGCTCGAGCACGGCGAGGAACGCCTCTTGGGGGACCTCGATGCGGCCGACCTGCTTCATCCGCTTCTTCCCCTCCTTCTGGCGCTCGAGCAGCTTGCGCTTGCGGGAGATGTCGCCGCCGTAGCACTTGGCGGTGACGTCCTTGCGGAAGGCCTTGACGGTCTCGCGCGCGACGATCTTGGCCCCGATGGCCGCCTGGATCGGCACGTCGAACTGCTGGCGCGGGATCTTCTGGCGCAGCTTCTCCGCGAGCGTCTTGCCGATGTCGTAGGCCTTGTCGCGGTGGACGACCATCGACAGGGCGTCCACGGTGTCCCCCGACAGCAGCACGTCGAGCTTGACGAGGTGCGACGGGCGCAGGCCGATCGGCTCGTAGTCGAGCGAGGCATAGCCGCGGGTGCGCGACTTCAGCTGGTCGAAGAAGTCCAGCACGATCTCGGCGAGCGGCAGGTCGTAGGTGACCTGCACGCGGTCGGCCGACAGGAAGTGCATCCCCTGGTGCTCGCCGCGCTTGTCCTGGCAGAGCTCCATGATCTGGCCGATGTAGTCCTTCGGCGCGAGGATGTTGGCCCGCACGTAGGGCTCGCGCACCTCGGCGATGCGCGCGGGGTCGGGGTAGTCGGTCGGGTTGTGGACCTCGAGGATCGAGCCGTCGGTCTGCTCGACCTCGAACTCGACGGACGGCATCGTGGCCATCAGGTCGAGGTCGTACTCGCGCTCGAGGCGCTCGCGCACGATGTCCATGTGCAGCAGGCCGAGGAACCCGCAGCGGAAGCCGAAGCCGAGCGCGTCGGAGGTCTCGGGCTCCCATTGGAGCGCCGCGTCGTTGAGCGTGAGCTTCTCGAGCGCGTCGCGCAGCTCGGGGAACTGGTTCTGCTCGATCGGGAACAGGCCGCAGAAGACCATCGGCTTGACGTCGCGGTAGCCGGGCAGCGCCTCCGTCGCGCCGCCCTTGCCGGCCACGGTCAGGGTGTCGCCGACGCGCAGCTGGGTGACGTCCTTGATGCCCGTGATGAGGTAGCCGACCTCGCCCACGCCGAGCTGGTCGACCGCGACCATCGCGGGGGTGAAGAAGCCGATCTCGTCGATGTCGGCGTTCGTGCCGCCGGCCATCGCGCGGATCGCGTCCCCCTTGTGGAAGGTGCCGTCGACGACGCGGATGTAGGCGACGACGCCGCGGTACTGGTCGAACTCGGAGTCGAAGATCAGCGCGCGGGGGGCGGCGTCGATGTCCCCGGCGGGCGGCGGGACCTTCGCGACGAGCTCCTCGAGGATGTCGATCACGCCCTCCCCCGTCTTGGCGGAGATGCGACGGACGTCGTCGGCCGGCTCGCCGAGCAGGTCGGCGACCTCGTCGGCGACGCGCTCGGGCTCGGCGCCCGGCAGGTCGACCTTGTTGAGGCAGGCGATGATCTCCAGGCCACCCTCGACGGCGAGGTAGGTGTTGGCCAGCGTCTGGGCCTCGACCCCCTGGGAGGCGTCCACGACCAGCAGCGCGCCCTCGCACGCCGCGAGCGAGCGCGAGACCTCGTAGGTGAAGTCCACGTGCCCGGGGGTGTCGATCAGGTGGAACTCGTAGGTCTCGCCGTCCCGCGCGGTGTAGGCGACGCGCACGGCCTGGGCCTTGATCGTGATCCCGCGCTCGCGCTCGAGGTCCATCGAGTCCAGCAGCTGCGCGCGCATGGCCCGCGGGTCGACCGTCTGGGTCATCTCGAGGATGCGGTCGGCCAGCGTCGACTTCCCGTGGTCGATGTGGGCGATGATGCTGAAGTTGCGGATGCGGGTCTGATCGGCCATGGGGCGACCGATGAGACTAGGTGGGCGCCCGCCCGCCTCAGCCCCGCCGGCGCAGCATGCCGATCAGCTGGTCGGCCTCGGGGACGCGGGCCAGGACGACGATCGCGCCGTAGGTCGCGAAGCCCGCGGCCAGCGCGGCCCCGACGGACACGACCTGGGCGATCAGACCGCGGCCCAGACCCTCGTCCAGCAGCCACCAGACGCCGTACGCGACGGCTCCGAAGACGGCCGATGCGGCGGTCATCGTCACGAACGCCCGGATGGTGCGCAGGACCTCGAAGCCCTCCGTGAGCCGGCGCAGCGCGAGGACCTGCTGGACGGTCATCACCGCGGAGGCGACCGCGGTCCCGATCACGATGCCGGCAATGCCGAGCGGCTTGTAGAGCAGCAGCGAGACGACCGTGTTGACGACGAGGGAGATGATCGCGGTGCCCGTCGGGATCCACGGGCGCTGCAGGGCGAAGAACGACCGGGTCAGGAGCAGGTTCGCGCCGGCGAACGGCAGCGAGAAGGAGAACCACAGCAGCGCCTGGGCGGTGTCCTGGGTCGACTGGCTCCCGAAGGCGCCGCGCTCGTAGACGAGGCGCGTGATCGGCTCCGCCAGCGCGATCGTCGCCGCCGCGCACGGGAGCAGCGCGAGGAAGATCAACCGCATCCCGTCCCCGCTGAAGCGGCGCAGCCCCGGCATGTCGCGGGCGGAGGCCAGGCGGGCGAGCTGCGGGAACAGGACGGTCGCCACGGCGACGGAGAACATCCCCTGGGGCAGCATGTAGACGCGGAAGGCGGCGTCGATCGCGCGCGGGGCGCCCTGGGAGACGAGCGTGCCGAGCGCCGAGTTGATGACCAGGTCGATGTTGATGACGCCGAGCGAGAGCGTCACCGGCAGCATCAGCACGAGGACGCGCTTGATCCGCGCGTCGCGCCAGTCGAACGCGATCCGCAGCGGGAAGCCGACGCGCCGCAGCACGGGGAGCACCAGCGCGAGCTGCACGAGGGTCCCGGCGAGCACGCCGATGGCGTAGGCGTAGATCTGCGCGCGGCCGTCGAAGAGGCCGCGCAGGCCGACGAGGCCCGCGATGATGACGACGTTCCAGACCAGCGGGGCGATCGCGGGGACCGAGAAGTGGTCGTAGGCGCTCAGGATCCCCACGACGAGGCCGTTGACGCCCAGCAGGACGACGATCGGGAACAGCACCTGGCTGAGGCCGATCGTGAGGTCGACGTCGGCCGCGGTGAACTTGCTGCCGGTGAACACCGGCATGACGACGCCCGCCCCCACGATGAACAGCACGGTGAGGACGCCGAGCACGACGAGGATCAGGCCGAGCAGCGAGGCGGCCAGGGCGTGCGCCTCGCGCTTCCTGCCCTGCTGGAGCAGGTCGGTGAAGACGGGGACGAAGGCGGAGCTCAGCGCGGCGTCGGCCACCAGGGCGCGCACGAGGTTCGGCACCTGGAAGGCGATCGTGAACGCGGCCGCCGGTCCGGAGGTCCCGTAGTAGCCCGCGGCGACGATCTCCCGGCCCAGTCCGGCGATCCGCGAGAGGCCGGTGAAGACGGAGAAGATCGCCGTGTTGCGGAAGATCCGTGAGCGGCTCAAGGCGGTGGTACTCTACGTCGACCGCTGCGGCCCACGGCTGCGGCGTTTTTCACGCTTATGGCCAACATCGCATCCCAGAAGAAGCGCATTCTGCGCGCAGAGCGGGAGCGGCTCGAGAACCGCCGCTACACCTCCGCCGTCAAGACCTACTTCCGTCGCCTCGAGACCGCAGTGGAGGCCGGCGACGCCGACGCCACCGCGACCGAGCACGCCCGACTGATCTCCACGATCGACAAGTCGATCAAGACGGGCGCGATGCACCGCAACACCGGTGCGCGCAAGAAGTCCCGCGCCGCGCGCCTCGTGGCTCGCGACGCCAAGTAGCTCTTCCCGGCAGGACGTTCCCGCAGTGCCCGACGGCCGCCTCGCGCGGCCGTTTCGTCGTTCCCGCTCAGAGCCCGGGCGGGTGGCGGGCGACGAAGCCGCCGGTGCCGCGGAACTCGTTCTGCCAGCGTGAGCCGGTGACGCGCTGGCCCGAGGTGTCGAAGCGGATGCCCGCGACCTCCATGAAGACGTGCCCGCCGTTGGCGTACAGCGTGATCCAGCGGCCCTTGCCCGGCTTGCCGTAGCGCATCAACGAGCCGGACGTGTAGGAGCCGTCGATCAGGCCGGCGGAGTAGAGGGCGAAGGAGACCGAGCCCGAGCAGTCGTAGCCCGAGTCCTTGAAGCGGCCGTGGCCGCCGCCCCACTTGTACGGGGTGCGGGCGATCTGGTTGCCGGCGCGGATCACCTGCAGCACCGCCTCGGGCGCCTGCAGCGGTGGAAGGGCGACGCCGTTCTCGAGCGCCGTGGCGGTATCGGCCTGCAGCTTGCGGCCACCGGTGCCCGGTGCGCCGCGCCGGGCGGTGTCGCCGGAGCTCGCCGGCCCGGTCGGCTTCGGCAGGGAGAGGTCGTCGGCGGCGGATGCCGTCTGGTCGGCCTCGCCGGGTCCTGCACCCCCGACCACGGGCTCGACGACCTGCGGCCTGCCCTTGGGCAGCGGCGCGAGGGTGCTGTCGACGTCGTCGGGGACGTCGGCGCGCGCAGGCGCCTGGGCGCTCGCGGACTCGGGGACCGCGGCCGTCCGGGTGCCTGCGGCCCCGCCGCGGCCGGCGAGTGCGAGCACGACCGCCGCAGCGACCAGGGCCGCGACGACGGCGCCGGCGAGCAGGGGGCGGCGCGTCAGGACCCGGGGCATGCCGGACCCATTGTGACGACTCGAGCCGCCTGGCCGCCCCAGCAGGACGATCCGCTGACGCCGGGTGCCGCTGAGCACCGCGTCCGCCCGGGCCGCCCTGGAGGCCCGGGCGCCCGGTCCGCCCTGGCGGCGCGAGATCGGTTCCGAACCGCCCAGCGCGGCTTGAGACCGATCTCGCTGCGGATCGGTGGCCGGCGCGGGCGGCGGGCGGGCGGCGAGCGGGCGGCGAGCGGGCGGCGAGCGGGCGGCGAGCGGGCGGGCGGCGGGCGGGGAGCGAGCGGGCCGGTCAGGCGGTGGCGATCGCGGCGACGACCCGCACGGCGGCCGTCTCCTCGCTGAGGGCCGCCGCGCCACCGCCGCGGGACTCGAGCTCGAGGTCGGCCATCGCCTCCAGCGCGCGGCGCAGGTCGGCGGGGTCGCGCCGGCGGACGTCGGAGACGAGCCGGTCCGCGGCGAAGGGCGGCATGCGCAGGCGTGACTTGACCTTGGCGGGGCTCTCCCCCGCCTCCAGCGCGCAGGCGACGTCGTGGGCGTCGCGCAGGCGGCGCGTGATGCCGAACAGCAGGCCGCCGACCCGCTCGCCCTGCCCGCGCAGCTCGACGAACGCGCGCATCGCGCCCTTCCCGTCGCCGGCCACGATGGCGTCGGCGAGGGTCCACGCCTTGCGCTCGGCGGCGCTGGCGTTGCGCTCCAGGAGCTCCTCGGCCGACAGCGAGGCGCCCGGGCCGAGCTCGAGGCTGAGCTTCTCGAGCTCCCGCTGCAGGCGCTGCTGGCGCTCGCCGATGCGACCCACGAGCGTGCGGGCCGCCTGGAGGTCGAGCGCGAGGTCCAGTTCGGTGGCGCGGTCGACGACCCAGCGGGGCAGGTCCTTCGCCGGGACGGCCATCTCGGCGGCGATCACGCCGCCGGCGGCCTTGATGGCCTTCACGAGCGCCGGCGCCGTCTTGACCCGGCCGTCCTCGCGCGCGAAGAACGTGACGGTCAGCGTGTCGGCATCGATCCCCTTCAAGGCGTCGACGACGGGGCCGACGTCCTTGTCCTTCCAGCGCTCGACACCGTCGGCGATCACGAAGCGCCGGCCCATCGCGAAGGTCATCGCGGTCAGTGCCGCGGCGACGGCGTCCGGCGTCGACAGCTCGCCCTCGAACACCTCGACCCCGTTGGAGCCGCTCTCGCGCTCGGCGAGGGCGCGGAGGTTCGCGCGGCGCTCGGCGATGCGGCCGTGGTCGTCGCCGTGGATCAGGTAGGCGGACTTGAAGGCGGGCACCGGAGCGGACGCTAGCGCGCGGGGCGGTCACGATCGCGCCCGCCGATCTCGCGCCGCTGCTCACGACGCGGGCCGGAGCCGCTCGACGCGAAGGCCGTCCCCGGACGCGTCGGCGTGCAGGCGCACGGTGCCGTCGCGGTCGGTGCGGAACACGTGCGGGACGGCGGCCCGCAGCGCCGTCATCGTCGCGGGTGTCGGATGGCCGTAGGTGTTGTCGGCCCCGACCTCGATCGCGGCGACCTGCGGCCGCAGCCGGCGCAGCTGGTCCGGCAGGCCCGGATCGTCGCTGCCGTGGTGGGCGACCTTGAGGGCCTCCACCCGCGGCCAGCGGACCCCTGCGGTGCGCGGCTCTCCGCGTCGGCGGTCAGCAGCAGGTCGAAGGCGCCGCAGCGGCACGGCATGACCAGGGCGCGGTCGTTGGCCGAGCCCTCGGGCGGCAGCAGCGCCAGCGCGCGCGGCGGCCAGAGCACGTCCAGACGCGATGCCTGACCGACCGCAAGCGTCGTCGCCGGCGAACGCCCGCACGGTCCGCGCCCCGATGCCGCGGGTCGCCGCCGGGCAGCGCCCGTTGCACGTCGCTCGGCCACCCCGCGCCGCCGTCGACGACCAGCCGCGGTCGCATGCGCCGCGAGCACCGCCAGCGCGTTGCCCTCGTGGTCGAGCTCGGCGTGGGTGAGCACCAGGGCGTCGAGGCGGCGCACCCCGATCGCGTGCAACCGCTCGACGACCCGGCCGGCGGGCGTGCCGGTGTCCACCAGCACCGCAGCCCCGTCACGCTGGACCAGCGTCGCGTCCCCCTGTCCGACGTCGAGGAACGACACCACCGTCTCCCCCGGCCGCGGCGGGGCGACCGCCCGATCGGCGCGTACGGCGACGAGCCCGGCGATGGCGGCGACGACGAGCGCCACCGAGCGGCCCGCGGGGCGGGGACCACCCCGCCGGCACCGCACGCCGGACGCCGGCGAGCGCCGCCCCGAGGACCACGTAGCCGAGCGCGATGCCGAGCATCCCGGGGAGGCGCAGCGAGACCGTCGCCCCCGGCATGCCGGCCGCGACCTGGGCCACCCAGCCCACGAACCCGACGAGCGGCGCGGCGCACAGCGCGATCGGCGCCGCCAGCACCGGCGCGAGCTGCCCCACCGCGGCCGCGAGGGTCCCGAGCCACATGATCGGCGCCACCACGGCCGCGGCGGCGAGGTTCGCGGGCACGGAGACGATCGAGGCCTGGCCGAAGTGGCCGGCCAGCAGCGGGGCGGTCGCCACCGTGGCCGCCAGGGTCAGCGCGGCCGCCTCGGCCAGCGGCCCGGGGACGCCGCGGCGGTCCAGCGCCCCGCGCAGCGGTGGTGCGAGCGCGAGCAGGCCGATCACCGCGGCGAACGACAGCTGCCAGCCCGGGTCAGCCGCCGTCAGCGGGTTCAGCGCGAGCGTCACCACCGCCGCGACGCCGACGGCGTACCAGCGCGACGACGGCCGCCCGGCGAGCGCGGCGACCAGCCCGCACGCCCCCATCACCCCCGCGCGCTGGATCGACGGCCCCGCGCCCGTGAGCGGCACGTAGAGCGCGACGAGCCCGAGGGCGACGATCAGGCGCCACCGCAGGGGAACGCCGAACAGCCCCGCCGCCGCCAGGACCAGCACGCAGAGCAGCATCACGTTCGAGCCGCTCACCGCCAGCAGGTGCGCAAGCCCGCTGGCTCGGAACGCGTCGGCGGTCTCGCGGTCGATGCCGTCGTCGCGCCCGAGGACCATCCCCTGCAACAGCGCCGCCTGCGCCGGCCGCAGCCCGTGCGACAACGCTGCCTCCGCCCGACGCCGCACCCCGTCGAGCGCTCCGGCGATCCCACCGCGCCGCGCCCCCGTCGGCCGCGCTTCGATCCCCTCGAGCCCTGCGAGCGCGCCGCGCCGCCGCTGGTACGCGTCCCACGGCCCGAGCCGCTCGAGCCGCCCCCGCACGGCCAGCACGTCGCCGGGGCCGAGATCGGTCCGAACGGGCGGCGCGGTGGCGGCCTGAGCCTCGCCTCCCGGCAGGCCGGCGGTGGCCGCCCTCGTTCTCCGCGTGCTGGCCGGCCGGAGCGCCGAGGCGTCGCGCAGGCGCAGCAGGAGGGGCTCGCCGCGGGCGCTGCCGGTCGCCGGCGCGACCCGCGCGACGAGGCGGCCCGACTCGCGCTCGCGCAGCGGCTCGAGCAGGATGACATCGAGACGGACGTCCGCGCCCAGCCGCGCCGGGAGCGCGCCGTGCTCGATCGCGTGGACCCGCGCCTGCGCGACGAGCCCGCCGGCGAGCGCGGCCACCACCGCGAGCAGCGCCACCGGACCACGCCCGGCGGCGACCAGCGCGACGCCGGCGACGGGCACGAGCGCTGTGGGAGCCCAGCCCCCGGCGAGCAGTCCGGCGACGAGGGCGGCGAGGACGACGTGCCGCGGGTGGGCCACGACGATCGCGCGCGTGGCGGCCGCGCGCCGCCGTGCGGCGTCAGCGGTCATCGACGGGACCTGTCCGACTGCGTGGCCTGCAGCGGTCGCCGGCGGGGGCGTCGGCTCACACCGTCACCCGCTCGCGCAGGGTCGCGAGGCGCTTCGGACCGATCCCGGGGATCTGACCGAGCTCGTCGACGCGTCCCGAAGCCGTTGTGCTCCTGGCGGTAGGCGAGGATCTTCTGGGCGGTCACGGGGCCGACGCCGTCGAGGGTGTCCAGCTGCTCGAGCGTCGCCGTGTTGAGGTTCAGCGGCGGCCCGGCCACGGCCCCCGTCCCGCGCGGCGCCACCGCGCCGCCCGCCGCGCCCGCCGCCCCGGCCACCGCACCGGCGGGCGCGGCCCGACGCCGCCCCGCCGACGCCGCGCCGCACCCCGCCGCCCGCGGCGCCCGCGCCCCCGCACCCCCCGCTGCCACGACGCCGGGCCGGAGCGGCACCAGCACCTGACGGCCGTCCTCGAGCTCGGCGGCGAGGTTGAGCTGGGAGAGGTCCGCCCCACGCCTCGGGCCACCCGCGCGGCGGACCGCGTCGTCGACCCGCAGGCCGTCGGCGAAGCGGTAGACCCCGGGGCGGCGCACGGCTCCCGCGACGTGGACGACGAGCTTGCGGGCGTCGGTGCCCGCCCCGGCGCCGCCGCGGGCGCCGGCGCCGATCGTGCCGGCGCCACCCCCTCCCGACGCCCCATCGGCCCGCAGCGGCACCCCGGCGGCGGTGGGCGCGGCACGGGAGTGCAGCACCTGCCTCAGCCCGAACCCGACGACCGCCAGGAGCGCGAGCCCGTAGGCGACGAGGTGCGAGCGAGGGAGGTCCGGCACGGACCGGCGAAGCTACGCCGGGCGGGGTGACGAATCACCACGCGTTGGTGACGATCGTGCGCCGCGGGTGTGCCAATCCCGCGCGCGGGGCCCCGGGCTCCGCCGCCCGTGACGGTCCACCAGACTCACCACGCCCCCGTGACGTCGGCGTGGTGCGCCTCGTGGTCCCTCTGCGGTCCATCAGACGGCCCACGGTCCGCAGCGGCGGACGTGGGGCTTTCGGCGAACCGCCGTCAGCGCACGACGACGTTCACGAGCCGGCCCGGCACCACGACGACCTTGACGACCTGCTTGCCGTCGGTGTGGGCCTGGACGTTCGGGAGCGCCAGCGCCTCGGCCTCGAGGGCGTCCCTGGACGCGTCGGGCGCGGCCTCGAAGCGGTCGCGCACCTTGCCGTTGACCTGCACGACGATCGGGACGACCTCACGGACGAGGAACGCGGGGTCGGCGACCGGCCACGGCTGCTCCCAGACGCGCTCACCCGTGAGGAGGTCGTAGGCGTCCGAGCCCGCGTGCGGGGCGAACGGGAACACCAGCGACGCCGCGGTGGCGATCGCGAAGCGCTGCGCCTCCGGGGAGGCGTCCGCGCGGTGCTTGTAGCCCTCGTTGACGAGCTCCATCACCGCGGCGATCGCGGTGTTGAACGCGAAGCGCGAGCCGATGTCGGCGGTCACCTTGTCGATCGCCCAGTGGGCCTTGCGCACGAGCGAGAGGTCCGCCCCGGAGACGTCCGCACCGGGCGAGGCGTACGCCGCGGCCCCGTGGGTGTCCGCGACCTCCGCCGCCAGCCGCCACAGCCGGCCGAGGAAGCGGTGCACGCCCTCGATGTCGTCGTCGCGCCAGTCGATCTCCTGGTCCGGCGGACCGATGAACATCGTGTAGCAGCGCGCCGTGTCGACGCCGTAGCGGTCGACGTAGGCGGTCGGCGCGATCATGTTGCCCTTCGACTTGGACATCTTCGCCCCGTCGCGGGTGATCATGCCCTGGGTGAAGAGGTTCGAGAACGGCTCGTCGAAGTCGACGAGGCCGATGTCCTTGAGCGCCTTGACGAAGAAGCGCGCGTACATCAGGTGGAGGATCGCGTGCTCGACGCCGCCGATGTACTGGTCGGCCGGGGCCCACTTCGCCAGCGCCTCGGCGCCCCAGGGGGCCTCGTCGTTGAGCGCGTCGCAGTAGCGCAGGAAGTACCAGGACGAGTCGACGAACGTGTCCATCGTGTCCGTCTCGCGCCGCGCGTGACCGCCGCAGGAGGGGCAGGTCGTGTTGACCCAGTCCTCCGCGGTCGCCAGCGGCGACTTGCCCTGGGGCTTGTAGTCGGTGACGTCGGGCAGCAGCACCGGCAGCTGCTCCTCGGGCACCGGCAGCATCCCGCAGGCGTCGCAGTAGAGGATGGGGATCGGGCAGCCCCAGTAGCGCTGGCGCGAGAGCAGCCAGTCGCGCAGCTTGTAGTTGACCGCCCCGTGGCCGCGGCCCTGCTCGTCGAGCCAGGCGACGATCTCCTCGAGGACCGCGCGGTTGTCGCGGCCGTCGAAGCGCGGGTCGGAGTCCACGAGGGGCCCGTCGCCGATGAAGGGCAGCTCGCCGTCGCCGCCCTCGATGACCCGCTTGACCGGCAGGCCGAACTTCGTCGCGAAGTCGAAGTCGCGCTGGTCGTGGCCCGGGACGGCCATGATCGCGCCGGTGCCGTAGTCCATCAGCACGTAGTCGGCGACGTACATCGGGATCAGCTCGCCGTTGACGGGATTGACGACGGAGCGACCCAGCGGGACGCCGGTCTTCTCCCGGTCGGTATCGCCGCGGGTCTCGTTGGTCTCGCGCGCCGCGTGGTTGACGTACTCGCGCACGGCCGCCTCGTGCTCGGTGCCGGCCGCGAGCCGCAGCACGTCGCGATGCTCGGGGGCCATGACGAAGAACGTCGCGCCGAAGAGCGTGTCCGGGCGCGTGGTGAAGACGGGGTAGTCCGTGTCGAGGTCGGGGCAGTGGAACGTGACCTGGGCGCCCGCGGAACGGCCGATCCAGTTGCGCTGCATCGTCTTGACGTGCGACGGCCAGCCGATCCCGTCCAGGCCGTCCAGCAGCGCGTCGGCGTAGTCGGTGATCCTGAAGAACCACTGCTCGAGCGACTTGACCTCGACCTCGGTCCCGCAGCGCTCGCAGCGGCCGTCGATGACCTGCTCGTTGGCGAGGACGGTCGCGTCCTTGGGACACCAGTTGACGTTGGCCTCGTCGCGGTAGGCGAGCCCCCGGTCGAACAGCTGCAGGAACAGCCACTGCGTCCAGCGGTAGTAGCGCGGCTCGTGGGTGCCGAACTCGCGCGACCAGTCGATCGAGATGCCCCAGCGGCGGAACTGCCGCTGGAAGGAGGCGATCGAGGCGGCCGTGGAGTCGCGCGGGTGCTCGCCCGTGCGGATCGCGTGGTTCTCGGCCGGGAGGCCGAACGCGTCGTAGCCCATCGGGTGCAGGACCTGCTTGCCCAGGCGGCGCTGGTAGTGCGCCACGGCGTCGCCCACGGAGTAGTTCTTCAGGTGCCCCATGTGCGGCTCCCCCGAGGGGTACGGGAGCATCTCGAGCACGTAGTAGGTCTCGCGATCGGGCTCGGGGTCGTTGCCGACCTCCCACGTGCGCTCGCGCTCCCACAGCTGTTGCCAGCGAGGCTCGATGACCTTGGGGTCGTAGCGGCGCTCGGTCTCCGTGCTCATGCGACCGCCGACGATAGCCCTGCCGCCAGGCCGATCCGACCGCAGATGCACGTAGATTGCCCCGGCATGAGCGAGGACCCGGAGCCCACCGGAGGGTCGCCGAGCGGCGCCGCTCGGGCCCGACCGAGCCCGCACGCCGAGGCGAGCCGGCGCGTGGCCCAGATCATGCGCGCGGCCGAGGACGCCGCCCAGCAGATCCGCGAGGAGGCCGAGCGCCGCTCCGCGCAGCGGATCGCGGAGGCCACGCGAGCGGCCGATCAGCGCGTGGAGGCGGCGGAGGCGGAGGCGCAGGAGCTCCTGGCGGCCGCCCGCACCCAGGCGGCCGAGCTGACCACCGCGGCCGCGACGGAGGCGACGACGCTGCGCGAGGGCGCCCGGGCGGAGGCCGCGCACGGTGCTGGCGGAGGCCGACGAGCGGGCGTCCGAGACCCAGCGCATCGCCGAGGTCTACGCGGAGCAGACCCGCGCGGGCGCCGACGAGAAGGCGCGCGCGCAGATCGACCGGGCCCGCGCCCTCAGCGCGGAGGTCCTGCAGGACGGCACGGAGATGAGCCACAACCTGCGCCAGCTGTCGGAGTCGTTGCGGCGCAACGCGGAGCTGATCCTGCGCGACGTGACCACCGCCCATCGCTCCATGAGCGAGCGCCTGGCCGCCTCGGGCGTCGAGCCGGAGCGTCCCGCCGCAGGCGCGCGCCGGTCGCGCGGCACCGGCGACGCGCCCTTCGGCGACGTCCCGGAGTTCCTTCCCGAAGCCTGACGCGGACGCCGGGCCGAGGGTTGTACGATGTCGGTTCCCTGGGGCTATAGCTCAGCTGGGAGAGCGCCTGCATGGCATGCAGGAGGTCGACGGTTCGAGCCCGTCTAGCTCCATCCCAGGGACCGGAGGCCGCCCCCAGGGCGGCCTTCGGCGTTTCAAGGCCGGGGCCGCTACGCCACGTCGACGGTGCGCTTCGGGGCCTCGCCCCAGAGCGACTCGAGGCGGTAGAAGTCGCGCGCCTCCGGGGTGAAGACGTGCACGACGACGTCGAGGTAGTCCATCAGGATCCAGCGGGCCTCCGGAAGGCCCTCGACGCGACGGGGGTTCAGGCCGTGGTCGCGCTTCATCCCCTCGAGGATGCCGTCGTGGATGGCCTTCGCCTGGCGTTCGGATCCGCCGGAGCAGACGACGAAGTGGTCGGCGTAGCCGACCAGCTCCGCGACGTCGAGCTCGACGAGGTCGATCGCCTTCTTGTCCGCGGCGTACGCCTCGATGGCCTCGACGAGCTCCCTGGAGGGCGACGTCACGTTCATGCACTCACTCCTGCCTGGTAGAGCCCGAGGGTCTGGACGCGGTCCGCCACGGCGTCGGGCACGAGGTGGCGGATGGAGCGGCCGCCGGCGAGGCGGTCGCGGATCATGGACGAGGAGACGTCGAGGCGCGGCATGGCGACGAAGTCGACCCGCTCGGCCGCCCCCGGCAGCGACTGGAGGGCGGCCAGCACCTGCTCGCGCCCGTCGGCCGCGCGCTCGAAGACCGCGAGCCGGGCGAGGGCCAGCACGACGTCGGGCTCCCGCCACGAGGGCAGAGAGCGGGCCATGTCGCCTCCGACGATGAAGGTCAGCTGGACTCCAGGCATCGCGTCATGCAGGGCGCGGAGCGTATCGGCGGTGTAGGACGGCCCCAGGCGGTCGAGCTCGACGCGGGACACGTCGAGCCCCTCCGTGTCCGCGACGGCCAGCCGGCACAGCTCGAAGCGGGCCTCGGCTCCGGGGTCGTCCTCCGGCACCTTGTGCGGTGGCACGGCGGCCGGCACGAGCGTGACCCCGTCGAGCCCGAGCTGCTCGCGCGCCTCGATGGCGGCGCGCAGGTGGGCGACGTGTGGTGGGTTGAACGTCCCGCCGAGCAGGCCGGTCCGCGCGCTCATCGGCCGCGTCTCAGGGTCGCACCTGGCCGGTGCCCTCGACGAGGTAGCGGTAGGTGCACAGCTCGCGCAGGCCGATCGGGCCGCGGGCATGCAGCTTCTGCGTCGAGTTGCCGATCTCGGCGCCCATGCCGTACTCGCCACCGTCGGTGAAGCGCGTGGAGGCGTTGACGTAGACGCAGGCGGCGTCGACCCCGAGCTGGAAGGCGCGGGAAGCGGCGACGTCCCCCGTCACGATGGCCTCCGAGTGGCCGGAGCCGAAGCGGTTGATGTGCGCGATCGCGTCCTCGGCCGAGTCGACGACGCCGACCGCGAGCACGAGGGCGAGGAACTCCGTCGCGAAGTCCTCGTCGCCGGCCTCGCCGTCGGCAGCGGTGCCCGCCAGCGCGGCGGCCCGCGCGTCCAGGCGCAGTTCGACGCCGGCGTCGCGCAGGTCGGCCAGGACGACGGGCAGGAAGTCGGCCGCGATGTCGGCGTGGACGAGCAGCGTCTCGGCCGCGTTGCAGACGCCGGGGCGCTGCGTCTTGGCGTTGAGGATGATCGCGCGCGCGTCCTCCAGGTCGCCGGAGGCGTCGACGAAGACGTGGCAGTTGCCGGAGGCGGCGTAGATGACCGGGACCGTCGCGACGGCGGTGAGCGCGGCCTTCAGGCCCTCGCCCCCGCGCGGGATGATCAGGTCGACCACGCCCTCCTGGGTCGCCAGCTCCGCCAGCTCGCCGCGACCGCCGCCGGCGACCAGCGTGAGCGCGCCCGCCGGCAGCCCCGCGCCGATGGCCGCGTCGCGCGCGATCCCCGCGAGCACGGCGTTGGAGTGCGCCGCAGAGCTCGAGCCGCGCAGCAGCACGGCGTTGCCGGACTTCAGCGCGAGGGCGGCGGCGTCGATCGTGACGTTCGGCCGGGCCTCGTAGACGACGGCGACGACGCCCAGCGGAACGCGCACGCGACGCATCTGCAGGCCGTTGGGCAGCTTGTGGCCGTCGAGGACCTCGCCGACGGGGTCCGGCAGGCCGGCGATCGAGCGTGCACCGTCGGCCATGGCGGCGATCCGTGCCGGGTTCAGCGCGAGCCGGTCCATCAGGTGCGCGGCGAGCCCGCTCTCGCGGCCCGCGTCGAGATCGAGCGCGTTGGCGGCGATGATCTCGTCGGCGCGGGCGATCAGCGCGTCCGCGATGGCGTGGAGGGCGGCGTCCTTGGTGGCGCTGGAGACGAGGGCGAGCTCGCGCGACGCGGCCTTGGCAGCGGCGCACTGCTCAGCCACGGTGAGGGAGGCGACGGCCATCCCTGCAGGGTACCTGCGTCAGTCGAGCACGAAGTGGTCGCGGTGGACGGCCTCCTCGGTCGCACGCGGGAGCAGGTCGCGCACCGCGGCGGACTTCAGGCCCTTGACCTGGCGCAGCTCGCCCGTCGTGTAGTTGACGAGGCCCTTGCCGATCCGCCCCGTCTCGCCGTCGGCGACGACGTCGACGGCGTCCCCGGGGTCGAACTCGCCCTCCACGCGCACGATGCCGACGGGCAGCAGCGACGTCCCGCCCTCGCGCAGGGCGCGCGCGGCGCCGGCGTCGACGACGATCGAGCCGCGGGCGGCCTTCGCGTAGCGCAGCCACAGCTTGAAGGAGGACATCCCCAGCGGCCGCGGCAGGCAGCGGGTCCCGGCCGGCTGGCCGGCGGCGGCGCGCAGCACCGTCCCGGGCTCGAGCCCCGAGCCGATCACCGTCTCGATCCCGGCCGCGGTGGCCATCTCGGCGGCGACGACCTTCGAGCGCATCCCGCCCGACCCCAGCGGCGAGACGGAGGACCCGACCTTCGCCTGCAGCGCCTCGAAGTCGGCGACCTCGGGGATCAGCGTCGCCGCGGGGTCCGTGCGGGGATTGGCGGTGAACACGCCCGCCGTGTCGGTGAGCAGCACGAGCAGCCGCGCCTGAAGGAGGACCGCGACCTGGGCGGCGAGGAAGTCGTTGTCGCCGAAGGAGATCTCGTCGGTGGTCGTCGTGTCGTTCTCGTTGATCACCGGGACGACGCGCCAGTCCAGCAGCGCCTGGAGCGTCCGCCGGGCGTTGAGGTAGTGGGTGCGCGCGCTCATGTCGAAGAACGTCAGGAGCACCTGGGCGGTCTGGATGCCGCGCTCGCGCAGCAGCTCGTCGTAGGTGCGGTAGAGCTTGCCCTGCCCCATCGCGCTCGCGGCCTGGAGCTGATCGATCTCGCGCGGGCGGGTCGGGAGCTGCAGCAGGTGCATGCCGCGGGCGATCGCGCCGGACGTCACGACGACGACGTCGGTCCCCTGCTCGTGGAGGTGGGCGACCTCCTCGCAGATGCGGGCGACGACGGACTGGCGCAGCGCCCCCGAGTCCTCGGCGACGATGGACGAGCCCAGCTTGACGACGACGACTGGCATGACCGCCTCAAAGGTAGGGTCCGAGCATGGGGACCGCTTCTTCGCCACCGCAGGTGCAGGCGACACACGACGACGGGCACTTCGACGGGGCCGCCGGCCGGCGGATCTACCACCAGGCGTGGACCCCCGAGGGTGACCTGCGTGCGGTGGTGGTCGTCGCCCACGGGCTGGCCGAGCACGGCGGGCGCTACTCCCATCTCGTCGAGCGGATCGTCCCGGAGGGCTTCGCGGTCCACGCGATCGACCATCGCGGCCACGGCCGCTCGGAGGGCACCCGCGCGCAGATCGACCGGATGGACCACGTCATCTCCGACCTCGACCACCTCGTCGACCTCGCCCATGCCCGCCACCCCGACCTGCCGCTGTTCTTGCTCGGGCACTCCATGGGCGGCCTGATCGCGATCACCTACGCCGCGCGGCACCAGGCCAAGCTCGCCGGCCTGCTCCTGTCGGCGCCGCTGCTCGTCACGGACGCCGTCCCGGCGCTGCTGCGCCTGATCGGCCGCGTCCTGTCGATCGTCACGCCGGACCGCGGTCTCCTGGATCTCGACGGCGCCAAGGTCAGCCGCGATCCCGCGGAGGTGACCGCCTACGACGACGACCCGCTGAACTACCGCGGCAAGATCCCGGCGCGCACGCTGCAGGAGCTCGCCACCACGATGGGGGCGATGGAGGGGGACCTGCTCCCCAGGCTCACGCTGCCGCTGCTCGTGATGCAGGGGTCAGCCGACGAGCTGGTCGGACCCGGCGGGGCGGAGCTCGTCGACGCCCGTGCGGCCTCCGCCGACAAGCAGGTCGAGCGCTACGCGGGCTTCTTCCACGAGCTCTTCAACGAGCCCGCCGAGGACCGCAGGTTCCCGCTGGACGACACGGCCGCCTGGCTGCTCGCGCACAGCTAGGACGGGTCGAGCTCGAAGACCTGGCCGCTGATCTCGACGTCGTCGCCCGCCTCGAAGCCCTCGCGCAGCAGCGCCGCGATCACCCCCATGCGGTGCAGGCGGCGCTCGACGTGCGCCTGCGCCTCCTCGTTCTCGAGGTCGTAGCGGGCGATGAGGCGCTCGACGCTGTCGCCCGTGACGCGGAAGACGCCGTCGGAGAGGCGCTCGACCGCGTAGGCGCGACCGGCGGCGGGGCGGAACACGGCGTATTCGGCGACGTCGTCCTCCCCGGCGCCGACGGCGGCGTCCAGCGGGTCGGCGGGCGGGACGATCCGCAGCAGCTCGCGGCGCAGGACGTCGAGGCCGGCGCCGGTGGCGGCGGAGGTCAGCAGCACGGGGACGTCGGGCCCGAGCTTCTCCTGCCACAGCTCGACGGCGGCGTCGGCGTCCTCGGGCGTCACGAGGTCGGACTTCGAGAGGGCGAGGATGCGCGGGAGCGCGGCGAGCTGCGGGTCGTGCGCGCTGAGCTCGGTCTCGATCGTCTCCCAGTTCTCCCCCGGGTCGGACCCGTCGAGCGGCTCGAGGTCGAGCACGTGCACGAGCGCGCGACAGCGCTCGACGTGCGCGAGGAAGTCGTGGCCGAGGCCCGCGCCGTCTGAGGCCCCCTCGATCAGGCCGGGGATGTCGGCGATGATCAGCTGCCGGTCGTCGGCCTCGATCGTTCCGAGGTTCGGCTCGAGGGTGGTGAAGGGGTAGCCGGCGATCTTCGGCGCGGCGCGCGTGAGCCGGGCGATGAGGGAGGACTTGCCCGCGTTGGGCAGGCCGACGAGGCCGGCGTCGGCGAGCAGCTTCAGCTGCAGCTCGACGGTCCCCTCCTCCCCCGCCAGGCCCTTCTCGGCCATGCGCGGCGCCTGGCGCGTCGGGCCGGCGAAGCGCTTGTTGCCGCGCCCGCCCGCGCCGCCCTTGGCGATGCGGACCTCCTGGCCGGGGATGACCAGGTCGAAGCGCGTGCCGTCCCAGCGGCGCACGTGGGTGCCCGGCGGGACCCCGATCACGAGCGGCTTGCCGTCGGCGCCGTGGCGGAGGGAGCCCTCGCCGTGGCCCCCGCGATCCGCGCGGAAGTGCGCGGTGCGCTGGAAGAACTGCAGGTCGCGCAGGTTCGGGTCGCAGCGCACGATGACGTGGCCGCCATGGCCGCCGTCACCGCCGTCGGGTCCGCCCTTGGGGACGTGGGCCTCACGGCGGAACGAGACCGAGCCGTCGCCACCGGCGCCGCCGCGAACCTCGATCCGTGCCTTGTCGGCGAGCATGCAGACAGCGTACGGCGGAGCGTGGGTAGTACCGCCTCCATGAGCGACGCACCCGTCTTCGTCATCACCGGCGCCTCCACCGGCATCGGCGCGGCCACCGCGCGCCGGGCGCACGAGGCCGGGCACCGGCTCGTGCTCGCCGCCCGCAGCGAGGACAAGCTCCAGGCGCTGGCCGACGAGCTCGGCGGCGGTGAGGACCGGGTCCGCATCGCCCCCACCGACGTGACCGACAACGGGCAGGTGGAGGCGCTGATCGCCACGGCCACCGACGCCTTCGGCCGGGTGGACACGGTCTTCGCCAACGCCGGCTTCGGGTCCAAGCCCGGCTTCGAGGGCGGCGACGTCGACCACTGGCGCGCGATGGTCCTCACCAACGTCTACGGGGCCGCGATCACCGCCCGCGCCGCGATCCCGGCGCTGAAGGCCTCCAAGGGCCACATCCTGCTGACGGGCTCGATCGCCGGCCGGATCGCCGTCCCCGGATCGCTGTACTCCAGCACGAAGTGGGCGGTCGCCGGGATGGCCGAGAGCCTGCGCCAGGAGCTCGCGGAGGCCGGTGTGCGCGTGACGGTGATCGAACCGGCCAAGATCGACACCCCGTTCTTCGACACCAGGCCCGAGACGGCCGCCGAGCCCGACGACGTCGCCCGCGCCGTCCTCTACGCGGTGCAGCAGCCGCCGGAGGTCAACGTCGACGTCCTGCGCGTGCGCGCGGTGGCGCAGGCCTGACGCTCGAGCGGCGGCAGGGGCCGAGCGGCGTGCCGCGTCTCGCGTTGACGGCCGGCTGGTGACGAGGTGGGTGCGCCGACCACCTGCAAAACCGGCTCCGAGCGCCGCCTCCCACTAGCCGGTGCTGGCAGACCACGCCATGACGTGTCCGGTGGGCACCGGTGGGTTGGGGCGCCGGACCCGGAACCGCCAGTGCCCACCGACCACGCCATGACAGGACCAGCCGGCACCGGCGGCAGCAAGCGAGCGCTCGGAACTGGTTGACAGGTCCGCCCGGACCGCTCCCCCGGTCACCAGCGGCGTTGCCGTTCAGCCGTCGAAGCCGTCCGCCGCCTCCAACGCCTCCACCGAATCCAGCAGCGCATCGATCGTCGCCTCGTCCGTCGCCGGGGACATGACGGCCATCCGCAGCCACCAGCCGTCGGCGAGCCGGACCGTCGACAGGTGGAAGCGGCCGTCGCCCGCGAGGCGGTCGCGCACCTCGACGGGGTCCCCCGGACCGCGGAAGCAGCAGATGTTGGCCTCCGGCTGGAAGGCGACGGTCCAGCCGGGGCGGGCGGCGATGCGGGCCGCGAAGCGCGCCGTCGCCTCGTAGCGGCCGGCCACGTAGGCGCCGAGGCCGTCCTCCCCCAGCTCGGCGACCGTCAGCAGCAGCTTGAAGCCCAGCGCGGTCTTCGTGCACTCGACGGACCGCTCGAGCAGGTCCGGCCCGGCGTGCGGGCGGTCGTCGAACAGGTAGCTGGCGTCCTGCTGGAACGCCGCGGCGAGGTCGGCGTCGTCGCGCACGAGCACGGCGGCGCACAGCCCGCTGACCCGCAGCAGCTTGTGGGCGTCCCAGATCAGGGAATCCGCCCGCTCGATCCCGGCGAGCCGCGGGCGGTGCGCCGCCGACAGGAGCGCGCTCGCACCGTGCGCCCCGTCGACGTGCAGCCACACGCCGGCCGCCTCCGCGGCATCCGCCACGGCCTCGAGGTCGTCGTGGAGGCCGGTGCTCGTGGCACAGGCCAGCGCGACGAGCGCCATCGGCCGCTGCCCCGCCGCGCGCACCGCGTCGACCGCCGCCGCGATCCGGTCCGGCCGGATGCGGCCGAGCGGGTCGCACTCCAGCTCCACGAGGGCCCGGCGGCCCAGCCCGAGGATCGAGGCGGCCCGGGCGATCGAGTAGTGCGCGCCGGCCGGCGCGAGGATGACGAGGTCGTCGGGGACCCCGTCCTCCCAGGCGTCGGGGGCCACGCGCGCCCGCGCGGCCAGCAGCGCGGTGAGGTTGGCCAGCGAGCCGCCGTGCGTGAGCACCCCACCGCTGTGCGCGGGGTCCCAGCCGACGAGGCGAAGCAGCCAGCGCACCGCCTCGACCTCTGCCGCCACGCCGGCGGAGCCCATCTCCCAGATCCCGACGGGCTGGTTGAGCGCGCCGTGGACGAGGTCCGCCAGGGCGGACGCCGTCGCCGGGACCGCGACCTGATGCGCGAGCGCCCCCGGCGCCTGCAGCCGCACGGTGTGGGCGAGGTAGCGCTCCAGCAGCGCGAGCGGGTCGCCTCCGGGGTCGAGCGGCCGGACGGCGGCGATCACCTCCGGGAGCGAGCGTCGGTCCAGCACGGGCCCGGTCGCGGCCGCCTCGACGTGGGCCTGGAGCCGGTCGACGGCGGCGTGGAGGGTGTCGGCGGACCACATGCCGACAGTCTCGCGTGGATCGGGCGCAGACGGGTGCCTGCCCGGGGCCGGGGGCGGGTGCCCCTCGGCCAGGTCCGGCGCGGGCTACGCGGAGACGGTCTCGGCCGGCAGGACCGAGATGGTGCGCCGGCCACCACGGCCGGTCTTGAACTGCACGACACCCGGGCGGGTGACGAAGATGGTGTCGTCCTTGCCGATGCCGACACCGGCACCGGGGTGGAAGCGGGTGCCGCGCTGGCGGACGATGATCTCGCCACCGGAGACGGTCTCGCCGGCGAAGACCTTCACGCCGAGGAACTGGGGGTTGGAGTCGCGACCGTTGCGCGACGAGCCGAGGCCCTTCTTGTGTGCCATGTGGTGCTCCTCCTCAGCCGATCTTGTCCACGCGCAGCCGCGTGAGCTCCTGGCGGTGACCCTGACGGCGCTTGTAGCCGCGCTTGGGCTTGTACTTGAAGATGCGGACCTTCGGGCCACGCTCGTGACCGACGATCGTCGCGGACACGACGGCCTTCCCGAGGTCGGCGCCGAACTTCGCGTCGCCGCCAGAGGCCAGCAGCAGCGGCTCGAGCTCGACCGTGGAGTCGACGTCGGCGGTGAGACGCTCGACCAGGAGCTCCTGGCCGGCGACCACCCGGTACTGCTTGCCGCCGGTGCGGATGACGGCGTATGCGGGAGTCTCAGTGGGCATTGATGTCTACTCGGTGGCGTCGGAAGTCTCGGCGTCGGCGGGTGCCTTCGCGCGTGAGCGGCGGCGGCCACCTCGGCGGCCACGACGTCGCGGCGTCGAGTCTAGGGCATCGTCCTTCTCGCCCCCGTCTGACTCACCCTGCGCCGCGGGCCCCGTCCCGGCGGGCATGGAGGCGTCGGATTCGGCGTGGGAGGCGGCCTCCGCGAGCACCGCCTCGTCGACCTCGGGCTCCGTGCGGGCCGGCTGCTTGGCCGCGGCCTTCTTGCGGCCCCCGCCGGAACGGGGGGCGCGCTTGCGGCGCTTGGCCTCGGCCTCCTTCTCGGCGGCGATCTTCTCGCGCTCGGCGTCGGTGAGGTCGATCAGCTCGGCCTCGGCGGCGGTGCGGCCCGTCTTGCCGATGCGCACGAGGCGCTTCTGCCCGACGAAGGGCCCGGCGCCCTTGACGGAGATGATGTAGCCGTCGATCTTGGCGACGGCGTCGTCGACCTCGTACATGTGCGGCTCGACGATGTCGACGTGGACCTCGTCCCCGTCGTCGAAGGGCACCGCGGCGGACAGCACCTCGTCGCGCGACCCCTCCAGCGTGATGCGGAACGTGTCCAGCGGCAGGCCCTCGGAGCCCTCGAAGGAGAAGAACTTCCCCGTGTCGGACTCGAGGTCGTGGAGCATGCGCGCGTTCTCACCGACGAACTGCGCGGTCACGAGCGGGTTGACGCGGACGAGGAACGCCTCGGGCGCCGCCTCGGCCGAGGCGAGCTCGCGCAGCTTGCGGCCGACCTCGACGGCCACCGTCTCCTCCGACTTGACCATGCCCTCGCCCTCGCAGGTGGGGCAGGTCTTGGACATGATCTCGCGCACGCCCTCCGTGACGTTCTGGCGCGTCATCTCGACGAGGCCGAGCGGGGAGATCTCCACCACGAAGGTCTTCGTGCGGTCCTCGTCGAGCGCCTTGCGCAGCGTCTTGAGCACGGCGTCGCGGTTCTTGGCCCGCGCCATGTCGATGAAGTCGATGACGATGATGCCGCCGATGTCGCGCAGCCGCAGCTGGTTGACGGCCTCCTCCGCGGCCTCGAGGTTCGTCTTGGTGATCGTGTCCTCCAGCCGCGCGCCCTTGCCGCGGCCGATGAAGGAGCCGGTGTTGACGTCGATGACGGTGAACGCCTCGGCGTACTCGATCAGCAGGTAGCCGCCCGACGGGAGGTCGACGCGCTTGGCGAGCATGCCGTCGATGACCTCCTCGACGCCGTAGGCGCCGAACAGCGGCTCGTCGTTCTCCCACAGCTCGACGCGGTCGACGAGCTCGGGCGCGGTGCGCGAGAAGAACGACTGCAGGCGCTGCAGCTGCTTCGGGTCGTCGACCACGGCGGATTCGAAGTGGTCGGAGAAGATGTCGCGCACGACCCGCACGGACAGGTCGGCCTCCTGGAAGACGAGGTTGGGGGCCTTGGCCTCCTTGACCCGGTCCTCCAGCACCTCGTTGAGCTTGAAGAGGTACTGCAGCTCGCGCTCGAAGTCGACGCGCTTGGCCCCGTGCGCGGCGGTGCGCACGATCGCGCCGCCCTCGCCGAGGTCGAGCTTGGCGGTCTCCTTGCGCAGCCGGGCACGCTCCTTGTCCTCCAGCCGGCGCGAGACGCCCACGCCTTCGCCCGTCGGGGCGTAGACCATGTAGCGCCCGGCGATGGTCAGCTCCATCGAGAGCCGCGCGCCCTTGGTCTTGAGCGGGTCCTTGACGACCTGGCAGACGACCTCCTGGCCCGGCTTGAGCAGGTCGGCGATCGTCTTCTTGCCGGCGGAGGCGCGGCCGCGGTGGACCTTCTCGACGCCCGGCAGGACGATCTCGTCGACATGGAGGAAGCCGTTCTTCTCCAGGCCGATGTCGATGAAGGCGGCCTCGAGGCCGGGCAGGACGTTGTCGACGACGCCCTTGTAGATGTTGCCGACGATGGAGCGGTTGCCACGGCGCTCGAGGTAGACCTCGGCGCAGCGGTAGCCCTCGGCGAGCTCAGGCCCGCCGCGGCGGCGCCGTCCCCGCTTCCCCGAGCCCGAGGGCGCGTCCTTGGTGTTCTCCAGGATGGCGACCCGGGTCTCTTCCCGGTCGACCGTGACCAGCACGTGCTTGCGCAAGACAACGACCTCTCATAAGACGGAGGCCCTCGATTTGGACGCTGCGGTCTCGCGCGCTTGCGCGTGGATCGATTGCAGCAGGCCGAGGGCCAGGAACGTGGAGAGCACGGACGATCCGCCGTAGCTCAGAAGTGGTGCCGGGATCCCCGTGATGGGCATGATCCCGACCGTCATCCCGACGTTGACGAAGACCTCGAACAGCAGCGTCAGCGTGACGCCACCGGCGATCAAGGCGCCGAAGAGGTTCTTCGCCGTCGTGAGGATGTGCAACCCGCGCCAGATCAGCAGCGCGTACAGCGACAAGATGAGTGCGGCGCCGGCGAACCCGTAGGTCTCGCCGACGACGGCGTAGATGAAGTCCGTGTGGTGCTCGGGCAGGAAGTCCAGGCTCGTCTGCGTGGCGTTGTCGATGCCGCGGCCCGTCTTCTCCCCCGAGCCGATCGCGATCTTGGACTGCGCCTGCTGGTAGCCCTCCGAGCCGAGCACGTCGGCCGGGTGCAGGAAGGACGTGAGGCGGTCCGTCTGGTAGGGCTTGAGCACGTCGACGCCGACCGCCGGCATGACCACGAGCGTGAGCGTGATCGCAGTGACCACGAGGGCCCCGAGCGCCGCGAAGTGCCGCCAGGGCACGCCGGCGACGAACAGCATCCCGGTCAGGCCGGCCATGTAGGCCAGGGCGGACCCGAGGTCCTGCGCGACGACGAGCGCCGTGGGCACGAGGGCGATCAGCACGATCCGCGCGGTGGTGCGGCGGCCGGGGCGGCGCATGTTGTCGACGATGAAGCCCGACAGGGCGATGACGAGCAGCACCTTGCCCAGCTCGGACGGCTGGATGGAGAAGAACGGCGTGGCGATCGACATCGTCGCGCCGTTGACCGTCGTCCCGATCACCGACACGATCAGGATCGAGACGATCATCAGCCCGTAGACCGGATAGCGCAGCTCCCGCAGGCGGGAGTAGTCCAGCCGCGAGACGCCCCACATGATGAGGACGCCGATGACGCCGAAGGCGAGCTGGCGGTAGACGTAGAAGTTCGGGTTGCCGGCGACGTCGTCGACGGTGGCGCCCTTGAGGGTGACCACCGAGCAGGCGATGAGCCCGACCGCGGCGAGCAGCAGCCACGGATCGATGCGCAGCCGCAGCTCGCGCGGCGCGAGCACGACGGGGGCCTCGGAGGCGGTCTTGATGGGGGTGCGGGTGGCCACTAGTTGGAGGTGTCGGTGCCGGCCTGGCAGGAGGACCCTGACAGGTCCCGCCACTTCGCGATGATCCTGCAGGCGGTGGGAGCCGCCGATTCGGCGCCGAAACCGCCGCCCTCGACGGTCACGGCGACGACGATCGGCCGCGTCTTGTCGGGCACGTAGGCCACGTACCAGGACTGGTCGGGGTTGCCGATGCCGCGCTCGGCCGTGCCCGTCTTGCCGTAGACGTCGACCGGGAGGTCCTTGAACACGTCAGACGACGTGCCGTCGGCCGCGGAGGCGGCGCCGCGCAGGCCGGTGAGGATCGCGTTCTGGGTGCTCGGGGAGATGTCGAGCTTGCGCCGGGTCGGGAAGCGCAGCCGCTGCTGCAGCTGGCCCTCGCCGTCCTCGACCTCGGCACCGAGGTGCGGCTCGACGACGCGGCCGCCGTTGGCCAGCGCCGAGTAGGCCGTCGCCATCTGCAGCGGCGTCGCCTGCAGGTCGCCCTGGCCGACGGCGAGGTTGACGTTGTCGCCCGCGGAGTAGCGGCGGTCGATGCCACCGCAGGCGGCGATCGTCTCCGCCCCCGTGGCCGGCAGGTTGTTCTTCTTGATGCAGGCCGCGAACTTGCGGTAGCCGGTGTCGCGCCACTTGCGGTCGGGGACCAGGCCGCCGAACTCGCCCGGGAGGTCGATGCCCGTCGTCTTGCCCAGGCCGTACTTGCGTGCCCAGGTCTGCAGCACCTGGCCCTTCTGGGAGTACATCCGGTTGCCCAGGATGTAGAAGAAGACGTCGGAGGAGACCTCGATCGCCTTCGTCACGTTGATGGTGCCGAACACGGCGTCCTTGGCGTTCTTGAAGGTCTGCGTGCCGAGCTCGAAGGAGCCGTCGTCGGTGATCGGCGTCGTCGGCGTGATCAGCCCCGACTCCAGCGCCGCCGTGGCGGTGATCAGCTTGAACACCGAGCCGGTCGGATAGACGCCGGCGATCGCGCGGTCCAGCAGCGGCTTGCCCTCCTCCTCGGAGTTGAGCGCCGAGTACTTCTCCTGCGAGATCGGCTTGGCGAACAGGTTCGCGTCGTAGGTCGGGTAGGAGCCGAGGCCGAGGATGTCGCCGTTCGTCGGGTCCATCGCCACGAAGGCGCCGCCGCGGCCGGCGGGGACGACCTCCGAGAGCGCCTTGGTCCCCTCCCGCTCCACCCCGAGGTCGAGCGTGAGCTTGAGCTGCTGGCCCTGCTGGGGCTTGACCCGGCGGACGGGACAGCGCCGGGGGTCGTCGCAGGGCTGGCCGAGCGCGTCGACGACCTGGCGGTAGTAGCCGTCCTGGCCACGCAGGTACTGGTCGTAGGTCTGCTCGATGCCGCCTGCGCCGATGCGCTCGCCCTGCTGGATGCCGCGGTAGCGCTTCTGCTTGAGCTCGGTCGGCGAGATCTCGCGCAGCGTGCCGAACAGGTGGGCGCCCAGCGTCTTGTAGGGGTAGTAGCGCAGGTACTGGATCTCGGGTGAGACGCCGGGGAACTGCGCCTGGCGCTCCTTGAGGTAGCTGAAGGCGGCCTGCCCCACGTCGGTCTTGATGGTGACGGCCGCGTACGGCGTCTGGGCGACCTGCTGCACGACGCGCTTGTGGATCGTCGCGGGGCTGATCTCCAGCACGCGGCCGAGCTTGCGATACAGGCGCTGCACGGTCGCGTCGGGCGGCACCGGCGGGACGGGGACCGATCGCGCCTGGCGCGAGGCGCGGGCGAGCAGGCGGTGCTCGCGGCGCTCCGCGCGCGTCATCCTGCGGCCGGCCCGGCGGCGGTTGCGGTCGAAGGTCTTCAACCGGTCGACGGCGGCGAGCCGCTGGCGCTCGGCGGCGGAGACCTTCGAGCCGTACTCGGCGGCGGCGGTGCGCTCGGACTCGGGCAGCCGGCTCGGGAGGATCTGCACGACGGCGGCCTGCCGGGTGCGGATCAGCGGCTTGTCGTTGCGGTCCACGACGTTGCCGCGCGGCGCCTCGATCCGGATCTTGCGCACCTTGTTCTGCGCCGCCTGGGACACGTAGTCGTCGCCCGAGAGCACCTGGAGGAACCACAGGCGGAAGAACAGCGCGGCGAACAGGACGAACGCGATGCCGCCGAAGATCGCCACGCGGCGGGCGAGCTGCGGGGTGATCGGCGGGCGCCGGTCCTCCATCGAGGGGGGCATCAGACGCGCCTCGCCCGCGACCGCGACAGCGGCGACAGGCCGCCCGTGGTGTAGGCCCGGCGCCGGCGGCGGCGCGGGTCGTCGGGGATGAAGGGGAGCAGCAGGCGGCGCGTGAGCGCGTACACGGGCAGCGCGAGCAGCGTGTCGAGCACGATGCTCATCAGCAGGTCGCGCAGGAGCAGGCCCGAGAACGGGACGTCGACGCCGAGGAGGAACTGCAGCACGGCGTAGCCCAGCGAGGAGACGGCGGCCGCGGCGGCGCCCACCGCCATCGGGGTCAGCCCGTGGGCGGGGTCGCGCAGCTCGCGCAGGCGCCCGGCCCCGTAGCCGATCGCCACGAGGAGCAGGCTGGAGACCCCGAGCGTCTGCAGCTGGGCGGTGTCGACGAGCAGGCCGACGGCGAAGCCGAGGCCCGCCGCGGGGACCGCGCCGAGCAGCAGCCCGGCGGACGCGACCACGAGCGGCGTCAGGTCGGCCGGGACCCCCAGGATCTCGATCTGGGAGACGGCGGTCGCCTGCAGGACGACGATCAGGACGGCGAGGAGGAGCAGGCGCCCGACGAGCTGGCCGGAGATCGGCGTCATGGCGTGCCTGCGGACGCCACGGTGGGCGCCCCGTCGTTGCTCGTCAGGGCCTCGACGTAGAGCATCTTGCTCAGGTCGACGACGGGCCGGACGAAGAACTGGCGGTCCAGATCGCCGTCGCCGTAGTCGATGTCGGTGATCTTGCCGATCGGGATGTTCGGCGGGTAGTAGGACCGCAGGCGCTGGGATGCGGAGCCGTCCGTGACGACGCGCTCGCCCTTGCGCACCTTGCCCGGGTTGCGCGGGAGGCGCAGCTCGAGCCGGCCGGGCCGGTTGGGCGCGGCCTCGACGGTGGCCGCCTGGTTGGAGCCGAGCGTCCGCGCGGCGGCGGCGAACTCGTCGTCGGTGATCAGCGTCACCACGGAGTAGCCGGCCGAGGCGCCCGTCACGCGGCCGACGAGGCCCTCGCCGTTGACGACGGGCTGGCCGTCGCGCACGCCGCTCGACGTCCCCTTGTCGATGATGATCGTGGAGGCGAACAGGTTGGAGGAGCGGCCGGTGACGCGCGCGCGGACGGGGTCGTACTGGTCCAGGCCGCCCGAGTCGTTGATCGACAGCAGCTGCCGGAGGTCCTTGTTCTCGTTGCCGGCCGCCTGCAGGTCGCTGTTCTCGCGCTCGAGCGCCCGGTTGGCCGCCGTGAGCTTCTTGTTCTCGCCCTTGGCCTCGAGCGTGTCGCCGACCCAGCCGCCGAGGTCGCGGAACGGCTTCAGCGCACGCGAGGCGCCTTCCTGGATGGGTCCGAGGACGCCGAGGGCGCCGCGCTGGAGGGAGTGGAGGCCGCCGCCGTTGGACTCCCCGAAGTACATGGTGAGGAGCCCGAGTGAGAGGACGACGAAGATCGCGAGGACCAGTCGTCTGCGTCTGACCTGCCGGTCGTACAAAACGTCGGGCTACCGCCGGGCGCCCGCGGCCGGGCGTCGGTTGCCGTTGCGCCGGTTGGAGCGGTGGATGGCCTCGAACTCCTCCAGCGAGCGTCCGGAGCCGACCGCCACGCACGTCAGCGGGGACTCGGCGCGGTGCGCGGGCATCTGGGTCTCCTCGCGCAGGCGCTCGTCGAGGCCCTGGAGCAGCGAGCCGCCGCCGGCCAGCATGATCCCGCGATCCATGATGTCGGAGGCCAGCTCGGGTGGCGTGCGGTCGAGCGTCTCCTTGATCGCGTCGATGATCTGCACGAGCGGCTCCTCGAGCGCGGCGCGGACCTCCTCGGAGGTCAGCACGACGGTCTTCGGGAGCCCGGAGACGAGGTCGCGGCCGCGGATCTCGGCCTGCACCTCCTCCTCGAGCGGGTGCGCGGACCCGATCTCGAGCTTGACCTCCTCGGCCGTCTGCTGGCCGATGAGCAGCTTGTACTCGCGCTTGACGTAGTTGATGATCGCCTCGTCGAGCTCGTCCCCGCCGATGCGGATGGACTGCGAGACGACGATGCCGCCGAGGGAGATGACCGCGACCTCCGACGTGCCGCCGCCGATGTCGACGACCATGTTGCCCGTCGGCTCTCCGACGGGCAGGCCGGCGCCGATCGCGGCCGCCATCGGCTCCTCGATCAGGTAGGCCTGGCGGGCGCCGGCGGACAGGCAGGCCTCCTCCACGGCGCGCTTCTCGACGCCCGTGACGCCGGACGGGACGCAGACGACGACGCGCGGGTGCGCCCAGCGGTTCTGGTGCACCTTCTGGATGAAGTGGCGCAGCATCTCCTCCGTGACGTCGAAGTCGGCGATCACGCCGTCCTTCAGCGGCCGGATGGCCTGGATCGTCCCGGGGGTGCGCCCGAGCATCCGCTTGGCCTCGATGCCGACGGCGTGGACCTCGCCCGTGCGGGAGTCGATGGCGACGACGGACGGCTCCGAGAGCACGATGCCACGACCCCGGACGTAGACGAGGGTGTTGGCGGTGCCGAGGTCGACCGCCATGTCGCGGCCGCCGAAGCCGGTGAGGTATCCGAAGAAGCCCATGGTGGCGTGGTCCAGCGCACGGCCGCAGGAGTGGTTCCAGCGGGCCGCGGCCGAAGGGCTGACTCTAGCGGAAGGGGGTCCGTCGCCAATGGGCGCGATCTTCCTGCAACGACCCGTGCGCGGGCGGGTTCAGGCGGGGCGCAGGAGGTCCGGCGCGAGGTCGAGCAGCGCGGCCACCGGGAGGCCGACGACGTTGAGGTAGTCCCCCCGGATCCCGCGTACCAGCGCGGCTCCGCGGCCCTGGATGGCGTACCCGCCGGCCCGGCCCTCCCACTCCCCCGTGGCGACGTAGGCGGCGAGCGCCGCGTCGTCGAGGTCGCGGAACGTGACGGTCGTGACCGCGGTGACCGGCCGGTGCGTCCCCAGGACGAGACCGGAGACGACCTCGTGGGTGCGGCCGGCCAGCGTGCGCAGGGTCTGCACGGCGTGCTCGGAGTCGCGCGGCTTGCCGTAGATGACCCCGTCGAGGGCCACGAGGGTGTCGACGCCCAGCACGACCTCCCCCGGCCCCGCCTCGGTCGCGGCCGCCTTGCGGCGGGCGTTCTCGGCCGCGACCGCGTGGGGCTCACCGGCAGCGAGCTCCGCGACGTCCGCCGGGCGCGCCGTGAACGGCACGCCCAGCTGGGTCAGGATCGCCGCACGCTGCGGCGAGCGAGAGGCGAGGACGAGGCTCAGGGTGCGCCGCCTAGAGCTCGGGGAAGAAGAGGCCGGCCTCGCGCTGACCGGACTCGGGCGAGTCGGAGCCGTGGACCATGTTCTTGCCGACCTCCGTCGCGAAGTCGCCGCGGATCGAGCCCGTGGTGGCCTCGAGCGGGTTGGTGGCGCCGATGACCTGGCGGGCGGCCTTGATGGCCGACTCGCCCTCGAGCACCATCGCGACGAGCGGGCCGGAGGTGATGAACTCCACGAGCTCCCCGAAGAAGGGCTTGCCGTCGTGCTCGGCGTAGTGCTGCTTGGCGGTGTCCTCGTCGAGCGTCATCAGCTTGAGCGCGGCGAGGGTCAGGCCCTTGCGCTCGAAGCGGGCGATGATCTCGCCGCTGAGGCCGCGCGCGAAGGCGTCGGGCTTGACGAGGATGAGGGTGCGTTCGATAGCCATGGGGCGCGGAGGCTAGCCGCGCCGTGGGCTACTCGATCGGGTAGTCCATCGCCGCCGTCTCCTGGCCGCGACGGCGGCGCGAGGACCGTGACGATGACTGGGGCGCGAAGTCGCCGTTGCCGGTGCTCCCCGAGACCTCGGTCTCGCAGAACGGGCACAGCTTCCACTGCGCGTCCAACGGCTTGCCGCAGGAGCGGCAGGGCTCCTTCAGGCGGCGCAGGCAGCTCGGGCAGCGCAGGTAGTCGGACCGGATCTCGTAGTCGCAGTTCGGGCACAGGTCCCAGTCGGCCTGGTGCAGGCGCGACTCGGCGGCGTGCATCTCGAGCTCGCGCAGGCGCACGTCGTCGAGGAACTCCGGCGGGCGCACGATCGTGTAGACGATCGTCCCGACGAACGGGAACAGCGAGGCCGCCGTGGCGCAGGCCACGAGCATCGGATCGTCGATCCGGCGTCGCGCGTCGGCGTAGGTCCAGAACAGCAGCGCCGCCCACACGACCACGAGGAACAGGAGGAGGACCTTGACGGCTGTGTCGAGACCACGGTTCTCGATGCCGAAGACGGCGAGCTGGTGCAGCACAGCGGCAAGCATAGGCGAGCTTTCGGCGGGGAGGGCCATCCCCCTGCTCAGCAGGGTGCGGGCGTCACAGGAACGCCCGCCCGAAGGCGTACCCGATCCCGAAGAAGACGAGGATCACGACCGCCACGACGACGGCCACCACGCCGATCATCGCCAGGACGCTCGGCCCGTCGTTGTGCGGCTCGGGCGCGCTCACAGGGCGGACGCCTTCCGGGTCCCCGCCGGACTGAGCAGGTCCGCCACGAGGTAGATCGAGCCGGTGGCCACGACGGCGCCGTCGGGGCCGGCGAGCGCGCGGGCGCGCTCGAGCGCGGCCTGCGGGTCGCGTACGAGCTCCGTCGCGAGCCCGGCGGGACCGACCTGCCCGGCGAGCGAGGCGAGCGTCGCCGGCGGAAGCGCCCGCGGGTTGGGCGCGCTGCAGAAGACGGCGGCCGCGCAGCGGGCCAGCAGCGGGGCGAGCATCGCCGCCGCGTCCTTGTCGTCGAGGACGGAGACGCAGGCCACGAGCCGGCCCGTGGTGTCCAGGGCGTCCAGCGCGTCGACGAGCGCCGCCATGCCGGCCGGGTTGTGGGCCCCGTCGACGACGGTCAGCGGCGCCTCCCCGACGCGCTCGAAGCGCCCGCGCACCTCCGTGGCGAGCACCGCGGCGCGGGCGGCAGCGGCGTCCAGCGGCCCGAGCAGCGCCTCCACGGCGGCGCCGGCGACGGCGGCGTTGGTCTGCTGGAACGGGGCGAGCGGCAGGTCGAGCGCCGGGGTGGGGACCTCGACCCAGCGCGCGGCGCCGGTGTCGGCGGCCACGGCGCGGGCCTCGGGGGCCAGCGGGCCGGTGACGAGGGTCGCGGCGGGACGGACGACCGCGAGCTTCTCCCGGGCGATGTCCGTGATGGTGGGGCCGAGCCAGCGGGTGTGCTCGAGCCCGACGTTGGTGAGCACCACGACCGGGGCGTCGAGCACGTTCGTGGCGTCCCAGCGCCCGCCGAGGCCCGCCTCGACCGCGGCGACCTCGACGCCCGCGTCGGCGAGCGCGACGAACGCGGCCGCGGTGAGCAGCTCGAACTGGGTCACGGGCTCGGGCTCGGAGCGCCCGACCTTGATCGCCGCCTCCGCCGTGCGCTGCACCGCCGCGGCGAACGCGTCGCCCGAGACGTCGTGGCCGTTCACGAGCACGCGCTCGGCGAACGACGTCAGGTGCGGCGACAGGTAGGCGCCCGCCCGCACGCCGTGCGCGCGGGCCAGCGCGGCGACGAAGCGCGTGGTGGAGGACTTCCCGTTGGTGCCGACGACGTGGACGGCGCGAAACGCCGTCTGCGGCGAGTCCAGCGCGAGCAGCAGCCGCCGCATCCGCTCGAGCCCGAACCGCATGCCGAACAGCTCCAGCGAGAGGAGGTGCTCCTCCGCACGGTCCAGGCTCCAGGGCGCGCGGCTCACAACCCCTCGAGCTCCGCCTGGAGCGCGGCGAGCTTGTCCCGCTCGGCCTGCACGACCGCCTCGGGGGCCCGCGCGACGAAGCGCTCGTTGGCGAGCTTGCCCTCGGCGCGGGCGATCTCGGCCGTCAGCGTCTTGCGCCGCTCGTCGGCGCGCCGCTCCTGGGCGCCCGTGTCGACGTCGGCGGACGCCAGGACGGACACCGTCGCGTCGCCGGCGACCAGGCGCGCGACGGGCTCGCCGTCACCGCCCTCGAGGTCCAGCCTGGCGAGGCGGGCGATGTGGTCGCTCGTGCCGTCGCAGCCCTCGAGGCGGGCGGGGATGGTCGCACCCGGGCGCACGCCGAGCTCGTCGCGCCAGGTGCGGATGGCCTTGATCACCTCGATCGCTGTGCCGACGCCGGCCTCGGCGGCCTCGTCGACGGGGCCGAGATCGCGATCCGGCCACGCCGACGTCGCCAGGGGCGCGTCCACGCCGGGGAGGAAGCTCCACAGCTCCTCCGTCACGAACGGGATCACGGGGTGCGCCATCGCCAGGGTCTCCCCGAGCACGTGGAGCGCGACGTCGGACACCGGCGGACGGGTGGGATCCGCGGCATACAGGCGCGGCTTGACGAGCTCGAGGTACCAGTCGCACAGGTCGCCGTAGACGAAGTCGTAGAGGCCGAGCACCGCGCGGTGGAACTCATAGCCCTCCACGGCGGCGGCGAACGCGTCCTTGGCGCGGGCCAGCCGCGAGAGGATCCAGCGGTCCTCCAGCGCCGTCACGGCCGGCACGGACGACGGCATCACCGCGTCCGCCCCGACGCGCATGAGCACGAGCCGGGCGGCGTTGTAGAGCTTGTTGGCGAGCTGCGCGCCCTGGGCGATCTTGTCCTCGTTGAAGCGCACGTCCTGGGTGGAGGACATGGCCAGCAGGCCGAAGCGCACGGCGTCGGCGCCGTAGGCGGGGAACTCGCCGCCTTGGGCGAAGGCGGGCGGGCGCGCGCCGCCGCCGATGAGGTCCAGCGGGTCGATGCCCGTGCCGAGCGACTTGCTCATCCGGCGCCCGTCCGGGGCCTGGATGACGGAGTGGACGTAGACGTCCGAGAAGGGGATGTCGCCGGCGAACTCGAGGCCCATCATCGCCATGCGGGCGACCCAGAGGAAGAGGATGTCGCGCGCCGTGGACAGCACGTCGGTCGGGTAGAAGGCGTCGACCTCCGCCGTCCCCTCGGGCCAGCCGAGCGTCGCGAACGGCCACAGGGCGCTCGAGAACCACGTGTCGAGCACGTCGGGATCGCGCGTCCACTCGTCCCCGACGGGCGGGGTGCGGCCGACGTAGGTCTCGCCGTTGCGGTACCAGACGGGCAGCTGATGGCCCCACCACAGCTGGCGCGAGACGCACCAGGGGCGGATGTTGGCCATCCACTCGAGGTAGCGGCGTTCCTGGCCCTCCGGGGTGATCGAGATCCGGCCGTCGGTGACGGCGTCGATCGCCGGCTTGGCCAGCTCGTCCATCTGCATGAACCACTGCAGCGAGATCAGCGGCTCGATCCGCTCGCCCGAGCGCGACGAGAACGGCACGTCGTGGACGTAGGGCTCCTGGTGGGAGATCAGGCCCTGCTCGCGCAGCTCGGTGACGATCGCCTGGCGGCACTCCATCACGGTCATGCCGGCCCAGCGCTCGCCGGCGGCGGGCGTCATGCGGCCGTCCTCGCCGATCACCGAGAGCTCCTCGAGCCCGTGGTGGCGGCCGATCTCGAAGTCGTTGGGGTCGTGGCCGGGCGTGATCTTGAGCGCGCCCGTGCCGAAGTCCTGCTTGACGTAGGGGTCGGCGATGATGCGCAGGCGCCGGCCGACGAGCGGCAGGATCGCGTTCTCGCCCACGAGGCGCGTGTAGCGCTCGTCGTCGGGGTGGACGGCGATCGCGGTGTCGCCGAGCATCGTCTCGGGCCGCACGGTCGCGATCGTCACCGAGCCGGAGCCGGACTCGAGCGGGTAGTCGATCGAGTAGAGCGTGTCGGTCTCCTCGCGCTCCTCCACCTCGAGGTCGGAGATCGCCGAGCGCGAGCCCGGGTCCCAGTTGACCATGTAGTGGTCGCGATAGATCAGGCCCTTCTCGAACAGGGCGACGAAGACCTCGATGACCGCCTTGGCGTAGCCCTCGTCGAGGGTGAAGCGCTCCGTCTCGTAGTCCAGGCTGAGACCCAGGCGCTTGAACTGGTCGATGATCGAGCCGCCGTACTTGGCCCGCCACGCCCACACGCGCTCGACGAAGGCCTCACGGCCGAGCTCCTCCTTGCTCGTCCCCTCCGACGCGAGCAGCCGCTCGACCTGGGTCTGTGTGGCGATGCCCGCGTGGTCGGTGCCGAGGATCCACTTCGTGCGGAAGCCGCGCATGCGGTGGTAGCGGATCAGCGTGTCCTGGATGGACCCGTTGAGCGCGTGGCCCATGTGCAGCACGCCCGTGACGTTCGGCGGCGGGATCGCGATCGAGTACGTCTCCCCCTCGCCCTCCGCGTCGGGGTGGAACATGCCGGACGCCTGCCAGCGCTCGAAGATGCGCGGCTCCACTTCCGTCGGCGAGTACCGGGTGCGCTCTGCGAGGTCGGACATGCGCGCCCGAGGGTATCGCCGCGTGCGCGGCGACCGGTAGGGCTAGGCCGACTCGGCGGCGGCCGGCTCGCCGCTGTCGTCCTCGGCGGAGGCCTCGGTGACGAGCGTCGGCTTGATGCCGCGCTCCACCGTCTCCTTCGTGACGACGCACTTCTTGACGTCGCGCCGCGACGGGAGCTCGAACTGGACCTCGAGGAGGACCTCCTCGATGATCGAGCGCAGGCCGCGCGCGCCCGTCTCGCGCTGGATCGCCTTGTCGGCGACGGCCTTCAGCGCGTCGTCGGTGAAGACGAGGTCGATCCCGTCGAAGGCGAAGAAGCGCTCGAACTGCTTGATGATCGCGTTGCGCGGCTCGGTGAGGATCGTGATCAGGTCCTCGCGGCTGAGCATGTGCACCGCGCTCGTGACGGGCAGCCGGCCGATGAACTCCGGGATCAGGCCGTACTGCATCAGGTCCTCGGGGAGCACCTGCTCGAACAGCTCGCCCGTGTTCTTGCCGACCTTGGAGCGCACGGCGCTGCCGAAGCCGATGCCCTGCGAGCCGATCCGGCGCTCGACGACCTTGTCGAGGTCCGCGAACGCGCCGCCGCAGATGAACAGGACGTTCGTCGTGTCGATCGTGAGGAACTCCTGGTGGGGGTGCTTGCGCCCACCCTGCGGCGGCACGGAGGCCGCGGTCCCCTCGAGGATCTTCAGCAGCGCCTGCTGGACGCCCTCGCCGGACACGTCGCGCGTGATCGACGGGTTGTCGGCCTTGCGGGCGATCTTGTCGACCTCGTCGATGTAGATGATCCCGGTCTCGGCCTTCTTGACGTCGAAGTCCGCCGCCTGGATGAGCTTGAGGAGGATGTTCTCGACGTCCTCGCCGACGTAGCCGGCCTCCGTCAGCGCCGTGGCGTCCGCGATCGCGAACGGGACGTTCAGGATCCGCGCGAGCGTCTGGGCCAGGAGCGTCTTGCCGCAGCCCGTCGGCCCGAGCAGCAGGATGTTGGACTTCTGCAGCTCGATCTCGGCGTCGCCCTGCTGCATGAGCTGGACGCGCTTGTAGTGGTTGTAGACCGCCACCGACAGCGTGCGCTTGCCGGCCTCCTGCCCCACGACGTAGTCGTTGAGGACGTCGTAGATCTCCTTCGGCTTCGGCAGGTTGTCGATGTCGAAGGTGGCGGGGGTGGTGAGCTCCTCATCGATGATCTCGTTGCAGAGGTCGATGCACTCGTCGCAGATGTAGACGCCCGGCCCGGCGATCAGCTTCTTGACCTGCCGCTGGGACTTGCCGCAGAAGGAGCAGAGGAGCTGTTCGTTGCTGTCGGTGGGGCGCGCCATGGAGTCCTAGTGGTGCGCGATGACCCGGTCGATGATGCCGTAGTCCTTGGCCTCTTCGGAGGTCATGAAGTTGTCGCGCTCGGTGTCCTTGCGAACCTGCTCGGGGTCCTTGCCCGTGTTCTCGGCGATCATGTCGTCGAGGGAGCGACGCAGGTCGATGACCTCGCGGGCGTGGATCTCGATGTCGGTCGCCTGGCCCTGGAAGCCCGAGGAGACCTGGTGGATGAGGATCTTCGCGTTGGGGAGCGCCATGCGCTTGCCCTTCGCGCCGCCGGCGAGCAGGAAGGCGCCCATGCTCATCGCGATGCCGACGCAGATGGTCGACACCTCCGGCTTGATGAACTTCATCGTGTCGTAGATCGCGAGGCCCGCGTACACCGACCCGCCGGGCGAGTTGATGTAGAGCGAGATGTCCTTGTCGGGGTCCTCGGACTCCAGGTGGAGCAGCTGCGCCACGATCAGGTTCGCGATCTGGTCGTCGACCGGCGTGCCGAGGAAGATGATCCGCTCGCTCAGCAGACGGGAGTAGATGTCGAACGCCCGCTCACCGCGGGAGGTCTGCTCGACGACCATGGGGACGAGTGGGCTCACAGTCCAGGCTTCTTTCGCATCGGTGCTTTCAGTCCTTCAAGGCGTGGAACGGTGCCCGTCCGGCAGGCTTCACCGGACCCCGCGAGTCTAGCTCTTGGCGGGGACCGGCTTCGCGGCTTCCACGAGCAGGTCGAGGGCCGTCGTCTGCGCGACGTCCTCCTTGAGCGAGTCGAGCCGGCCGGCCGACTTGATGCGCTCGAGGAGCTTCTTCGGCGTCTGGCGGGACCGCTCGGCGTCGCCGGCCAGCGCCTCGAGCAGCGCCTTGTCGTCGGGGTCGATCCCCTCGGCGGCGACGACCGCGGCGAGCACGGCCTCACGGCGGAGGGCGATCTCGGCGTCGGGCTTGCCCTCCTCCACGACCTCCTCCTCCGTCTTGCCGGTGATCTGGAGGTACATCTCCTTGTTGATGCCCTGGTGCGAGAGCGAGTGGGCCATCTGGTCCCACAGCTCCTTCGCGCGGGCCTCGATCAGGGCGGGCGGGACCTCGACGGTCGCGTTCGCCACGACCGCGTCGAGCGTCAGCTCGCGGCGACGGGCCTCCGCCTGCTCCTTCGCCTGCTCGCCCAGGCGGGTGCGGATGTCGTCTGAGAGCTCGTCGATCGTGTCGAAGCCCTGCTCGACGGCGAAGTCCTCGTCGAGCGCCGGCAGCTCCTTCGCCTTGACCTCCTTGACGGTGACCTCGAAGACGGCGTCGTTGCCCGCGAGCTCCGCGGCGCCGTAGTCGTCGGGGAAGGTGATCCTGACCTCGCGCTCGTCGCCGGCCTTGGCGCCCTGGAGCTGGTCCTCGAAGCCGGGGACCAGGCGGCCCGAGCCGAGCTCGACCATCTGGTCGCGCCCCTCGCCGCCCTCGAACGGGACACCGTCGATGGAGCCCTTGAAGTCCATCACCACGGAGTCGCCCTCGGCGGCCTCGCGCTCGACGGTCTCCAGCCGCGCGCCGCGCTCGCGCAGCTGCTCGATCTCGGCGTCGATCTGCTCGTCGGTGACGCTCGTCGGGCACCTCCTCGACCTCGACGCCCTTGTAGTCGCCGAGCGTGGCGGTCGGGCGCACGCCGATCTCGATCGAGAACGTGAGCGGCTGTCCCTCCGCGGGGAGGTCGCCGAGGTCGATCGAGGGCTCGCCGACCGGATGCAGGTGCGCATCGTCGACGGCGGCGGCGTACCAGGTCGGCAGGTGGTCGCGCACGGCCTCGTCGAGCACGACGTCGCGGCCGATGCGCTGGATGACGATCGGGGGTGGGACCTTGCCGCGGCGGAAGCCCGGGACGTTGATCTGCCGTCCGAGCGTCTTGGCGGACTGGGCGATCCGCTTGTCGAGCTCGCCCGGGTCGACGGACGCCTGCACGCGCACGCGCGACTCGGGAAGCTCTTCGGTCTCGGTGCTGACGCCGCTCGTGGCCATGGTCGGCGAGGGTACAAGCCGGATACGGTGGCCCGGCGTGGCCACCCGTCGTCGTCTCCCCGAGCGCGCCGCCGCCTGGCTGCTGACCGGCCCGGTCGGCCACCTCGCGGCCGGGCTGACCGACCTCGCCGCGCTCGTCTGGGTCCTCGGCCGCGCGCGGCTGCGCGGCTCGGGGGACTAGGCGCCCGCGCGCAGGCGGCGGGCGTGCCTGCGCTGCTTGCGCCGCGCGTCGAGGAGCACGAGCGGGAGGACGGCGACGCCGAGGCGCGGGAAGGCCGCGAACACGCGCAGCTGCGCGCCGCGCCAGCGGGGGACGCCGACGAACGGGCGCGGCGTGTCGAGCATCGCCACGGCGGCGTCGGCGACGCGGTCGACGTCGAGCAGGACGCCCTGGAAGGAGACCGCGGCGTTGGGGTCCTCGAGGCGGTCGTGGAGCATCGGCGTCCAGATGCCGTCGGGGCACAGCGCGCCGAGGTTGACGTGCTTGGTGCCCGAGCGGCGCAGGTCGAACAGCGTGCCGAGGGTGAAGCCCACGGCGGCGTGCTTGGTGGCCGAGTAGACGGTCTCCCCCGGCGCGGCGACGATGCCCGCGAGCGAGCAGACGTTGACGATGTCACCGCGGTCGACGGGACGCATGAGCTCCAGCGCGGCGAGCGTCCCGTTCATCAGTCCGCCGGCGTTGACCGCCAGCAGCGCGTCGCGCTGGGCGTCGGTGGTCTCCCACGCGTGGCCCGTGAAGAGGATGCCGGCGTTGTTGACCCAGACCGCGAGCGCGCCTGATCGCGCGGCGACTGAAGCGGCCGCGGCGCGGCAGGCGGCGGCGTCGGTGACGTCGAGGGCGAGGCTCCAGGCGGGCTCACCGAGCTCGGCCGCGACGGCCGCGGCCAGCTCGGGGTCCACGTCGGAGACGCAGACCTGCAGGCCCCGCGCGTGCAGGCGTGTCGCGATGGCGCGGCCGAGGCCGCGACCCGCTCCGGTGACGAGGGCGCCGCTCATGCGGGTCATCATGGCGAAGCGCGCGTCCCCACCCGAGGGTCAGTCGGCGGACGTGGATCGTTGCGCACGCACACATCCGGGCAGCACGAGACGCATGAGCCTTGGACGACTTGCGACTCGCACCCTCATCGGTGGCCTCTTCATCGGTCACGGGACCCAGAAGCTGTTCGGCTGGTTCGGCGGCCACGGCCTGGACGGGACCGCGGGGTTCTTCGAGAGCAGCCTCGGGCTGCGGCCGGGCAAGCGCCACGCGACGCTGGCCGGCGCCGGCGAGGCCGGGACCGGCGTGCTGCTGGTCACGGGCGCCCTGACACCCGTCGCGGCCCTGGCCATGACCGCCACGATGACGACCGCGATCCGCAAGGTGCACGCGACCAACGGCCCGTGGGCGGCGGACTCCGGCTGGGAGTACAACGCCGTGCTGATCGCCGCCGCGGCGGCCCTGGCCGAGACGGGTCCCGGCTCGCCGTCGATCGACGATCACCTGTTCCCGCGCTTCCGCGGCCCTGTGGTCGCCGCGCTGGCCGTGGCCCTCGGCGCCGCCGGGTCCTACATCGCGACGGAGGTCCTCAGCGACGAGGCGCCCGCCGATGCCGGCGACGTCGCCGCGGCGAACTCGCCGTCGACGACCGCGGTCAACGGCAGCGGCGCCGGCGAGCCGGCAGGCGCGCACGCCGCGAACTAGCGGGCATCCGCAAGGGGAGGACGATGGGGCTCGAACCCACGACCGCCGCGACCACAACGCGGAGCTCTACCAACTGAGCTACGCCCTCCAAGCGCGGCTGAATGTAGCACCGGGCCGCGTGGCCGAGGGCCTCGGCGGCTAGTCGAGGATGCGGCGGCGGCGGCGCGTTTCGGGCGCCGGCGGCGGCAGGAGCGGGGCGCCGCCCTGCGGACCGTCGTCGAGGAACGGGTCCCGATCGACCGGGAGCGGCTGCGGCGACGTCTCGTGCACGACGGGTGAGGTCACGCGGGTGGGATTCGCCGCCCGCCGGGTCTCCCCTTCCCGGGGCCGGTTCAGCCGACGAAGCGGCGCGCGGCCGCGTCGACGGCGGCGCCGTAGCTGCCGCCGAAGAGGACCGCGTGCACCAGCAGCGGCAGCAGCTGCCACAGCTCGACGCGCTCCTGCGCGCCGTCCGCGAGCGGCCGGACGTCCTCGTAGGCCGCCAGGAGGTCAGGGCCGGGCGCGCCGAACAGCCGCAGCATCGCGAGGTCGACCTCGCGGTGGCCGCCGTAGGCCGCGGGGTCGACGAGGACCGGACCGCCCCCCGGGCCCGCCATCACGTTGCCGCTCCACAGGTCCCCGTGCAGTCGGGCGGGCGGCTCAGGCGGCCCCGCGAGGTCGTCGATGCGCTCGATCACCCGCTCGACGCGACGGGCGGTCCGGCCGGCGACCGCACCGCGGTCGACCGCCATGCGCAGCAGCGGCGCGAGCCGCCGCTGGGCGTAGAACGCGGGCCAGGCCCCGGCGTCGTGGGCGGGCCAGGCCCCGGCGTCGTGGGCGGGCCAGGCCCCGGCGTCGTGGGCGGGCGCGTCCGGGAGGCGGATCGAGCCGAGGAACGCGGGCGCGCCGCCGGGCGTCCCGCCAGGGGCGTCGGCGCCCGCCGCGTGCAGGAGGGCGAGTCCCGCCCCGAGTGCGGCCTCGAACCCGGCCGTCCGCGGCCCCGCGTCCACCCAGGTGAGGGCGAGGAACGCGTGGTCGACCGCGATGACCTCGGGGACCGGGATCGCCGCCGCCGCGCCGAGCCAGCGCAGGCCGGCCGCCTCGGCCGCGTAGAAGCCCTCCGGCGGCTCCGGCCGGTGCTTGGCGAACAGGACGCGGCCATCGGCCAGCGTCACGCGCATGGCCGCGTTGATGTCGCCGCCCGGCACCGCGCGCCAGGCGGCGAGGGTGCCGTCCGCGGCGCGTGCGACGGCCGCGGCGATCGCCTGGGTCACCCGGGCGCCTCAGCGCAGGTCGGCGAGCAGGCCGCGGCAGGCGCGCTCGACCATGTCGACGACCTGGCCGAAGCCGTCGCCCTCGCCGTAGTAGGGGTCGGGGACCTCGAGGTCCCCGGCGGCGACCGCGGCCGGGTCGTACTCGCGCAGCAGCCGCACCTTGGCGCGGGCCGCCGCGCCGGGCGCGAGCGCCTCGAGGTCGCGCTGGTTGCTGCGGTCCATCGCCACGAGCAGGTCGAAGCGCTCGAAGTCGGCGGGGGTCACCTGGCGGGCGGCGCCCTCGAGGGTGAAGCCGCGTGCCGCGGCGGCCTCGGTCGACCGCGGATCAGGCGGGTAGCCGACGTGCCAGTCACCGGTGCCGGCGGAGTCGACCTCGATCCGGTCCTGCAGACCCTGGTCGTCGATCAGCCGGCGCATCACGCCCTCGCCGGTCGGCGAGCGGCAGATGTTGCCGAGGCAGACGAAGAGGACGCGGACGGGCCCGTCAGGCACGACGGGCCCCGTCCCCGATCAGATCTGCTCGACGTTGACGGCCTTGGGGCCCTTCGGGCCCTCCTCGGACTCGTAGGTGACGCGCACGCCGTCGTCCAGCGAGCGGTACCCGTTGGCCTGGATGGCCGAGTGGTGGACGAAGAGGTCCTTGCCGCCCTCGTCCGGGGTGATGAAGCCGAAGCCCTTGTCGTTGTTGAACCACTTGACGGTTCCGGTAGCCATGCTGGCTCTGTCCTCCACGGATGTATCGGTGCTGCCCTTCGCGGAGGCGTCCGGCGCCTCCGTGCGGCACAACTGGTGTCGCCCGGGGACCGGGCACGGCGGTTATACCAAGCTCGGCGGGCGAGTCCGCCGACCGTGACATGCTGGCGACATGACGGTGACCACCCCGGCCTTCGTCTACCTGCTGCGCTGCGCCGACGGCACCCTCTACTGCGGCTGGACCACCGATCTGGACCGCCGCTTCGCCGCCCACGTCGAGGGCCGGGGCGCCCGCTACACCCGCGGCCGCGGACCCCTCGAACTGGCCGCCGCGTGGCAGGCGGCCGACCGCGGAAGCGCGATGCGCCTGGAGATCCGGGTCAAGCGGATGGATCGGTCGCGGAAGGAACGCCTCGTCGCCGGGGCCGAGCTGCCCGGAGCGGAGCGGGTGGCGGCGGCGGGCTGAGGGCTGGCGGCGGACGGCCGGGGGTGCGGGGCTGCCGCGGGGTGGCGGCCCGCCGGCCCCGACGGCCCCGACGCCCCGACGCCCCGACGCCCCCGACGCCCCGACGCCCCGACGCCCCCGACGCCTCGACGGCCCCGACGCCTCGACGGCCCCGACGCCCCCGACGGCCCGACCCCGGGGGTGGCGGAGGTTGACCGCACATCCTGCGGTCAACCTCCGCCACCCCACCGCCCGCAGGTCGCCACCCCACGCCCGCAGGTCGCCACCCCACCGCCCGCAGGTCGCCACCCCACCGCCCGCAGGTCGCCACCCCACCGCCCGCAGGTCGCCACCCCACCGCCCGCAGGTCGCCACCCCACCGCCCGCAGGTCGCCACCCCACCGCCCGCAGGTCGCCACCCCACCGCCCGCAGGTCGCCACCCCACCGCCCGCAGGTCGCCACCCCACCGCCCGCCGGTCGCCACCCCGCCGCCCGCAGGTCGCCACCCCACCGCCCGCAGGTCGCCACCCCACCGCCCGCAGGTCGCCACCGCCGCCCGCAGGTCGCCACCCCATCGCCAGCCGGCCGCCACCCCGCCCGCCGGCGGGACGGGCCCGACGTGCCGGCCGGACGGGCTAGAACGCCGTCGTCAGCGCCAGCGGATGCACGGCCTCGGCGCCGCGGCGGCGCAGCTGGCCGGCCACCATCGCGAGGGTCCAGCCGGACTGGCGCACGTCGTCGACGAGCAGGCCCGGGCCCGGCGGCGGGTCGCCGGTCACGGCGAAGGCGCCGCGCACGTTGGCGGCCTGGGTCGCCGCGTTGGCCATGTCACGCTGGGGCGGGCGGTCCTCGGCGCGGGCGAGCACGTCGGCGAAGGGGACGCCGAGGCGGTCGCCGAGCGCGCGGGCGAGCGCGGGAACGAGGTCCCCGGACCGATCGGAGGGGATCGCGGCGATCCACGCCGGCCGCACGCCCCAGGTCCGGACGAGCTCGGCAGCGGCGTCGGCGAGCTCCGCGTCGAAGCTTCCCGACGCCCGGCCGCGCTGCACGAGCGGGTCCCAGCCACCGTCCCCGAGGCGGGCGAGGGCGCGACCCTCCGAAGCCTGGACCTCTGCGGGGATCTTGCGCATCGCACCGTCGGCGTTCGGCGCCATCTTCTTGACCTCGATCGGCAGTGGCCGCGCCCGCAGGTGCAGCGCGGCGGCGCGGACGAGCTCAGGATCCAGCTCGCCGTCGAAGCGCGCCGCGGTGCACTCCGCGCAGCGGCCGCAGTCGCGCGGGTCCGGGTCGTCGAGCTCCTCCTGGAGGGCGCGCATCAGGCAGCGCCCGTCCGTGCCGAGCTTGGCCATCGCGGCCTGCTCGGCCCGGCGCAGCTCGGTCACCGCGGCGTAGCGGTCGGCCTCGTAGGTCCATCCGGCGTTGCCCGCCGCGACGGTCCAGCGCGGGCCCGACCTGGTCACGGCGCCCTCGACGTCGAGCACCTTGAGCATGGCGTCCAGGCGCCCCTGGCCGAGGTTGACGACGCTGGTGAGCTCGCGCGTCGTCGCACCGTCGGGCGCCGCGGCGAGGTGCTCGAGGACGGCCTCGACGTGCTCGCGTCGCGGGAACGCCGACTCGATGAAGAAGTCCTGGATGCGCCGGTCCTCCGCGCCCCGCAGCAGCACGACGTCCGCGTGGTCGACCCCGCGGCCGGCGCGGCCGACCTGCTGGTAGTAGGCGATCACCGAGCCGGGAGCCTGGTAGTGCACGACCCAGCCCAGGTCGCGCTTGTCGTAGCCCATCCCGAGCGCGCTCGTCGCCACGACGGCCTTGACGTCGTTGGCCAGCAGCCGGTCCTCCGTGGCGACACGGCGTTCCGTGTCGACCTCGCCGGAATAGCTCTCGGCGGAGATCCCGCGGGTCGTCAGCCACTCCGCGACCGCGTCAGCATCACGCTTGGTGAGCGTGTAGACGATGCCCGAGCCCGGCAGCTGCGGCAGGTGGGTCGCCAACCAGGCGAGCCGGTCGGCGGGCCGGGCGAGCTCGACGACCTCGAGCCGCAGCGACTGCCGGGCCAGCGGACCCCGGTAGGTGCGCAGCGGCGCGGAGGAGCCGTGGCCGAGCTGGGCCTCGACGTCGGCGACGACGCGGTCGTTGGCCGTCGCGGTCGTGCCGAGCACCGCCACACCGTCCGGCAGCCGTTCGAGCACGTCCGCGATGCGGCGGTAGTCCGGCCGGAAGTCGTGCCCCCAGTCCGACACGCAGTGGGCCTCGTCGACGACGAGCAGGCCGACCCGCGCGGCGAACAGCGGCAGCATCGTCTCCCGGAACGCCGGGTTGTTGAGGCGCTCGGGGCTGATCAGCAGCAGGTCGACCGCATCGGCCTCCAGCAGCTCGCGGACCTCCGCCCACGCGTCGCGGTTGGTCGAGTTGACCGTGTGCGCCCGCAGGCCGAGCCGCTCCGCCGCCGCGATCTGGTTGCGCATCAGCGCGAGGAGCGGCGAGACGATCAGCGTCGGTCCGGCGCCGTCGGCACGCAGCAGGCTCGTCGCCACGAAGTAGACGGCGGACTTGCCCCACCCGGTCCGCTGGACGCAGAGCACCCGCGCGCGGTCCTCGACGAGGTCCCGCACCGCCTCCAGCTGGTGCTCGCGCGGCTCCGCCCCGGGCCCGGCGAGGGCCCGCAGCGCCGTGAGGGCGCGAGCATCGGCGTCGGTCGCGGTGGGCATGGATCCAACCTAGGTCGCGGCCCGGCGGGAACCCGGCAGACGCCCCGAACCGGCACGAAGTCGCAACACCTCAGGCCGCGCCGAGCGTGTGCCAGAGCTGCATCGTCGCGTACGACCCCCACGGCGAGACCTCCTGCGCGAGCCGGCGCAGCGCCGCCGCCGAGGTGTCCGCGCCGAGAGCGCGGAGCGCGTGCCGCACGCCGAGGTCACCCACCAGCAGGACGTCGGGTGCCCGGAACGCGCGCATGAGCACGTAGTCGGCCGTCCACGGGCCGATCCCCCACAGCTCGAGCAGGCCTGCGCGGACGGCGGCCGGATCGGCGTCCGGGGAGAGGTCCAGCCGGCCGTCGCGCACCGCGGCGGCCAGGCCGACGAGCGCCCGACCGCGCGACCGCGGCATCGGGAGGTCCTCCGGCTCGATCGCCGCCAGCGCGGCGGGCGCCGGGAAGGCGTGGGTGACGCCGCCGGCCGGGCGGTCGAGCGGCGTGCCGTAGGACGCCGTCAGGCGCCCGGCGAGCGTGCGCGCACCCCCCACCGAGACCTGCTGACCGAGGATCGCCCGCACCGCGAGCTCCGCACCGTCGGGGTGGCCGGGGACCCGCAGCCCGGGCGCCGCACGGACCAGCGGGCCGAGCAGCGCATGACCGCGCAGGTGCGCGGCGGCCGCGGCGACGTCCGCGTCGGGGCCGGCGATGAGAGCGGCGAGCGCCGCAGCCGCCGCGCCGCCGGGTCCGGAGCCGGGACCGGAGCCGGCGCCAGGAAGGCGGGATGGCCGGGCGCAGGCGCCGTCGTCGGCCGCCGCTGCGGGCCAGCGCACCGCGACCACCCGCCCGTCCAGCGCACGTCGGTAGACGTCGCCGGCGAGCACCTCCACCCCAGGCACGGCGCGCTGGGCGAGGAACCCGCGCAACGCGTCGAAGCCGTCCATCGTCGCCCGCGGCGCCATCGCCCGCGCAACGCTACGCCGCGGGGCGGGGTGCGCGCCGCGCCGCTACTGCCGGCAGAACGGCCGCGCGGCGCTGCCGTTGACGACCGTCGCCTGCACGAGCAGCTCGATTCCCCGCAACCGGCGCGGGCGCATCCTGGATCCGTTCATGTTCCTCCCCGCGCCCGTGAACGCGTTCGTCGCCGCGCCCCGCACCTTCCCGAAGGTCTCAAACGGCACGCCGTCGGGATACCCGTCGCCGAACCCGCCGGCGTTGGAGAGCGCGATCCGGTCCCCCTTGCGCACGCACAGGTAGGCGGACGTGTAGGAGGAGATCTGGTCCGGGCCCGACAGCAGCGGCGCCGTGAAGTCCTCCGACGTCACCATCACCCGCCACTTCGCGCCGACCTTGCGCAGCACCTGGAAGTGGAGCAGGTCGAAGGGCTTGTGGCCCGGTGTCGCAACGACGCCGCCCTTCATGCGGATCGTCGTCGCCTGGCCCTTGAAGGGCACGTCGATCCGCGGGCCGGACGCGCGCCGGGCGGGCCAGTAGGCGGAGTCGACCGGCTTGGCCCGGGCGACCGTCGCAGGCGCCTTCAGCGCCGATCCCACCTTGACGGCGCGCGCGGCGGCGTCGCCGGCCGCGCCGCCCTGAAGCAGGACACCCGCCGCGAGCACAGCCGCGAGCGGGCGGGAGGTCACCGCTTGACGGGCCGGATGTTGAAGATGCCGCTCGCCTTGCGGCCGCCCGTGGCGGTCACGACGACGGCGGTGCGCAGCTTCTTCTTCGAGGCGACCTTCACGAAGCGCTTGCCCCGCTTGGTCAGCTTGACGGCGAACACCCCGGACGCGCCCTTGGCCAGCACGTACTTGCGCTTGCCGATCGTCTTCTTGTGGGCGCGCAGCTCGATCGTGCCGGCGCAGTCGGTGCCCTCCGCGCGGCAGGTGAGGTTGACGGGGACGGTGCCCTTCTTGGTCAGGCGGCGGGCCTTCAGCAGCGGGGTGGCCATCGGGGGGAGCGGCTGGGCCGCGCCGCCGCCGCCGCCACCGCCACCGCCGCCGCCCGGGCCGGCGGCGCCCTTCTGCTCCTCCGGGGTCTGGCAGCTGAAGCGCGCGTCGGGCCCCGTTCCGATGACGGCCTGCATCAGGAGCTCCACGCCGTTCATCTCGCTCCCGATCACCGGCGTGACGCCCTCCTGGACCGCCCCGCCCGCACGGAACTCGAACAGCGAGCTCGTCCCGGAGCGCGCGAACATCTGGTACGGCAGGCCCTTGTCGAAGCCGTTCTGGGTGCCGCGGTCAGACGCGACGTAGCCACCGACGGTCGCGGCGGCCACGACGTCGCCCGGCTTGGTGCAGATGCGGGCGTTGTCCTGCGGCTGCCGGAGCGTCGTGATCGTGTTCTCGTCCACGCCGCCCCGCCCGATCACGGGCGCCACGTTGCGCTCGGAGGTCACGACCGTGCGGTAGGTCCCGTCCCCCTGCGGACGCAGGACGACCCACTGGAAGATGTCGTAGTCGGGATCGGTGGCCTTGGCGTGCGTCGTCTGCTCCGGCGTCTGGACGGTCCCGCCCTTGATCTTGATGGCGCGGACCTCCCCCTGCACGGGAACGGTGATCCCGGCCGGCTTGGAGCCCTGCCAGTAGAAGGTGTCGTTGCCGTCGCTGAGGGCGACGGTGGCCGGCTGGGAGAGGTCGGAGCCGATGACGACCTCGGCGGCGTGGGCCGGCGCCGCCGTTGCGGCGGCGGCGAGGGTCGTCGCCAGGACGATCGTGGGCAGGCGCAGACGGTTCATGTCCCCCACCCAACGCGCGGAGAGCGACGGTTCTGCTGCGGCCGCGTCGTCGGGTGTCCGTCCGGGGACCGTCGCCGGACGGACGTACTGCCCTGCGGCGGTTGCCTCAAGGCCGGCCGCGGCTACGCCTCGCGCTCCACGAGCGCGACGACGCCCTGCCCACCGGCCGCGCAGATCGAGATCAGCGCGCGTCCGGAGCCGCGCTGGGCGAGCTCCTTGGCGGCCGTGGCCAGGATCCGCCCGCCCGTCGCGGCGAACGGGTGCCCGGCGCCCAGGGAGGAGCCGTTGGGGTTGAGCTTCGCGCGGTCGACGGGGCCGAGCGGCGCGTCGAGGCCGAGCTGGTCGCGGCAGAACGCCGGGTCCTCCCACGCGGCGAGCGTCGTCAGCACCTGGCCGGCGAAGGCCTCGTGGATCTCGAAGACGTCGATGTCGTCGAACGTCAACCCGGCGCGCGCGAGCATCCGCGGGACGGCGTAGGCCGGTGCCATCAGCAGGCCCTCGTCGCCGTGCACGTAGTCGACGGCTGCGGTCTCGCTGTAGGTCAGGTGCGCCAGGACGGGGATGTCGTGCTCGGCCGCCCACTCGTCGGAGGCCAGCAGGACGAGGCCAGCGCCGTCCGACAGGGGCGTCGAGTTGCCCGCGGTCATCGTCCCCTCCGGCCCGCCGAAGACCGGCTTGAGCTTGGCGAGCTTGGCCGCGGTCGAGTCCGGGCGCAGGTTCTGGTCGCGCGCCAGCCCGAGGTAGGGCGTGAGGAGGTCGTCGAAGAAGCCGCGGTCGTAGGCGGCGGCGAGCCGCTGGTGGGAGGTCGCGGCGAGCTCGTCCTGCGCCTCGCGCGAGATGCCCCAGCGCTCGTTGGTGATGGCCTGGTGGCCCCCCATCGACTTGCCCGTGCGCGGCTCGGCGTTCTGCGGCGTCTGCGGGACGATCTGCCCCGGGCGCAGGTGGCCGAGCAGCTTCACGCGGCCGGCCGTCGTCCTGGTCCGGTTGAGCTCGAGCAGGAGCTTGCGCAGGTCCTCGTTGAGCGCGATCGGGGCGTCGGAGGTCGTGTCGACGCCGCCCGCGATGCCCGACTCCATGTCGCCGAGCTTGATCTTGTTCGCGACGTCGATCGCCGCCTGGATGCCCGTGTCGCAGGCCTGCTGGACGTCGTGGGCCGGCGTGGCGTGGTCCAGCGCGGAGCCGAGCACCGTCTCGCGCGTGAGGTTGAAGTCGCGCGAGTGCTTGAGCACCGCGCCGGCGACGACCTCCCCCAGACGCTCCCCCTGCAGCCCGAAGCGGGCCACGAGGCCGTCGAGGGTCGCGAGCAGCATGTCCTGGTTGGACGCCTCGCTGTAGGGCCCGTTGGACCGGGCGAACGGGATCCGGTTGCCGCCGAGGATGGCCGCCTTGCGCACGTCGCTCATGTGATGAACGCTAGCGTTTGCCACCATGAGCGACCGCTACCAGCAGTTCGCGGGCTCGCCGCCCGGCAAGCTCCTCGTCAAGCAGCTCGGGCTCCCGAACCCGGCCCACCTGCGCCGCTACGAGGCCGGACAGGCCCTGCTCGACGGCCCGGCGCTGATCGGCGCCGCCCCCGGCGGCCGCCTCGCCAGGCCCGTCGCGGACCTCCTGAAGCTGACGGCGAGCGAGCTGCACGTCGACTCCGCCGCCACCGGCAAGGACGCGGGCGTGCGCGGGAAGGTCGCCGGCGCCGACGAGGAGCACCGCTACGCCGCGCTCGTCTTCGACGCCTCCGGGATCGACTCCTCGGGCGCCCTGCACGCCCTGTACGCGTTCTTTCACGCGAACATCGCCAAGCTCGCGCCCAGCGGCCGGATCCTCGTCCTCGGCACCCCGCCGGAGCAGGCCGACGGCCCGCCCGCCGCGATCGCCCAGCGCGCGCTGGAGGGCTTCGTCCGCTCCGCCGCGAAGGAGACGCGCCTCGGCGGGACCGCCCAGCTCGTCTACGTCGCGCCCGGCGCGGAGGGCAACCTCGAGTCCACCCTGCGCTTCTTCCTCGGCTCCAAGTCGGCCTTCGTCTCGGCGCAGGTCGTGCGCGTCGGCGCCGGCGAGTCCCAGCCCGTCGCCGACCCCGAGCACCCGCTCACCGGCAAGGTCGCCGTCGTCACGGGCGCCTCGCGCGGCATCGGCGAGGCGATCGCCGAGGTGCTCGCCCGCGACGGCGCCCACGTCGTCTGTCTCGACATCCCCGCCGCAGGGGGACGCGCTGCGCCAGGTCGCGAACCGCATCGGCGGCTCGACGCTGCAGCTCGACGTCACCGCCGCCGACGCCCCGGACGTGCTCGCCGAGCACCTCAAGACCCGCCAGGGCGGCGTCGACGTCGTCGTCCACAACGCGGGCGTGACGATGGACCGCACCCTCGCGCGCATGAAGCCGGAGAAGTGGGACCGCCTGATCGCCATCAACCTCACCGCGATGGAGCGCCTGACGGACGGGCTGCTCGACAACGGCGCGCTCAACGACGGCGGCCGGATCGTCTGCCTGTCCTCGATGAACGGCATCGCCGGGCAGCGCGGCCAGGCCAACTACGCGACGTCGAAGGCCGGCGTGATCGGCTTCGTCGACGCCTACGCGCCGATCCTCGCGCCGCGCGGGATGACCATCAACGCGGTCGCCCCGGGCTTCATCGAGACGGCCATGACCGCCGCGATGCCCGTCGCCACCCGCGAGGCCGGTCGGCGCATGAACTCGCTGCAACAGGGCGGCCTGCCGGTCGACGTCGCCGAGACGATCGCCTGGTTCGCCTCCCCCGCCTCCGGTGGCGTGACCGGCAACACCGTGCGCGTCGACGGCCAGCACCTGCTCGGCGCATGAGCGCGCTGACGACCTACCCCAAGGCGGTCGCCCGGCTCGTGCCGTTCGTCGGCGGCGGCGAGGCGCTGCCCGACGACGTCCTCTCGGTCGAGGACGCCGAGATCGACCGGGCGAACCTGACGGCCTACCAGCGCGTCTGCGGCTTCCCGGTCTCGGACGTGCTCCCGGCGACGTACCCGCACATGCTGGCGTTCCCGCTGTCGATGGACCTGATGACGCGGCTGCGCTTCCCGTTCGGGGTGATCGGGCTCGTCCACGTCGAGAACGCGGTCCAGCGGATCCGGCCGATCCGCGCCGAGGAGCGCCTGGACGTGACGGTCCGCACGGCCGACCTGCGCCCGCACGCCCGCGGGCGCCAGTTCGACGTCGTCGCCGAGGCCTTCGTCGGCGGCGAGCCCGTGTGGCACTCCACGTCGACCTACCTGCATCGGGAGAAGACGCCCAAGGACAAGGACTCCGAGGGCGGCGGCAAGAAGCGTCCGAAGCCGCCGGAGGCGACCGCGACATGGGACGTGCCCGGCGACATCGGCCGCCGTTACGGCGCCGTGTCTGGGGACATGAACCCGATCCACCTCCACCCGCTGAGCGCGAAGCTGTTCGGCTTCAAGCGCAACATCGCGCACGGGATGTGGGTCAAGGCCCGCTGCCTCGCCGCGCTCGACGGCCACCTCGGGGACGCCTACGACGTCGCCGTGCGCTTCAAGCTGCCGATGCCGGTGCCCGCCAGGGCGGCGTTCTCCACCGGCGTCGACAAGGGCGAGCGCACCTTCGCCGTCACGGACGCGACGTCCGGCAAGCCGCACCTCTCGGGCGCGGTGACGCCCCGCTGAACGGGTAGGCGGGTCGCATGCTGACCCGCACCCTCGGCCCCTTCACCGTCTCCGCGATCGGCCTCGGCGAGATGCCCCTCTCCGTCGGGGACCGGCCGTCGGAGGCGGATGCCGTGGCCGTCGTCCACGCGGCGCTCGACGCCGGCGTGACCCTCATCGACACCGCGGACGCCTACGCGCCGGACGCCGCGTCGTTCGGGCACGGCGAGGACATCGTCGCCAAGGCCCTCGCCGGGCGGTCCGAGACGGTCGTGGTCGCCACGAAGGGCGGCCACACCCGCGAGCCGGACGACTCGTGGGGGCTCAACGGCTCGCCGCTGTACCTGGCGAGCGCGGCGCGCGACTCCGTGCGCCGCCTCGGCGTCGACGCGATCGACCTCTACCAGTTCCACCGTCCCGACCCGGCCGTGCCGTGGGCGGAGTCCATCGGCGCCCTCAAGGACCTCGTCGACGAGGGGATCATCCGCACCGCCGGCGTCTCCAACGCGGATCCCGACCAGATCCGGGAGGCGCACGAGATCCTCGGCGACGCGCTCGTGGCGGTGCAGAACCAGTTCGCCCCCGCCTACCGCTCGTCGCTGCCCGAGCTCGAGCTGTGCGGCGAGCTGGGGATCGCCTTCCTCCCCTGGAGCCCGCTCGGCGGGATGTCGGGCGCGGCGGGGCTGGGCGCGGAGCACGGGGCGTTCGCCGCCGTCGCCGAGGCCCACGAGGTGACGCCGCAGCAGGTCTGCCTCGCGTGGCATCTCGCGCAGGGCGAGCACGTGATCCCGATCCCGGGGTCGAGCCGGCCGGCGACGATCGAGGCGTCCGCCGCCGCGGTGCACATCGCGCTGTCGGCCGATGAGCTGGCACGCCTCGACGCCGCGTGAGTGACAGGTCTCGTGCAGGACGTCCGTGCTGTGACCCGCCCCACAGGCCGCGGCGCGGACCGCGTCTAGCGTCGGTCGCTTGAACCCGTGAGGTGGGTGCGCCGGAGCGTGCCCACCCTGCCCGGCGCTTGTGTCCCTTCGGCCAGCCGGGCCTCACGGCGACGAAAGGAGTTCCCCCATGACCCCGCGACGCACCTTCGCCGCGGCGATCGGCACGGTGGCCCTGGCCGCCGCTGCTCCCACCGCCGCGCACGCCGGACCGTCCAAGCCCCTCGAGCGCGCGTACGCGAAGGCCTACGCCAAGGCCGACAAGCACGGCCAGCCGGGCCGCAACATCGTCGACGACGGCGTCGTCTCCTCCAGCGGCAAGCCGCGCAGCCCCAGGGCCGGCGAGGTGCGCCGGTCCCTCGAGGTGCTGCGCCGGATGCACCCCGCGGGCGGTCGATCCGCCCCCGTGGCGGGCGCCTCTGCGGCCAGTCCCCAGCTCGAGGCGATCGCTGCCTGCGAGTCCGGCGGCAACCCCGCCGCCGTCGACGCCTCCGGCACCTACCGGGGCAAGTACCAGTTCGACACCGGCACCTGGGCCTCCATCGGCGGCACGGGCGACCCGGCCGCGGCCTCCGAGGCTGAGCAGGACCGGCGCGCCGCGGCGCTGATGGCCCAGCGCGGCAGCGCGCCGTGGCCGGTCTGCGGCGGCTAGCGGCAGCGCGCCGTGGCACGTCTGCGGCGGCTAGCGGCCGCGCACTCGCGCCACACCCGCGGCGCACGCGCGTGACCGCTGCTGCGGACGCGTGACGGGGTGGCGGAGGTCGACCGGCCATCGTGCGGTCAACCTCCGCCACCCCCCGGGCGGACGGCGGCGCGCGGCGGCGCGCGGAGCGGCGCGGAGCGGCGCGCGGGGCCACGCCCGGGGTGGCGCGCGGGGCACGCGCGGGGCGGCGCGCGGAACGTGCGAGGCCGCCGATCGCCGGGCTACGGTCATACGTATGCCCCGAGGTCCGCTCCCCGGCCTCCTGGTGCTCGCGTCCACGACCTTCATCGGGGTCGTCACGGAGTCCATGCCGATCGGCCTGCTGCCGCAGATCGCCGACGACCTCGGCGTGCGGGAGAGCACCGTCGGGCTGACCGTCTCCGGCTATGCGCTCGTCGTCGCCCTGACGGCCGCGCCGCTGACGGCGTTCACCGCGCGCGTCTCGCGGCGGCGGCTGCTGGCCTTCCTGCTGGCCGTCTACGCCGTGTGCAACCTCGCCACCGCGCTCGCCCCCACGTTCGCGGTCCTCGCCTGCGCGCGCGTCGTCGGGGCCTTCGCCCACGGCATCTTCTGGTCCATCGTCGTGCCCTACGCCGCCGGCCTCGTGGGCCGGGAGCGGATCGGCTGGGCCACCTCGATCGCGCTCGCCGGCGGCTCCACCGCGATCGCGCTCGGCGTCCCGCTCGGCACCGCGCTCGGTGTCGCCGTGGGGTGGCGCGGCACGTTCCTCGTCGTCGCGGCCGTGACGACGCTGATCGCCGTCGGGACGCTGCTGACGTTGCCCGACCGCGCCGGCGCCGCCGTGCGCGGGGAGGGCATCGGCCGCGCCATCGCCCAGCCGCTCGTGCGCCGGCAGCTGATCCTGATCACGCTGCTGGTGATCGCCTACTTCGCGCTCTACACCTACGTCGCGCCGTACGTGCAGCAGCGCTCGGGCGTCAGCGAGGGCGCCACGTCGGTCGTCCTGTTCCTCGCCGGCGGCGCCGGGATCATCGGCACGCTGCTGGCCGGCCGCGTGCTCGACCGCCGGCCGCTGGCGACCTTCATGGCGGGCGCCGCGCTGCTCGTCGGCGGCTTCGTCCTCCTGCTCGGCCTCGGGACCCTCACGGCCGGCGCCGTCGTCGCGTTCGTCCTCATCGGCGCGGGCTTCGCCCCCATGCCGATCGCGCTCCAGCAGCCGTTGCTGCGCGTCCCTTCAGACATCGCCGACACCGCCGTCGCGCTGTTCACCACCGCGTTCAACGTCGGCATCTTCGGCGGCGGCCTGCTGGGCGGCGTCGTGCTGGACACCGCCGGGCTCGCCTGGCTGCCGGTGATCGGCCTGCCGCTGATCGTCGCCGCGATCGTGCTGCGCGCCCGGCCCGAGCCGCGCCTGGTGACGGCCTAGCCCGGAGCCGGCGCGTCGAGCAAGGCGCGCCAGGCAGCGGCGCCCAGCGGCGCCGCGGGCTCCGTCGTGGCGAGGAAGTCGCGCAGGACGCGGCTGAGCCCGTCCGGGTCCTCGACGTGCGGGAAGTGCGCCGCCCGCGGGAGCACCTCGAAGCGTGATCCGGGGATCGCGGCGTGCGCGTGGCGGCCGTGCTCGATCGGGATCGTCCGGTCACGCTCGCCCCAGACGACGAGGGTGGGGACGGCGCCCGCCAGCGGGAGCCGGTCGCGCGCGCTGACGCGCTGGCCGCGCAGGTCGATCACGCCGCGCAGCGTCCACAGGAAGCCGCGGCGCGCCTGGTCGGTGCCGAGGTTGGCCAGGGCCCGGTGCGTCGCGCGCACCGACGCCGCGGTGCCCGGCCGGCGCGACTGCAGCACGCGTGCGGCGCCGGCGAGTGCCAGGAGCACCGGCCGGCTCGTCGCGCCGGCCAGCAGCCCCTCGACGCCCGGGGCGGCCGCCGCGCGCAGCAGCGGGCTGACCTCGCGCCCGAGGCCGCCGCTCGAGACGAGCACGAGCCGCTGGACGCGCTCGGGGAACTGGTAGAAGAACTGCATCGCGATGCCGCCGCCAAGCGAGTGGCCGACCATCGTGGCCGCGTCGACGCCGAGGCGGGAGAGCAGGTCGCGGATGCCCGCCGCGTGCGCGCCGATCGAGTAGTCGCCGACCGGTCCGGCGGAGTGCCCGTGGCCGTGCAGGTCCGGGGCGATCACCGTGTGGCGGTCGGCCAGGGCGCACGCGACCGCGCGGAAGTGCCGCGAGGAGTTGAGCATCCCGTGCACGAGCACGACGGGCGGCCCCTCCCCGACCGTGCGGTAGCCGATGCGATGCCCGTGCAGCACCGTCTCGCGCAGCTCGAAGTCGCCCACGCGGGCCAGCGTACGTCAGCTGACGGTCAGCGCGAGCTCGTCGCGCATCGCCTGCGCGCGGCGGCTGAGGATGCGGACGAGGTTCTCGAGGATCGCGGCCTGCAGCGCCGGATCCGTCCCGCGCAACGAGTCCAGGAGCTCGCGGGAGAGCGCGTAGGCCTCCACATCGGTGTCGGCCCGCACGGCGCCGGAGCGGCGCTCGTCGGTCAGCAGCGCCATCTCCCCCAGCAGCATCCCCGCCGACAGCGTGCCGACGCGCACGTCGGCCTCCTCCGTCTCGAGCAGCACGCTCAGCTCGCCGGAGATCACGAGCAGCAGCTCGTCCGCGAGGTCGTCGCGCTTGAGCACGCCGGCCCCCGCGGGGTAGCGGCGGTGCTCCATCTGCGCCCGTAGCCGCTCGACGTCGGCCGCCGCCAGCCCGGCCAGCAGGTCGTGGTCGGCGAGGGCGACGTGGCGGGGCGCGAAGTCGGGCAGCGCCTCGGCCAGCAGCAGCGCCTCGCAGCGCTCGAGCGCGAGGTCGAGCTCGGCGACCAGCTCCGATCCGGCGTCGAGCATCCGGCCCGCGAGGCGCGGATGGCGGCGCAGCGAGGAGACGATCAGCCGCGCCCCGTCGGCGGCCAGCTGGTCGTGGAGGTCGGCGAGCAGCCCGGCGACGGGCGCGGGGACGGAGCCGACGCGTCCGAAGTCCAGCACGACGAGGTCGGCCTCGGCCCCGATCAAGGCCGCCTCCCGCGTGACGAACTCCGCCTCGCTGAACAGCAGCTCGCCCTGGAGCTCGAAGGCGACGGCCCGGTCGCCGATCTCGCTGAGCACGAGCGCCGCCTCGGCCGGGCGCACGCGCTTGGAGGTCCGCTCGCGCAGGGTGTAGCGCGCGCGGACGGGGGACGGGCCGCGGCGGCCGGACTCGATCATGTGCAGCGCCATGTCGTCGGAGATGTCGCGGCAGACGGCGAGGCCGCGGATCGAGTTGCCGTGCTCGTCCAGCGGCGGCGAGTACACCGCGAGCCCGAAGCGGCCGGGGAGCACCGCGATGATCGACCCGGCCACACCGCTCTTGGCCGGCATGCCGACGGTGAACAGCCAGTGCCCGGCGGCGTCGTACATCCCGCAGGCCGTCATCACGCTCAGCACGCCCCGGACCGTCTCGTAGCCGGCGGCGCGCTCGCCGGTCGCCGGGTTGATCCCGCCGTTGGCCAGCGTGGCGGCGATCATCGCGAGGTCGCGGCAGTCGACCTGGGCGGTGCACTGCCCGAGGTACAGCGACAGCGCGTGCTCGGGCTCGCCCTCCCCGAGCGCGCCGGAGCCCTTGAGCAGGTGCGCGATCGCGCGGTTTCGGTGGTTGCCGCGCCGCTCGAGCTCCCACAGGTCCTCGTCGACGGCCAGTGCCCGGCCGGCGAAGCGGCTGTAGCCGGCGATGACGGTCTCGACGTCGGGCATCAGGCCGGCGACGGCGATCGCGCCGGCGTTGACCATCGGGTTCAGCGGGAGGCCGGAGTCGGGGTCGAGCTCGATCGAGGTGAACGTCACGCCCGTCGGCTCGACGTCGACGTGGCGGGCGACCTCGTCGACCCCGAAGGCATCGAGGGCGAGCGCGAACGTCATCGCCTTCGAGATCGACTGGATCGGGAAGCCGACCCGCGTGTCACCCGCCTCGTAGGACTGCCCGTCGACGGTGACGAGGCTGATCCCGAACGCCGCGGCGGCGGCCTCCGGGACGTCCGGCGGGTACGTCGTCCACGGCCGCAGGGGCAGCGTGGCGTGACGATCCAGGAGGCGCTTGAGGTAGCGGGCGACGACGAGGTCCGACATGGGCCGCGCGGACGATACGGCCCGCCCGGCGCCGTCGCGACTAGCGGTTCTGCGGCGGGCCGTCGGCCAGCCAGGTGTCGATCAGCCGGCGCGCGATCGCCATCTCCGGGGGAAGCTTGAAGTCGCCCTCCTCGCGGCCCGCCGCGAGGACCTCCGCGCGCGTGAACCAGCGCACGTCCTCGAGCTCGTCCTCGTCGGCCACGGCGTCGCCGCCGGCGTAGGAGGCGAAGAACCCGAGCATCAGGTTGGCCGGGAAGGGCCAGGGCTGCGAGGTGAGGTAGCGGACGTCTGCGACCTCGATCCCCGACTCCTCCTTGACCTCGCGCGCGACGGCGTCCTCGAGCGACTCACCCGGATCGACGAAGCCCGCGAGGGCGGAGTAGCGGCCGGCGGGCCAGGTCGGCTGGCGGCCCATGAGCACGCGGTCCGCGCCGTCGATGACGAGCATGATCACGACGGGGTCCGTGCGCGGGTGGATCGTGTGGCCGTTGGGGCAGACGCGCTGGTGGCCGGCGTCGCGTGCCTCGGTCGGCTCGCCGCAGGTCCCGCAGAAGCGATGGGTGCGGCGCCAGTGCACGAGCTGCTGGGCGTAGGCGAACAGGCCGGCGTCGGGGTCTGAGAGCACCGGGGCGGCCTGACGCAGGTCGGTCAGGCCGGGCGCGTCCTCCTCGGCCTCGACGACCCACAGGGGGACGTCCCCATCGACGAGGCCCAGCAGGATCGCCTCGCGGTCGTCGAGCGGGATCTGGGTCGGTGTGAGCTGGTCGCCCTGTCCGCCGGCCCACGCGTCGTCGCCGGGTGTCGGCGGCTCGCCCTCGAGCCCGACGCCGTGGCGGGAGACGATGATCGCCCGTGCCCGCGGGTCCTGCCGCGCGGCCTGCACCCACTCGGGACGGGCGCGACGCTCGGCGACGCGGTCGAGCGTCGCCCCGGAGAAGGTGATCGGCCCCATGGCTCCACCGTACCCTGAGGGTGTGGCTGAGCTCGCGCCGGGAACCGTGCTCGCCGGCTGCCGCATCGACGGCATCGCCGGCCGCGGCGGCATGGGCGTGGTCTACGAGGCCACCGACCTGCACCTGGAGCGGCCCGTCGCGCTGAAGCTCATCCTGTCCGACCGCGCGCAGGACGCGGAGTTCCGCGAGCGCTTCGACCGCGAGGCACGCCTGACCGCCGCGATCGACCACCCCAACGTGATCCCGGTCTACGCCGCGGGCGACCAGGACGGCGACCCCTACCTCGTCATGCGGCTGGTGCGCGGGACCGACCTGCACAAGCTGCTGCGCGCGGAGGGCCGGCTGGAGCCGACGCGCGCCGCCCGGATCGTCGCGCAGGTGGCCGCGGGCCTGGATGCCGCCCACGCCGCGGGACTCGTCCACCGCGACGTCAAGCCGGCCAACGTGCTGCTCGACAGCTCCGATCACGTCTACCTGACGGACTTCGGTCTCACGCGCCTGACGGGCTCGGAGACCCGCATCACCGAGTCCGGCCGCTGGCTGGGGACGGTCGACTTCGCCTCCCCCGAGCAGCTGCGCGGCGCGGGCTGCGACGCGCGCTCGGACGTCTACGCGCTCGGCTGCGTCCTGTTCGCCGCGCTGACCGGGCACCCGCCGCTGCAGCGCCGGACCGTCCCCGCCGCGATCCACGCGCAGCTCAACGACCCGCCCCCGCGCGCGTCCTCGCGCGGTGTCGCACCCGCCTTCGACGCGGTCCTGGCCCGCGCGCTGGCCAAGGATCCCGACGACCGCTTCCCCTCCGCCGGCGACCTCGGCCGCGCCGCCCTGGCCGCCGCCCGCGGCGAGGCCATGGACGGCGCCGAGCGCACGGTCGCGGTCGGCGGGGCGGCGCCGGGCGGCAACGCGGAGACGCGGGTGCTCCCCGCCCTCGGGACGGTCGCGACGACGGTCCTGCCGGAGTCCCTCGACGCCGCCGCCCCCCCGACGGACCTAAAGGCGCGAAACGGTCGTGATGACGACCGAAACGCGCCTTTAGGTCCGTTACGGGACTCCGCGCCTGACGCCGGCGCGCCCCACACCGCGCGCATCCACGGGCGCGCGCGGCTGCGGCGGATCCCCGGACGGGTCGCGCTCGCGGGCGTGGCCGTGATCGGGCTGCTCGTCGTCGCGGGGATCGCGATCGCCGGGGCGGGGGCCGACCAGCCGCCGCCCGCCGTCGAGGCGGTCACCGACAACGAGGTCCGGCTCGCGGTCGAGGCGTTCTCGGCCGCCTACACCGCGGAGGACCGCAAGGCGCTCGGCGCGCTGCTGACCCGCGACGTCATCCGCGTGCTGCCCGGCGGGGTCTCCCGCGGGCGCGCCCCCGTCCTCGCCGAGTACGCGCAGCAGTTCCGCGACAACCGCACGAAGGCCTACGACGTGACCGACCTGCAGGTCCGCGGCGGGGACGCCGGCCGGGCCGAGGGCCGCTACGAGGTCCTGCGCCGCGGCGCCCCGTCGTTCGGCGGCGGCTTCGTCTTCGGCGTCGTCAAGGAGCGCGGCAGCGTCCGCATCGGCCTCATCGCCGCCACCCCATCATGATCACCGAACTCACCCCACCCGACACCGGCCGCGCCTTCCAGGCGATGGCCGCGCTGCGCACCCACCTCACCGACGAGGCCGCGTTCGTCGCGCTCGTCGACGAGGGAATGCGCCCGACCGGCTACCGGCTCGTGGCGGCACTGGACGGCGACGCCCACCAGGCCGCCGCCGTGGCCGGCTTCCGCGTCGCCACCAACCTGCCGTGGGGGCGCCACCTCTACGTCGACGACCTGTCGACGCATCCTGACCACCGCCGCAAGGGGCACGCCGGCGCCCTGATGGACTGGCTGCTCCAGGAGGCCAAGCGCCTCGATTGCGCGCAGCTGCACCTCGACTCCGGCGTCCAGCCCGAGCGCCAGGACGCCCACCGCCTCTACTTCGACAAGCGCCTGCGCGTCAGCGCCTTCCACTTCCAGCGCGACCTCTAGCGAACGCGGACGCCGTCTCGCCACCTCCCGCGTCGCGAGGATCCCGGTCTCAGCAGGTCTTGCGGACCTCGACGGTGACCGTCGACCCCGGCCGCACCAGCTCCCCGGCCTCCGGATCGGTCCCGCAGACGCCGATCGTCCCCGGCACGATCTCGTCCAACAGGCCGCCGCCGCGCCGGACCTCCACGCTGAAGCCCAGGTCCGTCAGCTGCGTCTTCGCGTCGTCCGGAGCGTCGCCGGCGACGTCGGGCACCGCGATCGGGACCTCGCGAGTGACGCGCACCGCCGTCATCGCCGCCGGCCGCCGCGGCGCCCCCGCCTGCACGTCCACCACGTTGACCCCCGGCTGCAGCGCCACGGTCTTCGCGAAGCGCCCGTCGGACACCGTCGCCTCCTCCCCCCCGACCAGGACGGTCGCCGAGGCCGGGCTGACGGTGCCGGAGACCCGCACCTGCGCCTCCTGCGTCACGGCGGTGTCGACGGGCGCGTCGACCTGCAGCCGCACGGCGGCCAGGGCCCGCGGCGCCGGCTCGGTGCCGCCGCAGGAGGCCAGGAGCACGCACGCCACCGTCGCCATCGCGGTGATCGTCCGCATGCCATCGATGCTACGGCGCGGCCACCCCGGGTATGGCGAGGACATGTCCATCGAGCGCCCCATCGCCCCCGACCCCTATGACCTCCTCCCCCAGGTGCCCGGGTTCACCCTCGAGTCCGACGACGTCCAGGACGGGCAGCCGCTCGACCTCGACTTCGTCGCGACCGACGCAGGCGGGAAGAACCACTCGCCGCACCTGCGCTGGTCCGGGTTCCCGGAGGAGACGCAGGCGTTCGTCGTCACGATCTTCGACCCCGATGCCCCGACGCACTCGGGCTTCTGGCACTGGCAGGTCGTCAACCTGCCCGCCGACGTCACGGAGCTCGCGCACAACGCGACCGGCGACGTCCCCGCCCCGGCCTTCGAGACGCGCAACGACGGCGGCGCGCCCGGCTACATGGGCGCGGCACCGCCGCAGGGCGACCACGTCCACCGCTACGTGACCGCCGTGCACGCGCTCGGCGCCCCGCTGGAGCTCGACGCGAGCGCGACCCCGACCTACGTCGGCTTCAACATCACGTTCAACGTGATCGCGCGAGCGGTGCTGCGCCCGACCTACCAGCACTGACAGGAAACGGACCTCAACGGTCCGTAGCTGAGCAGGAACGAGGACTGGCGGACCGGGTGCGCGACAGGTAGCTTGCCGCCCATCTGGTCGTCCGCCCGGGGGGATGGACGGCCCACATCCGAGGAGGGAACTGTCCGTGCACCCTGTCTTCCGGCGCGTCCTGCCGGTCTGCTCACTGCTGCTCGCCGCCGCCGGCGCAGCACCTGCCGTCGCCGGCGCCGCCAGCGGGCTCGAGGCCTACGACGTCCCCGCCAACCAGCGCACGCTCTCCGAGCTGCGCAAGCAGGGCTTCGACACCACCGAGGGCATCAGCCGCGGCCGGGCCGAGGTCGTCGCCACGCGTGACCAGGTCGCCGCGCTGCGCAAGGCCGGCCTGAAGCCGACCATCAAGCGCGACGCGCAGGGCAACACCGCCGGCAGGTCCGCCCGGCGCGGCATCCGCCCCGACGGCTCCTACGACGTCTACCGCCCCTACTTCGACGACACCTACGTGGGCGAGGACTCCGCGGGCAAGCCGCGCCAGACCATCTACGAGGAGATGCTCGCGCTCGCCGACGCCAACCCGGGCTTCATCGAGGCCGTCGAGTTCGGTCGCTCCCGCAACGACAAGCCACTGCTCGCGCTGCGCATGACCAAGGACGCCAAGGACGTCCGCCGCGGCGAGCGCCCGGCCGTCATGTACCAGGCCGCCCAGCACGCCCGCGAGTGGATCACGCCCGAGATGATCCGCCGCTTCGCCCAGCAGACGGCGAGCGACTTCAAGGGCGGCGACGCGCGCGTCAGGCGCCTGCTGAGCACCCGTGAGCTGTGGTTCGCGCCCGTCCTGAACCCCGACGGCTACGACTTCACCTTCACCCCGGGCAACCGCCTGTGGCGCAAGAACCTGCGCGAGCTCAACGGCATCCCCGGCACGCAGGCCGGCGACGGCGTCGACCTCAACCGCAACTTCCCCACCAACTGGGGACGCGACGACGAGGGCTCCTCCCCCGACACGGCGGACGAGACCTACCGCGGCGACGGACCCGCATCCGAGCCGGAGACCAAGGCGATCAACCGCCTCTACGAGGACATCGGCTTCGTCTCGGTCATCAACTGGCACTCGGCCGCCGAGCTGCTCCTGTACCCGTTCGGCTACCAGGTGCAGACGCCGTCGGTCGACGACGCCGTGTACCGCGCGCTGTCGGGCACCGACGCCGACCCGGCCATCAAGGGCTCCCCCGGCGACGAGGCACCCGACCCCTACGACCCGGACGTCTCCGCCGAGCTCTACACCACCAACGGCGACACGATCGACCACGCCGTCAACGCCTACGGGACGTTCACCTGGACGCCCGAGATGGACGAGTCCGACGAGGACCGCGGCGGCGGCGCCTCCGTGTTCGAGTTCCAGGACTCGGAGGCCGACGTGCAGGCGGCGTTCGCCAAGAACGTGCCCTTCGCGCTCGACGTCGCCGACTCCGCCGACGACATGAGCGAGCCGGAGTCGCACCTCGGCAACACCGTCCCGGACTTCCAGCCGCAGCGCTTCCCCGTCTCCTACGGGGACCCGCAGCCGGTGGCCGCGACCGTCAAGCGCAAGCTCGGCCCGGTCACGGTCAGGTACCGCATCAACGGCGGCCCGCCGCAGTCCGCGCCGACGTCCGAGGTCGCGAGCGGCGAGCGCTCCGGCGGCGTCGTGATGCACGACGTCCGCGGCACGGTGACCGGCACGAAGCCGGGTGACCGCGTCCAGGTCGTCTTCGAGGCCGGCGGCAAGCACTCCGGCGCGTTCTCCTACGACGTCGCAGCGGACACGGGCGCGCCCGTCCTGCTGCTCCAGGCGGAGAACTACACGGGCGCCAGCGCCTTCCCCGCCATCCCGGACCCGGGCGGCCCGTCCTTCGGCGACAAGTACGCCGAGGCGCTGACGGCCGCCGGCGTCACCTTCGACACCTACGACGTCGACGCCCGGGGGGCCGCGCCGGACCTGCTCGGCGTCCTCTCGCACTACAAGGCCGTCGTCTGGTACACCGGCAACGACCTGCTGCCGCGCGCACCGGGCCAGGGCCCGGGCACCGGCGTCTCGAAGGTCTCCAACGACACGATGATCGCCGTGCGCAGCTTCATGCACGAGGGCGGCAAGCTCCTGCTCAGCGGACAGCACGCGGCCTACAGCTCGATCAACCCCGGGTACGCGTTCAACCCGCAGGGCGAGCCGCCGTACTGCGACTCCGAGGACCCGGTGACGGAGTACTCCGGCACGTTCAACCGCTGCGTGCTGGTGTCCGACGACTTCTTCCAGTACGACCTGGGCGCCTACATCCAGCAGCCGGCGGCCGGCGGCCTCGGCGCCGAGGAGGCGGAGGCCAAGGCGGACGTCGGGGCGGCCGACCTCAAGCTCGCGGACGAGTTCGGTGGCGGTTCGTTCCAGCTCAACGGCGGGACCTCGGCCGACAACCAGGTCGCGCTGTCGACCTCGGTGACGACGTCGTCGATCCTGCGCGGCGACCAGTTCGCCCGCTTCGCGTCCAAGCCGTTCTCGACGTTCGACGGCCCCAACGCGTTCGCCCCGGCCACCGGCTCGGGCTACGCGGTCGCCCAGGACGACGCGCAGGGCTGGCGGCGTCTGCAGCGGACGGTCGACCTGACCGGCAAGGCCGCGGGCACGCTGGAGTTCAAGCTGTCCCACGACACCGAGCCCGACTACGACTACGTGTTCGTCGAGGCCCACACCGTCGGTGCGGACGACTGGACGACGCTCCCCGACGCCAACGGCCACACCTCGACCGACACCGGGTCCTCGTGCTCGGAGGTCAACTGGAACGCGGACTCGCCGTTCGTCAACCACTACCAGACGCGCATCTCGGCGACCGAGTGCGAGGGCACCGGCACCACGGGCGAGTGGAACGCGGCCACCGGCTCCTCCGGTGGCTATCAGGACTGGTCGATCGACCTGTCCGCCTACGCCGGCAAGCAGGTGGAGGTCTCGATCACCTACCTGCAGGACCCGGCCTCGAGCGGCCTCGGGGTCTTCGTCGACGACGCGCGCGTGACCGCCGATGGGACCGAGGTGGCCGCGACCGGCTTCGAGACCGACCTGGGTGGCTTCCAGGCCGGCCCGGCGCCCGAGGGGTCCGTCGAGGACACGCAGGTGCAGTGGCGCCAGAGCGCCGACCTCGGCCTGGCCGTGGCCCCCGGCGTGGCGACCGCGAACTCGGTCTACCTCGCCTACGGCCTCGAGGGCGTGCGCGAGGCCGGCCAGCGCAACGCCACGATGACCGCGGCGCTGACGCACCTCGGGGTGTTGTCGGCCCCGACCCCGGCCCCGACCCCCACCCCCACCCCCCGACCCCGGATCCCGGGACGCCGCCGGGCGGCGGCACCACGCCGGGCACGCCGCCGAAGCCGACCACGCCGGCGCGCACGCGCTCGCCGAAGGTCAAGCTCAAGCTGGGCCGGTTCCGGGCGTCGCGCACGGGCAAGGCCAGGGTGCGGATCGGCTGCCCGCAGAGCCAGGCGAAGCTGCGCTGCCGCGGGACGGTGACGCTGCGCAGGGGCGCGAAGCGGATCGGTCGCCGGACCTACTCGCTGGCGGCGGGCCGATCGACGACGGTGTCGGTGACCCTGTCCAGGGCCGCACGCCGCACGCTGGCGCGCCGCGGCAAGCTCCGCGTGAGGGTCTCGGTGACCAACCGCGCGGGGAAGCTCAGGACCCGGACGACGACGCGCACCGCGACGCTGCGAGCGGCGAGGCGCTGACTTCGGTGTGAAGCCGTGCCGGGGGCGGAAGTCCCTCGGCATGGCTGAATACACCGGCACCGTCGAGTCCCCCAAGTCCCAGCAGGACGCCTTCGCCTACATGGCGGCCTTCGAGCACACGTCGGAGTGGGATCCGAGCTGCGAGACCGCCGAGCGGCTGACGCCCGGCGACGTCGCGGTCGGGTCGCGCTTCCACCTCGTGTTCGGGTCCATCGGCGGCGGGATGGACCTCGAGTACGAGGTCGTCGAGTACGACGCCCCGCGCAAGATCGTGCTCGTCGCCGACACGGGCTCGGTCAAGTCGACCGACACCATCACGGTCGAGTCCACCGGAACGGGCTCGACGGTGACCTACCACGCGATGCTCGAGGGCGAGGGCGCGGCCAAGCTGGCCGGCCCGCTCCTGTCCATCGGACTGAAGCGGGCCGGGGCCAAGGCCGAGTCGGGCCTGGAGGAGCAGCTCGGCCGGGGCTAGGCCGCCGCGGCGACCGCCACCGGCGCCCCGACGTCGAGGACGATCGCGTCGTCCTCGCCGTCGCGGGCCGTGACCCGTGCGCCGTCGGGCAGCTCGCCCGCCAGCAGTGCGCGGGTGAGCTCGCGCTCGAGCGTGCGGCGCAGGTGCCGCTTCAGCGGCCGGGCGCCGAGCGCCGCGTCGAAGCCCTCGCGCGCCAGCCGGGCGGTCAGCTCGGGGGTGACGGTCAGCTCGATCCCGCGCTCGGCGCGCAGGCGGTCGGCGACCTCACCGCAGAGCTTCGCGGCGATCGTCTCGATCTGCTCGGGCGCGAGCGCGTCGAAGGTGACGATCTCGTCGATGCGGTTGAGGAACTCCGGCAGGAACGCCTGCTTGGCGGCGGCGAGCATCCGGTCGTCCTCACGGCCGCCCATCGGCGAGTCACCGCCGGCCGTGAAGCCGACGCCCCGCTTGGCCTGCCCGGCCCCGAGGTTGGACGTCATCACGACGACCGTGTTGGTGAAGTCGACCGTCCGGCCCTCGCCGTCGGTGAGCCGCCCGTCGTCCATGACCTGCAGCAGGACGTTCCAGACCTCCGGGTGGGCCTTCTCGACCTCGTCGAGCAGGACCACCGAGTAGGGCCGGCGCCGCACGGGCTCGGTCAGCTGGCCGCCGTCGCCGTAGCCGACGTAGCCGGGGGGCGAGCCGATCAGCCGCGCGACCGTGTGGGGCTCGCGGAACTCGCTCATGTCGATGCGGACGAGCGCCTTCTCCGTGGCGAACAGCCGCTCGCTCAGCGCCTTGACGAGCTCCGTCTTGCCGACGCCCGTCGGCCCGAGGAACAGGAAGGTGCCCAACGGGCGGTCGCTCTCGGACAGGCCGACGCGGGCGCGCCGGACGGTGTCCGAGACGACCTCGACGGCACGGTCCTGGCCCACGACGCGGGCGTGGAGGTCCGCCTCGAGGTCGACCAGCCGGGTCAGCTCGGCCGCGACGAGCTCACCGACGGGGATGCCGGTGCGGGCGCCGACGACCGCGGCGACCTCCGTCTCGCCCACGATCGGCTCCGCTCCCGCGGACGTGGCGTTCTCGTCCGAGCCGGCGCCGATGGCGACCAGCCGGGCCTCGATCTCGTCCGCCCGCTGCTTGAGGCGGCCGGCCTCCTCGTAGGCCTCGGCGTCGACGGCCGCCTGCTTGTGGGCCTTGAGCTGCTTGAGGTCCGCCCGCAGGGACTCGGCCTCGTCGACGTGCGACGGGCCCGCGGCCAGCCGCAGCCGTGCGGCCGCCTGGTCGATCAGGTCGATCGCCTTGTCCGGCAGCCGGTTGTCGGTGACGTAGCGGTCGCTCAGCCGGGCGGCGGCGGCGAGCGCCTCGTCGGTGATGGTGACGTGGTGGTGGGCCTCGTAGGACGCACGCAGCCCGGTCAGGATCGCGACCGTGTCGTCCACGGACGGCTCCTCGACCAGCACGGCGGAGAAGCGCCGGGCCAGCGCGCCGTCGCGCTCGACCTTGCGGTACTCGGAAAGCGTCGTCGCGCCCATCAGGCGCAGCTCGCCGCGGGCCAGCAGCGGCTTGAGGATGTTGGCGGCGTCCATCGCGCCCTCGGCACCGCCGGCGCCGAGGATCATGTGCAGCTCGTCCACGAACAGCAGGACCTCGTTGTCCGGGTCTGCGGCCTCCTCGAGAACGCCCTTCAGACGCTCCTCGAACTGCCCGCGGTAGGACGCGCCCGCCAGCAGGCCCCCGAGGTCCAGGGCGACGACGCGCGTGCCCTCCAGCGCCTCGGGCACCTCGCCCTCGGCGATGCGCAGGGCCAGGCCCTCCGCGATCGCGGTCTTGCCGACACCCGGCTCGCCGATCAGCACGGCGTTGTTCTTGCGCCGGCGCGAGAGGATCTCGACCGTCTGGGCGATCTCGTCCGCGCGACCGATGACGGGGTCGATGCGGCCCGCGCGGGCGTCGCCCGTCAGGTCGCGGCCGTACTCGTCCAGACCGGGGGTCTTGGAGGCCGGCCCCGCGGGCTCCTGCACGCGCTGGTCGACGCCGTGGCGGCGGCCGCTGGGGGTCCCGAAGGGGACGGCGCCCGCGGCAGCGGCCTCAGGGCCGGCGCCGTAGGAGGCTGCGAGGCGCTGGGCGCAGACCTCGCAGAGCGCGCCGGTCTGCTGGCCGGCGGGAGTCTGGAAGACGACGCCGACGGTGCCGGGACGGCGACCGCAGGCGGCGCAGATGAGGGTGGTGGAATCAGCCAAGGTAGAGAACATCTTAGTCCAAACGACGCAGATCAAGACGACTGATTGCTGTGGCAACCATCACGCTGCGGGGCGACGTCTCCCAGCCTTGATGCGCGGTGCCTCCGCCCGCAGCTCCGCGAGCACCGCGGCGGGCAGCGCCGCCGTGTCCGCCGGGTCCGCGCGCGGGACGAAGAAGCGCACCTTCACCTGCGGCCGATCGCGCGGGAAGTGCGGGATGTCCGTCGTGCCCACCACCGTGCAGGCACGGATCTGGGCCTCCGGGACCGCCTCGGCCAGCCGGGCGAAGCCGCTGCGGGCACGCAGCTCGCGGCCCTGTGAGCGCGTCCCCTCGGGGAAGACGCCGATGCATGCCCCGCCGCGCAGTGCCTCGATCGCGCGGTCCATGGCGCCGCTGTCGGCGGACCCGCGCCGGATCGGGATCTGCCCCATCCCGTTCAGGATCGGCCCGAGGCCGGGCGTCTTCCACAGCTCGGCCTTCGCCAGCGCGCGGATCTGCCGGCGCGGCATGCCCGCGAGGCCGATCGCCACCGGGTCCCAGTAGGAGTCGTGGTTGCCGGCCAGCAGCACGGGGCCCTCGAGGGGCAGGTGCTCGAGTCCCTCGACTTGGAGGCGACCCCACCACCTCACCCCCGGGGTGCTGGCCGCCATGGCGAGTCGGTAGGCGAAGGTCAGGCGCTCGGTCCGGGGCATGACCCGCCATGATGGCGCTCATGCGCATCGGCATGCAGCTTCCCGAGGTCGAACGTGTGGTCCGCTGGCCGGAGGTCCGCGCGATCGCGCTGGCCGCCGAAGCCGCCGGGCTGGACTCGATCTGGCTCGGCGACCACCTCCTCTACCGCGACGAGCACGGCACGGCGACCGGTCCGTGGGAGGCGTGGACGCAGCTCGCCGCCCTTGCCGCCGTGACGGAGCGGGTGGCGCTCGGCCCGCTCGTCGCCTGCCTCGGCTTCCATCCTCCGGCGGTGATGGCCAAGATGGCCGCGTCGATCGACGAGATCAGCGGCGGGCGCTTCGTCTTCGGCGTCGGGTCGGGCTGGAACCGGGCGGAGTTCGACGCCTTCGGCCTGCCGTTCGACCGCAAGGTCTCCCGCTTCGAGGATGCGATCGCGATCGTGCGCCCGCTGGTGGCCGGTGAGCACGTCACCCATACGGGCGAGTACTGGTCGGCGCAGGATGCCGTGCTGCTGCCGCCACCGGCCCGCCGGATCCCGGTCATGGCGGGCGTCAACGGGCCGCGCGCCCTTGCCGCCACGATCGGCTGGGTCGACAGCTGGAACACCTGGTACGACTCCTACGGGAACACCCCCGAGGGCTTCGCCGCGCTCAACGCGACGATCGACGCGGCGTGCGAGCGCGCGGGCCGCCCGCCCGGCGAGGTCGAGCGCTCCGCCTGCGTGCTGGTCACCGTCGACGGCGGCCGTGGCGAGCGCGACCCCCGCTACGAGGCCCCGCCGGTGGCCGACACCGCGCTGGCCGCGCACCTGGAGGCGCTCGAGCAGGCCGGCGCGGACGAGGCGATCCTCGTGCTGGACCCGATCACCGAGGCGTCGGCCACCGCCGTCGCGCAGGCCGTCGGCCGCGGCTGAGATCACGGTCGGCGGGGGCGTCGGCCCGGGCGCCGCGCCCGCCGCCGACGCCGCGGGCTACGGGGCGGCCGTGGAGGCGCGCAGGACGAGCTCGGGCGTGACCCGGACCTTCGCCTCGGCGCCCGTGAGCGGCTCGCCGGCCACCGCGGCCGACAGCAGGTCGGAGGCCGCCGACGCGACGTCGGCCATCCCCCACTCCACGCCGGACAGGGTCGGGGTCAGCGCCTCGCCGATCGCGTGGTGGTCGTAGCCGACCACCGACAGGTCACCGGGGATCGACAGGCCGCGCCCGGCGGCCGCGGCGTAGACCCCGCACGCGATCGAGTCAGACAGGCAGAAGACGGCCGTGGGGAGCGGGTCCGAGGACAGCAGGGCGGCCGCCCGCTCCGTGGCCGCGGCGATCGAGTGGTCGGAGTTCACGACGGTGGCATGGAGGCCGAGGGCCTCGGCGACCTCGATCACGCCGCGCTCCGCCGGACGGTCGGGCGTAGACGGCAGGCTCGGCGTCACCACCGCGATCTCGCGGTGGCCGAGCGCGTGGAGGTGCTCGAGCACCATCGTCACGCCGGCCCGGTTGTCGAAGACGACCTCGCCGACCGTCGGGCCGTTGAGGGCGTCGCCGACGGTCACCACCGGCAGCATCTCCCCGATGTCCGACCAGGAGGCGTCCGACGGGTCCAGCGGGGAGACGACGAGGCCGTCGACGAGCTGGTCGGCGAGCTGACGGGCCAGCTCGCGCTCGCGCCGCGGCTCGCCGTCGGCGTCGACGACGACCATCTGCAGGTCATGGTGGCCGAGGCCGCGCCCGAGGGCCTCGACGAAGCGCTGCTCGCCCAGGTCCAGCAGCGAGCGGGAGAGGACGCCGACGAGACCCGTGCGGCCCTGCGACAACGCGCGCGCGACGGCGTTGCCGGTGTACCCGAGCTCGGTCGCCGCGGCCTGGACGCGCTCCTGCGTCTCGGCGGAGGTCTGCACCCCCCGCAGCGCGTACGAGACGGCGGCAGGTGAGAGGCCCGTCGCGGCGGCGACGTCCTTGATGGTCGCGCGGCGCTTGAGGCCCACGGTCGAACCGTAGCTCGACCTCCGGCCATGGACGTCGACTTGCGCCATGGTCTAGCGTGTTAACCGATTCACTGAACCGCTTCAGTGAATCGGTTCACCACCATGATCACCGACCTCCACGCCCACCTCTGGCCCGCAGCCTTCGTCGAGGCCCTCCAGGCACGCAGCCGCTCACCTCGGCTCGACGGCTGGACGCTCGTGCTCGAGGACGCCTCCTGGGCCCTGGATCCGGCCGGTCACGACGTGCAAGCCCGCGCCGAGCAGGCGGCGGTCGCCGGGCTCGACCGCATCTGCGTCTCCCCGTCCGCCGCGCTCGGCATCGACCGCCTCCCCGCCGACGAGGCCGCCGCGCTGGCCGCGGTGTGGCTGAACGCCGCGCTCGACCTCCCGGCGCCGTTTCGCCCGTGGGCGGTCGCCGGTCTGGTGGACCCGGACCCGTTCGCCCTGCGCCACGCGCTCGATCGCGGGGCCGTCGGACTCGAGCTGGCCGCCGACGCGCTGGCCGCCCCGGGAGCGCTCGATCGCCTCGCGCCGCTGCTCGACGTCCTGGACGCCGCCGGCGCCCCGCTCCTCGTGCACCCCGGCCCGCCCCCGGCCGCCGCCCCCCGCCCACCGTGGTGGGGCCCGGTCGTCAGCGACGCCGCGGCGCTGCACGCCGCCTGGTGGGCCTGGGCCGACGGCGGCCGCGCGCGCTTCCCCCACCTCCCCGTCTGCTTCGCCGCCCTCGCCGGCCTCGCGCCCCTGCACGGCGAGCGCCATCGCAGCCACGACGGCCGCGGCGGCGCGATCGATCCGCTGACCTTCCTCGAGACCTCGTCCTACGGCCCCCGGGCCGTCGACGCGGTCATCCGCGTCCTCGGCATCGACGTCGTCTGCCACGGCTCCGACGCCCCGCACCTCGCACCCGCCGACCTGCGACTCGACCCGTCCGCCACCCACGCCCTTCGCAGCCGCAACCCCGGGCGGCTGCTCACCCACGCACCTCAGGAGGTCCTCGCGTGATTTCGACCGCATCCCGTGTGATCGACGAGCTCCGGTTCCAGGACGCCCTGCTGGAGCGCCCGCAGCTCGAGTGGATCGCCCGCGCCGTCGCCGAGCGTCGCGACGTCTGGACCCCCCACCTGGACGTCGACGCCGACACGCGCACCTACGCGTCGCTGCACCGCGACGACGAGCTCGACGTGTGGGCGCTGTTCTGGCTGCCCGACAACGACACGGGCTGGCACGACCACGACACGTCCAGCGGCGCCGTCCACGTCGTCGACGGCGAGCTCGAGGAGCACGCGCTCAACGTCAGCGGCCCGGACCGCCACCGCACCTACGCCGCGGGGGCGACGTTCTCCTTCGGCCCGTCCCACATCCACCGCCTGACCTGCGAGGTCCCGCGCGCGGTCTCGATCCACGTCTACTCCCCGCCGTTGTGGCGCCTCGGGCAGTACGCGGTCTCCGACGACGGCGTCCTGTCGCGCACGTCGGTCTCCTACGCCGACGAGCTGCGGCCGGTCGACGCGGTCACGGCGTGAAGGACGTCCTCGTCATCGGCGGCGGCGTGATGGGCCTGATGACGGCCTACCACGCGTCGGCGCGCGGCGCCCGCGTCACCGTGCTCGAGCGCGGCCGCATCGGCGACCCGATGACCGCGTCCTACGGCAAGACGCGCTCCTTCCGCTCCGACTACCTCGACGGCGACTACGTCCGCTTCGCGCGTGAGGCGATGGCGCTGTGGGCGCAGTTCGAAGCCGACACGGGCACACGCGCGCTGATCCGCTGTGGCTGCATGAACATCGCCAAGCGCGCTGTCACGCCGGAGCTCGACCGCACCTACGCGGAGCTGTCGCGCGCCGTGCTGGACCGCCTCGACGTCGGGCTCGAGTCCTTCGACCGGGAGGGGCTGCAGGCCCGCTTCCCCGACCTCGACGCCGACGTCGGCCACCTCGAGGCCGACGCGGGCGTCGTCGACCTCCAGGCCGTCCGCCGCACGCTCCAGCGCGTGCTCGCCGAGCGCGGCGTGGCCGTGCTGGAGGGCGTCCAGGTCACCGCCGTCGCCGACGGCATCGCCCGGACCGCCGGCCACGGGTCCTTCGGGTTCGGCGCGCTCGTCGTCACCGCCGGCCACGGCACCAACGGGGTGCTCGAGCGCGTCGACGGCTGCGACCTGCAGGTCCCGATCGCCAAGGACCGCCCGACGGAGGCCAAGTACGTCACCCCGCCGCCGGAGGACCGCGACCGCTTCCTCGCCGACGCGATGCCCGTCGTCGCCTATCTGGACACGGGGATCTACCTGCATCCGATCGTCCCCGGCGTCTGCGAGGCGGTCAAGATCGGCTACTACAACCCGCCCGACCTCCTGCAGGAGCGCACGGGCGTCGACAGCGTGGCGGCCTTCATCGAGACGTGCCTGCCGGGCCTGCGCGGCGCGCAGGTCGAGGACGTCACCGAGACCGACGGCTGCGACTACGACCTCGTCGCCGACGACGACTTCGTCCTCGGCCGCCTGCCCGACCTCGCCAACGCCTTCGTCGGCGTCGGCTGGCGGGGGACGGGCTACAAGTTCGCGCCCTGGATCGGGCGCGTGCTCGCCGAGCTGGCGACGCAGGAAGGGACCGTCTACGACATCGCGCGCTTCGATCCGGCGCGCTTCAGCGAAAGGAACTCCGGTGCCCCGTTCACTGCAGCAGCGGCTGGCTGACGGCGTCGTCCTCGGTGCCGAGGGCTACGTCTTCGAGCTCGAGCGCCGTGGCTACGTCAAGGCCGGCCCGTACGTGCCGGAGGTCGTGCTCGACCAGCCCGACGCCCTGCGACAGCTCCACCGGGAGTTCCTGCGCGCGGGCGCCGACGTCATGGTCGCCCTCACCTACTACGCGCACCGCGACAAGCTCAAGGACGTCGGCCGTGAGGGCCAGCTGGAGGAGATGAACCGCGCCGCCGTGCGGATCGCCCGCGAGGTCGCCGCGGAGGGCGACGCGCTCGTGGCGGGCAACATCTGCAACACCTGGAGCTATGACCCGGCAGATCCCGTCGAGTCGGGCAAGGTCGTGCGCGAGCAGTACGAGGAGCAGCTCACCTGGGCCAAGGAGGAGGGCGTCGACTTCGTCATCGCCGAGACCAACGACTTCGTCGGCGAGGCGATGATCGGGCTCGAGGTCTGCCAGGCCCTCGACCTGCCCGCGATGGTGACGTTCGCCTCCGTGCAGCCCGAGACGACCTACGACGGCTACGGCTACGTCGACGCCTGCCGCACCCTGGCCGACGCGGGCGCCGCGATCGTGGGCCTCAACTGCTCCCGCGGCCCGGTCGGGATGCTGCCGCTGCTCGAGGAGATCCGCGCAGCCGTCACCTGCGGCCTCGCGGCCCAGCCCGTCCCGTACCGCACGACGGGCGCGCAGGCGTTCGAGACGCTCGCCCGCGAGGACGGCAGCCACCTGTTCCCGATCCAGCTCGAGCCGTGCCAGTGCACGCGCTTCGAGCTCGCCGACTTCGCCCGCTCCGCGCACGAGATCGGCGTCGACTACATCGGCATCTGCTGCGGCGGCGGCCCCCACCACGTGCGGGCCATGGCCGAGGCGCTGGGGCGCGTGACGCCCGCCAGCCGCTACTCCCCCGCGCTCGAGCTGCACCCCGTCCTTGGGGTCCAGCACGAGCACGAGGAGGTCATGGGGACCTGGGAGGTCGAAGCCGTCTAGCGGTAGGTCGCGCGGTCGGTCCCGCGGGAGGCGTAGAGGGCGTCGGTGCCCCCGAACAGGGAGCGGATCGTCAGACGCCCGGTCCCCTTGCCAAGGCGGCTGGCCCGCACCGCCACCGTGCCGGAGACGCGGCCGTCCGGGGAGACCCGCAGCGTGCGGGTCGCGATCGTCTTCATGCGCCCGGCGCGCTTGACGTTCAGCCGCACGCGACCGCCGTCGAACGCGCCGGCCGGGGCCGTGCCCTTCGGCACGATCCGGCCCGTCACCTTGAAGCGGAACGGCGAACGGCGGTCGCGCCTGGTGACCGACAGCGACACCCGGGTGCGGACCTTGCCGGCCGCTGCCGCCGCCGCCGCCGGCGTGGCCGGGGCCGCTGCGGACGGGTTCGCCGGGGTGCCCGGTGCGGGCACCGGCGTCGTGGGCGCCGGGGTCGCCGGCGCCTGCGCCGCCGGGATCAGCGCCGAGTCGAACGTGGCCAGGCCGGTGTAGGCCTCGGGAGTGAACGGGCCCGCGACACCCAGCGGCCCGACGACCGCTCCGGTGCCGTTGGCCCGGGCGCCGGCGTCGCCGGCGCCGTTGACCGACAGGAGCACCGGACCGCCGCTGGTCGCCGTGGCGAAGCCCTGGTTGAAGCGCGGCGTGATGTCGTAGCCGTTGACGGCCGGGACGTCAGCCTGGGCGGTGAGCGCGGTGGCCGTCGCACTGACGTTGGTCAGCGTCCCGGCGTTCGGCGGGTCCTGGAGCTTGAGCAGGTCCGACGTGGACTGGATGTCGAACAGCGTCGTCGAGGCGGGCGCCTTGACCGAGTTCGTGTAGGCCGCCGCCGTGACGCCCGTGGCCGTCACGCCGCCCTCGGTGAGCGTGCCGTCGGCCGCGCTCGGCGGGGCGACCGCGCCGACGCCCGTGTCCGGGTTGATGCGCAGGTTCTGGCCGGTGTCGGAGACGACCCGGATGCGATCGGCGACGGGGTTGAAGTCGAAGCCGAAGTTCGTCCCGTCCAGCGCGGGCGTGAAGGCGCCCGTGCCGACGGCGCCCGCGCGGCCTGAGAGCAGGTTGACGGTGTAGATCCGGCTGTCGGAGCCGAGGCCGTACAGCTGCCCGTCCTTGGGGCGCTGGTCGATCCCCTCGAGAGCGACGCCGGTGGGCAGCCCCGTGATGCGCACGGAGGCCTCACCGGCGTCCTGCGGGCGGTCGGCGGCGAAGGCGGTCAGCGTCTGGCGGCCGGCGCGCTCGCGCAGGCCGATCAGCAGCGGGACGGTCGGGGCGACCGCGATGTCGCGCACCTTGTCACCGGCGGGCAGGTCGCCGACCTTCGTGGCCGCGCCCGTCGCCGTGTCGACCCTGTAGAAGCCCGGCGCCGCGGCGCCCGTCTCCAGCGCGGCGTACGCGCGGTTGGTGGTCCCGTCGGCGTCCGTGACGATGTCGAAGCCGGCGGGGCCGGTCACGTCGACGCCGAGCGGCCCGACGGTGTTCAGCGTGCCGGCGTTCGGCGGTGCCTGGGTGGCGAGGACGTCGTTGCCGGCCTCGATGTCGAACAGCGTGGTGGTCGGCGGGTTCGGGAAGGTCGCCGACGCCGGGAAGCTGTTGCTGTAGGCGGCGCCCTGCACGTCGGGCACGTCGCCGGCGTTGGCGTCGGCGCCGGCGAAGGCCAGGGCGCCGTCGGTCGTCACGCCGGGGCCGCCGGTGTTCGGGTTCGCCCGCAGGTTGGACGCCGCGGCGCCGACGATGCGCAGGCGGTCCACGGTCGGGTTGAAGTCGATGTCGGTCGCGCCGTTGCCGTTCGTGAACGGGGCGCCGACGGCCGTGGCGGCGCCCGACGCGGTGTCGACGGTGTAGAGCTGACCGGCGGAGTCCAGCAGCGTCACCTGCAGCGTCGCGGGACGGACGTCGATGCCGGCGATCGTCGCGTTCCCCAATCCGGTGATCGCGACGGAGCCCGTGATGGTGCCCGGCGTCGCGGAGTCGAACGTGACGAGGTTCTTGGCGTCCGTCACCCCGTAGACCGTCTCCGCCGCGGCAGGAGCCGCCGTCACCGCCATGGCCGCTGCCGTGAGGACCAGTACCGAACCGTGCCTGCGCTTCATCGTCACTCCGGACGTCGAGGATCCCTGCTGTCGAGGATCGCTATCGCGGTCGGGGACAGGACTGGTTCAGACCGGTTTTCAGGTGGCGCTCGGACCTTCTCGGTCCGACGAGCCGCGTCGCTGGCCCGGGCCGTCCGGCTACCGCGCCGCACGCAGCCGCAGGTACTCCGCGCGGTCGGCGAAGACCGCGCGCATATCCGCCGAGAGCCGGTCGAGGAACTGGTCGCGGTAGGCCTCGTCGGTGAGCACCGCGATCGCGTAGTACAGGCCCGACAGGCCGGCGACGCCGCCCGCCACCCGCAGCAGCTCACCCGTGACCTGCGCCTGCTCGCCGAGCACGCCGACCGTGAGGAGGACGTCGCCTTCGCGGCCGATCCAGGCCTCGCGCACGTCGGGCCCCACCGCGAGCGCGCCGAAGACGACGAAGGACCCGAACACTGCGGCGGTCACCACGACGACCTGCAGCGCGTGGGACGCGAGCACGATGAGGCCCACGTTGACCCGCTGGCGGACGGTCAGCGGCGGCACGTCCGACGCCTCGGCCTCGAGCTCCATCCGCCGTACCTCACCGGGCAGCCGCACGACGAGGAACAGCGTCCCGAACGCGACGACGAGGACCGCCAGGGCGGTGAGGAACGGCGCCGGCACGTCGGAGAAGACCTGCCACATCTCCGTGTTGATGAACAGGACGGCGGCGAACAGCAGCAGCAGGGGAACGGCGCGCGCGAGCGAGGCCACGCTGAGCGCGAGCTCAGAGACGAGGCTCTCGAGGGCCCCGCGCAGGATCGACGGGAGCGCGTAGCCGATGACGGCGTAGACGAGGCCCACGAGCGCGAGGTTGCCGGCCATCGTCACCAGCGCGCTCTCGAGCTGACCGCCGAACACGAGCGGCAGCAGGCCGGGGACGACGACGAAGAGTGCCAGCTCCACCGCCCCGACGTGCTCGGGGACCGCGGCGGCGGGGCGGCCGCGCAGGCGGTTGACGACGGCGAGGGCCGCGAGGAGGATCGCCAGCCCGCCGACGGCCGCGCCGACGTTGGCCAGCCACCCGAAGTCGAACGAGACGGCGCCGAGCGCCTCGACCCAGAAGACGAGCGCGAACAGCGGCACCGCGCGGTTGAAGACGTCGCCCGCGGCCGTGTAGTCCTCGATCAGCAGCGGCAGCCCGGCGTGGCGGAAGCGGCGCTCGTACCCGGCGATCTCGTCCACGAGCGCCATTGCACCGGTCGTGCCGGACGGGTCACCAGCGCAGGGCCGGCGTCCAGACCCGCGCGTCCCACAAGCCGCGGCGCTCGTCGTCGAGCGGCACGAGCGTCAGCACCGCCCCCGGCTGCTCCAGCGACGTGATCGCGTCGCCCACGAGCGTGCGGGCGATGACCGCGCCGGCGTCGTCGAGCACGGCCGCGACGTCGGCGAACAACGCCTGCAGCCGCAGCGGCGGGGTGCCGCCGAGGCCGCTGAGCAGCACGAGCAGCGGCGCGTCGGCGTCGATCTCGGCCAGCACCGGCTCGGCCAGCGCCCGCGCGAGCTCCGGCCCGGTCGCGCGGTCCTCGCGCGGGCGCCCCGGCTCGCCGTGGATGCCAACGCCGAGCTCCATCTCGTCGCCGTGGAAGGCGACGCCGAAGGACCGGGCGCTCGTCGCGACCGACTCGGCGACGGCCGTCACCTCGGCGAGCGTGCCGCCCGCGGCCGCGCGGGCGCCGGCGAGCTTCTCGACCACGACCGTCGCACCCGTGCCGCGGCGCCCCGGTGCCGCGTCCGCGTCCGTCGCCACGTCGTCGGCGACCACCACGGTCGCGGTCTCGATCCGGTCGTCGAGCAGCTCCGACGCCAGCCGGAAGTTGAGCACGTCCCCCGTGTAGTTCTTGACGACGAACAGCACGCCGCCGCCGGTGTCGACCGCCTCGGCTGCGGCGACCATCTGGTCCGGGGCGGGCGAGGTGAACACGGAGCCGGGGCAGGCGGCGTCGAGCATCCCCTCCCCCACGAAGCCGGCGTGCAGCGGCTCGTGACCTGCGCCGCCGCCGGAGACGAGCGTCACCCGGCCGTCGCGTGCGCCGCGATCACGGCGCACGATCACGCGCCGGCCGTCGAGGCGCTCGAGCGACGGCTCGGCGCGCGCCAGGCCATCGAGCGCGCGGTCCACCAGCGGGTCGCCCCGCTCGGAGAGGTCCTCGTCGGGCACCCGCGCGGCCAGTGCCTCCCAGCTCGGCGGGTCGCCCTCGGCCAGGCGCTCGCACACCTCGGCGACGGCCACCGCTCCGGGGTCGGGCGCGCCCTTGGCCCGGTCGCCGCTGTAGGCGGCGCGGCCGCGGCGGGCCGACAGCTCGGCCGTCCCGTCCGCGCCCGTGCGAGCGGCGCGGGCGACGGCCTGCGCGTCCGCGTCCCCCTCGGCCGCCTCCGCGACCGGGAACAGCGCGTCGAGCAGCGTCTTGTCGCCCCGCTCGGCCTCCCCGTACTCCTGGATGCCCTCGATCGCCGCGTGGACCTCGCGGCGGGGCTCGGCGGAGGCCGCCCGCAGCGCCGCCGCCCCCAGGAGCGGACCCGAGGACCCGCCCATCGCCGCGATCAGCGTCTGCGCCGCCGCCCGCAGGTCGTCCGGCGGGTCGAGGGCGAGTGCCGCCGCGCCGCGGGCCAGCGTCGTGCCGAAGTCACCGTCGCCGCTGGCGGCGTCGAGCTCGTCGAAGGCCTCCCGCCGGTCGAGTGCGACGTCGACGGCAGCCCGCAGCACGGCGTCCGCGGTCACCGGACCCGGTAGCCCTTCTGCGCGTCGTAGTGCAGCGGCTTCGCCGACTTCGGCAGCGGCGCGTCCCGGCGCGACACCCCCACTCCGGCGTCGGTCCCCTGCGGGCACACGGCCGTGAAGCGCGCGTAGCCGCCCAGGCCGCCCTTGAACTTCGGTGCGCCCGTCGTGATCAGGCACCCGGTGGCGGGGACCCTGTCGAGGTTCGCCACGCCCTCGGCCTGGGCGAAGCCGTGGTGCATCAGCCAGTCCTCGCCCTCGAGCGTCGGCGTCGAATCGGTGTCCAGCGGCTCGTGGCCGTGGAAGAGGATCCTGCGCTTGAGCTGCAGGAACTTCAGGGCGTCGAGGCCGACGGAGGGGAAGTCGCCGGAGGCGGCGAGCGCGGCGGCCTTCTCGGGGTCGCCCGTCCACTGCTTGCCCCAGTCGGTGCGGAACATGACGACGGAGCCGGCGGGGACGCGGCCGTGGACCTTCTCCCACGCCCGGATGTCGGCGACGTGCGCGAAGGCCTTCGGGTCCTTGCGCGTCTTGGGGGCCATGTTGATGACCACGAGCTTGCGCAGCGCGTAGGTGGAGGGCAGCTCGTCGATGCCGGGGTACTCGGGCGCCCAGTGCGCCGGCGGGTCCAGCTGGGTGCCGTACTGGTCGGTCGAGAGGGTGTACTTCGTGGCCTCGAAGCCGTCCTTGGCGTAGGTGTAGGGCTTCCCGGTCTCCGGGTTGATCGTCGGCTCGAACGTGGCGGGCCCGAAGCCCTTCCACACCGGGCCCTGCGGGTACAGCTCGTGGCTGAGGTCGATGAAGCGCGCCTTGCGCAACGACCGGTCGTACAGCGACCACAGGGACGTGGGCCGCTGCTTCGCGGCCTGGGCCGCGCCGCCGACCCCGCCCGAGGCCGCGCCGAGGACGTAGGCACCGACGGCGAGCGCCGCCACGGCGACGAGAGTGAACAGACGGACGACCTTCACGGAGAACCCCCTGGGAGCGGACTGGTCCCCGCACCCTTTCACGTCCGGACGCCCTCATCCATGGCCGGGTGACACGATGCGGACATGTCCTACGACGCGATCATCGTCGGTGGCGGCCACAACGGGCTCGTCGCCGCGACGCTGCTGGCCGGCGCCGGCCGCTCGGTGCTCCTGCTCGAGCGCCGCGAGCGCGTCGGCGGCGCCGCGGTCTCCGAGCGTCCCTGGCCGGGCGTCGACGCGCGGCTGTCGCGCTACTCGTACCTCGTCTCGCTGCTGCCGAGCGCCCTCGCCGAGCAGCTCGGCCTCGGCGTGTCGCTGCGCCGGCGCGCCGTGTCCTCCTACACCCCCAGGCCGGACGGCACGGGGCTGCTCGTGCGCACCGGCGAGCCCGTGCACCGCGCGTGGGAGGACTTCTACGAGGCCTGCGGCCGGGTCGCGCGCGCTGTCGCCCCGACGCTGCTCGAGCCGCTGCGCTCCGAGGACGAGCTGCGCTCGCTCGTCGCCGATCGCGCCACGTGGGAGGCGCTCGTGCAGCGCCCGCTCGGCGAGACGCTCGCAGCCCGCTTCGACGACGACCTCGAGCGCGGCGTCGTGCTCACGGACGGGCTGATCGGCACGTTCGCCACGGCCGAGGACGCGTCCTTGAAGCAGAACCGCTGCTTCCTCTACCACGTGATCGGCAACGGCACGGGCGACTGGGACGTCCCCGTCGGCGGGATGGGCGCCGTCACCGACGCGCTCGCCGAGGCCGCCGTGCGCGCCGGCGCCGAGCTGCGCACGGGGGTCGCCGTCGAGCGCCTGGACCCCGAGTCGGGGCTCGTGGAGTGGGACGGCGGGTCCGCCACGGGCGCGCACGTCCTCTGCGGCGCCTCGCCGAAGGAGCTCGCGCGGCTGACGGGCACCCCGGTCGACCCGGCCGACGATGCCGAGGGCGCCCAGCTCAAGCTCAACCTCCTCCTGTCGCGGCTGCCGCGGCTGCGCGACGCGGGCGTCGACCCGCGCGAGGCGTTCGCCGGGACCTTCCACGTCAACGAGTCCGCCTCCCAGCTCGACGCCGCCCACGCCGCCGCGGTCGCGGGCCGCCTCCCGGACCCGCTCCCGCTGGAGATCTACTGCCACTCGCTGACGGACCCGACGATCCTCGGCCCCGAGCTGCGTGCCGCCGGCGCCCAGACCCTGACGTGCTTCACGTTGCAGACCCCCGCGCGGCTGTTCCGCGCCGACCCGGAGCGGGCCAAGGCGGACGCGGTCGCGGCGGCCCTCGCCTCCCTCGACAGCGTCCTGGCCGAGCCGATCGAGGACTGCCTCTGGCGGGCGCCGGACGGGACCGCCTGCCTCGAGGCGCGCACCCCGCTGGAGGTCGAGGCCGAGCTCGGCCTGCCGGGCGGCAACATCTTCCAGCGCGACCTGCAGTGGCCCTGGGCCGAGGACGCCGCCGACGTCGGCCGCTGGGGCGTGGAGACCGCGTGGCCGACGGTGTGGCTGTGCGGCGCGGGCGCCCGGCGCGGCGGCGGCGTGTCCGGCATCCCGGGCCACAACGCTGCGCGCGCGGTGCTCGCCGCACCCTGAGTGGCCGACCAACCGCCCGGTTGGTAGAGTCCGTTCGGCGATGGCCGAGCTGCTCGAACTCGAGGAGGAGGACGTCCAGGAGACGTTCTTCGCCCGCGGCTGGACCGACGGCCTCCCGATCGTCCCCCCCACGCCCGAGCGCGTGCGGGCGATGCTCGAGGCCGGCGGCGTCGACGAGCCCGACACGCTGATCGGCTACCTCGCCGTGCGCAAGCGCGGCGTGACGCTCGAACAGGCCGCGGCGAACGCCGTCATGGCCGGCTGCCTGCCCGAGTTCTTCCCCATCGTCGTCGCCGCGCTCGAGGCGATGTTCGACCCGGCCTTCAACCTCCACACCGTCCTGTCGAGCACCGGCGGCGCCGCGCTGTGCGTCGTCGTCAGCGGCCCCCTGGCGGCCGAGATCGGGATGAACGCGCGCGGCAACTGCCTCGGGCACGGCAGCCGCGCGAACCTCACCATCGGTCGCGCGCTGCGCCTGACGGCCATCAACGCGCTGGCGTCGGTCGTCGGCGAGTCCGACGCGTCCTCCTTCGGCCATCCCGGCAAGGTCGCCCTGTGCTTCGCGGAGGACCCGCCGCCGGCCCCGTGGCTGTCGCTGTCGGAGCGGCTCGGCTACGGGCCGCAGGACACGACCGTGACCGTGCTCGGCTCGGAGGGCCCCCATCAGCTCGCACAGCAGCTGACCCAGGACGCCGACGCCGTGCTGCGCTCCTTCGCGGCGTCGATCCGGCACCCCTCCTGGTTCTGCACCGGCAAGGGCGGGCACGGCGTCCTGCTCCTCGGGCCCGAGCACGCGGGCTTCTGCATCGCCGCGGGGATGACGCAGGACGACGTCGCGGCGCACGTCCACGCGGGCGCCCGCATCGACGCGGCCGAGCTCCAGGCCGCGGGCGTGACGCTCGAGTCGGGCTCCCAGCACGACATGACGCCGGCCGCCGACGGCAAGCTCGACGGCCTGACCGGTCCCGAGGCGGTCGTCGTGGTCACCGCCGGGTGTGCGGGCGCCGGCTGGTCGGCCTGGATCCCCGCGTGGGCGCCGGCGCGGCACTCCGAGCGCGCGAGCCGCCGCGTGCGCCCGACGGGCGAGGCCCTCCCCGACTGCGGACCGGACGGCTGCATCGTCCCGTGGATGCGCGCATGAGCCGGATCGTCGTCCTGCGCCCCGACGGCGACGCGCCCGAGGCGGCGTCGGTCACCCTCGCACCGCGCGCCGCGCTGCCGGAGCGCCCGGTCATCGGCCTGGTCTCCAACGGCAAGCCGGTCGCCGCCGAGCTCCTCCAGGCGCTGGTGGCCGAGCTCGAGACCCGCGTCGGTCGTCGCTGCGAGATCGAGCTCCTGCGCAAGCCGAGCGCGGGCCACTCGATCGAGCTGGGAGAGGCGCAGCGGATGGCGGCGCGCTGTCACGCCGTCATCTCCGGCCTCGGCGATTGAGGCGCCTGCTCGTCGTGCAGTCTGCATGACGCGGTGATGATCGAGGAGGCAGGCACACCGGCCACGGTGCTGATCACCGAGCCCTTCCAGGGCCTGATCGCGTCCGGGGCGGTCAAGCTCGGCGCGCCGGGCTATCACGCGCTGGTCGTCCCGCACCCGGTCTGGGGCAAGGACGCGGCCGAGCTCCAGGCGCTCGCGGCGTCGATCGCCGACCAGGCCTACGCCCAGCTGACGGGCGGCTGACGCCTCAGGTGACGTGCTCGACGCGCGCGATCAGGCGCTCGACGACGGCGAAGCGCGTCTCGAGCTCCTCGGCCGTCGGGGTCAGCTCGTAGTCGTGGTGATGGCAGGCGCTCGAGAGCGCCGACCACGCGAACGCCGTGTCGCCGGCGAGCGCCGCGTCGCCGAGGTGCGCCGGGAGGCAGGCGAGCTGGGCGGCGGCGCTGGCCTCCTGCAACCCCGGGGCGCGCACGGCCCACAGCCGGTCGAGGGTCTCCTCCAGGGCGCGCCGGGCGGCGAGCGCCGCGGCCCGCGGCCACAGGCCGGCCGAGGCGGGATCCGGCCGGCGCACCAGCGCGCGGGCGGCGGCGAGCAGCGCGGCGGGGGTCACGTCGCCTCGGCCAGCTTGCGGGCGAGCCGGGCGGCGTGGAAGGCGAGGTCCTCGAGGTCGACGCCCGCGTCCGCGTGGACGCCGCGGTTGAGCGCCTTGACGGTCGTCGCCGCGTCCTGCCCGTAGCGGTTGGCGAGCGCCTTGAGGACGTCGCCCGTGCGCGCCGGGTCGTCGTGGAGCGCGAGGGCGAGGCGGCGATAGAGCGTCGTCGCCGCCTCGATCGCCTCCTCGACGTCCTGGTGTCGCGCACCGCGGCCGAGCCGGCGGCGGCGTACGACGAGCGAGCACGACGCCTCCACCGCGTGGCGGCAGAACCCGGGGACGACGCGCTCGGCGACCTCCCGCGGGACGTTCTCGTCGCGCAGCAGGGCCCGCGCGTCGGCGATGTGGCGCTCCACGGGCGTCTGCGCCGCGCGGACCTCGACGTGGGAGCCGGGGCGACGGGTGACCTCGAGGACGGTCGCCTCCACGCGCAGGCGCCGGCAGGCCTCGGGGAGCCGCTCGTCGTGGGAGAAGACGACGACCTGGCGGGTGCGGGCCGCGAGCTGCAGGACGCGGGCGAGGCCGTCGACCTTGGCCGGGTCCATCGACTGGACCGGGTCGTCGATGACCATGAAGCGGAACGGGCTCTCAGGCAGCGCCGCGCGCGGCAGGAAGACGGACACCGCGAGCGCGTGGAGCTCCCCCTGGCTCATCACGCCGAAGGCGGAGGCGTCGGAGCCGTCGACGCGCACGTCGACCTCGGCCGCCCGGACCGTCCCGCGCTTGCGCAGGTGAAAGCCCTCCAGTGACACGTTGGACGCCTGGCGCAGCTCGTCCCAGTTCGCGCGGGCGGCGTCGGCGATCGGCGCGAGCCGCTGGGTGCGCAGCTCCTCGACGGCCTCGGTGGCCCACCGCTCGGCCGCCCGCAGGCCGGGCAGCGCCTGCTCGGCGGCCACCGCCTCGCGTGCCTGCGGAAGCCAGCGGGTGAGGTTGACGGCGAGCGGGCGCCAGGCGTCCTCGCGCCGCTCGAGCTCTGCGGAGGCCGCCTCGGCCAGCGCGGCGACGGCGTCGCGCAGGGCGTCGATGCCGTCGCGCAGGCGGGCGACGGACGCGGGGTCGTCGAGGCGGTCGCGCTCGTCGCGCCAGCGCTCCCAGCCGCGTTCGGCGGGGCCGGGATCGAGCCCGAGCTCGCGCGCGCGGTCAAGCAGCCGCGGCGGCTGCGGCGGGAGGAGGTCGCCCACGGTGCGGCGGGCCTCGGCGAGCTTGCGCGTCGCGCCCTGGGCCGCGCTCGCCTCCGTCTGCAGCCGCATGATCGCGCGGGTCGTCTGCAACCGCCAGTGCTCGTCGATGACGCCCTTCGTCGCGCAGACGGGGCAGTCGCCGTCGGCGTGACGCTCGTCGTGGGCGAGCGCGTCCTCGAGCAGCTGGGCGAGGCTGGCAGCACGGCCCGCGTCGGTGTGGGCGGTCGCCTCGGCCTCCGTGCTCGCGGCGTTCAGCGCGTCCAGCGCGGCGTCGACCTCCTCTCGCGGCGGGACGGCCAGGGCCCCGATCGCCCGCAGGTCGGCCAGGTCCGCCGTGGCGACCGCGTCGACGCCGTCGAGCGTCAACTCGATCGCGTCGAGGTCCGGCGTCGCGGGGGCGAGCGCTTGGAGGACCGCGCGGGCGCGATCGTCGTCGACGCCGGCGAGGCCGTCACGGAGGAGCTTGACCTGCTTGCGCAGCTCCTTGACGAGGCGGTCGCGGGTCAGCCGGCCCGAGCGCAGGCACTCCGCGAGCGCCTCGATGTCGTCGAGCCCGAGGATCGCCGAGAGCGCGTCGTACATCGTCTTGAGCTCGTCGAACATCTGCCCGAGCTCGTTGAAGGACAGAAACGGCCGGTAGCGGCTCAGCGCAGCCGTCCAGCCCAGGTCGTCCAGCGACGGATGGGAGCCGTCCGGCGCGACCAGCTCGCACTCGCCGGGGCTGAGCGGGACGCCGTGCGGCCACTCGCGCGCAAGGGTCGTCCGTCCCGCCTGACCGTCGAGGACGAGGGCGGCCTTCAGGACGGTGGGTCCGTCGAAGTGCAGGTTCTGCCAGCCCTGGACCCAGACCTTCGTCTTGCGCGTCTCCCAGCGACTGCTCGCGCCGGTCATCAGCAGCTCGAGGCCCTCGGCGAAGGACGACTTGCCCGACCCGTTGCGGCCGGCGACGATCGTCAGGCCCGGCCCGGGTGAGAGCTGCAGCGTGGTCGCCTCCCCCACCCCGCGGAAGCCCTGGACCTCGACGCGGTCCAGGAAGGCGCCGGGCGGCGCGGGCGGCAGCTCGAGCTGGGCGGCGTCGCGCGAGCGGCTCGGTCTGACGCCGCCGACGGTCGCCTCCAGCGCCTCGGCTCCGTCGCAGCCGGCGAGCACGAGATCGGCGGTGGCGTCGTCGAGGTCCTCGTCCGCGGCGAGGCGCTCCAGGATGAGCTGCTCCAGCGCCGCGTCCATGGTGCGAGATCGTAGGCCTGTCGCTACTCCCAAGGCGCCCGGCAAGCCGGTCATTACGGTCGATTCGAGCGGCTGTCAGCTGGCCTCGGGCACCGTTGACTCCGCCACTGCGGTGCCCGACGATCGCGCGCCAATGCGTCAGTTCCTCCTCGTCCTGCTGATCGTCGCGCCCCTCGCGTCGGCCGCTCCAGCGGCCGCCCAGCAGCCCTCCACCACGCGCGACTCCGTCAGCTCCTCCGGCGCACAGAGCACGGGCAACTCGCTGACGGCCGACGTCCCGGCGTCGGGGCGCGTCGTGGTGTTCGCGTCCAACGCGGCGAACCTCGTCACGGGCGATGCGAACGCGACCACCGACATCTTCGTCCACGACCGCTCGACGGGGCAGACCCGGCGGCTGAACCTCGCGCCGGGGGGCACGGAGGCCAACGCGATCTCCGCCGCGCCCACCATCACCGCCGACGGCGCGACCGTGCTCTTCCGCTCGGAGGCCACGAACCTCGTCGCCCCGCCGCCCGGCGGGCCGCGGTTGTACCTCGTCGACGTGGCGACGGCCGCGGTGCGGCTGGCTCCCAACCCGCCCCCCGGCTACGGCACCCCGGAGTCGGCCTCGATCAGCGCCGACGGCACGCGCGTCGTGTTCACCGCGGCGCGCACCGCGGGCGGCGTCGTCGACGTGTTCGCGGGCGATGTCGGGACGGGTGCGGTACGCCGCGTCTCTGAGACCGGCGCGGGCGTGGGTGGCGACGACAACAGCCGCGAGCCGGCGGTCTCCGACAACGGCGACTGGGTCGCGTTCCGCACAGCGGCGGCGAACCTGACCCCGAACGACACCAACGGCTTCCGCGACATCGTGGTCGCCGGCCTCGAGAGCGGCGTCCTCGAGCGCGCGAGCGTCCCCAGCGGCCCACCGACGACCACGGCGAACTCCCACTCCTCGGGGCCGGTCGTCTCCGACGACGGCTGCAAGGTCGCCTTCCGCTCCGACGCCCGCAACCTCGTCTCCCCCGACATCGGCGCCGGCGTCGCCCCGATCTTCCTCCGCGACCGCTGCGCCCAGACGACGCAGGTCGTCAGCCGCACGAACGCCGACGCCGTCATGAGCGGCTCGCACCCCGACATCTCGGCCGACGGGTGCCTGGTCTCCTACGCCAGCGTCAACGCAACGCCCCCACCGGCCACCGGCAGCGCGGCGTTCCTGCGCGACCGCTGCAACGGCGGGACCTTCCGCCTCGATCTCGCCACCACCGGAGAGGCCGGGACCGGCGGCGTCGGCGTCGCTTCCGACTTCACCGACTCCGGGGTCGCGATCCGCCTCTCGCCCGGGACCGGCCGCTACGCGACGTTCGAGACGGCGGGCACCGGGTTGGTCCCCGGCGACACGAACGGGACCTTCGACGTCTTCGTCCGCGACCGGGCCGTCAACGCCAAGCCCGTGCCCGATCTCACCGTCGGCGTCGACGGGCGCACGGTGACCGCGGACGCGCTCGCCTCACGCGATCCCGACGGCGCGACGGTGACGGGCTCGATCGCCTGGGGCGACGGCACGACGAACGCCACCGGCCTGCGCGCCCAGCACGTCTACGCCCGCGGCGGGACCTTCGCGGTCACCGTCACCGTCACCGACGCCGACGGTGCGAGCGCGAGCAAGGCCGTCCCCGTGACCCTGCCGGAGCCCGCCGCCGCCCCGTCCGTGCCCGCGTCGACGCCGGGGGCACCGCCGCCGCCGACGTCCCCGAAGACGGTCGAGCGGGTCGTCCTCGCCGGCGTCAAGCTCTCGCGCAAGCGCTGGTCCGTCGTCGCCAAGGGCCGCCGCGTCAAGGGCAGGCGCGGCACCAAGCTGCGGCTCGGCATCGACGTCGACGCGCGGGTCCGCATCCGCGTCCAGCGCGCGAGCGCCGGGCGGCGCGAGGGCAGGCGCTGCGTCAGTCACCGCAAGACCGGGCGGCGCTGCGTGCGCTGGTCCACCGTCGCGACGGTCACGCGCGCGCTCGCCGCCGGATCGCGGTCCGTGGCGCTCACCGGCCGCTTCGGCCACAAGAAGCTCAAGCCCGGCAAGCACCGGCTGCGCGTGGACGCCACGAGCCCCGGCCGTCTTCCCTCGTCCGTCAAGACCCTCCCCTTCACGGTGATCAAGTGACCCGTCTGCTGCTCGTGCCCGCCGTCCTCCTGGCCCTGATCGCGAGTGCTGCCCCGGCACACGCGCTGCAGCCACCGACGAGCGTCACGTTCGAAGGCCTCGCGGACGGCACCGACATCGTCGATCAGTACGCCACCGGGACGCGCGATGACGTCCGCTTCGGATCCGCCGGGCGCTTCGGGCAGCAGCCGCCGCGACTGGACTGCGGCTCGCCGTCCGCGCTGAGCGGCGGGATCACCGGGGTCTCGGCCGACATCGCCTGCCGGACCGGATCCTCGGAGTTCCCCGACCGGGCCTTCGGCACCTCCCTCGAGTTCCGCGAGGAGCGCCGCAACATCCAGTTCGACCTGCTCCAGCGGACCGCACAGCCGTCGCTGACCGCGACCATCAAGTACTACGGCGTGGGCCGCGCGCTGCTCGGCACGCAGACGGTGACGCTGGCGCAGAACGCGACCCGCCACGTGATCATCGACCGCGGGGTCACGCCCGACGTCGTCGGCGTGCAGGTCTTCGGCGACGGGCTCGACTACGGCGACAACGGCCGCGTCCTGCTCGACAACCTGACGGCGTTGCTCGACGACACCCCGCCGCCGCCCAAGTGGACGCTCGCGCTGGAGAAGCCGGCGGTCGACGTCGTCGAGGGCTCGACCGCCTCCGCCCCCCTCTCGGTCCGTCGCTACAACGGCTCTTCGGGCGCGGTGACGATCAACGTTGGTGCCCTGCCGGGGGGGATCGTGGCCACGAGGGTGACCCCGAACCCGGTCACGGGTGAGAACCCCACGACGCTGTCCCTGACGGCCGACAGCCCGTTCACGGGCACCGCCGACGTGCCGATCTCGGCGTCCGGCTCCGCGGGGGCGGGAACGGGGTTCGGGACGACGGCGACCCTGACGGCCACGGGCCTGCCGGCGGTGCTGATCTACGAGGGCGGGCGCTACACCCGCACCGTCGTGGCCGGCTGCGGTCCGCAGCGCTTCGCCGAGAGCTTCGCCGTGCGCGGCGGCTACACGGGCCGGGTGGCCGCCGACCCCTACGCGGTCACCCGCGGCATCAAGGCGTCATCGGATCCACTGGCCCAGTACGTGACCGGTGACGGGCAGTACGACTACGGGCTGATCGTCACGCCCGCCGGCGCCGCCCCGGGCGCCATCGACACCGTCAGGCTGCGCACCTTCCCGGGCGGCGGGACGCAGCAGCAGGCCGACGTGGCGTTCCGCACCGTCGCGATCGGCGTGTCGGGCACCGCCCCCTCGCTGTTCCTGCCGCAGCCGGGCACCACGGGGAGGCTCGTGATCCGCGGCACGTTCCCAGAGATCTGTCCCGTCACCTTCAAGGACCCGCTCGGCCAGGTGCTGAAGGCGACGCGCGGCGTCGCGCAGAAGGACGACGGGGGCACCGAGGACCAGTTCACCGTCGAGATCCCGGACAACGAGATCTCCGGGCCGATCACCATCCACGGGCCCGGGGACGCAGAGCTCGCGCGGACCGCCCCAATCGACGTCCGCGAGTTCCGCAACACCTACGGCTTCAACCAGGCCAACGACCAGGTCGGTGGCGGTCTGGACGACTACACGTGGGATGACTTCCAGAACACCTTCGGGGACGACGACACGGAGATCTGCTTCATCTTCTGTGCCCCGGACCCGGTGGCGCTGGGCTACTTCTGGAAGATCCAGGGCGACATCCAGTCCAAGTCGGGCATGTGCTCGGGCTACACGCAGATGGCCCTGCGCTTCCGCGGCTGGGAGGGCGGACTGAAGGCCTCCCAGTACCAGGCCGGAGCCGCGCGGCCCTACGACCTGGCCTTCAGTGAGACCAGCGCGATCAAGCACGCAGTCGCCAAGTACCAGGGGGCGCAGTTCGACCAGGGGTTCTCCAACGCGCTCGACGATGCGCGTGACCTCGCACCGGCGGCGGAGATCGCGCGGCTGCGCTATCTCATCTCGACCTTCGGCGGCGCGTACGTGAGCATCCGGCAGGGGGACGGCGGGCACGCGGTGATCGCCACCGGCATCAAGGACCTCCCCAACGGCGCCCACGAGATCCGGCTCGCCGACCCGAACGCGCCCTACGGTCCCCGCGATCTCACCGAGCGTGCGGCCCGGTTGACGAAGAACACCATCACCATCCAGGCCAACGGCGACTGGGCGGGGGCGAATTTCCCCTGGAAGGGCTCCAACAAGACCCTCGGTGTGCCGGACAAGCTGCCGCCGAACACGTCCAAGCTGCCCTTCAGCTTCAGTCTGCTGAGCCTGTTCGACGGCTCGGGTGACGGCGGCGCGCCCGCAGCGGACATCACCGGCATCGCCGCCGGCGGCAAGGCCCTGCTGCGCGCCGACGGCGAGCCCAAGGCGGGCTCGGGGGTCGACCTCACGCCGGTGGCGTCCGGACTGGTCGCCCAACCGGAGTACCGCCTGCGCAAGGGCCGGGCCTACACGGTGAACCTGCGCGGGACCGGCAAGGGCGTCGCGTCCCAGGCGCTGCTGGGCGACCACACCATGGCCGGGGTCTCCGCGCCGATGGCCGCGGGCAAGACGAGCGCCGTCACGCTGACGCCGGGCAAGCCGACGGTCGGCTTCGCCGGCAAGGGTGGCGGCACGCTGGAGTACCGCGTCGCCGACCAGGCCGGCAAGGAGACCCGCCTGGCGTACGTCAAGACGGGCGCCGGGAAGGTCTCGCTCGCGGGCGGCGCCGTCGATGTCCGCAGCGCCCGGGGTGGGAAGGCGACGATCACGCTGGGCTCTGTCGGGCGCGGCATCCCGGGCAGTGTCACCACGGCCGGGATCCGGCTCGCCGCCGGGCAGCGCCTGCAGCTGCGCCCGCGCAGCTGGCGCAACGTCGCCGGCGGCGTCAAGCTCGTCGTGCGCAACGCCCGCGGGCGCGTCGTGCGGCGCGGGCGGGCACGGCTGCGCGCAACCCGCGCGGTGTCCCTCTCCGGCGTGCGGGCCAAGCGCAAGGGCCGCGCGGTCACCGTGACCGGGCGGGTCGGCAAGCCGGGCTCGACGCCGATCCTCGCCGCCGTGATCGGCCGCAAGGCCGTGACGCTGCGCGGCGCGAAGGTCAAGAAGGGTCGCTTCACGCTCAGGCTGCGCAACGCGCCCAAGGGCCGCCGGATCGTCATCAAGCTGCTCGACCAGGACGCCGGCCTGGCGGGTGTGACGAAGCGGGTCCGGGTCCGCTAGCTCAACCCTCGGCGGTCTCGGACGCTTCGAGCCAGGCCAGCTCGAGCTCGTCGCGCTCCGCCGTGACGGACTCGAGCGCGGTCTGCAGCTCGCGCAGGCGATCGAAGTCCGTCGCGGCGCCGGCCATCGACTCGTGCAGCACCGTCTCGCGCTCGTCGAGCTTGGCCATCGTGCGCTCCAGTCGCGCGACCTCCTTGCGGGCGGCGCGCACGACGGCCTGGTTGAGCTGGCCGTTCGCGCGGGCCACGGCCTTCGCGGGCGCCGCCGTCGCCCGCTCGCGCGCGTGGCGCAGGCGCAGGTACTCGTCCAGGCCGCCGGGGAGGTGGCGGATCTTGCCGTCCCCCATCAGGGCGTACACGTCGTCGGTGACACGCTCGACGAAGTAGCGGTCGTGGGAGACGACGATCAGCGTCCCGGGCCAGGCGTCGAGCAGGTCCTCGAGCGCGGTGAGCGTGTCGATGTCGAGGTCGTTGGTCGGCTCGTCGAGGACCAGGACGTTGGGCTCGGTCATCAGCAGGCGCATCAGCTGCAGGCGCCGGCGCTCGCCGCCGGAGAGGTCCTTCACGAGCGTGCGCCCCTTCTCGCCCTTGAAGCCGAAGCGCTCGGCGAGCTGGCCGGCGGTCAGCTCCTGGCCCTCGCTCGTCTTCGTGCGGACCCGGACGGCCTCCAGCGCCTCGAGCACGCGCAGGTTGCCCGGCACCTCGACGGTGTCCTGGGACAGCTGCGCCAGCTGGACCGTCGCGCCGCGCACGACGCGGCCGTCATCGGGCGTGGTCTCGCCGCTGAGGAGGTTGATCAGCGTCGTCTTCCCGGCGCCGTTGACGCCGACGAGGCCGACGCGGTCCCCCGGTCCCAGCCGCCACGTCGCGCGGTCGAGCAGGACCTTGTCCCCGTAGGCGACCGAGACCTCCTCGGCTTCCACCACCTTGTCGCCGAGGCGGGCGGTGGCGAAGCGCAGCAGCTGCACCCCGTCGCGCACCGGCGGCTCGTTCTCGATCAGCTGGTTGGCGGCCTCGATGCGGAACTTCGGCTTGCTCGTGCGCGCCGGCGGGCCGCGGCGCAGCCAGGCGAGCTCCTTGCGCACGAGCATTTGGCGGCGCTCCTCGCGGACGTGGTCGATGCGGTCGCGCTCGGCCTTGGCCAGCACGTAGGCCGCGTAGCCGCCCTCGTACTGGCGCACCGTCCGGCCGCCGACCTCCCACGTCTGCTCCACGACGGCGTCGAGGAACCAGCGGTCGTGGGTGACGACCAAGAGGGTCCCCTTGCGCGCGGCGAGGTGCTGGGCGAGCCAGTTGACGCCCTCGATGTCGAGGTGGTTGGTGGGCTCGTCGAGCAGCAGCAGCTCAGGCGAGCCCAGCAGGAGCTTGGCGAGCGCGATGCGGCGCCGCTCGCCGCCCGACAGGCCCTCGATCTGCGTGTCGAGCCCGTGCTCGAAGCGGGTGATGGAGACGCCGCCGAGCAGCCCGTCCAGGACGTCGCGGAAGCTCGCGTCGGCCTGCCACTCGTGGTCGGCGCGGCCGCCGATGAGCTCCTGGCGGACGGTCTGCTCCGGGTCGAGGTCGTCGCCCTGCGCGAGGATCGCGAGATCGAGGCCGCCGGTGCGGGTGACGTCGCCGCTGTCGGGCGTCTCGGTGCCCGCGATGAGCTTCAGCAGGGTGGACTTGCCGTCGCCGTTGATCCCGACGACGCCGATCCGCTCCCCCTCGGCCACCCCGAGCGTGACGTCCTCGAGGATCGTGCGGGCCGCGAACCCCTTCGTGACGTCCTTGAGGTTGACGAGGTTGCGCGGCGGCATCGGCTGGGTCGAGGCTAGGCGCGCCGGCGTCGGGAGGATGCCGGCGCAGCCGTCGGAAGCCGCAGCGGCCCGCACCCCCAAGCCGCGCGGAAGCCCCGGCGTTACGGTCGATCCGAGCCCGCCGTCTGCCCCGCGACACCCGCTTGACCGTGGTGGTGAACAGGCAGAGCATCACCCGCATGCGGCCCCTTCTTGCCGGCCTCGTGGCCGCCCTCAGCCTCGTCCTGTGCCCTGGTGCGAGCGCCGGGATCTACTGGGGCCACGACGAGTACCGGACCGGCATCGGCCACGCCGAGCTCGACGGCACCGGCGTGAAGGACGACTTCATCCCGGCGGGCCCCGGGCAGTACGCGACGGCGCGTGGCGTGGCGGCCGACGACGGGCACGTCTACTGGGGGTCCAACTACTACGACGGCGTCTACGGGCTGCGGATCGGCCGGGCGAACCTGGACGGGACGGAGGCCAACCACAGCTTCACCGGGGCGACCGGGGGCTACGGCACCGCCCTCGGCATCGGGCCGGGGTACCTGTACTGGACCTCGAACAGCCAGGACACCTCCGACGTCGGCCGCACGCCGACCGTGGGCGGCCAGCAGTACGGCGCCATGACCTCGGCCTTCGGTGAGGCGAACCCGCGCTCGTGCGGCGTCGGGGTCGACGACACCTACGTGTACTGGGCCAACTACAGCACCTCGTCGATCGGCCGGGCGAAGCTCGACAAGTTCGGCCAGGCCGGCCAGGAGATCGACGGCAACTGGATCCAGCTGCCGCTGGGTGAGCACCCCTGCGGACTCGCGGTGGACGCCAACCACGTCTACTGGGGCACGCACCGGCTCAACGACGCAAACGGCTACGACTCGATCAACGGCACGACGATCAAGCGCGCGAACAAGAACGGCTCCGGGGCCGAGGTGTTCATCACGGGGGCGAACCGCGTCACCGGCGTGGCCGTCGACGGCGAGCACATCTACTGGAGCAACTACGGGCCCGGCACCGCCGACGGGGCCAGCATCGGCCGCGCGCTCCTCACGGGCGGGGAGGTCTCGCCCGGCTTCATCACGGGCTTGCGGCCGGCGTGGGGCGTCGCGGTCACCGGTGGCGGGCCGCTGCAGTCGCCGGCGGAGACGCCCGTCTATCCCAGTGAGGCGCCGCCCGTCTTCGTGCCCAGCGCGGGCGTCAGCGGCGGCCCGGGCGGGTCGCCCCCGAGCTCGTACGTGACGCTGCCGAGCTTCCCCGTCCCCCCGGCCGTCCGCGACGACGTCTGGCGACCCGGCAACCAGAGCACCGCGCGGTCGGCGGCCAGGCGCAAGGTCCCGCGTGGCACCGTGTTCACCTACTCGCTGGACGGGCCCGCCACGGTCGGCGTGGCCCTGCAGCGACGCGTGCGCGGCAAGCGCGCCGCCCGCGGCCGGTGCGTGAAGCCGACGCGCAAGCTGCGCGCCCGCAGGTCGTGCAAGCGCTGGGCGACGTGGGTGACGCTCACCCGCGAGGCCACGGCCGGCGCCAACCGCCTGCCCTTCACCGGCCGTGTGGGCCGTCGCAAGATGAGGCCAGGGCGCTGGCGTGCCGTCTTCACCGCCCGGCGGGCGGGCGTGGAGGGCGCGCGGTCGGCGAGCGTCGCGTTCCAGGTCGTGCGGTAGGCGCCGGCGCTTCGCGCCCCCCGCCTCGACCGGGCCTGCCGGTGGGCGGGCGCCAAGTGGGTAGACCCCACCTGTGCCCAGACTCCTCGACCTCGGCGATGAGCGCTTCGTGTCGCTCACGACCTTCCGCCGCACCGGCAAGGCGGTCTCGACGCCGGTCTGGGTCGCCCGCGACGGCGACGCCCTCGTCGTCACCACCCCTGCCGGCAGCGGCAAGGTCAAGCGACTGCGCAACGACCAGCGTGTCCAGTTGCAGCCCTGCAGCCGGCGCGGCAAGGTCGCCGCCGGCGCCGGCACCATCGGTGCCGTCGCGGAGGTCCGCGCCGACGAGTCCACCGGCGCCCGCGCCAGCGCCCTGATCCGCAAGAAGTACGGCCTCGAGTACCGCCTGGTCATGCTCGTCGAGCGCGTCATGTCCCGCCGCTCCGGTGCAGGCCGCGTCATCCTGCGGCTGACGTGAGCGCGCCGCGGACCGACCTCGACGTCGATGCGTTCCGCGCGCGCCTCCTCGAGCGCCAGACGGAGCTGCGCGGCAAGCTCGGCACCCTGTCGGCCGCGCCCGAGCGCGGCTCGGGCATCTCCTTCGGCAAGCGCATCGGCGACGGCACGATCGAGGCCGTCTCGCGGCTGACCGACATCGGCGTCGGCCGCGGGATGGAAGCGGAGGAGCTCGCCGTCACCCGCGCCCTGGCGAAGCTGGACGAGGGCACCTACGGGCTGTGCGACTCCTGCGGCGCGGAGATCCCGCTCAAGCGGCTGGAGGCGCGGCCGGAGAGCGTGCTGTGTGTGCCGTGCGCAAGCCGCTGAGGTCGCCTGGCTGACCGGGTGAGGTACGACCATGTTCGTGACATAGCCGTAACAGACAGTTTGCCGGTGTTGCGTTCGTTGATCGACCATGAAGCGAACCTTCACCGGGCTGCTCGCTGCCCTAGCTCTCGCCGCGCCGATCGCCGCCCCCGCGACGGCGCCGGCCAGCGCACCGATCGCCGTCGCTGCCAAGTCGTGCTCAGCGGGCTACACCCATGCCGTCATCAGTGGCGCCGAGAAGTGCCTGCGCCGTGGCCAGTACTGCGCGCACGCGTCAGACCGTCAGTACCGCCGGTACGGCCTCCGCTGCATCAAGCGCGACTCGCGGGGCAGCTACCACCTGACCTGATCTCGGCAGACTGGACGCCCCCGGGAGGACTCGAACCTCCGACCCGCTGCTTAGAAGGCAGCCGCTCTATCCAGCTGAGCTACGGGAGCCTGTCCGCGAAGCTTACGGAGCCTTGCTCAGACCGTTGCGAATCACCCCGGTGGCGACGCGAGCCGCCGCTGGGGTATCGACGAGGATGGAAGCGGCGGACGCGACCACGCGCTCGCGATCGACTGCGAGCCCGCTCCGCTTGTCCCCGCAGAACCTGGGTACCGTCCACAGGATGAGCCTCGATCAGGGAAGCTCGACCTCCGCGAGCGCCGTCTTCCTCGAGGTGGAGGCGTTCGAGTGGGTCACGCCGCAGCGGCTTGAGCTGCACGGCCGCTGGAGCGGGGTCCGGGGGATCCGGCTCGTGCGGCCCACGGTGCTGCTCGAGCTCGCCGACGGCGGCCAGAAGCGGCTGCTCGCGTCCCTCGAGCACAAGCCGTGGACTGCCGACGAGGGCGCCCCCTGGGTTGCCGCGTTCGACTGGAGCGGCCCGGCCGTCGAGGCCGCAGGCGCACAGCTCGTGGTCGGAACGGGACTCTCCTTCGCCGTCCCCGCCCCGGCACTGCCGGGCGGCAAGACGATCCCGCCGCCCAGCCGGGCAGAGCAGGCCGAGGCCGCCCGCCGAACGGCCAGTCGGGAGCGGGACACCGTCTCTCGTGCGCTCGAAGCACTCCAGACTGAGCAGCAGGACCTCGAGTCACGGCTGCAGGTGACCCTTGCCCAGCGTGATGAGGCCCGGCAGCGCCGCGACCAGATGCGCGCGCAGCTCGACTCGGCGCTGACCGCGCGGCAGGAGGCGCTGGCCGAGCGAGACACGGCGATCGACGAGCGCGACGATGCGATCGTCTCCCGCGACGCCGCCATCGCCGACCGCGAGGAGACCCTCGCCGCCCGCAACCAGGCGATTCGCGCCCGCCAGCAGGCCGAGCGCGCGCTCGATCAGGCCGAGGCGCAACGCGACACCGCCACCCAGGAGCGCGACGCCGCGATCGCGCGCCGAGACGAGGCGCTGGCCGAGGCCAAGCGCCAGCGCCGGCTCGCGGAGACGGCCGAGCTCGAGCGCCGCGTCGCCGTCCAGGCCGCGCAGGACGCCGCCGACCTCGTCGTCCCCCGCCTCACGGGCGAGGCCACCGTTCGGCCCGCCGCCCCACCGATGCCGCATCCCGACGAGGCGCTCAGGCAGCGTGTCCGCGACCTTGAGGAGCAGCTCGATCAGGCCACGACCGCGCGCCGCAAGGCGATCGCCGCGCGCGACAGCGCGCTGCAGAAGCTGCAGGTCGTCAACGAGCCGCTCGAGCCGCGAAACGTCCCGACGCGTGCGCTGCGGCACCAGCCGGCCCCGAGTCTCGAGCATTCGCAGCGAGACGTGCTGGTCTTTCGTGCCGCCGCCATCACGGGACTCATCGCCGTCATCGTCGGCGTGATCCTCGCGCTCGCCTCAATGCTCTAGTTCAGGCCGCCGCGCGCTCGAACTGCTCGAAGCGCACGCCGAGCCTGTCAGGGTCCGGTCGGTCGAGCTGCCGCTTTGGCTCGAGCATGGCCGCGCCGTGGAACGCCTGGAGCCCGGACTTGAGCATCGGTCCGTCGATCTCGTGCAGCAAACGAGTCGCGATGTGCACGACGCCCTCCGGGTCGATCCCCAGCAGGTTGCGGTCGTACGCGAGGTGGTGGATGGCGCACAACGAGATCCCGTTGACCACCGTTGCGTAGCCCGAAGGGTCACGGTCCTCGATGATGTGCGCCGCCTGCAAAAGCGAGGTCTCCTTGAGCTTGCAGACCGCACACCGGGTCGAGTACGCGCGCAGCACTGCCGCGCGGAACCGGTGCTGATGCAGCCGGTACACCGCCTCACGGGTGGCGTACGCGCGCGTGTCGGGGTCCGAGACCAGGCCGGCTGGCGTCGTGTCCTGCAACGGCAGTGCCGCCTCGAAGTGCACCAACCGCTCGACTTCGTCGACCGCGACGATGAAGACCGGCGCCACCACCGCGTACTGGCCCGGCGCGATCCCGCGGAAGTAGATCAGCGGCTCGAGTTGCTCGTGCGCCGCGATCAGCGCCCTGTTGTCGCGATCGGCTGCGCGGAGGGCTGAGACGGAGGTGGTCTGGGCTTCGCGGAAGCGGTAGCTGAAGCGTCCGCTTTCCTCGTCGAACTCGTCCTCGTACGGCGCTGGGCGCGACCCCTTCGGCGCCGCCGTCACGATCGCCAGAGCTGCTGGGCTCGCCATCTGCTGCGGTCGGAAGATGCCGTCGAAGAACGACCCGAAGCTCACTCGCTGCCCGCTGTGGGTGAAGCCAGCACGCAGCGCTGCCAGCGGGATGAGGTCCTGGTAGCGCCGCTGCAGCTCGCGAGCCTGGTTCAGCGCCGCCGCACGCAGGGCATAGTCACGTTCGTCCGGCACCGAGCGCTCAATCTCTCAGGTGCCGGACGATCGGGCAAGCGTCAGCCCGCCGCCGACACCTCCACCGGGATGTTCCCCCGGGTCGCCTTGGAGTACGGGCAGACCTGGTGGGCCGCCTCGACCAGCTGCTGGGCCTCCTCCTGCGACAGCGCCGGGATCGTCGCGACGAGTTCGACCGCGATCGAGAAGCCGCCGTCGTCGTCCTTGTCCAGGGAGACGGACGCCTTCACGGAGGAGTCCTTGACCGAGAGCTTCTGCGCGGAGCCGACGCCCTTCAGGGCCGAGTGGAAGCAGGCGGCGTAGCCCATCGCGAAGAGCTGCTCGGGGTTCGTGCCGTCGCCCTGGCCGGGGCGGGAGAGGTCAAGCCTGAGGTCGGAGTCCTCGATGGCCGTCGCGCCGTCGCGCCCCATGCCCGTCGAGACGCCCGTGGTCGTGTAGATGATCGCCATGGGCGGTAGCTCAGCACGTCCGCGTGCGGTCGTCATCTCGACGCCGTCTGCTAGGCCACGCCCGAGCCGGAACACGCACCGCAGCGACTGCCCGGGCAGGACTCGGCGCAGGTCCCAGCCGGACCGCAGCGCGTCGGCGGGGGCGGTCATCGGCTCGAAGGCGACGACGTCGTCCTCCGCGGGGGCGAAGACCTGCGCGTGTGAGTAGCCCTCGATCAGCCCGATCGAGAGCCGCCGGCCGCCGCCGCGCAGGACCATCGAGGTCCCGAGGGCGCCGCGGTAGCCCTCGTCGATGTCGCGGTCGCCGAGCCGGCCGTCCTCGAACGGCGCGAACGGGGCCTCGCCCGTGGGCAGCTTGGACGGCGACAGGGTGAGCCGCTCAGCGAGGTCGGCCTCGACGATCCAGTCCTCGCGGGCGACGCCGGGCAGCACGAGGTAGGGGTGCCAGCCGAAGGCGACGGGGACGGGGATGACGCCGGTGGCGCGCAGCTCCGTGACGTGCTCGAGACCCGTCGGCGACAGCGTCACGGAGACGGTCAAGACGTGCGGGAACGGGAACAGCGCCAGCCACTCGGGGTGGTCGCCGAAGTCGAGCGTCGCGACGAACGAGGTCTCGTCGGCCGACACGACGGTCCACGCCGCGCGCCCGTGGAGCAGGCCGTGCATCGGCAGGCCCGTCTCCTTGTCGACGTGCAGCAGCGGCGAGTCCTCCGGCAGCTCGACCTCGCCGTAGCCGAAGCCGCCGAGGCGGTTCGCCCACGGGTGCAGGAACGGGATGCCCATCGAGCTGCCGGACTCGCGGTAGGTCTCGAGGCCCTTGCGCTGCCCGAGCAGCTCCTCGCCGCGGTGGGTCAGCGAGGACCCGACGAGCGAGACCTCCGGCTCGAAGACCGCGCGCAGCTCACCGGCTTGAAGGACGAGTGTCATCGCGTGTACACCATCCCAGGTCGGCCGGGCCCGTCCCGGCGGGTCTCGCCCGTCTCGGTCAGCAGGCCGGTCGCGCGCACGTCGCGGCGGAAGTTCGCGGCGTCGACGGTCTCGCCGCGCAGCGCCTCGTAGAGCCGCTGCGCCTCGGCCAGCGTGAAGCGCTCCGGCAGCAGGCCGCCGGCGACGCCGACGAACCACGCCTTGTCGGCGACGCGGGCCCGCAGCCGCCACAGCGCGTCGTCGACGATGCGCGCGTGGTCGAGCGCGAGCGGCGGAAGGGCGTCGACGGGGAACCAGTCGGCGTCGCGCCCCGCGGGACGGTCGGCCGGGAGCGCGTCGGGCCCGACCAACGCCATCGACGCGACCGACGGCAGCCAGCCGCGCGGGTCACGGTCGGGCGCGGCGTAGGTGCGCAGCTGCTCGAGGTGGACGGAGGCGACGCCCGTCTTCTCCCGCAGCTTGCGCTCGGCGGTCTGCTCGGGCGCCTCGTCGGCGCCGACGAAGCCACCCGGAAGCGCGTACTCGCCGCGCTGGGGCGGCTCGAGGCGGCGCGCGAGCAGCACGCACAGGCGACCCTCCGCGAGCGTGAGCACGACCGGGTCGGCGGTGAGCCCGATCGGGGCCGTGTAGCCGGCGCTGTTGGTCGCCTCGAGCCCGCTCACGTGCCGCGGTGCAGTTCCTTGTCGAAGGCCTTCTCGGTCCGGCGCGTCATCCGCTGATGGAAGAGCGTCATCACCACGTCGGAGGCGAGGCGGCGCAGCTCGTCGAGCGTCTCGGCCGCGTCGGGATCCCAGAGCTTGTCCATGTAGAGGCCGACGAAGCGCTCGGCGATCGAGTCCGTCTGGCGTGACGCGTGCTCGAGGATCGAGAGGACCTTGTCGATCGGCACGCCGAGGTCGACGAGCGCGTCGCCGCCGCGCAGCAGCGTCGGCGAGGGGATCTCGTACTTGCCCTCGCCGATGTCGACCACCACACCGAGCTTCAGCGCCTTCGCGATCGTCTTCTCGTCGAGGGGCCCGAAGCGCTCGACGAGCTCGTCGGCCTCGGCGATCTCCGGCTGTTCCGGCTCGTAGGGGGACAGGAGCGAGCGTGCGAACGTGAGCACGTCCTCGGAGGACCGGCCGCCCGTGCGCGCGACGAGGTGCTTGATCGCGGCGAGGTTGTAGCCGTTGCCCTGCAGCTCCTGGATGAGCTTCAGGCGCGCCACGTGGTCGGGGCCGTAGTAGCCCGTGCGCGCACGCACGACGGGGGGCTGCAGCAACCCACGCGTCGCGTGGGAGCGGATGTTGCGCACGGTCATCCCCGTCTCGCGCGCCAGCTCGTCGATCGTCAGCTCCTCAGCCACCTGACCGAGCTTATGTGCGCGGCGAGCACGCGGGGATACGATCGCTGCATGTCCCTGCCGGACATGCCCGAGCTCAAGCCGCTGCTGCGCGGGGTCACCCACGCGTGGGCGTTCTGGTTCGCGGTCGCCGGAGCGATCGTCCTCCTCGTGCTGGCGCCGGACGGTGCGGCCCGGGCGGCAGCCGCGATCTACGGCACCGGGCTGTGCGCGCTGTTCGCCGGCTCGGCGCTGTATCACCGCTGGCGCTGGGACCCGCGCTGGCGCCCCCTGCTGCGGCGCATCGACCACTCGACGATCTTCGTCTTCATCGCGTCGACCTACACGCCGATCGCGATCCTCGTCATGGACGGCAGCGCGCGCTGGGTCGTCCTCGTCGTCGTGTGGAGCTGCGCCCTCGCCGGCGTGATCTTCTCCGTGGCGTGGATCACCGCGCCGCGTGTGCTCGCCGCGGCGCTGTACCTCGCGATGGGCTGGCTGGCGGTGTTCGTGCTGCCGCCCGTCGCGGACGACCTCGGCGTCGCGCCGTTCGCGCTCATCTGCATCGGCGGCGCGTTCTACACGGGGGGCGCGATCGTCTACGCGCTCAAGCGGCCGAACCCCTGGCCGGAGACCTTCGGCTTCCATGAGGTCTTCCACGCGTGCGTCGTGCTCGCCGCCGCCTGCCACTTCGCCGCCATGGCCGGCTGGGTCATCCCGAGCTAGCCGTCACCGCCTCGAGCGCGTCGAGCAGCGCCGCGGCGACCGGCGGCGGCTCGCCCTCGCGGCGGACGAGGCAGTAGCGGAACGTCGGCGGGTCCTCCAGCGCGACGGCGACCGTCGCCCGGCCGGACGCCGCGGCGGCCGGGACCAGGGCCACGCCGAGCCCGGCCCGCACGCAGTGGCGGACCGCCTCGAACGTGCTCGCGACGAGCAGGTTGCGCGGCTTGACGCCGGCGCGCTCGAGCAGCCGGTCCACCTCGCGGCGGTCGACCGCACCGCGGGAGCGCACGACGAGCGTCTCGTCGTTGAGCACCGGCAGGGAGACGGGCGGGTCGGCGCTCGCCAGCGGGTGGTCGGCCGGGACGAGGCAGGTGAGCGAGTCGGTGGCGAAGGGCTCGACGATCAGCCCCGCCGCCGCGGCGCGGTCGGTCAGCAGCGCGAGGTCGATGCGCCGGTCGCGCAAGGCGGTCAGCACGGCGGACTCCTCCCCCACGATCGAGAAGCGCGCCTCCAGGCCGGGAAGGCGGTCGCGCAGCTTGGCCAGCGCGGGCGGAAGGACGTAGGTCATGAGGACCTCGCCACCACCCACGCGCAGCCGGCGGCGCCGGGCACCCGTCGCGGCGTCGACGGCGCGCCGCGCCTCCTCCGCGGTGCCGAGGATGTGGGCCGCGTGCGGCTGCAGCGCCTCGCCGGCCTCGGTCAGCTGGGCTCCCGCGCGGGACCGGACGAACAGCGGCGTGCCGAGGCTGGACTCCAGGGCGGCGACGAGCGTCGAGACCCCGGGCTGCGTCTGGCCGAGCGCCCGCGCGGCGCCGGAGAACGACCCGGTGTCGGCGACCGCCATGAACGCCTGCAGGCGCCCCTCGTCACGCATCCAGTCCATCCCGATCCATTATGGCTGAACGCTGTTTGCGGCGTTGTGCCGTGGCCGCGGCGGGCGTACGTTGCCCCCCATGAGCCCCCGAGAGTGGAACGCGGCCTCCTACGACCTCATCGGCGCGCCGATGACCGAGCGCGGCGTGGAGCTCGTCGACGCGCTCGAGCTGCGCGGCGACGAGCGGGTGCTCGACGCCGGCTGTGGCACGGGACGGGTGACCGAACGGCTGCTGGAGCGCCTGCCCCGCGGTGAGGTCGTCGCGCTCGACGGGTCCCAGGCGATGCTCGACGTCGCCCGGGAACGGCTGGGGGACGACGAGCGCGTGTCGTACGTGCACGCCGACCTCGGCGCGCCACTGGCGATCGAGCCGGTCGACGTGATCGTCTCGACCTCGACCTTCCACTGGGTCCTCGATCACGACGCGCTGTTCACGGCGCTCTTCTCCGTCCTGCGGCCCGGCGGGCTCATCCGGGCCGAGTGCGGCGGTGAGGGCAACATCGCGACCGTCGTGACCGCACTCGCCGCCGCGGGCGTGCACGAGTCGGGCAAGCACTTCTCGGGGGACCACGAGCTGGTGCAACGACTGCAACGGCTCGGGTTCGTCGACGTGTGGGCGACGTTGACGCCGCGGCCGGCCGTCCTGACGCGCGAGGGCCTGGAGGAGTACCTGACGACCGTGGTGCTGGGGGAGCACGTCGAGCGGCTCGGGCCGGAGGCGGGTGCCGCGCTGGTGCGCGATGTCGCCGACCGACTGCCCGAGCCGGTGATCGACTACGTGCGCTTGAACTTCGCGGCGCGCCGACCGGACTGAGGACGATCTCGCGACCGGGTTGCAGGGGGTAGCCGATCCGCTACCCGGTGCAACCCGGTCGCGGAAACCCCCTGCGGCTGGTTCGCGGCCGCGCGCCGAAACGGCGAGGGTTCGCTCAGGCGTCGACCTCGGCCCGATTCCCCGGTAAGGTCAGCTGACCGATGCGCCTGCACCGAGTAGCTCCCGTCGTCGCCCGCTGACCGGCCCACCCGAGGCCCGGGCGATGACGCACGCCGACCACCCCCGCCCGTGAACCAGGAGCCCGCCGTGCCCGCCGCATCGACCCCCGAGTCCGTCGCACCACCCGCCCTCGCCGCGCGTCTGCGCACCGTGAAGTCCTCCCCTGTCCGGGAGATCCTCGCGCTGACGCAGCGGCCCGGGATCATCTCGTTCGCCGGCGGCCTGCCGGCCCCCGAGCTCTTCGACGCCGCGGGGATGCGCGAGGCGGCCGCGCACGTCCTGCACGACGACCGCGCCGGCAGGACGCTCCAGTACTCGACCACCGAGGGCGACCCGCTCCTGCGTGAGCTCGTCGCCGCGCGGCTGACCGCCCGTGGGCTGCCGACCGCGCCGGACGACCTGCTGATCTGCTCCGGCTCGCAGCAGGCGCTGACGCTCGTCGCCACCGCGCTGCTGGAGCCCGGTGACGTCGTGCTGGTCGAGGAGCCGTCCTACCTCGCCGCGCTGCAGGCCTTCGGCCTGGCGGGCGCGACGCTCGTCCCCGTCCCCTGCGACGAGGACGGGCTGGACCCGGGGGCCGTCGAGGACCTCGCCAAGCGCTTGAAGGCCAAGCTCCTCTACGTCATCCCGACCTTCCAGAACCCGACCGGCCGCACCCTGGGGCTGGACCGGCGGCGGGCGCTGGCCGAGGTCGCTGCGCGGGTCGGCCTGTGGATCGTCGAGGACGACCCGTACTCCGAGCTGCGCTATCGCGGCGAGGCGCTGCCGGCCGTCGCGACGCTCCCCGGCGCGGAGGACCGCACGCTCGCGCTGTCGACGCTGTCGAAGGTCCTCGCCCCCGGCCTGCGGATCGGCTGGGTGCGCGCGCCCGAGGCGCTGCGCGCGCCGCTGACGATCGCCAAGCAGGCGGCCGACCTGCACACCTCGACCCTCGACCAGGCCGCCGCGGCGCGGTGGCTCGGGACGCGCGACCTCGACGCGCACCTCGAGACGCCGCGCGCCGCCTATCGGGAGCGCCTCGACGTCCTGCTCGACGGCCTCCTCGACGCGCTGCCTCCCGGCTCGACCCACAACGCGCCGGAGGGCGGGATGTTCGTGTGGGCGCGCCTGCCCGACGGGATGGACGCCGAGGCGCGGCTGCCGCGCGCGATCGAGCACGGCGCGGCGTACGTGCCCGGCTTCCCGTTCTACGCGGGCGAGCCGGACCGCTCGACGCTGCGTCTCTCGTTCACGGCGCACCCGCCGGAGGAGCTGCGCGAGGGCCTGCGCCGGCTCCGCGCGGCGCTCGCCTCCTAGCCGATGCGGTAGGTCACGTGGGTCGCGAGGGGTGAGTGCGTGACCGCCGTCGGGATCAGGCCGGGGTCCTCGACGCCGTCGAAGAGGCGCTCACCCGCGCCCAGCAGGACCGGGGCGATGTCGAGCGTGAGCTGCTGCAGCGCGCCGGCGGCGAGGGCCTGACGGACCGTCGACGCGCCGCCCGCGATGGCGATCTCCTGCCCGTCGGCGACGTCGCGCGCCTGGGCGAGCGCCGCCTCGAACCCGGTCGTGACGAAGTGGAAGGTCGTGCCGCCGTCCATCTGCACGGGCTCGCGCTCGTGATGGGTGAGGACGAAGACCGGTGCGTGGTAGGGCGGGTCATCGCCCCACCAGCCGCGCCAGTCGCCGGTCCACTCGCCGCGGATCGGCCCGAACATGTTGCGACCCATGATCACGGCGCCGCGCGTGCGCATCAGGTCCGCGCTGACCTTCGCGTCCCCCTCGTGGACCGCGACCGTCGGACGGCAGGTGCCACTTGTGCACCGCCAACCCCCCGATGCCGAGCGGGTTGTCCTCGCTCTGGTCGGGCCCGGCGACGAAGCCGTCGAGCGAGATCGAGATGTGGGCGGTGACGAGGCTCATGGTCATGCAGACCGGCGCAGGGCCGGGAACTCATCGGGGCGCCCAGATTCGAACTGGGGACCTCGCCGACCCAAACGGCGCGCGCTACCAGGCTGCGCCACGCCCCGATCGGCGCTCACTCTACGCGCGCTAGCGTCGCGCGGCATGGCTGACGTCCGTCCTCTCCGCGCCGTGCACTACGACCCGCAGCGCGCGGGTGACATGCAGGACCTGGTCGCGCCGCCCTACGACGTGATCGACGAGGCCGGCCGCAGAGAGCTGCAGGCGCGGTCGGAGTACAACGCCGTCGGGATCGACCTGCCGGTCGGGGACGATCCGTACGGGGATGCCGCGCGGACGTACGAGCAGTGGAAGGCCGACGGGATCCTCGTGCGCGACGAGACACCCGCGTTCTGGGTGCTCGCGCAGGACTACGTCGGGCCCGACGGGAAGGCGCGCACGCGGACGGGCGTGTTCGGGCGGGTGAAGGTCACCGAGTACGGCGCCGGGCGGATCCGGCCGCACGAGCGCACGCACCCCGGGCCCAAGGAGGACCGGCTCAGGCTCACGCGCGCCACCAAGGCCAACCTCTCCCCCATCTTCGTCCTCCACGACGACCCCGAGACGCTGGTCGCCAAGGCGATCGAGGCGACGACCCAGACGGCGCCGTGGGCGACGACCACGGACGCCGACGGCACCGAGAACCGGCTCTGGCGCCTCGACGACGAGCGGGCGATCGAGGCCGTCACCCAGGCCCTGGAACCCGCCGAGCTGCTGATCGCCGACGGCCACCACCGCTACGAGACCGCCCGCGTGTACGCCGAGGAGGTCCAGACCGACGCCGCCGGCTACGTGCTCGCCTGCCTCGTCGCGCTGCAGGACCCGGGGCTGACCGTCTTCCCGACCCACCGCCTCCTGTCCGGCCTCGACGAGGACCGCCGCACGAAGCTCCGGGAGTCCCTCGCCAAGGACTGGACGCTCGAGAAGATCGAGCTCGACGCGCTCGAGCCGCCCGAGCAGACGGGAGAGCCGATCGTCCTCGGCCTGCTCGACGCCGGCCATCAGCAGCCGTGGAAGGTCACGCTCAAGGACCCCGCCACCGCCGACGCCGCGATCCCGGACCGGTCGGCGGCCTACCGCCGCCTCGACACCGCGGTGCTCGAGGCGCTCCTGCTCAAGGGCGCACTCGGGCTGACGGACGACGACATCGACCACAAGCACGGCCTGGACTACTCGCGCACCACCGACGAGGCCCGCGCGAAGGTCCTCGACGAGGACGACCCGACCCAGGCCGCGCTGTTCACCGGGGCCGTCCCGGTCGCCCTGATCCGCGACGTCGCGGCCGCCGGCGAGGTCATGCCGCCGAAGTCGACGTTCTTCCATCCGAAGGTCCCGACGGGCCTGCTCTTCCACCCGCTGGACGAGGAGTAGCATCGAGACCATGAAGGCCATCTCGATCCGGCGCGGGGACTTCGAGCACGAGGTCCGGGTCCGGGAGCACCGCCTGATCGCGGACGAGCCCCTCGACCAGGGCGGCAAGGACCTCGGCCCGAGCCCGGAGGAGCTGCTGGCGGCCAGCCTCGCCTCCTGCACCGCGATCACCATGCAGATGTACGCCCAGCGCAAGGGCTGGGACATGACGGGCGTCGAGGTCGACTGCGACTACACGCCCGCCGAGCGTGGCCGGCCGACGAACTTCGACCTCGTCCTGCGCCTCCCGGAGGGCCTCTCGGACGAGCAGGCCGAGCGGCTGACGTCGATCGCCGCCAAGTGCCCCATCCACCGCACGCTCGAGGGCGAGGTCGTCTTCAACGAGCGCGTCACCCGGGTCGCACCGGTCTGAGCGTCACCGACCTCGCGGGCACGCTCGGGCGTGGACTGCTCACGCCCGAGGAGGCGTGGGACATCGCCGTGCACGGCAAGACGGAGTCGGCCGTCCTCGTGCCGCTGTTCATGCGCGACGGCCGCCTCCACGCCCTGTTCACCAAGCGCCGCGAGGATCTCTCCCGCCACCCCGGAGAGATCTCCTTCCCCGGCGGCCGGCGCGAGGACGCCGACCCGGACCTCCTGACGACGGCGCTGCGCGAGACGGAGGAGGAGATCGGCCTCGACCGCACGCGGGTGACGCTCGCGGGCGCCCTGCCCCCGACCCCGACGTTCGTCACCAACTACGCGATCTATCCCTTCGTGGGCGTCTTCGAGGAGATCGTCGAGCGCGAGTGGATCCCGCAGGAGACCGAGGTCGCCCACATCCTCGAGCTCGCCGTCGAAGACGTCCGCGCGGGCTACGGCCGGCGCCGGCTCGTGCGCCGCGGCATCCCGTTCATGACGGACACCTACGCGGTCGACGACAACCTGATCTGGGGCGCGACGGCCCGGATCGTGTCGGACCTCCTGGCCCGCATCGAGCCGTGAAGGCCTTCGTCGCCTTCGGGGCGATCCTCGCCGTCTTCTTCGCGGGCGCCGGCGCGCCGACGCCGCTGTACCTCGTCTACCAGGACGCCTACGGCTTCAGCGCGATCACGCTCACCCTCGTCTTCGCGGTGTACGTGCTCGCGCTGCTGGTCGCGCTCGTCGTCGCGGGTCGCGTCTCCGACCACGCGGGCCGCAAGCGGGTCCTGGTGGTCGCGCTCGTCCTGCAGCTCGTCGGGATGGCCGCGTTCCTGCTCGCGGACGCGACCGGCTGGCTGCTGGCCGCGCGTGCGCTCCAGGGCCTCGCGACCGGGCTGGCGACCAGCACGCTGAGCGCGGCGCTGCTCGACACGGAGCCGCGCCCCGGGATCGGCTCCATCGTGGCCAGTGCGGCCCCGCTTCTCGGGCTCTCGGGCGGCGCGCTCGGCGCGGCGCTGCTCGTCGACCTCGGCCCCGACCCCACCCACCTCGTCTTCTGGGTGCTGACCGGCGCCTACGTCGCGGCGCTCGCCGGCCTCGTCCTGCTGCCCGAGCCGCTGGAGCCCGACGGCCGCTGGCGGGCGGCGTTGCGGCCCCGGGTCGCTGTCCCCCGCACGGTGCGCGCGACGTTCGTCGCGGTCGCCCCGTGCCTGGTGGCGACCTGGTCGCTCGGCGGCCTCTACCTCTCCCTCGGCCCGTCGCTGACGGCGCTGCTGACCGGGTCGGACTCGCACGTCATCGGCGGGCTCGTGGTCGTCGCCCTGATGGGGACCGGCGGGGTGACGGCCGCCCTGTCGCGCCCGCTGCCCGCCGAGCGGCTGATGCTCGGCGGCGCCGGCTTCGTGATGGCCGGCGTGGCGATCACGCTCGCGGCCGTCGCGACGGGCTCGACCGTGCTGCTGCTCCTCGGGTCCTTCGTCGCGGGGATCGGCTTCGGGCCCGCCTTCGCCGGCGTCCTGCGGGTGCTGACCGGGCGGATCGACGCGCACGAGCGCGCCGGGCTGATGTCGGCGGTCTACGTCGTCTCCTACACCGCCTTCAGCGCGCCCGCGGTGCTCGCCGGGGTCGCGGAGACGCACTACGGGCTGCGGCCGACCGCCCTCGTCTACGGCGCCGTGGTGATCGTCCTGGCCGCGTCGGCGACCGTCGCCTTCGGCCTGCAGCTGCGGCGCGCGCCCGTCGTGCCCGCCTAACCGAGCAGCCTCGCGACGGCCGCGACGTGATCGCGCAGCCAGGCGTCGGCGTCGGCCGGGTCGGTGTCGACGACCTCGAGCGGGATGTTCCACGTCGCCCGCGCGCCGCGCACGACCATCTCCCCCTCCTCGCGCCAGGCGAACGGGACCGTCCCGCCCGCCTCGTAGACGAGCCCGCGCACGGGCGTGTCGACGATCTTCTCGCACAGCATCCGCAGGCGGCCCCCGTGCAGCTCGTGGACCTGCTCCTCGGGCCCCGTCGCGGTGCCCATCAGCCAGCAGACGATCGTCGTCGCGACGAACGCGTCCATGATCGTGGCGATCCGATCGGGGTCACCGACGAAGGGCTCGGCCCCGGCCGCCTCGATCGCCGCGGCCTTCGCCGGGTCGCGCGTCGTCCCGCGGACCGCGTGACCGGCGGCGACGAGCTCCCGCGCGAGGGCTTGGCCGCGACCACCGCAGCCGATGATGAGGACTCGGGCCATGCCGCCCATCATGCCGTGCCCCCACGCCGGACGGCGGCCGGACGCGGCGACGCCTGATCGCGGCCGTCGTCGACGGCCTGACAGCGCCCGGTCCAGGCGCCGCGTCGCGCGGCCGATGACGGGGTTGTGACGCCGATGCGCCGCACCCTCCTGACCGTCCTCCTCCTCGCGATCGCCGTCGCCGGCCTGCGGACCCCGCCGGCCGGCGCGATGGCCAGCCACCGCGGCTGGCCGCCCTACGACGGCATGCTGCTCATGAACGTGCGCGACTCCTCCCGCCCGCTCGACGCCCGCGCCGGGTTCAACCCGTTCGGCAGCGCGACCCGCAAGCAGGGCTGCAAGGACTCCAGCGACAAGCCGTCGTCCTCCTGCAAGCACTGGATGGAGAAGACCGCGGACGGCTACGTCATGCGGGCCTCCGGCGCCCACCACCGCCTCTACGGCGGCCACGGCGACGACAGAATCCACGCGGGCAACAACGGCGACGTCATCTGGGGCGACTACAAGCCCTCGGGCCAGCCCACGAGCCAGCGCGACCGCCTCACCGGCGGCGACGGGCCCGACTTCATCTACCCCTCCCACGGGCGCAACGTCGTCGCGGGCGGCGCCGGCACCGACGTCATCCATGCGCGCTTCGGCCGCGGGACGATCGACTGCGGGCCGGGCACCGACGTCGTCTACGTCCACCCCCGCAAGCGCCGGGGCCGCAAGCGCGCCTACAAGCTCACGGGCTGCGAGGTCGTGCGCACGCGCAGCGGCGAGTCCGCCCCGGCCTGGATCCTCCGGCGCCTGCCCTGGCCGATCACCGACACCCAGTCGCGCCGCTGACGCCGCGGGTCAGAGCAGCTCGAGGGCGCGCTCGGCCGGGCGCGCGAGCACGGCGCGGTCGCCGCGCTCGACGATCGGGCGTTGCAGCAGCGCCGGCTCCGCCGCCATCGCAGCGACGATCTCGGCCTCGGAGGCGCGCGCCTCCACCAGCCGCTGCGCCCCCGGCTCCTTCATCCGCAGCGCCTGGTGCGCGCTGACGCCGGCCTTGGCCAGCAGGGCGACGATGCGCTCAGCCGGCAGGGGCTCCACGTGGTAGTCGACGCGGTCGAAGTCCACGCCGCGCTCGGTCAGGATCCGCGCGAGCCGCTGGCAGGCCGTGCAGCTCGCCTTCTCGTAGATCGTGATCGTCTCCCCCGGCGTGTCGCGGATCCCCCGTGTGTCGCGCTGTTCCCGCCAGTACGCGTCGGCGTAGTCGGCGAGCATGCGCTGGTCGGCGCGCACCTGGTCCTCGACCTCGTCCTGCGTGCGTGCCGCCTTGCCGCGCCGGGCGCGCAGGGCGTTCTGCGCGGCGATCATCTGCTCCACGTCGTCGATGTCGTTCTGCGCCTCGACGGCCGCGGAACGCGTCGGGGTCCAGTTGAGGACGTCCGCGCCGGAGCGGGGGTGCCAGATGCCGAGAGCGATGACCCAGAGGAACAGGAGCGCCATGCCCACCGTCACGATCAGGGTGAAGGTGTCCACTGCCAGCCAGATTAGGGATGCGCGCCGCAACTTCCGGCCGCCGCGAGGCTCTCTAGCCTCGTGACCGTGCGCCTGATGCTTCCCCCGGCCGCGGCCCTCGCGCTGACCCTCGCCCTGGCCGCCCCCGCCGGCGCCACCCCCCAGCGCACGGCCGTCGCCGCCTCCGCGGCCGTCCCGGCGCGGCCGCAGGCGCTGCCCGGCGCGGCCGGGATCGCGGCACACGCGGCCGACCGCTCGACCTGGCTCGTCGGCGCTCGCCCCGGCGCGCACGCGACCCGCCTCGCCCGCGCCGCCGGCGCCACGTCCGCGGGCCGCGGCGCCTGGGAGGTCCCCGTCGGCCGCGCGCGCAGGCTCGCCGGGCGGCTGCGGGCCGCCGGCCTGCTGGCCTTCTCCGAGCCCAACCGCACCTCCCGGCTGGCCCAGGCCGTGACGGGGGACCCGCTGTCGCCGCGCACCGACTGGCGCAACCAGGCGATCACCCCGAGCCTCGTCCCGCCCCCGGTCACGCCCGACAGCCCGCTGCTGGCCCTCGTGGACGCCCGGGCGGACAAGACCCACCCCGAGTTCGCCAACAACCCGAACGCCAACGTGCTCGACGGCACCGCGGGCCTCGAGATCGGCCACGGCACCGCCACGATGGCCGTCGCCGCCGCGCCGCAGAACGGCGTCGGCATCGTCGGCGCCTGGCCGGGCATGCGCGCGCTCAACGTGCCGATCCCCGCGACGGACATCTCCTGCTCGGACTCCGCGCGCGGGATCGACCGGGCCGTGGCCGCCGGCGCGAAGGTCGTCAACATGAGCTACGGCTCCGGCCAGTTCTGCCAGACGGAGTACGAGGCGCTGCAGCGCGCGACGCGCAAGGACGTCGTCCTCGTCGCCGCCGGCGGCAACGAGCTCACCAACGGCAACCCGCTCGAGTTCCCGGCGTCCCTCCCCCACGTGCTGACGATCGGCGCCTCGACGCCCGACGACACCGCCGCGCCGTTCTCGAACTCCAACGCCGCCCTGGACCTCGTCGCCCCCGGCGTGGGGATCACCACCGCCGTCCCGACGACGCTCGGCGCCCCCGAGGGCGACCCCAGCGGCTACGCGGACCTGGCGGGGACGAGCTTCTCCGCCCCGATCGTCGCCGCCGCCGCGACATGGTTGCGCCAGGTGCGTCCGGACCTGACCGCCGACCAGGTCGAGCAGGTCGTCCGGCTCTCGGCCGCCGACATCGGCAACAAGGGCTACGACTCCGCCACGGGCTTCGGCAAGCTCGACCTCGCCGCGGCGCTGTCGAAGGCCCCGCCGCTGGCGACGCCCGACCCGCAGGAGCCCAACGACGACGTGCCCTACGTCAACGGCAAGCGCTTCGGCTCGGCGAACGCGGCGATCTGGAAGGGCGGCCGCGAGCGCCGCACGGAGGCGACGATCGACTTCTACGAGGACCCCGCCGACGTCTACCGCATCCGCATCCCCGCGGGTCAGACGGCGCGGATCGTGCTGCGGCGCACGTCCACCAACGGCAATCCGGACCTGTCGCTGTACTCGCGCAAGGCGCGGACGCTGCGCAACACCGGCCGCCGCCTCGGCCGGTCGCGCCACTCCGCGGGGGTCACGGACGTCCTGCGCACGACGAACCGGTCGTCGCGCTCGCGGGTCGTCTTCGCGGTCGTGCGACCCGCGGCACCGTCACGCAGGAACCCGTACCTCGACGCGAAGTACGACCTGCGCGTCGGCAAGGGCTGAGGCCCCCTAGGAGACCCAGGCCTGCTCGGCCAGGTCGCCCGTGCCCTCGAGGGCCTCGGGCGTCGGGACCGCGGGGGTGTCGCGCAGGTACCACTCGGCGTCCAGCGCCGCCTGGCAGCCGGAGCCGGCGGCCGTGATGGCCTGGCGGTAGGTGTGGTCGACGAGGTCGCCCGCGGCGAAGATGCCGGGGACGTTCGTGCGCGTGGACTTGCCCTCGGTCTTGACGTAGGCCTCGTCGTCGACCTCGACGAAGGCGTCGACGAGCGCCGACTGCGGCTCGTGGCCGATCGCGATGAACGCGCCGGAGACCTCCATCTCGCGCTCCGACCCGTCCTCGGTGTTGCGCAGCTTCGCGACCTGGAGGGCCTTGCCGTCCTCGCCGGCCTCCAGCGCCTCGACGGCGTAGGGGGTGAGCAGCTCGAGGTTCTCGGCGGCCCGTGCGCGCTCGAGCATGATCTTGGAGGCGCGGAACTCGTCGCGGCGGTGCACGACGACGACCTTGGACGCGAACTTCGCCAGGAAGATCGCCTCCTCCATCGCGGAGTCGCCGCCGCCCACGATCATCGTCGGCTTGTCCTTGAAGAACGCGGCGTCGCAGGTGGCGCAGTAGGAGACGCCGCGGCCGCCGAGCTCCTCCTCCCCCGGGATGCCGAGCTTCTTGTGCTCGGCGCCCATGGCGAGGATGACCGTGCGCGCGAGGTGCTTCTCGTCGCCGACCCAGACGGTGTGCGGCTCGCCGGGCGCGGTCGCCGGCTCGATCTTCGTGGCGAGATCGGTCTCCAGGCGCGCGCCGAAGCGCTCGGCCTGGTCGCGCATGGTCTGCATGAGCTGCGGGCCCATGATCCCGTCCTTGAAGCCCGGGTAGTTCTCGACGTCCGTGGTCTGTTGCAGCAGCCCGCCCCACATCCACCCCTCGATCACGAGGGGGTTGAGATTGGCGCGCGCGGTGTAGAGCGCCGCGGTGTACCCCGCCGGCCCGCTCCCCACGATGATGACGTTCTCGATCTGGTCGTCCATTGCTTCACTAAGGATAGCTAGGGGATGCGCGCCACCGCTCGACGGTCCTGCGCAGGCGGAAGTAGGCGAACGCGCCGGGCAGGGTGGGCAGCCAGAAGGTGAACGCCCGGTAGGCGAGGATGGCCACGGCGGCCGTCCCGAGGTCGACGCCGAAGGCGGCGTAGGCGCCGAACATCCCCCCGTCGACGCCGCCGATCCCGCCAGGGAGCGGCAGGAGGTTGCCGAGCATCCCGACGAAGAAGCCGACGACCAGCACGGCCACCGGGGGGACCTCGCCGAAGGCCTCGAAGCACGCCGCGAGCGCTGCGAGCTGGGCCGCCCAGAAGACGATCGCGCCGAGCACCGCGCGGTCACCGGCGCGCAGGTGATGCATCGCGTCGCGCACCCCGGCGCCGGCCACGGTCGGCAGCACGGCCGCCCTGGCGACGAGCCGCCGGGGGCGGGAGCCGCCCTCGCGCGCCGCCCAGGAGGACAGCCGCCGCTGCAGGTTCGGGGACACGAACCCGAGCGACAGCCCCAGGGCGGTGACGACGAGCGCGATGGTCGCGGGGAGGAACGTCATCACCCAGGGCGCACGCCCGGGCAGCAGGCCGTAGTGCAGCGCGTAGCCGAACACGACGACGCACAGCGTGTAGATCACGTACTGCAGGACGAGGAAGGCCACGGTGCGGTCGGCCACGCGGCGCGGCGCCAGGCCGCGGCGGCGCAGCGCCCAGGCCTGCAGGACGAGCCCGCCCGCGCCGCCGGCGGCGAGCAGGCGGCTCGCGGCCAGCGCGGCGAGGCAGATCGTCCACGAGTCCCGGCGCGAGAGCGCCGCCTCGCGGTAGACGGTGCGGAAGGTGAACACGTAGCCGGTGAACATCCCGACGGTCAGCACCGCGCCGAGGCCGAGCCACCACGGGGAGCCGTCTTCGAGCCGGCGCCAGGTGTCGTCGAGCCCCGCGAGCTGCGGCAGGAGCACGTACAGCAGCCCCAGCGAGGCGACGACGATCACGCCCAGGAGCGCGAGCTTGCGGCCGGAGACCTGGAGGGAGAGGCCGGCGTCGTCGTCGGCGACCGCCTCGTTCCCGATCCCTGCCGGTGGCGTGGTCGGCTCGGCCATGCGCGTCGTCACCAGGCCGCCCGGCGCTCGAGTCGCTGCAGCAGACCCGAGAGGGCGTCGACGGGACCGGACATGCGCGGCGCCCCGACCCGCACCGCCTCCGTGAGCACCCAGCCCGCGGCCAGATCGGCCACGTAGTGCTCGCCGAGGTAGACGAGGGCGAGGCCGAGCGTCGCCGCGTAGCTCCACCCGAGCGCGCCCGCGACGGGGCCGGTCTCGGCGAGCAGCCGCGCCGCGGTGACGGACGTCGCGAAGTGCAGCGACGGCATCGCGGCGAGCGGGTTGCCGCCGAGGAAGCCGTACAGCGGGGCCCAGCCGGACTTCCAGAAGTCCTCGCCGTACTCGACCATCATGCGACGCAGCTCCGGCGTGCGGCCGTCCTCGAGCAGGTGGTGGTCCTTGGCGTACCAGGGCGGGGCGGTCGGATACAGCCAGTAGGCGATCACCCCGATGTCGAACGTGCCGTACATGCGCACGGCGGCGCGCGGGAACGCCTCGCGGTCGCGCAGCAGCAGGAAGGCCATCGTCCCGTGCGGGACCATGAACCAGACCCAGTGGCTCCAGACGAGCACCTTCTCGAAGCGCCGGAAGCTCCCCGGCCGCGCGAAGGCGCGCTGGAGGCGGACCGTCGGGACGGTGCCGAAGCCGACCCGCTTGTCGAAGGCCAGCGGGTAGGTGACGTGGACCCGGTCGCGGAGCGCCTCCGGGTCGTCGTTGGGCATCTCGTAGGCGGCGAGGTAGGCCCACATCTGCAGCACGCAGGCGGCCACGTCCCGCGCGCGGGTGCGCGGGACGAGCACGCAGAGCGCCAGCGGCGCGGCCGCGGCGGGACCCAGCACCGCGGCGGGGGGCAGCTTGAGACGACGGCGGGCGACCGGGGCCGCCACGCCTGCGGCGAGCACGGTTGCAGCCGTCGCGCGGATGAGCCAGGGGCGACGGCGCACGACCGCGAGAGCCTACCGGCGCAGGCCGGATTAGGATCGCGCCATGGAGCTCCAGCAGGCCTACGACACCGTCAACGTCCATCGCAGGGGCGGGGAGCTGCGGATCGAGCTCAACCGGCCCGAGTCGATGAACGCGTGGAACACGCAGTTCGGCCACGACATGCTCGCCGCCCTCGAGGACGCGCAGGCCGACGACGTGCGCGCGGTGGTCATCACGGGCGCCGGCAGGGCGTTCTCCTCCGGGGCCGACCTGCGGCAGGGCTTCGACCTCACCGACGCCGGCGTGCCGGACGTCGGCAAGGCGCTGCGTGAGCTCTATCACCCGATCATCCTCGGGATCCGGGAGCTCCCCAAGCCCGTGATCGCGGCGGTCAACGGCGCCGCCGTGGGCATCGGCTGCTCCCTCGCGCTGGCCTGCGACCTCGTGGTGGCCCACGAGCGCGCCTACTTCCTGCTGGCCTTCGTCAACATCGGCCTGGTCCCCGACGGCGGGTCCTCCGCGTTCCTGCCCACCCGCATCGGGCTGCCGCGCGCCGCCGAGATGGCGATGCTCGGCGAGCGCATCGGCGCCGCGCGGGCGCTGGAGTGGGGCATGATCAACCGCGTCCACGGCGACGCGGACTTCCCCGCGGAGGTCGACGCGCTGGCCACCCGCCTGGCGGCCGGACCGACCGGGTCCTTCGCCGGCACGAAGGAGCAGCTCAACGCCTGGACCTTCGCGGGCCTCGCCGAGCAGCTGGAGGTGGAGTGCGCGATCCAGGAGCGGATGGCCGCCTCCGACGACTTCAAGGAGGGGGTCATGGCCTTCCTGGAGAAGCGCGCGCCGGGGTTCAAAGGTGCCTAAAGACGCGTTCCTGACCCACCGGGCGTCGGCGCGTCCGTCGCGGCTGTAGGATTCGCCTCGCTTTGCGCCCGTCGATCTCCCCGCGCCGCCTTGGCGGCCTCGCCACGTCCGCCGCCATCGGGGCGTCGCTGCTCGTCAGCGCCCCCGCCCATGCGGGCCTCCTGTCGCCCGAATCGGGCGGGTCCCCCAACGCGGACCGCATCCACACGCTCTACTGGCTGATCTTCGCCATGGCGCTGGTCGTCTTCGCCGTGGTCGGCGGGGCGCTCATCTATGCGGTGATCAAGTTCAAGGCCGGTGACGGCCGGGTCGCACGCCAGATCCACGGCAACACCCGCTTCGAGATCGGCTGCACCATCGGCGCCGCCGCCATCCTCGTCTTCCTCACGGTCGTGACCTTCGTCATGCTCCCGGGCATCAAGAACCCGGAGGCCACGGGCGAGAACGGGTTCCAGCTCGCGTCGGGGTCCTCCAGCGGCACGCTCTACGCCTCGACCGACCAGCCCGATCCGCCCAGCGGGAAGGCGCTCAACATCAAGGTCGACGGTCAGCAGTACGCCTGGCGCTTCCAGTACCCGGGCGCCGAGAAGGTCTACTCCATCTACGAGATGGTCGTGCCGGCCAACACGACGGTGACGCTCGACATCACCGCCGACGACGTCAACCACTCCTGGTGGATCCCGAAGCTCGGCGGCAAGTTCGACGCCATCCCGGGGTACACGAACAAGACGTGGTTCAAGGCCAAGGTCGGCACCTACCAGGGGCAGTGCGCCGAGCTCTGCGGTCGCAACCACGCGAACATGCTCGCCCGGGTCCGCGCCATCCCGCCCGACGAGTACGAGCGCTGGTACGCCGCACAGGCCAAGCGCCTGACCGACGCGGCCAACGCCCGCGATGCCGCCCGTCCGCGCTACGAGGACCAGTGACTTCATGAGCATCACCGCTGATACCCGCACGGACACGAGCACGGCGACGCGCGCACGTCCGGAGATCATCGCCCACGACGTCGACCGGCCGCAGGGCTGGACCTCGTGGATCACGACGACCGATCACAAGAAGATCGGGATCATGTACCTCTGGACGGTCGCGATCTTCTTCGTGATCGGCGGCATCGAGGCGCTCCTGATGCGCCTGCAGCTGGGCGTGCCGGACAACTCCCTGCTGTCGCCGGAGAAGTACAACCAGATCATGACCCTGCACGGGACGACGATGATCTTCCTGGTCATCGTCCCGGTCTGGGCCGGCTTCACGAACTACCTGCTCCCGCTGATGCTGGGTGCGCGCGACGTCGCCTTCCCGCGGCTGAACGCCTGGTCGTACTGGATGTACCTGTTCGGCGGCCTGACGCTGTACGCGTCGCTGCTGTTCACGCCGCCCGAGGCCGGCTGGTTCTCCTACGTCCCGCTCTCCTCGCGCGACTACTCGGCGTCCAACGGCCAGGAGGCCTGGATCTACATGGTCCACCTCACCGGCCTGTCGTCGATCATCGGCTCGATCAACTTCATCGCCACGATCCACAACATGCGCGCCAAGGGCATGGGCTGGGGCCGGCTGCCCCTGTTCGTGTGGGCGATGCTCATCTACTCCTACCTCGTCGTCATCGCGCTGTCGTCGCTGGCGGCGACCGTGACGATGCTGCTGCTGGACCGCAACTTCGGCACGCACTTCTTCGACCCGACCGAGGGCGGATCGGCGCTGCTGTGGCAGCACCTGTTCTGGTTCTTCGGCCATCCCGAGGTCTACATCCTCGTGCTCCCCGCCTTCGGCGTCTTCTCCGAGGTCCTGCCGGTGTTCGCCCGCAAGCCGATCTTCGGCTACAAGGCGATCGCCGCCTCCACCGCGGGCATCGCCTTCCTGGGCCTGCTCGTGTGGGCGCACCACATGTTCGCGGTGCCGACCTCGACCGTCGTGCTCGCGTTCTTCATGCTCTCGTCCTTCGTGATCGCGGTGCCGACCGGCGTCAAGATCATCAACTGGATCGGGACGCTCTGGTACGGGACGATCGAGTACCGGGTCGCACTCCTGTACGCGGTGGCCGGCATCTTCACGTTCCTCATGGGCGGGATCACCGGCATCTTCCTCGCCGTCTTCCCCGTCGACTGGCAGCTGACGGACACCTACTTCGTCGTCGCCCACTTCCACTACACGGCGTTCGGCGCCGCCGCCTTCGGCATGTTCAGCGCGCTGTACTACTGGTTCCCGAAGATGACCGGCCGGATGCTCTCCGAGCGGCTCGGCAAGGCCGGCTTCTGGCTCGTCTTCGCCGGCTTCCACATCACGTTCCTGATCCAGCACGCCGCGGGTCTGTCGGGCATGCCCCGCCGCGTCTACGAGTACGACTCGTCGGCCAACTGGGGCCTGTACAACCTGATCTCGACGATCGGCTCGTTCATCCTCGCCCTCGGGGTCCTGCTGACCATCATCAACGTGGTCACGGCCATCAAGAAGGGCAAGAGGGCCGGTGGCGACCCGTGGAAGGCCAACACGCTCGAGTGGTACACGACGTCGCCCCCGCCGGAGCACAACTTCGACTCGATCCCGCGCATCCGCTCCGTCGAGCCGATGAAGGACCTGCGCCGCCAGGTCGAGCAGGAGTCCGGCCAGGAGCAGCGCCACAAGCCCAGCCGCGCCATGGCGGAGCACTAGGCCCCCGCCCTCGTGGAGGCGTCGCAGTACACCGCAGCACCGCGGGCGGTCCCCCAGTCGGCCGCCCGCCAGGTCCTGGCCGACTACGTCGGCCTGACCAAGCCGAAGGTCCAGAGCCTCCTGCTGCTGACCACGGTCACCACGATGTACGTGGCGGGCGACCCGTCCGTCGCGCTCGTGCTGGCCACCTGCCTCGGCGGCTACCTGTCCGCCGGGGGCGCCGGCGCGGTCAACCACGCCTTCGACCGCGACATCGACGCGCGGATGGCGCGCACGGCCGACCGGCCCGTGCCCGCCGGCCGGGTCACCCCCCGCGCCGCCTACGCCTTCGGCTTCGCCCTCGCGGCGCTGTCGTTCGTCTGGATGTCGGCCACGGTCAACGTGCTCGCCGCGTCCCTCTCCTTCGCCGGCTTCGTCGGCTACACGGGCGTCTACACCGCGTGGCTGAAGCGCCGCACCCCGCAGAACATCGTCATCGGCGGTGCCGCGGGCGCGATCCCGCCGCTCGTCGGCTGGGCCGCGGTGGCCGGGCACGTCGATCCGGCGGCCTGGTACCTGTTCGCGATCGTCTTCTACTGGACGCCCCCGCACTTCTGGGCGCTCTCGCTGCTGATGAAGGACGAGTACGCGGCCGTCGGCGTGCCGATGATGCCCGTCGTGCGCGGTGAGGTCGAGACCCGCCGCCAGATCGTCCTCTACACCGTGCTGCTCGTCGTGCTGACGCTGCTGCCGGTGCTGTTCGGCTTCTTCGGCGCGCTCTACGCCGCCTTCGCCCTCCCGCTCGGCATCGCCTTCCTGGTGCTGTCGGTGCGGCTGCAGCGCGCGGGCACCCGCCCCGCCGCGCTGCGCACGTACCTGTTCTCCCTCGGCTACCTGGCGCTGCTGTTCTGCGCCATGGTGCTCGACGCCCAGCTGCTCGGATAGGATCCGCCTCGCATGGACCGCAAGCTCGCCCGCAAGAACCTCAAGACCGCGCTCTTCACGGCCGCGATCTGCCTGATCATCTTCGGCCTGACGTTCGTCGCGGCCCTGATCTACAACGCCTGACATGAGCGACCGTCACCCCCCCGTCGAGACCGACGCCTCGCCCGCCGGCGAGCACATCCACATGCCGGCGCCGAGCCTGCTGCCGGTCCTGAACTGCGTCGGCCTCGCGATCTCCATCATCGGCGTCACCGAGGGCCTGCCGTTCCTCGTCTCCGGCCTCGCCCTGTTCCTCGTCACCACCGTCGTGTGGATCCGTGCCGCCGTGCGCGAGACGGGCGAACTCCCCGCTGAGCACCACTAGGGCCGCGTCCCCGCGGTCGGTCGGACAGACTGTCCGACTGCGGACAGGAAGGCCGCCCCAGCTCGTTCTGGTTTGCAACGAGTCATCCTCTAGGGGGTCCTGATGCGTAGTCCGAGTGTGCCAACCCACCGCCCCTCCACCATCCATCACCGGACGGCGCTGTATGAGGACGCGATCGCGATCGTCGAGGAGGAGTACGCCACCGAGCTCTCACTCGACGAGATCGCCCGCCGTGTCGCCTCGTCGCGTCGTCAGCTCCAGCGCGCCTACTCCGAGATCGGGAACACCACGTTCCGCGAGCACCTCACCCGCGTGCGCATGGACCGCGCCGCGGGCATGCTCTCCGATCACGGCCTGACCGTGCGCGAGGTCGCCCGCCGCGTCGGTTACCGCCAGCCGGCCCAGTTCGCCAAGGCGTTCCGCCGCCACCTCGGCGTCGCCCCCTCCGACTACCGGGCCCGCAACGGCCACGCCCGCCCGTCCAACAACGGCTTCGGCGGCTTCGCCGTCGCCGCGTAAGCACGGCCGGAGCCCTAGGGCTCCGGCAGGCCGTCCAGGACCCCCTGGGCGGCCGCCACGACGGTCCGGGCGACCCCGTCCCAGGACCACCGCTCCCCCGTGACGGCGACGATCGCCGCACGGGTCGCGGCGCGCAGGTCCGCGTCGGCGCCCAGCCATCCCGTCAGGCACCCGGCGAGCTGGTCGACGGCGTGCGGACCGACATCGAAGGCCAGCCAGGGCCGTGCCGCCGCCGGCACCCGCTCGGCGAGCGCGTCGGAGACCTCCTCGAGCCCTGAGTGACGGGCCACGACGGGCAGGGCCCCGGTCGCCGCCCCCTCGGCCGCGACCATCCCGAACGCCTCCGGGAAGGTCGACGGCGTCACGAGCGCCTCCGCGGCCGGCAGGAGGTCCGCCAGCTCCGGATGGTCGAGGCGGCCGGTGAACACCAGCCGCTCGCGCAGGGCGGGCCCGGCCGCGGCGAGGTAGCGCTGCGCCGCCGCGTCGTCGGCCAGCAGGCGGTCCAGGAAGGCGCCGAGCTCCGGCAGGTCCCGGCCGTCCTCGGCGCGCCGGGCCCGGGCGGCGGCGAGGTCCCCTGCCGCAAGCTCGGCGGCGAGGGCCTCGAGGCCGTGCCGGAAGGCGCCGAAGCCGACGACGACGAGCCGAGCGTCCGGGTGGGCCTCCGCGACGAGCGGCCACGCGGCCAGCAGCAGCTCGACGCCCTTGGAGGCGATCAGCTTGCCGACGAACACGACGAGGCGCTCCGATCCGAGGTCGATGCGCGTCAGCGCCGCCCCCGCCTCCCCCGCCGCGATCGCGAACGCGTCCCCCGACGGGGTGTCGGCGGGCGCCACGGGGGCGCTGAGGCGCTCGACGAGCGCCTCGAAGCCCGCACGGGCGGCGGCGGGCTCGCGCGTGGCGAAGGCCGCGACGTCGACGCCCGGTGGTCCGAGGCGCGTCCTGTTCGTCACCTCGGGATCGTCCAGCGCCGCCCACAGGCTCTCCGCGGTGTGGCGCGAGCCCGTCAGGATGCCGGCGGCAGGCGCCAGGCCCTCACGGGCATACGGAAGGAAGCGCTCCGGGTGGGGCTTGACCGTGTACTCGAGCGCGCTGCCGTGGATCTTGACCGCGTAGGGGACGCCCGTGCCGGCCAGCGCCCGGGCGAGCACCGCGGGGCCCATGACGAGGTGGTTGGCGAGCGCGAGCTCGATCCCGGCGCGCTCCACGACCGCGCGGACGGCGGCGACGTTGGCGTCCAGGTACGCGTCGAGCTCCCCGTCGGTGAGCTCGGCGAACGGCACCGCACGCACCCCGTCGTACGTGTCGGCGACGTAGACGGGCAGGACGCCGCCGATGGCGGGGCGATAGACCACCGCGCCCGTCGCGGCGGGCCCGTCGGTGATCCGCAGCTCCCCGCTGTCCCAGTCCCCCGCGGCCGCGACCCAGTCCAGGTCGAGCGGCCGTCGGTCCTGGCAGAGCAGGTGCACCTCGTGGCCCGCGCGCACGAGGGCGGCGGCCAGGCGGGCGTTGTAGACGTTCGACCCCGTCCCGTGCAGGAGATAGCCGTGGAAGACGAGGATCCGCATGTGGCCGTGGATGGTAGATTCACCCGCGATGACCGAGCGCCAGAAGTACCGCATGCGGACGCCGTCCACCGGGCGCGAGATCTTCCTCGAGGCCGAGCCCGGCCGCGTGTACGTCGACCGCGAGACCGGCGAGCCGCTCGAGGTCGTCGGGAAGGTCCTTCCCGCCGCGCCGTCGAAGTCTGCACTGCCGTGGACTCCCGAGAACCTCAGGTTCTGCAACTGGTGCGACCAGCTCGCCCAGAAGGACCTCAACGACTGCCCGACCTGCGGACGCCGGATGTCCGCGCTCGTCTCCGGCTGAGGCCGGCCCCCATGCGCACCCTGCGCCTCCTCATCCCCGCCCTCCTGGCAGCTGCGCTGCTGGGCGGCTGCGGCGGCGGTGGCGTGGACTACACGGAGATCTCCTCCGACCCGCCGACGCTGCCGATCCCGTCCGGGACCGTGTCGCAGGCGGACTCGAGCGCGACCCCCGACCCGGACGCGAGCCCGACCCCGACGCCGACCGACGACGCCGGCTCCTCCGCGGGGTCCTCAGGCGGCGGGACGTCGTCCTCGTCGGGCTCCTCGGCCGCCACCGCGGCGCCGACGGCCGCTGCGACGTCCGCCCCGACCGCCGCGGCCACCGCTGCGCCGACCACCGGGGGCAGCACCGGCGGTGCCGGGACCGGCACCTCCGGCGGATCCTCCGGCGGGAGCAGCACCGGCGGCGCGTCCGCCGGCGACGGCCTGGACCAGTTCTGTGCCGACAACCCCGGGGCCTGCGACGGGTGAGCCTGCCGACGAGGCGGCCGCGCTCGCGGCCTTCTCGGCGGCAGCCCTGTCGGCGACCGGGGAGGGCGACCTCGTCGCCGCGCTCGTCCCCGTCGCCTACGAGCTGCTCGGGGCCGACCAGCTCCACCTGATCGAGCTCAGCGCCGACGGCACCGTCGGCCACGCGTCCGTCGTGCTCACGGACGGCCGCCCGCCCCAGGGGTACACGATGGTCATCGACGAGCGGGCGTCCGGCACGGCCCACGCCGCCCGCTCCGGCGAGCTGCTCCACGTCCCCGAGGCGCGCGGCTCCGACCGCCTGCGGCCCGACTTCACCGCGCGCTTCGACGTGCGCACCGCGGTGTTCGTCCCGCTCGCCTGGTCGGGGGAGGTCCGCTGGGTCTGCGTCGTGATCCGGGAGGAACCCCGCCCCTTCACCGACCACGAGCTCGACCGCGTGCGGGTCGTGTGCAACCTGCACGCGGCCGGCCTGGCGCTCATCGACGCCCGCGCCGCCGAGCGCGCCCGCGAGGAGCAGGACGGGGCGCTCGCCCGGGCCGCGGCCGCCATCACCGGCTCCCTGGACCTCACGACCGTGCTGGAGACCGTCTCACGCGAGGCCCATGTCGCCCTGGGGGCCGATTCGGCGGGCGTCTACCTCGCCGACGGCACCGGTGGCGGGATCGCCACCGCCGGCCACCAGACCCCCGAGGGCTGGGTCGGCTACCGGATCCGGCCCGGCGAGGGCGTCGGCGGCCGCGTGCTGCAGACGGGCCGCTCGGCGTTCACGAACGCCTACCAGGATGAGACCCAGCTGCCGACGCAGCCCGGCCTGCGGCGCCTGCAGACGGCGGTCGCCGTCCCCATGCGCTGGGACGAGGAGCTCAAGGGCACGCTGTCGATCGGCTTCGAGCGCCTGCGGCGCATCGACGCAGCCGACCTGCGCACGCTCGAGGCGTTCGCCGATCTGGCCACCGTCGCCTGCCGCAACGCCGAGACGTTCGGACGCCTCAGCGCCGCGGCCCGCGAGCAGCCGGGCTAGGCCGCCGGCCGCTTCTTCTTCTTGGCCGGCGCCTTCTTGGGCGTCGGCGAGGTGATCATGGTCACCGAGTAGGTCAGGCGGGCCGTCTTGTACAGGCAGCGGAACTGCCGCGTCACGCCCGCGGAGGTCAGTGCCGTCTGCGTCGAGGTGTTCTTGCACTGCCGCTGCGTGCGGCTGGCGCGCCAGGACGTCGCCCCGTCGAAGCCGACGGCGAGCGCCGGCGCCCACGTCGGGACGGTCAGCGCGACGCGCTGGCCCTTCTTGATCGGGATGGAGCTCGCGAGCGGGAACTGCACCGTCTCGCCGAGGTAGTCGGTCAGCGGCTCGATCGGGCTGGCGCCCGTCGTGGTCGCCATCAGCCGCTTGGCCTGGGTGAAGACCGTGATGCCGGCCGACGGCGCACCGCCGAAGCCGGTGTTGAAGAACTTGATCTGCTTCGCGCTCGGCGCGCCGAGCGTCACGCTCCAGGCGACGATGCGGCCGGCGGCGGGAGCGGTGAACAGGTCACGCGTCGGCCCGATCTTGACCTGGTAGCCGGAGGTGCGCGACACGGCGAGGCAGGGCTTGCCGGGGCACGAGGGCGCGGTCGTGTCCGTCGTGCTGCCGAGTTCGACGATCTTCGCCGAGGCGGCGGCAGGGACGATCGCAGTCGCCGCGACCGCCACGAGGGCGGCCGCAGTGACGCGCACGCGAGACCGTCGCCGGCCGGGCGTGGTGTGGATCGGAGTCATACCGGCATTCAACACAAGCGAGGCGCGCAGGTTGCGATCCTTCGTGCGAGCCGGTCGGGCACGAAGGACGGCGCGCTAGATCTTCGTGATGTTGACGGCCTTGGGGCCCTTGTCGCCGCTTTCCTCGTCGTAGGAGACCTTCTGTCCTTCGGCCAGCGACTTGAAGCCGTCGCCCGCGATCCCGGAGAAGTGCGCGAACAGGTCGCGGCCACCCTCGTCGGGGGTGATGAAGCCGAAGCCCTTGTCATCGTTGAACCACTTCACGGTTCCGGTTGCCATCTTGTGCGTCTCGCTCCTGGTATTAGGCGTGCCCGGCGGGCCCTCATCCACACCGTTGCACGGCGAACGCTACCTATGTCGGGCGCCGGGTGGCAACCCCCGTCGGTCAGCGCCCGTCGAAGGCGGCCTTCCCCGGGCCGTCGGCGAGGAACGAGCGAACCGCGCCCTTGAGGTCGTCGGTGTCGAACAGATCGCCTGCGACCTCGATGGTGGTGGCGTCCGCCTGGCGCACGCCACCCTGCAGCGCGGCGCGCACGATCGTCTTCGTGGCAGCCATCGCGACCGTCGGCCCGACCGCCAGGTCCATGGCGAACGCGCGCGCCGCCGTGTCGAAGCCCTCGTCGGGCAGGACGCGGTTGACGACGTTCCAGCGCTCGAGCGTCGCCGCGTCGTAGCGCGCGCCCGTGTAGACGAACTCGCGGGCGCGGGCGGGGCCGGCGCGCTCGACGAGGCGCTGGGTGCCGCCCATCGCGGGGGTCAGGCCGACGACGCGCTCGACGAGCCCGAAGGACGCCCGCTCCGCCGCGAGGAGGATGTCGCAGGCGAGGGAGAGCTCGAAGGACGCCGTCAGGCAGAGGGCGTGGGCGGCGAAGACCGTCGGGAACGGCAGCGCCTCGACGCGCTGGGAGAGCCCGAGCCACTCGCGCCACAGGGCGCGGCCGGCCGCGCCGTCGGGCGTGGCGGCGAACGTCTTGACGTCGACCCCGCCGGAGACGATCTTGCCCTCGGCGCGCAGGAGGGCGGCGCGGGGCGGGTCGGCCTCGAGCTGCGCGACGGCGTCGCCCCAGGCCGCGACGGTGTCCGCCGTCCACAGGTTCACCGGTGGCTCGGCGTGCGTGAGGATGGCCAGCGGGCCGTCGCGCTCGACGGTGACGGCGCTCATGCGGTCAGCTCCCTGCCGGTCGGCGGCGATCTCATCCGCGTCCCCGGGCCGGGGCACCCAGGGGAGCTTGAGCGGATCGCCGTCGTAGCGCGGGACGACGTGGACGTGGAGGTGGAAGACGGTCTGCCACGCGGCCGCGCCGGAGTTCTGCAGCACGTTGACGCCGTCGGCGCCGAGGGTCTCGACGAGACGGCCGGCGAGCGTGCGCGCCGTGGCCATCACCGCGGCGAGCTGGGCGTCGGTGGCCGCGTGGAGGTCCTTGACGTGCTCGCGCGGGACGACCAGCAGGTGGCCGCGCGTGGCGGGGTTGACGTCCATGAAGGCGACGGTGTCGTCGTCCTCGTGGACCTTGGTGGCCGGGATGTCCCCGGCCACGATCTTGCAGAACAGGCAGTCGGGGTCGGGCATGGCCGAGAGCTTAAGCTCAACGGCCATGGAGCCGGACGTCACCACCCTGCGGGAGATCGTGGAGACCCTCGAGCGGATCGAGCGCCCGTCGGCGTCGGCCGGGGAGCGCGAGGCCGCGGAGTGGATCCGCGCGCGCTTCGAGGCGCTCGGCCTCCCGGCGCGCATCGAGACCGAACCCGCGCACGGGACCTACTGGTGGCCGGAGGGCCTCGCAAGCCTCGCCGCGGGCGTCGCCGGGCTGGCGGCGGCGCGGCGCCCGCGCCTGCGGGCCCTCGCGGGCCTCGTCGGCGCCGCCGCGGCCGCGTCGATCGCCGACGACGTCTCGGGCGGCCCGCACGTCCTGCGGCGCCTGCTGCCCACGCGCGAGACCTCCAACGTCGTCGCGGAGATCGGGGACCCCGACGCCGCCGAGACCGTCGTCTTCGTCTCCCACCACGACGCCGCGCACGGCGGGCTGATCTTCCGGCCGGAGTTCGTCACCCTCGCCGCCGACCGCTTCCCCGAGTGGTACGCCAAGCAGGAGACGTCGCCGCCGATCATGCAGCTCGTCGCGGCCGGGCCCGCGCTCGTCGCCCTCGGCGCGCTGACGGGCGTCGGCGCCCTGCGCGCGGCGGGGACGGTCGTCTCGCTCGGCTCGGCCGCCGCGTTCGCCGACATCGCGCTGCGCAAGGTCGTCCCGGGCGCCAACGACAACCTCACCGCCGTCGCGACCCTGCTCGAGCTCGCCCGCATCCTCGTGGCCGACCCGCCGCCCGGCACGCGCGTCATCCTGCTGTCGACCGGCTCGGAGGAGTCCTTCATGGAGGGCATGCGCGGCTGGTGCGCCCGCCACCTCCCCGGTCTGTCGAAGGCGTCCACACGGGTCGTCTGCGTCGAGAGCGTCGGCTCCCCCGAGCTGATCGTGATCGAGGGCGAGGGGATGATCCGGATGACGGACTACCCGGTCGAGTCGCGCGAGTTCCTCGCCGCCGCCGGCGACGAGGCGGGGGTGCCGCTGCGCCGCGGCCTGCGGTTGGGCCTGGCCACGGACGGGCTGATCGCGCTGAAGGCCGGCTTTCGCACCGTGACGCTGGCGTCGGTCACGCCGTACAAGTTCCCGGCCAACTACCACTCGCACCAGGACGTGGCCGCCAACGTGGACTTCGGGTCCGTCGAGGGCGCCGTGAAGGTCTGCGCGCAGGTCGTCCGCCGGACCGCGGCGCGCGCGTGAGCATCGCCGCCGGCGGGGCATGACCCGCCTCGACTGGCGACTGGCGTTCGCGCTCCTGGCCCTGACCTGGGGGTCGAGCTTCGCGTTCATCGCGATCGCCCTGCGCGATCTCGGGGCCATCGAGGTGGCCTGGGCGCGCTGCGCGCTCGGTGCCGTCACGCTCGTGGTGCTCGTCGGGCTGCTGCGCGACCGCTTCCCGGCCAGCCGCCGCACCTGGGCGCACCTGTTCGTCGTCGCGCTGCTGTTCAACGCCATCCCCTTCGTGCTGCTCGGCCTGGGCCAGGAGCGCATCTCCTCCTCCCTCGCGGGGCTCGTCAACGCCTCGGTGCCGCTGATGACCGCGGTCTTCACCCTCGCCCTGCTGCCCGGGGATCGGCCGACGCCGCTGCGCTCCGCCGGGCTCGCGCTCGGGTTCGGCGGCGTCGTGGTGGTGCTCGGGCCCTGGAACGGCCTGGGCGGGGCGTCGCTGGCCGGCCAGCTGCTCGTCCTCGGCGCGACGGCCTGCTACGGCCTCGCGTTCGTCTACACGCGGCGCTTCGTCTCCGGCGGGAGCGAGAGCGGCCTCTCGCTGTCGGCCGCGCAGCTCGCCTGGGCGACGCTGCAGCTCGGCCTCGTGGCGCTCGTCTTCGGGACGGTGCCCGAGCGCATCTCCGGGGGGCCGGTGCTCGCGCTGCTCGGGCTCGGCTGCCTCGGCACGGGCGTCGCGTACGTCCTCAACGTCCACGTCGTCCGGACGGCGGGGGTGACGACCGCCTCGACGGTCACCTACGTCGTGCCGGTCGTGTCGACGGTCCTCGGCGTCGCGGCGCTCGGGGACGAGCTGGTCTGGAACGAGCCGGTCGGCGCCGCCGTGGTCCTCGCCGGTGTGGCGATCAGCGCTCGCGCAGCAGCGCGCGGGCCCGCTCCAGCGCCTGCTCCCGGGTCGTGACCGTCCCGGCGTGCTGGTCGACCGCCAGCTCGGCCAGGAGCCGACCCACCTCAGGACCGGGCGCGATGCCCAGCGCCTCGGCCAGCTCGTCGCCGCGCAGGAGCGGCTCGCTCGTCCCCTCGGCGGCCTGGGCGAGGACCTCGCGGGCGACCTCGAGGTGGGCGGCGATCGCCCCCTCGGCGCCACGGCCGCGGGTGGCGAGCCGGTCGGCGACGGTGAGGACGCTCGTGGCCACGGTGTAGGGGGCGGTGGCGACGAGGTAGGCGTGGACCGTGCGGCGGTCGAGCGGGCGCTGGTGGACGAGGAACCCGAGGCGCAGGTGGTCGCGGGTGAGCGCCGCGACGAAGTCCTGCAGCCGCTTGGAGGCCCGGAGGCGGCGGAGCACGGCGCGGGCGACCTCCGCTCCGGCCTGGTCGTGGCCCGGGAAGCCGAAGCCGCGGCCGTCGGCGCGCTCGGCGGCGGTGACCGGCTTGGCGATGTCGTGCAGCAGCGCGGCGAAGCGCAGCCCGCCCCAGCCGTCGAGGCCGTCGGCCAGCGGCGCGTCGAGCACCGCGGACGCCGCGGCGCCCGTCTCCCCCAGGCCGGTGCCGGCGGGGTCGCGCTGCAGCCGCGCGGCGGCGTCGAGCACCTCGAGCGTGTGGTCGTGCACGTCGCGGTGGTGGTAGACGCTCTGGTCGACGCCGTGGAGCTCGAGCAGCTCGGGGAGGACCGCCGCGGTGACGCCGGCGCGCTCGAGCAGCCGCATGGCCGGCAGCGGGTCCTCGACGGTGACGATCCGCTTGAGCTCGGCGAACACGCGCTCGGCGGCGACGCCGATCAGCGCGGGCGCGCTCGCCCGCACGAGCTCGAGCGTCTGCGGCTCGATCGCCAGGCCGAGCTCGGCGGCGATCCGCACCGCCCGGATGCAGCGCACGGGGTCCGCGGCGAGGCTGTGAGGCCCGACGGCGCGCAGGACGCGGGCGTCGAGGTCCTCGCGGCCGCCGTGCAGGTCGACCACGTCGCCGCCGGCCACCGGCTGGGCGAGGGCGTTGAGCGTGAAGTCGCGGGCGGCGAGGTCGGCGGCGAGATCGGCGCCCTGCAGCGGCAGCAGGTCGAGCTGGAACGCGTCCCCGCGGCCGACGACGCGCCAGCCGCCGAACGTCTCCGACAGCGGGAAGGCGGCGCCGCCCAGGGCGCGGCGCAGGGTCTGGGCGGCCGCACCGGCGTCGCCGCTGACCGCGACGTCGAGGTCGTCGGTGTGGCGGCCGAGCAGGTCGTCGCGCACGGCGCCGCCGACGATCCACGCGTCCGTCCCCGCCAGCGCGGTCCGCAGCGCCCCGCGGAGGTCCGGCCCTACAGCGCCCACGCCGCGTCCACCACCTCGCGCGGGACCCGGGCGGAGATCCCGCAGGTCACCTCGTAGTTGATCGTGCCCAGCCTCCGGGCCCACTCCTCCGCCGACACGCGCTCGTCCCCCTGGGCGCCGATCAGCACGGCCGGTTCGCCGCGGACGGGCGGCTCGGTGTCCGACGGTCCCAGGTCGACGGTGATGTTGTCCATCGAGACCGTGCCGACGAGCGGCAGGCGGCGGCCACCGATCAGCACGTCGAGGTCGTTGGTGAGCGCGCGGCGAACGCCGTCGGCGTAGCCGATCGGGAGCGTGGCGATCCACGTGTCGCGCTCGGCGACGAAGCGGCGGCCGTAGCCGGCCGACTGGCCCGGGGCGATCGGCTTGACCTCGGCGACGTAGGTCTCGAGCGTCAGCGCCGGCTCGAGGCCGTGCTCGGCAGGGTCGCGCTGGAACGGGTCGAGGCCGTAGATCGCGATCCCGCAGCGGACCATGTCGAGGCGGCTCTCGGGCAGGGCGAGCGCGGCGGCCGAGTTGGCGGTGTGGAGGAGGACGCCGGGAGCGAGATCGCGCACCGCCCGCGCCCACGGCGTGAAGGCCGCGAGCTGCTCACGGGCGAAGGCCGGGTCGTCGTCGCTCGTGGCGAAGTGGGTCATCGCGCCGACGAGCTCGAGGTCCCCGCGGTCGCGCACGGCGGCGGCGACGCCGAGCGCCTCGGCGGCGTCGCGGGTGCCGAGGCGGCCCATCCCGGAGTCGAGCTTGACGTGCACGGCGGTGCCGGCGGGCAGGGAGCCCACGAACCCGACCCGCCAGGCGGTGACCTCCGCACCCGCCGCCGCGGCGACGGCGAGCTCCGCCGGGGTCAGGGCGCCAAGCACGTGGAGCGGCCCTTCGACGCCCGCCTCGCGCAGCGCCGCGGCCTCCGGCGCCGTCGCGACGGCCAGGCGGTGCGCACCGCCGGCCTGCGCGGCGCGTGCGGCGGTGACGGCGCCGTGGCCGTAGCCGTCGGCCTTGACCACCGCGCACAGGCGCGCGCCGCTGAGGGCCTCGAGCCGGCGGCAGTTGCGTTCGATCGCCCCGGCGTCGATGCGGGCGATCGCTCGCACGCCCCGTGCCTACTCGTCCCGGGTGAGCGCTTCGAGCACGTCGACGCGGGTGACCACACCGACGAGCTGCCCGTGCTCGACGACCGGGATGCGGTTGTGGTGCGTGGAGGAGATGAGCCGGCCGGCCTCGCGGACGGTGGCCTCGGGGCCGATCGTCGTCGGGTCCGCGGTCATCATCTCCTCCGCGGTCGCGGCGGTGGCGCGGCGCAGCTTCTCCTCGAACTTCTTCAGCGACTCGAGGAAGATGATCCCCCCGAAGAGCTCGATGAAGTGCGGCAGGTGCAGGTCGCCCTCGTCCCCGCTCATCACGAGGTCGTTCTCGGTGATGATCCCGATGCAGCGACGGCCCTCGTTGATCACGGGCACGCCTGACAGCTCGTTGTCGCGCAGCGCGCGGACGACGTCCTGGACGGTGGTCTCGGGGGTGACGGTCACCGGTTCGGTGTCCATGACGTCGCGAACGGTCAGCATTGGTCGTCAGCCTAATGCGGCGGGCAGGGCCGAGATGACGTCCGAGGCGATCATCGCGTCCGGCCCGTGGGGCTGCGCGGCGCGCTTGCCGGCCTCCAGGTGCAGCCACACCGCGGCGCACGCCGCGTGCCACGGGTCCAGTCCGCGTGCGAGGACCGCAGCGGTCACGCCCGACAGCACATCCCCCGTCCCCGCGGTGGCGAGGCCCGGCGCGCCACCGGGTGAGACGGCGACGCGGCCGTCGGGGTGGGCGATCAGCGTGTCGTCCCCCTTGAGCACCACCACGGCACCTGTGCGGGCGGCGGCGTCGCGCACGTGGGCGAGCCGATGCGCAGCGACGTCGTCGGGGTCCGTCCCCAGCAGCCGCGCGAGCTCGGCCTCGTGCGGCGTGAGCACGGTCCGGGTGGGACCTGCAGGGCGCGCGCGGTCCGGGAGGCCGGCCGGGAAGCGGCCCTGGAGGGCGTTGAGGCCGTCCGCGTCCAGGACGATCGGGGCGTCCACGCCCGCGAGGATCGCGTCGACGAAGGCCTGGGCGCCGTCGCCGCGGCCGAGGCCCGGGCCGAGCACGACCGCGCCGGCCCGGTCGCAGGCGGCTGCGGCGGGATCGATCGCCTCCGCGCCCAGGCCGCCGTCCTCGTCGGGGAGCAGCGTGAGCATCACCTCGACGGGCCGGGCGGCGAAGGCCGCTTCGTTGGCCTGGGCGCCCGCCAGGGTCACGTAGCCCGCGCCGGCCCGCATCGCAGCGTGGGCGGCCATGATCGGCGCGCCCGTCAGGCCGCGCGAGCCGCCGAGGACGACGACCGCGCCGGAGGTGAACTTCGAGCCGTCGGGTCCGCGGCGGGGGAGGTCGTCGAGCACGGCGGGGCCGAGCAGGCCGGCGGTGGCCGTCTGCGGGCCGCCGGGCGGGACCCCGATGTGGACCGGGTGCACGGTCCCGGCGTGGGCCTTGCCCGGGTGGATCCCGAGCCCGGGCTTGGCGGCGTGGAAGGTGACCGTCGCGGTGGCGCGGATCGCCGGTCCCTCGACCTCGCCGGTGGAGGCGTCGACGCCGGAGGGCACGTCCGCGGCGAGCACGGGGACGCCGGACGCGTTGACCGCCTCGATCACCGCGTCCAGGGGCGCGCGGGGCGCGCCGCTGAAGCCGGTCCCCAACAGCGCGTCGATCACGAGCGTGACTGCACTTGTCCCCTCATGCCGGGGAGAAGAGCACTCACGGTCGCCCGGACTTCCCTCGATGAGCCGTTCCAGCGGCTTCGGCGCCGCCCCGGGCAGCGAGGCCAGCCACGCCGCCGGCTCGCCGCTGAGCTCAGCAGCGGCCAGGTAGACGTCCACCTCCCGCCCCGCCTCGCGCAGCCGGGTCGCCGCCACGAGGCCGTCCCCGCCGTTGTTGCCCTTGCCGCAGAGCACGACGATGCGGCCGTCCGGGGCGAGCTCGGCCGCCACACGGGCCAGACCGGCGCCGGCGCGGCGCATCAACCAGTCCGCGCCCTGGTCCTCCATCGCCCAGCGGTCGATCTCGCGCTGCCCCGCCGCGTCGGGGAGCGGGGTCAGCCAGCCCGGGAGCGTCATCGGGTCACCGCCATCGCCCCCGCCATGCCCCGCGAGTGCGTCAGCGACACCTCGACGGTCACCCCCAGCGCGTCCGCGCGCGCTGCGGCGTGGCCGGTCAGCCGCACCTGCGGCGCCGCGCCCGTGGGCACGACCTCGACGTCGTGCGGGTTCCAGACCTCGAGCGCCAGGGCCTTGGCGACGGCCTCCTTCGCGCAGAAGCGCGCCGCGAGGTGCTGGCCCGGCCGGCCCTTGCCGGCGGCGTACGCCCGCTCGGCGTCCGTGAACAGGCGCTCGGCCAGACGCGGGCGCCGGGCCAGGGCGCGTTCCATCCGCTCGACCTCCAGCAGGTCGATGCCGACGCCCATCCGGGGCCTACTCGACGGTGACGGTCTTGGCCAGGTTGCGCGGCTGGTCGATGTTGAGCTCCAGCCGGCGGGCGATCTTGTAGGCCATCATCTGCAGCGGGATGCAGGCCAGCAGCGGCTGCAGGATCCAGTCGACGCGCGGGACGTACATCACGACCTCGGCGTGCTCGCCGATCGAGCGGTCCCCTTCCGTGGCCACGGCCACGACGTGCGCGCCGCGCGCCCGGGTCTCCTGGATGTTGGAGACGAGCTTCTCCAGGACGGGCGACTCCGTCGCGACCGTCACCACCGGCGTCGCCTCGCTCAGCAGCGCGATCGGACCGTGCTTCATCTCCCCCGCCGCGTACGCGTCGGCCGCGATGTAGGAGATCTCCTTGAGCTTCAGCGCCCCCTCGAGCGCGACCGGGAGGCCGATGTGGCGGCCGAGGAAGAGGAAGAAGCCGGCGCGATGATGCAGCTCGGCCGCCTCGTCGGTCGGGGTCTCGGCGTCGGCGATCACCGTGTCGATGTGATGCGGCAGGTGCTTGAGCTGCGTCACCAGCTCGGTCAGCCGCGACGGCTCGAGCGTCCGGCGCAGCTCCGCGATGCGCAGCGCAAGGAGGTACATCGCCGCGACCTGCGCGGTGAAGCACTTCGTCGACGCGACGGAGACCTCCAGGCCGGCCCGCGTGTAGAGGACGCCGTGGGCGTCGCGCGTGGCCTGCGAGCCCATGATGTTGGTCAGGGCGAGGATGGTCGCGCCGCGCTCGCGCGCCAGCCGCATCGCCGCGAGCGTGTCGGCCGTCTCGCCCGACTGCGTGATGCCGATGACGAGGTCGCCCGGCCCGACGACCGGGTTGCGGTAGCGGTACTCGGACGCGACGTCCATCTCGACGGGGATGCGCGCCCACTCCTCCAGCGCGTAGCGACCGATGAGCCCAGCGTGGTAGCTCGTGCCGCAGGCGACGATGACGATCCGGTTGACGACCCGCAGGACCTCGTCGGAGATCGTCGGACCCAGGTCGAGGTCGACGCCGTCGGGGCGGATCGTGCGGTCGGCGATCGTCTCGGCGACCGCGTCGGACTGCTCGTGGATCTCCTTGAGCATGAACGTCTCGTAGCCGCCCTTCTCGGCCGCGTCGGCGTCCCAGTCGATGCGCTCGATCGCCCGGTCCACCGGCGCGCCGGCGGCGGTGGTGAACTCGACGCCCTCGGGGCGGATGACCACGATCTCGTCGTCGTGGACGATCTGGACGTCCCGCGTGTGGGCGAGGAAGGCGGGGATGCCGGAGCCGACGTACTGCTCGCCGTCGCCGCGGCCGACCACCAGCGGGCACTCCTTGCGGGCGCCGACGAGGATGTCGGGCTCGTCGGCGGAGACCGCGACGAAGGAGTAGTGGCCGCGCAGGCGCCCGTAGGCGCGGCGGGTGGCCTCCTCGAGGCCGCCGGCGCCGCGGTCGAGCTCCCGCGCGATCAGGTGCGCGATCGCCTCCACGTCGGTCTCGGAGGAGAAGTGCGCGCCCTCCGCGGCCAGCTCGTCGCGCAGCTCGAGGTAGTTCTCCACGATCCCGTTGACGACGACGTGGACCTTGTTGCGCGTATCGAAGTGCGGGTGGGCGTTCTCCTCCGTCACCCGCCCGTGGGTCGCCCAGCGCGTGTGGCCGATGCCGGTCGTGGCCGGCGGGGCGTCGGTGGCGATCGCCACCTCGGCCTCCGTGCGGTCGCGCTCGCGCGCGTCGACGGCGGTGCGCAGCTTCGCGAGGTTCCCCACGGCGCGCACCGAGCGCAGCTCACCGTCCTCGAGCAGCGAGATGCCGGAGGAGTCGTAGCCGCGGTATTCGAGCTTCTCGAGGCCGTCCAGCAGGATGTCCTGGACCGGCCGCGGGCCCACGTAGCCGACGATGCCGCACATGGCCGGGGATTCTAGGTCGCGAGGCGCTCGCGCACGGCGGCGACGATCCGCTCGCACACCGCACCGGCCTCGTCGGCCGTCGGCGCCTCGACCATGACGCGCACGAGCGGCTCGGTGCCGCTCGGACGCACGAGCACCCGGCCGCGGCCCTCCAGCGCCGCGTGCTCGCGCTCGACGAGCGCGTGGACGTCCTCGGCGCGGGCGTAGGCGGCGCGGTCGGCGACACGCACGTTGACGAGCGTCTGGGGCAGCTTCGTCATCGCGTCGCGCTCGGCCAGGTCGCGCCCGGCGAGCGCCTCGAGCGTCAGCAGCGCGCTCGCGATGCCGTCGCCGGAGGGGACGAAGCCCATGTCGATGATGTGGCCGGACTGCTCCCCGCCCAGGGCCCACGCCCGCTCGCGCAGGGCCTCCAGGACGTAGCGGTCGCCGACGCCGGTGGTGGCGACCTCGATGTCGCGCTCGGCCATCGCGGTGTGGAAGCCGTAGTTGGTCATCACCGTCACGGCGACCCCGCCACCGGGCAGGCGGCCCTGCTCGCGCAGGTGCACCGCGGCGAGGGCGATCAGCTCGTCACCGTCCACGACCTCCCCGTGGCGGTCGACCGCGAGCATGCGATCCCCGTCGCCGTCGAAGGCGAACCCGGCCACATGGCCGCCGGCGCGCATCAGCTCCTGCACGCCCGCGAGGTGGGTCGAGCCGCAGTCGGCGTTGATGTTGCGCCCGTCCGGGGCGTCGGCGAGCACCGTCGGCTCGGCGCCGAGGCGGCGGAAGATCTCCGGGGCGGCGCGATGCGTCGCCCCGTTGGCGCAGTCCAGCACGACGCTGACGCCGGTGAGGTCGAGGCCGGCGAAGCGCTCGTGCAGCGCCCGCAGGTAGTCCTCGAGCGCGCCCCGGAGCGGCCGCACGGCGCCCGGGTCGATGTTCGGCGCCGGCGGGACGTCCAGCGCGGCCTCGATCTCGGCCTCGACGGCGTCGGAGAGCTTGAAGCCGTCCCCGCCGAAGAACTTGATGCCGTTGTCGTGGAAGGGGTTGTGGGACGCGGAGATGACCACTCCGGCGTCGAGGCCGTGGCGGTCGATCAGCAGCGGGACACCCGGCGTGGGCAGGACCCCGCCGAGCAGCGCGTCGGCGCCCGCGGCGGCGATGCCCGCGGCGACGGCCGACTCGAGCATCTCCCCCGACTCCCGCGTGTCGCGGACGACGAGCACCTGCGGGCGGTGGTCGAGGGCCGCCCCCACCCGCGCCGCCATGGCACGGGCGAGGCCGAGGGCGAGCTCCGCGGTGAGGAGCTCGCCTGCGACGCCCCGGACGCCGTCGGTGCCGAAGAGCCGGCGGGCAGCCAAGCGCTTAGCGCTTGGAGAACTGCGGCTTCTTGCGGGCCTTCTTGAGGCCGGCCTTCTTGCGCTCCTTCGCGCGTGCGTCACGCGTGAGGAAGCCGCGGCGCTTGAGCTCGCCACGCAGGTTCGGGTCCGCCTCGAGCAGGGCGCGCGAGATGCCGTGGCGCAGCGCGCCGGCCTGGGCCGAGACACCGCCGCCGTGCATCGACGCGATCACGTCCATGCGGTCCTCGAAGCCGACGGTCTCGAGCGGCTGGCGGATGTTGCGCTGCAGGGTGCCGCGCGGGAAGAAGGCGTTGAGCTCGCGGCCGTTGATCGTGTACGCGCCGGTGCCCGGCTTGAGCGTCACACGGGCGACGGCGCGCTTGCGCTTGCCGGTCGCGCGGTAGCGCGCCTCGGCGGACAGGTCGATCGCGGCGTCGGCGATCGGCTGGGAGAAGTCCTCCTCCTCCTCGGCGGCCTCGCCGTCCTCCTCGTCGTCGCCGTAGCCCTCCTCGCCCTCCAGGACGATGTCGGGCACGAGGTCCATGCCGGGGATCTCCGGCTTGACGCGGGGGGCGGCGGGCTCGTCGTCCTCCTCCTCGTCGTCCTCGTCGTCACCCGTGACGGCCTCGGGCTCGGCGGGCGCCTCGCTGTCTGCGGGCGAGCCCTCCGTGGTGGCCTCGGTGGCCTCGGCGATCCGCTGCTCGGACTCGGCGACGGGCTCGTCGACGATGGCCTGCTCGCGCTCCTGCTGCGCCTCCGAGGGGGTCTCCTCGGCGCCGACGACGTCCTCGGCAGCCAGCTCGGGCTGCTCGTCGACTTCGCCCTCTTCGGACTTCTTGGGCGGCTGCGGCATCAGGTGGTGATCTCCAGGGTCTCGGGCTTCTGCGCGGCGTGGGGGTGCTCCGGGCCGGCGTAGATCTTCAGCTTCGTGATCTGCTTGCGGGCGAGCCGGTTGCGCGGCAGCATGCCCTTGACGGCGAGGCGGATGACCTCCTCCGGCTTGCGCTCCAGCATCTCGTTCAGCGTGCGGGTCTTGAGACCGCCCGGGTAGCCGGAGTGCCGGTGGTAGAGCTTCTCTTCGCGCTTGTTGCCGGTGACGGAGACCTTCTCCGCGTTGATGACGACGACGAAGTCGCCCACGTCGCAGTGCGGCGTGTAGGTCGGCTTGAGCTTCCCGCGCAGCAGATCGGCGATCTGCGTGCTCAGACGACCGAGGTTCTGGCCCTCGGCGTCGACGAGCACCCAGTGGCGTTCACGGTCTGCGGGGGTGGCGACGTAGGTCTTCATCGAAAGGAGGTTCCGGACGGTTTCGGTTTGCCCCGCCGGGAGGTGAGGCGGCAGGGAAGTCTAGGCGGTCGCGCACGCGGCGCGGGGTCGCCAGTTCCCTCAGCGTAGTGGCCCGGTGCGGGTCAGTCCCTCGGCCGCAGGATGCCGTACGGCGTCCCGGCTCCGGGCGGTCGCGGCGGCTCGCGCGTCGGGGCGAGGACGATGGCCTCGCGCGCCGGGAGGTCGTCGTGGTCGACGAGCGCCGCGGCCGCGTCGAACAAGGGCTGCGGGTCCGCGAACGCGAGCCGGCGGGAGGCGGCGGCGAGGTCGACCAGCAGCGCCGAGAAGGCCTCCGGATCGTTGCCCGAGCCCGCGACGGCGGCGACCACGAGCGCGCGGCGCAGCGCGGCGTGATCGGCCTCGGCGGTCGCGCGCTCCCCGAGCTCCCGCGCCTGGGCCCAGAGGTTCTCGACGGTGGACGGCTGCAGCGGGACGGCCATGGCCATCGAGGCTAGGTCAGCCCCCGGCGTCGAGGACGTCCTGCGCGATGGCCTTGGGCGCGGCGGTGAGCCAGGAGTCGGTGACCAGCTCGTCCAGCAGCTCGGCCCCGACGACGTCCAGACGGACGAGGACCGCCGGGTAGCCGTCGAAGTGCGGGGTGGTGAAGCAGGCCGGCTCGTTGGCGAGCAGCGCCTCCTTGGCCACGAGGTGCTCGACGCGGACCATCAGCGGGTCCTCCGCAGGCGCGGCGTCGCCGAGCGCCGCGCGGTCCTTCTGCGTCAGCGGCCGGTGGGTGGCGAAGGCCTTGCCGGCCACCTTCCAGCAGCGGTTGCCGTAGGAGGTGCTCTCCTCGACGTCGGGCAGGCTCGTGGCCAGGCGCTCGACGTCGTCGAAGGTCATTCCCACTCGATGGTGCCGGGGGGCTTGGACGTGATGTCCAGGACCACGCGGTTGACCTCGCGGATCTCGTTGATCATCCGCGACGCGATCTGCTCGAGGAGGTCGTAGGGCAGGCGCGCCCAGTCGGCGGTCATCGCGTCGTCGGACGTGACGGCGCGGATCGCGACGACGTAGCCGTAGGTGCGCTCGTCGCCCTGCACGCCGACCGTGCGGATGTCCGGGAGCACGCAGAAGGACTGCCACAGCTCGCGGTACAGGCCGGCCTTGCGGATCTCGTCCTGGAGGATCGCGTCGGCGTTGCGCAGGGTGTCGAGGCGCTGCTTGGTCGCCTCGCCGCCGACGATGCGGATCGCCAGGCCGGGGCCCGGGAACGGCTGGCGCCAGACGAACTTCTCCGGGAGGCCGAGCTCGGCCCCGACCGCGCGGACCTCGTCCTTGAACAGGCCCCGCAGCGGCTCGACGAGCTCGAACTGGAGGTCCTCGGGGAGGCCGCCCACGTTGTGGTGGGACTTGATCGTCGCCGCCCCCGTCCCGCCGCCGGACTCGATCACGTCCGAGTAGAGCGTGCCCTGGACGAGGAAGTCGACCCCGCCCTCGGCATCGGCGATGTTGGCCGCCTCCTCCTCGAAGACGCGGATGAACTCCGCCCCGATCGCCTTGCGCTTGGCCTCCGGCTCGGTCAGGCCCGCCAGGCGGGCGAGGAAGCGGTCCTCCCCGTCGACGGCCACGAGCGGCACCTTGAACTGGTTGCGGAAGGCGTCGATGACCTGATCGCCCTCGTTCTTGCGCATGAAGCCGTGGTCGACGAAGACGCAGGTCAGCTGGTCGCCGATCGCGCGGTGGACGAGCAGCGCGGCGACGGACGAGTCCACCCCGCCGGAGAGGGCGCAGATGACCTTGCCGGTGCCGACCTGCTCGCGGATCGCCGCGACCTGCGCCTCGATGACCGACTCGGCGTTCCAGTCGCGGGCGGAACCGCAGACGTCCTCGAGGAACGTCGTCAGCACCTGCTGGCCGTAGGGCGTGTGGACGACCTCGGGATGGAACTGGATGCCGTAGATGCCGCGCTCGACGTCCTCCATCGCCGCGACGGGCGACTCCGTCGAGCTCGCCAGCGCGGTGAAGCCCGGCGGCGGCTCGTAGACCGTGTCGCGGTGGCTCATCCAGCAGCGCTGCTCGGCCGGCGTGCCGGCCAGCAGGCGGCCGTGCTCGGCGACGGTCAGGGTGGAGCGGCCGAACTCGCCGACCTCGGCGGCCTCGACCCTGCCGCCGAGCTGGCGGACGATCGCCTGCATGCCGTAGCAGATGCCCAGCACCGGGATCCCGAGCTCGAGCAGCGCCGGGTCCAGGCGCGGGGCCTCGTCCGCGTACACGGAGGCGGGACCGCCGGAGAGGATCAGCCCGCGCGGGTTGCGCCGCTTGACCTCCTCGACGCCGACGTGGTGCGGGAGCAGCTCGCTGAAGACGCCGCACTCGCGCACGCGGCGGGCGATCAGCTGCGAGTACTGCCCGCCGTAGTCGAGCACGACGACCTCGTCGTGCGCGGCGCCGCGCTCGACCTCCAGCTCCTCCACGGGCTGCTCCGGCGCGACGCCGGAGCCGTGGCCCATGGAGACGACCTCGTCAGGCGTCACGCCACTCCGGCGGGCTCGGTGTCCGGCACGGTGGCCGGACGCGCCGTGGCGCGGTGCGCCATGCCGACCTGCTGGTCGCGCTGCAGCTGCTTGCCCTCCGACTGCAGGGACGGGGCGATCATCAGCTCCGCCCGGTTGAACTCCGCGATGTCGCGGTAGCCGCAGGTGGCCATCGAGGTGCGCAGCCCGCCCATCAGGTTGAACGTGCCGTCGTTCTCGTGCGCGGGGCCCGTGACGATCTCCTCCAGCGAGCCGTTCTGGACCGTCTGCACCCGCGCGCCGCGCGGGAGGGTCGGGTGGAACGTGGCCATGCCCCAGTGGAAGCCCTGGCCCGGCGCCTCGTAGGCGCGCGCCAGCGGCGAGCCGATCATCACCGCGTCCGCCCCGCAGGCGATCGCCTTCGAGACGTCGCCGCCGTTGCGCATGCCGCCATCGGCGATCACGCGGCAGTACTCGCCCGTCTCGAGCATGTGCTGGGAGCGGGCGGCCGCGACGTCGGCGATCGCCGTCGCCTGCGGCACGCCGAGGCCGAGGACGCCGCGCGTGGTGCACGCCGCGCCCGGGCCGACGCCCACGAGCACGCCGGCCGCGCCGGTGCGCATCAGGTGCAGACCGGTGTGGTAGGAGGCGCAGCCGCCCACGACGACCGGCACGGGGAGCTCAGCGATGAACTCCTTCAGGTTCAGCGGCGGCCGCGTCGGGTCGGCGGAGACGTGCTCGGCCGAGACGACGGTGCCCTGGATGACCATCACGTCGAGGCCGGCCTCGAGCGCGATCTCGTAGTAGGCGCGGACCTTCTGCGGGGTCAGGGACGCGGCGGTGACGACGCCGGAGGCCTTGATCTCCTCGATCCGCTGCACGATCAGCTCGGGCTTGACCGGCTCCTGGTAGATGGCCTGCATCTCCCGGGTCGCCTCGTCCTTGGGCAGCTGCGCGATGCGCGCGAGCTGCTCCTCCGCGTCCTCGTAGCGGGTGAAGATGCCCTCGAGGTTGAGGACGGCCAGCCCGCCGAGGCGGCCGATCTCGATCGCGGTGCGCGGCGAGACGACGCCGTCCATCGCGGACGCGAGCAGCGGAAGCTCGAAGCGGTACGGCCCCAGCGTCCACGAGATGTCGACGTCGTCGGGGTCGCGCGTCCGGCGGCTCGGGACGATCGCGATGTCGTCGAATCCGTAGGCGCGACGCGCCTTCTTGCCTCGGCCGATCTCTACTTCCATGGCGGGATCCTAGGTCTCGTGGCGGACGGGATGGGCCCCGCAAACGGGCTTAGGAGGCTAGTCGCCGTCACGCCCACGGAGGAGATCCCGCAACGTGCGGGAAGTCACGCTGGTCAGGCCACGCCGGCGACGTGCACGCGGCGCACGTCGACCTCGCCGAGCAGCCGCCCGACCTGCGCCGGATCGACCACGCCCGCACCCAGGTGCTGGGTCGACTCGGCGCCGCACGCGACCCCGTAGGCCAGGCACTGCTCCGACGACTTGCCGCTGTAGCGCGCCGACACGAAGCCGGCCAGGAAGGCGTCACCGGAGCCGATCGTCGCCGTCGGCTCCACGCGCGGGATCGCCCCGCGCCACAGCGTCCCGTCCTCCAGCCGCGCGACGCAGCCGTCGGGCACGGTCATGATCGCCTCCGAGGCGCCGAGCTCGCACATCTCCGCCACGGCGAGCAGCGTGTCGTCGCTGTCGTTGAACTCGTGGCCGACGAGCTCCTCGGCCTCGAGCACGTTCGGGGAGATCACGTGCGGCTCGGCGCGCACGGCCCGGTGCAGCGGATCCCCGTCGGTGTCGACGATCGTCTCGACCCCGAGGCGCTTGACCTCGCGGATCAGCCGGCCGTAGAGCTCCGGCTCGACCCCGCGGGGCAGCGAGCCGGCGAACACGCACATGGAGGCGCCCTTGGCGAGGTACAGGAGCTTGTCCACGAACAGCTCGACCTCGGTCTCCGTGACGCTCGGCCCGCGCTCGTTGACCTCCGTCTGCAGCCCGGTCGTCGGGTCCACGAGGGCCGTGTTGGTGCGCGACTCGTCCTTGATGCGCACGAGGTCGCACAGGACGGACAGGTCGGTGAGCTGCTCGACGATGCGGGTCCCGGTCGGGCCGCCGGCGAAGCCCGTGGCGATCACAGGCTGCCCGAGGGTCTTCAGGACGCGCGCCACGTTGATCCCCTTGCCGCCCGGCATCGAGGTCTGCTCCGTCGTGCGGTGGCGGCGGCCGGGCTGGAAGCTCGGGACGGCCAGGGTCTTGTCGATCGCCGCGTTGAGCGTGACGGTGATGATCACGTCGGCTCGGCCCCGGGCAGCTCGCTGCGGTCGCGCGGCGAGCGCCGGCCGCCGCCGCGCACCAGGGCGAACAGGCCGGCTCCGCCCAGCAGCACACCGCCGAGCACGATCAGCGTCCACGGCCCGAGCAGCGAGTCCTGGACCTTGCGCGCCGGGGAGGCCGCAGGGACCGAGAGCATCGCCCGCAGCGGGACGGTGGCGACGGGCTTGCCGCGGACCTCCACGACGAGCTTGCCGACGACGTCGTTGTAGGCGATCGGGCCCGCGACGGCCTTCGGGGTAGCGCCGCTGGAAGGTGAAGCGCTCCCCCTTGCGCAGCACGCGCCGGACGGTGCGCGAGGCGGAGATCGGCAGCGTGGCCCCGGCGCGGTCCTCGATCGGCAGGCGGGCGACGATGTCGTCGCGCTCGATCGCGCCGCGGACCACGTAGCGCGTGAAGCCGTAGTTGAGCAGCGCCGTGGAGACGTCGTCGCGGCTCGCCTCGCTGGGCGCCCCGAGCTCGACGGCCACGAGCGAGATCCCGCGCTTGCGCCCGGAGGAGACCATGCACCAGCCCGCGGCGTTCGTGTGGCCCGTCTTGACCCCGTCGACCCAGCCGAACTGGTCCAGGAGCGTGTTGCGGTTCTCGATCCGGCGCTCACGGACCCCGGAGCGCAGGGTCAGCGCCTGGGAGTTGACCGTGCGGCGGAAGAAGCGGTTCTTGCGCAGCGCGAGGGTCAGCGTCGCGAGGTCGCGGGCGCTGGAGTAGTTGTCACCCGTGTCGAGCCCGATCGGGTTGCCGAAGTTCGTGTTCTCCATCCCGAGCTGGCGGGCGCGGCGGTTCATCTGGCGCACGAAGGCCGGGACGGAGCCGGCGTCGCGGACGGCGAGCGCGACCGCGGCGTCGTTGGCGGAGCGCAGCAGCAGCGCGCGCAGCAGGTCCGCCACCGTCATCTTCTCCCCTGCCACGAGCGGGAGCACCGACTCGGCCGCCGAGCCGCGGTAGGCCTTGACGGTGACGACGTCGGAGAGGCCGCCCTTCTCGAGGGTCAGCAGCGCCGTCATCAGCTTGGTGGTCGAGGCGATCGGGCGGCGCGCGTCGGCGTCCTTGGCGTAGGCGACGTCACCCGACTGCGCGTCGACGACGATCGCGCTCGGAGCGGTGATCGACGGACGGTCGGCGGCGCGGGCGGCCGGCGCGGCGAGCGCGAGGCCGACGAGCAGCAGCAGCACCGCCCGGGCGGCTCGGGCGGTCATCCTCCCGGCACCTCGAGCTCGTCCCCGACCGACAGGGCGGTGGGATCGGCGTCGGGGTTGGCCTGGAGCAGCTCGTCGACCGTGACGCCCTCGGCGGCGGCGATCGAGGACGGGCTGTCGCCGGGCTTGACGGTGTAGGTCTTCTTCTGCGCCCCGCCGCCTGACCGCTTCTTCCTCGCCGACGGCTTGGCGGTGGGGGTCGCGGTGGCCTTCGGCTTGGCGTCGCCGGCCGGCGAGGACCCGTCGCCGCCGCCCCCGGAGGACACGACGACGATGAGTGCGAGCGCGGCCACGACCAGCGCGGTGGGCGCCAGCAGGCGCGCTGGGGTCAGACCCGTCACCGCCGCGAGGATAGATGGAGCACGGGCGGATCCGGCCGCGGCAACGATCCGCCCGCGACCGTGGCGGTCAGCTTCCGAGGTCCCACGCGACGGCGCGCAGCCGCTCGGCCTCGCGCCGGGCGGCGTCGGCGTGCGCGCCGCCGTGCGCCTCGACGGCGTTCGCGATCGACCGCGATGCGGTGACCAGGCCAGCGGCCCGGCCGGGGGCGAACGCGGCGCCGAGCGCCGCGACATCGCCGCCCTGGGCCCCGACGCCGGGGAGCAGGAACGGCGTGGCGGGCATCAGCTCACGCATGCGGGTCAGGTGCGCGGGCACCGTCGCGCCCGTGACCGCCCCGACGGCCTTCAGGCCCGAAGCGGGCCCGGGCTCGCCGAGCCCGTCGACCAGACCCGCCAGGTGCTCCCACAGGGGCGCCCCGCCGGCGGTCGGGAGGTCGAGGACGTCCGTGGCGCCGGGGTTGGACGTGCGCACGAGCACGAACACGCCGGCGCCGGTGGCCACGAACGGCTCGAGCGCGTCGCGGCCGAGCAGGGGGTTGACGGTGAACGCGTCGCCCCCCAGGCCGTCGAGCTCGCCCCACGGCGACGGCGTGGTCCCCGCGAGCGACTGCCCGTAGGCGGCGGCCGTCACGGGCACGTCGCCGCGCTTGCCGTCCAGCAGGACGAGCAGCCCGGCCTCGCGGGCGTGGCGGATGGACTCCTGCAGCGCCGTCTGGCCGGACTGGCCGAGGCGCTCGAAGCAGGCGAGCTGCGGCTTGACGGCCACGCAGGCGGGGCCGGCGGCGTCGATGAGCGCGCGGCAGTGGGCGCCGACGGCGGCGCCCGCGACGGTCTGGGCGCGCCAGCGGCCGATGGCGGCGGAGGCGACGGCGCCGCGGGAGGCGGGTGCGAGGTCGACGCCCGCACCGGCGCGCAGGCCGCGCGTGGTGCCGTCGAGGTCGGCGGCGAGCGCGTCGGCCGCCTCGACGGCGGCGGGCCACAGCTTGGCCGGATCGGGGTCGAGGCCCAGGACGATCTGGGACTCGCGACGGGAGACGGCCTCGGCGAGGCGGTCTCCGAAGTGGGTGGCGACGGCGGTCATGGGCGGCGCGGGTCCTCGGCGGCGCGGACCGGCCGTGACCGGGACGGCGGCGCGCACGGAGCGCCGGGGACGCGAGGGTCCCCGGTGCTCCGGCGCCAAGCCGGTCCGGCTACTTGACGGCCTTCTTGAGGGCCGAGCCCGCGGAGAAGCGCGGGACCTTCGAGGCGGCGATCGTCATGGACTCGCCCGTGCGGGGGTTGCGACCCTCGCGGGCGCCACGCTCGGACACGGAGAACTTGCCGAAGCCGGTGAAGCTGACCTCGCCACCACCCTTCAGGGTGTCTTCGATCGTGCCGAGGACAGCGTCCACAGCGGCGGTTGCGTCCTTCTTCGACAGCTCGGCCTTCTCGGCGACGGCGTCAACGAATTCCTGCTTCGTCATTGATGACTCCTCTTTCTTCCCTCGACGGGATGATGGTCGAGTCGAAGCTATCGATCCGCTCGGACGACGCTCTAGAGCCAAATCGGGAAACGCCGGGAAAACCCGCTCTCAGCGGGCTTTCTCCGCCCGAAAGGATCGATGTCCTGACCTCAGGACACGGCCCGAACGGCCCCGATCGCCAGTCCCAGAGCCGGTTCGGGCAGCCGGGAGGCGGCCGGCGGAGGCGTGGTGACGGCGACCTGCGGGCCGGTGCCGAGGCCGGTCACGGCGGTGCGCAGGTCGAGCGCCGTGGGACCGATCAGCGTCAGTGGCCCGGCGACCGCGACGACGACGTGGGCGGGCGTGCGGGCGAGGAACAGGACGCCGTCCGGCGTGCGGACGACGAGCTCGTCGGGGGCGGCGCCGTCCGGTGGGCCGGCCGGCCCGGCGAGCGGCGCCGGGGAGGCCCCCAGCGCGGCCACGAGCGCGCCCGCCGCGGCGGCGAGCATCGGGTCGCCGGCGAGCCGCGCACCGGCCGGATCGAGGACGGCGACCGCGCGGACGTCGGCCGACAGCTCGCGCACGAAGCCGATGACCTGCTCGGGTGACACGGCAGTCGTCATCCGGATGCGCCACCCTATCCCCGTGCCCCTGAATCGGATCGCCTGGCTCGTGACCGTCGCCATCTGCGTGATGGCGGCGATCCTGCTCGTCATCTCCAGCTACTACGGGTACGCCGGCGTGCTCGCCGCGGTCGGGCTCTCGGCCGCCATCAACCTGCGCTGAGCCGGGCCAGCAGGGCCCGCGCGGCCTGGCCCCGGTGCGAGATGGCGTCCTTCTCCGCGTCGGAGACATCGGCCATCGTGCGACCGTCCGGATCGCCGGCGACGCGGAAGACCGGGTCGTAGCCGAACCCGCGGTTGCCGCTCGGCTCGGCGGCCATCGTGCCCTCGCAGACCCCCTCGAAGACCTCCTCGCGCCCGTCGGCGAGCACGAGGGCGATCACGCAGGTGTACCGCAGCCGCGTCCCGGCCGGGACCTCGGCACGGAGCTTGGCGAGGTTCTCGTCGTCGGTGGCGTCCGGCCCGGAGAAGCGCGCGGAGTAGACGCCCGGCGCCCAGTCGAGCGCCTCGGCCCCGACGCCGGAGTCGTCCGCGAAGGCGGCGCGGCCGGTGGCCGCATAGGCGGAGCGGGCCTTGATCAGCGCGTTCTCGGCGAAGGACGTCCCCGTCTCCTCCGGCGTCGGCGCGTCCGCCGGCAGCGCCAGCACCCGCACGCCGGGCAGCAGACGGTCGAACTCGCGCACCTTGTGGTCGTTGCGCGTCGCGAGCACGAGCGGGACGGGGATGGCCTGGACCTCGTGGTCGACGTTCATGCGACCGCCGCCTCCTGCGCGGCGCGCAGCTGCGCGATGCCGGTCTCGGCGAGCGCGAGCAGCGCGTCGAGGTTCGTGCGCGACAACGGCGTGCGCTCCGCCGTGGCCTGGACCTCGACGAGCCCCCCGTCACCCGTCATGACGACGTTGGCGTCCACCTCGGCCGACGAGTCCTCGGGGTAGTCGAGGTCGAGCAGCGGGACGCCGTCGACGACCCCGCAGGAGACCGCGGCGACCGACTGGGTCAGCGGGACCGCGTCGAGCTTGCCCTCGGCGACGAGCCGCTTGAAGGCCAGGTGGAGCGCCACGAAGCCGCCGGTGATGGAGGCGCAGCGGGTGCCGCCGTCGGCCTCGAGGACGTCGCAGTCGACGTAGATGGTGCGCTCCCCCATCGCCTTGAAGTCGATCACCCCGCGCAGCGAGCGGCCGATGAGGCGCTGGATCTCCACGCCGCGGCCGTCCTGCTTGCCCTTGGCGATGTCACGCTGCTTGCGCTCGCCGGTGGAGGCGGGCAGCATCGCGTACTCGGCGGTGGCCCAGCCCTTGCCGCGGCCCTGCATCCAGCGCGGGACCGACTCCTGCACGGACGCCGTGCAGATGACGCGGGTGCCTCCGCACGCGATCAGCGCGGAGCCGGTGGCCGAGCCGACGAAGCCCGGCTCGATGGTGACGGGGCGAAGCTGGTCCGCCGCGCGGTCGTGTGAACGTGCCATGTCTTGCCCCTAGGCCGCCGCGCGCCGGGGCGGGAGCTCCATCACGACGGTGTCGGCCGCCGTCACGTCGACGTGCTCGACCGGGCCCAGCGGGAGCTGGAGGAACTGCGTGCCCTGGGCGCGGAACGCGTCCGGGTCACCCGTGCAGAGGAAGCGGTACTCGCCCTCGCGATCGGTCCGGGCGCCCAGGTCGCGCGCGGCGAGGGCCGACTCGACGCGCCGGGAGATCGCGGCGCCGGCGGTGACGATCGACACGTCGCGCCCCAGCATGCGCTGGAGCATCGGCCGCAGCAGCGGGTAGTGGGTGCAGCCCAGGATCACCGTGTCGACCCCCGCCGCGCGCAGGGGGGCGCAGTACTCGCGCACGGTGTCGACGACGGCCGGCTCGAAGGTGGCGCCCGACTGGATCAGGGGCGCGAGCTCGGGACTGGCGACGCTCGTCACGCGCAGGTGCGGGTCGGCCTGATGCAGCGCCCGCTCGTAGGCGCCGGAAGCGACCGTCCCCTCCGTGGCGAGCACGCCGACGCGGCCGTTGCGCGTCAGCACGGCGGCCTGCGTGGACTCCGGCCCGATCACCCCGATCACGTCCACTCCCGCGCGGGCCGGGTGCGCGCCGGCGGCCGCGCCGGTCGTCCCGGCCGCGCCGGCGGGCGCCTCGCCGGGGTGCCCGAAGCGCTGCTGCAAGGACGCGAGCGCGGCGGCGGTGGCCGTGTTGCAGGCCACGACGAGCAGCTTCGCGTCGCGCTCGACGAGCTCGGAGGCGCAGTGGGCCGCGACGCCCTGCAGCTCCGCGGTCGACCGCGGGCCGTACGGGAACCGCGCGGTGTCGCCCAGGTAGACGAAGTCCTCGTGCGGGAGCGCCACGAGCAGCTCGTGGAGCACGGTGAGGCCGCCGACGCCGGAGTCGAAGACCCCGACGGGGCGGGCGGTCGGGTCGTCCGCGGACATCGCGGCCAGTGTCGCAGGCGAGGCGGCGCGCGGGCCGACGCGCACGACGCGCGCGAGAACCGATCTCACCGCCCGTCAGCCGGCCCCATCGGTTCTCGCGACGTGGGCCGGCCGCCGCGGCGCCTGCCGGGCCGAGGGCACGGCCGGCGCTCACGACGGCTTGATCCCCTTCACCGCCTCCTCGAGCTTCTGCATGATCGTCGCCGGGATCGACCTGGCCCCGTTGAAGTGCTTGGCCGCGGCGATCACGGCGGTGAGGATCACCGCCAGCAGGAGGATCAGCCCGACGTACTCCACCGTCCCCTGCCCGCGCTCGCGCGCGAGGCCCCGGTCGGCCAGTCCCACCAGCTCCGCGTGAAGGCGGCCCATCAGCTCGTAGCCCATCTCGTTCTCCTGTCTGTCCAGCCCCGCCCCGGTGGCGGTGGTCGTGGCTGGGAGCTTCCGGCGACGGGCCGTGCCGGATCTACACCCGTTGGTGACGAGAGCGCGCAGGACCCGTGCCGATTGCGCACCCCGCCGCCGGACGCGCCACCATGGCGGTCGATGCGGGCACTCGTGGTGACGAACATGTGGCCGACGGCGGAGCGGCCGGCGTTCGGCTCCTACGTCCGCGACCAGGTGCAGGCACTCCAGGCCCGCGGCGACGTCGAGGTGGAGGTCTTCGCCTTCTCCGGCGGCCCCCGCGGCTACCCGCGCGCCGCCCGCGAGCTGCGGCGGCGCTTCCGCGCGGAGCGCTTCGACGTCGTCCACGCGCACTTCGGGCTCACCGCCTGGGTCGCGCTCGCCGGGCGCCTGGGCCCCGTCGTCGTCACCCTCCACGGCAACGACCTGCTGCATCCGCGCTCGCGCCCCTTCACCCTCGCGGCGCTGCGGCGGGTGGCGCTCGTCTCCGTCGTCTCCCGGGCCTTCGGCGCCAACCTCGCCGGCGCCGGAAGCACCCGCCGCGTCGCGGTCCTGCCCGTCGGCGTCGACACGGGGCGCTTCCGGGCGATCCCGCGCGCGGAGGCACGCGCGCGCCTCGGCCTGGACCCCGACGAGCCGGTCCTCCTGTTCCCCCACGACCCCTCCCGCCCGCTGAAGGGCTTCGAGCGCGCGCGCGAGGCCGCCGGGGACGTGCGGCTGCTGACGCTGGGCAACGTCGCCCCCGACGAGGTGCCGTGGTGGATCAACGCCGCCAACGCCGTCCTCGTCCCGTCGCTGGACGAGGGCTTCGGCCTCGCCGTGATCGAGGCGAGCGCCTGCGACGTGCCCGTGCTGGCCACCCCCGTCGGCATCCACGCCGCCGCGCTCGACGGCGTCGAGGGATCGCACTGCCTGCCGTGGGACGCCGGCGAGTGGCGCGCGCGGCTGGCCCCGATCCTCGCCGCGCCCGACCCGCGCTCGGTCGGCCGCGCCCGGGCGCAGCTGTTCTCCGCCGAGCGGATGGCGAGCCGCGTCGTGGCCGCGTGGCGCGAGGTGGCGGCGTGACCCAGGACCGCAACCCGGCACTACCCTTGCGCGTTCCAGGCGCCGAGCGCCACGGATCATGAGCGGACTGCTGCGACGCATGCGACGCGGACGCGACGCCCCCGACCCGGCGCCCGATGCGGGCGCCGCGCGGGACGGCATCGACGCTCCGCCCCCTGAGGACCCTGCCGGGGCCGTGCTCGCCGTGCCCGCGGGCACCGACCTCGACGAGCTCGTCGGCGCACCGCCCGGTTCGCGCCGGCGTTCGAAGGTCCGCCGCCGCCTGCGGCACCTGCGCCGCGTGCGCGAGGTCCTCCTGCGCGACCTCGGTGGCTTCGTCTTCGAGCTCCACCGCGCCGAGGGGGAGCAGTCCGAAGGCGAGACCGCGCTCGTCGTCGCCAAGCTCGAGCGGGTCGGCCGCGTCGACGCCGAGCTGCGCGAGCTCGAGGTCGAGCTCGACGACCGCCGTCCGATGACCCTGCGCGAGCCGGGCATCGGCGGCTCCTGCGCCGTCTGCGGCGAGCTGTTCGGCTCCGAGGCGCGCTTCTGCTGGGCCTGCGGGACCCCCGTGGCCCCCGGCGCGGTGCGGCCCGTCTCCGCGGTGGCCGCCGCCGCGACCGGCGCCCAGGCGCTGGCCGCCCCCGCGCTCGCGGCCGGGGACGGTCCCGCGCAGGCGACGCCGCCGCCGCTGCCGCCCATGCCCCACATCGAGGGCACGAGCGAGGAGATGCCGCTGGCGGACCCGCCCCCGCCGCCCGCGGCCAGCGGCGCTCAGGGTGCCCCCGTGCCACCGCCGCAGGGCGCGCCCGTGCCACCGCCGCAGGGTGCCCCAGGCCCCCAGCCGCACGGCGCCCCCGGACCCCCGCCGCCCCCGGCGGCCGACGACGACGCGCCCACCTCCGTCCAGGACCGCACGGCGGAGCAGCGGCCGTGAGCGCGACGCCGCCCCCGCCCCCGCCGCCGCCCGGCGCCCGTCAGCCGCCGCCCCCGCCTCCGCCGCCCGGGGCGCAGCCGCCCCCGCCGCACGTCTCGGCGACCCCGGCGAACTGCCCCCACTGCGGGGCCGCGTTGAAGCCCGACCAGGACTGGTGCCTGAACTGCGGCGCCGCCGTCACCACCGAGATCGCCGGCTCGCGCGGCTGGCGGGCGCCCGTCGCGATCGCCGGCGTCGTCCTGGTGGTCGCCGCCGCCGCGCTCGTGTTCGCCTTCGCCCAGCTCTCCAACGACGCCGACAGGGTCGCGCGGGCCCCGACGCCCACGCCGACCGCGAGCGCCGTCCCCTCGGCGACCCCGACCCCCGGCGCCTCCGCGACCCCCGACGGAAGCGCGGTCCCCGGCACGACCCCGACCCCGGGCGCCGACGGCACCCCCGGCGCCGCCGTCACCCCGCTCCCCGGCGCGAGCCCGACCGCGACCCCCGGCGACAGCCCGCCGGCGATCCCGGGCGCCGACGACGGCGGGGGCTCGGGCGGCATCGGCTCCTGGCCCGCGGGCAAGTCCGCCTACACCGTCGTCCTCTTCTCCGCCGACACCCGCTCGGAGGCCGAGTCCAAGGCCCGTGGGTACAAGTCCGGCGGCACGGACGTCGGCATCCTCGACTCCGACGACTACTCCAGCCTGCGCGGCGGCTACTTCGTCGTCTTCTCCGGCCAGTACGCATCGCTGAAGGCCGCCCAGACCGCGGCCGAGGGCCTGCAGTCGGCCCAGCCCGGCGCCTACGCGCGCCAGGTCAAGCCGTAGGCAGGGCCCACCACGGCGCGAGCCGCTGCAGCGCGGCGGCCGCCAGCGGGTCGACGGCCACCGTCGGCGCCGGCGGCACCTGCGGCCCGCCCAGCGTGGGCAGCAGGGCGCAGACCGACCGCGCCAGCGCCTCGACGCTGTAGCCGCCTTCCAGCAGCAGTCCCAGCGGTGCGGCGAGCTCGGCCGCGACCCGCCGCAGCGACGCCGTCATCGCGACGAAGCCGGCCTCCGTCACCTGGCAGGACGCCAGCGGGTCCAGCGCGTGGGCGTCGAAGCCGGCCGACACGAGGATCAGCCCCGGCTCGTACGCGCGCGCCAGCGGGACGACGACGTGCTCGACGAGGGAGGCGAACGTCCCGTCCCCCGCACCGGGCGGCACCGGCAGGTTGACGTTGAAGCCCTCCCCGGCGCCGATCCCCGCGAACGACGCCGGCCCCGTGCCCGGGTACAGCGGCGACTGGTGGATGGAGGCGAAGAGGACGTCCCGGCGGTCGGCGAAGCACGCCTCGGTCCCGTTGCCGTGATGGACGTCCCAGTCGACGACCAGCACCCGGTCCACGCCGTGCACCGCGCGGGCGTGCTCGGCCGCGACGGCGGCGTTGGCGAAGAAGCAGAAGCCCATGGCCCGCGCCGGCTCGGCGTGGTGGCCGGGCGGCCGGTGCGCGGCGAAGCCCGTCGGCGCCGCCCCGCCCAGCAGCGCGTCGACGAGCGCGACGGACCCGCCCGCCCCGCGCACCGCGGCCTCCCACGTCTCCGGGATGCAGGCGGTGTCGGCGTCGAGCTGCCCGCCGCCGGCGGCGCAGAGGGACTCGATCAGGTCGAGGTGGGACTCGGGGTGCACCCGCAGCAGCTGCTCGCGGGTCGCCTCCGGCGAACGGACGCGCTCCCAGCCGAACCAGTCCTGCGCCTCCAGCGCCGTCTCGAGGCCGATCAGCCGCTGCGGCCGCTCGGGATGCCCAGGGATGTCGTGCGCGAGCGACGCGGGATGATGGAGCCAGAGCGGACGCGCCACGCGGGTACCGTACATCCGCGTGCCGGAGCTCATCGTCGTCGGAGCCGGCGCCGCCGGGCTGTTCACGTCGCTCGAGGCCGCTCGCGCCGGCGCCCGGGTGACGCTCGTGTCGGCCATGCCGCTGGCCGAGACCGCCTCCTACTGGGCCCAGGGCGGCCTCGCCGCCGCCCTCGCGATCTCCGACGACCCCGAGCGCCACCTGAAGGACACCCTCGTCGCCGGCCGCGGCCTCGTGCGCCGCAGCGCCGCCGAGGTCCTGTGCGCGGAGGCGCCCGCGCGCTTCGCCGACCTCGTCTCCTACGGCGTCACCTTCGACGCCGGCCCCGACGGCCAGGTCTCCCTCGGCCTCGAGGGCGGCCACAGCGAGCGCCGCATCGTCCACGCCGGCGGCAGCGCGACCGGCCGCCGCATCCTGCGGGCCCTCTCGGCCCGCGTCGTCGGCGAGCCGCTGATCGAGGTGCGCGAGGGCCGCCGCGTCGTCGGGCTCCTCGTAGCGGCGGACGGGACCTGCACGGGCGTCAGGCTCGACGACGGGACCGACCTCACCGCGCGGGCCGTCGTGCTCGCGGCCGGCGGCGGCGCCGCCCTGTGGTCGCGCACGACCAACCCGCCCGGCTCGTGGGGCTCGGGCCTGCTGCTCGCCCGCGCCGCGGGCGCCGACCTCGCCGACCTCGAGTTCGCCCAGTTCCATCCCACCGCCGTCACCGGCATCGAGGGACGTGAGGGCTACCTCGTGTCCGAGGCCGTCCGGGGAGAGGGCGCCACGCTCCACGGCCCCGACGGGGAGCGCTTCGTCGCGGAGCTCGCCCCGCGCGACGAGGTCGCCCGCGCCATCTTCCGGCTGCTGCGCGAGACGGGCGCCGACCACGTCGACCTCGACATGCGCCACGTCGACCTCGCGCGCTTCCCCAACGTCGTCTCCGCCCTGCGCGAGTCCGGCCTGGACCCCGCCACGACGCCCGTCCCCGTCTCCCCCGCCGCCCACTACCTGATGGGCGGCGTCGTCACCGACCTCGACGGCCGCACCGCCGTGCCCGGCCTCCATGCCGTCGGCGAGGTCGCCTGCACGGGCCTGCACGGCGCCAACCGGCTCGCGTCCAACTCGCTGTCGGAGTGCTTCGTCTTCGGCCGCCGCGCGGCGCTGGCCGGGCTCGACCTCGCCCCGCCGGCCGGGCCGGCCACGGGTGCCGTCGCGGGAGGTCCGCCGCAGCCGCCGACGCGCGCCACCCGCGAGGCGACCTGGCGGCTCGCGGGCCTCGAGCGTGACGCCGAGGGCCTCCAAGCGCTCGCCGCGGACCTCCACCCCCTCGCCCAGCTGGTCGCCGCCAGCGCCCTCGCCCGCGAGGAGACCCGTGGCGGCCACGCTCGCGCGGAGTTCACAGCGGCGGACCCGGAGCTCGACGACCGGCACTCCGTGATCACCGCAGCGGTCACCTCACCGACGAAGATCAGCTGGAAGTGACGGCACTTAATCTGAACTCAATCTGAAATGCCGTTGAGACGGGAACATGACCATCGGCGTCGCGGGGGCGTCGTAGGGGACCACGGGAGGCAGGGCGGCGTGTACCAGTTCAGCAGGGCCATCTACCGGGAGCTCGCGCAGGAGATCGACCACCGCCCTGTCCGCCCGGACGGCTCCTCCAACCACGGACACGTCCTCGCCGCCGCCGAGGCCACGGTCTACCGGCTGGCCACGGACCGCCACTACTTCGCCCATCCGGAGCGCACGTTGTTCAACGACATCCGGGTCTTCTTCCCCATGGTCGCGCAGTCGAAGGTCCACCGCGTGGTCAACCACTACCTGAGCCTGTGCGTCGAGTGGCTCGACCACCAGCCCGTCACGGGCTACGACCCGCTGGGCAACAAGCTCGAGTGCCGGGCCACGACCCGCAAGGGCAAGCCGTGCCAGCGCATGCCGCTGCCGCGCAACGGCTACTGCCCGTCGCACCAGCACCTCGCCGAGCAGGACGAGCGCGAGGCCGTCGCGGCCTAGACCGCCGTTGCACGCGTCCCGGCCTCGCGGGGTAGCGTCCCGCCCGTGCTGCTGGGAGTCGACGTCGGAGGGACGTTCACGGACGCGGTGCTGGCCCTCGACGGCCGGCTCGTGACCGCGAAGTCGCCCACCACCCCCCACGACCAGTCCGAGGGCGTGCTCAACGCCGTCCGCGCCGCCCTCGAGGCCGCGGGTGCCGACCCGGGCGACGTCCACTCCTTCGCGCACGGCACCACCGTCGCGACCAACGCCCTGCTGGAGGGCGAGGCCGCGCGCACGGTCCTCATCACCACCGCCGGCTTCGAGGACGTGGTCGAGCTCGGCCGCCAGGCCCGCGCCGACCTCTACCGGCTGTGCGTCGCGCACCCCGCGCCGCTCGTCCCGCCCGAGCGCCGGCTCGGCGCCTCGGAGCGGATGGGCCCCGACGGCGAGCTCGAGCCGCTGGAGGACCTCGACGACCTCGTCGAGCGCGTGCGCGCGCTCGAGCCGGAGGCGGTCGCCGTCTGCCTCCTCCATGCCTACCGCCACCCTGAGCACGAGCAGGCGATCGGCGCGGCGCTCGCCTCCGCACTCGGCGCGGCCGTCCACGTCTCGCTCTCCCACGCGGCCGTCGGGACCTTCCGCGAGCACGAGCGCGCCGCGACGACCGAGATCGACGCCGCCCTCTCCCCCCTCCTGGCCGCCTACCTGCGCCGCCTCGTCGACCGCGCCGCCGACGCCGGCCTGCCGCGGCCCGACGTGATGCAGTCCTCCGGCGGCCTCGCCGACGTCGACCACGCCGGTGCCCACGCGGCCACCACCGTCCTCAGCGGTCCCGCCGGTGGCGCGGCCGGTGCCGCCTGGGTCGCGCAGCAGGCCGGCCGCGACGTCCTCTGCTTCGACATGGGCGGCACGTCCTGCGACGTCTGCGTGACCCAGGACGGCGCGGTGGTCGAGACGCGCGGGCGGCCCGTCGGCGGGCGACCCGTGGCCCTGCCCACCCTCGACGTCCACACCGTCGGCGCCGGCGGTGGCTCCGTGGCCTGGGCGGACGCGGGCGGCGCGCTGCGCGTCGGCCCCCGCTCGGCGGGCGCACGCCCCGGCCCGGCCGCCTACGGCCACGGCGGGACGGAGCCCACGGTCACCGACGCCAACGTCGTGCTCGGCTACCTCGACGCCGACGGGCCGCTCGCGGGCGGCATCGACCTCGACGTCGAGGCGGCGCGCACCGCCGTCCGCGCGCTGGGCGAGCGCCTCGACCTCGACGAGCGCGCCTGCGCGCAGGGCATCCGCGACGTCGCCAACGCCGAGATGGTGCGGGCGCTGCGCGTCATGACGGTCGAGCGCGGCGTCGACCCGCGCGACCTCGCCCTGCTGCCCTTCGGCGGGGCCGGGCCCCTCCATGCTTGCGCGATCGCGGACGAGCTCGGGATGGACACGATCCTGTGCCCGCGCGCCTCCGGCGTCCTCGCCGCGCTCGGCCTCGTCGTCTCCGAGCGCCGTCGCGACGTCCAGCGCTCGGTCCTGCTCGCCGGCGACGCGCTGACGCATGAGGCCGTGAGCGCCGTCGTCGACGAGCTCTCCGACCGCGCGCGGGCGGACCTCGGCACCGACGGGGAGCGGCGCGTCGTGCTGGACCTGCGCTACCGCGGCCAGGCGTTCGAGCTGCGTGTGGGCGCCGACGGGAAGGCCGCGCTGGAGCCCGGTCGCCTGCGGGAGCGCTTCGAGGCCGAGCACGAGCGCCTGTACGGCTACCGCGACCCGGAGGCCGACGTCGAGCTCGTCACCGTCGCCGTCACCGCCGCCGATCCGGGGCCGGAGATCGCCGCGGAGGCCGCCGCGGCCGGCGCCGAGACCACGACCGGCGCGCGCACCGCCGTCTTCGACGGGGAGGAGCACGAGGCCGCCGTCCTGCGCGGCAAGCCCGCCCCCGGGGAGCGCGTCGCGGGGCCCGCCATCGTCGAGCTGCCCGAGTCCACCCTCGTCGTCGCCCCGGGCTGGACGGGCGAGGTCGACGCCGCCGGCTCCCTTCTGCTGCGGCGGGACGCCTGATGGACGCCGTCGCCCTGCGGGTGCTCTCCGGTGCCCTGCGCGCCGCCTGCGACGAGATGGGCGCCGTGCTCGTCAAGGCCGCCCACTCCGCCAACATCAAGGAGCGCAACGACTGCTCCTGCGCGCTGTTCGACCCCGACGGCAACATGGTCATGCAGGCCGAGCACATCCCCGTCCACCTCGGGGCGATGCCCGCCGCGGTCGCCGCCGTCGCCGGGGAGGACCACGCCGACGGGCAGCCCTGGGTCCTCAACGACCCGTTCTCCGGCGGCTCGCACCTGCCCGACATCACCGTCGTCACGCCCGTGCTGGACGCGGACGGCGCGCTGCTCGGGTTCGCCGCGTCCCGCGCGCACCACGCCGACGTCGGCGGGCCCACCCCCGGCTCCATGCCCGCCGACTCCACGACGCTCGAGGACGAGGGCGTCGTGATCGCCCCACGGGTGCTCGACGACGCCGCCATCGACGAGCTGGCCGAGCAGATGCGCAACCCGCCCCAGCGCCGCGCCGACCTGCGCGCGCAGCTGGCGGCCAACCGCACGGGCGCCCTGCGACTGCGCGAGCTGGCCGAGCGCGTCGGCCGCGACGAGCTGCGCGCGGCCACCGACGCGGTGCAGGACTACGCCGAGCGCCGCATGCGCGCCTGCATCGAGGCGATGGACGACGGCACCTACGAGGCGACGGACGTCCTCGAGGCGGGCGACGGCACCGATCTCGAGCTGCGGCTGCGGGCCACGGTGGCCGGCGACACCCTCACCCTCGACTTCACCGACAGCGTCGACCAGCACGCGGGCAACCTCAACTGCCCCCTCGCCGTCACGGTCAGCGCCTGTCTGTTCGCGGTCCGCGTGCTCACCGATCCCGACATCCCCCCGAGCGCCGGCGCCTCCCGGCCGCTCGAGATCTTCGCGCCGGAAGGCTCGCTGCTCAACGCCCGCCGCCCCGCGGCGGTCGTCGCCGGCAACGTCGAGACCTCCAGCCGCGTCGCCGACCTCGTCCTGGCCGCCTTCGGCCGCGCGCTGGGTCAGGGGACGATGAACAACGTCGTCCTGGGCACGGACGACTTCACCTACTACGAGACGCTCGGCGGCGGTCAGGGCGCCTGCCCCGACGCCGACGGGCCCACGGGCGTCCACGTCGCGATGTCCAACACGCTCAACACGCCCGTCGAGGCGCTCGAGCTCGAGTTCCCGCTCCGGGTGACGACGTACGCCGTGCGCCGCGACTCCGGCGGCGCCGGCGCCCACCGCGGCGGCGACGGGATCGTGCGCGAGTACGAGGCCACCGCCGACATGCAGCTGTCGCTCATCACGGAGCGCCGCCGCCACGCGCCACCCGGTGCCGACGGCGGCCAGCCCGGCGAGCGCGGTCGCAACACCCTCGACGGCGCGGAGCTCGGCCCGAAGGCCGCCGTGCGGCTGAAGGCCGGGCAGCGCCTGCGGATCGAGACGCCCGGCGGCGGCGGTCACGGGGCGCCGCAGGGGGACGACGCGTGAAGCCCGCCGTCGCCGTCGTCATCGCGCTGATCGCCGGTTTCGTCCTGGGCGTCGTGGTGACCCGCATCGGGGCGAGCCCGCAGGACGGCGTCGCCGAGCTCGTGCGCGACCCGCGCGCCTGGCTGGTCTTCTCGGCGGCGCTGGCCCTGACCACGCGCGGGCCCGTGGTCGGCGCCCTCGCCGGCCTGACGGCGATGGTCGGCCTGCTCGCGGCGCTCCAGGTCCTGCCCTGGAACAGCGACGCCGCTGACGTCGGGGGCCTCGCGGCCGACAACGCGCGGGCGCTGCGGCGCCTGTTCGAGGACGGAGACTGGCTCGACGGGCCGATGCTCGCCGCGAGCGCGATCGCGGGGGCGGCGATCGGGACCGTCCGCCTCGTGCTGCGCACCGGGCGCCGGGTGGCGCTGATCGCGGCCGCGATCGTCGTGCTCATCGTGGTCGTGGCCGGGACGCCGGCGATCAGCGATCTGCCCAGCGACGCCCCCGACCAGATCCGCACCCCGTAGGGGGTACGGTCCCGCCCGTGTTCGCCCCCGCGCCTCCGACGCTCCCCGGCGTCACCCACACCGACCTGCAGGTCGGCCGCGCGCGCTGGCACGTCGCGATGGCCGGCGACCCCGAGGCGCCGCCGATCGTGCTGCTGCACGGCTGGCCGCAGCACTGGTGGCTGTGGCGCCACCAGCTCGCCGACCTCGCCACGACGCATCGCGTGCTCGTCCCCGATCTCCGTGGGTTCGGGTGGAGCGACGCGCCCGCGGGGCGCTACGCGAAGGCGGGCCTGGCGGCCGACGTCCTCACCCTCCTCGACGCCCTCGGCGTGGAGGACTTCGACCTCGTCGGCCACGACTGGGGCGGGTTCGTGGCGTTCCTCGTCGCGCTGCGCGCCCCCGAGCGCGTCAAGCACCTCGTCGCGTTCTCCATCACCCACCCGTGGCTGAAGATCGGCGGCAGCAGCCTGCGGTCCACGCTGGCCACAGCGGGCTATCAGCTGCCGATCTCGACGCCCGGCCTCGGCCCGTTCCTCCTGCGCCGCACGGGGCTCGTCGAGCTGATCCTGCGCAAGGGGAGCCCGCGCCTGCAGTGGGATCGCGAGACCATCGCCATCTACCGGGACGCCCTGCGCCGGCCGGGGCACGCGCGCGCATCCTCGCGGCTGTACCGCACGTTCCTCCTGCGCGAGCTGCGCCCCATCGCCGCCGGCCACTACGCCAATCGGTCGCTGCCGATGCCGGTCCTGCTCGTCACCGGCTCGGAGGAGATCATCCTCACGCCGGAGCGCGTCGCAGGTCTCGGGGAGCACGCGCCGCTGGGCCGGACCGAGGTGCTCCAGGACGCCGGGCACTTCCTCCCGGAGGAGCGCCCGGAGCACGTCCTGGCGCTGATCCGCAAGGGCTTGGCACCGACGCCCTGACACCCGTGTGACGTCCGGCACACTGCCCCTTCCACATCGGCTCCAGGCGCGATACGGTGGCGGTGTCGGACAGGGTGTCCACACCGTGTCGGGCGTCACACCTCCCATCAAATGCAGGGACTTCTTGCGACTACCGGCGGGGCAGTCAGCATGCTCCGCCTACGGTCCGGGCCCACCCCCGTGGGTCGCGCCGAGCCTCAGGCAGTCCGACGATCCCCCCTTCATCTATGCCAATTGCCTTCAAGGAATGGGCTGTCACGGTTCGCGCCCTCGCAGAGGGTGAGCAGCTGCTCACCCTGCGCAAGGGTGGCGTCCACGAGCCCCACAAGCAGTTCGAGCTCGAGCACAGCCGCTTCTTCCTCTACCCGACGTTCGACCATCAGCGCGCGGACCTCGTGCGGGAGTCCCACCAGCCCGAGCTGCGCCGTGCCCTCGAGGAGGGCGTGTGGGCCGACGGCGAGCCGCCGGCCTGGGCGCTGACCGCCGACGGCGGGATCCCCCAGCCCGACCGCGTGCGCATCCGTGCCTGGGCGGAGGTGGCGGCGGCGTGGACCATCACGGATCGCCGTGCCATCGACGCCCTGTCGCCGTACTACATCTGGACGCCCGACTACGCGGAGAAGCGCTTCAACTGGAAGCGCAGCCATCCGCTCCACGTCGTGCTCCTGCGCGCGCACCGCATCCCGCGGCCCGTCACGGTCAAGGTCCGTGACGACTTCGGCGGCTGCCGCTCCTTCCTCGAGATCACGCGCGACCTCCCGTTCGAGGGCACCCCGGTGCTCAGCGACGAGGAGTTCGACCGCGTCCGCGACGAGATCGCCCGCGTCGCGGACTCCAACGGGACCGAGGTCTCGGTCCCGGCCTTCGCCTAGCGACGTCCATCGACGGCGGGCGCCTGCCGGCGCCCGCCGCCCCGGCGGTCAGTCCTTGCGCTGGGCCTTCGTGCGCGCGGCGGCCGCCTCGAGGCGCTTGGCCTCGTCGGCGGTGGTCAGCGCCTCGTCGCGCTCCTTGACGGCCTCCTCGGCCTCGTCGAGCACCTCGAGGCGCTCCTTGCGGCGCTCGCTCTCGTTGCGCTCGTCCGCGACGCGCTTGGCCTGCGTGCTCGCCTGCTTGCGCTTCGCGGCCGCCTTCTTGGCCTGCTGCTTGCGCTCGTCGGCCTGCTGGGCGGCCTCCTGGCGCTTGGCCTCCGCCTGCTCCTCCGTGGCGCGACGCCGACGCTCGGCCTCGCTCTCACGCTCGGAGAAGCGGGCGTCGGCCTCGTCGCGGCGCTCGCGGGCCTCCTCACGCAGGGCAGCGGCCTCGCCGCGGGCGTCGGCGGCCTCACGGCGGCGCTCGGCGTCCTCGCGCAGCGTCGCGTCGCCCAGGAGCGAGGCGGCCGTGCTGCGCACGGCGGTGTCGGCTCGTTCGACGAACGCCTCGCCGCCGGGGGCGAAGCGTGCGACGCGGCGAAGCGGCCATCCACCGACGTCCAGGGACGTGGTGAGGGCACGGCGGGACAGGGACTTCAGGCTCATGGTCAGCGGTCCTTCGGGTCGATCTGGTCGGCTCGTTGCTCGGCCGCGGCGGCCTCGCGCTCGAGGCGAAGGGTCTCCTGCGCCGCCTCCAGGCGTTCCTGCTCGGCACGCTCGGAGAGCTGCTGCGCGCTCTGGTCGCCCGTCGCCTCGAGGCGGTCGGCGGCTTCGGCCTCCTGCGCGGCGTTCGCCTCCGCCTTGTGCTCGGCGGCCTCGCGCTCGCGCTCGATGCGCTCCTCGCGGGTCTCGGCCTCCTCGCGGGCCTCGAGGTCGCGTCGCTCGGCCTCCAACTCGGCCTTGTGCGCCTCCGTCTGGGCCTCGGCCTCCTTGCGCTTGGCCTCCTGCTCGGCTTCCAGGGACTCCCGCTGCGCGTCGGACTGGCTCTCCTGCAGCCGTCCCTCGCGCGCGAGATCGTCGTTGCCCACGACGTCCCCGATCGCCGCCTTGGCCTTGCCGGCGACCTTGCCGACCAGCCCGCCCGTCGTGCGTTCATCACTCATGGGTCCGTCCCTACCCCGACTTGCGCCGCCCAACAGCAGGTTCGGCACATCCGCACCCCGAAGAAGCACCGATGGCCTGGGTCGAGTCGAGTTCCGCGCGCTTCTCGGCGCGCCACGACGATCGCGAGGCGGCCGACGCCGCCCAGGTCCTGCGCACGCTCGACGGCGTCGTGGCCCGCTTCGAGGATGCGCTCGGCACCGAGGCGGGCGACCTGACGCTCGTCCTGCACGGCACGGAGGCGCAGCTCGACGCCGCCGCCCCCACCCTGCCCGTGCTGCGGCGGATGACCGCGCCGGCCGGCCGCCGCTACGTCGTCGGCTGGGCGGGCGAGGACGAGCTCCACGTCCTCTCCCCCCGCGCGCTGGCCAAGCGCGCCACCAACGCCCAGGGCTCGCTCGAGCTCCTGATGCTCACCCCCGTGGCGCTGCTGGCGCGCAACCTGCTCGCCACGGCGCTCCCGGGCATGCCGCCGCCCTGGACGCCGCGTGCGTGGCGGCGCTACCTGCGCTGGGCGTGGCTGCTCGAGGGCGCCGCCCAGTGGATGTCAGGCGGCGTCCCGCACGTGCGCCCACTGATCGCGCGGCGGCTGCGCGAGGGCCCCGAGCCCAGCTTCCCGCCGGCGCGCGCCGACGCGCTCCTGCTCGGCGGCACCGTGTTCGACCTCGCCACACGCGAGGACGGCCCGGACGCCGCGCTGCAGCTGGCGCTCACCGCGCCGACCGACGGCCCGCGCGTCGCGCTCGAGCGCGCCTTCGACGGGCGCTCGCTGCGCCACACGGAGGCGGCGTGGCGCTCGCACCTGGCGCGCGACGCCGCCCGCGGGCACTAGCTCACCAGCCGAAGGCCGCCTGGAGCGCGAAGAAGACCGCGACGGCGAGCAGCACGGCGGCCAGGAGCGCGGCCAGCCCGCGCACCCACAGCGGCCGCGCGGCGCGGCGCGGCTCCTCGGCCACGGGCGGCGGACGGTCCCACACGGGGCGCAGGACGTCGCGCGCGACGTCGACGCCGGACTCGGCGACGAGGATGTCGCGCGGGCCGGCGGCGAGGAAGTCGGGGACGTCGACGCCGATGCCGCGCTTGATGACGCTCGGGACCCCCTCCTCCAGGAGCATCCCGGCCAGGAACTCCGCCTCGGCCTGGTTGCGCGCCCAGCCGACCTTGACGAGCTTCCCCTCGCCGTACTGGGGCGAGACCTTGCGCGCTCGGTGCGCGGCGTCGGAGATGGACCCGACCGGTTCGGCGGCGAGCGTCAGCGGCAGGCCGCAGGCCGGACAGAAGCGCGCGCCGGCGGTCGCGTCGAAGGCGTGACCGGCGGGGCAGACGAGCGCTGCCGCCGCCATGGCCTAGACGACCTCGAGGGCGACTTCGGCGACGCTTCTGTCGGCCGCGATGCGCCAGGTGCGCACCTCGGGGGCGTCGCGGTCGGCGACCCCGACGATCACGTACAGGGCGTCGGGGTACAGCAGCAGGTCGGTCTCGGGGTAGAACGCCATGTTGACGTCGGTCTGCGACGGCTCGGGCGCCGAGCGCGTGTGCGAGTGGTAGATGAGGCCGAGCTCCTGGCCCGCCTCCTCGATCGCCGTCTGCGCCTGGAACTGCTCCTGGGGATCCATCACGTACCGCAGCGGGCTGTGCGCGCCGTTCGTGACGCGGTGGACCGTCTGCGCCTCGCCGGCGACGACGCCGACCATGCCGCAGCACTCGTCGGGGGCGTCGGCGAGGGCGTGGGCGACCATGTCGTCCACGAGGGCCTGCGTGATGCGCACGGGCGGCGGGGTCAGGACTGCGTCGTCGACGACGGCGCGGTGGGCTCCGTCGTGACGGCGTCGGCCGGCGGCGTCGTCGTCGTGGTCGTCGAGGACGGCGACCCCAGGCCGGGGTACTCGTCGTCGTCGTCGTCCTTGTCGTCGCCCGAGACGGAGTCCTTGAACTCGCGCATGCCGCGTCCGAGCGAGCGACCGACCTCAGGCAGCTTCTTCGGCCCCAGCACGATCAACGCGATCACGAGGACGATGAGCAGTTCGGGTACGCCGATGCCGCTGAACATGACCCCAGGGTACTCCTCCGGCTCACGATCGGATCACGGCGGACCGGACGGGCCCGCGCCCGAGTGCCGCACGGAGCACCGCGGCGTGCTGGGCCTGGCATCCGAGGATGGTCAGCGCCGTCTGCATCAGGTTCAGGTCGCCCAGCCGGGCCGCCGCGCGCTCGAGCGTGCGGCCGGCCACGTCCTCCGCGGCGAGCGCGAAGCGGACCGCGTCGCGCGGGGACGCGGCGGGGCCCGGGAAGGTCGCCTCGACGCCGAGCTGGGTCGCGAGCCGGGCGGCCTCGGCGGGGCTCGCCGGACCCGGGGGCTTCGGCGCGCCGAGCGCCTCCAGGCTCGTGGCGAGGGCGCCGAGGTGCTCGGCCTCCTGAGCGGCGAAGAGGCGGAAGGTGGCCTGCAGCTGCGGAGCGCCGTCCAACCCGTCGACCGAGGCGGCGTAGGTGTGGCGCAGCAGCAGGGCGACGCGCGCGACCTGGGTGAGCACGGCGGCGTCCCCGCTGATCGCGGCGGGAGCGGGCACGGCGCGCGCCAGCGGGACGGCGATGGCGCTGCCCGCGGCGGCGATCACGACCTGACGGCGGGTGGCGCTCACGCCACGAACGCCTCGGGCACCGGGGGCTGGTCGAGCAGCATGCGCAGCTGAGCGATGTGGGCGGCCTTGTCGGCGAGGATCGAGGCGGTCAGCTCCCGCACCCGCCCGTCGGAGAGCTTGGGGATGAAGTCCAGGTACAGGCGGACCCCCTGCTGGGCCGCGGCGAGGGCCGCCGCCGGGTCGAACGGCCCGTCGGCAGCGGGGCCGGTCACGGCACTCGGGCTTGCGCCGAGCGCGCGGATCGCCTCCGCGAGCGTCTGCTGATGGGCGGTGGCGCTGCGCGCGATGGCCCGGGCGAGCGCCGCCGGCTCACGGCCGTCCGCTGCCGCGCCGCCGGGCGTCGTCTCGGCCTCGAGCAGGCCGGTGAGCAGGGCGACGTCGCCCTGCTTCTGCGTGCCCGTGTCCACGTTGGGGTCCTGCGGCGCGTCGGCCGCCTTCCCGCACGCGCTCAACGCCAGGGCGGGGGCGGCGAGCAGGACCGCTCGCCGCGTGAGCGGCGACGGGGACCCCCCTACCACCAGAGCGTGGATTCGAGCTCGAGCAGCTCCGCGACGGGCTTCGTGTAGAGCCCGCTCGAGAGGTACTTCCAACCGTCGTCGCACACGATGAAGACGACGTTGCCCTCGTCCATCTCGTTGGCGATCCGGACGGCGATCGACGCGATCGCTCCGGAGGAGACGCCGGCGAAGATGCCCTCCTCCTCCAGGAGCTTCTTCGTCCAGACGATCGCGTCCTCGTTGGTCACGAAGATCTTGCGGTCCAGCACGGAGAGGTCGATGATCGGCGGGATGAAGCCGTCGTCGAGGGAGCGCAGGCCCTGGACCGGCTCGCCCTGCATGGGCTCGGCGGCGACGATCTTGACGGCGTCGCCGAACTCCTCCTTCAGGCGCCGGCCGTTGCCCATCAGCGTCCCGCCCGTGCCGAGGCCGGCCACGAACGCCGAGACCTCGTCGAGCTCGTTGAGGATCTCCGGAGCCGTGCCCTCGTAGTGGGCGCGGGGGTTGGCCTCGTTGCCGTACTGGTAGGGCATGAAGTAGCTCGGGTCCGCGGCGGCCATCTCGTTGGCCAGCGCGACGGCGCCATTTGACCCCTGATCGCCGGGGGAGTAGACGATCTCGGCGCCGTACATCTGCAGCAGCTGGGTGCGCTCGGGCGTCACGTTGTCGGGCATGACGACCTTCAGCGGATAGCCCTTGCGCCGACAGATCATCGCGAGCGAGATGCCCGTGTTGCCCGACGTCGGCTCGAGGATGGTCTGGCCGGGGCCGATCAGACCCCGCTCCTCGGCGTCCTCGATCATGGCGCGGGCCACCCGGTCCTTGACCGAACCCGTCGGGTTGAACGACTCCATCTTGGCCCAGATGCGCACACCGGGCTTCGGCGACAGCCGCTTGAGCTCCACCAGCGGCGTGTTGCCGATGGCCTGGACGATGTCGCCGTAGCGGCCGCCGCAAGGGCGGTTGAGCAGCTCTGGACCCATGACTTTCCAAAGGATAGTGAGGCGTCTGGGCGTGTGGGTACCCCCACCGCAGCCATGAGCTCGGATGCCGCACCGGCCGTCGTCCCGCCACGCACCCGTGCGGGGCGGGTCCTGATGCGCGTCTGGCAGCTGATCGAACAGGGCGTCGGGGACTTCTTCCGCGACGGGATGCCGCAGCGCGCCGCCGCGATCTCCTTCTACGCGCTCTTCTCGATCTTCCCGCTGGCGATCCTGAGCGTGGCCGTGCTCGGCCTCGTCGTCAACGACGACCAGGCGCGTACGCGCGTCATCGCGTTCCTGCTCGACAACCTGCCCCTGACCGAGGACGGCGGCCGCCGCCAGCTGCAGCGCCTGCTCACCCAGGTCACGCAGGACGTCGCGGGCTTCAGCGCCCTCGGCGTGGCGACGCTGCTGTTCGCGGCCTCCGGCGTGATGGCCGCGATCCGCCACGGGCTCAACGCCGCCTTCAACACCTCCGACGCGCGGCCGCCCGTGCAGGCGAAGCTGTGGGACTTCGTGATGGTGCTCGTCTTCGGCGTGCTCGTCACCGCCTCCCTCGCGCTGACCCTCGCGGACGAGATCACCTCCACGATCTCCCGCGGGGTCAACGACGTCATCCCCGGTGCCGGCGGCGTGATCGCCGAGCTGCTCATCAACGCCGGACGGGTCGTCCCGATCGCGCTGGCGGTGCTCGTCTTCGCCGGGCTCTTCCGGCTGGTCCCCTCGACGCGCCCGCGCCTGCGCGACATCTGGCCCGGCGTGCTCGTCGCGGCGATCGGCTACGAGCTCGCCAAGACGGGCTTTGCGATCTACCTCACGCAGTTCGCCAACTACGGCGCGGTCTACGCGTCGCTCGGCTCGATCATCGCGTTCCTCGTGTTCGTCTTCATCGCCGCCAACGTCGCGCTGCTGGGGGCCGAGTTCGCGTCCCTGTGGCCGCGCGTGCACCGCGGTGAGTTCGACGCCCCGCCCGGCCCGCCGTTCCCCGTCCAGCTGTGGGGCTTCGTCCGGGGCCTGTTCGTCCGCCAGGACGACGATCAGCCCGACCGGGACTGACGGACGCCGCCAAGCGGACTACGCTCCCCCGATCATCGGGCCACCAGGGGGGTGGCCCGGACAACGCATCAGGGGGTTTCATCGATGCGCAGAGCCCTACCGGCGGCCTTGGCCGCCTGTGCCCTGCTGGGCACGTCCGCCGCGGCCGAGGCCGCGCCCGTCGGCCGCGACTACGTGGTCCTGTTCAAGCCCGGCGTCAAGCCGGCCAAGGCCCGCGCCGCGGTCAAGCGCGCCGGCGGCCGGGTGGTGCAGCTCAACCGCGCCATCGGGGTGGCCACCGTGCGCGCCGCCCGGCCGGGCTTCCGCTCCGACGTCGGCCACTCGGCGTCCGTCGTCGGCGCCGTGCGCGACCGCTCGATCGGCAAGGCGCCGCGCGACCACGTCAAGCGCGACGGCGTCGAGCGCGACGTCGGCGCCGGCAAGGGGCCCGGCCGCAAGCCGTCCCCGGTCCCGGGCACCGATCCGCTCGCCCCGCTGCAGTGGGACATGCAGATGATGCACGCCACGGCCGACGGCTCCTACGCCCGCGAGCAGGGCTCGGAGGCGGTCCGCGTCGGCATCATCGACACGGGCATCGACGGCAGCCACCCGGACATCGCGCCGAACTTCGACGGCGCCCTGAGCCGGAACTTCACCACCGACGACCCGACCATCGACGGCCCGTGCGCGGAGGACCCCGACGGGTCCTGCGAGGACCCGGCCGACGTCGACGAGGACGGGCACGGCACGCACGTGGCCTCCACCATCGGCTCGCCGATCAACGGCGTCGGCATGGCCGGCGTGGCCCCGAAGGTCGACCTCGTCAACCTGCGCGCCGGCCAGGACTCGGGCTACTTCTTCCTCGGCCCGAGCCTCAACGCCCTCACCTACGCCGGCGACCACGGCATCGACGTGGTCAACATGAGCTACTACATCGATCCGTGGCTGTACAACTGCACGAGCAACCCGGCGGACTCCCCCGCCGAGCAGCGTGAGCAGCGGCTCGTCATCGAGGCCACGCAGCGCGCGATCGACTACGCGCGTGCCCGCGGCGTGACGACCGTCGCCGCGGAGGGCAACGGCCACACCGACCTCGGCAAGCCGACGTTCGACGACAGCTCGCCCGACTATCCGGTCGACGCCGAGGGGAACCCGACGGGTGCCCGCGAGCGCACGATCGACAACGGCTGCAAGTCGATGCCGACCGAGGCCGACGGGGTCATCGGCGTCACGTCCGTCGGACCCTCCACGCGCAAGGCCTACTACTCCGACTACGGCGTCGAGCAGGCCGACGTCGCCGCTCCGGGCGGCGACACGCGTGACACGGCCGACGGCTCGCGCGACGTGCAGAAGGCGATCCTGGCCGCCTACCCCTACAGCGTGGGCGTCGCCGCGGGCACGATCGACCCCGCGACGGGCCAGCCGACCACGACCTCCGTGGTCAAGGACGGCAACGCCTACTACCAGTGGATCCAGGGCACCTCGATGGCCTCCCCGCACGCCGTCGGCGTCGCGGCGCTGATCGTCAGCCGCTACGGCAAGAAGGACAGAAACAAGGCCAACGGCGGTGTCACCCTGGCGCCCGCCACGGTCGAGCGGATCCTGAAGTCGACCGCGACCGACGTCGCGTGCCCGGCGCAGGAGCCGTTCACCTACCCCGGCCTGGGGCCGGAGTACGCCGCCACCTGCGAGGGCACGCCGGCCTTCAACGGGTTCTACGGCGAGGGCATCGTCGACGCCCTCGCCGCCGTCGCGGGACACGGGCACAGCCCGGCCCACTGACCGACCGCAGCGCGCGGCGCCCTCGGGCGCCGCGCCGGCGGCCGATCGCTAGTGCGCGCCGCCGGCCATGGCCGGCAGGATCACGATGGTGTCGGACCCGCCGACACCCGTGTCCAGGCCTTGGAGCACGCGGACGTCCTCGTCGTTGAGGTAGACGTTGACGTAGCGGTTCAGCTGGCCCTCGTCACCGAACAGCTGGCCCTCGGTGGCGGGGTGCTTGGCGGCCAGGTCGCGCAGCACGTCGCCGACGGTGTCGCCCGACGCGTCGACGGTCTTCTCGCCGCCGACGGAGGGGCGCAGGACCGGTGGGATCTTCACGGTTGCCATGTGGATCGACCCTAGCCCGCGGCGGCGCAGAACGCCTCGTAGTCGGGGAAGACGCCCATCTCGTCGTCGGTGATCTCGTCCGGCGCCCGCGAGCAGACGGGGCACTCCGGGTCGCGGCGGACCTTGAGCTCCGTGAACGTCGCGCCCAGCGCCTCGTACAGCAGCAGGCGGCCGATCAGGGGCTCGCCGGCGCCGATGATGAGCTTGACGACCTCCGTGGCCTGCAGGAGGCCCATCGTGCCGGGAAGGACCCCGAGCACGCCGTTGGCCCCGCAGGACGGCGCCAGCTCGGCCGGCGGCGGCACGGGGTACAGGCAGCGGTAGCACGGGCCGTCGTAGGGCGCGAACACCGACAGCTGGCCGTCGAAGCCGAGGATGGAGGCGCTCACGACCGGGATCTGCAGGCGCACCGTGGCATCGTTGAGCAGGTAGCGGGTGGGGAAGTTGTCGACGCCGTCGACGATGATGTCGTAGCCCTCGATGATCTCCATGATGTTGGAGGCGTCGAGGCGCGTCGCGTACGTCTTGACGGTGACGTCGGGGTTGATGTCGTGGATCGCCCGTTCGGCCGACTCGACCTTCGGGGTCCCGATGCCGTCGGTGGTGTGGATCACCTGGCGCTGCAGGTTGGAGAGGTCCACGACGTCGTCGTCGACGATGCCGAGCGTGCCGACGCCGGCCGCGGCGAGGTAGAGCGCGGTCGGCGAGCCGAGGCCGCCGGCGCCGAGCAGCAGCACCTTCGCGTCGAGGAGCTTCTCCTGCCCCTCCTGGCCGATCTCGGGCACGAGCAGGTGGCGGCTGTAGCGCTCGCGCTGCTCCTTGGTCATGTGGCGGGGGACGTCGACGGCGTAGCCGCGGTCCTTCCACAGCGTGTAGCCGCCCGTCATCGACGAGACGTCGGTGTAGCCGAGCTCGTCGCGGAGCGTCTTGGCGGCGAGCGCCGAGCGGTTGCCGGAGGCGCAGTAGAGGACGACGGGCGTCTCACGATCGGGGGCGGCGCCTTCGATGCGGGACTCGAGATGCCCGCGCGTGACGTGCTTGGCGCCCGGCAGGTGGCCGGCGTCCCACTCGTCGCTCTCGCGCACGTCGACGAGCACGAAGCCCGGGCCCGCGCCGTTGGCGGACTCGATCCTGCTGTGGACCTCGCTCGGGTCCACCTCCTCGATCTGGCTCTTGACCTGGCGGATGAGCTCCGCGCCTGAGGGACTCATGTCGTCGAAAGACCTCGTTGTCGACCCGTGTTCATTGCTTTCAAAAGGATAGCGCCACCCCCTGGGCGCCTGACCCCGCGATTTGAGGCCCCTGGGCACCGGGCCGATGACGCCTGCAGACATGCGCTCGCGCACCCTGCTCACCCAGGTCCTGGCCGTCAACGCGGGGCTGGTGATCGTCACGGCGTTCGTCGCGTCGGTCGCCGTGACCTCCGCCTCGCTCGCGGTCGGCGTCCTCAGCGTGATCCTGCTCAACTCGGTGCTGCTCCGTCACCGGCTCGCCCCGCTGGAGGACCTGGCCCGGACGATGGACACCGTCGTCATCAACGAGCCGGCGCGCGCGGCGGACCTCCGCGCGGAGGTCGATCCCCACGCGGCCAAGGAGGTGCAGCGCCTCGGCGTCGTCCTCAACGCGATGCTCGACCGGCTCCAGAGCGAGCGCCGGGGGGCCAGCCGCGCCGTCCTGCGCGCGCAGGAGCTCGAGCGCCAGCGCATCGCCCGCGACCTCCACGACGAGGTCAACCAGTCGCTCACGGGGCTGAAGCTGCGGCTGTCGGCGCTGGCCCAGGACGCGCCCGGAGAGCTGCAGGCGCCGCTGCGCGAGCTGCAGGCCGTCGCCGACACCGCGATGGGGGAGCTCCTGCGCCTGACCCGGCAGCTGCGCCCGACGGCGCTCGACGACCACGGGCTGATCACGGCGCTGCGCACGCAGGTGTCCGACTTCCGGGCGCGCACGGGCATCGAGGCCGAGTTCCGCCACTCGGGCCACGTCTCCGAGCTCTCCGACGAGGAGCAGCTCGTCGCCTTCCGCATCACCCAGGAGTCCCTGACCAACGTCGCCCAGCACGCGGCCGCGCGGCGGGTGTCGGTCGAGCTCTCCGGCGGGCTGGGTGGGGAACCGGTCGTCCTGCGCGTCGCCGACGACGGGATCGGCTTCCGCGGCCCCGCCCGGCCGGACGCGCTCGGCCTCAGCGGCATGCGCGAACGGGCGCTCCTGGTGGGGGGCGATCTGTCCATCGCCAGCCGTCCCGGCGCGGGGACCACGATCCAGCTGACGATGGGGAGCGCATGAGGATCCTGATCGCCGAGGACCACGGGATCGTGCGCAGCGGCCTGAAGCTGCTGCTCGACAGCCAGCCCGACCTCGAGGTCGTGGCGGAGGCCACCGACGGGGTCGAGGCGGTCGAGCGCGCGCTCGCCGTCAAGCCCGACCTGTGCGTCCTGGACGTGTCGATGCCGCGGTTGACCGGGCTGCAGGCCGCGCGCCAGATCCGCTCCCACCTCCCGGGGACGTGCGTGCTGATGCTCTCGATGCACGAGGACGAGCGCTACGTCTTCGACGCCCTGCAGGCGGGTGCGTCCGGCTACGTGCTCAAGCGCGACGTCGACGGCGCGCTCCTGGACGCCGTCGCCGCCGTCGGCCGTGGGGAGACGTTCGTCACCGGGGCCGTCGAGCGCTCGATGGTGCGCGAGTGGATGATCGACGGCTCCACCGGCCCGCGCGAGCCGCTGTCGCCGCGCGAGCAGGAGGTCCTCAAGCTCATCTCGGAGGCCTTCACCAACCGCGAGATCGCCGCGACGCTCCATCTCGCGGAGAAGACCGTCGAGTCCCACCGGGGCAACATCCTGCGCAAGCTCGGCATGCGCGACCGGGTCGAGCTGGTCCGCTACGCGATCCGCCGGGGTCTGATCGAGGCCTAGTGACGTCGCCCGGAGGGAGGAGCTCGCGACGACCAGCGGGCGAAACCTAGTCTCTCCTTTGTGCACCCGCGTGTACGTCTCGTCCTCATCGCCGCCCTCGCCTGTGGCTTCGCGGCGATCGCCGGCGTCTGGCTGGCGGCCCTGACGCGCTCGGACTCCGAGGCCGCGGGCGTGCAGAGCGGCACGGCGCCGACCACCCCCACCGGCTTCGAAGGGGCGGTGCGCCCGCCCGGCACCGCCGTGCCGGACTTCAAGCTGGTCGACCAGGACGGCAAGGCCGTCGTCCCGGGCGCCGGGAACGGCAAGCCCGCGGTGTACGCCTTCATCTACTCCCACTGCGAGGACACCTGTCCGCTCGAGGTGCAGCAGATCCGCGGCGCGATGGACGACCTCGGCGCCGATGTCCCCGTCTACGGCGTCAGCGTCGACCCGGACAACGACACGCGCGGCAGCGCCCGCGCGTTCCTCCTGGAGCAGCACATGACGGGCCGGATGGCGTTCGCGCTGGGCTCGCGCGCGCAGCTGGCCCCGGTCTGGAAGGCCTTCGGCATCCAGCCGCAGTCCAAGGAGGACGAGCACAGCGCCTCCGTCGTCCTCGTCGACGGCGAGGGCCGTCAACGGGTCGGCTACAGCCCGACCACGCTGAGCACCCGGGCGCTCGTGCAGGACCTGCGCAAGCTCGGCGCCTAGACGGGCTCGAGCGCCAGCGCGTCCTGCGCCGCGTCCGCCCGGTCCTGGGCGGCGAGGTAGGCCGTGTAGGCGTCGGCGCCGCCGTCGCGCTGCCAGTGGCGGTACGCCGTCTCGGCGGACTCGCGCGCGTCGAGCCACACGTCGTGGACACCGCCCTCGGCCGGCGCCCGGAACACGACGATCTCCCCGGTGTCATCCAGGCGGTCGAGCAGGGTCTTGAGGTCGTCGCGGGTCATGGTGTCTGGTGCTGTGCGGCTTACCCGGTGTATGGGCGCAGCGCAAGGAGGGATGTCTCTTGTACGCCGGTTGGCGCACAACGGACGCATCGACCGGGGAACGGTCAGGCGGCGACCCGGGCCAGCGCGTCCTGCGCGGCGTCCGCCCGGTCCTCGGCGGCCCGGTACAGGCTGTACGCGAGGCGGCTGGGGGCGGTGGCCCACTCGTCGTAGGCGAGGTTGGCCTCGGCGCGCGAGGCGGCCCACTCCACGTAGCGCTCGGTGCGCTGCTGCTCGACGACGGGGGACATCGGTGACGGATTCGTACCCGCCCCCGGAGCGGATCAATCGGGGGTCTTCTGCGCCCGTGGGCTCGGCGCGCGGCCGGCGGCGGTCCTTGATCTTGACCACCGCCAGCCAGCCGGCGAGCACGAAGACGGGAAGCGCGTAGGCGACGCCCGCCAGCCAGTGCCCCGCGTGTGCGATGACGATCATGCGTTGGACACCGATAGCAGCCACAGGCCGAGGGAGGTGAACGCGACCATGACGACCAGCATGACGACCTGCGAGCGCGCGGCGGCGCGGGCGCTTCCCGCGCGGGCCAGGCCACGGTCGTGGGCCAGCACGATGGCGGCCACGTGGCCGGTCACGAGGGCGACCACCTGGACGTACCAGATGGCCGTGGCGCTGACGACGCCGTAGTCGATGCTCGCGCCGGCGCCGCCGAGCAGGTCCGAGCCGTCCCCCAGCGGGTCCGAGGCGAGCGGCCACATCAGCTGCCCGTTGTAGACGAGGAAGGAGAAGTAGTGCGCCACGACGTAGGCGACGGCGATCGGGATCAGCGTGTGGACGTAGTCGCGGGCACGCTCGCCGATCGGCGACGCACCCCCGATCCCCGCGACCCCGATCCGGTACAGCGCCGCCACGAGCAGGATGCACACCAGCAGGCCGACGACGAACGCCCACTCCAGCGCGGCGCCCGTCGTGAGCCCGAGCCCCGCGAACACGTCCTGGATGTGTGGGGCGATCGAGGCGAACAACGGCCCCTCCTTCGCGCCGTCGAACGTCGTGGACCCGATCGCCACGCACAGCAGCGCGATCGTCCCGGCCGGGCGCGAGACGTGCGGCGCGCCGCTGAGGGGCGGGCGCAGCATCAGCCGCCGGTCGGCCGCGCGCCGCCACGGCGACAGCGCCGCGAACAGGCCGAAGTAGACCCCGAAGCCGTCGCCGTTGCGGCTCCAGGCCTCCACCCCGTACAGGCCCTGTCCGGCCAGGTTGACGGCGAGGACGACCAGCGCGAGGACCGCGAGCGTCCTCGGGTCCGAGCCCTGCGCCCAGCACAGCTCCACGACCGCGAAGCCAACGAGGACGGCGACGGCGGGCCAGCGCCCGAGCCGCGGCGGGTACTCGAGCGCGTCGGTGCCGCCGCCCGCGCGGGACACGAGCGACCCGGCCAGGCGGCCGACCGCGCGCCACGGCGACACGAGCCGCCAGACGTCGCCGATCAGCAGCGACACGACGGGGACGCCGACCCAGAAGACGACGTCGATCGTCACCGGCGCCAGGTTGGCGGTCGTCTCGCTCGTGCCGGCCAGCCCGGCGTAGACGGCGGCGGCGAACACGGCGACGCCGAGCGCGCCGAGGAGGACGTCGACGAGGAGCGGGATGCGCACGAGCGCCCGCTCGGCGACCGTCTCCAGACGCGGCCGGGTCCAGCCCAGTGCGAGCGCGGCGAACGACAGGACGAGGACGATGGCCGCCGCCACCCCGAACAGCGTCGCCGGGATCGGCAGATCGGCCCTGCCGACGATCCCATGGCCGAACGTCAGCACCGGGAGGAGGCTAGAACGAGCGAGGGCCCCGCTCTCGCGGGGCCCTCGCGGTCCGGCGTGCGGCTAGGCCGCGACTACTTCTTGCAGGGGATGTCGACCTTGGAGCTCAGCGGGGCGATCGGCGTGGCGCCGTTGGAGACGTTGAGCTTGACGCCAACGGTCTGCTTGCCGCCCTTGCAGCCGGTGGTGGACACGAAGTTGTACTTCTTCTTCTTCTTGCCCTTGCCCTTGGTGATCGTCTTGGCACCGAGGTTGGCCGTGATGGACTCCACCGTGGAGTACAGGCCCGGGACCGGCGCCTGGACGCTCTCGGGGATCTCGACGGTGACCTTGCTGCCCGAGATCTTGCCCTCGAAGTTCGTCGAGATGACGTTGCTCTTGAGCGCGAGGACGATCTTCTTGGACCCGGCGGCGTAGATGTTGTAGGTGAAGTCGATCTGCGTCGTGCCGGCGAACGCGCGGGCGGTGCCCGTGCCGACCTTGGACTTCTTCGCGCAGGCGGACTCGCCCTTGTCGACGATCTTGTTCAGCGAGCAGCTCGGGAAGCCCTTGCCGGAGATCTTGACGGTCTTGGGGAAGGTGTACTCGACGCTCTTGAGCGTCACCTTCGTGGCAGGATCGACCTTGAAGGCGACCGTGGTCTTCGTGTTCTTCGGCTTCTTCTTCGTGCCGGCCTTCGACGGCGAGGCCTTGCCCGTGACGGTCAGCGGACCATCGGTCTGGGCGACGGCAGTGGTGGCAAGCGCGAGCGTGGACAGACCGGCGATCGCGATCGTGGTGATCTTCTTCAAGGCTCTCTCCTCAGAGACAGGTGGGGTAGCGGGTACGGCTGGCCGCGATGGTGAGAACCAGGGCCACTGCTTGATCAACGCATCGGGACGGCCAAAGTTGCCGTGCCGCGCCCGAGAGGGCGATAGGCGGACCGAAGCCGGGCCGATGCTAGCGTCAGCCGGCCCATGCGCGTGCCCCCGCAGGAGATCCCTGCACCCCCCTTCCCGCAGCACGTCGAGTGGGTCAACGTGGCCTCGCTGCGGATGGACAAGCAGAAGGGCCGCCCGGTCCTCGTGGAGTTCTGGGACTTCTGCCGCGTCAACTCCCTGCGCACCCTGCCCTACCTCAAGGCCTGGCACGAGCGCTACGAGTCCGCCGGGCTGCGGGTGATCGGGATCCACACGGGCGGCTGGCCGTTCTCCCGCGAGCCCGACGCGGTCCGCGCCGCCGTCGAGCGCCTCGGGATCGAGTACCCCGTGCTGATCGACTCCGAGCTGATGCTGTGGGACTACTACGGCAACAAGGGCTGGCCGGCCCGCTACCTGTGGGATCAGTCCGGCGCGCTGTTCTCCTACCACTACGGCGAGGGCGCCTACGCGGAGACGGAGCTCGAGATCGCCGAGCTGCTCGGCCTCGAGATCGAGCCCGTCGCGCCCGTGCGTCCCGAGGACGAGCCGGACGTCGTCCTCCCCGCCCAGACGGCCGACCAGCCCGGCGCCTACAGCGGCCCCTACGAGGCCGCGGGCGTCTTCGCCGTCTGCACCGGCACGGGCACCCTCACCGTCAACGGCGCGGCCGTCGCGATCGACGGCCCCGGCTGCTACCCGCTGCTCGAGCACGGCCACCACACCGAGGGCGTCCTCGAGCTCGTCCCCGGTCGGGGCGTGGAGTGCGCGGCGACCTGCTTCACGCCGGGCCTGGCCGCCTGAGCGCTCGCGGTGGCGGTGGGTGGGCCGGCCACCTGCCGACGAGCTCCGATCGGCCTGCCGGACGACCCGGTGCTGGCAGACCACGTCCTGGCCTGCGCTCCCAGCACCTGACCGACGAGGGGGCCGGGAGGAGCTGGTCGACCGGTCGGCAGCAGCCGACCGTCATGGCCGGCCGCTAGTCCTCCACGACGATCCCGAGGGCGTGCGCGAGCGACCCTGCGGAGGCGACGACGTCGGGCCACGGCATCGCCGTGCCGTTCAGCAGCGCGGGCAGGCCCTCCGCGCCGTCGAGGGTGCAGCCGCGCACGGCGCACCCGCGTGCGCGGGCGTCGCGGAAGTCGGCGCCGTCGAGGCGGCAGTCGTCGAAGAGGACGTCCTGCATCCGCGCGCCGGCGAACGTCGCCTCGCGCAGGTCGACGCGCTCGAAGGTGACCTGCTGCAGGTCGGCGCCCGCCAGGAGGGCGAGCTGCAGGCTCGAGCCGGTGATGCGCACGTCGCGCAGCTCGGCCTCGGCGAGGTCGAGGCCCAGCAGGCGCGAGCGTCCGATCCGGACGCGGCGCAGGCCGGCGCCGCGGGCCATCAGGTTGGAGAGGTCACCGTCCCGGACCGCGACGTCGGTGAGCTGCAGGTCCATCTGCGCCTGCGCCTCCACGCGCAGCCCGAGCAGCTCGCTCTCTGTGACCTTGAGGCGCACCAGCGGCAGGCGGTCTGCGTCCTCGGCCTCGAGCCGAACGCCGTCGAGCTCGAGCTCCCGCGTGCCGTCGACGGCCGTCTCCGGCTCCAGCGGGGGCAGGACCGGGTCGCGGCTCGCCCCCGGCTTGCGGCCCTTCATGCCGGCGGCGGCCGCAGGGTCGCGTGATCGGTGACGTCGAGGAGGTGCAGCAGCTCGGGCGGGCCCTCGTCGCCGACCAGGACGCCGGTGCCCGGGCGGTAGGGCGAGCGGGCCGGGTCCTCGCCGAGGAAGTGCGGCTGATAGCACCAGGAGCCCGTGTTGTGCAGCCGCGCACCCGTCGGCGCGACCCACTCGGCGGCGTCGTCGACCGGGAGCGGCCCGGGCCGATGGGAGTGGCCGAAGACGACATGCTCGGCGTCGATGCCGAGCCGGCGCACGACCTCCCCCATGCCGCGCAGGCTGCCCTGGCGCAGCGAGACGGGGCTCAGCTTGGGGGCCACGGGACCGATGCCCGCGGCGTTGACCGCCTGGACGGCGGCGAAGAAGGCCACCCGCATGGCCGCGCGCCGCGCGGGGTTGCCGCCGCCGGTGAGCGCGCGGTAGGCGCTCTGGGAGCCGCGGCGCCCGGCGCCCGAGACCTGGTCGGTCGCGCGCTGGGAGACGACGAAGGCCCAGGCGTACAGCGGCGCGAGCGTCGCCTCGTAGTCGTCGGGGTCGGCGGCGTCGGGGATCTCGGCGACGAAGCGCGCCATCGCCCCGGCGGCCAGCCGCTCGATCGTCGGGACCGTCGTGTGCAGGTCGAGGTAGTGGCCGTGCGTGGCGTAGACGTCCTCGCGCAGCCACAGGCCGGGGTAGGCGAGCGACAGCCGCGCCGGTTCGGCCGCGTCGGCGAGCTGCGTCGCGAGCTCGCCGCCCATCCGCGCGGTGAACCGGTGCTCGATCTGCATCCGCTCGGGCGGGTCCTGCAGGCGCCTCGCGTCGTGCCAGCGCGACAGGAGCGCGTGGTCGTGGTTGCCGGCCAGCACGACGATCTCGCCGTGCTCGCCGAGCGCCTCCCCCACCTCGCGGAAGACGTCGACGGCGTGGCGGGTGCCGACGCGCACCGGCACCTCGCGCAGCTCGAGCCCGTCGCCGAGGACGACGAGCCGCTGGACCTCCCGCTCACGGAGCGCCGCGATGAACTGCGCGCGCAGCTGCGGCCGGCGCATGAGGTCGGTCCGGCTGTTGGCACCGAGGTGCAGGTCGGAGACGACGAGCGTCCGCACGGACGCGTGACCCTATCCGTGCGTCGTGACGTCGACGGCGGCGTCCTTGCGCGCCGTCATCGCCTGCCGGATCGACTTCGGCAGCATGAAGCGGACGTCCTCGCGCAGGACCTCGAGCGTCTCGACCTGCTCGGTGCCGCGTGCCTTGAAGAAGTCCACGAGGCGCTGGACGAGCACGTCGGGCGCGGAGGCGCCGGACGTGATCCCGACGACGCGCTTGCCCTCGAGCCAGGCCTCGTCGACCTCCGTCTCGTTGTCGATGAGGTGCGCGTCGGCGCCGAAGTCGCGTGCGACGTCGACGAGCCGCTGCGAGTTGGAGGAGTTCTTGGACCCGATCACCAGCACGAGGTCGCACTGGGTGGCCAGCTCACGCACGGCGAGCTGGCGGTTGGTCGTGGCGTAGCAGATGTCGTCGGTGCGCGGCCCGATGATCTGCGGGAACTTCTCGCGCAGCCGGGCGATGATCGCGCGGGTCTCGTCGACGGACAGGGTCGTCTGCGAGATGTGGGCGATGCGGCTCGGGTCGGCGACCTCGAGCGCGTCGACGTCGGCCTCCGTCTCGACGAGCACGATGTTGTCGGGGGCCTCCCCCATCGTGCCCTCGACCTCCTCGTGGCCGGCGTGGCCGATCAGGACGATCGTGTAGCCCTCCGCGGCGAACTTGAGCGCCTCGCGGTGGACCTTCGTGACCAGCGGGCACGTCGCGTCGATCGTGCGCAGACCGCGCGCCTCGGCGTCCTCGTGGACGGCCGGCGAGACGCCGTGGGCGCTGAAGACGGTGACGGCGCCCTTGGGGACGTCCTCGGAGAGCTCCTCCACGAAGACGGCGCCTCGGGCGCGCAGCTCCTCGACGACGTGCTTGTTGTGCACGATCTCCTTGCGCACGTACACGGGCGGGCCGTAGAGCTCGAGCGCGCGCTCGACCGTCTGGACCGCGCGGTCGACGCCCGCGCAGTACCCACGCGGAACGGCGAGCAGCAGCTTCTCTGGAGTCGCTTGGGCGGTCGTCATCTCCTCCTGAGGCTAGACGCCGAGAAGCGTGAGCTCGTCCTGGAGCGGCGTGGTGACAACCGGCCCGCGGTCGGGGTGGAGGTGGACGTCGCACTCGAGCCGGATCCCGAACCGCGGCCCGTACACGCCGGGCTCGATCGTGAAGGCCGTCCCGGGCGCGAGCGTGCGGTCGTCGTGGGTCTCGAGGTCGTCGAGGTTGGCGCCGAGGCCGTGCACCCGCGGGCCGGGGCTGAGCGAGTGACCGGTGCGGTGCACGATGCCCGCCCCGTGGCCGGCGGCCTCGATCGCCGCGCGGGTCGCGCGGTCGACCTCGAAGCCGCGCAGCGCCCTCCCCGCGTCCCACGCGTCGCGCACGAGGGCGAGGGCCGCGTCGCGGCCGGCCCGCACGGCGTCGAACGCCGCGAGCACGTCCGCCGGCGGCTGCGGCCCGGTGAAGCTCATCCAGGTCACGTCGCCGAACACGTTGCGCTCGCCGGGCAGGCGCGCCCACAGGTCGACGAGCAGGACCGCGTCGGGGCCGACGACGACGTCGGACGGCTCGTGGTGCGGGTCCCCGGCGCCCGGCCCGACGCAGACCCCGGGCGAGCCCTCGGTCTCGAGACCGCGCCGGGCCATCTCGATCAGGACCCTCGAGGCCAGCTCCCGCTCCGTCACCCGGCCGATGCCCGCCGCGGCCCACCCGCGCACGAGCGCGTGGAGCTCGACGACGTGGCCGACGGCCTCCAGGTGCGATGCCTCCGCCGCGTCGTCGAGCGCCGCGGCCACGGCCTGGAAGAGGTCGCCGGAGGACACGACCTCGGCGCCGAAGGAGCGCACGAGCTCCACCGCGCCCGCATCGGCCCAGCCGACGGCGGGCAGCGCCGCGCCCGGGGAGTACTCCATCGCGACGCGGCCGGCGCCGCGCACGGCGTCCTCCACGAGGGCGAACAGCTCACCCCAGGTGCGGTAGACGACGGTCCGCACGGGAAGGCCGAGGAGCAGGTTGCGGTCCAGCGGGGACACGGCGAGCACCGGATCGCCGTCGGCGCCGACGACGAGCACGACCCGCCGCGACGTGCCCGGCGCGGCGACGCCGAGCACCTGCCAGAGGACGGGATTGGAGCCGCGGAAGTCCCACAGCACCCAGGCGTCGACCCCCTGGCCGGCCATCGCCTCGCGGGTGCGCGCCAGATCGATCATGCGAGCGAGGGTACGATCGCGCGATGACGCAGGCCCACGGTGACCGACTGAGTGCGACGGACGCGTCGTTCCTCGCACAGGAAGGGCCCAACGCCCACATGCACATCGGCGGCGTGACGGTCTTCGAGGGCCCGGCGCCGGCCTACGCGGACGTGCTCGATCACATCCGCAGCCGCCTGCACCTCGTCCCGCGCTACCGGCAGAAGCTGTCGGTCCCGCCGCTCGAGACCGGGCGGCCGCTGTGGGTCGACGACAGCGCGTTCCACCTCGACTACCACGTGCGCCACACCGCGCTGCCCGCGCCGGGCGACGAGGACCAGCTGCGCGCGCTGGCGGCGCGGATCGTCTCCCAGCGCCTGGACCGCTCCAAGCCCCTGTGGGAGCTGTGGCTCGTGGAGGGGCTCGAGGACGGCGGCTTCGCGCTGATCTCGAAGACCCACCACGCGCTGGTGGACGGCATCTCCGGCGTCGACCTCGCGACCGTCCTGCTCGACCTCACGCCCGACCCGCCGGCCGTCGAGCACCCCGCCGACGCGTGGGCGCCCGCGCGCGAGCCGTCCGCGGTCGAGCTCGCGGCCCGCGGCGTGCGCGCCGCGACGCGCCTGCCGCTCGGCCTCGCCGGGCGCGTCGCGGGCCTCGCCGGGCGACCGACGGAGGCGCTCGGCGCCGCCCGCGAGGCGGCCGAGGGCGTCGGCGAGCTCGTCTGGGCCGGCCTCAACCCCGCGCCCGCCACGCCGCTGAACGTGCCGATCGGCCCGCACCGGCGCCTGGAGTTCGTCCGCTGCGAGCTGGCCGACTTCAAGCGCGTCAAGAGCGCGTTCGGCACGACCGTCAACGACGTCGTGCTCGCGGTCGTCGCGGGCGCGCTGCGCCGCTGGCTGCAGGGTCGCGGGGTGCGCATCCAGGGCCTCGAGCTGCGGGCGCTCGTCCCCGTGTCGGTCCGCGGCGACGATCAGCGCCACGCGCTGGGCAACCGCCTGACCGTCATGCGCGGGCCGCTGCCGGTCTACGTCGACGACCCCGTCGCGCGCCTGCAGGTGGTCAAGCACGCCATGGACGGCCTCAAGGACTCCAAGCAGGCCGTCGGCGCCGAGGTCCTCGTCGCCGCGCAGGAGTTCGCGCCGCCGACGATCCTCGCGCAGGCCTCGCGGCTGAACTTCTCCACGCGCCTGTTCAACCTGATCGTCACGAACGTCCCCGGGCCGCAGTTCCCGCTCTACATCCTGGGCCGCCGCATGACGGAGCTGTTCCCGATCGCGTTCCTGCCGACCGACCACGCGCTGGCGATCGCGATCATGTCCTACGACGGCGGCATCGACTTCGGGCTGCTCGGCGACTACGACGCGATGCACGACCTCGCCGGCCTGGCCCAGGGGCTGCACGACGCGCTGGCCGAGCTGGTCGTGGCCGCGGACGCCGCCTCGCGCTGACGGCCTGCCGCGGGTGACCGTCGCCTACGGCATCCTCTCCCACACCGCGCCTGCGCAGGTGCTGCGGCTCGTGACGACGCTGCGGGCGGGCTCGGGCGACGGCCACGTCCTCGTCCACCACGATCCGGAGGGCCCGCCGCTGGACCGTGGCGCGCTCCGGCGGCTCGACGGCGTCGGCGTGCTCGACGACGCCCGCCCGGTGTCCTGGGGCGACGGCTCGCAGCTGCGGGCGCAGCTGCGCCTGATCGCCGCCGCGCTGGAGACCACCTCCGCCGGCTGGGTCGTGCTCCTGAGCGGGCAGGACTACCCCGCCCGGCCGGTCCGCGCCATCGAGGCCGACCTCGCGGACAGCGGCCTCGACGGCTACGTCGACGGCGAGATCGTCGTCCCGCGCTTCGGCCGCGACACGACGGACGAGTGGACCCGGCGCTACTTCTGCCACTGGCGGCCCGCGCCGCGCCTGGGCCGGGCGGGCCGGCGGGCGGTGGGCGCGCTGCGACCGCTCGTCTTCGCCCGCGAGATGCCCACCGGCCCGGTCCTCGGCCTGCGGGCCCGACGCACGCCGTTCGGCCCGGCGCTCCCGTGCCGCCGCGGCCAGGACTGGCTGACCCTCTCGCGCCGCGCCGCGGAGGCGCTGCTGGATGCGGTCGCTACGCAGCCGCAGCTGCTCCGGCACTACGACCGCACGTTGCAGCCCACCGAGTCGCTCCCCCACACCGTCCTGCACGCGCGGCCGGAGCTGCGTCTGAGCGGTGACAGCCACCGCTTCCTGCGCTTCGCCCCCGGCTCGGCGCACCCGGCCGTCCTCGGGGTGGGCGACACCGCCGCCATCCTGGCCTCGGGGACCGACTTCGCGCGCAAGTTCGACGCGGCGGTCGACGCTCGGGTGCTGGACGAGCTCGACGAGGCGCTGACCTGAGGAGCCGCCCGCATGCTGACCGACCCGGGCCCCGGCGCTTGCCTTCGCGCGCGACGTGCGACACGGTGCCCGTCAGGCGTGAACGAGTCGAGGGGGATGGGATGCGCAAGGTCCTGACGAGGAGCCGGGTGGGATCGACGCTGGCCGTGGCCGCCGCGGTCGGCGCGGTGGCGGTGGGCGTTCAGCCGGGCGCAGGCGTGGCCGCCAAGCGCAAGCCCGCGGTGGCCAGGAACGTGATCTTCATCAACGGGGACGGGATGGGCGCCCCCGCCCGCCACCTGATCCAGCTCGCCACCATCGGGGCGCAGAAGCGGCTGATCATGGACGAGCTCCCCTACGCCGGCCTCAACGTCACCGACCCGGGCGACCCGAAGGACCCCGTCACGGACTCCGCCGCCGCGGCGACCGCGTGGGCCACCGGTCACAAGACGCCCAACGGGACCATCAGCGTGGACGCCAAGGGCCGCGCGCTCCCGACCGTGTTGGAGGCCGCGAAGCGGGCCGGGAAGGCGACGGGGCTCGTCACGACCGCGCAGGTGACCGACGCGTCCCCGGCCGCGTTCGCCGCCCACGTCGTCAACCGCGGGGCGCAGGACGAGATCGCGCGCCAGTACCTGACGGCCTCCAGGCCCCAGGTGATCCTCGGCGGCGGCGAGGACTGGTGGCTGCCCGCCGGCTCGCCCGGCGCCTACGAGGACAAGCCGGCCAAGGATCCCGAGGAGGCCAGCAAGGGCACCAAGGGCGACCTGATCGCGAGCGCGAAGCGGCGCGGGTACACCTACGTCTCCGACGCGCAGGGCCTCCGGGCCGCGCCCAGCGACAGGAAGCTGCTCGGCCTGTTCGCCAACGAGGAGATGTTCGAGCAGAACCCGGAGGGCGAGGGCGACCTCTACGCCCCCGTCGTCTCCCTGGCGACCATGACGCGCAAGGCGTTGCGCATCCTCGGCCGCGACAAGCAGGGCTTCTTCCTCTTCCTCGAGGAGGAGGGCATCGACGAGATGGGCCACGAGAACAACGCGCACCTGCTCGTGAAGGCCGGCGCGGCCCTCGACCGCGCCGTCGGCGTCGCCGTCGCCTACCAGCGCAGGCACCCGGACACGCTGATCGTCGTCACGGGCGACCACGAGACGGGCGGCCTCGCGATCGAGACCGCGGGCGGGACCGACGAGTCCGGCGACGGGCTCTCGAAGGAGGACGAGCTCCAGATCGGTGGCGGCTCGCCCCTGAAGGTCGCCGTCGACTGGACCACCGGCCAGCACACGGGCGCCCCCACCCCGCTCACCGCGGGCGGCCCCGGCGCGGCGCGCTTCACCGGCATGTTCGAGAACACCGAGGTCCACGGACGCCTGCTGGCGGCGATGCGCAAGGGGCGCTAGCCCCACGGGGGCACGCGGGCGGGGACTCATCGCTCGCGTGCCGCCGGGCCGTATCAGTCCCATGGCACGCATGCGGCGCAAGGCGGACCTGCCGACGAAGCGCTGCGCGACCTGCGGGCGGCCGTTCGCGTGGCGGCGCAAGTGGGCCAGGGACTGGGAGCAGGTGCGCTACTGCTCCACCCGCTGCCGCGCGGGGCGCTCCGGCGCGGGCTGACCGCCCCGCTGGATGCTCATCGCCCGCTCACGCTGACGGTTCACGCTGGCGCGACCATGTTCATCCCTGTTGCCTCCTCGCTCGGGTACAGCACCCTGGCCGGTCTCGTGCTCGGCGAGTCGGCCGGCCTGCCCATCCCGGGCGAGACCGCGCTCATCACCGCCGCCGGCCTCGCCGCGGACGGGCGCCTCGTCCTCCCCATCGTGATCGCGATCGCCGCCGCGGCGGCGATCCTCGGCGACACGATCGGCTACTGGCTCGGCCGCCGGGGTGGCCGCCGCCTGCTCCTGCGCGACGGGCTCGGCGCGACGCACCGGCGCGCCGCCGTGGTGCGGGCCGACCGCTGGTTCGCCCGCAACGGCACCGCGACGGTGGTCGTCGGGCGCTTCATCCCGGGCGTGCGCGTCGTCGCTGCGGTGATGGCCGGCGCGACGCGCATGCCCTACGGCCGCTTCGCCGCCGCCAACGCGGCGGGCGCGCTCGGCTGGGCCGCGGGCATCGGGCTGCTGGCCTACGCGGTCGGGCCGGCGGGCGCGGCGGCACTGGCGATCGGCGGCCTCGCCCTCGGCGCCGCGCTGGCGATCGGCACGTGGTGGCGCGCCCGCGGCCGCAGCGGGGTGCACGCGAGCAGCTTGGGATGATGGGGGCGTGCCCGCCCGCGCCGAGCTCGACGCCGTCACGCTCGTGCGCGGGGGCCGCCCGGTCCTGCAGGACGTGACCCTGAGCGTCCCCGCGACCGGCGTCACGGCGCTGGTGGGGCCCTCCGGGGCCGGCAAGTCCAGTCTCCTGCGGCTGCTCGTCCGCCTCGAGGACGCCGACGCCGGGGTGGTGCGCGTGGACGGGCGGCCGGTGGGCGAGCACGACCCGCAGGCGTTGCGGCGGCATCTGGGGCTCGTGGCCCAGACGCCGGTGATGCTCGAGGGCAGCGTCGCGGCCAACCTCACCTACGGGGTGGCCGCGGAGGCCGTCGACATCCGCGGGGTGCTCGCGCGGGCGGGGCTCGGCCCGGAGTTCGCCGAGCGCTCCGCCACCGAGCTCTCCGGCGGCGAGGCGATGCGCGTGGCGATCGCGCGAGCCCTGGCGCGGGGCCCGGCCGCGCTGCTGCTGGACGAGCCGACGGCCGCGCTGGACGCCGGCACCCGCGACGGCCTGGCCGCGTCGCTCGCGGGACTGGCACGCGAGGGCATGACGATCGTGATCGTGACCCATGACGATGCGCTGGCCAGGCGCCTCGGCGACCACGCCGTCCGCGTCGTGGCCGGCCGCGTCGTGGCGGCCGGGCCCGCCGGGGCGGTGCTCGCGTGATCCAGATCGGTGTCGCCGTGGCGCTGGCCCTCTCGGCCGCGATCATCGCCGCCCGGCTGCGGCTCGGGCTCTCGCGGGAGCTCGTGATCGCCGGCCTGCGCGCGGCGCTGCAGCTCGCGTCGGTCGGGGCCTTGATCACGCTCGTGTTCGAGCACGCCGCGCTCGGCGGGCTCTTCGCGCTGGTCATGGCCGGGGCCGCGACGGTGACCAGTGGCCGGCGGCTGCGGGGCGTCCCGGGGCGCTACGTGCGGGCCGGGGCGGCGATCACCGGCGGCGCCCTCGTGGGGCTGGTCCCGCTCGTGGCGACCGGCGCGTTCTCCACGGCGCCGCGCGAGCTCGTCCCGATCGCCGGCATCCTGATCGGCGGCGCGATGGTCGCGACCTCCGTGACCGGGCGGCAGGTGCTGGCCGGCGTCGAGGACCGCGTCGCCGAGATCGAGACGCGCCTCGCCCTCGGCGCCAGCGTCCGCGACGCGGTCGGCGGCCTCACGCGCACGGCCGTCACGACCGGCATCGTCCCCGTCATCGATCAGACGAAGAACGCCGGCCTCGTGACCCTTCCGGGCACGTTCGTCGGCCTCGTCCTCGGCGGCGCCTCGCCGGCCGAGGCCGCACGGGTGCAGCTCGTCGTCCTCCTCGCCCTGCTGGCCGTCGAGCTGGTCGCCGCGCTCATGTGCGCGTGGCTCGTCGTCGCCGGCCTCACGCTTCCGGGCGAGCGGGTCCTGCAGCCGGCCCGGCGACCCGGCTGACCGGGAGGCGCCGGCGCGGCGTCAGGCCAGGGAGGGCGTCTTGTCCGGCTCCACGACGGGCTCGGCCGCCTGCGCCTTGGCGGCGGCCCGCCGCTGGGGCCGGCGGACCTTCATGGCCTCCGCGAGGTAGTAGGAGCCGATCACGAACCCGGCGGCCAGGACCTGCGCGGCGATCGTCTCCCAGTAGGAGTAGAGCTCGAACCACGAGCCCATCCACTCCGGCACCGTGAACGGCGTGGCGGTGAGCGGGATCCAGCCGAGCTCGCCGAACGTCAGCGCCGTCCCGCCGACCATCACGACGAGGACGACGCCGACCAGCACGCCGGTGAGGATCAGCATGCGCCGGTACGGCAGCCGGTGGTGCAGCCAGAAGGTGAAGACGCCGACGACGGCGGTGAAGAGCAGGCCGAGCGCGACGCCTTCGAGCACGGTGCCGGTGCCGTCCTGCAGCTGCAGGTTCTGCAGGAACAGCACGACCTCGAAGCCCTCGCGGAACACGCTCGTGAACCCGAGCGCGACGAGCCCCAGCACGGCGCCGGTGCCGCTGCGGCCGAGCACCTTGCGCCGCTGGCGATGGTGCTTGCCGATCCACTGGCTCCAGTAGACCTTGTGGACGAACCAGTTCAGGACGATCAGGAGGACGACGATCGCGATGAAGCCCGTGATCGCCTCGAGCTTGGGGCCGAGCGGCGAAGCGGCGTCGAGCACGGCCTGGACGACGAACCACGTCGCCACGGAGGCCAGGAAGGCCAGCGCCACGCCCAGCACCATCGGCCGGCGCTTGCCGCGGTTGACGCCGGTGAGGCTGGCGGTGACCGCGGCGAAGATCAGGACCGCTTCCAGCCCCTCGCGGAAGACGATCATCGCGGCGTTGAAGACGACGGTCCCGTGGCTCTGCGGCGCCCGCACCTCCGTCGGATCGACCGGCCCGGTCTTCGCCGTCGCCATCAGGACGACGATCCCGGCGACGGCCGCCGCGATCAGGCCCCACACCGCTCCGCGCGGCACTCGCCTCGTCGTTGGCCCATTCATCTTCGGGCACCCTAATACGTCCGGAACGGACGTGCGAGCCGGTCTGGTCAGGCGGCGGGCCGCATGCGGACCACCGCGGCGGCGATCAGCGCCACGATCCCCAGCACCACGGCGATGTCGAGGACGCGGAAGGCGCTGTGGACGACGTCGAAGTTGGCGCCCAGTCCCCACCCGGCGCCGGCGAACGCGAAGCACCAGATCGCCGATCCGAGGGCGGTGAGGGCGACGTAGGCCCTGAGGGGCACCTCGAAGACCCCGGCGGGGATCGAGATGAAGGACCGCACCAGCGGCGTCAGCCTGCCGACGAGCACCGCCGCGCTCCCGTGGCGCTCGAACCAGCGCTCCGCGCGCTGCAGGCGCGCGGGCCCGAGGTGCAGCCAGCGACCGTGGCGCGCCAGGAAGGGCCTGCCGCCCCCACGGCCGATGACCCACCCGGCGACCGAGCCGGCGAGGTAGCCCAGGGTCCCGATCGCCGACAGCACGACGTAGGGCAACGCGCCGGTCCCGAGGTCGGCCCCCAGCAGCGTCGGGTTCGCGCCCAGCGCCCCGGCGGCCAGCGCCCCGGCGAGCAGCATCGTCAGCTCGCCGCCGACGGGCAGCAGGGCGTCCAGTCCCATCACCACGAACACCGCCACCGCCCCGTGGCTGGACAGCTGACCGGTGAGGACGCTGGTGAGCGACGCGAGGGTCATCGCGGGGCGCTCTGCCGGACGGGCGCCCGGAACGCCGGCCGGTCCTCGAACCGGTCCGCGAGCCCGTCGAGCCAGCGCCGCGGGACGCCGTGGGTCAGGGCCAGCGCGACGCCGCTGCCGAGCGCCGCCCCCGCGAGGACGTCGCTGGGGTAGTGGACGCCGATCGCCACCCGCCCGGCGGCGAGCAGCGCCGCGAGGCCGAGCAGGCCGCCGCCCCAGCGGCGATCGTGGACGAACACCGCCGCCGCGATGGCGAAGGCCGCCGTCGCGTGGTCGCTCGGGAAGCCGGCGTCGGCCGCGTGCCTGGCGAACAGGTGCACGCCGTCGGGGTGCGCGACGAACGGGCGCGGGCGATCGACCAGCCGCGACACCACCTGGGCGAGTGCGACGGCGGCTCCGACGCTCGCCCCGCCGGCGACACCGGCACGCCGCAGCCGCCGGCCACCGAGGACGAGCAGCACGAGGAGCACCAGGACGAACAGCGCCTCCCCCAGATGCTCGTAGCCCGAGATGGCGTCCTCCCAGCCGTCGTGGCGGGCCAGCAGGCCGTTGGAGCGATGGGTGAGCAGCCAGTCCATCCCTAGGCCTCTGCCGCCACGACCTCAGGCGGTGTCTGGTCACGCTTCGTCACGGTGAGGAAGCTCACGAGCGCGAGGATCGCCGCCAGGAACACCACGCTGGTCGCGGTCGTGCCGAGCCCGAGACCGCCGGCGGACTTCGGCTGCGACAGCCAGTCCCCGATCGAGGCGCCGAGCGGGCGGGTCAGGATGTAGGCCAGCCAGAAGGACAGGACGGCGTCGAGGCCGAAGCGCAGGTGGGCGACGGCGATCACCGCGATGACCGCTCCGAACAGCAGCAGCGACGGGAGGTAGCCGACGGAGAACTGCTCCGCGATCAGGTCCCCGGCGGCCGTGCCGAGGGCGAAGGTGAAGAGGATCGTCAGCCAGTAGAAGCCCTCGCGCCGTGACGTGACGATCGAGTGGATCGACAGGGTGCGCTCCGACCGGAACCACGCCGCGAACGTCAGCGCCAGCAGGACGGCGAAGACGGCCGTGGAGAGCAGCAGCGGCACCCCGAAGCGGTCGGTCAGGTTGTCGGTGATCAGCGTGCCCACGACGGAGATGAACACGATCGCCAGCCAGTAGATCGGCGGGACGTAGCGGCGGGTGGCGAACTGGGCCACGAGCGTGACGAGCAGGGCGGCGGCCATCACGATCGTCGTGTTGGTCAGGCCGAAGCCGAGCGTGTCGTTGAGGTAGTCGGCGAAGGTCTCCCCGACGGTGGTCGCCAGGATCTTGATGATCCAGAAGAACAGCGTGACCTCTGGGACCTTGTTGAGGAGCACGCGCCCGAGGTCGCGGGCGCGGCTGCGCTCTGCAGCCCCGTGCGCGGTCGCTGTGGAGGTGGTGGTGGTGTCCATGCGCGGCATCGTGCTGAGGTCGGATGAGACGGCCCTGAAACGCCCGCGGCCCCCACTACGCCCGGATCGGGCTGGGCCGCCACGCGGGGCGCCGGCGGTGGCGCACCCGCAGGACGGGCACGCTCCACAGCGCCTCCAGCGCGATGCCCGCAGACATCTTGGAGGCGCCGCGCACCCGCTCGCGGAACGTGATCGGCAGCTCGACGACGGTGAAGCGGGCCCGCTCGGCGAGGTGGGTCATCTCGATCTGGAACGCGTACCCCTGCGCGCGCAGGTCCTCGAGCCGCAGCTGACGCAGCGCGTCCGCCCGCCAGGCCTTGAAGCCCCCGGTGAGGTCTCGCACCTCGCTGCCGAGGACGGCGCGGGCGTAGCGCCCGCCGGCCCGTGAGAGCAGCCGGCGCGCCGGGCTCCAATCGGCGGTGCCGCCGCCGTCGACGTAGCGGGACCCGATCGCGAGGTCGGCCCCGTCCAGGACGGCGGCGACGAGCCGGGGGACGTCGCTCGCGTCGTGGGAGAGGTCGGCGTCCATCTGGACGATGACGTCGGCTCCGCCGGCCAGGGCCAGCGCGAACCCGTCGTGGTAGGCGCCGGCCAGTCCGGTCTTCTCGGACCGGTGCAGCACCCGCACGGCGGGGTGCTCGAGCGCGAGTGCGTCGGCGGCGTCGCCCGTGCCGTCCGGCGAGTCGTCGTCGACGATCAGGATCGTGCGTCGCACGGCCGGCGGGAGCGCCACCGCGAGCAACGCGGTCGTCAGCGGCCGGAGGTTCTCGCGCTCGTCGTAGGTGGGAACGACGATCCAGCAACGGGTCATGGGGTCCTCGCGGGCATGGGGGGGCGTCGGTCGTCGCGCAGCAGCACGCGGCGGTGGTGGTCGGTGTGGACGACGCGGTAGTCGGCGCGCAGGGCGCCGGCGATCGCGCCGTCCGGGTCCAGGTGCCAGTGGCGCGGCTGCTGCCAGGCGACGATCCAGGTGGGGCGCTGCGGTGAGCGCAGCAGCCGCAGCAGGCGCGGGCGCGCGTCGGGGCGGGCGCGCATCATCAGGCTCCAGGAGTACGGGAACGGCGTAGGGAGCCCGACGGCCGCGTTGAGGTTCGCCCGGGCGTAGAGCGCGTAGAAGCTGTCGCCCGCGCGGGCGTGGTCACGCACGTACGACGCCACCCGCGCATCGACCGCCCGCGGCGGTCGCACCGCGACGACCGCGCCGCCGACGGTGGACGCCGCGATCGCGAGGCCGGCGACGGCGGACAGCACGACGCGCCGCGGCAGCGCCGGGACCCGCGCCAGGACGAGCGCGCTGCCCACCGCGGCGGGCACGAGGAGCTGGATCAGGTAGTGCGGCCAGTAGGACCCGCCGCCGAGCACGCCGAAGGCGCCACCGGCCAGCCAGGCGCCGAGGGTCACGGCCAGGACGCGGTCGCCCCGTGCGCGCCACACGCCCGCAGCGGCGAGCGGCACGAGCACGAACAGGCCCGACCCGAGTGCCGGGACGAGCAGGCCGTGCAGGCGCTGCTGCAGCGGCAGGTTCGACGCCTGGAGCACCTGCAGGGACTGGGCCCGGAACCCGATCAGCGCATCGGTGAGCGCCGCGACCGACACGCCCGAGCCGGCCAGCCAGATGGCGACGGGGACGAGCGCGGCCACGGCACCGGCCGAGTAGGCGGCCCAGGCGCGGGCCCGGCCGCGACCGCCGAGCGTCGACCGCGCCGCCAGGAACGCCGCGCCGGCGAGGCCGGCGTCGAGGAAGGACTGCTTGATCAGCAGGGCGGCGACCGCGAGCAGCCCGGCCGCGAACAGCCACCGGTGGGTGGCTGCCCGCCGCGACGCCAGCAGGGCGGCGACCGAGCCCGCCGCGGGGACGGACGCCAGCAGCTCGGCCGGGGCGTAGACCGCGGCGATCGCGATCGAGCCGGTGAGCACCGCGGCGAGCAGGCCGGCGACGCGGCCCGTCCGCGCGTCGCCGACGCTGCGTCCGAGCTGCCAGGCGAGCAGCACCAGGGCCAGGGCGGCGACGGCGCCCAGCGCGCGGACGCCGAGGGGCCCGCCGGTGACGGCGACCCGGTAGAGCGCGACGAGCAGCGGCGGACGGTCGAGCCACTGACCGCCGTAGAGGGAGCCATGCCCCGTCGTCCACTGGCGCGCCACCCATGCGACGCCGCCCTCGTCAGGGCTCAGGCCGACACCGGCGTAGGGTGCGCGCAGCGCCACGGCGAGGACGAGCGAGCCGGCCACGGCCAGCGCGGAGGACCGCCGTCGCGTCGAGGTGCCGGTGGCGGCGGGGGCGCTCGTTCGGTCCGGAGTCTGGAGCGCGGTCATGCTGGAGGTCTAGATCGGCGTCGTGAGACGCAGCTGAGGGCCTCATCCCCCGCTCACCCGGAAGCGGGAGGCTGTGGGCGTGACCTCCCTCGCCTCCCGCGTGGCGTTCCGCCTCCCGACCCTCCAGGTGCTGGCCCAGGCCGGCCGCTTCTGCGTCGTCGGCGCCAGCGGCTTCCTCGTGAACCTGCTGGTCTTCGGCGGCCTGCTGTCCCTCGGCGCCGATCACCGCGCGGCAGCGGTCGGAGCCTTCGTGGTCGCCGTGGCGAACAACTTCCTCTGGAACCGGCGCTGGACGTTCAAGACCCGCGGGTCGGCCGGCCGGTTCCTGGCCGTCTCCGTCGCGGCGTTCGTCGTCGCGCTCGGGCTCCTCGAGGGCCTCGTCGCGCTCGGGGTCGCGGCCGTGGTCGCGCAGGCCGCCTCGATCGTCGTGGTGACTCCCGCCTCCTACGCGGGCAACCGCGCATGGACCTTCCGGACCTAGGAGCCTCAGACCGTGCGCGTCCTGCTCGTCGAAGACGACCTCAAGCTCGCCAAGGCCATCCGCGAGGGCCTGCAGTTCGAGGGGCTGCTGGTCGACGTGGCGATCACGGGCGAGGACGCGCTCTGGATGGTGCCGTCACGCGGCTATGACGCCGTCTGCCTCGACGTCAACCTCCCGGACCTCAACGGCTTCGAGGTCTGTGCCCGCCTGCGCCGCGACGGCGTCGCGACGCCGATCCTCATGCTGACCTCGCGCGACGGCGTCGAGGACCGCATCGCCGGCCTCGACACCGGGGCCGACGACTACGTGATCAAGCCGTTCGACCTCGGTGAGCTCCACGCTCGGATCAGGGCGCTCGTCCGCCGCGGACCGACGCGCCAGGGTCCGGTCCTCGCCGTCGGCGACCTCGAGCTGGACCCGGCGACCCGGCTCGTCACCCGCCGGGGCGTCCCGGTGGTGCTCTCCGTCAAGGAGCTGCAGGTCCTCGAGGTCTTCATGCGGCGGCCCGGCCAGGTGCTGACCCGCTACGACGTGCTGGAGGGCGCCTGGGACGAGGACTACGAGAACCGCTCCAACGTGGTCGAGGTCTACGTGCGGTACCTGCGTGAGAAGATCGACCGGCCGTTCGGGCTGGAGACGCTGCGGACGATCCGCGGCGCTGGGTATGTCCTCATGCCCGATGGCTAGGCGCCCCCTCACGATCCGAGCCCGTCTGACGCTCGTCTTCGCCGTCGCCACCGCGGCGGTGCTGCTGGTCATCGGCCTCGCCGTCTACCTCCTGTTCTCGGCGGGGGCGGCCGGCACGATCGATCGCAGCCTGAAGCAGCGACAGCGCGCGCTGCGGCTGCTCGCCGCCGAGGAGACCAAGGCGGGCGAGCTGCGGGCCGAGAGCGGTGAGCGGCTGCTGCAGATCTTCAGCCCCGACGGGACGCTTCTGAGCTCCACCCGCCTGCTCGGTGCCCGGCCGGTGCTGTCGGACGGGCGCGTGCGCCAGGCGGCCCGGGCGCCGTTCGGGCGCGAGCAGACCCTGCCCGTGGTCGGGGAGTCGCGCATCCGCGCCTTCGCCGCGGCGAAGGGGCGCTGGGTGGTCGTGATCGCCGAGCCGCTGGACGGGGTCCACGCGCTGCGGCTGCGGCTGGCCATCCTGCTGGCCCTCGCCCTGCCCGTCGGCCTGCTGATCGCGGGCTACCCCGGGTACCGGCTCGCCGAGGCGGCGCTGCGGCCGGTGGAGCGCATGCGCCTCCAGGCGGCGCAGATCACCGACTCCAACCTCACCGACCGCCTCCCGGTCGCCGACACCGACGACGAGCTGTCCCGCCTGGGCGCCACGTTCAACGCGCTCCTGGACCGCCTCGCCGGCGCGTTCGCGCGCGAGCGCCGGATCGTCTCGGACGCCAGCCACGAGCTGCGCACCCCGCTGGCCATCCTGAGCACCGAGCTGCAGGTCGCGATCCGGCCCGACCGCAGCTGGGAGCAGCTGCACGAGGCGGCCCGGTCGGCACTCGACGAGACCCGCCGTCTCTCCCGCCTCGCCGACGACCTGCTCATCCTTGCCCGCAGCGACGAGGGCCGGCTGCCGCTTCGTCCGGACCCCATCGACGTCGGCACCATCCTGCACGACCTCGAACGCCGCAACCGGGCGACGGTCGCGGACGGCGACCGGGCGCTCGAGACCCACGTCGACATCGACGGGGGTGCCGTCGTCCTCGCCGACCCGGATCGGGTCGCGCAGGCGCTCGACAACCTCGTCGCCAACGGCCTGCGGCACGGTGCCGGGACGATCGAGGTGCACGCGGCCGCCGGTCCGGCCGGCACGGTCGAGCTGTCGGTCCTCGATCACGGGAAGGGCTTCGGCGCCCATCTGCCCCGGGCGTTCGAGCGCTTCAGCCAGGGCGATCGCGCCCACGGCGGCTCGGGCAGCGGCCTGGGGCTGTCCATCGTCGAGGCCATCGCCCGTGCCCACGGCGGGTCGGTGCGCGCGGAGGACGCTCCGGGCGCCGGGGCGCGGGTGACGATCGCGTTGCCGGAGGCCTAGACCGCCTCGGCGAGGCGGAGGCAGACCTCCCCGTCGGCGCCGACCCACGCCCGGCCGCCGTGGGCCACGGCGATGGCCGCCACGATCGCGAGCCCGAGGCCGGCGCCGCCGTCGGAGCGGGCGGCGTCGGCGCGGGTGAAGCGGTCGAACGCCGAGGGCCGCAGGCCCGGCGGGATGCCCGCACCCTCGTCGCGGACCTCCATGACGAGCTCGGAGCCGGACGTCGACACGCGCAGCTGCGGGACGCCCTCGCCGTGCCGGACCGCGTTGTCGAGCAGGTTGCCGAGTGCCTGCTGCAGCCGCAGCGGATCCACGTGCACGAGGCGCGTCGGGTCCCCCACGACGCGCAGGACGTCAGCGGTCCCCGCCCGCATCGACGCCGGACCGATGATCGCGTCGAGCCGGACCCACTCGCGGTGCAGCGGCAGCTGTCCGCCCTCGCTGCGGGCGAGGCCGAGGAGGTCGTCGGTGAGCCGCACGAGGTGCTCGGTCTCGACGCGCGAGGACGCGATCGCCGCCTGCAGGTCCGCGGGCGATCGCCCGGGCCGCGACGCCAGCTCGAGCTCCGCCTTGAGCCGCGCGAGCGGCGTGCGCAGCTCGTGACTGGCGTCGGCGACGAACGTCCGCTCACGCTCGAAGCCCGCCTGGAGCCGCCCGAGCATCCCGTTGAGCGTCTGGGACAGGCGGCGCACCTCGTCCTGCGCGGCCGGCTCGGGCAGCCGACGGTCGAGGTCGCCCGCGCCGATCGCCTCGGCCTGCGAGCGGATCCGCTCCACCGGGGCCAGCGCGCGCCCGGCGACGAGGTAGCCGAACGCGGACGCCAGGAGGATCGCCACCGGCACACCGACCAGCAGCAGGCCGTCGAGGTTGCCGAGGGCCTCGTCGCGGCCCTCGAGCGCGGCGCCGACCACGACGATCGCCGACCCGGCGGGCCGCGCCAGCAGCCGCACCGGCCCGTCGTCGTCGACCGAGGCCCGCGTGACGAGCAGCTCGCCGGCCCGGGCGCGGGTGCGCTGCTCGCCGTCGAGCAGCGACCGGGCGCCGTACCCCGGCGCCCCCGCCAACACCCGGCCGTCCGGGCGGACGACCTGCACGATGTCGTCGCCGCGCTCGAACGGGGCCTGGCCGGCGAGATCGGGCGTCTCGCTGCCCCGCACCTGCCGGACGAGGTCCCCGGCGCGCTGCTCCAGGCCCGTCCGCAGCGAGCCGTCGAGCTCCTGGAGGAGCCGCTGATGCAGGAAGACCCCCAGGGCCACCAGCAGCACGGCGGCGGCCGCCGCGAACGCGAGCGTCATCCGCGCCCGGAGCGGGACGCGCTCGAGCCGGCTCATGCCTGCGGCCGGCCGCCGTCTGCGCGCAGCCGGTAGCCGCTCCCACGCAGCGTCTCGATCGAGCGCAGACCGAACGGCTTGTCGATCTTCTCGCGCAGGTAGCGCACGTAGACGTCGACGACGTTGGACCGGCGATCGTTGCCGTTCCACACCAGGTCGAGCAGCTGGGTCCGGCTCAGGACCTGATTGGGATGGCGCAGGAAGGTCTCGAGCAGCGCGAGCTCGGTGGTGGACAGGTCGAGCTCCCGGTCACCGCGCCACGCGCGCAACGCGCTCGGATCCATGCGCAGCGTCCCCGCCTCGTAGGTCGTCGGCTGCCGCACCGGGCCGCGGCGCCCGAGCGCGTGGATGCGGGCGATCAGCTCGTCGAAGGCGAACGGCTTCGTGACGTAGTCGTCGGCGCCCCCGTTGAGGCCGCGAACGCGGTCCTCGACCTCGCCGCGCGCCGTCAGGAGCAGCACCGGCGTCCACACCTCGGCCGCCCGCATCCCGGCGCACAGCTGCATGCCGTCCAGCCCCGGGAGCATGACGTCGACCACCGCCACCTCGAAGGGCTCGCTGGTGGCGACCTGCAGCCCCTCGTCACCGCGCGCGACCATGCGCACGCGCATGCCGGCCTCCTCCAGCCCGCGGTGCAGCAGGGCGGAGAGCTTCCGGTCGTCCTCGACTACGAGCACACGCATCCCGTCCGAGCTTCCCCCATCGGCATGATTCGCAGCTGAGAGCGTCAACGCGCCATCGCAGTGGGAATCATCTGCATCTCACGGCGCCGACGTAGCTTCGCAGCTGTCCGTCAAAGACCCCAGAAGGAGTCTCACATGCAGGCAGTCAAGAAGATCCTCATGGGCGTCGCCGCCCTCGGCGCGCTCGCCTTCGGCGGGGCGCAGATCGCCGGCGCCGCCGGCGACGGCTCGTCGGAGGGCCAGCACCGCGACGACGTGGACAAGCCCGTCACCGGGAGCGCCGCCACGTCGGCGTCCTCCGCGGCCATGAAGGCCGTCGGCGGCGGCACCGCCAAGGAGGTCGAGCACTCCGACGAGGGCGGCAAGGCCGTCTACGAGGTCAAGGTCGACAAGGCCGGCAAGCTCATCGAGGTCACCCTCGGCTCGGACTTCACCGTCCTGTCGCAGAAGGCCGACGACGACCAGGCCGAGAGCTCAGGCGAGTAGGTCACGCGGTCCGGCGGCCGTCCGCGGCCGCCGGACCCGTTCACTCGGCAGATCCTCAGCCTCGTCTGGGCGATCCCCCACGGCGGGACAGGAACCTGGAAGGCGGCAAGTCCCCCCCTACCAGGAAGAGCCCCGCATGCCCAAGATGAACCCCCGAGTCGCGATGGTGATCGCGGCCACCGCCGCCGCAGGCCTCTCCGGCGTCGCGATCTCCGGAGCCGCGTCGTCGCCCTCCGCGACCGCGACCCCGGACGCCTCGCACCGCGACCAGCGCGGCGGGGGCGGCGAGACCGCCCTCACCGGAGAGACGAAGACGAAGGTCGAGGCCGCCGCCCTGGCCGAGGTGCCCGGCACGGTGATCCGGACGGAGACCGACCGCGGCGGCGTCTACGAGAGCCACATCCGCAAGAGCGACGGCACGGAGGTCGAGGTCAAGGTCGACAAGGCCTTCACGGTGACCGCGGTCGACACCGCGCCGGCAGGCGGGCGTGGCGGCCCCGGCGGCCGCCACGACGGCGGTCCCCACGGCGACGTGGCGGCGATCGCGAAGGACCTCGGTGTGACCTCGGCCAAGCTGCGCAGCGCGCTCGACGCGGCTCGCCCGGCAGCGGACGCCACGAAGGGCGACCGGCGCGACGACGGCGCCGCGGCGATCGCCAAGTCGCTCGGCGAGAGCACGGCCGACGTGCAGGCCGTCCTGGACGCCAACCGCCCGGACGGCGGCGGCGGCGGGCATGGACCCGGGCGCGGTGACCGGGACGACTCCGCCCTGGTGGCCGCCCTCGCGAAGCGGTTCTCCGTGACCGAGGCCAAGGCGCAGGCGGCCGTCGACGCCGCCGAGAAGGCCCACGAGGCTGACCACCAGGCCCGCGAGACCGCCATGTACGCGGCCGTCGCGAAGGCCCTCGGCAAGGACGCCGCTGCGGTGCAGAAGGCCTTCGAGGCCCACCGCTGACAGCGCGCTGACCCTCGGGCCCGCTCGCCGCGCGGGCGGGCCCGGCGGTCGATGAGCGTCCGACCTCCCGCTACCACCGATGCACCAGCGCGCTCACCACGCCGGCGACGAGGGCGGTCGCCAGCAGCGCCACCCACATCCAGGCGGTTCCGAGCCACCACTCGCGGGCGATCACCAGGCCGCCGACGACGAGCGCGCCGACGAGGGCCACCGCCGGGCTGTCGACCGCGTCTGCCACGACGAGCAACGCCGCGGCCAGCACGAGCAGCGCGATCAACCCGGACACGAGACGCACCCCGTCGGTTGTACACCACCCGATGCTGGGCTTGCCGGCTCCGGCACCGGGGATAACCGTTTGGTGTTGCAATAACCGTTGAGTTGTTCTACGGTGCCGACCCGTGTCGACCGCGCTTCCTGTGCTCTCCCCCCGTGAGCGTCAAGCCGGCGGCTGCTGCGAAGCGCGGGTGACGCCGGATCTCACGAGCGACGCCGCCGTCGATCTCGCCGGGGCGTTCAAGGCGCTGGGCGATCCGACGCGGCTGCGCATCGTGGACGTGCTGCGCAAGGCGGCGCCGGAGGCGATCTGCCAGTGCGAGCTGGTGCCGCTGTTCGCCATGAGCCAGCCAGCGCTGGCCAAGCACCTCAAGGTCCTCACGGGCGCCGGCGTGGTGGCCTCCGAGCGTCGTGGCGCGTGGACCTACTACTTCCTCCTCGCTGACTCGCGGCTGCAGCAGCTGACCGACTGGCTGTCGTGAAGGCCGCCGGCACCCCGACCCGCCTGACCGATCGGAGTCGCGCATGAGCACCACCCCTGACCTCGAGTCCATCCGTGAGACCGTCCGCGAGCGCTACGCCGAGGCCGCCACCGGTGGTGGGTGCGGCAGCGACGCGAACAGCCGCTGCTGCGGCGGTGGCGTGAGCACCCGGGACGAGGACGGCAACGAGGTCTTCGGGGCAGCGCTCTACGGGGGCGACGAGGCGGCATCCCCGGGCATCGAGGCGTCGCTCGGCTGTGGCAACCCCACCGCCATCGCCGACCTGCACGGCGGCGAGACGGTGCTGGACCTCGGCTCGGGCGCCGGCGGCGACGTGCTGCTGAGCGCCAGGCGGGTCGGGCCGACAGGACGCGCGATCGGGCTGGACATGACCGACGAGATGCTCGCCGCCGCCCGGGCGAACGCGGAGCGAGCCGGACTGGACAACGTCGAGTTCGTCCAGGGGCACATCGAGGCCATCCCGCTTCCGGACGCGAGCGTCGACGTCGTCATCTCCAACTGCGTCATCAACCTCTCCGGCGACAAGGACCAGGTGCTGCGCGAGACCGCACGCGTCCTCAAGCCGGGCGGCCGCTTCGCGGTCTCCGACGTCGTCGCCGACGAGGGCATGGACGCCGCCACGCGCGCCGACATGCAGCAGTGGACCGGCTGCATCGCCGGAGCGCTGACCCGCGCGGAGTTCGAGGCGTCCCTCACCCGGGCCGGGCTCGTCGACGTCGAGATCCGCGAGACCCACCGCGTCCACGGGCAGGCCGCCTCGGCCATCGTGCGCGCCGTCAAGCCCGCATGAGCCGCCGCCGCGTCGGCATCAACGGCTTCGGCCGCGTGGGCCGGCTGGCCCTCCGCGCGGCCTGGGGCGGTGACGACCTCGAGGTCGTGCACATCAACGAGCTCGCCGGCGACGCCGAGACCGCGGCGCACCTCCTCGTCTTCGACTCCGTCCACGGCCGCTGGGCCCACGACGTCCGCGCAGACGGCGACGCGATCGACATCGACGGCACCCGCATCACCTGCAGCGCGCACGCCCACCCCGGCGACGTCCCGTGGGATGAGCTCGGCGTGGACCTCGTCCTCGAGTGCACCGGCGAGTTCCGCACACCGGCCAGGCTCGAGCCGTACTTCGACCGCGGCGTCTCCCGCGTCGTCGTCGCCGCACCCGTCAAGGACGAGCAGGCGCTCAACGTCGTGATGGGCGTCAACCACGACCGCTTCGACCCCGCCACGCACCGGATCGTCACCGCCGCGTCGTGCACGACGAACTGCCTCGCGCCCGTGGTGAAGGTCATCCACGAGGGCATCGGGATCCGCCACGGCTCCATCACCACGCTCCATGACCTCACCAACACGCAGGTCGTCGTCGACGCCCCGCACAAGGACCTGCGCCGCGCCCGCGCCGCCGGGCTCTCGCTGATCCCCACCTCCACCGGCTCGGCGACGGCGATCGGCCTCATCTTCCCCGCGCTGGAGGGCATGCTCGACGGGCTTGCCGTCCGCGTCCCGCTGCTGAACGCCTCGCTCACCGACTGCGCCTTCGAGGTGCAGCGGCAGACGACCGTCGACGAGGTCAACCAGCTGCTCGCCGACGCCGCGGCCGCCGGCCCGCTGCAAGGCATCCTCGGCTACGAGGACCGGCCGCTGGTGTCCGTCGACTACAAGGACGACCCGCGGTCGGGCATCGTGGACGCGCTCTCGACGCGGGTCACCGGCGGCACCCAGGTCAAGATCCTCGCCTGGTACGACAACGAGTGGGGCTACGCGAACCGCCTGGTCGAGCTCGCCGCCCACGTCAGCGCGCCGGAGTCCGCCGCCGCATGAGCGCCGCGCCCGCCGCGGGCGGCTCGACCGACCTGCGCAACTACGCGATCGTCACCGGCGCCTACTGGGCCGACACCATCGCCGACGGCGCCAGCCGCATGCTGGTGCTCTTCTACTTCTTCGAACGCGGCTACAGCCCGTTGCAGGTCGCGCTGCTGTTCCTCTTCTACGAGCTGTTCGGCATCCTGACGAACCTCTTCGGCGGGTTCCTCGCCGCCCGGCTCGGCCTGCGCGCGACGCTGCTCGGCGGGCTGTGCACCCAGCTCCTCGCGCTCGGCAGCCTGGCCGTCGTGCCGGCCTCCTGGCTGGTCGTCCCGTACGTCATGGCCGCCCAGGCGCTGTCGGGCATCGCCAAGGACCTCACGAAGATGAGCTCCAAGAGCGCGGTCAAGCTCGTCGTCAGCAGCGAGGAGGAGGGCGCGCTGTACCGGTGGGTGGCGATCCTCACCGGGTCCAAGAACGCGCTCAAGGGCGTCGGCTTCTTCCTCGGCGCCCTCCTGCTCAGCGTGATCGGGTTCCGGCCCGCGCTGGCCGTCCTCGCCGGCCTGATCCTCGTCGCGCTGGTGCTCGTGCTGGCGCTGATGCGCGGTGAGCTCGGCCGCCCGAACGCCAAGGCGAGGTTCCGCCAGATGTTCTCCAACCACCCCGCCGTCAACGCGCTGGCGGGCGCGCGGATCTTCCTCTTCGCCTCCCGCGACGTCTGGTTCGTCGTCGGGCTCCCCGTCTTCTTCCGCACCGAGCACGGCTGGAGCTTCTGGCTCGCCGGCGGCTTCCTCGCCGTGTGGACGATCGGCTACGGCATCGTCCAGGCCCTGGCCCCACGGATCCTGCGCCGCCGCACCGCCGATCCGGATGGCAGCACCGCCACCTGGCTGGCCTTCGCCCTCGCCGCCTGGCCGGCGCTGATCGCCACCGCGATCGCCGTTGGCCTCGACCCGGTCGCGTCGGTCGTCGCGGGCCTGCTCGTCTTCGGCGTCGTGTTCGCCATGAACAGCGCCGTGCACTCCTACCTGATCCTCGCCTACGCCGACGGCGACAAGGTCGCGATGAACGTCGGCTTCTACTACATGGCCAACGCCGCCGGGCGCCTCCTCGGCACCGTCCTCTCCGGCGCGCTCTACCAGTGGCAGGGCCTCGAGGCGTGTCTGTGGGCCTCGGCGATCTTCGTCCTCGCCGCCGGCCTGTTGTCGCGGGCGCTGCCCGTCAGCCCGTCTCCGGATCGGGCCGGCGCGCCCCTGGCCCGGGCCGGCCTCGCGCGGCGGTGACGCCGATCGACCTGGTCACGGCGCCCACCGACGCGATCAGACCCCGGTCCGCCGGCCACCCCACGCCCGTCCCGCCGGGACGTGGTCGTCCTCGATGACCCCGGCGGTCCGCCAGCCGGACCACGCCCGTCGCGATGGGACGTGGTCGGTCTCGACGACCCGGGAGCCGCGTGTGATGGAGCGCCCCCGCGGGACGCGACCGCTGGACGTCGTGGTGCGGCGGCTCAGTAGCCGAGGGCGAACTTCGCGTCCTCGGACATCTTGTCCGGGGTCCACGGGGGCGTGAAGACCATGGTCGGGGTGACCTGCTCGACGCCTTCGAGCTCGCCGACGAACTCGACGATCTGCTCGGAGACCTGCGGGCCGATGGGGCACGCGGGGGTGGTGAGGGTGAACGTCACGCCGACGTTGCCGCCGTCGACCTCGACGCCGTAGATGAGGCCCAGCTCCACGAAGTCGAGCCCCAGCTCCGGGTCGATGACGTTGGAGAGCGCCTCGGTGATCTCTTCTTCGTCGACCATGCTTCGAGGGTAGCCTCAGAGGGACCGATGCCTCTGCTCCTGCTGCTCGTCTTCGTGGTCTTCCCGATCGCCGAGCTGTACGTGATCATCCAGATCGGGCAGGCGATCGGCGTGCTGCCCACCGTCGGGCTGCTCCTGCTGGACTCGATCCTCGGCACGTGGCTGATGCGCGTGCAGGGGCGCGCGGCCTGGGCGCGCTTCGCCGAGGCGGTCAGCGCGGGGCGTCCTCCGGCCAAGGAGGCGATCGACGGGGCGCTCGTGCTGCTCGGGGGCGCGCTGCTGCTCGCGCCCGGGTTCATCACCGACGTGTTCGGCGTCCTGCTCCTGCTGCCGCCCACGCGCGTGGCACTGCGGCGGGTCGCCTTCCGCGGCATCCTCTCGCGCATGGTCGTCTCCTTCGGGCCCGGACCGGGCGGCGCCTTCGGCCAGCGGACGCGCCGAGGCGGCAGCGACTTCGACGTGGAGGGCACCGCGGCCGACGTGCGCGAGCGCCGCGACGACGACCCACGGCTGCAGCCATGACGACGCCCGCAGACGAGGCCTTCAAGCGCCCGGGTGACGGCGCCGCGGACGCGGTGACCGTCTCCTTCGCCGACCCGGAGCGCGGTCTGTACGGCCTCGCGCGGCTCGGGGTGGCGGCGGGTGACGTCGCCGCCGGGGAGGACGCCGGCCTCGCGGGCTCCGCCCTCGCCGTGCTGTTCCGCGGCCGCGAGCCGCTGGGGGCGACGGCGGCCGGCGCGCTTGCCGTCCCGGACGCGCCGGACTGGACCGACCTGGCCGCCGGCGGCCTTCGCCACGTCACCCACGCCCCGCTCGAGCGCTGGAGCATGGCCTGGGAGGGCGAGAGCACCGGGTTCGCCCTCGAGCTGGAGGCCATCTCCGCCCCGGCCGGCGTCGACGCCGACTCGCCCCTGGTCGCCGCCGGCGGCATGGCCGGCTACGACCAGCTCGTGCGCGTCAGCGGCACCGTCCGCACCGGGGACGAGACCCTGGTCGTGGACGGCCTCGGCCAGCGCGGCCACGCCTGGGGCGTGGCCGGGTGGGACGGCCTGCAGCTCGTCCGCACCCTGTCGGCCTGGTTCGGGGAGGACCGGGGCGGCATCCTCCTGCAGTCCCTGCGCCCCGACGGCGCCGAGCACGACGCGGAGGCGGTCGCCGCCACGCTCGTCGAGCGCGGCGAGCCGATCGACGTGCTGGACCCGCGGCTGTCGACGACCTACGACGGCGACGGCCACCAGCGCCGTGCGGGCCTCGAGCTGTGGATCGACGAGGAGTCGGGGCCGGTGCGCGCCGCCGGCGAGGTCATCTGCGGCTCCTCGATCGAGCTCGGATCGCTGCGCCTGGACCTCGCGTTCATGCGCTGGCACGCCGACGGCGTGACCGGCGTCGGCCGCTACGACATCCTGCGCCGGGTTTGATCCCGCCTCGAGATCGGGTTCGGGCCGCGCAGCGCGGTCGCAACCCGATCTCGCGTGGACTCAGAGCCCGGCGGGGTGGCGGACGTGGAAGCCGCCGCGCTTGCCGATCGCCGGGCGCCAGCGCGGGCCGCTGCCGCCGCGCGGGTCGCCCATGGCGCTTGTGTCCAGGCGCAGGCCGGCGACCTCCATGTAGACGTGGCCGCGGTTGGCGTAGATCGTGATCCACGTGCCTGCGCCGGCGCGGCCCCACCTGGCGAACGTGCCGCTGACCATCGTCGTCTGCAGCAGCTGCGCGCGGATGAGCGCGTAGCCGACGGTGCCGGAGCAGTCGTAGCCGCGGTCCTCCAGCTGCGCGTGGCCGCCGCCCCACTTGTAGGGCTTGCCGACGATGCGGTTCGCGGCGGCGATCACCCGGCGGACCGCCAGCGGGGCCCGGCGCGGGATCGCGGCCCGGCCGCCCTTGCGCAGCATGGCGACCTTCCCGGGCACGGTGGCGGTGGTCACGAGCGGGACCTCCGGCTCGACGGGGACGGCGGGGACCTTCGGCGCGGCGGGGACCTTGGGCCAGGTCGGCCTGACGGCCGGGACGGGGGTCGCGGTCGGCGTCGCGCCGACGTCGGTGACGGGCGCCGGCAGCGCGGTCGGGACGCCGGCGTCCGTGCCGTCGTCGAAGCCGCTGTCGTCGCTCCACTCGCCCTCGTCGGGCCAGCCGTCGCCGTCGAGGTCCTCCCAGCCGTCGGCGGTGTCGCCGGGGGCCTGCGCGGCGGACGCGGTCGCGGCGGCCGTGCGCGGTCCGGCGTCGGCGGTCGCCGGGGCGGCGACGGCGAGCAGGGCGAGGAGCAGTGGCAGGAGGTGGCGGGAGCGGGCGGCGGGGAGCATCCCGTCGCCGATCGGCACCCTGGGGCCCTGACCCCAGGCGCCCGCCGTCTGCCTGGACGACTCTCCGAGCGGACCGCGGCTAGTTGTCGGAGCCGAGCCGGTCCCAGACGTAGAGCTCCAGGCACTCGGCCAGGAGCTCCTCGCAGCGACCGGGAGACAGGAAGGGCAGGACCGTCTCGATCGCCTGCTCCTCCCCCACGCCGGCGCTGAACGCCTCCTCCCCGCGGAAGCCGGCGGCGATCTTCAGCGCCTCGCGCCGCGCGTCGTCCTCCAGCGCGGGGAACGCCCCGACGAGGAAGTCGCGGTTGGCGATCGGCTGCCCGACGTCCATGGAGGCGTGCCAGGCGGCGAGCATCGACAGGTCGTGCTCGTCGAGGTCGGCCACGGCCTTGACGTAGTGGCCGGTGAGCTCGTCGCGCGGGATCTCGTCGACCCACGCGTTGACGAGCTCGCCGAGGATCTGGCGACGGGCCTCACGACCGACGGACTCGGCGATGACCCGGACCGCGTCGCGGGGCTCGATGAAGCACAGTGACATGGCTGACTCTCTCGACGTGCGGAGGCTGGGGCCTGACGCCGCGTAAGGTACGGCGCGTGTCGGACGGCATCGCGCGCGCCCAGCTCTGGGGTCGCAACCACGAGGAGCTCGGTGTCGTCGCGACGGCGTCCGCGGGCCCCCGGACGGGCCTGGCCCTGAGCCGCGGGCTGCATCCGAAGACCTACCGCTACGAGGACCCCAACGAGGACGTCGTGGCGGCCGTCACGGGGCCCGACGCGACGCTGCTCGTGTGCGCCGACGGCCACAACGGCCTCCTTGCCTCCCACAAGGCGGTCGAGGCCGTCCTCGCGGCAGTGCCGGATCCGCCCGCCGAGCTGCGCGACCGCGACTGGCTCGAGCTCTTCGCCGTCGCCAACGACGCGATCCTGGGCGCGAAGGGCGTCGCCTCTCCGCAGCCGGCCTCCGAGACGGTGCTCCTCGCCGCCCTCGTGACCCCCGGCCGCGTCTCCTTCGCGTCGATCGGCGACGCCGCCCTCGTCGTCTGCGCGGCCGGCGCCGACCGCGGCCGCCAGCTCAACAAGGAGAGCATGCGCTTCCTCGGCCGGCCGCTCGGCGGACGGGCCCTCAAGGGCAACGTCCATCGCGGGGACCGGGGCCTCGACGCCGGGGACTGGGTGATCCTCGTCACGGACGGCCTGTCGGAGTTCATCGCCCCGCTGCGCCCGGCCGACGTGCTCGGACGCGTGCTCGCCACCACCGGCCCGGATGCCGCTCCGGAGGCGGCCGCGAAGGCGATCGTCGACACGGCGGGCAGTGCCGGCGCGGGGGACAACGTGGGGGTCGCCCTCGTCGCCGCGGACTGACCGCGCGCGGTCCGGATCTTGACCGGATCCTTCGGAGGGGTGGCTACCGTGCCGACTTCGCATGTCGAGTCAGCCCGGTCCAGCCCGATCGAGCAACGTCGACCTGATCACGCTGGCGATCGCGGCGGTCGCCTCCGGCGTCGCCGCGTTCGTGACGTCCAAGGTGTGGACAGGCGGCACGCTCATCTCCGCCGCGATGACCCCCGTCATCGTCGCCCTCGTCAAGGAGGGCATCGCGCGTCCCGTGGACGTGACGACGCGCCGCGTCCGCGACCTCACGACAGGCAAGACGATGGAGGTCGAGGTCCCGGTCGAGGACGACTTCGATCCGCTCGCGCCCCCCGCTCCGCCCCCGGGGACGGAGCCCGGCATCACCCTCCATCGCGAGACCCGCGCGCGCAAGCCGTGGAAGATCGCGCTGATCACCGGCCTGCTCGCGTTCGCGATCGCCGCGGTCGTGATCACCGTCCCCCAGGTGATCGCCAACGCCTCCGGCGGCGGCGGCGGTGGAGGCGGCACCACCTACTTCGGCGGCGGCAGCAAGCGCAAGGACTCCAAGCAGCAGGACGGATCGAAGGACGCGACGCCGACCCCGGCCCCGGACGCCACGCGGACGGCGGCACCGGAGGCGACGCAGACCCCGGAGCCCGACGCGACGGAGGAGGCCACCCCGTCGGCGACGCCGACCCCGACCCCGACCGTCACCGTCACCCCCACGCCGAGCGCGACGGCCGCCCCGTGAGGGGCGCGCGGCGGACGTCCGCCGGGCTGGCGGTCGTCGCCGCCGCCGTCCTCGCCCCCACCGCCGGGGCCGCGCAATGGACGCTGCGCGCCCCGAGCGGCCCGCTGCGCGTGCAGGTGCGCACGGACGCCCGCGGCCTCGCGACCCTGACCGCCCGCCGCGACGGGCGCATCGTGCTCACCGCCGCGGCCGGTCGCCTCCCCGGCCGGGTCCGCGCGCACCGGACGGGCGTCGACCAGCGCTTCAGCACCCCGGCCGGCAAGCGCCGTGCGCACCACCTGCGCGCCCGGCGGCTGCTGTTGCGTGCCGGCGGACGGCGGCTCGAGGTGCTGGCCGCCCCCGACGGCCTCGCGCTGCGCCTGCGCGGCGCCGGCAGCCCCGAGCCGACCACCTTCCGCGCCCCGGCAGGCACCCGCGCCTGGCTGCAGCACTACACCGGCGGCTACGAGGAGCCCTACGCCGCCCGGCGCCTGGCGACCGTCAGGCGCGGCCGCTTCGGCTTCCCCACCCTCCTGCGTGCCCCCGGGCGCCCCGCCGTCCTGCTGACGGAGTCCGGCCTGCACACCGGGGACGGCGCCGCGCACCTCGAGGCGCGGCGCGGCCGCCGCCTCCAGGTCGCCCCGCCGACGCACACCCGCTCCGCCGACCCGACGCCCTGGCGCGTCGCGGTGATCGGGCCACTGGCGACCGTCGTCGAGTCCGACCTCCCGCTCGCGCTCGGCACCGCCTCCAAGCTCCGCGACACGTCCTGGATCCGCCCCGGCCGCGCCGCCTGGTCCTGGTGGGCCGACAGCGCCTCGACCAGCGACCCGGCCCGGCTGCGCGCCTACGTCGACCTCGCCGCGCGCCTCGGCTGGGAGTACGCGCTCGTGGACGCGAGGTTCCGCCGCGATCAGCTTCCCGGCCTCGTCGCCTACGCGCGCGAGCGCGGCGTGCGCCTGCTGCTGTGGTTCGACGCGCAGGACCTGGCGACCGCGGCCCAGCGCGCACGCGTGCTCGACGACGTCGCCGGCCTCGGCTTCGCCGGGATCAAGGTCGACTACCTCCTCTCGGACCGGCCCGCCCGGATCGGCCTCTACGGCGCGATCGCCAGGGCAGCCGCCCAGCGCAGGCTCGTCGTCGGCTTCCACGGCGCCACGGTGCCCCGCGGCCTGCAGCGCACGTGGCCCAACGTCCTCACGGTCGAGGCGGTGCGCGGCGCCGAGCACGCCCGCGGCGACGAGCCCGCCCTCAGCCCGGCCCAGTCGGTCGACCTCGTCTTCACCCGCAACGTCGTCGGCTCGATGGACTACACCCCCGTGGCCTTCAGCGCTCGCCACCGCCGCACCAGCGACGCGCACGAGCTCGCGGAGGCGGTCGCCTACGAGTCGGGGATCCAGCACTACGCCGACACCCCCGAGTCCTACGCCGCCCACCCGCTCGCCGAGGACGTGCTCCGGGCCGTCCCCGCCGCCTGGGACCAGACGCGCCTGGTGGCCGGCACCCCCGGGCGCGACGCGGCGCTCGCGCGCCGCGCGGGTCAGACGTGGTGGCTCGGGGCGCTCAGCGCCGGCGCACCGCGCACCCTCGCGCTCCCGCTGCGCTTCCTCCCCGCCGGGCGCACCTACACCGCGACGCTGACCCAGGACGGGCCGGACGGCCTGCGGACCACGACGCAGACGGTCACCCGCACCACGGTGCTGCGCGAGCCGGTCGTGCGCGACGGCGGGCTCGTGGTGCGGCTGGACCCGGCGGCCTAGCCGGCGGCGACGCGCTCGAGCCCGCCAAGGACGAACGCGGTGACGAAGTCCGTCGCCCCGTCGACGTCGTGCGGGTCGCGCGCGAGCATGCGCAGCCCGACCTCGAGCCCGATGGCGAGCATCACGTTGGACGCGTACTCGACGTCGAGCGGCGGCAGCCGACCGGCGGCGATCGCCGCGTCGAGGTCGTCGGCGAGGTCCTGCAGGCCCAGCGGGACCTGGCCGTCCTCGCTGAAGGCGCGGATGGTCCCGGCGTTGCGGGCGATGAACGCCTGGTTGCGCGGATCCGCGAGCATGTACTCGAAGTAGGCGCGGTACCCGTCGCGGACGAAGCCCTCGCGGGTCCGCGCGGCCTGCCGGGCGGCGTGGACGCGGACGCGCGCCTCGAGCGCGATCTCGTCCACCAGCGCGCGGAAGATCGACTCCTTGTCGGGGAAGTAGTTGTAGAACGTGCCCGCCGCGAGCTCCGTGCGCCGGATGATGTCGCGCACCGACGCCGCGCCGAAGCCGACCGCGCCGAAGACCTCGCGCGCCGCGACGAGGATCGCGGCCCGATTGGCGGCCTTCGCGCGCTCGCGCCGGCCCGGAGCGGGAGCCAGGGAGGTCGCGGTCTCGTCGGCCATCCGCCGGCAGGATAGACGTGACGGTGGCGTCAGCTTCCCGCGAGTGCGCCACCATGGGGGCATGAACCCGGAAGACTTCGAGGTGCACGCCGCCGGCGCTGCGGTGTGGCGGCTCGGCCCGCACGACGAGGTGGAGTGGGCGGTCGCGCACCGCCCCCGCTACGACGACTGGACGCTGCCCAAGGGCAAGCTCGATCCGGGTGAGGACTTCGAGACCGCCGCCCGCCGCGAGGTCCGGGAGGAGATCGGCGTCGACGCGTCCCTCGGCGACCCGCTCCCGCCGACGACCTACACCGACCACCAGGGCCGCTCCAAGCTCGTCCGCTACTGGCTCATGCAGGCGCCGGCCGACGGGACCTTCGAGGCCAACGACGAGGTCGACCGCCTCGACTGGCTCCCCGGGCCCGGCGCCGAGCACGCGCTGACCTACGACCGCGACCGCGCGGTCATCCGGGCCGCGATCGAGGCGCAGGCGTCATGAACCGCGATCACTTCCCCGGCCTCGACGGCTGGGCGCGCCTCGACGGCCCGGCCGGCAGCCTCGTCGTCGAGGACGCCGTCGTCGCGATGGCCGACTGGATGCGCTCGGGCGACGGCGCCAACGCCCACGGGGCCTTCGCGGCCGCCGCGGCGACCGACGCCTGCGTCGACGAGGCCCGCGCCGCCGTCGCGCAGCTGTTCGGCGGGGTCCCCGAGGGCGTCGTCTTCGGCCCGTCCGCGACCGCGCTGACGATGCGCCTGGCGGCCACCGCGCTGCGCGACGCCACACCCGGCGACGAGGTCGTCTGCACCCGCCTGGACCACGACTGCAACGTGCGCCCGTGGGTGATCGCCGCCGAGCGGGCCGGGGCCACCGTGCGCTTCGCCGACCCGGACCCGGACACGCTCGAGCTGCCCGCGGCCGCCGTCGAGCGCGTCCTCTCCGACCGCACCCGCTGGGTCGCGGTGACCGCCGCCTCCAACGCCTGCGGGACGATCCCCGACCTCCCCGGCATCATCGCCCTCGCCCACGACGCCGGGGCGCTCGTCCACGTCGACGGCGTCCACGCCGCGCCGCACCGGCCGCTCGACGTCGGCGCCCTCGACGCCGACGTGCTCGTGTGCTCCGCCTACAAGTGGTTCGGGCCCCACGTCGGGATGCAGGTCGCCAAGCCCGAGGTGCTCGAGGCGCTGCACCCGGACAAGCTGATCCCCTCCCCGGACACCGCCCCGGACCGCTTCGAGCTCGGGACGCTCCCGTTCGAGTCGCTGGCCGGGGTCACCGCCGCGGCGCGCTACGTCGCGTCCGCCGGCTGGGAGGCGGTGCGCGCGCACGAGGGCGCCCTGCTGACGCGGGCGCTCGAGGGCCTCGGCGCCCTGGACGGCGTGACGCTCTACGGGGCGGCGGCCGACCGCACCCCGACGCTGATGTTCAACGTCCGCGGCATGGACAGCGCCACGGTGGCCGCGCGGCTCGCCGAGCGTGAGATCGCGGTCTGGGACGGCAACTACTACGCCGTCGAGCTCGAGCGCCACCTCGGCCTCGACGCCCAGGGCGGCGCGGTGCGCGCCGGCTTCCTGCACTACAACACCCCGGAGGAGGCCGACCGCCTCGTGGAGGCGGTCGCCGAGCTGACGCGGCGCTGATCGGACGCGCCAGGTTTCGCCGGGCGCGCCGGCGGTCACTAGGCACGAATGGATCCGGACCGCGAGCGTGCCGTCCTCGCCGCCGTCGACGAGCTCGCCGACGACGTGGTCGAGCTGCTCCAGGCGCTGATCCGGATCCCGACGGTCAACCCGCCGGGCGAGGCCTACGAGGACCTCGTCGCCGACCTGGGCGGCCGCCTGGAGCGGCTCGGCTACGCCACGGAGGTCCGGCGCGTGCCCGAGGAGCGGCTCGCGGAGCTCGCGCCGCTCGGTGGCGGCAGCCCGCGGCCGAACCTCGTCGCGCGCCTCGACGGCGAGGGCGACGGTCCCGAGATCCACCTCAACGGCCACTACGACGTCGTCCCCGTCGGCAACGACTGGACGCGCGACCCGTTCGGCGGCGAGCTGGACGACGGCTGGGTCTACGGCCGCGGCAGCGCGGACATGAAGAGCGGCCTGGCCGCGCAGGTGATCGCCGTGGAGGCCCTGCGCCGGGCCGGGGTGCCGTGGCGCGGACGCATCGTGCAGTCCTTCGTCTGCGACGAGGAGACGGTCGGCGTCGACAACGCCGGGGCCGGCTTCCTGACCGAGTCCGGCCTCTTCGACACCGCCGACGCCGTGATCATCACCGAGCCGTTCGCCCCCGACGGCGTCGGCATCGGCCACAAGGGCGCGATCTGGGGCGAGCTGACGCTGCGCGGCAAGCAGGCGCACGGGTCGTCCCCGCGGCTGGGCGTCAACGCCGTCGAGGCGATGGCCCGGTTCATGACCGCGATCGACGCGGAGCTGCGGCCGCAGCTCGAAGAACGCGTCACCGAGCTCGGCGTCACCCCGCCCGAGCCGCACTCGACGCTGTCCTTCGACACGATCACCGGCGGCGCGGCGACGAACATCGTGCCCGACCGCTGCTCCGTGACCTTCAACCGCAGGCTGCTGCCCGGCGAGGCGCTCGACGACGCCCGCGCGGAGCTGCTGGCCCCGCTCGAGGCCCTCGTCGCCGCGACCGACGGCCTCCGCTACGACTATCGCGAGACCTACGCGACGGAGCCGACGCTCGTCGACGCGGACGAGCCCGCCGTCCTCGCCGCGTGCCGCGCGGTCCGCACGCTCGGCCTCGAGCCGCGGCTGCTGATCTCCGCCGGCTCCGACGACCAGCGCTTCGTCGTGCACCGCGCCGGGGTCACGAACTCGATCATCTACGGCCCGGGCACCACCGGCCTCTCGCACGTCTCCGACGAGGGGATCAGCGTGGAGGACCTGGTGCTCGGGACGAAGGGCCTCGCCCTCATCCTCGCCGACCTACTCGACCCGGAGGCACCCGCATGAGACTGCGTGAGCGACGCTCCCTGCTGTGGCTGTTGCTCGTGGCGGCCGTCTGGCTCGTCGCGATCCCGTTCGTCAACCGCGTCGACCCGGTCATCCTCGGGCTCCCGTTCCTGGCGGTCTGGGTCATCATCGCCATCCTCGTCACGCCCGTGGCCATCCTCCTGGCCGCCAAGGGCGATCCGCTGTTCGCGGCCGACGAGGCCGAGCTCGCCGACGGGGAAGGGGACGCCTGATGGACACCAAGGCCGCGATCGCGATCACGATCTTCGGCGTCGCCATGGTCGGGACGATCGTGCTCGGGGTGCTCTCGATGCGCGGGCGCGACGCGAACATGGACGAGTTCTCGGTCGGCGGGCGCTCCTTCGGCGTCGTGCTGACGTTCGTGCTGCTCGCCGGCGAGTCCTACACGAGCTACTCCTACCTCGGGGCCGCCGGCTGGTCGTACTCCTACGGCGCACCGATCTTCTACCTCGTCGCCTACCTCGGTGTCGGCTACGCCGCGGTCTACCTGTTCGCGCCGATGATCTGGAGCTACGCCAAGCGCCACGGCCTGGTGTCGATCTCAGACATCGTCGCGCACCGCTTCCGGTCGCCGTGGTTCGGCGCCGTGATCGCGATCGTGACGACGATCGTGATCCTCCCCTACGTCCAGCTGCAGATCCAGGGCATGGGGCTCGTCGTCAACGCCCTGTCCTACGGCGAGGTCTCGCTGAAGGTCGGCTACGTCGTGTCGTTCGTGATCGCCGTCAGCTTCGTGCTCGTCAGCGGCCTGCGTGGCAGCGCGTGGGTCTCGATCCTCAAGGACACGCTGGTCATCCTCACCGTCGCGTTCCTGTTCTTCTACGTCCCGCTGAAGCTGTTCGGCTCCTACGGCGACCTGTTCGACCGGCTGCGCGAGACCAAGGCGCAGTGGCTGACCCTGCCCGGCCACGCGTCCGAGGGCCGCGGCGTCTCGTGGTTCATCACGACCGTCCTGCTGAACGGGCTGACCTACGCGATCTTCCCGAGCCTGGTGGCCGGCTACCTCGGCTCGGCGAGCGCGAACGCGATCCGCCGCAACGCCATCTTCCTCCCGCTGTACTCGCTGCTGCTGCTCGTCCCGGTGCTGCTCGGGGCGGCCGCGCTGTTCAGCTCGCCGAACCTCGACACCCCCGACCTCGCGCTGCTGGCCACCGTCACCGACCTGCTGCCCGCCTGGGTGGTCGGGATCGTCGGCGTCGCCGCGGCGCTGTCGGCGATCGTGCCGATGGCGGTCTTCATGCTGGCGATCGGGACGATGTGGGGCAAGAGCGTGATCGGGATGCGGCGCACAGAGGCGTCGGCGCACAAGCGGCTCACCCAGGTCGTGATCTTCGCCTCCGGCCTGCTCGCGCTGCTCGGCTCGCTGGCGTTCCCCGACGCCCTCGTGCAGCTGTCGGTGATCTCCTACCAGGGGCTCGCCCAGCTCGTGCCGGTGCTGATCGGCGGACTGCTGTGGCGGCGCATGACGCTGCCCGGCGCCCTGGGGGGGCTGGTGGCCGGATTGGTGATCGTCGTGCCGCTCACCCTCTCGCACCACGACCCGCTGGGCGGCATCAACGTCGGGCTGATCGGCCTCGCCGTCAACATCATCGTGTGCGTCGGCCTGTCGCTGGCCGGGGCCGGCCGGCCCATCGCGCCGCCGGCGTCCGTCCGTCCGTCCAGCGCGTGACCGCAACCCCGGTGGGGTAGCGCGGGTTGACGCTCTCGCCGGCCCCGGACCGGCAGCCGTGCCACCCGTTCAGGAGACCCGATGAGAACCGCCCGCCTGCTGATGCTCAGCGCCGCCCTGTGCGCGGCCGCCGCCGTCGCGCCCGGCAGCGCCGCCGCCGCCGACGGCGCCTCCGCACCGCATGCGGCACGGCCGTCGGAGCCCAGTCGTCAGCCGCACATCTTCGGCGGCACGCCGCTGACCTCGTCGGCGCAGGCCCCGTGGTCGGTCCTGCTGCAGCGCTTCAACGGCCAGGCGTTCCAGACCTACTGCAGCGCCAACGTCGTCAGCCCCACCGTAATCGTGACCGCAGCGCACTGCGCCACCGACGAGGGCCTCCCGGGCGCCGCCCCGACCCCCGTGGCCGCGTCGCAGTACCGCATCCAGGCGGGCGGCACGGCCGAGAACCAGCCGGGGACGCAGGTCATCGGCGTCGCGGGGATCGCCGTCCACCCCTACTACCGGACCTTCGCGTCGGGAGACGACGTCAGCGTGATGGTGCTGACCGCCCCGTTGACCTTCAACGCCAACGTCGGCCCGGTCGCGATCGCCAAGCCCGGCACCTACGTGCGCGACGGCAAGCCGCTGTCGTTCTTCGGCTGGGGCGTGACGGAGAGCCAGGCCCCGCAGGGCCTGCGCGGGATGACGGCCAAGTCGCGCTCCTCCGCCCTGTGCGCCCCCGGCATCCCCGGCGTGCAGTGCGCGTACAACCCGACGGTCGCGCCCTGTGGCGGCGACAGCGGCGGCGGGCTCATCCGCACCACGAAGGCCGGCACGCCTGAGCTCGTGGCGCTGGACTCCTTCGGCGCCGAGTACCCGGCGGGCACGCCGCAGTGCCAGTCGGGCAAGGGCGGCGACGGCTTCGCCGACCTCACCCAGCGCGAGCTGGGCGACTTCGTCGCCGCGGTCCTCGCCGGCCGGCCGTCGACGCCGCCGCGCGCACCGCGCGCCAGGCGCCGCCCGACGGTCCGCTCCACCAGCGCCTACCGCTTGCGCTGCTCCAGCGCGGGCTGGTCCGGCAAGCCCCGGCGACGGACGGTGTTCGCCCTCGAGACGAGCCGCAAGGTGCTCCAGAGCGGTCGCCGCACGACCTTCACCGTCCGGCGCCGCAACCGCGGCAGGTTCATCTACTGCGCCTCCTACGCGTCCAACAAGGGCGGGCGCGCCGCCGTCGAGTCGCGCAACGCCCGCCGGACCGCCCGCTAGAGGCGCCCGCCGATGACGTAGGCGCCGTCCGCCGTCATCGTCAGGCGACGCAGCCCGTCTGCGGGCGCGGGCTCGATCCGCAGCGCCACGAGCGCCTTCTGCACGCTCCACTTGACCACGTCGAGGCAGAGCTCCGCGATCTGGACGTCCGAGAGGTGCTCGCGCAGGTCGGCGCGCAGCGCGGCGTCGAGCCGGCCCGGGGACAGGAGCATGGCGTCCGTCAGCCGCAGCGCCGCCCGCTGGTGGGGCTCGAGCAGCGTGGACCGCTCGTGGTCGTCGACCTCGGCCCCCAGCCGCTCGTCGAAGCCGGCCGCGAGCGCCGCGTCGTCACGCAGGGACTTGCAGCGGCGACAGTCGTGCAGCCGTGCGCAGCGCAGCCGCACGAGCTCGGTGGTGATCGCGTCGACCGCGTCGGCGCGGACGGCGGCCTGCTCGAACGCCGCCATCGCCGTATCGAGCGGCGTGCCGTAGCGGGGGCCGGCGCCCGACGGCGGAGCGATCCGCGCGTTCACGCGTCCGGCTCCAGCACGGCCTCGGCCACGAGCTGCAGCCGCAGGCCCAGGTCCTCCTCGTAGACCGCGGCGACGAAGGCCCACAGCTGCGCGTCGTCGAGGTGCTCGCGCAGCGCGGCCACCTGCGCGTCGGAGACGTCCCCCACCGAGAACGCGAACTGCTCGACGAACTCGAGCTCCGCCCGACCGAGCGCGTCGAGCGCCGCGGGGGCGGGCGCCGCGGCGCCGGACAGGGTGGCGGCCAGCTGCGCGCGAACGCGTGCGAGCCGCTCGGCGCCGATCCCGGCGCGCGCGGCGCGCTGGGCCTCCTCCAGTCGCGCGGCCGTCTCCGGCTGGAGCCGGTGGAGGGCGGGAGGAAGCATGGACGAACCCTACCGACCAACCGCCCGGTTGGGAACCCGCGGTCCGGCGCAAGCCGGCGCCGGAGGCCGGACGCCTACGCGGTGGCCGGGGCCTTGTCGACTTCGCTCTGGTCGGTCTCCTGCTGGTCGTTGGCCAGCTGCTCCATGACCGTCTTGTAGTCGTGGGGCATGACCTTCTTGAAGCGCGTCAGCGCGGTCGGCCAGTCGGCCAGCAGGTCGTCGGCGACCGTCGAGCCGGTGCGGTCGCGGTGCTCGGAGACGAGCTCGAACAGGAGCTTGTCGTCACCCGCGTCGATCTCGTCGAACCCGACGAGCTCCATGTTGCAGCGCGACTCGAAGCCCCCGTCGTCGTCGAGCACGTAGGCGATGCCGCCGCTCATGCCCGCGGCGAAGTTGCGTCCCGTCCGGCCCAGCACCACGACGCGGCCACCGGTCATGTACTCGCAGCCGTGGTCGCCGATGCCCTCCACGACGCAGTCGGCGCCGGAGTTGCGCACCGCGAAGCGCTCGCCCGCGAGGCCGCGGAAGAACGCGCGCCCCAGGGTCGCGCCGTACAGGACGGTGTTGCCGATGATCACGCTCTCCTCCGGCACGAACGCGCAGTTCTCGGCGGGCCGCACCGTCACGACGCCGCCCGAGAGGCCCTTGCCGACGTAGTCGTTGGCGTCGCCGGTCAGCGTCAGCTCGACGCCGGGCGCCAGCCAGGCGCCGAACGACTGGCCGGCCGAGCCGCGGAAGCCGAGCTTGACGCAGCCGTCGGGCAGGCCGTCCTTGCCCCAGGCGCGGGTGATGGCCTGCGAGAGGATGCCGCCGACGGTGCGGTTGACGTTGCGCACGCGGAACTCGCCCGTGACGGGCTCGCGGTGGTCGATCGCGTCCTTGACGTGCGCGATCAGGTCGTAGTCGAGCGCGCCGACGAGCGGGGACGGCTGTGGCATCGTGCGCCCCAGCGGCGTCCCCTCGGGCACGTCGACCTGATGCAGCAGCGTGCTCGAGAGGTCGATCCCGCTCGCCTTCCAGTGCTCGAGCGCCGGGCGCAGCTCGAGCAGGTCGGAGCGGCCGACCATCTCGTCCCACGAGCGCAGGCCGAGCCGGGCCATGATGCGGCGCAGCTCCTCCGCGACGTGGAAGAAGAACTGGACGACGTGCTCCGGCGTCCCCTGGAAGCGCCTGCGCAGCTCCGGGTCCTGCGTCGCCACGCCCACCGGGCAGGTGTTGAGGTGGCAGACGCGCATCATCACGCAGCCCGTGGCGATCAGCGGGGCGGTCGAGTAGCCGACCTCGTCGGCCCCGAGCAGCGCGGCGATCGCCGCGTCGCGGCCCGTCTTCATCTGCCCGTCGGTCTGCACCCACACGCGTGAGCGCAGGTCGTTCATGAGCAGCGTCTGCTGCGTCTCGGCGAGCCCGATCTCCCACGGCACGCCGGCCGCCTGGATCGAGGACTGCGGCGAGGCGCCCGTGCCGCCGTCGTGACCGGAGACGAGGATGTGGTCCGCCCCGGCCTTGGCGACGCCCGCGGCGACGGTCCCGACCCCGACCTCGGCCACGAGCTTGACCGAGATCCGCGCCTGCGGGTTCGCGCAGCGCAGGTCGTAGATCAGCTGCTTGAGGTCCTCGATCGAGTAGATGTCGTGGTGCGGCGGCGGCGAGATCAGCGTGACGCCCGGCGTCGTGAAGCGGATCTTGCCGATGTAGTCGTTGACCTTCTTGCCGGGCAGCTGGCCGCCCTCGCCGGGCTTGGCGCCCTGGGCCATCTTGATCTGCAGCTCGTCGCAGTTGACGAGGTAGTGGATGTTGACCCCGAAGCGGCCGGAGGCGACCTGGTGGATGGCCGAGCGGCGGATGTCCCCGTTGGCCTCCCGCTCGTAGCGGACGGGGTCCTCCCCGCCCTCACCCGAGTTCGACTTGCCGCCGATCCGGTTCATGGCGATGCCGAGCGTCTCGTGCGCCTCGCGCGACAGCGAGCCGAGCGACATCGCGCCGGTGGAGAAGCGCTTGACGATCTCGGCGGCCGGCTCGACCTCATCGAGCGGCACGCCGCCGTCCGCGTCGAAGCGGAAGTCCATCAGTCCGCGCAGCGAGGCGCGCGCGGCGGCCTCGGAGTTCATGTGCTCGGCGAACTGCTCGTAGGTCGCCCACGAGGCGTCGGCGTCCTCGTTGCGCACGGACTGCTGCAGGAGCGAGATCGCCTTCGGATCCCACTGGCGGCGCTCGCCGTCGCGGCGCCACTGGAAGTTGCCGCCGACCGGGAGGATGTCCTCCGGCGGCGCGTCGCGCTGGGACGGGTCAGACGCCGGCGCGCCCGCGGGCGGGAAGCCCCGCGCGTGGCGCTCGAGCGCCTCGATCGCGAGCACGTCGAGGCCGACGCCGCCGATCCGCGACGCGGTGCCGGTGAAGTGCTTGTCGATCACCTCGGCGGCGAGGCCGACGGCCTCGAAGATCTGCGCGCCGCAGTAGGACGCGGCGGTCGAGATCCCCATCTTCGACAGCGTCTTGAGCAGGCCCTTGCCGAGCGCCTTGACCACGCGGCGCTCCGCGTCGTCGACGTCGTCGACGGCCGGGATGCGGTCCTCGCGCACGAGCTGGGCGACCGACTCGAACATCAGGTACGGGCAGACGGCGGACGCGCCGAAGCCGATCAGGGTGCAGAAGTGGTGCACCTCGCGCGGCTCGCCGGACTCCACGACGAGGCCGACCTGGAGGCGGGTGCCCTCGCGGACGAGGTGCTGATGGACGGCGCCGGTGGCCAGCAGCGACGGGATCGGCGCGCGGCCCGGCCCCGTCTCGCGGTCGGAGAGGATGAGGATGTTGACGCCGTCCTCGACGACCTCCGTCGCCTCGAGGCAGATGCGACGCAGCGCGCGCGGGAGGCCGTCGGGCCCCTCGGCGGCGTCCCACGTGCAGTCGATCGTGTGGGCCCAGAAGACGTCGTGGTCGACCTGTCGCAGGCGCTCGAGCTCCGTCGCGCGCAGGATCGGCTGGCTCAGCGCGAGCTGGTGCGCGTGCTCGGGCGACTCCGTGAGCAGGTTCTGCTCGGGCCCCAGCGCCGTGGTCAGCGACATCACGATCGACTCGCGGATCGGGTCGATCGGCGGGTTGGTGACCTGGGCGAACAGCTGCTTGAAGTAGGCGAACAGCGGCGGGGACTTGTCGCTGAGCACCGCGAGGGCGAGGTCGTTGCCCATCGAGGCCGTCGGCTCCGCGGCGTCGCGTGCCATCGGGACCAGCGTCATCCGCAGGTCCTCCTGGTTGAACCCGAAGGCCTGCTGGCGCTCGGCGAGCGTGCCGTGCACGTCGGGGGCGCCGACGCGGTCGGGCAGGTCGTCGACGTGGACGACGCCCTCGTCGTACCACTGCTGGTAGGGCTGCTGGGAGGCGACGGCGTCCTTGACCTCGGCGTCCGGGACGATCCGGCCCTGCTCGAGGTCGACGAGGAACAGCTTGCCCGGCGCCAGGCGGCCCTTGGCCACGATGTCGGACGGATCGATGTCGGGGAGCATCCCGACCTCGGAGCCGAGCACGACGTACCCGTCCTGGGTCTTGATCCAGCGGCCGGGGCGCAGGCCGTTGCGGTCCAGGGTCGCGCCGATCACGCGGCCGTCGGTGAACGTCACCGCGGCGGGCCCGTCCCACGGCTCCATGAAGCAGCCGTGGAACTTGTAGAAGGCCTTGACGTGGTCGGGCATCCCCTCGGCGTCCTCGAACGCCTCCGGGACGAGCATCATCACGGCGTGCGGGAGCGAGCGGCCCGCCAACGTGAGCAGCTCGAGCACGTTGTCGAGCGTCGCCGAGTCCGAGCCGCCGGGCCGCACGGACGGCAGGACCTTCTCGAGGTCGTCGCCGAACAGCTTCGACGCCAGCTGGGACTCGCGGGCGCGCATCCAGTTGATGTTGCCGCGCACCGTGTTGATCTCGCCGTTGTGGGCCAGCAGCCGGAACGGGTGCGCGAGCTCCCACGAGGGGAACGTGTTGGTCGAGAAGCGCGAGTGGACCAGCGCGACGGCGCTCTCCATCCGCGGGTCCAGCAGGTCGGGGAAGTAGTGCTCGAGCTGGATCGGGGTGAGCATCCCCTTGTAGACGATCGTGCGGCTCGAGAAGGAGGGGATCGCGAGGTCCTCGCCGGCCTGGAGCTCGGCGACGCGCCGGATCACGTAGAGCTTGCGCTCGAACGCGTCCTGGTCATGGGCGAGGTCGCCCTCGGCGGCGACGATGACCTGCTTGACGTAGGGGCGGTGCAGGCGCGCGGAGAGGCCGCACCAGTCCGAGTCGGTGGGGACGTCGCGCCAGCCGACGACGCGCTGGCCCTCGCCCTCGATCGCCGCCGTGATGAGCGCCTGCAGCTCGTCGCGGCGCTCGCGGTCGAGCGGGAAGAAGACCATGCCGACGCCGTAGGCGCCGGCGGGCGGCAGGTCGTCCCCGAGCTTGCCGCGGTAGAACGCGTCGGGGATCTGCAGCAGGATCCCGGCGCCGTCGCCCGTGTTGGGGTCGGCGCCCTCGGCGCCGCGGTGCTCGAGGTTGTTGAGCGCCTCGATCGCGCGTTCCACCGTCTTGCGGGTGGGCTGGCCGTCCAGGCGCGCGACGAAGGCCACGCCACAGGCATCGTGTTCGTTCGCGGGGTCGTAGAGGCCGACCCGCTCGGTCGGACGGGCGCGCTGCACCACCTCAGCATATGCGGGAGGCGGCCGGGAGCCGTTGGCCCCGCGGCCGATCCCACCGGGCCGCGCTAGGACGCCGTGCGCAGCGCGTCCGGCTTGTGGACCGCCGTACCGCCCGACTTCTCGCTCTCCACGAGGTACTGCGGCTCCTCCTCGGAGGCCTTGACCTTGCGGCCGCCGGCCTCGGTCTCCGTCGTGATCTTCTCGAGGACCTTCCCGACGGCGGTGCCGCCGTGGGAGTCCCACTCGACCTTGTCGCCCTTCTTGAATGTCTGCGCCATGTCCAGCGGACTACCGGGTGGAGGACGGACGATGCCCGTCCGGGCGCCGGGGCGCTCCCGTAGATTCGGCGGCTATGCGCGCACGTCTGCTCCGCCGGCCCAGCCCGGCCTTCCTCGTCGCCTGCCTGGCGTTGTTCGTGGCCCTCGGCGGCCCGGCCCAGGCGGCCAGGCTGATCAACGGCAAGTCGATCAAGCGGGGGACCGTCTCGTCCAAGCAGCTCAAGGACAAGGGGATCTCGAGCCGGGACCTCGGCCGCTCGGCCCTGAAGGCCGCCCGCTACACGCCGAACAACTCCGTCACCGCGTCGAAGATCAAGCGCGACGGCGTCGGCCCCTCCGAGATCAAGGCCAACGCGGTCGGCGTCAGCGAGCTGGCCTCCTCCGCGGTCACGAGCCTGCAGGTCGCCGACAACTCGCTCCTGGCGCAGGACCTCGCGATCAACTCCGTCAACTCTGAGGAGATCGTCGACGGGTCGGTCAAGAACGCCGAGCTCGGCACCTCCTCGGTCTCCAAGGGCAAGCTCGGCGGCAACGCCGTCGGCTCCTCCGAGGTCGCCGACGGCACCCTGGCGGGCAAGGACATCGGCGCGTTCTCCGGCACGGCGGCCCTGAGCGTCCCCGAGCTCGACGGCGGCAAGTGCGCGGCCGTCAACACCAACGCCCAGTCGCCCCTGAACGGGTCTCAGGACATGCGTGACGACCTCATCCTCGTCGGGCGCGCGGCCAACGTCCCGCCCTCGCTGACCTTCGCGGCGCAGCCGGACCCCGCCTCCGCGACCTCCTTCACCGTCGTCGTGTGCAACGTCGCCCCGCCGGCCACCCCGCCGGCCGCGGCCACCCCGGTCCCGGCCGGGTCCTACACCGTCCCGTTCCTGACGGTCAACCCGTAGCGGGCAGGGACTGCTCGAGGGCGAGCACGTCGGCCCACAGGTCGCCGTGCTCGCCCGCGCGGTCCAGCACGTCCGCGGTGGTGAAGACGAGGTCCGAGGGATCCTGCGCGCCCTCGACCTCATCCCAGCCGACGGGGGCCGAGACGGTCGGCTGCGGCCGCGCACGCAGCGAGTAGACCGCCACCGTCGTCTTGTGCTCGTCGTTCTGGGACCAGTCGACGAGCACCTTCCCGCGCCGCTTGACCTTCGCCATGTCCGAGACGACGAGCTCGGGATGGGTGCGCTCCAGCACGCCCGCGAGCGCGCGTGAGAAGCGCTTCGTGTCCGCGAACGTGACCGCGTCGGAGTTCAGCGGGGCGTAGACCTGCATGCCCTTGGAGCCCGACGTCTTCGGCCACGACCGGAGGCCGAAGTGCTCGAGGGCTCCGCGCAGCAGGAGCGCGACCTGGGCGCAGGCGAGCACGTCGGCCCCCTCCCCCGGGTCGAGGTCGAAGGCGAGGACGGTCGGGCGGGTCGGCACGTCGGCGCGGGCCAGCGACGGGTGCCACTCGAGGTCGGCGAGGTTGGCCAGCCAGACGAGCGTGGCGCGGTCCTCGGCGCGGACGTAGTCGATCGAGCCCACGCGTGACGTCGGGACCCAGTCGGGCCGGTGCGCCGGGGCGTTCTTCTCGTAGAAGTGGCCGCCCTCGACGCCGTTGGGGTAGCGCTTGAGCGTCAGGGCCCGGCCGGCCAGGTGCGGCACCGCGTAGGGCGCGATGCGCGACACGTAGTCGATCACCTGGCCCTTGGTGAAGCCCGCCTCGGGGAACAGCACCTTGCCGAGGTTCGACAGCGACAGGGTGCGACCGTCCACATCGACCTCGACGCGCTTGGGGCGGCCCACGCCGGCAGCCTATGCGGCGACGTCGAGGCGCTCGAGCCCGGTGCCCGCCTCGTGGCCGTCCAGCAGCCGCAGCACGGCCTGCTCGACCGCCCGCCGGTGGATCGTCAGCCGCTCGCCGGGCTCGTCGTCGGCGTCGAAGAGCGTCGAGAGGTCGATCACCACGCCGCCGTCGTAGGCGTCGATGACGCGCGGGTCGATGTAGGAGGCGCGGCAGACGGCCGGTGTGTTGCCGAGGTAGTGCGCGACCTCCTTGACCGCGCGCACGACCGCGCGCTTGCGACCCGTGACGGTGCCGGCGACCTCGCCGGAGACGGCGAGCGCCTGGGCGGCCAGCAGCGTGGCGCTCCACGTGCGGAAGTCCTTCGCGGAGTGGTCGCCGCCCGTGTGCTCCTTGATCCAGGCGTTGATGTCGGCCGAGCGCACGTCGCGCCACTCGCCCTTGGCCTTGTAGGCCAGCAGCTCCTCCCCGCCGCCGCGCCGGCGGCGCAGCTTCGCCACCACCTCGGCCGAGAGGGGATCGGACACGCCCTGGACGCGGTGCTTGCCGCTCTTGGCGATGTAGTCGAAGGTCATCGCGCCGTCCGCCTCGACCGTGACGTGCTCCTTGCGCATCGTCGCCAGGCCGTAGGTCTCGTTCGTGACCGCGTAGTCCTCGGAGCCGATGCGGAAGAAGCCGTGGTCGAGCAGGCGCACCGCGCAGGCCAGCACCCGGTCGCGCGTGAGCGACGTCGTCCCCTCCAGGGCGGCCTGCGCGTCCTCGCGCAGCTTGGGCAGGTCCTGGGCGAACGCGACCATGTCGTCGAACTTCTGGCGGTCGCGGTCCTCGCGCCACTTCGGGTGGTAGAGGTACTGCTTGCGCCCGGCCGCGTCGATGCCCGTCGCCTGCACGTGGCCCATGGGCCACGGGCAGACCCAGACGTCCTTCCAGGCGGGCGGGATGACGAGCTCGTTGATGCGCGCGAGGACCTCGGGCTCCTCGATCTTGTTGCCGTCGTCATCCCAGTAGCTGAAGCCCTTGCCGTGGCGCTTGCGTGTGATCCCGGGGACGTTGAGGTCGGAGCGGCGGAGACGAGTCACAGGGGTATGGGTGTAACCGGACGCAACCTTTCGTAGGCTTTCGCGTCGTGACACTGCTCTCGTTCCAGTCGACGGTCGCCGCAGACGTCGCGGTCATCGCCCTCGCCGGCGAGCTCGACGTGTCCGGTGCCGCGCTCCTCGAGCACGAGATCGACCGCATCACGGCCGACCACGACCCGCGCGGCCTGGTGCTCGACCTCTCCGAGCTCGACTTCATGGACTCCACCGGCCTGCGCCTCGTGGTGCTCACCGACGTCAAGGCCAAGGAGGAGGGTCGCGAGTTCGCCCTCGTCCGCGGCCGCGACGACGTGCACCGGGTGTTCGAGATCACGCGCATGACGGACCGGCTGCGCTTCCTGGACTCCGCGGAGGACGCGCCGTCGATCGCGGGGCCACGGGCGTGAACGACCTGCGACTCGAGCTCCCGCGCGAGCTCGACTCCGCCGCCGCCGCACGACACGCCGTCGACGGGCTCGCCCACCTGCCCGACGATCAGCTGGGCGACGTCCGCCTGCTCGTCTCCGAGCTCGTGACGAACTCGCTGCGCCACGCCCAGATGGGGCCCGAGGACCGGATCGTGCTCGCCGTCGCCGTCGGCCCCGGCGAGGTGCGCGTCGAGGTGTCAGACCCCGGCAGCGGCTTCACCTTCGAGGGCCAGGCGGACGACCCCGAGACCGTCGAGGGCTGGGGGCTGTACCTCGTGGCGACGCTGGCGGACCGCTGGGGCGTCGACAACGAGGGCGCCGACGGCGCGACCGTCTGGTTCGAGCTGGACCGCTCCCCCGACGTCAGCGACGTGCAGGCCGCCTGAGTCGCCAGGCGGCCGCCGTCAGGAGGCCTTGGCGGCCGCCTTCTTCTTCTTGGCCTTGGGCTTGTCCTTGGGCGCGGAGCCCTTCTTCGCGTCCCCCCCGTCGGACTTGACGGCGGCGAGGCTCGCCTCCAGCGCGGCCATCAGATCCGGCACCTTCGCCGGCTCCTCCGCCTGCGGCTGCACGGCGATCTCCTCGCCGTTGGCCTTGCGCTCGACGAGCTCGAGCACCTGCTCGCGGTAGGTGTCCTTGTACTGGGTGGGGTCGAAGTCGGTCGTCAGGGACTCGATCAGCTGCTGGGCCATCTTGACCTCGCGGTCGGAGGCCTTGGCGGTGTCGAGCTCGGCGAGCTCCTCGAGGCCGTCGGCGGTGACGACCTCGTCGTGGAAGTTCATCGTCTCCATCATCAGGCCGCCGTTGGAGGGCCGCAGGGCGACGAGGTGCTCCTTGTTGCGCAGCACGACACGGGCGATGGCGACCTTCTCGGACTCCTCCATCGCCTTCATCAGCAGCGCGTACGGCTTGGAGGCGCCCTTGTCGGGGACCAGCCAGTAGGGGTGGGAGTAGTAGACGGGGTCGATCTCGCCGAGCTCGACGAAGTCCTCGATGTCGATCGAGCGGGTCTTCTCCGGGGCGATCGCGTCCAGCTCGTCCGGCGTCACGACGACGTAGCGGTCCTTCGTGAGCTCATAGCCCTTCACGAGGTCCTCGTAGGCGACCTCCTCCCCCGTCTCGGCGTCCACGCGCTTCTGGCTGATCCGGGTCCCGGTCTTGCCGTTGAGCTGGTTGAAGCGGACGTTCTTGCTCGACACGGCCGAGTAGACCTTCACGGGCACGTTGACGAGCCCGAACGAGATGGCTCCACTCCACATTGATCGCGGCATCAGGTCCCATCGTCTACCCGGATCGCCCGCGGGTCAACGGGCGCACCGGTCCTTGCGGGGCGGCGGGGCGGTCCGCCAGCCCGACCACGTGCCGCGCTCGGCGGCGTGGTGCGGCAGGCTGACCGTGGGGGTTCGCCAGGGCAGCCACGTCCCCGTGGCGGGCGGGTGGTGCGGCTGACGTCCCCCCGCGCCGCCGGTACCCGGTCGTACCATCGAGCCGGTGACGCTCCTGAGCGAGATCGCGGGCCGTCGGCTCGGCCTCCCCGCCGCCCGTACCCGGGACGTGCTCGTCGAGGCCGACATCCCCGTCCTCGCCGACGACGGCACGATCCTGCTGACCAACCGCTACGTCGCCCGCGACGCGGCGGCCGGGCCGGCCCCGACGGTGCTCGTGCGCTCCCCGTACGGGCGCGCACAGGCCTTCGGGCTGCTGTTCGGCCGGCTGCTGGCCGAGCGCGGCTTCCAGGTCGTCGTGCAGAGCGTGCGCGGCACGTTCGGCTCCGGCGGCGAGTTCACCCCGTTCGACGAGCGCGCCGACGGCCTGGCGACGCTGCGCTGGCTGCGCGAGCAGCCCTGGCACGACGGGCGAGTCGGCACCGCCGGGATGAGCTACCTCGGCCTCACCCAGTGGGCGATCTCGGACCAGCCCGAGGTGATCGCGATGACGCCGCAGCTGACCGCCTCCTCCTTCCTCGGGGCCTCCTACGGCGGGGGCGGCTACTCGCTCGACCTCGTGCTGACGTGGATGCTGCTCGTCGGCCTGCAGGAGCGCAAGCTGTTCCCGCTGCTGCTCGCCCGCGCCCTGCGCAGCGACGTGCCGACGCTCCAAGACGAGCTACCGCTCGGCGACCTCGACGAGCGCGCGCTCGGCCAGGCCGTGCAGTGGTTCCGCGACTGGCTGGGCCACCACCCCGACGACGAGTACTGGGCCGACCGCCAGTTCGCCGACGAGCGCGACGCGGGGACCGCCGCGGTGCAGCTGCTGTCGGGCTGGGGCGACCTCTTCACCCCGTGGCAGTTCGAGGACCTGACCGCGCTGGCCGCCGCGGGGCGTGACGTGTCGATCGTCGTGGGGCCGTGGTCGCACGCCGCGCCCGGCGCGCTCGCCACGGGGCTGCGCGAGACCATCGCCTTCCTGCGCGCCCACCTGCTCGGCGACGACCGGCTGCTGCGTCCCGGCCGCGTGCGCGTGCACCGCACGGGCGCCGACGCCGGCTGGCAGACCTTCGACGCGTGGCCGCCGGCCGACGCCGCCGCGTGGACCTGGGAGGTGCCGGGCGCCGACCGCATCCGCTTCCTGCCGGAGGACCCGACGCCCGCCGTCGGCGGCCCCGTCCTGCTGGGCACCCATCCCGTGGTGGACAACGCGCCGCTGGAGGCCCGCGCCGACGTCGTCGTGCGCACCGGGGCGGTGCTCGACGCCCCGCTCGAGCTCACGGGCCCCGTCACCGTCGCGGTCGACGTCGAAGCCTCCAACGCGCACTTCGACGTCTTCGCCCGTCTCAACGAGGTCGGGGCGGACGGCGTCTCACGCAACGTCACCGACGGCCTCGTGCGACGCACGGACCGCGCCACGCGGGTGGAGGTCACCTGCTGGCCGGTCGCGCATCGCTTCGCCGCGGGCAGCCGGCTGCGGCTGCTGCTCGCGGGCGGCGCACACCCGCGCTTCGCGCGCAACCTGGGGACGGACGAGTCGCCCGCGACGGCGACGACGGGCGTCGCGACCGACCTCGCCTTCGGGCCCGCGACCGTCGCCGGTCACATGCGGAAGACGCCGTAGCCGACGTCCTCGAGCGGCGCGTTCGCGCACACCGACAGCGCGAGCCCGACGACGTCGCGGGTGTCGGCGGGCTCGATGATGCCGTCGTCCCAGATCCGCGCGGTCGAGAACGTCGGCTTGCCCTGCTCCTCGTACTGGGCCTTCAGCGTCGCGCCGGTCTCCGCCTGGCCGACCGTCTCCATCACCGCGGCCGCCTGCTCGCCGCCCATCACCGAGATGCGCGCGTTCGGCCACATCCAGAGGAAGCGCGGGGAGTACGCCCGGCCGGCCATGCCGTAGTTGCCGGCCCCGTAGGAGCCGCCGACCACGACGGTGAGCTTGGGCACCCGCGCGCAGGAGACCGCCGTGACGAGCTTGGCCCCGTGCTTGGCGATCCCGCCCGCCTCGTAGTCGCGGCCGACCATGAAGCCGGAGATGTTCTGCAAGAACAGCAGCGGGACCTTGCGCCGGTCGCAGAGCTCGACGAAGTGCGCGCCCTTCATGGCGCTCTCGGAGAAGAGGATCCCGTTGTTGGCCACGATCCCGACGGGGTGGCCCTGGACGTGGGCGAAGCCGCACACGAGCGTCTGGCCGTAGAGCGCCTTGAACTCGTGCAGGCGTGAGCCGTCGACGACGCGGGCGATCAGCTCGCGCGCGTCGTAGGGGCGGCGCAGGTCGACGGGGACCGCGCCGGTGAGCTGTGCGGGGTCCACGGCGGGCGGCTCGGGCTCGACGCGCTCCCACGGGACGGGCGTGCGCGGCCCGAGCGTCGCGACGATTCGGCGCACGAGCTGCAAGGCGTGGAGGTCGTCGTCGGCGAGGTGGTCGGTGACGCCGCTCGTGCGGCTGTGCAGGTCGCCGCCGCCGAGCTCCTCCGCGGTGACCTCCTCCCCCGTCGCGGCCTTCACGAGCGGCGGGCCGCCGAGGAAGATCGTGCCCTGGCCGCGCACGATCACGCACTCGTCGGCCATCGCCGGGACGTAGGCGCCGCCGGCGGTGCAGGACCCCATCACGGCGGCGATCTGCGCGATCCCGCGGCGCGACATCTGCGCCTGGTTGAAGAAGATGCGGCCGAAGTGCTCGCGGTCGGGGAAGACCTCGTCCTGCTTGGGGAGGAACGCGCCGCCGGAGTCGACGAGGTAGACGCACGGCAGGTGGTTCTCGAGCGCGATCTCCTGCGCGCGCAGGTGCTTCTTGACCGTCATGGGGTAGTAGGTGCCGCCCTTGACCGTCGCGTCGTTGGCGACGATGACGCACTCGCGGCCGCTGATGCGGCCGACGCCCGTGATGATCCCTGCGCCGGGGGCGTCCCCGTGGTAGAGGCCGTGGGCGGCGAGGGGGGAGAGCTCGAGGAACGGGGCGCCGGGATCCAGGAGCCGCTCGACGCGCTCGCGCGGGAGGAGCTTGCCGCGGTCGGTGTGGCGCGTGCGGGCGCGCTCGCCGCCGCCGGCGGCCGCCTTGGCGACCTCGGCACGCAGCTCCGCGACGAGCGCGGCGTGGCCCGCGGCGTTGGCCTTGAACTCCTCGGCGGCCGGGTTGACGGCGGTGCGCAGGACGGTCATGCGGCCTCCTCGGGGGTGACGGTGGCGAGCACCTGGTCCACGACGACGCGGTCCCCCACGCCGACGGCCAGCGCGGTGACCGTCCCGTCGGCGGGCGCGACCAGCGCGAGCTCCATCTTCATCGACTCCAGCACGAGCACGGCGTCCCCGGCGCGGACGATGTCCCCTTCGGCGGCGTGGACGAGCAGCACCTGCCCGGGCATCGGCGCCCGCAGGTCCCCGTCGGTGCCGGCCGCGGCGGCCTCCTCGGCGGACGGCTCGTGCGCGAGCCAGCTCCACCCCCCGTTGGCGACCCAGACATCGTCGCGGACGACATGCACGGCCCACCCACCGGGACCTAAAGGCGCGGATCGGTCGCTGGAACGACCAGAACGCGACTTTAGGTCCGTTGCGGAAGCGCGCGGCGGCAGCGTGACGTCGACCGGGGGGCCGCCGTCGATCGCGAAGCGCCAGTGGCTCGCGCCCCGCTCGCCGCCCAGGCGCCAGCCGTCCGTGCGCTCCCACGGGTCCGGTCCGGCCGGGACCGCCGCCAGCCTCGCGGCCGCCGCGACCTGCGCGACCTCCGCGTCCGTGAACGGGCGCTCCACCGGCGGCAGGCGCTCGATCAGGCCCGTGTCGAGGCGGTCCGCGCGGACGTCGTCGGAGGCGAGCAGGGCCCGCAGGAAGCCCGCGTTCGTCGTCACGCCGAGCAGCACGAAGCCGGCGAGCGCGCGGTCCATGCGCCGCAGCGCCTCCGCGCGGGTCGGCGCGTGCACGACCACCTTGGCCAGCAGCGAGTCGTAGGCCGTCGTCACCTCGTCCCCCGCGGCGTAGCCGGCGTCGACGCGGACCCCCTCCGGGGGCACGAAGGCGACGATCCGTCCGGCGGACGGGAGGAACCCCGCCGTCGCGTCCTCCGCGGTCACGCGCGCCTCGATCGCGTGGCCCGTCAGGACGACGTCGTCCTGGGCCAACGGGAGCGGCTCCCCCATCGCGACACGGAGCTGGAGCTCGACGAGGTCGAGGCCGGTGACACCCTCGGTGACGGGGTGCTCGACCTGCAGCCGGGTGTTCATCTCGAGGAAGAAGTGCTCGCCCGTGTCGGCGTCGACGATGAACTCGACGGTGCCCGCGTTGACGTAGCCGACCGCGCGGGCCAGCGCGACGGCCTCCGCGGCGAGCGCGTCCGGGACGACCGACGACGCCTCCTCGACGACCTTCTGGTGGCGGCGCTGCAGCGAGCAGTCGCGCGCGCCGAGGTGCACCACGGCGCCGTGCGCGTCCCCCAGCACCTGGACCTCGACGTGGCGCCCGCGCGGGACGAAGCGCTCGGCGAACACGGCGTCGGAGCCGAACGCGGCCGCGGCCTCGCGCCGGGCCGCCGCCACGGCGGCGTCGAGCTCCTCCGGCCCCTGCACGACCCGCATGCCGCGCCCGCCCCCGCCCGCGGCGGCCTTCACGATCACGGGCCAGGCCTCGACCGCGTCGAGGTCGAAGCCCGGGACGACGGTCACCCCGGCCTCGGCGGCGGCCGCCTTCGCGCGGACCTTGTCGCCCATCAGCTCGATCGCCTCCGGCGACGGGCCGACGAACGTCACGCCCCCCGCGGCGCACGCCCGGGCGAGCGCCGGGTTCTCGCTCAGGAAGCCGTAGCCCGGATGAAGGGCGTCGGCCCCGGCCGCCGTCGCGGCCGCGACGACCGCGTCGACGTCGAGGTAGGACGTGATCGCCACCGCGTCGTCGGCCTCGCGCACGTGCAGGGCGCCCGCGTCCGCGGCCTCGAAGACCGCGACCGTCCGCAGCCCGAGCGCCCGCGCGGTGCGCATGACCCGGCGGGCGATCTCGCCCCGGTTGGCGACGATCAGCGTCTGCACGGGCCTAGGCGCCGAGGGCGCGGGCGATGACCATCTGCTGCACCTCGTCGGTGCCCTCGCCGATGGTGAGGATCTTGGCGTCGCGGTACATGCGGCAGACGGGGTACTCCTCGATGTAGCCGTAGCCGCCGTGGATCTGCACCGCCTCCTCCGCGCAGCGCACGGCCAGGCGCCCCGTCTTGAGCTTCGCCTGCGCGGCGGTGAGGGTGAAGTCGCGCCCCGCGTCCTTCAGGCGCGCCGCCTTGTAGGTCAGCAGGCGGGCCGCCTCGATCTCGGTCGCCATGTCGGCGAGCTTGGCCTGGATCGCCTGGAACTTCGAGATCGACTGGCCGAAGGCCTGGCGCTCCTTCGCGTAGGCGAGCGCCTCGTCCAGCGCGCCCTGCGCGAGCCCGACGCCCATCGCCGCGACGCCGATGCGGCCGATGTCGAGGATGTGCAGGAACTGCTTGAAGCCCTGGCCGCGCGGGCCGAGCAGCGCCTCCTCCGGCACCCGGCAGTCCGTGAACGTCAGCGGGCGCGTGTCGGACGCGTTCCAGCCCATCTTGCGGTACGGGGGCTCCTGCTCGTAGCCGGGCGTCCCCCGCTCGACGATGAGGTTGGAGATCTCGCCGTCACCCGTCCGGGCGGTGATCGCGACGTGGCCGGAGATGTCGGTGCCCGCGTTGGTGATGAACTGCTTGGCGCCGTCGATCACCCAGCCGTCGCCGTCGAGCCGGGCCCGCGTGCGGACGTTGCCGGCGTCCGAGCCCGCCTCGGGCTCCGTCAGCCCGAACGCGCCGAGCCTGCGGCCGGCGCACAGGTCGGGCAGGTAGCGCTCCTTCTGCGCGTCGGAGCCGAACAGGAAGATCGGCTGGGTCCCCAGCGACGTGTGGGCGCACATCGTGATCGCGACGGAGGAGTCGATGCGCGTGAGCTCCTCCACCACGAGCGCGTAGGCCAGGGAGTCGCCGCCCGCCCCGCCGACGGACTCGGGGAACGGGATGCCCATGAAGCCGAGCTCGCCCATCTGGGCAACGAGCTCGTAGGGGAACGCCTTCTCGCGATCGAGTCGCTCGGCCTGCGGGGCGACCTCCCCCTCGGCGAACTCCCGCGCCGTGCGCCGGATCAGCTCGTGGTCGTCGGAGAGGTCGAAGTCCATCCCGAGTTCATACCGATCAGTCGGTATTGAGTCAACCCGTCGATAGGCTGCCGCGCGTGCCGAACCCCCCGACCCGCCCCGGATCGCGGCAGCGCTACGACGCCAAGCTCCAGGCGGTCGTCGACGTGGCGGCGCGCGTCTTCGCCGAGCAGGGCTACCACGCCACCTCGATCGAGGACCTCCTGGCCGCCACCGGCCTGACCCGCGGCGGCCTCTACCACTACATCGACGGCAAGGCGGACCTGCTGATCGCCGTTCAGCGCGAGCTGCTGGCGCCGCTGCTCGAGCAGGCGCGCGCGGCGGTCGCGGCGACCGACGACCCCGAGGCCCAGCTGCGCGAGGTGACCCGGCTGTGGGTGGTGCACGTCGGCGCGCACCGCGACCACATGGCCGTCTTCGCCGCCGAGCGCCGCACCGTCGCCTCCGACCCCCGCTGGGCCGAGGTGCTCGCCGAGCGCCAGGCGTTCGAGGCGCTCCTGGAGGAGATCTTCGTCCGCGGCGAGGTGACCGGCGCGTTCACGACCGCCGACCGCGGAGTCGTCCTGCGCGCGTTCCTCGGGATGGTCAACCACCTGCCGTGGTGGTTCGATCCCGACGGCCGGCTGCCCGCCGAGGCCGTCGCCGAGCGCTTCTGCGACCTCGTCCTCAACGGCCTGCGCCGCTAGGGGACGTCCTCCCAGGCGACGTCGGCCGGGTCCAGGTCGTCGCGCAGGCCCTTGTAGGAGGGCGCGCGCAGCGTGCGCGTCTGGGTCCATTCGAGGTACTCGACCTCGCACACGAGCGCGGGCCGGACGAACTGCGCCGCCTTGGGCGGCTGCCGGCCGGTGAACGGCGAGTCCGCCACGGCGAGCGGCTCGAGCAGCGCCCCCACGCGCGCGAGCTCCTTGTCCGTGAAGCCGGTCCCCACGCGGCCCGCGTAGTGCAGGACGCCCCCCTCGTAGAAGCCGACGCAGAGCGCGCCGAGCCGGCCCAGGCGGCCGCCGTCGCCGCCCAGCCACCCGCCGATGACGAGCGACGTGCGCCGCACGAGCTTGACCTTGACCCAGTCGGGCGACCGGCGGCCGGGCCGGTAGGGGGAGCCGAGGCGCTTGGCGATGATCCCCTCGAAGCGCTGCTCGCGGGCGATCGCCAGCAGCGGCGCACTCGACGGCGTCACGAGCGAGCCGCCCCAGTGCGGCCCCTTGAGCTCGAGGCCGGCGAGCACCTCGCGGCGGGCCTCGATCGGCTCCGCGGTGAGGTCGCGACCCTCGAACCACGGCACGTCGAAGGCGAAGAAGGCGACGGGGACCTCGCGCCGCAGCCGCTCGATCCGGCGCGGGTCGGAGACGTTCATGCGCTGCTGCAGCCGCTCGAAGCTCGTGCGCTGGCCGTCGAAGGCCACCACCTCGCCGTCGAGCACGACCTCCGTCGAGCCGAGCGCCTCCGCCAGGCCGCGCAGCTCCGGGTAGGTCGCGGTGATGTCGCGCCCGGAGCGGCTGCGCAGCTTGAGGCGGCCGCCGGAGCAATGGGCGAGGGCGCGCACCCCGTCCCACTTGACCTCGAAGCTCCACCCCTCGTCGGACGCCGGCACCCGCCCCGCCGTGGCGAGCATCGGGGCCAGGCTCTCGGGCATCACCTGCCGGCCCGCGTCCTGCGGCGGGTCCATGCGGTGGATCATCGAGTTCTTGCCCCCCGTCGGGAAGATCACGTAGCGCCCCTGCGCCCGCTTGCCGTGGAGGGTGACCATGACCTCGTTCTCGCGCCACTTGTGCGTCTCGTAGGTGCCCCGGTCCCAGATCGTCATCGTGCCCGCGCCGTAGGAGCCGGCGGGGATCTCGCCGTCGAAGTCGAGGTACTCGAGCGGGTGGTCCTCCGTGCGCACCGCGAGGTGGTTGCGGTCGGGATGCGGCGGCAGCCCGCGCGGCAGCGCCCAGGAGGCCAGCGCACCGTCACGTTCGAGGCGCAGGTCCCAGTGCAGGCTCGACGCGTGGTGCTCCTGGACGACGAACCTGGGCGCCTCGACACCGTCCACCGGGCCCGGCTCGGCACCCGCGGGCTCGGGCGTGGCCTCGAAGTCACGTTTGCCGCGATACGGCCCGAGGGGGGATCCTGTCGGCATGGACGCATCGGCACGTTAGACGCGGACGTTCCTGGGTAGGGTTTCGTCGCCAATGGACGCCCGCACCATCTCGCTGGACGACAGCCACGGCGACGTCCTGCTCGTCGTCGTCCGCGGCGAACACGACATCTACACCGCCCCGAAGCTGCGCGACCTGCTCGACGAAGCCGTCCACGGCCGGCCCACCGGCGTCGTCGTGGACATCACGGGCGCCACGTTCCTGGACTCCTCGATCCTCGGCGCACTCCTCGAGGCCCGCCGCCAGGCGAGCGAGGCCGAGGTGCACTTCGTCGTCAACCTCGGCGAGGACCCCGAGCCCGGGGTCCAGCGCATCCTGGAGATCACCGGCCTCGTGCCCGTGTTCCCCGTCGTGCGCTCGAGCGACGAGGCGATGAACACCGCGCGCAACGGCGCGGGCGGAAGCGACTAGATGCCCGACGCGCCCGTCGTCTTCCTCGACCTGCCGGCGCGGGCCGAAGGGGTCGGCGTCGTCCGCCAGGCGCTCGTCGGCGTCGCCGACGGCCTCGCGCTGGACACCACGATCCTCTCGGACGCCAAGATGGCCGTCACGGAGGCCTGCACCAACTGCGTCGTCCACGCCTACCCCCACGCGGAGGACGGGCGCTTCGAGGTCGAGATGTTCGCCGACGAGGTGAGCCTCACCGTCGTCGTGCGCGACCACGGCGCGGGCCTCGACACCGCCCAGGAGGGCCGCTCCGGCACCGCCGCGCTCGGGCTCGGCATGCCGCTGATCGCCGCCCTCTCCGACCGCTTTGAGGTCGATGCCACGCCCGGCAGCGGGACCGAGGTGCGCATGACCTTCGCCTACGAGCGCTCCGCCGACCCCGCGGACGAGAACCCGATCACCGGCGGCCCGGGCGAGTCCGGCCGCTGGGAGCTCGACGAGCCCGACGTCGTCTAGGCCGCGCGCAGCTCGGCGAGGTCGCGCATGCGACCGAGCCGGTTGAGCGCGGCGCTCTCGATCTGACGCACGCGCTCGGGGGTGAGGTTCAGGCGCCGCCCGATCTCGCGCAGCGGCGCGGGCTCGTCGCCCGTGAGGCCGAAGCGCAGGCGCACGACCAGCCGCTCGCGGTCGGGCAGCTCCTCGAGCGCCGACCGGAGCGCATCGCTGCGCGAGGAGACGTCGGCCAGCTCCTCCGGGCCGGGGGCGTCGTCGCCCAGCAGCTCGCCGAACGCGGCGTCGTCGGGCCCGTCCCCGAGCCGGCGGTCCAGCGAGGCGACCGCCTTCGCCGCGTCACGCAGCGCGTGGAGCTCGTCGAGCGACAGCTCCGCGCGGGCGGCGATCTCACCGTCGGTGGCCGGGCGGTCGAGCTCCAGCGCCAGCTGAGCCTCGGCGCGTGCGACCTTGCGCTGGCGGCGGACGATGTTGACCGGGAGGCGGATGGTGTCCCCCTTGCCGTCGCGCGCGCGCTCGACGGACTGACGGATCCACCACGTCGCGTAGGTGGAGAAGCGGTGGCCGCGACGCCAGTCGAACTTCTCGACCGCGCGGATCAGCCCGAGCATCCCCTCCTGCACGAGGTCGAGGAACGGCATGCCGACCCCAGGGTGGGAGGAGTACTGGCGGGCGACGGAGACGACGAGGCGCAGGTTGGAGCAGATCATCCGCTCCTTGGCCTCGAGGTCGCCCGTCTCGATCCGGCGCGACAGCTCGAGCTCCTCGTCCGGCCGCAGCAGCCGGTAGCGCCCGATCTGGTTCAGGAAGGCCTGCAGAGTGTCGCCGTCTGTGACGTCCGCTGGGCGCATGGGCTGCGCTCTCTTGTTGCCGCTTCCGGGCCCGGTCAAACCCACCGATCGTCCAGCCCCGCGCGTCGTGCGGCCGACTGCGGTTAGCGCCGGTGCGCCAGTGGGCATGACAAGGGCATGATCTGGTTCGTCATCGGCATGCTCGTCCTCCTGGCCGGCGGCGCCGCGGTGCTGTTCGTGGTCCTCCATGCGACGAGCGCCGACGACTCGGCGCCGTTCACCGGCGACGCCGACGGCACCCCCACGGGCGACACGGCGCAGCACGCGGGCGAGCAGACGAGCGCGGGCGAGACCGTCTCCGGCTCCGACGCGGACGACTCCGGCGGCACCGGCACGCCCCAGCAGGGCGGCGGGCCCGGCGACGGCGACGGCAGCGACGCCGACGCCCCCAAGCCCGAGGGCGTGCACGAGTCGGGCGTCATCGGGGGCGAGGCCGAGGGCGAGTCCGGCGTCGACACCGGCAGCACCCCGCGCCCGGCGTAGGGTCGCGCGCCACACGGGATCGTTGCCTGACCGGTGCGCTGCAACGTCGTTTGCGTCCCGGCGGTTGCGGGGATGCTCGCGCCATCGCCAGCGGCGCGCTCGGAGCGGCCGACGGCGACAAGCGAGGCCGGAGGCCGGCCGCCCACCGCACCACGTGGCTGGGAACGTCGGAAGCCTCCCTCGCCCTTCTGATCGGTCCCTGACCGCTCACAAGCTGCCCCCTCGCCACTCCCTACGTGGAGGTCTCACCCCGTTGCCGTCTCCCGCCAGCCGTACCCCGCAACTCCCCCGCCCCGTCAGGCGCGGCCGTCTCGCCGCCGCCGGCGCCGAGAAGCGCGTCGCCCGGGACGCGGAGGACCGGGCGCTCATCCGTCGCTGCCAGACCGATCCCGCGCCGCATGTGCGCCGCGAGACCGTCGAGGCGTTCATGCCCCTCGCCCGGTCGCTCGCGCGCCGCTACCACCGCGGCGAGGAGCCCTTGGAGGACCTCGAGCAGGTCGCCGCCCTCGGGCTGCTGAAGGCCATCCGCGGCTTCGACCCCGACCGCGGGTCGGCGTTCGCGTCCTTCGCCGTCCCGACCATCGTCGGCGAGCTGCGCCGTCACTTCCGCGACAAGGGCTGGGCCATCCGGGTCCCGCGCGACCTGCAGGAGCTCGCCCTCGCCGTCCAGCGCAAGGCCGACAGCATGAGCACCGAGATGGGCCGCCCGCCGACGCCCGACGAGCTCGCCGTCAAGCTCGGCCGCGAGGTCGAGGAGGTGCTCGAGGCGAGGGAGGCCCTGCGCGCCATGCGCCCCGCGTCGCTCGACCGCCCGTCGACCGGCTCCGAGGACGAGGACGAGACCCCGCTGGCGCGCATCGGCGGCGTCGACCCCGGGTACGAGCGCACCGACGAGGCGGTCACGATCGGCCGCCTGGTGCGCGACCTCCCCGAGCGCGAGCGCCGCATCCTGGCGCTGCGCTACGGCGGCGACCTCACGCAGTCCGAGATCGGCCAGCAGCTGGGGATCTCCCAGATGCACGTGTCGCGGCTGCTGCGCCGCACGATCGAGGAGCTGCAGGAGCAGGCCCGCCCCGCCGCCTGAGGCGGGGTCAGTCGGCCCGCTCTCCGGCGCGCGCGGAGGGCGGGGCGTCGAGCAGGAAGATCTCCACGCTCGCGTCCGGCTCGTGGTGGTTGGCCGACAGGAAGGCCTCGACCCGCTGCCCGGTGATGCGCTCCACCGACGCGCGCATCTCGCGCTGGAAGACGTCCTGCATCGCCCGCCGGCCCTCGTCGACCACGTCGGCGCGGCCGGCGCGGTAGAGCGTCTTCTCCGCCTGGGTGAAGCCTCCGCGCAGCACGCAGACGATCGTCTCCTCGGCGATGATCGTCTTCGCCTGCGTCGGGCCCTTGCCGAAGTGCTGGCGGAACAGCTTCACCACGGCGTTGGAGACCTCGGCCGCCATCGGGCCGTGGAGGTTGAACCCCTGGGCCTGGTCAGGGCTGGGCGACGGCTGCAGGGTCATGGCGATGACAGCCTAAGCCCGACGCCTAGCTCGCGAGGGCCTCGTCCCGCGTGGCCGTGATGGCGAACACCTCGGTGGTCCCCGTCAGCTGCAGCAGGCGCTCGACCGGCGGCTGCGGACCGGCGACCACGAACCGGCCGCCGGCGCCGGCCACGGCATGGTGGGCGCGCAGGATCTCGCGCAGCACGGTGGAGTCGATGAACGAGACCTCCGTGACGTCGACGACGACCAGCCGGGGCCGCTCGGCGGCGACGCCCTCGAGGAGCGTGCGCAGGTCCGCGGCGACCGCCAGGTCGAGCTCGCCGCCCAGATCGACGACGGCCTGCCCCTCCTCGGGAGCGGCAGCCCGCTCCAGGCGGACGTCACCATCGCGTTCGGCCATGGACATGGCGCGCGATCCTAGCGGGACCTCCCCGTCTGCAGGCCGCACACCATCCGTGTGGCCCGGTCCTGGCGCGGGTACCACCTCTGCCTCATGGCCGACGCCGCCCCCGATGACATCTGCCTGTCCATGCCCGCGCGCGCCGAGCACGTCCGTGTCGCCCGCCGCGTCGTCGGCACCCTCGCCTCCACCGCAGGGCTCGACCCCGTCGGCATCGGCGACGTCGAGCTGGCCGTCACCGAGGCGTGCACGAACGTCGTGCGCCACGCCTATCGCGAGGGGGGCGGCCGGCTGAACCTGAAGCTGACCGCCGACCCCGGCCGCCTGGAGGTCGTCGTGACCGACACCGGCGTGGGCATGCAGGCGGTCGGCGTCAACCTCGACGGCGCAGGCCTCGGGCTGCCGTTGATGGCCAGCCTGGCCGAGGAGTTCGAGATCCGCGACGGACCCGGCGACGGGAGCGAGGTACGCATGGCCTTCGTGCCGACCACCACCGATACCCTGCAGCCCGCATGAGCGCCGCACCGCTGGAGACGGACGAGAGCGAGGTCGCAGTCGCCTCGGGCCCCCTCGTGGGCCCGGTCCTGCGCCGCGTCGTCGGCATGCTCGCCGCGCGCGCGAAGCTGCCGCTGGATCGCCTCGACGACGCCGTGCTGGTCGCCGACGTCGTCGCGGCCCGCGCGGCCGCCTACGCACCCGAGGCCGTGCGCCTGCGCGTCAACACGGGCGACCGCACGCTGTGGCTGGCCATCGGCCCGCTCGCCCCGGGCGGCGCCGAGGCGCTGCTCGGCGACGGCCCGGTGCCCGACATGGGCAGCGTGATCGTCAAGCTCGCCGACGACGTCCAGGTCGACACGGACGACTCCGGCGACGAGCACCTGCGCGTGCGCCTCGCCTACGCGGAGCAGTAGCCCGCCCGCATGACGCACGACTTCTCGGCCACGGACGAGCCGATCGACTCCCGCACGCACGCCGTCGTCGTGCAGGGCGAGGTCGACATCTTCACCGCTCCGGAGTTCAAGGAGCGCATCACCCACGCGATCGACACGGGTGCCGACGTCGTCCTCGTCGATCTCACGGAGACGACGTTCGTGGACTCCTCGAGCCTCGGCGTGCTCATCTCCGCCCACCGCCGCCTTGGCCTGCGCAACGGCCGGCTGGTCGTCGTCACCGCGGTGCCCGCCGTGCTCAACACCCTGCGCATCACCGGGCTCGACGGCGTCTTCGACGTCGTCGCCTCGCGCGCGGCGGCACTCGCCGCCTGAGCGGGCTTACGCGGCTTCCGACAGCGCCGCGAGCTCGCGCCGCAGGGCCAGGTGCTGGAGGGCGCGGCGCTCGATCGCGCGCAGCTCCTCGCGGCCCATGCCCAGCTCGCGCTGCAGCTGTGACAGCGGCAGCGGGTCGCGCTGCTCGCCGTCGAGGCCGAAGCGCAGCTTGATGATCTGGCGCTCGCGCTCGGGGAGCTCCTCGACCGCCGCGCGGACGGCCTGGCGCGAGAGGGAGACCTCGACCTCCTCCTCCGTGCTCGTCTCGCCGGAGCCGACGAGCGTGCCGAGCGCGGTGTCCTCCCCGTCGCCGACGGGCTTGTCGAGGCTCGTGACCGTGCGCGAGACGTCGAGCATCTCGACCACCTGCTCGACCGGGAGGTCCGCCGCCTTGGCGATCTCCTCCGGCGTCGGCTCGCGGCCGAGCTGCGTCGAGAGGCGCCGCTCGGTCTGGGCGATCTTGCGCTCGCGCTGGGCGACGTGCACCGGCAGGCGGATGGTGCGGCCCTTGTCGGCGATGCCGCGCTGGATCGCCTGGCGGATCCACAGGGTCGCGTAGGTGGAGAAGCGGAAGCCCTTGCGGTAGTCGAACTTCTCGACCGCGCGGATCAGGCCGAGCATGCCCTCCTGGATGAGGTCGAGGAGGCACAGCTCCGAGAGCCCCTGGTACTTGCGGGCGATCGAGACGACGAGCCGCAGGTTGTGCGTCGTGAGGCGCTCCTTGGCCTCGAGGTCGCCCGACTCGATGCGCTGCGCGAGCTCGAGCTCCTCGTCGGGGCGCAGCAGCCGGTGGCGGCCCGCCTCGTTGAGGAACTGCTGGACCCCGTCGGTGGTGAAGAGGGCCAGGTCCGTGTTCGTGTAGACGACCGGCTTGGCCGCGTCCTCGCCGAGGATGCGCGCGCAGTCGTCGTTGACGTCGACCTTGCGGGCCTCGAGGGAGGCGTGGAGGTCCGAGACGGCGTCCTCGTCCAGGCCGAGGGTCTCGACCAGCTCGTTGACGTCGGACTCGTTGACGCAACCCTGCTCCTCCCCGCGGGACAGGAAGGCCTCGAGCGCAGTAGGGGCGGTCATCGAGGGGTGTGTACCCCATGTGACCGTGTGGGAGTCAAGGACCGGCGACCAGCAGCGAACCGGGCGCAACGCCGAAGGTCGCCTCGGTACGCCGGCCGATGTAGGTGCCGTCGGCCTCGAGGTCGAACGGCCGCCCGTCGCTCGAACGCACCCTGAGGCCGGAGAGGCGGTCCAGCGCGCAGACCTTGGGATGGCGCACCACGCGGTCCGCGTCGCCCGTGAGCAGACGGGCGAGGATCGGGGCGATGTCCCCCATCCGCACCTCGGACGCCAGAGCGGCCGACAACGTGCCGTCGCCGAGGTGGGCGGGGTCGCACACGTGCACCGGCACACGGCCGAAGTAGGTGAGTGGGTCGGAGCGCTGGACGATCACCGTCGCGGCGGGGCGCGAGCCGTCGGCGGTCTCGACCGTCACCGGCGGGAGGCGGCCCCGGCCGGCGTCGACGATCGCGGCCATCGCCCCGTAGGCGACGTACCCCGCCCCCATGCGCGCGCGCATGATCGGTCGCTCCGCGGCGCGGCGCATCACGGTGGCCGTCACGCCGATGCCCGCCATGAAGAGGAAGTGGCGCCCGTCGACGGTGCCGGTGGTGGTGCGGCGCATCGTCGGCTCGTCCCCGTGGGCGGCCAGCAGCGCCGTCGCGGCGTCGAGGTCGTCCGGGGCCCCCAGCTGGCGCGCGAAGACGTTGGTGGACCCGGCGGGCAGCGCCCACAGGGCGGTGTCGGTGCCGACGAGGCCGTTGGCCGCCTCGTTGGCCGTCCCGTCGCCGCCGACGGCGACGACGAACGCCCGGCCCTCACGCGCGGCCTCGGCCGCGAGCTCCGTCGCGTGACCGGGATGGTCCGTCTCGGCGACGTCGAACGTCCGGTGCCCGAGCGCGCGCAGCACGCCGGCCCGCGTGCGGTGACTCACCCGGGAGGCGTTGGGATTGAAGATGACGAGGGCGTCCATCGGTGCCGGTGGGCGAGGTCGGCGGTACCCTGGAGCTATTCCTGGCACGCTTACACCCGTGTGGTCGGGCGCGAGAGCGCGCCTGACGCCGCACCCTGCAGGGTAAGGACGCCAGGTCATGGGTGAACGCGCGCTCCTCGTCGCACGCCGCAGTCCGTGGATCGCCCCTGCGACGCTCGCGCTGGGCTTCGGCCTGCTCACGTGGCTGCTGGCGCGTCGCGAGGACCTGCCGCTGCGCGACCCCGACGGCATCGGCGGCCCACCGCTCGTGCGGCTGTCGGTGATCCTCGGCATCTTCGTCGCGCTGGACATCCTGCCGCGCGCCGCCGCCCGTGCGTGGGGCGGGCGCTCCGTCGCGACCGCCGTGCGCGCGATCCCCGACGTCGCCCGCGAGCGCTGGAGCCGCCGCCGCACGGCACTCGTGCTCGTGGGCCTGTTCTCCTTCTACATCACCTACGTCTCCTACCGCAACCTCAAGGGCTTCCTCCCCTTCCTGACGACGGAGCGCCACGACGCGGGCCTGCTGGCGTTCGACAAGGCCCTGTTCTTCGGCACCGACCCGGCCGTGATCCTGCACACCATCCTCGGCACGGGGATCGCCTCGAGCATCCTCTCGGTCGTCTACGTGATCTACCTCGCGTTCATCCCGATCTCGCTGGCGGCGGCGCTCGTGTGGTTCGGGGACATGCGGCGCGGGCTCTGGTACGCGACCGCGCTGTGCCTGAACTGGGTCCTCGGCACCGTCTCCTACTACCTCCTGCCGTCGATGGGGCCGGCGTTCGTCGCCCCCGAGCTGTTCGCCGACCTGCCGCCGTCCTCGGCCACGTCGCTGCAGCACGCGCTGTGGGTGGACCGCCTCCAGGTCCTGTTCCACAACTCGGGCTCCGGGGCGGCCGACTCGATCGCCGGCATCGCCGCGTTCGCGTCGCTGCACACCTCCGTGGTGCTGACGGCGGCGCTGATCGCCCACCTGGTCAAGGCGAACCGGTGGCTGGTGCGCGGCCTGTGGCTCTACCTCGTCCTCGTGATCCTCTCGACGATCTACTTCGGCTGGCACTACCTGCTCGACGACGTCGCCGGTGCCGTGATCGGCCTCCTGTCGGTCGTCCTCGGCGCGCTCGCCACCGGGCACCGCCTCTCGTTCCGCCGCCACGCCCCGCCCGGCGGCCGGCTGAGCAAGAAGGTGCCGGCGCCCGAGCGGGCCGCAGCCGGGCCGGTGGCCGGCGTGGTGAACGCGCCGAACCTCCTCTCGGGCGTCCGGATCCTGATGGCGCCCGCGATCGTGGTGCTCGTGCTCGTCTACCCGGAGGGCTCGTTCGTGGCCGCCGCGGTGTTCGCGGTCGCGTCGTTCACCGACGCGCTCGACGGGCATCTCGCGCGCTCGCGCAACCTGATCACCGCCGTCGGGAAGCTGCTGGATCCGCTCGCCGACAAGCTGCTCGTGATCGCGACGCTGGCCACGCTCGTCGCCGTCGACCGCCTGGCGCTCTGGGTCGTGCTCGTGATCGCGGCCCGCGAGCTGCTCGTGACGGTCCTGCGCGCGCACGCGGCGCGGCACGGCACCGTGCTGGCGGCCGGCACCTCCGGCAAGGCCAAGATGGGCCTGCAGGTGCTGATGACGCTGGTCCTGCTCGCCCCGGTGGACCCGACCGCCGGCTGGGTGCTCGCCCTCGTCGGCGCGACGGTGCTGCTGACGCTCGCCTCCGGGATCGCCTTCCTCCTCGCCTGGCTGCGCAGCACGGACGAGGGCGGCCAGCTGCTGGCCCCCCGCGTCGAGATCCGGCTCTAGTCCCGCCGCCGGGAGGGCGGACCGCCCGCGACGCAGGTCGGCCGTGGTTTGGCCGCAGGGTGTCATCGGGGAGACACCTCTCGATGGCCTTCCCGCACCTCAGCCAACCCGTTGCGCAAGGCGTGCGCGTCCTCGATGCCGATCCCGACCTCGGCACGAACCTCGCCGGCGACCGGTTCGAGCAGGCGCGCCAGGCCCTCGTCGCCCGCACCGAGGGCGTCGCGAGGGGCACCTGGGTGCCGGACTCAGAGACCGGTCCCGACACCCAGGGCGGCATCGGGCTGCTCCTGCTGGAGGGCGTCGTCGTGCGCCGCCTGTCCCTCGGTCACCGCTCGTGCGCGGAGCTGCTCGGCCCCGGGGACCTGCTGCGTCCCAGCCAGGACGGGTTCAGCGAGCTGCTCGCGCCGTTCACCGTGTCCTGGCGCGTGATCGAGCCGCTGATGCTGGCCCACCTCGACGTCCGCTTCGTCGCCCGCGCCGCCCGCTTCCCCGAGATGACGGGGGAGCTCGTCTCCCGCTCGCTCGATCGGTCGCGCCTGCTGGCCCGCATGCTCGCGGTCGCCCAGCTCCCGCGCGTGGACACCCGCCTGCTGATCGCCATGTGGCACCTGTCCGAGCGCTGGGGCACGGTGCGCCCCGAGGGCCGCGTGCTTCCCGGCTTCCTCTCCCACGAGCTGCTGGGCTGGATCGTCGGCGCCCGCCGGCCGAGCGTCACCACCGCCCTCGGCCAGCTCTCGCAGAAGGGCCTCGTAACGCGTCAGGCGGACGGGATGTGGCTGCTCGGCGACGAGCCGCCGGTGTTCGAGGGCCTCGCCGTCGCCTCCTAGCCCGGGGTGGCGTGCGGCTGCAGCCGGCGCGTGAGCGGGATCGACAGGAAGATCACGGCGGCCGCGACGGCGAACGTCGCGCCGTAGCCCCCGGTCGCGTCGAAGCCCGGCAGCACCTGCACCGCCACGCCGGCGAGGATCGGCCCGAGCACGACGCCGACCCCGCGTGAGGCCTCGAACGCCCCCGCGCCGGCGCCGTGGTCGTCGTCGGGCAGCATCCCCATCAGGAGGCTGTAGGGCAGCGTCATCACGACCCCGGCGGCGAACGCGAGCGGCAGCAGCGCGACGATCACCAGCGGCGTGTGGATGAAGATGGGCACGATCAGCCCGAAGCCGTAGACCCACAGGCTCCAGAAGACCAGCCGGCGGTGCCCGAAGCGGTCGGCCAGGCCGCCGGAGACGAGCGCGGCGGCGACGACGCCCACCGCGACCACCGCGAGCGTCGCGGACGCGAGCGAGCTCGAGTACCCGAGGCCCTCGGTGATGAACAGGACGGCGAAGGTCTTCAGCGCCCCGAGGGCCGCCTCCCAACAGGCGTTCGCGGTCAGCAGCGCGCGGATGTCGCCGCTCTCGCGCAGGAGCGCGAACGACCGCCAGTGGCCCTCGCCGGGGACGGCGCTGCCGGCGTCCCTCTCCGACAGCATCGCCGGGGTGCGCACCCGCCACACGAACGCGACCAGGATCGCGATGAGGATCACCGCCGCGAGATGGAACGGCAGGCCGGACCAGACGCTGAGCAGGAGGCCGCCGGACACGAGCGCCGCGCCGAGGCCGAGCTCGCGCATCGCGTTCTGGGAGCCCTGGGAGCGGCCCCGTTGGGCCTCGGGGATCAGGTCGGGGTACATCGCCCGGTACGGCGCGTAGACGACGAAGTACCCGAGGTAGAAGACGAGCAGGGCGAGCGCGAGCGGCAGCAGCGCCGTCATCAGCGGCATCACCACGAGCGCGGCCACCATCAGCGGCAGCCCGGCGAGCACGAACGGCAACCGCCGGCCCAACCGCGTCCTGACGGTGTCCGACCACCCGCCCACGAGCGCGGGGACGAACAACGCGAGCACCCCCTCCCCGCCGATCAGCGCGCCCGTGACCGCCGGCCCGGACACGTCGGCGATCAGCACCGGCAGGTACGTCGTCACCGTCGTGATGGCGAGCGCCAGCCCCAGCGCCGGGGTGGCGAGGAGCACGAGGAAGCCGCGCGACACCAACGGCTGCGACGTCGAGGGGGTCGCGGACATCTGCCCCAGTGTCCCTCACGCGGGAGCGCTCCGTCCTGCGACCGCCCGACCGACCGCGTGTGCGCCACCTGACCGGCCGGTCATCGGGGAGGGCGCCAAGCGGCGTAACCAGCCCGTGACCGCTCGCGACCCAGCTTCGATGGACGCGGCCCGGGCCGCCCTCCTGGACAGCCAGTTCGTCGCGCCCCACGGGGACGCCGACGGCCTCGCCGCCGGGGCGCTCGTGCTGCGCGCCCGCGGCGACGACGTCAGCCGCGCCGTGCTGCTGGACCGCCACCAGACGCCGTGGGGGCTCGAACCCGACCTGCCGCAGGGCTCCGTCGCCCTCCTTGACCACGGGGTGCGGCCCTTCGCCCGTCCGGGCGTGCTCGTCGACCACCACCCGCCGGAGACCGACGCCGTCGGCCCGGACGTGGTGGTCCTCTCCTCCTACGGCGAGGTGCCGGCGACCCCGACGGCCCCGCTCGTCTCGCGCCTGCTCGGCGGGCCGGCCTGGCTGGCCGCCGTCGGCGCGGTCGGCGACCTCGGCCGCCCCGGCCTCGAGCTGCCGGAGGCTGCCGGCGCGCACGCCGCCGCCGTGATGCAGCTCGTGCCGCTGATCAACGCGCCGCGCCGCTGCGTCGGCGGCCCGGTGCGCACGGCGCTGTCGCTGCTGCTCGAGCACGACGACCCGGCCGCGCTGCTCGCCGACCCGCGGGCCCGCATCCTCGAGCGCTCGCGCCGCGCGGCGCGTGCGGCCTTCGAGCGCGCCGTGCAGACCGCGCCGACCTTCCACGGCGACGTCGCGGTGCTGCGCATCTGCGTCCCCTACCTCGTCCACACCCTCGTGGCGACGGCGTGGGCGCGCCGTCTGGCGCCGCGACCGGTGCTGTGCGCCAACGACGGCTGGATCCCCGGCCGCGTGTCCTTCTCGCTGCGCACGGTGGCCTCCACCGACCTGCGCCCGATGCTGCGCGAGGCGCTGCCCGACGCGGAGGGCGAGCTCGGCCACGGGCACCCGCGTGCCACGGGCGGCCAGCTCGCGCCGGCGGAGTTCGACCAGCTGCTCGCCGCCCTCGCCGCCCGCCGCGCCGCCCCCGTCGGGTGAGGCTCGGTTTCGCGGTCAAGGTCCTCGCAGACGGGGGCCTGCCGACGAGCGACAACCGCCGCTGGCAGTCGGGACCGCACCTGCGCTGGTCGCTCGAGATGCTCCACGGCGTCCTGGACCACTGCGAGCGCCACGGCATCCGCATGTACCGCTTCGCGGCCAACCTGGCGCCGTACGCGACCCATCCCGACCTGCCGCAGTTCCACGGCCAGGTGGAGGAGTGCCTCCCGGAGCTGGCCGCCGTCGGCGCTCGGGCGCGCGAGCTGGGCGTCCGCCTCTCGACCCATCCGCCCCAGTTCATCGTGCTCAACTCGGAGCGGCCGGAGACGGTGGCGTCGTCCGTGCGCGACCTCGAGGTCCAGGCGGCGCTCCTGGACGCGATGGGCTGCGGCCCGGAGGCCGTCTGCGTGACCCACGTCGGCGGGGCGGCCGGTGGCCACGCGGCGGCGCTCGAGCGCTTCGAGCGGGGCGTCGACCGCCTGTCGGACGCCGCCCGCGCGCGGCTCGTCGTCGAGAACGACGATCAGAGCTTCGCCCTGCGCGACGCGCTGGAGGCGGCGCGTCGCACCGGCCTGCGCGTGGTGTGGGACATCCACCACCACCACTGCATCGACCCCGACGGCATCCCGGACGCCGAGGCGCTGCGGCTCGCCCTGGCCACCTGGCCCGACGAGGTGACGCCGAAGATCCACTGGTCCACACCGAAGACGGCGCTGGAGGAGAAGCGCAAGAAGGTCGGCCGCAAGGTCGAGACGAGCCTCGTGCTCCCGCTCCTGCGCGCCCACGCCGACCTCGTCGACCCGATCGCGTTCGAGGCCTTCCTGCGCGACGTCGCCGACCAGCGCGACTTCGACGTGATGCTCGAGGCCAAGGGCAAGGACCTCGCCCTGCTGCGGCTGCGCGATCAGCTCGCTTCGCGCGGGCTGGCGCTGGGCTGAGCCGCGACGGCCAGGCGCTCGACGCGCTCGCGCTGCGCGGCGCCCAACCGGCCGACGAGGTCCGCGCGCTCGGCCTGCAGGCCCGCCGCGTCGGCGACCGCCGACAGTCCCCGCAGCCGCTCGTCGGAGAGGTTCGCGACGACCTCGGTCAGACGGGCCGGGTCCTCGACCACGAACCCGGTGCGCAGGATCGTCGCGTCCTGCAGCGCCGCGGTGGCCGCGGTCAGCGCCTCCGCCGACAGCTCCGCCATCAGCGAGCCCATCGGCACCCAGCTCTCGCGCGCCTCGAGCTCGAGGGCGACGTCGCGCGCGACCGCGGGCTCGATCCGGCGCAGGAGCTCCGCGACGTGCCGGCTGTCGATCGCCTCCGCGACGCCGGCGAGGAACGCTGCGGGGAGGCGCCGGGCGAGCTGCGCGGCCTTCTCGGGGCGGGTCGCCGCGGCGGACCGGGCGGCGAGCGCCGGGCCGAGGACGCGCTGGGCGAGGCTGGCGGCCAGGGCGTCCGGCAGTCGTTCGGCCAGGGCGGCCACGCGCTCGAACGCGCTGCGGTGTCCGGCCAGCAGCGCATCGGAGGCCTGCTCGGTGAGCGCGCGCACCGCCGCGGGGCCCGCGGGCGCGAACGGCTCGACCTCGGCGGGGTCGGTGGCGAGCGTCGCGGCGAGTCGCAGCAGCTCGGCACGCGTGCGCGCGTCCGTCACGCCCCGACGACCTTGCGGATGATCGGCCGCACGGGCCGCGGGACGATCCGCAGGGCGTGCTCCAGGGCGGCGGCGAGCTCGTCGAGCTGGCGGCGCTCGGCGGCGCGCAGCAGCGTCTCCAGCCGCGCGAGGGCGTCCGGACCGAGGGCGGCGATCGCGGGCGGGGGCGGGCCGCCCAGGAGGGCCTCGAGGTCGCGCGGCATGCCCTATGGCTACCAGACCTCAGGCCGGCACGAGCAGGTCCCCGTCGCGGACGGCGGCCAGCGCGAGGGCCTTGTAGCCCACGTCGTCGAACAGCACGACCACCTTGTCGTCCTCGTAGCGCTGCACGGTGGCGGTGCCGAACTTCGGGTGCCTGACGCGCGAGCCGACGGGGAACGGGGCCTCGCCGGGCGGCTCCTGCACGCGGCCGCTGTCGCACACGTCGCAGTGGCCGCACGGCTGCGAAGCGGGCTCGCCGAGGTAGGAGAGCAGGAACTGGCGCCGGCAGGCGTCGTGCAGCTCGGCGTAGGCGCGCACCATGTCGATGCGCGAGCGGTTGAACGCCTCGCGGTCGTCCTGCTCGGTCGCCGCGGCGATGACCGCCTCCGGCCCGAGCTCGTCGGTGGGATCGACGCGGCCGTCAGGCCGCAGGCGCACGGCACCGACGTCCTCCAGCCGCGCCACGGCAGCGGCGAGCTTGGTCGCGGACAGGTGCGTGGACTCCAGCAGCGCCCGGGGGTCGGCGGGCGCGGGCGCGGCGGCGTCGACCGCCCGGGCCACGGCGTCGATCTCGGCGGCGTCGATCTGCCCGGAGGCTCCGAAGAAGCGGCGCACCCCGAGGTCCTCGGGGCGGTAGAGCAGCAGCGCCTCGGCGGGCTCGCCGTCACGGCCGGCGCGGCCGACCTCCTGCCAGTAGGCGTCGACGGAATCCGGCACGACGTGGTGGATGACGAAGCGGACGTTGGCCTTGTCCACCCCCATCCCGAAGGCGGTGGTGGCGACGATCACGTCGAGCTCGTCGGCCATGAACCCCTCCTGCGTCTCGTCGCGCTCGCGCGCGCGCATGCCGCCGTGGTAGGCCGCGCAGGCGAGGCCCGTGCGCTCGGAGAGCTGGTCGGCGAGGCGCTCGGCGTCCTTGCGGGTCGCGGTGTAGACGATGCCCGGCTTGGCCAGCTCCAGCAGGTGCTCGGCCAGCGCCTCGTCCTTGTGGTGGGCCTCCTGGAAGCGGCGGGCGCCGAACCACAGGTTGGGCCGGTCGAAGCCCGTGACGTGCACGAAGGGGTCGCGCAGGCCGAGCCGCAGGACGATCTCCTCCCGCGCCGGCGGGGCGGCCGTGGCGGTCAGGGCGAGGATCGTCGGATGCCCGAGCTCCTCCGCGACGGCGCCCAGGCGCAGGTACTCGGGCCGGAAGTCGTGGCCCCATTCGGTGATGCAGTGGGCCTCGTCGATGACCATCAGGCTCGGGCGCGCGGCCTTGACCTCGGCGAGCACCTCCGGATTGGCCAGCTGCTCCGGAGCCATGAAGAGGAACTCGAGCTCGCCGGCGCCGGCGGCCTGCAGGGCGGTCTCGCGCTCCGCGCGGGAGACCGCGCTCGAGACCGTCGCGGCGCCGCCCAGCTCCTCCTCGCCGATGTGCTCGACCTGGTCGCGCTGGAGCGCGATGAGCGGGGAGACGACGAGGGTGGGGCCCTCGATGAGCAGACCGGCGAGCTGGTAGATCGCGGACTTGCCGTAGCCCGTGGCCATCACCGCGAGCGTGTCGCGCCCGTCGAGGACGGCCTGCACCGCTTCCGCCTGGCCCGGCCGCAGCGTCTCGTAGCCGAGCACGTCGCGGGCAGCTGCCGCTATCTCCTTGCGTCTGTCCGCCACGTCACGACGAAGACTGCCCGTCGTCTGCGGAGTCATGCCCGCCACCGGGATCGCTGGCGCGTGGCAACCCGCCCTCCCTGGACCAGTTGTAGGTCAGCACCCGGTGGCGCGGGGCCAGTTCGAGGGTCGTGAGGCTGACGTTCGTCGGGCCGGCGAGGGCGTTGAAGTCGGCGCCCGTGAGGTGCGCCACCGCCGCGCGCACGCATCCGCCGTGGGTGAACACGACCCAGGAGCCGCCCCGCTCGCGCAGCTCGTCGACGGCCCCGCCGATGCGGGCCACGAACGCCGGGATCGTCTCCCCCTGCGGAGGCACGAGCTCCCCCAGCCGGAACGGCCTGAGCCTGGCGGCGCCGACGTCGGCCTCCAGCACGTCCTGCCACTCCCCCATGCCCCGCTCGCGCCAGCGCGGGTCGAGCTCGTGGGCCGCGCGCCCGGCGAGCACCGCGGTGTCGCGGGCGCGCTGCAGGTCCGAGGCGACGACGCCGTCGGCGGGCAGGCCGGCGACCAGGTCGGCGATGGTGGTGGCCTGCTCGCGGCCGGCCGCCGTCAGGGGCGCGTCCGCCTGGCCCTGGATGCGGCCCTCGGCGTTGTAGGCGGACTCGCCGTGGCGGACGAGGAACAGGTGGCAGGGCGCCACGCGGTCAGTCCTGCGCGGCGTCGCCGAGGCGGGAGATCGCCTGGCGGATGAGGCGGCTCACGTGCATCTGGCTGACGCCGATGCGGTCGCCGATCTCCTGCTGGGTGAGGTCCTCGACGAAGCGCAGGCGCAGCACCTCGCGCTCGCGCGGGGCGAGCACCCGCAGCAGCTGATCGACCGTCGCGGCGTCCTCCGCCCGGCGGAAGCCCGGATCGTCGCCGCCCATGGCGTCGGCGACGGCGGGGCCACCCTCGTCGTCGTCGGTGCGCGGGCGGTCGAGGGAGACGGCGCGGTAGGCGTGGGCGGCCTCGCGGGCCTCGAGGATGTCCTCCTCGCTGACGGCCAGGCGCTTGGCGACCTCGGCGGTGGTCGGCGCGCGACCGAGCTCGCGGCTGAGCTCCTCCTGCGTGCGGTCGAGACGCAGCGCGAGCTCCTGCAGATCGCGCGGGACGCGGACGGACCAGCCCTTGTCGCGGAAGTGGCGCTTGAGCTCGCCGAGGATCGTGGGGACGGCGAAGGACGAGAACGCGACGGCCCGGGAGGGGTCGAAGCGGTCGACCGCCTTGACGAGCCCGAGCGAGGCGACCTGGACGAGGTCCTCGAGGGGCTCCCCGGCGCCCGCGTAGCGGCGCGCCAGCTGGCGCGCCAGCGGCAGGAACCGCTGCACGACCTCCTCGCGCGCCGACGGGTCGCCGGCCCGGTGGTAGCGCTCGAGCAGCCGCCGGTCCTCAGCCGCGCGTGCGGCCCGGTCCTGGGTGCTCGGAGCGGACTTGGGCGCGTCGGACGGCCCGCGGGAGGCGGGGCTGCTACCGCTGGAGGGCGTCTGAGCCAGTGGTCCGTGTTCCTTGGTGGTGCTCGGGGTGCATGGTGTTGGCGGTCCGTCCCGCCGGCCGCGCACGCACAAGCAGATGCGCGCCCTCGAGCCGCGGCCGAGGCCACAGTCGCCATCGTACCGGGCGCCTGCCCGGTGCGCCGCATCCGGGTCCGGGCGCGGGCCGGCACGACCTCACGACGGGGACGGCCGCAGGGTCATCCGGGGCGGGTGCGAGCACAGCGCCGAGCGGCCCGGGCAGCTGCCGCAGAGGTCGTGATGCGGTCGATCGGTGACCGGGAAGCGTCCCGCGAGGATCCCGCCCGCGAGCCCGACGAGCTCCTCCGCCAGACGGGGCGCGTCCGCCTGCGTGTGGACCACGACGGCGGGGTCGCCGGGCGCCTCGAGGTAGCAGTGGGCGACCTCGACGCGCTCGACCCCGGAGCGGAGGGCGGCGAGCGCGTAGACCTGGCGCTGGCTGGCGTAGTCGCCGGCGGTGAGCGCCTCGGGCGTGGTGCCCGCCAGGCCGTCGGTCTTGTAGTCGACGACGAGCGCGCCGCCCGGCTCGGTGGCGAGGACGTCGACGTAGCCGTGCATCAGCAGGCCGTCCGGCGCCGGCTCGAGCGGGAAGGTGAACGGCGCCTCGCGGCGGACCCTGAGCGCGCGGGCCAGCCGGGCGCAGAGCGGGCTCTCGGCGAACGCCGCCACGAGCCGGTCCACGTCGGCGGCCTCCGCGACGGTGAGCTCGAGGCCCCAGCCCGCCGCGAGCTCCGCGGCGGCGTCCGGGCCGGGCGGGCGCGGGCGGCGGAAGTCGAGGTCCTCGAGCAGCTTGTGCACGAGCGAGCCGCGCGTGCGCGGGTCAAGGCCGACGTCCGCCGCCGGCACGCTTGATACGAAGCTGCCGTCGGGCGACAGGTGCTCACCGACCACGAGCGGTGGGGGCGCCTCGACGCCCGGCAGCTTGAGCACGCGGCGCAGGTACCAGCTGTAGCCGCAGCGCCCGTAGTCGCCGAGCGAGGAGTAGGACAGCCGGCGGGGAAGGCCGGCCATCACCGGCGTCACCGCGGCGGGCGGCGCGACGGGCCGTGAGACGAGAGAGGGCGCCGGCAGCGCCGTTCCCGGGCCGGCGGGGGCGGCGCGGTGGGTCGGCGGGGCGAGGACGCCGTTGACGGGCGTGCTCACGCGCAGGGCCAGCGGCGCGGGGCGGCCGTCCCACTCGCGGGTGACGACGACCGGCTCGCCGGCCAGGGCGGGCTCGGAGCGCACGAGCGTGGCGTCGGCGAGGAAGGCGGGAAGCAGCCACCCCAGCGGCGGGCCGCCGGGGCGCGCCGCCGGGAGGCGCTCGAGGTCGGCCCCGCCGGAGAGCAGCAGGGTGTCCTCGGCGCGGGTGCAGGCGACGTAGAGCAGGCGGCGCTCCTCGGCGTCCTCCGCGCCGGCGCGCGCGTCGCGCAGCGCCTCCCAGTCCAGCGCGGGCGTCGCGACGGCGTCGCCGAGGCCGCGCAGGCGCAGGCCGACGGACGCGCCGTCGGCGCCGACCAGCAGCGGGTCGTCCACGCGGCGACCCTGGCGCCCGAGGTCGGCGACGCACACGACCGGGAACTCCAGGCCCTTCGCGCGATGGATCGTCATCAGCCGCACCGCCTCCAGGCCCTCGCTCTCGAGCGCCGCCTCCCCCTCGCGCACGCCGGCGACGTCCTGGCCCTGCGCGTACGCGAGCAGCGCACGCAGGTCGCGGCCCTCCGCGCGCTCGAACTCGCGCGCGAGGCGCATCAGCTTGCGCAGGTTCGCCAGCCGCCGCTCGCCGCCGGGACGGGCGAGGATCGCCACGTCGTAGCCCGTCGCGGCGATCGCGCGCTCCAGCAGGGTCTCCGCCCCGAGGCGCTCCACGTGCCCCCGCTCGGCGTCGAGCAGGCCGACGACCACTGCGAGGGCGTCGCGGTCGGCGGGCGGGAGGGCGGCGATCCACTCCGCGGGCGCGCCCGCGACGAACGCGGCCCGCAGGGCGGCCCAGGCGCCGACGCGGACACCGTCGGCCGTGCGCGCGCCACCGGCCTGGGCGGTCAGGGCGAGCCCGTCGACGCCGACGCGCCCGAAGGGTGACGCCAGCACGGAGTACAGCGCCTCCTCGTCGAGCGGATTGGCGAGCACGGAGAGCCAGGCGAGGCCGTCGCGGACCTGCTCCTGGGACCAGTAGCCGCGCCCGCCGACGACGTAGGTCGCGACGCCGACGTCCTCCAGCGCGGCCTCGATCGGCCGCAGGGACGCCGCCGCGCGCACCAGCACGGCGATCTCGCCCGGTCGCCGGCCGCCGTCGACCTCCGCGCGCAGGCGCTGGGCGATCAGGCGCGCCTCCGCCCGACGCCACGGCTGCTCGCCGGGGACCTCGGGACCGAGGTCGTCGCGCGCCTCCCAGCCGGCCGTGCCGGTGATGAGGACCTCGACGGCCGGCGCCCCCGTCGGCGCCTCCGACGTCACCGGCGCCGCGCGGTCGGCGGCCGGCGACGGTCCGGCGGTGATGTGGTCGGGATCGAACAGGCGCAGCCCGCCGTCACCGCCGGCACCCACGAGGACGGCCGGCTCGGCCACCGGCGCGGCGGCGCGCCCGGCGACGAGGGGCGTGAAGCCCGGGCCGAACACGGGCGCGAACGCCAGGTCGAGGACGTCGAGCACCGCCTCGCGCGAGCGGAAGTTCGAGCGCAGCCGCCGGACCCGCTCCGCGCCCAGCGCCGCGGCGCGCTCGCGGAAGATGGTCACGTCGGCGTGGCGGAAGCCGTAGATCGACTGGAACTCGTCGCCGACCGCGAACAGGTTGCCGGCCTCGAGGCGCTCGAGCACGTCGAGCTGCAGGCGGTTGGTGTCCTGGAACTCGTCGACCATGATCAGGGCGAAGCGGTCGCGCCAGCGCGTCCGCAGGTCCTCGTCGGCCGCCAGCAGGTCGCGCACCCGCAGCTGCAGGTCCTCGAAGTCGACGGCGGCGAGCTGCGCCTTGCGTGCCTCGCAGGCGGCGCTGAAGCGGCGCAGGAGGTCGTCGAGCGCCGCGACCGCCGGCCGGGCGTAGAAGTCGGCGCAGGCCTGCCCGTACGCGGTCCACCCCTCCCGGTAGGCGACGCACGCGTCGGCCTCCAGCGCCTTCGCCCCCGCCGGGAGCTTGAGCGCGTCGATCGCGCCGGCCCGCGGGACCACGCCCGGGGCGAGGCCCGCCAGGACCGTCTGCGCGCTGTCGAGCGCGGCCTTGGCCCGGTCGACCGTCCTGCCGGTCGCGGCGGCCAGCGCACCCGCGGCGGCGGTCGCGGCGGCCAGCAGGGGCGCGGGGTCGGGCGGGCCGGCCGCGGGCGGGACCGGCAGGCGCGGGTCGCGCGCGCCGCGTGAGCGCAGCTCGGCGTAGGCCGCCTCGACCGCGGCGCGCGCGCCGGCGGGCGTCGCGCCCGCCAGCAGATCCAGCGCCGGCCGGCCCGCGGCGGCGACCCACTCCTCCACGGCGGCGTCCCACGCGCCGTCGCGCATCCGCCGCGCGGCGGGCTCGTCGAGCACCGTGAACCCCGGGTCCAGCCCGGCGGCGAACGGGTGCGCGCGCAGCACGCCGGCGCAGAAGCCGTGGATCGTCCCGATCCAGGCGGACTCCGCCTCGCGGGCGCGCTCGGCCTCCCCCGCCTCGGCGAAGCGGCGGCGCACCCGCTCGCGCAGCTCGCCCGCGGCCTTCTCGGTGAAGGTCAGCGCCAGGATCGCGCCGACCTCGACGCCGTCGAGCAGGACCGCCTCGGCGAAGCGCTCGACCATCACCGCGGTCTTGCCCGACCCGGCGTTGGCGGCGAGGAGCCCCGACCCGCTGCGGTCCTCGATCGCGGCCCGCTGCTCGGCGGTGAAGGGGCGGGTCATGGCTCCTCCGGGGCGGGCTCGGAGCCGGGGGCGCGGCAGATCGCCGGGTAGGCGCAGCCGCGCGAGGTGCACCGCTCAGGGCAGGGGCGCAGCTCGCCCGAGCGCAGGCGGGAGGCGGCGTCGCGCGCCTCGGCCGTCATGTCGGCGAGGATCGTCTCGAACGCGGTCGCGTCGACGACGTCGTTGCCGACGAGCCCAGCCGCGGCGGCGCCGGAGCGGGCCGCGCCGCGGGCACGCATGTCGCGGCCCTTCAGCGGCTGGTAGACGGCGCCGGCCGGGTCGAGCCCGAGCAGCTCGCGCACCGCCACGGCGTAGAGGGCGGCCTGCATGCGCCCCTCCTCCGTCCACTTCGCCATGGGGTAGCCGCGGGAGTTCTTGTAGTCGCGCACGATCGCCTGGCCGTCGGGGCCGACGTCGACGCGGTCCACCCGGCCGGTGACGCGCACCCCACCGAGGTCCAGCGGGCCGTGCGCGTCGTCGGGGCCGCCGAAGGACCACTCGAGCTCACGCGGCTCGAAGCCCGGGCCGTGCTCGCACTCCTGCGCCAGCCAGCGGCCGAGGTCGGCATGGAGCGCGATCAGCCGCGCGCGGTCCTCCACGCCGATCGCCCTCGCCTCCTCTGCGGCGATCGCGCTGCGCAGGGCGTCGCGGGCGACGCCGAGGCGCTCCGGCGTCAGGCGCGCGGAGCCCGTGCGCTCGCGCAGCAGCGACAGCGTGCGCTCGAGGATGCCGTGCGCCAGCGAGCCGCGGTGCAGCGGCTCGGGGTCGGGCTCGATGCGCTCAGGCCGCAGGACCCGCTCGACGAGCCAGCGGATGCCGCAGGCCGCGTAGGTCTCGAGGTCCCCCGCCGCCGTCGTCGCGCGGGCGGCCTGGCGCGCGGCGACGGCGGGGGAGCGGATGACCTCGGGCTCGGCGTCCGGTTCGGCGGGCGTCCCGTGGCCCTGGGCGACGGCGCGGGCGCGGCGCAGCTCGAGCGGCGTCGGCGCCTGGGCCGGCGGCCAGGTGACCTCGGCGAGCAGACGCCGCCCGCGCGCCTCCCACAGCGTCGGGGTGTAGAGATCGAGCACGTCGTCGACGAACGGGGAGCGCAGCTGCGGCTCGCCCTCCTCGTCGGTGGAGCGGAAGGAGAGCAGCAGCACCTCCCGGGCGCGCGACACCGCGGCGTACAGGCGGTAGCGCTCGCGCTCGAGGCTGTCCTCGTGCAGGGGGAGGACGATGCCGCTGGCACGGGCCAGCGCGCGGCGGTCGTCGTCGCCGAGGAACGGCTCGGCCTGCGGGCGGCGCGGGAACGCCCCGTCCTGGAGCCCGCACACGACCACCCCGCGGAAGCGCCGCGCGCGCACGTCGAGCGGGTCCGCCAGGACGATCCCCGGCCGTGACGGGTCGGCGCCGCCGAGGCGGACCTCGACGTCGGCGAGCGCCGCCAGCACCGTCGCGGCGTCCGGCACCAGCTCGCGGTCGACCTCGAGCAGCCCGCGCAGCTCCCCCGCCGCGTGCCGGACCTGCGCGGCCACGCGCGCGTCGGCGTGCGACTCCGCGTCGAGCACGTGTCCCAGCCGCCAGTGCGGCGCGGCCCAGATCGACTCCAGCTCGGCCACGAGCACGTCCAGCAGCAGCGCGGGGTCCGCGGCGGCGGCGGCGACCGCCGCGAGCCGCGCCGCGGGGTCGAAGGTCGCACCCCCGGCGTCGGCGACCTCGCGAGATCGGGTTGGAGCCGCCCCAGGCGGCTCGGAACCGGTCTCGCGGCCCGTGTGCGCGCCGGGACGGCCCTCCCACAGCCGCAGGGCCTCCCGCGCGGTCGTCGCGCGGTGGCGGCGGATGCGACCCTCGAGGGCGTCGGCGACCGCCGGGTCGGCGAGGCGGCCCGGCGTGCGCAGCCAGGCGAGCACGTCGCGCGCGCTGCCGCCGGCCTGGCCGGCGCGCGCGTAGGCCAGCAGCCCCGCACCGAGCCGGGTGCGCTCCAGCGGCACCCGCTCCACGCGCTCCACCGGCAGCCCGTAGTCGTTCAGCACCTGGCCGAGGAGGGCGGCGGATTCGGGGGCGCCGAGCAGCACGGCGAGATCCGACGGCGCCATGCCGCCCTCGACCAGCTCGATCAGCGCGGCGCCGATCAGCTCGGCCTCGGCGCGCTCCCCGCCGGCCTCGAGCAGCCGCACGGTGCCGTTGGGCGCCTGGCGCTCCTCCCCGGCGTCGAAGAGCCGGCGCTCGAGGTGATGGAGCGCGGGCCGGGCGGCGGGCGCGTAGTGGTCGGCGCGCTCGGGCAGCTCGATCAGCTCGTCGGCGAGCGGGCGCAGCGTCTCGACCGTCCCGGCGCGCGCCGCGAACGCGGCCCGGCCCGCCTCGAAGGCCAGTGACAGCGTCACGGGTGCGCCGCAGGCGCGCACGAGCGTCTCGACGGCGTCCAGCTGCGCCGGGGTCAGCTCGTCGAAGCCGTAGAGGAAGACGGGACGCGCGCCCCAGGCGCCGGGGTCGGCGCGCAGCGCGTCCAGGGCACCCCAGGCGCGGCCCTCCTCGTCGACGCGGCCGAGGGCGTCCAGCCGGCGGCGGTAGGTGGCGTAGAGCGCGGCGACCTCGTCCGCGTAGGCCGCGCGCCCGGGCGCCGCCTCGGCGGCCCAGCGGCGCATGCCGGCGGTGAAGCGCGGCGGGTCGATGCGGGCGTCCTGCAGCTCGGCGAACAGCCGGCCGGCGGCCGGCGCGAAGCCGGGGGTGGCCGCCGACGCCGCGAGCACCCGCAGCGGCGTCGCGGCCACGGAGGCCGCCACCACGCGCTCCCGCGCCAGCCGGCCGAGCGCGCGGCCGCGGTACCCGCCGGCGGCGGCCATCTCGCGCAGCAGCTCCCCGAAGGTGGAGATGGCGACGCCGAAGACGAGCCCGTCGGCGGCGAGCTCGCGCTGGTAGGGCTCGACGTCCGCGCTCGTCGGGACGACGAGGCGCGGCTCAGGCGCCGGCAGACGGGCGGAGCCGGCCCGCTCGAGCGCCACGCGGAAGCGCTCGAGCACGGCGCCCGCCTTGGCCGCGTTGGCCGGTCCGGTGATCAGGGTCAGAGGCATCGACGGACCGTCCAGGGTCGCGTGCCGGTCGGACGTCCTGACCACGGGTGTAACGACTTCGCACGATCCGTGTGATCTCGCACAAGCGCAGCCATGCTCGATGCGTTGTGTTGGGTAGGCCCAGTCGACCCGGAGCCCCGATCTGATGTCACAACTGCACCTGCCCGCACGCCACACCGACGAGGACCTCGCCCTCGCCGGGTCCCTGGCCCAACTGCTCGGAAGCGGCGAGCTGTTCGTCGCCTGGTCCACGGACGGCGGCGCCGCCAAGCCCGTGATCCCGGCGACCGTGCACGCCCACGAGCAGCAACCGCTGCCGGACCTGCCGGCGCCCCCCGCCGTGTCGGCCACCGCGACCGCGCCGGCGCGTCAGCGCACTCCGCGCCGCGGCGGGCTCCTGCGGCGTCTGCGGGCCCGCCGGCGCCGCTAGGCCGGACCTGCCCCGGACTAGGCGGCGGACCGGGCGCGACGCGTGCGCGGCGCCTCGGCGTCCGCGGCCGCCGCCGTGCCGGTCTCGGCCGTGGCGGCGTCGGCCTCGGGCGGCTTGCCGCCCTCCTGCGCCCACGGCTCGTCGAACTCGACGCGCCACTTGCCCTCGGGCGACTGCTGCAGGGCCAGCTTGGCGCGGAAGGACCGGCCGGAGCGGCCCTTGAAGCCGGTCACCTGCTTGGCCGTGTAGCCCGTCTCGATCAGCTCACGGGCGATCGCCGGCGTCAGCGTCTTGCCGGCCTTGGCCTTCCAGATCACGAAGCCGCAACCCGGGTCCTCGCGCGACCAGCACGAGTACCCCTTGCGGTTCTCCTTCAGCTCCTGCCCGCAGACGCGGCAGGGCCCGAGCGACGCACGCTCGATCTTGACGTCCTTGAGCTTCGTGTCGAGCTCGAGCACCGTGGACTCGGCGAAGCCCTTGATGTCGGCCATGAACCTCCCACGCGACTCGCGGCCGTGCTCGATCTCCTCAAGGCGCTTCTCCCACTCGCCCGTCAGCGTCGGCATCGTCAGCGGGTGCTCGCCGAGGAGGCGGATGACGTTGAGGCCCTTCTCGGTGGCGACGAGCGACCGGCCGTCGCGCTCGACGTAGCCGACCGAGATCAGGCGCTCGATGATCGCGGCGCGCGTGGCCGGCGTGCCGATGCCCGAGTCCTTCATCGCCTCCCGCAGCTCGTCGTCGTCGACGAGCTTGCCCGCGGTCTCCATCGCGCCCAGCAGCGACGCGTCGGAGTAGCGCCGCGGCGGCTTGGTCTCCTTGGCGGCGGATGCGACGTCCAGCACGCGGGAGCCCTCGCCCTGCTCGAGCTTGGGGAGATCGCGCGACCCGCCGGAGTCGTCGTCGTCGGCGTCCTGCGCCCGCGGCGCGTCGAAGCCCTCGTCGTAGACGCCGCGCCAGCCCGGGACCACGAGCACGCGGCCGGTCGTGCGGAACACGTGCTCGGCGACGGTGGTCTCCAGGCGCGTGTTCTCGAACACGGCGTCGGGATGGAAGACGGCGAGGAAGCGGCGCGCGGCGAGGTCGTAGATGCGCCGGTCGTCGTCGGACATCCTCTCGAGGTCGTGCGACGAGTTCGTCGGGATGATCGCGTGGTGGTCGGTGACCTTCTCGTCGTTGATCACCTTGGCGAGCGGGAGGACGTCCATCCCCGTGACGTAGTCGGCACCGCGCTTGTACGCCGACCGCTCACCGACGTGCGCGGCGATCGGCTTGATCTCCCCCGCCATGTCCGACGAGAGGAAGCGGGAGTTCGTGCGCGGGTAGGTGAGCGCCTTGTGCTCCTCGTACAGGCGCTGGGCGGCCGCCAGCGTGCGCCGCGCGGAGAAGCCGAAGCGCGTGTTGGCGTCGCGCTGCAGCGACGTGAGGTCGTACAGGAGCGGCGCCTTCTCGGAGCGCTTGGTCTTCTCGAGCTTGGTGATGGTGCCCGTCTGGCCCTTGCAGGCCGCGACGATCGCCTCGGCCTCCTCGGCCGTGGCCAGGCGCGGCTTGGCGCCGGCGTGGAAGCGGCCGCCGTAGTCGCGCTTGGGCGCACCGCCGACGGGCGTGAAGGACGCGTCCACGAGCCAGTACGGCTCGGGCTTGAACGCGCGGATCTCCTCCTCGCGCCGCGCGATGATCGCGAGCGTGGGCGTCTGCACGCGACCGAGCGACACGGCGCCGTCGAAGGAGGAGCGCAGCCGGATGGTGGCCGCGCGCGTCGCGTTCATGCCGACGATCCAGTCGGCCTCCGAGCGCGAGCGGGCCGCGTCCTCGAGCGTCGCGAGCTCCGACGCCGGGCGCAGGCGCGTGAAGGCGTCGGTGATCGCGGCCTTGGTCATCGACGACAGCCACAGCCGCTGCACGGGCAGCTTGGACTTCGCCTTCTCGAAGATGTAGGCGAAGATCAGCTCGCCCTCGCGTCCGGCGTCGCACGCGTTGACGACCTCCGAGACGTCGTCGCGCTTGAGCAGCTTCGTCAGGACCGCCATCTGCTTCTTGGACCGCTCGTCGCGCACGACGAGCTTGAACTTGTCCGGCACGATCGGCAGGTCGGCCATCCGCCACTTCTTGAACTGCGGGCCGTACTCCTCCGGCTCGGCGAGCTGCACGAGATGCCCCACGGCCCAGGAGACGATGTGCGTCTCGGACTCGAGGTGGTTGTCCTGCTTGTGGAACGAGCCTGGGAGGACGCGCGCGAGGTCCTGACCCACGGACGGCTTCTCGGCGATGACCAGCGTCTTGCCCATTGGCGGCGGACAGTAGCGCGGCTGCCAAGCCCCCTAGCGCGCACAGGGGCCGGTCGACACCGTCCCGTCGCTGTCGCGCAACGCCCGTCGCACGATCGCGTTCGGCACGGCGTAGCCGCCACGGCGACCCGTCCGCGTCGCGGCGAAGACCGTGCCGAGGACGCGCCCGCGGCCGTTGACGAGCGGCCCGCCGGAGTTGCCCGACTGCACGAGGCCGCGCAGCGCGACGATCCGCCGCTTCAGCGGGCCGGAGCCGTACGCGTCGTCGGTGAGGACGTCCTGCGTCGCCCCCAGCCGCACCGCCCGCACCCGGTAGGGCCCGTCGAGCGGGAAGCCGAGCACTGCCCCGCCGGTGCCGGACGCCGTGGCCGCCGCGAAGCGCAGCGCGGGCCGATCCAGGCCGGGCACGCGCAGCACGGCGACGTCGTTGCGGCTGTCGTAGTGCACGGCGGTCGCGTCGAGCAGCTCCCCCGCGCCCTCGACCTGCACGCCGGTGTCCTCCTGACCGGCGACGACGTGCGCGTTGGTCACCACCAGGCCGTCGCCTGCGACCCAGCCCGAGCCCTGCACGCCGAGGCCGCAGGCGGTGCCGAGGATGCGCACGACCGAGGCGCCGGCGGCCTTGACCTCCGGGTCGCGCGCGATCGCCGCCGACGGCGGGGCGACGTCGGCGTCCGGCCCCGTGACGCGCGGGAACGGATCGAAGCGTGCGAGCGCGTTGAGCAGGTCGCGCGACGGGAGCACCGCGTTGAGCCGCGTGAGGATGACCGAGCGCTGGATGTCGGAGCGCAGCCGCCGCGCCCCCGGGGTCTGCAGCGCGACGGCGCCGACGACCCAGGCGATCCCCAGCGCCACGCAGCCCATCAGCAGCGCGCCGAGCAGCCCGTCGACGGCGCGCGCCCCCGGGATGCGGACCACCCGGCGCAGCCGGTTGCCGACCCCCTCGAACGTCGAGGCGAGCACCGCCCCGGCCAGCAGCGCCCCCGCGAGGCCGAACAGCGGCGCGTACGGCGACGCGTCCCCGTCGGAGAGCAGCAGCGGGCCGAGCCGGGTCCCGAGGAAGGCCCCGAGGGCGAAGCCCGCCAGCGACAGCGCGCCGGCGATCACGCCCTGGCCCCACCCCGCCAGCGCGAGCAGGGCGACCGCCCCGGCGATGATCCAGTCGACACCCGTCACGGTCCTCGCGTCAGGTTAGGTCCCCCGCCCGCGCACGTTGCCCTTGAATGCTCCATGCACCGATGGGCTCAGCACCGACCACCAGCCAGGCGGGCCCACCGCCGCAACGTCGCCGGCCCGTCGGCGCGCGACGCCGCGACAGGCTGCGCAGGCGGCTGCTGCCCCTGGTCGCCGTCGCCGCCGCCGCGCTCGTGGCCGGCGTCGTGATCGGCGCCGCGCACGAGCCCGCCGAGCGCCGCGTGGCCGAGCGCTTCGTCGCCGCGTGGACGCGCGCGGACTACGGCGCGATGTACGAGCTGCTCGACGACGCCACCCGCGCGCGCGTCACGCGCGACGCCTTCGCGGGGGCCTACCGCAACGCCGTCGCCACCACCACGCTCGAGCGCGTCGAGCGCGCCGGCGTCGTGCGCGACGCTGGCTCGGGAGCGTTCTCCGTGCGTCTGCGCGCGCGGACCGCCACCTTCGGCACGCTTGCCGGCTCGTCCCGGTTCGAGGTCCGCGAGAGCGGGGGCGGCGGTCAGCCCGGCGTCGCGTGGACGCGGGCCCTCGTCTTCCCCGGCCTGCGCACCGGCGAGCGGCTCACGCGCACGACCGAGCTCCCACCACGCGGCACCCTCCAGGCCCGCGACGGGCAGGTCATCGCGCGCGGCCAGGATCGTTCGGGCGAGCTCGGGGCGCTGGCCGCCGAGGTCGCCGGCACCGTCGGGCCGATCCCCGACGCCGAGAAGGCCGCCTACGCCGCCAAGGGCTACCCCGCCGGCGCGCAGGTCGGGCTCAGCGGGCTCGAGCGCCAGTTCGAGACCCGCCTCGCCGGCGACTTCGGCGGCGCGCTGAAGGCCGGCGCGAAGGTGCTCGCCCGTGCCGACGCCAGGCAGGGATCCGCCGTGCGCACGTCGATCGACCCCGACCTCGAGGCGGCGGCCGTCACGGCCCTCGCCGGCCGCTACGGCGGCATCGCGGTCCTCAAGCCCGCCACGGGCGAGGTCCTCGCGCTCGCTGGCCTCGGCTACTCCGCGCCCCAGCCGCCCGGCTCGACGTTCAAGATCATCACGCTCGCCGGGGCGCTCGACGCGAAGGTCGTCAAGGCCAAGGACGACTTCCCGGTGCAGACGGAGGCGACGCTGTCGGGGGTCACGCTGCAGAACGCCAACGGCGAGTCCTGCGGCGGGTCGCTGGCCGCGAGCTTCGCGGAGTCGTGCAACTCCGTCTTCGCCCCGCTCGGCGCGAAGCTGGGCGCGCCGGGGCTCGTGCGCGCCGCCGAGCGCTTCGGCTTCAACCGCCCGACCGACATCGAAGGCGCCCCGACCGGGTCGATCCCCGATGCCGATGAGATCGGCGACGACCTGGCCGTGGGCTCCACCGCCATCGGCCAGGGCCGCACCACGGCCACGCCGCTGCGCATGGCCGAGGTCGCCGCGGCGATCGCCAACAAGGGGACGCTCATCGGCCCCACGCTGCTGCGCGGCGAGCAGGGGAGGCGGATGCGGGCGACCTCCCGCGCCACCGCCCGCTTCGTCCGCCGCGCGATGCAGCAGGTGGTCAAGGACGGCACGGGCGCCGCCGCGGCGATCCCGGGCGTCTCGGTGGCGGGCAAGACGGGGACCGCCGAGCTGCGCACGACCGTGCGCGACGAGTCCGTGCCGCCCGGCGAGGACGCCGCCGATCCGGCCGACACGACGGACACCACGGCCTGGTTCGTCGCCTTCGCGCCCGCCGGCAGGCCCGAGGTCGCCGTCGCGGTGATGCTGATCGGTCAGGGCGCGGGCGGTGCCACGGCGGCGCCCGCTGCCAGGACCGTGCTGCAGGCCGCCGTCAAGTAGACGGCGGCTGACGGCTCAGACGTCGAGGTCGACGGCGGCGTGCGGCGGGCCGCCGGCGTCAGCGCCGAAGATCGTGAACTCCAGCGGGCGGTTCTGATACGACGAGAGCGGGATCTTGAAGAGCAGCTCGGCGCCCTGCGTGGAGTCCAGCGACTGCGCCGAATCCGGGAAGGGGATGACGTCCTTGGGCGCGAGGTTCGTCGGCACGTAGGAGAAGGGGTTGATGTCCGGGTCGATCGCCACCGGCTTGAAGACGTTGCCGAGGGTGTCCTCGATCTGGAACGACTCGGCGGTGGGGACCGTCTTCTCCGTCTTGTTCTCGGCCCGGATGAAGACGGCGAACCAGACCTGGTCCTCCGTGGGGTCCGTGATGCCGTCCGCGATGCCCTTCAGGTACGACTCGTCGGGGACCTGGTTGCCCGGCTGGAGCAGGCGCGAGCCCTGGACCTGGTAGTCGACCGAGCCGGCGTCGACCCAGATGCCCTCCGTCGAGGCCTGCGTCACGACCTCCTCGGCCCCACACCCCGACAGGGCGATCGCGGCGAGCGGGACGGCGGCGATGAGGGCGAGGCGGCGACGAAGCATGGGCGCGCGAAAGCCTACAGCCCGGCGACGGTCGTACGCGTGCCCCTGCGGCGGTCCTCCTCGAGGATGGCCCGCAGGCGCTTGAGGCCCTTGTTGGACTGGCGCTTGAACCAGGAGCGGCGGCGCGAGAGCGCCTCGATCAGCTTGTCCGACGGCATCGGGGGGTTCGTCTCGTAGGAGAACTCCACGCGCGTGGACCCCGGGCCGGCCGGGTCGAGGCGCCATTCGGCGTAGGTCTCGATCCGGTTGTACTTCCCGCCGCGCCCGACGAGGGCGATCTTGAAGGGCGGGGAGCACTCGATCACGTTGAGCTCCCCCCAGCCGAAGCGGTCCATCCGGCCGGTGGAGCGGAAGCGCACCCCTGCGCCCTTGCCGTAGGAGTCGATCCGCAGCAGGTGCCACTCCGTGAGGAAGTGATCCATGAACTCGCTGAAGTTCGCGACGTCGGCGAGGTAGTCGAACACCTCCTCGCGGGGCTTCTCGATGGTGGTGGAGACAGTGACCGGGTCCAAGGCCCGGCGGATTCTATGCCCCGGGGCCGCGGAAGGCGCGCACGGTGCCCTGCGCCTCCGAGTGCACGAGCAGGGTGCGGTCCGGCGCGGCGGTGCGGCGGGGCCGGCAGAGCTCGCAGACGATCTCCTCGCGGTGGCGCCCGAGCAGGTAGAGGTAGACGACCTCGCCCACCAGCGGGGTGCGGTGGCAGTGGCGGCAGGTCGGACGCTCGTGGCTGAGGGCGCCGACGCTGCGGCGGACCAGCGCGGCCTCCAGGTCGTCGGTGCCCGGGCGGGCGCGGCGGCGGGCGAGCGGTGCGTGGGGCAGGGAGACCGTCGGCATGCTGACCGCTTCGCCGCCGACCCGCCTACCCCTTCCGGCGGTGGGTACGTTGCGAACGACGCTGACGGCGGGGAGCGCAGGATGGTCCCTCGGCGTGACACGGTTGCCTCTATGCTTGGGAGAGCTTGGGAGGGCAGCGAGGACGGCGCGCCCGCGCGCCAGAAGGAGACCAGCCATGGACCCACGTCAGTCGAACGATCTGGATCGGACCGGGACGCTGCCCCTGCAGGGCGGCCTGTCGGACGCTGCTGAACCGGTCACCGGCACCGACGAGGCCCCGGCCTGGGTCGCCGAGGCCCGCGACGGCCTCACCGTGCCCGGCAAGTACCTGGCCTTCGAGGACGGCGACCGCCGTCAGGTCGTCCCCGTCCAGCGCGAGTGGACCCGCATCGGGCGCTCGCTGGCCGCCGACATCCGCTTCGACGACGCGACGGTCTCGCGCCGCCACGCGCTCGTCGTCCACCAGGCCGAGGGCACCCGCGTGCTCGACGACCGGTCGCTCAACGGCGTCCACGTCAACGGCCGCCGCGTCGAGTGGAGCCCGCTCAAGGACGGCGACCAGATCGCCATCGGACGCCACACGCTGCACTTCCTGGACACGGCGACCGTCGGCGGCGCCGCCGCGCAGGCGCCGGTCTCCTCCGCCTCGGAGTAGCCGGTCGCCCACGGCAGCCGGGCGCGTCCACGCGTCCGGCTAGCTTCTGGCCCATGGCCGCCACGACCATCGCCGTCCTCTCGCTCAAGGGCGGGACGGGCAAGACGACCACCGTTCGCACCCTCGCCGACGTCCTGCGCCGTGTCGGCCTGGACGTCCTCGTGGTCGACCTCGATCCGCAGGGCAACCTGTCGGACTACTTCGACGTCGCGCCGGACGCCTCCCCCACCGTCGCCGACGTGCTGGGCGGCAAGGCCAGGATCGAGGAGGCCACCCACGGCGGCGTCGTCCCCGCCACGCCGATCCTGGCCGAGGTCGAGCGCACCCTGTCGGCCAAGATGGGGCGCGAGCTGGTGCTGCGCAAGGCGCTCAAGGACGCGCGCAAGGCCCACGACGTGATCCTGCTCGACTGCCCGCCGGCGCTCGGCCTGCTGACGGTCAACGGGCTCGTCGCCGCCGACTGGGCGATGATCTCCTCCGAGGCGCAGTACTTCGCGCTCCAGGGCGTCGAGGGCGCGCTCGAGGTGGTCGAGCAGGCCCGCGAGTACTACAACGACGACCTCCAGTGGCTCGGCGTGGTCCTGAACATCGCCGACATGCGCACGACGCACTCGCGAGAGGCCTACGAGTCGCTGAAGGAGCACTTCGCCGACAAGGTCTTCGAGACCGTCATCCGCGCCTCGATCGCCTACGCGGAGTCCGCCGAGCGGGCGACGTCGATCCTCGACCACCGTCCCGACCTCGGCGCCGACTACCTGCGGCTCGCCGACGAGGTGCTCACGCGCGTCGGTCTCGCAGACGCGCGCAAGCCGCTCAAGAAGCTGCTCAAGAACGCCGGCTGAGCGGCCGGGTCCTCAGCGCTCGACGCTGGCCGTGACGCGCTGCGGGCCCGCGCTGGGCGCCGGCGGCGTGCGCAGGTAGAAGCTGCCGTTCCGTGCGACGGCGGGCCAGCCGTCGCCCGCCACGCCGTCGACGCGGACGACCACCGTCGTGCCGTCGGGCGCGTCCGTGCGCCCCCAGGCCTCGAGCCCACCGTCCGGCAGCCGGTGGCTGTCCAGGCTGAGCACGTGACCGGCCGTCGCGGGCGCGGGCGCGGGCAGCGCCGGGGAGGTCTCACCGCCGCGCCTGAGCGCCGCCGCGGCCAGCACCGCGCAGACGACGAGGGCGAGGCTCGCCACCAGCCACGCGCCCGCATCGCGCTCGGGGCGCGGCGCGGCGGCGGGCGTCCTGCGCGCAGGCGGCACCGGGTCCGGCCACCGGCGGGTCGCCGCGCGCTCACGCTGACGGCGGGCGTCCTGCTCCCACGGCTCCTCCCGGTGCGTCGGCATCCCGATCGTCCTCGGCACGGCACCCCTCCCGTTTGAGCGCCACCCGTGCCCCGTTCGACGGACGTTGACGGTCCGCTTGCGGCCGGGTCGTCCCTACGCTGGCGCGATGTGCTTCGACCACGACGCGTCTCCGCCTGAGCTTCCCGCCGACCTGCGGCGGGTGCCGATCGCGGGCGGCGCCGCGGCTGAGCGCCTGACGCTGCAGGCCGCCGACGGGACCGCGGTCGAGGCCGCTCTGGCACCCTCCGCCGAGGGCGGCGACGTCGGCGTCGTGATCATCCCCGACGTCCGCGGCCTGTACCGCTTCTACGTCGAGCTGGCCGAGCGCTTCGCCGGCGCCGGACACCACGCGATCGCCGTCGACCTCTTCGGCCGCACCGCAGGCGCGGCGGAGCGCGACGACGAGTTCGACTTCTGGCCCCACGTGGCCGAGACGACCGTCGAGGGCGTCCAGACCGACATCGCCGCCGCCGTCGCCGCGCTGCGCGAGCGCACCGGCGTGCAGCGGATCGTCACGGTCGGCTTCTGCTTCGGCGGCATGCAGTCGTTCTTCGCCGCCACGAGCGCCGCCCTGGACCTCGACGGCGCCGTCGCCTTCTACGGCGGCCTCGACGGCTCCCGCTTCGGGCTGCCCGACGCCAAGGACGAGATCCGCGGCGCCCGCTGCCCGGTGCTGGCGCTCTTCGGCGGGGCGGACGCGGGGATCCCCGCCTCCGACCGCGAGGTCTTCGAGGCCAACCTGCGCGCGTCCGGCGCCGAGCACGAGGTCGTCGTCTACGACGGGGCCCCGCACTCGTTCTTCGACCGCAAGCAGGCGGAGTTCGCCGCGGCCTCCGCGGACGCCTGGCGGCGCACGCTCGGCTTCCTCGGCGGGATCGGCGCCCGGACGCCCGCCTAACGCGCCATCAGCGCGTCCATGCCGACCGCGGAGGCGAGCGCCAGGCGGCGGTCGAGCAGGCGCTCGGTGTCGGCGCTGAAGTCCATCTCGTAGACGTCGCGCCACTTCCAGCGCCGGCGGCGGTTGATGCCGAGGTCGCGCCCGTCGGCGGTCGCGTACTCGAAGTCGTAGGCGATCGGCAGCCAGTCGGCGAAGTCGCCCACGTAGGGGATGAACCCGACGAGCCGGCGGAACAGGGCGACGGGCAGGCTGCGCTCGCGCGTCGTGACCTCGACGCCGTTGACGTCGGAGCGCAGGAGGAACGTCGAACGCAGCAGGGACTTGCCGAACACCTTCTGGATCGTCCCGATCACCTCGCCGTCGACCCCCGTGATGTCGTAGGTCGCCCGGGGGTCGAACCGCTGGCGGGCCTTGATGCGCATGAGCTCCGTCGACTTGGACTCGTCCGTGAAGAAGCGGATGTCCTCCTTGAACTTGAACCGGCGCTGCTCGACGAAGCAGAACGGCTCGCCGTCGCCCTCGCCGTCCGGCAGGGAGAACTGGTACTGGTTGATGACCAGCTTGATCCGCTGACGCAGGACGAAGCGGTCGTGCTGATTGGGGTCCACCATCGGCCCAAGGGTGTCAGGCGCGCTCCAGCTGCGCGCCGAGCCGCAGCAGGACGGCCTCGTCGGGGGCCATGAGCTGGACGCCGACGGGGCGGCCGGCGGCGTCGGAGCCGAACGGCAGCACGAGGGCGGCCCAGCCGCTGACGTTCGCGAGCACGGTCCAGCCCGTGACCGCGAACTCGACCCGGAAGAAGTCGGCCACCGACGCCCGCGGCTGGTTGACCACGCCGAGCCCGACGGGCTCGAGCAGCGCCGGGACCAGCAGCACCTCCGCCTCCCCCAGCGCGGCGACGAAGCGACGCGTCTGCGCGTGGAGGGTCGCGATCGCGCCGGCGTAGGTGGCGCCGGAGATCGCGAGCCCTTCCCGGGCCATCTGCCACGAGCTCGGCTCGAGCTCGTCCTCGGCCGGCGGGCGCCCGAGCACCTCCGTCGCCAGCGCGACGAGCTCGAGGTTGGAGACCCCGTGCAGCACCGCGACGGCCTCGGCGATCGCGTCGGCGTCCACGCCCAGCCGGCCGACGTCGGCCCGCCGGGCGTCGGCGGAGGCGCCGGCAGGACGCCAGGCCGTGTCGACCGCGTGCCCGAGGCCGGCCAGCGCGGCGGCCGCCGCCTCGGTGGCGGCGCGGTGGCCGGCGTCCAGCGTCCCGCCGAGCGGCGGGTCGAGGGCGAGCGCGACGCGCACGGGTCCGACGTGCTGCTCGTGGGTCTCCGCGGCGAACGGCCGGGCGGGTGGCGGCGCGCCGTAGGGGTCGCCGAGCACCGGTCCGCCGATGACGTCGAGCAGCAGCGCCGTGTCGCGGACGGAGCGAGTGAGCCCGTGCTCGTTGACGAGCCCTTCGAGCCCGTGGCCGCCGCCCGGCGCCATCGTCGTACGCCCGCGCCGCGGTTTGAGGCCCACGACCCCGCAGCAGGCCGCCGGGACGCGGATGGAGCCCGTCCCGTCCCCACCGGAGGCCAGCGGGACCTGGCCGGTGGCGACCGCCACCGCGCTGCCACCGCTGGAGCCGCCGGGCGAGCGGCCCGGATCGAGCGGGTTGACCGTCGGGCCGGTCAGCACCGGCTCCGTGGTGCAGTGGTTGCCCCACTCGGGCGTGTTGGTCGTGCCGAGGACGATCGCGCCGGCGTCCTGGAGGCGCCGGACGAGCACCCCGGTCTGCGCTGCGACGTTGTCGCGCAGCGCCCGGCACCCCATCCGCGCGGGGGTGCCGGCGAGCGCGGCGCCGAGCTCCTTGAGCAGGACGGGGACGCCGGCCAGCGGCCCGTCGGCTGCCACGGCCGCCGCCTCCGCCCGGGCGGCGTCGAAGCGCTCGGAGATGACGGCGTTGAGCTCGCGGCCGGCCTCGACGCGCCCGATCGCGGCCTCCACGAGCTCCGCCGGCGTCGCCTCCCCGTGCTGCACGAGGGCGGCGTGTCCGGTCGCGTCGAGCGCAGCGAGGTCGGTCACGGCAGGGACCCTCCGGTCCGCCGGCCGCGTGCGGATCGGCGGGGGCCGAGCGGGCTCACGGGGTGAAGACGACCTTGCCCACGAGCTCGCCGCCGACCATCGCCGCGAAGCCGTCGCGCGCGTCCGAGAGCGCCAGCGTGCGGTCGATCAGCGGGCGGACGTCCTTGGCCACGAGGAAGCGCGCCAGCTGCTCGAGCTCGGTGCGGGTGCCCATCGTGGAGCCGAGGATCTGCAGCTGGAGGAAGAAGACCCGCATCAGCTCGGCCGACGGCGCCGCGCCGCTGGTGGCGCCCACCACGACGAGCTTGCCGCCCGGCTTGAGCGACTTCAGCGAGTGGCTCCAGGTCGCCTCGCCGACGCTCTCGAGCACCGCGTCGACCCGCTCGGGGAGCCGGCCGCCGTGTTCGATCGCCTTCGCCGCGCCCAGCGCCTCGGCCCGGGCGCGCTTGGCCTCCGACCCGCTGGTGGCGTAGACGCGGATGCCGGCCGCCGCGCCGAGGATGATCGCGGCGGTGGCGACGCCGCCGCCCGCGCCCTGCACCAGCGCGGACTGGCCGGGCTGCAGCGCCGCGCGGGTGAAGAGCATCCGGTAGGCGGTCAGCCACGCCGTCGGCAGGCAGGCGGCCTCCTCGAAGGACAGCTCGGCGGGCTTGGGGACGAGGTTGCGCTGCGGGACGATGACCTGCTCGGCGAGCGTGCCCTGGTGGTCCTCCGACAAGAGCGAGCGCTTCGGGTCGAGCGTCTCGTCGCCCTGCCAGCCGGGGCTCGAGATCACCGAGTGGACGATCACCTCGTTGCCGTCCGGGTCGACGCCCGCGGCGTCGCAGCCGAGGATCATCGGCAGCTTGTCCTGGGCGAGGCCGACGCCGCGCAGGGAGAACACGTCGTGGTGGTTGAGCGCCGCCGCCCTGACGGTCACCGTCGTCCAGCCCTCGGGCGCCTCCGGCGCGGGCCGCTCCCCGACCTCGAGCGCCGCGAGCGGGTCGTCGGCGTTGGCGGCGGTGGCGTAGGCGGCGAGCATGGAACCCATGGTCTCGCGTTAGCCGCTGCGGCGGGTTCTCACTCGTCCCCTACGCCGCGCGGGTCCGACCGGGGGGCGCCAGGCCGGCCAGGACGGCGTCGGCGACCGCCTCGGCCTCGCCCCGGCGCAGGGTGGCCGCGGTGATGCGCACGGCCGCAGGGCTCGCCAGCCGGTTGCGGCGCCCGGGCGCGACCGCGAAGCCCGCCGCCGCCAGGGACGCGACCGCCGCGTCCTCGTCGGGGACGGGGACCCAGACGTTGAGCCCGCTCGCGCCCGTCGCGGCGATCCCGCGGGCGGCGAGCGCGGCGATCAGCGCCCGGCGCCGGCCGCCGTAGACGGTGACCGCCTGCTCGGCCAGGCCTGCGGCGTCCTCCCCCGCCCACAGGTCCGCCACGATCCGCTGCGCGATGGTCGAGACCCAGCCGGCGCCGAGCGCGAGACGGCCCTCCACGCGGGCGATCGTCGCCGCGTCGCCGGTCAGCAGCGCGAGCCGCAGGTCCGGGCCGAGCCACTTCGACACCGACCGCACCGCCGCCCAGCGCGCCCGGCCGCCCGTCAGCGTCTGCAGCGGCGCACCCGCGACGGGTCCGAGGTGGTCGTCCTCGATCACGAGGACCTCCGGCGCGCGCTCGAGCACGCGCTCGAGCTGCCGGCGCCGGACGGGCGTGATCGCCGCGCCCGTCGGGTTCTGGCCGCGGGGGGTGACGAGCACGGCCTCCACCCCGTCCGCCAGCGCGGCGCGCAGCCCCTCCGGGCGCGGTCCCTCGGCGTCGATCGCCATCGGGACGGGGACGAGGCCGAGCGCGCGCAGCAGGTCGAGCGCGCTCGCGTACGCGGGGTCCTCCACCGCGACCCGGTCGCCGGGGACGAGGTGGGCGCCGAGCACGCGCTCGACGCCGTCGAGGGCGCCGTTGACGACCGTGAGGCGGTCCGCGGCCAGCCCGTCGGCGGCGAGGGCGCCGCGGGCCACCGCCGCGAGCTCGGGGGCGACGGCGACGTCGCCGTACAGGCGCGGCGCGAGGTCGAGCCGGCGGAGGGCGTGGCGCAGGTCGGGCAGCAGCTGCGGATCGGGGTTGCCGCGGGCGAGGTCGCGCGTGCCGGCGGGGACGGCGGGGTCCGACGGGGCGGTCAGCGGCGGGCGCTCGGCGACCCGGACCCCGCTGCGCGGGCGGGAGGTGAGCACGCCGCGGCGCTTGAGGTCCGCGTAGGCCCCGGCGACCGTGGTGGGGCTGACGCCGAGCTGCGCCGCGAGGGCCCGCACCGACGGCAGCGGAGCGCCGGGAGGGAGGTGCCCGGCGCCCACGGCCGCCTCGACGCTTGAACCGATGGCTCGCGTCGTCGTCCCGGTGATGGTACCTTGTTCCGGCACAGTCATGCAACTGTACCAACACAGATGAAGACCACCCGAACCCGCTTCCGCCGCTCCCCCGCCCGCGGCTCCCACGACCGCGAGACGATCGACGCCGTCCTCGACGCGGCCCCGATCGTCCACGCCGGCGTCATCGAGGACGGCCAGCCGTTCGTGCTCCCGACGCTCCACGCCCGCATCGGCGACGACCTGCTCCTCCACGGCTCCACGGCGAGTCGGCTGTTCAAGGCGATGGCGTCCGGGGCGCCCCTGTGCCTGACCGCGACGCTCGTGGACGGGATCGTGCTCGCGCGCTCCGTCTTCCACCACTCGATGAACTACCGCTCCGTGATGCTGCTCGGCGCGGGCGAGGCGGTCACCGACGCCGGCCAGAAGCTCGCGGCGCTGGAGGCCTTCACCGAGAAGCTCGCCCCCGGCCGCTGGGACGCGGCCCGCCGCCCCAACCGCCAGGAGCTCAAGGGCACGCTGGTCGTGCGGGTCCCGATCGACGAGGCCTCGGCCAAGGTCCGCACGGGCGGCCCCGTCGACGACGAGGAGGACTACGCGCTCGACGTCTGGGCCGGCCACATCCCGTACGACGCGGTCACCGGCACCCCGGTCCCGGACGCGCGGCAGTCCCCGGACATGCCGCTGCCCGACCACGTGCGCGCGCTGCTGGACTGACGCGAGATCGGGTTGCGACCGCCGTGGGCGGCTCGAAGCCGATCTCGCGGCGTACCCTCCCAGCCGTGCAGCGCGGCGTGACCCTGGCAGCAGCAGCCCTCGTCGTCCTCGCCGGCTGTGGCGGGACGCCGGAGGCCGCCGCCCCCGTGCCGGCCGCCACGCCGCAGCCCTTCTCCCCCGTGGAGACGGCCGCGACGCCGGCGGCCACCGCCGCGCCGGCCCAGCCCGCCGGGCGCTTCCTCGTCGCGGCCGTGCGCCGCCCCGCGCAGCTGCGCTCCAGGCCGGGTGGCGCCGTGCTCGGCCGGGTCACGGCCAGGACCGAGTTCGGCTCCCCCACGAGCCTCGCCGTCGTCGGCCGCCGCGCGGGGTGGCTGCGGGTGCAGACGCCCGTGCTGCCGAACCACCGGGCAGCCTGGATCCCGGCCGGCGCCGCGCAGCTGCAGGCCACCGACTACTCGATCCGGATCGACCGCTCGGCCCGCCGTGCCACCGTGCGCGACGGGGACCGCACGCTGTTCGCGTTCACCGTCGCCGTCGGGCGCGCCGGCAACGAGACCCCGCTGGGGCGCTTCGCCGTGACCGACAAGCTGCGCCCGCAGGACCCGTCCTCGCCCTACGGCTGCTGCGCCGTCGCGCTCACGGGCCACCAGACGAAGCTCGTCGCCGGCTGGCCCGGGGGCGACCGCCTCGCGATCCACAACACCCCGGCGGTCGCGTCGGTGGGCCAGGCCGCCTCGCTCGGCTGCCTGCGCGCCCACCGCAGGCCGATGCAGCGGCTGATGCGCCGCCTGCCCCTCGGCACCCCGGTCTTCATCCGGGCCTAGGGCTCAGAGCTCGCGCACGTCCGCGCCGCGCTCCTCGAAGGGCACACGGCTCACGTCCGCCCACCCCTCGCAGCGCTCGCGCAGGGCGCCGTGGACCGCCCCCGTCGTCTCGAACGACGTCCAGACGAGGACGGTCGGGCCGGCCCCGGAGACGGTGGCGCCGAGCGCGCCCAGCTGCGCCGCGGCGTCCACGATCTCCGCCGAGCGCGGGAACAGGTGCGCGCGGTGGGGCTGATGCAGCCGGTCGTGGAGGCCGCGGGAGATCAGGTCCAGGTCGCCCGTGGCGAGACCGAGCACGAGCTGCGCGGTGTGGCCGACGTTGGCGACCGCGTCCTGCATGGAGACCTTGCGCGGCAACGCCGCCCGGGCCTCACGGGTGCGGACGGGCGCGTGCGGGACGACGAGCACGCCCTCCAGGCCGGCGGGCACGCCGAGGCGCATGACCTCCCCGTCGACGCAGCCCACGAAGCCGCCATGGAGCGCCGCGGCGACGTTGTCCGGGTGGCCCTCCAGCGCGGTCGCGTGCCCGAGCACGTCCGCGTCGAGCTCGAACAGCGAGTCGGCCGCCAGCAACCCGGCGACGTAGGCGGCCGCGCTCGTCCCCAGCCCGCCGGAGAGCGGGATCTCCGAGCGGATGCGGAACTCGAAGCCGGCGGGATCGTGCAGGCGGGTGAAGCCGCGCACCGCGAGGTTGCGCCGGTCGCGCGCGATCTTGAGGTCCGTGCGGACGTTGAACGTCCCCGTCTCGACCACCTCGAGCTCCATGTGCAGCGACAGGGCGGCCGCGAGGACGTCGAACCCGGGGCCGAGGTTCGCGGAGGACGCGGGGACCCGGACGAGCCGGCGGCGGTGCATCTAGAAGAGGATCTTCTCGACGGCCCTGGTGGACGGCTCGCAGGCGAGCACGGCCCCGGCCTGATCCAGCGCGGTCGAGGGGTCCTTGAGGCCGTGCCCGGTGAGCACGCAGGCGATGCGGGCGGCGCCCTCGGCGCCGTGGGCGAGCAGGCCCGCGACCCCGATGGCCGACGCGGGCTCGCAGAAGACGCCCTCGTGGGCGGCGAGGAAGCGGTAGGCGTCGAGGATCTGCGCGTCGGTGATGGCGCGGATCGCCCCGTGGGACTCGGTCATCGCCGCCGTCGCCTCCTCCCAGCGGGCGGGGTTGCCGATCCGGATCGCGGACGCGACCGTCTCGGGCGCGTCGACCCGATGACCGAGCACCAGCGGGGCGGACCCCGCGGCCTGGTAGCCGAGCATGCGCGGCGCGAGGCCGGCCTCGGTGAAGCCCTTCCAGTAGGCGGTGATGTTGCCCGCGTTGCCGACGGGGATGCAGAGCGCGTCCAGCTCGCCGTCGAGCGCCTCGGCCAGCTCGAAGGCGGCCGTCTTCTGCCCCTCCAGGCGGTAGGGGTTGACGGAGTTCACGAGCGCGATGGGGTGATGCTCGGCGAGCTCGCGGACGATCTCGAGCGCCTGGTCGAAGTTGCCGTGGAGCGCGATCACCTTGGCGCCGTGCATCAGCGCCTGCGCGAGCTTGCCCGTGGCGATCTTGCCCTCGGGCACGATCACGGCGCCCGTCAGGCCGGCGCGGCCCGCGTAGGCGGCGGCCGACGCGGCGGTGTTGCCCGTGGAGGCGCAGATGACGGCCTCCGCGCCCTCGCGCACCGCCGCCGACACGGCGCAGGTCATCCCGCGGTCCTTGAAGGAGCCGGTCGGGTTGGCGCCCTCGATCTTCAACCACACCTCCGCACCGACGCGCTCGGAGACGCGCTCGGCGAGCACGAGCGGCGTCGAGCCCTCGCCGAGGGTGACGACCGGGTCGCCGGCCTCGAACGGCAGCCGGTCCTGGAAGCGGCTGATGAGGCCGTTCGTGGCCTCGGCCACCCTCACGCGTACTCCTCCTCGATGACGCGGATCGCCTGCGGCTTGGCGCGGATGAAGTCCAGCTGCCCGATCATCTGCAGCGCGCCGTACAGGCGCGACTCGAGCACCGGGTGGACGGTCATGACCAGCCGCGCGTCCGCCTCGACGCCGTGCTGGACGAGCGTGCGGATCGAGACGCCCTGCAGGCCGAGCACCTCCGCGACCTGGGCGAGCACGCCCGGCCGGTCGGCGACGTCCATGCGCACGTAGAAGGCGCTCACGACGTCATCGACGATCGCCAGCGAGTCGCTCGTCGGCGGCGTGGAGGCGGGCGGGATCATCGCGGAGATGACGTCGCCCAGCACGGCCGTGGCGGTCTGCGGACCGCCGGCCCCGGGACCCGACATCGTGATCTCCGTGATCGCGGGCGCCTCGACGGTGACGGCGTTGTAGGGCCCGTTGCACGAGGCGAGCGGGTGCCCGGCGTACAGCAGCGTGGGATGGACGCGGACCGAGATGCCGCCCTCGACGCGCTCGGCGGTCCCGACGAGCTTGAGGTTCAGCCGCAGGTCGCGGGCGAACTGCATGTCCTCGGCGGTGATCGCGGTGATGCCGTCGTAGCGGACGTCGTCGATGTGGACCGGCGTGTCGAACGCCAGCCGGGCGATGATCGCCATCTTCGCGGCGGCATCGCGGCCGGTCACGTCGTCGGTCGGGTCCGACTCGGCGTACCCCAGCGCCTGGGCGGACCCGAGGGCCTCCGCGTAGGAGATCCCCTTGGTCGCCATCTCGGTGAGGATGTAGTTCGTCGTCCCGTTGACGATCCCGTGGATGCGCTCGACGTGGGAGCCGGCCAGCGTCTCGGAGATCACCCGCACGACGGGGACGATCCCGGCGACCGCGCCCTCGAAGCGCAGCTGGACGCGGTGCTCGCGCGCCGCGGCCCACAGCTCCTCGCCGTGGGTGGCGAGCAGCTGCTTGTTGGCCGTCACCACGTGCTTGCCGGCGGCCATCGCGGCCAGGACGTACGTGCGCGCGGGCTCCAGGCCGCCCATCAGCTCCACGACGAGGTCGGCCTCGGCGAGGATCGCGTCGAAGGACCCCTGGGAGGTCGTCAGCGGTGTCCCGACGAGCGTCGGGCGCTGTCCGGTGAGGTTGACGATCGCCTGGGCGCGCTCGGGGAGCAGGTCGGCGAACGCGGCGCCGACCGTGCCGTGGCCCAGCAGGCCGATCTTGAACGGGGTCTCAGGCATCTCGGGCGGTCAGGTCCTCGTAGGTCTCGCGGCGCACGACGAGCCGTGCGCTGCCGTCGGCGGCGAACACCACGGGCGCCCGCGGCACCCCGTTGTAGTTGCTCGCCATGGCGTGACCGTAGGCGCCCGTCACCGGCGTGACGAGGACGTCCCCCGGCCGTGGGTCGATCAGCGACGCCTCGCGGACGAGGACGTCGGAGCTCTCGCAGTGCTTGCCGACGACCGTGAAGGACTCGCCGTCCCCCATGCGCTCGGCCAGGTCGGCCTCGTAGACGGCGTCGTAGAGCATCGGGCGCAGGTTGTCGGACATGCCGCCGTCGACGGCCACGAAGGCGAGGTCCGCGCGCACGCGCTTGACGTCCTCGACGGAGTAGAGCGTGACGGCCGCGTTGGCCACGAGTGCGCGCCCGGGCTCGATCAGCAGCTCGACGTCGCGGCCGAGCGCGGCGTGGGCGACCGCGCACAGGCCCTCGACCCAGGCGTCGGGGTCGGGGACGGGGTCCTTGCGGGTGTAGGGCGCGCCCATGCCGCCGCCGACGTCGTAGGTCGTCATCGGGGGAAGGCCCGTGAAGGCGTCCATGGCCGCGGCGAACGGGCTGGCGTCGAACAGCTGCGAGCCGAGGTGGAAGTGCAGGCCGGCGATCTCGAGGCGCTCCCAGTCGCGCTCGGCGATCTCCCGGGCGCGCGCCGGGGAGTAGCCGAACTTCGAATCGGCGTGGCCCGTCATGATGTGGGCGTGGGTGTCGGCGTGCACCCCCGGGGTGACGCGGATCAGCACGCGCTGGCGGGCGCCGGGAGGCACGATGCGCTCCAGCCGCTCCGGGTCGCCGCCGTCGAGCACGATCGTCCCGACACCGGCCGCGACGGCCTCGTGGAGCTCGACCTCGGACTTCGCGTTGCCGTGAAGCACGACCTTGGCGGGGTCGAAGCCCGCGTGGAGCGCCAGGTGGAGCTCGCCGCCGGAGGCGCAGTCGACGTGGAGCCCCTCCTCGGCGAAGGTCCGCAGCACGGCGGAGGCGGGGAAGGCCTTGGAGGCGAAGACCACCGCGCCGCGGGGGCCGTGATGGGTGGCGAGCGCCCGCTGCCAGGCCTGGGCCCGCGCCCGCAGGTCGTCCTGGGCGACGATGAAGGCGGGCGTGCCGAACTCGCGGGCGAGCTCGGCCGCGTCGCAGCCGCCGATGGCCAGGCGGCCGTCGGTGACGCTCGAGTGCTGGGGATACACGGATGCGGCCGTCACAATGGGGCGAGGACTATGCCACGCCGACGGATCCAGCCCACGCCAGAGGGTCCCGCGAGCGCCGGGGAGCGCGCCGGCCTGGCCTTCACGCTGTGGCTGCCGCCGACTCCGCCGACGGCCGGGATGGTCGTCCTGCACGGCGCCGGCTCGCGCAAGGAGAACCACCACGACATGGCCCGGACCGCACGCGCGGGCGGGATGGCGGCGATCGTCGCCGACCTGCGCGGCCACGGCGAGTCGGCGGGGGACTTCGGGTCTTCCGCGCTGGACGACGTGGCCGTCCTGGCCGACGTCCTCCGCGAACCGGCCGTGACTGCCGTTGATCCCGCCGACGGGGGCAAACAGCAGTCACGGCTGCCGATCGTCCTGCGCGGCTCCTCCCTCGGGGGCTGGCTGGCGATCTGCGCCGCCGAGGCGGCGCGGGCGGACGCGATCGTCGCGGTCTGCCCCGCCACCTCGGCCGGACTGGCGGCGGGGCTGCGAGCCGGGCGCTTCGACCTCCGCGCCGACGTCGGGGCCTGCGAGGCGCTCCTGGCCGAGCACGACCCGCTTCTCGTCGTCGAGGCCTCCAGCGTCCCGCTGCTGCTCCTCCACGCGGAGGGGGACGAGTCCGTGCCTGTGAGCCACTCCCGCGACCTCGCCCGGCGCTCGGCGGCGCCGCAGACCCGGCTGATCGTCACCCCCGGCGGCCACCACCGCTCCGTCCAGCACGACGCCGAGCTGCAGGGCGAGACGATGCGCTGGCTGCGCCGCGTGCTGTGATCCTCACGGGCGACGGCGTCGTCCTGCGGCCCTGGCGGGCGACGGACGCCCCGGACCTGATGGAGGCCTGCGGCGAGCCCGAGATCGCCGACTGGTCGTCGTTCCCCTTCCATCCCGAGCGCTCGAAGGTGGCCGCCTGGGTGCTCAAGCAGGACACCGCGGCCGGGGTCTCCCTCGCCGTCACCACCGCCGGGGACGTCGCGCGCGGCTACTGCGCGCTCGGCCCGGCCGACGGCGACCGCGTGTACATGGCCTACTGGCTCGTCCCCTCGGCCCGCGGCGCCGGCCTCGCGACCTGCGCGGCCCGCACGCTGCTCGAGTGGGCCCGCGACAGCGGCTACGCGACGGAGATCACGCTGATGATCAAGCCGGGCAACGCGCCCTCACGCGCGGTCGCCGCCCGGCTCGGTGCACGGCTGCGGCCCGGCGTGGAGCTGTGGAACGACCGGCAGGGCCGCCGGCACGCCCTGTTGCGCTACGCGTGGACGTAGCCCGCCGGCGGTGCCGGGACGGGCTTGGCGCGCGTCGCCACGAACCACACGAGCCCGGCGAGGAACATCACCAGCGCGACGACCTGGGCGATCGTGAGGCCGACCACGTCGGCCGTGTTGCGGCGGATGAACTCGACGAGGAAGCGCTCGAGCCCGGCCACGATGAGGTAGATGGCGAACACGCGCCCCGGCGCGAGCCGGTAGCGCAACCGGAACAGCACCATGGCGAGCAGCCCGATCACGATCGTCTCGTAGATCGGCGTCGGGTGGACCGGGACGTCCGTCGGCACGACGCCCTTCGGGTAGGCCATCGCCCACGGCCCGTCCCACGGGATCCCGTAGTCGCCGTCACCGGAGACCTGGCAGCCGACGCGCCCCCCGGCGTAGCCGATCGCGAGGCCGGGGGCGCACAGGTCCAGCAGGCCGAGGCTCAGCTCGCCCTTGCGCCACGCCCACAGCAGGACCCCGACCGCGCCCCCGAGCAGGCCGCCGTAGAACACGAGGCCCGAGCCGCCGAAGAGGTTGCCGAGCAGGTCGTTGGACGCCTCGTCGTAGTTCTGCAGCACCCACCACAGCCGCGAGCCCACGAGGCCGCCGACGAGCGCCGCGAAGACCATCTCGTAGGCCCAGTCGACGGGCTTGCCCGCCTCCTTCAGCTGCCGCGCCAGCACGAGGCCGACCGCGATGAAGCTCAGCCCGAGGCACAGCCCGAACGTCTTGATCGACAGGCCGAGGAGATCGAACTCGGGGAGCACGACGGAGGAGGCTAGAAGTCGATCACGGAGCGGATGCCGTCCGCCGCGTGCATCAGGTCGAAGCCCCGGTTGACCTCGTCGAGCGTGATGCGGTGCGAGACGAACGGGGCGACGTCGATCTCGCCGGCCTGCGCCCGCGCCACCAGCTCGGGCACCTGGTCGCGGCCCTTGACGCCGCCGAAGCTCGAGCCCGCGATGCGGCGGCCCTGGATCAGCCAGCGCGGGATCACGTCCAGGGTCTCCCCCTTCCCCGCCACGCCCGCGACCGTGCACAGGCCCCAGCCCATGCGGGCGGACTCGACGGCCTGGGCCATGACCGCGACCAGGCCGGTCGCCTCGAAGGTGTAGTCGGCGCCGAAGCCCCCGGTCTCCTCCTGGACGCGGGCGACGGTGTCCTCGTCGGCGATCCAGGTGTCCGTCGCGCCCTGCCCCTTGGCGAGCTCGAGGCGGTCCGCGGAGAGGTCGACGCAGATGATCCGCTCGGCGCCCTGCAGGCGCGCGCCCGCGACGGCGCCGAGGCCGACCATGCCAGCGCCGAAGACCACGCAGGTCGATCCGGCCCGGACCCGGGCCGTGTACATCGCGGCGCCCAGGCCGGTGGACAGCCCGCAGGCGAACAGCGCGGCGTGCTCCAGCGGCGCCTCGCGGTCGACCTTGGCCAGCGCGATCTCCGGCATCACGGTCGCCTCGGCGAACGTCGAGGTGCCCATGAAGTGCCGGATCGGCTCGCCGTCGCGCGACAGCCGCGTCGTCCCGTCGGGCAGGTGGCCCTGGTTCTGCTCGCCGCGGATGGCCATGCAGAGGTTCGTCCGGTCGTCGAGGCAGTGGACGCACTCGCGGCACTGGGGCGAGAAGAGCGTGACGACGTGGTCGCCGACCGTGACGGAGCTCACGCCCGCCCCGATCGCCTCCACGACGCCGGCGCCCTCGTGGCCGAGCACGCACGGCGCGTACCCGGACGGGTCCGCGCCCGAGGCCGTGTACATGTCGGTGTGGCAGACGCCGCAGGCGACGAGCCGGACCAGCACCTCGCCGGCCTTGGGGCCCTCCAGCTCGACCTCGGTGACGTTCAGGGGCTGCCCGAACTCCTCCAGCACGGCGGCGCGGATCCTCATGCGCCCAACCTACCCACCCGCGAGCGCGGCCCGCGGCCGGTTACATGAAGCCCATGGGGTCACGCGGCACCCCGTTGACGCGCGTCTCGAAGTGGACGTGCGGCCCGGTGGAGTGGCCCGTGTTGCCCGAGGCGGCGATGACCTGGCCCTGGGAGACCTGCTGGCCGACCGAGACCGCGAGGCGGGAGTTGTGGCCGTAGCAGGTCGACAGGGCGCCCTCGTGCTGGATGCAGACGTAGTTGCCGTAGCCGCCGACGAAGCCCGCGATGCGCACGGTGCCGGCCGCGGCGGCGTGCACGGCGGTGCCCTCGGGGACGGGGAGGTCGATGCCGGCGTGTAGGCGGCCCCAGCGGTAGCCGAAGCCGGACGAGATCGACGCGTTGACGGGCCAGACGAGATCGCCCGAGCCCTGCCTGACCGCTCCGCCGCCGCCGCCGAAGCCGGCGAGACGGGCCTGGACCTTCGCCTGCTCGCGCTCGAGCTTGGCCAGGTCCTCCTCCGCGGCGTGGCGGTCGACCTTCACGGAGGCCAGCAGCGTGCGCTTCTCGCCGCGGACGCGCTGGAACATCACCTCGCGGGACTTCAGCCCGTCCTGGACCCGGACGACGGCGTCGCGGCGCTCCTGGATCTCGGCGGCCACCCGCGTGGCCTCCTGCTCGAGCCGGGCCAGCTTCCTCTCGGTCGCGATCGCCTCGGCCTTCGCCTCCCGCACGACGGTGATCACGCGCTTGTCCTGCTCGCCGATGCGGCGGGCGAACTCCCCGCGCTCCAGCAGGTCGGCGAAGCCGTCGGCGTTGAGCACGACGGCGAGGATGTCGGGCGAGTCGGCCTTGTAGAGGTCCACCAGGCGGCGCGAGAGGGTCACCCGCGCCTCTGCGAGGCGGGCGCGCAGGCGGGTCAGCCGGGCGCGCTCGGTCCGCAGCTCGCCCCGCACGGCCTCCAGCCGGGCGAGCTTGGCGTCGAGGTCGGTCTGCAGCGAGACGCGCTTGGTCTCGAGGCCGCCGATCTCGCCCTGGAGGGAGTTGATGCGCCCCGTGTACCTGGTGACGTCGCTCGAGAGGACCCCCTCCTTCGCCCGCTTGCGCTCGACCTGCCCGCGCTGGCGCTCGATCTTCGCGCCGAGCGACTCGCCCTGGGCGAGCAGCGGCACGCCGGCCCACAGGACGAGGGGCAGCGTGGCCACGACGATGAGCAGCCGGAGGCGCATCCGGCTGGGAGGCTAGATCGAGGGCCCTCCTCCGACGACGAGTGCAAGGTTCCCTGCAGCTTGCAGGGTCTTTTGCAGCGACCCGCGACGGAAGCTGAGCGTTGTCTAAGCGCTCCCTCAACGCCCTTCCGGCAGAGCTAGACTCACTTTCCGTAAGCAGCGACAACCAGGAGCCTCCCAGAACCACCATGAACAAGCTCTCCTCCTTCGGCCGCGACACCGGCCTGCAGATCCGGATGGCGACCGTCATGTTCCTCCTGGGCCTGCTCTACGTCGTCTTCGTCGGTGCGCTGATCGCCGGCGGCGTCAACGCCGGCCTCGTCCTGATCGTCGCGGGTGGCCTGGCGCTGACCCAGCTGTTCGCCTCCGACAAGATGGCGCTCGCCGCCATGGGCGCGAAGGAGGTCGCACCCGCGGAGGCTCCCGAGCTGCACGCCATGATCGATCGGCTCTGCGTGCAGGCCGACCTGCCGAAGCCGAAGATCGCGATCGCGAACACGCGCATGCCGAACGCCTTCGCGCTCGGCCGCTCGCCCAAGAACGCGACCGTCTGCGCCACGACGGGCATCATGGAGCTGCTCTCCCCGTCCGAGCTCGAGGGCGTCATGGCGCACGAGCTGACCCACATCGCCAACCGCGACGTGATGGTCATGACGCTGGCCTCGTTCTTCGCCACGATCGCCGCCTACATCGTCCAGTTCGGCTTCCTCTTCGGTGGCGGCGGCTCCTACGGCGACGATGACGACGACAGCATGGGCATGATCGCCGTGGTCCTCATCTCGCTCGTGACCTACGTCGTCTCCTTCATGCTGATGATGGCCCTGTCGCGCTACCGCGAGTTCGCTGCCGACCGCGGCGCCGCGATCATCACCGGCCGGCCGAGCGCCCTCTCCTCCGCCCTGATGAAGATCTCGAGCGGCATGCACCAGATCCCGCAGCAGGACCTGCGCGCGACGCAGCAGCTGCAGGCCTTCTACATCTTCCCCCCCGGCGTCAAGAAGGGCCTCACCGGCCTGTTCACGACCCACCCGCCGATGGAGAAGCGCATCGAGGCCCTGCAGCGCCTCGAGGGCCAGCTGCAGTCGGGCCGCTAGCGCAGCGGCGGACGCCCGGCCTGCGCGTCGCGGAACGCGCGCAGGTCGCGGAAGGCGGGCGCGAGCGCGTCGTAGAGCTCGGCGAAGGTCGGCAGCAGCTCGGCATAGACCGCCGCGGCCGGACCGGGCTCGACGACGTCGCCGATGTCGACGAGGTCGGCGGCGACGTCCAGCGTGTCGATCAGGTCCAGCGCGTCCATCCCCAGCAGGGCGGCGCCGAAGGCGGAGCCCTCGTGGCCTGCGGGGAAGCCGACCGGCATCCCGAGCGCGTCGGCGAGCATCTGGCGCCACAGCTCGCTCTGGGCGAAGCCGCCGGTGGCGCGCACCTCGCCGACGGTGTTGCCGGCGTCGCGCATCGAGGCGAGCACGAGCGCGAGCTGCTGGCAGACCCCTTCGACCGCGGCTCGGACGAGGTGCTCGCGGCCGTGGGCGCGGGTGATGCCGACGTAGGCGCCGCGCGGGAGGGCGCTCCAGTGCGGCGCGCGCTCCGACAGCAGGTAGGGGAGCATCACGAGCCCCTCGCTGCCGGCGGGGGCGGACGCGGCGAGGGCCATCAGCTCGTCCTCGGCGTGCTCGCCCAGATCGGGGGCGAGCGCGTCACCGGCCCACTGCAGGACGACGCCGCCGTTGTTGATCGCCCCGCCGACGACCCAGCGCTCGGCCGTCAGCGCGTAGGAGAACACGCGCCCGCGGGTGTCGACGGTGGGGCGCTCCACCGACAGGCGCAGCGCACCGCTCGTGCCGATGGAGCAGGCCGCGACGCCGGGGCGGACGGCGCCGACGCCGAGGTTGGCCAACGGGCCGTCCCCCGCGCCGAGGACGAGCGGGACGGCGAGCGAGCTGTCCAGCACCGTCTTGGTGGGGGCCAGGCGCGGGAGCTGCTCGGGGGCGACCCCGGCCTGCTCGAGCGCGGGCGGGTGCCACTGGAGCGTCTTGACGTCCATCAGCCCGGTGCCCGAGCCGACGGAGTGGTCCATCACCCACTCGCCCGTGAGCGCGTGCACGACGAGCTCCTTGATGCCGACCCACCGGTGGGCGGCGGCGAAGCGCTCCGGATCCTCCTCGCGAAACCACGCGAGCTTGGCCAGCGGCGCCATCGGGTGGATCGGCGTGCCGGTGGCGGCGTGCAGCTCGGGGTGCTTCGAGCGCAGCCGCTCGGCCTGCGCGGTGGCCCGGGTGTCGGCCCACGTCAGCAGGTCGGTGACCGGCTCCCCGTCGGCGGCGACGCCGACGAGCGAGTGCATCGCGGTCGAGAACGAGACGGCGGCGAGGTCCTCCGTCGCCGCGACCGCCTGCCGCAGCACGGCGAGGGCGGTGTCGCGCACCTCGCGCGGGTCCTGCGTGGCCCAGCCGGGGTGCGGCTCGTGCAGGTCGTAGCCGGCGTCGAAGGTCTCGCCCGCGGTCCCGTCCGGCGCGAAGGCGACGGCCTTCGTGCTGGTGGTGCCGAGGTCGACGCCGAGGACGACGGGCACGTCAGACGACCAGGCTGAGCAGGAGGACGAACGCGAAGCCGACGACGGAGATGATCGTCTCCATCACCGACCAGGTCTTGATCGTGTCCTTGACCGACATGCCGAAGTACTGGTTGATCAGCCAGAAGCCCGCGTCGTTGACGTGGGAGAAGAACAGCGAGCCGCAGCCGATCGCCAGCGCGACGAGCGGCGCCGACGTGTCCCCGATCCCGATGCCGGCGATGATGCCGGCCGCCGTGACGGTGGCGACGGTCGCCGAGCCGGTCGCGAGGCGGATCAACACCGCGACGATCCACGCGACGATCAGCGGCGACAGGGACGCGCTCTCGACGGCCTTGCCGATCGAGTCGCCGATGCCCGTGTCGACGAGCACCTGCTTGAACGCGCCGCCGGCGCCGATGATCAGCAGGATCGAGGCGGCCGGGGCCAGCGACTCGCCGAGGTACTTCGAGACCGTGTCGCGGTTGATCCCGCGGGCGAAGCCGAACGTGTAGCTCGCCACGAGCACGCCGATCAGCAGCGCCATGATCGGCTCGCCGATGAACTCGGCCCAGTCCTTGACCTCCCCGTCGTCGAGCGCCACGTCGGCGACCGTGCGCAGCAGCATCAGCCCGACGGGGAGCAGGATCGTGAAGACGGTGACGCCGAAGGACGGGGCCTCGTCGACGTGGCGCTCGGTGGCGACCTGGTCGATCAGGTCCTGCGGCGGGTCCGCGTGGGCCCAGTGGGTGGCGAACCTCGCGAACACCGGGCCGGCGATGATCACCGTCGGAACGGCGACGATCAGGCCGTAGAGCAGCGTCGTGCCGAGGTCGGCCTTGACCGCCTCGATCGCGATCAGCGGTCCCGGGTGGGGCGGGACGAGGCCGTGGAGGACGCTGAGGCCGGCGAGTGCCGGGATGCCGACGAGCAGGTAGGTGTTGCCCGACTGCGTGTGCGTCTGCTGCTGCAGGCGCCGGGCGACGACGAAGATGATCGGGATCAGCAGGACGACGCCGATCTCGAAGAACAGCGGGATGCCGACGATCATCGCGACGAAGGCCATCGCCCACGGGATCCGCTCGGGCCCGGAGCGGTCCAGGACGGTCTCCGCGAGCCGGTCCGCCGCCCCGGACTCGGCCATCAGCTTCCCGAGCATCGTGCCGAGCGCGAGGATGATGCCGACGTTGCCGAGCGTGTCCCCGGCACCGCCCTTGACGGAGTCGAGCACCTTGCCCGGACCGAGGCCGCCGGCGAGGCCCATGAACAGCGCGCCCATCAGCAGGGCGACGAACGGGTGGACCTTGACCCACGCCACGAGCAGCACCACGGCGGCGATCGCGACCAGGGCGTAGACGACGAGCTCGGTGTCGTTGCCGGTCCACACAGGAGGCCTCGGCCCCGTTGTAACCCGGCGGCGTTAGGCTCAACCCTGCATGGGCTTCATGGACATCCTCAAGGGCAAGTCGAAGCTGCGCCAGCCGACGGAGGACCGGTTGTTCGCGATGGCGACCGCCTACGTCCCGATGGAGGAGCAGGGCCTGCAGCCGACGGGGAAGGCCGCGATGGTGTTCCAGCCGCTGGGCACCGCGGACTTCGACTCGATCGTCGCCGACATGGTCGAGGTCCTCGGCGCCACCGGGACCGAGACGGGCACCGAGATCACCACGAACGACGACTCGTTCGGCTACCGCTGGATGGTCCTCGCCGACGACGAGTTCGAGGACCTGGTGGTCGGGCTCAACGCGGTCAACGGCGCCCTGCGCGACGGCGGGTACGCCGACCGCGTCCTGTGCGCGCTGTTTCAGTTCGCCGACGAGCGCGGCAAGCGCATCTCGTGGATCTACAACGTCAAGCGCGCGACCTACTACCCGTTCGTCCCGGGCCAGGGCCCGCAGACGCGCGACTCCGAGCGTGAGCTGCAGCTGAAGGCGCGCCACGAGAACGACCTCCCGATCGAGGCCGACCTCGCGCGCTGGTTCCCGCTGTGGGAGGTCCCGCTGTAGGCGGGACCCGCCCCCGGGCGGTCAGTCCGGGATGAGCCCCTCGCCCGTGAACTCGCCCTTCGCCTCGGCGAAGGTGAGGTCGGACGGGGGGATGATGACGTCGGACTGCAGCAGGTCGTCGGCGTCGAGCGCATGGCCCTCGTCGCGGACGAGCTTGATCATGCTGTCGAACAGCTGATGGAAGCGCGGCTCGTCGCCGGCCTCGACGGCCGCGACGGCCTCGTTGTCGAGCTCGTTGAGCTTCGTGACGGCCTCGTCGGTGAGCTTGTACTGGCTCTCCGTCGCGATCCGGACGATCACTTGGTGTCCTCGGAGGTCGTCTCGGGGGTCGGGGCCGACGTCGGCTCCGCACCCGTCTGGCCGGCGCCGAGCGCGGGGGCGTCGGCGGACGAGCCCGTGCCGAGCTCGGCACGCATCTTCGCCAGCTCGTCGTCGACCTGCGAGCCCGTCGACAGCGCCGCGAGCTGCTTGTCGATGTCGTCGCCGCCGTCGCCGAGGGTGAGGTTGTCGTCGAACGCGCCGGCGGCCTCCAGCTCGTCCATGGCGGACGCGCGGGCGCGCATGTCCTCGGTCTTCTCGGACGCGCGCTGCATGGCGAGGCCCACGTCGGCCATCTCCTCGCCGACGCCGTTGGCGGCCTCGGAGATGCGCACGGAGGCCTCCGCGGCGGAGTACTGCGCCTTGATGACCTCCTTCTTGGTCCGGAACTGCTCGAGCTTGGAGCGCAGCTTCTGCTCCTTGTCGATCAGCTGCTGCTGCTGGTTCTCGAGCTCCTTGACCTGGCCGTCGAGGCTCTGCAGCTCCGTCTGGGCGAACTGCTTGCGCTCCAGCGCGGTGCGCGCGAGCTCCTCGTTGCCCTGCGAGAGCGCCTGACGCGCCTGCGTGTCGAGCTTGACGACCTGCTGCTCGAGCTTGGACGCCTGCAGCTGGAGCCGCTTCTTGGACGTCACGACGTCCGCGACGCCCTTCTTGACGTCCTGGAGCAGCTCCATCTGCTTCTGGTAGGAGTACTCGAGGGTCTCGCCCGGGTCCTCCGCCTTGTCCAGCAACGAGGAGATCTTGGTCTTGATGACCGTGGACATGCGTCCGCCTAGGCCCGGCACAGCTGCATCCTCCTGATTGGCTCCACTAGAGGAGCCAGACTACCCCGCCGCGACGCGACGGGGTGCCGGGTTTAGAAGCCCTTGGGGTGACGGACCTTGAAGCCCGAGCCGCCACGGAGGGTGCTGCGCCAGCGCGGCCCCTTGCCGCTCGAGCGCTTCTCGCCCGCTGCGGAGGTGTCCAGGCGCAGCCCGGCGATGATGGCGAAGGCGTGGCCGCCGTGGGCGTAGACCGTGATCCACTTGCCCTTGCGGGCCTTGCCCCACCGCATCATGTCGCCGGAGGCGAGCGGCGTCTTCAGAAGGCCCGCGCCCTTGAGCGCGTAGGAGACGGTGCCCGAGCAGTCATAGCCCGTGTCCTTGAAGGAGCGGTTGTGCCCGCCGCCGTAGACGTAGGGCTTGCCGACGATCTCGTTGGCGGCCCAGATCGCGTTCTGCACGGCGACCGGCGCGTCGGCGGGCGCCGCGGCGGTGCCGTCGGGCAGGCGCTTGGCGACGGATCCGGCCACGGTGACGCGGGCGGGAGCTGCAGGGTCGGTGCCGTAGCCGGCGCCGCCGGTGGCGGCGGGGTCGACGGGCGCGGCCGCGGCCTTCGGGGCAGCACCGCCGGTCGTGGCGTCCTGTGCCTGCGCCGCGCAGGGCGCGGCGAGCAGCAGACCAACGATCGGGATGGACACAAGGGCGCGAGCCCGCACGGCGAACCTGCTTCTCTCGGTCGCCTCCGGGGTTAGCTGACGGGCTGCCGCGGAAAGACTGCGGCCCTCGACGCGGACACGTCGTGGTTAGCCCCGAACCAGATTGGGTCCCCCGGTCCCCCGCTTCGAGCAGGGGATTCGGCGTTGCTGCCGCGAGAAGCTACCAGGCGCAACGGAAGTTTCACAGGCTCCCAGGTACCTTCGGGCGATGCCGCGCCGCCTGCTCTGCCTGCTCGTCGTCGTCCTGGGGACCTCGGCCGGATGTGGCGGAGGGAGCGCAAACGGCGGCGGGACGGGGTCTGGCGTCCCTGCCGTCGGTCCTCGTGTCACGGCTACCCCGTCCGACGACAGCCCACGCGAGGTCCCCGTCGAGGCCCAGGGCTCTGTGACCAAGAACACGTCCAGGCTGGGCGGCCGCAACCCCGCCGAGGACGCCGCGGCGGTCGCACTGGCGACGTTCCCCTCCCGCGCCCCTGACCTGCGCCCGGCGGCGGTGGCGATCGCGGACGCCGCGGACTGGCACGCGGCCATCTCGGCCGGCGCGCTCATGAGCCGCCCGCTGCGCGCGCCGCTGCTCCTTGCCGAGGACGGGGCGCTCGACGACACGTCCGCCGCGGCGCTGAAGACCCTCGAGCCGACGGGCGTCGACCTGCTCAACCAGGCCGACGTGATCATGATCGGCGCGGCGAAGACGCCCGGCGGGCACAAGGCCCTCAAGGCCTCCGGCACGTCGCCGGCCCAGATCGGGGCCGCGGTCGACGACGTCCTCGCGCGTGCGGCCGGGCGACGCTCGCGCACCGTGATCGTGGCGGGCTCCGACGACCGGGCCGCGCCGTTCTCGATGCCGGCCGCCGGACTGGCGGCCAAGACCGGCGCGCCCGTCCTGTGGACGGGCGCCGACGCGCTCGACGAGGCCACGCGCGCCGCGATCGCCAAGCACGGCAAGGACGTGCGCATCTACGTCGTCGGTCCCACGGCGGCGGTCGGGGACACACCGATCCGCGCCCTGCGCAAGCTCGGCCGGGTGCGGCGCATCGGGGCCGAGGAGCCGGTGGCCAACGCCGTCGCGGTCGCCCGCTACGGCGACGGGAGCTTCGGCTGGCGCGTCGTGGACCCCGGCCACGGCTTCGTCTTCTCCGCCCTCGACCGCACGGCGGACGCCGGCGCCGCGGCGCCGCTGTCGGCCAGCGGCTCCTACGGCCCGCTGCTGCTGCTCGCGGACGCGCGCGAGCTGCCCCCCGCCGTCGAGGCCTACCTGCTCGACGTCCAGCCCGGCTACGACGCCGACCCGGTCCGCGGCGTCTACAACCACGGCTGGGTGATCGGGGACGACAGCGCGGTCGCCTCCCCCGTGCAGGCGCGCATCGACGGCCTGCTCGAGATCCAGTCCGTGGGCGGCTGACGTAGACTCCGCGACGATGGCCGAAGCCGAGCAGCCCCGCCGCCTTGACCCCCAGCACACCGTCACCGTCGAGGACGTCCGGCAGCTGATGGGCGCCTCCACCCCCCACTTCGCCTACCAGCTGCGCAACCGCATCGCGAAGCTGATCCGGGGCCTGCCCGTCGGCGACCCCGCGCGCCAGCTCGGCATGCAGGAGATCGCACGGCTCGAGCGCCTCGGCTTCACGGGCGAGACCCGCGGCGAGCAGGGCCAGGACGGCGAGCACACGCTGCGCTCGAACTCCCCCGAGGCGGACGTGCGCCGCATCGAGGGCGTCCGCGGCCCCCTGCGCTGACGATGGCCCCTGACGTCCGCGCCCTGCTGGCGCCGGACGTCCGCGCCGCCCCGCTCGTCGGCGGCGTCATCGACACGCTGGGCGACGGCGACGTCGGACGGTCCGGGTCCACCCAGGGCCTGATGTTCTCCCGCGCGCTTCCCGTCGTCTACGAGCGCTGGTGGCGGCCCGCGTGGTTCCGGCTCTTCCGCGGGCCGTTCGGGCCGGACGAGCACGCCCTCGCGCTCGAGCTGCTCGAGCTCGAGCCGGGGGACGCGGTCCTCGACGTCGCCTGCGGGCCGGGCAACTTCACGCGCGACTTCGCCGCCGCCGTCGACCCCGGCGGCCTCGCGGTCGGCCTCGACGCGTCGCAGACGATGCTCGCGCGCGGGGTCCAGGACACGCCGGGCGGCCGCGTCGCCTACGTGCGCGGGGACGCGGAGGCGCTGCCGTTCGCGGACTCGGGCTTCGACGCGGTCTGCTGCTTCGCCGCCCTGAACCTGATGGCCGACCCGTACCGCTGCCTCGACGAGCTCGTGCGGGTGCTCGCTCCCGGCGGGCGGCTGGCCGTGATGACGAGCTGCCGGCCGCCGCTCGGCCCCGGCGCGCCGCTGGTCGGCGCCGCCGTCGGCCGCGTGGCGGGGATGACGATCTTCGACCGCGACGAGCTGGCCACCGGCCTCGAGCTGCGGGGCCTCGTGGCGGTGCGGCAGCGGATCGCCGGCGTCGTGCAGTTCGTGTCCGGGATCCGGCCGTAGTCGCGGGTACGGTTGGCCGCTGATGCGCGCCGGTGTCTTCCTCGCCTACTGGCCCTGGTTCACGCCGGAGGAGCAGGTCACGCTCGCGATGGAGGCCGACCGTGCGGGGCTGGACTCCGTCTGGGTCGCGGAGGCCTGGGGCCAGGAGGTCGCGTCGCTGCTCGGCTTCCTCGCCGCGCGCACCGAGCGGATCGCGCTCGGGACGGCGCTGATGCAGATCCCGGCCCGCACGCCGTCGATGGCCGCGATGACGGCCGTCACGCTCGACGTGCTCAGCCAGGGCCGGTTCCGGCTCGGGCTCGGCGTCAGCGGGCCGCAGGTCTCCGAGGGCTGGTACGGCGTCCCGTTCAATCGCCCGGTGGCGCGCACGCGGGAGTACGTGGAGGTCGTGCGCGCGGCGCTCGCGCGCAAGGGGCCGCTCGTCCACGACGGGCGCGAGTTCCAGATCCCCTACCACGCCGATCCCCCCACGGGGCACGACCGGCCGCTGAAGCTGCTCGCTCGCCCCGTGCAGCAGCCGATCCCGATCTACCTCGGCGCCGTCGGACCGAAGGCGGTCGAGCAGGTCGGGCGGATCGCCGACGGCTGGCTGCCGTTCCTGCTGGACCCGCGGCAGGCCGACGTCCTGTTCGAACCGCTGCGGCGCGGCCTCGCGGACGCCGGGCGCACCCTGGACGACCTCGACGTCGCCGCCTGCGTCGCCGTCGGCTACGACGACGACATGGGCGCCGCGCGCGACGCCGTCCGGCCGCTGCTGGCCTTCTACCTCGGGGCGATGGGGTCGCGCGACAAGAACTTCTACGTCGAGCTCGCGGAGCGGGGCGGGCACGGCGAGGCCGCCCGCGCGGTGCAGGACAGCTACCTCGGGGGCGACCGGATGGGCGCCGCGGCGCACGTCACGGACGCGCTGGTGGACTCGATGGCGCTCGCGGCGACGCCCGCCACGCTCGACGACCGGCTGGCCGAGTACGAGGCGGCCGGCGTCGACACGATCGTCGGCGTCCCCTGCGGGCCCGATCGGTCGCGGGTCGTGTCCGCACTGGCCGAGGCCACCGTCGGTGCCTGACGGCGCAGAACGCCCCGCGGGGATCCCGGGCAGCGTCCTCCATGGGCCGTTCCCGGTCGGGTCCTACTCGGCCGCGCTGCGGTCGAAGCTGCGTGAGATGGCGCGGGTGCAGGTCTTCGGCGAGGTCGTCGGGTTCAAGGTCGGCCGCTCGAAGGTCTTCTGGGAGCTGCGTGACGGCTCCGGCGCGCTCCCCTGCTCGATGTGGCGGCGTGACTGGGAGGCGCACCGGGTCGGCGTCCTCGAGGAGGGCGTGCAGGTCGTGTGCGCCGGCGGGCCGGACTTCTACCCCGGCTCGCGCACGTCGTCGCCGTCGTTCTCCTTCGCGGTCGACGACGTCCACGTGGCGGGTGAGGGCGACCTGCTCGCCCAGCTCGCCGCGCTGCGCCGGCGGCTGCAGGCCGAGGGGATGTTCGAGCCGCAGAAGCTCCTCCCGCGGCCGGGGATCCCGCGCTGCATCGGGGTCGTCACCGGTGAGAGCGGCAAGGCGCGCGACGACGTCGTGGCCGGCCTGCGCCGCCGTGGCTGGGGCGGGCGCCTCGTCTGGGCCTTCGCGCCCGTGCAGGATCGCCACGCCGCCGGGGCGGTGACGCGCGCCTTGCAGGACCTGGCCGCGGTGGCGGAGGTCGACGTCGTGATCGTCGCCCGCGGCGGTGGCTCGCTGATGGACCTGTTCGCCTTCTGCGACGAGACGCTGTGCCGGACGGTCTCGCTGCTGCGCGTCCCCGTGATCGCCTCCGTCGGCCACCACACCGACACGACGCTGATCGACGACGTCGCAGCCGTCGCCTGCTCCACCCCCACCCACGCGGCCGAGGCGGCGGTGCCGGTCCACGTCGGCGAGGCGCGGGCGCGGGCGGCCGACGTCGCGCAGCGGCTCGCCGCGCAGCGAGCGCGGGTGGTCGCCGACACCGCGTCGGCGCTGGACCGGGCGGAGCGCATCCACGCGCAGGGACGGCGCACCGTCCGCGACCGTGCGCGCACCCTCGCGGCCCTGTCGCGCGCGCCCGCCGCGCACCTGGACCGCCACCGCACCCGCCTTCATCAGCAGCTGCGCGAGGTCCGCGCCGCCGCGGCGCGCGGCCTTGACGCGCGCTCGCGAGCGCTCGCGGCGACCGGGTCCGGGCTGGCCCGCGGCGCCGTGGCCGGCGGCGTCGGCGACCGCCGCCGGGCGGAGCTCGAGCGCTTCGCGCAGCTCCTCGCCGTCCACGATCCCCAGCGGACGCTGGAGCGCGGCTACGCCCTCGTCGAGGGCCCCGACGGCGAGCCTGTCGGGTCCGCCGACGCCGCCCGTAGGCTCCCGCGGATGACGGTTCGACTCCACGACGGCACGGTCGGCGCCGTTCCCGACGACGGGGAGCGCCGCCCATGAGCGACGAGTTCTTCCCGGCTGCCACCGCGGGCGTCGAGCCCTCCACGGCGGCCGCGACCTACGAGTCCGCCTCCGCGCGCCTGGAGGCGATCATCCGCCGACTGGACTCGGGCGCTGCCGGGCTGCGCGAGACGCTCGAGCTCTGCCGCGAGGGCCGTGAGCTCGTGGAGTTCTGCGCGCGCGAGCTCGAAGCGGTCGGCGCGGGGCTCGAGGAGCTCCGCCTCGACGAGCTCGTCGCCCGCCTGGCCGCCTGACCCGGACCCCTCCCGCCGGCGCTCCGACGGACCCCTCCCGCCGGCGCTCCGACGGACCCCTCCCGCCGGCGCCCACCGACCACGTCATGACCTGCGCTGTCAGCACCGGGCCCCACCGTCGGCCGTTCGGAGCTGGGAGGCAGGTCTAGGAGTCGGACGGCTCTTCGTCGCCGAAGAGCCCCTCCAGCGCCTCGAGGCCGCGGATCTTCGGCCCGGAGAAGCCCCCACCGCCGAAGGAGCCGCCCTGCTTGGCGCCCTCCTCGCGGGCGCGGCGGCGACGCTCGTCGCGTTCCTTGTCCTCGTCGGCCTTCTGCTTGCGACGGGCGTTCTTGGCCTCGCGCTCGAGCAGGTCGCGCTTGGGGAGGATGACCTCGGCGGCGATCTCGACGTCCAGCGACGCGACGATCTCGGCGGCCAGGGCCTGGCCCATCGCCTCCGACACCGCGGCGTCCGAATCGGGCCGGCGGCGCGCCCGGCGCGCCGTGTGCACGGCGCGGGCGAGCGACTTGCCCGCGAACGCGGACACGGGCCGGCGCGCGCCCTTGCGGTACTCGCGCACGCCCTCGGTCGTCTCGTCGCGCACGTCGCTGGGCAGCAGCTTGAAGAGCTCCTTGAGGTCGTCGACGTCAGCCGACGCCGCGGTGATCGCCGCAGCGGAGCGCAGCTCGGGCCACGGCAGCGGCTCACGCGGGCGCGGCTCGCGCTTGGCGGCGGGCGGCTTGGGCCGGCGGGCGGGCCGCTCCTTCTTGGCGGCCGGCTTCGGCTTGGGCTCCCCGCCGGGGGGCGCCTCGGCGATGATCTTCGGCCCGAACGGCAGATCGGCGAGCGGCTTGGGCGCAGGCGCGTCCGCGGCGGCCGCGGCGGGGGGGTTGGTCGCCGGCGCGTCCGCGGCGGGGGCGTCGGCCGCGGGGGCCTCTGCGGCGGGGACGTCGGGCGCCGGCGTGTCCGCGGCCGGCGCGTTGGCCGCGGGGGCCTCCGGCGCGGGCCCGGCATCGGGCGCAGGCGTGTCGGCGGCGCTCGGCACCGGCTCTCCCCCCAGCGGCTCTGCGCTCGCGCCCGACGCGGCGGGCGTCTGGGTCGCGGCGGGGATGTCCTCGCCCGTCGGGGCGTCCGGCGCGGCGCCGGCAGCGACGTCCTCCGTCGGGTCCGCGCCCGTCGGGCCGCCCTCGGCGGGAGCCGCGGCGGAGGGCGAGGCGGGGACGTCCGCGCCGCTTCCCGGATCGGTGGGCGCGGCCGCTTCGGCGCCGGGCGCGTCCGGATCGGCCGGGGCGTCGGTCGGCGTGTCGTTCGTGGCGTCTTCGAGCATGCACCTCACAGTGTGCCCGACTCGCGCCGGGCGAACCATCCCGGTTGTCCCTCATCGTCCGTTCGCCCCTTGTGAACGCGAACGTCCGTATGATCTCGAGCCGTCAAGGTGTTGACTGATGAGTCAATCGGAACTGGAGCGCAGATGAGCGAGCGAGTGGCAGTGGCCGGAAGCGGAGCGATCGCCAGCGGGCTGGCCGCCGTCGTAGCGGCGCGCCTCGGCGCGGTCACCCTCCTGGCGCGGTCCAGCGAGTCGGCCGAGCGGGCCGAGAAGGCGATCGCCAAGCACCTGACCAAGCTCGAGCCCGAGGGCGAGCCGGCGGTGACGGTCACCACGGAGCCCGGCGACATCGCCGACGCGACGATCGTCGTCGAGGCGATCGCGGAGGACCACGACCACAAGTGCACGCTCCTGAAGTCCCTGGCCGAGCACATCGCCGACGACGCGATCGCGTGCACCACCACCTCCTCCCTGTCGGTGACGGAGCTCGCCGAGGCCATCGGCCGTCCCAACCGCTTCGCCGGACTCCACGTCTTCAACCCGGTCCCGCGCATGAAGCTCATCGAGCTCGTCGTGCCGGAGGCGGCCGACGCCGACGTCGCCGAGCGCCTGCTGGCGCTGTGCGAGGCGCTCGACAAGGTCGCCGTCCAGACGCCCGACACCCCGGGCTTCGTCGTCAACGCCCTCCTGTTCCCGTACCTCTTCCACGCCGTGCGCCTCAAGGACGACACGGGCCTGGACGCCGAGGCGGTCGACACCTGCATGAAGCTCGGCGCCGGCATGCCGATGGGCCCGCTCGCGCTGCTGGACTTCGTCGGGCTGGACGTCTCGGTCGCGATCGCCGAGCAGATCGACGTCGACGTCCCCGACACGGTCCGCGCGATGGCTTCGGCCGGCAAGCTCGGCAAGAAGTCCGGCGAGGGCTTCTACGTGTACGAGGAGCAACCTCAGGCGGCCGTCGCCTCCTAGGCGCAAGCTTGATCCCCCGTTGAGGAACGCGGGGGATCATCCCGGACGCGAAGACACCCCCCTCATCGCACCCTCCAGAGAAGTTTCACGGCCGGCTCGCTCCCCTGAGCCGGCCGTGAACGCTCTCGGGACCGATCCTCCCCAGGATCTCCCTTCTCCCCTCCCGTCAACCGCCGAATCAGGCGGTCCCCGGTAGGTAGAACGGAACGTAGCGCAGCCGTCGGCCTTGTGCAAATGCGCGCAAGGGGCCCTGCCGGATGACGGACGCGGTCCCCTGACGGCGTAGCCTGCTCGGAGCATGCGCATCGTCTCCCTCGTCCCGTCAGCGACCGAGATGCTGTTCGCCATCGGGGCCGGCGACGACGTCGTCGGCGTCACCCACGAGTGCGACTACCCCGAGGCCGCGCGGGATCTCCCCAAGATCAGCCGGGACCGGATCCCGGCGGGCCTGGACGCCAAGGCGATCGATGCCGCCGTGCGCGAGCACACGGAGCAGGGCGACGCGATCTACGAGCTCGACGAGCCGACGCTGCGCAAGCTGCGCCCGGACCTGATCGTCACGCAGGCGCTGTGCGCCGTCTGCGCCGTGTCCGCCGACGACGTCCGCGCCGTGGCCGAGACGATGGATCCCAAGCCCGTCGTCCTCTCGCTCGATCCGATGACCTTCGGCGAGGTCATCGGCGACGTGCGCCTCCTGGCCAAGGCCGCCGACCGCGAGGCGGAGGGCGAGGCGCTCGTGCAGGCCAGCGCCGATCGCGTGGAGGCCGTTCAAGCGGCCGTCGAAGGCGCCGAGCGCCCGCGCGTGCTCGCCATGGAGTGGCTGGATCCCATCTTCGTCGCGGGCCACTGGGTGCCGCAGCTGATCGAGATGGCCGGCGGCGAGGACGTCCTCGGCTTCTCCGGCGAGCGGTCGGAGGTGTTCACCTGGGCGCAGGTCAAGGCCGCTGCCCCGCAGGTCGTCGTCGTCATGCCGTGCGGCTACGACGCCGAGCGCGCGCAGGACGAGGCCTACGACTACGGGGACGAGCTCGAGGAGCTCGGCGCCCGCAAGGTGGTCGCCGTCGACGCCTCCGGCCTCTTCTCCCGCCCGAGCCACCGGCTCGTCGACGGGCTCGAGACCCTCGCGCACATCCTCCACCCCGACCGGGTGCCGGCCGCACCGTCCGCACCGCTCGAGGTGGCGCTGTAGCCGCGCCCGCGCGCGTCCTGCTCGTCCACTCCTCGGCCGGGCACTACGGCGCCGACCGCCAGCTCGCGCTGCTGGCCGCCACGCTCGACCGCGAGCGCGTGCGCCCCGAGGTGCTCCTGCCGTTCGAGGGCCCCCTGGCCGACGACCTGCGCGCCGCCGGCGTCGGCGTCCGTCTCGCCGACGTCCCCGTCCTGCGGCGCGAGACGTTCTCGCCCGCCGGGGCGGCCGGCCTCGCCCATCGCGTCGCCCGCTTCCGCCGTGCCCTCCGCGCCCACGTCGCGCGCGACCGCGTGGACGTGGTGCACGCCAACACCTCCGTCCTGCTCGGCCTGCGCGTCGCCCCGCGGCTGACCGTCCACGTGCGGGAGATCTATCCGCCCGTGCCGCTCGCCTGGCCCGCCCACCGCCGCGCGCTCGGGCGCGCCGATGCGCTCGTGTGCGTGTCCGACGCCGTGCGTACCGCGCTGCAGGGCCTCCCCCGCGCCCACGTCGTCCCCGACGGCCTGCCTCCCGCCGCCGCCGCCCGGCCGCCCGCGACGCCGGCCGACCGGCACGCCGCCCGGGCCGCCCTCCACCTCCCGCAGGACGGCGTCATCGCGGCGGTGCTCGGCCGGCTGTCGGCCTGGAAGGGCCAGCGACTGCTGCTGGAGGCCGCGGCCGACCCGCGCCTGAGGGGCCTCCGCGTCCTCGTCGCCGGCGACGCCTGGCCCGGCCAGGAGCACCACGAGCGCGACCTGCGCACGCTCGCCGCCGGCTGTGGCATCGCCGACCGCGTCCACTTCACCGGCTTCCGCGCCGACGTCGAGGCCGTCTACGCCGCCGCCGACGTCGTCGTCGTGCCCTCCACCGCACCCGACCCGCTGCCCAACTCGGCGCTGGAGGCGGCCGCCGCCGGGCGGCCCGTGGTCGCCGCGGCGCACGGCGGGCTGCCGGAGATCGTCCGTGACGGGTTCACCGGCCGGTTGTTCGCCCCCGGCGACGCTGGCGCCCTTGCCACGGTCCTCGCCGAGCTGGCGGCGGACCCCGGCGGGCGCGACCGCCTCGGCGCGGCCGCCGCCCAGGACGTCCGCGCGCGCTTCCCGTCCGACGGGCCGGCGCGCGCGCTCGAGGCGCTCTGGCGCCCCTAGTTCAGCAGGCCGACGTTCAGCCCCGAGCCGCCCGCGACCGCGAAGGACGCGGCCACCGCCGCAGCCCCCACCACCACGCAGATCAGCACGGGAACGACCAGCGGGTTGCCGACGCGCCGCTGCAGCGACTGCTCGATCAGCCAGCCGGCGGCGGCGCCGCCGACGAGACCGCCGATGTGCCCGCCGATCGAGATGCCCGGCAGGACGAAGGAGATGCCGAGGTTGAGCAGGATCAGCATCCCGACCCCTGATTCCAGGCCGCGCGCGCGGTCCATCACGAACACCGCGCCCATGAGGCCGAAGATCGCGCCCGACGCGCCGACGGTGTTGCTCAGCGGCGTGAGGAGCAGCGCGCCGAAGGACCCGGCCAGCAGCGAGGCGGCGTACAGCGCGCCGAAGCGCACCGGCCCCAGCCGCGGCTCGAGCAGGTTCCCGAGGAACCAGAGGATGTACATGTTGAAGCCGACGTGGATGATCCCCGCATGGAGGAAGCCGGCGGAGATCAGCCGGTACCACTCCCCTGCCTCCACCGCCGGGCCGTTGAGTGCGTAGGACGAGATGAGGGAGGAGCCGCCGACGCCTGTCGTGGCGCCCTGCGACGCCGTCCCGAAGTAGATCAGGACGTTGAGGACGATCAGCGCCGTGGTGACCACCGGGCGGTCGGAGCTGGTGGCCCGCACGTGCTTGACCTTCGTCGTCTGCTTGGAGCACTCGGGGCAGCGCATCCCAACTGAGGTCGAGGTCATGCAGTCGGTGCAGATGGGCCGGCCGCAGTTGGCACACGAGACCCCGGTCTCGCGGCCCGGATGGCGATAGCAGACGGCCATGTGCGAGACGCTAGCCCCCGGACCGCGGTGGTCGGGCGCCCGCCTTATGCGGTCTTGACGGTGATCACGGGCGGCCGCGTGGGCGACTGCGATCCGCCGTCGGGCTCACTCGTGACGAGCACGTCGTCGACGTCGTCCATCGACCCCGGGACGTCCACCGACGCGGTGCCGGAGTTGTCCGGGGAGAACAGGGCGTTCGTGGGCCGCGGGGCGTCGTTGCCGCGCTTGAGCCACACCTGGTAGACGCGGCCGTCGCCGGGATCGCCGAGGCCGCTGGCGGTGAGGGTCGAATGGCGCTCGTCCCCCCGCACGGTCAGGTTGACCTTGGCGCCGGCGGGGGCGACCTGCGCGACGTAGTCGCGGTTGTCGGAGCCGCCGCCGATGGCCGCGACGCCGACGGCCACCACCACGAGGAGGGTCGCCGCGAGGGCGAAGCCGGGACGTCCGAGCCAGGAGGGAAGCGCGAAGCGGCGGCGCTCACGGGCCTTCGGCACGAGGTCGGCCTGCGGCGAGGCGGCATGGAGCAGCTGCGCCTCCGCGTTGACGGTGGCCATGATCCGGTCCTTGAGCGCGGCCGGAGCCGTGAGCTGGGGAACGGATGCGGGCAGGGCGTCCGCGGCGAGCTTGAGGTAGTCGACCTGGCGGCGGCAGTCGCCGCAGTCGGCGAGGTGGCGCTCGAAGGCGACGGCCTCGTCGGGCTCGAGGGCCCCGAGCAGGTAGGCCGGGCCGGCGTCGTCGAAGCGGGTGTCGTGCTCGGCGCTCATGCCGGCACCTCCCCGACGGCGCCGCCTGAGAGCCGTCCGCGGAGCTTCTCGAGAGCCAAGCGCATGCGGCCCTTGACCGTACCGATCGGCGTGCCGAGGATGTCGGCGATCTCCGAGTGCGAGAAGCCGCCGAAGTAGGCGAGCTCGACGACCTGGGACTGCTCGGCGGGAAGCGTCTCCATGGCGGCGCGAACGACCTCGGACTCCTCCGACATCGCGGCCTGGTGCTCCGTGCGCTCAGGCGCCTCGAGGCGCTCGGCGATGCCCTCGTCGCCGGTGCGGCGCTTGTCGTGCACCGTCGCGCGCCGCAGCGCATCGATGGCGCGGTGATGGACGATGCCCAGCACCCAGGTGCGCACGGATCCGCGAGCCCGGTCGTAGCGGGCACCGGAGCGCCACAGGTTCAGGAAGGCCTCCTGGACGACGTCCTCGGCGGCGTTGCGCGTGCCGACCATGCGGTAGGCGAGCGAGAACGCGGCGCCCGAGTGACGCTCGTAGAGCACCTCGAAGGCCCCGGGCTCCGCCCGCGCGACGAGATGCATCAGGTCCTCGTCCGCCATCGAACGAGGGTCACGCGAGTCAGGGGCAGGAGGCGTCATCTAGAGGTCTAACGCGCCAGGGGGGCCGGTTGGATCAGCGGATGCGACGACGGGCCTCGTCCACGAGCTTGCCGGCCTCTCGGCCGAAGTCCGCGACCGTGCTGCCCGCGAGCTCCACGACGTTGTTCGAGGCGGCGTGACGCTTGTGGCGACGGCGCTGGGTGCGCACGAGCACGAGACCCACCGCGGCCGATCCGCCGACGGCGGCGGCGGCGATCGTCGGGGCCCAGCGGCGCGGGTCGCGCATCGCCGACAGCTCCCAGCCCTCGAGCTCCTCCGTGGCGAGGTCCACGAGCAGCGTCAGACGCGCCTCCAGGCGCGCCTCGAGCTCCTCCGGCGGCTCGACGGGTGCGAACGCCTGCCGCAACCGGACCTCGAAGTCGGTCATCTCACTCATCTGCGCGGCCTCCCCCGTCTTCCGCCTTGCGCACGATGCCCTCCAGCTGCTTGATCGCCCGATGCAGCAGCACCTTGGTGGCGCCGTCCGTGCGACCGAGCGCGCGGGCGATCTCCCGGTTGTCCATCCCGAGCGCGAAGCGCATGATCAGCGCCTCCCGCCGGTCCCCCGGCAGCTCCTGGACGCCGTCGAGGATGCGGGTGAGCTCGTCGCGGTGCTCGACGAGCGTCTCCGTCGTGTGCGGCTCCGCCAGCGGGCCCGCGTCGTCGAGCGCCGTCTGCGGCTTGCGGGCCCGATCGCGGTAGTGGTTGGCGGCGAGGTTGTGGGCGATCCGGATCAGCCACGGCCGCAACGGCCGGCCGTCGGACTCGCGCTGCGCACGGTCGAAGTGCCGGTAGGCCTGCAGGAACGTCTGCTCCGTGAGGTCCTCGGCGTCGTGGTGGTTGCCCACCCGGTAGTAGGCGTAGGAGTACACGTCGCGCCCGTGCGCCTTGTACAGCTCCGTGAACTGCCGGTCCAGCAGGGCCTTCGCGGCGTCGGGAGGGGCGACCATGGCCCATGGAACCTACGCCGCTCGCGAGCGTGGGGTCGGCGCCGTCAGCGCATCGCGCCACTCGCCGGGCTCGACGCGGCCGCCCAGGACCGCCGCGAGGGCGCCGAGCGCGGGGGCGTCGACCCCGAGCGCGGCTGCCCGGTCGACGAGCAGCGGGACGGTGTCGATCGCCTCGGCGGTCTGGCCGAGCGCGTGGCGCAGATCGGCCGCCGGGGTGCCGGTGGCGAGCAGCTCGCCGGCGCGGCGGTTGCGCGAGGAGGCGGCGAGGACGGTGCCCACCAGGTCCCCGGCACCGGCCACGCCCGCGAAGGCGCCGCCGTCGGCGCCGGCCGCCTGCGACAGCGCGTGCATCTCGGCGAACACCTTCCCCGCCGCGGCGCCCGCGGCGTTGGGGCCGCCGTGCACGGCGGCGCCGGCGGCCAGGGCCGCGACGTTCTTGGCCGCCCCGGCGTACTCGACGCCGATCGGGTCGCGGGACACCTCGACGTCGAGGCTCGCGCGGGTCAGGAGGTCGCGCAGCTGGCGGGCGAGGCCGCGGTCGGCCGAGCCGACCACGAGGGCCGCGCCGCCCTCGAGGGCGGAGGCGGCGTGCGCCGGGCCGGCGAGCGTCGCGACGCGGGCGCCGACGGTGCGCTCGGCGACGTAGGCGCTCGGAAGCGTGCCCAGCGGGGCGACGAGGCCCTTGGAGCAGACGAGCACGCCGGCGCGCGGGGCGATCTTCGCGCCGTGCTCGGCCACGGCAGCGGGCAGGCCGGCCGCGGGGACGGCGAACACCACGAGGTCGTGGCGGGACAGCTCGAGGTCGGCGGCGCGCACCACGTCGACGCCGCCGGGGAGCTCGACGCCCGGCAGGTAGCGGTCGTTGACCCGGTCGCGCTCCAGGCGCGCGGCCTGCTCGGCGGTGCGGGTGACGAGGTCGACCTCGACCCCGGTCCGGGCGAGCATGACCGCCAGCGCCGTCCCCCAGGAGCCGGCGCCGACGACGGCGGCGCGGCGGATCGGCGGCAGGCCACCGAGCCACTCCCACTGCAGCATGACGTTGGGCCAGATGCGATCCGTCACGGCCTGGGCGAGCTCGGGCGAGGCCTCGGGGACGCTCGGGAAGGTCAGGGCGCGGCCGAAGCGGATGCGGACCCGGTGCGGGCGGATGCGCCAGCCGCGGCGGATCGCCTCCGTCCCGATGACGGCGACGGGGACGACGGGGGCGCCCGTCTCGAGCGCCAGCCGGCCGACGCCGCGCTTGGCACGACCCAGCGCGCCGGGGCGGATGCGGGTGCCCTCGGGGAAGATCAGCACGGCGTCGCCGCGCTCGAGGATCATCCGCGCGGTCTTGAGCATCTCGGCGTCCGAGGACCCACGCGCGACCGGGAACGCCCCGAGCGCATTGAGGATCCATGCCTGCCAGGAGCGCATGAACAGCTCCTGCTTGGCGACGTAGTAGATCGGCCGCTTGACGGTGGCGCCGATCACGAACGGATCCAGGAACGAGCGGTGGTTGGCCGCGAAGATCACCGCCCCCGCGGCGGGCACGTGCTCGACACCCCCGCCCCAGAGACGGAAGTAGAGCTTGAAGAACGGCACCAGGACCATCCGGGCGAGCCGGTAGACGATCGGGTGCACGCCACGTTCGCGGGCGAGCTTGTGCAGGTCGGCGTGATCCATCTGCACAGACCTACGCACCAGCGGGAGCGCCGTTACAGTCCTCCGCATGGCCCTCGACGCGACACGCACGCTGCGAGGTGCCACGGCCGGTGCCGTGGCCGCGGGGGTGTGGGCGGCCCAGCAGCCACTCGACATGCGCGCCTTCGGCGTGCCCTACGACGACGCCGAGCTGCTCGGCGCCGCAGTCACCCGCGCGCGGGGGGACGCCCGGACCGCGGCGATCGGCACGGCCCTCCATCTCGTCAACGGCGCCGTCTTCGGCGCCCTCTACGCGGCCGCCCGCCCGCGCCTGCCCAAGGCGCCGCCCGTGGCCCGCGGGTTCGCCGCCGGGATGGCCGAGCACCTGGCCACCTGGCCGTCCACCCGCTTCATCGCCCGCGCGCACCCCGTCGGCTCGACCTTCCCCCCGCTGTGGGGCGACCACCGCGCGTTCGCGCAGGCCGTCTGGCGCCACGCGCTGTTCGGCGCCGTCCTCGGCGTCGTCGAAGCGCGGCTGAACCCTGAGGTCGTCCCCGTCCGGCCACACCCGGACCCCAACGGCGCGCAGTCCAACGGCCACGCGCCCGTCGAGTCCGTGACCGTCACACCGGTCTGACGTGCGCGCCCTCGTGACGGGGGCCGGCGGGTTCGCCGGCACGCACCTCGTCGCCCACCTCGAGGCGGCGGGCGACGACGTCACCGGCCTCTCGCGCTCCACCGGCACCGACCTGCTCGACGCCGGGGCCACGACCCGCGCCGTCGCCGCGGCCGCGCCCGAGGTCGTCTACCACCTCGCCGCCGACGCGCACGTCGGCCGGTCCTGGGGGGACCCCGCCGGCTTCCAGCAGCGCAACGTGGCGATGACGCTGCACCTGCTCGACGCGGTCCGGGAGGCGGCCCCCGCCGCCACGGTCGTGGCCGTCTCGAGCGGCGAGGTTTACGGCCCGCCCCTCCGGCTGCCGGTCGACGAGTCCGCGCCGCTGCGGCCGCAGAACCCGTACGCGGTCTCGAAGGCGAGCACCGACCTGCTCGCCGGCTTCTACGCCGACGCCCATGGCCTTCGCGTCGTGCGCGCGCGGCCGTTCAACCACTCCGGGCCCGGACAGGAGCCGATCTACGCCATCGCCGCCTTCGCCCGCCAGGTCGCCGCGGGCGCCACGCAGGCCGCGCGCCCCGTTGCGGTGCGCACCGGCAATCCCGACACGCGCCGCGACTACACCGACGTGCGCGACGTGGTGCGCGCCTACCGCCTCCTCGCCGCCGAGGGCGAGGCCGGTGCGACGTACAACGTCTGCTCGGGCACGACCGCGTCGGCCGCCGAGCTCGTGGCCGCCCTCGCCGAGGCGGCCGGCGTCGCCGTCGATCACCAGGTCGACCCCGGGCTGCTGCGTGCGCACGAGGTGATGGAGGTGCGCGGTGACGCCGGCAGGCTCCACGCCGCGACGGGCTGGGCACCCGCGTTCTCGCTGCAGGACACGTTGCGCGACACCCTCGGGTGGTGGGTCAGGTCCGGGGGCGGACCGGTCCCAACGGACAGTTGAGTCCTGCGCCCCTTGGACGAAGCCCCTCCCGGGTATTGACTCGCCGCCATGATCCGAACTCGCCGCTTGCTCGGCGCGGGCGCTGTCGCCTGCGCAGGTCTCCTCTCCCTCCCGGCCACCGGCCTCGCCGTCACCGGTGCCACCATCACGGACGACGCCGGTGCGCAGGCACCGCTCGTCAACGGGATGAACCTGCGCAACATGACGCCGCTCATCTCGCCGACCTTCGCGGCCAACGACAAGTACTTCTCCTTCGTCATCACGCAGCCCAACGGCGGCGGCGAGACGATCCGGTGCGGCACCGTGTCCTCCTACGTCGGCAACGGCCTGCTGCCCTACAAGGTCCCCTACACCGGCAGCGGCACCTACACCGTGACGATCAAGGGCTTCACGCAGGCGCAGTACACCGACTCCTCCTGCAACGGCGCCGGCACCGGCACCTTCACCGCGGCCTTCAACCTCACGCCGTCGGTCTCGATCGGCGCCTTCCCGACCACGATCCTCACCCGTCAGCCGTCGGGGAAGCGGATCTCGTCGACGATCAACTATCCGATCCCGGTCAACCAGAACCCGGGCGCCGACGCCAACGACGTCGTCATCAACGGCCCGGGCCTGCCGGCCACGGGCAGCACCCGGACGGTCGATCCCGCCACCGGCGCGGCCTCCTCCTACTTCTTCGAGCCGGGGATCTACGTGCTGACGCCGCGGGCGACCGACTACGGATTCGCCGCCAACCCCGTCCTCGGGACGCCGCTGCAGGTCCGCGTGTTCGACCCGTTCGACTTCTCCGCCCCGGGCTTCGTCGACCGCCGCGGCCCGACCTACAAGTGGTTCGGCGCCGTGCGCACGAAGTACATGCCCGGCTCGAAGCTGAAGTTCAAGATCCGCCGCAAGGGCACCAAGAAGTTCCGCACGGTGAGCCGCGCGAAGGTGCGCAAGAGCCGCGTGATCATCTTCAAGATGAAGATCCGCAAGCGCGCGAAGTACTTCTACCGGATCTCCTACAAGGGCAACTCGAAGGTCGCGCCGGGCAAGTTCGGCGGCTCCTTCCGGGTCAGCTACCGCCGCCGCTAGGCACCTGCCGGTGCGCGGGTCGGGGTACGCTCCGCCCCGCGCGCCGGAGTAGCTCAGTTGGCCAGAGCAACCGCCTTGTAAGCGGTAGGTCAGGGGTTCGAATCCCCTCTCCGGCTTCTACCCTCGCGGGCCATGAAGCCCCTTCTCGCCCTCGTCCTCACCGGTGTCGCCCTGCTCGGGGCCGCCGGCTGTGGTGGTGACAGCGCCGACTCGAGCGGCTCGCAGGCCGCGGCCACACCGACGGTCGACAACGCCGAGGCCCTCAAGGACGTCAAGCAGGCCCCGCCGCTGCCCGATCGCACCGGGGCCGCTCCCGCCGAGCTCGTCAAGCGCGACGTGGTCGTCGGCACGGGGCCGGCGGTCAAGACGGGCGATCAGCTCTCGATGCAGTACACGGGCTGGGTCTATGACTCGGGCGAGCAGTTCGACTCCTCCTGGGAGCGCGGTGAGCCGTTCGAGTTCAAGATCGGCGGCGGCCAGGTCATCCCGGGCTGGGACAAGGGCATCATCGGCATGAAGGCCGGCGGCCGGCGCATCCTCACGATCCCGGCGAAGGACGCCTACGGCGCCCAGGGCAGCCAGAGCATCCCCCCGAACGCGGCGCTCATCTTCGTGGTCGACCTCCAGAAGATCGGCTGATGTCCGCACCGCCACGGGTGGTCTAGGGTCGGCGGCGTGGAGGCTCGGTCCACGCACGCCCCCGCCGCGCTCGCGGCGATCCTCGACGAGGTCCCCGCGCTCGTGGCCGTCATGCGCGGCGACGCGCTCGAGATCGAGTACGCCAACGCCCGGCTGCGGGCACTCGTGCACGGGGCGGCGCCGGTCGGGCGCCCGGCCGCGGATGTCCTGCGGGAGCTGATGGACCCGCCCTCGGCCGCCGCCTACGCGACGGCGATGCGGCAGGTGCACGAGACGGGGCAGCCGGCCGTCGTCGGCGCCGCCCCGGTCCGCTTCGCGGGTGCGGTGGCCCTGAGCTACTTCGACCTCTCCGCCCTGCCGTTGCCCGATCGGGGCGGGGTCGTGCTCCACGCGATCGACGTGACGGACATCGTCGAGGCGCGTCGCCGCGTCGACGTCGCCGAGTCGCGCTACACCCGCCTCGTCGAGTCCAACGTCGTCGGCGTCACCGTGACCCGCGGCGGGGCGGTCGTGGAGGCCAACGAGCCGTTCCGCCGGCTCGTCGGTCGGGACGCCGCGGAGATCGAGGCCGGCCTGCCCTGGCGCGAGCTGCTCTCCCCCGCGCGGTTCGAGACCGAGCGCGCCCACGACCGCGAGATCCACGCCACCGGGGTGGCCGTGCCGCACGAGATGCAGCTCCTGCGCCCCGATGGGACGACGGTGACGGCGCTGATGACCGCCGCCGCGCTCCCCGACGACGCGGTCCTCGGCGTCTTCTTCGACGTGACCGCCGGCAAGGCCGCCGAGCGTGCGGCGTCGGAGGCGCTCGCCCGGGAGACGAGCGCCCGCGCCGCGGCCGAGCAGGCCACGGCGCGCATCGCCCGGCTGCAGGAGGCGACGTCGGCACTGGCGTCGACCAGCACGAGCGGCGACGTCGCCCGCACGCTCGTCCGGCACGGGCTCGAGGCGGCGGAGGCGTCCGCCGGCGTGCTCGTGCGCGGCGCGACCCAGGCGAAGATGCAGGTCCTCCACGCGGTCGGCATGCCCGTGGGACGCGTCGACCTGTGGCGCGACTTCCCCGCCACGATGCCGTCGGCGCTGATGTTCGCGCTGCGCACCCGCGACGCGGTGGAGCTCGCCGACCCGTCCGCGGTCGCCGCGGCCTGCCCGGAGCTCGCCGGGGACGACATCGGGACGGGCGCCGCGCTCGCCTTGCCCCTGCTGGCCGACGGCCGGGTGCTCGGCGCGCTCCTGCTGACCTTCCGCTCCCCCGGGCTGCCGGACGCCGAGACCCTCGCGCTGCTCGACACGCTCATGGGCCTCGGCGCCGCCGCGTTGGACCGCGCGCAGCTCTACGAGGACCGCGTCTACGTCGCCGACCGCCTCCAGCAGGGGCTGCTCCCACAGCAGCTCCCCGAGCTGCCCGGGCTCGACGTGGCTGTCTCCTACCGCTCGATCGCTGGCGGCGGCGAGGTCGGGGGCGACTTCTACGACCTCTTCCCGAGCGGGGAGGGACGCTGGACGGTCGCGGTCGGCGACGTCTGCGGCAAGGGGACGGAGGCCGCGGTGGTCACCGGGCTGGCACGCCACACCGTGCGCGCCGCCGCACAGCTGCTCGGGGGGCCGGCGGACACGCTCTCCTTCCTCAACGACGCCCTGCGGATGGGCGTCAAGCGCCCGCCGTTCTGCACCGTCGCGGTCGCCGACCTCGAGCGCGATGGCGGCGACTGGCGCGCGCGGGTGTCCTCCGGCGGGCATCCGTTCCCGCTGGTCCTGCGCCGGGGCGGCCGGATCGAGGAGGTCGAGCTGACGGGCACGATGCTCGGCGTCGACGCCGACCCCCGGCTCGGCGAGGCCGACGTGCGCCTGGGGCCCGGCGACGCGCTCGTGCTCTACACCGACGGCGTGACCGACGCGCGTGCCGAGGGCGGCGAGCGCTTCGGCGAGGAGCGGCTGCACCGGACGCTGCTGCTCGGCGCCGGCGGCGGCGCGGGCGGCATCGTCGCCGCGGTCGACGGCGCGGTGCGCGACCACCACCGCGGGCCGGCGGCGGACGACCGCGCCGTGATCGTGCTCCTCGTCACCTGATCACGGACCGCGGCGGCGCGGGGTTAACCTGCATCCCGTGAGTGGAGCGCGCAGGCCGAAGACCACCGACGAGGAGGTCCTGCACGCGCAGGACCCGTCCGTGGCCACCGAGCTCGGGGACGCGCGCCGCGTCGCCAACGTCGAGCGCGAGCTCGCCGCCGGCTTCAAGGCCATGGCGCCCGTCGGCCCGGCGGTGACGATCTTCGGCTCCGCACGCACCCCGGTCTCCGATCCCGAGTACGGCCAGGCCCGCGCGCTGGCCCGCCGTCTCGGCGAGCGGGGGTACGCGACGATCACCGGCGGAGGTCCGGGCATCATGGAGGCCGCCAACCGCGGGGCGCGCGACGTCGGCACCCCATCGATCGGCATCGGCATCGAGCTCGAGTTCGAGCAGGACCTCAACCCCTACGTCGACCTCGGCATCACCTGCCACTTCTTCTTCACGCGCAAGGTCATGTTCGTCCGCTACGCGAGTGCCTTCGTGTGCTTCCCCGGCGGCTTCGGGACCTTCGACGAGCTGTTCGAGGTGCTGACCCTGCGCCAGACGCGCAAGATCGACCCGTTCCCCGTCGTGCTCGTCGGCACGGCCTACTGGGGCGGCCTCGTCGACTGGCTCGCCGGTCCGGTGCTCGGCGGCGGCAAGATCACGCGGGAGGACATCGACCGCCTCGTGGTCACCGACGACCTCGACGAGGTCCTCGCGGCCGTCCAGGCCGGCCGGCCGCGGCCGACGCGCGTGGCGCCGGCCTCCTAGTCAGCGCAGCGACTCGAGGTGCCAGTCGTCGCCGCGGCGGCCGAGCGTCAGCTGCATCGGCTGACCCAGGCAGACCAGCTCGTAGACGACCTTGTCGTCGTCGGTGCCGGGCGGGTCGATGACCTGCACGAGCGTGAGCGCGTCGATCGGCATCCCGGGCTGCTCGGCGTCGAAGGCGGCTCGGGCCGCGGCTTCGATCCGCGCGGGCTCCCAGCCGTTGTCGGCCGCGTGCGCGGCCGCGAGGTCGGTGTTGGCCCGCTGCAGCTCCGTGTCGAAGGCCTCGGCGTCCGTGTCGGAGCGGCGCTGGAGCACGACGCGGCCGCCGACGACGAGCAGGACGCCGACCACGACGACGGCGATGATGACGATCTCGAGCGTTGTCACTTACGCGACGTTAGTGGCAGGGGCGGCGCCACCCCGACCTAGAGGATGACCTCGCGCTCGCGCAGATGGGCGCCGACCTTGCGCTTGACGCGCTGCAGGGCGTTGTCGACCGTCTTGGCGTCGCAGCCGAGCAGCTCCCCGATGTCCACGTAGGAGCGGCCGTCGAGGTAGAGGCTCAGCACGCGCGACTCGAGCTCGGAGAGCACGGTCGAGAGGCAGGCCACCAGCGAGGAGAGCTCCTCGGAGGAGATCACCTGGTTGGCCGGGTCCCACACCGGGGAGCCGGGCAGCACCTCGTCGAGCGTCGGCTCGCCGTCGCCTGAGGCGCCGGCGGGGGACGCCGAGAAGGAGACGTAGCCGTTCAGGGGCGTGTGCTTGTTGCGGGTCGCCGTCTTGACCGCGGTGATGATCTGCCGCGTGATGCAGAGCTCGGCGAAGTTGCGGAAGGAGCTCTCCCGGTCGGAGCGGAAGTCCCGGATCGCCTTGTAGAGGCCGACGAGCCCCTCCTGGATCAGGTCCTCCGAATCCCCGCCGACGAGGAAGTAGGAGGAGGCCTTCAAGCGGACGAAGGAGTGGTAGCGCTTGACCAGCCGGTCGTAGGCGTCGGGGCTCCCCTGCTTGGCGAGCGCCAGCAGGTAGTGGTCATCAACCTCGGCCTTAGCTTGAGACTTTGCCGCGGTCGCGCGGACGGCACCGGTGGCGGTGCGGCCGGGGCGAGCAGAGCGTGAGTGGGAAGTCGGCGCCTGCGCGACCCAGTTGGGTCGGCGGACGCTCGGCCCGGAGCCGGCGGCCGGGCGGATCGCTCCGCCCATGGTGCGCGGAGGCTTCGGAGATTGAGCCACGAAGGGTCCTTTCCCGGGCTGTCTGGCCCGGTTCGGTCGTGACGCGCTCCTCCCCTGGCGTCGAATCTGGAGTTGGTACTTCCCACTCGACTTCCGTCTTACCCTGAAGTCGAGGAGGAGAGTTGCAGCATTATGGCGAGCTGTCAACCACGAACGTGCAAGATCTCGTACACGAGCACCGCGGCGGCCGCCGAGACGTTGAGCGAGTCGACCTGACCGCGCAGGGGCAGGCTCACCAGGACGTCGCAGGCCGCCGCGACTCGCGGACGCAGCCCGCGGCCCTCCGCCCCCAGCACGAGGACGACCCCGCCGGAGTAGTCGGGGTCCCGGTAGGAGGTCGTCGCCTCCCCTGCCGCGCCGTAGGTCCACGCCCCGGCCGCCTTGGCCTGGGCGAGGAAGTCGGCGACGTTGCGCACACGCGCGACAGCGAGGTGCTCGACCGCGCCGGCGGACGCCTTGCACGCCGCCGGGGTGATCTCCGCAGACCGCCGCTCGGGCACGATCACGCCGGTGGCGCCTGCGCATTCCGCCGTGCGGCAGATGGCGCCGACGTTCTGCGGGTCGGTCAGCTCGTCGAGGACGATCAGGAACGGATCCTCGACGCGCAGGAGCGCGTTCGGATCCGCGTACGGGTAGGGGCCGGCCTCCGCGCACACGCCCTGGTGGCTCTCGGACCCGCACCGGGCGGCGATCTCGTCACCCGAGGCCCGCTCGAGCGGTGGCGTGGCCTGTCCCAGCCATCCCTCCTTGAGCGCGCCCGTCGTCGCCCAGATGCGTGTGACCGGCCGCCGGCCGGCGCGCAACGCCTCCTGGACCGGGTTGCGGCCGTAGAGGATCACGGCGTGACGGGCACGAGCACCGGGCCCGCCGCGCCGTCGCGGACCTCCCACCCCTGCTCGCGCAGCTCGTCGCGCAGGCGATCGGCGGTCTCGAAGTCCTTCGCCTTGCGCGCCTCGTCGCGGCGCCGGGCGATGTCCGTCAGCTCCGCGGGCGCCTCGGGGGCGGCGTCGAGCAGGTTCTCCAGGCCGATCACCCGCAGCATCTCGCGCATGTCGCGGTCACCGACGTCCTCACGCCGGTTGGCCTCGTTGACCCACGCATGGAGCGCCGCGAGGGCGCCGGGGGTGTTGAAGTCGGCGGCGAGGGCGTCGAGGAACGCATCGCGGTGCACGCGGAGGTCCGCGGGCGAGTCCGTGTCGCCGACGAGGCGACGGGCCGCCTCGCGGAAGCTGCGCACGCGCGCGGCGGCGTCGGCCAGCACGTCGTCGCGGTAGGGCAACGGCCGGCGGTAGTGCGTGCCGGCGAAGAACATGATCAGCGTGTCGCGGCCGACCTCCGCCAGCGCCTCGCGCAGGCCGACGACGTTGCCCTCGGACTTCGACATCTTGTCCCCGAGCTCGACCATCCCGTTGTGCATCCACAGCCGGGCGAGCGGCTCGCCGTGCGCGGCGAAGGTCTGCGCGGCCTCGTTCTCGTGGTGGGGGAACAGGAGATCCGAGCCGCCGCCGTGGACGTCGAAGCCGACGCCGAGCAGCTTCTCGGCCATCGCGGAGCACTCGATGTGCCAGCCGGGCCGGCCGGGACCCCAGGGGGACGCCCAGGTCGTGTCCTCCCCCTCCTTCGCGCCCTTCCAGAGCGCGAAGTCGAGTGGATCCTCCTTGCGGTCGGCGCCTTCGACGCCCTCGCCCTGGTCCATCTGGTCGACGTCGCGGTGGCTGAGCTGCCCGTAGTCGGGCAGCGAGCGCACGCGGAAGAGGACGTCGTCGCCGGCGACGTAGGCGTGCTCGCGGTCCACGAGCCGCTCGATCAGGGCCACGATCTCGGGCATCGTCGCCGTCGCCAGCGGCTCCTCGTCGGGGCGGCCGAGGCCGAGGCCGTCGGTGTCCTCGCGGTAGGCGGCCGTCATCTCCTCCGCGAGCGCATCGGAGGCGACGCCGCGCTCGCGCGCGGCCGCGTAGATCTTGTCGTTGACGTCGGTGACGTTGACGACGAGCGTCGTCTCGTAGCCCTCGTGCTCCAGGAAGCGCTTGAACAGGCTGAAGATCACGTAGGGCCGGGCGTTGCCCACGTGGATGCGGTTGTAGACCGTCGGCCCGCAGGCGTAGATCCCGACCTTCCCGGGGTCGCGGGGCTCCAGGTCGGTGAGCTGACCCGATTGGCTGTCGTGAAGGCTGATCTGGCGCACAGGAAGGGTCAACGTAGCGACACGGGCCCGCTCGGACCGACCCCGCCTGTAGGGTCGATCCCGATGTCCGAGAGCCGCACGACAGCGGTCGAGCGCGCGTTCCGATCGCTGCCGGAGCGCTTCAACGGCGCCCCTGAGGGCTTCGACGCCACCTACCACCTGCTCCTGGGCGACATCGGGCGCTCGTGGGAGGTCCGGGCGACGACGCACGGTGCCCGCGTGCGCGCCGGCCTCACCCGCCGCCGGCCCGACGTCGTGATCGGGACGGACGCCGAGACGTGGCTGCAGCTGCGCGAGGGCGAGCTCTCCGGCCTGGAGGCCTTCTCGCAACGGCGGCTGTACGCCCGCGGCGACCTGGACCTGGCCGTCGGCTTCGAGGGCCTGTTCCGGCTGCCCAACGACCGCCCGCCGCTGCTGCGCGTGCACCGCGTCCCGGTCGGCCGCCACCGGATCTCGACCCTGACGATGGGCGCGGGCACCGACGTCCTGCTGCTGCACGGCCTCGGGGCGACCAAGACCTCGTTCTTCGACACCGCGGCGTCGCTCGCGCGCTCCGGCTACCGCGTCCACGCCCTGGACCTCCCGGGCTTCGGCTTCTCCTCCAAGGCCCCGGCCCAGTACGGCGCCAAGCACTTCGCGCGCATCGTCGTCGGCGTGATGGACGCGCTCGCGATCGACCGCGCGCACCTCGTCGGCAACTCGATGGGCGGCCGCGTCGCGCTCGAGATCGGGCTCACCCATCCGCACCGGGTCCGCTCCGTCGGCCTCCTGTGTCCCGCCGTGGCCTTCGTCCGGCGGGGCTGGCATCCGCTCGTGCGCATGCTGCGCCCCGAGTTCGGGATGCTGCCGCACTCGCTGGGGCGCAAGCGCGTCGAGGCGGAGTTCTGGTCGCTGTTCGCCGACCGCGACCTGGTCGACCCCGTGGTGGGCGACGTCGCGGTCGACGAGTTCGAGCGCATCTACCGCTCGCCGCTGGCACGCTTCGCCTTCCTGTCCTCCGCCCGGGCGCTGTACCTGGACCCGCCGTTCGGCGCCGAGGGGTTCTACCCGCGCCTGCGCGAGCTCGAGCCGCCCGCGCTGTTCGTCTGGGGCTCGGAGGACAAGCTGATCCCGTCCGCCTTCGAGCGCCACGTGCGCGAGTGGCTGCCCTCCGCCGAGCAGATCACGCTCGACGGCCTGGGCCACGTCCCCCAGGTCGAGGCGCCCGAGCGCACGAACGCGCTGCTCACGCGCTTCCTCGTCCGCGCGGACGCCCTCGGCGACAGCGGCCGCCGCCGGTCACGCCTGCGCCGCGTGGCCTGACACGCCGCCCGCTCCCGCGCCCCCGCGCAGCTGCCGCAGCAGGCCGTAGCCGGCCACGAGGGCCCAGACGCCCTCGAGCAGCAGGAAGCCCCACTGCTGGTGGGTCACGGCCAGGACGGCCAGCAGCGTGGAGCCGAGGAGGTTGAGGACGAGGTACCACATCGTCTCGGCGCTCGTGCGGCCGAGCTGCAGCGCCGTGAACGGGATGAGGACCAGCAGGGCGCCCACGATCTGGGCGAGGTCGGCGAAGGCCATCGGGTGCTCCTTTGCGCGCCGTCGTCGGGCCGGGTACGGCGCGGTGCTCTCGTCCGGGGTCCGCCCGTGGCGGGCGGACCAGCCGTCAGCCTATCCGGCCCGGTCGACCTCCTCGGGCTCCTCGTACCAGCGCTTGCGCTCGCCGACGCGGGCCCGGCGGCGCCAGCCCCGGGTCTTCTCCGCCGCCTCCATCGCGGCCTCCAGCTCGCCCACCCTCGCGAGCACCAGCCGCCCCTGCTCGGCGTCCAGCGGCGCGTCCTCGAGGCCCGCGCGCAGGCGCTCGAAGTTGCGCTCGAACGTGTGGTGCAGGCCCCAGTCGGCGGCGGTCAGCGCCGCCAGGCGGTCGGGCTCGAGGCCGCGGTGGTCGCCCGCGGCGACGGGACACGCGAGCAGGAGCGCGTAGCAGTCGTTGCGGTCCTTGGCGTTGAGCGAGACGATCTGCAGCTTCGTCATCAGCAGCTCCGTCGCCGGCAGCGTCGGGCCGGGGCGGTCGAGCGCGTCGGCGAGCGGGAGCGCATGGCACATCTCGAAGGCTCCGACGAAGACGTCCACCTGGGCGGGACCCAGCGGATCGTGGAACAGCAGCCGCCGGCCGCCGTTGAGGGCGTTGAACTCCTTCGCCGGCGCCCAGCCACGGTCGGCGAGCAGCCGCTCCAGGCCACGGGCGTCCCGCTTGCCGGTGACGACGTCGAGGTCGCCGTAGCGGCGGTCGAGCGCTGCGGGGTACGCGTCGCCGAGCAGCAGCCGAATGCCGAGCCCACCCAGGAGCCGGACGGCGAGCCCCGCCTCGGCGGCGGCCGCGAGCATGTCACGGCCCTCGTCGGCCAGGCGATCGGTGAAGGGGACGGCGGTCATGACGCTCACCCCGTCACGAACTGGTGCTTGACGGTGTCGCCGCGCAGGTTCAGCAGGCAGCCGTTGATGCGACCCGTGTGGTAGTCGCTGCCCGGGTTGATGCACAGGGTGCGGCCGATCTTCGTCGCCCCCGGGCTCTCGTGGACGTGCCCGTGCAGCGACAGAAGCGGCTGGAAGCGCTCGATCGCCTCGCGCACGGCCGTCGACCCCACCGGGATGAGCTTCGGCGAGGATCCCGACATGACGACCTCGAGGTCCTCCGTGAGCTCCGGTGCGGTGTCCAGCGATGAGTCATACGGCGGCACGTGGAGGTTGAACACGCAGCGGTCGGGGTCCTCCACCTGCTCGGCGAGCGCGCTGATGCGCCGGTAGAGCTCGTCCTCGTCGAGCTCACGCGGCGAGTCGAACGGCGTGCGGTTGGCGTAGCCGATCGAGAGCATCGCGTGCCCCTCGAACTCGACGAGCCGACCGTCGCAGGGCTCCACCTTCGCCGCCTCCTCGATGGCGAGGTCCACGCCGTGGGGGTCGTCGTTGCCCGGCATGACGAAGCAGCGCGCCGATCCGTCGAGGCGCTCGCCGGCGAGCGCCAGCCAGCCGCCGAACGTCTCCCGCATGACCTCCGCGAACCACGCCTCCTTGTCCTCCTCGCCCAGCCCCGCGACGCGCTCGATCTCCGCGGCCGTCATGCGGTGCGGGTACATCCCGTTGGCGCGGATGCGGTGCTCGGCCTCCTCCACCTCGGCGTGGGCGACGACCTGCCGGACGCCGAACAGCTCGAGGTGGAAGCCGTCGGCCTCCTCCACGAGCGGGACGACGACCTTGCCGGTGACGTCGCCGCCCATGACCAGCACACGGGCGTCGTAGGCCCCGGCCGCGTTGAGGAACTTGCGCCACAGCACCTCGGAGCCGTGGATGTCGGACGCGTAGTACATCCGGACCGCGGGCCCCTCCGGAGCGTTCCGGCGCTTGAACAGCCCCATGGCTAGGCCGCCGGCAGCTCGCGGTAGGCGAGCTCGATGTCGGTGCCTTCCCGGCGGCGCACCGCTCGGGCGACGAACCAGATGAGCAGGCCGACGACGTAGACGCCGACGGCGAGCGCGAGCTTGCCCGGGTTCGCGCTCAGGCTCGCACCCGAGCCGGGGTCCCAGAGCAGGATGGCGATCGCCCCGCCGAAGCCGGCGATGGCCAGCCCGCCGACGAGCGTCAGGATCGGGATGCCCGCGATGCGGCGGCTGTAGGGCGAGTTCTCCACGAGGGCCCGCTGACGGAAGGGCAGCAGCGTCCCGGCCACGGCCGTCACCAGCAGCGGCAGGGACAGGCCGAGCAGTGCCGACAGCGAGCTGAACACGTCCGTGAACGCGTACATCGCCGTGCTCGCGATGCTCAGCACGAGCATGACGCCGATCGCGACGAGCGGGGAGCGCGAGCGGGGCTCCACGCGGGACAGACCGGCCGGGACGACGCCGTCGAAGGACCACGCGAACATGTTGCGGCTCACGAGCATGATCGTCTGCGGCAGCCAGACCGCCAGGCCGATGGTGAAGCCGAGGATGGCGATCGCGCCCACGACCGGGCTGCCGGAGGCGATCGCGATCAGCTCGGCGTACGCCGGCGCCCCGGCCTCGAAGCCGTAGGCGGCCGGGTCGGCGAGACCGAGCTGGGCGTTGAAGCCCGTCCCCACGAGGTGCTGGAACGTCGGCACGAGCACGGCCAGCACCAGGACGGCCAGGGCGACCGCTCCCGGCATGGAGTACAGGTGGGTGCGCTTGGCGAGGCGGATCTCCCCGGCGAAGTAGTTGCTGGAGAAGATGAAGCCGAAGATGAACCAGAACACCGACACGGCCTTGACGGTGTTCTCGAAGCTGAACGCGCTGGCGCCGTAGCCGGCGTCCTTCGCCGACGCGGCCAGAGCCGCCGCGGCGTCGGGCGTGCCGAGGCGGCCGGCGTACTCGTTGAAGTTCCCGAGGAAGCCCGTGTGGCTCTGCAGCAGGCCGACGATCACGGGGATCAGGATCGCCCCCAGCAGGTAGACGCCGAAGCAGGCCGCCTGGATCTTGAAGAACAGGCGCATGCCGCCGAGGGCGAACAGGGCCGCGGAGAGCACCAGCATCGCCGTGCCGGTGATGAACAGCCCCCAGCTCGTCGAGAACCAGTCGCCGAAGGACAGCCAGCCCGAGCCCGCGCCGAAGCCGGCCATCATGCGGCTGAAGGCGCCGAAGCCGTACGACGCGATGTAGGTCGTGTAGACGCCGATCACGACGGCGAGCCAGAACGAGTAGCTGAAGTTGCCGGCGAAGCCCACCGACGGGTGGAGGGAACGGCTGTTGAAGACGTAGTCGCCACCCGTGCGCGGCATGAGCTGGGCGAGCATCGCGTACAGGAAGGCCCCGGGCAGGCCGAGACCGGCCGCGATCGCGAACGACAGCAGCGGCTGCGCCCCCGGGTAGAACGCCGAGAACAGCCAGTAGAAGGCGAACGTCAGCCCGACGCTCGACCACAGCAGGTTGTAGAAGAGCGCGTCACGCGTCCGGCCCTCCCGGACCAGGCCGGTGGCCTTGCGCGTGAACAGTCCCGGCTGCTGCGGCGAGCCTGGAGTTGATGCCGTCGGGGCGCTCATGTGGTTGCTCCTTGGGAGATGGCTGACGGGACTGCGGTGACCGGCAGGCCGGCGCGGACGTGGGCGAGGTAGTCGACGGCGTCGTCGAAGGCCGCGGAGAACGCGAGGTCCGCGACCGCGGTCCCCGGCTCCCGGCCCAGACCCGCCGGCACTGCGCCGCCGGCGTCGACGGCGAAGCTCGCGCCGGCGAACGTCAGGCCGGCCTCCGTCCCCGGGCGGTTGACGTAGACGTGGGGCCGGCGGTTGTCGATCGCACGGGCGCGCACCTGCACGGCGTGGTCGGGCCCGTAGGGGTCCATGTTGGCCGCCAGGGTGACGAGCAGCTCGGCGCCCGCCTGGGCGACCGCCCGGGCCGGCTCGGGGAACTCGACGTCGAAGCAGATCAGCGGGGCGACGCGCCGGCCGGCGAGCTCGACGACGAGCAGCTCATCGCCCGCCACGAACGCCGCGTGCTCGGCGCCGAACAGGTGCGTCTTGCGATAGACGCCGGCCAGCGACCCGTCGGCGTCCACGCAGGCGGCGGCGTTGGCGACGCCGCCCGGATGGCGCTCGGGGAAGCCGACGACCACCGCCGTGCCGTGGTCGTGCGCGGCCTCGCGCACCCGCTCCAGCGCCGGGCTGGTGACGGGGATCGCGAGGCCGGCGACGGTGCCGAGGTCGTACCCGGTCAGGAACAGCTCGCTGAAGACGGCGAGGTCCGCGTCCGGCCGGGCGGCCAGCGCACGGACGACCTGGTCGGCGTTGCGCTCGACGTCACCGGGGACCGGCGTCAGCTGGGCGAGCAGGACCCGCATGGCTCAGCGGCGGGCGCCGGCGTGGAAGGCCATCGCCTCGAGGGCGATGCGGCCCGCCATCAGGGACGTCGCCGGGGTCGCCTCCAGGCTCGGCGCCGTCTCCACGACGTCGACGCCGAGGAGCCCGCCGGCGGAGACGCCGCGGACGAGCTCGATCGCCTCGCGGGAGGTCAGCCCGCCCGGCGACGGGCAGCAGGTCGCCGCGCCGTAGGCCGCGTCGAGCGAGTCGACGTCGAAGGAGAGGTAGATGCCGTCGCCCGCGCCGGCGACCTCGAGGGCGCGCTCGATGGCGGGGCCCGTCCCCTGCTCCCAGATGTCCTCGAGCCAGATGACCGTGATGCCCTGCTCGCGGCAGTAGTTGATCTCCGTCTTGGGGTTCATCCAGCCCGAGATCCCGACGAGCGCGATCTTGGCGGGGTCGAAGCCCGCGTCGACCGCCCGGGTGATCGGGCAGCAGTGGTTGAGCAGCTCGCCGCCGACGTCAGGCGCGGTGTCGAGGTGCATGTCGATGAGGATCAGCCCGGGGTCGGCGACGCGCTCGCGGATGGCTCTCGCCGCGGGGATGGTGACCGAGTGGTCGCCGCCGAACATCACCGGCAGCGCTCCGGCGTCGATGATCGCGCCGAGGTCGGCCTGGGCGCGGGCGAAGGTCGCCTCGGCGTTGGCGAGCACGATGTCGCAGTCGCCGCAGTCGACCGGCGTCAGCGCGGCCTCGAGGTCGAAGTCCAGCGTCGCGTTGTAGGGCGTGAACTGGCACGACACCTCGCGGATGCCACGGGGCCCGTAGTTGGCCCCGGTGCGGCTGATGTTGGTGGCGTCGAAGGGCAGGCCGTAGATGCCGGCCCGGGCGCCGTGGGCCTGCAGCGCCGCCGTGTCCGGGGCGACGTGCGGCAGGCGCAGGAACGTGCCGAGGAGCCCGGAGTGCAGCAGCCCGTCCCACATCGTCGAGTCCTTCGGAGCGTCGTTCATCGTCGACACAGGGGCCTCCCCAACAGGTTGAAAAAACGGTTGATCACAACGGAGGCGCACACTCGCATGAACGGTTTTGCAAGTCAAGCCACGGCTCCGTAGGCTGGCCGCGTGACTGCACGCCGCGTGGGCATCCGAGACGTCGCCGCGGCTGCCGGCGTGTCGGTGACGACCGTGTCGCACGCGCTCAACGGCAAGGGTCGCCTGCCCCCCGAGACGCGGACGCGCATCCAGCGGATCGCCACGGAGCTCGACTACCGCCCCAACGCCGTCGCGCGCAGCCTCGCCGGTGGCAAGACGGGGCTGCTGGCCCTCGTGACGAGCAGCAACCTCCCGTTCGCCCTCACGGACTTCGCGTACTTCACCCGTCTGATGACGGGCGCCGCCACCGCGGCGCTGGACGCGGGCTACGCGCTCGTGCTCGTCCCGCCCGACCGCGACGTGGGCGTCGGCGACGGCCTCGTGGTCGACGGGGCGATCCTCGTCGACCCCGTCCGCGGGGACCCGACCGTCGAAGCGCTGCGCGGCAGTGGCCTCCCGCTGGTGACCACGGGGCGGCTGCTCGACGACGCCGACCGGACGCCCTGGGTCGACAACGACCACCCCGCCGCCCTGCGCGAGGTGCTGGACCACCTCCACGGCCGTGGCGCCAGGGCGATCGCGCTGCTGAGCAGCCCGACCGAGATCTCCTACACGCTGGACCAGCTGGCGGCGTACCGGGCCTGGTGCGCCGACCGCGGGCTGCCCGAGCTGATCAAGCTGGCGGGAGAGGACATCACGGAGTCCGCCGGGTTCGCGGCCACGTCGCAGCTGCTCACCTCCCCCACCCCGCCCGACGCGATCTTCGCGAGCTACGACCGGCTCGCGTTCGGCGCCCTGATGGCCGCGCGGGCGGCCGGCAAGACCGTCCCGGCCGACCTGCAGATCGCCATGACCGCCACCGAGAGCGGGGCCGGGCAGCCGCGCGAGGCACCGAGCCTGAGCTCCCTCGACCTCGACCCCGGCGCCATCGGGCTGGCCGCCGCCGAGCTGCTGGTCAGCCGCGTGGAGCGTCGCGACGACCAGCCGTCGCACGTCGTGATCCCCACCTCCCTGCGGCTCGGAGCCGAGGCGCCGGCCCGGTGACGGAGGCCGCGGCGCCCCGGTGTCCACCGTGGGCACCGGGCGGGAATCGGGCCGGGCGGGTCGTCCCGCGTGTCGGGCGCGCCCTCGCGCCCGCGCCGCTCGATTAGGATGCGCCGGATGGCGGTGAGCACGAACGGGCACGGGGACCCGGCGGCGGCACGGCGCGCCGCCGAGGCCGCACGCGGCGGCGGCGAGGGCCTGGACCTCGTCGGAGGGGCCGTTGGCCTCGCTCGCGGGCTCGTCGGCCTGCCGGGACGCATGGCCGGGGGGGCGGTCAAGGCCGTCTCGGGCCGGATCCCGACCGCCGACCTCGACGAGCGCGACCCCGACTACATCCGCGAGTCGCTGCCCCGGCTGTGGCTGCTGAACTCGATCTACTACCGGGGCGAGGTCCGCGGCCTCGGCAACATCCCCGAGCAGGGGCCGGTGCTGCTGGTCGGCAACCACTCCGGCGGCAACCTGACGCCTGACACGGGGGTCTTCACCCTCGCGTTCAGCACCTACTTCGGCGTCGAGCGCGCCTTCTACCAGCTCGCCCACAACCTCGTGCTCTCCTTCCCCGGCCTCGGCTGGCTGCGCAAGTACGGCACGGTCGCGGCCGGCCACGAGAACGCGAGCAAGGCGCTGCGCGCCGGCGCCGCCGTGCTCGTCTACCCCGGTGGCGACTACGAGGTCCACCGGCCCGTCTGGGAGCGCCACCGGGTCGACTTCGACGGCCGCAAGGGCTTCATCAAGCTCGCGCTGGAGGAGGACGTGCCGATCGTCCCCGTCGTCGCGGTCGGCGGGCACGAGACGTTCGTGACGCTCACCCGCGGCGAGGGCCTGGCCCGCACGCTGCGGCTGGACACGGCGTTCCGCCTCAAGGTGCTGCCGATCTCGCTGGCGCTGCCGTGGGTCATCAACGTCGGCGACATGCTCGGCCACATCCCCCTCCCGGCCAAGATCACGGTCGAGGCGCTGCCGCCGATCCACCTGCGCGACGAGTTCGGTCCCGAGCCGGACATCGACGAGGTCTACGAGCACGTGCTCCGCGTGATGCAGGACACCCTCGACGCGCTGGCCGCCGAGCGCCGGCTGCCCCTGCTCGGATGAGGGTCGTCGCCGCCATCGACGTCTCGGCCCCCGCCGAGCTCGTCTGGGAGCAGGTCACCACCCCCGGCCGCTACCTGCACTTCCTGGCGGGCGTCACCCGCTGGGAGTCCGAGGACGACACGGAGGACGCCTCGACCCGGGCCGAGCTCGGGTCGCGCTACCGGATGCTCATGCGCGTCGGCTCCGCCGAGGTCGGCGGGCTGGTCGAGATCGTCGAGCACGCCGAGTGCCGCGACCTCGCCTGGACCTCGCTGACCGGCATCGATCAGCGCGGCCGCTGGCGCCTGCGCGAGCTCGAGGACGGCACCACGCGCGTCGAGCTGCGCCTGGCCTACGGCGTCGCCGGGTCCGGGATCTGGGGTCAGCTCGCCGAGCGCCTCGCCGCGCGGACCGTGCGGGCGAACCTCCGCCGCTCCCTCCAGCAGCTCAAGCGCCAGGTCGAGCACGAGCAGACGCGCGCGGCCGCACGGGCGCGGCGCGAGGCCCGCGCGAGCTAGACGGGCACGGGCGCGGACGCGGTCCGCGAAGCCGACCACGTGCTTTCGCGCAGACCGTGGTGCGCCCGATGGACCCCGGCGGTTCGTCGAACGGACCACGGTCGCTGACGGAGGGGGTGGTGCCGACGGTGAACCCCGCCGCGGCGAGCCCGGCCCCACCGTCGGGCGCTGGTGCGAGGACCGACGCCGACGCCGGCGCCGACTACGCCGTCCCGCCCGCCAGCTCCTCGGGCCGCTCGACGGTGGCGACCGCCATCGCGGCAACGCCCTCGCCGCGGCCGACGAAGCCCATCCGCTCACCCGTGGTGGCCTTGATGGAGACGTGGGCGACCGAGATGTCCAGGGTGGCGGCGAGGGAGTCGCGGATCGCGTCGCGGTAGGGCGCGAGCTTGGGTCGTTCCATCACCACGGAGGAATCGACGTGGACGATGCGGAAGCCGCGCTCCTCGAGGCGGCCGACGACGACGCGCAGCAGGGCGATCGAGTCGGCGTCGCGGAAGCGCTCATCCGTGTCGGGGAAGTGCTGCCCGATGTCGCCGAGGGCGGCCGCCCCGAGCAGCGCGTCGATGATCGCGTGGGTGAGCACGTCCGCGTCCGAGTGCCCGGCGAGCCCCTCCTCGTGGGGGATGTCGACCCCGCCGAGGACGAGCGGCCGGCCCGGCTCGAGGCGGTGCGAGTCGACGCCGATGCCGGTGCGGATCATCCGACGGGCTCCATCCGGCGCCCGCGGCCCTCGAACACGCACAGCTCGCGGACGCCGACCTCCTCGAGGAGCTCGAGCGCCTGCTCGTAGCCCGCGCCGATGTCCTCCGGCGTGTGCGCGTCGCTGGACAGCGCGATCGGGCAGCCGGCGCTGACCACGAGCTCGAGCAGCTGCCGTGACGGGTAGATCTCGGCGACCGGCTTGCGCAGCCCGGCGGTGGAGACCTCCACGGCGACGCCGGACTCGGCGAACGCCTCGACGGCGGGCTCGTAGTAGCGGGCCAGGTCGCCCTCGGGGAGCGGCCGGTTGCCGCCCCAGACCTTGACGAGGTCCGGGTGGGCCATGATGTCGTAGAGGCCGGTGCGGGCGGCCTCGGCGACGGTCTCGAAGTAGCGGCGCCAGACCTTCTCTGCCGACTCGCCCCGGCCCCACACGTCGAAGGCGCCCGGCATGTCGACGGCACGGCCGCGCAGGAAGTGCACCGACCCGAGCACGTAGTCCCACTCGAAGCGCTCGAGCAGGTTGGCCATCTGGTCCTCGCGCCCGACCACGAAGTCGGCCTCGATGCCGAGCCGCAGGTCGGTCTCCTCACGCACGAACTGCACGTACTCCTCGATGTCGTCGGCCGCGGCCGAGCACCAGTAGGGGTGGTCCCACACGTCGAGGGCGGACTGGAAGCGGTAGATGTGCTCGGAGACCCCGAGCTCGGTGATGCCGCGCTCCTCGGCCGCCGCGCGGTAGCGGGCCGCGTTCTCGACCGTGAAGTGCTTCTCGGCCGGCGTCCCCTTCTCGTCCTTGCGCAGGTGCACGTGGTAGTCCGTCAGCATCGGCGCATCAGGCTACGAGGCGCGCGGGAGGACCTCCGTGGGCGACGACACGGACCCGGCGGGCAGGGTGGAAGCACCGGCGGTCCGCGTGGGCGAGACTGCGGGCCGTGCCACCCCGCCACGTCGCCCTCGCCGTGATCGTCGCCGTCGTGTGGGGCGTGAACTTCGTCGTCATCGACGTGGGACTGGAGACGTTCCCACCGCTGCTGTTCGCGGCACTGCGCTTCGCGCTCGTGCTCGTGCCGGCCGTGTTCCTCCTCCCCCGGCCGCGCGTGCCGCTGCGCTGGCTGGCCGGCGTCGGGCTGTTCACGCTCGCCGGGCAGTTCGCGCTGGTGTTCAGCTCCCTCGAAGCGGGCATGCCCGCGGGCCTCGCCTCGCTCGTGCTGCAGCTGCAGGCGGTGTTCACGATCGGCTTCGGCGTGCTGCTGCTCGGGGAGCGCCCGGCGCTGCGGGTGCTCGTCGGGGCCGCGATCGCGCTGGCCGGCATGGCCGTCATCGGCGCCGGCCGCGGCGGGCACGTGCCGCTGACGGCGCTGGCGCTGTGCGTCGGCGCCGCCGCCTCCTGGGGCATGGGCAACGTCTGCACGCGGCGCGCGCAGGCGGCCAACGCGCTCGCCCTGACGGTGTGGGCGAGCCTGTTCGCGCTCCCGGTCCTGGTCGTCGCCTCGCTCGTGCTCGAGGGCCCGGGGGCGATCGGCGAGGCCGCGCGTGGGATCGACCTCGCCGGCGTCGGCGCACTGCTCTACGTCGTCGTCGGCTCCACGCTGTTCGGCTTCGGCGTGTGGGGCCGCCTGCTGCGCGAGCACCCCGTCAACGTCGTGGCCCCGTTCACGCTGCTGGTCCCGCCCGTGGGGATCGCCAGCGCGTGGCTGCTGCTCGGTGAGCGTCCGAACGTCGCCGAGCTGCTCGGCGCGGTCGTCGTGCTCGCCGGACTCGCCATGACGACGGGGCTGCTGCGCACGCGCGGCATGCGGGCGCGGGAGGCGGCGAGACGGGACGTCGACGCGTCGGGCGGCGGCGACGCGGCGCAGGTGCCGGCCGCCCGGGTCGCGCCCTAGTCGGTCGCGCGCTCGCGCAGCAGGAGCTCGGCGACGCGGCGGTCGTGCGGTGTCGTGACCTTGAAGTTCTCCGGCGGCCCGGGGACGACGACGACACGCCCGCCCTGGGCCTCCACGAGCGAGCAGTCGTCCGTCGCGGCGGCGAGCGCCTCCGGGCCGGCGCCCAGCGCCCGCTCGAGCGCCTCCCGGCGGAACGCCTGGGGCGTCTGCACCGCCCACAGCCGCGAGCGGTTCAGCGTCCCGAGCACCGTGCGGTCCAGGGCCGCCTCCTTGACCGTGTCGGTCATTGGCGCCGCCGCCGTGGCGGCGTCGGCGTCCGCGAGCGCCGCGAGGACGGCGGCGAACAGCGCGGGCGGCACGAGCGGGCGCGCGGCGTCGTGGACGATCACGACCTCGGCGTCGGGGTGGACGGCCGCCAGCGCGGCCTTCACGGAGTCCGACCGGGTCGCCCCGCCCGGGACGGCGTGGGCGTCGGGCGGGAGCGCCCCTGCCGGCGCTCCCGCGGACGGAACGGCGACGACGACGCCGTCGCCCAGCCCGACCTGCGCCAAGGCCGCGAGCGACCAGGCGACCATGGGCCGCCCGGCCAGCTCGACGAAGGCCTTGGGGACGTCGGCGCCGAGGCGTTCGCCGCTTCCGGCGGCGACGACGATCGCGGCGGCGGTGGTGGTGGTGTGGTTTCACGAGATCCGTGCTCGCAGACCCGGTGATGACCAGGTCAGACGGGGCGGATTCGAACCCAGTCGGCCGTGGCCAACCGGGATCGGAACCGGCGCGGCTGGCGCCGCGTCAGCGCCGCCTCTGCGGGCGCGGGGTCGTGGAACCGCCCACCTACTAGGCCGCGGCCTGATCCCGGTGGAGGAGGTCGTCGAGGTGGGCCTCGGTCTCCTCCTCGGTCTTCTCGAGCGCGTACATCATCTCGGACGCGAGGATCTTCTTCGCCCGGGTGTACATCTGCTTCTCGCCGGTGGAGAGGCCCTTCTCCTGCTCACGGACCGCGAGATTGCGAACGACCTCGGCCAGCTCGTGGATGTCGCCGGTCTTGATCTTGTCGCGGTTGTGCTTGAAGCGCCGGTTCCAGTTCTTGGGCATCTCCGAGCACTCGGCGCAGAGCACGCCGAGGACCTGCTTGACCGTCTCCTCGTCGATGATGCGACGAAGCCCGGCCTTGCCCGCGTTGCACGACGGGACCATGACGGTCATGTCGTTGTGGAGGATCTTGATGGTGAGGTACTCGCGCGTCTCACCGAGGATCGACTTCTCCTCCTTCTTGATGACCTGGCCCGCACCATGGTGGGGGTACACGACGTGATCGCCGATCTCGTAGACGATGTTTTCGATCTCGCGTGAGATCTCGATGGCCTCGAGAACCTCTTCGGCGGTGGTGTCGGTAGGCAGGGTGTCCTCCTTGTTGCGGGTGGTGCGGGCGCGGGTGGGGCAGGCGGGCTGCCACGTTCGCGGTGCCCACGGGTCAGGTCTGCAGGTAGCGGTCCACGAGGTTGATCTCCTGGAGGCGCCGCAGCCCCTCCCGGATGTCCTTTGCGCGGATCTCGCCGACCCCTTCGATCGCCTCGAGCTCCGGATCCGTCGCGGCCAGGATGTCCTCCAGGCCGCGGAGCTCGCGCACGATGTTGCCGACCACGAGACGCGGCAGGCGGGGGATGCGGCTGAGCACCCGATAGCCCCGCGGCGAGGCGGGGTAGTCGAGCGTGTTGACCTTGCGGTCATAGCCCAGCAGCTCGGCCAGGCGGCCGAAGTCCAGGAGGTCGGCGTGGGCCATGCGCGCGATGGCCTCCAGCGCGGGCGCGAACGCGTCCACGGGTTCGCCCGACAGGTAGTCGTGCAGCAGGGCGGCCTTGTCGGAGGCCACGCCCACCATCGTCTCCTCGAGCTGCATCTCGATCAGCCGGCCCTCCGAGCCGAGCTCGACGATGTAGCGCTCGATCTCGGTCGCCATGCGCGTCACGAGCTCGGCGCGCTGCAGCACCGTGAGGACGTCGTGGAGCGTGACGCCGCCCTCGAACTCGAGCGCCGTCAGGCGGGTGGAGACCTGATCGAGCCGCGAGCGGTACTTGTCCAGCGTCGCGAGCCCCTGGTTGGCCTTGGCCAGCACCACGGGGATGTCCTCGAGGATGTACTTCGAGCCGTCCACGTAGAGCGACACGACCTCGCGGCGCTGCGACACGGCGATGGCGACGGCCGAGACCTGCTTGGAGACGCGCTCGGCCGTGCGGTGGCGCGTCCCCGTCTCGTTGGTGAGGATCGTCGGGTCCGGCATCAGCTGGGTGTTGGCCCAGGCGATCTTCGTCGCCGTGGCGTTGACGACGATCGCCCCGTCCATCTTCGCCAGCTGGTAGAGCATCTGCGGCGAGTAGTCGACGTCGAGCTTGAGCCCGCCGGAGAACATGAAGCCGAGCTCGTCGGGGTCGCCGACGAGGATCAGGCCACCGGTGCGGGCGTGGACGATGTTGTCGATGCCCTCACGCAGGGCGGAGCCCGGCGCGGCCATCTCGAGGGCCTTCAGCAGCCGAGGCTCCTGCCGCGTCTCGAGGTCGTGAACCTCTTCCGTTGAACGCGGCAACATCAGCCATGCATTCTAGCAACTTCTTTACCTCGGGTTGAGCGCGTTTTCCCTGCTCCAGAGCCAAAAACGACGCTTGACGCCCCCGGGAGGACGTGCTACGCGGCCGTTCGCACCGTGCGCGGCGCACCGCCCAGGACGGTCTTCAGCGCCCCGCGCAGGGTCGCGGCCTCCGGCGGACCGACGACCGGCGCGAGCCCGAACTTCGACGCCTCGGCGACGCGCCGGTCGGCGTGCGCGACGGTGCGCAGCTCCCCCGTCAGGCCGAGCTCGCCGAAGCACGCGATCGGCTTCTCGGCCCCGAGCGCGACGCCCTTGGCGGCGGAGGCGACCGCGAGGGCGACCGCGAGGTCAGCCCCTGGCTCGTCGATCCGGACGCCGCCGGCGACGTTGACGAACACGTCGGCCGAGCCGACCGCGACCCCGCCGTGACGGGCCAGGACGGCGAGCACGAGCGCGAGGCGGTTGCGGTCGATCCCGTTGGCGATCCGGCGCGGGGGCACGAGCTCGGACGGGGAGACGAGCGCCTGGACCTCGACGAGCAGCGGGCGCGAGCCCTCCATCGCCGCCAGCACGACGGAGCCCGGTGCCCGGGTGGCCTCCCCCACGAACCGGCCGGAGGCGTCCTGGACCTCGACGAGGCCGACGTCGCGCATCTCGAACACCCCGAGCTCGTTGGTGGAGCCGAAGCGGTTCTTGAGCGCCCGCACGGTGCGGTAGAAGCGCTCCCGCTCGCCCTCGAACTGCAGCACGCAGTCGACGAGGTGCTCCAGCACCCGCGGGCCGGCGAGCGCGCCCTCCTTCGTGACGTGGCCGACGAGGATCACCGCGGTGCCCTGGCGCTTGGCCAGCCGGGTGATGCGGTCGGCGACCTCGCGCACCTGCCCGACCGAGCCCGCGGCGCCCGTCAGCTCCGCGGCCACGAGCGTCTGCACCGAGTCGATCACGCAGACGTCGGGCTTGGCGTCCTCGAGGGTCGCGAGCACCGTCGCCAGGTCGGTCTCCGCCAGCACGGGCACGTCGAGCGCACCGCCGCCGAGACGTTCGGCGCGCAGCTTGATCTGCGCCGGCGACTCCTCGCCCGACACGTACAGCACCCCACGGCCGCAGCCGGCCATGTTGCCGAGCGCCATCGCGGTGAGCGTCGACTTCCCGATCCCCGGCGAGCCGCCCAGCAGGACGACGGAGCCGGGGACGATGCCGCCGCCGAGCGTGCGGTCCAGCTCGCCGATGCCGGTCGGCAGGCGCGCCACCCGCTCGGCCTTGACGTCGCGCAGCGGGACCGCCTTGGCCGGCACCCCCGGCGCGGCCCCGCGGCCGCCGCGCGCGCCCTTGGGGACGGCCGCCGGCGCGGCCTCCTCCACGAGCGTGTTCCAGTCCCCGCAGCCCGGGCAGCGCCCGTGCCACTTCGCCGCCGTGTGGGCGCAGGTGGAGCAGGTGAAGACGGTCGCGGGACGAGGCATCGGTGCGGTCGAACCTAGGCCCGGAGGCGGACGGATCGAGCCCTCCGACCGTGAGGTGTGCGTGAGAGTTCACACCCGCGTCAGGAATCCGTCACGCAAGGTGGTATTCCCCCACCATGAAGCTCCGTCACCACCGGCCCACGCCGGCCTTCGTCATCTCCTGCATCGCGCTGTTCGTCGCCCTCGGCGGCACGAGCGTCGCGGCCATCTCCTACGCCTCCAACGCCGGCAAGGTCGACGGCAAGAGCGCCTACGCCGCGGGCACAGGCCTCGACAAGGTCGGGGGCAACCTGATCGCCACGGCGAAGTCCGGCGCCGCGAAGGGCAAGATCCTGGGCCGCTACACCACCGGCGTCGCGCAGGCCCGCACGTTCACCGTCGTCACGCCCGTCACCGACAACGCCACGACCGCCCCCGTGTCGATCGGCGGCGACGACAAGGTCGGCAATCTCGCGGCCTCCTGCGTCGACTCCGCGCCGCAGGCCGGCCGCGAGGACCCGCAGGTCGTCCTGACCCTCACCACGGGCGCCACGGCGGTCAACTACGGCCGTCAGGTCGGCGGCCAGCGCGGCGCGGCCGTCGTGTCCGCCCCGGGGGCCGTGCAGTCCACCACCATCGAGGGCAACAACACCTTCAGCGTGCAGGTCCAGGTCGCCGGCTTCGCCATCGACTACCTCGGCAGCGTCCGCCAGGACAACGTCGGCACCGCCGACGCGACCTGCGTCGTCACCGGCACCCTGACCCGCAGTCAGGGCTAGGCCAGAGCGGCTTCCACGTCCGCCAGCAGGTCGGCCGGGTCCTCGATCCCGGCCGACAGGCGGATGAACCCCTCGCCGACGGCGTCCATGCCCCAGCGGGCACGCCGTTCCGCGGTGGAGTGCACGCCGCCGAAGCTCGTGGCGTCCGCGATCAGGCGGGCGTCGCGCAGGAAGCGCCGGGCGCGCTCCCCCGTGCCGAGGTCGAAGGACACGAGCGGACCGAAGCGGGTCATCTGCGTCGCCGCGACGGGATCGAGCGACGGGTGGCAGACGCCCGTCACGTCGTCGCGGCCCTCCAGCAGCTGCGCCACCGCCAGCGCGTTGTCGGACGCGCGGGTCAGGCGCAGGTCGAGCGTCGCGATCGAGCGGTGCACGAGCCACGCCTCGAACGGCCCCGGGACGGCGCCCGTCAGCGTCCGGTAGGCGTGCACCGCGTCCAGGCGCTCCTGGGTGGCGGTGGCCACGACGCCCAGCAGCACGTCGGAATGCCCGGCCAGGGCCTTCGTGCCGGCCGCGACGGACACGTCCGCCCCCAGGGCCAGCGGCTGCTGCCCGAGCCCAGTGGCGAGCGTGTTGTCGACCGCGAGCTCGGCGCCCGCCGCGTGCGCCGCCGCCGCGACGGCGCGCAGGTCGCAGACCTCCAGGCGCGGGTTCGACGGGGTCTCGACCCAGACCAGCCGCGCGCCGTCGCAGGCGGCGACGATCGCCTCCGTCTGCGTCGGGACCCAGCGCACCTCGACGCCGCGCGGCTCGAGCTCGCGCTCGGCCATGTCGCGGATCGCCTGGTAGCCGTCCGTCGGCGCGACGAGGACGTCGCCGCGGGCGAGCGTCGGCAGGACCACCGCGGCGATCGCGGCGGCCCCGGAGGCGAAGGCGAGCGCCGGTCCACCCTCGAGCTCGGCGACGGCCGCCTCGAGGGCGGTGAACGTCGGGTTCGCGCTCCGCGCGTAGCCGTACGGCGTGTCCGAGATCTCCCCCGGCAGGTGGTACGGCGCGGCCATCACGATCGGCGGGCCCAGCGGCGCACCGGAGACGGCTTCCGGCAGCCCGGCATGGACGGCGCGTGTGGACGGACCGAGCGGCTCTGACATGCCCGGAGGGTCGCACAACGACGAGGGGCGCCCTCGCGGGCGCCCCTCGGCGAAGCGGTGCGGCGTGGCGGGCCGCTACTCGGGGGCGGCGTCGGCCTCCGGCAGCGCGGGCGTGTCGAGCGCGCCCTCGTCGGGCTTGTCGCCCTCGGTGACCTCGTCGGCCCCGGCGCCGACGCCGACGGGCTTGCGCACGTCCGCCTCGACGATCTCGAGGATCACGTCGCGCTCGTCGTCGTCGGGGGCCTTGCGGACCATCACCGTGCCGCCCTGCTCCGGGAGCTGGGACTGCAGGATGAAGTCCGACAGGGCGTCCTCGATGTAGCGCTGGATCGCCCGGCGCAGCGGGCGGGCGCCCATCGCCGGGTCCCAGCCCTTGTCGACCAGGAAGTCCTCCGCCGCCTCGTCGAGCTCCAGCTGGAGATCGCGCTCGGCCAGCGACTCACGCACACGGCGCAGCAGCAGGTCGACGATCTGCTTGATCTCGTCCTTGGCCAGCTTGTGGAAGACGATGACCTCGTCGATGCGGTTCAGGAACTCGGGGCGGAACACCTTGCGCAGCTCGCCCGTGACGCGCGACTTCATGTCGTCGTAGGTCATCCCCGCCTCGTCGTCGCCGATCGAGAAGCCGAGCGGCGTGTTGCGCGCGATCTCGCCGGCACCGACGTTGGAGGTCATGATCACGATGCAGTGACGGAAGTCGACCGTCCGGCCCTGGGAGTCCGTCAGGCGTCCGTCCTCCAGGATCTGCAGGAGGATGTTGAAGACGTCCGGGTGGGCCTTCTCGATCTCGTCGAGGAGCAGCACGGAGTACGGCTTGCGACGCACGGCCTCCGTGAGCTGGCCGCCCTCGTCGTACCCGACGTAGCCGGGAGGCGAGCCGACGAGCCGGGACACGGCGTGCTTCTCCATGTACTCCGACATGTCGATGCGGATCATCGACTCCTCGTCGCCGAAGAGGAACTCGGCGAGCGTCCGCGCGAGCTCCGTCTTGCCGACGCCGGACGGGCCGAGGAACACGAAGGAGCCGGTCGGGCGCTTCGGGTCCTTCAGGCCGGCACGCGAGCGCCGGATGGCCTTCGAGACGATCTCGATCGCCGGGTGCTGACCGATGACGCGCTTGTGCAGCTCGTCCTCCATCCGCATCAGCTTCTGGGTCTCGGCCTCCGTGAGCTTGAAGACCGGGATGCCGGTCCACATGGACACGATGTCGGCGATCTCCTCCTCGCCGATGGAGGGCCGGTCGCCGGCCTCGCCGGACTCCCAGTTCTCCTCGAGCTCGCGCTTCTTGTTCGTCAGGCGCCGCTCCGTGTCGCGGAGGTTGGCGGCCTTCTCGAACTCCTGCGCCTCGATGGCGGCTTCCTTGTCGCGGCGCGTGGACTCGATCTCCTCCTCGAGCTCCCGGTACACGGGCGGGGAGGACATCGACTTGATGCGCATGCGCGAGGCGGCCTCGTCGATGAGGTCGATCGCCTTGTCCGGCAGGAACCGGTCGGAGATGTAGCGGTCGGCCAGCTCCGCGGCCGCCTCGAGCGACTCGTCGGAGATCTGGATCTTGTGGTGGCTCTCGTAGCGGTCGCGCAGGCCCTTGAGGATCTGCACGGTCTCCTCGACCGAGGGCTGGTCCACGACGATCTTCTGGAAGCGCCGCTCGAGCGCGGAGTCGCGCTCGAGGTACTTGCGGAACTCGTCGAGGGTGGTGGCGCCGACGGTCTGCAGCTCACCGCGGGCCAGGGCAGGCTTGAGGATGGAGGCCGCGTCGATCGCGCCCTCGGCCGCACCGGCGCCGACGAGGTTGTGGAGCTCGTCGATGAACAGGATGATGTCGCCGCGCTGGGTGATCTCCTTCATCACCTTCTTGAGCCGCTCCTCGAACTCGCCCCGGTACTTCGAGCCGGCCACGAGGGCCGCGAGGTCGAGGGTGTAGATCTGCTTGCCCTTGAGCAGCTCGGGCACGTCGGCGTTCGTGATCCGCTGCGCGAGGCCTTCGACGACGGCCGTCTTGCCGACGCCGGGCTCGCCCACGAGCACGGGGTTGTTCTTCGTGCGCCGCGAGAGGATCTGCATGATCCGCTCGATCTCGGTCTCGCGCCCGACGACGGGGTCGAGCTTGCCGTCGGAGGCGAGCTTGGTCAGGTTGCGCCCGAACTGGTCGAGCAGCTTGGAGGACTTCTTGCCCTCGCCCTGCGTGCCCGCGCCGGCGCCGGAGGCACCCGAGGCTGCGCCGGAGCTCGAGGAGCCGGAGCGGCGGCCGCCGGGACCGGACAGCATCCGGATGACCTCGTTGCGGATCTTCTCGGAGTCGGCGTCGAAGTCGAGGAGGATGCGCGCGGCGACGCCCTCGTTCTCGCGCACGAGCCCGAGCAGGATGTGCTCCGTGCCGATGTAGTTGTGCCCGAGGCTCAGGGCCTCGCGGAGGGCCAGCTCGAGGACCTTCTTCGCGCGGGGCGTGAAGGGGATCTGACCGGAGGTGACCTCCTCGCCGGAGCCGACGATGCGGACCACCTGGGCACGGACGCGCTCGACGGTGATGTCGAGGCTCTCGAGGACGCGGGCCGCCAGGCCCTCCTCCTCACGCAGCAGCCCGAGGAGGATGTGCTCCGTGCCGATGTAGTTGTGCTTGAGGGTGCGAGCCTCCTCTTGGGCGAGGACGACAACCTGGCGTGCTCGCTCTGTGAAACGCTCGAACATGGTGGGAGGGAAACCTTCCTGCTGGGCCTAGGCCCGGGCTACTGGTCGTTGCATGGTCCCTATCGGTTCAGAGTACCAGTGGCTCCCGCCGTCACCCCCCGTCCAACCGGCCCAGTTGACCCCTGCGCAGCATCGCCCTGCGTCGAAGGTTCGGCGAAGGACCCCGTGGTGATCGGAGAACGCCCGGGAGCCGTCTCCTAGACGGCCTGCCCGGTCGAGTCGCGCTGGGCGCGATGCACGGCGTCGACCACGCGCCGCGGCGCGGAGACGCCGACGAAGCGGAAGTCGGCGTCGTCGTTGCCCGCGGTGTCGAAGTCGACGGTCCCGATGACCAGCAGGCGCTGGAGCACGGACTGGCTGGTGTTGACGTTCTGGACGCGGTCGATGTGCGTCTGCTGCTCGTCGCGCGCGATGAACCCCTTGCGGATGTAGAGGCGCTGGTTGGAGATCAGGTAGACGGTGAAGAGGCGCTTGAGGTAGCCGAGCACGGCGGCGATGAGCATGAGCCCGACGCCGATGGCGATGCCGGCCCCGCTGGACACGACGTCGGCGAGGATGAGGATGGCCGCGACGACGGCCGCGAGCGCGAGGCCCTTGAGGTAGAAGCCGAGCGCCGAGCGCCACGACGGATGCCCTTCGAAGATGACCGTCTCGCCGGGTTCGAGGTCCATGGGCGGGAACCTACCTGCGGCTGGCCTCCACCGCACCGAGGCACGAGATCCCGAGGCGGTCGAGGACGTTCTGGAAGCGGCCGGTCGCGTCGCCCGTGGCGAGGGTCCCGCACCCGATCTGGGAGTCCTTCGTTGCCCGGACGCGCCTGCGACGCTGCACCCATGCTCCTCCCGACGGCCCTCGCGACCCAGGCCCGGCTGACGGCACGGCTGGAGCGACTGCACGGGGTCGCACCGTCCGTCGCGGTCGTCGGCGTGGACGACCCGCCGCCGGACGCCGTGGTCCACGAGGACGTCCGCGTGGTCGGTTCCGGTGCGGCCGCGTTCGCGGCGCTGGGCGACGCGCTGCTGGCGTGGGACGTGCACCGTGGCGCGGGGATGGCAGTCGTCGCCTCCGGGCCGGTCGCCGTCGGCGCGACGGTGGTCAACGCGGCGCCCTTCGGCCCGCTGCTGCGCGTGCTGGTCCCCTGCCGGGTGGTCGCGATGGTCGAAGGAGACCGGCGGCGCGGGTTCGTCTACGCGACGTTGCCGGGCAATCCGGTCGCGGGTGTCGAGCGCTTCACGGCGGCGCTGGCCTCCGACGGTGCGGTGTCGCTTGCGATCCGGTCCTGGAGCCGCCCGGCGGGGATGGCGCGGCTCGCGCCGCTCGTGCTGCGGCTCGGCCAGGCGGCGGGCAACCGGCGCTACCTGGACGCGGCAGCCGAGCTGCTGCGTGACCGCCCCTGACCCCGCCACACGTGGAAAGCGCGCGGTCACCCCAGACCGAGCAGTCGCCGGAAGAGGTCGACCGGGTCCGCGTCCAGCATCCGTGCCGTGACCCGGATGCGGGTCCACCCCATCGCGGCGAGCGCCGCGTCCCGCGCGCGGTCGCGCTCGAAGGCCTCGCGATGGCCGTGGTAGGTCCACGAGTCGAGCTCGATGACGACGCGCCGGTCCGGCCACGCCGCGTCGACCTCGCCGATGCCCGGGAGCTCGGCGTTGAAGACCGGCAGCGGAAGGCCGTGGCGGAGGAGGAAGGCCTTGAACTGCGCTTCGAGCGGAGACCGGAGCGGGTCGATCAGCCGCAGCATCCGTCCGTGGCCGCGTCTCCCCCGGATGGCGACGAGATCGCTCCTGTCGATGAGGCGTTGCCGTTCGGCGGACCTGACGGCGATCTCCCACGGGTCGTCGGCGAGGACGTCGGCCAGGTCGATCAGCGTCCGTGCGGGCGTCGTGCACGGGATGCCCGTGCGGGTCATCGTCTCGCCGGGAAGCAGCGACCGGGTCCAGTGGCGGTTGATGGTCCTCGGGCCGACGCCCTGCCTGACCGACAGGACGTCCGGGCGTCCCTCCACGTCCAGGACGCGGTGAAGCCGGCCGGCTGAGCGGTGGCTCAAGACGAGGGCAGGGCCGGTGAGCACGGCGGCCATCCAGCGGGCGTGGTCCGTCCGTGGGACGTGGCCGACGGCGAAGACGCCGCGGTGCACCCGCACCAGTCGCCCCGTCGAGACGGCACGCTCGATCTGGCGTCGGGTCCAGCGGTCCTCCAAGAGCTGCCGAGCCGACACCATCCCGTGCTGCGCGCGAGCCCGTGCGTGCAGTTGTCCCCATCGGGGGTGGGAAGGAGCAGTCACACCCGCCCTGACGGCACGGGGCCGCCCCGCGGGACCCCGGCTACGTGGACCGCAGCGCCGGGAAGAGCACGACCTCGCGGATCGTGTCCTTGCCCAGGAGGAGCATCGCCAGGCGGTCGATGCCGAAGCCGATGCCACCGGTGGGGGGCATGCCGGACTCGAGGGCGCCGAGGAAGGCCTCGTCGAACGGCTGCGCCTCCTCGTCGCCGGCGGCCGAGGCGCCGAGCTGCTCCTCGAAGCGGGCGCGCTGGTCGTCGGGGTCGTTGAGCTCCGTGAACGCGTTGGCGATCTCCATGCCCCCGGCGAAGGCCTCGAAGCGCTCGACGAGCCCGTCGTCGGTGCGGTGCTTCTTCGCGAACGGCGACAGCTCGGTCGGGTAGTCGAGGAGGAACGTCGGCTGCACGAGGCCCGGTTCGACGTAGCGCGAGTGGAGGTGGTCGAGCAGCCGCGCCCAGGTCGTCTCGTGCTCGGGGACCGGGAGGTCCTTGGCGCGCATCGCGTCCTGCAGCCCGGAGAGCGACCGGTGCGCGTACGGGTCGATCCCCGTCGCCTCCTCGATCGCCCCGCCGAACGTCTTGCGCGTCCACGGCGGCGTGAAGTCGATCGGGCCCTCGTACCCGACGGCGATCGACACCGCGTGGATGAGCTGCTCGAAGCGCGCGGCCACGTCGGTGTAGTCCGCGTAGGCCTCGTACCACTCGAGCATCGTGAACTCGGGCTGGTGCTTGGGCGAGAGCCCCTCGTTGCGGAAGTCCTTGCCGATCTCGTACACGCGCTCGAGGCCACCGACGATGCAGCGCTTGAGGTAGAGCTCCGTCGCGATCCGCAGGTACATCGTGCGGTCCAGCGCGTTGTAGTGCGTGGTGAACGGGCGCGCCGCGGCGCCGCCGTAGAGCGGCTGCAGGACGGGCGTCTCGACCTCGAGGAAGCCGTCGTCGTCGAGGGTGCGCCGCAACGTGGAGACGATCCGCGCGCGGTCGATGAAGACCTGGCGCGCCTCGGGGGAGGACAGGAGGTCGAGCTCGCGCCGGCGCAGGCGCAGCTCCGTGTCGGTCACCCCGTGGAACTTGTCCGGCGGCGGGGTGATCGCCTTCGCGAGCACCGTGACGGCGTCGACGGCCAGCGACAGCTCGCCGGCCCGCGTGCGCAGGACGGTGCCGTCGGCGCCGAGGACGTCGCCGAGGTCGACGAGGTCGACGAGGCGGTCGAAGGCCTCGTCGCCGAGCACGTTCTTGCGCGCCATCAGCTGGATGCGCCCCGAGCGGTCCTCGAGGTCGAGGAACATCAGCTTGCCCTTCTGGCGGCGCGACATCAGCCGGCCGGCGACGCGGGCGCGGACCTCCGTCTCCTCCCCGTCGGCGAGCTCGGCGTGGGGGGCCTTGACGTCCGCGACGGACTCGACGCCCGCGAAGGCGTGCGGGAACGGGTCCACGCCGGTGGCGCGCAGCTCGTCGAGCTTGCGCCGCCGGACGGCGACCAGGTCCGTCCCGTCGTCTTCGGGGATGGGGACGGCTCCCCTAGGAGACGGCGATCTTCGAGACGGTGATCTTGCGCGACTTGCCGTTGGGCAGGGTCACCTGCACCGTGTCGCCCTTCTTGTGGCCGATCAGGGCCTTGCCCACCGGCGACTCGTTCGACAGCCGCTTGGGCGTGGCCGACGGGTTGGCCTCCGTCGAGCCGACGATCATGAACTGGTCCTTCTTGCCGCCGTCGACCTCGACGTCGACCGTGACGCCGACCCGCACGACGTTGCCGTCGAGCTCGCTCTGGTCGATGACGGAGGCGGACCGCAGCTTCTCCTCGAGCGTGGCGATGCGGGCCTCGAGCATCATCTGCTCGTTCTTCGCGTCGTCGTACTCGGAGTTCTCGGAGATGTCGCCGAACTCGCGCGCCTCCTTGATGCGATCAGCGACCTCGCGGCGCTTGTCGCCGGAGAGGTGATCGATCTCCTGCTTGAGCTTCTCCAGACCCTCTGGGGTGAGGATGACGTCCTTCTGCATGGGGTCGTCCTGTGGTGGTGAGACGGGGTGCCTGGGTTCAGGCGGCGAGTGAGGGTAGCACCGCCACGGACCGGATCACGTCGCGTTGCGCGTCGACGGTTTCGGAGCGCTGGAGCGCGTCCTGGACGTCCTTGCCGGCGCCCGAGCGCGCGACGTACCAGGGGTGGAACTTGCGCAGGTAGCCCGCGGCACGCCGGTCCCCGAGGTGCTCGACGGCGCGGTCGCAGACCCACAGCCACTCCCGCACGACGTCGGCCGGCGCAGGCGCGGCGTCGCGCGTCCCGAGCACCTCCTCGAACAGCCACGGGTTGCCCAGCGCGCCGCGGGCGAGCATGACCGCCGCGCAGCCCGTGGACGCGAAGACCGCCGCGGATGTGATCGGCCCCCTCCATGCCCCCGCTCACGATCACGGGGACCGGGAGGGCATCGACGAGCGCCTTGGCCAGCTCGTAGTCGGGTGTGCCCTTGTGGCGGACGGCGGCCGAGCGCGGGTGGAAGGTGATGCCGGCGACGCCCGCGTCCTCCACGAGTGCGCGGGCGACCTCGACGCCCTCCATCGGGTCGGCGCCCTTGCCGCGCGTCGCACGCAGCTTGACGGTGACGGGCAGCCCCGAGCCCTCGCGGGCGGCGCGGGCGACCGCGACGGCCGTCTCGCGGGTCCTGAAGCAGCGCCGCGCCCGCGCCCGTCTTCATCACCTTCGGGACGGGACAGCCCATGTTGAGGTCGATGAGGTCGGCGCCCCGCTCGGCGACGGTCGCGGCGGCGGAGCGCATGATCTCCGGGTCCGCCCCGAACAGCTGGATCGAGATCGGGCCGGCGTGCTCGCGCTCGCGCGGGTCGATGCGCAGCAGCTCGTCGTGCGTCTTGCGGTTGAGGTGATGGATCGCGTGGGAGGAGACCATCTCGGAGACGACGAGACCGGCGCCGTGGCGGCGCGCCTGCAGGCGCACGAACCAGTTGCCGATCCCGGCCAGCGGTGCGAGCACGACGCGGTTGGGGACCGGGAGGCCCCCGAGCGTCCACGGGTCGGTGAGCGCGCGTTCCATCGTCGCCATCGAGGGTAGGCAGGGGCGGGTGCTGGTGATCTTCGACTGCGACGGCGTGCTCGTCGACTCCGAACCGCGGTCCAACGCGGTCCTGCGGGCGTGCCTCGCCGAGCTGGGCGTCCACCTGACCCAGCAGGAGGTCCTCGACACGTTCATGGGCCTGTCGTGGGCGAGCTGCCTGGACCGGACGGAGGAGCTGCTCGGCTCGCCGCCGCCCCCGGGCTTCACCGAGGCGTACATGCGCGGCCGCGACGCCGCCCTGCGCGACGGGACGCTCACGGCCGTCGCGGGCGCCGCCGCCGCCGTCGACGCGATCGCGGGCGCCGGCCACGACACCTGCGTCGCGTCCTCCGGCGAGCACGAGAAGATGGCCTTCACGCTCGCCGAGACCGGCCTGTGGGACCGCTTCGCCGGCCGCATCTTCTCCGCCACCGACGTCGAGCGGGGCAAGCCGGCGCCGGATCTGTTCCTCCACGCCGCCGCGGCCCTCGACCACGCGCCCGCGGAGTGCGTCGTCGTCGAGGACGCCCCCGCCGGCGTCGCCGGGGGCAAGGCCGCCGGGATGCGCGTCCTCGGCTACACGGGCATGACGGCGCCCGAGCGGCTCGCCGAGGCTGACGCGCGCTTCGCCGCCATGACCGAGCTGCCGGGGCTCGTATGAGCGGCGAGCACGCCGACGGCGGCCCCGCCGGGTCCCGGGCCAGCGTCCTCGCCGCCCTCGCCGCCAACTCCGGCATCGCCGTGGTCAAGCTCGTCGCCGCGGTCATCTCCGGCTCGACGGCGATGCTCGCGGAGGGCCTGCACTCCGTCGCCGACACCGGCAACCAGGCGATGCTCCTCTACGGGCTCAAGCGCTCGCAGAAGCCGCCGGACGAGGAGCACCCCTTCGGCCACGGCGCGGAGCGCTACTTCTGGACCTTCGTCGTCGCCCTCGCCCTGTTCGGGGTCGGTGGCGCGGTGTCGATCTACCGCGGCGTCGCCGGGATCTTGCACCCGGAGGAGGCGCCGTCGCTGTGGCTCGGCGTCATCGTCCTCGTGCTGTCGGGCTTCTTCGAGGGGTCGGCGCTGCGGGTCGCCCTGCGCCAGTTCAACCGCGCCCGCGGCAAGCGCTCCTTCTGGGCCGGCATCCGCCGGGCGAAGGACCCGGAGACGCTGACGGTCGTCTTCGAGGACACGGCGGCGCTGAGCGGCCTGACCGCTGCGCTCGGCGGGATCATCCTCGCCAACGTCTTCGACGACGGCCGCTGGGACGCGGGCGGCGCGATCGTCGTCGGCGCGATCCTGTGCGTGTGGGCGACGTTCCTCGCCCGCGAGGCCAAGGACATGCTGCTCGGCGAGGCGGCGAGCTCCGAGGAGCGCGCCGCGATCCGCGCCGCGGTGGAGTCCGACGACGACGTCGACCAGATCCGCGACCTGCTGACGCTGCACCTCAGCCCGGAGGAGATCCTCGTCAACGTCGAGATCAACTTCCGCAACGGGCTGGACACCGACGGCGTCGAAGCGGCGATCCGCCGCGTCGAGGAGGCGGTCCGCAGCGACGTGCCCAAGGCCCATCGCATCTTCGTCGAGCCACGCGCGTCACACGGGCCGAGCGACGGTCACGCCGACAGCTGACGCCCGAAGATGATCCGCAGCCCCTCGAGGGTGAGCAGGTCGTCGACGGCGTCGATCTCCGCGCAGAACGGGATGATCGCGTTGGCCAGCCCGCCCGTCGCGATCGTGTCGATCTCCCCCAGCTGCGCCCGGAGCCGGCCGACGATGCCGTCGACCTGGCCGGCGAACCCGTAGACGATCCCCGACCGGATCGCCTCCACCGTGCCCTTGCCGATCAGCTGCGTCGGCGGCGTCAGGTCGATCTTCGGCAGCGCCGCGGCCCGCTGGGTCAGCGCCTCCATCGAGATCTCGACCCCCGGGCAGATGATGCCGCCGAGGTACTCCCCGCGGGCCGAGACGACGTCGAAGGTCAGCGCCGTGCCGAGGTCGGCCACCACGACGGGACGGTCGCCGAAGCGCGCGAAGGCCGCGACCGCGTTGACGAGGCGGTCGGCGCCGAGCTCGCGCGGGTTGTCCATCCGGATCGGCATCCCGCTGCGCAGCGCCGGACCGACGACGACCATCTCGTGGCCGAGGTAGCGGCCGGCCATCCGCGTCCACTCCGGGCGCAGCTGCGGGACGGTGGAGGACAGGATCGAGCCGGTGAGGTCCTCGAAGCCCATCCCGCGCAGCAGGAGCAGGTTCTGCAGCGCCGCGCCGAGCTCGTCGGAGGTCGACTGGCGGACGGTGGCGAAGCGCCAGTGCTCCCGCAGCTGCCCGCCGTCGTAGACGCCGAAGTGGGTCTGCGTGTTGCCGACGTCGACGACGAGGAGCACGCCGCGAGCGTAGGGTCCCCCGCATGCCAGACGCAGCCGTGACCCTGTGGGCCCTTCCGGCGTCGCACCCGTGCATGACGGTGCAGAAGGCGCTCGAGCTCAAGGGGATCCCCCATCGCCGCATCGACCTCGTCCCGGTGCTGCACCGCGCCGTCATGCGGGTGCGCTTCGGCCGGCGCACCGTCCCCGCCGTGCAGCTGCCCGGCGGGCGCCCCGTGCAGGGTTCGCGGGAGATCCTGGCCGCGCTGGAGGAGCTGCGTCCCGACGTTCCCCTGTGGCCGGCCGACCCCGAGCGCCGGACCGCCGTCGCCCGCGCCGAGGAGTGGGGCGACCAGGTCCTGCAGCCGATCGGTCGCCGCCTCGCGTGGTGGGTGCTCGGCGAACGACCCGACGCGCTCCCGGGCTACGCCGCCGGGACCCGCATGGTCCCGCCCTCCCCGGCGGTCCTGGTGCGGGCGACGGCGCCGCTGGTCGCCCGCGCCTCCCGCCACTTCAACGGGGTGTCGGAGCCCGTCGTGCGCGCCGACCTCACCCACCTGCCGACCCACCTGGACCGCATCGACGCCTGGATCGCGGACGGCGTGCTCGACGGGGAGCAGCTCAACGCCGCCGACCTGCAGATCGCCGCGACGCTGCGGCTGCTTCTGACCTTCGAGGACCTGCGGCCGAGCATCGACGCGCGGCCGTGCGGGGCGCTCGCCCGGCGCGTGTTCAGCGCGTGGGACGGGTCCGGGCCCGCCGGTGCCGTTCCGCCGTCCTGGTTGCCGGCAGGCTGAGCCGCACGGGCACGACCCGCCGCCGCTGCACCCCCTGGGCGTCGGCGGCGGTGGTGACGATGCGGGCCTTCAGCCGGCTGCGCCGTCGCAGCGCGATGCGGCTGGCGGTGAGGAGGCGCAGCGGCACGACCCTGATGCGGCCGGGGCCGACCTCGAAGCGCGCGTAGCGCCCGATCCGCCGCGGGGCCCGGCCGCCGGTCAGCGACGCGCGCAGCTCCAGCGTCCCGCGGCAGGCCCCGACGGTGCCCGACGCGCACGCGACCTGCACCTTCGCGCGGCCCGTGCGCGAGAAGCGCGGGGCGCCGGTGAGGACGGAGACGCCGGCGAACGGCTTGAGGCCCGGGGTGATCGGGGTGTCGGGCCTGACGTCGCCGCCGACGGGAACGCCCGGGACCGAGAGGACGAGCGCGAGGCGGTCGGCGTAGGCGTCCGTGTAGCCGCCGGCGACGCGGTCGCCCTGGATCGTGACGTCGATCGCGCGGGCGCGGGCCGGGATCGAGCCGGCGGCCGCGCGGGTGACGAGCGTCGTGTCGTTGCCGCGTTCCGCGGGCGTGACGGGGCCGAGGGCGAGCCGGCCGAGCTCGTTGCCCTCCGGGTCGCGGAAGGCCGCGGTGACCGAGATCGCGTCCTCATCGGCGCCGTAGCCGCCGAGCAGGCCCGAGAGCGACGCGGTGGCCGTGCCCGCGTCGACGCCCGCGCCTGAGCCGGCGAGGCTGATGCGCTGCAGCAGCTGCCCGGGAGCGGCCGCGGCACCGGCGAACAGGCGGGCGCCGCCCCCGAGGGCGTCCCCCGCAGCGCTGCCGGGGAGGTCGTCGTCGCCGTAGGAGGCGACGCCGAAGGTGCCGGACCAGCCGGGCGGGGTGCCCGCGCCCATCGGGTCCCCGGCCTCCGCTCCCGGATTGGCGAGGACGTTGCCCGCGGGGTCGGCCGCCGCCGGGGGCGCGTACTCCCGGGCGCCGACGTCGCGGCGCACGGTGCCGTCGCCGTCCCCGTCGGCCATGCGCGCCACGCCGAGGAGGTCCGCGAACGGCTCGCCCGGCGCGCCGGTGTCCTGGTCGGGCGCGGCCAGCGGCGCGGGGTCGCCGCGGTCCAGCAGGGGTGACCCGGGGCCGGGGACCCCGTCGGCGCCCACGCCGGTCGCGTCGATGCGATCCGACGACGTGACGTCGGCGTCGGGGAGGTGGGCGCTCCAGGCGGTGGTGACGGTGGCGGGGGCGGCGCCCCCGGCGGCGCCCTGGCCCGTGCGAACGGCCGGGTCGGCGCCGAGCAGCACGCTCGAGCGCACGGCGACGGACGCCGTCCTGGCGGTCGCGCAGCCCGCGGCGACGGCGTGGTCGGCCTGGCCGAGGAGCGTGAGGCCGCGGCCGCTCACCGCGGTGCACTGGGCGGTGAGGGCGGCGACGGCGCCCGCCGGCGCGGTGATCGCGGTCGTGTCCAGGGCGCTGGGGCCTGTGGCGCGCACGGTCCCGGTCACCGCGAGGCGGCCGAGGCTCGCGATCCCGCCGCCGGCGCCGGGCTCGGTGCGCACGTCGCCCGCGACGGCCAGGGCCTCCGCGCGGCCTGCGACGGTCAGCGCCGGCGTGGACGACGCGGTCACCCGGGTCGCTCCCGCACCGCGGCCGAGGAGGGTCACGCCGGGGTCGACGGTGAAGGGCCCCTCGTAGGTCCGCGCGCCGATCAGGACCCGGTCGCCGGTGGCCGCTGCCCCGAGCGCCGCCGTCACCGACGGCTCCGGGCTGCAGCCCGCGCGGTCGACGTCGACGCAGAAGTCGGCCGCGCCCGCGGGCGCGGCGGCCGCCCCCGCCGCGACGAGGATCGCCAGCAGGGCGGTGGCGCGGACGCGGGACATGCCGGGGGCAAAGCTACGGGGCGGGGCGATGCGCCGCCAGCATCCGGTCCCGGGCCGGACCCCCCGGAGCGTCCGTCTCCCGGCTGCCGTCAGATCCGCAGCGGCGGGCCGGTGAGCTCGACCGCCTGGCCCGCACCGAGTCCGGCGAGCGCGTCGGCGGCGGGCCCGCGCCCGGGGATCGCGAGGTCGGGTGCCAGCTCGAGCAGGGGCACGAGCACGAAGCGCCGGGTGGAGACCTCGCGGTGGGGCAGCGTCAGCCAGGGGGACTCGTAGGGCTCGTCGCCGAGCAGGAGCAGGTCGACGTCCAACGGGCGGGGGCCATGGCGGACGTACCCGGCCTCGCCGGCGAGCGTGCGGCCCCGTTCGCGTTCCACCGCCTTGCACGCGCGCAGCAGCGCCTCGGGGTCCAGCGCGGTGTCGATCCGCAGGCAGGCGTTCAGGAAGGCCGGCTGGTCGAGCACGTCGCCGATCGGCTCGGTCTCGTACACGCTCGAGGCGGCGAGCACGGTGACGCCCTGGCCGGGGAGCAGGTCGACGGCCGCCTGCAGGTGCGAGCGGCTGTCGCCGACGTTGGAGCCCAGGCCGAGGAAGCCGATCACGACGGCGGGACCCGGCGCACCACGCCGAGCTGACGGGCCTGGGCCAGCAGCGTGCCGTCGGCCCCCCACAGCCACGCGTCCTCGTCCGTCGTGCCGCCGCCGGCGGTGCCGGAGCGGAACTCGGCCTGGACCCACGGATGCTCGTCGCCCTCGGGCAGCGGCGCGCGGAAGTGGACCGTGAGGTCGATCGTCGGGCAGAAGACGGGCTCGGGCAGGCGCACGACCGCGGGCGGGATCCACGCGTCCGCCATCGCGGCCAGCAACGGGGCGTCCAGCGGGCGCGGCTCGGCGGAGCGGATCCAGCCGCCCAGCACCATCGGCCGCCGCTCGGCGTCGGGCCGGTGCACCCGCATGTCGTAGTTGCCGAGGAACAGGGGCTGGCCCGGGCGGCCCGGCTCGATGCGGATGCACTCGTCCGGCCCTGGGCGCGGCGGCGCGGGCGTGTCGGCGTAGGCGGGGGCGTCCTCGCGCCACGGTGCGAGCGCGGCAAGGCCGGCGACCTTCGGCGTGCCGCCCTGGCTGAGCTCGACGCGGGCGAAGGCGGTGGTGCGGCCCTCCCGCAGGATCGTGACGGTGACGTCGATCGGCCCGAGCGCCGGCGCGGCGAGGTAGTGCAGCGTCAGCGATCGCAGCGGCGCGGCGATCGTGGTCTCGAGCGCCCGGGCGGCCAGCGCGGCGATGAAGCCCCCGTTGGGGCCGGGCCCGACGGACCAGCGCTCGATCACCTCCGCGCGGAAGCGCCCCTCGCTGAGGGTGTGCAGGGCGGTGTCGGCGTCGAAGCGGTTCACGGCGCCAGCATGGCGGGGCTGCACCAGGCCGCCGCCCACTCGTCCTCGGACGCGATCTCGTGCAGGCCGAGCGAGGCCACGACGTCGAGCAGCATGCCCTTCGCGACGAAGGCCCGCAGCCGCTCCTCGTCGGCGCCCGACAGCTCGCGCAGGGTCTCGACGAGCGCCTTGAAGCCGGCCCGCACGTGCTCGCGGATGATCGCGTCGCCCGCGGCCGCGGTGTACATCTGCAGCTGGAAGCGCAGCTGCCCGGAGTCGGCGAGCAGGCCCTCGTAGGCCTGGCCGAGCGCCTCGAGCCGGGCCTGCACGTCCGCGTCGTCGGCGGCGTCGCGCAGGGCACCGCGGAACGCCGCGCCGGTGCGGCGGAAGGACTCCTCGCAGCAGGCGAGGAAGAGGTCGCGCTTGGTGCGGAAGAGGCGGAACAGATACGGCTGCGACAGCTCGACGTCGGCCGCGATGTCCTCCGTGGACGTCCCCGCCATGCCGCCCACGGCGAAGCGCCGCAGCGCGGCGTCGACGACCTGGTGCCGGCGCTCCTCGGCGCTCAGGCGCTGTCGGGGCGGCGCGCCGGCCACGCCTACTCCTCCCGGCGGACCGAGACGGAGACGGACTCGACGGGCAGCGCGATCGGCGGCTCGGGCTTGGCGGCCGTGACGGTCACGTCCTCCGCGCCGTACTTGTCGGCGAGCCGGTCGGCGATCACCGCGCAGAGCCGCTCGAGCGTCTTGTACGAGCGCTGCTGGGCGACGAGCGCGATCTCCTGGCAGACCTCGCCGTAGTCGATCGTGTCCTCCACGCGGTCGGTGACGAGCGCGTCGACCTCGCCGACGTCGAAGGAGACGTCCAGCAGGAGGCGCTGGCCGATCTCGCGCTCGGCGTCCGAGACGCCGTGGTGGGTGAAGAGCGAGAGCCCCGTGATCTCGATCTGCACGCCGACGACGGGACCCTCGTCCTCGTCGTCGGTGTCGAAGTCGGGCTCGTCGTCCTCGTCGGCCATCAGGCGGCCAAGGTAGCAGCGGCTACCAGCAAGGCGTCACGCGTCGCGGCCACGTCGTGGACGCGGAACACCGCGGCGCCGCGCTCGAGGGCCAGCGCGTTGGCGGCCGCCGTCGCGACGGCCCGGTCGGCGGGGACCGCGCGGCCGGTGATGCGGCCGAGGAAGCCCTTGCGGCTGACACCCACGACGACCGGCCGGCCGAGGGCGACGAGCTCGTCGAGGCGGCGCAGCAGGGTGAGGTTGTGGGCCAGGGTCTTGCCGAAGCCGATCCCGGGATCGAGCTCGATGCGGTCCTCCGGGACGCCCTCGGCCACCGCGAAGGCCATGCGGTCCTCCAGGAAGGCCTTGACGTCGTCGACGACGTCGTCGTAGCGCGGATCGGCCTGCATCGTGCGCGGCTCGCCGAGCATGTGCATCAGGCAGCAGCGGGCGCCGCGCTCGGCGACGAGGGCGGCGAGGCCGGGGTCGGCGCGGAAGGCGGTGACGTCGTTGACGTAGGTCGCCCCGGCGTCGAGCGCCGCGCGGGCGACCGCCAGCTTGCTCGTGTCGACCGACAGGACGGCCTGGGGGACGGCGGCGGCGAGCGCCTCGATCGCCGGCAGGACGCGCCGCAGCTCCTCCGCCTCGGCGACCGGCTCGGCGCCGGGACGCGTGGACTCCCCGCCGACGTCGAGCAGGTGGGCGCCCTCGTCGACGAGCGCGAGCCCGTGCGCGACCGCCGCGTCCCCGTCGAACCACTCGCCGCCGTCCGAGAACGAGTCCGGCGTGACGTTGAGGACCCCCATGAGGCGGAAGGGCGCGGACACGCGGGCGACCCTATCGCCGCGAGGAGCCCCGCCGGGGCTCGCGGTGCGCGACGGCGGCCCGCCGGTCAGGCGAGGTCGGGCTTCTCGGGCAGATGGAGCCCGCGCGCCTCGGAGGCGAAGCCCGGGCGCGGCAGCGCACGCGGCTTCTCGGGGCGCTCGAGGGTCTCGCCGGCGGTGACCTCGGGGGTCCCGGTCGCGGGGTCGTCGACGCCGAAGACCTCCTCCTCCGTCTTGCCGTCGAGCAGCGCCTGGAACTGCTCGGCCTCGATCGTCTCGCGCTTGAGCAGCAGCAGCGAGATCGACTCCAGCGCGTCCTTGTGCTCCGTGAGGATGTCGCGCGCCTCCTGGTGGGCGCGCTCGATGATGCGGCGGATCTCCGCGTCGATCTCGCGGGCGATGTCGTCGGAGTAGTCGGGCTCGGACTGGAACTGCGCGCCGAGGAACGGCTGGCCGTGGTCGTGGCCGAAGACGCGCGGGCCCATCTTCTCGCTCATGCCGAAGCGCATCACCATCTGCTTCGCGGTCGCGGTGACCTTCTCGATGTCGTTGGACGCGCCCGTGGTGATCTCGTCGAAGACGATCTCCTCCGCGGCGCGGCCGCCCAGCGTCATCGCCATGGTGTCGGTGAGCTCGGCGCGCGTGGTGAGGAACTTGTCCTCCGTCGGCATCGAGATCGTGTAGCCGAGCGCCTGGCCGCGGGAGATGATCGAGATCTTGTGGACGGGGTCGGCGTGCGGCAGGAAGTGCCCGACGATCGCGTGGCCCATCTCGTGGTAGGCGGTGATGAGCCGCTCCTTCTCGCCCATCACGCGGGTCTTCTTCTCCGGACCGGCGACGACGCGCATGATCCCCTCCTCGAGCTCGAGGTGGGAGATCTCCTTCTTGCCGTTGCGCGCGGCGAGCAGGGCGGCCTCGTTGACGAGGTTCGCGAGGTCGGCGCCCGTGAACCCGGGGGTCTGGCCGGCGAGGGTGTCGAGGTCGATGTCGCGCGCCAGCGGCTTGCCGCGGGTGTGGACCTCGAGGATCTTGCGGCGGCCGCCGCGGTCGGGGCGGTCGACGGTGATCTGGCGGTCGAAGCGACCGGGGCGCAGCAGGGCGGGATCGAGGATGTCGGGCCGGTTGGTGGCCGCGATCATGATGATGTTGTCCTTGGCCTCGAAGCCGTCCATCTCGACGAGGAGCTGGTTGAGCGTCTGCTCGCGCTCGTCGTGCCCGCCGCCCATGCCGGCGCCGCGATGGCGGCCGACGGCGTCGATCTCGTCCATGAAGATGATGCAGGGCGAGTTCTGCTTGGCCTGCTCGAACAGGTCACGCACGCGGGAGGCGCCCACGCCGACGAACATCTCGACGAAGTCCGAGCCGGAGATGGAGAAGAACGGGACGCCCGCCTCGCCGGCGACGGCGCGCGCGAGCAGGGTCTTGCCGGTGCCGGGAGGGCCGTAGAGCAGGACGCCCTTGGGGATCCGGGCCCCCAGCGCCTGGAACTTCTTCGGGTTCTCCAGGAACTCCTTGATCTCGTGGAGCTCCTCCACCGCCTCGTCGGCGCCCGCGACGTCACGGAAGGTGATCTTCGGCGAGTCCACCGACATGCGCTTGGCCTTGGACTTGCCGAACTGCATCACCTTCGAGCCGCCGCCCTGGACCTGGTTCATCAGGAAGATCCAGATCCCGATGAAGAGGACGAACGGCAGGACGTAGGTCAGCAGCGAGAGGATCGCGCTGGACTTGGCGGGCTTGACGTCGAAGGTGTCGAGCCGGTTGGCGTCGGCGTCGGCGAGCAGCTTGTTCGTCAGGGTCGGCTCGTAGTTGGCCGGATACCCCGTCTCGTACTTGCGCCCGTTCTCCTCGACCACGTCGATCGAGTTGTCCTTCGTGTTCATCGTGACCGAGCGGATCTGGCCCTGGTCGACGGCGGTGACGAACTCCTGGAAGTTCGGCCTCTCGGATTGGTTGGAGTCCGAGATCAGGCGGGAAGCGAAGAACGCCAGCACGATCACGATGAGGATCGGGAACGCTGCGCTCTTGAAGAAGCGGCTCATGGGAATGATCGAGACTAGCGCGGGAGGGGGTGGTGACGGATCACTGCGGAAGCTCCAACACGGCCACGTACGGGAGGTTCCGGTACTGCTCGGCGTAGTCGAGGCCGTAGCCGATCGCGAACTCGTCGGGGATCTCGAAGCCCACGTAGCGCGCGGGCAGCTCGACTCGCCGGCGCTCGGGCTTGGTCAGCAGCGCACAGACCTCGAGGGACGCCGGGTTGCGGGCCTGCAGGCTGCCCATGAGGTACTGCAGCGTCAGGCCGGAGTCGACGATGTCCTCGACGATCAGGACGTCACGGCCCTCGATCGGGGTGTCCAGGTCCTTGAGGATCCGCACGACCCCGGAGGACTCCGTCGCGGAGCCGTAGGAGGCGACGGCCATGAAGTCGACCTCGCACGGCACGGTGATGGCGCGCATGAGGTCCGAGAGGAAGAACACGGCGCCCTTGAGCACCCCGACGAGGACGAGCTCGCGCCCCGCGTAGTCGGCCGAGAGCTGGGCGCCGAGCTCGGCCACCCGGGCCTGCAGCTCCTCCGCGCCGACGAGCGTCTCCCCGATCGAGCCTTTCAAGGGGGTCATCCGTGGGATCAGGCTACCGGCCCTGGCTCCCACCGCAGCCGGACCGCACCGGTCGTCGCGTCGGTGACCCGCGCGCCCTCCGCGGTGGCCACGCCGGGGATCCAGACGATCTCGTCCCCCGCGCACACGACAGGCCACGCGTCGCGGTCCGCGGCGGGGACCTTGCGGTCGACGAAGAGGTCCTGGAGGGACTTGTGGTGGCCCCGCATGCCGAGGGGCTGGACGCGGTCGCCGGCGTCTCGCGTCCGCAGCGTCAGGGCGCGGCCGTGCGGGTCGATGACGTCGGGGTGGCGGGGCCCTGCGGCGGAGACGGACTCGGCGGTCACGGCGCCGGTGAGGAAGGGGGTCGACCCCGGGACGGCGAGGGGTTCCGCACGTTGAGGACCTCTACGGGCGTCAACGTGCGACACCCGGAGCCGGTCGTAGGAGACGACGCCCCGCAGGCCCCCGCCGAGGTCGAGCGACTTCGTGCCGCCCCGCAGCGCCAGCAGCTCCCCAAGCCGGTCACCCACGCTGGGACCCGCTCCCCCCACTGCGCCGTCGGCGAGCGCCTGGAGGACCAGCCGGGCGAGTGCTGGGTGCAGCGCGGCCAGGCCGGCGCGGTCCACGGAGACCCCGTCGAACCCGCACTGCACCAGCGCCTCCGCGACCACGTCGTCCAGCACCGCAGCCTCGTCGCGCAGCAGCGCGAGCGTCCGCAGCACGTTGGCCTCGGCCGCCGGATGCAGTTGGCGCAGGGCCGGGACCAGGTCGGCGCGTGCGCGGTTGCGCGCGTACGCCCGGGACGCGTTGGAGGGGTCCTCGCGCCACTCGAGGCCGCGCGCCCGGTTGTGCGCCTCGACCTCCGCGCGCGTCATCGCAAGCAGCGGCCGGACGAGACGCCCGTCGCGCTCGGGCATGCCGAGCAGCGCACGTCGCCCCGGCGACGCGGCCAGTCGATACAGCACCCCCTCGACCTGGTCGGACGCGGTGTGCCCCGTGGCGACGTCGGCATCCAGGGACGCGGCAAGCGCGAAGGCGAGCCGGTAGCGCGCGTCGCGCGCCCAGGCCTGGAGGTTGCCGGAGACGTCAGGCGCACCGCCACCGCCGAGCCGCTCCACCACGCACCGCACCCCCAGCGCCGCGCACCGCCCGACCACGAACGCGGCGTCGTCCGCCGCCGAGGCCCGCAGCCCGTGATCGACGTGGAGCACCGTCACCGCGCCGACCCCGCGCTCGGCCACGAGCACGTCGAGGAGGCAGACGGAGTCGGCCCCGCCCGACACCAGCGCGACGACGGGCCCGGCGCCGCTCATCCCGCCTGGGCGAGGTAGAGCTCGGTCGGCGCGGAGAAGCCCTTCATGCGCACCTCGCCGATGCGCTCGAACGCCAGCCCGGCGGGGGCCGCGGCGCGGACGTCGCTCGTGACCAGCACCTCGCCGCCCGCGGCCCGGGCCCCGACCCGCGAGGCGAGGTTGACCGCCGTGCCGAAGTAGTCCCCGTCGCGGTAGATCACCGAGCCGAGGTGGATCCCGATCCGCGGCAGCGGGCGCTCGGTGCGGCCCGCCTGGAAGCGCACGGCCCACGCGGTCAGCCCTGCGGCGTCGGCGGAGACGACCATCACGGCGTCCCCGATCGTCTTCACGATCCGCGCCTCGTCGGGGAGCGTCTGCCCCACCTCGCGCACGAAGCGCTCGACGACGTCGAGGGCCTCCTCCTCCCCCGCCTCCTCCGTCAGCCGCGTGTAGCCCGTCAGGTCCGCGAAGGCGATGCCGACGCGCAGCCGGCTCGAGTCCGTCTCCCCGCCCGTCTCGCGCTCGATGTGCCCGACGAGGTCCTGCTCGACGAAGAAGTGGAGGAAGCGCTGGTGGAGGTGGTCCATGATCGGCGACGCGAGCGGCATCACGTCACGCGCCAGGCCTTCCATCTCCTCCGCCATCGCGATGCCGTCGACCCCGTCGCGGATCAGCGGCTCATGGACGTAGAGGTGGAACAGCCGCACCTCCGTGTCGGCGATCGTCGCCACCGCCTGCCCGTACACGCGCAGCATCTGCAGGAAGGCGACGAGGGGGAACCCCGCGTCGAGCACCGCGGCGAGGTACCGCAGGAGCTGCAGGTCGTCCTCGCCGACGGTCTCCATCTGCGCCCCCGGGATCCCGAGCGCGGTCCAGATGCGCCGCAGCAGCTCCTCCTCGAGACCGAGCTCCTCCGCGACCTCGGTCATGGAGTAGCGGCCCTCGGGGCTCGGGAACAGGTCCTCCATGAGGCCGAAGGCGAGCCGGCCGCTCCGCGCGGCCTGCCGGATCGGCTCCAGCCCGTGCCCGCGGGCGCGCAGCCGGGCGACGAGGCGGGCCTGCGCCGCGGCGGCGCCCGTCCAGCGCCCGTCACGCAGCGGGACGATGCCCTCGCGCACCCAGCGTCGCAGCGTCGAGGGGGACACCCCGGCCTGCTGCGCGATGTCGGCAAGCGTCCGTTCCGCCATGGGGGGTGCAACGTACCCTGAACATGAAACGGGGCCGCCGTCGCGACCCCGTTTTCCGCGGGCAATGAGGCCCGCTGCCTCGGCCGGCGGCGTTCGTCGTGTTGGCGACGCCTTGCACGGGACACGCCCGCACTTCCCGGCTCGATCTGTGCCCTGAGGTCTACTCGCGACGGGTCCTCGTGTCAACTGCCACGAGGCGACCGCGTAGGTCGCCTGACGTCGCTACGCGAGCAGCAGGTGGGGGTACTCGGCCTCGACGAGCGCCCGGTAGCGCTCGTAGACCGGGGCCGTCGCGGGGATCAGGCCGAGCGCGGCCTTCACGTCGCCACCGGCCTTGATGCGCTGGGTGGCGAGCGCCACGGGGACGTTCTCCTTGCCCTGGAAGTACTTGTTGGCCACCTCGCCGGTCATCGTCATCCGCACGTGCGGGAGCCAGCCCGGTTCGTCGGACCACTGCCACAGCAGGTTGCCGTCCTCGCCCTCGCGCGTCGCCCGGACGTTGAGCACCTGCGCGGTGTCGGAGAACTCGTAGCGCGTCGGGGTGTCGGCGGCCTTCAGGCTCGGGCCGAGCTCCGGGTCCTCGCTGACGAGGGCGAACACCTTGTCGAGCACCTCGCGCAGCTCCTCGGGAGAGGCGTAGGTGCTCACGCGGAGGCCGCCGGCTTCTTCTTCGCGCGCGACTTCGGGGCGGGCTTGGCCTTCGCGGCCGCCCGGCGCTTCGGGGGCTCGGCGACGGCCGGCGCGGGCGCCTGCTCGAGTGCCTCGAGCCGCGACGCGAGCGCATCGACGCGCGCCGACAGGGCCTCGATCGCGTCGACCACCGGCTGCGTGGCCTCGCCGGTGCCGCCGAGCCGCGCGAGGGCCGCAGCGGCCTCGTCGAACAGGCCCTGGGCACGGGACCCCGCGCCCGCCATGTTGCCCGCGGCGTCACGGAACGTGCGCTCGACCGCCTCACGCAGCGCGTCAGCCGGACCCGGCTGGGGCTTGTGCTCGTCATGCTTGTCCGACGCGGCCATGACGAGCGAGCCTACCAACGCCGATCCCATCCTCCTGCGACCCCACGAGCCCGTGGCCGAGCGCGTCGTCTGCCCCGGCGATCCCGGGCGCGCGCTGCGGCTCGCCCAGGACCTGATGGAGGGGACCCCCCGGATGCTCAACCACCACCGGGGGCTGTGGGGCTACACGGGCACCGGCATCGACGGCCGCGCGCTCACCGTGCAGGGCACGGGGGTCGGCGGCCCGAGCGCCGCGGCGATCGTCCACGAGCTCGTCGCGCTCGGCGCGCGGCGGATCGTGCGCGTGGGCACGGCGACGTCGGCGCGGCCCGAGGTGGCGCTCGGCCAGCTCATCGCCGTCACGGCCGCACTCGCGTCCGACGGCGCGAGCCGGGCACTGGGCGCCGGTGACCGCGTCGGGCCTGACGCCGCGCTCACGACCGTCCTCGTGGAGGGGGCCGACCACGCCGGCGCCGTCGCCTCGAGCGACCTGCTCCACGCGCTCGACGGCCCGACGCCGGTGGCGGACGAGCGGCTGGCCGCCGACTTGCAGACGGCCGCCCTGCTCGCCGCGACGGCCCGCGCGGGCGCCCGCGCGGGCGTGGTGCTCGTCGCCGTCGCGGACCTGACGGGGACGCGGATCGCGGCCGAGGCGCTGCACGCGGCCGAGCTGCGCGCGGGCCGCCTGGCGCTCGCGGCCCTCGCGACCGCCTGAGGTCAGGAGCCCGCGGCGGGCTTCTTCGCGGCGGGGCGCTTCTTGGCGGCAGCCGCCGGCTTCTTCTTGGCGGCGGGCTGCTTGGCGGCCGGCTTCTCCCCGACCTCGAGGCGCTCCTGCTCGCGTGAGACCGTCGCGGGGCCGTCGCCGGCCTCGATCGCGGCGCTGAGGCGGCGGACCTCCTGCGTCAGGGTCGCGAGCCCCTCCTCGACGCCGGCGCCCGACCCGGCGGACGCGGTCGTCGTCTCGAGCCGGCGGTCGAGCTTGTCCAGCGCGTCCTCGATGCCCTCGAGGCGCTGCGCGACCGCGCGCAGGCGGCGCGTGAGCCGCTCGACGTCGGCAGCCGAGGGGATGTTCAGCGCCCCCATCGCGGCTTCCTGCGCGCCCGCGGCCCGCTCGCGCGCCGCGAACGCCCGCGTGAGGGCCCCGGTCACCAAGGGGTTCTCGAGCAGGTCCTGGGCGAACTTCCCCAGCGTCTCCTCGCTCGACTTGGCCAGCTTGTCGCGCAGTCCCTGCGGGTCGTCGCTCATGGGCCGACGGTAGCGCCGGGCGAGGGCTTGCAACGGCGCACGGCGCGGTCCGGTGCGCCATGATGGCCGCCGGCCGTCATCAGGAGCCCGGGGGTCGCTACAGCGTGAACGCCACCGTGCCGATGACACGCAATGGAGCCTTAACGCATGCCGATTGCAACCAGCCAGACGTATGAGTAGCGTGGATCCTCGATCGGGTGACCGCACATCCCTGTGCGCGTGCACCGATGCGTTGGGTCTTCGGGGGAGTTGGACAGGGGAATGAATCGAAAGCTGTCGAGCGCACTGGCCACGGCGGGAGCCGTGTCCGCGGGATGGGCGATCTTCGCCACCCCGGCCGATGCTGCGCAGCGCACCTTCGTGGTGACGCTCCTCGGCGGCTCGCAGGTGACGGTCACCCTCGACGTCCCGCCCGAGACGCCGCTGGAGCAGATCCAGGTCCCCGGCCTCAAGCTGCCGGTCGAGAACATCGTCGAGATCACGGCCCCGGCCGCCACGCCGAGCGCGACGCCGTCGGCCACCCCCGCCGCCACGCCGCTCGCCGCCCCGAGCGCGACGCCGTCGGCCACCGCCACGGCCACCCCAGGCTCCGACGGGCGACCCGAGAGCACGGGCAAGGGCAAGGGCGGCCAGAAGGAGACCCGCAAGAAGGCCGCAGGGGACGGCGAGATCACCGACGGCGGCGGCGGAGCCACCCGCGGCGACGGCAAGCGCAAGCGCCGCACCAGCGGCGCCGTCACCGGCGGCCCCGCCCCCCAGGCGCCGGGCTACTCGCTCGCGACGCCGGGAGCCGCCCCGATCGGCGTGCCGAACTTCTTCATCGACAAGTTCCGCATCCCGCCGTTCCTGCTGCCGATCTACCAGGCCGCGGGCATCCAGTACGGCGTGCGCTGGGAGGTCCTGGCCGCGATCAACGAGATCGAGACCGACTACGGCCGCAACCTCAACGTCTCCTCCGCCGGCGCCGAGGGCTGGATGCAGTTCATGCCGGCCACGTGGAAGATGTACGGCACCGACGCCAACGACGACGGCGTCAAGGACCCCTACAACCCGGTCGACGCGATCTTCGCCGCCGCCCGCTACCTGCGTGCCGCGGGGGCCGACAAGGACATCGCCAAGGCCGTGTTCGCCTACAACCACGCGGACTGGTACGTCGATTCCGTGCTGCTGCGCGCCCGCCTGCTCGGGGGCCTGCCGTCCAACTTCGTCGGCTCCCTCACCGGGCTGACCCAGGGCCGCTTCCCCGTCGCCGCCCGCGCGACCTACGCCGACGCCGTCGACGGCCGCAAGCTCAAGCGCGCCAAGCGCGGCACCAACGCCGCGGTGCCCGTCGAGTCCGACACCCGCCGGCGCTCCATCGACGTCTTCTCCAAGGCCGGCGCTCCCGCCGTCGCCGTGACCGACGGCAAGGTCGTCGGCATCGGCAGGTCCAAGGCGCTCGGCAACTTCGTCCGCCTGCGCGACGCCTACGGCAACACCTACACCTACGCCGAGCTGGGGTCGGTCGAGAAGCTCTACCCGGCCGCCAAGCCGCAGCGCATCTCCCAGAAGGACATCCAGGAGGAGCTCGCGCTCCCGAAGGCCGACAAGGCCCCGGACGCGCCCGCGACCGTCTCTGACTCCGACGCCACGCGGACGCTCGACGAGGTCAAGGACGCGCTCAAGGCGCCGTCCGCCGCGCCGGCCCCCAAGGCCGCGCCGAAGGCGGCCGCCCCCAAGGCCGTCACCCGGACGTCGGGCGCGGTCAAGGAGCGCCTCTTCGCCAACCCGCTGCGTCCGCGCTCGACCGAGAACGGCGGCGCCGACCAGGTCCTCGCCGGCAAGGCCCCCAAGGGCTCCTTCGAGACGTTCCGCGCCTCCGTCGCCCGCGTCTTCGGCGTCAACACGAAGAGCAAGGACGTCACCCTCAAGCGGTTGCGGCCCGGGTCGCGCGTCGTCGCCGGCACGGTGCTGGGCAAGCTCGCCAAGGGCACCGAGGCCAAGGCCGCACACGTGCGCTTCGAGATCCGGCCCGCCGGCAAGGGCGCGCCGCGCATCGACCCGAAGCCGATCCTCGACGGCTGGAAGCTGCTCGAGACGACCGAGATCTACCGCGCCCAGGGCCGCAACCCGTTCTCCGGGCCGGACGCCAAGGCCGCCTCGATCGGCCAGATCCTGCTGATGAGCAAGGAGGCGCTGCAGCGCCAGGTGCTCGCCGATCCGCGCGTGGAGCTCTACGAGGGCGGCCGCCGCGACGTCCGCCTCGGGCTGATCGACCGCCGGGTGCTGGCCACGATCGAGTTCCTCTCGCTGTCGGGCCTGAAGCCGACGATCTCGAGCCTGCGCTCCAACCATGGCTTCCTGACCGCCTCCGGCAACGTGTCCGAGCACTCCTCGGGCAACGCCGTCGACATCTCCGCCATCAACGGGATCCCGATCATCGGCCATCAGGGCGAGGGCTCGATCACCGACATCACGATCCAGCGGCTTCTGACGCTCCAGGGCACCATGAAGCCGCACCAGATCATCTCGCTGATGACGTTCAAGGACACCGACAACACGTTCTCGATGTCCGATCACGACGACCACATCCACATCGGGTTCCACCCGCTCTACGGCGGCGACGCGAAGAGCGCGAAGGAGCTCAACGCGACGCTGAAGCCCAAGCAGTGGATCAAGCTCGTGGACCGCCTCAACGAGATCGACAACCCTGCGGTCCCGGCCGAGCCGTCGGACTCCGCCATCCGCGTCGCCAAGCCCGAGGCCGACGCTCGCCCCTCCGGTTGACGGGCGAGCGGACCTACCGCTTCGTCCAGCTCGAGTTCCCCTGGCCGCTCGGGCCTGAGGACGGCCGCTACCTGCTGCGCGACCATGCGGGTGAGGACGCCCACCACGTCCTCGTGATCGGGTCGGTCGCCGCGCCGGCGCGCCCGCGCATGCGCCGCTGGGGCCGGGCGCCGGACGCGACCGCCGCACCCACGGAGGTCGGCATCGGCCGCGCCACCCTGATCGACCCCGCCACCGTCGACGCCGCCGAGGCGACCGCCTGGCTGGACGGCGCCACGGGCGCGGCGGCCGACGCCGCCGTCGACGACGCCCTGCGCTGGCTCAACCACGCACTGCGCGCCCACCGCGCAGCCGCGGCTGACAGCGGCGTGCGCGAGGTCTCCGAGGAGCAGGCACTGACGATCCGGGCCGGCTACGGCGAGGGCTTCGAGGTCGCCGAGGGCGAGTGGGCGCAGGCCCGCACGATCCCGGCGCGGCGCGACCGCGGGCCGAGCGGGCGCTCGCGGCGCATGGACGCGCTGCGCCCGCAGGAGCGTCTCGCCGCGCTGCTCGCCGGGCGCGACGCCGTGCTCGCCTGCGAGGAGCTCGTGCTGCGCGCCCGCTCCGACCTCGACGCGGGCCGCCCCCGCGAGGCCGCCCTCCAGGCGCACGTCGCGGTGGACGCCGGCGTCGCCGAGCTGGCGGCCTTCCGCGACCAGGGCAACCTTGCGGAGCGCATCGACGAGCTCGACGCGCTGCGGCCCGCGCTGACGGCGGCCGCCCACGAGGCCCAGCACCGGGGCCCCTCGGAGGCGACGATCGAGACGGTCGAGCACGCGGTGGGCCGGCTCGAGGCGGCCCTGCGCGCCCGGGCCGTCTCCGCGACCTACTAGTCCAGCTCGGCGAGCACCGCGGCGAGCTCGGTGACGACGTCGCCGCTGAGCTTGACCACCGCGTCGCGGTCGTAGGGCGTGGGCCCCGCGGTCACGATCGCCACCTTGCCGCCGCCGGCGAGGGTGATCTGCGGCAGGCCCGCGACGGGATGGACCTCGAGGGAGGACCCGACGCACAGCAGCAGGTCCGCCTGGCCCGCCAGGGCGAAGGCGCGGTTGATGGCGCCCTCGGGCAGGAGCTCCCCGAAGAGGACGACGTCGGGCTTGAGCGCGTGCCCGGCCCGGCAGCGCGGCACCCCGTCGGCCGCCGCCTCCATCCGCAGGCGGACCTCGTGCAGCGCCACCCGCTCGCCGTCGAACGGGCACGAGGCGTGCGCGATCGACCCGTGCACCTCCGTCAGGTCCCTGGTGCCTGCGGCGTGGTGGAGCCCGTCGATGTTCTGGGTCACGACGGCCTCCAGGCGTCCCTGCGCCTCGAGCGCCACGAGCGCCCGGTGTGCGTCGTTGGGCTCCTTGCCGTCCAGGAGGGCGAAGCGCTGGCCGTAGAAGGCCCAGAAGCGCTGCGGGTCGCGACGGAAGACGCTGATGTGCGCCACCTCCATCGGGTCCACGGTGGCCCACAGCCCGGTCCCGGGCGTGCGGAAGTCCGGGATCCCGCTCGGCACGGAGATCCCCGCCCCCGTGAGGGCGACGACCGAGCGCGCGTCGCGGATGAGCCCCGCGAGCGTCCGCGCCGGCGTCAGCTCCCGGTCCACTTCGCCGGTCGCTTCGCGAGGAAGGCGTCGAAGCCCTCGGTGGCGTCATCGGAGGCGAAGACGGCGAGGAAGCCCTGCTGCTCGGCGACCATCCCCTCCTCCACGTCGGCGCGACCCGACACCTGCTTGATCTGCTGCACCGCCAGCGGCGCCTGCGCGGCGAGCCGGGTTGCGAGCTCGAGCGCGACCTCGAGCAGGTCCTCGTCCTCGCCCACGACGCGGTTGACCAGTCCGAGGCGCGCCGCCTCCTCCGCCGAGATCGGATCGCCGGTGAGGTTCATCTCCAGCGCCCGCGCGTGGCCGATCAGCCGCGGCAGCCGCTGGGTGCCGCCGAAGCCGGGGATGATCCCGAGCTTGACCTCCGGCTGGCCGAACGTGGCCTTCGGCGCGGCCAGGCGCAGGTCGCAGGCCATCGCGATCTCGCAGCCGCCGCCGAACGCGAGGCCGTTGACCGCGGCGATCGTGACGACGCCCGAGGTCTCCCACGCGCGCAGGAGCCGGTGCATCTTCGCCAGCAGCTCGCGCGTGTCGTCCTGGGTCATCTCCGAGAACCGGCGGATGTCGGCACCGGCACAGAAGAGCTTCGGGTTGGCGGAAGCGAGCACCATGGCGCGCAGGCCCTGGTCCTGCACGGCGGTCCAGGCGCGCTCCAGGCCGTCAACGACCGCAGCGGAGATGGCGTTCGCGGGCGGGTTGGCGAGCGAGACGATGCCGACGCCATCGCGCACCTCGAGAGTCACAGGCTCGACTTGAGGGTCAGACATGGCGAGGTGGACTCCTTCGGAAGGCTGGACGAGGCGCGCGAACCGTAGCGCGGCGGTCGGGGCGCGCGCACCCCGACCGGCACGAGATGGATACGATCCGCTCCATGGACGAGTTCGTCATCGAGCGCGTGGAGGACGGCACCCAGGTCATCCTGCAGCTGCGCGGGGACCTCGATCTGTACAGCGCCCCGGGGCTCGACGACGCGCTCGTCGCAGCGGAGGGCGAGAAGTGGCCGCTGATCGTGCTCGACCTGCGCAACCTGGAGTTCATCGACTCGATGGCGCTGCGCCTGGTCATGCGCACCCAGGCCCGGGCCGAGCAGGACGGGCGCCGGATGGTCCTGGTGCGTGGGCCGGCCTTCCTCGACCGCGTGCTGATGCTCTCGGGCCTCACCCAGCACCTCGACATCGTCGACGAGCCGCCCGTCCAGGCGGCCTGAGCGGGCGGGCGCCCGGTCGGGGCGACCGCGACCGCGCCGACTCAACCGGTCGCGGCCAGCTCAGCGTCCCCCTCCGCCTCGCGGGCGTAGCGGGCCACCGTCCGGCGGAGCGCGTCGCGCAGCGCGCGCCGCACGAAGAACACGTCGAGGATGACGTTGCCGCCCTTGAGGCGGTACTCGAGCTGCACGCCGACGTCGGTGCCCTCGGGCGTGCGGCTGAACACGACGGTCTGCGTGCCGGCGATCCGCTCCTCCTCGATCTCCGACGCGACCCCGCCCGGGGTGGACTGCGTCACGCGTTCGAAGACGCGTCCCCGGCCGTGCGGCGTGGACTCCCACTCGATCGTGCCGCCCTCGGCAGGCCAGTCGCGCTTGCACCGCGCGACGTGGGAGAAGCCGTCGACGAACGACGGCCAGCGCCCGGTGTCCAGCCACAGCGCGCGGGCGGCCTCGGGATCGAGCGGAACCCGGGCGCGGGCGCTCACCGTGCCCATCTAGGCCCCCAGCTCCGAGCGGATCGACTCGATCGAGGCCGAGATGCGGCGCAGGCGCGGGCCGACCTCCGCCGCCAGACGGTCGCGCTCGGCACGGCCGTCGGCGGTGGTGCGGTAGTAGCGGCGCGAGCGCCGGTCGGGCTCGGCCCACTCCCCTTCCACGAGCCCGCGGCTCTCGAGCTGGCGCAGGAGGGGGTACATGGTGTTCGGGTTGACCGTCAGCGCCCCGTGGGTGAGCGTGCCGATGCGGTCGATCAGCTGGTTGCCGTAGGAGGGTTCGCGCGCGGCGAGATGCAGCACCAACAGCGGCAGCAGACCGCCCTTGCGCAGGTCCCCGATCAGCGGGTCCTGCGAGCCCGGGCCGCCCCTGGCGGTCTTGGGGTCGACGGCCTCACGCGCCTGGGCGACGGTGGACGACGACGCGACGGCGTCGACGGCCTGGCGCGGCGGAGACGGCATGCGACCCAGTGTCGCAGGCCGTCCGGGCGCGAGATCGGTCTCAGGCCGCGCCCGGCGGCCCGATGCCGATCTCGCGCGGGACCTAGGCGGCCGCGGGCTCCTCGATGCGGCGCGGCAGCAGCGTCTCGCGGGCGATCACGAGGCGCTGGATCTGGGCCGTGCCCTCGTAGAGCTGCATGATCTTCGCGTCGCGCATGAGCTTCTCGACGGGGTACTCCTTGATGAAGCCGTAGCCGCCGTAGACCTGCACGGCGTCCGTGGTGACCTCCATCGCCGAGTCGGCCGCGTAGCGCTTGGCGTGCGAGGACTCGATCGTGTTGCGGCGGCCCTGGTCGAGCAGGACGGCCGACTGCCAGGTGGCCAGGCGCGACAGGTGCACCTTCGTCGCCATGTCGGCGATCATGAACTGGATGCCCTGGTGCATCGCGATCGGCACGCCGAACTGCACGCGCTCCTTGGAGTAGTCCGTCGCGAACTCGAAGGCCGCGCGGGCGATGCCGGTGGCCATGGCCGCCACGCCGGGGCGCGTGCGATCGAGCGTCTGCATCGCGAGCTTGAAGCCGCGGTTCTCCTCGCCGATGAGGTTCTCGGCGGGGATCTCGGTCTCGTTGAAGGTGATGGTCGCGGTGTTGGACGCCCGCTGGCCCATCTTGTCCTCCTTCTTGTCCACCGTGACCGTCTCGTCGCGGGGGACCATGAAGGCGGAGATGCCGCGGTGACCCGCGTCCTTGTCCGTCTTGGCGTAGACCGTGTACCAGTCGGCGTACTGGCCGTTGGTGATGAAGCACTTGGAGCCGTTGATGACGTACTTGTCGCCCTTGCGGGTCGCCGTCGTGCGCATGCCGGAGACGTCGGAGCCGGCGTCGGGCTCCGTCAGGCAGAAGGAGGCGAAGATCGGCTCCTCGCTGAACTGCTGCAGGACCTTCTGCTTGAGCTCCTCCGAGCCGCCCAGGACGAGCGGCGCCAGGGCCAGGCCGTTGGCGGCGAGGGAGGTGCCGATGCCCGAGCAGCCCCAGCCGATCTCCTCCTCGATGAGCGCACCATCCAGGTAGGACGCGCCGGGACCGCCGTACTCCTCCGGGATGTGGGAGTTCATGAGGCCGAGCTCCCAGGCCTTCTTGAGCACCTCGGCGGGCCAGGTGCCCTCCTTGTCGAACTCCCAGGCGACGGGGCGCATCTCCTTGGCGGCGAAGTCGTGCGCCATCTCGCGGAGGGCGTGCTGCTCGTCGCTGAGGGTGAAATCGACCATTCTTTGACTCCTGTCTAAAGCGATTGACTGGTCAGTCAACGTCTGTGGGGGATGATACTCGGCAGCACGGTCTCCGTGCTTGACACACTGTCCGGGATGCAGGACGCATTCGCCTACGTGCTGTTCGCCGTGGTGGGGATCGGGATCGTCGGGGCGATCGTCTCGTTCTTCTTCACGTCCGACGCCTGGAGCCAGATCGGCTCGGGCGGGCTGTTCGAGGACGACGGCAAGGGCTCCGGGGCCCCTGAGCCCTCCTCCGCCGCCGGCCTGGCCGAGCGCGACGACGACATCCGCCAGATGCTCGAGGCCCGCAACGCCCGTCGCGAGGCGCGTGGCCACGACACGGTCGACGTCGAGACCGAGCTCGCGCGCCTGACCGCCCCCGTGTTCGACGACAGCCTGCGCCAGGAGGTCCGCGAGATGGTCGTCGCACGCAACAACCGCCGCGTCGCCAAGGGCCGCGAGCCGCTTGACGTCGAGGCCGAGGTGGCCCGCCGGGTGCAGGAGCTCGGCGGTTAGGCGGCGTCGGCGTGCCGGTCGCCGAGCACGGAGGCCGCGCCGCCGACCAGCAGCACGACGAGGACCGAGAGGAGCGACAGGATCGGGCTGATCTCGACCACGTTCTCGAGCAGCAGCTTGATCGCCACCACCGCCAGCACCGCCCCGATCGTCTGGTCGAAGTAGCGGAAGCGCTGCATCAGCCCCTTGACGAGCACGAACAGCGACCGCATGCCGACGAGGGCGAAGACGTTGGCCATCCAGATCAAGAACGACTCGCGCGTGATGGCGAACGCCGCCGGGATCGAGTCCACGGCGAACGCGATGTCGGCCGCGATGAACGCGACGAGGCAGAGCACGAAGTTCGACGCCCGCGGGACGATCCTGCGCGCGGCGCGGACCGCGAGCTGCCGGTCGGGGTCCACGTCCTCCGCCCCGCCCTTGGCGACGCGGTAGGCGAGCAGCAGCAGGATCGCCGCCAGCACGTAGGTGATGAACGAGAAGCGGTTCAGCAGCGCGACCCCGGCGACGATCGCCACGCCGCGCAACGCCAGCGCGCCGAGGATGCCGTAGAGCAGGAGCCGCCCCCGGTCCTCGACAGCGATCGAGAAGAACCCGAACAGCAGGAGGAAGACGAACAGGTTGTCCAGCGAGAGCGCCCGCTCGATCGCGTAGACGGTGAGGTAGGTGACGGTGTCGTCGCCGCCGTCGAGCACGAGCAGCACGAGGCCGGCCACGAGCGCGACGACGACCCAGCCGATCGACCAGCGCACGCCGTCGCGGAACGTCGCCTCCCGGCCGCGGGCGAAGAGGCGCTCCTCCAGGACGAGGAGCACGAGCGCGACTGCGGCGAGGATGCCCCAGTCGACGGGGCTCACACGAACCACACCACGATCGCGAGCACGAGGTAGACCACGAGGAGCTGCAGGCCCTCGAACCACGTCGACTCGCCGTCGTTGGTGACGTTGACCGCGACGAGCACCGCGAGCAGGACACCGGCCACCTCGAAGCCGTTGAACACCAACGCGAGCGGGAACGGCCCGATGAAGAAGGAGACGAGGACCAGGACAGGTGCGACGAACAGCGCGATCTGCGCGCTCGAGCCGATCGCGATCGAGACCGCGAGGTCCATCTTGTCACGCGCAGCGACGGATACGGCGACCCAGTGCTCGGCGGCGTTGCCCACGATCGCCACGACGACGAGGCCGACGAAGAACGGCGACAGGCCGATGCCCGCCGCGGCCTCCTCGATCGAGCCGACGAGGATCTCCGACATCACGCCGACGGCGATGCCGGCGCCGGCGAGCATGACGACCGAGCGCTTGACCGACCAGGCGTTCCGGGCGGCGTCGTTGGCCTCCGCCTCGGCGTCCTCGTCGGCGTGCCCGGGGTTGAACAGGTCGCTGTGCGTGCGCAGGGAGAAGATCAGCCCGCCGACGTAGGTCAGCAGCAGCACGACCGCGACGAGCGCCGACATCGTCTCGAGGTCACCGGAGAAGCGCTTGCTCTCGGCGGTCGGAGACGGGAGGCCGCCGCCGGAGATGAGCTGGAAGATCGCCGGCAGCACGAGCGCGACGGACGCGAGCAGCAGCATCCCCGCCTGGGTGCTGGCCGCGGTCGGGTCGAAGCGCTGCACGCGGTGCTTGAGGCCGCCGACGAACATCGACGCGCCCAGCACGAGGAGCATGTTGCCCAGCACCGAGCCGATCAGGGACGCCTTGACGACCTCCTGGAGCCCGGCGTGGAGCGCGAAGAGGGCGATGATGAGCTCCGGCGCGTTGCCGAAGGTGACGTTCAGCAGGCCGCCGATGCCCGGCCCGGAGCGGGCGGCGAGCTCCTCCGTGGCGCGACCCATGAGGGCGGCGGTGGGGACGACGCCCAGTGCCGAGGCCCCGAAGACGAGCGTCGGGGCCGCCCCGATCACGTCCAGCAGGATCGCGATCGGGATGAAGGGGACGAGGAGGTAGGGCCACCCCTCGCCGCTGAGCAGGAAGCGACGCACGCCCGGGAACCTAGGGCTCCCGGGCGGCGTCCGTTCAGGGCGCTACTTGAGCTTCTCCGCGCAGGCCTGCGCCTTGGCCGCGTCGGAGCCGGCGGCCTCGAGGCAGTCGGTGTACTCCTGCAGCTTCTTCTGGCTGGCCGACGAGCCCGAACCCGAGCCGGAGCTCGCTCCGCCGGCGGATGCGCCGCCGAGGCCACCGAGGCCGCCGAACTGGCCGAGCAGCTCCGTGATCGGCTTCGCGCCGCTGGGCTCGGGGAAGTCCTGGGACTCGCCGACGTCGGACAGCGTGATGTCGAAGGTGGCGTCGATCGTCTCGCTGCTCTTCTCGGGGTTGACCGCGTTGACGGTCAGCTTGATGCGGCGCAGGGAGGAGTCGCTCTTGGCGGCGTCGATCTCGACGTCGACCTTCTTGACGGCGTCCTTGACCTGCTTGATCTGCTCGTCCGTCAGCTTCTGCGGGACGTTGGCCCCGCCGGAGAGGCCGAGCGAGCCGGCCTTCTGCACCAGCGTGTTGATGTCGGCGAGCATCTTGTCGAGGTCGACCGCGCCGGTGACCTTGACGACCTCCTCGCCCTCGACCTCGCCCTCGCCCGCGTTCTTGGGGTCAGACAGCCAGTCCTTGGGGTTGATGCCCAGGTCCGAGAGCTGGTTCTTGCCGCCGTTCTGCTTCTTGCTCTGCGCCGCGGCCTGCTCGTAGCCCTGGACGAACTGCTTGTAGGTCGCGTCGTCGACCACGTACTCCTGGCCGTTGTAGTTGACGAACGCCTTGGTGCCCGTGTGCTCGGCGCCGGCCTTGATGTTCTGGCCGCCACCGGAGAACTCGACGTCGAAGTCGACCTTCGGGACCTTCGTGTCGCCCTGGCTCTCGAACGGGCCGGAGACCTTGGCCGTCACGTTGCCCTGGCCCGCGGCCTGGACGTCGAGGGACAGCGAGAGCTTGCCCTTGGTGATCTTCTGGTCCGCGGCGAACGCGCGGTCGAGGATCGTCGCGACGTCGGTGTCCCCGGAGGAGCCCTTGCCGCTCCCGCCGCCGCCGCCGTCGTCGCCACCACCACAGGCGGCGAGGCCGGTCATGGCCGCCACCAGGACGGCGAACAACAGGAATGGACGCAGGATGCGTTGCACGACGGACTTCTCCTCGATCATGATTGGCGAGCGACCGTACCATCGGGCCTCGTGTTCGATACCCGGTACAAGCTCCTCGCGGTCATCGCCGTTACGACGGCGCTGGGCGCGACCTCGGGCGCCACGGCGGCCGAGATCCCAGTGCTGGGGCCCGGTGGCCTGTCCGTGCGCGACGATCCGGGGGTGGCGGTCCGAGACCGGACGGTCGGCGTTGCGGACACGCACCGCGAGCACCGTTCGGCCCCCCTTGCGGTCGCGTCCTCGGCGGCGCGCGCCCGCACGAAGACCCCGCCGACGGTCCTCAAGGGCCTCTACGCCCGCGGGGCGCTGGACCGCGCGAGCTTCCTCGCCGCGCGCGACGCCTACAGCCGGGCCAGGCGGCTCGGTCGCAGGCTCCCCGGCCGCCGCGGGCTCGAGCTGCGCGGGGTCGTCGCCGACGTGGCCGCGATCGCCGCCCGCAACCAGCTGACCGCCTCCCGTGTGCCGGTGCTGACCCTGACGCTGGAGCGCAACGCGCAGTGGTGGGGTGGCAGCGGCTCCCTCCTGGCCGCGGGCGCGCGCATCTCCTTCTCCGGCTCCGAGCTCGTGTGGCAGTCCGTGCCGGGCCAGGGGATCCAGTTCCACCCGCTCGCCAACTTCGGCAAGCTCAACGCCCTCTGGCGCTCCAAGCTCGAGCAGGACCGGATGGCGGCGCTGCTCGACGAGCTGCTGCCGCTGCAGGCGTCCCGCGCCGGGGGCACCGCGTGGGAGTACTACTACGACTTCGACGGGGGCAGGCCGCCGTGGACCTCGAGCCTCTCGCAGGGCACGGGCCTGCAGTCGACGGCCCGGGCGGCGGTCAAGGCCGGCCGCGGGCCGGAGCTGATCCCGCAGCTGGCCAACGGTCTCGCGATCTTCCGGACCCGGCCGCCGGAGGGCGTGCGCGTCGCCGCGCCGGGCGGGCGGCACTACGCGCAGTACTCCTTCTGGCCCGGGCTGCGCATCCTCAACGGCTACATCCAGTCGCTCGTCGGCCTCTACGACTTCGCCCAGCTGTCCGGCGACCCGGTGGCGGCGCGGCTGTTCGCCGAGGGCGAGGCGGCCGCGCGCCGCGAGGTCCCGACCTACGACACCGGCGCCTGGTCGCTGTACTCGCGCGGCTCGATCTCGCGCGAGTCCGACCTCAACTACCACAAGGTCCTGATCGAGTTCCTCCAGTCGCTGTGTGACCGCACGAAGGAGGCGACCTACTGCGACGCGGTCGCGTCGTTCACCGACGAGCTCCGCGTCGCGCCCACGCTGTCGCTCGTCACGCGCACGCTGCGCGCGGGCGCACGCGGGCGGGTGCGGGTGCGGCTGTCGAAGATCGCCCGGGTGCGCGTGCAGCTGCGCCGCGGCGGGCGGCTCGTCTACGACGCATCCACCGTGCAGGGCTACGGGACGCGCTCGTGGTCGGTCACGCCGCCGCGGAGCACGCGCGGCTACGACGTCACGATCAGTGCGACCGACCTCGCCGGCAACACCGCCGAGCCGGTCGAAGGCACCATCGAGGTGCTCGCACCGCGCAAGAGACGCCCATAGACTCCGGGGCATCCTGAGCCCGAGAACCATCCTCTACACGGGGAAGGGCGGGGTCGGCAAGACGTCGGTCGCCGCAGCCACCGCCCGGCGCGTGGCGGCCACGGGGCGCCGGACCATCGTCCTCTCCACCGACCCGGCGCACTCGCTCGCCGACGCGCTCGAGGCCGACATCGGCCCCGAGCCGACCGACCTCGGTGGCGGCCTGTGGGCGCAGCAGGTGCAGGCGCAGGTCGAGCTGGAGCGCAACTGGGCGCAGGTCCAGGGATGGCTCGGCGGGATGCTCGTCGAACGCGGCGTGGACCGGATCGCGGCCGAGGAGCTGACGGTCCCGCCCGGCGGCGACGAGCTCTTCAGCCTCCTGCAGATCAAGCACCACTGGGACGCGGGGGAGTTCGACGCGGTGATCGTCGACTGCGCCCCGACGGGCGAGACGCTGCGGCTGCTGTCCTTCCCCGACGTCGCCCGCTGGTGGCTCGGCAAGGTGCTCGGCCGCGAGACCGCCCTGCTGGCGGCGGCGCGGCCACTCGCGCGCGCCTTCCTGGACGTCAACCTCCCCGACGAGCGCGTCTTCGCCGAGGTGCAGACGCTCGTCGCCAACCTCGTCGCGATGAACGAGATCCTGCGCGACGAGCGCACCTCGCTGCGGCTCGTCACCACCCCGGACCGGATGGTGGTCAAGGAGACGATGCGGACCTTCACGTACCTGAACCTGTTCGGGTACCTGACCGATGCGGTGGTCGTCAACCGCGTCTTCCCCGCGGAGGTCGAGGGGACCTACTTCGGCGCCTGGCGCGCGGTGCAGCAGGAGCAGCTCGAGCTCGTCGAGTCCGGCTTCGCCCCCGTGCCGGTGCTGCGCGCGCCCTTCTTCGAACGTGAGGTCGTCGGCGAGGCGATGCTCGACCGGCTGGGCGAGGACGTCTTCGGCGCCGTCGAGGCCGACGCCGTGCTCCACGCATCCGTCTCGCAGGTCCTGCGCGAGGTCGGCGATCAGGTGCAGCTGCGCCTCGAGCTGCCGTTCGTCGCCAAGGGCGACGTGTCGCTGAAGCAGGTCGGGCTCGAGCTCGTCGTGCGCGTGGGCGCCGTCAAGCGCGTGATCGCACTGCCGGCCTCGCTCGCCGCCATGCGCCCCGCCGCTGCCGCGTTCGCCGACGGCGCGCTCGTGGTCACCTTCGAACCCGTCCCGGAGCCCGTCGGTGGCTGAGCGCGCGCCACGCCCGGCCGGCCCGCGAGGCCGGCGATGACCGACGGGGACGGCATCCGCGACCTGCGCGGTCACGTCGACGCGGCCCACGCCGCCGCCGAGCGGCTCGTGCGCGACGCCGCCGACCGCGCCGCCGCTGCCGATGCGGCGTTCCGCGACCGGGTCGGCGACGTCCCGGACAACGGCTGGGCCACGCCCGGCGACGGCGCGCCCGCCGGCGACGGGCGCCCGCACGAGCTGCAGGTCGTCGTCAACCTGCTCGGGGCGCTGCGCGAGGCGATCCCGCCGGAGCTGACCGCCCAGCTCGCGGAGGCGCTGCGCGAGCTGCTGCTCGCCGTGCGCGCGGTGATCGACTGGTACCTCGACCGGTTCGAGCGCTCCGCCGCCGAGACCGGCGGCGCCGACGACCGCGTGCGCGACATCCCCATCGCGTGAGGGCGCTGCGCAGCCTGAGCCCCGAGGAGCGGCTCGCCGGCGTGCCGGCGCTGGCCCTCGTCCTGTGCCTGTTCCTCCCGTGGTACCGGACGAGCTACCCGACCGGGCGGCCGCCCGCGATCGTGCACGACAGCCGCAGCGCGTTCGGGGTCTTCACGCTCGTGGAGGCGTCGGTGCTGCTCGTCGCCGGCGCGGTGCTCTTCCTCCTGTGGTCCCGCGCGCAGCGGCGCGGCTTCCACCTGCCCGGCGGGGACGGCTGGGCCGTGACGATCGCGGGCGGCTGGGTGCTCGCGCTGCTCACGTGGCGCCTGTTCGACAAGCCGGACGTGGAGCAGGGCTCCGTCGGCGTGCAGTGGGGGATCTTCGTGACGATGGTCGTCGCCGGGGTGCTGGTCGCGGCCGGCCAGCGCCTGCGCGCGGCCCACATCGCCGAACCGCCGAACCCGGCCGAGACCGGCGAGCACCGGACGGCCCGGCCGAGCCGCGAGGCCCGGGTCGCGGCCTACGCCCGCGCCGGCGCCGAGCGCGACGACGAGCCCACCCGCGTCCTCCCCGACGCGCCGCACGACGACGAGCCCACCCGCGTCCTCCCCGACGCGCCGGCGCACGACGACCAGGCCACCACCCGCCGGTTCCCGCCGCCGCCACCGCCGCCTCCCCCACCACCACCACCGCCGCCGCCCCCGCCGGGCCGGGGACCTGGGTCCTGACCTGACCCCACCCCCCCACCCGCCAGCGCCCACCGGCCACGCCATGGCGTGGCCGGCCGGCACCGGCCGCGGCGCGGCGGCGCTAGGAGCTGGTTCGCAGGTCGCGCAGGTCGCGCAGGACGGCCAGGGCGTCGTCGGCGCGCGCGACGGGAACGAGCAGGTGGTCGTGCCGGAGGCCCGCCACGACGTTGCAGGCGATTCCCTCGGTGGTCAGCGCCGTCGCCACCGCCGCCGTGAGGCCCACCGCGTCCAGCGCCGAGTGGACGCGCAGGGTGATCCACGCCGCCTCGAAGCTCCAGGCCAGCTCGTGACCCTCGGCCACCGCGCGGGCGACGACGTGGCCGCGGCCCTCCGGCTCGTCGACGGTGACCGCCGCATCGAGCGGGAACCCGGGATCGGCGACGTAGACCCATGTCCCCGGCCGCAGCTCGGGCTCGAGCTCCCGCAGGAGCACGCCGAGATCGCGCTCGCCGCTCACGAGCCGCCGCGGAAGACGATCAGCGGCAGGATGATCGTGGCCAGCAGGATCAGCACGATCCCCAGGAGGATCACCGGAGTCGACTTGTAGACGTGGCCGGCCGTCCCGACGACGAAGCCGAGCAGCATGATCACGATGAAGACCGCCAGGTCGGGGTCGCCGGACGGGACGAGGTCAGCGAGGACGGCCACGGAGCGACGACCATAGACTCCCGGGGACCGATGACCGTCACCCCCGACTCCGTCGAGGCGGTCGAGGCGGGGCTGCGCGCCGCGGACTACCTCCCCGGCGGCACCACCGCGCTCGTCTCCTACCTCGCCACCCGCCTCGGCAAGCCGATCCTCGTCGAGGGCCCCGCGGGCGTCGGCAAGACCGAGCTGGCCAAGGCCCTCAGCCGCTACCTGGAGCGCGATCTCGTGCGCCTGCAGTGCTACGAGGGCCTCGACGAGGCCAAGGCGCTGTACGAGTGGAACTACCGCAAGCAGCTGCTGCGCATCCAGGCCGAGCGTGAGGGCGAGGCCTGGGACCAGGTCCAGGACGACATCTTCGGCGAGGAGTTCCTCCTCTCGCGGCCGCTGCTGAACGCGATCTCCGCCGAGGAACCGGTCGTCCTGCTCATCGATGAGATCGACAAGACCGATCAGGAGTTCGAGGCGATGCTGCTTGAGCTCCTGTCGGACTTCCAGGTCTCCATCCCCGAGCTCGGCCGCGTCGAGGCTCGCACCATGCCCGTGGTGCTGCTCACCTCCAACAACTCCCGCGAGCTCACCGAGGCGCTCAAGCGCCGCTGCATCTACCTCTGGCTCGACTACCCCGACGCCGAGCACGAGCTCGAGATCATCCGGCTCCATGCCCCCGAGATCTCCGAGCACGTCGCCCGGCGGCTCGTCGAGGTCGTCAACAACGTGCGCGAGCTGGACCTCAAGAAGCCGCCGTCGATCGCGGAGACGATCGACTGGGCCCGCGCCCTGCTGCTGCTGGGCGCCGAGGACATCACGGAGGACGTGTTCCGCTCGACGATGTCGATCATCGTCAAGCACCGCACCGACCTCGACGTGGTGGCCGAGCGCGCCGGCGTGCGCCTGGGACTCGCGGCCTAGGGCCGCCGTCGTGGCCTTCGAGCAGCAGCTGCTCGGCCTCGGCGACGCGCTGCGCGAGGAGGGCGTCGCCGTCGGCACGTCGGAGCTGATGGACGGCATCGCCGCCCTGGAGCAGATCGCCTGGACCGACCCCGTCGCGTTCAAGGGCGCGCTCGCGGCGACGCTCGCGAAGTCCCCGGAGGACCTGCAGGTCTTCGAGCTCGTCTTCGACCGCTGGTTGTTCCGCGCCACGGAGGCCGCCGCGCTGGACCTCGACGTGCGCGAGGGCGAGGGCAAGCCCGCCGCCGAGGGCCAGGGCGACGCCGGCGCCGCCGGGGACCACGATGGCGAGGGCGGGGCCGGTGAGGACGGCCAGGAGCTCGACCTCGAGGCGTTGCGCGAGGCCGTCATGCAGGCGATCCGCGACGGCGACGAGTCCCTCATGCGCGACCTCGCCCGGCTGGCGATCGCCGCCTTCGGCCAGCGCGGCCAGGCCTCCGGGGTCCTCGGCGTCGACGTCCAGCGCATCCGCCGCGCGCTCGGCCTGCGCTCCGAGCCGGGCGTCCGGCCGCCCGAGGACCAGGCGGGCGAGCCCGAGGCGCCGCCGTCGCGGGAGGACATCCGCCGCTTCGAGCGCCACCTGCGCACGGAGCTCGAGCGGATGCAGATCGAGCGCAACCAGGCGCTGCCGCCCGCGCGTCCACTCACCGACCTCGACCGCGCGCTCCCGTCCGGCCCGCTCGCCGACCTCGCGAGCGTCCATCGCATCGTGATGCAGCTCAAGCGCCGCCTGGCGACGCAGGGCAAGCAGTCCGCCGGCTCCCAGCGCCACGCCCATGTGGACGTGCGCGCGACGATGCGCGCGTCGCTGTCGACGGGCGGCGTCCCGGTCGAGCTGAAGTTCAAGCCCAAGCGCCCCAAGCGGCCGGAGATCTTCGTCCTCTGCGACGTCTCGACCTCGGTGACGTCGGCCTCCGTCTTCTTCCTCTCCGTGCTCCACGCCCTCCACGACTCCTTCCGCAAGATGCGCTCGTTCGTGTTCGTCGAGCGCATCTCGGAGGTCACGGAGGTCTTCGAGCGCGAACGCGACTTCAAGGCCGTCTCCCGCGCGATCACCTCCGACGCCGGCGTCGCCGACGTCTCGGGCTACACCGACTACGGCAGGGTCTGGCGCGAGTTCATCGAGCTCACGGAGGAGGACCTGCACCCGCGCGCCACCGTGATCGTCCTCGGCGATGCGCGCACGAACGGCCGCGATCCGCGCGCCGACCTGTTCGCGGGCGTCGCGGCGCGGGCCGGCCGGACGTTCTGGCTCAACCCGGAGCCGATGCTCTACTGGAACTACGGCGACTCCGTGATCGCCGCCTACCAGGAGCACTGCGAGGCCTACGAGTGCTGGACCACCAAGCAGCTCGAGGACTTCGTCAAGGCGCTCACCCGCCCGGTGCGCTGATGGACTTCGCCGCCGCGCACCCGCCCTGCGGCACCGAGGTGCGGGATGAGCTCCCCGAGGGCTACCCGGTCGAGGAGGGCGTGGGACTGTGGTGCCCGGTGTGCACGCAGTCGTGGTGGGCGCAGCCGGCGCCCGAGCCGGCCGTCGCCCCGCCGGAACCCGCGGTGGGGCACGTCGTACGTCCTATGCCACCCCAACGTGACGCACCCCCGGTGCCGGCGGTCGAGTCGGCGCCCGCCGCCCCCGCACGGGCCCGGCGCCCGTGGCTCGCCCCGGCGGTGGCGCTGGCGGCGTTCGTCGTGCTCGCGGTGGTCGTGGCGGCCACGGCGATCAGCCCGGGCTCGGGTGGCGACCAGGCGCGAGCGGCGGCCCGCACCCCGACATCCGCCCCCACCGCCGTGACGCCGAGCCCGGCGGTCACGACCGCGCCGTCGTCCGTCGTCCGCACGGTCACGCGACGCGTCGCCGGCCGGCGCCTGAGCCTGACCGTCGACGACGCCTGGACGGTGCGCCGCAGGCGCAACGGGCTCACCGCCACCGGCCCTCGCGACGCCGAGGTCCGCGTCTCCGCCGGCCCCCGCCGCGGGCGCTCGCTCCGCCGGCTCGGCCTCGACGCCCGCCGCGCCCTCGACCGCAGCAGCCGCACCCCCCTGCGCTTCACCCGCGTCGGCCGTCGCCGCGCGGTCGCCGTGACCGCCGGCGGTCAGCAGCTCATCCAGGTCGCCGATGGCCGCCGCCGCTGGCTCGTCAGCCGCCCGGCCGGGGCGGGCGCGCGCATCGTGCGCTCGCTGCGCATCGCCTAGGACGACGGCGGCCGGCGCACCCGCAGGGTCGGCACGGCCTCGGGGAAGCCCTTGAGCTTCTTCAGCCCGGCTTCGGAGAAGTGAAAGCGCGCTGCGGCGTCCTCGTCGAGCGCGTCGCGCAGCTCGTTCGTCGTCAGCACCGACTCGGGCCGCGCGCGGTCGGTCAGGCGCGCGGCGAGGTTGACCGGCGTGCCGAACCAGTCGCCGAGCCGCGCCACCGCGCGGCCCCAGGCGAGGCCGGCGCGCAGCGGCGGCATGTCTGCATCGGCGTCGGCGGCCTCCAGCAGCGCGAGGGTCACATCCAGCAGCGCGCCCGGGTCGGGCGAGACGAGCATCACCGCGTCCCCGATCGTCTTGACCGCGCGTGTGGGGCGGCGGCAGACCTCCCCCGCCAGGATGTCGAGGCGCTCGGCGATGTCGGTAAGGCGCCCCTCGGGCACGTCCTGGCCCAGCTGGGTGAAGCCGACGATGTCGGCGAAGGCGACGGCGATCTGCGCGGACTCCGCGAGGGTGCCGGACTGGCGCTCGGCCATCCCGACCGCCTCATGGCGGGCGAAGTCGCGCAGGTGGTGGCGGAGGAGGTACTCCATGTCCGCGCCGACGAGCGGCATGAGCTCCACGGCCTTCTCGCCGTAGACGCGCGCCAGGTCGTCCTCCCCCATGCCCGCCTCGAGGAAGGACTGGGCGAACAGCCGCCGCAGGGGCTCGGCGGCACGCGACATCGACCCGGCCAGCGTGCGCATCGTCTCGCGGGCGGCGTCGACGTCGATCCCGAGCTCGGCGTAGTGCACGAGCCGCTGGGCGGCCTCGACGTCCTCCGTGCCGAACGCCCGTGTGTCCGGGTCCTCCGGGATCGGGATCCCGATCAGGCGCAGCCGCTGCTGGACGGCCTCGAGCGGCGTGCCGGAGCGCTCGGCGACGTCGGCGAGCGTGTAGACGGGCGCCGACAGGAGCGCACGCTCGATCGGCAACAGCACCAGCCGGTCCTCGGCGGCGGCGGCGCGCAGCTCGTCGTCGGTGACGCCCGAGGCGCGCAGCTCCTCGAGCAACGCCGCGCGCGCTGCGCGCGCCTCGCCTTCCAGGCCCTCGAGCAGGTCCTCCATGGCTGGCACCGTACCTGTCCGGGGCCTACCCTCCGGGAACGATGCCCGGTGACGAGCAGCCGACCACGGAGGAGCTGCTGGCCGTGCAGGAGGACAAGGTCCACACGGAGGAGGCCCGCCGCGAAGCGGCCGCCCTCGAGACGGAGGAGCACCAGGCCGAGCGCCGGGCCGACAAGGCCGCGTACCTGCGCGACAAGCTCGCGGAGCAGCGGGCGGCCGACGCGGGCGATCGCTAGCCTCCAAGGGGTTCTAGGGGGGCTGGCGGAGGCTGGCTGAGAGGGCGCCCACCGATCCGGCGCCGACCCGTTGACCTGATCGGGGTAATGCCCGCGGAGGGAGCGACGGAAGTGACGGACGTGATGGCCACCGGCCATCGGAGCGAGACGGAGACCCCCGGCGTGCGCCTGGACCGGGTCTCGAAGGCCTTCGGCGACGTCCGCGCGCTCGACGGGCTGTCGCTTGCCGTCGCCCACGGGGAGACCGTCGCCGTCGTCGGCCCATCCGGCTGCGGCAAGTCCACCCTGCTCGACCTCGTCTGCGGGCTCACGGCGCCCGACACCGGGACGGTGCAGGCGCCCGCCGCCGCCCTGATGCCCCAGCGCGACGCCCTGCTGCCGTGGCTGAGCGCCGTCGACAACGCCGGGCTGGCGCTCCGTGTCGCCGGACGCTCCAAGGCCGAGGCCCGTGCCGCCGCCCGCCGGCTGTTCGAGCCGTTCGGCCTGGCCGGCTTCGAGGAGGCCCGCCCCGCCGCGCTGTCGGGCGGCATGCGCCAGCGCGTCGCCTTCCTGCGCACCCTCCTCCCCGGGCACGCCGTCCTGTGCCTCGACGAGCCCTTCGGGGCGCTTGACGCCCTCACCCGCGCGCAGCTGCAGGCCTGGCTGTCGGACGCGCTGGTGCGCGAGCACCGCACCACCCTGCTCGTGACCCATGACGTCGAGGAGGCCATCCTGCTCGCCGACCGCGTCGTCCTGCTCTCCGGCCGGCCGGGCCGGATCGTCGACGAGCTTCCCGTCGAGCTGCCGCGGCCGCGCCGGCGCGGCGATCATGGCGTCGCCGACCTCACGGCCCGCGCGCTGGCGATCCTCGGGGTCGACGGCTGATGCCCGCCTTCGTGCTCGTCGTCGTCCTGCTCGCGGCCTGGGAGGCGAGCGTGCGCGCCGGGGTCGTCGACGCGCTCCTGCTGCCCGCCCCCACGAGCGTCGTGGCGACGCTCGTCGACGACTTCGGCGAGCTGTCGCGCGACCTCGCGGTCACCGCGAGCGAGGCGCTCCTGGGGCTGCTCGTCGCCACGCTGCTCGGCGGGCTGATCGCGATCGCGATGCACGTCTCACCTCCGACGCGACGGACGCTGTACCCGCTCGTGGTCGGGTCGCAGGCGCTGCCCGTCGTCGTGCTCGCCGCGCCGCTGATCCTCCTGCTGGGCTTCGGCCTGGCCCCGAAGGTCGTGATCGTCGCCCTCGTCTGCTTCTTCCCCGTGACCGTGAACCTCTTCGACGGCCTCCGCGCCGCCGACCCCGACGGGCGCAAGCTGCTGCGGTCGATGGGCGCCTCCACACGCCAGCGCCTGCTGCTGCTCGAGCTCCCCGCCGCCCTGCCGCAGGCCTTCACCGGCCTGCGCGTGGCCGCCGCCGTGTCGGTCATCGGCGCGGTGTTCGCGGAGTGGAGCGGGTCGGAGGCCGGCCTCGGCCACGCCGTGCTCATCTCGCTGGGCCAGTTCGAGTCCGCGCGCACGTTCGCCGCGACCGTCCTGCTCTTCGTCCTCGCCGTCGCGCTCTACGGGGTCTTCGCCCTCGCCGAGCGCCGCCTGCTCACGTGGGCCCCTCGTCCCGACTGAAACCGGAGCACCATGACACGCCTGACCACCGCCCTGCTCGTCCTCGCGCTCGCCGTCGTGGCGGCCGGCTGCGGGGAGAAGTCCGAGCCGTCGGCGAGCTCCGGCCCCTCCGGGAAGGGTGAGCCGTTCACCGTCGTCCTCGACTACCTCCCCAACGCCGACCACGCCGGGATCTACGCGGCGCAGGCCTCCGGCGAGTTCGCCCGTGCGGGCCTGGACGTCAAGCTCGTCACCCCCTCGGACCCCTCGGCGCCGCTGCGCCTGCTCCAGGCCGGCCGGGCGGACCTCGCGATCACCTACGAGCCCGAGCTGCTGCTCGCCCGTGACAAGGGCACCAACCTCGTCGGGGTCGCCTCGCTCGTCAACACGCCGCTGACCTCGCTGATGGCGATCAAGGGCTCAGGCGTCAAGACCGTCGCGGACCTCAAGGGCAAGACCATCGGCACCGCCGGCATCCCCTACCAGGACGCCTACCTCGACACCATCCTCAAGCGCGCCGGGCTCGCCGACGGCGACGTCCAGCGCGTGGGCGTCGGCTTCAACCTCGTCCCCGCGATGGTCTCCAAGAAGGTCGACGCGACCCTGGGGGCGTTCTGGAACGTCGAGGGCGTGCAGCTGCAACGCGACCGGCGCGAGCCGACGATCCTGAAGGTCGACGCGCTCGGCGTGCCGACCTACGACGAGCTGCTGTTCGCCGCCAAGCGCAAGGCGCTGTCCTCGGAGCGCTCGTCGCGGATCCGCCGCTTCATCCAGGCGCTGCAGCGCGGGACCGCCGCCGTGCGGGCCAACACGATCGTCGGCGCCGACGCGCTCGTCAAGGCCGAGCCCGACCTCGACCGCGCGACGCTCGTGGCCCAGATCGAGGCGACGAAGGCGGCGTTCGTGCCGACCAACCCGAAGGCGCCCTTCGGCTTCATGGACCCGGGCGCGTGGGACCGCTACGCGGCCTGGATGCTCGACAACGGCCTGCTCAAGAACGACGTCAAGAACGAGGACCCCGTCACGAACGAGTTCCTCCCGGGTCAGGGCCTGCCGGACCCGAGCCAGCCCTGAGCCCCGAGGGCGCACGCAGGAGGACCTTGCCCGTCGTCTCCCGCGCCTCGAGGGCGGCGTGGGCGGCGCCGGCTTCCGCAAGCGTGAAGCGATCGTCGACGAGCGGGACGAGCTCGCGGGCGGAGACGGCCGCCAGCGCGCGGGTCTCGAGCGCTCGCAGGCCGCCCGCGGCGGCGATCGCGTCCGGGCCCAGGGGCGTCGAGCGGGTGAGCCCGCGGCCGGCCAGCGCGGCCTCGTCGAGGTGCCCGTCGTCGGGACCGCTCGCGCCGTCGCCGGCCGCGGCCGCCCCGGACCACCCGAACGTCACGATCCGCCCGCCCCGGCCCAGAAGGCCGGTGAGCTCGGCACCGACGGACCCGCCGACGCCGTCGAGCAGCACCGTGGCGCGCCGGTCGCCGAGCGCGACGCGGACCGCTCCGGGCCAGTCGTCGGCGCGGTAGTCGACCGCCTGCGCGCCCAGCCGGGCCACCAGCGCGGTCTTCTGCGGCCCGCCGGCCAGCCCGATCACCGCGGCGCCCGACCGGCGGGCGGCCTGGACGAGCAGGACGCCCAGACCGCCGGCGGCCGACGGGACGAGCACCACGTCCTGCGGCCCGATCGCCGCCGCGTCCAGGATCAGCAGCGCCGTACGGCCGGTCCCGATCATCGCGACCGCGTGGCTGAGCGGCGTCGCTTCAGGGACCGCATGGAGCGCCGCGGCCGGGGCGAGCGCCCGCTCGGCGTAGCCGCCGCTCGCCGCGCCGAGATGTGCCACGACCCGCCGCCCTTGCCACCCGGGGTCGACGTCCTCGCCCACCGCCTCGACGATCCCGGCCACCTCGCGGCCAGGGGTCATCGGCAGCGCGGGAAGCGCCAGCGGGCCGCCCGCCACACCCGCGCGGATCGTGGTGTCGAGGCGGTGGACCCCGGCGAGCGCGACGGCGATCCGGACCTGCCCCGGCCCCGGGTGGACGAGCGGGACCGCCTCCCAGCGCAGGACGTCGGGCGGCCCGAACGCGTGTTGACGGATCGCGTGCATGAGCCGACGGTACGCCCCCTCGAGCACGCCTGCAGTCAGGTCAGCCAGCCGCGCGCGGCCGCGACGCGCAGGTACTCGCCGGCGAGGCCCTGCCACTGGCCGTAGCGGGCCATGAAGCCGCGTACCTCGGCCTCGTCGGCGCGCGCCTTCGGGTGCCCTGTGGTGATGCGCCCGACGATCTTGATGTACCCGAGGTCCCCGGCCGGGACCTGGTCGTTGCGACCCTGGCCGTTGAGGGCCAGCATCTCGACCGTCCACGACCCGACGCCCGGGATCCGCCGCAGGCGCTGCCAACCGGCCTCGTGCTCGGCGGCGGCCAGGTCCACCCGGCCCGAGGCCACCTCGCGGGCGACGCGCCACAGGGTGCTGGCGCGGTGCTGGGGCAGGTCGAAGGCCGCGAGCTGTGCGGGCGCCAGGGCGGCCAGCGCGCCGGCCGGCGGCGCGTCGCGCAGACCGCTGACGGCGCAGCGGTGCCCGTAGGCCCCGATCAGGCGGCGCTGGATGACGACGGCGCGCGAGTACTCGATCAGCTGCTCGGTGATCGCCCAGGCCAGCGCCTCCCACGGGTCCGGGCGGCGGTGGACCCGCAGGCCGGGGAACGCGCGCATCGCGCGGCCGATGTAGCGGTCGCCGCGGTGGGCCTCGTGAAACGGCCGGTGGTCCTCGTCGACCCCGGTGGCGAACCGCATCCGCTCGATCCCCTTGGCGCACACCTCGGCCGTCGGCCCGCGGGCGCCGAAGCGGACGGTCTGCGGCGCGACCTCCACCGCGCCGACCAGCACGGGCGCGCCGCCGGCGTGCACGAGGCGCTGGACGGCCTTGCCGCGGCGGCGGAAGAGCCCGTCGGCCGAGTTGCCGCGCAGGCGCAGCGGCCAGGGGGCCTCGACGTCGAGGCGGTGCTCGACGAGGTCCGGGGGAGGCTGCGGCACCGGGCTAGTCCCGCCGCAGCAGGTGCACGTCGACGAGGAACGAGTTGCTCGTCATGATCTCGCCGAGCGCGGGACGGCCGGGACGGCGGGCGTGCAGCCGCTTGACGGCGGACTTGGTCCGGCGCCGGTGCGCGAGGGCGACGGTGGCCGCGCCGGCGACGAAGCCGCCGGCGGCGAGCGTCGCGACCTGGCGCGCCGGGGAGGCGAGCACGACATCGGCGATGCGGGTGGTGACGGGCACCGGCCCGGGGGCGGGCGGCGCCGTCCCGAGCACCGGGAGGCCGTCGAGGACCTCGGGCTCGTCGGCATCAGGGCTGGGGTGCGTCTCGTCGGTCACGATGGCCTCAGGGTGACGGACGACTAGGACGACTTCTTGACGCGCTGCTGGGGCGCGGTGCCGAAGACGTGATCCCACCACGGGGCGGAGACGCCGTAGCCGCGGTCGTGGTCCTGGAAGTGGTGGCGCATGTGCAGCTCGCGCAGCTTCCTGCCCCACCGCCCCTTCGGGCGGAAGTGGTGGACGTAGTAGTGCAGGTAGTCGTAGGCGAGGTAGCCGCCGAGGAACCCGACCGAGAACGCGGCCCAGCCGGACCCGAGCGCCAGCCAGAAGCCGGCGACGAACAGCGCGGCCAGCGGCAGCGAGGCCGACGGCGGCATCACGAGGCGCAGGCGGTCGTTGGGGTGGTCGTGGTGGACCCCGTGGATCATCCAGTGGAACTGCTTGGCGAGCTTGCCCTTGCCCTGCCAGTGGAACACGAGCCGGTGCAGCCAGTACTCCGTCAGCGTCCAGAAGCCGTAGCCGGCGGCGACCCAGGCGATGGCCCAGACCCCGGCGTCGAGGGCGCCGATGACGGCGAGGACCGCGACCGCGGGGCCGAAGATGAGGATCGGCACCACCGGGTGCACGCGGGTGAAGAAGTCGAGGACGTCGTTGTCGAACATCCTCGGCGAGGCCTTGAGCGTGTCCGTCCGTGCCACGCCCCCATCCTACCCCTGCTCGAAGACCCGCTCGAAAATGCGATAGCGCGCAGACACCGTCCCGCCCATGCCCTCCATCGCGCGGTTCATCGCGACGTTGGACTCGAGGATCCAGCCCGTCTCCCCCGTGTGCTGCGGGGTGCGCTCGGCGGCGTCGTAGTGCATCTCGTAGAAGCGCGCCGCGACGCCCGTGTGCTGGTGCTCGGCCTTGACGCCGAGCGCGAAGACGCGCACGCGGTCGATCTTGCGCCGGTACCAGAGGAACTTCGCCCAGCCGAACGGCAGCAGGCGGCCCCCCATGCGCTTGAAGACCTGGTTGTAGTCGGGCAGCGACAGCGCGGCGCCGACGACCTCGCCGTCCTTGAAGGCCAGCATCGCCCAGTCCTCGGAGAGGATCGGCTTGAGCTGGTTGGCGTAGTGGCGGACCTCGGACTCCGTCAGCGGCACGAAGCCCCAGTTGCGCTCCCAGGCGGCGTTGTAGACCTCGAGGAAGCGCCCGACCTCGGCCTGGATGTCGGACTTGCGCATCGTCCGCGTCGTCACGCCGTGCTCGGTGCGCGACTGCTCCGCCATCGTCCAGATCGCCGGGTGCACGGACTTGCGGTCGGACACGTCGAGGTGCCACATCAGCGTGTCCATCGCCTTCACGAGCCCCGCGCCCTCCAGGAGCGCCGGGTAGTAGCGGTGGGTCCAGTTGAGCAGGACGACCGGGTCCGCGTCGAAGCCCTCGACGAGGACGCCGCACTCGTCGTTGGTGGTGAAGTCGAACGGGCCGACGACGCGATCGCAGCCCTTGGCCTTCACCCACGCCTCGGCGGCGTCGATCAGCGCCGTGGCGGCCTCCTGGTCGTCCTCGCACTCGAAGAAGCCGAACTGGCCCCACGAGTTGTCCTGGAACGCGTGGAGGTTGCGGTCCACCTGCGCGGTGATGCGGCCGACGACCCGGCCGCCGCGGCGGGCGAGGAAGTACTCGGCCTCGCCGTGCTCGAAGAACGGGTTGGCGTCGCGGTCGAGGAAGCGCTTGCGGTCCGAGATCAGCGGCGGGACCCAGTGCTCCTGCCCCTGGTAGAGGCGAAACGGGAGCTTGATGAAGGCGTTGAGGTCCCGCTTCGTCGCCACGGGACTGATCTTCAGAGGCTCGGCCATACCGCGCGCGGACCCTATGACATGGCGCGGGGGCCCGGCTCGACCGACCCGAAGTCCGCTCGGAGGACCAGCGCAGTTTGCGGGCTCCCCACCCCTAGCGTGGGGGGCGTGTCCGACACGCACGTGGACGTCTTCGACAAGGTCCGCCACCACGAGCGGCTGGACCAGCTCCAGGCCGCACGGGACGCGGACCTGCTCCCCTACTTCCGCCGGCTGGAGTCCGCCGCCGGGCCCCTCGTGGAGATGGAGGGCGCCGAGCGGATCATGCTCGGGTCCAACAACTACCTCGGCCTGACCTCGGACGAGCGGGTCATCGAGGGCGCCCGTGCCGCACTCGAGCGCTACGGCACCGGCCTCACCGGCTCGCGCCTGCTCAACGGGACGATCGACCTCCACCTCGAGCTGGAGGCGGAGATCGCCGCCTGGATGGGCACGGAGGACGCGCTCGTGACCTCGACCGGCCACGGCGCCAACCTCGCGGCGCTGGGCACCCTGCTCGGCGCGGGGGACACCGTGGTCGCCGACGCCGGCGACCACGCCTCGATCCTCGACGGCGTGCTGCTGTCGCGCGCGAAGCTGCGCGCGTTCCGCCACAACCGCCTCGACCTGCTCGAGAAGCAGCTGGGGCGCGCGCAGGCCGACGGCGGCGGCATCCTCGTCGTCGTCGACGGCGTCTTCTCGATGGAGGGCGACGTCGCGCCCCTGCCGGAGATCGTGGCGCTCGTCAAGGCCTACGGGGCGCGCCTGATGGTCGACGAGGCCCACGGGGCCGGCGTGCTCGGCGCCCGTGGCGCCGGCACCGCGGAGCTGCTCGGCGTCGAGGAGGACACCGACCTGCGGATGGGGACGTTCTCGAAGTCGCTGGCGTCCTGCGGCGGCTTCCTCGCCGGCTCGAGCGAGGTCATCGACTTCCTCCGCGTCCAGTCGCGCGCGTTCCTCTTCACGGCGTCCGGCGTCCCCGCCGCGATCGGCGCCGCGCTGGCCGCCCTGCGCGTGATCACGTCCGACGAGGGCCCGCAGCTGTTCGCTCGGGTGCTCGACAACGCGCAGTACCTGCGCGACGGCCTCCACGCCCTTGGCTTCGAGGTCGTCGAGTCCGACACGACCACCACGATCGTCCCCGTCGTCGTGGGCGACGACTGGAAGGCCGTCCTGCTGTGGCGCGCCCTCTACGACGCCGGCGTCTACGTCAACGTCGCCCTGCACCCTGCCGTGCCGCCCGCCGGGGCGCTGCTGCGCACGAGCGTGATGGCCACGCACGACCGGGCGACGCTCGATCGCGCGCTGGCGACCTTCGCGCAGGTCAAGGCGAGCTTCGAAGCCGAGCACGGCCCCCTCCCCGGGCCCGCGTAAGCACATCCGGACCCCCGACTGGACGAATTTCCCAGCGTTGCACGGTGTCCGGACACGACGGTGAAAAAACCGTGCTCTTTGCGAATGAGCCGCCCGAGATCCGTTGCACAGCGGCTCCGGCTTTGGCTACGTTCTCCACCGGTCGAGCGCTGAGGCGCGGGCAGAAGCACGAGGCGGAGAGCACGGAGCAGGGCATCGTCTGACCCCGGTCAGACCGGCGTCCCCGACCCGTTCTGGCACCTCGCGCCTCCCCGTGCCTGAGCACCCGGCCGCCGAACAACGAACACCGAGGCCCGTTCGCGCCAGGCGGACGGTCAGAGGAGGTATGGATCTTCCATGGACGCTGCCCCAGCGCCGCAACACATGCGCGCCCTTGATCGCGCCAACCAGGTCCGGCTCGCCCGGGCCGAGCTGAAGCGTCAGATCGCCGACGGGACCGTCACCGTCGTCGACGTGCTCGAGGACACGCCGTGGGAGGCCGCGAGCATGACCGTCGCCGACCTGCTGATGAGCCAGCACCGCTGGGGCCGCCAGCGCTGCCGCCGGTTCCTCGGCGCGATCCCGATGAACGAGACCAAGACCGTCGCGACGCTCACCGAGCGTCAGCGTGAGCAGCTCGTCGCGCGCCTCCTCGGCCGCCCGACGCTCGATCCGTTCGCGCCCCGCTACGCGGGCGCTCTCGCGCTCGTCTGAGCACCCCTCCGGCCGGCCGCGCCCCGCGCGCGGCCGGCGCCGGCCTACGTCGTGCGGGTGGCGATCTCCACGACGTGGCCGTCCGGGTCACGCACGTAGAGCGAGTGGAAGCCGCCGCGGACGAAGACCTCCGAGCAGTCCACGCGCTGCTCGACGAGGTAGTCGCGCCAGGCGTCGAGCTCCTCGACGGAGTCGACCGCGAGGGCGAAGTGGTGGGTGGAGCCGCGGCCCACGACGCCCGCCGGCAGGTCCGGGTACTCGAGCGCGCTGATCAGCCGGCCCGGGCTGCCGTCGACGGCGCCGAACCACACGTGGCGCACGTCCGGGTCGTCGTCGGAGGCGCCGTCGCGCACGATGCCGAGCCCCAACACGTCCCGGTAGAAGGCGATCGTCCGCTCCATGTCGGAGCAGACCAGGGTGAGGTGGTGCAGCCCCGTGAGCTGCATGCGCCGCGGCTCGGTCATGCGGTGCTGGAGGGTACCGTCAGAGCTTGAACGTCACCCCGGCGCGGCGCTGGAACGCGCGGCGGGCGAGGACGAAGACGATGGCGAAGACCGCCACGGCGGCCACGAGCGCGATCCACAGCAGCACCTTCGCGAGCGCAAGCAGGGCGATCGTCGCGACCGCCGGCAGGCCGGCGAGCAGCGACGAGTGCGAGCGGAAGCCGGCGAAGTGCTCGCGCGCGGCCGTGTCGAGGCCCGCGAGGGAGGCGAGCACGAGGCCGACCCCGATCGCGAGGCGCCCGTTGGACGTGTCGGCCTTGATGAAGCCGACCACGAGCAGGACGATGCCCACGAGCACCGAGAGCTCGACGAGCGGGACCGGGTGCCACGGCGGCTTGGGCCGCTCGTCGGCGCGCTCGATCATCCGGTCGACGCGGCCCTTCGGCTTGGCCGCGCGCCGCTCCGCGCCGAGCGGCTCGGGCGGGGTGACCTCGGGGCGCTCGACCTCGACCGCCGGGCGGCGACCTCCGCCGCGCGTCTGGCGGGCGCGCTTGCGCGACCGCTTGCTCTGGCTCACCGGCGGGGCAGGGATGTCGTCAGCACGACACCCCCCGCTGAGACGTGGAGGGGGCCCGCCTGCGGCCGGTACGGCTGCGTCCTGGAAGGACCGCCGGAGACCTTGCGGCCTCCGGCATCGCTAACGGACAACCGCTGGAGACCTTGACGTGCCACCAGCCGGCGAGCATCCCGATCACGCCGACGCGCGGCACGACGTGGTAGCTCTTGCAGCCGGGCTCGCCGAGGTCTGCGTTCGTCACGCGCACCCAGCGGTGCTTGCCCGGGGCCAGCAGCATCCGCTCGAGCAGGCCGCGCGCGGCGGCCTGGCTGTCGGCGTGCGCGCGGCGTGCGACGGTCAGCTCCTGCAGGCGGCCGCTCAGCTCGTCGCGGACGCGCTCGAGCTCACCGAGCGAGAGGAGGCGTGGCGCGGCACGACCGGCCGGCCGCACCGGCATGGGCAGCGCGGGGAAGGACCCGGTCGCCGTCGTGACGAGCTCGCGGTCCAGGTGTGCGATCTGAGCGCGCAGCGTGCGCCGCGCAGCGTCCTCGCGGACCCCGTGCTCGACGGTGGTCGGGGTCCACTCACCTTCGTGCTCGACGACGGACAACGGTCTGCTCCCTCCTGCCGGAATGGGTGAGGCTAGCACCGGATCGGGCGTTCGGGGGCGCCCGCTGGTGACCCTACGCGCCGGGTTCGAGCGTGTCCGTGACGGTCCACAGGGCCTCGGCGACCGACACCAGGGGGACGCCGGCCACGCTGAGGCTGAAGAGGACGACGTGCGGGTCCTTGGGCCCTGCGAGATGGCCGGGGGCGACGTCGCCGAAGAGCACCGCCAGCGGCCCCTCGTCGTCGGCGATCACCAGCCGGCCCTCCGGCAGCCACGGCGCACGCTCGTCCCGGCGCCCGAGCGGCTCGTGCGCGACGGCCGGGCGGACGCGCAGCGGGCCCCGCACCCCCGTCGCGTCGAGGGCCCACACCGGCACGTGGGTCTCCATCACCGCGATCGTGACCGCGTCCTGCAGCCACGAGTAGGGCTTGAACTCCCCGGCCCGCAGCCGCTCGACGACGACGGCCTCGATCGGCACGCGGTGCACGTCGGGGTCCAGGCCGATCTGGCGGAAGAAGACGCGGTAGGCGTGCGGGATCGGCTGCGAGCGCAGCGCCAGCGCCTGTGCCCCTCGCAGCCGGTTGGACATCGCCTGCAGCCGCCCGACGACCTCCGGCGGCGAGCGGCGCCCGGGCACCCGCGCGGGCAGCCACCACAGGCGCAGCTCCGGGTGCTCGTCGGCGACCTCCGGCGCGACCTCCCCCACCAGCGGCTCGTCGGGGTCGATCACCGCCGCAGCGCCTCGATCCGCCGCGTGAGCTCCGCCTCCGACGCCTCCCCGAGGATCGTGTCGACGACCTTGCCGCCGCGGGCGGCGAGCGTGATGGTCGGGCACACCGCCACCCCGTAGGCGTTCGAGACCCGGCCGTCGGTGTCGTGGCCGACCGGCATCTTCCACCCGTGCTCACGCACCAGCGCGCGCAGCTTCGCGCGCGACCCGCGGACGGAGATGACGGCGAAGCGCACGCCGCCGAAGCGGGTGCGCAGGCGCTCGAGCGTGTCGACCTCCGTCGTGCAGCGGTCCGACGGGGCGGCGAGGAAGGCGATCACGGCCGGCGTGTCGCGCGTGAGCTCGCACGAGGTGAACGACAGCGGGACGTCGACGTCGCAGGCCTTCGGGACGCCCTTGCGGGTGCGCACGAGCGTGTTGGCCGGCACCTCGTCGTCGCGGTTGGCCGCCTCGGGGACGGCGAACGGCGGCAGCACCTCGCCCGTCGGGACACCACGCGAGCCGACCCCCTTGGTGCGCACCGCGTTGACGCCGATGTAGGTGAGCAGCAGGACGATCGCCACCGCCGCGATCCAGGTCGAGGACGAGCGCCCGGGCGTCGGCGTCCCACGCGAGGCCAGGCCGCGTGGCGGCTTGCGACTCATCCGACCAGCGCGGCCGCACGGTCGGCCTGCGGGTCCGTCCGGCCGCCCCGCCGTGTCTCGCGGCGCTCGTGGAGGGCGAGCACGGCCGGGAGCACCACGAGCACCCCGAGCAGCGACACCGTCAGGTCGATCACCGTCACCCGCCCGAAGTCCTGCAGCATCCGCACGTCGGAGAAGGCGAGCACCGCGAAGCCGGCGATCGCCGTCGCGCCCGAGGCGAGCACGGCCGCACCCGTGGACGCGTACGTGCGCCGCAGGGCGGCGGGCGGGTCCTGCCCGCGGGCGCGCTCCTCCTTGAAGCGGGCGACGAGCAGCACGGCGAACTCCGTCGAGATCGCGATCACGAGCGCCCCGAGGGTGGCCGACATCGGGTTCAGCGGGATGCCCGTCAGCCACAGCACGAGCGCCGACCAGCCCGTCGCCATCGCGATCGGGACGAGCGGGACCCAGGCCCGGGCGGCCTCGCGGTACACGAGCAGCAGCGCCAGCGCGACGAGCGCGAGGCCGGCGAGCAGCGTGGCCAACCGCCGCCAGGTCGACGACAGGTCCGCGTTGGCCTGCGAGACGAGCACGGGCAGGCCGGCGAGCTGCGCCGTCACGCCCTTGGGCGGATCGAGCTGCGCGCGCATCACGTCCAGGACCTCCTGCTGGCGCTCCAACGACATCAGCTTGACGCCGAAGGCGAGCACCGCGGACTTGCGGTCGCGGCTGATCACCGCCTGGGAGAAGTACGCCGGGACGGCGTCCAGCAGCGCCCGGATGCGCGCCTGTGAGCTCGACGAGGCCTCCGAGCGGAACAGGTCCGTCAGCGACAGGGCCGGGCACACCTCGGCCTTGCCGCAGCCGTTGGAGGCGGAGAAGTCGAAGCGCTTGGTGATGCGCGCCTGGTAGTCGCGCATCCACGCCACCACCGCCGGCTGCGTGAGGTCAGAGCCCCGCACGAGCACGTCGACCTCCCCCGCCACCCCCGTGGTCTCCTCCAGCGTCTGCAGGTCCTGGAGCGCGGGCGTGTCGCTCGGGACGAGCTCCCGCACGTCCGAGACCACCTCCGTGCGTCCGTCGACGGCCCAGCCGCCGACGGCCAGCAGCGCCCCGACCGCGAGGACCAGCACCGGCCGGCGCAGCGCGAGCCCCGTCGCCCCGTGACCGACGCGCGCCAGGCCACGCCCGGCCGCGCGCACGGGCCGATCGGCCGCCCGTCCCAGCGGCCCGAGCAGCTCGCGCGCGCCCCGCCGGGAGGCCGCGAGACGCCCGCCGGCCGGGTCGGCCTCCCGGCGGCGCGTGAGGAGGGTCAGCGCCGCGGTGCCGGCGGTGATCGCGAGCACGAAGGCGAGCAGGACGCCCGCCATCAGCAGCACCCCGAAGCCCCGCACCATCGGCACGGGCGACAGCACGAGCACGGCGAAGCCGGCCAGCGTCGCCAGCACGGCGGTGGCGATCGTCGGCAGCGCGCGCCGCGCCGCGACCTCGATCCCGTCCTCCTGCGCGCGCGCCTGGTACTGGATCGCGTAGTCGACCCCGAGCCCGAGCAGCACCGGCAGGACGGCGATCGACGCCAGCGTGACACGGACGCCCAGCAGGGCGAGGACCCCGAAGACGACGGCCGCCGACGCGAGCGCGACGGCCAGCGGCAGCATCCGCGCCCGGCGGCGGAAGACGACGGCCAGTACGAGTGCCATCAGCACGAGGCCCCCGATCAGCAGGCCGACGAGTGACCGGACGAGATCGGAGGCCACGTCGGCCAGCAGCACCGGCGCACCGGTCGTGGTGTAGGTCGCGCCCTGGGAGAGCTTGAACTGCGGCATCGCCGTCGCCGCCCGGATGCGGCGGATCGCGGCGGCGCGCTGCTCGTCGTCGAGGCCGGGCTTGAGCCGCACCTGGATGGCGGCCGACCGCGTGGAGGGGAACAGCGAGGAGAAGCGCGCCTTCGGCACCTCCGCCCCGCGCTGGGGGTCGAAGACGAGCTGGTAGATGAAGTCGGGGTTGTTGATCGTCGGGTTCGCCGCCGACGTCGTGAGGCCGTAGCGGAGGGCGAGCTCGAGCAGGTTGCGCGTGAAGGTCGCCTCCACGACCTTCGCGGCGTCCGCCCCGGCCCGGCGCTGCTGCGCCGGCGTGCGGCCCTGGGCCCTGGCGAGCTTCTCGGCCGCAGCGGATGCCTGCTGCGCCTTCACCTGCGCGGACTTGACCTGCCCCGCGAGCTGGCGCTGGATCTCGTTGACCGCCGAGTTGATGAACGTCCCGGGGCCGTAGACCACGCGCACCGGCTTGGCACGCGCGAGGTAGCCGCACGGGCCGCCGGCGCCCCCGGGGACCTCGACGCCCTTCGGCGCGTTGCCCGACAGACAGCCCTCGAGGCCGATCAGCTTCTGCAGGTCCGCCGTGAGGACCAGGCGCGTGAGCTGCCCGCGCACGAGCACGACGACGGCGTCGTCGCCGAAGCGGTCGTGGAGCGCGCGCGTCGCCTTCGCGCTGTCGGTCCCCCGGCCGACGAACGTGTCGGTGTCGGTCGTCGGCTTGATCTGGGTCGCGAGCACGCCCAGCACGACCGCGAGGACGAGCACGACCGCCAGCACGCGGCCCGGACGCCGGCCGGCGAGGGCCACCGTCCGCTCCAACGCACCCCCGACCACGTGGGTGACCCTAGGGACTGGCGGACACGACCGGGTAGGTCCCGGTCTTGCCCTGGAAGTCGAACTTCGCCTGCTGGCGGCACGGCGGCGCCAGCGCGTTCTGGCTCGACGTGACCGGCAGCGCGAACGCGTTGACCTGATCGAGCAGGGCCGTCGGCAGCAGGCTCGTCAGCACCGGCTGGATGACCTGGCTGACCACGGGGACCCCGCGGCCGCACTGGCGCGTCTCGTAGGAGTCCAGGCCCTGCTTGAGCTTGTCGAAGCCGCCGGGGAGCATGTACGGGTTGGGTCGGTTCGTGCCGAGACGGCGGGGGTACGCCGCGAGGTTCTCCGGCCCGAGCGGGTTGGCCGTGCGCAGGTAGTGCACCTGGCGGTCGCCGACGCTCGCGGTCGCCTGCGTCGCGGCGACGACGTTGCCGAGGAAGGCGGTGATGAGCCGCTTGTCGCGCCCGATGTACTGCAGGATCGGGTCGAGCTGCTGCAGCGTCGGGTGGGCCTGCTGCAGGAACGGCTTGAGGTCGCGCAGCAGGCGCTGCGTCGCCGGGAAGCCGGTCTTGGACGCCGTGATGAGCGGACCGAGGTCGCGGAAGAGCGCCTTGAGGTCCGGGGCGATGCCCTGCAGGTCGCGCAGGGTCGGCGACAGCTCGCGGGCGACCGGCCGCAGCTGCGTCACGAGCGGGTTGGCGTTGTTGGCGAAGCGGTCGAGGCGGGCCAGGGTGGTGCGGGCCTCGCGCTGGAAGGTCGGGAGTGCGGTGATGGCCTCGCGCAGCTCCTGGTCACGGCCGCTCGTCGTCTTGAACACCGTGTCGAGGCTCGTGATCATCGTGCGCAGCTGGTCGCCGCGCTCCGACAGCGCGCCGAACACGACGCCCGTGTTGGAGATCAGGCCCTGCACGGCCTTCTGCTGACGGTCGAGGATCCCGACGACCTCCGAGGCGTCCTCGGCGAAGGGGCCGAGGTTGCCGAGCGCGGCGTTGACGTTGACCGCGTACGGGCTGATCGCCTTCGACTGCTCCTGCATCCAGGTCTGGAAGGCGTTGCGCGTCTTGGGGTTGAAGGCGCGGAAGATCTCGTCGAGCTGCACGGAGTCCGAGATCGCCGAGTCCGGGATCGTCCCGTTCTCGCGGATCGTCTTGGCGCTCGAGGTGCCGGGGGTGAGCTCGACGTAGGTCTCGCCGAGCAGCGTCTTCTGGCGCAGCGTCGCCTTGACGTCTGCGGGCAGCGGCGCGTACTTCGCGTCGATCTGCATGTTGACCAGCGACTTGCCGGTCTTCGGGTCCGGCTCGATCTTCTTGACCTTGCCCACGGGGACGCCGGAGATGCGGATGTCCGCCTCCGTCGCGAGCGTCGTGGCCTCGTTGAACTGGGCCTGGACGCGGTAGCCCTTCGGCTTCAGGGGGACCGGGCCGCCGAAGGACAGCCACAGGAACAGCAGCAGCCCGAAGCACGACAGCGCGAACGCGGCCATCACCAGGGCGGGACGGAGCTTGATGCCGCCGGTCTGCATCTAGCCGTCACCCTTCTTGGCGGAGTTGCCCGACAGCCCCGGCACCAGGCCGGCCACGCCGTCGACGACGTCGCCGAGACCGCCGGTGCTGCCCGGCGGCGTGGTCCCGGTCTGCCCCTGCTGCTGCGGGCACGCGCTGGACGTCGAGGCGGTGTTGATCAGGCCGATGATCGTGCCGAGGCCCTCGTTGACCGCGGCGACGTTGTTGAGCACGCCGAGCGTGTTGCAGCTCGCGACGAGGAGACCGCGGCGGATCGGGCCGTGAGCGTCCTGGGTGGAGAAGACCGACACGCCGAGGTGGTTGACCCAGGAGAGCCAGAACAGGTAGCCCTCCTCGTCGCCCGGCGGGTTGTAGGCCAGCATGTCGGTGAAGCGGTTGAGCGTGCGCAGCGTCGACAGGACGTCCGGCGTCGCGGCCGAGAGGTTGCGGAACGTCGGCCGCAGCTCGGCCACGAGCGGGCGCGCCGCGCGCACCAGCGGGCGGATCTCCGTGCGGATCACGGGGGTCGTCTTGCGGAAGAACGGCTGCAGCTGGCGCGACGTCGGGCCGAGGGCGCGGGCGCCGGGACGGAGGGCCTGCAGCGCGGGGCCGAGCTCGTCGGCGAGGCCGGCGGTCTTCGCCAGCGCCGTGCGTGTCGAGCCGAGGGCGCCCGGCAGCGCGGCGATCGTCGCGGAGATGTTGCGCTCCTGGGCGGCGAGGCCGGCCAGCGCGGCGTTGGAGGACGAGACGAAGGCGGCGATCTCGTCGTCGTTGGAGCCCAGCTCGTCGGCGACGAGGGAGAAGTTGTGCACGACGCGCTTGATGTTCTGGCGGCGCGTGGCGAGCTCCCCGCTGAGCTTCTCGAGCGCGACGGCCGTCGGCTTGAAGGCCCGGAACGTGTCGCCGAGGTCCTTGCCGCGACCGGAGAGGCCCTCCCCGGCGCCGGCGACGAGCGCCTGCAGGTAGGTGCGGGTGTCGTCGTCGAGCGCGGCGAGCAGCTCGTCGAGGTTGACGTCCGGTGCGGTCTGGGCGACGGGGATCGTCCCGCCCTCGGGCAGCCGGCCGCCCTTGTGGCCCGGGTTGAGCTCGACCGTCATGTCCTTGAGGCCGGTCTTGGGCCGCAGCAGCATCGTCGCGTCGCGGTAGGGCCGCACGCTCTTGTCCGACAGCTTCATCCCGATCCGCGCCTTGCCGTCCTTGAGCGTGACCTTGGCGATCTCGCCGACGGCGACCCCAGCGACGTTGACCGTCTGGCCCTGGCCCGGCGTGACGGCCTGGCCGGTGACGAAGTCCCCGTTGAACTCGTAGAAGTCCTTGCCGATCACCGGCACCCACGCCGGGAGCGTGAGGCGCTGGTTGGACAGGATGATCGACGCGACGAAGATCGCGAGGATCAGCAGCACGATGATCGCGATGAAGTCGCGGGCGTGCTCGCGGATGGCCCTCATCCCTTGGTCCCCCGCTTGGCCTTGGCGTCGGCCGGCTGCTTCGCGGCCTTGGAGCCGAAGGGGCGCAGGCTCGGGCGCAGGGCCTGGAGCTCGGCGGCCTTGAGCTGCTTGCGCTGCCCGCTCGTGAGGCGGTTGGCGTTGGAGCCGGACTGCACGGTGCCGAAGCTCCCCTTCCTGGCCCACGGCCCGTTGAGGTCCGGCAGCTTCGACTTGTAGCAGGGGGTGCTTGCGTTGTAGGCGGGCTTGTTCTTCGGCGTCGCCGGCTGGGTGCCGAGGCCCGGGAACGCGTTGCCCAGCACGCTGCCGCTGGCGGGCGTGAGGTTCCCGAGCGAGACGGTGGTCGGGCCGCCACCGGGCTGGAAGCGGACGTACTGGCCGTTGCCGTCGAAGTTCTGGCCCTCACCGGAGAGCCCGACGAGCGCGTAGGCGAACTCGCGGTAGTTGGGCTGGCCGTTCTCGAACTGGTCCTTGATCACGACGTCGCCCGTCGGCAGCACGACGTTCGTGAAGCACTTGGCGAGGTTGTCGGCCTGCGGGAACACCCGCGTGGACGTGTTGACGAGCCGGGCGAGGTCACGTGAGGCCGGCGAGAGGTCCTTGGCGAGGCCGCGCAGCTCGGCGGGCTGGACGAGCTTGCGCGTCTGGGCGATCCACGGGAAGCCGGCCTTGATCACGCCGGGGGTCTCACGCACGCCCGGGAGGATGTCGCGCGAGAACCCGCGGATGGCCGGGAACGCGGCGTTGAGCGACGTGAAGGTCGCGTTGGCCGTCTGCAGCGTCGGACCGAGCAGGCGGATCGACGTGCGCAGGTTGCCCTGCTCGCGGGCGAAGCCGCCCATCGTGGTGGAGAGGTTCGTGACGAGGTCCTGGAGCTGGCGCTCGTTGCGGTCCAGGCCCTCCGTGGCGCCGGCGAGGCCCCCGATCAGGCGCTGCAGGTCCTTGTCGGGCTCGCTGCCGAGCAGCGCCTCGTTGACGATGGAGGTGTCGCGCTGGGCGACGCCGAGGTCGTCGTAGGCCTCGTTGAAGGCCTGCGCGCCGGTCTTGCCCTGCACGGAGGCGTCCGCGCGGGCGTCCTGGGCCTTCGTCGGCTTGTCCGACAGGGCGGTGCCGACCTGGCCGATGATGGTCTTGAGGTCCTCGCGGGTGTCGCCCTGGAACGCGGTGAGGACCTGGTCGAGCTGCACGGGCGAGGAGGTCTGCGTGACCTTGATGGTGTCCCCGGAGCCCAGCTCGGGCGCCTGCGGCGTCCCCGTGGTCAGCTCGACGAAGAAGTTGCCCTCGAGGAAGATGCGCGGGCGGATCTTGGCCGTCGCGTCGGCGTGGATCGGCAGGCCCTTCGGGTTGATGGCCATCGTGACGACCGCGGTGTCCGATCCGTCCTGGGCCGTCACGGACTGCACCTTGCCGACCTGCACGCCGGCGATGCGCACGGGGGAGTTGTTGCGGATCGAGTTGGCCGACTCGAAGACGGCCTTGATCTCGAACGGCTTGGTGAACGGGATGTCCTTGGTGAACCCCAGGTAGGTGCCCACGACCACCACGACGACCGTGATGAGGCCCACCGTCAGCGTGCTCAGTCCGCGCGGTCTCATGGGTTCCCGTCCGTGGAGGCCTGCTGGGTGCCGGGCACGTTCCCGATGACCGTCTGGCCCGCGGCGTAGGGCTCGTTGGCGGCCTCGCACTCCTTGGGCTGCCCCGGGGACGCCGTGTTGGGGTACGGGTTGACGTGCAGGTGGTTGTCCTCGCTCGGCCCGTTCGCCGGGCCGCTGGAGAGGGTGTTGGACTCGCTGTTGGGGCCCTGCGGCGTGGCGACGATGATGAAGCGCTGGGTCGTGCCCGACGAGTCGCCCACCGACAGCAGGTCGGAGATGTTGCGGAAGAAGTCCGCGCCGTAGTTGCACTGCAGCTGGGCCGGCGCGACGAAGTCGAGCGTCGGGCGCAGCGTCTTGACGGTGTCGGTGAGGTCCTGGACGCCGCGCGGGACGATCGGGTCCTCGGCGAAGTCCTGCAGGGAGTCGAGCACGTTGACGAGGCGCCGGTTCAGCGCGGGGGCGCGGCGCAGCGTCCCGGTGCCGAAGCGCAGCGCGTCCGACAGCACCGGTGCGGCGGTGCGCAGGGCGCGGACGCCCGGGCGCAGCTCACGGGCGAAGGCCGTGGAGTTGGTCAGGAACGGCCGCTGGTTGCGCAGCGTCCGGATGCCCTGGTCCAGCGTGGCCGGGCCCTCCTGGATCGTCTGCTGCAGGTAGGGGCGGGCGACGTCGGCGAGCGCGCCGAAGGTCGTCTCGAGCTGGACGAAGAGGTCGGCCTGCTGGTCGGCGGCGGGCGCGACGATCGCCGAGGTCCGGGCGAGCGCCTGGATCGTGCTGACGAGACCGGTCTGCGGGTCGCGCAGGTAGCGGGCCACGGGGATGATGTCGGCCAGGAGCGGCTTGAAGGCCCCGATGGCCATGTTGATGCTCTCCCCGCGGCCGGCCAGCGCGGTGCCGAAGCCGGTCGTGTTGGCGGCGATCGCGTCGCGCGTCGGAGCGTCGAAGGTGTCGATGAGCTCGTCGAACTCGACCTGCGGGGGCTGGGAGGCCTTCAGGGGGACGGTCGAGCCGGCCTTGAAGCCGTCCTCGGAGCGCCCGCGCGTGATCTCGACGTACTTGAGGCCCAGGAGCGACTTCGGCCGCACGATGATCGTCGAGTCCTTCGGCAGCGGCTCGACGGCCTTGTCGAGCTTGAAGGTGAGCTGTGCGGTGTTGCGGCCCTCGCGGGTCGTCTTGACGTCGATGTCGGCGATCGTGCCGACGCGCGCGCCGCCGATGCGGACCTCGTTGCCCGCGACGAGGTTCGCGCCGCTGGGGACGTTCGCCTTGAGGTCGTAGGTGGGCACGAACGGCAGCCCGGCGTTGGCGTTGTAGGCCAGGAACACCGCGACGAGGATCACGAGGATCGTCACCGCGCCGATGAGGACCGGGTTGCCGGCCACGCCTCCGCCCCGGCTCCTCATTCGGCGTCCTTCCCGAACAGGAAGTCCAGCAGCGGGCCCTCGGTGGCCTCGGGCGTCGCCGCGGACCCCGGGGTCGCCGTGGTGGTCGCAGCCGGCGTCGAGCCGCTGGTGGGCGCGGCGGTCGGCGTGGCGGCCGGGCGCGAGCCGGAGGTGCCGGAGCCGCCCTTCGCCCCGCCGGACCCCGAGCCGGTGCCCGAGCCGGTGCCCGAGCCCGAGCGCGAGCCGCCGCCGGAGCTCGGCCGCGAGCTGCGCGACGTCGTGGGCGCGGCGTCCTCGTCGGCGTAGGCCGGGTCGGCGAGCACGTCAGCGGGGTCCTCGCCGCGCAGGACGGCGGCGGTGCGCGCGAGCGCCATGTCGCGCGGCTGGCCGGACCGGGCTGCCGACGAGGCGCCGCTGCGGCCGGAGAACTTCGCCGCGCACTCGACCGTCGGCGTCACGGCGTAGCTCGAGCAGGTGTTGACGATCAGCCCGGCCCGCAGGAAGTGGCTGACCGAGTCGAAGCCGTTGACGGCCTGCGCCTGGAAGTAGAAGTAGTCCAGCAGCCGTTCGAGGCCCTCGTTGCGGCGGACCGACGTCAGGACCTTGGCGAGGGTGGAGGCGACGGGCCGCAGCTGGGTCGCGAACGCGCGCAGGTCCTTGGTGATCGGGATCGCGGCGCGGATGGCGGGGATGCCGGGCTTGGCGGCGTCGCCGAGCGTCAGGAGCGCGGGGGTGGCGGCCTGCGAGAACGGACCGGTGCGCTGGATGACCTCGTTGATCGCCGGCGCCTGCGCACGCAGGTTGGTCGCGATCGGGGTCAGCTCGTCGGCGAGGGCGCTCAGGCGCTGCATCGTCGGCGTCGTCTCGCGCAGGAAGGTCGGGAAGCGCTCGAGGCCGGCCTCGAGCGCGGCACGGCGCTCGGCGGTCGCGGCCGCGACCTTCTGGGACTGCTTGATGAAGCCGGTGACGTTGCGGCGCTTGGCGGCCAGCGGCTGCATGATCGTGTCGCCGTCGACGGCCAGCTGCTTGAGCTGCTGGTTCTGGCTGGCGAGGAGGTTGAGGACCTTGTCGAGCTCCTGGAGCGCGGGCGCGGAGCGCATGACGACCGCGTTGAGGTCCTCGCCCCGGCCGGCGAGGCCGACGCCGAGCTCGTTGAGGATCAGCGTCAGGCGCTGGCGGACCGGCAGCCGGTTGATGTTGCCGACGAGATCGAGCGCGACGGAGACGGAGTTGCGCTCCGCGGGCAGCAGGTACTGGCCCTTGCCGGGGCCGTCCTCGATGCGCTCGAGCTTCGGCGCGCGAGCCGTGGTGGCGGCGCGGCCCTGCGTCGGGCTGCACTCCACGTACTGCTCGCCGATCAGCGACTGCGGGCGGATCATGCACTTCGCGTCCTTGCGGAAGTCCTGGAAGCCGGGGTCGGTGATCGAGAGCACGACGGCGGCCTTGCGCTCGGGCGTGACCTTCAGCGACTTGATCTTGCCGACCTTGACGCCGGCGATCTTGACGTCCTCGCCCTTCACCACGAAGGAGGCGTCGTCGAAGATCGCGCGGACCTCGTAGGGCTTGTCGCCGCCGCAGGAGCCGACGGCGACAGCCGCGATCCCGACGAGGATCGCGGCGGCGAGGATGGCGACGATCCGCCTCATGGGCCGGGGGGCGCGGTGCCCGGGTCGCAGGAGCCTTCGGGGAGGCCGGCGGCGGAGTTGCCGGAGCCGTCGGCGGGCGTCTGGGACGCGCCGCCGGGGCAGCGCGCCTGGTTGCCGATGTCGAGCTGATCCAGGCGCGCCGACGCGGGGATCGACGAGAGGAGGCCGCCGGCCCCGTTCTCGGTGAAGGAGAAGGCGTTGGCTGATCGGCTGGATGCGCGCGTAGTGCCCGTTGGCGTCGTAGGTCGCGGCGCCCTGGCCGAAGTCGCGGAACCAGCCGACGAGCTCCGGCGCGTAGGGCCGGTAGAACTCGAGCACGGGCTGGGTCTTCTTGAGGGCCGTGACGGAGTTGCGCAGCGCGGGGCGCGCGGCGCGCTCGAGGCCCGGCAGCTTGAGCGTGGCGTCGACGAGGTCGTTGTCGCCGCCCGGACGCGAGACGAGGCGGCGCAGATCGGCGACCGTGGGGCGGGCGTCGCGCACGAGCGGGCGCAGCTGCCGCAGGAACGGCGCGAGGTCCTTCGTCGCGGGCTTGGACACGTCGACGAGCGTGCCGAGGTCGTCCAGCGTCGAGCGGAGGTTCACGAAGGTGGTGTTGGCGCGGCGCAGCGTCGTCGGCAGCACGGCCAGCGCGGCGTCCAGGCCCTGGGCCTCGGCGGCGATGGCGCTCGCGGTGCGCTCGGTGTTGTCGACGGTCGAGGAGAGGTCGTCGCGGCGGGCGGCCAGGGCGGTGACCGTCTTGGAGCCGTTGACGAGGAAGGCGGTCAGCGTCCCCTCGTCGGCGGTGAGCTGCTGGACGAGGCGGCGGGAGGTCGACAGCGCCGGGTTGAAGTACTTCGCGGCCTGGCCCGCGGCGTCGCCCTTGTCCTTCAGCTGCGTCGAGAGGCCCTGGATCGTCTTCTGCAGGTCCTTGCGCGTCGGCTCGTCGAAGGTGTCGATGAGCTGGTCGAGATCGACGATCGTGGTCGTCTTGTCGGGCGTCAGCGTCGCGTTGTCGGCGAGCTCGGGGCTGGACTGCGCGCCGGGCGTCAGGGCGATGTAGCGGTTGGCCACGCCGGAGAGCGAGGTCGCACGGATGACGGCGGTCGTGCCCTCGTGCAGCGGCGCGTAGGGCTCCTGCACCTCGACCTTGATGCGGGCGCGGTTGTCCTTCGTCAGCTCGATCGCCTTGATCGAGCCGATGCGGCGACCGCCGACCTGGACGTCGTCGTCCTTGACCAGCTGGCCGGCCGTCTGGAACTCCAGCGAGTAGGTGCGCTTCGCGCTCCCGCTCGTGAGCAGGACGAAGACGACCACCGCGGCCAGCACGACGGCGGCCAGCGCTGCCACCCGTGCGATCACGGGCGCGTCACCTTCCCCCATCTGGCGTACCGAACGGTCGACAACTGCTGCAAGTCCTCCCCCGCCCCCGGGAATGGAGGCCGGCGTGATGCTACGTAGGCAATGTTCACGGCGGGTTAGCCGCGTCCTGCAGGACGGCGGCTACTCCATTCCCAGCGGGCCGCGCGAGGCGCCCGAGAGGAACTGCCGGACGAACATGTTCTCGGAGTTGAAGAGCTCCTCGGCCGGGCCGGACTCGACGATCCGCCCCTTCCACAGGACGGAGATGTGCTCCGCGACCCGCTTGGCGCTCATGATGTCGTGCGTGATGACGACGTAGGCGCCGCCGTTCTCCTCGTGGACCTCCTGGATGAGCTCGCACAGGAGTGCCGTGCGGACCGGGTCCAGGCCCGAGTCGGGCTCGTCGAAGAGCACGATGTCGGGATCGAGCACGAGGGCGCGGGCGAAGCCGGCGCGCTTGCGCATGCCGCCCGACAGCTCGTTGGGCATCTTGTCGAGGGCGGCCTCGAGGCCGACCTCGCGCAGGCGCCGCATGACGATGTCCTCGATCTCGTCCTCGCCCTTGTCCGTGTGCTGGCGCAGGGGGAAGCAGACGTTGTCGTAGAGGTTCATCGATCCGAACAGCGCGCCGTCCTGGAACAGGACGCCGAACTTCTTGCGCACGTCGAAGAGCCGGTCGTCGACCATGTTCGGGATCGACTCGCCGTGCACCAGCACGTCGCCCTCGTCCGGGTACAAGAGGCCGACCATGTGCTTGATGCACACGGACTTGCCCGTGCCGGACGGCCCGAGGATCATCGAGATCTTGTCGTTGGGGATCCCCATGTTGAGCCCGCGGAGGATCTTGTTGCGACCGAAGGCCTTGTGGACCTCGATGAACTCGACCGCGTCCTCGTTGCCGGACTCGCGGATCGTGCCCGTGTGCCAGCGGTACTCGTCGTCGGGGTCGCCGCCGGGCGGCACGAGGCTGCGCGCGTACTCCTCGCGCGCCTGGGCGCCGGGGATCTTGTCCGCGTTGTAGGGGTCGTTGTCGGGGTCGTAGTCCTCGGAGCGCTGTGCCTCCGAGGCCGGCGGCGCCTCCTTCGTGACCTGGGCGTCCGAGCGCGCCTGCCCCTTGGACTCCATCTGGTCGGCCGTCACCGGGGCCGACGCCGACGCCGCCGCGCGGTCGTCCTCCTCCTCGTCGAGCCAGGTCGAGCGCGGCTCGGGCGCGGCGTCGCGATCCTGCGGCGGCGGCGGGGCGCCGTCGCCCGAGCGCGCCTCCCCCGCGGGCGGGGGCGGCGGCGCGGCGGCCTCGTCCTTGCCCGGCTCGTCGTCTGACTTGTTGCGGTCGAAGATGCCCATCTCGGTCTCCTAGCCCCCGATCGGCGCGCGTGGGTTCGCGCCCCAGAACAACTGCGTGCCCAGCATGCCCACCAGGTGGACCATCACGATGTTGAGGACCATCGACTTCGCCGTCGCGGTCCCCACCCCCACCGGCCCGCCGCTGGCGTTGTAGCCGTAGTAGCACCCGACGAGCACGATGATCGTGGCCATCGACATCGCCTTGATGAGGCTGTAGAGCAGGTCGGGTGGGTTCTGGAACATCCAGAAGATGAGGAAGTAGCCGCCACTCGAGACCTCGCCGATCTGCTGCACCACCGCGAGGTAGGAGGCGAAGAACCCGGCCCCGATGCCCGCGACGTAGAGGACGGGGAGCACGAGCCAGGCGGCCAGCAGGCGCGTCGCGCACAGGAAGGTCACCGACGAGATGCCCATGACCTCGAGCGCGTCGATCTCGTCCGAGATGCGCATGGAACCGAGCTCGGCGACGATGCCGGTGCCGACCTTGGCGGCCATCATGTAGCCGAAGGCGTAGGGGACGAGCTCGCGCAGGTCGCACCAAGCGGCGAACACGCCGGCGTAGGCGGGCGAGCCGACGGAGCGGTTGAAGTACGCGCCCTCGATGCCGCACTGCAGGCCGATGATGAAGATCAGCCCCCAGATGACGATCGTCGAGGAGACGATCAGCAGGCCGGCCTGGCGCAGCGCCTCGCCCGTGAAGCGCAGGACCTTCAGGCCCCAGACCTCGCGCACGATCTGCAGGCAGAACTTGACGATCTCCCCCGCGGAGGAGAGCCAGTCCTTGGGGACGCTCAGCCAGCCCATCAGTGATCCGCCTGCTCGTCGGCCGCGGCGGGACGGATCACTTGATCACCGTGATCTCGGGGTGGGTGGCGAGGAGGGTCTGCGTGAACACGTAGTTGAAGGCGAAGACGCCCATGATCGCGATCACGACGGCCTGGTTGACCGCGCGGCCGACGCCCGCGGCGCCGCCGGAGGCCGTCATGCCCTTGTAGCAGCAGACGATCGCGATGATCGCGCCGAACAGCGTCGTCTTGACCGCCGAGCCCCACAGGTCGGTGATCGACGCGTTCGTGAAGAAGGTCGCCCAGAACGGGCCGAGCGGCGCGCCGTTGACGAGCGTGGCGAGGATGCCGCCGAAGACGCCGAACATCAGCGCGTAGATGTTGAACAGGCCCGTGACGAGCATGAGGGCGAGGAAGCGCGGCACGACGAGGTTCTTGACGGGGTCCACCCCGAGCACCTGGAGGGCGTCGAGCTCCTCGCGGATCTTGCGCGCGCCGAGGTCGGCCGTGATCGCGGTGCCCGCGACGCCGGCGAGCACGATCGCCGTCACGAAGGGGGCGAACTCACGGATGGAGGCGAGCACGAAGAAGCCGCCGAGACGGTCGATGGCGCCGAAGATCGTGAGGAAGTTGGCGGCCTGGAGGCCCGGCGCGCCGTAGCCGAAGGCCACGGTCGAGACGACGAGCGGGAACCAGCACAGCTTCAGGGCGAAGAGGAACTGCCCGACGAACTCGCCGCCGTACGGGTACGGCGGACGGACGGCCGACACCAAGGTCTTCCCCGTGAGGATCATCATGTCCCCGATCTCCTCCAGCAGGTTCTTCGCTGGTAGGAAGGCTCGGTTCGCGACGGTGCGTGCTGCCATCTTCGGTGCGGCCTCTCCCCTGCTGCGGACTCCGGCGCGTGACCGGACGACCCGGCCCTCGCCGTCGGAACCATAGGCATTCTCTGTGACCACCGCCACTGCGAACCGTCGCCGCAACCTCCGCGCAACGTGTTCCGGGCGCTTCGGCGCTTCAGAGGTGGTAGAACTCGCCGCCGTGAGGGGCCTGCGGGTGGGTGCGATTCAAATCGCGGCGGTTGCCGCGGCTTCCGGCCTGCTCGGCTGCGGGGGCGATCGCCAGGACAAGGGCGAGAAGGCCGCCAGCTACAGGGTCGAGGTCGCCGGCGCGTCCTTCCCCAAGCAGCAGTCGATCGCGCAGAAGACGCGCATGCGCATCCGCGTGCGCAACGCCGACACCAAGGCGCTGCCCGAGGTCGCGGTGACGGTCGCGACCCAGCCCGGGAAGGCCGGCGGGTCCGCGCAGGCGTTCGGCGCCGACATCGCCAACCCGGACGTCGCCGACGCCTCCCGGCCGATCTGGATCGTCGACAAGGGCCCGATGGGGGGCGAGACCGCCGTCACCAACACCTGGGCGCTCGGGCCGCTGAAGGCCGGCGAGACGAAGACCTTCAAGTGGGCGCTGACACCCGTCAAGCCCGGCGACTACACGATCGACTACGTCGTCTCCCCGTCCCTCACGGGCAAGGCGACGGCCGCCGCGGGCCGCACGAAGGGCTCCTTCACGGTCAACGTCTCCGATGTCCCGCCCGACGCCCGCGTGGGCGACGACGGCGAGGTCATCACCACGCCCGGCAAGGGCTGAGGACCCACGGGGGCCCACCTGCGGCCGGCACGGCTGCGCGCGGGCGACGCGCCGCCGGGCCGAGCGGCCTCCGGCACCCCTAGGTCCGGGCGTCGACCCAGCGGTCGACCGCCAGCGCCCACGCCAGCCCGAGTCCGTAGCCGCCCAGCACGTCGCTGATGCCGTGCGCGCCGGTGACGATCCGCTCCGGCCCCATCAGGACGACGACGGCGAGGGCGGGCAGGGCGATCTCGGCCACGCCGTGCCGGCGCGCCCGCAGCGCGAGGAGCCCGAAGACGGCGGTCGCCCACACGACGTGCCCGCTCGGGTAGGCGGTCGGGATCGTCTGCTCGGTGCCCTGGCCGAGCAGGTCCTGGGAGAGCTCGGCGACCACGACCGCCAGGGCGGCGAGGGCGATCCCGACCGCCTCGCGCCGGCCCCAGCGGCGCGCAAGCGGCCAGCACAGCACGACGAGCGTCAGAAGCGCCACGAAGGGCGTGCCGAGCGCCGAGAGGAGGGTGCTCAGATCGCGGATGCCGCTCGGCAGGACCGGGTGCGCGGCGACCCACTCGCGGGCACGCACGTCCCCCGGGAACGCGGCCAGCTCTCGCCACAGCCCGACGAGCGCGAAGACGGCGAGACCGAGGGCCAGCCCCCGGTCAGACCAGGTGCGCCGTGTCATTGAACCCGCGCAGCAGCCGCCGCCCGTCGGGGAGCACGACCACGCGGGTGATGGAGGCGTTGTCCGCGTTGAGGAAGGCGAACGGCCGCGAGCCGGTCAGCTGCCGGCACAGCTCGGCGATCACGCCGCCGTGCACGACGAGGGCCGCCGACGCGTCCGGCCCCGTCGCGGCGATGACGTGCTCGAAGCCGCGGGCGACACGCGCCGCGAAGGCCTCGTCGGGCTCGGCGCCCGGGATCACGTCCCAGCGCTGCTGCGTCCACAGCCGCACCGCGATCGGGTCGCGGGCGTGCGCGCGCACGCGCAGCTCGCCCTGCTCCCAGTCGCCGAGGCCGATCTCGCGCAGGTCGGGAACCGGCTCGGGCTGCAGCCCGGTCGCGGCGGCCAGCGGCGCCGCGGTCTGGTGGGTGCGCTTGAGTGAGGTGACGAAGAGGCGGTCGAGGCCGGCGCGCTCCAGGCGTGCGCCGAGACGCCGCGCCTGCTCCTCCCCCTCCGGCGCCAGCGGCGGATCGTCCTGGCCGTCGAGCGCGTCGACGGGGTGGCCGGGGACGTGCGCCTGCGAGGCGCCGTGGCGCACGATCAGCAGGTCGGTGGCGCCCGGCGGGGGCGTGAACTGGCGCTGCTCGTAGCGCTGGAGTGCGGGCTGATCCATCCGCCCAGAAGCTATGGGGTCGCGCCGGGCTGCTCCGTCGAGACGACGTGCCAGCCGCCCCGGGCCAGCAGCCCGAGGGTCATGCGCGTCGGGGGCAGCGCCATCGCGCCCGAGCGGGTGGCGACGATGCGCTCGACGTCGGCGCGCACGGCGGCGCGGCCGCCGACGACGATCACGCCCTGCCACGCCATGACGTGCAGCCGCACGCCCGCCCCGGAGGAGTCGCGCAGGTCGCGGCGGACGGCACGGCGGACGCGGCGGATGCGCCGGGGCGGCCCCGCGTCGGCGAACGGCTCGGCCGGGGAGCCGGCCGCGCCCGAGGCGGGGGCGGTGGCGGCCTCGCGCCGCAGGAGTCCGCTGCCGATGCCCTTGACCGCGCTGCCGCGGGCCTCGTCGAGGGAGGTGACGATGCCGGCGATCTCCGGCGGAGTGCCCTGCGGGACGCTCGCGGCCATCCCCCCGGCGGCCGCGCCGCCGGAGTGCCTGGCGTCGGTGACCCGCATCGCGACGAGGGCGAGGCCGATCACGACGGCGAAGAACACGATCTGTCGCACCGGCGCCCAACGTATGCCGCGCGGAGCGCGCGCGCATGAGGCCACAGACCCAAATCGGGGCGTGGGACCAGGGCCGGCGGGCCGCGGCGCTCAGCCGTCGTGCGCCTGCAGGGTCTCCTCGCCGCTCTCGCCCGTGCGGATCCGGTAGGCCTGCTCGACGGGGACCACGAACAGCTTGCCGTCGCCGATCGAGCCGGTGCGCGCGTGCTTGAGGATCGTCTCCACGATCGCCTCGACGTCGCCGTCGGCGACGACGCACTCCAGCTTGAGCTTGGGGCGCAGGTAGTTCGTCAGCTCCGCGCCGCGGTAGCGCTCGGTGATGCCCTTCTGCCGGCCGGAGCCCTTGACCTCGGTCAGCGACAGGGAGGGGAACCCGAGCTTGAGGAGGTCGGTGCGGATCGGCTCGAAGGCCTCGTGGCGGATGAAGGCCTCGATCTTCTTCATGGTCGCCAACCTACCGCCCGCCCGGGGCGATCACGCGTCCGGCCTTCAGGCCCAGGCCGAGCCGCTCGCGATCCTCGCTCCTGAGCGGGTCGAGGCCCGTCAGCTCGCGCACCCGGTCCAACCGGTAGGCGACCGTGTGGCGGTGCACGTAGATCGCCGCGGCGGTCGCCACGGTCGAGCAGTCGTGCTCGAACCAGGCCGCGAGCGTGGCGACGAGGTCGGAGCCGTACTGCTCGTCGTAGCGCGCCAGCGGCGCGATCGTGTCGGCGTAGAAGGAGCGCACCTCCTCGGGGTGGGAGGCGAGCACGCGGAACAGCAGCCGATAGGTGCCGTCGCCGACATCGCCGGCGGCGGGTGCGCCGCCGAGGCGCACGACGTCGAGGACCAGCGCGGCCTCCTCCAGCGCCCGGCTGAGCGCGCCGGGATCGGCGAAGAAGGAGGACAGCCCGACCGACCCGTGCGCGCGCAGGCGCGCGGCGACCCGGCGGGCGAGGGCGAGCGCCGAGGCGGCGGCGTCCTCGTCCCCCGGGGCGGGCGGGACGAGCCCGTAGACGCGTCCGTCGTCGGCGAGCTGGGCCAGCGCCTCGGGCACCTCGTCGGAGATCAGCGCGACGAGGTGGCGCACGCGCTCCCCCGCCGGCTCGGCGCACAGGGCGACCGCGCCGCGCGACAGGTCGCAGGAGAAGCGCGCAGCGCGGCGCACCACGTCCTCGGGCCCGACGGTGCCGGCGCGCAGCTGCTCGAGGAACGAGCCGCGCAGGTTCTCCTCCACCTCGAGCCGCGCGTCGACCATCGCGAGCTCCGTGAGCACCGCGACCGAGACCGCGTGGAGCAGCTCGCCGACCCCGTCGCCGCCCACCCCGGCCGGGCCGAGGGCGAGCACCGCGCCGACCGTCTCGCGCCCCGATTCGACCGCGACCTCGAGGCCCACGGCGGGCGGGACGGGCACAGGCCGGTTGCGCAGGCGGCCCTCGACGTAGCCGCGCAGGGGCGCGACGGCGTCCTCGTGCCCGGGGGTGATGAACGCGCCGAGCCGCGGGACGACGACGGCCACCGGCGCGCCGACGGCCTCCCCGGCGAGGAGGCAGACGCGCGCGAGCCCCTCCCCGCCGACGACGGCCGCGACCATGTCCATGTGAACGGTGCGCAGCCGGCCGGCGAGGCGCTGCCGCGGGTCGTCGCGACCCGCGGCAGGCCCGTCGTCGTGCGGTGCCGGGAGTGGGGGCACCGGGCGGGTGGACCTAGCCGTCGACGGCCGAGGTCGCGTCCGGGTGCGACTGCAGCGTCTCCTCGCCGCTCTCCCCCGTCCGGATCCGGTACGCCTCCTCCACCGGCAGCACGAACACCTTGCCGTCGCCGATCGCGCCCGTGCGGGCGTGCTTGAGGATCGTCTCGACGACGGTCTCGACGTCCTCCTCCGCGACGACCGCCTCGATCTTGAGCTTCGGCCGCAGGTAGTTCGTCAGCTCGGCGCCGCGGTAGCGCTCCGTGATGCCCTTCTGCCGGCCCGAGCCCTTGACCTCCGACAGCGACATGGAGGGGAAGCCGAGCGTCAGCAGCTCCGTGCGGATGGGCTCGAAGGCCTCGTGGCGGACGAACGCCTCGATCTTCTTCATCAGACGCGCACCGAGCCCGCCGTGGCGGTGGCGGCTCGCCCGGTCCGCCCCAGCTCCGCCGCGATCTCCGTCGGCGGCGCGGTGTAGCCGATCAGCTCGGGCGCCGGGATGAACTGCTCCGGGTAGCCGTACATGCCGTGCTCGGAGATGTCCAGGCCGGCGTCCTCCTGGTCGGCGTCCACCCGGATCGAGCCGCCGAGCACCATGGCGATGACCTTGAAGGACGCGAACGAGATGACGAACACGACCGTGAACGTCACGAGGACCGCGAGCGCCTGCATCGCGAGCTGGTACACGCCACCGCCGTAGACGAGGCCCTCGCGGCCGATGCCGACGGACTCCGCCAGGCGCGGCGAGGTGAAGATGCCGCAGGCGAGGGTGCCCCAGATGCCGGCGAGGCCGTGCGCGGACGTCGCGCCGATCGGGTCGTCGATGTACTTGTCGATGGCCAGGACGCCGAAGACGACGATGAGGCCGCCGATGAGGCCGATGATCGGGGCGGGCCAGAACTCCACGTAGCCCGACGGCGCCGTGATGGCCACGAGGCCGGCGATGCCGCCGTTGGCGATGATGCCGACGTCCGGCGTCCTGGAGGTGAAGCGCACGCCGATCCAGGCGCCGATGATGCCGCCCGCCGCACCGAGGTTCGTGACCGCGATGACCTCGGCGAAGGAGTTGCCCGAGGTGCCGAGGGTGGAGCCGCCGTTGAAGCCGAACCACCCCAGCCACAGGATCAGCACGCCGAGGCCGACGAGCGGGACGCTGTGGCCCGGGATGGCGCGGGGCTTGCCGTCAGGGCCGAACTTGCCGCGGCGCGGACCGAGCACCAGGCAGGCCGCGAAGGCCGCCGTGGCGCCCGTGAGGTGCACGACGGAGGAGCCGGCGAAGTCCTGCACCCCGTCGCCGAACTTCGAGAACAGGCCGCCGCCGAAGCCCCAGTGGGCGATCAGCGGGTAGATGACGGCGCAGAAGATGATCGCGAAGATCGGATAGACGGCGAACTTGATGCGCTCGAGGGTCGAGCCCCAGACGATCGCCAGCGAGACCGCGCAGAACATGAACTGGAAGATGAAGAAGGCGGCCGTGGAGCCGTCGGCGGCCTCCCCTGCGACGTCGCGCCCCATCTGGAAGAGGAAGCCCGTGTCGCCTGCCAGCCATCCTGAACCGCCGAAGGCGACGCCGAAGCCGACGATCCACCACACGATGGAGGCGACGGAGAAGTTCACGACGATCTTCGCGATGCCGGCGCCGGCGCTCTTGGCGCGGGAGAAGCCGATCTCGAGGAAGGCGAAGCCGGCCTGCATGAAGAACACGAGCACCGTGGCCACGAGGATCCAGGTCGTGTCGAGCTCGCTCTTGACGTCGGCAACGGTCGGGTCCTGAGCGAGGGCGGTTGCGGGAAGGGCGAGCGCGGCGAGGGCGACGAGGCCGAGGACGCGCACCGACGGGAGGGTTCGTCTCATATCGGGGGGAATGCTCTTCGGCCGCGTGGCCGGTGTCGTTGTCCACGTGGAGGAACTGGGCGGCGCCGTGCCGTGACGCCGGGCCGAACGCCAGCCGGATGTACAGGCGCCGGGCGCTGACCTTGGACGTGTGGACAACCGCGTGAGCCGACGGGTCGGTTTAGGCTCGCCCGCATGGCCCGAACCCGAACCCAGAACGTGAACGCCGCGCAGTGGCAGCCCAACGGCGGCTCCATGGGGACCCAAGACCTGACGGCCCCCGGCGCCTCGGTCTTCGGCTCCAACGTCTTCTCCCCCATCGTGCAGCGCCAGCGCCTCCCCAAGGCCGTCTACAAGCAGCTGCAGCAGGCGCTCGAATCGGGCGAGGCGCTCACGTCCGAGCTCGCCGACGCCGTCGCCTCGTCCATGAAGGAGTGGGCGATGGAGCGCGGCGCGACCCACTACACGCACTGGTTCCAGCCGCTGACGGGCCTCACCGCCGAGAAGCACGACTCCTTCTACGGGCCCACGGGCGACGGCGCCGCGATCGCCGACTTCTCCGGCAAGGAGCTCATCCAGGGCGAGCCGGACGCCTCCTCGTTCCCCTCGGGCGGCATCCGCGCGACGTTCGAGGCGCGCGGCTACACCGCGTGGGACCCCACCTCCCCGGCCTTCCTGCTCGAGAACCCCAACGGCACGCTCCTGTGCATCCCGACCGCGTTCGCGTCCTGGACGGGCGAGGCGCTGGACCAGAAGATCCCGCTGCTGCGCTCGATGGAGGCCCTCTCCAACGCCGCCCTGCGCGCGCTGAAGCTGTTCGGCACCGAGGCCGGCAAGGTCTTCACGACCGTCGGCCCCGAGCAGGAGTACTTCCTCATCGACGAGCAGTACTACTTCGAGCGTCCTGACCTCGTGACGACGGGTCGCACGCTGTTCGGCGCCAAGCCGCCCAAGGGCCACGAGCTCGACGACCACTACTTCGGCTCGATCCCCGAGCGCGTGCTCGCCTACATGCTCGACTGCGAGCAGGAGCTGGCCAAGCTCGGCGTGCCGATCAAGACGCGCCACAACGAGGTCGCCCCGGCGCAGTACGAGGTCGCGCCGATCTTCGAGAACTCCAACGTCGGCATCGATCACCAGATGCTGACGATGCAGGTGCTCCAGAACGTCGCGCGCAAGTACGGCCTCGTCTGCCTCCTGCACGAGAAGCCGTTCGCCGGCGTCAACGGCTCGGGCAAGCACAACAACTGGTCGATGGGCACCGACTCGGGCGCGAACCTGCTCGAGCCGGGCGACACGCCGCACGAGAACCTGTCCTTCCTGTTCTTCTGCACCGCCGTCGTGGCGGCCGTCGACGACTACGCGGCGCTGCTGCGGGCGTCGATCGCCGGCGTCGGCCAGGATCACCGCCTGGGCGCCAACGAGGCCCCGCCGGCGATCATCTCCGTCTTCCTCGGCGCCGAGATCGAGAAGGTCTTCGACGCGATCGAGTCCGGCTCCGGCGATGCCGCGACACCGCAGACCTGGATGGCGCTCGGCGCGTCCGTGCTGCCGCGCTTCCCGCGTGACGGCGGCGACCGCAACCGGACCTCGCCCTTCGCCTTCACCGGCAACAAGTTCGAGTTCCGCGCCGCGGGGTCCTCGCAGTCGCTGTCGCTGCCCAACACGGTGCTCAACACGATCGTCGCGGACGCGATCGACAACCTCGTCGACTACGCGGAGGAGCTCGTCGCGGAGGGCCAGTCCCTCGAGGAGGCCGCCCTCGCGTGCGTCAAGAAGACGTGGACCGAGCACAAGCGGGTGGTCTTCGACGGCGACGGCTACTCCGACGAGTGGCACGCCGAGGCCGAGCGGCGCGGGCTGCCGAACTTCAAGACGACGCCCGAGGCGCTCCCCGCGATGATCGACCCCGGCGTCGAGGCGATCTTCGCGAAGTACAACGTCCTCTCCAAGGTGGAGCTCGAGGCCCGCGCCGAGGTGCTCGCCGAGCAGTACACGACGAAGGTCAACATCGAGGGCGAGACCGCGGAGATGATCGCGCGGACGATGATCCTGCCCGCCGTCCTCGACCACCTGGCCCGCATCAACGCCGCCGGCGAGGGGCCGGTCTTCGACAAGCTCCGCGGCGAGGTGACGGAGGGGCTCGAGGAGCTCGTCTTCGCGATCGACAAGCTCGTCGAGGCCAACGAGAACCACCCCGAGGACGCCGAGGGCTTCGAGCCCGCCGAGTACGTCCGCGACTCGGTGCTCGTCGCGATGGAGGCCGTCCGCGAGGTCGCCGACCGCCTCGAGGGCATCGTCGCCGACGACCTGTGGCCGCTGCCGAAGTACTCGGAGATGCTGTTCGTCAAGTAGGTCGTTTGTCCCGCGACCGGCCGGGAGAGGCCGCAACCATGAGCACTTCTCCCGGTCGTCTCGCGATGCCCCGCCGGCGCGGTGCCGCCAGCGGGCTGCTGATCGTGATCCTCGGCGCCGTCGGCATCCTGATGCCGATCGTCGGGCCGTCCCTCGGCCTCGAGGCCGGCGCGGAGGGCCGCTTCGACGGCGCCCGCATCATCCTGCAGTACCTCCCCGGCGTCGTGGCCGTGGTCGGCGGCCTCGAGCTGATGCGCACGGCCAACCGCGCCACCGGGATCCTCGGAGCGCAGATGGCGATCGCCGCCGGTGCGTGGTTCGTGGTCGGCGAGTCGGTCTCGCGCCTGTGGAACAGCGGCGACCCGACCATCGGGCCCCCGGCGGGCGGTACGGTCGCCGCGACGCTCGCCGAGCTCCTCTCCTTCTCCGCGACCGGCGGCCTGCTGCTGCTCTTCGGCGGCATCGCGTTCGCGCGGGTCTCGGCCCGCCTCGAGGGCGACCGCGAGCGCCTCACCACGGCCGCGGTCGCCACGGAGCGCACCGCCTCCTCCACGCGCGAGCGGGAGAAGGAGTCCCAGCGTGCGCGCGGGGCGGCCACCCCGCCCCCGCGGGAGCGCGCCACCGGCACCGGCCCCACGCCTGGCAGCGGCACCACGCCCGGCACCGGCACTGGCACAGGAACCACGCCGGCGCCCGAGCGCGGCACGAGCGAGCCGCGCCGCCAGGACCCGCCGCCGCCGGAGCCGGGAACCCGCGTCTGACGCCCCGCTGGGATGACCAACCTTGACACACCTTTGTCAAGGTTGGCTATCCTTGCCGCATGCCTCGCGACTACCTAGCAGCCGTCCGCGACCACGTCGTCGTCTTCGACGGCTCCATGGGCGCGACGCTGGAGGACTGGGACCTGTCCCTGGAGGAGGACTACAAGCTGCCCGGGCGCTGCCACGAGGCGCTCGTCCTCAACCGGCCCGACGTCATCGAGGAGCTCCATCGGATGATGGTCGCCGCGGGCGCGGAGGTCGTGGAGACCGACACGTTCCAGGCCTCGCGCATCAAGCTCGACGAGTGGGGCCTCGGCGAGCACACGCTCGAGATCAACCGCCGCGCTGCCGAGATCGCGCGCAAGGCCGTTGGCGAGGACCTGTTCGTCGCCGGCTCGATCGGTCCGACGGGCAACCTGCCCGCCTCCGACGACCCGACGCTGGGCTCCATCCGCTTCCGCGAGCTCGTTGAGGTCTTCGAGGAGCAGTCGCGCGGCCTCCTCGAGGGCGGCGTGGACCTCATCATCATCGAGACCGCGCAGGACATCCTCGAGGTCAAGGCGGCCGTCTTCGGCGCACGTGAGGCGTTCGAGGCCACCGGCATCACCGTCCCGCTGCAGATCTCCGTCTCCCTGCTGCCCAACGGCGGCAAGATGCTGCTCGGCACCGACATCGACGCCGTCGTCACGACGCTCGAGGCGCTCAAGGTCGACGTCATCGGCCTCAACTGCTCCACCGGCCCCGAGGACATGCGCGACGCGATCCGCTTCCTCGGCGAGAACTGCTCGACGCCGATCCACTGCATCCCCAACGCCGGCATCCCGCACCAGGGCCCCGACGGCGAGACCGTCTTCCCCGAGAAGCCCCAGCCCCTGGCCGACGCCCTCGGCGAGTTCGTCACCCGCTACGGCGTCAACATCGTCGGCGGCTGCTGCGGCACCACCGTCGAGCACATCCGCGCGATCGCGGAGGCCGTCAAGGACAAGCCGAGCTCCGTGCGCCCCGACCCGCGCCCGCCGCAGCTGTCGAGCATGATCACGGCCGGGCCGCTCGCGCAGGAGCCGGCCCCCACGATCGTCGGCGAGCGCGTCAACTCGCAGGGCTCGCGCAAGGCGAAGGAGCTCCTGCTCTCCGACGACTACGACTCGCTCGTCCAGATCGCCGAGAACCAGGTCGAGGGCGGCGCCCACGTGCTGGACGTCTGCGTCGCGCTCACCGAGCGCTCCGACGAGGACGAGCAGATGCGCCAGACGGTCAAGAAGATCTCGCTGACGCAGCCGTCCCCGATCCAGGTCGACTCGACCGAGCCCGACGTCATCGCCACCGCGCTGGACCAGATCCCCGGCCGCGCGATCGTCAACTCGGTCAACCTCGAGGCCGGCCGCGACAAGATGGACTCCGTCGTGCCGCTCGCGCTGCAGCACGGCGCCGCGCTGATCGCGCTGACGATCGACGAGGTCGGCATGGCCAAGACGGCCGAGCGCAAGGTCGAGATCGCCACGCGCATCCACGACATCTGCTGCAACGAGCACGGCCTCGACCCCGAGCTGCTCGTCTTCGACGTCCTCACGTTCACCCTCACCACGGGTGACGAGGAGTGGCGCCCGTCGGCGGTCGAGACGATCAACGGCATCCGCGACGTCAAGGCCGCGCTGCCGGGCGTCAAGACGTCGCTCGGCGTCTCGAACGTCTCCTTCGGCATCGGCGTGCCCGCGCGCTCGGTGCTGAACTCCGTCTTCCTCCACCACTGCGTCGAGGCCGGCCTCGACCTCGCGATGGTCAACCCGGTCCACATCACGCCGTACGGCGAGATCTCCGCGGAGGAGCGCCAGCTCGCCGACGACCTCGTCTTCAACCGCTCCGAGGACGCGCTGGAGAAGTACATCCAGCACTTCGAGTCCAAGGGCCCCGAGGAGGCGGCCGAGTCCGCCGACCCGACCGCGGACATGGAGCCCGAGGAGGCCCTGCACTGGCACATCCTGCGGCGCAAGAAGGACGGCGTCGAGGACCAGATCGTGCGCTCGGTGGACAAGATCGGCGCCGTGCCGACGCTCAACGACGTGCTGCTGCCGGCCATGAAGGAGGTCGGCGACAAGTTCGGCGCCGGCGAGCTGATCCTCCCGTTCGTGCTCCAGAGCGCGACGGTGATGAAGCGCGCGGTGGCCAAGCTCGAGGAGTTCCTCGACCGCGTCGAGGGCTACACGAAGGGCACCGTCGTCCTGGCGACCGTCTTCGGCGACGTGCACGACATCGGCAAGTCGCTGGTCAACACGATCCTGACCAACAACGGCTACAAGGTCGTCGACCTCGGCAAGCAGGTCCCGATCGGCACGATCCTCGAGGCGGCGCAGGAGCACGACGCGACGGCGATCGGCCTCTCCGCGCTGCTCGTCTCGACCTCCAAGCAGATGCCGCTGGCGATCCAGGAGCTGCACCAGCAGGGGCTCGAGTACCCCGTGCTCGTGGGCGGCGCGGCGATCAACCGCAACTTCGCCAAGCGCATGACCTTCCCCGGTGGGTCGGACTCCGACGAGGTCTATGAGTCGGGCGTCTTCTACTGCAAGGACGCGTTCGAGGGCCTCGCCGTGATGGACGAGATCGTCGAGCCCGACAAGCGCGAGGCGATCGTCGCGAAGGTCATCGACGAGGCGCGCGACCTCCGGTCCAAGGGGCCCGAGCCCGAGGCGCTCAAGACCGACGACGACACCGTCCGCTCCGCCGTGCGCACCGACACCCCGGTGCCGGTGCCGCCGTTCTTCGGGGCGCGCGAGATCGAGGTCGACCTCGACGAGATCTACCCCCACATCGACACCCACGTGCTGTTCAAGCTGCACTGGGGCGGTCGCGGCGTCAAGGGCGAGGCCTGGAAGGAGCTCGTCGAGGGCGACTTCCTTCCCCGCCTGGAGCGCATGTGGGCCGAGCAGGACTACCTGCGCCCGCAGGCCAAGCTCGGCTACTTCCCCTGCGCCTCCGTGGGCAACACGCTCGAGGTCTATGACCCCGAGGACCACGAGAAGGTGCTCGAGACGTTCGTCTTCCCGCGCCAGCCCAAGGGCGAGCGCCTGTGCGTGGCGGACTTCTACCGGCCGAAGGAGTCCGGCGAGCTCGACGTCGTCGCGTTCCAGGCGGTCACCGCCGGCCCGCGCGTCACGGAGGTGATGGCCGAGCTCGAGCAGGAGGGCGAGTTCGCCGAGCAGCTGTTCACCCACGGCATCGGCGTCCAGACCGCCGAGGCGATGGCCGAGTGGATGCACGCGCGGATCCGCACCGACCTCGGGATCCCGCTGACGCAGGGCCGCCGCCTGTCCTGGGGCTACCCCGCGGTGCCGGAGCAGTCCGAGCACGAGAAGCTCTTCCGCCTGCTGGGCGCCGAGTCGATCGGCCTCTACCTCTCCGGCGCCTACGCCGTGGAGCCGGAGCAGTCGACCGTCGCGATCGTCACCCACCACCCGCAGGCCGTGTACTTCTCGATGAAGCAGGGCCGTCTCGTCGCGCCCGAGAAGTCCCTCGACGAGGTCATCAAGGACACCGACCGCGACCCCACGCGGCGCGCGGTGCCGGACGCGGCGTGAGCGACGGGCCCGCACCGGAGCACCGACGTCCCGAGGGCGTCGACGACGCGACGGTGCAGGCCCTGGGCAAGCTGTCGGAGGCCTTGGAGGTGGTCGAGGAGGCGCGCGGACACCTGTACGCGTTCCACCGCCGCTGCGGCACCGCCGACCTGACGCTCGGCGAGGCCGTCACCGGCCTGCGCGAGGCCGGCCACGGTGCGCTGGCGGATGAGCTCGAGACGGCCCTGATCGGGCGCAACGTCCTCGACGGCCGCTGGAGCTTCCAGGTGGTGGAGGAGTACGACGACGGGTACTACGCGGCGTTCAAGGCCGCCGAGCGACGCGCCCGTGAGCAGCTCGTGGCCGGCAGGCGCCACCTGTTCGAGGCGGAGATGAAGGAGGACCGGCGCACGCACGGACGGGACGAGCACGAAGCGACGCCGTAGGCTCGCGCACGACGGGCTACGCGAGGATCGCGAAGCTCGTGGCGGCGACGCTGCCTGGGCGCTAGGTCCGCTCGAGCGGCCGCATCCGGACCGGGACGCCGCGCAGGGCGTCCTGGCGGACCTCCCGCCACGTGACGCCCTCGCGCAGCAACGCCGGGACGCCGAGCACGACGGCCGTCGCGAGCTCCACCGCCTGCAGCACCACCCCGTAGGCGAGCGCGTCCTGCGCCGGGACGCCGAAGGCCGTCAGCACCGCGACGCACGCGGCCTGGAAGACCCCGACGTTGGACGGCGTGAGCGGGACGATCGCGGAGACGTTGACCGCGAGCAGCACCCCGGCCGCGGCGCCGGGGCCGGCGGCGATGCCCAGCGCGGCGAGCAGTGCCCAGCACGCGAGCCACTGCAGGGCCCACGCGACCAGCTGCGCGACGGCGGCGACCGGGCCGTGGCGGGGATGGCCGAGCGCGGCGAGCCCGGCGCGGGCCCGGTCGGCCGACCCCAGCGCGCGGTCCGCGAGCCGGACCACCCCGGCGGCCGCACGACGTGGTGCGTCCGACGAACCGCGGCGGTCGATGGGACCGACCACGCCGGCTGAACGGGGGCGTGCGGCGTCTCGCAGACCGCGACGGGCGGCGCCGCGATACAGCGCCGGGGCCGCCGCGATCGCGGCCGCGAGCGCGGCGATCGGGCCGACGACGCCGACCAGCACCGCACCGCGGCCCTCCCACGGCCCGGCGCCGGTCAGCAGCACGGCGGCGAGGACGAGGAGCGCGAGGACGTTGAGCGCCGTCTGCGCGACCATCGTGCCGAGGACCGCGGGGAGGACGTCGCCGCGGCGGCCGCCGAGTCGGCGGGTCGCGAGCAGCGCGCGGGCGGGCTCCCCCAGACGCGCCGGGAGCGTCGCGCTCATCAGCACGCCGATCGCCGTGGCGCGGTAGGCGTCGCGCAGGCCGACGCCGCGGGCCGGCAGCGCGGCGGCCAGCAGGCTGCGCCAGGCGACCGCTCGCAGCGCCAGGGACAGGGCCATGACGGCCACCGCCGCCCCGGTCCACCCCGGGCTGGACCGGGCCACCGCGGTGACGAGCGCGTCGACCCCGACGTGGTGGAGCGCGGCGACCGTCCCGGCGACGACCGCCGCGGCCCCGGCGACGGCGGCGCCCGCCCGTGCGGCGCGCGCCACCCGCACCCGCCGCGGCGGGTGCGGCTCGAGCGGGGGGAGCGGTGCCGGCAGCCGCCGGGCCGACAACCCCCGCGGCCCCGGCGCCGCGCGCCGCTGCACCGCGTGGGGAGCCGGGGCCGGGGCGGTGCGGGCGTCCGCGTAGGCCTGCTCGACCTGCGCGGCGACCTGCGGCCACGCGAAGGTGGCCGCTCGCTCGCTCGCCGCCGCGGCCAGACGCGCGCGCCGCTCCGGGTCCAGCGCCAGCGCGCGGAGGGCCTCGGCCAGGGCGGCGGGGTCGCCCGGGGGGACGAGCAGGCCGTCCACGTCGCGGCGGGCGACGTCGCGGTAGCCGGGGATGTCGGAGGCCACCACCGGCAGACCGGCTGCGAACGCCTCGAGCAGGACCATGCCGAAGGACTCCCCCCCGAGCGAGGGGGCGACGAGCACGTCCGCGCGGGCCAGCGCCGCGGCCTTCTCCGCCTCCGTCGCCGCGGAGCGCACGCCGACGAGCTCGAGCGTGGCCGCCACCTCGCCCGCCAGCGAGTCGAAGGCGCGGTGCAGCACCGGCAGCCCCTTGCGCGCCTCCGGGCGGCCGACGAAGACGACGCGCAGCACGTCGGGGGCGCGGCGCGGGCCGCCGAGCCGCGGCCCGGCGCGACGCGACGCGTCGAGCCGTGCCCCGGACGCGGCCGCCCCGAGGTCGATCCCGTTGGGGATCACCCGGTACTCGCCGCCGTAGAACGAGCGACCGGTCCACGCCGCGGCCTCGGACACCGCGATCCGCACGGCCAGCCGGCGCATCCGCGCCTGCGAGCCGCACAGCGCGGCGAGCCCGTGGGTCAGACGGGAGGTGCCGTAGGTGTGGAAGGTCCCGACGAGCGGCGCGTCGTCGGAGGTCAGGGCGGACCAGCACGGCCAGGGCGCGACGGGCTCGTGGAGATGCACGACGTCCGGGCCGAACGCCCGCAGCTCGCGCAGCACCCGCCCGCTCACCCCCGGCGCGAGCGCCAGGTTCGACCGCGCCCCGTTGAAGGGCAGCCCCACCGTCGCGCCCAGCGGCACGAGCCACGCCGGCAGGGCGGTCGCGCGCGGCGCGGCGGGCGCGAGCACCCGGACCTCGTGGCCACGACCGAGCAGCTGGCCGGCAAGGGCCTCGACGTGGCGCGTGACACCGCCCGGAGCGGTCCACGAGTACGGCGACACGAGGGCGACGCGCACCCGGCCGAGGCTATCCTCGTCCCCGTGGACATGCGCGACCGCCACTTCGTGAAGTACACCTTCCTGAAGGTCGACCCGGCCTGGCGCCGCCTCGATCCCGAGGTGCGCGCCGAGCACAAGCGCGAGGTCATCGCCGCGTGCGAGGACTACGCGCAGGATCGCCTCCTGCGGGCGTTCTCGACCGTCGGCACCCGCGGCGACGCGGACATGATGCTGCTCACCCAGGCGACGAACCTGGACCGCATCCACGAGTTCCACGTCGTGCTGCAGCAGGCCGGCCTGATGGCCTGGGCGACGGTCTCGCACTCCTTCCTCGCGCTGACCAAGCCGTCGGAGTACTCCGACGAGTCGCGCCTCGAGGTCCGCCCCGCGAAGGGCAAGTACCTCTTCGTCTACCCCTTCGTCAAGACGCGCGAGTGGTACCTGCTCGATCCGCAGGAGCGCTGGCGGATCATGCAGGAGCACATCAAGGTCGGCAAGGAGTACCCCGACATCGACCTCAACACGAGCTACTCGTTCGGGCTCGACGACCAGGAGTTCGTCGTCGCGTTCGAGACGGACGAGCCGCGCGACTTCGTCGACCTCGTCCAGCGCCTGCGCACGACGGAGTCCTCGCGCTACACCAAGCAGGACACGCCGACCTTCACCTGCGTCACCACCTCCGTCGAGAAGGCCCTGATGTCGTTGGACGGCATCCCGCTCGACGCGTACGTCGGCTAGCCCTAGGGCTCGTAGGTCCCGAAGGACCAGACGTTGCCCTCCGGGTCGCGCACGGCGAACTCGCGCGAGCCGTAGTCCTGGTCGGTCAGCCCCATCGTCACCTCGGCGCCCGCAGCGGTCGCCCGCGCGAAGAGCGCGTCCGGGTCGGCGCAGGACAGGTACAGCTGCCCGGCGCCCGCCGCGATCCCCTTGACGCCCTCGCGGACGCTGCCGAACATGAGCACGGAGTCGCCCCATCGCATCTCCGCGTGCTCCACGCCCCCTCCCTCACCCTCATGTAGAGCGTTCGGCTCGAGGCCGAACGCCGCCTGCAGCCAATCGTGGGCGGCCGTGGCGTCGTTGAAGCGCAGGACGGGGTAGATCTTCATGCGAGCAGGCTGTCACGCCGCCGCGAGGGCGTCTTGAACGAATGGGAAGTCAGTCGGCGCGCAGCCGACGAGCGCCCGGAACTCCCGGGTGAAGTGCGGCTGGTCGGCGAAGCCCGCCTCGAAGGCGACGTCGGCAAGGGATGCGCCGGCGACGAGCCGGCCGACCGCGTGCTCCATCCGCAGCACCCGCGCCAGGGCCTTCGGCGAGAGCCCCAGCTCCGCCCGGACCCGGGCCGCGAGGTGGCGGCGACTCCACCCGGTCTCCGCGGCCAGCGCCTCGATGCGCACAGCGCCGCGGGTGGCGCGCAGCCGCCGCACGGCGTGCAGCACCTCCGGTGCGACGGGCGCGACGACGGCGCCGAGCGCCCGCCGGGTCAGCAGGTCCTGAGCTGCGGCGTGGCGGCCGGCCGCGTCGGGCGCGGCGGCCACCCGCTCCTGCAGCTCGCGCGCGTCGGCGTCCCCCAGCACGGCATCCAAAGGCGCGATCGTGTTCGCGAGCTCCGCGAGCGGCATCCCGAGCAGCGCGCGGGCGGCCCCAAGTGCGAGCTCGACCTGGTAGCCCGCCTGCGCCCCGTCGTGGCCCGTGAACGTCGGCCGGTCCCACAGCCCGGCGGCGAACGAGCCGACACGGCGGTCGTCGACGAGCATGTCCGGCCCCAGGGAGACGATCAGGACCGCACCCACCAGCGGCCGCTCGACGCGCCGGACGGGCGGCCCGGCCTCGTGGAAGTCCGCCGCGCGCCGGACGATCCCCCGCAGGGCGGGGCGGGGCTGCAGCTCGACGACGTCGAAGCCCATGCGGGCACCGTACACCCGGGGGGGCTGATCCCCGCCGCCCACGCCCGGCGTACGCTCGAGGCACGTGTCCGACGACGTCCGCGACATCACGATCATCGGCGCCGGGCCCGCCGGGCTCGCCGTCGCCTTCTGGGCCGGGATGCGCCAGGCCAGCGTGCGCATCGTCGACACGCTCCCCGCGATCGGCGGCCAGCTCACGGCGCTGTACCCGGAGAAGCCGATCTTCGACGTCGTCGGGCACGAGCGGGTGCTCGCCTCCGAGCTCGTCGATCGGCTCGCCCGCCAGGCGCTCGACCCCTTCGACGTCCCCCTGCACCTCGCCACGACGGCGCACTCGATCCGCTGGGCGCCCGACGCGATCACGCTCGACACCACCGACGGGCCGCTGCGTTCGCGCACGGTGATCGTCGCCGGCGGCCACGGCGCCGTCGAGCTGCGCCGACTGCCGCCGGGCGACGCCGACCTCACCCGGTGGGAGGGGCGCGGCGTCCACCACGTCCTGCGCCACAAGGCCGCGCTCGCAGGCCGTCGCGTCGTGGTCGTCGGCGGCGGCGACAGCGCGCTGGACTGGGCGCTGGACCTGCTCGACACCGCCGCCCACGTCACGCTCGTGCACCGCCGCGGTCGCTTCCGCGCCCACGAGCGCACGGTGCAGGCCGTGCGGGACGCGGCCGCCGCCGGGCGCCTCGACCTGCGCACCGACACCGTCCTGGCCGCGGCCGAGGGTGACGGCGACCTCGAGGCGGTCACGCTCGCGTCGCGGGAGGACGGCGACCGCGAGCGCCTGGAGACCGACGCGGTCCTGCTGCAGCTCGGGCACGTCACCCGGCTCGGCCCGCTCGCCGACTGGGGCTTCGAGCTCGACGGCGCCTCGATCGTCGTCGACGCGCTCGGCGCGACGGGCCTCGATCGCGTGTGGGCGTGCGGCGACGTCGTCTCCGGCCCCGGCCGCCTGCAGCTGATCTCCACCGGCTTCGGTGAGGCCGCCGTCGCCGTCGCCCAGGCCGTCGCGGCGATCCGCCCCGGCGAGCCGCTGCAGCCGTCCTACTCGACCGACACCGGCGTCCCCCAGGCCCTTACCCGGGGCTGAAGCACGCTCCCTAGCCTCGGCCCGATGCTTCGCGCGTTGCACGTGCTGGTCCCGGTCGCGCTCCTGTCGACCGCCCTCGCCGCCTGTGGCGGTGGGGACGCCGACCCCGACCCCGTCAGCGCCGTGTCGAAGGGGATCCGCGGCGAGGTCAGCGACGCGCGGGCCGTCAAGGCCGCGAGCTTCCCCACGCCCGACCCCAACGACAAGCTCGAGGACTTCGCCGCGCAGTTCGACACCTCGACGGGCGCGCAGGCGATCCCGGCGTCCTCCGTCTTCACCCCGCCGTCGAGCCGGCTCGCCTTCGGGCTGATCTCCGCCGAGCAGCGCTTCGCCTACGGGCAGACCGTCGTCTACCTCCAGCGCCGCTCGGGCGGCCCGATCGCGGGGCCGATCGCCGCGCCCGCCGACGTGCTGGTGACCGAGAAGCGCTACCGCTCCCAGCAGGCCGCGAGCGAGAAGGACCCGTTCGCCGCCGTGTACGAGGCCGAGCTGCCGCTGCGGCGCCCCGGCATCTACAACGTGCTCGTCGTCTCCGACCAGCAGGGTGGCGGCCGCATCGCGGCGCCGATCGCGATCCAGGTGCGCGGCGAGGGGGCCGATCCCGTGCCCGCCGTCGGCGACAAGGCGCCCGCGGTCGACACGGACACGCTCGACACGGTGCGCGGTGACGTCAAGCTGCTCGACACGCGCGTCCCGCCCGCGCCGCAGCTGGCGAAGTCGTCCTTCAAGGACGTCGTCGGGCGCAAGCCGGTGGCGCTCCTGTTCGCGACGCCGCAGCTGTGTCAGTCGCGCGTCTGCGGGCCCGTCACCGACGCGATGCTGCAGATGAAGGCCAAGTACGGCGACGAGATGACCTTCATCCACCAGGAGGTCTACCGCGACAACGACCCGTCGAAGGGGCTGCGCAAGCCGCTCGAGGCGTTCGGGCTGCCGTCGGAGCCGTGGCTGTTCACCGTCTCGGCCGACGGGACGATCGCCGCGCGGATGGAGGGCTCGATCGGGCTCGCCGACTTCGAGCGGGCGATCAAGGCCGCCCTGCGGTAGAACCTCCCGCCGGTGCTGACGCTCGCACACGGCCTCGTCCAGCGGTCCGACCTCCCGATCCCAGACGTCGTCTTCGCCTGGGCGGCGGCGATCGTCCTCGTCGCCTCCTTCGCGGGGCTGGCGGTCCTGTGGCCGACCCCGAGGCTGCAAGACGCCGGCTGGCGCCCGCTCGGCGCGTTCGGCCGCCTGGTCGGGTCCCGCGCCGTCGAGATCGTCGCCGGCCTGATCGGGGTCCTCGGGCTCGTCCTGATCCTGTGGACGGGGTGGTTCGGGGCCCAGGACGGCCTGGACAACCCCAGTGCCGTGACGGTCTACATCGTCGTCTGGGTCGGCTTCGCGATCGTCTCCCTGCCCCTCGGCGACGTCTTCCGCGCGTTCAACCCGTGGCGCGCCGTCGGCCGGGTGGCCGGCGTGGTCATGCGCCGCGGCGGCCGGATGCCCCGCCCCTACCCCGAGCAGCTCGGCTGCTGGCCGGCGGCGCTGGTGCTGCTGGTGTTCACCTGGACGGAGCTCGTCGGCCGCTGGGGCGACGCGCCGACGCGGATCGCGACCGGACTGGCCGTCTACTCCGCGCTGACCTGGGCGGGCATGGCGGTCTACGGGGTCGAGACCTGGGTGCGGCGGGCGGAGGGCTTCGGCGTCTACTTCTCGCTGTTCGGCCGCCTCGCACCGCTGGAGGTGCGCGACCGCACCCTCGGCGTGCGCCCGTTCCTCTCCGGCCTGCCGCGGATGCAGCTGCTGCCCGGCACCGTCGCGGTGATCGTCGTCGCGATCGGGACGGTGACCTTCGACGGGCTCTCGCAGGGCCCGGCGTGGACGTCGGGCCTCGGGCCGGCCCTGACCGACGGCTTCGCGGCGCTCGGCTTCGGCGGGTCCCTCGCCGGCCAGCTCGCCGGCACGGTCGGCCTGCTGTGCGGGCCGCTGCTGATCGGCGGCTTCTACGCGCTGGGCATCTCAGGGGCCGAGACGGTCGGCGGGGGCTTCACGAGCGCCCGGCTGCGGCGCGCGTTCGCCCACACGCTCGTGCCGATCGCGCTGGTCTACGTCTTCGCCCACTACCTCACGGCGCTGGTGTTCGAGGGGCAGACGGTCGCCTACCTCGCCTCGGATCCACTCGGCGACGGCTGGGACCTGTTCGGGACCGCCTCCGGCGGGATCGACTACGGGCTGCTCGGCCAGAACGCCATCTGGTACCTCCAGGTCGGGTTCGTGGTGCTCGGCCACGTCGCGGGCCTCGTCCTCGCCCACGACCGCGCGCTGGCTCTGTACGAGGACCCGCAGGAGGCCGTGCGGTCCCAGTACTGGCTGCTCGGCGTGATGGTCGGCTTCACCTCGCTGGCGCTGTGGCTGCTGGCGAGCCTCAACACCTGACGCGCGGCGGTGCGGCCTCCTCGTCGCGGCGGGCGCCCCACGCCTCCCACTCGCCGAGCACGGGGAAGGCGGTCTTCAGGTCCGTGGAGACGAGGCCCGTCGGGTACTGGTCGTCCTGACGGACCGTGTACTGGAAGGCGGCGCTGACGCGCGGATCGCGGTACCAGCGCACGAGCCGGCGGTGGACGGCGCGGCAGGCGGAGGCCTCGCCGCCCCGGCCGACGTCGGCGCCCGTCTCGGTGATCCAGATCGGCGGGGTGCGCGGGCAGCGCCGGCGTGCGAGCGCGCGGGCGACGGCGTCGACGGGGTCCTTCCCCCCGAGGTAGGCGTGCTGGCCGTACGCGGCGGCCGAGCAGACCATCCCGCGCGGGAGGGCGCCGATCAGCTCGCCGACGCTCGTCGCGTTCGGACGGCGCTCCACGAAGCCCGCCGTCTCCCCCAGGACCATCCGGCCCTGCGCGCCTGCCGCGGCGAGCTCGTCGCGCATGGCCGTGGCGAGCCGCACGTACGGGCCGGTGCTCGCGCTCGGGGCCGCGCCGGAGCAGCGCGTGCGCTGGGGGGAGATGAAGAACGGGTGGTTGGGCTCGTTCCACGGGCTCCAGTACGGGACGTCGACGCCGACGGACCGGGCCTCGCCGAGCACGGCGCGGATCGCCGCGCGGTAGGCGTCCATCCGATCGGCGCGGGGCGGGCGCGACCGCGGCTCGGTGCCGGCGCGCTCGCAACCGCGCGGACCGGCCGCGACGTCCTGCGGCGTGTACATGAAGGTGACCAGGACCCGGAAGCGGCCGGGGTCGGCGGCCTGGGCGCGCTTGACGGCCTGAAGCTGGGCGCGGATGCCGTCGTAGGGCGCGCACGGCGCGATCGCCCGCAGGCACCCGGCGTTGGGCTGCGCGGCGTCGAAGCCGGAGCCGTCCGGCGCGGCGAGCTTGGACCACTCGACGACCAGCCGGTAGTAGGTCGGCTTGATGCGCGCGGTCAGCGCGGGCGCCCAGCGGGTGAACGCCGCCGGCCCGGGGGCGCCGAAGAGCGCGGGGTTGGGCTCGGTGATGCCGAGCTCCAGCGAGCCCTCGCCCTCGACCACGCTCGTGCCGGGGGTCGAGGAGGGTGCGGGGGTCGCGGAGGGTGCGGGGGTCGCGGTCGTGCGCGCCTGCTCCTGGGGCGCAGGCGACGACGGGCCGACGCTGGCCCGGCCGCCCAGGAAGGCGGCGACGGCCACGACGACGAAGGCCGCCGCGAGGGCGGCGGCCCGGGGACGGCTCAGACGGCGGAGACCTCTTCCTCGTCCGCGACGCGGAACGAGGAGCCGCAGCCGCAGGCCGCGATGATGTTCGGGTTCTCGACCTTGAAGCCGGCGCCCTGCAGGCCGTCGACGTAGTCGACCACCGCGCCGCGCACGTACGGCAGGCTCGGGTTGTCGACCAGGATGCGCAGGCCGTGGTCCTCGAAGACGGTGTCGTCGTCGCGCTGGTTGTCGAACGCGAGGGCGTACTGGAAGCCGGAGCAGCCGCCACCCTTGACACCGACGCGCAGGCCGGCGGTTGCGATGTCCGCGCTCTGGCCGGCCAGGAACTCCTGGACCTTGTCTGCGCCCTTGTCCGTGAAGGTGATCATGCTTCAGAAAGGATAGCGCGGACTTGCTAGCGTCTGGCCCGTGGTCAGCACGGACGAGATCAAGTCCCGCATCGAGGCCGGTCTGCCCGACGCGCACGCCGAGGTGACCGGTGACGGACAGCACTTCCGTGCCGAGGTCGTCTCCCCCGCCTTCGCGGGCAAGAGCCGCATCCAGCAGCACCAGCTCGTCTACGAGATCTTCGGCGACGAACTCGGTGACCGTGTCCATGCCCTGTCCCTGAAGACTTCGACCGAGTGAGGTCACCCGTGTCCGACACCGCCGAGAACACGATCCGCGACGCCATCAAGGGCGCGATCGACGAGCACGACGTCATCCTCTTCATGAAGGGGACCCCCGAGATGCCGCGCTGCGGCTTCTCCGCCCGCACCGTCGCGACCCTCGAGGCCATCGGCGTGCCGTTCGCGGCGGTCGACATCCTCCCGGACCCGCGCATCCGCCAGGAGCTCTCCGCCCTGTCGAACTGGCCCACGATCCCGCAGCTGTTCAAGGGCGGGGAGCTGATCGGCGGCGCCGACATCGTGGCCGAGATGTACGAGACGGGCGAGCTGCACGAGGCCCTCGGCGTCGACGCGGTCCCGCCGGAGGACACGATCCCCGAGCCGACCACGCCCGAGGGCCCGCCGCTCACCATCGAGAACAAGCTCTAGTCGCGCTACAGGTCGCGCCGACGGAACGCGACCACGCCGAGCGCGACGACGACCGCCAGGTAGGCGAGCGCGAACGGCCAGATGCCGGCGCCGCCGTCGCGCGCGCCGCCGAGCGGCCCGAGCTGCAGGACGAACGTCGTGAGGCCCCCGGCGCTGCTGGTGAGGTCGAACAGGGCGTGCTGGTAGAGCGCCTCGAAGGGCAGCGCGTAGGCCGTGAGGTCGCCGACGTCGGTCAGCGTGGCGTTGTTGAGGGCGCGCCCGACCTGGCCGAGCACCCCCGCGACCAGGCCGGCGCCGAAGGCCATGAACACCGCGATGCCGTTCGCCGTGGACGCGAGCAGGACGGAGCCCAGCAGCGACAGGGCCGACACGATCACGACCCCCAGCGCCAGCGCCAGCGCCGGGCTGACGACGTCGCTCGGGAAGAAGTCCCCGGCGCTGCGCGTCAGGAGCACGGCGGCCGCGTAGACGACGATCGCGTAGACGGCGCTGACGCCCCCGGCCGCCAGCAGCCGGGCGAGGTAGACCTGCGCCCGCGAGCGCGGCCGCACGACGATCGGCTGCAGCAGCCCACGGTCGGCGTCGCCGCGGACGGCGCCGAGCGTGAGGAAGATGGCCAGCACGACGCCGAGGAACAGCGTCGCGAACATCGCCAGGCCGAGCATCGTGGAACCGACGACGGTGTCGGGGTCGACCCCCGCCACGCCCCCAGCGAACTGGTCGGCCGTCTGGAACGCCTCGCGGACGCCGAGCGTGTAGAGGACCAGGAAGGCGAGCGTCAGGACCGCCACCACGACGAACACGCGCCGGCGCAGGGCCTCGCGCAGGGTGAAGCGGACGAGGACCATCACGGCGCGGGGACCTCCACGACCGGCGGGCGGCCGATCGCCTTGAGGTACTCGTCCTCCAGCGAGGAGCGCAGCACCCGCACCCCGAAGACCTGCTCGCCCGCCGTCACGAGCTCGGCGACGATCCGCGGGGCGTCCTCGCGCGTGGCGTCCGGCCAGACGCGCGGGCCGGCCGCCGTCTCGACCTCGACGCCGCCTGCGTGGGAGAGCTCGGCGGGCGTCCCGGCCGCCACCACCTCGCCGCGGGCGATGATCGCGACGTGGTCGCAGACGAGCTCGACCTCCGACAGGAGGTGCGAGTTCAGCAGCACGGCGACCCCGTCCGCCCGCAGCGACTCGAGCAGGTCGCGCACCAGCCGGCGTCCGGCGGGATCGAGGGCGCTCGTCGGCTCGTCGAGGAGCAGCAGCCGGGGCGAGCCGACCAGCGCCTGGGCGATGCCGAGGCGTTGCTGCATGCCCTTCGACATCGTCCCGACGCGGCGCCGCCCCTCGCCGTCGAGGCCGACGCGGCCGAGCAGCCGCGCCTTGGCGGCGGCGTCCAGCCGCGCCCCCGCGAGCCTGGCGTGCAGCTCGAGCACCTCGTCGGCGGAGGCCCAGTCGGGGAAGCGGAACAGCTCGGCGAGGTAGCCCAGCGCGCGCCCCGCCGCCGGCGAGCCGGCCGGCTGCCCGGTCACGAGCGCCGTGCCCGCCGTCGGGCGCACGAGCCCGCAGGCGATCTTGACCAGCGTCGACTTGCCCGCCCCGTTGGGCCCGAGCAGGCCCACGAGCTGCCCGTCGCCGACCTCGAGGTCGACGCCCTTGAGCGCCTCGAAGCGCCCGTAGCGCTTGTGCAGGCCGGTGACGGAGAGGGCGGTCATCGGACGGGCCAGCCTAGGCTTCGGCCACCATGGCCCGACCGCTCGAGTTCACCGGGGACCGCCTGCTGATCCTCGACCAGACCCGGCTGCCCCACGACGAGGTCGTGCTCGAGCTCGAGGGCGCCGACGACACCGCCGACGCGATCCGCCGCCTCGCCGTCCGCGGCGCCCCGCTGATCGGCGTGGCGGCCGCCTACGGGCTGGCCCTGGCCGTCCAGCGCGACCCGGCCGACCTCGACCGCGCGTGGCGCACGCTGCGCTCCGCCCGCCCGACGGCGGCGAACCTCGCCTGGGCGGTCGACCGCGTCCGCGCGGCCTGCCACGCGGCGGATGCCGCCCCGCCGCCGCACCCCGCGGGCGGGGTGGAAGCCGCGGCCATCGCGGAGGCGCGCGCGATCGAGGCCGAGGACATCGCCTTCAGCGCCGCCCTCGCCGAGCACGGGGCCGACGCGCTCGAGGCGGTCCTGCCGCCTGGGCCGGTCACGGTCGCCACCGTCTGCAACTCCGGCGCGCTGGCCGCGTCCGGCCGCGGGTCGGGCCTGGGCGTGATCCTCGCGCTCGCCGACCGCCGCGAGGTCCACGTGCTCGCGTGCGAGACGCGCCCGCTGCTGCAGGGCGCCCGGCTGACCGCGTGGGAGCTCGACCGCGCCGGCGTCTCGCACGCCATCGCCGTCGACTCCGCGGTCCCCGGCCTGATCGCCCGCGGCGAGGTCCACGCGGTGGTCACCGGCCTGGACCGCGTCGCGGCCAACGGGGACGTCGTCAACAAGGTCGGCACCTACCCCCTGGCGCTCGCCGCGCGGGCGGCGGACATCCCCTTCGTCGCGGCGGGCCCGTCCTCCTCGGTCGACCACGCGACCCCGACCGGCCGCGACATCGAGATCGAGGAGCGCGACGCCGACGAGGTGCGCGGCGCCTGGTCGATGCCGGGCACGCCGATCCGCAACCCGGCCTTCGACGTCACCCCCGCCGAGCTCGTGTGGGCGCTCGTCACGGAGGCGGGCGTGACCCGCCTGCCGGCCTAGCCCGCGCGCCAGCGCAGGTGCTCGACGATCCGGTGCGAGTCGACGATCGCCTCGCCGTCGAGCACGAGCAGGGGGACCTTGCGCTGGCCCGTGAGCGCGTCGATGCCGTCACGGCCGTTGGCCCGCAGCGCGACCCGCTCCGTCTCGAACGCGACGCCCTGGCGGCGCAGCTCCCGTGCCACGCGCCCGCACGGACAGAGGCGGTCGGTGGGGGTCAGGCAGCGGTACAGCTTCGCCGGCACGCCGACGGACGGTAGGGTCCGGCCGATGGGGGTCAGGGTCGTCATGGACACCACGAGCTATCTGCCGCGCGACCTCGTCGAGCGCGCCGGCATCGAGCTCGTCTCGCTGTACCTGAACTGGAACGGGCGCACGGACCGCGAGTCCGACCTGCCCGGCTACGACGGCTTCTACGAGCACCTGCGCACGGCGAAGGACCTGCCGACGACGTCGCAGCCCTCCGTCGGTGACTTCCTCGCGGTCTACGAGCCGATCGTGGCCGCCGGCGACGACATCGTCTCCGTCCACCTCTCCGGCGGCATCTCCGGGACGGTCGGGGCCGCCGGGCAGGCACGTGACGCGCTGGTCGAGCAGGGCGTCGCCGCCGAGCGCATCGCCGTCGTGGACTCCGAGACCTGCTGCGGCGGTCTGGGCCTCGTCGCGCTGGCCGCCGCCGGCGCCGCGCGCAAGGGCGCCGACGCCGCCGGGGCCGCCGACGCCGCCCGGGCGCTGCGCAAGGAGCTGATGACCTGGTTCGCGGTCGACACGCTCGAGTTCCTGCGCCGCGGCGGCCGCATCGGCGCCGCCCAGGCCTACGTCGGCACGGCCCTGAAGATCAAGCCGATCCTGACGCTCGGCAAGGAGATCGAGCCGATCGAGCGGGTCCGCACGTCGGGCAAGGTCGTGGCTCGGCTGATCGAGCACCTGCAGGAGCGCAAGGACCGCGGCGACGACCGCTTCGCCGTGCAGCACAGCGCCGCCCCGGATCGGGCCCAGGTGCTCGTCGACGCGGGCCGCGACATCTTCGGGACCGAGCCGTTGTTCGTGTCCGAGATCGGGCCCGTGATCGGCACCCACTCCGGTCCCGGGATGCTCGGCGTCGCGGGCATCAGCTCGCGGCTGCTGAGCTAGCGCCCGATGGTCCAGGAGCCCTTCACCCGCGCGGTCGTCCGCGTGGTCGCGATCGTCGTGGCCTCGGTGATCGGGCTCTACCTCGTCTTCCTGCTGCGCCAGCCGATCACCTGGATCGTCCTCGGCGGGTTCATCGCCGTGGCGCTCGCCGCCCCGGTGGAGCTCGTCCGCCGCGTCATCAAGCGCCGCGGCCTGGCGATCGCCGTCGTCTACCTCGGGGTGATCCTGATCCCGATCGGGATCGGCGCGATCATCGTCCCGCCGCTGGTCACCGAGGTCAACCAGCTCGTCCAGCAGCTCCCGGGCTACGTCAACGACATCGAGGACTTCGTCGCCAAGAACAAGACGCTGAAGGGCCTCGAGGCCGACTACGACATCACGGGCCAGCTGCAGCAGCAGGCGTCCAAGCTCGTCTCCTCCCTCGGCAGCGCCGCCGGCGTGCTCTCCGGCATCGGGCTCTCGCTCGTGAACTCGCTCTTCGCCCTCGTCACGATCCTGATCCTCAGCGCCTTCATGCTCTCGGGCGGCAAGGGCTGGATCGAGCACTTCATCGCAGGTCGCCCCGCCGCGCACCGCGAGCACCTCCGCCTCGCCGCGCGCGACATCGGCCGGGCGGTGGCGGGCTACGTCGCCGGGGCGGCAGCGCAGGCGACCGTGGCCGGCGTCACGTCCTGGCTCGTGCTCACGATCCTCGGCGTCCCCTACGCGGCGGCGCTCGGGTTGATCGTCGGCCTGCTCGACCTGATCCCGCTGGTCGGCGCGACCGTCGGCTCGATCATCGTCGCTCTCGTCACGCTGTTCGGGGACTTCCCGACGGACACGATCATCTGGGTCGTGTGGGCCGTCGTCTACCAGCAGATCGAGAACACGGTCATCCAGCCGCGGATCCAGTCGCGCACCGTCAACGTGCAGCCGATCGTCGTGCTGATCGCGGTGCTGTTCGGCTCGGCGCTGTTCGGGGTCCTCGGCGCGTTGTTGGCCATCCCGGCCGCGGCCACCCTGCAGATCCTGTGGCGCGAGTACCGCTCCTACCGCCGGGTCCTCAAGCCTACCGCCGCATCCTGCAGCAGGAGAAGATCACCGGCGACGGGCAGCCTGTCCTCCGGGCCACCTGAGGTGCGTACGCCTGCGTTCCCGGGAGGTTCGCGCCGGTGACGAGTTCCGCGACGACCACCACGCTGGAGCGCGACCGCGAGCTGCAGCGCGTCACGGAGGCCCTCCACGCCGCGGCCGGCGGGTCCGGCGGCCTGGTCCTGATCGAGGGGCCGCCCGGCATCGGCAAGTCCCGCCTCGTGTACGACACGCGCGCGCTCGCCAAGTCGATGGGCTTCGTCCGCATGCGGGCGATCGGTGACGAGCCGGAGGCCGGCCTCGCCTGGGGCGTCGTGCACCAGCTCGTCTCGCGCTCCGTGTTGCGCTACTCGGGCGAGACGCGCGCCGCGATCCTCGCCGGTCCGGCGGGCGCGGCGCTCAAGGCGCTCGACGCCGCACCGGAGGACCTCGGCGGCGCCGAGGCCGCGCTGGCGCGGGCACTCCACGCGCTGTGGTGGGTCGCGGCGGACCTGTCGGCCGAGCGGCCGCTGCTAATCACCGTCGACGACGCCCAGTGGGCCGACGAGCCGTCCCTGCGCTTCCTCGTCTATCTCGCCCACCGGCTGGAGGACCTGTCCGTCGCGCTCGTGGTGGCCACCCGCCCGCCGGAACGCGGGACCGGCCCGCTGGCCGAGCTGTGCTCCGGGCGCACCGGCGAGCGGCTCCTGCCGCAGCCGCTGTCACCCACCGCCGTGGCCGCTCTGGCCGCCGATCGCGCCGCGGGGGTGGATCCCACCGTCGCCGCCGCGCTCTACACGGCCAGCGGCGGCAACCCCTTCTACGCCGAACAGCTCCTCGGTGAGCTGCTGCGGGAGGGCTACGCGCTGGCGGACGCGACCACGGCGCCGGCCGTCGCCGCCCTGGGGCCGCGGACCGTGTCGCGCTCCCTCCTGCTGCGACTCGGTCCGGAGGCGACCCGCTTGGCCGGGGCCGCCGCGGTGCTCGGCGCCCGCAGCGACGCCGGGCTCGCCGCCGAGCTCGCCGGGCTGGACGAGGCGAGCGCGGCGACAGGCGCCGCGCAGCTGCGCGCGGAGCACGTCCTCGCGCCGGGCGAGCTCGAGCTCCGGTTCGTTCATCCGGTCCTGCGCGAGGCGGTGCTGGCCGAGCTCGACCCCGCCACCCGCGCCGAGCTCCACGCGGCTGCCGCGCGCGCGCTCAAGGCGACCGGGGGCGACGTCGAGCGCATCGCCGACCACCTCGTGATGGCGCCCGTCGGGGCGCTGCCCGACGCCGGCGCACTCCTCTGGCCAGTGGCGCGTGCCGCCCTCGCCCGCGGCGACAGCCCCACCGCGGTCCGACTGCTGCGCCGAGCGCTCGCGGAAGACCCGGCGGACGACGTCGTGCGCACGGAGCTGGGCTTTGCGCTGCTGCGCACCGGCGGCCAGGCCGAAGCGAAGCAGCTGCTGGCCGCGGCCGTGGCAGCCGCCGACGACGACCACGAGAAGGCCAGGCGCCTCGGTGGCCTCGCCGAGGCCACCGCCGGCGCCGACGGGCTGCGGATGGCCGCAGCCGACCTCGCCACCGCCCTGGACGCGGGGGTCGTCCGCGACCCCGCCGCCCGCCTGGCGCTCGAAGCCCACCTCGGGATCATCGCTGCGTTCCTGCTGGACGCGGTGCCTGGCTCCGGCCGCCGGATCGAGGCGTTCGCCGGCCTCGCGGGCGACACGCGCGACGAGCTCACGCTGCTCGGCCTGGTCGCCCAGCGGCGTCTGAACCGCGGCGAGCCCCAGGCCGACGTGCGCGCGGTTGCCGAGCGCGTGGTCGGCGCGGTGCCCTGGGGCCCGGCGACGAGTGCGGTGGTCCTCTCCTGGGGCATGGCGGTGCACGCCCTCGGGGCGGCCGACGCCATCCCGGAGGCCGAGGCGGCGCTGGCCGCCGCGCGGGCCACGCCGGGCGGAGCGGCCACGCCGGTCGAGTTCGTCGCCCTTGCCGCGCTGAGTGCCCAGGTGCAGTGGCGCGCCGGCGACCTGCGCCGCTGTCGAGAGCGAGGCCGCCGCCGGGCTGGCTGCCCTGCGGATGCACGAGCCCGGGCCGCAGGCCGACGCGATGACCGCCGCACTGCTGCGCTTCGGCGTGCTTGTCGCACTGGAGCGCGGGGAGGTCGAGGAGGCCGGCGCCCTGCTCACCGAGCATGACCTCGGTGACGCCAGCCCGAGCGTCCCGGTTCAACGCCTGCGCCACGCCCACGCGGCGCTCGCGCTGGCCCGCGACGAGCCCGAGGTGACGTTGCGCGAGGCGTTCCGGCTGCGCGACTCCGAAGCCGCCGCCCGTGCCGAGAACCCGACCGTTCCCTGGCGCCTGCTGGCCGGGCACGCGCTGTTGCGGCTCGACCGCCCGGAGGAGGCAGCCGAGCTCGCCGCCGCGGCGCACGAGCTGGCCCTCGTCTGGGGCGGTGCCGCCGAGATCGCCGGGGCCCTACGCCTGAAGGCCCACATGGACGAGACCAGACGGGTGGCGCTGCTCGAGGAGGCCGTGGCGCGCCTGGAGCGGGCCCCGGCCCGCCTGCACCTGGCCGCCGCGCTGTGCGACCTCGGCGACGCGCTGCGGGTGCAGCGCCGGCCGACGGAGGCTCGCGAGCCGTTGCACCGCGGCGCCGACCTGGCCTGGGAGATCGGCGCCACCGCCCTGCACCGGCGTGCCCTCGACAGCCTCGAGACGCTCGGCGAGCGGCGCAGGGACCTGCCACGAACCGGGATCGATGCCCTGACCGCTGGGGAGCGCCGCGTCGCCGGCCTCGCCGCCCGGGGTCGCACCAACCGCGACATCGCCCGGGAGCTGTTCGTCACGCCGAAGACGGTCGAGAACCACCTCGGCCGCGTCTACTCCAAGCTCGGCGTGACCGGGCGGCGAGAGCTCGTCGGCGTCCTCGCCGTGAGCTGACCCGCCGCCCAGGGGTGGCCGCTAGACGCCCGGCGGCAGCGCGCCGACCTGCACCGCGTTGATGCCGACGTCCCGGGCCGTCGCGACATCGTTGTCGGTGAAGCAGAGGACCCGGAGGGTGCGGTCCGCCAGCGACGCGTCAGCCGGGAGGTCGATGGCCGCCGTCAGGGTCACCGGCACGGTCACGTTCGCCGCTGCGGTGAAGTGCTGCTCGGCGAGCTGGGTGAGCACCTTGTGGCGGAGTTCGCACCGGGCGTCCGCGTCGGCCGCAGCCGACTTCAGCGACAGGCTCGCGGTCACCATGTGCGCGCCGGCCGGCACCACGAGGGACCCGACCTGACGGGTGTTGGCGTTGGTGATCTCGGCCAGGTCCGTGCGGGATCGGAACCCGGCGCTCGGGCCACGGTCGCCCGTCTCACCCTTCGCACCGCTCGCGCCGGGTGCACCTGCGGCACCGGCCTGGCCGGCGGGGCCCGCCGGGCCGGCGGCGCCCGCCGGGCCGGTAGCGCCCGCCGGGCCGGCCTTGGCGGTGAACGACTTGCGCGCCTTGGCGGTGAGCTTGTCGGCCCCGAGGGACCCCTTCTTGATGTCGACGCCCGTGATGGTGCCGTTCTTGATGCCCTTGCCTGTGACGAGCCTGGCTGCAGTGGCGGTGCCGGCGCTGACGAGCGCGAGCACGGCGACGGCCATGATGACCTTCGCGAGGGAGCTGGAGATGCGGTGGAACACGGTCATGCCTCCTGTGGATGGATGGGTGCGTCCGGCTCCCGACCCGCCATCGCCTCGAGGGCGGCGGCGAAGCCGAGGAACCCGCTGAAGGCCTGCTTGTGCCCGAGGGCGTCACGCAGGCTTCCGACGGGAACCGGCCACGCGCCGAGGTCGAGCCGCAGCTCGAGACGGAGGTGGTCGGTGTCCGGCATGGACGGCAATCTGCCGCCAGCCGGCCCCCGGCGCATGAGGCATGACCCCCTATGTCAACGCCTGGGGGGTCCTAGCGGCCCGGGCGCAGCGTCAGCACGCGGTAGGCCGCGCCGACCTCGAGACCCGTCGCCGAGCGCGACGACGCGTCCAGGTGCTCGGCGACCGCAGCCTGCAGCGCGACCCAGGCCTGCTCGTCGTCCAACGCCCGGCGAGCGGTGCGCCAGATCGGGTGCACCCGCTCGTGCTGGGCCACCCACGCCGCGCCGGACGCGGCGGTGAAGACCACCTCGTCCGCGTGGACCTCGACAGCGGTGCCCGCGGGCAGGTGCGCCCCGAGCGCCGCCGGCTCGTGCCAGGGGAAGGGTCCGCCGCCGGGGCGCGCGGCGGCGAGGACGCGGCGCAGGGGCGCGAGCGCCTGCTCGACCGCGCCGTCCGGGTCCCACACCGCGAGCAGCACCCGGCCGCCGGGTGCTGTGACCCGTGCGAGCTCGGCGAGCGCCGCCGGCGGTTCGGGACTGAAGATGGCGGCGAACACGGAGACGACGACGTCGAAGGCGTCGTCGGCGAACGGCAGCGCCTCGGCTCCGGCGGCGTGCAGCTGCACGGCCCCGAGCGTCGCGAACGGGTCGTCACCGCCCGCCCGGTGGACCTCTGCGACGTGGCCCGCGTCGCGCAGCCGGTCACGGGTGACCTGCAGGAGCCGCTCGCCCGGATCGACCGCCGTCAGCACCGTGCCGGCGGCAGCGAGCCGCACCGTGGCGTTGCCGCTGCCACAGCCCACGTCGAGCGCCCGCTCGCCGGCCTGCGGCGCCGCCAGGGCGACGGTGACCGCGGCGGCGGGGTCCAGCTCCGGGGCGAACGACTCGTACGCGCCGTCGTCCCAGTCGCCCACGGCGTGCTCCTAGCGGCGGCGGAAGAGCCCGACGACGCCGGCGAGGCCGCCGCCGATCAGGAAGCCGGCGGCCGCGGCACCGATCAGCACCTCGCGCTGGTGCTCGCGGATCTGCTTGCGCCAGTTGGTGACCTCGATGACCTCGTCGCGCAGACGCTCGACGGCGACGCCGAGCTCCTTGCGGTTGACCTCGATCTCGGCGCGGATCTGCTCGGGGGTGCGGCTCATGCGTCGAGCCTCCGGTCGCCCGAGCGGGCGTCGTCGACGGTCTTCTTCACGAGCTGGGCCTCCTCGATGGCCATCTTCGGGGTCGGCGGGGCGCCGCTCGTCACGAGCTTCTTGGCGACCAGCCCGGCGACGACCGCCAGCAGGATCAGCAGCACGGTCGTGATCAGGTACCCGAGCCAGACCCCGTTGCCGTCCGCGAAGAACAGCCGGTAGATCAGCCAGGAGAAGGAGTGGAGCCCGTAGATCAGCGCGCCGAGCAGGAAGATCCCCGCCGCAGCGCCGATCGCCGCGCCCTTGGCGAGCTTGGTCGCCTTCTCGGTGACCTCGGCCTTGGCCAGCTCGATCTCGTCGCGGATGATCAGCTGCGCGCGCTTGGTGACCTCCTCGACGGCCGCCGCGAGCTCGCGGGTTGAGGGCTCGGCCATCAGTTGCCGATCGCCTTCAGCAGCTTGGCCAGCACGAAGGCGCCGACGAACGCGCCGCCGACGAGGGCCTCCGGGTGCTCCTGCACGAACGGATGCTCCGTGATCGCGTCGAGCGGCGAGCCGCTGGCGCCGCCGTCGCCCGGGACGGTCGCGGCCGGATCCTGCGCGTCGGGGGCGCTCACTCGGGCGGGTCCTCGTCGTAGATGCGGCGCCAGATGGCGGCCGCGACCTTCGAGGTCGCGATGGAGGCGGCCGCACCCAGGCCGGCGAGGAGGCCGGACCAGAGCAGGCGCTTGACGACGTCGTTGTCCGACATGGCGGTCAGTCAAGCACACGCTGCGGCGCAGGAGCGTCGAGCCCGTCGCAGATGGTCACCACGATGGCCTGCTTGGCGTCCTCGTAGCGGGCGTCGGACTGCTCGAGCACGCCGAAGATCCAGGCGGTCAGCACCTGCTCGATCGCCCCGTAGAACGTCATCGCGGCGAAGGCCGCGTCGACGTCGGTGCGGAAGGTCCCGACGCGCTGGGCATCGCGCACGATCTCGGCGATGCCGTCGTAGGCCTCGCGGATCTTGCCGAAGTGGCGACCGCCGAAGGAGTTCGCCGCCCGGGTGACCTCGACGATGATGACCTTCATCAGCTCGGGGTCGTGGCGGTAGGAGTCGATGATGAAGCCGGCGACGGAATGGAGCTTGTCGCGCGCCTCGCCGCGGCGGTTCTGGACCCCCGCGATCGCCTCCAGCAGCAGGTCCCAGCGCTCGAGGAAGAGCGTGTCGAGGATCAGGTCCTTGGACCCGAAGTAGTGGTAGACGAGCCCGTAGGCGACGCCGGCCTCGTCCGCGATGTCCGACACGCGGCAGCCGTGGAACCCCTGGCGGGCGAAGACGCGCACCGCGGCGTCGAGGATCTGCCGCCGCCGGTCCTCGGCGCTGGCCCGCGTGGCCATCACGCACTCCGCCCCGGGGCGGCTATTGACTCGCGAGTCAACACTGCCGCCACCATAGCCTCGCTGCGGTGCTGACGCCGCCACCGACCCTCGGCCCATGGCGCACGGGCATGCCCGGCCGCCCGGCGGTCGCGCTGCCGCCCGGCCCGATGCCCGGCCGGCTGGGGACCCGCCCGCTCAAGCGCTGGCGCTGGGTCGGCTGCTTCGACGAGCAGGTGCTCCTGTGCGCCGCCGTCGCCCACGTCGGCCCCGTGCCCGTCGGGTGGTGGGCGGTGTGGGACCGCCGCTCGCGGATCCTCGCCGAGCACACCGTCCGCCGCCGCGGCCTCGTCCGGCTCGGCGGCTCGCGCGTGCAGGTCCAGGACGGCCCCGTCACGATCGACCTCGTGCTCGACGAGGTCGCGGGGATCGAGACCGTCTCCCCCCACGGCCCGGCCGGGTACGCCTGGACGCGCAAGCAGGGCGGGATCGTCGTCCGCGGCAGCGTCCGCATCGGCGAGCGCACCGTCCTCGTCGACGCGCGCGGGTTCGTCGACGACTCCGCCGGCTATCACGCGCGCCACACCGACTGGCGCTGGAGCGCCGGGGTCGGCACGACCACCGCCGGGTCCGCCGTGGCCTGGAACCTCGTGGACGGCCTGCACGACGCCCCCTCGGCGTCCGAGCGCTCCGTCTGGGTCGACGGCGAGGCGCACGAGGTCGGCCCGGTCTCCTTCGCCCCGGCCCTGGCCGGCGTGGACTTCGCCGAGGGCGGCGGGCTGCGCTTCAGCGCCGAGGCGGGCCGCGCCCACCACGAGGACCGCGGCCTCGTCGCCTCCGACTACGAGGCGCCGTTCGGGACCTTCGCCGGCGTGCTGCCCGGCGCCGGCGAGCTCGCGGAGGGCCTCGGCGTCATGGAGCGTCACTCCGCGCGCTGGTGACCGGTCAGTCGTCGTCCGGGGGCGAGCGGCCCTCGTCACCCGCGCCGCCGGGCGCCGCCTCGCCGCCGCCGGAGGCGATCTGGAGGAAGCGGGCGATCGCGCGGATCTCGTCCGCGTCCATGCGTTGGGCGTAGTCGCGCGGCATCAGACCCAGCGGGAAGCCGGGCGGGCCGCCGCGGGCGGGCATGGTGATGTCGTCGGCGAGCTCCTCCGGGCCGTCGTCCAGCCGGTCCAGGCGCGGCCCGAGCTCGCCGTCGGCGCCGTCGAGCGCCCCGACGGTGTGGCAGTTGCCGCAGCCCTCCGCGAGGAACGCCGCGCGCCCCTTCCGGACCTCCGCGTCCCCGCCGGCGATCCGCTCGCGCGACGCGGCCAGCTGGTCGGGGGGCAGCTCGCGGCGCTCGGCGGGCCGGGCGCCCAGCGGCGAGTCCCCCATCCCGACGCCCAGGACGGCCGCGCCCATCACGACGACGACGGCCGCGGCGATCACGAGCCGCACGCCGTCACCCCCGCCGGCCGCGGACGGCGACCGCGCCGCCGGCCGCCACCAGGACCGTCGCGGCGAGCTCGGCCACGACGATCACGCGCGCCGACGCGTCCAGGCCGTGCTCGGAGAAGCCGAGGAAGCTCCCGGTGTGCGAGAGGAGGATCGCCACGAGCGACCCGAGGCTCACCCCCAGCGCGCCGAGCACGAACAGCGCGACCCGGTCGAAGACCAGCAGGAGCACGACGATCGCGGAGGCGATGCCGTTGAGCACGAACAGGGGCCCGACGACGTCGACGGCGGCGTAGCCGCGATGGAACAGGCGCGCGTGCTCGAAGCCCGCGACGAACACGGCGACGGCGCCGAGCCCCAGCAGCGCGAGCGCCGCCGTGCCCGGTCGTTCGGCGCGCAGGAGGCGGGACATGGGCGCAACGCTATCCCGCGCGGGCGACGGAGCCGGGGCGGGTGGGGCCTTGCAGCCGCGGCGCCACCTGACCGGTAGCCGCAACCCTCGCCCCCCGGGGCTGTTGCGACGGACATGGAAGACCAACAGGGCAGGATCAAGAGCTGGTGGCGCCGTCATGACGGCCGTCCCCGCACCCGGGCGGCAGTCGTCACGGGCCTCGTCATCGCGCTCGGTGCGTCGTCGGTTGGCGTCGCCGCCACCGGTGACGTGCTGCGCAGCGGCAAGCGCAACACCTCCAGCCAGGAGACCTCGATCGTCTCCAACGAGCGCGAGGACGGGGGTCGCACCGGGGGCTACACGACCCGCCAGTCGAACACCTCCTCGAGCGGTGGTGGCGCGATCTACGGCTGCCGGGCCGCCACCGGCAAGGGCAACAACCCCTGCCTGCGCGCGAACAACCTCGCCACGGGCGAGGCCTTCCAGTTCGCGGCCCAGGGCGCGCAGGTCGGCTCGATCACGGCGGCCAAGGCCGGCGACGCGTCCAAGCCGTTCACCACGAACGCCACGGGCGTCGCGACCGGGCTCAACGCCGACCGCGTCGACGGTCTCGACGGTGCCGCGCTGAAGACCCGCTGGCTGCTGCTCAACGAGGCCGGCCAGATCGAGGCCCAGTCCGGCGGCTTCAAGGTGCTGGACGCCTACACGACCAACACCAACGTCTACATCGACGCCGGCGCCCCGACGAACGCCGTCGGCATCGGCGCGACGATCGCGCTGCAGAACAAGATCGATCAGAGCGGCGACGGCGCCGCTGATCCGAACTTCGGCGGCGAGGTCTCCGCGGCGGCGTGCCAGACCGCGTCCGTCGAGTGCGCACCCGCGAACGCCAAGAACGCGAACGCGTTCGTCGTGTCCCCGCGCAACTCCGACGGCACCGCGACGGCGGCCGGCGCGCGCAAGCGCGTCTACGTGACGATCACCCCGTAGGACCCTGCAGGACCCGGTCGAGCTCCGCGAGGAGCATCCGCGAGTGCAAGGCGCCGAGCAGCTCACGCAGCGGCTCGGCGCCCGCGCGGATGATCTCGACCGCCCGGGCCTCGTCGACCTCGGCGAGGTTGCCCAGCAGCACCTGCACCTCCTCGGCGACCAGCGGCTCGAGCGCGCGCCGGTAGCGGACGGTGTCGTAGACCGTGAAGCCCAGCGCCTCGTCGTAGCCGCCGTCGCGGAAGCGGACGATCGCCTCGATCACGCGCATGTCGTCGGGCCCGTAGCCGGCGTCCGTCGGCTCGAGCGCGCCCGCCTTGCCCAGCGCGTCGAGCACGTTGGCCGGGAGGTCGAGGCGCTCGAGCACCTCGGCGCGCGACGTGCGCGGCTGGTCGGACCGCAGGACCGCGCGGATGTGGCGCAGCGGCATGAAGCGCTCGCCCTGCAGCCGCTTGATCAGCCGGATCCGCTCGACGAAGGCCGGCGGGTACCACGCCATGTTGCGGCTCGTGCGCACGACCTCGGGATCGCCGCCGTCCAAGAGCCCCTCGCGCAGGTAGTGCTTGATCGTGCCGGTCGAGACGCCGGAGCGCTCGGCCAGCTCGGCCATCTTCAGCGTGCCGGGCGGACGGTCGCTCACAGGGCCAGGAGCCTCCGCGCCTCCTGCACCGTCGCCGGGCGGCGGCCGACGTCCTCCGTGAGGCGGCGGGCACGGGCGACGAGCTCCCCGTTGGACGTCGCCATCGTGCCGTCGGGCAGGTAGAGGTTGTCCTCGAGGCCGACGCGGATGGAGCCGCCGAGCGTCAGCGCGGCGGCGATCATCTGCCACTGGACGCGGCCGATGCCGATCACGCCCCAGTGGTGGGTGCCCTCCGGCAGGTTCTCGCTCATCGCGATCAGGTTGCGCGTCGTCGGCTGCACGCCGCCGAGCACGCCCATGATGAAGTCGGCGTGCACCGGGGCGTCGAGCAGGCCCATGTCCAGCAGCGGCGTGATGGAGGCGACGTGGCCGGTGTCGAAGCACTCGTGCTCGGGCTTGATGTGCAGCTCCCGCATCGCCTCCAGCAGCTCGATGATCTCGCCGAACGGGTTGGCGAAGACCATGTCGAAGACGAACGCCTTGCGCCGCGGCGAGTACTTGGCGTAGTTGAGCGAGCCCATGTTGAGCGCGGCGACGTCCGGGCGGCACTCGCGCAGGTACTCGACGCGCTTGGCGACCGGCACGCCGATCGTGCCGGTGGAGAAGTTGATGATCGCGGCGTCGCCCACCTCGTCGACGATCGCGGCCTTGATGGCCGCGAAGTCGGCGACCTCGACCGACGGCTTCCCGTCGGGCGTGCGGGCGTGGATGTGGATGTGCACGCCGCCCTCGTCGACGATCCGCCGCGCCTCGGCCGCGTACTCCGCCGGGGTGTAGGGGATCGCGGGACACTGCTCGCGGTCGGCGAGCGCGCCGGAGATCGCGCAGGTGATGATGACGGGGTCGTCGACGGCCAAGGGAACCTTCTTCGTGGGCAGTGGGACGTGCCACTCCCCACTCTGCCGGAAGCGGCGCCGCCGCGCAACGCGGTCGCGGCGCTGCGATGCTGACGGAGTGCGCCCCGTCGTGATCCTCGTCCTCGGCGCCGTCCTGGCCGGGCTCGGCTACGGCGCGGCCAAGCTCTACCGCTCCACCCAGGACGGCCCCTGCGGCGGGGCGCCGGCCGTCGCGGCGACGGACGTGGCGGGCAGCCGCGGAGCGCGGCCCGTGACCGGCCGGGAGCTGACGGGTGTGCGCGGCGGTCAACCGCCGTCGGTCAGTCGCGACTTCCTGCCGGCGAGCTCCGCCGACGTCGGCCGCGGCGCCGCGAAGGTCCGCGTGACCGTCCTGGTCTCCCAGGACGCGGCCATCGAGGGGGACGCCTTCGCCCGCCTGTACGCGCTCACCGACGGGAACTCCGCACCGCAGGCCGTCGGCACGGGGACGGGCCGCTTCGGCGCCGGCGCCGGTTCCGCCGTCGCCGCCGGCGCACTGGACCGCTGCACCGGCGTCGTCGTCGCGGGCGCCTCGTCGGGGGCGGTCGAGCGCGCCGCCGCTGCACTCCGCGCGCCCTAGCGCCCCCAGCCCACCCCACCCCACCCCACCCCCAACCCGCCGGCGCCCACCGACCACGTCATCACGGGGTCAGCGAGCACCGGCCGGCGCTCAGCGCCCTTCGGAGCTGGTTCACCGGGCGGCGAAGAAGGCAACGAGCTCCGCCGCGACCTCGTCCGGCGCGTCCTCGACGAGGAAGTGGGACGCGTCGATGCCGCGGCCCTGCAGGTCGGCAGCCCACGGGCGCCAGACTGCGGCGACGTCGCCGTAGAAGCCCTCCAAGGCGCCGCGCGTCCCCCACAGCGCCAGCGTGGGACAGGCGATGGTGCCGCCGCCGGCGTCGATCTCGACGTCGATCGTCGCGCCCGCCCGGTAGTCCTCGCAGATCGCCTCGACCGCCGCCGGGTCGCGCAGCTGCGCCCGGTAGGCCTCCAGCACGCGTTGAGGGAAGCGCCCGGGCGCGGCGCGGAGGCCCATCCGTGCGACGTGGTGGTCCCAGTAGCCGTCGGGGTCGCCGAGGATGAGCCGCTCCGGCAACGGCGCCGGCTGGGCGAGGAACGGCCAGTGCCAGTAGCCGAGGGCGAAGCGGCGGTCCGCGCGCGCCCACACCTCGCCCGTGGGGACGATGTCGAGCACCGCCAGGCGCGTGACCACGTCCGGATGGTCGAGCGCCATGCGGTAGGCGACGCGCCCGCCGCGGTCGTGCCCGGCGACCGCGAAGCGCTCGAAGCCGGCCGCCCCCATCGCCGCGACGAGGTCCGCGGCCCACGCACGCTTCGCGTGCGGTGCGTGGTCGGCAGCGGGCACCGGCTTGAACGAGTCCCCGTAGCCGGGCAGGTCCGCGGCGACGACGGTGAAGTCCTGCCCCAGCCGGGCGACCGTCCCGTGCCACATCAGGTGGGTCTCGGGATAGCCATGCAGCAGCAGCAGGGGCGGGCCGCTGCCGCCGATCCGGGCGTGGACCGGCCCGCGCGGGGTCGCGAGCCGCGCCGTCTCGAAGCCGTCGAACACGTCCCCGGTCTACGGCTTGCCGACGACCATGAAGTCGAGCACTGTGGACTGGAGGTAGACGAGCACGGCCATGCCGGCCAGCATGATCAGGCTCCACTTGACGACCTGCCGGAACAGGTCGCCCTCCTTGCCGGCCATGCCGACCGCGGCGGCGCCGATCGCGAGGTTCTGCGGCGAGATCATCTTGCCCAGCACGCCGCCGGAGGAGTTGGCCGCCGCCAGCAGGGTCGGGGAGATCCCGGCGTCCTTGGCGGCCGCGACCTGGAGCGCACCGAACAGCGCGTTGGAGGACGTGTCGGACCCGGTCACCGCGACGCCGAGCCACCCGACCAGCGGGGACAGGAGCGCGAACGCGGCACCCGCCCCGGCGAGCCAGCGGCCGAGCGTGATCGTCTGCCCGGACTGGTTCATCACGAACGCCAGCCCGAGCACCGCCATCACGGTGCCGATCGCCGGGCCGAGCTGCCTGAGCGTCGCGCCCAGCGTGCGCAGGCCGACCGCGGGGCTGATCCTCAGCGCGGCCATCGTGAGGAAGCCGCAGAGGAACATCAGCGTCCCGGCCGTCGACAGGATGTTGAGGTTGAACGTCGTCGTGGCGACGGGGTCGCCCGCGGCGTTGCGCACGTCGAGCCCTGGCCACTGGAACATCGTCCCGACGGAGGCCAGCGCGTCCTTGACCGGCCCGATCTGCGCGATCGCGAAGACCGCGATGATGATGATGTAGGGCACCAGCGCGCCGACGATCTCGTTGCGCGGATCGTCGCTGCGGTTGCGCCGCGCGGTCGCGATCTCGTGCGCCGGGTCGTGGGCGGCGGCGCCGGCGATCGTGGGGCCGTGGCCCACCTGCGCGCCGATCGTCTCCCCCGGCGACCACACCCGCAGCAGCGCGATGATCGCGCCGGTGGCGACGAGTGCCGCGATGATGTCGGTCAGGGCGACCGAGATCAGGTGCGCGGAGATCGCCTGCATGGCGGCGAAGACCACCCCGCCGACGAGGGCGACCGGCCAGGCCTGGCGCAGGCCCCGGCGGCCGTCGACGACGCCGATGAGGATGAAGGGCACGAACAGCGCCAGGATCGGCGTCTGGTTGCCGACCTGGGCGCCGAGCTGATCGACCGGCAGGCCGGTGGTCGCACCGAGGGTGGTGATGGGGACCGCGATCGAGCCGAAGGCGACCGGCGCGGTGTTGCCGATCAGGGCGAGCGCCGCGGCCTTGGCGGGCCGGAAGCCGAGGCCGACCAGCATCACGGAGGTGATGGCGACCGGCGCGCCGAAGCCCGCGAGCCCCTCGATCAGGGCGCCGAAGGAGAAGGCGACGATGACGGCCTGCACGCGCTGGTCGTCGGAGATGCGCCCGAACGTGCGGCGCAGGACGTCGAAGTGCCCGGTCGCCTCGGTCAGGTTGTAGACCCACACCGCCGAGATCACGATCCAGAGGATGGGGAAGAACCCGAAGACCGCGCCCTCCGTCCCGCTCAGCAGCGCCTGATCGACCGGCATGCCGTAGACGGCGATCGCGATGATCAGGGCCACGACGAGCGCCACGGGCCCGGCGATCAGCGCCTTGACGCGGAACCCGCCGAGCAGCACGAACAGCGTCAGCAGCGGCACCGACGCCACGAGCGCCGACGCGAACAGCGAATCCCCGACGGGATCCAGGACCTGCGTGTACATCGACTCCCCCTCTGGTGGCCGGAACGTCCCCTCAGACGCTCACGTTCCCAGACTCGTCAGACGGGAACCACGCCGTGGCGCTTCCACGGACGCTCGACCACCTTGCCCTCCGCCATCGCGAACGCCCTGCACAGCACCGCGCGGGTCTCACGCGGGTCGATCACGTCGTCGACCATGTCGTTGCCCGCGGCGACGTAGACGTCGATGAGCGAGCGGTAGGCCGCGATCAGCTCGGCCTTCTTGGCGACGGGGTCCTCCGCCTCCTCGACCTGCTTGCGGAAGACGATCTCCACCGCCCCCTCGGCGCCCATGACCGAGATCTCCGCGCTCGGCCACGCGACGATCAGGTCCGGCTCGTAGGCGCGCCCGCACATCACGTAGTAGCCCGCGCCGTAGGCCTTGCGCAGGACGACGGTGACCTTCGGGACCGTCGCCGCGGCCACGGCGTGCAGCATCTTCGCGCCGTGGCGGATGATGCCCGCCTGCTCGACCTTGGAGCCGACCATGAAGCCCGGCACGTCCTGCAGGAACAGCAGCGGGATCCCGAACGCGTTGCAGAGGTTCACGAACCGCGCGGCCTTGTCGGCCGAGTCGTTGTCGAGGATGCCGCCGAGCTGCTTGGGCTGGTTGGCGACGATCCCGACCGACCGGCCGTCGAAGCGCGCGAAGCACGTGATGATCGTCTTCGCCCACTGCGGCTTGAGGTCGAAGAAGACGCCGTCGTCGACGATGCGGCGGATCACCTCGTACATGTCGTAGGGCTTGCGGTTGGACTCGGGCAGGACGTCGAGCAGCTCGTCGTCGGCGCGGTCGATCGGGTCGTCGGTGGGGACCCGCGGCAGCGGCGCGGTGTTGCTCGACGGCAGGAACGAGAGGTACTCCTTGATGCGCTGGATGCACTCGTGGTCGTCGGCGACCTCGAGGTCCCCGACGCCGGACTTGCGGCAGTGCACGCGCGAGCCGCCGAGCTCCTCCTGCGTGACCTCCTCCCCCACCGCGGCGCGCACGAGGTGCGGGCCGGCGAGCGCCATCGAGCCGCGGCCCTTGACCATCGGGACGAAGTCGGCGAGCCCGGGGATGTAGGCGGTGCCGGCGGCGCAGGGGCCCATCAGCGCGGCGACCTGCGGGATCACGCCGGACATCACGACCTCCTCGCGGAACAGGTGGCCGGAGCCCGCGAACAGCGAGCCGACGGCCTCCTGGATGCGCGCGCCGGCGGAGTCCAGCAGCCACACGAACGGCATCCGCTTGGTCAGCGCGAGCTCGCGCAGCCGCGAGACCTTCAGCTCGCCCGTCATCCCCATCGAGCCGGCCATGACGGTGAAGTCGTAGGCGCACACGGCGACGTGGCGGCCGTCGACGGTCCCCCACCCGGTGATCACGCCGTCGGCGGGCGCGTCCTTGCCCTCGAGACCGCGCACGGAGTGGTGGATCCCCGCGTGCACCCCCAGCTCCGTGAAGGTCCCGGCGTCCAGCAGCAGGTCCAGCCGCTCGCGGGCGGTCAGCTTCTCTGCGGCGTGCTGGCGGGCGATCCGCTCCTCCCCGCCGCCGAGCCGCGCGCGCTCGCGCCGCTCGTGCAGCTCCTCGACGAGGGGGCGCAGCAGGGAGGTGGGCTTGGTCTCGCTCATGGGGAGCGGGAAGTTCTACTCCCTACTCCAAGGCGGCGGCGTCCGGCGGCACGTCCACGGCGTGCTCGCGCAGCGCCTCGAGCGGGACGTGCTCGAGCGCCCGCTCGTGCGTGGAGGCGAGCACCACGAAGGCGGCCGCCCCGTCCTCGTGGGCGCGCAGCCAGTTGCGGGCGGTGACGCACCAGCGATCGCCCGGGACGAGGCCGGGGAAGCGCATCTGCGGCATGGCCCGCGTGAGGTCGTTGCCGATCGCGCGCTGATGCTCGAGGAACTCGGCGGTGACGACCGCGCAGACCGTGTGGCTGCCGAGGTCCTGCGGGCCGGTGGAGCAGCAGCCGTCGCGGAAGAAGCCCGTCATCGGGTCCGTCCCGCAGGGCTCGAGCGGGCCGCCGAGGACGTTGCGCTCGCTCATCGCAGCGCGGGGAGGATCGCGTCGGCGGCAAGGCCGCCCAGCCGGTCGCGCTCTGCCTCGTCCTCCGGCGCCTCGAAGCAGGTGACCTCGAAGCCGACGAGGGAGCCGGCGGCCTGGGTGACCTCGTCGAGGAGCCGCTTGAGCCCCGCGTCGGTGAGACCGCCCTTGGCCGCGAAGACCGCGGGGAACAGCGCCGGGTCCAGCACGTCGAGGTCGAGGTGGACGTAGAGCTCGTGTCCGTCGACGGCGTCGGCGATCTGACCGAAGCGCTCCAGGCGGGTGACGCCGGCGAAGTCGAGCTCCGCGACCTCGGGGCCGTCGAGGTCGCGTGCGCCGACGAGCAGCACGTTCGCCGGGTCCACGCCCCCCTCGAAGCCGGCGTCCCAGCGCCCGCACGCGGCGGCCAGGCACATGCCGCCGAGGAAGCCCGAGCTCGTCGTGGCGGGGGTGTTGAAGTCGCCGTGCGCGTCGATCCAGAGGATCCGCACGTCCGGGTGCAGGCGGGCGACGGTCGGCAGCGTCGTCAGCGAGACGGTGCAGTCGCCGGCGCACAGGACGGGCCGCTGCCCGGCGCCGAGCGCGTCCTCCACCTGGCCGCCGGCCTCGAGGATGCAGCCGCGCGAGTCGCGCAGGTCCTCCGCCCAGTCCTGCGTGCGCCCCTCGCCGGGCATCCCGACCATGCGCGGCTCGGTGCCGAGGCGCTGGGCGAGCAGGCGCGCGAGCGCGTCGGCGCCGCGGCCGTGCCCCGCCGAGCGATCCGAGGTGCGGCAGCGGTGACCGATGACGGTCGTCTCGGCCACTACCGGCCCTTCCACTCCGGCTCGCGGCGCTCCATGAAGGCGCTGACGCCCTCCTGGATGTCGTCGGTGGCGAAGGCGAGCGCGAGCTGGGACCGCAGGAACTGCAGCGCGTCGTCGAAGGCCATGTCCTGCTGGCGGAACATCGCGTCCTTGCCCATGCGCATCAGCAGGGGGGACTTGGCCGCGAGCCGGCCCGCCCAGTCGGCGACCGCCGCGTCGAACTCGTCCGCGTCGACGACGCGGTTGACGATCCCGATCCGCTCGGCCTCCTCCGCCTCGATCTGCTCGCCCAGCAGCAGGAGCTCGGTGGTCTTCTTGCGCCCGACGTTGCGGTAGATGAGCGCCATGATCATGAAGGGGAAGACCCCGACGTTGATCTCGGGCGTCCCGAACCGCACGCCGCGCCTGGCGATCACGAGATCGCACGCGAGCGCGACGCCGAGCGCGCCGGCGAGGACGTGGCCGTTGGCGGCGCAGAGCGTCGGCTTGCCGAGGCTGCCGAGCAGGGCGAACAGGCGCGGGAAGCGGTCGATGCCGTCGTACTTGTGCGCGAGCGGCACGTCGGCGGCGAAGCCCTTGAGGTTGCCCCCGGAGGAGAACACGGACTCGTGCGTGGAGGTGAGCACGACGCAGCGGACGGCGGCGTCGTCGCGTGCGGCGGCGAGGGCGGCCAGCAGCTCGTCGAGCAGCTCGTCCGAGAGCGCGTTGCGGGTGTCCGGCTGGTCGAGGGCGATCGTCGCGACCGCGTCCCGCACGTCGTAGCGGAGCGTCTCGTAGCCCATGGACGCGCACCCTACGCATCGCCCCGAGGCGCCTGCGTGCTCGCCCGTGAGAAGTAGGACGTGCCACTCCTCACTTCTTGCGATACGGTCCGTCCATGAGCGCACCGACGGCGGAGCGAGCCTCCAGGCGGCACTTCATCTTCACCGACGAGCACGAGCAGCTGCGGGAGTCGATCCGCTCGTTCGTGCACAAGGAGCTGCGGCCCCACGCGGAGGAGTGGGAGCAGACGACGTTCCCCGATTCCGTCTTCCACCGGATGGGCGAGCTGGGGCTGCTCGGCCTCGACAAGCCCGAGGCCTACGGCGGCCAGGGCGGCGACTACTTCTCGGCGCTCGTGCTCAGCGAGGAGCTGGCCGGCGCGGCGTGCGGTGGCCTCGCGATGGGTGTCGCGGTCCAGACCGACATGGCGCTGCCGCCGATCCTCGCCTTCGGCACGGAGGAGCAGAAGCACCAGTGGGCCGCGCCCGCGATCCGCGGCGAGAAGATCCTCTGCCTCGGCATCACCGAGCCCGACGCGGGCTCCGACGTCTCCGCGATCCGCACGCGCGCCGTGCGCGACGGGGACGAGTGGGTCATCAACGGCGCGAAGACCTACATCACCAACGGCCACCGCGCCGACGTGATCGTGCTCGTCACCAAGACCGATCCGGACGCCGGCTACGGCGGCTTCACGCTCTTCCTCGTCCCGATGGACGCGCCCGGCGTCGTCCGCGAGCAGCGGCTGCGCAAGCTCGGCATGCACGCCTCAGACACCGCCCTGCTGGCCTTCCAGGACGTGCGGGTCCCCGATTCCGCGCGCCTCGGCGAGGAGGGCAAGGGCTTCTACAACATCATGTGGGAGCTGCAGGGCGAGCGGCTGATCGCGGCCGCGGGGTGCGTCGCCGGCGCCCAGGGCGCCTTCGACATGACGCTGGCCTACGCGCAGGAGCGCCAGGCGTTCGGGCGCTCGATCGGCAAGTTCCAGGCGATCCGGCACAAGTTCGCCGACATGGCCACGAACATCGAGGCCGCCCGCCAGCTCGTCTACACGACCGCCTGGCGCTTCGCCAACGGGGAGTACCCCACGCGCGAGATCTCGATGGCGAAGCTGTTCGCCTCGCAGATGTTCTGCGATGTCGCCGACGAGTGCCTGCAGATCCACGGCGGCGCCGGCTACATGGTCGAGTACGGCATCGAGCGGGTCTGGCGCGACGCGCGCCTGAACCGGATCGGGGCGGGGACCGACGAGGTCATGCTCGACGTCATCGGCCGCAGCTACGGCCTTTGACCGACGCCGGCCAGGGCCGGTGAGCACCGCGGCCGCGCCTGCGCCCGTCCCGCCCTTCGACGCGGCGACGGAGGCCTTCCGCGCCGAGGTGCGCGAGCACGTCGCGACGCAGCTGCGGCCGAACGCGCCGCAGTGGGAGGCCGACGAGTGGTTCCCGGACACCGTCTTCACCGACCTGGCCGCGCGCGGCTGGCTGGGCATCACCATGCCCGTCGAGCACGGCGGCCTGGGCCTCGGCCCGGCGTACGCCGCGGTCGTGTCGGAGGAGCTCGGGCGCTGCGGCTCCGGGGGCCTGGCCGCCGGGATCGGGGCGCACACCGGGATCGCCTGCCCGCCCATCGCCACGTTCGGCACCGCCGAGCAGAAGCGGCGCTGGCTCGAGCCCGCGCTGCGCGGGGAGCTGATCGCGGCGCTGGCCATCACCGAGCCCGGCGGCGGCTCCGACGTCGCCGCCGTGCGCACCCGCGCCGTGCCCGTCGACGGTGGCTGGGTCGTCAACGGGGAGAAGACCTACATCACCGGCGGGGTCCGCGCAGGGGTCTACGTCACCGCCGTCCGCACGACGCCCGAGGGCGGCCACGCGGGGATGAGCTTCCTCGCGATCGAGGCCGGCGAGGGCGTGACCGCGTCGCCGCTGCGCAAGCTCGGCTGGCACGCGTCCGACACCGCGACGGTCGCCTTCGGCGACGTCTTCGTCCCCGCCGAGCACCTCCTGGGCGAGCTCCACGGCGGCTTCAAGCTCATCATGGCCAACTTCCAGGGGGAGCGCCTCGGCATGGCGCTGCTGGCGCTCGGCGAGATGCGGCAGACGTTCGAGGAGACCGTGGCGTGGGCGCAGACGCAGCCGCGCGCGCAGTACCGCCGTCACGAGCTCGCCCGCCTGGCGACCCTGATCGAGGCGAGCGCCGCGAGCTCCTACGGCACCCTGCGCCGCGTCTGCGCCGGCCTCGACGCCGTGCGCCACGTCACCCAGGCCAAGCTGCTGACCCAGCGCGCGAACGTCGAGGTCCAGGAGACCTGCCTGCGCCTGCGCGGCCTCGAGGGCCACATGGCGGTCGAACGGGCGCTGCGCGACGCGCGGCTCGGCCCGATCGGCGGCGGGACGGACGAGATCATGCGGGAGATCCTCGGGCGCACCCTCGGCCTCTGATCGTTACGTCTCCCTGCTGACCGTGTACTCGGTCGGACCGTGCGCTGTCCGCAGCGGCCGGCGTCCGGTACAACTCGCACGAGGACCCCGGGCCCGCAGGAGCCCGCGAGATCGGAGGTCTGCGTCCTACCTGCCGCCCGCACCGCCGTCCTGATCACCGACGACCACGCCGTCGTGCGCGCCGGGCTGCGGACCCTGGTCGAACAGGAGGACGACCTCGTCGTCGCGGGCGAGGCGGCCACCGTCGAGGACACGGAGGGGCTCGCGGCCCGCCGGCGCCCGGATGTCCTGCTCCTGGACCTCGGGCTCCCGGGCGACGCCCTGGCCGCCGCGCGCCGGATGCACGCCGAGCTGCCCGCCATGGGGATCGTCGCCTTCTCCGAGCGCGCGGACGACGGTGTCGCGCGTGCGGCGCTGGCCGCGGGCGCCGCGGCGTTCGTGGGCAAGCACGCCGGCCGCGCGGAGGTGATCGCCGCCGTGCGGGCGGCGGCGGGGTCGACCGTCGCCCTGGAGCGCGGAGCGCACCCGCTCGGCGCGCCCACCGGCGACGACCGCGACGGCCTCAGCGCACGCGAGCGCGACGTGCTGCGCCTGATCGCGCTCGGCCACACCAACGCCGAGGTCGCCACCCTGCTCTACCTCAGCGTCCGCACCGTCGAGACCCATCGCGCGCACCTGCATCGCCGGCTCGGACTCCATTCCCGCCACGAGCTGGTGGTCCATGCCCTGCGGCGCGGACTGCTGACGGAGGACGAGCCGGTCTGAGCTAGCCCGCGCACGCCCTGCGGGCCGTGTCGACGGGGAACGGGAGGTCGGCGGCCACCGCGGTCTCGACGAAGTCGCCCGCGAGCGGGTCGCCCGACAGCGGCGCGAGCCGGGCCGAGACGCCGCGCAGCACGTCCCGCGGCGCGTCGGGCACCACCCACGGGGCGATGGCCAGGAACTCGCGCTTGGGGCCCGCGGCGTCGGCGAGCTCCGGCCGGTCCTCGCCCAGCAGCGCGGCGTTGCCGACGTAGTGACAGCCCGGCCCCTGCGCCGCCCCGCGCTGGGTGATGGCGCTCTGCCCGTCGAAGGTCAGGTCGGCGAGGTTGCCGGTGAGCATCGGCGTGACGTCGTAGTCGAAGGCGACGGACGGATCGGTGACCGCCCGCCAGGTGGACCGCATCCACGACAGCGGCTGCCAGGGCTGGATCCCGTCGCCGTCGTAGCCCGTCCAGTCCCCGGGGTTGGCGTCCGCCTGCACGACGACGTTGGCCCCGAGCGCATCGAGGCAGCGCATGTAGGTCCGCGAGACGTCGGCGCAGGGGTCCCCCCGGGCGCGCCGAACGTGAAGGCCGGCAGCGAGGTCGCGAAGCCGAGCCGGGCCTGCGTGCCGGGGATCCGGAACGGGGCGAGGTTGGCGCGCGCCGCGGCGCCCGTCGCCGGCCCCGCGGTCAGCCCGATCGCGATCTCGATCGGGGTCAGCGGCACCTTCCGGTTGGACGCGAGCAGGTTGCGCTCGACGTCGGCCCCGCGCCTGCGGACCCTGCGCGGGCCCCACAGGAAGACGCTGTTGTAGACCTTGGCGCTGGTGGCGACGTACGCGGTGCGCGCGCCCTCGGGCGCCAGCGCCCGGACGGCGGCCCGGCTCGTCGTCTGCCGCAGCGGCGCCTGGTCGTTGGCGGCCACGACGTAGAGGCCGTGGCGGCGGGCGGCGTCGGAGAACGTGCGCATGAACGTGCGCGCGATCGTGTCGGTCGCCAGGACGAACGGCGCCTCGACGCCGTCGAGCCTGCCGAGGCTGCGGCCGTAGAAGCGCCGCTCGCGGGCGCGGGACTCGCCGAGCAGCCGCAGCACGTGCAGCGTCCGGCACGGGAACGCCTGCCCGGTGCACGCCCGGTCGCCGCGCGGGTCGGCCACGATGCGCCGTGCGGGTCGGCCGCGCGGACCCGCGGCGCCGGTGAGCAGCCCGGCGTCCTCGTCGAAGACCACGACGTTGGGCCGGCCCGTGGCGACGTGCGGGAGGACCTGGTCGCGCAGCAGGCACTCGACCTTGCGCGCGAAGGCCCCGGAGGAGATGACGTCCCGGGCGGACAGCTTCATCTGCACGGCGAACACGCGCGGCGCTCCCGGCTTGGGGTCGGCGTTGACGCGCGTCGGGTGGTTGCGGGTGGCACGGGCCGCGTCGCACTGCGTCGCGGTCGGGTTCGGCGCGGCGGCGGCGGGCGCGGCGGCGACGACGGTCGCGGCGAGCGTCAGCGCCGCCGCGGCGACGCGAGAACCGATTCGACCGCCTGTGACGCGGTGAATCCCGATCTCGCGAGCTCGGCGGGCGCTCACAGCGCCGCCCGCACTTCCCGCGCGGCGCGCTCGCCGGAGCGCACGGCGCCGTCCATGTAGCCGTTCCAGTAGGTCGCGGTCTCCGTGCCCGCCCAGTGGATGGCGCCGTGCGGCCGCCGGATCGCGTCGCCGTAGCGCGTCAGGGTGCCGGGGGCGGTGTGCGCCGCGTACCCGCCGCGTGACCAGCGCTCGTCGGCCCACACGCGCTCGACGAAGCGCTGCGGCGTGCGGGCGCGCTCCCCGTACGCGGCGGCCAGCACGTCGAGCGTCGCGGCACGGCGCTCGGCCGGGGTGCGCCGGCCCCACGTCGTCGCGTTCGCGCCCTCGATGAAGCCGATCAGCACGCCGGGACCGCCGTCGGGCGGTGAGTTGTCGTAGGTGAGCTCGACGGGCGGGGTGTCGGCGTTCGTGTAGCCCGCGAGGCCGTCGGCGCGCCAGAACGGCTCGTCGTAGACGGCCTGGAGCTTGATCACGCGGCCCATCGGCTGGCGCGCGAGCAGCGCCGCGTGCTCGCGCGGCAGCTCCGGTTGGAAGCGGATCGCGCGGGCCAGCGGCGGTGGGACGGCGACGATGACGCGCCGCGCGCTCCACGTGCCGCCCTCGCTGTGGACGCGCAGCCGGCGCCCGTCGCGCTCGATGCGCCGCACCGGCGCGCGGAGGACGAGCCGGTGGCCGAGCCGCGCGCCGACCTCGATCGCCACCCGCTGGGAGCCGCCGACGAAGCGCGACTGCTGCGCGCCGCCCGTGATGTTGATCAGCCGGGTGAACGAGCCGGGCGTGCCCTTCGTGCCCGCCCCGGCGATGTAGGCGAGGGCGAACAGGAGCGACACCTGCTTCGGCTCGGCGCTGAAGACGGAGCGGAAGCCGAGCTCGAGCAGGAACCGGCCGCCGTCGGAGCGCGCGTGGGCGGCGATGAAGTCCGCGAACGTCCTCGTGTCGAGCTGCGCGCCGCCGGGCGAGCGCGCGGGCCGGTCGAGGTCGACCGTGGCGGCGAGCCGGTCGAGCTCGAGGATCGCGTTGACGGCCTCCCCCACGCCGGCGTCGCCCACGGGCGGGATCGGCCCGAGTGGGCCGTCGGCGGGGAACGTCTGGCGGGTGCCGCCGTAGAGCAGCACCCCGTCGCCGTCGATGAAGGTGTCGTAGGTGCGCACGCCGACCTCCCCGGCGAGCTGCAGGATCCGGTCCTGCGTCGGCCCGACCCACTGGCCGCCGGACTCGACGACCTCGCCACCGCCGATGGAGCTGTTGACGGTGCGGCCGCCGACGCGACCGCGGGCCTCCAGCACCACGACGGCGTGCCCGGCCTCGAGCAGGCGGCGCGCAGCGGTGAGCCCGGCCAGCCCGGCGCCGACGACGACGACGTCGGCGGTGCGCTCGCGGCGCGCCGCGGCGGCGCTGCGGGGCACGACCGCGGCGGTCCCGGCGGCGGCGGCGCCGGCGAGGAAGGAGCGGCGGGAGACGGGCACGGCGGCAATCTATCGACGCGCCCGCACCGCGTGGGGTAGCGTCGCGCCATGCCCCGTCCGGTCCTCGCCGCCGTCGTCCTCCTGCTCGCCTGCGCCGGACCCGCCGCGGCCGCCGGGTCCCCTCGGCCCAAGCCGCTGACGGTCGTCCAGGCCAACGTCGGCAACATCAACGGCGCGTGCGCGGACGCGCGGTTCAAGCTCTGCCAGCCGGCGGTCGAGGCCCGCGCCAAGACGGCGCTGCGCCGGATCAGACCCGACGTCGCGGGCTTCGAGGAGCTGCTGCCGCCCGGCAGGACCCAGGCGACCCGCCTGCTCGGCAAGGGCTACGCGATCTCCTGCGACCGCCGCTACGGATGGGACTGCGTCGCGGTCCGCAAGGCCTCCGGGGTCAGGCTCGCCAGGCCGCTGAGCAGCCTGCCCGTCGTGCGCGACTGCGACGACGGCTTCACCGTCAACACCGGCCGGGTGCGCTACGCCGGCCGCACCATCGCCTTCGGGCTCGCGCACCCGAACTCGAGCTCGACCGAGCCCGCCTGCCGCGCCGACGAGCTCGCCGCGTTCTTCAAGCGCCTGCCGGCGCGCGGCAGCGCCCTGGTCCTCGGCGACTTCAACCTCGATCCCTACCGCGAGGACGACGCGTCCACGGCGATCTTCGACCGCGCCCGCAAGCGCCTGGGCCTGCGACTCGCCTCCGGCCGGCCGTTCACCGCCCTGCCCGGCTCGAGCATGCTGGATCCGACGGGCGAGCAGCTCGACTCGGGCCCGCAGACGATCGGCCCGCCGTTCGGCCGGCGCACGCTCGACCTCGTCCTCACCCGCCGCATCAGGGGCCATTGCCGCGTACGCCGGGTCGACGGCGGCGGGGGGATGGACCACCGCGCGCAGGTCTGCACGCTGCGCCCGCGCTAGGCCTTGCCGGCGTGGGGGCGTCGGCGGCGCAGTCGTCCGCCCGTCGACAGCCACGACCCGAGCAGGATCAGCACGAGGCCGACCAGCGCGCCCACGCCGATCGCCTCGTCGAGCGCGACGACACCGAGCGCGACCGCGAACAGCGGCGCCACGTAGGTGATCACGCTCGCGCGGCTGGGCCCGACCTCGGCGATCAGCCTGCCGAACGTCACGAACGCCGCCGCCGTGCAGAACAGCCCGAGCACGACGATCGCGATCAGCGCGTCGGAGCTCGGCGTCGCGTCCGGCACGTCGAGGAGGGCGAAGGGGGTCAGCACGCACGCGGCGATGCCGAGGCTCGCGCCCATCGTCGCGCGCGGGTCCGCACGGGCGAACTGGCGCGCGAGGATCATCGGGCCGCCCGCGTAGCCGAGCGCCGCACCGAGGATCGCGAGCGCGCCGACGAGCTCGCGGGTGCTGCCGGAGACGTCGATGCCGACGAGCGCGATCACGCCGCCGAAGCCGACCGCCAGCCCGATCAGGCGCAGGCCGCTGACGCGCTCGCCGGGGTCGAAGCGCAGCGCGAGGAGCGCGACGAAGGAGGGGACGGCGGCGATCAGGATCGCCGCCAGCGACGACGTCACGCGCGTCTCCCCGAAGGCGATCAGGGGGAACGGCAGCGAGATCTCCAGGACGGCGTAGACCCCGACCCAGCGCCACCGGCCGCGGAGCTGGCCGAGCACGCCGGCGGCACGGGCGAGGCCGAGCAGCACCACCGCGCCGAGCACGATGCGCGCCCACGCGAGGAAGATCGGCGGCACCCCGTCCTCGACGGCGATCTTGATGAAGGCGTACGGGATGCCCCACAGCACGGCGACGGTGAGGAACGCCGCCCAGCCCTTCGCGCTCACGTGCCGCCCCCCGGTGCGCGCAGCAGCGCGTCCCCCGCCGCGGTGCGCGCGTAGAGCACGACCCGGCCCTGGCGGCGCGCGCGCAGCAGCCCGGCGCGGCGCAGCACGCCGAGGTGCTCGGACACCCCGCCGGGCGAGGCCTGCAGGCGGCGCGCGAGGGCGGTGGTGGACGCCTCGTGGTCCAGGGCCGCCAGCAGCGCCGCCCGGCGCGCGCCGAGCAGCTCGGCGAGATCGTCGTCGCGGCGCTCGGCGGGCTCCCACAGCAGCCCGACCCCCCGCGGCGGGTAGATCAGCGCGGGCTGCCACGGCGGGTCGACCATCGCCGTGGCCGTCGGCCACACGAACACCGACGGGACGAGCTGCAGGCCGCGGCCCCCGAGGTCCACGCGCGCCTCGTGGGCGTTCGTGAGCGCGATGCCCTCCTCGTCCCAGCGCACGTCCGGATGCAGGTCGCCGAAGACCTCGATCGGTCCGCCCGAGGTCAGGGCGCTGGCGCGATGGGCGATGTCGTCCTCGAGCACGGCGCGGACACGGTCCCACACCGGCGCGAGCGCCGCGTCCCAGAAGCGCCGCATCTCCGCCGCGAGCACCGCGAGGCCGTGGCGGGGGCGCTCCAGCAGCGGCACCAGCACGGACGGGACGGCGGCGTCCTCGAAGCGCCAGCCGATCTCGGCACGCACGACGCGACCGTCGACCTCACGCACGCGGTCGAGCTCGGCGGCGACGTCGGTGAGCGGATCGTCCGGCGGCGGCTGGATGAAGTCCGGCGTGTAGCCGCGGGCGGGGATGATCGCGTCGAGCATCGGCGTGTCGACGCCCCGGAGGCGCTCGCGCGCGGCGCGGGTCCACGGGAGGTGGATCGAGCGCCGCGAGGGGTCGACGAGCGTCTGGTGCGCGCCGGTGAGCTCCATCAGCGGGGAGATGGCGAAGCGCGTGCGCAGCACGTCCTCGCGGCCGAAGTCGAAGCGGATCATTCGGGCACCGCCGAATGAGTTTGTCAGGTCGGCGGCCGGCCGCAAGCTGGAGGGCGTGTTCGGTGCGGTCCTGACCCAGCCCGGCGTGCGCCCCGTGTACGTCGCCTCGATCCTCGGCCGGCTGCCCATGGGGGCGATCGGCCTGCTGTTCGTGCTGCTCACCCACGAGGCGACGGGGTCCTACGCCGCGGGCGGGGTCGTCGCGGCCGCCGAGGCGATCGCCGCGGGGCTCGTCGCCCCGGCGCTCGGCCGGGCGGTCGACCGGCACGGGCAGGGCGCCGTGCTGATCCCGACGGGGATCGCCTGCGCGCTCGCCACGGGCACGTTCGCGGCCCTGCCGGAGGGGACGCCGGTCGTGCTCATCGTCGTCGTGGCGGCGGCCGCGGGCGCCATGCTGCCGCCCCTGTCGGCCTGCCAGCGCGCGCTGTGGAACGGGGCGATCGAGCCACGCCTGCGCCACTCGGCCTACACGCTCGACGCCGTCGTGTTCGAGCTGGTCTTCATCGCCGGGCCGCTGGTGCTCGTGGGCGGGATCGGCGCCTGGTCGCTGCGGGCGGCCGTCGCGGCCTGCGCCGTCGCGACGCTCCTCGGCACGATCGCCTTCACCCTCACGGGCCTGTCGCGGGCGTGGCGGCCGGACGCCGAGGCCGCTCCGCTCGACCTGCTCGGCCCGCTGCGCGACCCCGGGGTGCGCACGGTCCTGATCGCCGTGGGGCTGTTCGCCGTCGGCATCTCCCCCACCGAGGTCGGCGTCGCGGCCTTCGCGCGCGACCACGGCGCCGGGGCGGCCATCGGCGTCCTGCTCGCCCTCTGGGGGTTCGGCAGCATGCTCGGCGGGATCGTCGCGGGCCAGCTCCCCGCGCCGGCCGACCCGGCCCGCCGGCTCTCGGCCCAGCTCGTCGTCCTCGCGCTGCTGTCGGTGCCCCTGGCCATCGTGGACACCCCGGTGGGGATGGGCGTCGCGCTGCTGGTCGCCGGGGCGATGCTGGCGCCGTCGCTGGCGCTGGCGTTCGCACTGCTCTCCGATGTCTCCCCCGCGGGCTCGGTCACCGAGTCCCAGACGTGGGCGACCACCGCGATCGGCGGCGGCGTGGCGCTGGGCGCGGCAACCGGCGGCTGGCTGATCGACGAGGCGGGGACGTCGGCCGCGCTGGTGCTGCCGGCCGTGGTCGCCCTGCTCGCCGCCGGGGTCGTCGGCGGGCGGCTGCCGACGCTGCGGCGTCCTGTCGTCGTCTAGAAGCGCTTGAAGCGCTGCCGGGAGAGGAAGAAGCCGTGCCCACGGCGGTTCGTGCAGCGCATGCCCGAGACCCTGGAGGTGCAGCGGTTGCCGCCGCGCCTGATGCGCTTGCCGTAGGCGAGCGGGTGCGCGCCGGTCAGCGCCGTGTCGCCGGCGCAGACGACCCGGCCCCTGCGGGCCCTGCGCGAGACCGTCAGGCCCTGACCGAAGTCCAGCTCGCAGCCCTTGGGCCTCGGGACGTCCCAGTCCTTGTGGCGGATGTCGCAGCGCACGAAGGCGCGGTCGATGAAGCAGCCGATGTTCCCCGACGGCGAGGAGAACGCGGCGGCGCGCGCCGCGGCCGGGGACGCTCCGAGCGCCGCCACGACGAGGGACAGGACGAGGAGCGGGCGTGCGCGGCGCATGAGGCCCGCAACCCTACGGACGCTGGCGCGAAGCGCCAAGACGCGGTGCGTCGTCAGGCGTAGATTGCGCCGCATGAGCGACTACACCCTCACCAACCTCGACGAGGTCCCCGACAGCGCGCCGCAGTTCGGCTTCTCCGATCTGGGCGAGGCGCGCTTCGGCCGCGAGTCCGTCGGCGCCGAGGACACCGGCTTCGCCTTCCACCGCCTCAAGCCCGGCAAGCGCCAGGGCTTCGGCCACGTGCACCAGAACGCGGAGGAGATCGCGGTCGTGCTCGCCGGCGGCGGGCGCATGAAGGTCGGTGAGGAGGTCGTCGACCTCAAGACGCTCGACGTGATGCGGCTCGCCCCGAGCGTCCCGCGCGCGTTCGAGGCCGGGCCGGAGGGCATGGAGCTCCTGGTCTTCGGCCCGCACACCCCCAAGGACGGCGAGATCCTCGAGAACTTCTGGCCCGCGGACTAGACCGCCTCGATCTCGATCGGGATGCCGTTGAGCACGGCGTTCCCGGAGACCGCGTCGACGACGTCCTCGTCGGCGAGCAGGTTGGAGTTCACCCCCGGGTGCGCGGCCGCGACCCGCATCCGGGCCTCGGGCGCGCGGTGGCCCCACCCGTGGGGGATCGAGACGACGCCGGGCATCACCGCGTCGGTGACCTCGACGGGCACCTCGATCTCGCCCGCCCGCGAGCGCACGCGCGCGGCCGCCCCGTCGGTCAGCCCGAGGCGGGCGGCGTCGTCGGGATGCAGCCAGGCGGTGCAGCGGTCCTTGCCGCGCACGAGCGGCTCGAGGTTGTGCATCCAGGAGTTGTTGGAGCGCAGCTGACGGCGGCCGATCAGCACGAAGGCGTCCGGGTCCGCGTCGAGCTCGGCTCGAAGGCGCGGGACGTCGGCGACGATCTCCGGCGGGCGCGAGCTCGACCTGCCCCGACGGCGTGCGCAGGGCGCCGGGCAGGCGGGGCGTGAGCGGCCCGAGGTCGATGCCGTGCGGCGCGGCCTCCAGGTCGTCGAGCGACAGGTCGTAGGGGCCGGCGCGCAGCAGCAGGTCGAGCAGGCGCTCGGGGCCGACCCGCGGCTCGGTCGCGGCGACGTCGACGCCGGCGCGGCGAGCCGTCTCCCCCGCGACGAAGGCGTCGATCGCGGCGACGTCGGCGTCGGGGCCCTGGCCGGTCACGATGCCGGTGAGGCGCAGGAGGGTCGCCCACTCCGTCTGCCCGTCGAAGGGGAGCGGCGGCGGCGTGAAGTTGGCCACGTTGCGCACGGCCAGCTGGTAGAGCGCGAGGTCGTAGTGCGGGCGCTCCAGCGGCGACGGGCCCGGCAGGATCACGTCGGCGTGCGACGTCGTCTCGTTGCGGTAGACGTCGAGCGCGAGCACGAAGTCCAGCCCGGCCACGGCGCGGTCCATCCGCGCGGAGTTGGGCGTCGACAGGCACGGGTTGCCGGCGATCGAGATCAGCGCGCGCACCTGACCCTCGCCCGGCGTCTCGATCTCCTCCGCGAGCACGGCCACCGGCAGCTCGCCGAGCGCCTCGGGCAGCTCGCGCACGCGGGAGGCCCAGCGCCCGAGCTTGAAGCCGCGGCCGACGCCGCTGCCGTCGCCACCCGCGTTGGCCTGGCCGGCGGCGGCGAGCGGGAACATCGCGCCGCCCGCGCGGTCGAGGTTGCCCGTGAGGGCGTTGAGCACGTCGACGAGCCAGCTCGCGACGGTGCCGAAGCGCGTGGTCGTGGTCCCGATGCGGCCGTAGACGACGGCGCGCTCGGCGGCGGCGAGCTCGCGCGCCATGCGGCGGATCGCGTCGGGCTCGACACCCGTCGGCCCGGCGACCGCCTCAGGGGTGAACGGCGCGGCGAGCGCGCAGACCTCCTCCGTCCCGGCCAGCCCGGCGATCGGGGTCAGCCGGTCCTCCGCCACCAGCACCTGCAAGAGCGCGAAGAGCAGCAGCGCGTCGGTGCCGGGGCGGATCGGCACGTGCTCGTCGGCGTGCTCGGCGGTGCGGGAGCGACGCGGGTCGACGACGACGACCTTGCCGCCGCGCTCGCGGATCGCCCGGATCCGGCCGCGCGCATCGGGTGCCGTCATCAGCGACCCGTTGGAGGCCAGCGGGTTGGCGCCGAGGCACAGGAAGTGGTCGGTGCGGTCGAGGTCGGGCACCGGGATGGTCAGCGGCCCGCCGAACATCAGCCCGGCCGAGACGTGCTTGGGCATCTGGTCGACGGTCGAGGCGGTGAAGACGTTGCGCGACCCCAGGGCCTTGAGGAAGACGCGCCCGTAGAGGAGCAGCGCGAGGTTGTGCGCGCCGGGGTTGCCGTTGTAGACGGCGACCGCGTCCTTGCCGTGCGCGGCGATGATCGGCGTCAGCCGGCGGTCGATCTCGGCGAACGCCTCGTCCCAGGAGGCCTCGACGAGCTCGCCGTCGCGGCGCACGAGCGGTACCCGGAGGCGGTCGGGGTCGTCGTGGAGCGCCACGATCGAGCCGCCCTTGGGGCAGAGGAAGCCGCGGCTGAAGACGTCGTCGGCGTCGCCGCGCACCTTGCCGGGGCGCCCGTCCTCGACCTCCAGCGAGAGCCCGCATGTCGCCTCGCACAGCGGGCAGGTGAGGGAGACGGCCATGCCCGGACGCTACATGGCAGCATGGGGCCGATGGGACTACTCGACGACAAGGTGGCCATCGTCACCGGATCCGGCAACGGGATCGGGCGGGCGACCGCCGAGCTCCTCGCCGGCCAGGGCGCGCGGGTCGTGGTCAACGACCTCGACCCCGACAAGGCGCAGGAGACGCAGGACGCGCTGCCGACGGAGGGCACCGTGTTCGCCGGCGACCTCACCAAGGGCGACGCCCCCGAGCAGCTGATCCAGACGGCGATCGACGCGTTCGGCAAGATCGACGTGATCGTCAACAACGCCGGCTACACGCTCGACGCGCCGGTGCACAAGCTCTCCGACGACTGGTGGGAGCGGATGCTCGCCATCCACCTGACCGTGCCCTTCAAGGTCGTCCGGGCCGCCGCGCCGCACCTGCGCGAGCCGGCCAAGGCCGAGCGCGAGGAGGGCAAGGAGATCTTCCGCAAGATCGTCAACGTCTCCTCGACGTCCGGCACGTTCGGCAACCCGGGCCAGGCCAACTACTCGGCGGGCAAGGCGGGGGTCGTCGGGCTCACCAAGACGCTGGCCAAGGAGTGGGGCCAGTTCAAGATCAACGTCAACGCGGTCGCCTTCGGCTTCGTCGACACGCGCCTGACGCAGTCCAAGGTCGGCGAGAACACGATCGAGATCGACGGCGAGCAGGTCCAGCTCGGCATCCCGGACCAGCTGCGCTCGATGGCCTCGGCGATGATCCCGCTCGGCCGCCCGGCGACCGTCGAGGAGGCCGCGGGCCCCGTCGCCTTCCTGTGCACGCCGTGGTCGAACTACGTGCACGGGCAGACGCTGCACATCACCGGCGGCCTGTTCGGGGGGATGACCGGCTAGGAGAGCGTCAGCGCGGTGCCGGAGAAGTAGTCGCCGGCGCGGGAGGCCAGGAAGCCCGTGAGCTCCGCGAGCGCCGCCGCGTCGGTGCGCGGCCCGGGCTCGAGCGTCACGGTGCGCACGCCGAGGCGCGCCCACTCGATCCCGAGCGTCCGGCTGAGGTTCTCGAGGCCGGCCCGGGCGGCCGCGCGATGCGCGTCGCCGGGCCACGGCGCCTGGAGCACGACCTTGCCGCCGCGCTCGCCCGGGTGCATCACCGTGGTGGCGACCGCGCGCACCGCCAGCCACGCGCCGTCGAGGGCGGCGTGGACGCCGGCGACGCCGGGCGCGGCCGCGGCGAGGGCCGCCTCCCCGTCCCAGACGCACACCGGGAGCCCGTCCCCGGGCGCGGCCGGGACCGCGACCGGGGGCTCGTCGCCGAACGGGTCCACGACCAGCGGATGCACCGCCGCGCCGAGCGCCCGCAGCCGGGCGGCGGTGGGCGACCCGTCCGGCGAGGCCACCCACGCGTCCACCCCGGCCAGCAGGCCGGCGCGCAGCACGTCGGCGGTCAGCGCGTCACCCGGAACGGGACGCGCACGTCCTTCGTCTCGTTGCCGGCCGCGTCGGCGGCGGTCAGCAGCGCGTAGTAGCGGCCGGGCTTGAGGCGGCGCTGGCGCAGGACCCCACGGAAGGACCACCGGTTCCAGCCGATGTGGCCGTCGAAGCGTCGCGTGCCGAGGTAGCGGTCGACCCCGGGGCGCGGGCGCATCACGTCGAAGGTCACCCGCGACGGCTCGTCGAGCGTGTAGCGCAACTCGGCGGGACGCCGGTAGCGCACCCGCCCGGCCCAGCGCGCCTGGGTGAGCTCGGGGGCGAGGACGTCGCCCACGATCGCGGGATCGGGGTCGAGGCTCGGCCCGGCGAGCGCCGGGTCGTCGACCACGTGCACCGTGCCGCGCACCAGCGCATGGAGCTTGCAGTGGAACTGGTAGTCGCCCGGCGTGTCGAAGTCGACGCTGAAGCGGTCGCCGGCCGCGTGCTCGGGTGCGCCGTTGCCCGGGTCGGAGTCGATCGCGCTCGGGGGGTCGAGTGCCGTGATCGAGTGCTGCAGGTCCGGCCCGACCCAGAACCAGGTCACGCTGTCGCCGCGGGCGACGGTGACGTCCATCGACGACCAGCGGAAGTCCCCGATGGCGACCTTCGCCGAGGTCGCCCGGGCCGGCGCGGCGCCCGCCACCCCCGTGGCGACGACGACCGCGGTCAGGAGGCCGGCGAGACGATGTACCACCCGCTCATCCCCTCGTGCAGGTGGGAGAAGACGTGGCAGTGATACAGCCAGCGCCCGGGGTTGTCCTCCACGAACTCCAGCGAGTAGGAGTCGGCCGGGCCGACCGTGACGTTGTCGCGCACCACCCCCGCGGCATCCGTCCAGCGGTGCCCGTGCAGGTGGTAGGTGTGGAAGTCGTTGCTCATCCCGATCACGTGCTGGGCGACGCGCTGGCCGACCTTGGCGTACAGGTTCGGGGTCGAGCCGGTGTAGGCGCGCCCGTTCATCGTGTGGAAGACGCGGCCGAGTCCGGTCGCCGCGGGGATGAAGGAGTGCATGGCGATGTAGTGGTCCACGTCGGCCCGCGGCGCGCCCTTCGCGCGCACGTGCACGAACCCGAACAGCCCCTTGTAGAGCGGCAGCGGGTCCAGCGGCCCGTGATCGTGGTAGGGCCAGGCGCCCTCGGTCCCCGGCCGGCAGTCCCACACGTAGCGGAACGTCTTGCCCGGCTTGACGAACCCGCCGGGCTGGGTGAACTTGCCCTTGTAGGCGCCGTCGGAGTCCTCCGTGTAGAAGACGCCGTGCGGGTGCACCGTGACCGGCGCGCCCGTCCGGTTGCGGAACTGCACGACGATCGTGTCGCCCGTCTCGCCCTCGAGCGTCGGGCCGGGGATCGACGGCGGGCCCAGCGGCTCGCCCCAGTTGGCGGTGTAGGCGCGGTAGACGAGCGCGTTGAAGGTCGTCTTGCCCTTGATGGGCTCGTCCATCATCTGGTCGCGCTTGTGCGGGACGATGTCCCACTTCACGCGCTCGGCCTGGATCCAGTACTCGCGCACCTGGCCGCCCGCCGCGGGCTGCGGGTCGGCGATCTGCTTGAACCGGGCGCGGCTCAGGGACGGCGGGTCCTTGAACTGCTTGCCGAGGGCGCCGAGATCGGCCTCCTCGTCGTCGCGGACCTTCAGCCCGCCCAGCGTGCACACAAGACCGACGCCGCCGACCCCGAAGAGGGTGCGGCGATCGATCTCCGGTCCCCCCGGCGTCACTTCTTGACGACCACCGTCATGGTCATCTCCGTCTCGTGGAACGTGCAGTACAGCTTGTACCTGCCGGCCTTCTTGAAGGTCGTGGACCACTTCGCCTGCGTCGCGTAGGGCGGCGACTTGAACTTCTTCGCGCCCTTCGGGACCGACTTCGTCTTGACGTCATGGGAGTCCCCGACGTCTGACGGCCACTTCCAGGTGACCTTCGTGCCCGGCTTGATCGTGAGCTTCGCCGGGCCGTAGTAGTTGTCGTACATCTTCACGACGCGCGGCTTCGGCGTCCTCGCCGCCTCCGCGTGCGTGCCCATCCCGATGCCCGCGGCGGTCACGAAGACCGCCGCGCCGAGGGTCAGCGGCCGCCTCATCGGACCGGCTGCCCGTCGATCGGCGTGAACCCGTCGACCTTCGCGTGCGGGTGCTTGACCCAGGAGTCCTCCTGCGGCGCCTTCTGCGACAGGTAGCCCAGCAGCTCGAGCAGCTGCGTGCCGTCGATCGCCGACGGCGACTTCGGGTCGGTGCACGGCGGGTACAGCGACGTGTCCGGGGTCTCGCCGGGGTCGCGCGTCGCGGTCGGCTCGCCGTAGCAGTTGCCCGTGCCCGAGCCCTCCGACATCAGGTCGACGGCGTTGGTGTCCTTGCCGTCGAGGCCCCAGCGGTTGCTCGAGACGAGGTTGTCGACGTTCGTGGCCGGCTTGTAGCCCGGGTCCGACACGCTCAGCAGGCCCCACTTGAAGTTGCCGAAGACGTCGTTGTCGGAGACCGTCCAGCCCGTGACGCCGAAGAGGACGACGCCGACGCCGGTCGGGTACTGCAGGTCGCCCGTCGCCGACGGGAGCGGCTTGACCTTCGAGCTCGGCGCGAAGTAGTTGAAGTTGTTCCAGAAGATCCGGTTGCCGCGGATCGTCCCGTCCTCCGACGGTGCGTACTTCTCGGACTTCAGCGTGTTCGGGACCACGCCGGCGCCGTTGTTGTAGAAGTCGGAGTTCGTGATGTCGACGTAGCGCGAGTTCGTGCCGGAGTAGCCCAGGACGTTCTCGTAGCCCCGCAGGTGGGTGAGCTTCGTCCGCCTGGGCTTGGACTGCGGCGGGGTCTGGCCGACGTAGAAGGCGGAGTCGCCGTGGCCGTAGCCCGTCGAGTTCTTCATCGTGCCGCCGCGCGAGTTGAAGGCGTACAGGCCGTAGGAGCGGTTGAAGCCCGCGACGAGCTTGTTCCACGTGTAGCCCTTGGCGTTGCGGACGAAGAAGCCGTTGCCGGAGTAGTTGACCGCCTTGAGGCCGGTGAGCTTGACCCGGTCGGCGCCGTCGACGAAGACGCCGTTGGTCGCGCCGTTGCCGAGCTTGTCCTTCGCCCCCTTGCCCTGCAGGACCGTCCTGGACGCGCCCTTGGTGCCGCGGATGGAGATGCCGTCCTTCTTGGCGCCCGCGACCGTGACGCCCTCGCGGTAGGTGCCGGGCTTGACCCTGACGGTGCCGCCCTTGCGCACGGCGTCGACGCCCTTCTGGATCGTCGGGTACCTGCAGCCGCGCCGACAGACCGTCACCGTCTTCGGCGCGCGCTTGGCCGCCGCAGCTGACGCCGCCTGCGCGCCACCCGGTGCGACCATCGAGACAGGGGCGAGCACACCGCTCGCAAGCACGACCGACCAGACGACACGCTTCATGCGCGACCTTTCCCCTTCAACGCGCAGACCGAACGGCCGGTCTGCATGGACCGAATGCGCCACAGTACGGCGGGTGCGCACCGCGCGTCAACCAGCCGTGGCCTCGGCCGTGCTCCTGCTCGCCCTCGCCGCTGCGGCCCCGTCCGAGGCCGCTCCCCGCCTGCGGGTGGGCGGCTGGACCACCACGATGATCAACCAGGAGACCGTCCGCACGGGCCCCGGCGGATCGGTGCCGGTGTGCCAGGCGATCCCGCCCGTGTCGCTCGCGCCGCGCCTGCGCTGGTCCGGTGCCCGTCCGGGGACGGACGTCCGTCTGCGGCTCACCCCGCCCGGCCACGCGCCCACCACGCGGCGGATCACGCTCCGGCGGGCCGCCGGGACGCGGACCCTGGTGTTCACCGCGCGCGACCTCGGCCTGCGCCCGGACACGTTCGAGGCCGGCGTGCACCGCCTGCAGGTCCGGCACGGCGGCCGGGTGCTGGCGCGGGCGACGCTGCGTCTCGTGCCCGGCGGGACCTGCTAGGCGTCGGGGGCGGTGACCGGCGCGTCGTCGGGCTGGCCGAGCGAGCCGTCGAGGCCGTCGTAGAGCGCGCGGATGCGGGCGAAGATCTCGTTCGCGACCGCCTGCTGCTGGTCGCGCGTCGGGTCCTGCACGGTGTCCCAGACGATCGGGTCGCCGTAGCGGACCACGACCCGCGGGAAGCGCCCGCGCTTCCAGTTGCGCACGTGGGAGGAGCCGTGGATGGCGACGGGGACCACGACGGCGCCGGACTCCAACGCGATGCGCCCGATGCCGCGCTTGGGCTGCTCGGCGAGCTTGGCCGAGCGCGAGCGCCCGCCCTCGCAGTACATGACCATCGCGTCGCCGCGGCCGAGCACCGCGTGGGCGGTGGTGAAGGCCTCCTCGTCGTTGACGCCGCGACGCACGGGGAAGACCCCTCCCGGGGAGTAGATGTGCTGCATCCCCTTGGAGAACATCTGCGACTTGGCCATGAACGACACCCGGCGGCGCAGCGGGACCCCCGTGAAGAAGTGGTCCATGAACGAGAAGTGGTTCGGGGCGAGGATCAGCGGCCCGTCCGTCGGCACCTTCCACGCGTCCTGCGAGCGCAGGCGGAAGAACGTCCACGCGTACAGGCCGGTGACGGCGCGCACGGCCTCGTAGGTGAGGTTCGGCCGGTGCGCGCGCGTGCGGGCGTGGAAGCGGTCGAACCACTCCTTCGGGCGCGGGTCCTTGTAGACCTGCGCCTTCATCGAGGCGAGCTTGTCGTCCCGTGCCTGTTCGTCCGCTGCGGCCATCCCTCTCCGGCGGGATCCTACCCCCGGCAACGGGTACGGTCCGTGCATGGCCAAGATCGAGGCGCACATCACCGGGACCGTGTGGAAGGTCGAGGTCTCCCCGGGCGACGAGGTCGCCGAGGGCGACACGGTCGTGATCCTGGAGTCGATGAAGATGGAGATGCCGGTCGAGGCCGAGGACGAGGGCACCGTCAAGGCGGTGCTGGTCGAGGAGGGCCAGTCCGTCAGCGAGGGCGACGCCCTCGTCGAGCTCGAGTAGCGGCGTGCCCGGCGTCGAGCACCTCGCCGACGGCAAGCTGCGGCTGGACCGTCCCGCCGACCACGTCGCGCGTCTGACGATCGTCAACCCGGACAAGCGCAACGCGCTCGACCACCCCATCCTCGACGGGATCGCCTCGACGCTGCGCGGCGACGCGCTCGACGGCGTCCGCTGCCTGCTGCTGACGGGCGAGGGACCGACGTTCTCGGCCGGCTACGACATCGGCTCGCTGCCGCGCGACGAGTTCGCGCGCGCGGCCGAGGAGCTCGTGGCGCACCCGTTCTCGGACGCCATCGAGGCGCTCGAGGCGTTCCCCTTCCCCGCGGTCGCCGCGCTCAACGGCCACGCGATCGGCGGCGGGCTGGAGCTCGCGCTCTCCTGCGACCTCGTCGTCGCCACCGAGGACTGCGTCGTCGGCATGCCGCCGGCCAAGCTCGGGCTCATCTACTCGCACACGGGGCTGCGCAAGTTCGTCGACGCGATCGGCGCGCCGCGCACCCGGCAGCTGTTCCACACGGGCCGCAACATCTCCGCCCGGCGGGCGGAGGCCTGGGGGCTCGTGCACGAGGTCGTGGCCCCCGGCGAGCTCGCCGGCCGCGGCGTCGAGCTCGCCGCGGAGGTGGCCGCGAACGCGCCGCTCGCCCTGGCGGGCAACAAGCGCGTCCTGCGCGAGCTGCTCGCGGCCGAGGGGGACCTGGATCCCGCGATCGAGCAGGAGCTGGTCGACCTGCGCGAGTCCTGCTTCGACTCCGACGACTTCTTCGAGGGCGTGCGCGCGTTCGCCGAGAAGCGCCCGCCGAGCTGGCAGGGGCGCTAGCGGGACGCGTCGAACGGGGAAGGAGATGGCACGTCGCGACAGCCCACGCCACACCCCGGGAGCCGTCCGGGGCGGCATCGCGCGCGACGAGCGCTCCGTCCTCTTCGGGGGCCTGCTGCGCCGTCGCCGGCAGCGGCTGGCGGCCGCCCTCGCCGCGGTCGTCGTGCTCGGCCTGCTCGTCGTCGCGGTGCTCGTCGTCGTGCGCCCGGCGATCGCGCAGGTGATCACGGACCCGTCGCCCGCCCCCGCGCCGACGCCCGCGCCGCTCGCGCCCCTGCCCGCGGCGACGGCCACGCCGCTGCCGGCCCTCGACGCCGAGAGCGGCACCGCGCCGACGACGTTCGCCCCGATCAGGTGGCGGCGCTCGCGCGCGATCGGGTCGCCGAACGCCGGTCGCCTCGTCGACGGGGTGCAGCTGCCGGCCGAGGGCCTGGACTGGTTCACGTGGGACTGGCAGCTGCGCCGGTCCCCCGACCGCGGCTTCCGCCGCTGGGGCACGGATGCGCTCCTGCGCACCCTCGTCATGACGCTCGCCGACTACCGCTACGCCGACCCCGGGGCACCGCGCGTGGGCGTCGCCGACCTGTCGCGCACCCACGGCGGCTCGTTCGGGCGCCACTGGGGCGGCATCGGCCACGCGTCGCATCAGAACGGGCTCGACGTCGACGTCCTCTACCCGCGCAAGGACGGGCTCCCCCGGCCGGCCGCCAAGCCGTCGCAGGTCGACCGCGCGCGGGCCCAGGACCTCGTCGACCGCTTCGTCGCCGCGGGCGCGCAGTACGTGTTCGTGGGCTACCGGGTGCACCTGAAGGGCCCGCGCGGCGTCGTGCAGGCCATCCCGGCCCACGAGGACCACCTGCACGTGCGCATCCCGCGACCCTGACCCGCCCGCCGTTAGGTCCCCTTCAGGCCGGGTACGAGGGCGACCATGCCTTCCCGTCGTCTCGCGGCCGCCTCCGCGGCACTCGCTCTCGCCGCGCCGGTCGCCGCCGACGCCGCCCCCGTCAAGCCGCCCAAGGCCCGGCCGACCGCGACCGGCTACGGCGGCGCCGCCGCGACGGTGGACCCGTACGCGACGAAGGCCGCCATCGACGTGCTCAAGCACGGCGGCAACGCGATCGACGCCACGGTCGCCGCCGCCGGCGCGCTCGGCGTCGTCGAGCCCTTCTCCTCGGGCATCGGTGGCGGCGGCTACATGGTCATCCGCACCCGCACGGGCAAGGTCACCACGATCGACGGCCGCGAGACCGCGCCGGCCGCGTTCACCCCCTCCTCCTTCGTGGACCCGGGGACGGGCCGGCCGATCGCCTTCGACGAGGCCGTCACGAGCGGCCTCGGCGTCGGCGTCCCCGGCACCGTCCGCACGTGGCAGACCGCGCTGCGGTCCTACGGCACGCGCTCCCTGCGGTCGCTGCTGCGGCCGGGCATCCGGCTCGCGAGCAAGGGCTTCGAGGTCGACAAGACGCTCGCGGCCCAGACGGCGTCCAACGCCGAGCGCTTCGCCGACTTCCCCGCCACCGCCCGGATCTACCTGCCGGGCGGCAAGCCCATCGAGGCCGGCACGACGCTGCGCAACCGGGACATGGCGAGGACGTACCGGCTGATCGCCCGCAAGGGGCCGGGGGCGTTCTACCGCGGCGCCGTCGCGTCCGACATCGTCAGGACGGTGAAGGCCCCGCCGGCCCGCACCGGCGCCGCGCGGGTCATCCGCCCCGGCGTGATGGCGACGCGGGACCTCGCGCGCTACCGGACCATCCGGCACACGCCGACCGCCGTGGACTTCCGCGGGCTGACCGTCCAGGGCATGGGCCCGTCGTCCTCCGGCGGCACGACCGTCGGCGAGGCGCTGAACATCATCGAGGGCTTCGGCGGTGCCTCACCGGACACCACGACGGAGCTGTACCGCTACCTCGAGGCGTCCAAGCTCGCCTACGCGGACCGCAACCGCTACCTGGGCGACTCGGCCTTCGTCAACAACCCGCTCAGCTGCCTGCTGTCGCAGTCCTACGGCGACACCCGCCGCGCGCTGATCACCGAGACCGCCGCGACGACGCCCGTCGCGGCCGGGGGCGAGTGCGGAGCGGCCGCGACACCCGCGACGGAGAACGAGGGACCGAACACCACGCACCTCACGGTGGCCGACGCCGAGGGCAACGTCGTCTCCTACACGTTCACGATCGAGCAGACGGGCGGCAGCGGCATCGTCGTCCCGGGCCGCGGCTTCCTGCTCAACAACGAGCTGACCGACTTCAACTTCACGCCGGGCACGGCCAACTCGCCCGCGGGGGGCAAGCGGCCGCGCTCGTCGATGTCGCCGACGATCCTGTCGCGCCGGGGCAAGCCGTTCCTCGCGCTCGGCTCGCCCGGCGGCGCGTCGATCATCACGACGGTGCTGCAGACGATCGTCAACCGCGTCGACCGCAAGCTGCCCCTGCCGCAGGCGATCGCTGCGCCGCGGCTGTCGCAGCGCAACGGCGCGGCGACGGAGGCCGAGCCGGCCTTCACCCAGACCCCGGAGTACGCGACGCTGCAGGCCAAGGGCGAGGTGTTCAAGACGGACTTCGCCGAGCCGGCCGAGCTCGGGACGGTGGCCGCGGTGGAGTTCCTCGACGACGGGCGCATGCAGGCCGCGTCCGAGCCCGTGCGCCGCGGCGGCGGGTCGGCCATGGTCGTCTCGACGAAGAAGCCCAAGCCCCGGCGCTGAGGATGGCGGCGCCGGACCACGGGTCGTCCACCACCGCCCCGCCGGCGCCGCTGCGCCCCCCGGCAGCGGCGCGGCGGCGGTCGCCCGGCGAGGAGGCCCGGACGCTCCTGGCCGGGCAGACGCTGGCCGCGCTGGCGACCCTGACCGCCGACGGGGACCCGTGGGCCGCCCATGTCGCCTACGGCCTGCTTCCCGACGGCGGCGCGGTGATCCTCGTGTCCACCCTGTCCGAGCACGGCCGGCAGCTGCGCGAGGATCCCCGGGCGAGCCTGCTCGTCGCCGAGCCGGCCGACGGCGGCGACACGCTCGACACCGGCCGGGTGACGCTGGCCGGGATCGCGGTCCGGCCCGCCGGCGATGAGCTCGCCGCCGCGCGCGCGGCCTACTTCGCGGCCGTCCCCGCCGCGGAGGGCTACGCCGACTTCGGCGACTTCGCGTTCTGGGTCCTCCGCCCGCGCCGGGTGCGCTGGGTCGGCGGCTTCGCGCGCATGGGCTGGGCCGAGGTCGACGACTACGCGCGGGCCGAGCCGGATCCGGTCGCGCCGATCGCGGCCCGGGCGGCCCGCCACATGGACGCCGATCACGCCGACGCGCTGGTCGCGATGGCGCGCGGCCCGGCCGGCTTCTCCGACGCCACGGCCGCGACGTGCCTGCGAGCCGACCGCTACGGGCTCGATCTCTGGGTCACGACCCCGCGGGGCGACGCCGGCGCCCGGGTCGGGTTCGAGCGGCCGTGCGCGGCGGCGGCCGATCTGCGGCCCGCCGCGGTCGAGCTCACCCGCCGCGCCCGCGCGGCCGCCTGACCCACCACCCACCCGCCTGACCCCCACCACCCACCCGCCGGCGCCCACCGACCACGTCATGGCAGGGTCGGCCAGCACCGGGCGTCGCGGCCGGTCGTTCGGAGCTGGTTCGCCGGTAGCCTCGCCGGGCCATGACCCGCGCCGTCCGCCTGCCCGACGCCGCCGACCTGGCGGCCGCCCTGGACGTCGTCCGCGCGCACCTCGCCCCCACGCCGCTGGTGCACGCCCCCGAGCTCGGCGAGCGCGTCCACCTCAAGCTCGAGACGGAGCAGCCCACCGGCGCGTTCAAGGTCCGCGGGGCGCTCGCGGCCCTCGCCGCCCTGCCGGCGGGTGAGCGCGCCGTCACCCCGTCGGCGGGCAACCACGGACTGGGGATGGCGTGGGCGGCCGGCCGCCTCGGGCGGCGCGCGACGATCGTCTGCGCCGAGAACGCGTCGCCCGCCAAGGTCGCGGCGCTCCGGGCGCTCGGCGCCGACCTCGTCCTGCACGGGGCCTCCTACGACGAGGCCGAGGCGCACGCCCTCACGCTCGCCGGCACCTTCGTCTCCGGCTACAACGACCGCCACGTGATCGCCGGCCAGGCGACGATCGGGACCGAGCTCCCGGACGGCCCGCTGTGCGTCGTCACCCCCGCCGGCGGCGGGGGACTGACGTCCGGCCTGGTCGCGTGGGCGCGTGCCCGCGGGGACGCCCGCATCGTCGGAGTCGAGACCGACCGCTCCCGCGCGCTCAGCGCCGCGGTGTGCGCGGGGGAGGTCGTCCCCGTCGAGGTCGAGGACACGCTCGCCGACGGCCTCGCCGGCAACCTCGAGGCGGCGAGCGCGACCGTCGAGGGCGCGGCCGGGGCGCAGCTGATCGCCGTCTCGGAGGCGGAGCTGCGCGCGGCGATGCGCGCCATGGTCCGCCACCACGGCCGCGTGGTGGAGGGCGCCGCGGCCGTGGCCTACGCGGCGGTCGCCACCGGGCGCGCGAGCACCCGCGGCGACGAGACGCTCGTGGTCCTCCTCACGGGGCGCAACGTCGCCCTCCCCGTGCTCGCCGAGGTCCTCGCCGAGGCGGACTGACGGGCGGTCGGCGAGCCGGACCACGCCGGGCGCCGGAGGACGTGGTGCGCCCGGCGAGCCGTGGCGGTCCGTGAGCCGGACCACGTGCCTGGCGAGGCGGGGTGGTACGGGCGGTGAACCCCCCGGCGGGCGGTGCCGTAGACCCCGACGATGGCCATCCTGCTCGCCAACGCCGCCGCCGCGCTCGTGATGGTCGGCGTGATCTGGATGGTCCAGGTCGTCGTCTACCCCGCCTTCCGGCTCGTCGCCGCCGCGGACTGGCACGCCTACCACGACGCGCACAGCCGCCGGATCACCTTCGTCGTCGCCCCCGCGATGCTCGTCGAGCTGGGGACGTCGGTCGCACTCGTCGCCGGACGGGCGCCGTCAGGCGTCCCGGGCTGGCAGCCGTGGGTCGCGCTCGCGGCCACGCTCGTCGCGGTCGGGATGACCGGCGCGGTCCACTCCCCCGACCACGGGCGGCTCGGCCGGGGCTACGACGACCGGCTCGTCGACCGCCAGATCGGCCTCGGCTGGATCCGCACCGCCGCCTGGACGGTCCACGGCGCGGTGGCGATCGCGATGCTCGCGGCCGCCTAGTCGCCCGCGGCGAACTGGACGATCGACTTGTCGATCAGCCACTCCACCGGCGCGCGGTCGTCCGTGTAGACCGATCCGCCACGGCGGGCGGGGGCCACGCGCGCGGCGGCGTCGGCGGCCAGCGAGCGCAGCGGGGCCGGCAGGGCCCGCGTCGCCGAGCGCAGCTTCGCCCCCGTCACCGGCGCGGACGAGCCGATCAGCACGGTGTTGACCGCCTCGACCGGATCGCGGGCGACGGAGGCGAACGCCGTGCGCATGGTCGCCGCGAGGGTGTCCTCGAGCGCCGTGGACGCCTCGGGATGCCCGACGTTGACGAGCACCACGCCACCGGGCTTCAGGCGCGACGCGACGAGATCGAAGAACTCCGTCGTCGCGAGGTAGAAGGGCACGTAGGGCTGGTGGTAGGCGTCGACGAAGATCGCGTCGTACCTGCGGCCCTTCGTCCGGCGCAGGAACGGGCGCGCGTCGGCGGTGATGAGGTTCACGCCCGGCCGGTCGCGGAGGCCGAACCACTTGCGGCCGAGCTCGGTCAGCTCCCCGTCGATCTCGACCGCGTCGATGCGCGTGCGGGGGAAGAACTCGCCGTAGGCGCGCACCATCGTCCCGGCGCCGTCGCCGAGGATGGCGAGGTCCTCCGGCGGGCGGCCGAGGCCGGCCAGGGGGTCGACGAGGAACGCGTCCCAGTAGTTGCCGGTCAGCACCGTGTCGGCGCGGAAGACCGAATGGACCGCCTGGCCCTCGTTGAGCTCGAGGCGGCGCTCGCCGTCCTCCTTCTGCAGGACGCGGGCGTACTGGTAGGTCGTCTCACGCTCGTCCACGACGCGCGCGTCGCCGGAGGCGGCCTTCGTCACCCCGGGCGGGATCAGCAGCAGCGCCGCGATCACGACCGGCGCGACCGCGTAGACCCTGCGCAGCCCGGCCGCGGCGATCAGCGCGAGGAGGATCGCGAAGACGAGGAACGTGCGCTGCGTGCCGAGCAGCGGGATCAGCAGCAGCGACGCCGCGAACGTCCCGGCGAGGGAGCCGAACGTCGAGATCGCGTACAGGCGGCCGGTGACCTCGCCGGAGCGCTCGACGTCGGCCAGCGACAGCCGGATCGCCCACGGGGACACCGCGCCGACCAGCACGAGCGGGACCGCCACCAGCACGAGCACGCCGAACAGCGACCCCGCGAACGCGCCGACCGACAGGGAGTCGAAGGCGGAGATCGAGACGTCGAGGATCGGGCCGGCGATGAGCGGGACGACGGCCAGCAGCGCCGCGGCGACGAGCACGAGACGGCACAGCGCCTCCTTCGTCGGGTTGCGGTCCGCGAGCCGGCCGCCCAGCCAGTAGCCGACCGACAACGCGACGAGCACGACGCCGATCGTGTTGGCCCATACGATCGTGGAGTCGCCGAAGTACGGCGCCAGCAGCCGGGCCGCGGCGATCTCGGAGCCGAGCGAGGACGTGCCCGTCACGAAGACGAGCAGCCCCAGCGGCGGCATGGAGCGCGGGGGTGTGACCTAGCCCTCGTAGGGCGTGAAGTCGGCCTTGCGGGCGCCGCAGACCGGGCAGAACCAGTCGTCCGGGATGTCCGCGAAGGCCGTGCCCGCGGGGATGCCCCCGTCGGGGTCGCCCTCGGCGGGGTCGTAGATGAACCCGCAGGACTCGCAGATGTACTGCTGCGCGCTAGCCGTCGACATGGTCTGCAGGGTACGGGGTGAAGTACGTTGGCCGCATGCCGTCCGACCGTCCCGCCTCGGGTGAGGAGCTCAACGACAGCGGGGAGGCCACGACCCCGCGTCAGGCCGCCACGGTCATCCTCCTCCGAGGCGGCGCGCGGACGCTCGAGGTCCTGCTCGTGCAGCGCAACCCGCAGCAGCGCTTCATGGGCGGCGCGTGGGTGTTCCCGGGCGGAGCGGTCGACGCCCACGAGGCCGGCCCGGACGGCCACCGCCTCGCGGGCGTGCGTGAGGTGCGCGAGGAGTCCGGCGTCGAGCTCGCCGGCCCGGACGCGCTGATCCCCTACTCGCGCTGGATCACCCCGGCCGAGATCAAGATCCGCTTCGACACCCTGTTCTTCCTGGCGCAGGCGCCGGCCGACGCCGCCCCGGTGATCGACGGCTCCGAGTGCGTCGACTGGGGCTGGTTCACGCCCGCGGCGGCGCTCGCCGCGCGCGAGGCGGGGGAGCTCGAGCTCGTCTTCCCGACCATGAAGACGCTCGACGGGCTGCAGCGCTTCGACTCCGCGGACGCGCTGCTCGCGTGGGCCGACGGCCGCGAGGTCCAGCCGATCGAGCCCCGCGTCGTCACCGACGGCGAGGTCGCGCACGTCGTGCTGCCGGGCGAGCCCGGCTACGACAACTGACACCGGCCGCAACGTCGCGCCGGGTTTGCGGTTAACCTCACCAGTCGCCGGTCACGTCACGGACGTCTGATGGAAGCCTCCGCCCTCCACGCCCCCAACCTCGCGCGCCGGACGATCCCGGGCCCGCTGCTGCGGCTGCGCTCCGACGAGCAGCTGGTCGCGCTGTTCCGGGCGGGCAGCGAGGAGGCCTTCTCGCTCCTCCACGACCGCTACCGCCAGCGCCTGTTCGCCTACGTGCGGCAGATGCTCTCCGTCGCGACCCGCGCCGACGCCGAGGACGTGCTCCAGGACGTCTTCGTGCGGGCCTACGGCGCGCTGCGCGCCGACGAGCGCGAGGTCAACGTGCGCGCCTGGCTGTACCGGGTCGCGCACAACCGCTGCATCGACCAGCTGCGCCGGCCCGCCCCCGCGCCCGCCGACGTCTTCGAGTCGTCGCGCACCCCGCCCCTGCAGGACCCGATCGAGGCGGCCCAGCGGCGCGAGGACCTCCGCCGCCTCGTCGCCGACGTCGGCCGACTGCCCGCGCAGCAGCGCTCCGCGCTGCTGATGCGCGAGATCGACGGTCTCGCCTACGTCGACATCGCCGCCGCGCTCGAGGTCACCGTGCCCGCCGTGAAGTCCCTCCTCGTGCGGGCGCGCACCGGCCTCGTCGAGGCGATCCAGGCGCGCGACACCGACTGCGACGTCATCCGCCGCGACCTCGTGGAGTCCTACGAGCGCGGCGTGAAGGCCTCCGCCCGGGCGCGCCGACACCTGCGGGAGTGCGGCGGCTGCCGCGACTACCGCGCCGCGCTGAAGGGGATGCGCCGCTCGTTCGCCGCGCTGAGCCCGGCCGTCGGCTTCGCGCCCCTGGCCGTCGCCGCCAAGGCGCTCGGCATCGGCGGCGCGGGCGGGGCCGGAGCCGCCGGCGGGAGCGCCATCGGCGTCACCGGCGCGGCGGCCTGCAAGGTCGCCGCCGTCGTCTGCACCGCCGCGCTCGCCACCGGCGGCGCGATGGAGGCCCACCATCTGACCACGACGGACGCCCCCACACGCGAGCGCGCCGCGGTGAGCCGCACCGCGCAGGCCAAGGCGCCCGTCACCCATGCCCCGCTGCAGACCTCGCCCGCCGTGGCGACCCACCGCGCCGCCGTGGCCGCGCCGTCCGCCGCGGCCGCCGCGGACGCCCCCACCCTCGCCGAGCGCCGTGCCGCCCGCAGACGTGCGGCCGCCCGTGCCGCCGACCGCCAGCTCGCCGCCGACGGCGTGAGCCTGCCCGTCACGAGCGTCGCGGCCCCGACGGCCCCCGCGAGCGACGCCCCGGCCAAGGACGCGACGTCGGTCGCCTCCGGCGGCACCGAGGCTCCGGCCGACGCGCCGCCCGTCGTCAAGGAGACGACCGGCGCGACGCAGCCGACGACCACCACCGCGCCGGCCGCCACAGCCGCCCCGGCCCCCGCGACCGGCACGGGCACGGCGACCACGCCCGCTGCCGGCTCCGCCGCGCCCGTGACGGGTACCGCACCGGTGCCCGCGGGCCCCGCCCCCGAGCACTAGCCCGCGGTAGCCTCGGCGGTCATGACGGACCGCTACCTCGCCACCCTGGACCACGAGGAGGTCGTGCTCCGGCGCGGCGCCCGGTCGGGCCTCTACTCGATCGTCGCCGTGCACTCCACCGCCCGCGGCCCGTCCCTGGGCGGGTGCCGGATGTGGACCTACGACGACAACCGCCTGGCGCTGCGCGACGCGCTGCGGCTGTCGGAGGGGATGACCTACAAGGCCGCCGTCGCCGGCCTGCCGCAGGGCGGCGGCAAGGGCGTGATCGTCGTCCCGCCCGGCGAGCGGCTCGAGGGTGAGCGCCGCCGCGCGGCCCTGCTCGACTTCGGGGACACGGTCGAGCTCGTCGGCGGCCGCTACGTGACCGCCGAGGACGTCGGCGTCTCCCCCGCCGACATCGCCGTCGTCGCGGAGACGACGAAGCACGTCTCCGCGCTTCCGCGCGAGCTGGGCGGCTCCGGCGACCCGAGCACCTGGACCGCCCTCGGCGTGCTCGTCGCGATCGAGGTCGCCTGCGAGCGCGTCTTCGGCACCGCCGACCTCGCCGGCCGCCGCGTCGCGGTGATGGGCCTCGGCCACGTCGGCGCCGACCTGGCCCGCAAGCTCGTCGCCGCGGGCGCGGCGCTGACGGTCACCGACCTCGACCCCGCCCGCCGCGAGATCGCCGAGGAGGTCGGCGCGGCGTGGGTGGAGCCCGACGCGATCCTGACCGCGGACGCCGACGTGCTCGCCCCGTGCGCGCTCGGCGGCTTCCTCGACCACGAGTCGGTGGGCACGCTGCGCAGCCGCATCGTCTGCGGCGCCGCGAACAACCAGCTCGCCGACGAGACCGTCGCGCCGCTCCTGGCCGCCCGCGGGGTCCTCTGGGTGCCGGACTTCGTGGTCAACGCGGGCGGGATCGTCAACATCGCCTCCGAGCTGCTGCCGGGCGGCTACGACGAGGCCGTCGCCGACCGCGACGTGCGCGGGATCGCCGACACCGTCCGCACGATCCTCGCCGGCGCCGCCGCGAACGGCTCGACGCCGCTGGACGCCGCGATGGCGCTGGCGCGCGAGCGCATCGCGGAGGGCACGGGCGGCTAGACCCGCATCGGCTCCGGCTCCGCGTCGCGCAGGGCGACGACCGCGCCGAGCATCAGCCCCCCGCCGGCGATCGCACCGGCCGTCAGGGTCTCCCCCAGCAGCAGGGCCGCGAGGACCGGGGCGGTGACGGGCTCCAGCAGCGCGAGGACCACCACGTGGGTCGACGGCAGCGTGCGCGCCGCGGCGTAGTAGAGCGCGTAGGCGAGTCCGGACACGACGAGGCCGAGGTGCAGCAGCGCGACCAGTCCGCCGGCGTTGCCCGGCCCGCCGGCACCGCCGGTGATGAGCGCGAGCGGGAGCAGGACGGCGAGGCCGCCGGCCACCGTGATGGCGTTGAGCGTGGCGACGTCGATGCGGCGGCCCAGCGGCCCGGCGGACAGCACGGCGGCGGCGTAGCCGGCGGCAGAGGCGAGCGATAGGGCGACCCCGCCCACCGTGACCGTGGCCGAGCCCCCGAGAGCGAGGAGCACCAGGCCGGTGAGCGCGACCCCGAGCGCCCCGAGCGTGCGGCGGCTCGGGCGGCGGGCGAACAGGACGGTCTCCCCCACCGCGACGAGGATCGGGCCGAGGCCGAGCGCGATCAGCGTCGGGACCGTCACGCCGATGGCCGAGACGGCGGCGAAGTAGGCGAGCTGATAGCCGGCGGTGATGACGCCGACGAGGAGCGCGTAGCCGGTCAGTCCGGCGCTCAGGCCTGCCGTGCCGCCGCCGGGCCCGTCGCTTCGGCGCTCGCCCACCACGCCCGGAGGCGCCGCCCGGCGGGCCAGCACGAGTGCGACGACCGTGAGCGGGCCGATCGCGATCGCCACCCGCCACAGGGAGATCTGCACCGAGGTCATCGCCGTGTGCTCGTCGAGGAAGGCGACTGCCGGGCCGATCGTGCCCCACAAGAGGCCGACCACGACCATCTGCTCGTACGCTCGCCGCACAGGCCTGATCCTCCCTGACCGGGCCGGCGGTCAGACGGCCAGGGCGTCGCCCGCGGGCGGCGGCTCGAGCCCGGCGGGCAGCCGGCCCTCGGCGCCGAGCTTGCGCAGGTGCGCGTGCATCGTCAGCCGGGCGGGGAAGCGCAGGACGTCGGGGACGTCGGCCCAGGCGGCGTCGAGCAGCTCGTCGTCGCTGCGGCGGCCCGCCGCGAGCGCGGCGACGAGGGCGTCCTCCCGGTCGCGCCGGTGCGCGAGGTACGCGAGGAGCCGCGCGTCGGGATCGGTGACCAGCGGTCCGTGGCCGGGCGCGATCGTGTCGGGCGCGAGGCCTCGCAGCCGCTCGAGCCCGGTCAGGTAGCCGGCCATGTCCCCCGCGACGAACACCGATCCGGCGCCGAGCACCGCGTCACCGGCGCAGCACAGGCCGTCCCACAGGAACACGACGTGGTCGGCGCTGTGGCCGGGCAGCGCGAGGGTGCGCAACGGTCCGACGTCCATGCCGTCGGCGAGGTCCTCCGTGCGCCCGGGCCAGGCGAGGGCGGCCACGCGGGTCCCCGCGCCGAGGCGCTGGACCAGGCCGGCGACGCCGTCGGTGTGGTCGCCGTGGCCGTGGGTGAGCGCGATGGCGCCGGCACCGCCGCGCGCGACGGCCTCGGCGGCGACCGCGTCGAGGTGGGCGTCGAGGTCGGGCCCCGGATCGACGATCCAGCACGGGTCGCGTCCGAGCACCCACGTGTTGGTGCCGTCGAGGGTCAGGGGGCCGGGGTTCTCCGCCCGCAGCCGGACGGCGTCGTGGCCGGGGACCGGCTCAGCCACGCGGGACGATCCGCGAGACCGCGCCGTTGCCCGAGACGACGAGCACCCGCCCACGGCCGTCCTCGCCGAAGGAGGCGAGCGCCGGGACCCTGAGCCCGGTGCTCGTCGGCGCGGAGGCGCGTGGAAGGCGCAGCCGGGTCGACAGGATCCGGCCCTTGCAGAAGTCGCCGAACACGTAGCGGCCGTAGAGCCCGCGCAGCGCGCGGTCGCGCACGACGACGCCACCGGTGATCGAGCAGTTGCCGTCGCTGTGGCGGGTGGTGAGGACGGGGCGCACGGCGCCCGCCGCGATCTCGCCGCCCTTGAAGCGCGTGTCGCCCTCGAACACCCGCCAGCCGAAGTTCGCCCCGCGCGCTCTGCCGCGACGGGCGAAGTCGATCTCCTCCACCGCGTCCTGGCCGACGTCGCCGATCGACAGGTCCCCCGTCTTGCGGTCGAAGGAGAAGCGCCACGGGTTGCGCAGGCCGTAGGCGTAGATCTCCGGGCGCGCACCCTCGGCGCCGGCGAACGGGTTCGAGGCCGGGACCGTGTAGGGCCGGTCGCCGGCCCGCGCCGGGTCGATGCGCAGCAGCTTGCCGAGCAGGCTCGTCTTGTCCTGGGCGTTCCCGCGCGAGCCGTGCTGATCGCCGGCGCCGCCGCCGTCGCCCGTGCCGACGTAGAGGCGCTTGTCGGGACCGAACAGGAGCAGGCCGCCGTTGTGGTTGGACTCCCGGTCGGGCATCTCGAGCACGAGGCGGCCGCTGGAGCGGTCGGCCCTCGTCGCCGACGCGGCGCGGTACTCCACGATCCGCTGGTTGCCGGCCGTGCTCGTGTAGTAGACGTAGAAGCGCCTGCTCGTCGCGTAGTCGGGCGCGAAGGCCACGGACAGGAGCCCCTGCTCGCCGCCGCTCGTGACCCGCCGGCGGATGTCGAGGAACGGCCGCCTGCGGCCCACGATCCGGATCCGGCCGGCCTGCTCGACGACGAACACGCGCGCGCGGTCCCCCGGCGCCGACGTGGCGTGGACGGGCGCGGTGAAGCGCCCGAGCCGCTTGAGGCGGACGCCGCGCGCGGCGGCGGTGGCGGGTGACGGCTGCGCGGCCGGTGACGCGTCGGCCGCAGGCTGCGACGCGCCGCCGCACGCGGTGAGGACGAGCACCATCGCGCACCCGGCGGCCACGCGGCGCGCGGGCGCCGCCCGGTGGATCCTCACGCGTTCGCGGGCGTCGTGACGCCGGCGATCCGCCAGGGCCACTCGCCCTCGCCGTCCAGCGCGAGCGTCCAGCGCTCGACGAAGGAGACCTCCCGCTCGCGGCTGCCCGACAGGACGGCGGCCGTGTCGCGGTCCTCCATGTAGCGGCGGCCGCGGGCGGCGATCTCGACCGTGATCGTGGCGGGGGTCGCCGCGGCGTCGAGCGCCGTGATCGTGATCGACTCGAGCTGCGGGCCGCGCACGACCAGCCGGCGCTGCTTGCGCGCGGTGTCGCCGGGATGCAGCAGGGCGTCGAGCGCCTCGGGGCGGGCGACGGACGCCAGGGCGTCGTCGGGTCCGTCGACGGCGGTGACCCAGCCGTCGACGGCGCGGCGCACGGAGGCCTCGATCAGCGCCGGGTCGAAGCGGCCGTCGGCGAGCGCGAGGTCCTGCGCGGCCGAGCGCGCCGGCCCGTCGAAGTCCAGGTCGGCGACCTCCGCCGGCGACATGCCCGCAGGCAGCGCCTCGGCGGCGGCCCGCTCGGCCACGGCCTCGTCGCGCAAGCGGTCGTCGTCGGCCCACGGCGTGGCGACGATCGCCCCCTCCAGCTGGTGTGCGCCCTCCTTGCCGAGCTCGATCGACTCGAGGGCCCAGGTCCCGTCGCGCTTCGCGAGCGTCCAGAACTCGACGAGGTCGACGGCCTTCGAGCGCGCGCCCTCGCGGAAGATCTCCCGTCCGCTGCGCAGCTGCACGTAGTCCTCCAGGCGGCACTGGATCAGGACCACGGCGCGATCGTCCTCGTCTGCCTGGCGGTTGGTGAGGCCGACGTAGGAGACGTCCGGCTCCTGGAGGAGCTTGACCCGGTTGTGCCACCCCTTGCGCTCGAAGTCGCGCAGGCGTCGCTGCCACTCGGCCAGCAGGCTGGGGCTCACGAGCGCGGCCAGCGCCTGCTCGTCGCGGCGGTCCCAGGCGAGCTGGACGGCCATGAACAGCTCCTTGCCGCGCGCCTCGACGAGGTCGGCGGCGAAGGCCGCGTCGTCCTCGGCCGCCTCGGCCGCGGCGGTGTGCACCCGGGCGCGGCGTTCGTCGCGCTTGCGTGACAGCTGCACGCCCCACCAGCGGGTCTGAGCCACGCCGGCCCCGTAGCGGGCCTTGCGGAAGAGGAACTGCAGCCCCAGGAACAGGACGTAGAGCAGCAGCAGGCCGAAGATGACGGTGCCGAACCCGCCGCCGCCGCCGCCGGAGTAGCCGCCCCCGCCGCCGGAGAACCCGCCGCCGCCACCGCCGGAGAAGCCGCCCCCGCCGCCGCCGGAGAACCCGCCCCCGCCGCCGCCGGAGAAGCCGGACGAGCCCCCGCCACCGGCAGCGAGGGCGTCGGTGGCCAGGACGAGGCTGAGCGCCGCGCCAGTCAGTGCGGCTCGGGTCAGACGCGGGCGAAGCATCCCCTGATTCTCGCAGGCCCGGCCCCCGGCCGGTGCCGGCGGCTGCGGCTAGGCGCCTTCGCGCGTGGAGAGCTCCCAGCCCCGGTCGCCGGTGAGCCGGTCGGCGGCCTCCGGCCCCCACGAGCCCTGCGCGTACACCTGCGGGGCGGGCGGATGCTTCAGCAGGGGCGCGGCCAGCTCCCAGATGCGCTCGACGCCGTCGGCGCGGGTGAACAGCGTCTGGTCCCCGATCAGCGCGTCGTGGAAGAGGCGCTCGTAGGGCTGCAGGAGCTCCTCCCGCTCGCGCTCGCCGACCGTGAAGTCCAGCGCGGCCTCCTCCAGCGTCATCGCGGGCCCCGGCTGCTTGCCGAGGAACTCCAGCACGATGCCCGCCTCGGCGAGGTCGAAGCGCAGCACGTTGCGCCCGTCGCGCACCGAGCCGCCCCAGTCGAAGAGCCGCATCGCCGGCTCCTTGAACACGATCGTGACCAGCTGGCGCTTGGTGGCCATCGCCTTGCCCGTGCGCAGGAAGATCGGGACGCCCGCCCAGCGGAAGGACTCGATCTCGACCTTGGCCGCGACGAACGTCTCCGTCGTCGAGTCCTTCGCCACCCCGGGCTCATCGCGGTAGCCCGCGTACTGGCCGTAGACGACGTCACCCGGGTCGATCGGCTTCATCGCGCGGAACACGTCGGTCTTCTTGTCGCGCAGCGCCTCGGCGGTGAACGCCACCGGCGGCTCCATCGCGACGGTCCCGAGCACCTGCAGCAGGTGCGTGGTGACCATGTCCTTGAGCGCGCCCGTCGCCTCGTAGAAGCCGGCGCGGCCCTCGATCGTCAGCGCCTCGGGGACGTCGATCTGGATCGAGTCGACGTGATCGCGGTTGAACACCGGCTCGACGAAGGCGTTGGCGAAGCGCAGCGCGAGGACGCTCTGCAGCCCTTCCTTGCCGAGGAAGTGGTCGATGCGGAAGATCTGGCGCTCGTCCAGGACGGCGTGCACGGCGGCGTTGAGCGCCCGGGCCGACTCGAGGTCGGTCCCGAACGGCTTCTCCATGATCACCCGCGTGCGGTCGCGGTCGGCCAGCCCGGCGTCGCCGAGGGCCTTGACGACGGCCTCGGCCGCCCCGGGCGGAACCGCGAGGTGCAACAGCCGCCGGGGCGACCCCCCGAGCGCGGCCTCCGCGCTCGCGAACGCCCGCTCGTAGTCCGCGGCGCCCGACGCCTGGGCGAAGGACAGCAGCCCGGCGAAGCGGTCCCAGCGCTCGTCGGTGAGCTCGGCGCGCGCGTGCTCCTCGAGCGACTGCCGGGCCAGGTCGCGGAAGCCCTCGTCGTCGAGGTCGTCGAGGGAGAGCCCGACGATGCGGCAGGCGTCGGGCAGCAGCCCGGCCACCATGAGGTGGAAGCAGCCGGGGATGATCATGCGCCGGGCGAGGTCCCCCGTCCCGCCGACGAGGCCGATGACGGTGGCGTCGGGCTTGTGCACGAGGTCAGGCCGAGGCGCCGGCGGTGCTGCCCGGGGTGTCGCGCGGCTTCGACGGGAAGCCGCGGTGCTCGCGGATCTGCGCCGCCACGAGGATGACCACCAGCGAGGCGAGGCTCCACAGCAGCTGCGCGCGGACGTCGTCGACGAACAGCTGGGCGAGCACGATGACCGCCATCGCCGCGACCGTGAAGTAGCTCAGCCACGGGAACAGCCACATCTTCAGCGTCAGCGCCTCGGGCGCCTGGCGCTCCGTGCGGCGCCGCAGCACGATCTGCGAGACGCCGATGAGGATGTAGGCGAACAGGGCGACGGCGCCGGAGGAGTTCACGAGCACGGTGAAGACCGTGTCGGGCGAGATCGCCGCGATGATGCAGGAGAGGAAGCCGATCGAGACGGTCAGGAGGATCGCCTTCGTCGGGACCCCGCGGTCGTTGACCTCGACGAGCGTCTGCGGCGCGTAGCCGCGGCGGGCGAGCGAGAAGATCATCCGCGAGCCGGTGTAGATGCCCGAGTTCAGGCACGACAGCACCGCCGTGATGATGATGAAGCCCATGATGTCGGCGGCGCCCGCGATGCCGATCCGGTCCATGGCCGCGATGAACGGCGAGTCGCCGCTGCCGACGCCCTTGGCGTTCCACGGCACGACGCAGACGACGAGGAAGACCGACAGGACGTAGAAGATCATCACGCGCCAGACGATCGCCGCGGTGGCCTTGGCGACGTTCTTCTCCGGCTCCTCGGACTCGGCGGCCGCGATCGTGACGATCTCGGCGCCGATGAAGGCGAAGATCACGACGACGATCCCGCTCAGCACGGTGATGCCGCCCTCGGGGAAGAAGCCGCCCTCCTTCGTGAGGTTGCTCAGGCCGGGCGAGTCGCCGCCGACGCCGAGCAGGAAGGCGATCGAGATCGCGATGAAGGCGAGGATCGCGACGACCTTGATGATCGCGAACCAGAACTCGAACTCGCCGAAGTTCTTCACCGACACGAGGTTCGTCAGCGTGAGGATCGTCATGAACCCGAGCGAGAAGACCCACAGCGGGACGCCGGGGAGCCAGCCCTGCATGATCTTCGCGCCGGCGACGGCCTCGACCGCGAGCACGATGGCCCAGAAGTACCAGTACAGCCAGCCGATGGTGAAGCCGCCGCGGTCGCCGATCGCCTTGCGGGCGTACTCGAGGAAGGACCCGACGGCCGGGTCGGCGACGGCCATCTCCCCCAGCATCCGCATCACCAGCACGACAAGGAGGCCGGCCGCGAGGTAGGAGAGCACGGACGCCGGACCGGTCTGCGCCATCACCGCGCCGGAGCCGACGAACAGGCCGGCGCCGATCACGCCCCCGAGCGAGATCATCGTCATGTGTCGGGGCTTGAGCCCCTTCTCGAGCTCACCTGACTTCAGCCATGCACGCGCTCGTTACCGCTGGGCGCACGTGGCAAACGCCACAGGCGTACCGTCCCGCCCATGCTGCACGAGCGCAAGACCGGCGACGACGCCGCCGGCGTGATCGCCCTCCGCCCCCAGTTCGCCCAGCCGGGCGAGCTCGAGGACGTCCCCCGCTACCGCCTGCCGGACGGCGGGATGCCGGCCGACACCGCCCTCCAGGTCGTGGAGGACGAGCTGCTGCTCGACGGCCTCGCACGACTGAACCTCGCCACGTTCGTGACCACGTGGATGGAGCCCCAGGCGCGCGAGCTGATGGCCCACGCGCACGAGAAGAACATGGTCGACAAGGACGAGTACCCGGTCACGGCGGAGATCGAGGGGCGTTGCGTGAACATCCTCGCCGACCTGTGGCACGCGCCCGAGGCCGAGCGCGCGACGGGCTGCTCGACGCTCGGGTCCTCGGAGGCGTGCATGCTGGCGGGTCTCGCGTTCAAGCGCCGCTGGGAGGCGCGCCGCCGGGCCGCCGGTCTCGATCTCGCCAAGCCGAACCTCGTCATGGGCGCCAACGTCCAGGTCTGCTGGGAGAAGTTCTGCCGCTACTGGGACGTCGAGGCGCGCATGGCACCGCTCGCGCCGGGGCGCACGCACCTGACCGCCGAGTCCGCCGAGCCGCTCGTCGACGACCACACGATCGGCGTGGTGGCGATCCTCGGCTCGACGATGGACGGCTCCTACGAGCCCGTCGCGGCGATCGCCGCGATGCTCGACCGGCTGCAGGCGGCGGGCGGGCCGGACGTCCCGCTCCACGTCGACGCCGCCTCGGGCGGCTTCGTGGCGCCGTTCCTCGATCCCGAGCTCGAGTGGGACTTCCGGCTGCCGCGGGTGCAGTCGATCAACGCGTCCGGCCACAAGTACGGGCTCGTCTATCCCGGCGTCGGCTGGGCCGTGTGGCGCGACAAGGCCGCGCTGCCCGAGGAGCTCGTCTTCCACGTCAACTACCTCGGCGGCGACATGCCGACCTACGGGCTGAACTTCTCCCGGCCCGGGGCCGAGGTCGTCACGCAGTACTTCATGTTCCTGCGGCTCGGCTTCGACGGCTACCGGCGGGTGCAGCAGGCGGCCCGCGACGAGGCGGCGTTCCTCGCTCGGGAGGTCGCCGCGATCGAGCCGTTCGAGCTGATCTCGGACGGGACCGGCATCCCGGTGTTCGCCTTCAAGCTGCGCGACGACGTGACCGACTTCAGCGTCTTCGACGTCTCCGCCCGGCTGCGCCAGCACGGCTGGCTGGTCCCGGCGTACACCTTCCCGACCGGCCTGGAGGACATGGCGGCGCTGCGCGTGGTCGTGCGCAACGGGTTCGGGCACGAGCTCGCCGTCAAGCTCGTCGAGCACCTCGAGGCGGCGGTGCGGGCGCTGCGATCGGGGTCGGGTGGGGGCGAGCCGGCCCAGTCCGCCTTCCACCACTGAGGCGCTTGGCGCCCTCCCAGCCGAGCAGGACGAGCGCCGGCGGGATGGTGGCCGGGAGGATGTCGACGACGAGGAACAGCTGGTCCCAGGCGAGCAGCGCCACGAGCGTCACGAGCGCCAGGCGCACCTGCGGCCCGCGCTCGGCGGCGAGGATGCCGCCGAGGACCGCTGCGGCGAGGAAGTCGCCGTAGCCGAGGGAGGAGAAGCCAAGGCTCGCGACCTGCAGCTGCGGCAGGCCGGGCGCGGGTGCGGCGGCGTTGAGGACGGCGTTGGGGGCCGCGAGGTAGCCGCCGAACACGAGCCACGCGTCGAAGGCGGCCATCGCGACGAGGCCGGCCTTGAGCAGGATGAGGGGGACGCCGCCGGCGAGCAGCCGGCCGATCGCCACGACGCTCAGCGCGACCAGGAGGTTGCCGGCCATCTGCCCCGCCCAGCCGTCGGGCGCGACCCAGGCGAGGGCCAGCAGCGCGCCCGCGACGACCGCCGCGACGGCCATCGCGCGCGGTGTGCCGGGCGCGCCCCGCGTCGCCCAGCCCAGCGCGACGGCGGCGCCGACGGGGACGCCGATCAGCGCGACCCACGTGTAGACGTTCGCGCTCGCCGGGACGGCGCCGATCAGGACGACGGTGCCGACGAGCGACACCGGCAGCAGCAGCGACCACGCGCGGGTGTGGCGCTTGGACGCGAGCCAGCCCGGCAGCCCGGCGGCCGGCGCGAGGACGCAGAGCGCTTGGAGCAGCCCGAGGATCGCGTTGTCGGTGTTCCACCACACGGTCGCGGGCCAGTGTGGCGGGTCGGCGTCAAGGCGACGTCAGGCCGCAGCGCTCGAGGAAGGCGAGCATGTCGCCGGCAGAGCGCTCGAAGCCCGCGCCGACGTAGACGTCGAAGTGGCCGCCCGGGTAGCGGGCGCTCTCGCCCTTCGGGGCGCGGGCGGCGACGGCGAGGGCCGGCTTGGGCGGCGTGATCGTGTCCTCCTCGGCGACGGTGACGAGGATCGGGCACGTGATCTTCGCCGCCTTGGCGACCGGCCGGTACAGCGGCAGGGTGAGCATGATCCGGGCGGCGACCTCGTTGCGCCAGCGGGAGGGGGTGCCGACGATCGCGGCGAAGCCGGCGTGGGCGTCGGGGGAGGTCATGGCCGCGACGTCACCGGGCGCGCCGGTGGCGGGGATCAGGTGCGGCCGGCGGCCGGCGATCGCGCCCGCCGCGTCACGCAGGGCGTGGCCGGTGAGCTTGAGGGCGGTGACGGGCGGGACGGCGCGCAGCGTCGCGACGCCGTCGGTGAAGGGCGCCTGGGCGATGGCCGCGGCGATTCGGTGGTCCTCCGCGGCGAGCGTGATCGCGTGCCCGCCGGAGAACGACGAGCCCCAGACGACGATCCGGTCGGCGTCGACGTCCGGGAGGGCGCGGGCGTGGGCGATCGCGGCGCGGTAGTCGTCCAGCTGGGCCTTGACGTCGAGGACCTGGCGCGGGGAGCCGTCGCTGTCGCCGAAGCCCCGGTAGTCGAAGCGCAGGACCGCGAGGCCGGCCGCGGCGAAGCGCTCGGCGTAGGCGGGGAGCGTGTCCTCCTTCGTGGCGGAGAAGCCGTGGGCCATGACGACGCAGGGGACGGGACCGGAGGCGTCCTGCGGGCGGTGCAGGTCAGCCGCGCAGGTCACGCCTTGGGAGGTGAAGGACGCGGGCTCGACGTTCATGCCTGGTATTCGAGCACGTCGAGCGTGTGGCCGCGCTTGGCGGGCGTCAGCTCGGCCGGCAGGCCGGCCCGGGTCACGGCCTCCAGGACGTCGGCCGGGGTGCGCGCGTCCGGCCGGGTGGTGAGCAGGACGCGGACGACGTCGCCGCGCACGCGCTTGGCCATGTGCGAGATCACCTTGCGGCTGCCGTCGGGCGCGACGAGGAAGGCGCGCACGGCGAGGAGGTCGGTCCCCGGTCCCCCCGGCCAGGCCGCGGCGTAGGGGCCGGAGCGGGCGTCGACGACGAGGCCGTCCGGGCGCAGGGCCCGGGCCAGCGCCGGCTTCCACACCGTCGCGAGGCCCGGCGTGCGCGGGAGGTCGGCACCCATGCTCAGCCGGTAGGCGGGGATGCGGTCCTGTGGGGCCACCACGCCCCACAGGGCGGAGGCGATCAGCACGGGCGCCTGCTGCTCCGGCGTCAGGTCGGGCAGTCCGAGGCGCTCGTACAGGACGCCGGTGTAGACGTCGGCCGCCGGGGCGGCGGGGGCGCTGCGCAGCGCGGCATCGAGGTCGAGCTCGTCCTGCTGGGCCGCGGACAGGTCCAGCCGCCTGCGCGCGACGGCGGGGTTGCCGGCGGCCAGCCGCGTGAGCTTGTCGAGCACGACCTCCCGCGTGCGCGTGAGCACGTCAGCGTGCACCAGCGCGGCGAGGTCGACGGGCTCCCCGGCTGCCGGCCGCGCCTTCCCCTCCGACGGCGGCAGCAGCACGAGCACGGGGCGGCAGGCTACCGGCGCCCAGCCGGACCCCGGGGCCGGACCTCAAGTCGGACCCCCGGGCCGGACCTGAAGTCGGACCCCGGGGCCGGACCTAAAGTCGCGTTTGTGTCGTGGGAACGACACCAGCGCGCCTTTAGGTCCGTTACGGGACGGTGACGGCGACCGGCGGGGGCGGGTCGGGGAGCTCCTGCGCCTGGGCCGCCGCCACCGTCTGGCCGCGCGGGATCGCCCGCAACGTGCGCGTCTGGCGCGGCAGCAGGGCCGCGGCGAGCGCCAGCAGCGCGACGCCCGCTCCGACGAGCAGCGTCGACTGCGGGCCGACGGCGTCGCCGATCAGCCCGGCCAGCACGTAGCCGGCCGGGAGCAGCGCGAGCGAGCCCATCCAGTCGTAGGCGGACACGCGCGAGAGCAGCTGCGGCGGGATCCGCTCGGCCAGGGCGGTCTCCCACCACACGCCGAACATCCCGACCCCGAAGCCCCCCGCCGCCGTCCCGGCGAACAGGGCGACCTCCGGGGCCGCCAACGCGAAGACGGCGAACGTCAACGGCCACGGCAGCGTCCACAGGATGCCGGTGAGCATCGGCCGCCGCGGGCGCCAGCGCACGGCGACGAGCGAGCCCGCAAGCGTGCCGGCGCCCCACGAGATCTGCACGATGCCGAAGATCGCCGCCGTGCCGTACCCCGCCTCGCTGACGGCCGCACCGAGCGTGAAGAACGGTGCCAGGCCGCACAGCAGCGCGACGGAGAACCCGCAGATCGTCGCCCACACCCAGGTGCGCTCGCGCACGGCGACCCAGCCCTCGCGCAGGTCCGCGAGGAAGGAGGCCGGCACGTGGTCGTAGCCGCGGCGGCGTGGACGCACCCGCAGGAGGAAGACGACGGACGCCACGAACGTCAGCGCGTCGAGCGCGAACGCCGCCGACGCGCCGAGGCCGAACACCAGCGCGGTCCCGATCGCGGGCCCGGCGATGATCGCCGTCTCGCGGCTCGCGGCCGTGACCGCCTGCGCGGTCTGGATCTCGTGCTCCTGCACGGTGGCGGGCAGCAGCCCGGTGTAGGCCGGCCGGAAGAACGCCTCCGCCGCGCCGAACAGGACGCCGATCACCAGCATGTGCCACAGCTGCACCGCGTCGAGCAGGATCAGCACGGCAAGGAGGCCGTGGAGGCCGGCGCGCACCAGGTCGGTCGCGATCATCAGCCCACGCCGGGGCAGCCGGTCGGCGAGCACCCCGCCGACGAGCAGGAACAGCACGAGCGGCGCGGCGTAGGCGGCGAGGACGAGCCCGACATCACGCGAGGAGCCGGACTCCTGCGTCAGGTAGAGACCGATGACGACGACGATCATCGCGTCGCCGACGGAGCTCAGCGTCTGGCCGGCCCACAGGTTGCGGAACGGTGCTTGTCTGAGGAGGGCGCGCACGACGCCACGCACGGTACGGACGGACCGGGTCCGCGTCGTCGTCCCCGCGGACGATCTGCAGCCGGGTCCGAGCCCGCCTTCAGGAGGACGGCGTGGGCGCGTCCGGGCGCAGGTCCAGCTGCCACCAGCCGACGTCGCGCCACGCCCCGGCCTTGAAGCCGACGTTGCGATAGACGCCGACGAGCGCGAAGCCCAACCCCTCGTGGAGCCCGACGCTCGCGTCGTTGGGGAGCGTGATGCCGGCCAGCGCATTGCGCACCCCGGCCGCACGCAGGCGCTCGAGGAGGCCCGCGTAGAGCTCGCGGCCGACCCCGCGGCGGTGGAAGCGGCCGTCGACGTAGACGGAGACCTCCGCCGACCACCGGTACGCCTCGCGCGCCCGGTGCGGGCCCGAGTACGCGTACCCGGCGACCACGCCGTCACGGTGCGTCACGAGCCAGTCGTAGGGCGCGACGGTCCCGGCGATCCGCCGCGCCATCTCGGCGGCGTCGGGCGGCGCGGCCTCGAACGAGGCGGGCCCGGGGTCCACGTGCGGCGCGTAGATCGCCGCGCAGGCGGCGGCGTCGAGCTCGGGATCGGCGGACCGGACGCCCATGCCGCAAGGCTACGCCGACCGGCGGCGCTCAGCGGGTAGGCCCGCTCCATGCCCTCCCCCACCGACATCCGGCCGCCCTTCACCGAGGAGACCGCCCGCGCCAAGGTGCAGGCCGCCGAGGACGCGTGGAACTCGCGCGACCCCGATCGCGTCTCCCAGGCCTACACGGAGGACTCGCAGTGGCGCAACCGCGACGAGTTCATCACCGGCCGCGCGGAGATCCGGGCGTTCCTGCAGCGCAAGTGGGCCCGCGAGCGCGACTACGTGCTCGAGAAGGAGCTGTGGGCGTTCACCGACGACCGCATCGGCGTGCGCTTCGAGTACGAGTCCTGCGACGAGCACGGCCAGTGGTGGCGCTCCTACGGCAACGAGATGTGGCAGTTCGCGCCCGACGGGCTGATGGCGCGCCGGTACGCGTCGATCAACGACGCCCGGATCGACGCGTCCGAGCGTCGCCTGCAGCGCTGACACGCCCACCGGCAGGCGGAACCGGTCCTCCCGGGTAGGCGGCCTCCATGCGACCGATCGAAGCGACCGTCGTCCTCGTCACCGGCGCGACGGACGGCCTCGGCCGCGCCGTGGCGACCGACCTGGCCGCGCGCGGCGCGACCGTCCACCTCCACGGGCGCGACCAGGGACGCCTCGACGCCGTCGTGGGAGCGATCAGCGACGCCACACCGGGGGCGCGCCTGCACACCCACCTCGCCGACCTGGCGAGCCTCGAGGAGGTCCGCGCGCTCGCCGCCGACGTCACGGCGGGCACCGACCACCTCCATGTCCTCGTCAACAACGCCGGCATCGGGTTCGGCGAGCCCGACGGGACGGAGCGGCGCACGAGCCGCGACGGCCTCGAGCTGCGCTTCGCCGTCAACCACCTCGCGGGCCTCGTCCTGACCCTGCGCCTCCTGCCGCTGCTCGAGGCCTCGGCGCCGGCGCGAATCGTCCACGTCGCCTCGATCGCCCAGCGGGCGACCGACTTCGACGACCCGCAGATGGAGCGCGGCTACGACGGCGCCCGCGCCTACGGCCAGAGCAAGCTCGCCCAGATCGCGTGCGGCCTCGAGCTCGCCGGGCGCCTCGACGGCACCGGCGTGACGGTCACGAGCCTGCACCCCGCGACCTTCATGCCGACGAAGATGGTGCTCCGCAGCGGCCGCAGCGCGATCGAGACGCTCGAGGCGGGGACGGCGGCGACCGTCCGGCTCGCCGTCGACGCCGAGCTCGAGGGCGTCAGCGGGACGTTCTTCGACCGTGAGCGCGAGGCCGACCCGGACGCCTGGGCGCTGGACCCCGACAACCGCCGGCGCCTGTGGGAGCTCAGCCTGGAGCTGACCGGGGAGCCCGACCCGACACGCTGACCGTCACCCGTCGGCGAACGCCGGGCGCGCCGCGCGGGCGATCAGCCGCTCCAGCGCCGCAGGGCCGGCCCACGCGCTGACCATCTCCCCGGCGAAGCGGCGCACGAGCGGCGCGGCGATGCCGTCGACGCGCATCCGCAGCGTGACCGCGCAGCGGCCACCGCCGAGGTCCTCGACCTCGTGCTCGTAGTGGCCGGCGGCGACCGGGAGCCCATGGACGCCACGCAGCACGAGCCGGCGACCCGGCTCCACCGCCTCGACCTCGAGGGCCACCGCCCGCACGCCCGCGGGCTTGAGGCCGCCGCGGGTCCCGGGCGCGAGCGGCCCCTCCAGCCACGCGCGTTCCAGCCGCGGGTGCCAGTCCACCCGGGCGGGCACGTCCGCGAGCACCGCCCAGACGGCGGCAGCGGGGACGTCGGCCTCGACGCGGTTCTCCGCGAGCACGCTCATCCGCCGCACGCTACGCGACAAGAATCCCCCGCTCGCGCCGGATGGCTGGGACGATGCGCGTCATGCCCGAGCCCGAACTGCAGTGGACGCGGCCGCCCCACGCCGGTGGCTCCGCGGCGGACGGCCAGACCCCCCTGACGACTGAGCAGCGCGAGGCGATGCTGCGCCAGGCGCAGCACAACGACGAGATCGCCCGCCACACGCGCGAGATGATGCACAAGACGCTGCGCAACGCGACGCGCTCCTACCTCTGGGTGACGACGATGAACGTCGCCATGTTCGCCGTCGGCCTGGCGCTGTTCGTCACCGCCGCGGCCTACGGGCTGTTCGTCGAGCGCGACAGCGTCTACCCGATCGTCTTCAGCGGACTGGGCGCCACGACGTTCGTCGCGCTCTTCCTCACCGGAGCGATCGCCAAGACCCAGAACGCGCTCTCCAACCTCGTCCAGGTCGAGATCGCCTTCATGCAGTGGTTCAGCCAGATGGCGCTGTGGACGACCTACCCCGGCCTGCCCGCCGACGGGCACGAGCAGGTCGCCGCCCGGGTGCGCGAGGCGAGCGAGACGATGCAGCGGCGGTCGGCGGAGACGGTGAAGCTGCTGCAGGGCTACGCGGAGTCCGCCGAGGGCGACTGACCCAGCTGCGCGACGTAGACCCGGCTGGGGACGAGCGGCGAGCCCGTCCGCCGGTCGGGGAAGTCCGTCACCAGCGTCGCGCCGGCCGCGGTGAGGGCGGCGCGGACGTCGGCGGCCGCCATCGCGGTGAGGCGCATGCTGTACGGGGTGAGCCGTCGCAGCAGCGAAGCGGGCGCCCACGGCAGCGCCCGCAGCCCGCGGTTGGCGAGGCGCAGCGGGTGCAGGCGGACCCTGCGGGCGACACCCGTCGGGATCTGCACGACGATCACGCCGCCCGGCGCCGCGACGCGGACGAACTCGCGCAGATAGGCGCCGATCTGGGCCGCCGAGCCCGTGTGCTGCAGCGCGATGAAGCTCAGCACGAGGTCGAAGCCGCCGTCGGGCAGCGGCGCGAGGTCGGCTGCGCCGGTCCGGACGAAGCGCAGGTTCTCCCGTCCGGCGTTGAGCGCCTCGGCCCGGCGCAGCATCCCCTCGGCGATGTCCACGCCCACGACGGTGTCGAAACGCGCGGCGAGTGCCCGGCTCAGACGGCCGACGCCGCAGCCGAAGTCCAGCGCCGACCCGTAGCGGACGGTCAGGCCGCCGTCACCCTCGAGGCCGGCGAGCAGGCCGGCGACCTCCGCCTCGCCCGTCGCGTAGAACTCCTCCTCGTCCCAGCCGTGACGGCGCTCCATGTCGCTGTAGACCGCCCACAGCGCGTCCTCGGCGGCGAGGTCGTTCCACTCGCGCCGATCGACCCGCGCGCGGCTCACGCCGTCGTGCTCCGGCGCCGCCACGACCGCCGTGGGTCGGGTCCCACGGCATGCGTCCCAAGCATCGGGGCGCCCAGATTCGAACTGGGGACCTCGCCGACCCGAACGGCGCGCGCTACCAGGCTGCGCCACGCCCCGAATGCGTCCGGGAGCATAGCGGGGGACCGTCAGCCGCCCAGCGCCCGCGCGTAGCGCAGGGCGAGGCCCGTGACGAGCGTCTGGAACGCGCTCTCGAGCGGGACGGACTCGGCCCGGGCCCAGGCCTCGATGCCGCGGGACTCGATCGCGTCGGCCTGGGCGATCACGTCGTCGACGAGGTCCGGGTGGTCGTCCTGGAACGCCGCGCCCAGCGAGTACAGGCTCGTCTCCATCAGCGAGTCCAGCAGCTCGGTGTCGTCGGGCTCGGCCATCCGCCCGCGAGGCTACCGGGGCCCGGTCAGCCGGTGGCGCCCGCGAGCGCGCCGGACACGACCGAGATGGCGTCATCGGCCCGGGTGAGCGTCTGGGGCACCGGCGGGGCGACGTCGTGCGGCGGCTGCGGCGAGCTGCTCTGGGCGCCGATGGCGGCGGGCAGCGACGGCGACGGCGTGGCGGGCGCCGCGGCGACGGGCGCCGCAGGGTCCGGATCGGCGGCCGGCGCGGCGGCATCGGTCGGGGCGGCCGCGCGCGGGGGCGCCGGGCGGCTCGGGGCGACGGGCGTCGTCCGCGTGATCCGCGGGCTCGGGCGCGGCACGCTCGAACCTGCGGGGGTGCTGCGGGCAGGCGACCGTTCGGCGGCGCGGTAGGGCGGCACGGCGCGCACGGCGGCGGGGGTCCGTGGGGCGGCGGCCTCCCGCGCGACCGGTGCAGCGCCCGCAGCGGTCGCAGCGGCCGGGGCCGGAGCGACGACCGGCCGGGCGCCGGGATCGTCGTAGGAGGCGACCACGCCCGTCCCACCGGCGGCGAGCACGACCGCGGTCGTCGCGAGCGCCTTGCCCCAGGCGATCGGGGCGTCGCCGGCACCGGCGGAGACCTGCGCCCAGGCCGGCAGCGGAAGCAGGCCCGCAGCCCTGGCCATCTGCCGCCGGGGCCCGGCGAGGAGGTCGACGGAGGCGGGGTCGAAGCCGTGGGCGGCGGCGTGACGCCGGCACGGACGGCACTGCGACAGGTGGCGGCGCAGCGTGCCGCGCTCGCGGGTGCGCAGACGCCGGCCGCGGACGGCCACGAGCTCACGGACCGCCCGGCACCGGCGGCCGGTGACGAGCTCGGCGTACTCGGCGCCGAGGTGCTTGCGCGCCCGGAACAGCGCGCTCTCGACCGCACCCCGGGTGAGGCCCGTAGCGGCGGCGATCTCCTCGTAGGAGCGGCCCTCGAGCTCCCGCAGGACGATCACGCGGCGGTGGACCTCCGAGAGGCTGTCGAGCGCCGAGGTCAGCGTGCTGAGCGCCTCCCGCGTCACCAGCACCTGCTCGGGCGCCGGGGCGCCGGAGGCGAAGGCGTCCAGGCCCGGCCGCTCGTGGTCGGACTCGTGGGCGGTGCAGACCTCGCGCTGGCGCCGGTTGCGGCGGTGCTCGTCGATCGCCGCGTTGCGAGCGATCTCGTAGATCCAGGGCTTGAAGTGGATCGGCCGGTCGGTCGCGCGCATGCGGCGCAGCGCCGACACGAACACCTCCTGGGTGACGTCCTCGGCGCGGCCGGCGTCGCCGACCATCCCCGCGACGTAGCCGCCGATGCGTCCGCCGTAGCGGCCGTAGAGCCCCTCGAACGCCACGTCGTCTCCGTCGCGCACGCGCGCGACGAGAGCGTCGTCAGACATCGAGAGGTCCTGCACCAGCGCCATCGTCTTCCCCCTGCCGGAGAGATCGAAGTGTCCCGGAGCCCGCGCTCCAGGGTGAGGAATCGTAGTGTTTCCCGCCCCGCAGCACAAGGGGTGTGAAACCCTCCGCGGATGGCTTCGAGCGCGGAGATCGTGACGTTCCTGGACCACCTGCTGGAGCCCGAGCGGTTCCGCGACGTGGCGCTCAACGGCCTGCAGGTCCCGGGCGCCGACCGGGTCGAGCGGGTCGCCACGGGCGTCTCGGCCACCCGTGAGCTGCTCGAGCGCGCGGTCGCCGCCGACGCCCAGCTCGTGCTCGTCCACCACGGCCTGTTCTGGACCTTCGACGAGCCCGGCTTGACCCCGATCACCCGCGAGCGCCTGCGCGTGCTGCTGGCGGGCGACGTCGGTCTGCTGGCCCATCACCTGCCGCTGGACGCCCACCCCGAGCACGGCAACAACGCGCTCCTCGCCGACGCCCTCGGCGCGACCCGCCACGAGCCCTACGCGCTGGCCGACGGCACCCCGGTGGGCCGTGTGGCGCACTGGGAGGGGGGCATCGGCCTCGACGCCCTCGTCGCCCGGGTGGCGCAGGCGTGCGGCCGCGGGCCGCTCGTCCTCGGCGGCGGACCCGACGTGGTCAACCGCGCCGCGATCGTCTCCGGCGCGGCCGCCGACGAGGCCGCCCGGGCCGCCGCGCTGGGGCTGGACCTGCTGCTGACCGGCGAGCCGCGCGAGCGGACGCAGGCGGAGGCGCGGGAGGCGGGGATCACCGTCCTCGCGGCCGGCCACCACGACACGGAGACGCGCGGCGTGCGCCGCCTGGGCGATCTGCTCGCGGACCGCTTCGGTCTCGAGCACGTCTGGATCGACGTCCCCAACCCGGTCTGAGGACGCGCCGTCAGAAGACTTACGACTCCTTGACGAAGTTCCGTTGAGGGCGTCCACGCGAAGGAGTACGGTCGCTGTCACGTGGCAAACCACACAGGGAGGGCAGTCGAACCGATGGCCAACCATCTGACGCCGACGGAGCTCGCGCAGGAGACCGGCATGGAACGCAGCCAGGTGATCGAGAAGTGCGTCGAGCTGGGCGTCCCGATCTTCCAGGGTCGGATCGACAAGACCCTCTTCTTCGCCAGCGTCGAGGAGCAGGACGCCGCAGCGCCCACGGCGCGCGCGGCCTGACCGCGGACCTGGTGCGCGTCGTCCCCGCCCCGGAGTCCGCGGGCTCATCCACCCTGGCCGATCTCGTCGTCCGCGCGGCCGAGCGCTACGGCGACCGGCCCGCCCAGCGCTTCAAGCGCGGCGACGAGTGGCACACGCGGTCGTTCACGGCGGTCGCCGCCGACGTCTCGGAGCTCGCGCGCGGGCTCATCGACGCCGGTCTGCAGCCCGGGGACCGCGTCGCCCTGCTCGCCCAGACGCGACCGGAGTGGAGCCTGGTCGACTTCGCCATCACCGCTGCGGGCGGCGTGGTGGTGCCGATCTACGCCACCAACTCGCCGGAGGAGTGCGCGTGGGTGGCCGGGGACTCGGGGGCGTCGCTGGCCGTGGTGGAGGACGACGCCCAGGCGGCCAAGCTCGCCGCGGTGCGTGACCAGCTGCCCCTGCTGCGCGAGGTGCTGCGCATCGACGCAGACCTCGACGGCCTGCGCGAACGCGGCCGCGCGCGAGACCCCGCGGAGGTCAGCGCACGCGCAGGAGCCGTCGTGCCCGAGGACCCGTACACGATCATCTACACCTCCGGGACGACCGGGCCGCCGAAGGGCTGCGTCCTCACCCACGGCAACTACCGCCAGATGGTCTCGATGGCCGCGGCGAAGGCCGTCCTCGGCGTCGAGGAGGACGAGGTCGTCTACCTCTACCTCCCGCTGGCGCACTCCTACGCGCTGCTGATCCAGCTGCTGACGATGGATCTCGGCGTCGAGCTGGCCTACTTCGGCGGTGACACGACGCAGATCGTGCCCGAGCTCAGCCAGGTCAAGCCGACCTACCTGCCGTCGGTCCCGCGCATCTTCGAGAAGATCTACACGTTCGTCACGAGTGCGTCGGACCCGGAGACGATCCGCAAGGCGACCGAGGTCGGCGTCGCCGTCCGGCTCGCCGAGCGCGACGGCACGCCCGTCTCGGACGAGCTGCGTGCCGCCTTCGAGGCGTTCGAGGCGAAGCTGTTCGTCAACGTCCGTGCGGCCTTCGGCGGCCGGATGCGACAGGCGACGAGCGGCGCGGCACCGATCGCGGTCGAGATCCTCGAGTTCTTCTACGCCGCCGGCGCCCCCGTGTTCGAGGGCTACGGGATGACGGAGACCTCCACGGCGGCGACCAACCAGACGCTCGACGACTTCCGCTTCGGCACCGTCGGGCTCCCCTATCCGGGCGTCGAGCTGCGCATCGCCGAGGACGGCGAGGTGCTGATCAAGGGCCCGAACATCTTCCGCGGGTACCACAACAACGCCGACGCGTCCTTCGGCGCGGTCGAGGACGGCTGGCTGCACACGGGGGACCTCGGATCCCTCGACGCCGACGGCTACCTGACGATCACGGGCCGCAAGAAGGACATCATCATCACCGCGGGCGGCAAGAACATCACCCCGGCCAACCTCGAGAACGAGCTCAAGCAGTCGCGCTACATCTCACAGGCGGTCATGTACGGCGACCGGCGGCCGTACCCGGTGGCGCTGATCACGCTCGACCCCGACGAGGGCCTCGACCCCGCGAGCGACGAGGCGCGCGACGTCGTCCAGGGCGTCGTCGACGCGGTCAACGCGCGCTACGCGCAGGTCGAGCAGATCAAGCGCTTCCACATCCTCGACCACGACTTCTCACAGGCCACGGGTGAGCTGACGCCCACCCTGAAGGTCAAGCGGAACGTGGTCTACGAGGCGTACGCAGCAGCGTTCGAAGCGTTGTACGCCGGCTAGCGCGGCAGTGCGGGCACCCGGTGTAGTGCCCGGGGATCAGTCGCTGGCAGGAGGCACAGGATCGCAAGGACATGGCGCGACGGTACCCCCCGTCGCGGCGGATCAATCGGCGTTGGCCGACTGTCGCAGCAGCGCGCCGGTGGTCTGCCCGAGGATGCGCCGCCAGGCGCGCTTGGGCTCGCGCTCGGCGGCGAAGTGCTTGACGACCTTGCGCACCCGCGTGGCGGAGATCTCGATGCCGTGGCGGGCGGCGACCTCGCGGTAGCGCTCGTACTCCGCCGCGAGCTTGAGCGTGACCGACTGGAAGCCGTGGCGCGCGACGTCGAGGCGGGCGTGGTAGTTCATGATGTCGGTCTCGAACATCAGCGTGTCGTCGGGCTCGGGCTCGATCAGGATGATGTCGACGCCCGGGTAGCGCTCCTCCCAGTGGCGCGCCATCTCGTGGAGCCGCTGGTAGGCGAGCAGCTTGAACGTCTGGTAGCCGATCTTGGTGAAGCCGAGGTCCGACACGCGCCGGGAGCGCGTGCCCATCAGGGTCCGCACGTCCTGGCTGAAGTCGTTGACGTAGGGGACGAGCGGGTTGACGACGACGATCAGCTTCGCCCCGGCCTCGACGGCGATGTCGAGGTTGGTGGTCGAGACGATCCCGCCGTCGATGAGCTCGCGGTCCTTGACGACGTGCGGCTTGTAGAGCATGGGCAGCGCCGTCGAGGCCCGCACGCCGGTGGAGATCGGCACGTCGTCCCACCCCTCGGCGCCCAGGACGACGCGCTCGCACGTGTCGAGGTCCGTCGCGGCGAGGTAGAGCTCCTTGCGCAGCTCGCGGAAGTCGTCCGTGCGGCCGTCCCCCGTGAGGACCTCGTGCACGTAGCGCTCGATCCCGGAGCCCGAGTAGATCCCCGAGGGGAGCAGGTCGGCGAGGGCGACGGCGAGCTCGATCGGCGACAGGGTCCAGATCGCGCGCGGCAGCTCCCGGGCGATCTCGGCGAGCGCGCGCGGCAGCCGCACCCCGGCGTTGAGGAACTCGCCGACGTTGAGCTTGAGCATCGCGCGCGAGTCGATGTCGCGAAACGGCGTCGGCACCTGGTCGTTGACGACGCGCATCATCTGCTCGGGGGTGACGCCGTTGGCCGCGAAGCTCGCGACGAGAGAGCCGGCGCTCGTGCCGACGTAGACGTCGAAGTCGTTGACCGTGCTGTTGACCGACAGCAGGTCGAGGGCCCGCAGCGCACCGATCTGGTACACGCCGCCGGTGAAGCCGCCGCCACCCAGGACGAGCGCGGTCTTGGAGGGCTTCCTGCGGCGCGCCGGACGTCCGCCGCCGGACCTGCGGCCCGTCTTCGGCACCGTCCCGAGGTCCACCACGTTGCCCATCGTGTTGGCAGTCTACGTGCAGCACCCGCCGACCCGTCCCCTAGCTTGCCGTCGCGTGCGCCGCGTCCTCGCCGCCGTCACGTGTGCCCTTGCGGCCGCGCCCGTCGCCGCCGCGGCGCCGGCGGCCGCCGCCGGCCCCGCCGCGACGGCCAAGAGCCTCGCCCGGCAGATGGGGTCGGCCGGTTCGAAGGCGTCCGCGGTGGTCGTCGACCTCGACAGCGGACGCACCCTCTACGCGCGCCGCCCGAACGCGCGGCGGATCCCGGCGTCCAACGAGAAGCTCTACACGACCGCGTCGGCGCTGCTGACGCTGGGACCCGACGCCCACCCGGACACCGTCGCGCTCGCCACCGACGAGATCGGGATCGACGGCGTCATCGACGGGGACCTGTACCTGCGCGGCGGGGGCGATCCGACGCTCAGCGCCGACGGCCTGCGCTCGCTCGCGACCGCGGTCGTCGCCTCGGGTGTGACGGAGGTGACCGGCCACGTCGTCGGCGACGAGAGCCTCTACGACCGCGTCCGCGGCACGGCCGCGACGGGGTTCGGCGCCTCGATCGACCTCTCCCCGCTCGGCGCGCTGATGGTCGACCGCGGCCGCACCGGCTCCCTGCGCCCGTACTACCAGGGCAATCCGCCCGCGTTCGCGGCCAGCGCGCTGGCCGCCGCCCTGCGCGCCCGCGGGGTCAGGGTGGCCAAGGCCGGCAGGACCGGACGCGCGCCGGCGGGCGCGCTCACCGTCGCGACGCTGCGCGCCCCCACCTTCGCGGCGCTCGCCAGGGCGGCCAACGTCCCGTCCGACAACACGATCGCCGAATCGCTGCTGAAGGCGGTCGGCGCGGCGGACGCCACGCCGGCGACGACGCGCAACGGGGCCGCCGTCGCGAAGGCCACGCTGCGCGAGCGGTTCGGCATCGCTCCGCGCATCGCCGACGGGTCCGGTCTCTCGCGCCGCAACCGCACCTCGCCGCGGCAGCTGGTCGAACTGCTCACCGGGATCCGGACGACCGAGGCGTGGCCGAGCTTCTACGACTCGCTCGCTGTCGCCGGCCGCTCGGGCACGCTCGGCGGCCGCCTGCGCTGGAGCGTCGCCCGCGGCCGCTGCCGCGGCAAGACCGGCACGCTGCGCGACGTCTCCGCCCTGTCGGGCTACTGCACGACGAGGGCCGGCCGCACGCTCGCGTTCTCGATCCTGATGAACCGCGTCAACCCTGCCGGGGCGCGGACGCTGCAGGACCGCATGGTCGACGCGATCGCGCGCTACGCCGCCTAGGTCGTGTGAGACCGCGCAGGCACGGGTAAAAGCGGGGATCATGGACGGGGTCGTGCTCAGGTTGCGGACGGCGGACGGGCGGCAGGTCTCCCCGCCGCTGACGCGCCCGCGCCCGCGCGTCGGCCGTCTGGCGGCGCCGCTCGGCGCCGAGGACGAGGCCCACGTCCGCTGCGCCTGCCAGGACTGCGGCGCCCACCTGCTCGGCGCACGCGACCAGCACGGGCACGCCTCCGGCGTGTGCCTGGTCTGCGGCGGCGTCGCCGTCCGCCCGCTCTAGGGCGCGTCGGACCCGGGCTCGAGGTCCGGCAGCTCGCCCGCCAGCAGCGCGAGGAGCCCCGCCTCGTCCAGGACCCGCACGCCCAGGCGCTCGGCCTTCTCGAGCTTGGACCCCGCGGACTCGCCGGCGACGACGAAGTCGGTCTTCTTCGACACCGACGTGGTGACCTTGCCCCCCTCGGCCAGGATCCGCTGGGTCGCCTGCTCGCGCGTGAGGTCCGGCAGGGTGCCGGTGAGCACGAGGGTGCGGCCTGACAGCACACCCTCACCGGGCGGCGGGCCCTCCTCCTCGAGCGTCAGCCCCAGGGTCTTGAGGTCGGCGACGAGCGCGCGCAGCTGCTCCCCGGCGAGCTGCGCGCGAATCAGCTCGGCCACGATCGGCCCGATGCCGGGCGTCTCGGCGATCTTCTCGGCGTCGGCCTCCAGCAGCGCGTCGACGGTGCGGAACTGCTGCGCGAGCGCGCGGCCGGTGACCTCGCCCACGCCCTCGATCCCGAGGCCGAAGAGCACGCGCGAGAACGGCTGCCCCTTCGAGGCGTCGATCGCGCGGAGGAGGTTCTGCACGCGCGTCTCGCCGTAGCCGTCGAGCGCGAGCAGCTGCCCGGCGTCCAGGCGGTACAGGTCGGCCGGGGTGCGGACGATCTCGAGCGTCAGCAGCTGGCGCGCCTGCTTCTCCCCCAGCCCGTCGATGTCCAGCGCGCCGCGGGAGACGAAGTGGCTGAGCAGCTGCCAGCGCCGCTCGGGGCAGTCGCGGTTGGGGCACTTCGTGAAGACGGAGCTCTCGGGCTTGACCGTCTCGGTGTCGCAGAACGGGCAGCGCGCCGGCGGGTGCGGGACCGGCCCGCGATCGGGCCGCTCGACGGCGTGCGGCGCCGGGGAGACGACCTGCGGGATCACATCGCCCGCGCGCAGCACGATCACCTCGTCGCCGACGCGAACGTCCTTGCGCGCGAGGTCCTCCTCGTTGTGCAGCGTGGCGGAGGAGACGGTGACGCCGCCGACGTGGACCGGCTCGAGCGCGGCGAACGGGTGCAGGTCGCCGAACTTGCCGACGTTCCACTCGATGTCGAGCAGCGTCGTGGTCGCCGTGGTCGGGGGGAACTTCCACGCGATCGCCCAGCGCGGGTCGCGCCCGACGACGCCGAGGCGGCGCTGCAGCTCCGCGTCGTCGACCTTGATCACGACCCCGTCGATCTCGAAGTCCAGCTGCGCGCGACGCTCGCGCCAGCGCTCGCAGCGCGCCACGACGGCCTCGATGTCGGTCTCGATCGCGATGTCCGGGTTGACCGGGAAGGCCTGCTCGCGCAGCCACGCGATCGCGTCGGAGTGGCGCGTGAACCCGGCACCGTCGTTGTAGCCGACCTGGTAGGCCCAGAACGACAGCGGCCGCTCGGCCGCGAGCTTGGGGTCCAGCTGCCGGATCGTCCCCGCCGCGGAGTTGCGCGGATTGGCGAACGTCGAGAGCCCGGCGGCGGCGCGGCGCTCGTTGAGCCCGCGGAAGTCGGGCAGCGACATGTAGACCTCGCCGCGGACCTCGATCGTGCTCGGGGCGCCCGTCAGCGTCTTGGGGATCATCTCGATCTGGCGGATGTTGTGGGTGACGTCCTCCCCCACCTCGCCGTTGCCGCGCGTCACGGCGCGGTCGAGCCGCCCGTCGAGGTAGATCAGCGACATCGCGAGCCCGTCGATCTTGGGCTCGCAGACGTAGGTGATCTCCGGGTCCTCGATCCCCTCTCGGGCGAGGTGGTTGCGCATGCGCGACAGCCACGCCTCGAGCTCGTCCGCCGAGCGCGCGTTGGCCAGCGAGAACATCTGCTGCGGGTGGCGGACCTTCTCGAGCTTGGAGACGACGTCGCCGCCGACGACCTGGGTCGGTGAGTCGGCGGTCAGCAGGTCCGGGTGCTCGGCCTCGATCGCCCGCAGCTCGTCGAGGAGCGCGTCGTAGGCGTCGTCGCCGATCTCCGGGTCGTCGTCCTCGTAGTAGCGCTTGCCGTGGTGGCGCAGCTGCTCGCGCAGCTCGGCGGCGCGTTCGGCTTCGGTCACTCCACCTCCCGGGCGGCCGGCTCGAGCAGGCTGCTCAGGTCGGCGCCGCTGAGCGTCTCGACCCCCGAGCCGTCGGTGAGGTCGAAGTGGAGCGGGGTGACCGCGATGCGGCCGGCGGCGACCGCGGCGACGTCGGTGCCCTCGGCCTCCTCGTTGTCGGGCGCGGGACCGTAGATGCGGTAGCGCCGGCGCGGCCCCTCCTGCTCGAGCAGCGACAGCTCGTCGCGGTAGATGCGCCGGCCGAGGCGGGTGACCTCGACGCCGCCGGCCGGGCCCTGGGGCGCGTTGACGTTGATGAGCGTGCCCTGCTCGAGCCGGACGTCGTCGATGCGGTCCACGAGCCGGGCGACGAACGCCGCGGTGTCGGTGAAGTCCATCGTGCCCGCCTCGCCGTGCCAGTAGCCGTCGGGCGCGGCCTGGGAGACGGCGACGGCCGGCAGGCCGAGCAGCAGCCCTTCGATCGCGGCGGCGACCGTGCCGCTGTAGGAGATGTCGTCGCCGATGTTGGAGCCGTGGTTGATGCCCGAGACGATCAGCTCCGGCGTCCAGTCGGGCACGAGGCCGAGGGTGGCCAGGCGGACGCAGTCCACCGGCGTGCCGTCCGTGGCGTAGCCCGTCGTGCCGTCGGCGAACTCGCGGTCCTCGACCTGGAGCGGGCGGCGGATGGTGATGCCCCGGCCGATCGCGGATCGGTCCCCGTCGGGGGCGATCACCGCGAGGTCGATGTCGTCGACCTCGAGGAGGGCGCGGCGCAGCGCCTGGAGGCCGTCGGCGTCGATGCCGTCGTCGTTCGTGAGCAGGACCCGCATGGGCGCCCACGATATCCCGGCGACCCGACGCCGCCGGCGCGTCAGCAGATGATGTCGAGCCCGACGCGCACGGAGGCGCTGCGGGTGCTGGTCCCGTCCGAGACGGTCAGGGTCCACTCGTGCGGGCCGTCGTTGCAGGTCCCGAAGTAGACGCGCTGGGTCCCAGGGTCCTCGACCGTCGAGCGCGTCGCCGCGGTGCCGGAGGGGAGCACGCGCTCCGTCCAGGTGTAGGTGAGCGGGTCGCCCTCGGGATCGGTGACGTCGGCCTGGAAGTCGAACTCGGCGTAGGAGCGGCCGCCGGGTCCCGGCTCGGTGCAGCAGGTGGGCTTGTGGCTGTTGTCGGCCGGGCTCGTGATCTTGACGGTCGGCGGCAGGTTGGGCGGCGCGGGGCCGACCGTGATCGTGATCGTGTCCGTGACGCTGGCGCCGGCGTCGTCGGTGCCGCGCAGGTTCAGGGTGTGCGTGCCGACGGACACGCCGTCGAGGACGAGCGTCGGGGTGCGCCCGAGGGCGAAGGGGCCCGACCCGTCCAGGCTCCACTGCAGCTGGGCGTCACGCAGGAGCCCGCCGTCCTGGTTGAGGTCGAACCCCTCCCCGACGAGCGGCACGCGCTCCCCCTGGTAGAAGCTCGCGCCGTTGACGGGCTGGCGCAGCTGCACCTGCGGCGGGGTGTTGGCGACGGTGATGGTGACCTCGTCGGTCACCGCGGTGCCGCCGGGCAGCACGGCGCGCACGCGGATCGTCTGCGGCCCGTAGCCGAGCGCGGTGGTCGAGGTGCTCGCCCCCGAGCCGATCACCGTCCCGTCGGCGCGCGTCCAGGTGACGGAGGTCGGCGCGCCGCGGCCGTCGTCGAAGACGAACGCCTGCAGGGCCAGCGCCGGCCCACGGTCGAGCGTCTGGCCCGTGATCGGTGCCTCGATGTGCACGAGGGGCGGCAGCGCGTTGCGGACCGCGGCCTGGGCGTCGACGTAGGTGCGGACCTTGTCGTCGGGCGAGGCCTTCGCCGTGCTCTTGAGGATGCTCTCGACGTTGCCGGCCCCCAGGCCGGGGTCGGCCGCGCGCACGAGGGCCGCCACCCCGGCGAGGTAGGGCGCGGCGAAGCTCGTGCCCTGCACCGCATGGACGGGCGTCTGGCCGGGCCGGCCGGTCGGGGTCGCCGGGTCGAAGCCGACGAGCACCTTCCCCGGTGCGAACAGGTCGACCCCGCCGCCCCGGTCGCCCCAGTTGGAGTAGCTCGCGCGGTTCTTGGAGTCGTGGTCGAGGGCGCCGACGCACATGACGCCGCCGTTCTCGCACGGGGTCCACCACGCCTCCTCCCAGCAGGCCCCGAGGAAGCAGTCCTTCGCGTCGACGTTGCGGTTGTCGTTGCCCGCGGAGGCGATCAGCGTCATCCCGGTCGCGCGCGCCGCGCGGGTGACGACCTCGAACGGCAGCACCGACCAGGCCAGGTAGTAGGGGACGGGCGCGCCGTAGCTCATGTTGACCACGCGGGCGCCGAGGACGTTCGCCTCGGCTACGGCGGCCATGGAGGTGAAGAAGTCATAGAGCGTGTAGACGACGATCCGCCTGGCGACGGGCCCCCCGGTCCCGGCGACGCCGTGGTTGTCGTCCACGACCGAGAACGCGGTGTTGGCCACGTTGGTCCCGTGCCAGGGGCAGGACGCGCCGCCGCCGCAGCCGAGCAGGTTCGGGGTGTTGAGCGCGTCGCGGTGCGGGACGTTGGAGACCGCGGTCAGCGGCTCCCCGAAGTCGGGCTGGTTCGTCTGCGTGCTGAAGCCCATGTCCAGCACGGCGAGCCCGACCTTGTTGCGCGACCGGCCGCTGCGGCCCAGCAGCTGCCAGGCCTCGGCGGTCCCGACGCCCTGCGTCGAGCGCGCGGACAGGTGCTTCCAGTTGAACGCGTCCGGGTCCCACCCGGAGCGGCCGAGCGCGAACCCGTCGGGGCCGCGTGGGTCCTCCGTGGTGGAGCCGCCGGCGATCGCGTCCCCGCGGGTGACGAAGTTGACGCCCACGTCCGTGCCGCGGCGTGCCTCGCGCCCGGCGGCGGCGAGCAGGTCGAGCCCCTGCTCGCTGGAGACGGTCGCCGCACCGCCCTTGCCCGTCGCGAGCTTCGCGAGGTCGGCCGACAGCCGCGCCTCGTCCGCGCGGCCGGTGCGGATGCGGACGAGGAACTGCTTGGCCTTCAGTCCGAGCTTCGTGGTGTCGACGGTCGAGAGCACCTCGCCCCGCCAGCGCTTGACGAGGGCGCGCACCTCCGCCTCGGTGCCGGTGACGACCAGCTCGTTGGCGGCGAAGTCGATCGCGGTGCCGCCCGCGTCGACGATGCGGGCGACCGGGCGCCGGCCCGAGCCGTCCAGCGGGGGCAGCTCGCCCTTGGGCTTGAGCGCCGGGTCGACCGCGACCGTCGGGGCGCCGCCGCATCCCCGCCCCGCCGGCAGCGACCGCAGCACGAGCGTGCGGGCCTTCGCCGAGCGCCGGTCGGCCGTGCGCAGTCGCCGGAGCGCCTTGCGGCCCTTGCGGCCGCGACGGGCCGCCCTGGCGATCCGGCGGACGATGCGTCCGTGGTGGGTCGCCAGCGCGCTGCTGGCCGCGCAGCGACGGCCGGCGCGGAACGCCCGCGCCGCCTTGCGGGCCGGCGCGCGGCCGGCGCTGAACGGCGTCGCGCGCTGCGCCGCCCCGATCGCGCGCAGCACGGTCTTGGCCTTCGGCTTCGCCGCCTGCGCCCCGGCCGGGAGCGCGAGGCTGCTCGCGAGGAAGAGCCCGAGGACGAGCCCGAGGAGGACACGGAGGCGGACCACGGCGCGACCGTACGCCGGTCCGCCGCGACGAGTCAAGCTCGCCCGGGCAACCCTGCGGGTTTCCCGCGAAGGCGGGTCGAAGCGGGCGATCGGCGACGATCGGCGGCGGCCTGGGCGATCCCGATCTGCGGGGTTCATGAGGCGCACCACGTCGTCGGTCAGAACGGGTGGTTCCCCCTGCGAACCGTGGTGGTTCGCCGAGCGCCCCACGTCCTTCCACGGACGACGTGGTCGGCCCGGGGGACCGCATCCCCACCCACCGCCACGGGTAGGGGGAGGGGTGATGAACGTTCTCGTCGCCGGCGGACACGGGCAGATCGCCCTCCGACTCCTCAAGCTGTTGGCCGAGCGCGGCGACACCGCGCGGGGGCTGATCCGCAACCCCGACCACGCGGCGGACCTCGAGGCCGTCGGCGCCGAGGCGGTGCTCTGCGACCTCGAGTCCGAGGACCCCGCCGAGCACGTGCGCGGGTCCGACGCGATCGTGTTCGCCGCGGGCGCCGGGCCCGACAGCGGCCCCGAGCGCAAGCGGACCGTCGACTACGGCGGCGCCGTCAAGCTGATCGAGGCCGCCCGCGAGACGGACGTGCCGCGCTACGTGATCGTCTCCTCCATCGGCGCCCAGGACCCCGCGGCGGGCGGGGAGGCCATGGGGCCCTACCTGCAGGCCAAGGCGGACGCCGACGAGGCGCTGACCAGCTCCGGCCTGGACTGGACCGTCGTGCGCCCCGGCTCGCTCCACGACGACCCCGGGACCGGGACGGTGTCCGTGTCCACGCGGCTCGGACAGCGGGGACCGGTCGCCCGGGACGACGTCGCACTCGTCCTGCTGGGCAGCCTCGTCGAGCCGGCCACGGTCGGCAAGGTGTTCGAGGTCTTCGACGGCGACCAGCCGGTCGCGGAGGCTCTCCGTGCGCTGTAGGGCGGTCGTCGTCGGGCTCGTGGCCGGCGGGACGCTCCTCGCCGCAGCCGGCCCGGCCTCGGCGCTGAGCGTGCTGACGGAGAGCCCCGTCGGCGGGAAGGAGCCGGCCACCGTCGAGGTCGCCGACGACGGCGGTGAGGCCAACGCCGTGACGGTCACGGTGGAGGGCGACGCCCTCATCGTCACCGACACGGCGGCCAAGCAGGTCCGTGCGCTGGTGGGCTGCAGCAAGATCGGCGGGGTCGCCTCGCGGCGCATCTCCTGCCCGCTGCCGGGCAAGGTCCGCATCAACCTCAACGCCGACAACGACGCGGTCGACGTCGGCCCGGGCGTCCCGGCCCCGACCGTCTTCGGTGGCGAGGGCGACGACACCATCACCGGCGCCTCGCGCGCCTACGGGCAGGGCGGCGCCGACACCATCACGGGCACCCCCGGCAACGACTACCTCGACGGCGGCATCGGGACCGACGTCGTGCGGGCGGACGCGGGCGACGACGTCGTCCGCGAGGGCACGGCGGCCGAGCCCGACACGCTCGACGGCGGCGAGGGCAACGACACGCTCACCTTCTCCGGGCGCAGCACGCCCGTGGTCGCCGACCTGGGTACCGGCGGGCAGACCGCCGGCGGCGTCGGCGAGGGCAACACCGTGGCCGGCTTCGAACGGCTCATCGGCGGCTCCGGCGGCGATCAGCTGCGTGTCGCCGTGCCCGTCAGCGGCACTGCGCCGGTGCTGATCGGCAAGCGTGGCGACGACACGCTCACGCTCGGCGGGCCGGCCGCGGGGCGCGTGCTCGGCGGCAAGGGCGACGATCGGTTGACGGGCGGCCGCGGCGCGGACCGCCTCGAGGGCGAGGACGGCCGGGACACGGTCAGCGGCGGCGGTGGCGACGACGCGGTGTTCGGCGGCATCGGCAGGGACCGCGTCTCGGGCGGCGCGGGCGATGACCGCATCGACCCGGGCCTTGGCCGCGACACCGCCAAGGGTGGCAGCGGGCGCGACCGCTTCATCGCCCGCGACACCCAGCGCGACAGGATCGACGGCGGCGCGGGCCGCGACCGCGCACGCGTCGACACGATCGACCGGGTTCGCAGGGTCGAGCGGGTCGCCAAGCGCGTGTGACCCCACGGCCGGGGGTGACTCGCCGGCCGCGGCCGGGGGTGACTCGCCGCGCGGGGTGACTCGCCGGCCGCGCGTGACGACTCGCCGGCCGCGGCCGGGGGTGATTCGCCGGCCGCGCGTGACCCCCGCGTGACGGGGTGGTCGGGGTTGGCCGCGCGATTCGCCGTCAACCCCGACCACGGCGCCGCGGCCTGGGTCGCGGCCGGCCGTCAGTAGCGCACGCCGGTGAGGCAGAGGCCGTGGGCGGGGGCCGTCGGGCCCGCCTCGGCCCGCGGGGCGCCGCGGAGCAGGCGCTCGAAGTCCGCCATCGTCCGCCGGCCCGCCGCGACCTCGAGCTGCGTGCCGACCAGCACCCGGATCATGTTGCGCATGAACGCGTCCGCCTCGATCGCGAACACCAGCGTGCCCTCGGAGTCCACCGACCACGAGGCGCGGAACACGTCACGCGAGAAGCGGACGTGGTAGCTGTCGGTCGGGGTGAACGCGGTGAAGTCCCGCGTGCCGACGAGCGCATCGGCGCAGGCCGACAGCGCGCCGACGTCGACGGCGTGCGGCCACCACAGGGCCCGGTCGCGCAGCAGGGGCGACGGGCCGTGGGGCGCGCGGTCGACGCGGTAGACGTAGGCGCGCGCCACGGCGGAGAAGCGCGCCGACCATCCGGGGGGCATGACGGCGCAGTCGAGCACCGAGACGTCGGGCGCGGCGACCGCGTTGACCGAACGCAGCCGCTCGGGCGGCGGGCCGCTGAAGGAGCAGACCTGGCCGGTGGCGTGCACGCCCCGGTCGGTCCGGCCCGCCACGGTCAACGCCACCGGGCGGCGCAGGACCGTGGCCAGGGCGCGCTCGAGCTCGCCCTGGACGGTGCGCAGGCCGGGCTGTGCGGCCCAGCCTGCGAAGTCCTTCCCGTCGTAGGCGACGGTGAGTCGCGTGACCGCCTCGTCCGAGGGCGAAGCGGTCAACGACTCAGACGAGCTCGATGTAGACCATCTCCGTCGAGTCGCTGCGACGCGGCCCGAGCTTCAGGATCCGCGTGTAGCCGCCGGGACGCTCGACGTAGCGCGGGGCGATCTCGTCGAACAGCTTGTAGACGATGCCCTTGTCGGGGTGCTGCAGCGTCGACATCGCCTGGCGCCGGGCGTGGAGGTCGCCACGCTTGGCCAGCGTGATCAGCTTCTCGATCTCGGGCTTGAGCGCCTTGGCCTTCGCCTCGGTCGTCTTGATCCGCTCGTGGTCGATGACCTCGATGCAGAGGTTCGCCATCATCGCCTTGCGATGCGCGCTGTCGCGCGAGAGCTTGTGTCGGGTCTTCTGGTGGCGCATCAGTCGTTGCGGAGGTTCAGGCCGCGCTGCGAGAGGGTCTCCACGACCTCGTCGATGGACTTCTTCCCGAAGTTCGGGATGGCGTTGAGCTCGCCCTCCGACTTCGAGATGAGGTCCCCGACGGTCTGGATGCCCGCCCGCTTGAGGCAGTTGTAGGAGCGCACGCCGAGCTCGAGCTCCTCGATGAGGATGTCGTCCATCGGCGAGCCGCCGCGGCCACCGCCGATGGCGCCGCCACCGGCCGGGCCGGCACCGCCGACGCCGTTGTCGATGGCCAGACCGCCGCCGGGCCCCTGGCGGAGCTCCTCGATGCGGTCCTCGTCGGTGAAGATCGACAGCGACGAGATCAGGATCTCGGCGGCCTCGCGCAGCGCCGCCTGCGGATCGATCGACCCGTCCGTCTCGATGTCGAGCGTGAGCTTGTCGAAGTCCGTCTTCTGGCCGACGCGGGCGGGCTCGACGTTGTAGGAGACGCGACGCACCGGGGAGAACAGCGAGTCGATCGGGATGACGCCGATCGGCTGGTCGGCGGTCTTGTTGTCCTCGGCCGGGCGGTACCCGCGGCCGCGGCCGATCGTGAGGTACATCTCGAGCTTGGTCTTCTTCTCGAGCGTGGCGATCGGCGCGTCGGGCGTGAGGATCTCGACGCCCGAGGGCAGGTCGATGTCGGAGGCCGTGATGGCGCCGGGGCCGGTGACGACGAGCGGCGCCTCGACCTCGGTCGCGTCGGAGTGCATCTTGCACACGACGCCCTTGAGGTTGAGGATGACGTCGGTGACGTCCTCCTTGACACCGGCGATCGTCGAGAACTCGTGGGCGACGCCCTCGATGCGCACGGAGGTGACCGCCGCGCCCCCGAGCGAGGCGAGCAGCACACGGCGCAGCGAGTTGCCGAACGTGTAGCCGAAGCCGCGGTCAAGCGGCTCGACCACGAACGTGCCGCGGTTCTCTTCGACCGTCTCGGTCGTGATTCGGGGGATCTGGAAGTCAAGCATCGGTTTCCTGGCGTTCGGGAGTCGGGGGGCGAGGCGCAGCGCCGGGGCCCAAGCCGGCGATCGTGCGCTCGCGGTCCTGACGGGGGACTACTTGGAGTACAGCTCGACGATGAGCTGCTCCTGCACCGGGGCCGCGATCTCCTTGCGGTCCGGGCGGCGCAGCACCTTCGCCGTCAGTGAGTCGTGGTCGGCCTGCAGCCACGCCGGGACCTGAGCGGTGAGCTCGGTGGCGTCGCGGATGACGGTCTCGGCACCTTCGGAGACGGCCTTGTAGGAGATCACGTCGTCGGCCCGCACCTGGTAGGAGGGAATGTCGACGCGACGCCCGTTGACGGCCCAGTGGCCGTGGCGGACCATCTGGCGCGCCTGGCGGCGCGAGGCGGCGAAGCCGAGGCGCACCAGGACGTTGTCCAGGCGGCTCTCGAGCATGCGCAGCAGGTTCTCGCCGGTGATCCCGGGCTGCCGCGACGCCTTGTCGTAGTAGGTGCGGAACTGCTTCTCGAGCACTCCGTAGTAGCGACGGGCCTTCTGCTTCTCACGCAGCTGGACCCGGTACTCGGACTGCTTCTGCCGGCCGCGGCCGTGCTCGCCCGGCGGGTAGGAGCGGCGCTCGACGCCACACTTGTCGGTCAGGCAGCGCTCGCCCTTGAGGAAGAGCTTCTGCCCTTCGCGACGACACTGCTTGCACTGGGGAGATGAATCTCGTGCCATGAGGTGATCAGACCCTCCGCCGCTTGCGAGGGCGGCAGCCGTTGTGAGCTTGCGGGGTCACGTCCTTGACACCGGTGACCTCGAGACCCGCGGCCTGCAGGGAGCGGATGGCGGTCTCGCGGCCCGAGCCCGGGCCCTTCACGAAGACCTCCACCTTCTGCAGCCCCTGCTCGATGCCCTTGCGGGCAGCGGCGTCGGCCGTGACCTGCGCGGCGAACGGCGTCGACTTGCGGGAGCCCTTGAAGCCGGCACCGCCGGCGGACTCCCATGCGAGCACGTTGCCCTCGCGGTCCGTGAGGGACACGATGGTGTTGTTGAAGGACGTCTTGATGTGGGCCTGGCCCACGGGGATGTTCTTGCGCGCCTTGCGGCGACCGGCGCGGGGGCGGCGAGGGGCCGGCATTACTTCTTGCCTGCCTTCTTCTTGCCGGCGACCTGCATCCGCTTCGGACCCTTGCGGGTACGGGCGTTGGTCTTGGTCTTCTGACCACGGACCGGGAGGCCACGACGGTGACGCAGGCCGCGGTAGCAGCCGATCTCCATCAGGCGCTTGATGTTCTGCGACGTCTCGCGCCGCAGGTCACCCTCGACGGTGAGGTCCTCGACCGCGTCGCGGAGCTTGGAGATCTCGTCCTCGGTGAGGTCGCGGACGTAGGTGTCGTAGGAGACACCCGTCTTGTCCAGGAGCTCCTGCGAGGTCGCGCGACCGACGCCGAAGATGTACGTCAAACCGATCTCGACGCGCTTGTTGAGGGGGATGTTGACCCCGGAGATACGAGCCATGCTCTAGCTACCCCTGGCGCTGCTTGTGTCGCTTGTTGGTGCAGATGACGAGGACCCGGCCGTTGCGGCGGATGATCTTGCACTTCTCGCACATCGGCTTCACCGACGGTCGTACCTTCATGGGTCCTTTCAGACGTGGAATCCGGCGGGCCGGCTCTGAGGGCCGTTGTGGCCCCCGCTACCGACTCGCAGATCGAAGCTCATCGCGCACGGGGCGCGACGAAGCAGCATACCACTGCGTCATGCCGCCGCTCGGACTGCTACGTGCTCGTGCCACGGGGTGAGGATCCGCGGCCCGTCGGCCGTCACGGCGACGGTGAACTCGAAGTGCGCGGCGACCGATCCGTCCTGGGAGTAGATCGACCAGCCGTCGTCGCCCATCCGCACGGCGTGGCGGCCGGCGGTGGTCATCGGCTCGATGGCGAGGACCATCCCCTCCTCCAGCAGGACGCCCTTGCCGGGCTTGCCGTAGTTGGGGATCTGCGGGTCCTCGTGCATGTCGCGGCCGATGCCGTGGCCGACCAGCGAGCGCACGACGGAGAAGCCGGCGGCCTCGACGTGGGTCTGCACGGCGTGGCCGATGTCCCCGAGGTGGTTGCCGGGCACGCACTGCTCGACGGCCTTGTGCAGCGACTCGTTGGTGACCTCGAGCAGCTTGGCCGTGACGGGGTCGACCTCGCCCACCGGGAAGGTGATGGCACCGTCGGCGACCCAGCCGTCGAGGGTGACCCCGACGTCGAGGGCGATCGAGTCGCCCTTCTGCAGCTTGAACGGCCCCGGGATCCCGTGCACCACCATGTGGTTGGGGGACGCGCAGATCGAGCCCTTGAAGCCGTTGTAGCCCTTGAAGGACGGGACGCCGCCATGGGAGCGGATGAGCTTCTCCGCCGCCTCGTCGAGCTCCTTCGTCGTGACGCCCGGCCGCACCTTGCGCGAGAGCATCTCGAGCACCTTGGCGTGGACCGCCCCGGCCGCCGCCATCTTGTCCAGCTCGGCGGGGGACTTCTTGATGATCAAGGAGCTAGACGTCCTGCTCGAGCTTGAGGGTGCGCAGCGTCGAGCGGATGTGGCCGTAGACCTCGTCGGGCGAGGCGAGGGCGTCGAAGCGCTGTAGGACGCCGGCCTCCTCGAAGCGCGGGATCAGGGGCTCGGTCTGGTCGTGGTAGACGGCGAGGCGCTTGCGCACGACCTCGGGCTTGTCGTCGTCGCGCTGATGCAGCGTCGACTCGTCGACCCCCTCGGGGAGGGAGTCCACGTGGTAGACGTTGCCGTCGTCGTCCATGCGCCGACCGGAGATCCGGTTGACCACGACGTCGTCGTCGGCTTCGAGCAGCAACACGGCGGTGATCCGCCGACCGCGCTTGCGGAGCGACTCGTCGAGGATGTCGGCCTGGCCGACCGTGCGCGGGAAGCCGTCGAGCAGGAACCCGTCGTCGCCCTCCTCGTCGACCCGGGCCAGGAGCACCTCGCAGACCACGTCGTCGGAGACGAGGTCGCCGCGCTCCATCGTCGCCTTGATCTCGCGGCCGAGGTCTGAGTCCTCCTGCTTGGCGGCGCGCATCATGTCGCCCGTCGCCAGGTACGGGAGGTCGAAGTCCTCCTGCAACCGCTCCGCCTGCGTCCCCTTGCCGGCCCCGGGAGGGCCGATGAGGATCAGGTTGAGCTCGCTCACTTGAGGAAGCCTTCGTAGTTTCTCATCATCAGCTGGGCCTCCAACTGCTTCATCGTGTCCAGGGCCACGCCCACGACGATGAGGATCGACGTGCCGCCGAAGTAGAAGTTCGCGGCGGTCTGGTTGATGAGGATCGTCGGCAGGGCCGCGACGGCGGCGAGGTAGAGCGCACCCGGGAAGGTGAGCCGGGCGAGGATCCGGTCGAGGTACTCGGCCGTGGGCCGTCCAGGTCGGACGCCCGGGATGAAGCCGCCGTACTTCTTCAGGTTGTCGGCCTGCTCGACCGGGTTGAAGGTGATGGCGGTGTAGAAGTAGGTGAAGAGGATGATGAACACCGTCTCGCCGGCGATGTAGGGCCAGCGGCTCGGGTTGAAGGTGTTCGCGAGCCCGCTCAGGGACGGGATCAGCTGCCCGAGGGTCGGCGGGAACGCCATGATCGACGCGGCGAAGATGACGGGGATGACGCCGGCCATGTTGACGCGCAGCGGCAGGTAGGTCTTGCCGCCGCCGGCCATGCGGCGGCCGATCACGCGCTTGGCGTACTGCACGGGGATGCGCCGCTGCCCCTCCTGGATGAAGCAGACCGCGGCGATCACGCCGAGGGCCAGGAACGGCATGATGACGACGAAGATCTTGTCCGGGTTCGTGTACCAGGCGCTGACGCCCTGCGGCAGGCCCGAGACGATCGAGGCGAAGATCATCAGCGAGATGCCGTTGCCGATGCCGCGCTGGGTGATCAGCTCGCCCATCCACATCAGCAGCACGCAGCCCGCGGTGAGGCAGATGATGATCAGCAGCACGTTCCCGAGCGCGAAGTTCGGGATCACCTGCACGCCCTCCGAGTTGCCCTGGGAGCGGAACAGGAACGTGTAGCCGACGGCCTGGGCGGCCGCGAGGCCGACGGTCAGGTAGCGCGTGTACTGCGTGATGCGCGCCTGGCCGACCTCGCCCTCCTTCTGCAGCTTCTCGAGCGACGGCGAGACGACCGTCAGGAGCTGCAGGATGATCGACGCCGTGATGTAGGGCATGATCCCCAGCGCGAACAGCGACAGCCGCGAGAGGCTGCCGCCGCTGAACGTGTTCAGCAGGCCGAGGATGCCGCCGTTGGCGTACTGGCCGTTGATCGCGTCGATCGCGTTGGTGTCCACGCCCGGCACGGGGATGAACGCCCCGAGCCGGTACAGCGCGAGGAGCGCCGCGGTGAACGCGAGCTTCTTCCGGATCTCGGGGACCCGGAAGGCGTTGAGGATCGTCGAGATCACGGCTGCTCGGTGAGGCTAGAGCGTCGTGCAGGTTCCGCCGGCGGCCTCGATGGCCTCCTTGGCGGACTTGGAGAAGCCGTGGGCGGACACGGTGAGCTGCTTGGAGAGCTCACCACGGCCGAGCACCTTCACCGGCACGTCGCGCTTGGTCGCCAGCCCGGCCGCCTTCAGCGACTCGGGGGTCACCTCGGCGCCGGCGTCGAAGCGCGCCTCGAGGTCGGCGAGGTTGACGGGCTGCGTGTGCGTCCGGAACGGCTCGAACGGCATCGACATCTTCTTGTTCGGGCCGCGCAGCTTGCGCATCCGCATGTGCAGCGGGTTCTGGCCGCCCTCGAAGCGCGCGCGGTCCTTGGCGCCGGAGCGCGAGCCGTAGCCCTTGTGCCCGCGGCCGGACGTCTTGCCGTGACCGGAGCCGTGGCCGCGACCGACGCGCTTGCGGGGCTTCTTGGCGCCGGGCGCCGGCTTGAGGCTGTGCAGACCCACGCTCGCGGCGTCGACCTTCTCCTCGGTCCTCTTGTCGTCAGCGGCGGCCATCAGGACTTCTCCTCGACTTGGATGAGGTGGCGGACGCGGTGGACCATGCCCCGCAGCTGCGGCGAGTCGGGACGCTCGACGGACTTGCCGATGCCCCGCAGGCCCAGTGAGCGCAGCGTGTCGCGCTGCGGCCCGTCGGTGCCGTTGGCGGACTTGACCTGGGTGATGTGCAGCGTCGCCATCAGGACTCGTCCTGCTTCTCGTCGTCGTCGCCCGCAACGGCGTCGACGGCCTTGTCGACGAGCCCGGCCGCGGCGCCGGCGATGCCGGAGGCCGCGTCCTTGGCGACGTCGGGGACGCGGTCGGCGACGGCGTCGGGGACGACGGTCTCGACGACGCCCTCGGCGGTCTCCACGGCCTTCGTGGCGATGCCGTCCGGCGTCTCCTCGGCGACCTGCTCCGTGCGCTCGGCGACATCCTCCGTGCGCTCGGCGACCGCGGTTGCGACCCCCTCGTCGGCGGAGATGGTCTCGGCGGCCTGCTCCTGCTTCTGCAGGCCGAGCACCGTGTCGATCGAGAGCCCGCGCAGGGCGGCGATCTCCTCGGGCTTGCGCAGGTCGCGCAGGCCGGCCTCCGTGGCGCGGACGAGGTTGATCGGGTTCTGGGTCCCGAGCGACTTCGAGAGGATGTCGTGGATGCCGGCGAGCTCGAGGACCGCGCGCACGCCGCCACCGGCGATCACGCCGGTACCGGGGGAGGCGGGCTTGAGCAGGACGCGGCCGGCGCCGAAGATCCCCGTCGTCTGATGGGTGATCGTCGCACCGTGGCGCGGGACCTTGAAGAGGTTCTTCTTGGCCCGCTCGACGCCCTTCTGGATCGCCAGGGGGACCTCGTTGGCCTTGCCGTAGCCGACGCCGACGGTGCCGTTCTCGTCACCCACGACCACGAGGGCCGTGAAGGAGAACCGGCGGCCGCCCTTGACGACCTTCGCGACGCGGTTGATCTCGACGACGCGCTCCTGGAGGTCCAGGCCCGTTGCCGTGACGGATCTATCGGGGGCTGCCATTACGAATCACAATCTCTCATCTAGAACTTGAGGCCGCCCTCGCGGGCGCCGTCGGCCAGGGCCTGAACGCGGCCGTGGTACTGGTAGCCGCCACGGTCGAACACGGCGGTCTCGACGCCGGCCGCCTTCGCGCGCTCGGCCAGGGTCTCCCCCACCTTGGCGGCCTGCTCCTTGCGGCTGAGCGACCGCAGGTCGGGCTCGGTCCAGGAGGCGGCGGCCAGCGTGACGCCGTTGACGTCGTCGATGAGCTGCGCCGCCACGCCCCGGTTGGAGCGGAAGACGGAGATGCGCGGCCGCTCGGCGGTGCCGGTGACCTTCGCGCGCACCCGCCGCTGACGGCGCAGGCGCTGGGCGCCCTTCGTGGTGACGCTCATGCGCGCTTACCAACCTTCCGGGTGACGTGCTCGCCCTCGTAGCGGATGCCCTTGCCCTTGTAGGGCTCCGGCGGACGCTGCTTGCGGATGATCGCGGCGATCTCGCCGACGGCCTGCTTGGAGTTGCCCTTGACGATCACGCGCGTGGGGACGGGCACCTCGAACTCGATGCCCTTGGGGGCGTCGATCTTGACGGGGTGCGAGTAGCCGAGCGCGAGCTCGAGGTCTGTGCCCTTGAGCGCGGCGCGGTAGCCGACGCCCTGGATCTCCAGGGTCTTCGTGTAGCCCTCCGTGACGCCGGTGACCATGTTGGCCACCAGCGAGCGCGTCAGACCGTGCAGCGCACGGTGCTCGGCGCGCTCGGTGGGCCGGCGGACGACGAGCTCGTCGCCTTCCTGGACGACTTCGATCTCGCGGTTGACGCGTTCCTCGAGGTCACCTCGGGGGCCGGCGACGCGCACGACCTCGGGCTCCACCGTGATGGTGACGCCGGTCGGGATCGTGATGGGCTTCTTGCCGATGCGGGACATGAGCGACGAACCAATCTAGGGCGCGCTACCAGACGTAAGCGACGACTTCGCCGCCCACGCCCTGCTGCCGGGCCTCATGGCCCGTCAGCACGCCTCGAGAGGTGGACAGGATCGCCGTCCCCATGCCGCCCAGGACCTTCGGGACGTGCTTGGAGTCGACGTAGGTGCGCCGGCCGGGGCGCGAGACGCGCTTGAGGCCGGAGATCACCGAGACACGGGCTTCCGTGTACTTGAGCTCGACGATGAGCTTGAGGCCGGGGGCGTCCGTGGGCTCCTCGGTCCGGTAGGACCGGATGTAGCCCTGCTCGGCGAGGACGCGGGCGACCTCGACCTTGAGCTTGGACGACGGCAGCTCGATCGTCTCGTGCGCGGCGGTGATGCCGTTGCGGATCCGGGTGAGGAAGTCCGCGATGGGGTCGGTCATCGACATGCGGCTACCAGCTCGACTTCGTCATGCCGGGGACCATGCCGTCATGCGCCAGCTCACGCAGGCAGATACGGCACATACCGAACTTGCGGTACACGGACCGGGCACGACCACAACGGCGGCACCGGGTGTACTCGCGGGTCTTGAACTTCGCGGGGCGCTGCTGACGCACCCACTGTGAGGTCTTCGCCATCAGGGACTCCTACGCGGGAATGGGTTCGGACTTGAGGGACTCGAAGCCCGCGGGACGGTTGTCCCGGGAGAACGGCATCCCGAGGGCGTCGAGCAGGCAGAAGGCCTCGGCGTCGGTCTTCGCGGTCGTCGTGAAGGTGACGTCGAGCCCACGGATCTGGTCGATCTCGTCGTAGTCGATCTCGGGGAAGATGATCTGCTCGCGGACGCCCATGGTGTAGTTGCCCCGGCCGTCGAACGAGCGGGGGTTCAGACCACGGAAGTCGCGGATCCGCGGGATCGCGACGGACGTGAGGCGGTCGAGGAACTCGTACGCGCGCACGTCGCGCAGCGTCGCGGTCAGGCCGACGGGCATGCCCTCACGGACCTTGAACTGCGCGACCGACTTGCGGGCGCGGCGGACGTTGGGCTTCTGGCCGGCGATGATCGCCAGCTGCGTCTGCGCGTTCTCGAGCATGCCGCGGTCCTGCTTGGCCTCGCCGACGCCCATGTTGAGGACGATCTTCGTGATCTTGGGGACCTGCATGATCGACTCGTAGCCGAACTTGTCCTTGAGCGCTCCGCGGACGGAGTCGTTGTAGATGGTCTTGACGCGTGCTTCGGCCATGTCAGTCGAGCTCCGTGCCGGACCGCTTCGCCACGCGGACGCGACGACCGTCGTCGCGGCGCGTGATGCCGACGCGGGTCGGCTTGTTGTCCTTGGGGTCTGCGAGGGCCACGTTGGAGATGTGGATCCCGCCTTCGGACTCGATCACGCCGACGGGCGCGTTCGGGTTGCCGGGCTGGGGCGCCTTGTGGCGCTTGACGATGTTGACGCCCTCGACGGTGACCTTCTGCTTGGCCGGATCGACGCGCAGGACCTTGCCGGTCTTGCCCTTGTCCTTGCCCGAGGTCACGACGACGGTGTCATCCGTCTTGATGCGCAGCTTGGAAGCCATGTTCACAGCACCTCCGGTGCGAGCGAGACGATCCGCATGTAGCCGCCGTCGCGCAGCTCGCGCGCGACCGGGCCGAAGATGCGGGTGCCGCGCGGGTTGCCCGCGGCATCGATGATGACGGCGGCGTTCTCGTCGAAGGCGATGTAGGTGCCATCGGAGCGCCCGAACTCCTTGCGGGTGCGCACGACGACGGCCTTGACGACCTCGCCCTTCTTGACGGTGCCCTGCGGCACCGCGGCCTTGACGGCGGCGACGATGACGTCGCCGACGCCGGCGTAGCGGCGCTTGGACCCGCCGACGACGCGGATGCAGAGCAGCTCGCGTGCGCCGGTGTTGTCGGCGACGCGCAGGCGTGACTCGTTCTGGATCACTTGGCCTTCTCCAGCACGTCGACCAGGCGCCAGCGCTTGGTGCGCGACAGCGGGCGGGACTCGATCACGCGGACGCGATCGCCGACGCCGGCCGTGTTGGCCTCGTCGTGGGCGTGCAGCGTCGAGGAGGACCGGATGGTCTTCTGGTAGCGGCGGTGGCGCCGCGCCGTCTCGATGCGCACGGTGATGGTCTTGTCGGTCTTGTCACCGACGACGATGCCGGTGCGCAGCTTCGGCTGACCCGTCGTCTCCTTGACGGCGGCGGTCAGCGGCGGGGTGACCTCGCGGTCGGCCCGCTTCTCCTTCTGCTTGGCGCGGTAGCGACGGCGCGAGGCCGCCTTCTGCTTGCGCAGCTCGGCGCGGGCCTCGGGGTTCGCCGCGCGGCGCGGGCCACGCTTCTCGACCGCCGCGGTGCGGCGGGCGACCTTGCGCTCCTTGGGGGTGAGGACGACCTCGGGCTCGGCCGGAGCCGCAGGCTCCTGCGGCTCGGGGGCGACCTCGGCCTCGGGCTCGGCGGCCGCAGGGGCCTCCGCTCCGGTCTCGGCGGGCGTCTCGGCAGCCGGCTCCGTCGTGGGCTCGGTGCCCTCGGCGACCTCGGCGGTCGGGTTCTCGTCGGTGGTGTTCTCGGTGTCGTCAGCCATCACTTCTTCACAGTCGTGTCGAGCCCGCGCTGGCGGGCGATCGTGAGAGCGCGAGCGAGGTCGCGCTTCGTCGTCTTGAGTCGGGCGGTGTCGTTGAGCTCGCCCGTGGCGTGCTGCATGCGCAGGCCGAAGCCGTCGCGGCGCGCGGTGGCGATGTGCTCGACGAGCTTGTCGTCGGCGAGGTCGTGGAGATCCTTGGCCTTCATGATCAGAACGCGTCCTCACGCATGACGAACTTGGTCTTGACGGGCAGCTTGCGGCCGGCCAGGCGCATCGCCTCGCGGGCGAGCTCCTCGTCGACGCCGGCCAGCTCGAACATCACGCGTCCGGGCTTGACCACGGCGACCCACCCTTCCGGGTTGCCCTTGCCGGAGCCCATGCGGGTCTCGGCGGGCTTCTTGGTCACGGGCTTGTCGGGGTAGACGTTGATCCACACCTTGCCGCCACGCTTGATCTTGCGCGTCATCGCGATGCGGGCGGCCTCGATCTGACGGTTCGTCAGCCAGGCGGCCTCGAGCGTCTTGAGGCCGTACTCGCCGAACTGGACGGTCGGCTGCGCACGGGTGAGGCCGCGCTTGCGGCCGCGGTGCTGCTTGCGGTGCTTGACTCGCTTGGGGGAAAGCATCAGCGCGAGATCCCTCCGGACAGATCGGGCTTGTCGTTGCGCCCGCCACGGAAGCCTCCGCCGCCGCCGCGGCCACCCTGGCCGCCGCGACCGCCGCCGCCCTGACCGCCGCCGCCGCCGCCGCCGCCGAAGCCTCCGCCGCCACGGCCACCCTGGCCGCCGCCGCCGAAGCCCCCGCCGCCGCGGCCACCCTGGCCGCCGCCGCCCTGGCCGCCACGGCCACCGGGACCGCCGCCCTGGCCACCACGGCCACCGGGGCCGCCACGGCCACCGGGGCCGCCGCCCTGGCCGCCACGGCCGCGACCGTCACGCCCGCCACGGCCGCCACGGCGGTCGTCCTGCTGCGGGCCACCGGCCGGCTCGTCGAGCGAGGTGAGATCGGCGCCGGTGTAGCCGGCGGGCATGATCTCGCCCTTGTTGATCCAGACCTTCACGCCGATGCGGCCGAAGGTCGTGCGGGCCTCGTAGAAGCCGTAGTCGATGTCCGCGCGCATCGTGTGCAGCGGGACGCGCCCGTCGGAGTACATCTCCGTGCGGGCCATCTCGGAGCCGCCGAGGCGGCCGGAGACCTGGATCTTGCAGCCCTTGGCGCCGGAGCGCATCGCCGAGGTCAGCGCGCGCTTCATCGCGCGGCGGAAGGCCACGCGGTTGACGAGCTGCTCGGCGATCGACTGCGCGACGAGCTTCGAGTCGAGCTCGGGACGCTTGATCTCGAGGATGTTGACCTTGATCGACTTGCCCGTCAGGCGGTTGAGGTCACGCCGAAGGGCGTCGACCTCGGAGCCGGACTTGCCGATCACGATGCCCGGGCGGGCCGTGTTGATGTTGACCTCGACCTCGTTCGCGTCCTTGCGGATCGTGATGTCGGAGAGGCCGGCGTGCGCGAGCTTCGCGTTGATGTGGTCGCGGATGCGGACGTCCTCGAGCAGGTAGTCGCCGAACTGCTTCTCGTTGAACCAGTTCGACTTCCAGTCGTGGATGTAGCCGACGCGCATCGACTCGGGATGGACCTTCTGTCCCATGGTCAGTCCTTCGTCGTGAGCTGGATGGACAGGTGCGAGGTGCGCTTGCGGATCTGCGTCGCGCGGCCGTGGGCCCGCGGGCGGAAGCGCTTGATCGTCGGCCCCTCGTCGGCGTAGACCGCCTGGATCGTGAGATCCGCGACGTCGAGCTCGTGGTTGTTCTCCGCGTTGGCGACGGCGGAGTCCAGGAGCTTCTCCCAGGCCTCCGCGACGTTGCGCGGGGAGAACGCGAGGATCGACTTCGCGTCCGCGACGGACTTGCCGCGGATGTGGTCGCACACCAGGCGCGCCTTGCGGGCGGAGGACCGCACGTACTTGGCCTGGGCGCGGACGACGACGACCTCGCCCGGTGCTCGGGGCAGGTCGCGCTTGCGCGGCGCGGGCTTGGGCTTGGCGGGCGCCGCGTCCTCCGTGGAGGACGTCTCGGCCGCGGCCGGCTTGGCCGCCGGCTTCTTCTTCGCAGCGGCCTTCTTCTTCGCCGCCGGCTTCTTGGCGGCCGGCTTGGACGCGAGGGCCTCGTCAGCCACCGGGTCCCCGGCGGGGCCCGTGCTGGTGTCGGCGGCGGCGGACTCAGCCGAGGTGTCCTCGGAGGTCTCCGACGCGGCCGTGGTCTCGGCCTCGGGGGCCTCGTCCTCTGGTCGCTTTGGCTGCGGACTCATCGCTTCCTGGCTTTCTTGGCGTCGTCGCCGTGGCCCCGGTAGGTGCGCGTCGGCGCGAACTCGCCGAGCTTGTGCCCCACCATGGACTCCGAGACGAACACGGGGACGTGCTTGCGGCCGTCGTGGACGGCGATCGTGTGACCCACGAACTCGGGGAAGATCGTCGAGGAGCGCGACCAGGTCTTCACCATGGTGCGGCTGCCCGTGTTGTTCATCGCCTCGATGCGATCGAACAGCCGGTCCTCGACGAACGGACCCTTCTTCGACGAGCGGCTCATCGGGATCCCTTCTTGCCGCGGCGACGGCCGCGGACGATGTAGCGGTCGGACGACTTGGTCTTCTTGCGGGTGCGGTAGCCGAGCGTCGGCTTGCCCCACGGGGTCTGCGGGTGGTTGCCCAGGGAGCCGCCGCCCTCGCCGCCGCCGTGCGGGTGATCGACCGGGTTCATGGCCTTGCCGCGCGTCTGCGGGCGCACGCCCATGTGACGCTTGCGGCCGGCCTTGCCGATCGTGATGTTCTGGTGGTCGGCGTTGCCGACGACCCCGATCGTGCCGCGGCAGGTGACCTGCACCTGGCGCATCTCGCCGGACGGCAGCCGCAGGGTGGCGAGCTTGCCCTCCTTGGCCATCAGCTGGATCGAGGACCCGGCCGAGCGCGCCATCTGCGCGCCCTTGCCCGGCTGCAGCTCGACGGAGTTGATCACCGTGCCGACCGGGATGTTGGCCAGCGGCAGGGCGTTGCCGACGGTGATGTCCGCCGTCGGGCCCGACTCGACGTACATGCCGACGCGCAGGCGAGCCGGCGCGATGATGTAGCGCTTCTCGCCGTCGAGGTAGTGGATGAGCGCGATGTAGGCCGTGCGGTTGGGGTCGTACTCGATCGCGGCGACCTTGCCAGGGACCCCGTCCTTGTCGCGCTTGAAGTCGATGATGCGGTAGGCGCGCTTGGCCCCGCCGCCACGGTGGCGGGAGGTCTTGCGGCCGTTGGCGTTGCGGCCACCGGACTTCTTGAGCCCCTCGACCAGCGACTTCTCCGGCGCGGTCTTGGTGATCTCCGCGAAGTCGGCGAACGTGATGAAGCGGCGGCCGGCGGAGGTCGGCTTGACCTTCTTGATCGGCATCAGAGATCGGCCTCCAGGCCCTGGAAGATCGGGATGGAATCGCCCTGGCGGACCTGCACGATGGCCTTCTTCCACGAGCGGCGCTTGCCGGACGTGTAGCCGCGGCGCTTCGGCTTGCCGCGCACGGACTGCGTGGCGACGCCGAGCACCTTGACGTCGGGGAACAGCTCCTCGATCGCCTGCTTGATCTGCGTCTTGTGCGCGTCGTCGTGCACGCGGAACGTGTACTTGCCGACGGTCGCGAGGACGTAGGACTTCTCGGAGACGATCGGGCGGATGATCACCTGGGTGGCGTCCATCAGACGGTCTCCTTCTGGCGCACGGGGGTCTTCGCACGCGTGGTCAGGGCCTCGAGGGCCTCGCGGGACACGATCAGGTGCGCGGCGCGGATGACGTCCGCGACCCCGGCCTGCTCCGCGGGGAGCACGTGGACGCGCTCCAGGTTGCGGAAGGACTTGGCGGCCGCGACGTTCGTCTCGTCTCCGGAGAGCACGAGCAGCACGCTGCCGCCCTGGCGCCCGTCGAGGAGGCCGATGGCCTGCTTGGTCGACGGCGCGTCGAAGCCGGCGGCGTCGAGCACGGCGATCGAGCCACGCTCGGCGTGGATCGACAGCGCGCTGCGCAGCGCGGCCCGGCGGGCCTTGCGGTTGACCTTCACCGTGTAGTGGCGCGGGGAGGGTCCGAAGACCGTGCCGCCGCCCGTCCACAGCGGCGAGCGCGAGGTGCCGGCGCGGGCGCGGCCCGTGCCCTTCTGGCGCCACGGCTTGGAGCCGCCGCCGCGGACCATGCCGCGGGTCTTGGTCGAGTGGGTGCCCTGACGGCGCGCCGCGAGCTCCGCGGTCACGACCTCGTGCACGAGCGGCCCGTTGAAGGCCACGCCGAACACGGCGTCGTCGAGGGCGACGGTGTCAGAACCGCCGAGGATCGGGGCATCAGCCATCGGTGCGCACCTCCACGGTGCCGCCCTTGGGGCCGGGAACGGCGCCACGGACGAGCAGCAGGTTGTCGGCCGCGATGATCTCGACGACCTCGAGGCCCTTCTGGGTGACCCGGTGGTTGCCCATCTGGCCCGGCATGCGAATGCCCTTCATCACGCGCGACGGCGTGGCGGAGGCACCGATGGAGCCCGGCGCGCGCTTGTTGTGCGAGCCGTGGGACTTGGGGCCGGAGGCGAAGCGGTGACGCTTGATCGTGCCCTGGAAGCCCTTGCCCTTGGAGGTGCCGGCGACCTTGATCTTGTCGCCGACGGAGAACGCCTCGACGGTCACGGTCTCGCCCACCTGGAGCTCACCGGCCTCGTTGCGGAACTCCACGAGGTGCTTCAGCGGCGGGGCGCCGACGGACTTGAGGTGCCCGAGCTCGGGCTTTGAGAGGTGCTTCTCACGGACGGCGCCGAAGCCGAGCTGCACGGCGACGTAGCCGTCGGTCTCCTCCGTGCGGATCGCGGTGACCGGACAGGGTCCAGCCTCGAGGACCGTGACGCGCTCGACGGAGCCGTCTTCCTGGAAGCGCTGGGTCATGCCCAGCTTCTTGGCGAGGATGGCAGGCATGGGTCTAGGCGAAGGCGAGCTTGATCTCGATGTCGACGCCCGCGGGAAGGTGATCGAGTCGCTGGAGCGAGTCGACCGTCTTGGGCGTCGGCTGCAGGATGTCGATGAGCCGCTTGTGCGTGCGGATCTCGAAGTGCTCGCGTGAGTCCTTGTCCTTGAACGGGGACCGGATGACGCAGTAGATGTTCTTCTCCGTCGGGAGCGGCACGGGCCCGGACACGGTCGCGCCGGTCCGCTGTGCGGTCTCCACGATCTCCTTCGCGGCCGTCTCGATCGCGGAGGAGTCGTACGCCTTGAGGCGGATGCGGATCTTGTTCTGGGCGGGTGCCACTGGAGGTATCTCTGAGTTTCTGTCCGGTTGAAGTGGTTGGGTTCTGACTGGCTGACTGCGCACCGAAGGCGGGCTAGGTGCCCGCCTTCGGGAGCGACGGGAGGGCGGGCCGCTGCGGCCCGCCCCATGTCAGGCCTACTTGATGATCTCGGTGACCACCCCGGAGCCGACCGTGCGGCCGCCCTCGCGGATCGCGAAGCGCAGGCCGGCGTCCATGGCGATCGGCTGGATCATCTCGATCTCCATCTGGACGTTGTCGCCCGGCATGACCATCTCGGTGCCCTCGGGCAGCTTGGCCACGCCGGTGACGTCGGTCGTGCGGAAGTAGAACTGCGGGCGGTAGCCCGTGAAGAACGGCGTGTGACGGCCGCCCTCCTCCTTCTTGAGGACGTAGACCTCGGCCTTGAAGTGCGTGTGCGGGGTGATGGACCCCGGCTTGCACAGCACCTGGCCGCGCTCGATGTCCTCGCGCTTGACGCCACGCAGCAGCAGCCCGACGTTGTCGCCGGCCTGGCCCTGGTCGAGGATCTTGCGGAACATCTCGACACCGGTGACGACCGTGTTGGACACGGCCTCCTTGATGCCGACGATCTCGACGGTGTCGCCCGTGTTGACGACGCCCTGCTCGATGCGGCCCGTGGCCACCGTGCCGCGGCCCGTGATCGAGAAGACGTCCTCGACCGGCAGCAGGAACGGCTTGTCGAGGTCGCGCTCGGGCTGCGGGATGTAGGAGTCCAGCTGCTCGCCGAGCTCGATGATCTTGGCCTTGTACTCCTCGTCGCCCTCGAGCGCCTTCAGCGCCGAGCCGGTGACGAAGGGGACGTCGTCGCCCGGGAAGTCGTACTCGGAGAGGAGCTCGCGCACCTCGACCTCGACGAGCTCCAGGAGCTCCTCGTCGTCGACCATGTCGGCCTTGTTGAGGAACACGACGATGTAGGGCACGCCGACCTGGCGGGCGAGCAGGATGTGCTCACGCGTCTGGGGCATCGGGCCGTCGGCGGCGGAGACGACGAGGATCGCGCCGTCCATCTGGGCCGCGCCCGTGATCATGTTCTTGACGTAGTCGGCGTGACCGGGGCAGTCGACGTGCGCGTAGTGACGGTTGTCCGTCTCGTACTCGACGTGCGACGTGGCGATCGTGATGCCGCGCTCCTTCTCCTCCGGAGCGTTGTCGATCTCCGCGAAGGACGAGGCCTGCCCGCCGTACTTCTCCGCGAGGACCGTCGTGATGGCAGCGGTCAGTGTCGTCTTGCCGTGGTCGATGTGACCGATCGTGCCGACGTTGACATGCGGCTTGCCGCGCTCGAACTTCTCCTTCGCCATCTGTTTCGTGCTCCTCTTGGTTCTAAGTCGGTTGGAAAGTCTAGGTGCCGGGGCTAAGCGGCTTCGGTCTTGCCCGTGCGCTCTTCGATGACCTTGGTGGCGACGTTGTTCGGCACCTGGTCGTACTTCTCGAACTGCATCGTGTACGTCGCGCGGCCCTGGGTCATCGACCGCACGTCGGTCGCGTAGCCGAACATCTCGCTCAGGGGCACGAGGCCGCTGACGGCGAGCGCGTTGCCGCGCCGCTCCTGGCCCTCGATGCGGCCGCGGCGGCGGGAGAGGTCGCCGATGACGTCGCCGAGGTAGTCCTCGGGGGTGACGACCTCGACCTTGAAGATCGGCTCCAGCAGGGCCGGCTTGGCCCGCTTGACCGCTTCCTGCATGCCGAGCGAGCCGGCGATCTTGAAGGCGATCTCGGAGGAGTCCGTGTCGTGGTACTTGCCGTCGGTGAGGGTGATGCGGACGTCGACGAGGGGGTAGCCGGCGAGCACGCCGGTCTCCATCGCCTCGGCCGCGCCCTTCTCCACCGCGGGGATGTACTCCGTGGGGATCGAGCCGCCCTTGACCTTGTTGACGAAGTCGAAGCCCTCGCCCGGCGCCGGCTCGATGTCGAAGTAGACGATGCCGTACTGGCCCGAGCCGCCGGTCTGACGGACGAAGCGCCCCTCGACCTTCTGCGCGGTGCCGGTGACGGTCTCGCGGTAGGACACCTGCGGGCGGCCGATGTTGGCCTCCACCTTGAACTCGCGCATCATGCGATCCACGAGGATCTCCAGATGCAGCTCGCCCATGCCGGAGATCTCGGTCTGGCCGGTCTCCTCGTTCGTCTTGACCTGGAAGGTCGGGTCCTCCTCGGCCAGGCGGCCGAGGGCGACGGACATCTTCTCCTGGTCGGACTTGGTCTTCGGCTCGATCGCCACGGAGATGACGGGCTCCGGGAAGACCATCTCCTCCAGCACGATCGGCTTGTCCGGGGCACACAGGGTGTCGCCGGTGTAGACCTGCTTGATCCCGACCGCGGCCGCGATGTCGCCCGAGTAGACCTCGTTGACGTCCTCGCGCTCGTTGGCGTGCATCATCAGGATGCGCCCGATGCGGTCGGTCTTGCCCGTGTTCGTGTTGAGCACGCGCGAGCCGGCCTCGAGGCGACCCGAGTAGACGCGGAAGAAGGTGAGCTTGCCGACGAACGGGTCGGCGGCGATCTTGAACGCCAGCGCGGCGAACGGGCCGGAGTCGTCGGCGGGACGATCCTCCTCGATCTCCTCGCCGTCCTTGCCCTTGATGACGCCCTTGATGGCGGGCACGTCGAGGGGGCTCGGCAGGTAGGCGACGATCGCGTCAAGCAGGGGCTGGACGCCCTTGTTCTTGAAGGACGAGCCGCACAGGACCGGCGTCATCGTCATCTCGAGCGTCGCCTTGCGGATGGCCGCCACGAGCTGCTCGTTGGGGATCTCGGCCTCTTCGAGGAACAGCTCGGCCAGCTCGTCGTCGAACACGGAGACCGCGTCGATGAGCTTCTCGCGCGCCTCCGTGGCGGCGTCGAGGTGCTCGGCCGGGATGTCGTGGATGTCGACGTCCTTGCCCAGGTCGTCGCGGTAGGTGATGGCCTTCATCCCGACGAGGTCGATGATGCCCTCGAACTCCGTCTCCGCGCCGATCGGCAGCTGGATCGGGACCGGGTTAGCGCCGAGGCGCTCGATCATGGTGCGGATGCCCATGTCGAAGTCCGCGCCGGTGCGGTCCATCTTGTTGATGTAGGCGAGGCGCGGCACGCGGTAGGTGTCGGCCTGGCGCCACACCGTCTCGGACTGCGGCTCGACGCCGGCGACCGAGTCGAACACGGCGACGGCGCCGTCGAGGACGCGCAGCGAGCGCTCGACCTCGACCGTGAAGTCCACGTGGCCGGGCGTGTCGATGATGTTGATGCGGTGGTTGTCCCACTCCGCCGTGGTCGCGGCGGACGTGATCGTGATGCCGCGCTCCTGCTCCTGCGCCATCCAGTCCATCGTGGCGGCGCCATCGTGGACCTCGCCGATCTTGTGCGACCGGCCGGTGTAGTAGAGGATCCGCTCGGTCGTCGTGGTCTTGCCCGCATCGATGTGGGCCATGATCCCGATGTTGCGGGTCTTCTCGAGGGTGTATTGACGCGGCATGTGAAAGAGCGATTCCTGGCGGGGGGTTTAGGCGTAGAAAAGGGGCCCGGTAGGCCCCTCACGTCACGGCAGGAAGGATGTTGATCCCGTTGCGCGACGCTATGTCCGGAGGTTCTCCATGGACGGTGGCCTTAGGCCGGGTCGGCGACAACGCTGCCAGTCCCGGGCCGACAGGGAAGAGTAGCAGGGGTGACGTCGTCCGAAGGGGCGAGCTTGCGAGACCCGGAGGCCGAAACCACGTTCACGGCCCGGGCGTGTTCGACGGCTCGGGGACCGGGGTCGGAGTGGGGTCGGCGGCGACGTCCTCCGGCGTCGGCTCGCCCACTCCGCCGTCGGCCTGGGGGACGATCCGCAGGCCGAGCGACAGGGGCGCGCGCCGCAGCGCCGGCAGTTGCAGCTGCAGCGTCGGGCCGCCGCGCGGGTTGGAGCGCTGGTAGCGCGCCGCGAGCACCCGGGTCGTGCCCCGGGCGCCCGCCGGGACCTCGACGCGGTAAGAGCCGTAGGAGGCCCGCAGGTAGAAGCGCTTGACGTCGGCGAGGTCCACCGACCGGCCGCCGGGCACGAGCGGGACGCCCACGCCCGTCCGCAGGAGCGCGCCGATCGTCGCCTGACGGCCGGAGACGGGCAGCTGCACCGTGACGGCGTCGGGGCGCACCGGCCTGCGGCGGGCCTTGCGCCGGCCCTCCCGCGTCTTGGCCTTCAGCTCCGGGAGGTCGGTGCGGGCGAAGCTCCAGCGCACGTCGATGGAGCGCTCGTGGAAGTCGTACGCGCTGCGGGCGCGCACGCCGCCGCGGGTGCGGGCCCCCGTCACCGACAGACGGCCGAACGGCCCGGCGTCGGGCTGGACGGCGAGCCGCCGCTGATGGGTGACGCGGCCGCGGGGCGAGCGGGTGAGGGTCAGCGGCGGGCGCTTGGGGTCCTTGCCGAGGCCGGCCTGCGTCGTCAGCAGCCGCTTGCCGCCGGCGGAGCGCACGATCGCGCCGAGCGCCTGGTAGCCCCGGGCGCCGGTGCCGGTCAGGGGGTCGCCGTCGGCGTCGTAGAGGCGGGCGAGGTCCTGCCCGCCGTAGGGGACCTTGTTGCGGTCCACGGCGAGGATCGCGGTCGAGTAGCGCGGGGTCGAGACCGCGAGGCGGCCGATGTCGGCGTCGTAGGCGTAGAAGGGCGGCGGCTGCTTGGACTGCATCGTCCCCATGCCGGCCGAGACCGCCCGGGCGGCGTTGGCGGCCATGCGGGCCCAGAACATCTTCGTCGCCGGCGCGCCCTGGGAGCCGATCCCGTACAGCTGCGCGCTCGGGCGGAAGGCCCGGCCGCCGCGCTGGTCGCCCATGTGCTCGTACAGCTGCAGGCCGCGGTCGAAGAGGTACTTCGCGTACGCGCCCTCGGCCTTGTGGCGGCGGAAGTCGGGCGAGGTGGCGATGGCCAGCAGGCCCTGCATCCCGTAGGCCCAGGCCTTGCCCTTCATCCAGCGCTCGTAGCTCCAGCCCGTGTCCCAGTTCATGAACCCGGCGTGGGTCCAGTAGCCGTAGAGGGAGCGCTGCACCCAGCCGCGCAGGAGCCTGAGGTCCTCCGCGGGGAGCGCCGCCATCCCGGCGTCCTTGGCGAGGTCGTACCAGTAGACGAAGTGCAGCGTCATCATCGCGTACTCGGCCGAGTCGACGTTGCGGGCCAGGCTCAGCGGCGCGTTGGACTGGTAGGTGAAGCGGTAGGAGGGCCCGACGTTGGGCGAGCCGTTCTCGATCTGGGGCGTCTTGAAGCCCTGGGTGAACGCGTCGACGTGCTCGCGGTAGTCCTTGCGCAGGAGCTCCGCGTTGCCGTTGACGAGCCAGTCGTAGGCGTAGAGCTCGGCGTTCCAGTTGATCTGGTTCAGCCGCACCTTCGGGTAGCGGAAGAAGTCGACGTGGCTGACGGCGCTGATCTCGGTCCTGATCGCCGCGACCGTCTCGGGGGTCAGGCCCAGCACGTCGCGGGTGCGGTAGGCGATCTGCAGGCCCTCGGCGACCTTCGGGTCGATCGACTTGTCCATGTCGACGTAGGGGCCGTCCATGTTCGACGTCCATCCCGGGGTGTGGAACATCTTGTCGTAGCCCGGCGAGCTGGCCTCGGTGTAGAACGGCGGCGCGGCCGTGAGCCGCTCCGTGAGCAGCTTCGCGCGGGCGTCGTTGCGCGCCGGGCCGACGTGGCCGTAGGCGGCCGAGGTGGCGAACACCGTCAGCAGCGCGGCGTTGGCGATCGTGTCGATCGAGCGCGCCCCCGTCGTGTAGTAGCCCTTCTTCTCCGACCAGGAGCTCTCCATCTGGTCGACGATCTGGTCCGAGAAGGCGAAGTAGTCGGCGTTGCGCAGCGGCGGGTCGGGCGTCTCGAGCGCTCCGGCGGGCACGGCCCAGAGGGCCAGCGCGACCAGCGCGCCGGCCAGCCCCGCCACCCGGCGTCTCACCCGGCGCTCCCGAGCACCGCGACCTCGGTGCCGCGGTTGACCGCGAGCACCTGGATCCGGTTGGGGCCGCGCTTGAGCGTCCGCGGGTCCACGACGAAGGAGAAGCGCTGCTCGTCGCCGTCGGCGTAGGTCTTGCCGGTGGCCCGCACGACGCCGTTGACCGCCACGGCGACGTCGGTGCCGGCGCGGGTGCGCTCGAGCGTCCCGGTCACGTAGGCGGGGATCACGCCCGAGCCCTTGCGCACGCGCTTGTAGAGCTCGGAGTTGGCGATGTCGGCCTTGCGGCCGTTGGCCGCCACGACGTCGAGCGCCGAGACCGGCTTGCCGAGGAGGTCCTTGCGCGGGCCGATCCGCCACAGGGCGGCGTCGCCGGACGGGAACTCGCGGTCCTGGCGGGCCAGGCGCGCGTTGCGGTTGGCGACGAACTGCTGCGGGGTCAGCCCGACGAGCTTCGCGTCGCGGCCGTTGCGCTGCTGCAGGAGCTTCGGCGTACGCGGCTCGTCGACGGGGATGCCGTCGAACTCGAAGTCCGTCTTGATGCCGAGGGTCTTCGCGACGGTCGGGACGACGTCCATCGTCGTCGTGAACTCGTCGGAGACCTTGCCCTGCTGCTGGCCGGGAAGCTTCACGAAGAGGGGAACACCGGCGACGGACCCGAAGTTCTCCTTCGTCACCGGGCGACGTTCCTCCCCGGACCCGATCGCGCCGCCGTGGTCGGCCGTGACGATCACGAGCGCCTTGTCCCACAGGCCGGTGGAGCGCATCTGGGTGATCGCCTCCCCGAGCAGGTTGTCGGCGAAGCGCGTCATCAGGAAGTCGCGCTGGTAGGCCTGCTGCAGCTGGAACGGGGTCGCCTTCCAGGTCTGGTCGTCGAGGCCCGGGATCGTCGGGCCGTCGACGACGTACTGCGCGCCGTTGGGCAGGAAGCGCCACGGCACGTGCGGGATGACGTTGTGGACCATGTACAGCGCGCCGCGATCGCGCGGGCGCATCTGGGCCACGACCGCGCGGGCCTGGCGCACGCGCTCGGAGGGGATGTCGGTGCCGGCGATCTTCGTGATGGGGCCCTTCGCCGCGCCCCCGGCGCCGGTGGAGCCGGTGGAGCGCGACGCGGCGGCGAGGCCGTCGTCGCCGTCGTCGGCGGCGAAGTCCTCCCAGTCGCGGTCGATCGGGGGCAGCGTGTCGGCGAGCTTCTCGGGCAGCAGCAGCCGGCCCTCGACGACCTTGAGGTCCGCCGCGAGGTCAAGCAGCCGGGTCTTCTGGCGGGGCCGCTCGCGGGCGGTGCACAACGAGGTCGGGCAGACCTTGGTGATCGGCTCCTGGTTGAACTGGTCGTAGGTGCGCCCGAGCAGCGAGTACAGGTTGTCGGGGTAGGTCCGCGACGTCGGCAGCTCCGCGGACGGGCGCTTGCCGGTGAGGATCGCGGGCACGGCCACGTAGGTGCCGTCCGAGACGCTGGTGGTGTTCTTGTAGAAGGTGGAGCTGCGGCCGAGCTTGGCGAAGTGGGGGTAGCGCTGCGCGTCGATCGTCTGGTCGCGTCGCATCAGCGAGATGGTCGGCAGCTCGTCGAAGATCATCAGGACCACGGGGGTCTTGGACGTCGTGCCGGTACCGGAGGCCTGGGCGTCGTCGGAGCCGAACACGAGACCGCTCACCGGCGAGAGGAAGAGGAGCAGCGCGAGCACGACGACGGGGGCGACGGTGAGCACCGAGAGGAGGGTGCGCACGGCGGGCAGACGCCGGTAGGCGTCCATCGCGAGCAGCCCGAGGGCGATCGCGATCGGGAACAGGACGAACGGGCTCGGGCTGAGGTTCTTGAAGATCTGGCCCAGCAGCGCGCCGGCGAGGACGACGACCAACGTCAGGTGCACGATGCGGGCGAGCCGCGGGCTGACCTTCTCGAGCACGACCTCGAGCAGGACGAACAGCAGCGGCGGGACCAGCGCGAACCCGATCGCGAACAGGAGGATGTCGCCGGGGGTGTTGTTGCGGGCGACGAAGAACGCCGGGTTGTCGCCGAGGAGGCCGAACAGCGGCTGGACGAAGGCGAGGGCCCAGAGGGCGCCGAGGTGCAGGCCGCGCAGCGGTGCCGACGGCCACGCGTGCTCCTCCTCCTGCACCCGAGCGTGCGCCCTGTCGCGCCCGCGCACTCCCGCCGACGTCTCCGTCACGTCAGCCCTTGCTCGTGGCCTCGAACAGCACCCGCGTCCCGAGGGCCTCGCGGACGTGGATGTCGAAGCGCTCGGCCAGGGCGCCCTCGAAGTGCTCGAGGTCCCAGTCCGGGTGGCTCTCGTCGCGCTTGGCGGCGAGCAGGCGCTGGACCATCGCGTCCTCGCGCAGCGGGAACTCGATCACGTGGGTCCCGCCGAGGTCGGCGAGCCAGGCGATCAGGTCGCGCACGGGGACGTTGCGGGTGATGGAGAGGTGATGGAGCAGCGCGAGGGAGAGCGTCAGGTCCGGGCGGCCGCGGCCCTCGAGCGTCTGGCGCTCGGCGTTGCGCCAGCCGCGCGCCGGCGACGGGTCGCAGACGTCGATGACCAGCGGGAGGATCTTCGTGTCGCCCTCGCCCTTGAGCGCCTGGTAGAGGTGCTCGACGGTGGCGTGGTCGAAGTCGGAGGCCACGACGTGCTCGGAGTGCTCGGCCGCGATGCGGGCGAAGACGCCGTCGTTGGTGCCGAGGTCCCAGGTCACGCGCGGCCGGACGCGCTGGGCCGCGGTGCGGACGAACGCCTCCTTGGCGTTTCTGTCCGCGACGTCGTAGCCGCGGTTGTTGTCGCCGTAGTCCGTCCACGCCGTCTTCGGCAGGTCCCACTTCAGCCCCGTGACGAGCTTGTGCATCTTCTGCAGGTTGGCGCGCACGATCTCGGACTTGAAGCCGGCGGCCGACATCTCCTTGCGCGTCTCGCGGACCGAGGTGTCGTCCTGGCGGCGCTCCAGGCGGGCATGGAGGCGCACGTGGGTGAGGATGCCGTCGCCGCGCTTGGGCAGCAGCGCCGCGGCCTGCGGCGGGGTGATGCCCTCCAGCGAGCCCTTGAGGAACAGCTGGAAGTCGACGTCGCGGTAGGCCTGCAGCATCAGCGGATACAGGAACATCGTGCAGAACTGGCGGTAGCCGATCCATGGCTCGTCGCGGCGCAGCGGCTCGAAGGAGCCGATGTCGGCGAACGTCGGCCGCGCGCCCGTGAACTGGACGTTGTAGGGCGACGCGTCCTTCATCGTCAGGCCCTCGGCCATCGCCGCGTCGATCAGCTCGAGATGCAGCAGCGCCGCGTCCTTGAGCATCCCGAACGTCCACTCGTACGGGTAGGAGATCATCGGGATGCGCTCGTGCTCGAGCACGCCGGCGGGCGCCTCCGGCAGCAGGCCCTCGGGCACGGACTGCGTGTCGCGGTGCAGCTCCGTGCGGACGAGCTTGCCGTCCTTGACGGCGCGGGCGAACAGCGTGGTGGCCTGCAGGGCCTCGAAGTCCTCGAGGCCGCGGGCGCTGAGGGCGCGGAAGACGCCGCCGTCGGCGATGAAGACCCGGGAGTCCCGGTCCCGGAAGGACCCGGGCTCTGCCAGGGACTGCCCGTCGATCACGTCAGCGCTTGCCGGAGCGCACGGGCTCCCGGGCGGCGTCGGGCTCGGTGCCGTTGACGGCGACCGTCGGCTCGTCGTCGGCGTCGGCCGTGTAGAGGCCGTCCTGCGGCTCCTTGGGCTTGAAGCCGAGCATGCTCTTGAAGCGGCGCCAGTACAGCTTGAGCGCAACGCCGGCTGCGGCGAACCCGCCGAGCAGCATCTGGATGATCATCGAGCTCGACCCGGGGTCGAGGTACGCGAGAAGGTGGGTCACAGGCCAGTCTCCTTGAAGTGGGGCCGCGGCTACGAAGGAGCACCACGGGGCCGGACGGAACGCCGTCGAAGGGTAGCGGGGCTCCCGGCGGCGATCCGGTTCAATGCGTGGGAGATGACCTCCGCCCGATTGCGCACGCCCATCCTCGCCCTCGGCGGCCTGGGGGCCCTCCTGCTCCTCGTGGCGGAGTTCACCGACCTCTACGTGATCCGCTCACGCGGCGACACGGTGGCCGCGGGCACCGCGGGCGCCCATCACGGCTACGCGCTGCTCGTGATCGCCCTCGCGGCCCTGGCGCTGACGGGCCTGGCCACCCGCGCCGCCGCGCCGCGCGTCATCGGCCTCGCCCTGCTCGTGCTCGGGCTGGCGGCGCTGTTCGTCGTGATCGCGATCGACCTGCCCGACCTCGGCGAGGAGGGCGTGTACGGGACGATCACCGACCCGGCGACCTCCAAGGCCGGCATCGGGTTCTTCCTCGAGTCGGCCGGCGCGGTGCTCGTGACCCTCGCGGGCGGTCTGACCGTGGCCGGACCGCGCGGTTAGCCCGCCGGGCCTGCGGGTCCGCGAGCGCGCTCCCCCGGCCCGGTCCGCGAGCCCACCCACCCCCTCCCTCTGGGGGCGTGGTCCGTCCGGCGAACCGCCCGGGTCCGCCGGCCGCACCACGCTCCCGCGGCCGGGGGGTGGTCGGCGCCGCGAACCGGCCCCGGAACGAGCAACGCCCACCGGGTCGCGGTGGGCGTCGGGTCCGTCCGGTGGTGCCGGGGTCGGCTACCAGCGGTAGTGGGCGAAGGCCTTGTTGGCCTGCGCCATGCGGAAGATGTCGTCCTTGCGCTTGTAGGCGCCGCCCTGCTGGGACTGGGCGTCCATCAGCTCGTTGGCGAGGCGCTGGGCCATCGACTTCTCGCGCCGCTGGCGGGCGAAGAGCACGAGCCAGCGCACGGCGAGCGTGCGGGCGCGGTTCGGCGGGACCTCGACGGGCACCTGGTAGGTGGCGCCACCGACGCGGCGGGAGCGGACCTCGAGCTGCGGCGTGAGCGTCTTGATCGACGCCTCGAGGTACTCCACGGGGTCCTTGCCGGAGCGCTCGGCCACGATCGCGAGCGCGTCGTAGACGATCTTCTCGGCCGTGGACTTCTTGCCGTCGAGCATCACCTTGTTGATGATCTGCGAGACGAGCTTGGAGCGGTGGATGGAGTCCGGCTCGATCGGCCGGGCGCCTGCGGCTGCGCGACGGGGCATTACTTGGCCTTCACGCCGTACGTCGAACGGGCCTTCTTGCGGCCGGAGACGCCGGAGGCGTCCAGCGTGCCGCGCACGACCTTGTAGCGCACACCCGGGAGGTCCTTGACGCGGCCGCCGCGGACGAGCACGACGGAGTGCTCCTGCAGGTTGTGCCCCTCGCCCGGGATGTAGGCGGTGACCTCCATGCCGTTCGTGAGCCGGACGCGGCAGACCTTGCGCAGCGCGGAGTTCGGCTTCTTGGGCGTGGTCGTGTAGACGCGGGTGCACACGCCGCGCTTCTGCGGGGCGGCGACCTTCTTCTTGCGTCCCTGCCCGACCTTGAGGCCGGGGGTCGCGACCTTCTTGGTCTTTGGGGTACGTCCCTTGCGGACGAGCTGCGAAGTCGTGGGCATAACGAACGAGCGAGAGTAGCAGTGGTCAGGCCCCGCCCCGGCTACGCGGCCGCCTCCGGTTCGGCGACGAAGCGCTCCGAGCTGCGCAGGGCCAGCGCGACGGCCCCGAGGACCTCGGCCCGCTCCCCGAGCACGCCGGCCAGCACGGGGACCTCGCGCATCGCGCCGACGGCGCCGCGCCGGAGCCCGTCGCGCAGTGGGCTCAGGAGCAGCTCACCGGCGCGCGCGAGCTCCCCGCCGACGATCACCCGCTCGGGGCCGACGAGGTTGCAGGCCCCCGCGACCCCACGTCCGAGCGCGCGGCCGGCGTCCTCGATCACCCGCCTGGCCGCGCGGTCCCCGGCGCCGGCGGCGTCCACCACCGCGCGCAGCGTCGCGAGCTCGGGACGGGTGCGCCGCAGCGGGGCGAGCACCGCCTCGGCGCCGGCGACCGTCTCGAGGCAGCCGCGGTTGCCGCAGCGGCACACGGCGCCGTCGTCGTCGACGGGCAGGTGGCCGAGCTCGCCGGCCGTCCCGCCCGCGCCGCGGTAGACCTGGCCGCCGAGCACCAGCCCGGCGCCGATCCCCGTCGCGGCCTTGACGTAGAGGAGATCGCGGCACCCGCGGCCGACGCCCCACACGGTCTCGGCCAGCGCGCCGAGGTTGGCGTCGTTGTCGACGACGACGGCCAGGCCGAGCTCGGCCTGGAGCAGCGCTGCAGGCCGCGCGCCGATCCAGCCGGGCAGGATGGAGGAGTCCCCCACCTCGCCCGTGTCGTCGCGCAGGGGGCCGGGAAGCCCCATGCCCACGCCGGTGACGGCCTCCGCCGTCTCCCCCGCCTCGGCGAGGACGCCGCGCACGAGCGCGCCCGCCACGGCGATGCCCGCCGCCGCCGAGCCGTCGACCGCGACGGCGCTCTCGGCCTCCGCGAGGACGGCGTGGGCGAGGTCGGCGACGACGACGCGCACGTGCGAGTGGCCGAAGTCGACCCCGACGGCCACGCCGGCCGAGCGGCTCAGCGTGAGCCGCTCGCGGCGGCCGGCGTCCCCGTCGAGCCAGCCCGCGGCGCGCAGCTCGCCGACGATGCTCGAGACGGTGGCCGGCGAGAGACCGGAGGCGCGGGCGAGATCGGCCTGCACCATCGGCCCCCGCGCACGCAGCAGCGCGAGCAGGCGCTCGCGGTTGGCGGCGCGCAGCTGCCGCGAGGATCCCGGGGCGGACACGAGGTCGCCAAGCCTACGCCGCCGGGCGGCCGGACGTTCGGACCACGAACGACCGATACGTGACATGAGCCCTTGACGTTCAGGACTCGAACGAGGATGCTGCCGCGGGTCCGTTTCCAGAGATTCCGGGGGGAGTCCATGTCGAAGTCCGTCACCGCGCGGGCGGCAGCCGCCGCCGCGACGCTGGTCGTTGGCGCCGTCGTCGCCGTCGCGCCGGCCGGCGCCGCCGATCCGCCGCCCGCGCAGGCGCCGGCCGCCGAGGCCGCGCCCTCGTCCGGCCTGCCCTACCGCGACGCGCGCCTGCCGGTGCGCAGACGGGTCGAGGACCTGCTCGGCCGCATGACGCTGGCCGAGAAGGTCGGCCAGATGACCCAGGCCGAGCGGGCGTCGCTGACGCCCGACGCCACGCCGATCACGACGCTCGGGCTCGGCTCCGTGCTGTCCGGCGGCGGGTCCGTCCCGGAGGGCAACACGCCGACCGCGTGGGCCGACATGGTCGACGAGTTCCAGCGCGCGGCGCTCAAGACGCGCCTGGGGATCCCGATCGTCTACGGGGTCGACTCCGTCCACGGGCACGGCAACCTGCGCGGGGCGACGATCTTCCCGCACAACATCGGCCTGGGCGCCACGCGCGACCCGGCCCTGGTGCGCGAGGCCGCGCACATCACCGCGGAGGAGACCCGAGCGAGCGGCCCGCAGTGGGCGTTCGCGCCGTGCCTGTGCGCCGCGCAGGACGACCGCTGGGGGCGCACCTACGAGTCCTACGGGGAGGACCCGCAGCTCGTGAAGCGGATGGAGACCTCGATCGACGGCCTGCAGGGCAGGCCGGGGCAGCTCGACCGCCGCGACCGCGTGCTGGCCTCCGCCAAGCACTTCGCCGGCGACGGCAACACGACCTACGGGACCGGCTCGGGCGACTACCCGATCGACCAGGGCGTCGACATCACCGACCGACGGGACTTCTTCCGCACGTCGCTGCAGCAGTTCGTCCCCGCGATCCAGGAGCATCACGTCGGGACCGTCATGCCGTCCTACTCGAGCGTCGACTGGACCGAGGACGGGACCGGCAACCCGATCAAGATGCACGCCAACCGCGAGCTGCTCACGGACGTGCTGAAGGGCCAGATGGGCTTCGACGGGTTCGTGATCTCCGACTACAACGCGGTCGACCAGCTGCCGGGCACGTTCCCCGAGCAGGTCGCCACGACCGTCAACGCCGGGGTCGACATGGGGATGCAGCCGTCGAACTTCGCGGCCTACATCGACACGCTGACCGACCAGGTCGAGGCCGGCGCCGTCCCCATGAGCCGCATCGACGACGCGGTCAGCCGGATCCTGACCAAGAAGTTCGAGCTCGGCCTGTTCGAGCACCCGTTCACCGACCGCTCCAACCAGGGCCAGATCGGCTCGGCCGCCCACCGCACGGTCGCACGCCGCGCCGTCGCGGAGTCGCAGGTGCTGCTGGAGAACCGGCGTCACGCACTGCCGCTGAAGGGCCGCAAGCCCGTCTACGTCGCCGGCTCGAACGCCGACAACATCGGCAACCAGGCCGGCGGCTGGACCCTGACGTGGCAGGGCGGGTCTGCCAACCCCGACCCGATTCCGGGCACGACCATCCTGCGGGGGATCCAGGACGCCGCGGGCGCCGCGAACGTGACGTTCTCCGCCGACGCCTCGACGCCCGTCCCGCGCAAGGCGACCGGCGTCGTCGTCGTGGGTGAGACGCCGTACGCGGAGGGCTTCGGCGACGTCGGTGGGCCCGGCTGGGCCTACGACCCGGCCGACCATGGCGTCGCGCGGCCGTCGCAGACGATGCAGCTCTCCGCCGCGGACAAGCTCGCGGTGGACCGCACGTGCGCGCAGGCGAAGACGTGCGTGGTCGTCGTGGTCAGCGGTCGGCCGCTGATCCTCGACCCCGCGCAGCGGCGCGAGATCGACGGCCTCGTCGCCGCCTGGCTGCCCGGCAGCGAGGGCGCGGGCGTGGCGGACACCCTGTTCGGCGTGCGGCCCTTCACCGGGAAGCTGCCGGTCACGTGGCCGCGGACGCTCGAGCAGGAGCCGATCAACGCCGGGGACGGCAAGACGGGCCTGTACCCGTTCGGGTACGGGCTGCGGACGCGCTAGAGGGGGTGCGCCGCGGCGGCTGCGGCCGCCGCGGCACCCCCCGCCGGGCTAGGCCGGGGCGGCGACCTGCTCGAGCGCCTCGGTGGCCGGGACGTAGTCGAGGCCCTGGTCGCGGGCGACGGGCTCGTAGGTGACCTTGCCGCCGGCGACGTTGAGGCCGTCGAGGAAGCCGGGGTCGGCCGCGAGCGCCTGCTTGGCCCCGTTGTCGGCGAGCCGCACGAGGTAGGGCATCGTCGCGTTGGTCAGCGCGTAGGTCGAGGTGATCGGCACCGCGCCCGGCATGTTCGCGACGCAGTAGTGCGTCACCCCGTCGACCTCGTAGGTCGGGTCGGTGTGGGTGGTGGCGCGCGACGTCTCGAAGCAGCCGCCCTGGTCGATCGAGACGTCGACGAGGACGGAGTTGCGCTTCATCAGGCCGAGCTGCTGGCGCGTGATGACGTGCGGGGCCTTCGCGCCGTGCACGAGGACGGCGCCGACGACGAGGTCGACCTCGGGCAGCAGCGCCTCGATGCCGAGCGTGGACGCGTAGACGGTCGAGACGCGGTTGTTGAGGATCGTCTCGAGCTCGCGCAGGCGGTCGATGGAGCGGTCCGCGACGTAGGTCTCGGCGCCCATGCCGACGGCGATCTCGGCCGCGTTCTGGCCCACGACGCCGCCGCCGATGACGAGCACCTTGCCGGCCGCGACGCCGGGGACGCCGCCGAGCAGCAGCCCGCGGCCGCCGAGCGGCTTCTCGAGCATGAAGGCACCGGCCTGGGTGGCGATCTTGCCGGCGATCTCCGACATCGGCGCCAGCAGCGGGAGGCGGCCGCGGGCGTCCGTGACCGTCTCGTAGGCGATGCAGGTCGCGCCGGAGTCGATCAGACCCTGGGTCAGCTCGGGGTCCGGGGCGAGGTGGAGGTAGGTGAAGAGGACCTGGCCGGGGCGCAGGCGCGCGACCTCGACGGCCTGGGGCTCCTTGACCTTGACGATCAGCTCGGCCTGGCTGAAGACCGCGTCGGCGTCGGGGACGATGGTCGCGCCCTGGGCGACGTACTCCTCGTCGGCGATGGCGGAGCCGAGGCCCGCGCCCTCCTGCACCAGCACCTCGTGCCCGTGCTCGACGAGCTCGCGTGCCCCGGAGGGCGTCAGCGCCACCCGGTACTCATCCGTCTTGATCTCCGTCGGCACGCCGATGCGCACAGGGGTCACTCCCTCGTCGGTGGTTCCTTCGTGTCATGATCCGCAGATGAGCACGGACGATCAAGGGTCTGCGCAGAAGACTGTGGAATCCTCAGGTCTGGACGCGACGGACGTCCAGATCGTCAATGCGCTCGTCGCAAACGGAAGGTCGTCCTTCGCGGCGCTGGGCTCGCTCGTCGGCCTGTCCCCCCACGGCGCCGCCGACCGCGTGCGCCGCCTGCAGCGCGCCGGCGTCATCACGGGCTACACGGCGGTCGTCGACCAGCGCCGAATGGGCCGGACGCTCGACGCCTTCGTGGACGTCGCGCTCTCGCCCGAGACCACGCCCGAGGGCTTCGAGCGCGCGGCGCAGGCGCTGCCTGCGGTCCGCGAGCTGGCCTTCGTGACCGGCCGCTACGACTACCACGTGCGCGCCGCCTGCCGGGGCGCCGACGAGCTCGACGCGACCGTGCGGGGCCTGCGCCGCGCCGGTGCGCAGCAGACGGAGACGCGGATCGTGCTGCGCGTCTCAGAACCCGCGGCGTGAAGCACTCCTGCGCCCGCGCGCTCGTGCTGCTCGTGGTCCTCGGGGGCTGCGGGGCGACCGAGGCCGAGCCCACCCCCGCCCCCACCGCGACGGGAACGCCCACCCCGGCGAGCACGGCCACGGTCGGGGCGCCCGCGCCCTGCTCGGAGGTCGAGCTCGTCTTCGCCCGCGGCACGAGCGAGGCGCCGGGCCTCGGCATCGTCGGTGCGCGCCTCCACGCCGCCCTGCGCCGCGAGCTCCCCGGTGACCGGGTCGGCGCGCATGCCGTCGACTACGCGGCGGCGGTGGACCAGTCCAGCGTCGGGGCGGGCGCGGTCGACATGACCCGCCACCTGATCGCGCGGGCGCGCCGCTGCCCGCGCACGCGGTTCGTCCTCGGCGGCTACTCCCAGGGGGCCTCGGTCACCGACGTCGTCCTCGGCATGCCCGCCGGCGTCGGCGCCGGACCGCGCCTGCCGCGCTTCCTCGCCCCGCGGGTCGCGGCGGTCGTCGTCTTCGGCAACCCGTCCCGGCTGCGCGGCAGGCGCCTCGATCGCGACGGCGGTCGCTTCGCCGGCCGGGCGCTGGACGACTGCAACCGCGGCGACCCGATCTGCAACGCGGGCGACGACTTCGCCCAGCACCTCGCCTACCGCACCGACGGGAGCGCGGCCGCGGCGGCTCGCTTCGTCACGCGGCGCCTCGGCTGAGGCGCGAGGCGGTCAGTGCGTGCCGATCGCCTGCATGAGCGTCCCGAGCCAGATCAGCCCGTCGACGCACAGCAGCAACGCCACCACTCGTCCGCGTATGAGGCCACGTCCCACGCCCGCGGAGTTCGGCCCGCGGCCACCGAGCTTGAGGGGGATGTCCGCCGTCGGACGCGGACCGGCTCAGCCGACGAGCTCGCGCCCGCGCAGGGCGAGCCAGAAGTCCGTCCGGTCCTGCGCGCGGTCGAGCGAGCGGCCGGTGAGCTCCTCGATGCGCTTGACCCGGTAGCGCAGCGTGTGGCGGTGGCAGTCCAGGCGCCGCGCTGCCTTCTCCCACGCGCCGTTGGCCTCGATGAAGGCCGCCAGGGACGGAAGCAGCTCGCCCCCGTAGTCGGCGTCGGCCTCCTCGATCGGCGCGAGGATCGACTCGCAGAACAGGCGCAGCGCGTCGCCGTCCTGCAGGGTCAGGAGCAGCCGGAACGAGCCGAGGTCGTCGAAGGTCGACAGGAGCGGACGGCCGCCGTTGCGTCCCGCCGTCGCCTCCAGGGCGCAGCGCGCCTCGTGGAACGCCCGCCGGGCGTCGACCGCCGCCGTCGCACGGCTCACACCGGCATGGACCGTCTGCCCGAGTGCGGCCGCGACGTGCGCGCGGACCGCCTCCGCGACCCCGTCCCCGGGCGCGCCCGCGCCCCCACCCCGGGCATCAGCAGTCGCGTTGTGGTCGTCAGAGCCACCGTTGCGCGCCTTTAGGTCCGTGGGGGAGGTCCGCGGCGCGCGCAGGAACGCGCACGCGTGCCGGCCCGACGCCGCGGCCAGGCCCCCTGGGGCGTGCAGGCGGACCGCGTCGGCCAGGACCGCCGCCACGGCGCGGGCGTCGTCCTCCGACGGGGCCTCCACGACGACCGCGGTCAGGGACCCTGCGAGGCCGAAGGGCTCCAGGCGGCGCTCGAGGTCCTCCCCCGCCAGCTCGCCCGCCAGCAGCGCGGCGAGCACGTCGCCCGCCAGGCGGTGCTCGGTCTCGGCCACGACGCGGCGACGCAGGAGCTCCAGCCCGACGACGGTCACGGCGTGCTGGACGACGAGGCGGTCGAGGTCGCTCAGCGGGCCGTCGGCCTCCAGCCACGCCTCGGGGGTGCCCTCCCCCGGCCGCACGACGGGCAGCCGCAGGACCTCCGAGACGCCCGCGACACCGCCGGCGACCGCCAGGGTGCGGCCCGCGGCGTCGAGCACCGCGACGCCCGTGCCGATCAGGGTGGCCAGCTCGGACGTGATCCCGTCGAGGCCGCCCTCGGCGAGCACGACGCGCTCCAGGCGCGCATGGGCGTCGCTGGCGCGGGCGAGCAGGTCGGCCTGCGCGTTGACGATCGTCCGCGCCGCGCGCTCGGTGATGGCGATGAACGGGACGGCGTCGGGGATCTCGATCACAGGGAGGCCGGCCGCCTCCGCGTCGGCCAGCACGCCGGGGGCGACCGCGGCGATGCCGTCCTCCCCCACCGCGATGCCCACGCCCGCGACCCCGTGGCCGGCGAGCCGGCCGACGTAGCCGTCGGCGTCGCAGGCCGCGCCGTGGGTGAGCAGCAGCTCACCGCCCGTCAGGAACGGCGTCGGGTCGGCGAGCTCGGAGATGTGGACCCAGCGCACCGGCCGGTCCAGGCCCTGCGCGCCCGCCAGGACGCGCAGGCCCATGTCCTCCACCAGATCGCGGAGGACGAGCAAGGGCTAGAGCCCCATGCGGCGCCCGGCCTCCTCCAGCGAGGGCCGCAGGACCGCGATGATCTCGTCGAACTGCTCCTCACCGGCGATCAGCGGCGGCGAGAGCTGCACCACGGGCTGGTCGCGATCGTCGGCGCGGCAGATCAGGCCGCGCTTCATCAGGTCGTTGGAGAGGAAGCCGCGCAGGAGGTCGTCGCACTCCGCGTCGGTGAAGGACTCCTTGGTCTCCTTGTCCTTGACGAGCTCGATGGCCATGAAGTAGCCCATCCCGCGCACGTCGCCGACGATCGGCAGGTCATAGAGCGACTCGAGCTTCTCGCGGAAGAGCCCCTCGTTGCGCATGACGTTGCCGAGCAGGTCCTCCTCCTCGAACGTCTCGATGTTCTTGAGCGCGACGGCCGCGGCCACCGGGTGCCCGCCGAACGTGATGCCGTGGGAGAACATCTTGTCGGCCGTGAACGGCTCGGCGATCTTGTCGGAGACGATCACGGCGCCCATCGGCTGGTAGGAGGACGTCAGGCCCTTGGCCGTCGTGATGATGTCGGGCTGGTAGCCGAGGCGCTCGCAGCCGAACCAGGTGCCGAGACGGCCCCAGGAGCAGATGACCTCGTCGGAGACCATCACGACGTCGTACTCGTCGCAGATCTCGCGGATGCGCGGGAAGTAGGACTCCGGCGGGACGAAGCAGCCGCCCGAGTTCTGCACCGGCTCGGCGTAGAAGGCGGCGACGGTCTCGGGGCCCTCGAACTCGATCCGCTCCTTGACGGCCTCGGCGTACATCTCCGGCGACTGCCCCTCGGGCAGGCGGTAGAGGTTCGGCGTCGGGACGTGGCAGCCGCCGGGCAGCAGCGGCTCAAAGGGCGTGCGGGCCGACGTGATGCCCGTGATCGACAGGGCGCCCATCGTCGTGCCGTGGTAGGCCGTGATGCGGGAGATCGTCTTGTGCTTCTGGGCGTTGCCGCGGAGCTTGTGGTACTGGCGGACGAGCTTCAGTGACGAGTCGACGGCCTCCGAGCCACCGGAGGTGAAGAAGACCTTGTTGAGATCGCCGGGGGCCAGCGACGCGATCTTGGCGGCCAGGCGGATGGCCGTCGGGTGCGCGGCACTCCAGTTCGTGAAGAACTCGAGCTCGCACATCTGCTCGTAGGCGGCCTGCGCGTAGGCCTCACGACCGTGGCCGGCGTTGACGCAGAACAGCGCGGACAGGCCGTCGAGGTACTTGTTGCCGTCCTCGTCCCAGACGTAGCACCCCTCGCCCTTGGTGATGATCGGCACCTCATGGTCGGCGTTGGCGCCCATGCGGGTGAAGTGCAGCCACAGGTGCTTCGCAGCAAGCTCCTGCAGCTCCGAGCTCGTGGCGTGCTCGTTCGTGTTGACTGCCGGGGAAGCACCGACCGTTGCCATGCTCGTCCTCCTGTTTGCCGTTTTGTCGAAGCCGGTTGGCCGTTGTGGACAACGTACCGGAGCAGGCCCCCGGCCTCAAGGGCGCGGGGTAGGTTTGCTCCCGTGGCGCTGCACCACGAACGCGAGGGGGACGGGCCGCCGCTGCTGCTCGTGCACGGGATCGGCATGTCGGCCGCCGCCTGGACCGCGGTCGTGCCCCGCCTCCAGGACCGCTTCACGGTGGTGACCGTCGACCTCCCGGGCTTCGGCGCCTCGCCCCCGCTCGCCGGCCCTCCCACCCTGCCGGCACTGGCCGACGCCTGTGCGGCGCTGATGCGCGACGAGCTCGGCTTCGACGAGTGGTCGGTGGCCGGCAACTCGCTCGGGGGCGGCGTCGCGGTGCACCTCGCGCTGACCGGCCAGGTGCGGGTGGCCTGCGCGCTCTCGCCCATCGGCTTCACCGGGACGGGCCTCGAGCGCCTGCATCTGCACGCCACCATCGCGCTCGTCGACGCGACCGCGCCGTTGCTGCAGCGCACGGTCCCGCCGCTTCCGGGCGTCCTGCGCCGCGCCGCGGTCCTCCCGTTCGCCTGGCACGGGGAGCGGCTTCCCGCGCGCGCGCACGCGCGAGGGCTTCGCGGATCTCGTCCGCGCGACCGGCACGCACGCGACCCGCCGCCACGCGTTCCGCTGGCGCGCGCCTGACCGTCCCGGCGCGCTGCCGTGCCCGCTGACGATCGCCTGGGGCGAGCACGACCTGCTCCTGCTCGCGGGCCCGCAGTCGGCCCGGGCGCGGGCACGGCTGCCGGGTGCGACCCACGTCTCGATGCCGGACGTGGGGCACCTCCCGGGGTGGGACGACCCGGCCGCGACGGCCGCGGTGATCGCCGCCGCCGTCAGCGAGGCCTGACGCCGGCGCGCGGACCCACACGGAGTCGGCGCTGGGAGCCCGGCGCCCGTACTCCCGGTGATGGCCGCCACCGCCGCCCCCGCCCGCGAGGTCCCCGCCGCCAAGCTCTGGCGGCCCAAGCAGGTCCTCGTCACCCGCTCGGCGCTCGAGCACGAGCACGGCCACGCCATCGCCGCCCGTTGCGAGGCCCTCGGCGTCCCGGTCACGCGCCTGGCGGGCGACCGGCTCACCGGGCTGCGCGACGGTGACGAGCGCGAGGCCTACCGGCGGGCCAAGGGCACCCTTGCCGTCGTCAACGCCCCGCCGAGCGGCCGCAAGCCGCAGCCGATCCCGCCGAGCGCCGACTGGCAGTTCCACCTCGCCCGCGGCTGCCCCGCCCACTGCCAGTACTGCTACCTCGCGGGCTCGCTCCCCGGCCCGCCCGTGACCCGCGCGTTCGCCAACCTCGAGGAGATCCTCGCCGCGCTGCCCGCCTACGAGGGGCAGGGGACCGTCACGTCCGCCTCCGCGCACCGCGCCGACGAGGGCACGACCTTCGAGGCCTCCTGCTACACGGACCCGCTCGGGATCGAGCATCTCACCGGCTCGCTCGCGCGCACGATCGAGCACTTCGCCACCCGCGACGACGTGCAGCTGCGCTTCACCACGAAGTTCGACGCGACCGAGGCGCTCGAGCGCCTGGACCACCGCGGCCGCACCCGCGTGCGCTTCTCCGTCAACGCCCCGCTCGTCATCAAACGCTACGAGGGCGGGACCGCCCCGCTGCGCGCCCGCCTGGCCGCCCTGCGCCGCATGGCCCTCGCCGGGTACCCCGTCGGTCTGACGATCGCGCCGATCATGCCGCTGGAGGACTGGCGGGCCGGCTACGGCGAGCTGCTCGACGGGGTCGCCGCCGCGCTCGCAGGGGTCGACGCCGACCTCACCGTCGAGTGCATCACCCACCGCTACACGGAGACCTCGCGCGGGATCCTCAACGGCTGGTACCCGGCGTCCTCGCTCGAGATGGACGACGACGTGCGCGCGCTGAAGCGGACGAAGTTCGGCGGCCGCAAGCACGTCTACCCCCTCGCGGTCATGCGCGAGCTGCGCGGCTGGTTCGACGACCAGCTCGCCGAGCGCCTGCCCGGCGCGCGGATGCTGTACTGGACCTAGGCCGCGGCGGCGTCCGCGGCCCGGACGGGCGCGGGGACGAGCATCGCGGCGACGATCACGAGGATGAACGCCAGCGCCTGCACGACGACGCCGAGGGCGTCACCGGGCATCGGGTCGCCGAAGACGAGGATGCCGCCGGCGATGGTGGAGACGTTCGCCGCGGTCGAGGTCGCGGCGATCACCGGGACGGCCTCGCCGTCCTGCAGGCCGCGGGCGGACGCGTAGAAGGCGATCACGGACGCCGTCACCGTGACGGCGAACCACGGCGAGAGCACGATCGCCTCGAGGCCGTGCATCCCCGTCAGCGCCTTGATCGAGATGTCCGAGACGCCGAACAGCAGACCGGCGGCGGCGCCGAGGACGACGCCGTGGTTGCGCTCGTGCGCGATCCGGTGCTTGCCGGAGATCAGCGCCATGCCGACGGCCAGCAGGCCCGCCTCGAAGGCGATCATCGCCGGCAGGGAGAAGTGCGAGTGCGAGCCGGGCGCCTGCGGCAGCGTGATCACGAGCATCACCAGGCCCGCGGCGGTCAGCGCCACGCCCGCCCATTGGCGGCGGCCGACCTTGAAGCCGAAGACCCGCTCGGCGAGGACGGCGAGCATCACGACGCCCGTGGAGAGCACCGCCTGCACGACCGACAGCGGGGCCATCGCCATCGCGGCGACGTGGAGGATCCAGGCCGACAGCGCGACGCCCATCCCGATCGCGAACCACTTGCAGCCGAACAGCGTCCGCACCGTGCGCACCGGGTGGGCGATGTCGACCTTCGCGACCGAGGACGCGCCCTTGTGCTTGTAGAGGAAGCCCAGCTGGGTGGCGACGGCGCAAGCGACCGCGAGGAGGATGCCGATGTAGAAGGTCACGTGGAGCGGAGGATGGCGAGCGTTTGTGAGATGGGGCTGGGAACGTCGAAGGCACGGCGACGAGCCGCCGCGATCGGACGAGCCGGCCGCTGGCGGTTTCTCATGGCTCCGGCGACTGCCCGGGGCCACAACCTCATCGGCCACCGAGGTTATGCACTTGAGAACGCTCTTGGGGACCGGGTCCTTGCAGATTCGGCGATCCTGTGTCCGTGTCGAGACGTCCGCTGCTGCTCATCGACGTCGACGGCGTGCTCTCGCTCTTCGGCTTCCGCCACGAGGACCCCCCGCCCGGGCGGCGCGTCCTGATCGACGGCCTGCCGCACCTCCTGTCGCTCGACGCCGCGAAACACCTGCTCAGGGCGGCTTCGGCGTTCGAGCCGGCCTGGTGCACCGGCTGGGAGGACCGGGCCCCGGAGCACCTCCCCCACCTGCTGGGCCTGCCGCGGACCTGGCCGTACGTCCCCTTGCGGACCCCCACCCGGACGATCGCCGGGACATCTGTTGCAGGCCACTGGAAGCTTGACGCGATCGACACGTTCGCGTCAGGTGATCGCCCGCTGGCCTGGATCGACGACGTCCTGGATCCCGCGTGCGAGGCCTGGGCGGCGGCACGCCCCGGCCCGACGCTGCTCGTGCCGACGGACCCGGCGGTCGGCCTGACGAGCGCCGACGCCGACCAGCTGCTGGCCTGGGCGGCGACTCAGGGGAGCCGGTAGGAGCGCAGCCACTGCACGGTGTCCCACGCCTCGTGCGCGACGGCCACCGACGCCGACCGCGCCGCGGCGAGGGCCCGCTCGAACTCCGCCGGTGGCATCGGCGGGTCCGCGGAGCCGTGCTCGCGCCCCGCGTTGCGCCGGCGGGCCTCGTCGCCGTTGTCGAACACGACCGCGTGCGCCGGCACCTCGGCGGCGCGAGCCGCCTCCAGATAGCCGTCGCGGCGGGGGTTGTCCCCGTTCTCGACGACGACGTCGGCGTTGGCGGCGACGGCGGCGAGGACGCGCCGATCGAGCTCCGCGGCCGTCTCGGCGTCGCCCACGTGCGCCTGCACGTCGCCGAACAGCTCCGCCCGGACGGCGTCGGAGCTGAGCACGGTCCCGCACCCGTGCGCACGCGCCCAGGTGGACTTGCCGCACCCGGGCGGGCCGATGAGCACCGTGAGGGACCCCACGGCGCGGACGCTAGGGCCTAGGTGTCGCGGCGCACCGCCAGCACCGGGCCGAAGCGACTGCCGACTCCGCGCAGGATGTAGGCGTCACGGGAGGTGGAGTAGCGAAACAGCGGGCGCAGGAGGCTGAGGGTGGCGGGCGCCAGCGTGTGGCGGGGGCGGGGCTGGGAGCGCATGGGCGGGTCTCCGTGGGCGGGCAGGAGGGAGCAAACGGGTACGAGTCCTTACGCGCCAGGACCCGCGAAACTGACGGCGCAAACCCGGGTGGAGACCCCATCGTGTCCAGAACGACGAACGGGCGCCTCGCGGCGCCCGTCCCACGTCTGCTACGGACCGCCCCGGCCCGAAGGCCGGGACGCCCCGGACGACCTACTTCTTCTTGTCGTCCGGCGGCAGCTCGATGTCGCCGAGGTCGTCGAACCCGCCGCCGGAGGCGCCGAAGCCCGCTCCGATCTCGTCCAGCTCGGCGGTGTCGAACGCCGGGCCGAAGGAGGACAGGCCCTCGCCCCCGTCGACCAGGCCGAGCTCGGCGGCCAGGTCGTCGCCCTCGAGCAGGCCGACGTCGTCGATGCCCCGGGGCAGCGGCTCGCTCGGCTCGATCTCGATGGTGCGGTAGCGCTTGAGGCCCGTCGCCGCCGGGATCAGCTTCCCGATGATGACGTTCTCCTTCAGGCCGGCCAGGCGGTCGATCTTGCCCTCAAGCGCCGCGTCCGTGAGCACCTTGGTGGTCTCCTGGAAGGACGCCGCGGACAGGAAGGAGTCCGTGGCCAGCGAGGCCTTCGTGATGCCGAGGATGATCTCCTCGAACTGCGCGGTCTCGCCGCCCTTGGCGTCGATCGCCTCGTTGACCCGACGGAGGTCGTGGCGGTCGATGAAGGACCCCGGGAGGTACTCCGTGTCGCCCTTCTGGTCCACGCGGACCTTCTTGAGCATCTGACGCACGATCACTTCGATGTGCTTGTCGTTGATGTCCACGCCCTGGGACTTGTAGACCTCCTGCACCTGGTCGACGAGGTAGACCTCGACGCGGGTGCGGCGCTCGGGCTGCGTGGCCCCACCGTGGGACAGCAGCTCGTGCGGGTACAGGTTGCCCTCGTTGAGCTGGTGGCCGATCTCGACCCGCTCGCCCTCGACGACGAGCATGCGGGTGCGCCGCGGGAACGTCTCGCGGTGCTCCTCGCCGGCGTCGTCGGTGATGACGATCGTGCGGGCGCGGTCGGTGTCCTCCAGCGACACGGTGCCGGCGACCGTCGCGATCTTCGCGAGGCCCTTCGGCTTGCGCGCCTCGAACAGCTCGACGATGCGCGGCAGGCCGTGCGTGATGTCCGCGCCGGCGACGCCGCCGGTGTGGAACGTGCGCATGGTCAGCTGCGTGCCCGGCTCGCCGATCGACTGCGCGGCGATGATGCCGACCGCGTCGCCGATCTGGGCGGTGTTGCCGGACGCCATCGAGCGGCCGTAGCACTGCTGGCACAGGCCCGTGGGGGCCTCGCACTTGAGCACCGAGCGCACCGGGATGAGCGGCTTGGCCGACTCGTCGGGGTAGCCGGCGACCAGCTGCGGCAGGTGGTGGCGGTCGATCTCCTCACCCTGCGGGACGAGGACGTCCTTGCCGATCTTGATGTCCTTGGCCGCGAAGCGACCGATCAGCATCTCGTTCGGCTCGCCCGTCTTCTCCTTGTACAGCGGGGCGTCGATCCACTCCTCCGTGCCACAGTCGTGCAGGCGGATGATGACGTCCTGGGAGACGTCGACCAGGCGACGCGTCAGGTAGCCGGAGTCCGCCGTGCGCAGCGCCGTGTCCGCGAGGCCCTTGCGGGCGCCGTGGGTCGAGATGAAGTACTCGAGCACGTCCAGGCCTTCGATGAAGTTGGACTTGATCGGGCGCTCGATGATCTCGCCCTTCGGGTTGGCCATGAGGCCGCGCATGCCCGCCAGCTGGCGGATCTGCTTGAACGAGCCACGGGCACCGGAGGACGCCATCATGTAGATGGAGTTCAGGCCGTGGTTCTCCTCGATGTTGGCCATCATGGCGTCGGCGACGGTGTCGGTCGCCTCGTTCCACTTGTCGATCACCGCGAGCTTGCGCTCCTCCTGCGTGATCAGGCCGTCGTCGTACTGCTCCTGCACCTCGGCGACCTGGCCCTCGTAGTCCTCGAGGATGGCCTCCTTCTGCGGGGGCACGATGACGTCGTTCTTGGACACCGTGACGCCGGCGAGCGTCGCGTAGTGGAACCCGAGGTCCTTGAACGTGTCGAGCACGGTCGAGACCGCGGACGCGCCGTAGAACTGGATCAGCGCGTCGATCATCGAGACCACGTCGCGCTTGCGCAGCGAGCGGTTGACGAACTCGTAGCCCGAGGCGTCGAACTCGTCCCCGAGGACCTCCTCCAGCGACCGGATGATCTGGTCGTTGAAGATGATCCGGCCGACCGTCGTGAAGACGTGGCCGGAGGCCTCGCCGTTGAGCCCCGGCCGGTACTGCACCGGCTCGTGGAGCTTGACGTCGCCCGTGTCGTAGGCCAGCTCGGCCTCCTGGGCGGTGCGGAACGTGTGCCCGTGGGCCGGGTCCGTCGCGCGGGCCGCGTTCCACTCCTCCAGGAGCTTCTCGAGCTCCTCGCCCTCCGGGCCGTAGGTGAGGTAGTAGGTGCCCAGCACCATGTCCTGCGACGGCGTCGCCAGCGGCGCCCCGTGCGCGGGGGACAGGATGTTGTTGGCCGACAGCATCAGCACGCGGGCCTCGGCCTGCGCCTCCGCGCTCAGCGGGAGGTGCACGGCCATCTGGTCGCCGTCGAAGTCCGCGTTGAACGCGGTGCAGACGAGCGGGTGGACCTGGATCGCCTTGCCCTCGACGAGGATCGGCTCGAACGCCTGGATGCCGAGGCGGTGCAGCGTCGGTGCGCGGTTGAGCAGCACCGGGTGCTCCGCGATGACCTCCTCGAGGACGTCCCAGACCTCGGGGATCTCCGAGTCGACCATCTTCTTGGCGGCCTTGATGTTCTGGACGGCCTTGCGCTCGACCAGCCGGCTCATGATGAACGGCTTGAACAGCTCGAGGGCCATCAGCTTCGGCAGGCCGCACTGGTGCAGCTTCAGCGACGGGCCGGAGACGATCACCGAGCGGCCGGAGTAGTCCACGCGCTTGCCGAGGAGGTTCTGGCGGAACCGCCCCTGCTTGCCCTTGAGCATGTCCGACAGCGACTTCAGCGCACGGTTGCCCGGGCCCGTGACGGGCCGGCCGCGGCGGCCGTTGTCGAACAGCGCGTCGACGGCCTCCTGCAGCATGCGCTTCTCGTTGTTGACGATGATCTCCGGCGCGCCGAGGTCCAGCAGGCGCTTGAGGCGGTTGTTGCGGTTGATGACGCGGCGGTACAGGTCGTTGAGGTCGGAGGTCGCGAAGCGGCCACCGTCGAGCTGGACCATCGGGCGCAGCTCCGGCGGGATCACCGGAACGGCGTTGAGGATCATCATGTCCGGCGTGTTGACGGCCCGGGAGCCGTCCTTGTTCAGGAACGCCGAGACGACCTTCAGGCGCTTGACGGCGCGCTGCTGCTTCTGGCCCTTGGCGGTGCGGATCTGGTCGGAGAGCTCGACCTTCTCGGCGTCGAGGTCGACCTGCTCGAGCAGGTCGCGGATGGCCTCCGCGCCCATGCCGCCGCGGAAGTACTCGCCCCACCCGTAGGGGGAGCCGAAGCGCTCCTTGAGCTCGCGGAACAGCGTCTCGTCGTTGACGAC